>OY970334.1:0-4235171 GCA_963717445.1 uncultured Bacteroidota bacterium | reverse complement strand
TAAGCCCGCCGGTCGGCGCAGACGTACTTGAATCAACCCCAGTGACAAGATAGTTACACATTTCTTCGAAGTATGACGGGAGTGTGTTGTAGGGATTTGGCAGCGTCGCGTCCGTGCAATAGATCCATCCGACGTTAAGCGATGCCGCTCTGTTGACGGCGGTCAGCCAATCGCCGGATCGCGTGTTGTAAGGTATTACGTAAAAATTGCTTCTGTCGTATTTGCTGATCCAGGAGGAAGGAGTCCAGGAATCAAAACCGGTGTTGGTTTCAAAAATACAGACGACATCGGTTACTCGCTGTCCCCCGTCGAACAGGTAACTTTCAATCGTGTTCGTTCCAGGATTTCCGACGACGATCGCCGACGAATCCTTCTGCTTGATATAACTATAGAGCTGCAAGTAATAAGGCTCCTGGCCGGTGACATTATCCTGGCCATCGAGGAAAATACCGTTGATCGACGGATAAAATGAATACCATTGGTCTATCTGGGATTTCACCGCGCTGACCGACACTGCGCCGTAGTTTGTCCAAACATACCCGATAACTTTTCCGCCGTTCGACTGCATCGTGGTGATCACGGTGGTGTAGGCCGTTTCTCTGCTGGAGCCCGGTCCGTTATCCGGATTTGCGATAGCGTAAAGCCGTCCCGGCATTTTTGCCGCTTGCGCGGCCATTCGGATCCAGTAGTTTGCCGCGGAGGGGTCGAAGTAGGCGGGGACGAGCACTTTCATTTTGAGCGAGTCAATGTTCAGGGAATCGGCGAGTTCCGCATTGCCTGCTAGCGGCATTCCATCAAGAGAAACTGGAAATCGAGCAACCCCAAAAAACGAAACGATGAATACGCCGAAAAGAATCTTATTATTCATACTTGCTTTAGCCAGCAATGCCGGAAACATCGGAGAGTTTTTGTCGTATGGCTGACAGTTTAATAGAAGTTTTTGTTATTGTCAAGTATTTTTTAAAATATTTTAATTATTATTGACATAGGCCGGTCAATTCGACGGGGAGAAATCGCAAGGCATTCATCAAAAGAATAACGGATATAAAAGAAACCGTAACGACTGCCAGCGGGCCTTGAGGCTGGAAATCAGGGACTATCAACTTCCATTTTTAGGGGTGATAAAAGTCAAAAGATTTTTACTTTAATTTTTTAAACCCTCAAACCTTAAATACAATGAAAAGCCTACACCATCCTTGATGCCAGCGTTTGTTCCATACTTCAATAAAAATTGGTCCGAGTAGAGGCTGTCCTACCCCCCAGTTTATCTGCCAGTACGTAGTTTAGGTTTTTCCTTTTGTGGATCAAAGGAGACAGCATTAAGCAGGGAAAAGCCCACAGCAGAATAGATCATCGGCTGTCAGAGCTGATGTCATAATAATGAATTACCTTAAAAATGGTGGGTTTACCTAATAACAAGCTGAATTTGTAACCGTTTCTTGACCGTCTATTGAATTCAAGATAGATTTTCATCCAAAATTTTTTGCAATCGTAGTAGCGGTTCTTAATCCCCTTTTGGGGTCACCGCAAAGCCTTTTTGGCGAGAACAAATTTTTGCAATATTTGAGGCAAGTATCTCCCTCGACGGAGATTCTGTTACCTCCTCGAATTGGGTCCCCTTCTCAACGGGCTTTTTCTCCTCCGCTTGCGGTTCGGCTTTCTTAAAATAGTTTTGTTGATTTGTGTCTTTTCAGACCGTCCAATTTTAGTAGGGGGCTTCAACTCGGTAGACTGACTTCTACTAATGGACAATAATATTTAATGTTAGGTCAAAAAAATGAATTTGAAAATAAGATTTCTTACTATTATTAAAATTATGAAGAAACATAATGGCAATTCGTAACAACGTCCGGCTAGCAAGTTTGATAACCGTTTTATTGCTCATGCCCTCCGTGACAAAAATGGCAGCGCAGACCTTTCTCCGGGACGGGCTGATCGATCCATTTTTTGCACATTTTAAAATTTCAAGCGTGCGTTACGGAATAATTGAAAACCGGACGGGCGGGGAACAACTCGTGCAACTTCCGTCTCCAGTACCGGCTGCAGCGAGCAACCAAGGTGATCTTAATCTCTTCGGTAATTTCGGCAACAACATTCTCAACAGTTTCCGTGGAAATAATATTTATCTACACTTTACTGCCGTAGCAGCAACAGCTATTATCGTAGACCAGGGAGTCGATTACGATGTTGAACATTATTTCAATCAGCATATTGACTACGGATCCTGGGCGCGCCCCGTTGTTTTCACGGGGGAGTATCTCCCCTTTATCGCCGGCGGTTCGCTGTTTGCTTACGCAAAGTTGAAGAATAATCGGCAGACGTTGGGTGCCTCCTTTGCTGTGATACAGGCTAGCCTTATCGAGCTCCTTTACAACTCGACGCTGAAGGCAATTACCGGTAGACCGCATCCAGATTGGAGAAATGTTGCAGACATGGATAGCTTAAGCAGATCGTTTCGCTTCGGTTTCCTTCGCGGTGGAATATTTTGGGGATGGCCTTCAGGACACACTGCGGCAACGATGGCGGTGGTTTCCGCACTGACAAGTTATTATCCCGACAAGGCATGGCTAAAGGCTGCTGGCTTCGGGTTAGTTGCGTACACGATGTTCGGGGTCTCGGCAAACAATCGCGGTGGTATGCACTGGTTCTCCGATGCAGTCGCAGGCGCATTAATGTCGTACGCCGTCGGTTCTACTGTTGGCAGATATTATCGAAGCGCCTATTCGGGTCAAATACAAACTACTCCGTTCCAATCGCCGAGCAATCCTTCTATGGGATTTAACCCCATGGGTTTCAATTTTTCATTTCAATTTTAAGTTGTAGGGAGTCCATTATTCCACAACATCAACATTCCAAGCATTATTTAAGGGATTTCTTTATTTGTGCACTCTAGGGGAGTTCGTACGTCATCTTCGACGCACTTAGTTTATGAGTGATATTTTATAGCTGCCGGACTTGGTCAACATAGCCTCGACTCACGACAAGTTCGGTTTGGTCTTTATCTTTCAGGCGGATTTTATACTTGCCGCCAAACCATTTTACAATTTCACGAATATACTTGATATTGACAATGGTAGAACGGTGAATTCGGACAAAACTTCGATTGTCGAGTTTCACTTCTAATTCGGCGAGTGTTGATTCAACGATATGTTCCTGCTCTGTGGTATGAAGAAATGTGTATTTATCTTTTGCTTCGAAGTAGGTAACGCTATCAATATCGATAAGAAGGATCTTGTCCCCCGTTTTTACCTGTAGCCGCCGTGGAGGCGGCGAGGCCAATTGTGAAAGGAGGCGTTCGACGTTTTCGTTGACCTCTGATTTCGAGGTATCGAACATTCTTCGGAGTTTCTCAATAGCTTTGTCGAGCCTTTTTTGTTCGATCGGCTTAAGAAGGTAATCGACGGAGTTTTCTTCAAATGCCTTCAGGGCATATTCGTCATACGCCGTGGTGAAAACAATAAACGGTTTATAGCGCAGGCGCCGAACCACTTCGAAGCCATCAAATCCGGGCATTTGGACATCAAGGAAAATGAGATCGGGATGAAGGGCTTCGACCTTCCCCACTGCATCCTGCCCATTCTCGGCTTCGTCCACAACTTCCAGATTCTTTTCGTAACTTTGGAGCATCTTGCGCAAACGTTTGCGGGCTAGTTCCTCATCGTCGATAATTATTGCTCGAAGGTACATTGGTAAGACCTTATGAAAGCGGGATCGTAATCAGAAAATGAGTAGACACGTCTGGAACTAAACGGACGGACGATAAGTTGCCGTAGCGCAACTGCAAACGCTCCTCCACGCTCCTCAGCCCGAATCCATTCGCTTTATCGGCGACATCAAAACCTGTTCCACTGTCGATCACCGAGATGAGGCAATTTCCATCTACTTTCGAGGCCTCAATGAGCACTTTTCCTCCGTCGACTTCCGAAGCGATGCCATGTTTGATGCTGTTTTCCACCAATGGCTGGATGATCAGTGCCGGTATCATAAAATCACGAATTTCGGCGGCGCACGTAATATCGTATTCAAGCCTGTGACCAAACCGTACTTTTTCGATTTCAAGATACGTCCGCACGATGTCGAGCTCTTCGGCAACGCTGACAGAATTTTTTTCGGCGCTCTTGAGAGTGTAACGGAACAGCTCCGATAATTTCTCTACCGTCGATTCAGCAGCTTTCGGATTTTCAGAGATAAGACTGGCGATAGAATTGAGCGTATTAAAAAGAAAATGAGGATTAATTTTTGCCTGTAGAGCCTGCAGTTCTGCTTCCATTTTGGTCCGGGTGAGCCGCTCTTCATTCAATTCCTTTTCTTTCAATTGTGATGCCATTCGCTCAACGCTTGCTCTAAGGGTGAAATAGATGACAGCAATCGTGCCGAAGAGTGCCGAAAAGACAAAGTTTAGCATCAGAAGCGGAACCTGGTCGCTCCATGAAAATCTGTATCCAAGCGTGACAATTTCGATGCCGATTCCCACCTCGGAGCCGATGAGTCCTCCAAGGAGAAATAAGATGAAAAGGATCGAAAACCTCACAACCTTGGCAAATTTTGCGATGCGGTCGGAAAAGATGTGCACGAGAAAATGGATCGAAAAGCCGATACACATCGAGAAAACGAATGAACTGTACAAAGCTCCCGCCCAATGTTCAGGTACATTGTAAATGAAACCCGCGGCGATGATGACCGTGATAATGAGACAGAAATAAAACGTGCGAAGAAGTTCTTGTCTTTTCATAATTGAAATTGGATTCCTAGATTGGTGCTGTATCTGGTGAACAGGGCGCCGTATTCCGAATCGTTCTGCCCTAAGAACGAGGTAAATCGCACATAGAGAGAAAGAAATTCCGATACCCTGTACGAAACCGTCGGCACAAGAACAACGCTGGCATCATCTGCGTTCATGAGTTGAATAAATTCGATACTCCAATTGTCGATTGCGTAGTACTCGCGCCCGAAAAGATAATCCCTCATCGTACCACGAGGTGAGAGCGTCTCCAATGCCCAAAGAAGATTGTATCGTGAAGGCCCGATCATTTGAGGCGGTTCCGGGATCAAGCCTTGCTGGATGTCATCTTGGAATTTAACAAACTTCATCCATTGATTCCATTCCGATTTGCTTAACCCCTCCTCGTTCCGGTAATATTCCACCGCAATATTGAGGCCGTTCTCAAATGTATATTGCCCTCCAACAAGAAGCTTATAAAAAATCTCAGACGAGTGATCAAAAGGCGTTATATAAGGGTCCGATGAAAATATTTGTTCTGCATTGTCCGAGAATAAAATCTCATGATAGGCAGTCGAGGAACCCTCCTTTCCGAGGAATTCTCCATGAAGCTCAAGATTCTGGCCGATAACGTACGACCAATTGGTTCCTGCCTCTAGCCGATCACCTTGCCGGTAATGAAGTATTCCTGCGAGGTCGAGGCCATTAAGAAAGGTATAAGCGCGTACTGCATAGTCATGTTCACCCCAACGGAAATCTCCGGAATGAAATTGAGCATCGTTCAGGTAGACGAACGTCAACGAACTCTTCCCGAAAAATGCGTTGAGGGAGATCAGTGTACGTCCCACGTTCTGGTCAAGCCGATCAGATGGATCGGATGGTGAACGCTGTGGTTCAACCACACCCGTAGGATTGAAAGCGTAGCCGGGTCCCCACTTGAGAATCTTTCGACCGACCGTGACATCGAAATTGTCTGACAGCGAAAGATCGTATGAAAGCTCCCGAATAGAGGACTCGTAGTCCGGTTTTGCGAGATTCGTCGCGAAATCCACAAGGTTCAGCGATGTCGACAAACCGCCGTAGCTCAGGAAAAGATTTGATATTGCATCATTGCCTTGCGTGGCTTGCGGCAGAATCAGATTGTGATAGTTCAGCGGAGTCTCAAGGTTTAGTTTGGAGAAAGTTGCTTCATCAATGAGTGAAAACCGATATTGAAGATCCTGCGCATTCGCTGTCAACGCTGCCGCGGCCATCATCAAAAATATCCTTGCCGGCGAAATCACCGCAGTTTCTCCAGATAGTCTTTGTTAAAATATTTTTCCGGCATTTCCTTTTCAACATACGATGCATACTTCATGATCGTCGTCCTTCGTTCTCGAAGCCTGTCGGTGATCGTCATTTGGGTAAGAAGTGTCTTCCCTGCTGTCTCTTCGTACCTGTCGAAGGTGATCGACTTGTAGTGCTTGCCCGAGAGAAGATACATCTCGGCCTTTTTAGGATGCTTTGTCTCCTTCTCCACCCAATAATCGATTTTTTTATACGTGGCCCCATCACGTTTTGCATTCAATTCCAGGAGGTAACATGGAACCCCGTCAACAGATTCTTGCTTTATCAACTTTGCCGCGTAGTCCTCAGCATAGCGCGTGCGGGCGACATCGCCGTTCGACGCGTCCCCCATAAGGCGTTGGAGTGGAGTGATACGAATCGGTTTGCGGGTATTTGGCATGTAAATCCACATGTCGTCATCGACCATCAGAAGGTATTGTCCCTTGACGTTGGCGTTCATAAATTTCACAAGCGTCTTATTCATTCCTTTGATACTCACTTCAAAAAGCCCTTCATCCTTCAGTTCATTGTCTTCGTAATTCATGATCGTCGTCATGACCGAGTACGATATCCATCCGTTTCGGCTAAGGTCGGAGAGACGCAGGATTTCATCTCCCGTGAGTTTTGTATCGTTTGATACTGAAGATTGGGCATCCAACGACGGCAGACTAACGAACGTGACTACTGCGATGACGATGATTCTCAAAAACATTTTCATTTTTTTCTCCTATAGGATCAAACATGTCCTAATGCATCAACAATTTTTAGCCGTGAGGCCTTATAGGCAGGAAAAATTGTCGCGATAACGGTTGTCACGGTAATAAGAAAGAAAACAGCGACGAAGAGAGAAGGAACCAAATCGACGATAAGAGGGTATCCCCTTGTACTCCCCGGCGGTGCCGGCATGAGGATTCCCGATGTATTGATTAACATTGCAAAAAGTAGTGCAACGATAAGCCCAATGCCTCCTCCACATACACCAACGATCAAACCTTCGTAAAGGAAGTTGACCATGAGTCTAAGGGGAGATGTCCCGACGGCAAGTTGAGTCCCAATTTCCTTTGTCCGCTCAAAAATTGACATCATCATGGTATTTGAACTGCTCAGCACAACAATCACAAATATGATGACGCCGAGGAAGCCGAAAATCGCGTTGTAAAGCCGAACAACAGCATTATAGAATGTCGCCATATCAAACCAACGCCTTGCCTTGATTCCTGGAAGAAGATGCTCGAGCCGCGATGCAACCTCATCGGTCTTGTCCGTTTCATCCAGCACGACGACAAGTTTGGAAACCTTTTGCGAATTTAACAACTGCTGCGCCGTTTTGAGGCTTACCATGAGCGCACGTTCGTCATAATCAGGTATGCCGGTCGAATAAATGCCGGCAACCTTAACGTCCATTGCATTCAACGCCCCCTTCGATGTTGTTGTCATCAACGTGAGATATTCGCCGATCTTTGCTTTCATGGATTTTGCCAATCCTTTCGCAAGGATCACTTCGTTCTCTTCGGCATTGGCTGGATTTTCTCCGAGAAATCTTCCGGTGTCCACGGCAAGAGCAAACCCGGCCAGTTTTATTTCCTTTTCCGGTTCGACACCCCGGCCAAGGAAGGCCGCAGATTTGTCGCCGTTCGAAATCAATCCCATAAACTCCACACGTGCCATAGTGAAGCGAACATGATTCTGACTGAGAATTGTTTTTTTCAATGTCTCGACGCTATCAATACCTAATTCGAGGGGCCGTTCCTCCTCGCGCTGCAGGGCTTCTTTTGTATAAAGTTGAATATGCCCCAACTGTCCCCGGATCGTCGATTCGCTTAACCCCCTGAACGAAAAGGAGATGAAACCTCCCGCTAAGATCAAAGCGGTGGCTCCGAAAACAAGCACCAGTCCGGTAATGATAGTCCTGCGGCGATTCCGGAAAACATTCTTTGTTGCGAGCTTGACGAATTTAAACATGCGTAGTTCTCCTTTAGTTACTGTGTTTGTCCGTTGATAATCACCCCATCGTGAAGTTTCACTACTCTCCTTGCATATTTCAGAACAAGCGGATCGTGAGTGGAAAATAGGAAGGTGACTTTTTCTTCCTCATTAAGCGTTCGCATCAGGTCAAGTATTTCCGACGCTGTTGCCGAATCGATGTTCGCTGTTGGCTCATCGGCAAGAACAATCTTTGGACTGTTGACCAGCGCACGCGCAATGGCGACGCGTTGCCGCTGTCCGCCTGAAAGTTCATTGGGCTTATGATCGCGAGATTCCCAGAGCTTCACATCCTTCAATGCCCGCTCGACGCGATCCTTCCGGACGGAGGCTGATTTTTTTGTGAGCAATAGAGGGTACTCAACATTTTCATACGCTGTGAGAACTGGAATGAGATTAAAAGTCTGAAAAATGAATCCCAGCTTCTCAAGACGGACACGGTGAAGGTTAGTCAAACCGTTGTATTTGACTTCCAACCCCTCGAGAAATACCTGACCCCCTGTAGGCGAATCGAGGAGTCCTAGAATATTCAACAGCGTTGTCTTGCCACTCCCGGACGGCCCCGAAATCGAAGTGAACTCGCCTTCAGCTATTTCTAATGTCAAACTATGAAGCGCCGGTACTTCGGTTTTACCGAGTTTGTAGGTTTTCGAAATCGCGTTTGTGCAAACAAGTGAATCCATCATGATGCTCTCCGGATTTAGGTTATGATATTTTCTTCAGCTCATCCTCGGCTTTACGAGCTGTTTCGGAATTCGGGTCGGCTGATATGGCTTTCTGCAGAAGTTCTTTTGCTTTAGTTGTTTGACCGTCATTGTGATACGCTATTCCCGCCCAGCAAAAAATGGTGGACTGAAGATGGGGATTGAACCGGACAAACCTCGCATCGTTCAGCATGTAATCGAAGTCTTTGAGGGCGATCGGGAGCCGCCTAAACATCGACGGCAAGTGAATACTGTTGATTCCCCGGACAAGCCGAACAGGGATGTTGTCCGGTGCTAAGTCGACGGCCTTGTCCATTTCATCGACCCCTTTATCAACATCCTTCATTTTTGTAAATGGCCACCAGGCATCCCGAGCACGCAATGTCCAGAGACTCCCTCGGTACGCTAATGCGACTGCATTTGAGGGATCAAGTTCAAGCACCTTATCGAAGCAAGTAAATCCCTTTTCGACGGCGTCATCGTTCCCTGCAACACCTTGATCATGATATAGTTCTCCAAGCTTCGTAAGGGTTTCTACGTCGTTGGGCTTCTGTTTAAGAATTCCTTCAAGAACCTCTGTGCTATCCTGGGCATTTGAGATACTCGTAATAAGTACACCCGTAAGAATAATTGTAAGCAATCTTTGAATCATGACAGTCCTCCGTGTTTGTTATCATTGCTGTTGTCATTACACGGCTCAAAATAGTATATGCTCGGAGGGGATCATAGAGATTTCCGATGAGTCGACAAAAACGAAGGATGAAATGCAACGCGGATTTGGAATTATGGCGAAAAAAGAGAGCGGCGTAAAAGATTAACTTTGCCAAGGTTCTAAACCTTGACAAAATTAATCTTTCTGTTTCCGAAAAGAGCGAAACGCAAACCACTGTTGGGGAAAATATCCCTTGGGAAAATTTAAATAGGAGAGACCGTATGAGATGGGTTTTTCCAAAGAAGGAAGAAATGCAGTTCCAAATAACCAATCCCAAATTGCAAGCTTCGTTGAGTAGTTGACGGCGTTCCCCTTCCCTTTTGCATGATGCCAACGGTGCATTTCCGGCCCGTTAAACATGTATTGCAATCGCCCGCTGTGGACGTCAATATTGGAATGGATATACATTCCCCACACAGCGTCAACAATCCCTTTCATCAAAACGATTTCTGGAGATCCCCCAAGAAGAATGATTGGCGTAAACTCTATGGTCTGATTGATAAGTATTTCAAGGGAGTGCGAACGGGCACCGGCCAGCCAGTCGACGTCCAGAACCGAATGGTGAGCTTCATGGATTCTGTACAAATATTTGTTGTGATGTTGCCAGCGGTGAAATGAATAGATATAGAGGTCGTGCGTAACGAAGAAGAGAAGGAACTGCATTGAGAGAGGCCAGTTGGAAATAATATGCCATCGGGAAACCGAGGTCTCCCCATCCAGCCAATGGATAAACCCAAAGATCACCCAGCTAAGCAGGTAACTCTGAAAAATTGTGTACATTCCGAGGTCGGTCCAAAATCCCTCCCGAAACAAAGGCTGACCTTCTGTATATGGGAATTTTCGTTCAAGAACAATCAATACCAGCGCTGAAATCGAAACGATCGCCGGCGAAAGAAATTCCAACAACATACTTATCTGTTCCTAAAAACGATTGCAGTATATATTACGCCTACATTCAGCGCGCAGTCATTTCCTTCCCCTAACAGGGGAGGGACAAAGGGTGGGGCATCAGTCTTCACGCCGTCACTTTTTCGCGAATGTGCCGAAGTCTTTTACGGGGACCAAGTTCACTTTCATATACTTTCTTTACTCCATCGCCCACGGCCTTCTCTATATCTCGAATGTTCTGAACAAGGCGAATCAGGCCGCCAATTTCAACGGATGCCGCTTGGTCGCTCCCCCACATGGCTCTGTCAAGAGTAATGTGGCGCTCCACAAATGTCGCCCCCATCGCGACGGCAGCCCACGTCGGAGCAAGCCCAGTCTCGTGGCCGGAATAGCCTATAGGACATTCGGGAAATTTCCGCTTCAACGTTTGAATCATACGCAGGTTCAATTCTTCAGCCGGGCATGGATACGTCGATGTCGAATGAGCGATCAACAAATTCTCGCGTCCGAGGGCTGATATTGCGGTATCGATCTCGTTCTCTGTCGACATCCCCGTTGAAATGATGAGAGGCTTGCCTGTCCGGCGTTTTTTCTGCAAGAGCTCAATATCCGTCAACGAAGCCGATGATACTTTGTAGCAGACGGGGTTGAATTTTTCCATAAAATCCACCGATTCCTCATCCCAGCACGATGCGAACCACAGGATTCCCCGCTCCCTGCAGTGCCGGTCAACCTCGGCATATTCCTTCTCGCCGAACTCCACCATGTACCGGTATTCGAGATATGTCATCCTTCCCCATGGAGTATCTCGCATGACGCCTTGTTGATCTTTCGGGACGCATAATTCCGGAGTACGTTTCTGAAATTTTACCGCGTCACATCCTGCCAACACGGCCCCATCTATTAATTTCTTTGCTATTTCAAGCGAGCCGTTATGGTTGATACCAATCTCAGCGATGATAAAAATCGACTCCCCCTCACCGACCGGCCTTTTACCAATGTAGACTTTTGGTTTCTGCATAGCAATTCCCTTCCTATCAAAATGAGAGATTGAGTTATCGACTCTTACCATGCCGTCCATCCTCCATCGATAACGAGATTCGCCCCCGTCATATAACTGGAAGCGTCGCTTGCTAAAAAAATCAAGGCACCTTTGTAATCCGTCGGCTGTGCCATACGGCCCAGGGGCGTTCGCATTGAATAGTTTTCTATAAAATTTTTATCCTGTCCATTCTCCACTCCTCCAGGAGAAAGTGCATTGACACGAACGCCGTTTTTTGCCCAATACGTCGCGAGAAATCTTGTGAAAGCAATAACAGCCCCTTTGGTTGTGGGATACGCAGGTGATTTAAAAAACGATTGCGTCCCGTCAGGCTTGGAGTAGAGCGACTGGTCCGGTCCGACAATCCCGTAGGTCGATGCAATATTGACGATACTGCCCCTTCCCTGTTTCGCCATCATTCCGCCGATCACTTGTGAGCAAAGAAACGTGCCGGTGATATTCACGTCAAGAGATTTTTGCCACAATTCGAGAGGGTAGTTTTCAAACTTTGATTGTTCGGCGGCCGCCGGATTTTCTACAGCATCATTGATGGCCGCGTTGTTGACGAGAATAGCGATCGTACCATATTGACGGTAAACGCGATCTCGCAATGCTTCAATCGACACACGTTGAGTAATATCAGAACCACAGCCAATCGATTGAGTCCCCGTTTCGGATGCCAACTTAAGGGCAAACATTTCACACTCTTTCCCGTTCAAATCGGTCACAACAACATTTGCTCCCGCTTCGGCTAAGGCAAAACAATGCTGCTTACCCAGCAGCCCCAGGGCACCGGTAACTATTGCCACTTTATTTCTTAAAGAAAAGAGATTGTTCACTTGAGTACTTGCTTCGGTTTCATATTAAAATTGCTCGTTTTGCGGAAAACGGGTTCTACAGGCTCACCATGCAATTGCTGGCGAACGGTATTTCCGGCGACTGCTTCTTTTACCATAGGCAGGATTCTCCTGTACGCGGATATTGTATAATCGATATCATCGTCCGAATGTGAATAGCACATCGTATGAAATCCGCCCCACAAAATTCCCCGTTTGATCAATTCCTGTTGAACGAGTGATTTTATTTCGAGCGGGCTCCCAGCGCTTGCATCAAACGTGACAATGGTGCGGCACCCGAAGCCCGAACAGTTCGTATACTTCATCCCCAATTTAGAGGCGATGCTGTTATATTCATCTTTGATCCTGTTGCCGATTCGCTCAAGATATTCAGGAACTTTCTTATCGCGCAATTCTTCGATCGTTGCTTTCGCCGCTGCAAGAGAAATGGCCTCGCCGCCGAAGGTTGTGAAGAAGAAAACATCCTTTTCGAGCAATTGCATAACATCATGCCGTCCGGCAAGAATGGAAATCGGCATCCCGTTTGCGACCGCTTTCGAAAAGCAGGCAAGATCCGCCTTCACTCCGAAATATTCCTGTGCACCCCCAAGCGCTAGGCGGAACCCAGTCCACATTTCGTCGAAAATAAGCAACGCTCCGTTTCGCTGACAGATCTCTTTCAGCCTATGGAGAAAATTTTCTTTGGGAGCTTCGAAGACAACGGGTTCAAGAATTACACAAGCCGTTTCCCCGTCGATCGAATCGACGATTGATTGAATGTCATTATAATTGAAGGTGTATGTAAGATCGCGCGAAACTTGAGGAATTCCTTTGTTACGATCTGTCACTGCGATGTACCAATCATGCCAGCCGTGATATCCGCAACACAAAACTTTGTCGCGTCCCGTAAATGCGCGTGCAAGCCTGACGGCGGCAGTCGTTACATCGCATCCGGTTTTGCTGAAACGAACCGACTCTGCGCTGGGGATCACTTCACGAATCAATTCAGCCACTTCTACTTCTAGCGGATGCATCAATGAAAATGTAATGCCGTCTTCCAATTGTCTTGTTATTGCAGCATCGACCGCATCGTAACAATATCCGAGCGACAGCGGCCCCACGCCCATCGTGTAATCGATATATTCGTTGCCGTCCACATCCCATACATGTGCCCCTTTGCCACGCTTCAGGTATTTCGGCGCGACGCCTTTAACATATTGGCCCGGACCTTTTGCGAGTGTTTGCGTCACCGCCGGTATCAGCCCGAGTGCACGCGCGTACAATTCATCCGACTTCGCGATCGACGGATATGCCTCATTCTTTTCGATGGAATTCATTTTTCGCCTTTCCTAAAAACAGTCATCTTCCAATGGGATTTCCAGTTTGTCGGAGGACGAAATTCCGTTGCGATCCTCCAACGCAGTAATTATTTGTGAAGCAATCTGACCACCGGTAAATCCTTCGTATGCAAGAACATTGTCGAGCAACGCCGGTTTGAACCAGCGACTCTCGAGTGCAAGAGGGAGAACTTTTGCTCTTCTTTCATGCCGTACAAGAATTTCGCTCACTATAGAATAAAGACCGCCGGTCAAGAAGTGATCTTCTATCGTGACAAGCAATGAGCACTCTTTTGCTGCGGTAAGAATCGCCATTTCATCAACCGGTTTAAGCGTGCGGAAATTAATGAACCGGACGGAGATCCCTTTGGATTCGAGAATTTCTTTAGCATGCCACGATTCTCTATTCATAAAGCCATACGTCAGCAATGCCACATCCATTCCTTCCACGAGAATTTCAGCTTTCCCGATTACAAACTGATCATAATGCCTCACCACAGGCTGCATCCCTGTAAAGCGAATGTACCACGGTGATCTGTCTTGAAGAATATGCGGAAGGCCGGTAACGAGTTCATCTTGATCGGCAGGACAAAATACTTTCATGTTGGGAATACCGCGCATCAGCGATATATCTTCGAGCGCCTGATGTGTCGGGCCGTTCGCCTCGGAGAGAAAGCCCGGAACTCCTCCGACTAGTTTCACCGGAAGATTCGCGATCCCAACGTCTGTCCGGATAAATTCAAAAGCTCTAAGAGTGAGAAACGTAGCGAGCGAATGAACAATCGGCGTCTGCCCACGAAGCGCAAGTCCTGCGGCAGCACCGATCATCGTCTGTTCGGCAATTCCGACGTTGATAAATCTATTTCCCAGCATCCGTGGAAGGTTTCGAATTGCGGCCCGATTTTCAGATGTCATAATAACGATACTGTGATCGATCTCCGCTAATTCCTGTAATTTTTCTTCGTATGTCATAATTGATAATGAGCCTGACTTTTATCGAACCATGAGAGTTTCAGATGTCAGGTCGCTCTCCTTTCCATTGTAGAGTTCATCGAGCAACATCTCGATTTCTTCATGGGAGAAGTTGGCGAACCACCGGTCCGCACGGCGTTCAATGCTTGGCAGCCCCTTTCCTCGAATAGTATCTGCAATAATTGCAGTGGGCCGGTCGACACTCATCGGAATATGTGAAAATGCAACCTCCATCTTCTCAAAATTGTGTCCACTGATCCGATTTACGGACCAGCCAAAAGCAGAAAATTTTTTATCTACTGATTCGAGCGGGATCAGCTCTTCTGTGCGGACATTTGCCTGAAACTCATTCCTATCGACAATTGCGACAAGGTTATCGAGCTTATAGGCGGCAGCAACCAGACACCCCTCCCACACAGATCCTTCGTTTAATTCTCCATCGCCAAGAATCACAAAGACGCGGTTATGGCCCCCGCGTATTTTTATGTCGAGCGCAACGCCGATAGCGACCGACAGCAGGTGGCCGAGGGAACCGGAGTGAAATTCAATTCCCGGCACGGAGCTGTTCGGGTGCCAGTAGATGGAATCGCTTATGCTGAGATGGTTTTTAAGCCTGCTTTTTTCCATATATCCGAGTTCTGCAAAAGTCCCGTACAGTGCCGGAACATCATGTCCTTTAGACAGGAAAAAGTAATCACGGTTCTCATCGTTCAATGTTCCCGGCGATATCTTTAGAACTTTAGCATAAAGATAGACGATGATATCCGCACACGAAAGCGAAGCTCCTATAAAACAGCCTCCATCGGTCGCCATGTTGATAATATGTTCCCGTACGCGAAGAGCGAGAAGTTCAAGCTCGATTTTTTCTTGTTCAGTCACGAATTCACCGATTACCTTGTTTCTGATGTCGAAACGGTTTTAAGCTGCCCGATGTAATGCCGGTACCAGTTCACGCCGATATAGCGCGCATTGATCGACCGGATATCCCGCTTCTTTCCCAACAATCCAAGAATATCGCGCATTGAAAAAATCGGGCGATCAACGCTCCACAACTCATCGTAAATACGCTTGATCAATGTGTAATCTTCGGGATAATCAATTGTCCACCGATGTTTCATAGAATAATCCGCACCGTCTTCACACAAAACACTTCCAAGGACAAAACGGTCCGGTTGCTCCCAAATAAACGGAGTCGTGTGTTCGCGCTCGTAACTCTTTTCCGCCTCGCGCCATGCAGTCTCCAAAGCCTCCATGGTTATGACTTCAACGTCATTACCGTCGGGATACGTTGCCGGATGCAGATTGCTGACAAAATCAAACGGCTTTGTTCGGGAAAGAAAAAAAGTTATGACTCTATCAATAGTCGCCGGGTCGACCAGCGGGCAATCGGACGGAATCTTCACAACTACGTCGGCCTTTTCGCGTATTGCTACGTGATAGTGCCGGTCCAGCAGATCGGTAGCGTGGCCGCTGAAACACCGAACGCCCATCGACCTGCAGAGCGAGCGAATCGGATCATCACGCCGGTCTACTGTTGTGGCAACAGCAATCTCATAAAATCCTTCTACGGCCTGTACCCTTTCGATCATTCGCTGGAGCAGCGGCGCACCTGCAAGGGGCAATAAGACTTTGCCTGGTAGCCGGGAAGAATCTGTCCGCGCTTGAATGACAATAAGCTTTTTCATGCAGCCTTCGAGAAAAGTTTTGCCAGCCTTACCTTGTAATTGTCCTGCCACATTTTCGACATGCCATGCTCGCGCCGATGCGCGCTAACAGCCTGCTGAGGCTCTGCCGACAGCAATTCGCAAGCAACGAGAGCAATATTTCGGGCGGAACAGCCATTTTGAATAGGAACAAGTCTTTTCAATTCATCAAGCTGGAAATTTGAATAGACCTCTTTTCCAAGAACCAAACCGACATAGACAGTGGATGAATATTGCGTTATAAGAACATCGCAGTTGGCGACCATCTCTTCCGCGCTCCCTGAAGCAAAAACCATTGCACCCGGCGCCCATGCAGCGATTTCAAGCGTCGCACGCTCAATATTTTCATTCGGATGCAATTTGAAAATAAGCTTGCGTCCGCCTGCGATCTTTACCGCATCGAGAATGATCCTCTTTCGATTTTCATATTTAAACGTCTCGCGCGAGTCGGATGTACAAACAAGGACATAATTTTTATACGGGAAGTGATTATCCAAGAATTTTCTGCAATCGTCGAAATTCGGGATTCCTGTAACAACAATTTTTTCCGGGGGTATACCTTTTCTGATGAAGAGATCGCGGTATCCTTCGCTCGCAACACAGAGTTTTTGATACGCGTTGCTGAGGCTGAATGTTGACGTGCTGCCAACCCAGCGAGGGAGAAACGGAAACATTTTTACAAGAACATATCCCAGGTTTTCAGGGTCGGTCATTCCTTCCTGTACCAAAATGATCTTTTTCCCTTTGATATTTTTTTGAATGACGAGATCCGCGCAGGTAAAGACCAAATCGTAATTATTTTTCTCACCCCGATAATCAATTTGTAAACGATGAGCTTGAAGGTACTGCATGCACCGGCCGGCCATCTTGCTCCCCATGATAGACATCTCCGTAAGGTTCATCCTGTGGAGGAATCCCTCCAAACCGGTTCCATAATAGGGCGAAAACCAACAATCGTGGTCACTTTCGAGCTGTTGAGCGATCTTATGCATTTGCGTTGTTTGGTTTCGCGATCCGCAAATAAAGAGAATTTTCTTTTTCATACTATTTCCGGGGCGATATCCGGCTTAAAGAGCCTTGAATGTATTCCTTCCACAACACTGCCTCCTTGCAACCACATCAAAACAAGTCCGATGGCAATCCAGAATAATTCTTTGCTTCGTTTTATAATGATAAAGGCGGCACCGCCGATCACAACATTCCCAATACCGATCGAACCGAGCGCCGAAATATAACCGGAATCGATCACACCAAGCCCCCCCGGTAAAAAGAATGCGAGCGACCTCGTTAAAGAGACGATTGGTTCGAAAAGCATTACCTGATGCGGCAGAACCTTCATTCCCAGAACCACAAGAATCAGATACGTTTCTAACATTTCCGTCAGCCATCCGCCGAAAAATAATAGAGAGGCCAGAACACCTTCCCGTTTTTTGTGTATGAAAAAGTCTTTCAGTACACTATCGGTACGCTCAAAAAATAATGAATGCTTTTCGACTTTGGTTTTAATAAAGGGTAGAGAACGAAGAAATCGGAACACCCAATGAAAGAGAGATCCTCGGGAAAGCATTACGCCCATCACTATAAATACAACAAGCATGAACAATGAAAAGCCGAGAGAAGTAACCTCAAGAAGTCCAACTTTTTGAGCTAAGATGAATCCTAAGAAAAAACCGATCCCGATGTAGAACCCCTGACTTAACCCCATCAATAATTTCCGAATAACAAGACTTGATATGATTTCCGGGCTGGTAAAACGGCTTTGCTTTTTCAATAAGAAGATTTTCACACCCTCGCCGACGACAACACCTGCCGGAATGAACCGGTACATCGATTCGCCCGCAATATGGATCTGCAGAAGCTTGCTAAAGGATATGGCTTTGCCCGGAATATCGAGGATTAATTTCCAGGCTGCAGAATCAAGAAGACACCCAACACCGTACACGGCAAAAATAGGGATGAAATAGTAACCTACACCACCGATGAGCGAGAACGTGGTAGAAAAGTCTACATCCCGAAAAACAAGAAGAAGAAGCACTCCGCCGACCGTAAGCGGCAAAATTCGGATAAGTGTTTGCGCCCTCTTTGCGTTCCTTTTCACGTTGCAAAGTTAGCGCATGCCCTTTACCTCAAGATAAAGAAAGAGTTAAGAAATCTTTATTGAGAAGTTACCGGCACAATTTTCTACAAGCCAATATTAGAACGATCCTAAAATTAAATTCCTAAACTCACCGTTTGATAACATCACGGTTAAGAGAGGGTAATAATAATGAAACACAGGGGCTGTACCTTTGTAAAAAATATTTTATACGAGGTTACACCATGTATCAGCATCTTCTAGCATCGACCCCTTTCTTTGAAGTAAAAATCGCCGAATATTTGGACGAGGTTGAATCAGCCCTTAAACTCCGCTTTAACGTATTCAACCTCGAGCTAAAGGAAGGACTGGAATCTTCATACGAAACGGGGTTTGACTCAGATGTCTATGATACCTTTTGTGATCATTTGATTGTAAAAAATCGGCACACGGATAAAGTCGTCGGCACATATCGATTGTTACGCCAAGAAAAAGCGGAGAAAAGTTTCGGATTTTACTCGGAAAATGAGTTCGATCTCACTCGTATAAAAAGGCTCCCCGGCCAGTCTTTGGAGCTAGGCCGATCCTGCGTTGCAAAAGAATATCGCTCCCTAGCCGTGGTAAATTTATTATGGACTGGCATAGCACGATACATAGAGATTCATAATATCAGCACGATGTTTGGATGTGCAAGCTTTCACAGCGCAGATGAGGAGGAGGTTTCTCAAGCATTCGCCTACCTTCATAAATATCATTTCGCACCTGAGGAGTACCGCGTTTTTCCTTCACGCCGGTGTGCAATGAATGTCGGCACTCCGCAAGTCGATATGGACAAAGAGAAACCTATTCTTCAAAAATTTTCCCCTCTTTTAAAAGGTTATTTGCGTTTGGGCGCGCTGGTCTGCGGTGATCCGGCTTACGATCCGCAATTCGGGACAACCGATTTTTTTACCCTGGTCGAAACAGGAAGGATTGCCGACAAATACAAGCAACACTATTGGAAAATGGCCGGGGCTATGTGAGGCAATTTTGCAAGTTTACTGCTATTCTTGCGGCCACGCTATTATTTATTCCTATCGTGTTAATCGGGCGAGCAGGACTTTTTTTAAGTCCGGCAACAGAACAACGCTTTCTCGCTCATGCTACACACCGATGGTCGCAAATCATGAGGACAATCCTCGGGCTTCATGTAATCCGAAACTTCAAACCGTTTGACCATTCGCATAGCCATTATCTCATTGTCTCAAACCATCAGGGGTATCTTGACGTTGTGGTCATCGGGTCGATATTCCCGGCATTGTTTATGGCAAAAAGCGATGTAAAAAAATGGCCGATTCTAGGCTGGCTTGCCACCCTTGGCGGAACCTTGTATGTTGACAGGAAAGCATTCCGCGGTATGTTCGGTGCAGCGAAAAAAATAGAAAAAATACTTTCATGGGGGATCAACGTGCAAATATTTCCCGAAGGTACCTCCACAAACGGCGACCACGTATTATCTTTTAAACCATCCCTCTTCAGTGCTGCGGTATCTTCACATTCAAAGATTCTTCCGTTAACAATTCGATATCTATCAATAAACGGCGTCCCTTTTGGTCCACGCACGAGAGATACCGTTTGTTGGTATGGAGATATGAATTTTGTCGACCATTTTTGGAATATGCTCGGTCATAAATCCATCACAGCATCTGTGACAGCACATCCTGCGATACCCCCGGACCACTATCCAGAAATAAAGTGGATAGCCGAGCTTGCACATTATTATGTCAGCAAAAATTGCTAAATTGATACATCATCCCCCGGCAGCAGGATCAATGCCGATTTCATCGGGAACTGCTTCTTTTCTTTTGCAGGTTAAACACAACAGCAATGATTATGGACAAAAAACATTTTGTACTGAAATTTACTCCTCGTCGACCTAACTTTGCTCAAACAATGACAAACGAAGAAAAAAAAATCGTGGAACAGCATATTGCGTACTGGAAAAACTATATGAGCAAAGGCATAATGTTGATTTTCGGGCCCGTGCTCGATCCAAAAGGGATTTATGGACTCGGTATTATTGCGGTGGACAGCGAGGAACAAATCAGCGGATTAATGGAGAACGATCCTGCTTCGATACTACACAACTATGAGTATTATCCTATGAATGCAGTAACTCCTCAACGCTAAGGGATTTTCCCCCTAAAGGCTTACAAGCAATGACGGCAAGGTGATCATTCGGCAAGTGCGCCTGCTTTGACAGCTTCTTGAAGAAAAAATAGTGAAGCGGGTCTGCACTATGATTCAACTTCCTCTTAAACAAACGGGAGTGCGATAGAAAAACACGCAGGAAAGCAACTACGGAATCGCTTGTCTCCCTCAATAAGAATTAATTTACTTGCACAAGATATGCGTGACATGCTCCTGCAGCTTCCCGACCGTGCCGCATCGCTCGGGCAACCAGGCTTGCCCCGGTCATGGCATCTCCTGCGACAAAGACTCCTTGAACTGACGTAGCATATTTGCCGTCGGTCATGATATTTCCTCGATCATCCAAAGCAACCTCAAGGTCATGAGTAAGCTTAGCATGTTGAACGTGAAGAAATCCCATCGCTAGAAACACGAGATCCGTATCAACGGAAAACTCGGAGCCGGATATTTCAAACATTTGCCGATCGTTCCCGCTTGCATCCTTGTTCCATCCGAGACGAACGAATTCACCTTTTTCCAATTTAAATCCGTTCCCCAAAAACCTCTTCGTCCCTACCGACCAATCGCGGGAACAACCTTCTTCATGAGAGGAAGAACTCCTCAAAATCTTTGGCCAGTCGGGCCAATCCGGATTGAAGGGCTGGTCCCATTCGCGAGGTTTAGGAAGAATTTCAAATTGGTACACCCTTTTTGCACCTTGACGAATTGCCGTGCCGGCACAATCATTCCCGGTATCGCCGCCGCCAATCACGATGACGTTCTTGCCTCCAGCCCAGATGACCTCATCCTGTTTCTTGATGCCTGCCACGTACATATTTGATTGGGTCAGATAATCCATTGC
Organism: uncultured Bacteroidota bacterium; assembly: GCA_963717445.1. Lineage (GTDB taxonomy): Bacteria > Bacteroidota > Ignavibacteria > UBA10030 > UBA8401 > JAGVPT01. Next base: position 4,213,843 of record OY970334.1, on the reverse strand, counting down.
TTGATGGATACCTTCAAGTTCGCAGCCGGGAACTTGCAAGTCCCGTGGTTGGCCTGCTCCAAGCGTCAGGATAATTGCATCGAAGGATTGCTGCAGTTCCTTTGAAGAAATATCTTCCCCAACATTCACATTGGTTTCAAAACGAATCCCTTCCTTCCTCATTTGCATCAAGCGCCTATCGATGACCCATTTTTCCAATTTAAAATCAGGGATGCCGTAACGGAGGATCCCTCCCACGTTACCGGACTTTTCAAACACCGTCACGGAATGCCCGAAACGCCGTAATCTCTGAGCGGCTGCCAAGCCCGCCGGTCCCGATCCGACCACGGCAATGCGTTTGTTTGTCTCCGCAACAGGAGGAGAAGGAACAACCCAGCCGTTTTCAAATGCCCGTTCAGCGACAAACAATTCAATCTGTCTGATCGAAACGGGGCTGATATTCACCGAGAGCGTACATGCAGCTTCACAAGGAGCCGGGCACACTCGCGCAGCGATTTCAGGAAAACTGCTTGTCCACTCAAGCTGTTGATATGCATCGCGCCATTGGCCATGATACACAAGGTCATTCCAATTTGGAATATCATTGTGAAGCGGACAGCCTAACCAGTGACAAAAGGGAACACCGCACCCCATACATCGGGCTCCCTGCCGTTGCACTTCGTCCTCCGTGAGAAGGTTGACAAATTCATGATAGTCTTGTATACGATCAGCGACCGGTCGGTACGACGGATTAATTCGCGGATATTCGAGGAATCCACCTGCTTTACCCATGTGTGAGCCCCTTCCGAATTGAATGTGAAATGCTATTGCCTTTCATTTACAGTGTGAGAATGATCTCATGGAAATCATCGCTTTAACATAGTGAAGTTGCAAAGTAATATCAAGAAGCTTCTTGGTAGTGCATGAATTTGTCACCCCTCCTTAACGCGAGTCCGAAGGATTCGTTCGGGGAACCCATGTATTTATCGTTTGTCGATATGGATGCTTTTCCCGAAGCAACGCCTTCGGTGCAAAGGCATGACAGGGATGCATTGACAAAAGTTATTTTCAAATTCAATGGCTACTCTTTTAATGAATGAAAGCGGCAAAAAAATCGTTGTATCCCATGTACTTAATTTGTACTTTAGCGGCGGAAAAATTAACACCTGCAACCAATCCAGGACACCTTCCATGAAATTTGATCAACTCATTCACAAACTTCTGCCAAAAGACGATAAGTTCTTTACATTGTTGGAAGAGTCTGCGCAAAACCTTGTTAAAGCTGCAGAGGTCATGAAAAACCTTACTCAAACAAAGAATAAATCTGAAATTGAAGCACTGATCAATCGGATTCATGATCATGAGCATGAGGGGGATACGGTCACGCATAAAATTTTCTCTGAATTGAATTCGACGTTTGTGACTCCTCTTGACAGAGAAGACATCTATACGCTTGCATCATCGTTGGACGACATCATGGACTACATGGACGGAAGTGCAGGGCGGTTCTTTCTCTATAAGGTAAAACGTTGGCCACCGAAGATGACCCAATTAGCTGATATCCTCACACTTTCCATCAATGAGTTGCATCATGGAGTAAGCCTGCTAAGGAATATTCAACAATTTGATGAGCTTCAGAAGGTTTTCCGCAAAGTCAACGAATACGAAAACGGCGCCGACGAAGTGTTTGAACAGGCGATTGCAGAACTCTTTGAGAAAGAAAAGAATCCCATTCAAATCATCAAATTAAAAGAAATATATGTGGGATTAGAAACCGCAACGGACAAATGCGAAGATGTTGCAAATGTGCTTGAAGGAATCGTGATTAAATATGCCTAACCATTCTCTCCGTTTGAAATAATGCTCACCTTAGTCATTTTCATTATTCTTGTCGCTTTGGTTTTCGATTTTTTGAACGGGTTCCACGATTCCGCAAATTCTATTGCGACCATCGTGTCAACTCGTGTCCTGACGCCGCGCAAAGCTGTTGTATGGGCGGCCTTTTTTAATCTGGTCGCTGCGTTTCTTTTTGACGTACGGGTTGCGAAAACAATCGGCGCAGGTCTTGTAAAACTTGAGAGTGTCAATGAATATGTCATTCTCTGCGGACTGTTGGGCGCGATTGTCTGGAATTTAATTACCTGGTACTACGGCCTTCCATCAAGCTCCTCCCATGCTCTCATGGGAGGGTACGCCGGTGCAGCCATTGCCAAGGCAGGTTTTGACTCAATTCTTTTCGGCGGTTGGACGATGACCCTTATCTTCATCGCACTCGCACCGCTCATTGGAATGGTGATCGCGTTCAGTCTCATGGTCGTTCTCATGTGGATTTTCAACAAAAAGCCTTCCTCCAAAATTAACCGCCTTTTCCGCAGGCTTCAATTGCTTTCAGCGGCACTGTATAGTTTAGGACACGGAACCAACGATGCACAAAAGACAATGGGCATCATTACCGGCTTGCTCGTCTCATCCGGATATTTAGCTGTATTTCACGTCCCGTTTTGGGTGATCATATGTTCTCATATCGCAATTGCAACGGGGACGTTGTTCGGCGGATGGAGAATTGTAAAAACCATGGGGCAAAAAGTGACTAAACTTAAACCAGCCGATGGGTTCTGCGCTGAAACTGCGGGTGGGATCACACTGCTTGCAACAGCATTCGGAGGCATTAGCGTAAGCACGACCCATACCATCACGGGAGCAATTATGGGAGTCGGTGCAACAAGAAGATTGTCCGCAGTTCGGTGGGGAGTTGCAGGACGGATTGTCATAGCGTGGATATTAACAATACCGCTTTCGGCGATCGTTTCCGCCTTGACCTACTGGATTCTTTCCCCTTTGTTTCGTTGAAAAGATTTTGCTCCGAAATGCAGGATAACTTTTCCCTGTTGCTATGCTCGATCTAACTTTGGGGAGTTGCTTCGGTTGGAAGCTGGGTCATGGGAGCGGCGATCTCAGCTTTCTTTTTTCTATAGATGATTCCGACCGGAATGACGATACAATAGCCGACAAGAAGAAGGATCGGCGCGACAGTCAACGCTATAAAACCATCCCACGGTTCCATCCCCAGCGCGATGTAGCCTAAAACGATTACCACAACCCCGGAGATTATAATTTTGTAATTGATCGCGTCAAGAGGAAGAATTTCAATTTTTTTCGCTTTTCGTTTTGCGAGCTTCTCTTTTTCTTTCATTGCTTTGGCCATGAGTTTACCTCTCGTAACGAAGTAATCGATGAATAAAAAAAGCCCGGCGTTGGGGGGGAACGCCAGGCTCGACCCTTTCTAGGTGCGACGCTCAGGGGAGGAAGCGTCACACAGGTCTGATACAAATATAAGGATAAAAAATGAAAAGTCAATAATAAAAAGCAAAAAAAGATACCATCGTACTCGCCACTTTTCATCGTATCGAAATCTTCCCTCCGGTGTTCGATATCTCATCATTCTTCCAACGATAGCAGTTCCCGTAACTTTTCAATATCATACGAGGACTTATTGGAAAGCTTCTCGATTTCATTTGCGAAAACGAATTTTTGCATTGCCATAGACGTATTGGTCCGGCCCGAAGCCTCCCCTCGATTCCAATCATGAATGATTGAGACCAAAAAGAGCCACTGTATCATCTCCGCAAAACATTCTTTGTTGTAAAACCATGTTTCATTGTAGAGGTTAACTTTGATAAACTCCCTCACGTCATAATCGTCAAAAAGTTGTTCCATCCTTAAAAAGCGATTATGGGTATCTGCATCGGTGAGAATATTTTGATGTTTCATCAGGATGCGTAAAAGACAAATGTCCCGCTGAACCTGCTCATGGTTCCGTCCCGCGGCGGAAAAGACCTTTCTCAATGGCTTTTCAAGATCCAAGCTCGCGAATAAATCAACCTTCCCAGAAACCTGAGTGTTGGCCGGCGTGAAATGTGAAAGCTTATCGGCAACAAGCCAGGAAAATAAAAGTCCATAATGAGACGGTTGGTTCATCGTTGTATAGATTTTTGTTTTACGAAATCCGCTTTCCCAGCCGCCTTTTCGACTTTTGCTGCTCTTCTTCAAATCGGTTTTCACGATATGCCAGATATCGGCCAGTGAAATAATATCTCGTGAAAATGATTTTTCTATCGAAGAGAGATCATCCTCTGCGTGAATATACTTTTTCACTTCATGAGCAAACACTGAAAATTGGCGTTCGACCTCGTTCGTCTTTTTTACATTGGCTTTAGGCTCGCCGGCAGCCAAGCAATGGATCTTCAAAAAAGCAATGTTGTCGGGAGAAAGAAGAAGCTTCACAGAATCATGGATCGGAGCATGCCGCAAGTCGACGAGAACCTGGTTAATACTCTGCACTCCGCCGCCGTGGAGCCGTCGGGCAACGGCCTTATATTCTCCAGCTTCATCATAAACTTCTCTAAAATCCAAAAATATTTGGTACTCAAACGCCTTTAACTCGGCATACATTCCCCGCTCGTAAAGTTCTTTTCCTGAACGAATAAACTCCAAACCGGACTTGTAATCTTTGAACACATAGAAAACATTCTCACCATGGTTCAACGCTAACGCTTGGCCGAGAGTTCTTTCGACATTTTTTCTTTCTCCGCCCCCAGCAATAACAGATTTCAGCACAGCAGACCGGATCCACCCCTTGCATTCCTGATACTTGTTATGATAAAAAATCAGTGCCCGTTCCCCTCCGGCCATGTTTGAATATGCAAAGACATTATGGTTGATATGTCCCCGTGAATCAAAAAATTCGTACAATTCGAAATTCGTAACATCGCTGAATAAATGCCTCCTCTTCATGACTGGAAAGACCTCATGTTCGTGCCGCAGGACGAGTTGATCATCCGGAAATTCGTCATAGTAGGCTCGTTTATATTCCATCCCATACTTTTCTGTGTAGCCTTCTATCTGCCCATGGCCGAACATCGGGAGGCCGGGAAGTGTTATCATCATCAACGCGACGCCGAAATATTTATCGTCTTTCCCGAATTGCGCAATGGCAGTTTGTTTGTCGGGATTGCTCATGAAATTGACATACCGCTTCAGGATTTCGGGATTGAATGCCAACGTGTTCTTGATGAGCTGATGGTATTTCTCATTTTCTTCTTTCATCAGCATATGCATGAACGCGCTGTTGTACACACGGTGCATTCCGAGCGTGCGAACAAAATATCCTTCCATCAGCCAAAACGCTTCAGCCAGCAATAACGTGCTCGGCATGTACTGATTGATCCTGTCGACAACATCACGCCAAAATTCGCTCGGGAACAACCTGTCAAATTCCTCTTTGCCCAGCGCGTGGTCTGCCCGGGACGGAATGTCCCCACCCGTTCCCGGCTGCGGATACCAAAGCCGCTGAAAATGCTTCTTCGTCAAGGTCATTGCCGCATCGAATCGAATAATCGAAAACTTACGGGCTACATGGAAAATTGTTTGAATAACCGCTTCACGCACATCCGCACGCAACAGATCCAATTGCGCGGTATCATTCCACGGCATATTGGTCCCGTCATTGCCGTGATAGAGGTACGTTGTCGTTCCGGTTCTGGTATCGATCCGTTGAAAAACAACCGCGGCATCTCGTCGCGACCAATATCCATCTTCGATACGAATCTGAACATCGGGAGTCTCCGACAAATCACCTCCGGAAAATCGATAATTCGGGAAAGGACAATACTCCGACTGGATAAAATATTCAGGATGCTCCACGACCCACCGCGAATAAATTCCCATATGGTTTGGAACCATGTCACCCGCGAGACGGATTCCCCGTTGCCAGGCACGGTGATTCAAATTCTGAAAGGCTTCTTCGCCGCCAATTTCCCGCGCAATTTCGTATTCATACAACGAATACGCGGACGGGACCGCTTCGGGATTTCCGGTCCATTGTTTGATTTTCTTCGATGCATTGCTTCGTTCCCACAAACCGATGAGCCACAACCCCGTAAAATTCCATCTGGCAAGCTGGTCCAGTTCTTCATCAGGGATATCGTCAAGCCTGACAATAGCCCGGTGATATTTTTTTGAAAGTTGGTCCAACCACACGTACGTGTTTTTTGCAAGTAGAACAACTTTAGGCATCCATTCCAAATCCGATGTGAAGCGTTCGGCTTCAAAAGAACCGTATGAAAGATGCCCTGATCCTTTGGCATCATACGAAGGAACAACTGCATGACCGGCACCGCCGAGAACAATCTTGTTTTCTTCTTGTAGAAGATCCAAGCTCCCCAAAATCCTATCTAGAAATTTTGAAGAAAGGAGCATTCCCCATTTTGATTTGATATATCCAAGTTGAGCCTCAAGGCTGTCGGGATGGGCGAGAATGGGCGCGCGCAGCAGGTCGAATATGAATTGATTTTCTGGACCGAATCTTTTTTCAGTCTTGAAAAAATTCTCCAGTTCGCCGATAAATGTCCGGTATTTGGCTCTCTCCGACAACTGCTTGTCTGCGAACAACTCATCAAACTTCGCGGCCGCCGGATTGAAGTTTGCGAAATACAGCAGCATCAATTCTTCAATCGTAATATGCAGATTCGACCTTCCCTCACTCGTTCCCGCTAAGTATTGTTCGGTCGCTAATTCTTTTTTATAGACGCTGAGTGGTGGAAAGAGATCGACAAAAGAATCGACAACTGTTTGAAATTCACTCGTGCCAATTTTTGCGTTGAGATCAGTATGCGCCCGTTCGAAAACGCCCGGGTTTGCCGATTCCTCATATAGCCGCAGGATATAATGATAAATCTCATCGATCAATCCGAGGGCGTTCAACTGTCCGGCCTTTACCCCTTTTTCCGGAAATCTGACAAGGTTCCGTGCATCGTTCAGTTTCTTCGCAAATATTCTCGCGGCGTGGAAGTTCGGGAAAATGACATTCCCGTTGCTTGAAAAAAGGGATTCGTCAAATTTGTACCGGTCCCTTACTTCTCCAAGGATGTGAAACTCATTCTGGGAAGTGCAATGATTGGCAGAGCGTTGGAGTGATGGGAAGCAGGTGCACCGAATGAACAGCGGAGCAACATTCATGTGTAGAGGGTTCAGAAATTGACAGGTTAATGACGACGTTGTGCCCTAAAAGCGTTCCGCACAAGTTGATAATACGCATTTTCCCCGCATACTTCAAATCCATTCTTTTATGAACTCCAGTGCTAATGTAGCATCGCCGTTTCGCGTTGCTCGGCGTGGTTTCTTTTGATCGATATTGAATTGTTTCTCGAGTTCTTCAAAAGAATAACCGAACGGTTCCAGTAAGGTTGCCGCTGCTTTCAGTGCAAATTCGGTATAGGTTGCAATGTCGTAGCCGTCTTCGAATGCGTACAACGCCAGCGGTTTCGCTTTTTCCAGTTTGTGTTTGCCCGACTGATCGAGGATGATGAACTCTATAGATTCACCGGCAGAAAGATGGACACCCATGCTCTCCACAAGCTTTGAGACAACAGCGTTGATGCTGTTGTTCGTGTACTCTTCCGCTTCCTTGGTGATATGCCGTCGAAGCACAAGCTCCATCGGATTCGCCTTTCCGCTCCGCAATACAGAAATAGAATCGCGGACAATTTCGAGCAAATCGGGGGTCATCGCACGCAGTTCCTCCACCCTTTTCGCTTCCCCCATCTTCTTCAGCATTGCTATCTGCATCGCCTTGACAAATTTCGGCGTATCGTGCCGTCGCGATTCGATGCCTCGCATCTTCATCTCTCCGTCCTGATACCAACCGACGTAGCGATTCGCGGTTGTAATTTCCGGGTCTCGCTTCGATGCCGGGAAAAGAATCCAGCTATAGATACCCTCGATCGAAATATCGATGCCGACACGCTCTGCGATCGTTCGACAGAGCGATTGGTACTCCGCTTCCGTCGCCCCGTTTTTTTTTAACCACATACAGTCGATGATTGCGTGAAGCATCTCAAAACCGTTCGCTTCTGCAATTTCTTTTGCAGCGAGGATTGCATCGCGGGAAAATGCATTCACCGATTCGTGTGCTTCAATTCTTCCAAAGCGGGCATTCTTGTAACCGAGATACCCGAAACAGCTCACGAGCATCCATTTGAGCGCACTTTGCCGTGCGTCGTACCGGCGGAAAAGGGCTTCGTCCTTTCCTTTGTATTTCTTTTTCATCGACTTGTAGTATGACCGTTTCTTCACGACAGTGCGAAGCGTTGCGGGAATGATCCCCTCTCGTTTTTCGCAGATGGTGTATTCAAGCTCCGGTACTTTCGTATTCTTGCAGCAGCGGCAATTGACGGTTTCAGGCGAAACATTCTTTTCCACCATGATTGTCGGATACATCGAAACGAAATCGAGCTCGGCAACATCCTCGTGAAAACCGAGGGGCGGGTTAAAGATCAGTCCGCCGCGGTCCGCAAGCAGCAGCGTCGCTGCAGATTTAAATTCCTCTGGCTCACGTTTCTTCGATGGAATTAAAATATTATTCTGATACGCCCAAGAAAGTTGCAGCGACGACATCGACGTTCCGATGCTCGCCCGCCCCTGGCGCTGAGCGGGGATTTGTGTCAGCCGTGCCATTTCGAACAAACCGTCCAGTTCCGCCTCAGTGACCGTGAAAGAATTTTTCGCATCAATGTGCCAGCGCCCGGCAAGCTCGAACGCACCGTCTTTGTGAACAATTTTTCCATACTGGAAAAAACTCGATTCCTTCGTGGTCATATATCCCACCGTTTGATCGCGGTTGAGCAAGGAAGGAATTTTGTGCCGCTGCGAAAGCGCCGCAATGACCGGCATCAGCGATGAGTCGCCGTATTCGGTAAGAAGAATGTCGGGGTCGCAGCGATGCAGATGCCAGTTAAGCGCCTCGAGCATTTCGACGGGATTCTCTTGCTCCAACGCGTAGGTCGTGCCATCGTACGCGATTTCAATCTGGAAATGTTTCTGATATTTTGGCGGGACAAAATCATTTCCATTGCGAAGCGACATCATCGAAAACGGCGGCAGCTCATACTCAAAGTCGCTGCCGGAATCGTTGACCCTCCATCCGATCAATTCCCCAACGTCATCAATGTCATACTCGCCGAGTGCCAGCGGAAAGAGCTTTGTTTCGTACAAAAATAATTGAGCGACGAGAATATCCGAATTATAGAACGCGAAATGCGGAAGGAACTGCTCAAAATACCGTACGGCTTCTTTGAAACGCATCGTATCATGCACGTACACCTGTATCACATCCCACGTATCGCCGGAATAGATTTCTTTCCGCGTTGCACGCCCCAGCGAGACGTGAACCGGGCAACGGGCGCTGAGCGTCGCAACCCGCCTGGCGTCGGAATCGTTCACATGAAGAAAGAACGACGGACGATAGGGACGAAAAGCGCGATACCTTTCCCCATCCCGTCCGATAAACCAAACGGTTATTCCTTTTGGCGAAGGATAGACATCAAACAGCCAGCCGATGATCGTGCGGCGCATTGTTTTTCCCATCACTTGGTTTGAAGAGAAGCAGCTTTTTCCTCCAGCTGGAGGATCCGCTCGTGCAGGCGTTTAATCAATTTCCGTTGCTCGACGGCAATCGAGATAGCGATGCTCTCAAACGGAATGGTCCGCATAGCGTAAAAATTTTCAGCGAGATGCAGCTTTGCCGAGCGGAAAATATCGTCAAAAAGCTCCTGATCGTCTTTTCGAAGCCCGCGGCGGTATTTCGACCAGCTCGCCATCTCGTTGTCGATAATGTTCGTGAACGTTGGAACCGTTCGTCCCATCGTGAAGCACTCCTTTCTCGAGAAAAAGTTGAGGCGCATCGCCGTTCATTTGCAGACGATACACCGTATCCACAGCGGCTTGTAATGTTGCAAACAATTCGTTGCGTTCTTCCGGCGACACATTTAATTTTCTGCTCACAAGAAGGACTGAAATTCCTCTCGCCTTCATTTCCTGGAGCCCCCCGATAACCCGGTGAAGAATCTGCCTGACCTCGCGCAACGGAGCCTGCTGATCGTAAAATGTATTGAGCAGGCCAAAAATCATTGCAGTGCTGGAACCGATCTTCGCGAGAAATGACGGAAGCCGGTGCACGATGGCCTGTTCCATTTGATAACAGGTGAAGCCGCGCGAGATGAAGATGTGGTGAAGAAAATCATCGACGTTCAGTTTTCGCTCCCGCGCGAATTGGGAAAGAAAATGAACATCGAACCTGTTGCATCCGTCGACCACGGCAACGGAAGAACCGTACGCCATGCCGTATGCCGCCATCCTCAGCGAGAGCAAAAATATCGGCTTATCGCCGTATAACAGGTACGTTTTGCCGGGAGGCGCTGCAAAATGCTGCACCAGGGCTTGATACGACGTTGGTACTGCCAGTAGTGGATTTTTTTCGCCCATTTTTCTAACTTCTTCTCAACTATTACGGAGACAACAACGATGTGCGGACGTTATGTATTGATAGACGATAAAAAGGTCTTTGCCACATTCGCGTTGCTACGGGGCCTTAAAACCGCCGGCAAAGTTTTCGAGGAATTGCCACGTTATAACGTCGCCCCGCTTCAACGGATGCCCGTGTTTGCCGTCAGAAACGATGCCCTCCGCGCCGACCAGATGCGCTGGGGACTCATCCCCCACTGGTCGAAAGATGGCAAGGTTGCATTTTCAACTTTCAACGCAAAGGCGGAAACGCTGGACCAGAGCAAATTATACAGCACCTATTTTAAAGGGAGCCGCTGCCTTATTCCTGCCGACGGATTTTACGAATGGAAAAACGTGGCAGCCATCAAAGAGGTTCGCGGTTCAGAACGGCAGGTCATCGAAAAACAGCCGATGTGCATCCGTATGAAAGACCAATCGCCGTTTATGTTTGCCGGTCTCTTTTCCGTCTGGAAAGATTCCGAGGGAAAAGAATTTCCTTCCTATACGATCATCACCACTGTTCCCAACGAACTGGTCGGAGAAATTCACGACCGCATGCCGGTCATTCTCCAGGAAAAGAACTTTGAAGAATGGCTCGACAGGAACATGAAAGATACTGTGTCGCTCAAAAAACTTCTTCGTCCCTATCCTGCAAAGGAAATGAAAGCATATCGTGTTTCACCCGTTGTGAGTTCATCCCGCAACGATGTTCCGGAATGCGTAGAGCCGCTTGAAAAAAACTAAGCGCGTTTTCAACGCCGCTCACCCGCAGGAATTTCCTCTTCCGCAAACAGCGGGTGAAGCACGTTCACAGATGAACTGATTCCCTTGAGTTCGGGAAACGCCCGGATCATTCCCCGCGGAACAAGGACGCGGGGCTTCCGCACAAGATGCCGCAGCTGAAAACCGTTGACAAGCGAATTTGCTTCCGGGTCGTTATGAAATACGACAAAGAGAGTGTTCGATTGATCCTTTAGCTTCTTCATCCGCTCCAGCAGGTCACCAAGCTCTTTCTCGTTGTAATAATAGTTGTACCGCTCCCCCAACTCGGGATGATTCCACGCCTTGATATTTTTTCCCATCATCCGGAAATACGCCGCTTCATTCCACGCGAGCGACGTCAGCGGCATGTAACTTTGTATCGGCGGTAAATCGACATTGACAAGGTGCAGTTTGTTCTCCTGCAAAAAATTATAGAAGAGTGGATTGTTCCATGAAGCATGCCGCACCTCGACAAACACCCGATGAGGGTAAAAAACTCTGCTAAACTGCTGGAGATATTTTTGACGTTCGGGCGTGTTGACAAACGAGTGCGGAAACTGCGCCACGATCCCTCCGAGCTTGCCCGCTTCGGCGATAGGTTCGAAAAGGCGGCGAACAGAACGGACGTCATCGTTCTTCGCGTCGAAGGTGTGAGTGAACCCCCGAAAAAGTTTTACCGTGAACATAAAATTTTTGTTCGCAGCAACGTCATCAAGCCAGCGCCGCGCGTGGTCGGCCGTGAGAGCCGTATTGTAAAACGTGACGTTGATTTCTACGCTATCGAAAAACTGGCTGTAGTATTCCAGTTTCCGAAACCCTTTCTTTGGCTTTGGCGGGTAAAAGTATTGGTGGAACGGGGGCAAATCCCATCCCCCCATCCCCACAAAAACTTTTTGCTGATCCAGCGTGATCATTGCTGCCTCCTTATGATATGAATACAAACAAAAAAACCCGATCTCGTGAGAACGCACTAAGGCATTCTGCACAAAACCGGGCTTGAGTATTTCAACAACCCTGTTGCTATGTAGTTACATTCTTCCCCCGATACGACAATCCACGAAGGACACGAAGAGAAACAAAAAAAGATAACTGAAAACTAAGTCATTGATTACTTGAGATTCCTGAAAAATCGGGAAGACGTGCCTCACGCAAAGCCGCCGCGACGCAAAAACAGTGAAGATAAAACTTACGCGGCTTTGCGTCTTCGCGTGAGACTATTTTTGACCTTCTATTTCTCGCTCCACACCGCAAGTTCATTTCCATTTGGGTCGGTAAAATGGAAACGCCGTCCGCCGGGAAAATCGAACGGCGGTTTCGTTATTTTCCCGCCGTTGCGAACGACAGCTTCTTTCGTTTTTTCTAACTCGGGCGAATAAATAACCACGAGCACGCCGCTGCCGGCAACCAATGGTGCCTTTGCAAAACCTCCACTGATCCGGCCATCTTCGAAACTGACATAATCAGGGCCGTAGTCGGTAAACTTCCAGCCAAAAACAGCAGTGTAGAAGTTCTTCGTCGCCGTGATATCCGTGGCGGAAAATTCGATATAATCGATTCGATTGTTGTTGTTTTGGGTCGTCACGGCCGCTTCCTTTGTTGTGGAATGTAATGAGTCCTGGGCATACACGTTCGAACTTAAAAACGCGGAAAATCCAACCAAAATGATCGCTGTGAACGTACTGAAATTTTTCATAGGTTTGTTTCTCCAAGCGTATGTAGTACGATCCTATTTTTCAATCAGCTTTTTCATTGTCCCCAACACCCCTTCCCAATTTTTACTGGAATGTTCCAAGTCCGTTTCACTGGCAATATTGTCCTGAGTCAAGGAAAGCTCGGTCGTATCGCCGTGCGATGAAAGCTCAAATGTCAAAACCGCATAGTTTTCCGGAGCGTCGGGCAACGATGAAAAAGAGCTCCAATAACTGTATTGAAAGACTTTCCCCTTTTCAAATTTCAGGACCATTCCCTTGTCTTCATATTCTTTTCCTTCCCACATTCCGGTAAAACGAATGGGGCTTCCTACCTTCCAGTCGGAAATAACGTTCGTCCCGAACAGGTACTGTTTTATCCATTCCGGGGAGGTCAGCGCTTCCCAGACTTTTGATGCCGAAGCCTTGATGCTCATCGTCTTTCGCAAAATGAGCGGGTTCTTAGCCATGGTATTATTTCTCCTTGGGGTTTGTGAGATGATACGCCTCGTGCAGCAGCCGGACAAACGGTTTATTCATCTGCCGCTTCGATGTTATTTTAAAAAAATGATGAAATCGATGAGAAGAGACTTGTTCGACCTTATCGGCCTTGAGAGGAATCTCGCCTTTTTCAAGAACGATATTCACCCCCAGGTAACTCTTTTTTGGATGAATGCCCACAAAGGCCCTGCCATGTACTATATGAATAGATTCTTTCTTATGCTCGGTTTTAAATGTTCCAACTCTTTTTAGAAGCGATAGCAACTCTGTATATAGCTCTTCAGTGCTGTTCATTGCAATCGGCCGTTCTTCAAAGGATTTCCGCAATCGTGTACTCGAATTCGTAATAATGTTTCCCATCAACGATATTGATCGTCATCTGTCCGGCAAGTCCAACCAGGTGACCGGTACCGGAATCAGGCACCACTGTCACGCTCAGTTGCGTGGTACCGTGCGTCATGGTACCGCTATGCTGCAACACAAAGGCACCGCTGCGCCCCTGCAACGTTCCACTGACCTGCTCAATTGCAACGTACCCGGCTGAGCCCTTGACGCTCGTTCCTGCACTCAGCATCTCTCCCTTGCTGACAGCTTCAAGGTCGCCGCGAAATTGTTTGTCGATGGTCATTCTCCCTAGAGTTGTGCTTGCAGCTTTGTCCGCCAATTCTTGAGGATTCAGTTTTACTTCAAAAGTTCCGCTTGCACGAGCCATCATGGCCTCCTACTACGCAAAATTAGCAATTACAAAATTTGTGATTGATGGATTGATGCATCTGAAAAAGCGTCTCCCGCCAAGCCGCAAAGACTCTGTTTTTGAATCATTTTTCCGCTTTGCGCCTTTGCGCGAGCCATACTTTTGAAATTATCCAGAAATCTCGGTTTGTATTGAATCCACCAGACGTCCATACAATTATTGCACTTTTCCCCGCCGGTGTTTCGAGCGCAATTTTATTTCCACTTCGCCGGCAATTTTGCCGTTCTGGCGTGGGAATGCAATCTCCACCGTCCCGAAATGATCGTCAGGAATGCGCACGCTCAGCAGATCCAGTATCTGTTTGAGATAAAAATTGATCTGCCGCTCTTCTTCTATCGAATATGTTGATGTTGCCATAGCCACCTCATTCCTCACGACGCTTTTGAATACGTTTTGTATTCATCGGTTAATGCGTCGATCTTCTTCTTGTCAAGGGCACGAATCATTCCGACCACCACACCGAGTACTTTGAAGTTCTCGTCGCTCCTGCTGACATGAATCGGTTTATATTTTTTGTTTTCCGGACGAAGCACGACGCCGCTATCTTCTCTATAATAGCGTTTGATCGTCGGCTCTCCTTCCACAGCGGCAACAACGATCTCGCCGTTCCGGGGATCTTTTTTGGGGTCAACAAAAAGCAAATCGCCGGTAGAAAGCTGCGCATCCTTCATGCTGTCGCCCCGCACGTAAATGCCGAACAGATCGTCGGACGCAGTAATGTAGCGCCGGACCTCGAATGTATCGACCATATTTTCCTGGGACGTGAACGGATGTCCTGCCGGCGCGCTGCCATAAATTGGAATGCCGGACGGCCGTTCATGCAGCAGCTCAATGCCGCGCGAAGTGTTCGGAACGTAACGCAGCGCCTTCTTCTTTTCCATAAGAAGAAGGTGCATCCGCGCGGCGCTAGGCTGAATTTTCAATTTATCGGAGATCTCTTGTAGCGTTGGAGGATAGCTGTTGTTCTCGATGAACTGCTTCACAAAATTGTAGACTTTTTGCTGGCGGGAAGTAAGCTCGGCAGACGACATAGTGAAATCCTTTACATAGTATAATTATTTTTACTATGGTAGAATATATACTATTGGAAGGAATTTGTCAAGTACAAAATGAAGAATTTTTTCGGCGGGGTTCATTTCGTTGACAAATCGCACAATCGTTCGTATATTGAGTTACCACAAAGCCAAAACAATACAACGAAATACGGGGCGTGGCTCAGCCCGGCTAGAGCGCTTGGTTCGGGACCAAGAGGTCGGGAGTTCGAATCTCCCCGCCCCGACAATAAAAAAGGGAACAACAACGTTGTTCCCTTTTTTATTTCATGTGGACCGTAGCGGGATCGAACCGCTGACCTCGTGAATGCCATTCACGCGCTCTCCCAGCTGAGCTAACGGCCCTTATGAGTCGACCCATTATACAAAATTATTTCAGCAAAATCAAAATCTGGCAGTGTCTCAGTTTGAGCATTCCCATCCATCTCTTCTTTCTCTGTTGCCAAAAAAAACAAAGAGAGCATTCCAGCATTTGTCCGACTAAATCGAAATCGTTAGGTGCGTGCGAAGGCAGGATTCAATCGAAGGGTTTCAATTTCGGCAAGGAAGCACAACGATAGAGTATTCCTGGAGTACACGTGCGCCGAAATTGATGGCATGCGCGGTTGGGATTGAATCCGTGTGTTACGACTTCGAAAGATTTCTTTGGTTACTTTCTTTCTCGGAAAGAAAGTAATATTATAAAATTAAAACACTACTCAAAACCTCTTCTGCAATTCTAGGAATCTCGCTCTCCTCTTCAATATCAAACCAGCGAATTCTTTTGTCCCTTCTGAACCAGGTCAATTGTCGCTTTGCAAACCGCCGAGTGTTCTGTTTCATCAATTCGACCATTCGGTCGTAACTGATTTCTTTCCGGAGGAAGGTAAACGCCTCTTTGTAGCCGACTGTTTGTAAGGATTTATACCGGTCATCATAACCGCGAGATAGCAAGTATTTCACTTCATCCAAAAAACCGGCAGCAAGCATCGCATCAACCCTGGAATTTATCCTTTCGTAAAGCTTTTTCCTTTCCCATTGCAGTCCGACAAAAATAGCGTTGAAGAATTGTTTCTGCTTATGCTCGCCATGATGTTGTGAGATCGGTTTACCGGTCGCATAAAAAACTTCCAGCGCACGAATAATCCTCCGTTGATTCGACGGAAGCATTCTGGCGGCCGCCTCCGGGTCAACGTTGCGTAATTCTTCAAGAAGAGTTTCCGCTCCTTCGGACTCCAAACGGGTTTCCAGCTCTTTGCGTATCTCTTCTTTTCTGCCTGGACCTGAAAACAATCCATCCACCAAAGAACGGATATACAATCCTGTCCCACCAACAACGATCGGCAGCTTCTTTCGCTTCACAATTTTATCAATTATTTTTCTACCGCCAATGCCGAACTCGCCGGCGCTGAAATGCCGATCCGGAAGAATTTCATCAACGAAATGATGCTTGATTCGCTTGAGTTCCGAGGGAGTAGGCTTCGCGGTTCCGATGGTCAAGAGTTTATAGACCTGACGGGAATCGGCAGAAATGATTTCAACCGAAACGCGGCGAGCAATTTCTATAGCGAGAAGCGTTTTTCCTGAAGCCGTAGGGCCAACAATGACGAGAATTGTGGGAAGCGATCTGCTCAACTCCATCCATTCTTTCCAACAAGCGGTACAAATTTAAAACCGAAGGTCTCTTCGGTTAAAAATAAATCCCCTGCCCTTTTCATGATTATGACTTTCTGAACCTCCCGGTCGCCGACCGGAATCACCAGCCGTCCGCCATCGGCAAGCTGTTGCTTCAGCGCTTCCGGTACGTCGGGTGCGCCTGCGGTGACGATAATTCCGTCAAACGGCGAGAATTCATTCCATCCAACCGTACCGTCTCCCCCTTTCGATGCAATGTGGAGGTTCAGCTTGTCAAACATTTTTCGGGCTTGGGCGAGCAAGCCGAGATGCCGTTCAATCGTAAAGACCCTGCATCCCATCGCCGCAAGCACAACAGCCTGATAGCCGGAACCGGTTCCGACTTCCAGCACTTTATCGCCCGACTTTGCTACAAGCATTTGAGTCATGTACGCAACGGTGTACGGTTGTGAAATTGTCTGTTCATACCCAATCGGCAAAGCGCTATCCTCGTAGGCACGGTTGACGAACGGCGCCTCCACAAACAGATGTCGTTCAACTTTCGCCATTGCGGCAAGAACATTGTGGTCGGTAATTCCCTTCGTTTCCAGGAGGGAAATCATTTCTTTTCGTTCAGTCTCGAATCGTCCCAAACAACACCGATGTTTTTATCTCTGTGCAACTCTGTGAATCCTCTGCGTGACTCTGTGAAACATTTTTTTACACAGAGCAACACGGAGTTCCACAAAGGAAATGATATGCGTCAATAGTCCTGAAACAACACTTTTACAAAGTTCACCGTCGTTGAGAAATGCCTCATGTGACTTTTTTCTCCGGCATAGACCGATTCGATTGGAACGAAGCCAAATCGAAATCCATGCCCTGCGGCTTTAATAATAAACTCAGTCTCTGCCTCAAATCCACTCGACTGCAAACGAATAGATTCCAGCACTTTTCTGTCGATGAGGCGGTAACCCGATTGGCTGTCGTCAATTTTTTTCGCCGTGCGCGCACTGACTAAAAAAGTTGTGATCGTGTTGGAGAGAACCCGATGGAACGGCATCCCTTTCTTATCGTGAAGCCTGCTTCCGATGATGATGTCAAACTTACCCGACGAATAGAGGCCGGCAAACTGGGGGATGAAATCAGGCGGATGCTGAAGGTCGGCGTCCATCGTGATGATAGCGTCGAGCGGGGACTCAAGCATATAATCGAAAGCGGTTTGAAGCGCCGCCCCCTTTCCCCTGTTCACCGTGTGCGTCAACAACCGGGCACCGGAGGAAGAGACAATGGAAGCAGTCGCATCTGAAGACCCGTCGTCAACAATGATAATGTTTTTACTATGGATGTACTTTGTAACCCCGGCGATGACCGCGCCGATTGTCTTCGCCGCATTAAGTGCCGGTATAACAACGCCAATATTTTTCATTGACACCCGTTTCCATCGAGCTAGTGCCGCTCCCTATTATAATTTCGTGTCTTACCGCCGAGTCTCCAAGAACGCCAATACATGATGGGCTTAAAGAGCAACGATACTCTTGGCGTCTTGGCGGTACTAAAATGTAGGATTATTTAGAAGCTATCTCAAAAACGCTTGATTATGTCCTTCTGAAGGAATACTGACAGATCATTGTCATTCTGAACCCCGTCGCTTTTCAGACGGGGTGAAGAATCCATGACAATGACATACCTTGACTCTACTAGGCTCCATGTCATGGATGCTTCGCTCCGCTCAGCATGACATTTACGGCTGCTTTCTGCATGAAAACCATTTTTGAGATGGCTTCTAGTCAATTACTAAACTTCATCCTGCACTGCATGCCAGATGTTTTTCCACGAACGCTCCATCGAAAGAACGAGCCGTTCGCGCAGCTCTTTACGGAGTTCTTGCGATTTCAATCCTCGCATAAGTACTCCGTCTTCAGCGAGGGAAATTGTTCCGGTCTCTTCCGATACGATAACAGAAATAACGTCCGCTTGCTCCGAGATTCCGAGAGCAGCACGATGGCGCATCCCCAGCACGATGTCTCCCACTCTCGTGGCTGCCGACAACGGCAACGTACACCTCGCCGCTTCAATGGTCCGGTCGTTTACAATAACGGCGCCATCGTGGAGCGGGGACTTTGGATTAAAAATTGACAGAAGCAGCGCTCTGCTCACCCTCGCATGAAGTGCAATTCCCGATTCACTCACGCTCTTCAAGCCCGTTCCCCGCACAATGATAATCAAGGCGCCTTGTTTTTTCTTTGCGAGGTCGACCGCGGCACTGGCGATTTCTTCTATCGATTCGTCAACATCGATTCTCAAGAACATCCGCACTATTCTGTTGCGGGCTATCGATGAAAGCAAGCGACGGATTTCCGGCTGGAATAAAATTACAAAGGCGATAACCCAGATATCGGTCAGCGTGCGCAACAGCCACCCCATCGCTTTCAAATTGATGGCTTGGGCGAGAAACGAAAAACCGATAATGACCATCAAACCGACGAATATCTGGGCAGCGATAGTCCCCCGCATAACGATATACAGCCGGTAAAATATGAACGATACAACGGCGATGTCGAACAGGTCGATTAAAGAAACTGTTATAAAGCCGATTTTGAAAAGTTCCATTGAATAAGCGTTGGTTTTTTTACGCAGCTCTCACGATGGCGTCAGCGACAACAGCAATGCGCTTCATCTCTTTGACGTCGTGCACGCGAAGAACATTCGCTCCCCGAAAAATAGATGCTGCAACTGCGGCGGCCGTACCTTCAAGCCGCTGATCGACCGGAAGATTCAGCAGCATTCCGATGAACGCCTTTCGCGAAGGGCCGATGACAATCGGACAGTGCAAATCCGCGAAGCGATTTAAATTCTTGATAAGGGAAAGATTATGGTCGAGTTTCTTGCCGAAGCCAATTCCGGGGTCGATAAAAATATGCTCGATGCCGGCCTCGCGCGCTTTCTCCACCGATTCGGAAAGGCTCTTCTTCACTTCATCGACAACATTTTCATAGACCGGATTTTGTTGCATGGTCTTCGGCGTCCCTTTGATATGCATCACGATCAATGCGGCCTCGTGAGAAGCAACAACCCGAGCCATTGCGGAGTCAAAGTTCAGTCCGCTGATATCATTCACGATCGCGGCACCCGCTTTCAAAGCAGCATCTGCAACGACGGATTTATAAGTATCGATCGATATGAGAACGTCCGACGTTGAAGAAATCTCTTCAATCACCGGAACGACTCTTCGGATCTCCTCATCGGCGCTGATTTCTTCGGCGCCTTCGCCGTACGGACCTTTGGGCCTTGTCGATTCTCCGCCGACATCGATGATATCCGCTCCATCCGCCGCCATTTGCAGCGCATGTGCGACGGCAGGCTCCCGGTTGAAGTACTTTCCACCGTCAGAAAACGAATCGGGTGTGACATTCAGCACACCCATCAGGTATGTCCGCGATGCAAGGTCGATAAATTTGCCGCCGCATCGAAATGCAAACGGAAAATGCTGAATGTCTGTTTCTATTGGGCGCATTGTCGTTGAGCGTTTGTTTCGCCAAAATATATCGAAAGGATGAATGATTAGCAATAAACGGATGATATTACAGTTTGAAAAGATGCCGGACACTTTGTTCATTGACATTGCTGAAAGTTTCAACGTAATACTACTTCCTGGATAAAGTGTCCGACATCTCATAAACGAAAAACCCTCTCTAGCGAGAGGGTCATGGATTATGATGACTGCTTTTTCTTCTGGGCAAGCATTGTTTTCGTCTTGGCCTTCAACTTTCGTTGACGCTTTCGATGTTTTCTGCTGACCCTCTGTCCTTTTTTATTCATTGAAAGGGTTCCTCCTGCTATTAATGATTATGGTTCGCTGCATGAATGATAAAATCCGCATTTTGGGCAATACAATTTGCATTTGCGGCTGTCGAGTTTCGTCCCGCAATTGACGCAATATTGCCAGTAATGGGGCTGTGCACCGGCGGGTTGAACGGTGGATTTTAGGATTGACTGTATTTCGGTAATTTTCTGTTCCTTTTCCATCCTAAAGCAAAATAAAAAAATGCATACCCGAAATCAAGGAACATCTCTTGACGGTGCGAGATAGCCGTCGTTTATCACAAACCGCTCGTACTTTTCCCGCGATGTAAGAAGAGGAAGCATGGATTCGAAATGTCGGTTGAGCGTGCTCAGCCGCTCATTTTCCGATTGGAGAACAAGAAACTTCTGCCTCTCTTTTAATTCCAGTCCGGCTTTCTGCACCAGAAGAAACGAAATTTTAGTATCGGAGGATGCTTCGTTCGCAGGCATGACCGTCCCTTTAAAAGCGGTCTCGATGAATCGGTTATACAATTCTATCGCTCGGCGCCGCGAGGAATAGTTCACTTTCTCTGCCCTGTCATCAAAGAATGTAACTTCCCCGACAAAGTACGGCGAATCACTGTCGACGAGCTGCTGCAATGTGTATCGCGACCTTCCTTCCACAACAATATCCAATTGTCCGTCGCCGTACTCTTTAATGACATTCTTTACAATTGCACTGCACCCGACCGGTTCGATCTTGTCGTCCTCTATTAAATTGATTCCAAATTCCGAATGGTTCTCGATGCACTCGTTGATGAGGGTCTTGTAGCGTTCTTCAAATATATGGAGCGGCAGAAGCGACCCTGGGAAAAGGACCACTTTGAGCGGAAACAAAGGAAGGCTTCGATTTCGATGTGAACTCATAAAATCACGATATGATGCAAGGGACGAAGCCCTCCTCCCTTGCTCTGGTTATCCCATTTACTTTGAAGCTGCATCAAACCGATCGGCGACGTCAGACCAATTTACGACATTCCAAAACGCCGTAAGATAGTCCGCACGGCGGTTTTGGTACTTTAAATAATATGCATGTTCCCACACATCGCAGCCGAGAATCGGCGCCGCGCCGTCCGTCAGTGGATTATCCTGATTTGCGGTGGAGATTATTGCAAGTTTTTTATCTTTGCCGACAACAAGCCAAGCCCATCCCGAGCCGAATCGTCCGAGTCCAGCTTTATTGAATTGCTCTTTGAATGCCGCGGTGGAGCCAAACGCGCCGTTAATCGCAGTGATAAGTTTTCCCGATGCCGGCTCCTTCACTCCTGCTTTCAATTGCTGCCAGAACATCGTATGGTTGACATGACCGCCGCCGTTGTTGCGAACTGCCGTTCGGATTCCTTCCGGGAGCGAGTTCAGTGATTTAATAAGCTCTTCAGCAGATTTATTCTGAAGTTCGGGATTGTTCGCCAGCGCGTTGTTCAAATTTGTGACGTACGCGCCATGATGCTTGTCGTGATGAATCTCCATCGTTTTTGCGTCGATGTGTGGTTCAAGAGCATCGAATGCGTAAGGAAGTGCAGGTACAGTGTGAGCCATTGTAATTTCTCCTTGTTTATTGGAAAAGTGAAAGAATAAATGAAATTTTATCGAAATGATTTTTTACAATATTTTTCTCAATACATATTCAACGCGAGCTTTGCTTCCTCGGTCATCATGCTGGGATCCCATCGTGGCTCCCAAACAACGTCGACCTTCGCTGATGTTACTCCCTTGACGGCTTCAACTTTTTGTTTCACTTCCGGTGGTAAACTTTGTGCTGCCGGGCAGGCTGGAGAAGTAAGCGTCATCTTGATTTGAACCGCGCCTGCTGTATCGACATCGACCGAATAAATCAAACCCAATTCATAGATATTAACCGGTATCTCAGGGTCGAAACAGGTCTTCAAGGCTTGAATAATTTGATCTTTCACAATCAACAATTCAAATGTGTTAAAATCTGAATTTTCCATCTTCGTATCTCGTCTTCATTCAATTGAGTTTTGCGTCTTCGGTTGAAATAGCCGCCCCATTGGAATTCAACGCCGAGTGAAGCGCGTGCCATGCCAGGCTTGCACATTTGATCCGTGCAGGAAATTCTGCTACGCCGGCAAGGGCTCCGAGACATCCAAGATCTTCAAGATCGTCGACTTCCTTATGGATATCGCGCGTTACAACAGAGTGAAATTTCTCGAACAATTTTTCTGCTTCTTCTTTTTTTGTTCCCTTCACCGCCGTCGTCATCATAGAAGCAGACGCTTTCGAAATTGCGCATCCCGAACCTTGAAAGCTGACATCTTTAATGACGTCGCCATCCATTTCGACAAACACCGTGAAATGATCGCCGCACAACGGATTGTATCCTTCGGCATGATTCGTCGCATGTTCCAGCTTCCTAAAATTTCTCGGACTTTTATTGTGGTCGAGAATCAACTGCTGGTAAAGTTCGTTGAGACCGCTGCTCATGATCCAAAAATCTCCTTTACTTTCAATAGAGCGGTTGCTAGAGCGTCAATTTCCTCCATCGTATTGTAAAATGCAAACGAGGCCCGCGCAGTTGCAGGGATTCCGAATCGCTTCATCACCGGCTGGGTGCAATGATGTCCCGTGCGAATTGCAATGCCCTCCCGGTCGACGATAGTTCCAATATCGTGTGCATGAATATTTCCCATGATAAATGAAACGATGCTCAATTTTTCCTTTGCCGTTCCAATGATACGGACTCCTTCAACCGCTGAAAGCTTTTCCGTTGCATACGTCAACAAATCGTGTTCGTATGATGAAATAGCTTTCAGCCCTATGGCATGGACGTAATCGATAGCATCGCCGAATGCGATGGTATCGGCAATGTTCGGCGTGCCGGCTTCGAACTTATACGGAAGCGCATTGTATGTTGTCTTCTCAAACGTCACCGAGCTGATCATGTCTCCTCCCCCTTGATACGGCGGCATCGACTCCAGCAGATTCGTTTTCCCGTACAATACGCCGATGCCGGTCGGTCCGCATATTTTGTGTCCGGAAAAAGCGTAGAAGTCACAATCGAGTTCCTGCACATCAATGGCGAGATGCAACGTCGACTGGGCGCCGTCAAGAAGCACCGGGATGCCAAACTCGTGTGCACGCTTGATAATGTGTCTGACCGGATTGACCGTCCCGAGTGAGTTTGACAGATACACAACAGAGACGAACTTCGTCCTCGTACTTAGCATCTTTTCGTATTCATCGATCAACAACTCCCCTTCGTCATTCATAGGAATCACACGGAGCACTGCGCCGGTTTGCTCGCACAGCAACTGCCACGGAACAATGTTCGAATGATGCTCCATCGCCGAGATAATGATCTCGTCTCCCGCTTTGATGAATTTTCTTCCGTAGGTCTGGGCGACAAGGTTGATGCCTTCGGTCGTGCCGCGTACAAATATAATTTCGCGCGATTCGGCAGCGTTCAAAAAAAGCTTCACTTTGCCGCGCGCCTTCTCGTATTCGTACGTTGCAAGCTCGCTCAGTGTATGAACTCCGCGATGAATATTTGCATTCTGCGACGAATAATATTTTGCCAATGCATCGATGACAACCTGCGGCTTCTGGCTTGTCGCAGCGTTGTCGAGATAGACAAGCGGTTTACCGTGAACTCTTTGAGTGAGTATCGGAAAATCTTCCCGGACACGTACTACGTCAAACGTTACTCCATTGTTGTGGCCGGCATCTTTTACAATAGTTTCTGTCGCAGGTTTCATAATGTTTTTGTTTCGGAATGAACAATTTCCGGCAATGCCGTTTTTACAATCTTTTCCTGGAGCCGTTCAATGACGAGCGAATCGACATGTTTGCGAAGCGCTTCATTGTTGATGTAATTCGTTACTTCGCTTGCAAAGCCGACCGTCAACAGCGCCCTCCCCGCTTCCTCGCTGATGCCCCGGCTCTTCACATAAAAGAGGGATGCATCATCCAGCCCTCCGACCGTCGCCCCGTGCGTGCATTTCACATCGTCTGCAAAAATCTCAAGCTGCGGTTTTGTATCGACGGTCGCTTTGTCCGAAAGAAGCAAATTCTTGTTGGTCTGTTTCGAATCTGTCTTTTGCGCTTCCTTTCTCACAAAAATTTTTCCGTTGAAGACGGAACGGGAGCTGCCGGTGATGATTCCCTTGAAAATTTCGCGGCTCGAGCAATTGGGCTGCGTGTGGTCGATGAATGTGTGATGGTCGACCAGTTGATCGTTTGCCGGAAGGTAGAGGCCGTCGAGCATTGTTTCGCATTGCTCGCCGTTGACATTAATATTGATGTCGTTGCGCGCAATCGCTCCACCAAGGGCAAGGCTGAAAGCGGTAAATCTGCTCTGACTTCCCTGCTCAGCCTGCATCGTGCCGATGTGAAATGCTTTCTCACTTTCGCTTTGAATTTTTATGTAATCGACTGCCGATTCATTTTCAATAAAAATTTCGGATACTGCATTTGTAAAATAAATTTCTTCAGAGAGAGGAACGTAACGTTCAACGATAGTGGCCGCCGACTTCTTTTCGGCGATAACGAGGTTTCGCGGATATGAAGCAACCAGGCTATCTCTTTGAGGAAGAGAAACAAAAAGCAATTGTATCGGCGACGCCGCGTTACTTTCTTCGGGCACATAAACGAAAGCGCCATCGTGGATAAAAGCCGTATTCAATGCTGCGAAAGGATGTCTTTGAAGCGGAAGATGTTTTCCAAGATACCCGCGGATGAGATCCCCGTGCACCTGGACAGATTCCGCTAAACTTCCTGCAACAATTTCTTTTGGAAGGGCGGAGACATTGGAGAAATCTTTGCTATAATGACCGTTGATGAAAACAAGAACGCTTTTTGAGCTTTCCTGAATAATGTGTTTTTTGATGTCCGAATGACTAACCTTCGGGAGATGAATTTTCGATGCATGTTGAAAAGAGAACTTCGTCAACGGAAGAATATTGGTGAATCTCCAATCTTCCTGCTTGACCGTGGGAAATCCCAACTCAGAAAATTTCCCAATACCTGAGAGGCGAACACTTTTAAGCCACGACGGATCATGAGAAGCACCGTTGTTTTCAAACGCGTGAAAATCCGTGAGGTATTTTTCTATCTCTTGAGATGATTGCATTTTTCTTATGATTTGAGACTTCTGAATAATCCGGCAACTGCGCATCGCTTAAAGACGCGAAGTCGCAAATTGAATCTAAAACAAAAACTTTGCGCCTTCGCGGCTTGGCGAGAGATAATTTTTCAGATGTCTCGATTTATTAAAGTTCAACCTGCTACAGATGCCGCTTCTTCCTTCACATCGTCATAACCGTTTGCTTCGAGTTCGAGGGCAAGTTCTTTACCGCCCGATTTTACGATGCGGCCGTTAACCAGCACATGGACAAAATCGGGGACAATATAATTCAACAACCGCTGGTAGTGAGTCACAACAATAATCGCATTGTCCGGTTTCTTTAGTTGATTGACGCCATGGGCGACAATCTTCAATGCGTCGATATCCAACCCTGAATCTGTTTCATCGAGGATGCCGAGTTTCGGCTCAAGCACGGCCATCTGTAAAATTTCATTCCGTTTCTTTTCGCCGCCGGAAAATCCTTCATTGACGGGGCGGTTGATAAAACTCACGTCCATCTCGACGAGCTTCATTTTTTCTTTGAGGATTTTGAGAAACTGCAACGCATCGAGCGGCTCAAATCCCTTGTATTTTCGAATTTCATTCAACCCGGCTTTTAGAAAATAGCTGTTGCTGACCCCGGGTATCTCCACGGGATATTGAAATGCAAGGAACACTCCTTCCTGTGCGCGGACTTCCGGATCCATTTCCAACAAATCTTTTCCATCATAGAGCACCGTCCCTTCCGTTACCTCATACGAAGGATGGCCGGCAAGTACCTGCGCGAGCGTACTTTTTCCCGAACCGTTCGGTCCCATCACGGCATGAACTTCGCCCGCGTTCACCGTCAACGTAATGCCTTTCAAAATTTCTTTTCCCGCAACATTTGCGTGGAGATTTTTTATTTCTAACATCGGTTTTTTGTTCCTTAGAATTTTTTGGAAATATCAGGCTTTTAGGTGTTGGCTATTAGGTTTTAGCTGATCATTGTTCATTGTTGATTGTTCATTGTCAACCGACGCTTCCCTCTAAACTAATTCCAAGCAGTTTCTGCGCTTCAACGGCAAATTCCATCGGAAGATTTTTGAACACCTCTTTCGCAAATCCGTTCACGATCATGGAGATCGCGTTTTCCGTATCGATGCCCCGCTGTTTACAGTAAAAGAGCTGGTCTTCGCCGATTTTTGATGTTGATGCTTCATGTTCTACGCTCGACGTTGTGTTACGCACTTCGATATATGGAAAGGTATTTGCACTGCATTTGTTCCCGATGAGCATCGAATCGCATTGTGTGTAATTACGGGCGTTTGTCGCATGCGGTAGAACCTTTACCGAACCGCGGTATGTATTCCCGCCGAATCCTGCTGAAATGCCTTTTGAGATAATTGTGCTCTTTGTATTCTTCCCGATGTGCGTCATCTTCGTCCCGGTATCGGCCACCTGGCGATTGTTCACGACGGCAACGGAATAAAATTCTCCGACCGAGTTGTCTCCTTGCAAAATCACACTCGGATACTTCCACGTAATGGCGGATCCGGTTTCAACTTGCGTCCAGGAAATCTTGGAATTTTTTCCGAGGCATTTCCCCCGTTTTGTGACAAAATTATAGATTCCCCCCTTGCCTTCCTTATCCCCTGCATACCAATTCTGCACTGTCGAGTATTTTATCTCGGCATCGTCCAGCGCAACCAATTCGACAACTGCCGCGTGGAGTTGATTTGTGTCGCGAATAGGTGCGGTGCATCCTTCAAGGTAGCTCACGCTTGCCCCTTCTTCAGCCACGATGAGTGTCCGCTCAAATTGTCCCGTCTCGGCTGTGTTGATTCTAAAGTATGTCGAAAGCTCCATCGGGCAGCGTACGCCTTTTGGAATGAAGCAAAACGAGCCGTCGCTGAATACCGCCGAGTTAAGCGTCGCAAAAAAATTGTCGGTATACGGAACGACCGAGCCCAAATATTTTTTTACAAGGTCGGGGTGGTGTTGTATCGCTTCAGAAAATGAGCAGAAAACGATGCCTAACTCTCCGAGTTTCTCCTTAAAAGTCGTTGCAACGGAAACGCTGTCGAAAATGGCATCGACCGCAACGCCGCTCATTCGCTTCTGCTCGGTGATGGAGATTCCCAGCTTCTCGTAAGTCGCTAAAATCTCTTTGTCGACTTCATCAAGACTGTTTACTTGCGGCTTCTTTTTCGGGGCCGCGTAGTAGATGATGTTCTGGTAGTCGATCGGCGGATATGTGAAATTTTGCCAATGCGGTTCCTCATTCAACGTGAGCCAATGGCGGAAAGCTTTTAAACGCCATTCGAGCATAAATTCCGGCTCGTGTTTTTTGAGAGATATCAAGCGAATAATATCTTCGTTCAGGCCCTTGGGAATCGCATCGGTTTCGATATCGGTGACGAAGCCGTACTTGTATTCCTTATTAACCAGGGTCTCCATTGATTCTTGCATCTGAACTCCAATCTAAGTTTAATCAATCCGCGAATTACACGCCGAACGAACTGCCGCAGCCGCAAGTTTTTGCCGCTTGCGGATTGTTGAACACGAAGCCCCTTCCGTTCAATCCGTCGGTAAAATCCAAAACGGTCCCGGAAAGATAGAACATGCTTTTTTGATCCACGTAGACTTTTATCCCGTGAAGGTCCAGCACGATGTCCTTATCATTCGCTTTTTCGTCGAACGCGAGAACGTATGTAAGTCCCGAACATCCGCCGCCTTTAACGCCAAGCCGCAGGCCGTGCGATTCCGGGATATTATTCGAGGACCTGATATTTTTAACCTCCGAAGCTGCCTTCTCCGTCAACTGGATTTCATCAGGAATTGTAGTTTGCGGTTGCGGCCCTTGCGCCGTGAGTACTTCAGACATGGCTGTTTCTCCTTTTGACAATTAAATTTTTGATCATTGATTGATCCATGTTATGATGCTTTTTTTGCCGTAAACTCGGGATATTGCAACACCCATCCTTGCTGGTTCACTTTTTTGAAAATATTTTGCTTTTCGAAATGCTGAGCTACCTCGCGGGCAACATGTTCGGCCTCACCGTACCCGATGCTCATTTTTTTCTGTTCAAAAAAATTGATGATCCCGTAATGCAAATCCCGGAAGAAAAAATTTGATAAATGATACAATGGGAATTTCGCCTTCAGAAAATGAAGGAACTCAACTTGGTTATTAATAATGGTCGCTGATTTTTTCATGATGAAGCTTTCTTTTCTATGAATGAGGGAATGGCATCACTTCCGGCGATTTTGTCTTCTTGTATAGTTGGTATTGCGGCGACGATTCACGGAGCCGGCGTATTGCTTCCACAATCTTCTTTCCTGCAAAAGTAATCTCTTCTTCCGTATTAAATCTTCCAAGCCCGATTCGAACCGTGCAACGGGAGAGCTCGTCGTCAATGCCGATGGCGCTCAACACGTGAGAGACGCTCGCAGCATCAAGGTCTGCGGATGAACATGCCGATCCCGATGAAATTGCAACATCGTTCTTCAGCGCCATCATCAAGTCATCGGCATGAACGAACGGAAACGTAATGTTCAAATTATTGTATAAGCGTTTTGCCCGGTGGCCGTTGCATCGTGCTCCTTCAACCTTAAGCAATTGACCTTCCAACCTATCCCGGAGCGCTGCGATGCGAACCGGTTCCACAGCATTTTGCCGAGCGGCGAGTTCAACAGCTTTTGCAAACCCAACGATTGCCGGTACGTTCAGCGTCCCGGAACGCACTCCCTGCTCGTGCCCACCCCCGTCCATTTGCTGAACAATTTTTACGCGTGGGTTTTTGCTCCGAACATACAGGGCACCGATTCCTTTCGGCCCATATATTTTATGAGCGCTCATCGACATACAATGGATATTCAATAATTGCACATCGATCGGAATTTTTCCCATGCACTGGGTCGCGTCGGTGTGCAGAAGAATTCCGCGCTCCAGACAGATTTCGCCGATTTCTTTGATAGGAGCAATCGTGCCGATTTCATTATTCGCCATCATCACAGAGACAAGAATCGTTTCATCGGTCATCGCATCACGAACGGCTTGCGGATTGACCATCCCGGATTCATCCACGGCTAAATACGTAATCTGGTAACCGGTCCGCTCCAGCACAGAACAAACGTCGAGAATTGACCTGTGTTCTGTTCTTGACGTAATAAGATGTTTTCCTTTTTTACAATATGCTTCGACAATTCCTTTGAGCGCAAGGTTGTTCGATTCCGTCGCACCGCTTGTAAAAATAATTTCTTTCGCCTCGGCATTAATGTGCCGGGCAATAGTCCTTCGAGCATTTTCTACCGCCTCCTCTGCAACCCAACCAAACCGATGCTGGCGGCTCGCTGCGTTGCCGAAATGCTCTGTAAAAAAAGGAACCATCGCTTGAACCACTTCAGGGTCAACCTGTGTTGTAGCATGATTATCCATGTAGACCGGGAGCTTCATGATCAGACAATCTCCGACAGCTTCATTGTTTTAAAAACCTGTTCTATATTTAACTGAATCTTTCCAAGAGGATTCTTTATCGTGCAGTTGTCATAGATCGAACAACTGTCCGGACTTTCTGCGAGACATTGTGTGATCGCCGGAAGATGACCTTCAATCGCGTCAATGATCGCCGAGATTGAAAGTTCACCGGCACCGTTCGCCAATGTGTAGCCGCCATAAATTCCTTGATGTGAAATAATCAACCCACGTTTGGCCAATCGTTGCATCACTTTCGCTAAAAGTTCATAAGGGATCTTATACCGGTCTGCGATTTCTTTTGCGGTCGTAATCCTCCCCGACTCTGCGGCCGCAATATGCCGTATCGCAATCAATCCGTATTCAACCCTTTTCGACAATTTCAGCATGATCACATACCCGACTGATTTGGTCTTATTTCGTCCCAAAAAAATTCGTACGGTTACAATTACTCTAACAAGTTTTATCCAAAATTCGTTTCAAATTATACTGAAACTGATAAAAAGTAATCAAATGCAGGCCAAAAGTCAAGCCGAGGGCATGAAGATAGTGGTCCACTTTCAAAGTACATATCATTTCGTCGAAAACCGGTCGAAGACTCGACTCGTTGAGAATCCTATCAAATGGGGCTGGATGCCCGTTTTTGCAGGCATGACAAATCTTTTTTTATTTTGAATATTCAAAACGTTCCAATATCAGCATGAACCGCGCCGTGACCTTCAGTTGTAACTAGTGGTGTTTCCAGAAACAAATATTGTATTTTTCAATAATTCATTCACCGCAAAGGTCGCTAAGGACGCAAGGATTTCTTAGTATTTTTACAAAAACTTCTTTGCGACCTTAGCGTCCGTTGCGGTTACAATACAAGATTTAATATCGGAAACGGCACTAGTTAAGGCATAACCGTAGTAGTCATATTGACTTGAGTTTCATTTTTGGGTAAGTTGAGACAAGATTTTTGTCAATTTCACAAATCAATAGAAAGAAAAGTTGAATTTTGATGAAAATTGAGCGCTCCAACGGCTGGCATTACTTTTGTCAATGATGTAGTGGTGTAAACAATTATTTCTTGAATGGACAATCTTCAATGGCAACGAATATAAAGATAGAAGACATTCTTAACGACCTCAAGCTTGAGAAAAATGACCAAGACGGGATTAATGCCGTTGCGGTAATCGGTCTCGGAGTTATGGGACAAGGCATTGCTCAGACCGTCGCTGCGCACGGGATTGAAGTTGTTGCGATTGAAAAAAACGAGAAGCAGCTCGAGACAATGACCGGCATACTAAGGGAAAGCATGGATAGAGAAATCCAACGCTGGACGATGACCAAGAGCGAAAAGAACTCTGCCCTCTCCCGCATACATGGGTCAATTGATTTCAAGGCTGCGGCGCAATGCAATATCATTATCGAAGCTGTGGATGAAAATTTTGAGTTGAAGAAGAGGATTTTTTCCGAGTTGGATGAATTGTCTTCCCCGGAAACCATTTTCGTCTCTAATACTTCTACTCTGACACTATCGAAGCTTGCTGCCGCGACAATGCGCGCGGATAGAGTGATCGGAATGCATTTCCTGAATCCCGTCCCAAAAGTACCGCTCGTGGAACTCGTACGTGGGCTTAAAACTTCGGACAAAACATTTGACACGGTGAAGAAATTTGCCGAAAGAATCGGAAAGACCGTCGTCGAAGTGTTCGAGTATCCCGGCTTCGTAACGACGCGAATCATCGTTCCGCTCTTGAATGAAGCGATGCACGCACTCATGGAAGGCGTGGCGACTGCTGATGGTATCGATACGGCGATGAAGCTCGGATACAATTTTCAATACGGGCCGCTCGAGTTAGCCGACATGATGGGGTTGGATGAAGTTCTCGCGTGGATGGAATCCCTCTTCCATGAATTGGGGGAAGCGAAATATCGTCCATGCCCGCTCCTCCGGCGAATGGTGCGCGAGGGAAAGTTAGGAAGAAAAAGCGGCGAAGGATTTTTTAAGTACAACGACCAGGGGAAACACATAACCTGATAGTCCACCACTCTTGAATCGACTCTCAACGAACGATGAATATTCTTGTCCTCAACTGCGGAAGCTCTTCCGTCAAATATCAGCTCATTGAAATTGAAACCCGTCAAGCTCTTGCAAAAGGAATTGTCGACCGCATCGGCATGAACGGAGCAGTCCTCACCAATATTCGTTCCGACGGGGACGAAATAAAAATAACCGGCGAAATCCTCGACCACACCACGGCGATCGAGTACATTCTTGCGGTGCTCCTCAGCAAAAACCACGGAGTGTTGACCGATAAAAGCCAGATCAACGCCGTCGGACACCGCGTCGTGCACGGGGGTGAAGCATTCAGTGCTTCCGTTCTTATTACCGACGATGTCATCAAACGAATTCGTGACAACATCGACATCGCTCCTCTTCATAATCCGCACAACCTTAGGGGCATCAATGCGTGCCAGGTGCACTTGCCCAATGTACCGCAGGTTGCCGTGTTCGATACGGCGTTCCATCAAAAAATGCCGCCCCATGCGTACCTTTACGGGATTCCGTACTCCCTCTACAAGCAGCATAAAATCCGCAGGTACGGGTTTCACGGAACAAGTCATTTATTTGTCGCCCAACGGACGGCAGAGCTGATGCGTGCGGAATACAAATCCCTGAAACTCATCACCTGCCATCTCGGCAACGGATGCAGCATGGCGGCGGTCGACAAGGGAGTTTCAGTCGATACGTCGATGGGGATGACTCCTCTGGAAGGGTTGCTCATGGGAACGCGCAGCGGCGACATCGACCCGTACATTATTCTTCACATCATGTCAAAAGAAGGACTGAATTATTCGGAGGCAAACACGCTGCTCAACAAACACAGCGGGCTCATGGGCATTTCGGGAGTAAGCAGCGACATGAGAGAAATTATCGAGGAAATGAAACAAGGGAATAAAAGGGCTCAGTACGCGTTCGATGTGTTTACGTATCGCATAAAAAAATATACCGGTGCATACATGGCGGCAATGGGGGGTGCAGACGCTATCGTATTTACAGGTGGAATCGGGGAGAACAGCCCGGATGTTCGAAAAGCTGCCTGTGATAATCTGGGGTTTCTGGGCATCGAGCTGGATGAAGTGAGTAACTTTTCAAAAGAAAAAGAGAAGCCGATTCATTCTGCCGCGTCACGTGTAAAAGTTTTCGTCGTCCCAACAAACGAAGAGTTGATGATCGCCCTTGATACCGCAACCATATGCGAAACGGAGAAGGCGATATCATAGAAGGTACATCGTCCAATTGAAGCCGACCTTTTTGACCATTATTTGCCGCCGTATTTCACTGCAAGGTTTCCGCGCGTCACGTTGACGAGTTCATCCGCAAGCAACTGCATTGAGCTTTTTCGAATTGTAATGCGGAGGGTAACGTCATCGCCGTACACGGTGTCAATAATCCTCCCCTTGCGTTGCGAAAGAGTGTTCATGACTCTGCTCGTTTCATCGTAGGGGAACGTTATCAATAGCTCCCCGATCACTATCTTCGGCACAATGACGGCATCCGACAAAACCCGGCTTGCAGAATCGACATACGCACGCGCAAGCCCTCCGGTTCCTAATTTTGTCCCCCCGAAATAGCGAGTGACGACGACCAAAACATCGGAAAGATTTTTCGACTGAATAGCAGCAAGAATTTTTGTTCCTGCAGTACCCGAAGGTTCGCCGTCGTCAGAATAACGAAATTCTTTTCCTTCGCTCCCCAAGATATACGCATAGCAATGATGTGTCGCATCGAAATATTCCTTGCGCACTCTTGCAAGAGTTTCCTCAGCCTGCGAACGAAGTTCAACGGGGTGCGCCGTGGCGATGAATTTTGAGGCTTCAATTTTTATGGACGCCGTTACGCCGGCCTTAATGGACTGATATTCATCCTTCATTGAACTCGAGCTGAAAAAGAATATGCGAACGTGAGGCGGGCGGTAATGTCGTCTACCAACGCCGGTCCGTGCGCGGGGCTGACTTTGTACAGGCGATGAGTGTAGAGGACGTTAGGTATAACATGAACACCCAGCGCCGGCGAATAATCCAATCCAATGATGGAAAAAGATTCTCGAATGCCAACGTTTGTCTCAGAAACATTTGCATCATAAAAATCCTCACGGAGTACACCCCGTATGCCGTCGGTAATCTGGAACGATGTATACGCCGAACCACCGGCCAAATTTGAATCCGTAGGCGTCAGTGTATTGAATGCCCCATCGTGGACGATGCGGTAAAACCCCTCAACACCAGCCGACACTGAAGGTACTTGATAGCCAAGGAGTCCTTTTCCGGTCAACTTCCATTGGGCATCCGGACTGTTTTCGTAATCGGAGTACAACTCTACAACTCCATTTTTCATTGGCGTACAATAGAGCTCGCCGTAGATTTTTTTCAACTTGTCGTTCTCGAGTTTGACGCCTTGGCCGTTTCCTACCATGACAGCATATCCGATACTTCCGTCCGAGACAAATTTCCCTTTGATCGCAACACCCATGTCATCATACGCCACAAGGCCGTTACGATCGAGAATTACCTTTTCAAGAGATCTGTATCCCCAAATTTTTTCTGCCATCGCTATCGACGGAGTGTAGGAAAGTCCAAAATAAATGCTCGATAGTGACACAAGGTTTTTCCATTCGAGGTAGGCTTCCTCCGCGGTAAAATCCATGGCGCCGGATTTCGCGGTATCTTCTTTGTCAGCTTCAATAAGAACCCGAGCGGAGAATTGGTCTGAAATATTCTGATCATAACCAAGATAGATTCGGCGGAATTCAAAAGCATTAGTTCCTTTTTGGGAAGCATCTTCTGATTGAGCTGCATACGAATAATCGACAAAAGTCTGGCCCCAAATCATTCCCTCGTTGGATTTTGAAGCGGGACTGGTTTGAGGCGCAACATTTTTTGCATCTTTTTTGGCTTGCGGGACGACTGGGGAAATGCAAAAAAGAACGGTAAGTACAATGATGAAGGTTTTCATACTCCCTCCTTATTTGGTGTGGGCGCCGTAAAGTAACTAAATAGTTCCAGTCTTGCAATTGAGATATTTGGAGGAACTCAACATGGAGAAACTCAAATATGGTAGTATTGCGTTTTGCACTATTAGTGATAGTGAACGTAGTTTTCGATGGGAACGGTCTTTCTATCGTTCCTACTGTCACAAAAATGTAACAATGGACGGGAATCCGTTCCGAAACTCTAAAATGTACAATTACCTTCCGTTCTTGAAATTCAGCCGAATTAACCGTACGTTTCAACTTTAGAAGGATATCGCTATGAAAATTGGAATTACCTGTTATCCCACTTACGGCGGCAGCGGGGTCGTCGCGACAGAACTTGGCAAAGGGCTCGCGAAGCGTGGGCATCAAATTCATTTCATCAGCTATGCTATGCCGATGAGGCTGAATGGATTCGTGAACAACATTTTTTATCATGAAGTCGAGATCGCGACATACCCGTTGTTTGAGTTCCCCCTTTATACTCCGGCCCTGGCAAGTAAAATGGTGGAGGTCGCAAAGTTTGAAAAACTCGATGTCATCCACGCCCATTACGCTATTCCGCATGCGACGAGTGCGTATATTGCAAAACAAGTCCTCAACGACGAACATCTCCGCATTATTACGACATTGCACGGGACGGACATCACGTTGATAGGGTTGGAGCCCAGTTTCCTTCCGGTCATGAAATTCAGCATCGAAAAAAGCGACGGCGTGACAGCCGTTTCTCGATTCTTGAAAGAAAAGACAATTACCAATTACAGCATCAACAAAGAGATCGAAGTCATTCCTAACTTTGTGGACACACAGCTTTTTACGAGAATGGCTGACGCGAACCTTAGAAAAACGATAGCCCCGCACGGCGAAAAAATTCTTATCCATACCTCCAACTTCCGCATCGTCAAACGTGTCACGGACGTTATTAAAATTTTCAACCTGGTCGTAAAAAAAATCCCGTCGAAACTCGTTCTCGTCGGCGACGGACCAGACAGGTCGAACTGCGAAAACCTTTGCCGGGATCTGCAGCTTGGCGACAGCGTGACATTTTTGGGAAAGCAAGCCGAGCTTGTAGAACTCCTTTCGGCCGCCGATTTGTTTCTCATGCCGAGCCAGTCCGAAAGCTTCGGGCTCTCCGCGCTCGAGGCGATGGCATGCGAAGTCCCTGTTATTTCGTCGAGCGTCGGCGGGTTGCCGGAACTTGTTGTCCATGGTGAAACGGGGTACATTGCTGAAATCGGCGATATAGAACGAATGGCAAAGTATGCAATTGAGCTGCTCTTGAACGACACACGGCGGGAAATGTTCGCAAAGGCAGGCCGTAAACGGGCTGTCGAGAACTTCGATATCGATGAAATTGTGGGAGTCTACGAGCGCCACTATGAGAGGATTCTCAATAGCGCACCAGCTCATATCAAGGGGTAGAGTGCTTTCTTATGAAAAAATTATCGAAGAAAGAGAGCTACGTATGCAAATCGAATCACGAACGGAAGCCCGTAGAAAAACGCCTGAGAAAGCATCGGGGTAAGCAAGCTTCGCGTGCGGTAATAGACCATCCCCCCATATAAGCCAATCAAGAATGCAAGAATATATTCCAGAAGATGCCCACCGTACACCGGGACGTTGGTCCGGCCGGCCGCAAACACTACGCTCGTAAAAAGAATAACGACAGGAAGTTCAAAAGATCGTATCATAAATTTTTCCCGCCAATACTTCAGCAAGAGCGTCTGAAATAATCCATGGAATAAAATTTCATCCGCAACGGCCGTCGCCATCCATTGAAAGAGAATCCATCCGATCATGTCGACCCT
The DNA here is from genome assembly GCA_963717445.1 of uncultured Bacteroidota bacterium. Classification (GTDB taxonomy): domain Bacteria; phylum Bacteroidota; class Ignavibacteria; order UBA10030; family UBA8401; genus JAGVPT01. Next base: position 4,176,962 of record OY970334.1, on the reverse strand, counting down.
CCCCATCCGGCGAAAATATTCAGGTAATGTTCCGGAAAGTATCAGCGGCATTACCACAAGTCCGATCATAACGATCAATGCCGCTGCGTAAAATTTCAAAAGGACGGACATTGAAATCCGGATATCCGATGAATTGATTCCATAACTCCATAAATGTCCTCGTGAGAGGATTGTAATAGCCGTCATGCCGACAGCGAACTGCCAGATGTGATGCTCAAAAAGCCATGCCAGTGGCGTTGAAAGAGACGAAGGAAGCGGGAGCAGCTTGGTAAGGATATGAAACGACGACACCCATTCGATAAGAGCAAAACAAGCAACGACGGCGACAAGTGAGGCTAATCTCGAAACGATGGAACGCGAGGGGCTTTGTCGTGGGTCAAGAAACGGCATTCGGCTTTTGCATTTCGTTCATGAAAAAATTACTTTTGTTTATCATGAAAGACATCTCGTCACGGTTAATCGAAGAATTACTTCACCACTTTGTGTCGGAACGGTACACCATTCTCGGCGCAAAAGACACTGAAGGATACCGCATCCCCGACGCTCTTCACAACGACGGTTACGGCGATCAGAGAAACAAACGCCCCGACGTTCTTGCATTCGACGAATTAAATAAACGCTTTGTCATCGGCATCGTCAAAGCAGATAGCGACGATCTCGAATCCCCTCACTCCCTGACTCAATACGACGTTTTTTTCGATCACAAAAACTCTCAGAACGGAAAACCGTCGCTGGTCTGCTTTCTTCTGCCGCCCGATTCGATTGCACAGTTCACGGCAATCATTACTCACTACATCCATCGCGATTATTGGAATAACATGATGATCATCCGTTCAAAAATTGGCGGTGAAACCTGATGATCAACACTCCTTATAACAATCGCAGTTTCGCGTACTTCAACATGAGATTCTTAGGCCCGATGTCGTCAAACAACACGACCGCTTTTGCCGTAGCTCCGGTCCCCGCGAGTTGAAGCACTTTTCCCTTCCCGAACGATTCATGTTCAACCTTCGCTCCCACCCGCAGCGTGATCATTTCTTGAGATTCGTTTTCATAATCCGGTTCGGCCTCTCCTTCGAATCCGGCGGACAACGGGCCAACATGGTTCTTTGCAAGACTTTCTTTGAAAGAAAAATGGTTCCCCTCCTGTCCGACAGGAGCCTCGCGACGATGCAAAGGGAATGCAATGCGGCGGGAAGTTTCAAGGTGAATGAGCGACGGGTCGATCTCTTCAGCGAAGCGCGAAAGGACCGGGTACGTGACATCACCGAAGCGGTACCGTAAGCGAGCATGCGTGAGATATAATTTTTTCATCGTTCGCGTGATACCGACGTAGAAGAGACGACGCTCCTCTTCCATTTCGTCCGGCTCGGGCGCAACTTGGTACAACGGAAACAACCCCTCCTCCAACCCCGCGATGAACACAACGGAAAATTCCAATCCCTTCGCCGCATGGAGCGTCATCAATGTAATCGCATTGCGCTGGTCGACAACGGTGTCGACGGGAGAAACCAAGGAGACTTCTTCAAGAAAACTCTCCAGCGATGCGTCGGGGGTTTCGGACGTAAATTCGGTAATTGCAGAAAGCAGCTCTTGAATATTTTCCCATCGGCCGAGCGCTTCGGGAGTCGCTTCTTCCTTGAGGCTCCTCAAGAGACCAAGCTCGTCCACCAGCGCACGGGCAATTTCGCTGGGAGACATTTGCAGCTTTAGCTCGATATATTTTTGGAGAAATTGTGCAAACTGAAGAATAGCATTTTTCGCCCGGTCGCCGATCGCAGCGATGACGTTCACATCTTTCATGACATCGAATAACCCTTGCGGCCCTGCCGGATGATGCTCCGCATAATTGAGCATTTTCTCGATTGTCGTATCGCCGATCCCGCGGACGGGATAGTTGATGATCCTCCGGAGGCTTTCGTCATCTTTTGGGTTGACAATGACACGGAGGTACGCAAGAATATCTTTGATCTCTTTTCGTTTATAGAATTCGACGCCGCCGACAATCACGTACGGGATTCCGTTCCTCCGCAACCCGTCTTCAAGCGACCGCGACTGCGCGTTGGTGCGGTATAACACCGCAAAATCTTTCAAATCCAATTTCAATTTCGCGCATTGCTCTTGAATATGGAAAACAATTTTCATCCCTTCGTCTTTGTCGTCCTCAGCCTCGATCATTGTAATCAACTCCCCTTGAGGGTTCGACGTCCACAACGTCTTATGGATTTGATTCCGGTTGTTCTTGATGACCGAGTCTGCAGCGGCAAGAATCGTCTTTGTCGACCGATAATTCTGCTCCAACCGGAACACTTTACTTTCGGGATAATCTCGCTCAAAATCTAAAATATTCCTGATGTCGGCCCCCCGGAAGGCATAAATACTCTGCGCGTCGTCTCCGACAACGCAAATGTTTTTAAACCGCTTTGCGAGTAAATTAATGAGCACGTACTGTGCACGGTTTGTATCCTGATATTCATCGACGAGCAAATACTGGAAGCGGTATTGATATTTCTCGAGGATGCTTTCATTCCGCTCGAATAATTCAATAGGCTTCAGCAGCAAATTGTCGAAATCCATGGAATTGTTCTTCATCAGCCGGCTTTGATATTCTTTGAAGATAAGTGCCGTCCGCTGCTCAAACGGGTCTTTGGCTATCTCATCATACTGTTCCGGCGAAACAAGGCGGTTCTTCGCGCCGCTGATGCGGGACTGTATCCCTCTCGGGTTGAACTGCTGCGCAGAAATATTGAGCGAGGACATAATATTTTTGATCAATCCCAGGCTGTCATCGCTATCGTAAATTGTAAAATTTCTTTGAAAGCCGATCACCTCACACTCATGGCGGAGAATGCGCGCAAAAATAGAATGAAACGTGCCGGCCCAGACGTTGATCGCGTGGTCGCCGACAAGCTGCTCAATGCGGTGTTTCATTTCTTTTGCAGCTTTGTTCGTGAACGTGAGGGCAAGAATTTGGTACGGTTTAATTCCATTCTCGATAAGATGTGCAACACGGTACGTTAACACTCGCGTTTTTCCGCTTCCCGCGCCGGCCACGATCATCACCGGGCCGTCGGTTACGGAGACGGCTTGCTGTTGGACAGGATTGAGTTGTTCTAATAAATTCATGAGAAGAAAAGACAAAAATGAACGTGGAGGAAAAAATACACAAATTACGGAATGGATGCAAACGAGATAAACAAATACGTGGGGAGAAAGAAAATAGCGAGGTTGAAAAATCAACTACAGAATAATTGCACCTTCAAGCCGCAGGAGAAATTCTTTCGTCTTCACTCCGGCGGAATAGCCGGCGAGAGAGCCGTCATGACCGACAACACGGTGGCACGGAACAACAATGGGAAGCGGATTGCTTCCGTTCGCCGTGCCGACGGCGCGGAAGCCGCGGGGCACCCCGACTCTCCGCGCGAGTTGTTTGTAGGTGATGGTTGTTCCATACGGGATGCGCAGCAACTCCTTCCATACCCGCAATTGAAAGGCAGTTCCTATTTGATCAACCGGGGCGGAAAATTTTGCGAGCTTGCCGTTAAAATACCTGTTCAACTGATCGATGGCTTCCTTGTTGCGACTCTTATTTTCAACGACATCATCGTCGTCAAAGTGAATGGAGAGCCAATCAAAAAAATCTTTTTTCGATTCTTTCGGAATACTGATTTTGCAAACCCCGTTATCGGTCGAAGCGATGTAGATGTGGCCGATCTTAGAATCGAATGATGTGCAGTAAACTTTAGGCATAACGTGCGAGGGTAAACGTGGTGAATTCTCCTGCTCGATCGAGGGACGTTTGAATATAGCAAAGTCGGGAAATTGGCGCAAGTGGAATTTTGAACGAAGAAAAACAATGATGATTCATCGTTCACCGTTATCCAATGACCCGGGGACTTCTCAGCGGTAAACCGTGACCATGCAATTCAGTCACCGTTTGCTTCAGACAACGAGACTAATGCATTTTTAATTCGGTCGGCTAAGGCGGCTATTCTTCGTCTTCATGGTGACGCAATTTTTCCAGAACTGAAAAATCTTCCAGCGTGGTCGTATCGCCTGTTGTGGCTCCCCCTGAAGCGATCTCTCGCAATAAACGGCGCATAATTTTTCCGCTTCGTGTTTTAGGAAGAGCGTCGGTGAATCGAATATCATCGGGCTTAGCCATAGCTCCGATTTCTTTTGCAACATGCAGCCTCAATTCTTCCTTTAATTGGGGCGAGGGAGTTCGCTTCCCTTCCAGTGTTACAAAGGCGCAAATGGCAGAGCCTTTTATTTCATCCGGTTTTCCTACCACGGCAGCTTCCGCGACGTATGGATGACTGACAAGCGCGCTTTCTACTTCCATTGTTCCTAGCCTATGCCCTGAAACGTTAATAACGTCATCAACACGGCCCATGATCCAAAAATATCCGTCTTTATCGCGCCGTGCACCGTCGCCCGTAAAATACATTCCTTTAATGTCGCTCCAATACGTCTTCTTGAATCTTTCCGGATCACGGTACACTCCCCGCATCATCGACGGCCATGGTTTTTTGATGACAAGATACCCCCCTTGATTTGCTCCAACGGACTTCCCTTCTTTATTGACAACATCAGGCTGAATGCCGAAAAACGGGAGCGTCGCAGTTCCCGGTTTTGTCGGCGTTACACCGGGCAAAGGAGTAATCATAATCGAGCCGGTCTCCGTCTGCCACCATGTGTCCACGATCGGGCATTTCCCCTTGCCGATAATCTTGCTGTACCACATCCAGGCTTCGGGATTGATCGGCTCGCCAACAGTTCCAAGAAGCCGGATCGAGCTCAGGTCATGCTTAAGCGGCCATTGCTCCCCCCACTTGATGAATGCCCTTATCGCAGTTGGGGCGGTGTAAAAAACGTTCACTTTATACTTTTCGACGATGCTCCAAAATCGATCAGGTTCCGGGTGATTTGGAGCTCCTTCGTACATGACGACCGTCGCGCCATTCGAGAACGGGCCGTACACGATATAACTGTGGCCCGTTACCCAGCCGATATCGGCAGTACACCAATAGGTGTCGGTATCCTTAATGTCGAAAACGTATTTCATCGTAAGGTGACATCCGAGCAAATAGCCCGCCGTTGAATGGACAACCCCTTTGGGCTTGCCGGTCGTACCGCTTGTATAGAGTATATACAACGGATGCTCGGAATCCAATTTTTCAGGCTCGCATTCAGCGGAAGTGGTCGACATCAATCCCTCCCACCAATGGTCGCGGCCTGGTACCATGCCGACGTCCAATCCAACTCTGTTAACGACGACTACGCTTTCGACCGAAGGAGTAACCTTCAGGGCCTCATCGATGTTCGCTTTCAGCGGGATGACTCCCCCACGGCGATAGCCGCCGTCCGCGGTGATGACAAGCTTCGCCTGCGCATCGTTGATGCGGTCTTTCAGCGCTTCAGCACTAAACCCTCCGAAGATGACGCTGTGTGTCGCTCCGATTCTCGCGCATGCGAGCATCGCCACGGGAAGTTCGGGAATCATCGGCATGTAAATGACAACGCGGTCTCCTTTCACGACACCGAGCTTCTTCAACACGTTGGCACACTTACATACTTCACGATGAAGGTCTGCATAGGTCAGTGTTCGCGTATCCCCCGGTTCACCTTCCCAGATGATCGCCGCTTTATTTTTTCTCCATGTTGTCAAATGCCTGTCAAGGCAATTCACGGACACATTAATCTTCCCGCCGGCAAACCATTGAGCAAACGGAAGTTTCCACTTCAGAACTTTTGTCCATTTTTTGTACCAGAAAAGTTCTTCCGCCATCGCCGCCCAAAATTTTTCAGGCGAGTGAATCGATTCGTTGTACATTTTTTTATACAACGCGAATGATTTTATCGTCGCCGATTTTGCGAACCGAGCACTCGGCTTGAAGACCCGGTACTCCTTAAGAATGGATGTGATATCCGTCGAGCTGCTCTGTTGACCGGATGTGGCCATAACATTTCTCCTTCAAAAATTTATTCGGGGAATAATAAGCAAGAACAATACGTTCGCGTTAGGATCGATCAACTACGAGATCAAGTTGTATCCCATGAACAGACTGATAAGCAACAGGATAACGCCGACGCCCCGGGTAATTTTTTCTATCATCGGTTTGTCGAGTTTCATTTTTTGTTTTTCAACAAGCTCAAGAAGGATGAAAAACCATCCGGTCGTTCCGAACCCTGTGCCGAGCGAAAAGAACAAATTGTTGTATGATGAGGCCGCGAGAATATGATATCCATGAATAATGCCTGCAACGGTAATCCAGTAGGCCAGGAAGGAAGGATTGGAAAGGTAGAGGACGATACCGAGAAGAAAATATCGTTTGAAGCCGGGGGACTCTTCGCTCTTCGAAACTTTCGCTTCCGGTATTTTGAAGAAGGTCGTTTTGATTCCAAGAATAAAGAAAATTCCGAACGTTACAATGCGGAAAATAAATTCGACGTTCGGGTTCGAATTCAGCGATGAGATGCCGAACATCGCTGCCGCACAATACATAATATCCATCCAGCCCGAACCCGCCCCGATCATCAACCCCTGACCGGTCTTACCGGACAACCCCTTCATCATCACTGCGATGTTGATCGGCCCGACAGGGATCGTAGTAAAAAAACCGACGGCAAATCCGGCAATGAAGGCGATCATCCAAGTTATTCAATTGTGAGGCAATATTAGGCAACTGCAACGAGTACTATCAATCAACGTCATCCCGAACATGCGGGAGATATTCACTTTCGAGACGCAGCAAGAAGATAAAAGAATTGAAGAAGAATCGCAAAGCGTTTATGCAAAAAAATGTTCTGCGGACTGCTCCGGTTGCACCGGCAGTTCATCGGGGAACCGCATCAGGCGTTCAATGAGAGGCTCTGCCGTTGTGTATGTCATTAATTCCGCACGAAACTTTGCGATATTTGGCAGACTGCGCAAATAGCCGGAATAGTGCTTCCGCATTTCAAGGACGCCGGTCCGTTCCCCTTTGTATTCAACCGATAAATTCAAGTGTTCGATGCACACGGCAACCCGCTCTTCGATGGAAATATTTTTCGCGGCAATTCCCGTCCTTAAAAAACTTTTGGCCTGTTGAAAAATCCACGGATTATCGATCGCTCCACGGGCAATCATCACGCCGTCACAGCCGGTTTCATCAAACACTTTTTGCACGTCGCTCGGCTCAAGTATATTCCCGTTCACGATAACCGGTATCGAGACGACAGCTTTTATTTTAGGAATCCACGTATAATCCGGAATTCCTTTGTGAGCTTGTTCCCTTGTACGGCAGTGCACGGTAAGTCCCTGCACGCCAATACCTTCCAGCATCTTTGCAACCTCGACGATACGGATTGAACGTTCATCCCATCCAAGTCTCGTTTTGACGGTCACCGGCGTACGAGTTGCCTTGACGACCAATGAGACAATCTTTTCCATTCTCGGAAGATCCTTCAAAAGTCCAGCTCCGGCACCGCGCATTGCAACGTCCTTCACCCAGCATCCGCAATTGATGTCGATGATATCGGGATTCAAGCGTTCTGCAATCTTTGCGGCGCCTTCCATCGACGATTCGTCGCCGCCGTAAATCTGAATACCGAACGGGCGCTCTTCATCAGAAAAGAGCATTTTCTTTTTCGTCTTTTCGGAATCCCGCACAAGCCCTTCCGAGTTGACAAATTCCGTATAAACAATATCCGCCCCAAGCCGCTTGCATATGAGACGAAACGGAAGATCCGTGACGTCTTCCATCGGTGCCAGAAGGATTGGATTTTCTATATAAATAGATCCGATTTTCATTGCCTAAGAATGAAACAATTGAAAAATTACATCTCGCGAAGTCGCAAAGATTTTGTCTTTAAAACATTTTGCACCTTGCGTCTTTGCGTGATCCTGGCTCTTTAAATTATTGTGAATCCTCAACACATTAATTCACCGTGTCGCCAGGAAGAATATCAGCAACCTTACCCTTCAATTGCGGGGGCAAGAAATTCTTAAGATCAACAGGCGAGCCCGTCAACGCCGGGAAAGTTCCGTAATGCATGGGGATGATGCATTTAGGATTGAGAAGTTCGCAGGCTTTGGCCGCCTCTTTCGGGCCCATGGTGTAGACACCGCCGATAGGAATCATGACGATGTCGGGTTTATAGAGTTCGGCGATCAGCTTCATATCACCGAAAATGCCCGTATCGCCGGCGTGATATAATGTAACTCCGTTCTCGCATTGGATGACAAATCCCGCGGCATTACCGCCATTCAGCTTTTGTCCGTTTTCGTCGATGCTGGAACTATGGTCGGCGTGCACCATGATCACCTTGAGTTTGTCAACTTCGTATGTCCCCGAATAATCGAGAACTGCCGTCTTCTTCACCCCCTTGCTCGTCAAATACGCTGCAATGTCGCCGTTGCACACAACTGTTGCATCAAACTTTTGTGCCAGCTCGACAGTATTCCCTATATGGTCGAAGTGTCCGTGTGTTACCAAAATTAAATCAACTCTGTCGATGTTACGTGCACTGCTCGGAGCTTTTGGATTATCGAGCCATGGATCGATGAGAATGACTTTTCCTTTTGTGGTCAAGACTTTAAAAGCAGAGTGACCGTACCATGTTATGCTTACCCCTTTACCTACTTTATTTGGTTGCCCGGGCAAAGAGAAGGATAACAGCGTTACCGCAACAAGCAAAATAATGGGAATTCGATACATTGATTTCATGGAAGTCCCTTATGAAATTGAACGAATAGTGTTGATGATTGCATCCGTCATCTCGACCGTCCCTGTCGTTGAACGCGGGTTTAAATCTTTCGTCACATATTTGCCTTCTTTGAGAATTTTTGCAACCCCGCTGCGGATTTTCATTGCAGCTTCTTTTTCCCCCAAATACTCGAGCATCATTGCGCCGGCAAGGATGAGAGCGCATGGATTGGCAAGATTTTTGCCGGCAATGTCGGGCGCGCTGCCGTGCACTGCTTCGAAGATTGCTGCGTTCAAGCCGATATTCGCCCCTGGAGCCAGCCCTAGCCCGCCGACCAAACCCGAGCAGAGGTCGGACAAGATATCGCCGAACAAATTTGTCGTGACGATCACGTCAAATTGATTTGGATTGAGAACGAGCTGCATCGCCATGTTGTCGACGATGCGGTCCTCAGTTGTGATTTCGGGATACTTCTGGGCCACCTCCCTTGCAACCTCAAGGAACAATCCCCCGGAGAATTTCATGATGTTGGCCTTGTGAACAATCGTCACTTTTTTTCTACCATGCTTCCGGGCATACTCAAAAGCGGCATGGACGATCCTCTCAGAACCGAACCGTGTGACAATCCCGATCGTTTCTGCGGCACTCTTTTGCGCATCGACATAATGTTCGATCCCTGAATAAAACTCTTCGATATTCTCCCTAAACATGACCAGATCGACATTCGCATACCGGGACGACACTCCTTCAAAAGATTTTGCCGGACGAAGATTGACATACAAATCGAATTCTTTTCTCAGTGCTACATTGACACTGCGAAACCCTTTGCCGCTCAACGTCGTTAAAGGGCCTTTCAGCGCAACTTTATTCTTTTGAATCGATTGAATGGTAAACTCAGGGATCGGATCCTTGTAGGTTTCGATCGCCGCAATACCCGCCGGAGCAAGCTCCCATTCGATCTTGACACCTGCCGCTTCAATGACCCGCTGCGCCGATTCGGCAATACTCGGACCGATTCCGTCGCCGGGGATAAGAGTAACAGTATGCATGTCTGGCAAAAATCCGTTTGAAATGTTGTTTGTAAATATACGAAAACTGCTACGGACTTCCAAACAATCGGTCGAGGTGGTAGTGCTAAAATTTCATGATGTTACTTTCTTTCCAAGAAAGAAAGTAACCAAAGAAATCTCTCGAAATCGTAACGCGCGGATTCAATCCCAGCCGCACAGGTCATCACTTTCGGTGCAAGAAGACTGTTTGAATATTCTCCATTGTGCACGTGCACCGAAATTGAAACCCTTCGATTGAATCCATCCTCCCGCGCGCACCCACGATTTCGATATGATCCAACAAATGGTGAAAGACTAGGCTCGGAATCGGCGGCGTTGTGCAAGGGGGGCGATGCGTGCGTTAAGAAAACGGCTAGCTGACGGAGTGGCACCAGTAAGCCGTTTTCTTCGGCGTGTGCGCTGGGAAGCATCGCATGGGTTCCGATTCCCCCAAAGGGGTCCTTCGGACGAGATGCTCTCTTTGCTTCTTTCGCTGGCAACAGAGAAAGAAGACAGAGAGAAGCACACGCATACTGAGACACTGTCGAGGTGCCAGTGTTACAATTTGGGTAAGATGTAGGACACCTTACTGATTTACCTCATCAATTATTTTGACATACCGTTACTTTCTCAATAAGGTGTCCGACGTCTAATATGCGAGACGCAAAAATGTCACAACACTGTCGAGGCGATAGTGGTGCATATTGAATAATCATAGCAAAAAAAGACTTGTCATGCCGGGCGCCGAAGGCGTCCATTAGAGAAAAGCCGGCATCCGGCTTTCATTGAATGGATTCAGGCTTCAATGGAATTCCGTCGGAACTTTTTCCCGGATGACATTCACTTTGAAAGTGTACTCCTGTCAAGTTAGAACCTTCCTTGACTCGCTGTTTTTTTTTGGGTAAATTTATCCGTATTTATTGAATGCTGCTTTTGTAAATGGCAGATCGAATCCCGGGACATCTCTAATTTTGCCGCAACCGATTGAAAAAACTCCTCAACTTCGTCAAAATAGAACACACGCTTTTCACCTTGCCCATGATTTACAGTGGTGTGTTCCTCGCGTCAAAAGAAAAGCCGTCCAATGAAATTTTGCTTCTTGTTCTTCTGGCGTCGGTGGGCGCGCGCACCGTTGCGATGACGCTCAACCGTATTATCGACCGTGAAATCGACAAGAGAAATCCCCGGACATCAAATCGTGAATTACCAAGCGGAAAGCTTACGCTGTGGCAGGTCTTCTTTGTGCTCGCGACCGGGTTTATTCTTTACATAACAGCAGCCAAGCTCATTTCAGATTTTTGTTTTCGTCTCTCGCCGATCCCCCTTATTGTCTTCATTATCTACCCGTATTTGAAACGCTTTACGCCGCTGGCACATTTCGGTGTCGGCCTCGGCATGTCTATGGCACCTCTTGGCGGATGGTTTGCCATCAGCGGGTCGTTCGACAATATCAGCACAGGTTTGATTCTTCCCATCTTTGTCCTGTTTTGGGGAACGGGGTTTGATATCATTTACTCGACTCTGGATGAAAAATTCGACCGGGCCGCCAACCTCTTTTCTTTTCCCTCTCGTTTCGGAAAAGAACGGGCGCTGCAAATTTCTGCCGGGCTTCATTTCCTTGCATTTGTCGTCCTTGTGGTCTTATTTTTCCATTCGCTCAAAGGCTTTGTTGCAATTCCGCCACTGTTCTTGAGCGGACTTTTGCTCTATCTTGAGCAGAAAAAAGCCGACGACGTCGAACTTGCCTTTTTTAAAATCAACATCTTGCTCGGATTCAACATCTTCGCGATGGTCATCCTTCCAAGTGTTATAGCATGAAAATCGTCATCGGGATTACGGGCTCGTCGGGTGCCGTGTATGCAGTGGATTTTCTTAAGCAATCAACGGCGGAAAAATACCTCGTCATAAGCAAGTGGGGAAAGGCATTGATGAAAGACGAGCTCGACCTTACGGAAAAGGAATTACAACCGTATGTGAAACGCCAGTTTTCAAATGACGACCTGACGGCTCCGATCGCTTCGGGTTCGAATCATATTGACGCCTGCGTTATCCTTCCCTGCTCGACCTCGACACTCGGGAAGATTGCATCGGGCATCGGCGACACGCTCATCACGCGAGCTGCCCAGGTCGCCATGAAAGAGCGTTTCAAGCTCATTCTCTGCATTCGCGAGACACCCCTTTCCACCGTTTCATTGGAACAATGTGCACGGCTTTCACAATACGGAGCAGTGATCATGCCGATTTCTTCTCCGCTCTACTTTGTTCCAAAAACTGTCGATGAGTACGTTTCCGGCTTTACCGATAAACTTCTCGGCGTGCTTGGAGAACGGAAATCGCAGGGCTGGCGGAATGAAGAACTGGAATAAGACGTATGCGCTTCATTGCCCTTCGTGAATTTGTCAGCTATCTCGAAAAAAACGGCGAACTTCATCGCGTTTCATTCGAAGTCGACCCCATCCTGGAAATTACGGAAATTGCGACACGCGCTCTAAGGGAAAAGAAACCCGCACTTCTGTTTGAAAAAGTGAAGGGCGCCAAATATCCCCTCGCTATCAACACGCTCGCAAGCGAGCGGCGCATTGAGCTTGGGCTTGGCGAAGAACCGGATAGACTCGGTAGGCAGCTCGTTTCATTTTTTGAGGAAGCTCTTCCCCCCTCCGCGAAAATGTTCGTCAAACATCCGGCAATGGCACGAAGATTTCTTTCTTCCCGAACGAGCGATATCATGATCGCCCCGTCGCAGGAAATTGTCGAAACAGCCAACCTTAGCGATTTACCCATCATACAATGCTGGCCGCAGGATGGCGGACGATTCATCACGCTGCCTCAAGTATTCACGCACGACCCGCGAAACGGAAAACGTAATGTCGGCATGTACCGGATGCATGTCTTCGACGCCAAGACAACGGGCATGCATTGGCAAATTCAAAAAGGGGGCGGCTTCCATTATTATCATGCGGACAAAATAAACAAACCACTGGAACTCGCCGTTGCACTCGGCACCGATCCGGCAATGCTCCTCGCAACAATTGCGCCTCTCCCTGAAGGAATCGATGAAGCAATGTTCGCCGGATTTCTACGGAAGAAAAGTACACAGCTTGTTGGAGGACGCTCGGTCTCGATCAGCGTTCCTGCGAATGCTGAATTTATTTTAGAAGGATTCGTACCGCCGCGGGAACGCCGGAGCGAAGGGCCCTTTGGTGATCACTTCGGACATTACTCTGCAGCCGCCGAATTCCCCGTCCTCCATATTACTGCCATGACGCGAAGAAAGAATCCCATCTACCCCGCGGCAGTTGTCGGCATTCCTCCAATGGAAGATAAATTTCTCGGTGATGCAACACAAAAAATTCTCGGGCCGCTCATCAAACTCCTCCATTCGGAAGTCAACAGCATGTGGGCATACTACGAAGCCGGTTTTCACAACCTGCTTGTTGTTTCCATCGAAGAGCGGTATCAGAAGGAAGCGATGAAAACAGCGCTGGGCTTGATGGGAACGCAGCAGCTTTCGCTGACAAAATGCCTCATCGCAGTTTCGGAAGATGTCGATCCGAGAAATTTTCGAGAGGTGTTGCATGCCCTGCGCGACAACTTCGACCCGCATTACGACTTTATTCTGCTTCCGAAAGTTCCGCTCGATACGCTCGACTTCACATCATACACGATGAACCTCGGCAGCAAAATGATATTGGATGGAACCAGAAAAAACAAACCGATATCCAAAGCACACATTTCAAAAAAAACCGAGCTTTTTATTCATCAATTAGCGACACATGACCGGAGAATTATCGGTGCGAATCTCGTCGCAGAGACCTTGCTCCTTGTCAAAGTAAAACACGATGGGGCTGCCGTAATTAAAAGATTGCTTAAGTCACCGATGCTGGATGGAATAAAACTTGTAGCGGCAGTGAGCCAGGATGTGGATATTCACAATCAGGAGAGTTATATTTGGGGTGTCTTCACGCGATTCGACTGCGAACGGGACGTTATTTTTACTCAACAGAAACTCGTCGGGATATCCCCTATTTACAGAGGAACATTGGGTATTGATGCCACATGGAAGGACGGCTATCCCGAGCCGCTGGTTATGGACGAAAAAATCGTGAAGCTGGTCGATGATCGCTGGGACAGTTATTGGAAGTAATTCAAAAAAATAACCGCCATGCTTACTATGAATTTCAGGGACAACACGCTTCTCCCGATCTGGGATAAAATCCAGGCCGGCGAACGGCTTTCTCTTACTGACGGCATAGCGTTGTTCCAATCGAACGACCTCATCTCCGTCGGCAAGATGGCACATGCAGTACAGCAGCAGAAAAGCGGCGATGCAGTCTACTTTGTTCTCAATCAAAAAATCGAGCCGACAAACATTTGCGTCCTTTCTTGCAAGTTCTGCGATTTTGCAACGAAGCCGGGAAAACCAAACGCGTATGAAATGACCATCGCGGACATTCTAGGAAAACTGACGCCCAACATTCAGGAAGTGCATATCACGGGGGGCTTGCATCCAGACTGGGATTGGAAATATTATCTTGACATGATACGGGAGATCAAAAAGAAATTCCCTCATATCGATATAAAAGCGTTCACTGCAGTGGAGATCGATTTTTTCCACAAAAAATTCAAGCTGCCGATTGAGGAAGTATTGCTGCAATTGAAAGATGCCGGCATGCGAACAATGCCGGGAGGAGGAGCCGAAGTCTTTTCCGAACGTGTGCGAAAGCTTCTCTTTAATCAAAAAATCGGCGCAAAGACCTGGTTTGAAGTTCACAAGACGGCACACCGGCTCGGCATTCCGACAAACTCAACCATGCTGTACGGCCACATCGAAACGTACGAAGAACGAGTCGTTCATATGATGAAGCTGCGTGAAGCTCAGGATGAGACCGGGGGGTTCCTGACATTTATTCCGTTGGCATTTCAACCGGGCGTCACAGGTATTAAACCGAGGAACGAGTTCACATCGGCGATTGACGATTTAAAAACTATCGCCGTCTCCAGGTTGATGCTGGACAACTTCCCACACATCAAAGCGTACTGGGTGATGTTGACGGAAGAAGTGGCGTCGGTCGCTTTGAATTTCGGGGCTGATGATATGGACGGTACCGTCGGAGGAGAAAATATCGCCCACAACGCCGGCGCCGTCAGCCCGATGAGTCTCGCAAAAGAGCAGATCGTCAAAATCATCCGGGATGCGGGTAAAATCCCGGTCGAACGCGACGTCTACTATAATCCTCTGAAATTATACGCCGAAAACGTCATTGGAAAAATACCATACCTTAATTCCGTTCCGTTTTATTCCGACTTCGAAAAACGGCAGTTTAAAATTCTCCCGGTCGTTCCGCGCCGGATGGGGGAACTTTCGACCGCCCATCTCATCGACGCGGGAATTTTTTCGCTCATGAACTATTTCGCGCAGCGTGAAGATCTTGAGCTGATGAATTACTGCATTGCAACACGCGATCAGGTAAAGAGTGTGATGCTCTTCTCAAAAGAGGGCTGGGGCGATCTGGAAGGGAAGCGCATTGGAATTACCGATGACACCGCTACGTCAATTCGCCTTCTTCAAGTTCTGTTGAGAAAAAAATACGGTGTTCATGCATCGCTCGTGAGAATGCATTCGGGCGTGAACGACCACACTGAATTCGACGCGATTCTTCTTATCGGCGATGAAGCGTTGCGCTGCAATAAATTCGGACTTGCCGGCTTCGAGCTTGTCTTTGACCTTGCAAAAGAGTGGTACGAATGGCAAAAACTGCCCTTCGTGTTTGCTGTCTGGGCTCTTAAAAGATCATTGGGACCGGAAAAAAAATCCGAATTGAAGCAACTCATTGAAGCGGCCCTCGAGAAAAACGAATCCCGGCTTGACCGTGTAGGTACTCTTCATGGAAAACAGATCGGATTAACTTCGTCTGAAGTTCGTGAATATCTCGAAGGATTTAATTACCGGTTAGGCGACCGGGAGCGGACTGCAATGGAAGTATTTCGAAAACTCTTTCAGGAAATTGAAGTCGCCGTTTAATTCTGATTATTACATTGAAGCATTGTTATGGATGCATCCGTATCAACGAAGTTACAGGAATTGATTCATCAAGGAGACAAACTTGTTCCGGAGGGGGGCCTCGAGTTCTCCGGGTACAATGCAAAATTGCAAAGCCAGTATTTGCTCTGGCGGAAGAATTGCCTTGATACACTGAGCAAATGTGGAGAAAAGGGAACAGCACTTCGTTCACAGCTCGCAGGCGATGAAAACGGCGCCTACTTTTATCAAACCTCGGCTCAAAGAGTCCACGAGGCGCTTAAGGAGGCTTTGAAATCTGCGGCGCATATTCCCGCAACACCACATCCATCCCCTGCAGTGAGCCCGGCAATCGAACCTGAAAAACCGAAACCTGTTGATTCTACAAAACTGCAAGGGCCAAAATCGGCAGTGGCGGCAGCCAACCGGGTCTTGGTCGTTTCCGCGGCAAACAATCCCCTGCAATCGCCGTTAACCTCATTGCTGAAAGAACTCGGGATTGAAGCATCGGTCTATCAGCGCACGGGAGGCGGGAGCGATGCTCTTCTTGCGTACGTTGAGAAACAGGCAAATCCGCACTACGCCTTTTATATGATCGGCTCGGACGATATTCCGAGCGCAATGTTCGAGCTGGGCTATCTTGTCGGAAAAATTGGCGCGGGCAAAGTATGCTGTATTTATCAAAAAGATGTGGCTGTTCCCAAAAATATTCCGGGCGTACAGCGAAAAGAGATTATCGTGAAATTAGAAGAGATCAGCTTTAGTCTTATCAAGGAGCTGAAAGCCGCCGGGTACTCGGTTTCAATTTAATCGCGGAGAAACAATGCACGCTGCGCTCCATTCTAAAATACGCAACGGAGAACGGATCACCCAAGAAGAAGGCCTTTTCCTTCTTCACAATGCAGAACTGCTTGACCTTGCCGATCTTGCAAATGAGATCCGCTTCAGGAAAAATCCTGCGCCGCAAGTAACATTCGTCATCGACACAAACCCGAACTACACGAACATCTGTAACGTCGACTGCATCTTCTGCGCCTTTTACCGCCACCCTGGCGAACAGGGTGAATATTCGTACACTGTCGATCAGATGATTCACAACTTCAAGGACGCTGCGGCAAAAGGGGTAACAACCGTTTTGCTTCAAGGAGGAGTGAACCCTGCTCTCCCCTTCGAGTATTATCTTGAAATGGTCCGGCGCACTGTTGCCGAGGTACCGGAGATTTATCCTCATTTTTACTCAACGTCTGAAATCCTTGGGATGAAACAGGTTTCAGGCCTTACACTTCAGGAAGTATTACACCAATTGTGGACCGCGGGACTTCGTTCTATTCCGGGGGGCGGTGCTGAGATCCTTTCGGACCGCGTGAAGAAAAAAATCAGCAACAAAAAGGGAACCTCGGAGGATTGGCTGAACGTGATGCGCGAAGCGCACAAGATCGGCTATAAGTCTACGGCAACAATGATGTACGGTCATCTTGAGAACGACGAAGATATTGTCGCTCATCTTGAAAGCGTCCGCCGTCTCCAGGATGAGCATCAAGGGTTCACGGCCTTCGTCCCGTGGAGTTTTAAGCCCGGCAATACTCCCCTCGAAAAAATTATTCCGCATTATGCGACACCTACCCGATACCTGCAAATGATCGCGTTCTCCAGAATTTATTTGGATAATTTTCCGCATATTCAAGCTTCGTGGTTTTCCGAAGGGAAGAAAACCGGTCAAATCGCACTCCATTTTGGTGCTGACGATTTTGGCGGAACATTGCTGGAAGAGAACGTCCATGCCGCTGCAAATTTTGTGAACAAGACCAATACCGCCGAATGCATTCAATTGATTCATGAATCCGGTTTTGACGCCGCGCAGCGGGGAACATTATACGAATTGAAGAAGCTCTTTCCCAAAGCAAAAGCAGCGTAGCACATACTTCTCTCTTACCGTATTTTAAAGAGCATTCCCTTTGCAACTTTCTGCCGCCGTGATAAAATAAATCTTTCGGCGGAGAAAATCGATGAGCGATAAAAGCAACAATCCTGTAGGATCGATCACCTGGATGGATTTAACCGTGCAGCACGCCGTCGATATCAAAAATTTTTACAGGAAGGTCGGCGGCTGGGAAATGACAGAAGTCAATATGGGGAATACAATGATTACAGCATGGTAGAGCCTTCCACGGGAAAAAACCGTTGCAGGAAGCTGTCATGCACGAGGAGCGAATGCCAACCTTCCCTCACAGTGGTTGGTCTACATCACCGTCGAAAATATTGAGAGAAGTGCCGCTCACTGTGTCGAATTTGGCGGCAAAATTATTTCCGGCCCAAGAGAGCTTGGCAAAAGTGGGCCGATTTTGCGTTATGCAAGACCCCGCTGGCGCCATTGCCGCCCTTTACCAGCAACACAGGATAGTGTGAGTTCAAAAATTTTGTTTAACCTCAGTCAGATTGGAATACAGGCACTTCAGCGTAAGAATTTGTTGCCTCAAACACTCTCCGTTATTAGCCGTTGAGAAATATCCTTTAGCGACGTCCAGCATTCCATCAACTCGGGCAGATATTCCGACGACGTAACAAACGTCCACAAATAGGCAACGATGGAATAAATATTCCCCGTCGTGAAGTTGTCGAGGTCGATAGCGATGTAGAGGACAACAAGGAAAATGAGAAGAAGGAAGATTCTCATCGCGCCAAAATTAAACGCTCCCCAATTTGCAATGCGTTGCTCTGCCCGCGATTGCGTCGTATAGTATGCATGAACTTTATTGGGGTCTTTTGTTGAAAATACATCGTATGCCTCTTCACGCGTATCGTGTAAGTCTTTTTGAAGAGAAACTACTTTTTTGTTATACACCCAGGAGATCACGAGAAGTGGGAGAACGATGAAAAGGCACGAAAGGGCAATTCTCCAATCAAAAAAGAGGAGAGCGAACACCGCTCCACCGATTGAAATCGACTGTTCGATGATGTCTGGAACTCTGTATTCCGCAAAGGTGATAAATTCTCGTGAAAGTTCCGCCCGCGCCGCCGTTTTAGAAACAGAATGCCCCTTTTCCTTTGCCGATCGCGACACATCGGTGGCAATTTGCGTGAACATTTTCAAAAAAATTCTCGGGTCAAGCCATCGCCTCAGTGCGCCGACTCCCGAGTTTAAAAGAAAAGCCCCTATCCAAATTAATAGGGGCGCAATATACGAAACGGGGATTTCGGAGGTTGCTTTCTCGATGAGCGCATCGATGACATTCCCGAAAAGCGCCGGTTCGGCAATCCATGCAAGATTCTCAATAACGACGAGCGACGTTGCCACGATAATGCCCATCCGGAATCTTTGGAACAAATCAAAAAGACTCATTGACATTACAATAATTGTGCGACATTACAGGAGCTGTATTTCCGGCACAGCGGGTATCAACCCTTTTTCAGCGCCGAGCCTGTACAAAAGCTCCAGTGCCGTTTTCCCCTTTTCTCCCATATCAACCGTTAATTCGCTGACATACATTTTCACAAACTTTTCCCCGAGCTGTTGATTGATGCCCCTTCCCCATTGAAGAGCGTACGGAATGGATTCGTTTTGATGTGTGTATCCGTAATGGATGCTCTGTTTCAACCCGGATGAAAGCTTTTTTGCCAAATCTTCTCCCAGATCTTTGCGAACAACGTCCAACCCGAGAGGAAGCGGAAGACCGTTTGACATTTTCTCCCACAACTCGCCGAAGTCCAAAAGCTTATTGAACCCTTCGGCTTTGTACGTAAGCTGACCCTCATGGATCAACACACCGGCATCGAACTCACCCGATACTACCCTGTCCATAATTTTATCAAACGGGATATCGACATTGTTGATCGAGTCGGTAAAGATTTTAAAGAGCAGCGTTGCGGTTGTAAGTTTGCCGGGTGTCGCAACCGTTTTCCCTTTGAGCTGTTCGAGGGTTCGATATTTCTTTGATACGATGACCGGTCCATACCCTTCTCCCATACTCGCTCCTGTTGCCATAATCCAGTATTTGCCGGCAACATACGGGTACGCATGGGCTGAGATCGCCGTCACTTCCAGCTCGGTGTTCATCGCACGGACGTTCAATGATTGAATATCTTCAAGAAGATGTTCGATCGTGATTCCCTCAAGCTTTACTTTGCCGCTCGATAACCCATAAAACATGAAGGCATCGTCCGGGTCGGGGCTGTGTCCGACTGTAATCATTTTATCTATCATGAATGTTTTGTCCTCGTTTCATACGCTGATTATTTTTCGCCGCAGTAAATGGTTGCTATGCCAAACGTGAGAGGCTGCTGGGTAATTGACGAGAAGCCTGCTCTTTTTACAATGTTCACAAAATCATCTCCGTCGGGAAATTTCATGACCGTGTCGGGAAGATAGCGGTATGCTTCGTTGTCCTTCGAGATCATCCTTCCAACAAGAGGGAGAATATTTCGGAAATAAAAAAAGTAGAATTGTTTGAAAAAAAATAACCGCGGCTTCGAAAATTCCAGCACTAAAATTTTGCCCCCGGGCTTTAACACCCGCCTCATTTCCGTTAATCCCGCCTCAAGGTTTTCGAAATTGCGTACCCCGAATGCCACGATCGCCGCATCGAAACGATGATCGGGAAATTGAAGATGTTCCGCTTCTCCAGCCTCAAGCCGGATCGTGCTTTCCAATTTCCGCGCAGAGAGCTTTCGCCTTCCCACCTCCAGCATCGGCATGGATATATCGACACCTATGACTTCTGTCGGGTTTAAGCGAAGAGCGGCAATCGCAAAATCCCCCGTGCCGGTCGCAACATCGAGAATATGCTTCGGTTTTCGCGATGCGAGAGTCTCGATGGCTGCCCGGCGCCAATAGAAATCTATTCCTCCGCTCAGAAGGTGATTCAGCAGGTCGTAACGATAGGCGATGGAATCAAACAGGCGGCGAACGTATTGTTTTTGCATGCAGACATTTTTGATTCAATTTGCGGTTGTAAGATACGGAAAAAAGGATAAAGATTAAACCTTTAGGTTTCATGAGTAGTGGCTTAATTTTAATAAAAAATTGTCATGCCCACGAAAGTGGGCATCCATTGTGGAGCAAAAAGGATTAATTGGATTCCCGCTTTCGCGGGAATGACAAACTAAGCCATCACCGTTTCATGAAGAGGTCGGACATCTTGCACCAACGTACCACTGCCGATTTTAGGTAATGTGTTTCAAGCTATCCGGTTGCTTTGAGGAATAAGATAGCTTATTCGTAAGCCAAATCCGGTAAACTTTACCACTCCCGATTTTACGTCGCTTCAATTTATCATGAAAATTTTTATATTAGAAGGAAACTGGAAAAATAATTTTGACGAATAGCGCATGGACATCGAGCAACGATACGCAAAGCTCATCAATTATCTTACAGACTACATCTATACTGTCACAATAAAAGACGGCATTGTGGTAGACACGTTCCACGGACCCGGTTGTGTCTCCGTTACCGGATACACTTCCGATGACTACAAAAAAGACCCTCAGCTTTGGTACAGAATGGTCCATCACAAAGATCGCGAAAAAGTACTCGAACAGGCCCGGCTGGCTCTTGCCGGTAAAGAAGCGAGTCCCCTTGAACACCGGATCATTCATCGGGACGGAACTGTTCGTTGGATTCGGAATAAAATTGTCGTGACGAAAAACGGCGACGGCTCCCCTGAAGCATACGATGGCTTGATTAACGATATAACGGAATTGAAAAGAGCCGAAATTGCGGCAGCGATACGAAACCAGCAGTTGAAACAGGCCGATAAGATGGCTTCGCTGGGAATCCTGGTCTCCGGCATCGCGCATGAAATTAACAATCCCAACAATTTTATTCTGTTGAACGCACAACTCTATTCGAAAATCTGGAAGGACATCACTCCGATCCTCGATGCGTACTACGGAGAAAACGGTGATTTCAGTATTGCAGGGATGCTGTACAGTACCTCTAAGGAAAAAATTACGCAATCGCTTGAAGGAATTTTCAAAGGCTCCGAAAGAATCAAGAACATTACAGCCGGGCTTACCGAGTATGCAAAAGCCGATAGCGATACGTTGAACGAGCGCGTCGATATTAACAAAGTAGTAGAAATGGCAATTCTGATCACCGGGAACATGGTCAAGAAGTCGACGAATAATTTTAAGGTTGAGTACGGCAGGGATATTCCGTTGATTAAAGGAAACGCGCAGCAATTGGAACAGGTGGTCATCAACCTCATCAACAACGCGTGCCAATCGTTGAACGATCCCACGGCTGAAATCAACGTCTCCACGTACTACAATAAAGCGAGAAACAAGGTCCGGATCAAAGTGGAAGACCATGGGATCGGGATCAAAGCAGGCGATCTGAAATATATTATGGACCCATTTTTCACCACAAAAAGAGAGATGGGG
The DNA here is from genome assembly GCA_963717445.1 of uncultured Bacteroidota bacterium. Taxonomy (GTDB): domain Bacteria; phylum Bacteroidota; class Ignavibacteria; order UBA10030; family UBA8401; genus JAGVPT01. The sequence continues at coordinate 4,154,825 of OY970334.1, read as the reverse complement.
GGAACAGGGCTTGGGCTTTCTGTCTCATACAATATCGTGAAAAGCCACGGAGGAATTCTTATTCTCAACAGTAAACCCGAAAAAGGAACAATCGCACGCGCATCGTTTCCCCCGTTGGCGGAAACCAAAGAAGGGCAAACGCAATGAGTTCAAAAATTTTTCCCGGCAGCCCCATTCTTCTCGTCGATGATGAAGAACATTTTCTATTGAGCGCGGAGTTGACATTATCTTCCAACGGCATTACCAATATTGAAACGTGCAAAGACAGCAGGTTGGTCATGGAGTTTCTGTCCAACAAGTACTACTCGCTCGTCGCGCTCGATATTAATATGAAGTATATCTCCGGCATAGAGCTCCTCCGGAAAATTGTGTCCGGCTATCCTGAAATTCCCGTTATCATGATCACCGCCGTGAATGACGTTGACAGCGCAGTGCTCTGTATCAAGGAGGGAGCGTTTGATTACGTTGTTAAACCGATCACCGATACCAAGCTCGTTACGACTATGAAGCGCGGATTAGAGCTTGCCGAAATCCGGAATGAAAATGAGATGTTAAAACAATCTCTCCTCAGAGAAAATGTCGAACATCCTGAAGCATTCAAGGAAATCCTGACGCACAGCGTCCCTCTCCGGTCGATTTTCAGATACATTGAAGCGATCGCAAAAACAAACCTGCCCGTCTTTATCACCGGTGAAACCGGAACGGGCAAGGAACTCTTCGCCGAAGCCGTCCATAAAGCCAGCGGAAGAAAAGGCGAGCTCGTCTCCGTCAATGTTGCCGGTGTTGACGATAATTTTTTTTCGGATACGCTCTTCGGCCACAAGAAAGGAGCGTTTACGGGAGCCGAATCGGAACGAAACGGCCTCATAGAAAAAGCGGATGACGGCACATTGTTTCTCGATGAAATCGGAGATCTCAATATTCAATCCCAGGTGAAATTATTGCGGCTCTTGCAGGACGGCAGCTACTATCCGCTTGGATCTGATATTGCAAAATTATCAAATGCCAGGATCATCGTCGCAACTCACCGGGATATCAAAACAATGCTGGCGGCGAACACGTTTCGGCAGGACCTCTACTACCGGTTGAAATCGCACCACATTGCCATTCCCCCGCTCCGTGAGAGAAAACTCGACGTGCCGTATTTGATCGATCACTTCATCTCGAAGGCAGCAGCTACTCTCAACAAGAAACGACCGACGGCACCTAAAGAGCTCTACACGCTGCTCGCCAACTATCCTTTTCCGGGAAATGTCCGTGAACTGGAAGGAATGATTTTCGATGCAGTAAGCCTCCATGCGTCGGGGATACTCTCCCTCGAATCAATACGAAAGAATATTGCGGACCACAACCAGGAGAGAAATGCGAGAGACGTTGGTTCCGATCCCAATCAAACAAACGACGTTCATTCTTATCCGAGCAGGTTCCCCACATTAGAAGAAGCCGAAGACTCTTTAATTGAAGAAGCGCTGAAACGAGCCGAAGGAAATCAAACGATTGCTGCCGAACTGCTTGGCATATCGCGGCGCGCTTTGAACAACAGACTTCGCCGGACAAAGAAAGAATAGAAACAATTGAAAAATGCTCGCGCAATGTCGCTCAGCACGTGAAGAAAAAAGAAAAATTTATCGTAGCGAACTTGGCGGCTTTGCATGAAGCCGTTTTTTTTCGTTTTTGTTGAAAATTGTTCTAGATCATTCGAGCTGCGGCACTCTTAATACTGCCACACTTCTGCAAAGTGCCACTTCAGTAAATTTCCCTGTAATTTCTTACACGCCGTTCATTTAGCTATTCTTTCACACACGATGCTGCAATTTTGTGGCACTGATTTGTTTTAAACTCAAAGGAAATTATTGTGTTTATTCGGCCAAAATTGAGCTTTTTAGAATGGCACGCGGCTTGCTCAACAATAGCTCACCAAACTAAAGGAGGAAGTTATGAAAACAAGCATGAGGGCAGCAACAATGACAACGGCTGCTATATTAATTTTTGCTTTCACAGCGGCATCGCAACCAATTTCAGTTGAAGGCAGAAAATTCAACCATGAACGAAACTTTCAAGTTTTTGAAAGGTCGTTACAGAGCAATATCCCCGGTATCGTCGAGTCGACGATTTATACCGTGGTGGAGTACAAAAATCTATTTCCGGACTTGGACTATTCCCGTCTCCAAAAGGGCTTGGACCGGGTCGCGCGGGAAAATAGCGATGTGTCCATCAGTTACAAAGCCCGTTTGGCGAGCACGTACTTAAACTATAGTTCAAATATTACGATCACTCCGGTTTCTCCGGCGTACGATCATGAATATCTTTTCAGACAGATCGCCGAGCAGCTGGAACAAAAACTTCTTGCAGCTCATATCGACTAAAAGCGATGCAACGATTTACCAGCTCCAAGGTGACAAAACATTAAAGCCCCAGTTCAACGGGGCTTTGGTGTTTTGAAACAGAAATACGTGTCCACTGATTGAGCTTACATCTCGCTCTCAAACGTCGTTCGGGACCGTATCAGTACCTGCAGCGAAGATTCTCACAGTGTATATCCGATCGGAGATCGGGAACGAGAAAACAACGGGACCACACAGAATTTATGCTGAAGCATCTCCAATGATTTACCTGTCTAGTGAATTTCTCTCCAGCATCCAATATGGATAAACCCTCGGCGGCTTGCTCAACTCGTCGAGTCGTGCAACTTCCTCGGCGCTCATTTCCCATTGTACAGTCTTAAGATTGTCGGTGAGCTGTTCTTTATTTCTCGCGCCGATGATCACTGAAGTGACACCGGCTTTCCTGAGAAGATAGTTAAGGGCCGCCTGAGAAACCGTCGCGCCATAATTACGAGCCGCTTTCTCAAGCTCATCCACAATGTTGAAACCCTTCTCTTCATCGAATTGAAGAAATTGATCGGTCGGATTAGATCGTCTGGCGCCTCCAGGCCGCGGCTTGCCCCTGCGGTATTTCCCCGTTAGAAAGCCTCCGCCCAATGGACTCCATGGAAGAATCCCGAGTTTTTGATCGATCGCGAGCGGAACAAGCTCGTTCTCAAGATCGCGTGCGATCAGTGAATAAAATGCCTGAAGCGTGACAAATCTCTCAAGATTTTGCTTTTCGGAAATGGCAAGCGCTTTCATCAATTGCCAGCCCGTAAAATTAGAGGCTCCAATATACCGTACTTTCCCTTCCCTTACTAAATCGTCGAGAACACGAAGGGTCTCGTCAAGTGGAGCCCGCGGGTCGAAACTGTGAACTTGGTACAGGTCGATATAATCCGTGCCCAGCCTTTTGAGACTTGCATTGCAGGAATCGATGATGTGCTTTCGTGAGAGCCCAATATCGTTGGGGCCGGGTCCTGTCCTCCCCCTTACCTTTGTTGCGAGGATAATGTTTTTCCTCTTGTCACCAAGGGCTTTACCAAGAAGCTCTTCCGATTTCCCTTCAGAGTAAACGTCAGCAGTGTCGAAGAAATTTATGCCGCCGTCAATCGCCGTGTTCACCAACTCGTCGGCTTCTTTTTGTTCAACCTGCCCAATATTTTTCCAAAAACCCTTGCCTCCGAAAGTCATAGCACCGAAACAAAGCTCGGAAACTCTGACTCCTGTATAACCGAGGAATCGTGTTTTCATTTATTGCATCTCCTTTAAAAAATGAAAAATCCTTCTCAATTTTGATGTCCGATTATTTATTTTTCACTGTTACATCATTTCGGTTTTGCCCTTAAATATTGAACCGGAAATTGCGGATCATCGCCGAGGTCTTTCGCGGCGTGGAGCGGGAAATATGGATCGCGGAGAAATTCGCGCGCAATGACGACAACGTCCGCTTGCTCTGTGGCAAGAACCTGCTCCGCTTGGTTCGCATCGGTAATGAGTCCAAGTCCTCCGGTCATGATCTTGGCTTCACGGCGAATGGTTGCGGCGAAAGGAAGTTGATATCCCGGCGCGATGGGAATTTTAACCCGCGGCACAAGCCCGCCTGTCGACGTGTCGATCAGGTCTATCCCGATTTCTTTCAGGCGCTTTGCAAATTCAACAGACTGCCTGAGGTCCCATCCTCCATCCGACCAATCTGTTGCAGAGATTCTGACAAAGACCGGAAGGCCGTCCGGCCAGACTTCACGAACAACTTTTGCAACTTCCAGCGGGAAACGTAATCGGTGTTCCAAGGAACCACCATATTCATCGTTTCTATGATTCGACAACGGCGATAGAAACTGGTGAAGAAGGTAACCGTGGGCGGCATGTATCTCTGCCACTTTAAACCCGGCATTCAAACTTCTTTTCGCAGCGTCTCGGAATTGGACTATGACCATCTTCACATCATCCCTGGTCATTTCTTTGGGATGGGAATAATTTTCGTCGAATGGAATCGCACTCGGTGCCATAGTCCGCCAGCCTCCGTTGTCTTCTGCAATCCATCCTTCCCCTTCCCAAGGAATTTTTGTGGAAGCTTTTCTCCCCGCATGAGCGATCTGTATTCCTGAAGTCGCACCTTGCGACGTGATAAAATCCGTAATCCGTTTGAATGCCATTACTTGCTCGTCGTTCCATATTCCAAGATCACCGGGTGAAATTCTCCCTTCTGGCGAGACGGCCGTCGCCTCCGTCATGACAAGCCCGGCGCCTCCGACGGCTCTGCTTCCAAGGTGAACGAAGTGCCAGTCATTCGGCACTCCATGTTTCGCCGAATATTGACACATCGGGGAAACAAAAATTCTGTTCCTGAATTCTAATTGTCTGATCTTAATTGGAGATAAGAGTTTGCTCATTGTATTTTCTGGAAAGGAGATGTCATTTCAAAATTTTCAACTCACCACAATGCCAGTGTATTGGATTTTCGCTGAAAGTGAGCTGGCGATGCAATTTCATCAGCAAGCGTGTGATCGCACATAACAATAAAATGAGGCTTCTGAAAAATTGCCTCTCGCTAAGCCGCGAAGGCGCAGAGGCCCGGTTTTAAATCATTTCGCTACTTTGCGTGAGCCATACTTTTTAAATTACTCAGAAGTCTTAAAATATACAACCTGCTGACCAAAAATGATATCAAGACTTATGAAAAAATATACCTCGCATGCAAAACCCAAAGGCAGAGATATGAAATATCTAAAAGCCCAATTTCGATGCGCGAAAATTCATTTCCGTTCATCCACAAATTTCTGTCGAGGCTTCGGTATTGAATTGCTTCCCCCAAATGCCCTAGCCGAATTTCGTCGCTTCCACCTAAATCAGCTATCGTGCGAGCAACTTTCAGAATCCGATCATACGCTCTTGCTGAGAGTCCGAGCTTTGTCATTGCCATTTTTAGCAAAACTTCTCCATTGGGGAAAGTGTCTCTATTTTTAGATAAGCACAAATAAGAGAAATGAATATTCCAAGAAATATTGCTTTCCCCCTTGCATAATTATATTTGATTTGCTATATTTCGTTAGTTGACGAAATGAAGGATCAAACCCATGAAACGCGAACAAGTAAATGTCTTTAAAGCCCTGAGTGATCCGAATCGCATCCGTATCATGAAGATGGTAATCGAACGGGAATTGTGCATGTGCGAAGTGAGAGAGATACTCGATCTCTCCAACTCGACCGTGTCAAAACATTTAACCATCCTGCGGGATGCCGGACTGTTACTTGATTCAAAGGATGGGAAATGGGTTAACTTCCGGCTCAACGATAAATCAGAACACCGGCTCATTCGGTCGGCTATCAGTCTTATCCAGAACTCTTTTGATGACGATGAGAAGGTGCAGGAAGATTTGAAAAAGGTCCATAAGGTAGACCGGAAAAAAATATGTAACCTCTGAATTATGAAAGGAACAACAATGAATATCAAAGTCTTAGGCCCCGGCTGCATGAACTGCAAGACACTTGAGAAACGTACGGTTGAAGCCCTTCAAGAACTGAAGATGGTTGCCGATGTTGAGGAGGTGGTAGATTATCAAAAGATCGTTTCCTATGGCATCATGCACACACCTGGTCTGGTGATAGACGAAAAAGTTGCAATATCAGGATCGGTGCCCACGGTAGAGAAGATCAAAGAGCTTCTCCTGGCACATCGGAGCGAATAATGAATAAGTTGCTCGAACGGCATCCGATAGGCACGCTCATCACATTCCTACCGATATGGATTGTTCTCTATTTCGCTCTTCAGTCAATTGCAGACGCGGCCATATCTCTGTCCGGTTTGCCGCCGACTGAACAAATAACTGAAGCTGCCCGCTTTTTTGTCTTTGAAACGCCGAAGGTGATGCTTCTTCTCACAATTGTCGTGTTTGCTGTCGGCATCGTGCGAACCTATTTTTCCCCAGAACGCACTCGCAAGATACTTGGAGGAAGATCGCTTTTTGTCGGAAATGTGCTGGCAAGTATGTTAGGGATTGTAACACCCTTTTGCTCTTGCTCTGCAATACCACTTTTCATCGGATTTGTGGAAACAGGCATTCCGCTTGGAGTGACATTTTCGTTCCTCGTTGCGGCCCCTATGATCAATGAAATAGCAGTCGTTTTACTCTTTGGTTTGTTCGGATGGGAAACGGCGTTGCTCTATGTGAGCACCGGCTTGTTGATCGCAATTATTTCAGGCTATGTTATCGGCCGCTTGAGGGTTGAACGCTATGTCGAAGATTGGGTCTATCAAGTTCACTCGACTAGCGGTACATGGGAAGAGACTGTTCCCTCCTTCCGCGATCGGATTCGTTTAGGATTTGATGCGGTGAAAGATATTGTCGGTAGGGTGTGGCCATACATTTTGGTCGGCATCGCCGTCGGTGCGGGTATTCACGGCTATGTGCCCGAGAACTTCATGGCGGGTCTTATGGGTAAATCGGCGTGGTGGTCAGTTCCCGTGGCCGTGCTCATCGGCGTGCCTCTCTATTCTAATGCGGCAGGCATCATTCCCATTGTGCATGCCTTACTCGAAAAGGGTGCGGCCCTCGGCACAACGCTTGCGTTTATGATGGCGGTTATTGGACTGTCCCTGCCGGAAACGATCATTCTCCGGAAAGTTCTGAAGATGCCGCTTATCTTCATTTTCGTTGGTGTTGTCGCAACCGGCATCGTCATCGTTGGATATATTTTTAACTTTGTCTATTAGATTGGATTGAAAAATGAAAATACGCGTTCTCGGTTCAGGTTGTGCGAGGTGCAGGAAACTTGAAGAAAGAATTCGTCATCTGATCGCGGAGAATCGGCTGCCTCTCGAGGTGGAAAAGGTTACCGACATTCAGGAGATCATGAAATATGGGATTATGATGATGCCTGGCTTGGTAATCGACGGTGTTCTAAAAAGCGTTGGCTCCATTCCGAAAGACGATCAACTGCTTGCCTGGATGAAGGGAGTATCGCGATGAAAATGGTGATCGCATCCCTTATTCTTCCTTGCATTGCACTTGGGTCAACGACCTCTTAGCAGTCAAAAAAGGCTCCGCTCGCTAGGTCGGATAGGAGGGCTTATGCTTTGGTTCCAAGAAAGCATGGCCTACTCTAAGGCAGCAGGTGGAGTCCAAAACTAGAATCGGAATACAATCTGGAAAGGTGAATCAATGGCAAAAGATTTGAGCAACCAACTATGGCACGGTGTGCCAAGAAAAGAAATTCCCTGGTTCCCGACCATAGATATCGATGCATGCATCGGATGCGATTTGTGTTTTTTGAGCTGCGGCAGGGATGTCTACGAACGCGACGACGAAAACCGGGTAGAAATTGTTGAAAGACCCTACAATTGCATGGTCGGGTGCTCCACCTGCCAAACGGTGTGTCCGGTTGAAGCGATTTCATTCCCTGGGCGCGACCTCATTTGGAAGGTCGAAAAGGAGCATAGGATTTTCAACTTCGTGAAGAAAGAAGTAAAAGAAAAACGGGAAAAGATCCAGATGCAGCAGGCACGAACGGCGGCGGAAGCGGAAATTGCGAAAGCAGAGCGACACGTTAAGGTTGAAGTGGCAGGCCAGTTTGGAGAGAAGAGATTCCTGGCACAGCTGGATTCCGTCATTGCCGGAAGGGCGTTCGATATTGTGAATTTCAAATTGGAAGTTCCAACCCTCAAGGGACATTGGGAGGGGGCACCGGGGTTCTTGACGTTCGAAGTTGCTGCCGAAACTGAAGAAAATGTTTCGGATTTCATGAACGCTGTGCGCGAGTTGATTTCTGAAAACAAACTGATCCTTGTGAACGAGACACGCATATCGTAGGATCGCTTTTCACCAATACTCAACGAGAAGATGAAAGCTTGCCGACAGGCAAGCTCAAATCAAGGCTGGGGCATTTCTTCTGGAAGATTCTTTCGAGCGACGGAAGGATTGAACGTTAACATCGGCAACGAAATTGGGAGATGCCCAACATCGGATAACATTGAATAAGCTATACCCCCTCATCTCAATAAGATGTTTTCTTCACTTAGTAGAACCCGTTACAGGTTAGAGGCACAACGAAAAGGGATTCCTATCTCAGTTCATCCACAAATTCCTGTCGAGACTTCGGTATTGAATCGCTTCCCCCAAATGTTCCGGCCGAATTTCGTCGCTCCCTCCTAGATCAGCTATCGTGCGAGCAACTTTCAGAATTCGATCATACGCTCTTGCTGAGAGTCCGAGCTTTGTCATTGCCATCTTAAGCAAAACTTCTCCGTCTGAATCTATCTTACAAAACTCACGTATTTCTCGCGACTGCATGTCCGCATTGGAGAATAGTCCAGTCCTTTTCGTAAATCGTTCTGCTTGCCGTTTGCGGGCACAGATCACTCGGGCACGAATTGCATCCGACGGTTCGCCAGGCCTCTTTTGGCTTAACTCCGCTACTTTCACCGCCGGCACTTCAATATGGATGTCGATTCTATCCAAAAGCGGGCCGGAAATCTTTGCCATGTATTTTTGAATCTGCATCGGCGAACAGGTACATTCGTGGTGAGGATTACCGTAATTGCCACAGGGACAGGGGTTCATCGCGCAGACGAGCATGAAATTTGCTGGGAAATCAAGCGACATCTTTGATCGGCTGATGGTCACTCTTCCATCTTCAAGAGGCTGGCGCATCACTTCAAGAACATTTCGCGCAAATTCCGGAAGCTCGTCCAAAAAAAGAACGCCGTGGTGGGAAAGCGATATTTCTCCGGGACGCGGAATAGTTCCTCCGCCGACAAGAGCACTGTCGGAAATAGTGTGATGCGGTGAACGAAAAGGCCGTGTTGCTACCAGGGCGGAATTCGGAGGCAGGAGACCGGCAACCGAATGGATTTTTGTCGTCTCGATGCTTTCTTCAAACGTCAACGGCGGAAGAATGCTCGGCAGCCGGCGAGCAAGCATTGTCTTCCCCGAACCCGGCGGACCAATCATGATGATATTGTGGCCTCCTGCCGCAGCCACTTCGAGCGCTCGCTTCACATTTTCCTGCCCCTTGACGTCGGAAAAATCAATCGCATATTTTTGCTCAACGGCAAATACTTTATTAATGTCGATTTTCATCGGCGTGATCGAAAGCTCATCGTTCAAAAGCGAAACCGTGTCCGAAAGATTCTCGACACCGTACACTTCAAGCCCTTCGACCATCGCCGCTTCGCGCGCATTCTCTTTTGGCAGGATGATCCCGCTAAAACCTTTCTTTTTAATCTCAACGGCAATTGGAAGTACACCATGCACGGGCCGCAGACTTCCATCGAGAGCAAGTTCTCCGAGAATAACGTACTTCTTCAATTTGTCTTCACGGGCTTGCCCACTCGAGGCAAGCATGCCGACCGCAATAGGAAGGTCGTACGACGATCCCTCTTTTTTCACATCTGCGGGAGCTAAATTGATCGTGATGCGTCTATTGGGATATTCGAGGCCCGAGTTTTTGATGGCTGTGGCAACGCGCTCCCGGCTTTCTTTGACGGCATTATCCGGCAGACCGACCATGAAAAAATTCGGTACCGTGTTTTCGATGTTTGTTTCTATTTCAATGAGATAGGCGTTTATTCCGTAGGTAGCACTGCTGAGAACAACTGATAACATGAAGGCCCCCCTTCCTGCAGGAAAACAATTATGAATTAAGAATCAGTAGTGTCCGGTTAAGAACGAGTGATATAGTTCTAAGTTCTTTGAAATAAGCAAGTTTCGCGATTTTTTATTTTCTCCGATTTGAATTTCGCTGCTCAAAAAATGGGATTATTTTGATTAATTCCACCATTTTTTAGGAGCAGTGGCATGAATATTGGCAGAACAGTTTTTACTCAATTAACTGATTATATCGATGGATATGTTTTCCATACTATCGTTGACAAACATAAAGGCAACGAACGTGTCCGTCACTTTACCTGTTGGGAACATTATCTCTGCATGCTGTTCGCACAACTGACGAATAGAGAAAGTTTGCGCGATGTTGAAACATGTCTTCGTGCTGCCGGAACAAAACTGTATCATGCAGGTATTCGTTCGCGAGTCTCTCGATCAACACTTGCCGATGCAAACGAGCATCGTCCGTGGCAGATGTACCATGATATTGCTCAGCATTTGATTCGAGAAGCACGAGTGCTGTATCGTAACGATAAGATGTTTTCAAAGATCAACACCGCTGTCTATGCATTTGATTCAACAACGATCGATCTCTGTTTGACTCTTTTTCCATGGGCGCGTGCTGCTGTGTATCAAAAAACAAATGCGGCTATCAAACTTCATACGCTGTTTGATGTCCAGCAGAAAATACCCACTTTTATTAGGGTTTCTGCCGCAAACGCACATGATGTCAACTTTATGGATACGCTGGTGTATGAGCCAGGCGCATTTTATGTCTTTGATCGAGGATATGTCGATTTCTCTCGATTGAACCGGATCGAAAATGAAAAAGCATTTTTTGTTATTCGTGCAAAAAAATCGTTACGCTTTATCAGAGTTGCATCCTTATCCGTAGACAAGACTACTGGCGTGAGAGTTGATCAACGAGTCAGATTACAAGTGTTCTATTCTCTTAAAGAATATCCCGATCAATTACGACGGATAAAATATTATGATGCTGCCCATGACCAAACATATGTCTATCTGACAAATAATTTCCAACTCAACTCTTTGACGATCGCCGAACTCTATCAGGCTCGTTGGGAAATAGAAACTTTTTTTAAATGGATTAAACAACATCTTCGGATTAAATCTTTTTACGGAACAAGTTCCAACGCCGTGAAAACTCAAGTATGGATTGCCATCTCTGCATACGTACTGATTGCAATTGTTCGTAAACGCCTAAACATCAATCTGTCGCTTTACACAATTCTACAAATCTTAAGCGTTTCGCTTTTTGAAAAAATCCATATTTTTCAACTACTTACAGATAATCAAACGCACTTTATTGTGACACCATCTGATAACCAATTGAATCTATTCGACTTATAACCGGACACTACTGATTAAGAATTAATAATTAGAAGCTATCTCAAAAATGAAAAAATGACTTGTACTTTGTAATTCTGTCATGTACATTTCGTACATGGCAAAACGAGAAGAACTATCCGACGAACAATGGGCTTTGATCAAACCCATAATACCCACACACAAAAGACGAGACGACGGCAAAGGTCGTCCACCGAGCTCAGATCGGGAGATCTTCAACGGCATTCTCTGGATCTTGCGCTCCGGTGCACGGTGGAAAGATTTACCGGAGCGATTTCCATCGTATCAGACCTGCCATCGACGGTTTCAATATTGGGTGCGCAGTGGAACACTCCGCACTATCTTAGATACACTTGCCAGAGACCTGCACGAGCGTGGCAAGTTCGACCTTTCCGAATGCTTTATCGACGCGACCTTTATGATCGCGAAAAAAGGGGCTTCGGGATTGGAAAAACCAAGCGCGGCAAAGGTACGAAGCTCATGGCAGTGGCAGATGGCGCTGGTCTTCCTCTCGCCATCCATGCTACGAGTGCTTCACCGCATGAAGTCACCCTTGTTCTCGATACTCTCAAAGAACGGTTTCTCCGACAACGTCCCATTCGTTTAATCGGTGATCGCGCTTATGACAGCGATCCACTTGATCAGACTCTTGCACATCAGGGTATCGAACTTATCGCTCCGCACAAATTCAACCGAATAAAACCAACCACGCAGGATGGCCGAGTTCTACGTCGTTATACTCGACGATGGAAGATTGAACGTCTCTTTGCTTGGTTGCAAAACTATCGTCGGTTGCTTGTTCGACACGATTACTATCTTGAAAATTTTCTAGGCTTCGCTTACCTCGCATCTACCTTAATTCTTATGCGGAGGTATTTTTGAGACCGCTTCTAAGAATTGATGGAATGGATCCCCTTTCGTTTCGGCGATCAATCGCCGCCGATAGTGACTACCGATGAGCACGAAGAAAATCGAGTCGCTCTTGAACATTCTCAATGGGAACAAGGAGTTTGTCTTTGCCGAACAGTGCGTCCTTTTGATTTGAGAACGCAAGCTCATATTCTTTGCTCATGATGATCGCTTCTTCGGGACAAACCTCTTCGCAGAATCCACAAAAGATACAGCGCAGCATATTGATCTCGAACTTTTCAGGATATCGCTCCTTATCATTCTCAGTTTCGGCGGCTTGTACCTCGATAGCAAGAGAAGGGCACACCCTGCTGCACAATCCGCATGCAACACATCGTTCCGTACCGTTTTCTTCCACCAACACAGGCCTTCCTCTGAAGGATGCCGAGGGAGCAAATCTGTTCTCGGGATATTGAACGGTGAACTTCGGCCTGAATATCTGTGCAATGGTCAGCCTCATCCCTTTAACGATTTCCGGGATATACATTTTTTCCAGAATTGTTAAATCTTTTTTCCGAACAACTTTACTCGGTTCCATCCTGCGGGTATCCTTAACTATTCAATTCATCCTCAAAACAAAATAGAGGCCGGTAACTAAAATATTCGCCAGCGAAAGGGGGAGCATCACTTTCCATCCGATGTTCATCAGTTGATCGTACCGAAAACGAGGAATTGTCCATCGCACAAGAATGAAAAAGAGAAGGACAATGCCAACTTTCACGCCGAACGCTGCCACTTGAAGCAAGCTCACGGTCAACGCTGAAAAACCGAAATGCCCGACAAACGGCACCTGCCATCCTCCTAAAAACAGCGTCGTGATAACTGCAGAGGCTGTAATCATGTTCGCGTACTCAGCCAAAAAGAACAAGCCGAATTTCATCCCCGAGTATTCAGTATGGTAGCCGCCCACTAGCTCGGGCTCCGCTTCCGGTAAATCGAACGGGAGACGATTCGTTTCAGCAAATGAAGCAATGACAAACGTAATGAAGCTGACCGGCGACCGCCAAAAGTACCACATGCCGTGCGCCTGGGATTCGACAATTTTATCCAGCCGCAAGGTTCCGGCGATCATCAGCACTCCGATAAGAGCCAGGCCCATTGAAAGTTCGTAACTGATCATTTGGGCAGAAGAGCGAAGCCCACCTAGCAATGAATATTTATTATTCGAAGACCATCCGCTGAGTGTGATCCCGTACACTCCGAGCGACGATAACGCGAGAAGATACAGGATTCCGACATTCACGTCGGCAATCATCAATTTGATGTCGCGACCGAACAGATGGACCGTATTCCCGAAAGGAATCACGGCGAACGCGGTCATCGCAACAACAAGTGAAATCAGCGGTGCAAGGCTGTGAACGAATTTGTTTGCAGCCTTCGGTACGATATCCTCCTTCAAAAAAAGCTTGACGATGTCGGCAACCGGCTGAAACATTCCGGCAGGGCCGACCCGGTTCGGGCCGATCCGATTTTGGATGAAGGCACTCACCCTTCGTTCAACCAAAACAAGATATGCAACAACCGTAAGGTTGATCAGGAAAATGACGATAATTTTTACCAGCGGTTCGATGATATCCATGGAATCAGTATTTTACTTAACGTGTGAGAGGCACTACACGGCAACGCCGCTTTTTGTTTTCAACGGAATGCCCTTCTTTCCGACTTTAAGATACGAGAGGCCTTTGAAGCCCTCGACTTTCTGGACAATGTCGGCGAAGACGTTCTCAGCCGAGTTATACTTAAACTTTACCCCCATGAGCGCGGCAAGAATCGTAACTATCTTCCACGAAGGACGTGCATCGCGGCGAGGCCCTTTTCCCCAACTGTCGTTCGGTGCGGCAAATTTGTCCCACCGGCTTGTCTCGAAACCGTCAAGTGCCCGATCCTGTTCAAGCGTCGTAACGGCCGGACGAATACGCTGAATTCGCCCCTGGAAATTGGTTACAGTCCCGTTTTTTTCAGCATACGTTGAGCTTGCCAGGACGACATCGGCAAGGTCTGTTGTTGCTGATTCGTTTGAGGCATGAACGGCAAAAAATTCAAGCTTCGCAAGCGCATCGGCAACTTCCGGCATCGATGCAATATCGTCTTCGAGTGCGTAGAGCGCCTTAATTTTTCCCTCTTTAATTCCTCGAATAATTTCCTGGAAACCCAATCCCCCTTCGGAGGGGGAAACACCGACCTGTTTTGCTCCAGCGCTGTTCGGTGTCTTATCAGCGCGTATTAAAATGTTATCTTCGTCTCCTTCGACAATGCGGCGCATGAAATCGATATTTTTTATTCCCAATACTTCTTTCGCAAATCTCTGGATAGCGTAGTTATCCTCATTTGTCGCAAAGGCGGAGCCGAAAACGGCAACTTCCGATTTCTTAAACGATTTTAATTCCGATGCAACTTTTGCAATCGCTTCATCCCAATCGACTTGTACGAGTGCGGCATCTCTGCGGACCATCGGCGCCTTGACCCGCGTGTCCGCATTGACAAACTTAAACGTGTCCAGCCTCCCATGGTCGCACATCCAGTAGCTGTTGACCTCCTCGTTGCGCGCCGGGGTAAGGCGAAGTATTTCATTGTTGCGTACGCCGATTTCAATGTTACACCCTCGCGCACATCCCTGACAAACGCTCTCGGTAAAAGACATTTCCCAGACACGCGCCTTAAACCTGAAATCGCGGTTCGTGAGTGCGCCGACGGGACAAATATCGACGACATTCATGGAATACGGGTTGTCGAGCTTCTCGCCCGGGAATGTTTCAATAACCGTATGCTCTCCGCGCTCCACAAACTGCAACTGATGAACGCCCGCAACTTCATCACAAAAACGAATGCACCGAGAACAAAGGATGCAGCGCTCAGCATCAAACATCACACGGGGGCCGATCTCCACACGCTTCGGTTTGTGCACTTTGTCTTCTTGAAATCTGCTGTATCCGGCACTGTGCTTGTAGGCATAATCCTGCAGCTTGCACTCCCCTGCTTCATCGCAGATCGGGCAATCGAGCGGATGATTGATAAGAAGAAATTCCATGACGGCCTTACGCGCATTCACAACCCGGTCAGTTTTTGTATGAACAACCATTCCCTCTGCGACCTGCGTCGAACATGCGATTGCGAGCTTGGGCATCTTCTCAACCTCAACGAGGCACATCCTGCAATTGCCAGACACGGAAAGTTTCGGATGCCAGCAAAAGTGCGGAATGGAGATGCCGTTTTCACGAGCGGCCTCGATGATGGTCCGCTTGTTATCTACCTCAAATTGATTTCCATCTATTGTGATTTTTGCCATCGGGCTTTTACGTTTATTCTTTGAGGATTTAGCAAAGCGTTATGAAGGGACAACTTTTTCTTCTGCGTGTGCGGCCTTTTCGCAGTACATCTCGTGAAATACCTTCAGCCTCACAACAACCTCTTCAATTTCATCGAGAGGCGGAAGAAATGTTGTTCGGAAATGAAGTGTACCCGCGATCTGGCCAAAGCCCGATCCCGGAACGACACAAATGCCGGTCTCTTCCAGCAATGCAAGACAGTACTCCGTGTCCCGCTTCGCTTCATAGTCCATTTGCTGTTCGGGCGACATTGTCTTCACGTCGATGTGCGGGTCGGGTGGCAGTTGAAACTTCACAAATGCGTACATCGCGCCCTCCGGAATCGTCACCGACATTCCTTTAATGTTATTGATCCGGTTTCCGAGCAATTCTGCTTTCGCTTTCAGCGCGGTATACACAGAATCCTTTTCGCGCACATAGAGGTCGTAACTTTCATCGCCGGGTTTTGGGGGAGCAACCATGACGTATGTGGCAATTTGTCCGGGAACGTTCGAACATAAGCTGATTGATTGCAGTTTGATGATCTCCGACATGACGTTGTCGGGAACGTTTCGAAATTCGGCATATCCGCCCCGATGGCCGCATTCGCCGAGCAATCCTTTTGACACTGAATGAAAACTGGCGAGCGAAACATCCTTCTCGCCAATGTCACTCATGACTTTCGCGAAAGAATAAAACTTGCATTCCCTGCCGTACACATTTTCCTGGTAGACTTCATCGGCTAAAATTGCAAGATGATGTTTGCGCGCAAAGCCGATGATCATTGCAATATTGTCGTACGAAAGCACTGCACCCGTCGGGTTCCCCGGGTTGATAACGGCAATGGCGACGGGATGAATTCCGCGGCGAATCGCCTCGGTAATGCTTTCCGTCAGCGCATTCTCACTCAATTGCCAACGGTTTTCTTCGTCAAGAAAATAACCGATTTGTTTTCCGCCATACAAAGCGATCGAAGCACTGTAGAGTGGATACTGGGGAATGGGAATCATCACCCCGTCATTCGAATTCTTTAACAGGGTGAGAAGCAACGATTGAACTCCTTTACTCGCACCGTCCGTCAAAATAATGTGATCCTTATCCGAAGGAATTCCATCCCTGCGCTGAATGAATTCGGAAACCGCTTTCCTGATGAAAGGAATCCCGGCACTCTGTGAATAGGCGCCCGTTCCATGTGGATGCCACTTCAGAATCGATCCGGCTTTTTCCAGGACATCTTCTGGATAAATTTTTGCAGCGCTTTCATTCCGTAACAATTCCGGGTATTCAACAAGGCTGAGGATTTGACGAAGATATGTCAACGGCTTTTGTTTCAACGCTTGCGGGTTTCCGATGTTGCAGTAAATTATTTTTTTCCCCTGTTCTTCAAGCTGTTGAGCCCTCGCGACAATAGGTCCGCGAACGGCATACTCTGCTTTCAATAAATGTGTATTAATATCCTGTTTTGCAATCATGATTCGTTATTGCATGAAACCGCAATAGCTAATTGTTAGCCGGTGCAAAAATTATCGTGGAAAAGGAGTCTTCCTTAAGCAACTGCTGCGCGACTTCCGAAACATTCTCAACAGTTACGGAATCGATTTCCTTCGAAATTGTCTCCAATTCAGTGAACTCACCAAAATACAATTCTCCGGTTCCTAATCGCATCATTCGGGCCGATGTGCTCTCAAGGCCAAGAAGCATGCTTCCTTTTAATTGTGCTTTCGTGCGCTGCAATTCGGCCTTGGGAATCGGCTTTGCTCTCAATGAATGCAATTCTGAAAAAACTAAATCAAGCGATTGCTGAATATGCTTTTTGTCTGTTCCGAGATACACTCCAAATGAACCCGTATCTTGTAACATGTTGAGGAACGAATAGACGGAATATGCAAAACCGTACCGCTCGCGAATGTTTTGGAACAATCGCGAGCTCATCCCATCGCCAAGCAGTGTGTTCATGACAAGGGACGGAAAACGATACTTGCTATGCACGCTGTAGCCGATCGTCCCGGTGCAGATATGAGCCTGCTGAATCGGCTTTTCAAATTCCTGGCTTTGCTTTTTAGTCCGCGAAATCTTCGATGGCCGAGGTTGACTGAAAGGCTTTCGATGCAACGTAAAATACTTTTGCACCAGCTCTACAAATTTCCGGTGTGGAAAATTTCCGGCAGCGGCAACGACAATATTGCCGGCGGTGTAGCGCTCGCGGACATAGCCGGTCAGATCTTTTCGTTTGAACGAAGAGACATTACGAGCCGATCCAAGAACGGGAAAACGAAGTGTATCGTTTGAATAAATATTCGTTTCAAAATAATCATGAATAAGATCATCCGGATCGTCTTCGGCATTCTTGAGTTCTTCCAGGACGACCAGCTTTTCTTTTTCAATCTCTTTCTCAGGAAAAAGAGGAAATTGAACGAGGTCGGAGAGAACGTCAACGGCGAGTTCGGTGAATTCATCCAGCACGCGCGCGTAGTAACAGGTATGTTCTTTCGTCGTGAACGCATTCAAGTAGCCGCCCACCGATTCAAGACTTCGCGCTATTTGCTGCGTCGACCGGTGTTGCGTCCCCTTGAACACCATGTGTTCAAGAAAATGGGAAATGCCGTTTGACGATTCGGTTTCGTTCCGGGAACCTGTGTCGATCCAAACGCCGATGGAGATAGATTTTACGTGGGGAATTTCTTCGCTGACAATCCTGATGCCGCTGGGAAGAACAGTCTTCTGATAAGTTGCAGAGATTTCTTTTGAAGGAATTTTGTGGACTCGGTTTGGCATTCGATTGTCAACATGGTGGCAAACTTAAAACTGTTTAAATATAACCGTTTTTGAAAAGATAATCAACACTGTGAGGAAACTGGTAGTGGGCAATTTTGCATTCTTGCGGGAAGTGACGGACACCTCGTTCCAAAATCACGTCATATATCGCACGGTAAATCGCTATGGTGTCCGTCACTTTACCAAACTCGAGCACTGCAAGGAGACTCGCGATTCTTCTTTCAAATCCATTAACCCATTATACAACAGCAGTGCGAACAGAATAAATTGCCGGCAACCAGTCGGCTAACAGGTGCCATGAATCTCCTTCGTTTCTGCTGAAGAGAATTTGCCCTCCGCTAGTCCCGACATAAATTCCGCTTTTATCGCAGCGATCGGCTGCCATCCCCTGCCGGTGAACATGGGCATACATATTTCGCGCGGGCAAACCTTTCGTCAATTTTTTCCAGCGTCCGCCTTTATTTGTACTTCGGTAGACGCCGAATTTTCCGTCAACCGGCCCCCGAAACTCAGCCCCCTGTTCCGGAATGACATAAATAGTATCGGGATCGTGAGGATGAACCTGCAACGGGAACCCGAACCTCGACGGCAATCCTTCGCTGATGTCAACCCACTCCTTCCCTTCGTTGTCACTCCTGTAAACGCCGCAATGATTCTGCTGGTATAGGACATTGGGCTTCAAAGGACTAAAGTCAAGATGATGGGTGCACTGCCCGACCTCGGGATGTTTGTCCGGAAGAAAATCGGCGAGAACACCTTTGTTCCTTGCTTCCCATGATATGCCTCCGTCTTCACTGCAAAAGACTCCGGCAGCAGAAATCCCGACAAACATCTTTTTGGAATTTTTTGGATCGACACATGAGCAGTGTACCATTAAACCTCCGGCGCCAGGTGCCCATTTTTGTCTGGTCGGGTGATTCGAAAGACTTTCTATCTCCCCCCAATTTTTTCCGCCGTCCTGCGATTTAAACAATCCACCGGGATCAACCCCCGCATACAAAACCTCCGGCTCACTTTCTAAGCCGGCAGCAACGTGCCATGCCCGGGCGACGGTTTTCCCCGATTTTTCATCGAACTTGATACCTGACTCAGACTGCTTCCAAGTTTTTCCAAAATCTTTGCTTATGTGAACATTCGATCCCCACCAGTACGAGTTTACACAAGCATAAAGCATCGGTTCTCGCCTCGTATCCAAAATGATTTCATTAACATCCGCACCTTTCAGAAGAGGTCCCTTCATACTCCATTTCTTTCGGCTTTCATCACTCGAAAAGATGAAAGCACCTTTATGTGTCCCTACCAAAAGGTAGACTTTTTTCTTGGCCATAGAGCATCTCCAAAAATTTTATCGTATGATTTTGGTTCAGCAGAAAATTTTTTGCATTCTTCACACGAAGAAGATTTACGCTGCAGTTTGTTTAGATTCTTTTGCAAGTTGATAGCGTTCGCCAAGCCATGCGCCAAAAAGGGTCAACAGGAACCCCTCAACGACACCGAATGCAATGTACCCAACCGGCACCGGTAATTGGATTCCGTATTGAATAAACAACCAATCTCCGATAACGGCGATAGCACCTGCCACGGCGGGTTCTTTTATGGTCACTCCAGGTGATTTGTAACCGATAATAAACCCGAGGAGGATAAAACTAACCGAAAACGCAATATGAATAAGGTTCAAATCGATATTGAACAATGGGGCAAGAAGGAACACAAACATAACGTTGAGGGCTAATCCGAGAGCGAGGCCGGCAAAAACCCACTTCCATTGAAATCCCACATCGTCCTTTGCAGTGCCGTCTTTTTTCTCAAAACTCCCCTGCAATTTTTCGCCCATCCACGCTCCTGCTTGAGCAAGAATCCCGCTGAAGATTAGGAGAAGGTAAATCAACTCCTTGCTCTGTCCTACACCCAATGGTGTCACGCTAAATACCAACGCAAAGATGAACATTAAAATAAGACCGGCAAAGAATGCCTCTTTGATAGTAACACCCGGGGAAAAATAACCGACCACGGCGCCCGTCACGACGAAACCAATCAAGAGAACCAATGATTGAATCGCTGTGCTGTGAAAAGTCGGGGCAACGATGAAAAATGAACCGCCAATGATCACTACCCCGACGACGACTCCAATGATGACCCATTTCCACTCTGTCGGTGATGTAGTTTTCGTTGTTTCATCTGACATATGATTCTCCTTGATAAAAGTTTTTAAGATAGAGTATGTTTGTTTCGTAGCATGGTTTCAATCTTTACAGCAATCATGTCGATAGCGACGAGATTATCACCTCCGCGCGGCACGATGATATCTGCCCAATGTTTGCTCGGTTCGACAAACTCAAGATGCATCGGCTTCACGGTAGAAACGTACTGGTTCATCACGGAATCGATCGAGCGCCCCCGATCCATGATGTCTCGGCGTATTCGGCGGAGCAAGCGCTCGTCCGCATCGGTATCGACAAAAATCTTGATATCCATCAAATCCCGCAATTCCTTCTCGACAAAAATCAGAATCCCTTCAATGATGATGATATCTTTTGGATCAAGATGTCTGACCTCTTTCATCCGCGAATGAGTAGTGAAATTATAGATCGGCTGATCGACCGGAATTTCTCTCTTCAAGTCGCTGATGTGCGCGACCAGCATCGATGTCTGTAAAGAATCCGGATGATCAAAGTTGATCTTATCCGGTGTAAGCCCGGGATACGCTGAAATATCCTTGTAATACGAATCGTGCTGAATTACCACAACATTGTCACGTACACGAAGCCGTTCCAGAATTTTTTGCGTCACGGTAGTCTTCCCAGAGCCCGTTCCGCCTGCAATTCCGATAACGAGATGTTCCATGAGATATTTGTAAATTTTGAAAATATACTTTAAAACAGTCGCAGAAGCAAGACAATCGCGCACTCGAACATAGCTTGCATTGAAAGCGTGATTTGCGTATTTTCCCATACTATGAGCTTGGAAATCGGTTTTGTTCTGCTAGTGAGCATACTGTTCATCTGTTACTGTACACTCAATTTCCTTACGGTAAAAGGACTGCGTAATCTCCTTGCTCGCCAACAGGCAACTTCAAAAGAAAGACCGCACATTTCGATCATCGTTGCCGCAAGAAATGAAGAAGCAACCATCGGCCGATGTCTGCAATCGCTCGTCCAACAAAATTACCCCGTGGGTCTCTTTGAAGTCATTATTGCCGATGACCGTTCAACCGATGGAACTGCTGCAATCGTAAGGAATTACCAACAGCGTTATCCACATATCAAACTCGTTACGGTAAGCCAAATCTCATCCGGCTTGCCTCCCAAGAAAAACGCGTTGAACGAGGCAATCAAAGAAAGCCGGTTCGACATCCTCGCCTTTACCGATGCCGATTGTGTCGCGCCCTCCGTTTGGCTTTCGTCGATCGCAAAGGAATTCCTGCCGGAAATAGGCGTTGTTGCCGGCTATTGCCCCTTCGAACAACGGTTCCCACGGACATTTTTGGGCCGCTGGTTTGATTTCTTTCTTCGCTATCTTGAGATAAAAAAATGGGTCGGCGCTGCAGCGGGCGTTGGATTGAGTCATGCATATTTATGTTCCGGGGGAAATCTTGCCTATCGCAAAAGTGTTTTCCAGGAAGTCAACGGTTATGAAAGAATAAAAAATTCGGCCAGCGGAGATGATGACCTTTTTATCCAACTCATCCAAAAGGAAACCCGTTGGAAAATACGGTACATGACCTCAAGAGAAAGTAGTGTCGAGACCAGTCCGCCTGCCTCGGTGGGCTTTTTTATAAATCAGCAACGGAGGCATTTTTCCGCCGCTGCATACTATCCTTTCCGGATGAAAATCGTGTTCGGCCTGATTCATTCATACAATGCGCTTGCCATATTGTCTATCTTCGTTTTGCCGTTGATCGGCATCGCAGCGCTGACCGCAAAATTTATTATCGACAGCGTGATTTTCTATAAGGGCTCGGCCCTCTTTGGTAACGCCGGGTTACGCCGCTCAGTCGTTCCACTAGAAATTGCTTCGGTTATCTACAATTCTCTTATCGGCCCTTTAGGTTTTTTCGGGACCATAAGTTGGAAAGGAAGTAAGATATAGAAGGGGCGATGAACAAAATAGGAAATGTTCGCGTGCATCCGAGAATAGCGATCATCCTGAAAATTGTGATCGGCGTCGGTTTGCTCGTTGCGCTTGTTCTTTATATCGACGTTGATGCTCTGCGTAAATCCGTTCTTCACGCAAACATTTTCTATCTGATGATTGGCGCGGTGCTGGTCGTGGCAAACCTCGGGCTGGAGTTTTTGCGGTGGCGCTATTTGGTGAGATTAATCGCCAGCGGGATATCCGATAAAGACATTGTTTCTTCTCTTTTCATCGGAATCTCGGCAGGATTCTTCACACCGGGCCAGGTTGGCGAGCACGGCGGTAGGATGGTAACACTTTCATCATTACCGGCTATTCAAGTCTTGGCAGTCAGTATCATCGATAAATTATATAACCTGGCCGTCACGGTAATTGTCGGTGTCATCGCAGCAGGGCTCTATTTTGCCATATACTTGCCTCACTATTGGACGCCATGGCTGACAGTTGTTGCCGTTGCGGTCGTTATATCATTTCTCATTGTCGTCCTGTATTCCGATCTTCTAAAAAAAATTCTTCGCGTATTGCTTCATAGGTTTCGAAAATACAGAGCTGTTTCGGCTTTTCTTTTTATGAAAGACGTCTTTCACCGCCATCAAGCACGGGTCCTCCTTTTTTGGACAGTACTCCTTTACGTCGTCATTATATTACAGTATCATTTCTTCGTGCTTGCTTTTGAACCGGTCTCGCTCGGCGTTTCTGCATTATGCACTTCAAATATTCTATTCACCAAATCTGTTATTCTTCCGATTTCATTCAGCGACCTGGGAATTCGAGAAAGCACAGCTATTCTCTTTTTCTCTCGGGCAGGTATCTCTGCTGCGTCTGCGTTCAACGCGTCGATATGCATTTTTTTTGTTAACATCCTATTCCCGAGCCTTCTTGGTTCGCTGTTGATATTGAGAATCAAATCCGCGAAAGAGAAGGTAGTATCGTGAAGGATTTCCTGTCTCTTATTTGGTTCGCAATTCTCATTCTCTGCGCGGTGTACGTCCGGCAAATTCTTATCTTTATTCGAGGATTGTCGCACCTGCGCCGCGGGACAGGCGATCACTTCTATACTGTCGCTGTAATTGTGGCGGCAAGGAATGAAGAGCTTCACATTGAAAAATGCCTCCGCTCGTTGTTGGAGCAAGACTATGCGCACGACAAATATACAATTACGGTTGTTGATGACCAATCGACAGACCGAACAGCGGACATTGTGAAGCAATTGGCCTTAGAAAACCCAAGAATATCATTGTTGCGGCTGCATGGACATCCGTCCGGCATTTCACCGATTATTAACGCAATGAACGAGGCCATCAAGAATACCTCAAGCGAGATTATTCTGAGAACGGACGCAGATTGCGTTGTCGGCCCGAATTGGATCTCATCGATGGTGCGCTATTTTGATGAAACTGTCGGAGTTATTTCCGGACTTACTCTCTTCGAGAACGGGCAAAACATCCCTTTCCTTCTTTTCGGATTTCAATGTATTGATTTGTTCTCGCAGACAGCGTGCGGAGCCGGTGCAATAGGGATGAAAGCTCCCATCAATTGCAACGGCAGCAATATGGGGTTCCGGAGGTCGGCATTTAATGACGTTGGCGGGTTCGCGTCAATGACTAAGATAAATTCAGGGAGCGATTCGCTGCTTGCTCAAAGGATTGCAGCGACTCCTCTGTGGAAAATGCGTTTTGCGTACGAGCCGGCAACTCATGTTACAACGTTACCCGTTACAAGCTGGAGGCAGCTTCTTCAACAACGCATGCGGTGGGCAGGCCATACCCCGCACTACCGTGCTTCAACGCTGTTTTTTCTTGTTGCATCGTTCTTCCTGTATCTTTTGATATTCTTATTTGCGCCGGTTTCCGTCTTCTATTTCTCGATCATGTCCGTACCGTTTGCTGTGCTCCTCATAAAATTTATTGTCGATTACTGGATCATCCTCAAATTCTCGAAGCTTACGAAAGTCGTCGGCATGATGAAATATTTTTTCGTCTCGGAATTGATTCATTTCCCGGTCATTCTTGCGGCGGTCTTCGGAAGTTTTTTTGGAAGTTTTGAATGGAAAGGGAGGCTCATGAAGCGGGAAATCTCTCAACACGCCTAAACTTCTTTATGTAACGGCTATGCCATCTCACACAGGTAGACTACATCGATTTCTTTTCCGTTCGATTCTTTGGAAAATGGATTCGCCGGATATTTTTCTAACTTTCGACGACGGACCGCATCCGGTCGCAACGCCGGCAGTGCTTAAAATATTGCAAGCACGTAAAATCAAAGGAACCTTTTTCATGAGCGGGATGGCGATTAAGAAATATCCGTCGTTGGTGAAAGAGGTCGACGCTGAGGAACACAGCATAGCTGTTCATGCATTTCACCACACGCGGGCAATTGCCCTTTCAAAAAAAACGACGATGTCTGAAATAGTACAAACCGAAGAAGCCATTACCAGAGCCGGTGCCCGCGCCATAAAATTCTTTCGTCCTCCTTATGGGTTCTTCTCGTGGAACACAATTTCTGCTGCCAAAGAGCTGAACTATAAACTCGTTATGTGGACGATATCGACGGGAGATTTTCGGCGGGAGTGGTCGGACGAACAAGTACGAACAACGGCTTTAACAAAACTCACCGCCGGCGCAATTCTTGTTTTTCACGACAATGAATTGACGAAATCCAGAGTCCAGCAAGTGCTGCCGGGGGTCATTACAGGCATTCAAGAACGCAGCTTAGCGTTTGGACTGATCCATTGACAACTGAAGCGACACTCTTCATTTTTTTCTTATCGTTGTATCTCGCTCAATGTTTGTTGTTTACGTACGGTGTGTTGAAATCCCGGTTTGACAAAAACCCCCGCTTCGAACCCATGGTTTCAATCGTCACTGCTGCGAGGAATGAAGAACGCAATATCGGCGCATGCATCGAATCGTTGACCCGGCTCGATTATCCGAAAGACAAGCTCGAAATCATTGTTGTCGACGATCATTCAAACGACACAACGCCCAGCATTATCCGAGGCTATGCAGACAGGCATTCAAATGTTAAGGCACTTAACGGTAAACAATCAATCGACCATCTTCGTGGCAAAGCAAATGCGATCTCACAAGGCATAGATGTTTCTTCAGGCGAAATTATTTTTATGACCGATGCGGACTGCGTCGTTCCGCCATCGTGGGTTCGGGCAACAGTACAACACTACACAAGCAATGTGGGTGTGGTAGCCGGATTGACATTGTTGCAGCCGACCAGCTTGTTCGCGGGAATGCAGTCGCTTGATTGGGCTTACATCCTTGCCGTGGCATCTGCTGCCATGGCGATAAAGAACCCCCTCAGCTGCATCGGGAACAATTTTTCATTTAGAAGAAAGGCGTACGACGAAGTTGGCGGGTACCGAGGAATCAAATTCAGTGTGACGGAAGATTTCGCACTTTTTAAGGCCATCACCCGTAGCGGGCGCTGGGCGTACAAATATCCCTTGGAAAAAGAGAGCCTGGTGTTCAGTAAAGCTTGCAAAACCATTCCGGAGTTGTACAGACAAAAAAGGAGATGGGGAGTCGGTGGAAAGGACATGCCGGTGAGCGGACTATTGATTATGGCTATTGCGTTCTGCATGCATGCTCTTCTTCTTTTCGGATATTTTTTCCATCTCAGTCTTACCTTCCTGGTTTGCGGGTTAATTGCAAAGCTCCTGTGCGACTTCGTTTTGCTAAGTATACCGTTGAGAAAAACCGGGCAGCTCGTCCAGTTGAAATATTTTTGGATTTTTGAAGTTTACTACATTATCTACGTCATTGCTCTCCCCTTCGCCGTTTTCTTCGGGGGTAAAGTCGTTTGGAAAGGAAGAAAATATTAACAGTGATTGCAAAAAAAGGATATTGGTCGCCCCGTTGGATTGGGGTTTAGGGCATGCTACTCGATGCATACCGATCATCAGGGAATTGCTTCTGCAAGGAGCGGACGTAATTATTGCGGCCGACGGGAGACCGTATGAATTATTGAAAAGAGAGTTTCCAGCGCTGACCTTCATTCGTTTTCCGGGGTTCACAATTGTATATCCTGAAGACCATCGTATCGCATCGACAATCACGCGCCAAATCCCGAAAATTATCATCACGGTATTTCGTGAACACCGAGTTTTAAAAAAAATTATAAAAGATTTTAAAATTGATGCCGTCATTTCAGACAACCGTTTTGGGCTATTCTCAAAAAAAATTCCGTGCTTCTATGTGACTCACCAAATCGGCATTATACTGCCGAATCATCTCGAATGGGCTTCTCGCCTGGCATATGTTCTGAATAAAATAATAATTCGAAGATACACGGCTTGCTGGATTCCCGATTACGCGGGAGAAGACAATCTTTCTGGCAAGCTTTCTCACTTTTATCAATTACCGAAAAACGCGAAGTTTATTGGGCCGTTAACGCGATTCAAAAGGGATTCGAGTATTACAAAAGAATTCGATATTCTAGTTCTTTTATCGGGGCCCGAACCGCAGCGGACAGCTTTGGAAAATATCTTGATGGAGCAATTGAAAACAGTTCAATGCAAATCATTGGTTGTGCGTGGAATTCCTGAAAAGAGCCAGCATATAAAAATTTCAGATTCAATCTCAGTCGTATCCTCACTTGATTCAACAGCATTAAACCGAGCGATGCTAGCATCGGAGCTTATCATTTCCCGCCCCGGCTACAGTACAATCATGGACCTTGATGTCTTGGGGAAAAGAGCTATCTTTATTCCAACGCCAGGACAAACCGAACAAGAATATTTAGCTGCAGAGCTTTTAAAGCATGGGAAGGTTTACGTACAACGACAAGAGAGTTTTTCCCTAATCGACGCCTTAGACCAAGCAAAACGATATTCTGGGTTTTCCGGAAGGGAGTCCAGTAACTTAATTCCCAACGATTGCATCGAAAGGCTTATGAAAGACCTTCAAAGAAAACAAATGGCAACGATGCAATGATCGCCCTACCAGTCGTTTCGTTTCCGTTGTTGTATGCCGAGACACATTACCGGTTCAAATATTTTTTCAGTTTTCTTAAAAAGGCCGAACCGGAAATCCTCGCAGACATTCCTCATCGCCTGGAACCCAGCGCATCCCTGCCGGTGCTTCTCCTTGTAAAAGACAGCAATCGTTATCCGATAGAGTTATCCAATGCGAAGATTGAAATCCGGCAAGAAGGAAAATTACTATACGCCGACACAATTGCCGTTTCTTGCAAAATAGCAATACCGTTGTGGTGGAAAATCATTTCTATCCCCTTTGATGATCAATTGAAAAATATATTTGGGTTTATCAATGTCAACGTCTACTTTGACTATGTTGTTCGGGGAGAACATCGTTCAGCCAAAAATGATAATTACAGAACATCCTCCAAAACGAGTTTGCGAGTTTATCGTTCAGCCGACCCCCTTCCCCTTTT
This sequence comes from uncultured Bacteroidota bacterium, assembly GCA_963717445.1. Lineage (GTDB taxonomy): Bacteria > Bacteroidota > Ignavibacteria > UBA10030 > UBA8401 > JAGVPT01. The sequence continues at coordinate 4,126,955 of OY970334.1, read as the reverse complement.
TGTTGGATGGAATCAAGGAGACACGCACACACATTCTTCATATACTGACGACCAGGTCGAGTTCGGTTCTCCGATCGAGGCATCGGTTGAATTATCCAAAGCGATGGGACTCTCTTTTTTCTGCGTCACCGACCATTCCTATGATCTTGACGATTGTATTGATAATTTCTTAGTCAACGATCCTGAAATTCCAAAATGGAGATCGCAACAACAAAACATCGATGAGATAAATTCACAGCATAACGATTTTACAATAGTGCGCGGCGAAGAAGTTTCTTGTTCCAACCATGCTCAGCGAAACGTGCATCTCTTATTATGGGGGACAAAGAAATTTTTTGCAGGATCCGGGGACAGTGCAGAACGATGGTTCCGTACCGCATCCGAGCATACGATCGGCGACATCCTGTCGAATAAGGAAGATCACGTTGTTGCGTATGCAGGTCATCCGACAGAGGCGACTCCGTTTTTTCAATGGCTGCTTATTAAGCGCGGCACATGGGATTTTAATGATATGGATCAAAATGGGATTGCTGGACTTCAAGTGTTGAATGGAGACGCAAATCAAGCTTTTTCAAAAGGGCTGGAAAGTTGGACAAGACTGCTTCTTCGAGGCAGGAAAATTTTTATTGCCGCCGGGAATGACGCTCACGGCAATTTCAACCGTTTCAAACAAATAGGGATTCCGTTCTTTACGATCCGGGAAAATGGCCGACAATTATTCGGGAAAATGCGAACGGCCGTCAACTCTGATTCCTTAACAGAAACATCGTTGCTGGAAGCTCTCCGTGATGGACATACTGTTATTACAAACGGGCCGTTGATAGTTTTTACGATAACAAATGAAAGCGGGAAAACGGCGGCGATAGGTGAAACAATTAGCGGTGCCCGGCTTCAACTTCATATCCGCGGATTGACCACAAAAGAATTCGGGGCGTTCTGCGAACTGAAAATAATATTCGGAAGAATAGGAACTGGAAGTGAAGTAGTCAGAATGAAAAAGCAAATCTTGAATTTGTTTACACTTGATATGAGGATTGATTTTGAAGTGTGCACATATCAAGTTTCATCATACATTCGAATAGAAGGATTTGCCAGCCATTCCGCCGACGGCGGCACGAGCGGATTCTGTTACACAAACCCGATATGGATTCGACATTCATGAAAAATAGAACATTATTCTGCGGAGTTTTATTTGCTTCGATGATTGCGACCGCTACAGCTTTCTCGGAAGCACAGTCCGACAGTGCATCCGGAAATCAGTTTTCGTTCGTGCCATACGGACTCCTCTTCAAGCCATTAGTAGCGGACACATACGAGCCACGCGACGGCATACTCAGTGAAATCGGGAAGAATAGCCTCCGGCTTGATATCGGCAATTCAATCGATTTGCTTCAGTACCGTTTTAACAATGACAGCTCACTTCTCACGATGGGCGCTGATTTCTTTACTTACACATTGCTGCGCGGCGAAAAAGATTTCCATTTCCCTGTCGATGCGTCTGATTATTTTTTTGGCATCAACTTCAATTACAAAAAATTTCTTGCAGAGGGAGTCCTATCATCTCGATTGCGCATAAGCCATATCAGCTCACATTTCGTGGATGGTCACTACGATAATACCCTTCAAGAGTGGAAAGATTCACAACCTCCGAGAGTCTACAGTCGTGAATTTTTCGATGGTGTAGTTGCCTTCGAGCCATCCTCAATGAACGACAATGCGAGAATCTACGTCGGAGGGACATACCTTTATCACGTCGATCCACCGGACCTTACCCGCTTTATGGGCGATGCGGGATTGGAGTATCACAGTAAAATGTGGAACAACGTGTTTGCCTATGGCGCGTATCAGGCGACCGTATTGAAAATTTTGGAAACTTCCGTCCGACATAACGTTCAATTAGGTATGAAAATCGGAAATTGGGAAGGGAGGGGTCTGAACCTGTATGGAAGTTATTTTTCGGGCTACAGCATTCACGGTCAGTATTTTGATGTGAAAGACAACTATTTTGCCCTAGGATTTTTGATCGAGTTTTGACAAAAAAAATCCCGTCAAGGAAGACGGGATTTTAATTTTCATCGAATGATCAAACGATTTAGGCTCTTTGATGGGAGCTTGCTATACCCAGCCGCCGTAATTTGTATCGGAGCGTTTGCTCTGTCATCCCAAGAAATTGAGCTGCTTTGGACTGATTGAGAGAAAATCTATCCAGCGCCCGCTCGATAATTCCCCTTTCTATCATGTCCAGCGATCGGTCAAGAACAAATTCTTGTCCCGCAATAATGTTATTGATCATTTTTACCACTTCGGTCTTCTCATCGACCAACTCTGGGGGCAATGTAAATCGACCGCCTTGAGAAAATAACACAGACTTATCGACCACCGCCTTGAGTTCCCGAATATTCTCTCGCCACGTCTGACGCACTAGCACATCAATCGCATTAATGTCGATAACAATATCACCTAAGCCGAGTTCTTTGCTGATCTCACCGATAAAATACTTCACGAGCAATGGTATGTCTTCCGCTCGTTCGCGGAGTGGCGTAACATATATCGTTTCGAACTCGGCGAGTTTCTCGTAGAGCTCGGGAATAATTTTTCTTCGTTCAAAGAGACTCTTGAGTCCATCTTTCAGCGTAATAATCAGACGAATATCAACGGGCGCAGACTTCAGCCCGCCAATCCGGCGGGTCATGCGCTCGTTCAGCAACGTCATAATTTTCATCTGATTTCGGAATGACGCTTCTTCAAGTTCTTCTATGAGGACCGTTCCGCCATTAGCGATTTCGAAAATACCGCGTTTTGAAGTATAGGGCAAACGCTCTGCGCCCCGCTCAAAGCCGAAGAGGACGGCTTCCATTTCCTTGTCATCGATAACAGAAAGGTTGACGGAGACAAAGGGGAGGTCAATGCTGCCATTCGAATTCTGGTAATGAATGTTCTTTGCGATCGCTCCCTTCCCTACGCCGTCTTCGCCGACAATAATGATATCGTTTCTAGTTCGAGCAAGCCTTGTGATAAGCTTTCGAACATTTTCCACAGCTTTACTCTTACCGATAATCGGGTAATGAGTTGTCATTGTCTGTTCAGTTGAGTTATTATTTTTCATATACTACAATCCCCTATCGTATTCGTAAAAATTTCATCAATTGCACAAAAAAAACGCCTACCTTATTCTTTGGTTCGTTGTGAAAAAAGTACTCCCCTAATCGTTTTCGGGTTAAAAAAATAATGTAAAACAATATTATCAAGCCAATCACGCCAACGAGTAATATGTTGAGCGCTATGAACCAATTCATTCTCATAAAACTCTCCAGCAACCGATGTAACAAATCGAAGGCGAAGACCGAAAAACATCGCTATCAACAATAGAATAAATATAGTAATATATTGGCCGATAACAAATATTTGAAGCAATTCTCCCCATTCCACGGCATGTATATAACTCCAAGCGTGGAAGATTTCTATTGAACAAAAGATGAGTAACAAAAACATAATCTTATCGATATATGCACCTTGCGGAGGGTCTTTTTTATATTGGTAGCCAAAAAATAAAACAATAAAAAAACACGCCAACACATTCATTTTAACTACATAAAGGTTAATAGGTTTATATAATAATACATTGTAATTATCTTCAGGTAAATACCTAAAAATTTCCCTTATCCGTTGAAGATTCTTAGCTGGATACAATTTACCTATAGCCTCGTTTTCTTGCCATGCCGGAAGAGTCAGTCGTTGCGCAATCTCCTCAGGTGTAGGTTTCTTACCAAGCAGATGCTCTCTAGCCGAATAAACATGGTCAACTGAACGGAAATCTTGAATGTCGGAAGTTGTATAACCGTATTTAGGGTTAATCAGGAAATTGCCAAAATAGGAAATAAAAAAACACCCAACTATAAAGAGGGTTGCCATATATTTGTAAGTGATCCGCAATTCCCTAAACAAGGAATCTATTACAAGATAGATAATTGCAAATGCTAACCCCGCGTAATGAATACCCTTAACATATTGCATAATAACATAGGGCAAATATTTGTCCAAAGATGAAAACAATGGCTGGAAAACGCTATGCACTACAGATATAGTTGCGATAAGAAAGAAAATCGCAAAATTCAAAAACAAATACTTGTTTTTCCGATTAGGTTCATGTACTGCCAGAAAAAAAGAAATTAAAGAGATCAGCAACTCTATCAGTGTTACCAAAAACGGAGCCGATCCGTAGTCCTGATGTTCTTGGCTACTAATAATTACAGCCAAACCAATTCCCAAAACAACCCATAAGAGGAATATTTTTGTCCCTTTTTTCATGATGGGGTAAAGTATATAGTTTTTGCCAATTTGTCAAGTCTCAGAATTTATTTTTAGATAAGAAAAAAAAAATCAAAAAATCTGCCCAAAAATGGCCTATTTTAAGTATCCTATTGACAAGATTGGCAAAATTCAATATATTTTCGCGAATAAGCAAGTGATCCACATCACTTTTTACGGCTGTGAAAAAGGAAAGGTAGTTTTTAATATTGACAGTGGCACCAAAGCACTTTTTCGTTTTTGCCCCAGCACGAAGGAAAGTTTGCATATCGTAAAAAAGAATCAGGGCACCGTTCGAAAAGGGTCGTTAGAAAATCCATTCTCAATCCCTAAGTATACGATACTTTTTCCTATCTTCATTTTATTTAATTCACATCATACCTAAGGAGAAAAAATGAACACCTTTCATGAAATTAGAATAAGAAGCATGTAGTAGCACTAAAATAACATTTTGAAATAACTTAACCAATTTCAATATAATTAAAATCAAAAATGGAGTTATTCAATGAAAACATCTGTAAGTTTTAAAAGAATGCGTGCAATCTTAATCACCATAGCGTTGGTCGCAGTCACGAATTTTGCAATCTCTCACGCAGAATCAAAATCTGTTCTGTTGAAGAACTATAATGAAAGCTCTTTTTCTGTGCAGATCGCAAAGATAAGTTCTTTCACGTCTTCTGATCCAGCACCAGTTCCTGGTCCAAGACCGTCATCTCTAACGTCTTCTGACCCCGCACCAGTTCCTGGTCCGAGACCGTCATCTCTCACGTCTTCTGATCCAGCACCAGTTCCTGGTCCGAGACCGTCATCTCTCACGTCTTCTGATCCAGCACCAGTTCCTGGTCCGAGACCGTCATCTCTCACGTCTTCTGATCCAGCACCAGTTCCTGGTCCGAGACCTAGTCAATATATTGATTCTTTTTGAGCCGGATTGCGCCTCCGTATTTTAAGTGGGAAAATGCATAAAGCTCGACTGGTTCTTCTCTGGGAAGGGATGTGATTTCTCCAATAATATAAATTGTTTAAAAAACTAATTTTTAAGGCTTTGAGACTGCGCTGAACCTCGGCGCAGGCTCTCAAAGCCTTTTTTATTCCTTTTCAAGCGAAAATTTCGTAAATTTGAGCGGTCAAGTAATTTTATATCATTCAAATTTAAAAAAATAAAATCGCTCTGTGAAGCCTTCAAAAATAGTTATCCATCTCAGTCTCTTTTGTGTCAGTTTTTTTACCGTCACCGTCGCAGGTGTTCAGTGGCTTAACCGCGATCCGTTTGATCTCAACAACTTCGCTTACGGAATCCCCTATTCACTCTCAGTCCTTTTTATTCTTACATGTCATGAATTCGGACATTATTTTGCCGCACGGTATCATGGAGTTGATGCAACGCTCCCATATTTTATCCCTTTTCCCAATCTTCCCAGCGTTTTGAATTTTGGAACCCTCGGCGCCGTCATCAGAACAAAATCGGCGATACCTTCTAAAAAAGTTATGTTCGACATCGGTGTCGCGGGACCTATAGCCGGATTCATTGCTACGTTGTTGATCCTCTCATATGGATTTCTTGCTTTGCCGGGAAAAGAATTCATTCTGTCCATCCATCCTCAATATTTCTCACAGACACAACCGGCAGGCGGCGTTGACTTGACGTTCGGAAATTCATTGCTTTATCAATTTCTCTCCTTCATTTTTACAAATCCAACACACCAATTTGTTCCCCCGATGACAGAAATGTATCATTATCCGTTCCTTTGCGCAGGTTGGTTCGGGTTGTTCGTGACGGCAATGAATCTGTTGCCCGTCGGTCAATTAGACGGCGGACATTTGGCTTATACGATGTTTGGACCCAGCCATAAAATTATCGCTCGCTCCGCATTTATCGTGATTATTATTATTGGTTTGCTAGGGTTATTTCCTCTCTTCAATGTTTCTTTCTTTTTCGGCTGGACCGGCTGGCTGTTTTGGGGCATTGTCCTTCTCTTTGTTATTAAGCTTGACCATCCACCGGTGCTTGATGAAACTCCATTAGATACAACCAGGAGAAACATTGGATGGGCAACCTTTGGCATTCTCTGCCTATCGTTTATCCCAACTCCATTCACAATCCCCCTGTAATTAGACGTTGACTTTCAAGCTAATTTTTTTGTACAATTTCCACAGAACTTAATTCTTTCGCAATCTCTTATCGACAAGATTGATACTCTTTTATTGAGCTGAAAGTAAAAGCATTTAATCAATATAAGAGACTGCGTATGACAACCGAGCGGCTGATGCAGTCCTCGGTTTTTTTATGAGTATTGGAATGAAGAATCTCCTCTGTTTACTTTTGCTCTGTTGTGCCGGCGGATGCAAGATTCCCGATAAAGGGATTATCGATACGACTGCCCCGCCTTTCATCAGCCAAGCGACTATGTCTCCAAGTGTAATCAATGTTAACCGTCTTGGCAGCCTGCCAACCGACCCTATTGACACCACCATTGGATTGTCGGCCGTGGTACAAGACACAACCTCAAGCCCACTCGTAATATATACGCTGTTGGACCCGTCTGGAAACGTTTTCTCAACTGGAAATTTAGCCGGCAACGGAGGCGGAAAATTTTCCACCAGTTCTCACTTTCATATTTTAAAACAAGACGTTGGAACATACAGTGTTCAATTTCAGGCGACAAGTAATGGAGAAGTAAGCAATACGGTAGTTCAGTCCGTTGTTGTCGAAAATAGTAATAATCACCCGCCGATTGTTTCTAACTTGATGATGCCTGACACAGTTAGTATTCCACCTGCCGGAGATACAACTTTTGTCAAAATTACTATTGCAGCGTCGGATTCTGACGGACTCGCAGATATTGTCTCAGTGACATTAACATCTAAAAAGCCTGACGGTACATCCGCCGGAGTTTTTTACTTGTACGATGACGGAAATCAAGTAGTAAACACTCAATTTGGACTCCCGTTTACAAGTGGCGACTCCGTTGCAAATGATGGCATTTATACTATTGTTATCCCGTTAACGAAGGTGACCGATGTACTGCCCACTTACCGAGATTTTTCTTTTGAGGCGACAGATCGCACCGGCGCTTTCTCCAACATCATAACAAAACGAATCTTCATTATTCAATGAAATCGACGGTTCGATATTTAATTTTATCAATAATTTTGGCGGTATTGAGGTTGGAGTATGTTGATGCGCAATTGTTAAACCAACATTCATACAAGCTCGAAAACGCTCAACTTTCTCAAAACTCAATCACTCCGTTAAGCAATAGTGTCACTGATGTCGTTATTTCCGGAGCAGCCATCTGGCTTGGAACCGGTAAAGGGTTAAGCCGTTCTACTGACGGTGGCCTGACCTGGAAAAATTATTACGCTACTACGGAATTTGGCCTGGAAGATGTTTCAGCGATTGCGGTTCATAACAACGAAGCTTGGGTCGCAACGGCTCACGACACAACTGTCGATGGTAGCTCGCTTCCAGTAGGAAGCGGCCTTCGCTATTCTTCAGACGGTGGAGAGACGTGGGCAGTTTTTGCGCAGCCGCGGGATTCTCAGAACATCGATACCCTATCCTATGGAAAAAATAAAATATTAGCTCTGGGAGTAACCACAGATGTCAATAATATTACATACGATATAGCCGCAACTGACAGTGCCGTTTGGATTGCATCATACGCTGGCATGGTCCGCAAATCCACAGACAAAGGGAAAACATGGCAAGTCGTAATTATTCCGCCCGACAACCTTGACAGCATTTCTCCTTCAGATTCACTTTCATTTGATGTTTCGCCCGTGGATGGAAATTTTGGGCTAACGGGCAATCTCAACCATCGAGCATTTTCTGCTTATGCCGAAAATTGGTCGACTATTTGGATTGGAACGGCAGGAGGAATTAACAGAACAACAGATGGGGGGCAATCATGGGTAAAGTTCAATCATACAAACGAAGCCTCACCAATTTCGGGAAATTTTGTCGTCGCGCTAAATAAGCAGACCTTTGGGAACCATGCAATCATGTGGGCTGGGACGGTCAACGCTGACGATCCTAATGAAAAACGCGGTGTAAGCTTTACTACAGACAGCGGACAAACATGGAAGACGACGCTCATTGGAGAATTCTGTCACAATATCGGATTTAAGGATTCAATTGTTTACGCCGTTACCGACGATGGAATATTTCGGTCGTCCGATATTGGAACGACGTGGACAGAAACAGGAACGATATATGACAATTCCACGAAGCAACAAATTGTCGCGGGAACGCCATTTTATGCCGTTGACACGCTTGGAGAGAATGTTTGGTTTGGCGGCGATGATGGGGCCGCCTACACCGAGGACAACAGCGTAAACCTTTTCGGATCTTCATGGCACATTCTTCATGCAGATCAACCCCTTTCTTCCAGTCAATCGACATACGCGTACCCAAATCCTTTTTCACCGGCAAATGAGATTGTGCGGCTGCATTATTCTGTAGACAAAGGGTCGGCAAATGTCACTATTCGCATTTTTGATTTCGGAATGAATTTGGTGCGCACGGTAATTTCGGATGCGAACCGCCAGGGAATTGCTGAACACGATGAAATCTGGGACGGGAAGAACGATAAAGGGCGGCAGGTTTCAAACGGTCCTTACTTCTATCAGGTCGTTGTGGGAACTGAAAAACCTATCTGGGGGAAAATACTTGTCCTACAATAAACGTATGAACGTACGATTCCTATTTCTTATTCTCATTTCTACCCTCTGTGCGGCAAATCCACTTAACGCTCAAATTGCAGGAACTCCAGGAGCATTTTCTCGGCTTGGTTTTGGGGCGCGGGGAATGGGAATGGGGAATGCTCTTACGGCTGTCATTGACGGTGATATCTCAAGTTTCTATAATCCGGCCGTCACCCCTTTCTTAACAGACAGAGTGGCTGCAGTATCGTACGGATTACTCTCGCTTGACCGGTCATTGAATACACTCTCTTATTCGCAGGCCATTAGGCCGACTGCAGGATTTTCGGTTGGTATTATTAATGCCGGCGTAAGCAACATTGATGGGCGCGATGCTGACGGATTCCAAACGGGAGAGTTATTTACCTCAGAAAATCAATTTTCATTTTCGTTCGCAAACCGAATGTCGAAGGTCATTTCACTTGGGATCGCATTGAAAATTTATTATTACCGCCTTTACGAAAACATCGCATCGACAAATCTCGGCATAGACGCCGGCGGCATTGCTCGCCTTTCGGACAATCTTACGCTCGGCGTTACAGTGCAAGACATTGGCTCAAAATACAAATGGGACACTTCAAACTTATATGGCGAACAAGGAAGTACAACAGTCGAACCCTTTCCGCTTCTCCGGAAAATTGGATTGAGCTATTTGTTTAATAATAATGTCGGACTGATTTCTCTCGACCTGGAGAATAGCAATGAAAACACAAACATTATTCGAACGGGGGGAGAGTTATATTTGAGCGACATGTTTACCGTACGCGCCGGGCTTGACCACTGGGACGTCAAAGAACCAGCTCAGGCAGCTCCAACGTTTGGTTTTACTCTTCGGACAAGTTCTGCCGAGTTAACGCCGATTATTAATTACGCATACGTCATAGAACCGTATGGACTCTTCGGCATGCATATCATTTCTCTTTCAACAAGATTTTAGCGACATTATTATGAAGCGTACATTTGCTCTTCTTCTCCTTATTTGCTTTGGGGCTCTGACTTCAGTGGCTCAACCGGAAAATGCCTCGACGGGACTTGCTTTTTTGAAGCTTGGTGTTGGTGGTCGGGCCATCGGTATGGGAGAAGCATATAGCGCGTTATCCAACGATGCATCCGGCATATACTACAATCCTGCAGGAATTTCCTTCGGTGAAACTGATGAAATAACCCTTATGCACAAACAATGGGTGTTCGGGACAACAACGGAATTCCTCGGTGCGACCGTTCATTCCCAGGATTTTACTTTTGGATTTGGGCTCAATTCGACAAACGTCGACGATATTGAAATCCGTCAGGAACCGGGGCCGGCAGAGGGAACTTTCGGTCTCCATGATCTTGCGGTGTCCGCAGTAGCAAGCTGGCGTATCGATACCTCCCTCAGCATCGGAGCAACCGGGAAATTCTTGTATGAAAAAATCTATGTCAATCAATCGGACGGCGAGGCATTCGATTTCGGTGCACGGTACCAGTATAATGAAAATTTTGCACTCGCTGCCGTCATTACAAATATCGGGGCGATGAGCACGCTTTTGAACGAACCCATTGTGTTGCCCGCAGGTGCGAGGTTTGGAGCATCATTTCAAAGCACGCCGGCTGACCATATCGCATTTACCGTTGCGAGCGATCTGCTGAAAACTTTCAAAGACAACAGCACTCTCATTGATCTCGGAGGCGAGATCGCCTATAATTCATTACTGGCATTTCGCGCGGGATACCAGTTTGGCTATGAAGCAAAAGGATTCTCCGCCGGTTTCGGCCTCCGTTATGGATTAGTTCAATTAGACTATGCATACGTCCCGTTTCTCGATCAATTGGGCGACACTCACACGTTTGCGCTAACCTTCAGCCTGTAAATTCAGGATTGATATTTGTTGGCTGGCCGACCTCACATACTATTCACGGCAACCTTTCGTTCCTCGTTCATCGACGAAGACATTCAAATTCTTCAAAAGAATTTTGATGTCACAACTGTTATCGCAAAGGGGTGGACAGCGCCCATCCTTCTTCTTCAAAATCTTTTCAACGCCGATATTACCTTTTCGTGGTTCGCCTCTGTGTACTCTTCTTTCCTGGTCTTCGTTGCAGGACTTTTAAGAAAAAAATCGATCCTCATTCTTGGCGGAGTCGATGTCGCAAAAGAGAAAACGTTACACTACGGTATTTGGAATAGTTGGTGGAAGTCTCCTCTTGTCCGTTATGGTATTACCCATGCAAGCAGAGTTCTTGCCGTCGATGATTTTTTGAAGCACGAGGCGGAACGATTGGCACAGTATGCCGGCGACAACATCGTGACTGTTCCGACCGGTTACGATGCGGAATTCTGGAAGCCTTTTGGGGATAAGGATCAACTTGTATTGACGGTCGCTTCATGTCCCGATATGCTTCGGGCGAAACTTAAAGGAATTGACCTTTTCGTTTCCGTCGCGCGAAAGCTGCCGGATATTCGATTCAAAATAATCGGAATCAATCAAGATGTCGCCTCCGCTCTGGAGGTCCCAACCAATGTGGAATATATTCCTTTCTCCCTGCGTGAACAGGTGCGACAATCATACCAGCAGGCAAAAGTCTACTGCCAATTATCCACCCGTGAGGGATTGCCGAATGCGCTTTGCGAAGCGATGTTGTGCGAGTGTGTTCCAATTGGAACAACAGTCGGGGGTATTCCAACTGCAATCGGCGATAGCGGCTTCCTCGTTGACTATCTCAATGAGAACCAAATCGTTGAAGCCATTCGCAAAGGCTTAAGTGCCTCACCCAACCTTGGAAAGCAGGCCCGGCTCAGAATTGCTTCTCAATTTACATTGACGCAAAGAGAAGAAAAACTCAAGGAAACAATAGCAAAGCTCATGCAGTGAAAGCGCACACAAAAAACATCCTCTCCCTTTTTGGTTTTGACGCAATTGCTCGCCTCCTTGGCTTTGTCTCGACAACATACCTGGCTCGGGTTCTCGGCAGCGGGTCGTTTGGGATCATCAATCTCGGCCTCGCTGTATTTTCTTATGGATTGATCATTTCAAGCCCGGGCTTGCACACTATCGGCACACGGATCGTTTCCCGGGGATCCAGTAACGATGCCGCCGTTATCAAGCAGGTCACGGCATTGCGTTTCATACTGGCGCTTCTCACGTGTACAGTAATGACTATTGCCTCTTTCTTCCTCGTTCACGACGCAACGATACGGCTCATCCTCATTCTCTATGCCGTCTCGATTTTGCCTTTTGCATTTCAGATCGAATGGTTTTACCAGGGGAAACAGCGTGTTGCCGCTCTAGGTGCAAGCCGCGCCACAGCACTTCTGTCGTTTGTTGTGCTCCTTTTTTTTCTCGTAACATCGCAAAGAGATATTTTGTTGGTTCCCGTTGTGTACTTTGTGAACGTTGTTGTGAATGCGGCAATTCTTTTTTTGATATATTGGAAGGAAAAGCAAAACACCTTCGGGGACGATGCTGCTCTCCCGATAAACCTCGGATGGAAATCGCTGCTCCGCCAATCGCTGCCCGTCGGTGCAGCGGCGATCATTGCCCAAGCCGTTCTCAATCTACCCGTTATTCTCTTGGGCTTTTTTGCAACATCGTTTGACATTGGAAATTTCAGCGCCGCATCAAAGCTGATTTTCTTTCTTCTCTCCATCGACAGAGCAGTATATATTCTTTTCTATCCTTTGGTCGCCCGATCCATCGCGACAACGCCGGGCGAAGTGGGTAAACAGGTAAGCCGGATCCTCAATTATATGTTGATGATAATATTGCCGATATGTATGGGGGGATTTGTGCTTGCCCGCCCCGTCGTTATGATTATTTTCGGCTCACAGTACGAAAACTCGGTCGTGGTCGCTCAAATTCTTATCTTTTATTTCCTCTTTACGATATTAAATAGTATTTTTGCATTCGTTGTTATTGCTGCGGGTAAAGAGAAGAACTACTCAGCAGTTATCATCACGGTATCGAGCGTGCTTCTTGTTTTGCTCGTCCCTTTAACGTACTACTGGAAAGCGCCGGGGGCATCATGCGGCATGGTTGCCGGAGAATGTTTGATGATGGTATTGATGTACCGACAGTGCTGCAAATCAATTTCTACGACATTGGTCTTTAGAGCAATAAAGCCGTTGATTTGCTCGGCCATCATGGGAGCCGTCTTGTTCACGTTCTCAACCACGACACCTTTTTTATCTATACCAATCGGGATTGGTATTTATTCTGCCTTCATGTTTTTATTGAAGGGTATTCAAAGAGATGATATTGTATTTCTAAAAGAGCGATTACTTTGAATCTGACGATAGGGTTATTACATCATGAAGCTGGTTGGGAAATTCTCTTCCGTCAAATCGGTGTCCATTGGAAATCCATTTCGGCCACAGATGAGCTCAGTCCAGAAAATTTTTCAGCAATTGTTATTAATGCGCGCCCCACTTCACTACAGGAAACCATTCTTGAGAAATACCTTGAGGACGGCGGGGCTATCCTCGCTATCGGCAGCTTCGCTGAACGCTTGGTCAGTTCGAAACTGAAGAAGAAATACTTCTCCTCCGTCCCGCCATCGTTATTTGGCGGTTTTTGCCCGATAACAATGATGGACATCTACGCATGGGGGATGGTAGATATACACTCATATAACCATCACCGCCAACTACAAACAATTTATAGAGTCGGAAAGGGAATTCTTGTCACTATTCCATTCAATGTTAACGCTCTTCTCCTTGATACACGCTCCAAGAGAAAAAACTTTTTTTTCGAAAAGAAAAGATTGCCGAATGAAGTCGTCGCAACGGTTTCCAAAGGAAACCTTCGTGGTTTCATAACGGAGGTATTACAGTTTCTCCACCATCAAAGAGATATCCCGTTTGTTCATAAGTGGTATTTCCCGGAAAAGCGGGAAACCATTTTTACGTTTCGAGTAGATTCCGACCAAGGGTCGCTTTCAGAGGTCGATGACCTTTACAATCTATGCAATAACCATTCTATAAAAACTATGTGGTTCATAGACACGAAAAGTCATGAGCGCTGGCTTTCTCGCTTTAAAGATTTTGGACATCAGGAGATTGGCACTCATTGTTACGACCATTTGACATATTCATCGGAGGATAAAAACCTGCAAAATTTTTCAAAAGCGTTGTCGTTGATGAATTCCGAAGGCATTCATCCAAAAGGAGCTGCCGCACCGTACGGAACATGGAATACTTCCATTGCCTCAGTATTTGACCATATCGGGGCCGGCTTTTCTTCTGAATTTGGCTTGGACTATGACGATCTTCCTTTTTTTCCTTTTGTGGATAAGAAATTTTCTCCCGTGTTGCAACTCCCCATTCACCCAATTTGTGTCGGCAGCATGAGGCGTGCAGGATATTCCGCCGGTGAAATGAAAAAATATTTTCACTCGCTCATTGACACAAAAATTGCACAACGAGAACCTCTCTGCCTTTATCATCATCCCACACATCACCATCTGGACTTGTTTGGAGAGATCTTTGAATACATTCGCTCTAAAAAAATTGACAACTATTCATATTCCGAGTATGCTTCCTGGTGGAGAAAACGGGATGAGACCGAATGGACGTTTCACTACGACCTGGAGAAGAACAAGCTCATTACTCAGTCGGCTAATCGAGACGCCGGGGTTCACTGGCACATTGTGTTCCCAAACGGCGAAGAATCGATTATGAATGCTGAGGGAAGCATACAACTTCAGGCAATTCCACGCCGCCGTGCCAACGACAAGCCTCTGCCCCCGTCGGATATTTCCCGGTCGCGGAATTTTGATTTCCGGCACGTCATGATGAATCTGCTTGACGCTTGGTATAAGAGGACGCAATGAAAATTACAATGGCCTGTTATCAGTCGGTTTCTCTCATTCACGGCGGTCCCCGAGTTCAAATCTTAAGGACAAAAAGTGAACTTGAAAAATTAGGCGTCGATGTCGCGTTGTTCCAACCGTGGGAATCGTTTTCGCAACTTCAATGCGATATCTTCCATCTGTTTTCCGCAAATCTTGGCACGTTTCATCTCGCTCGAAATATCCAGCCTCTTTCATTCCCGATGGTTACTTCCCCGATCTTTTTTACACAACGGTCGGTTCGCGCTATCCGTGTGGCCCTTTCGGTTGAGCACTCGCTGAAGCGCATTCGATCCGGCATCTGGACAGATTATGGCTTTACTGAGCAAATTTGTAAATGGTCTCGGGCCGTTCTCCCGAATACTTCCGATGAAGCTCGCTTAATTGAAAAGGGTTTAAACATTCCGTCAAGAAAAATCTCAGTCATTCCTAACGGGGTTGACGCTCGTTTTGAAGCCGGTAATCCGGCGCTATTTAAAAAGAAATATGGCGTTGACAAATTCATCCTGAACGTTGGCCACATTGGACCGGTGCGAAAAAATATTTTAGGTCTCATTCGTGCGTTAAGAACGATTGACCATCCTGCAGTGATTATAGGGAAAGTAATCGGCAAAGAAGGAGAACTCTGTTTGAAAGAAGCTGCAAAGAATAAAAATATTCTCATCATTCCGGGGCTTGAAAACGAATCGGAGATGCTTGCTTCGGCGTATGCCGCATGCGATGTTTTTGTCCTTCCCTCCTTGTTTGAAACACCCGGCATTGCAGCCCTCGAGGCCGGGCTTGCAGGCTCGAAGATTGTTATCACACCGCATGGAGGAACGCGAGAGTACTTCGGAACAATGGCGCGCTACGTTGACCCTCATTCGGTTGACTCGATTCGAACTGGAATATTTGCTGCGTTAAATGAGAATCGAAATGCAGATCTTCAGCGGCATATAAAAAAAGAATACCTATGGAGCAAAGTCGCCGAGAAAACCTTGGCGGCTTATAAAAGGGTACTATAATCGTGCATCGGTGAACAATCAACGAATTCTCATTATTCGACCTGACCGTATCGGCGACGTTGTCTTAACGACCCCACTCATCAGATCCATCCGAAAGACATTTCCGCAATCGTTCATCGCCGTGATGGTGCATTCATCGAATGCCCCTTTACTCGAAAAAAATCCGCATATCAACGAGATACTAACGGACAACCCCGAACAGAACGATGCCGGCAGAGAGGGATTTTGGAAGCAGGTCAAGCGATTGCGCGTGTTGAAATTCGATGTTGGACTCATGCCCTTCCCACGGGAAAGACATGCTTGGATGATGTTCCTTGCCGGCATACCGACGCGGATCGGTGTCGGCTATAAATTATATCAGATGCTCACCTTTACGAAAAGTGTCAACCGCCATAAATACGTACCGCTCCGGCACGAAGCCGATTATATGCTGGACCTGGGGTTAAAAATCGGTATAACGTCACGCGAGACAACACCGGAGATATTTATTACAAAGGATGAACGAGAAAGAGCTCGAGAAAATCTTTTGTCATTGGGTATTCCATTCAACAAGCCGGTGATCGGTATTAATCCAATTTCTCGCAGCTCTTCGCCGAATTGGAAGCCTGAAAAATATTTTCAATTGATTGAACGCTTGATATTGCGGTTCAGTGTCGTCATTAATCTAGGACCGTTCGAAATCCAGCAACGATCACTCTTTGAATCGCTAGAACAAAACGGCGTAGTGATCCTTTCCCAGCAACTGAGAGAGCACATGGCAAGCATTTCACAACTCGATGTTCTCATTTCTTCGTCTACAGGTTCGATGCATATCGCCGCAGCCTTGAGAGTACCCACGGTTTCCCTCTTTTGTCCGTTAACGGCCTGCTCGCCGCAATTATGGGGCCCATTGGGAAATCGTTCAGAAGTGATTCTACCGGGGCCGGAGTACTGCCAAACGCGCTGTCCTGGTGATCCGAAAATATGCCCACTAGACGATATTGAAGTCCCCGCAGTCATCCAGCGGGTAGAGACCATTTTGAGTGAAAAGAAAACGCAATGACATCGTGAAGAAGGAACGCCTTTTAACGTGATGCTGTTCTATACATCAATCCATGGAGAATTAATGAAATATACTATTGTTCTTTTCGTTATCGCTGCTTTGATGGCAAACGGAGCCCTCGTTGCTCAGCCGAAAAAATCTTCACCGGCAATCCAATGGAATTCTTTTGATGCCGGGATAGAACAGGCGAGAACCAGCCATAAGAAGGTGCTCGTTGATGTGTACACTGAATGGTGCGGATGGTGTAAAAAAATGGACAGCGAGGTGTACACCGATTCCGTCATTAAAGATTATCTGTCGAGGAATTTTGTCATCATCAAAATGAACGCGGAGGCAGGCGGGAAGATTCACTATAAAGGCGTAGAGTATTCACCGGCTCAACTTGCGGCGGCGTTCGGAGTAAGCGGATATCCCGCAACGCTATTTTTGCGCGAGGATAGCGAACCGATTACTCTCTTACCGGGATTTGTGGAAGCCCCAATGTTTATTCACGTTCTTTCATTTATCGCGGAAAATGAATATCAGAAGAAACAATTTAGTGAGTATTTGAAAGAAAAAGGAGTTAAGCAGTAGCTACAACATCTTTCCCTGCGAACCTCTCTTTTGCGAAACTCTCCACGGCGCGGACAATACCTTCCAGGTCAATCATTTGAATACACTCAAGATCGTAGGGGCAAGATTTTTTCCAGCACGGGGCGCAGTGCAAACCTTCAGGAACGAGCTTAACGCCCCGATCATAGAGATCAATCTCACTCCAGCAACTTAACCCAAACCATGCGATAACATATTTTTTTAAACCAATTGCGACGTGCATGCCGAACGAGTCGCCCGTAATGATGATGTCGCAGATATTTTCATAACAAATTCCCCGGCGTATTCCCAGCGTAGTCGGAGTGCTGATAACTTTTTTCCCGACGCGCCTGACAATTTCGGCATTGCGCTCCGTATCTTCCGGGCCGCCAAGCAACACAAGTTTCATCCCTTTCTTCATCGCTAGGGCCTCGACGAGCGTAACATGCTGGTCGACAGTCATTTTCTTATTCGGGTATAAATACGAACAGCCGGTATTCAACCCAACAACTACGTCATTACCGGAAAGACCTATCTCTTTCGAATACTTCTCACAGTAGCTCTTCTCTTCTTCGGAAAGGTTCAAGACGTAAGGGTCGCGGCGAAATGAAAGCTTCATCGCTTCCTGCAGAATTTCTGTGCCGTATTTCTGGTTAACGTTGAATTTTAGATTATCATCAAGACCGAGAAGATAGCAGCACTCAGCTTCTTTATTCAGCGGAATGATGACCCCATCTTTATTCAATCCAAAACCGATCTTCTCTTTTGCGTTAAGAGTATTGCAAAACGCGCAAGACCTTTTCGATTTATCGGTGCTGTAAACGACGTTGAATTCGATATTCTGCAACACAAGCCAGCTTTCTGGATCCCAAATGTATGCTGCATCGACGTAAGGATTGTTTTCGAGAAGCCGGTACGCATTCTTCAGAGTTATCCACGAAATATGGCTTTGCGGGTATTTCCTTTTGATTGCAGGAAGCATGGCCGTCGTCTGCAGCACCGCTCCCATAGCATCGAGATTGATAATAAGGATTTTTTTTCCGATTGGATTTGGGTCCGCACATTCTGTGTAGCACGTCGAACCAGGAAAACAAGGCTTGTAGCCGGTAAAACGTTTGCAATCCGGAATTTTTATTTTGGTTCGCCGATTTTTGGGGATCGTTTTTTTCTTCATACTTCTTTCGAATGATTGACCGCAGACCGTCTATGTATTTTCGACTGGTCCGTAAGATGATTGAACGCATCCATCACTCGTTCCACTTCCAATTTTGTCATGCAAACATTTCCTATAGGACATGAAGTGAGACCACATTCAAGGCAATCAAGATCCTCGTTTCTAATCCAGAGATGACCGTTTCCATACGGTCCTTGTTGCCGCGGATTTGTCGGGCCAAAAATTCCAAGTGTCGGAATATTTAGTGATGCTGCAATATGCATAGGTCCGGAATCGTTGCTCACGACAAAATCACATCTCCGAATGATCGCACCAAGTTGGGAGAGCGTTGTTTTGGGAATAACATGAGACGGCAGCTTCATGTGTTGTTGGATAAAAAGGGCATCCTCCTCTTCGCCAGGTCCCCACAACAAGATCATCGAAGCATCATACCGCTGACTTATGAGGTCGCCGAGGCGTGCATAATGTTCAAGCCCCCATCTTTTTGTGTACCATCCACCGCTCGGATTCAATCCTACTAAAGATTTACCGTCGAGATCTCGTTCGTGAAACCATTTGTCTGCAAATTGGTTGGCCTCGCTTTCCAACGGAAAATGAGGCTGGAAATAATGCACGGGAATGTCCAACCGGCGCAAAGAATCCAAATTGAAGTCGACATTATGAATATTCCCCGTACGAGGTGGAATAACGATGTTATAAGCGTACTTTCGCCATCGAAAAGGGAATCCGACACGCCATTGTGCACCGCTTAGTCCTGTAATGATCGCAGACCGTGGATTAGAAAATAGGTCGATAATGAGATCATACTTTTTTCCTCGAACTTGTCGAATCATTCCTACACTCGAATCATTCTTCCGGTCAAACGTAAGAACGTTCGACAACCAAGGATTACCGATGACAACATCGGCCGCAAATTTGTCCGTCAAAAAATCAATTTGCGCTGCAGGAAAATGTTCGCGCAAATTTTGAACCACGGGCGTCGAGAGGAGGACATCTCCGATGGCCCGAAGCTTGATGACGAGAATCCGGTTGATATTTTCTAATTGCAGAGAGATTTGGAAAACGTTTGATTGACAATACTAAGTCTGATGGTGGATCAAAAATACGAAATTCTACAGGGTATGTCAACGAAGAGCATGAGCGGGTGCTGTTACAGCTTGGTTTCTTTTCTTAAGAAGAAGTCATTGCGAGGCGCTGTTTGCCGAAGCAATCTCCCTTTAACTATGGGGATTGCTTCGCTCCGCTCGCAATGACCTTCAAACTGTAACAGCACCCATAAGCAATCAGATTTCATCCAAAAGCATGAAGTCCGAGTTTTGGCGAGAAGTTGGTGTTATTTTTTGGAAAGCAAATTTTTCTTTTTCAGAAAATGCACACACATCAAACAAAGGGCATTGGCCGCACCGAGGACGCTGTGCAAGACAGATTGTTCGTCCAAACCGGATGAGATTAGTATGGAACGAGTACGATTTCCCTTGAGGAACAAGAAGCTTCATTGCTTCGAATGTTTGATCGGGCGTCTTTGTTTTGACTAAGCCGAGACGGTTGCAGATTCTATGAATGTGCGTATCGACCGGAAACACCTCCCGCCGAAGAGAAAAGAGAAGCACGCAGGCGGCAGTTTTAAATCCAATCCCATGAAATGCCGTAAGCATTGAAATGACTTCATCATTTTTCATCTTTTGGATACCTGGAAGACGATACGAGCCATTGTCCTTGTGCACCGCTCGAAGGAGTGCCTTGATACGGCTGCTCTTCTGATTCTTCATCCCACCAATCTTAATTGCTGCAGCGATTGCGCCAACCGGCGCTTCGGCAACTTTCTTCCATGTCGGAAATCTTTTTCGCAGCTCGAGATATGCCCGGTGACTGTTTCGGTCATTCGTATTTTGCGAAAGCAAGGTTCCTATGAGCATATCAAGCGGGTCGGTACGTTCTCTCTTTTGATGCGGTATCCCGAGATGGAGTTCAAGAAGATGGATAACGCGAGTCGCCGCTTGTTCATTCGCCATTGCTGTCCTTAATCAGAAATAAAATCAATTGCTTCTTTCGTGCCTTGAAAATACAATTCATCCGATTGAATATCAAACCAACCTTAGTGATCCCATGACTTTCTGCATAACTGATCTATTGCATCACTTTTCAAAGAACCTCGGTTCAACTTTGTTTGATTTGCGAGGAAAAGAACGGTATATTGCCAGCAATTGATTGGTGGTTTTCAGCAACGCAGTACAACGCTATTATATGATCGTTATGAAATTTGGCGGAACATCTGTCGAGGATGCTCGCGCCATTGATAATGCTATCGCTCTTGTCGCACGTCAAAAGAATCAACATCCGGTTGTAGTCCTCTCCGCCATTGCAGGTGCGACAGATGCCCTTTTAAAATCGGCTGAATTATCTGTCGCCGAGCACCTCGACGAAGCGACGCTTTTACTCAACAATCTGCTTGAACGGCATGTCCTGATCGCCGAAAATCTCATCGATTCCCGTCCGGCAGTTCAACAACTTATCTTCCAGCTACGCAGCCGATTCGAGGAGCTCAAAAATCTTTCCCAGAGCATTTCTATTCTCGGCGAACTTACAAAACGATCACTCGACACAATTGCAGCAATGGGCGAGCTTATGTCATCATTGATTTTTTCTGAAACAATGAAGGCGAAGAAATATCCCGTCGCTTGGCTGGATGCGCGCACGTTCATGGTAACGGATGATCATTTTGGGAACGCTTCACCTCTATTTAAAGACCTCGACGAGAAGGCAAACAAAATCATCAGCCCCTATCTTATCGAAAATACCATTGTTGTTACCCAGGGCTATATCGGCTCGACCACGAGGAACATTACGACAACGCTTGGCCGCGGAGGATCAGATTATTCCGCCGCAATTATCGGAGCGGCACTCAACGCGGAAGAAATTCAAATCTGGACGGACGTTGACGGCATCCTTACCGCTGACCCCCAGATTACTCCAACGGCGAAGAAATTAAAGACAATATCATACAAAGAAGCCTCGGAACTTGCGTATTTTGGAGCAAAGGTGTTGCATCCAAGCACGATTCGCCCTGCAGTGCAAAAGAATATTCCTGTCGTCGTATTGAATTCGCGGCGGCCGAATTCAATTGGAACTCGGGTAGTGGCAAACCCTCCCCAATCAAACATCTCGGTGAAGTCGATCGCAAACAAGAACGGGATTACAGTCGTCAATATCCAGGCGACACGCTTGCTCTCTGCAAACCGGTTTATGGAATCCATTCTTCAGGTCTTCGACAAGTACCACACCTCAGTCGAATTGGTCAATACCTCGGTCGCTTCTGCGTCGATGACAATAAGTAATACCGAATACCTGGATGCCATTGTTCCGGATCTTGAGCAGTTTTCCGACGTTGCTGTTTTCAGAGATAAAGCTATCGTCAGTATTATCGGCGAGCGGCTTCATTCCACCGTCGGAGTCGCCGATAGAATTTTCCGATCGCTCGGCGACATCGACGTTATAATGATTTCTCAGGGGGCTTCGGAATTAAACATCAACCTTGTCATTGATAATCACAACGTGGTCAAAGCTGTGCAACGGCTCCACAGGGAATTCTTTGAGCCTTTACCTCAAGAAATTCTTTTCGAAAATATTGCCACATCATGACTCATCAGGATATTCATCTCTGCACGTCACATCCAACCTGTAAAACATACTTATTTTTATGGCACGATTAAAGAAATTTCGCGGAACCGGAACTGCACTCGTCACTCCGTTTAAAAAGGACGGAACGATTGATGAAACAGCTCTCAGGAAATTGGTAGACTATCAAATTGCCGGCGGTGTAGAAGCCATCATCCCGATCGGCACAACGGGAGAAAGTCCGAGCATCTCGTCAGACGAACATCGACGAATCCTGGAAATAGTTATTGAGCGCTCGCGCGGCAGAATAAAAGTATTTGCCGGGAGTGGAAGTAACTACACGAATAAAGCTATCGAATTGACTCACTTGGCAAAAGACATGGGGGCAGATGCCGCAATTCTCGTCGCTCCCTACTACAACAAGCCGACACAAGAAGGTTATTTTCAGCATTACAGAGCGGTGGCAGAAGCCGTTGATATTCCTTTACTCGTCTACAATGTCCCGGGCCGGACTGGCGGAAATATTACAGCCTCAACGACTTTGCGGATGGCGGAGGAAATTCCATCCATTATCGCCGTGAAAGAAGCCTCCGGTAACTTCGCACAAATCATGGAAATTGCGCGCAACAAGCCGAAACATTTATCGCTACTCTCCGGCGACGATGCGATAACACTGCCAATGCTATCGGTGGGCGGTGACGGATGCATTTCGGTTGTGGCAAATCAGCTCCCGAAAGATTTTTCGGATATGGTGCGGGCAGGATTGTCGGGGAATTGGAAAAAAGCATTGACACTCCACAATAAACTCTTGCCTTTGATGAACGCAAACTTTATTGAGACAAATCCAATTCCCGTGAAAGCATCCCTTGCGATGATGGGAATGATCAATGAGGTCTACCGGTTACCTCTTGTACCGATGGGATCCAAAAACAAAAAAACACTCAAGAAGATATTACGCGATCTTCGGCTGGTATGAAAAAAAAATCGAAGCTGTGTAGAGAAATCAAAATTCAAACAAAAAGCCCCGTACGCGGGGCTTTTTTATCCTTCCTCTAAAATTACTTTCAATCCAAGCATTCTTCTTAATCCCTCGAAACGATCAACGTTACCATGTTCTCTCCTCTTTCCATGGGTCGGCGGTGTTGCTGTATCCGTTCTGTTCCCAGAAGCCTGGCCGATTATCGTTCATGAATTCAAGCCCATTGACCCACTTTGCCCCTTTCCATGCATAACGGCGCGGAGTAAAGACGCGCATTGGGCCGCCGTGGTCTCGTTCGAGGGGCTTGCCGTTCATTGTATGAACGAAGATAACATCCTCGTTGAGCATCCATTCCAAAGGTAAATTTGTTGTATAGCCGCCGTAGGCATGTTGCATCACATGTTTTGCTTCGGGCTTTACTTTGAGAGTCTTGAGCAAATCTGAAAACATGACCCCCTCCCACTCGTCATCGTAACGGCTCCAGGTTGTCACACAATGAAAATCCGCTCTTAATTTCCTTTGCGGCAGTTTCATGAATTCATCCCACGTGAACGAGACAATCTCTTCTACCGCCCCCCACACTTTCAATCTCCAATCGGCAAGCGAAATTTTTGGAGTTACTCCGTACGTAAGAACCGGAAATTTTTCGGTAGTGTATTGTCCGGGTGGAAACTTCGGTTTCCCGAAGTAGTTCGGCTCGTTTGAATTCGTCGTTTTAGAGTGAAAAAGTCCCATGCAATGATCCTTCAAATGTTCTTCAATGGTTGAACACTTCAAGTGAGACCAAAGTTCGAAACAGCTTCAGGTTCAATAAAAATAGTAGTGACAGGCAATTTGCGGCATAGGGGCGATGTCGCCGTTGGAGAAATAGACGAAAGCGGCTTCGAGGGAAATATTGATAGCCTCCTGCACATTCAGTTCGCCCCCCACGCCGACACCCAACCGAAACGGGCCTGCAAAAGTGTTGCCGCCAGACCCGTTGTAGAAGTAGCTCGTAGAAGGTCCAAAAAACAGCCGTGTTGATTTTTCACGCACTAAATCATATTGCAATTCGGCGCCGATCGATGCCGAGGTACTTCCTCCCCATCTGATGATGCCGCCGACAATTTGATACGAAACTTTTGACGGGAGATGGTTCCGAAAGCTGATCCCGATTCCCGATGCAGGTCCTACCGAAACACCTAGGCCGTAAACATCCCGGCCAAGATTTTCTGCCTGCTGGCTCCCCTGCACGCCGACCTGGGAGAACAACGATGACGTCCCAGCGAATACAAAAAACAATAACCAGAGCACGGTAGATTTCACTCTAACCTCCGTCAATTCATACGTTCGTTGTCACCCAGCGATACATTTCTTTTAAGTTTGGACGCTTGCCCGTGAGCAAAATCCCAATTCGAAATACTTTTGCAGCAACCCACATCATCCCAACGATCGATGCGGACAATGTAACGAGCGAGAGCAAAATCTCCCAAAGGTCCGGCGCCTGGATTGACAGCCGCAACGCCATCATTGTCGGCGTAAGGAGAGGTATTTGCGACAATACTTTTACCATCATCGAATCCGGGTTCTGCATAGCCGGAATTGCAAGCGCGATTGGAAACATGACAAGTAATGTCACATACGCGGTCATTTGCTGTGCCTCCTGCTCCGTTGAAACCGGCGCTCCCGCCGTGATGAAAATTGCCACATACAAGAGATAACCGAGAACAAAGTACACGAGAAGAAGGGCTATATGGTCGAATGAAACGAAAGGCGTTGGCATAGAAAAATTAACGCCGACCAAAATCAATAGCCAAAACGAAATTGTGGTTAAACCGAGAAGAGAGAGCCCCAATATTTTCCCTACGAGCAATTCGCGCGAGGAACAGGACGACATCAACACTTCAACAATCCGGTTCGACTTTTCCTCGATAAGGCTTCGGATCAACATTTGCCCGCTTGTCATCACGAGCATGAAAAGCATCATGATGAAAATGTAGCCCGTAAAAAATGTTTCGAGGAAACCCGACTCTTTTTCTTCTCCCTTCGACGATACTTTGATCGTCTTCACATCGACATCGGTCGAGAGGTCCCGTATTTCTTTCGAATCGTATCCCTTTGCTTCAAGCCTCCGTTCGATAATGACGTCTTCTAAAACTTTGGAAAAACGCTCCTGGTCCCGGATGTTGCCGACGTTCTCCGACCGGTATTCGATCTTCCCCTTCTCCATCACGTCGGCGGGAATAAGAAAATATCCTTCAATCTCGTTGTCCAAAACCTCCGCCGTAGCAAGCATTTTGAGATGGTCGCGCGAACGATCATCATCGGTGATCTTCACGAGCTTATAGTTCGCTGAACTGTCGGGAAGCTTAAATTTTGCGATCCGTTCACTGAGATACGGGAGGAGCGAACCCGTTTCGTCGATAACGCCGATCGTACGCATTTTTTCGTCGGCCTTCGATGCCAGTAAATTAGGAATGACCGTAAACACTGCAATGATCGTCGGCAACATAAACAAACCGATGATGAATGCTTTCGTCTTCACACGTTCCATAAATTCCCATTTGGCGACCCGGAGGGATTTATTTCGCATGCGATGCCCCCTCTCCAACCCGTTGCAATTCGATAGTAACAACTTTTCGCATCCTGATATACTTAACAAAGGAATACACGGAAGTTGCAAGAAGAACCAGCGTCACATTCCACGATGGTTCCCTCTTTTTCAACGTCATAACAGCCAGGACCATTGTAGCGACGATAGCGAAAACAAAAATGAGCATTGCCTTTCGCACCCTCAAGTCCCCAGCAACGTTTTTTACTTTGACAACAACCGGTGTCGTTTCACGCCGATCCACTGATTCCTCAGGGATTCCCACAACGTCAAGAAAAATCGAATTCAACGACGGCTCGACAAATTCGAATTTTCTCACTTCGACCTTCGATACGATCGAAGGAAGCAATTCTCGGGATGAAACATTTCCGTTCAATTGGAGTTCGGCATAATTCTCGTACACCGTTGCACTTTTTACCTGAGGCAGAGCGGAGATAAACGACCCGTCGCCGGCAAATTCGACGTGCACAGAATTCTTACCGAATTTCTGTTTCACCTCTTTCATTCTCCCTTCAAGAACGATCTTTCCGTGATTGATAAGACATATCTCATCACACAGCTTTTCAGCCGAATCCATTTGATGAGTTGAAAAAATAATCGCTTTCCCCTGCTGCTTTAATTCCTGCAGGATATCTTTTAAGATAATTTGGTTCACCGGGTCGAGGCCTGAAAACGGCTCATCCAGCACTATAAAATCCGGATCGTGCAGGATTGAAATGATAAATTGTACTTTTTGCTGATTTCCCTTGGAAAGTTCTTCTACTTTTCTTTTTGCATACGACTCAAGATCGAAACGGCGTAGCCACTCGAGAGCTTTCTTTTTGGTGTCAGCGCCCGTCATTCCACGCAAACCAGCAAAGTATAATATAGTGTCAAGAAGCTTGTTTTTCTTATACAATCCCCTCTCTTCGGGCAAGTATCCTATCCGGTTTTGAATGTTGCGGTCAAATTGAACGCCATCAAATGTTACCGTTCCCTTGTCCGGTGTGATGATATTGAGGATCATCCGAATTGTTGTCGTCTTCCCGGCTCCGTTTGGGCCGATAAGCCCAAAAAGCCTTCCCGGTTCGACTTGCAACGACACATCATCAACGGCAACAACGTTCGCGTATTGCTTTCGAAGGTTTTCTGCTTTGATCATAACAACTCTAACGTTAAAAAGCGTTTAGGGCGTCAACCGATAAATCATTCGCGCAAACGGAATGGTTTCCCGTACATGATCCAACCCGCAGATCCAGGAAACCGTCCTCTCTACGCCGAGGCCAAAACCGGCATGCGGAACTGAACCGTAGCGGCGCAAATCCAAATACCATTCGAACGCAGGCTGTGGGAGGTTGTGCTCCTTCAACCGGGCTATGAGCGTATCGTAATCGTCTTCACGCTGGCTTCCACCGATAATTTCTCCGTATCCTTCGGGAGCCAGCACGTCGACCGCCAGCGCGAGCTTTTCGTTTTTGGGATCGCGTTTCATGTAGAATGCTTTCACCTGTGCAGGGTAACGATGCACCATCACGGGCCGGTCAAATTGTTCGGAAATCGTTGTCTCGTCAGTTCCGCCAAGGTCATTTCCCCATTCAAATGCGATCCCTTTTTTGTGAAGGATGTCCACCGCTTCATCATACGTAATCCGCGGGAGAGGCCGCTTTACATTTTCCAGAAATTTTGTGTTCCGTTCCAACGTTTTGAGTTCGGGCATACGGTTCTTCAGCACGTTCGTTACGATGTGTTCAAGGAATTCTTCTGCCAAATCCATATCATCGTCCAAATCATTGAACGCGACTTCGGGTTCGACCATCCAGAATTCGGCAAGATGACGGCGCGTCTTTGATTTTTCTGCGCGGAATGTCGGGCCAAAAACATAGACTTTGCCAAACGACATCGCACCGGCTTCGCCGTACAGTTGTCCCGATTGTGTAAGATATGCCTTTCCAAGGTCGAAATAATCTGTTTCAAAAAGTGTGCTTGTTCCTTCACAGGCGGCGGGGGTGAAGATCGGCGCGTCGAGGAGAAGGAAGCCGCGGCCATCAAAAAATTCCCGTATCGAGCGGATGATCTCATGGCGAACGCGCAGGATCGCATGTTGCCGCTCGGATCGCAGCCATAAGTGACGACGGTCCATAAGGAACTCAACGCCGTGTTCCTTTGGAGTGATAGGATACTCTTTTGCTATGGAAATAATTTCAAGGTTAGTGACATCCATTTCGTATCCGCCTGGAGCGCGATCCTCTTTGCGGATTTTTCCTGTTACACGCAGAGAAGATTCCTGAGTCAATTCATCGAAACGATTGAACACGTTGTCGTTGACGTTCGACTTCACGATGACTGCCTGCATCAATCCGGTACCGTCCCTAACAACGATGAATCTAATTTTTCCGCTGGAACGCTTGGTGTATACCCAACCTGAAATGGTGACAGTTTCGCCGACATAATCAGAAAGGCTTTCAACATATTTTCGTGAACTCATGAAAAACTCACTTCCTTTCAAAAATTACGAAAAAATATACGAAACTTAGGGCACATCTACAAACACGAAATCCCGCACATGAGCGGGATTTGCACTGCATACTGCCTGATCTTTGCTGAATACTATCCTAACTCATCTCCATCATCCGTTGAATCGGAATCAGTGCGCGCTGGATCATTTCCGGTGCCATTGTTATTTCGGGCGACTTGTTTTTCATGCAGAGGTAGAGCTTTTCCATCGTGTTTCGCTTCATATGCGGGCATTCATTACAGGCACAGTTTGCATCAGGAGGGGCAGGAATAAACTCCTTCTCCGGGGCGCTCTTTTGCATTTGATGGATAATGCCGACTTCTGTTGCAACGATAAACTTCTTCGAGGGACTGGACTGAACATATTTCAATAACGCACTCGTCGAGCCTATGAAATCTGCCCGCGCTAAAAGAGGGGCTTCACATTCAGGATGGGCAATCAGTTTTGCGTCGGGGTGTTCCATCTGCAATCCGATGATTTTTCTCTCGCTAAACGTCTCGTGAACAATACAGCTTCCGTTCCATAAGAGCATCCGACGCCCTGTTTTCTTTTCGAGGTATGCCCCCAAATTCTTATCGGGCGAAAACAAGATCGGCTTGTCTTTCGGAATTTGATTAATGATTTTTTCCGCACTGCTTGATGTGCAAATGATGTCGCTAAGAGCTTTCACTTCAGCAGAACAATTAATGTAAGTGATGGCCACGTGATCGGGATGGATATCCCGAAATTTTTTGAAATCCGGCGCCGGACATCCCTCCGCTAGCGAACAACCGGCTTCAAGGTCCGGCAACAATACCAATTTGTGCGGATTGAGAATCTTTGCGGTCTCTGCCATAAAATGGACACCGGCAAAGACGATAACGTCCGCGTCGGTCGACGCGGCTCGCCGCGCCAACTCAAGGCTGTCGCCGACAAAATCCGCCAAGTCTTGAATTTCGGATTCTTGGTAATAATGAGCGAGAATAACGGCGTTCAGCTCTTTTTTCAATCGAAGGATCTCCTCTTCAATATTGAGAGGAATTTCAATTCCGTTCGATTTGATATTTTCGGCAACGCTAATCATTGTAAGTGAAAAATAATCACATTCATTTTCAAAATCAAAGGGCTGAGTGTTCCAGTGCTGATACAGTTTGAAGGTCATTGCGAGCGGAGCGAAGCAATCCCCTAAGTTAAGAGGAGATTGCTTCGGCAAACAACGCCTCGCAATGACTTCTTCTTAAGAAGAGAAACCAAACTGTAACAGTACCAGTGTTCCGGTAGTGCTCAAGTTTTGCAGGTGACGGACACCTTACCGATTTACCTTACCAAATATTTTGGTATCATTGGATTTTTGGAGTGAGGTGTCCGTCACCTCTCGCAGGAACGCAAACTTGACCGCTACCAGTGTTTTACGTATTGCTTCATCGCCGCCATGACCGCCGCCTGCACTTGTTCAACTGTAATCGATGTAATGAGTGAATCGTCAGCTCGGACGGCGATGTGCCTGGGATGACGCGGTTTCCAAATGGCAGGGTCGCTTAATGAGTGGAATGATACTGTCGGTACTCGCTGCGATGCGGCAATATGAAGAGTTCCGGTATCGTTACAAAGAACTAAATTCAGATGCCTCATAAAAGCAGCCAAAATGCGGACATGCATAATGGGTGCAGAATATATTTTATGATGAACAGTTGACAAAACTATTTTCCTGCGCTCGATTTCATTTGGACTGATCATGAGGACAATTTCGGCATTAAACTCCTCTATCACCCAATCAATGATCACAGCGAGTTTTTCAAGAGGGAAACACTTCGACGGATTCAAAGCGCCAAAATGCACGCCGACAACCATTTTGCCCGAAGCAATTCCCACCGACTGGTAGATTCTTTCAGCTTCATTGACTTCTGCATCAGTTAAAACAAGATCGTATTCAAAATCGTTCTCATCGGCACCGAGCACACGAACGATGTCAAGATTACGTTCTATTTCATGTTTCTGCTCGGAAGAAGAGTGAACGACGACATTATAGATTCTTTCAGGAAGCGACGGGTCGAGCATCAGGTGATCGGGTCCGACGATAAATTTCGCCCCGCTTAGAAGAGCGATCATATCAGAAGAGAACGACCGCGAAATCGTATTCAGTACGATGACACAGTCAAATTCATTTCGTAATAAATTCCAAAAGGTAACCAATTTCTGGACATTCCACCGCCACAACTTTTCGTAAAAAACGATGACCTCATCGACATAGGGATTGTTTTCAACAACCGGCGCGGTATATTCGCGAACGACAACGGCAATGAATGCATACGGAAACTTTTTGCGAAGCGCGCGAAGAGCTGGTGTCGCGATCAATAAATCGCCGAGCTGGTCATGCTGGCGGATAATCAAAATACGGTTGAGGGAGGCGATGGGAAGTTGCGAAACCGTGTACTGTGTGCCGGAGCGGAAAAAACCGATCAGGCCAAGAAGTAATCGCTTGAGGAAACGTTCAAGAGGTCGCATCGAATGAGAGCATTGTCAATGGTCACTTTTTGTCGGTAATATCCTCGAAATCTGCATCCTGCACGTTATCAAATTGCTGTTTTGTCTTCTTCATCTGAACGCCCGACTGCGGTATGCGGGGCGGTCCGAAAAAAGGCCTGACGATTTGCAACACGACTCCAAGGACCTTCGCAAAAATGTAAATAAGAACTATCCAAACCATGAACCGGAGCATAACCATGTCTAGGCTTTCTTCGAGCGCGGGTTGTAATATTCGACGGCAGCGCGGGTGGGGCGGAGAATTTCGTTATACAACTCATCGAAATCGTTTTTGTCGCCGACAAAATCGATTTCGGTAGAGTTGACGATCAACAACGGCGCGCTTTTGTAACGGAAGAAAAAATAATTATAGGCCTCGTTCAGGTCTTTGATGTATTCTTCCGAAATGTTTTCTTCATATTTTCGTCCGCGGTCTTTAATATTCCACATCAATCGTTCAACGCTCGATTGCAGGTAGACGACCAAATCAGGCACCGGAATATTCTTTTCGATCGAGCCAACGAGGGTTTCGTATAACCGTAATTCGTCATCGTGAAGATTGAGGTAGGCAAAAATCTTATCCTTCTCGAAAATATAATCGGTCACCAGTGTGTTGTGGAAAAGGTCTGCCTGAAACAAATCTTGCTGCTGTTTATAGCGGCTCAGTAAAAAAAATATTTGAGTCTGGAATGCATAATGATCCGCGTCGTTGTAAAAGCGTTCGAGAAAGGGGTTCTCTTCGAACTGTTCGAGCACGAGCCTTGCGTTCAGCCGCTCGGAAACCATGCGCGCAAGCGAAGTTTTCCCAGCCCCGATAACTCCTTCAATAGCAATATAACGTACGTCCGCGTGTTGAACCGGCAACGCTACTCCTGCATGGTTGTAAAAAGCGAATGTGTCAGTTGGGCCGAATGCTTGACGGTGTTTGTATCGTTGCACTCGGCGAGCAATACTTTGATAGTCTTATGAACACCCGGATGAACTGCTTCAGGGGCGATTTCAACAAGCGGCTGAAGGACAAATTTACGATTGACCATTTCGGCATGAGGAATTGCCAATGTCCCGTCGATCACGACAACGTCTCCAAACAATAAAATATCGATGTCAATTTCGCGAGGTCCCCAACGTTTTCTGTCCAATCGCCCGATTTCTTTTTCGATCGATTTGATGCAGGAATGAAAATCCACCACTCCCATTGACGTCTGAAGCCATAGGACAGCGTTAAGAAAATCGCCCTGGTTTTTCACGCCAACCGGTTCGGTTTCATACACACTTGAGACCTTCACGATCCGCGTTGAAGGAATCCCCCGCAGCTTCCGCACCGCCTGGGCAAGAAAATAGACTCTGTCGCCGATATTTGAGCCGATTCCCAAAAAAACATTGTCCATCGGAGAACCTATTCCCGTTCAGCTCTGCCAGACTCTACCTCGACTTCGATATGGTCGATCACGCCATGTACGGCCGCTCCCGGCTTCCGCACCCGTATTGTCGTCTTTTGAACTTCCGGAAATTCTTTCAAAATACCCGCGGCAATCGACTGAGCGAGAGCCTCGATGAGAAAATATTTTTTACCAACGACGGTTTGTTTCATTACGCCATACACTTTTTCGTAATTCACGGTCTGGTGCAAACTATCCTTTTCTTTCGCTTCTGTAAGGTCGCAATGTAACTCAACATCAACTTCAAACTTCCCACCGAGGTGTTGTTCGTCCGACATAACGCCGTGGTACGCATAAAACACTGCATTATGAAGGCGAATGATGTCCAGTTTTTTCATACAATCCTATCTCCTAGGTGCTTATCGTGCACATCGAGAATGACGCATACTACCCATCGCAACGCGTTCACGATTTCGTGATCTTCGCCCACGTATCCCGCAAGGTCACGGCCCGATTGAAAACGAGTGCATCTTTTTTGGAATCGGAGTCGACACAGAAATAGCCAAGACGCTCGAATTGAAAACGATCTTGTGGAACGGCAGTCGCAAGACCCGGTTCAACTTTACACGATTTCAAAACTTCAAGCGAGTGTGGATTGATGAACTCTTTCCAATGATCCCCTTCAGGATTTTCAGCGAGAAACAAGCGGTCGTATAAACGTGTTTCCGCATTGACAGCATGCAATGCCGATACCCAATGAATGGTTCCTTTAACCTTCCTCATGCTCTTGGGAGAACCGCTTTTTGTCTCAG
The DNA here is from genome assembly GCA_963717445.1 of uncultured Bacteroidota bacterium. Classification (GTDB taxonomy): domain Bacteria; phylum Bacteroidota; class Ignavibacteria; order UBA10030; family UBA8401; genus JAGVPT01. Next base: position 4,093,956 of record OY970334.1, on the reverse strand, counting down.
GGTCGTACGAACACCGCAACTCCACGACCTCTCCCGTTTTCTCGTCCTTCACGACACCGACACATTTGATAATGTACGCATACCGCAAACGAACTTCGGTGCCCGGGGAGAGCCTGAAGAATTTTTTAGGAGGATCCTCGCGAAAGTCGTCCTGTTCGATGTAGATAACCTTTGAGAATGGAATTTTTCTTTCTCCCATCGCAGAATCTTCGGGGTTGTTCACCGCACTCAATTCCTCGACAACTCCTTCAGGGTAATTTTCAATCACAACTTTGAGCGGACGAAGGACAGCCATGACACGAAGGGCATGCTTGTTCAAATCGTCCCGCAAACAATCCTCCAACCACAACGCGTCCGAAGTATTTTCACGCCGCGCAACCCCGACCCGGTCTGCAAAGGCTCGAATAGACTCCGGTGTATACCCACGGCGGCGAAGGCCGGAAATCGTCGGCATCCGCGGATCGTCCCAGCCGTTGACATGGCCTTCTTCCACGAGCTGCAAAAGCTTCCGCTTGCTCATGACGGTATAGGTCATATTCAGCCTTGCAAACTCGATTTGTTGGGGATGGTGCAGCCCCAACTCTTCAAGGAACCAATCATACAGCGGACGATGATTCTCAAATTCAAGTGTGCAAATTGAGTGAGTGATTCCCTCGATCGAATCGCTTTGTCCATGCGCCCAATCGTACATCGGATAGATACACCATGCATCTCCAGTACGATGATGGGTTGCAAAAAGAATTCGGTACATCACCGGGTCGCGCATATTAATGTTCGGCGAAGCCATGTCGATCTTTGCACGGAGTGTCCGGGATCCATTTGGAAACTCCCCGTTGCGCATCCTTCTAAAAAGTTCGAGATTTTCTTCAACGGTTCGATGGCGATACGGACTCTCTTTTCCCGGCTCGGTAAGCGTACCTCTATACTCACGTATCTCATCGGCATTAAGGTCGCAAACGTAAGCCTTCCCTTTTTTAATCAACCGGACGGCGTACTCATGAAGCTGTTCAAAGTAATCGGAGGCATAGTACAACCTCTCCTCCCAATCGAACCCCAGCCACCGCACATCGTGTTTGATCGATTCGACATATTCCTGTTCCTCTTTAGTCGGATTCGTATCATCGAACCGTAAATTACACAACCCATCGTAATCTTTTGCAAGTCCGAAATTGAGACAAATGGATTTCGCATGTCCGATGTGAAGGTAGCCGTTCGGTTCGGGGGGAAATCGGGTATGCACTTTTCCGCCGAATTTATTCGTTTTGAGGTCTTCGTCTATTATTTCACGAACAAAATTTTTTCGCTCCGGCACCTCACCGTTGGTTTTGTTTTCATCGAAGCTTTTTTGTTTCTCAATCGTCGTCATCGTAATCTTTCAATTGCTGAATTGATTCTCCTCGCCGTCTCTTCGTTTCCGAGAATGAAAAGAATATCGAATAATCCCGGGCCTGAGCCAATTCCCGAAACAGCCAGACGCAGGGGATGGATCAAATCGCCGTTGTTAACCTTCATCCCCTCAGCCGCCCGGTGAAGCGCTGTTTCATAGTCTTCTTTCTTCGGATTTTCAAGCCGGGAGAATTCTTTGGCGAGCTCTTTCAACAGAGCCGGCGATTCCTGCTTCCAACGCTTCTTTACGACATCGGCATCGTACTGTACCGGGGCCTGAAAAAAGTACGGGCTTTTTTCAATGAAATCTTTTACGAACGTCACTCTTTCACGCATGGCACCGATAACCTTCAGCAGGTATGCATCCTGGAAATGCTTATCGCTGAACCCCGATTGCGCCAATTGCTCTTTAAGACTCTTCAAAATTTCGTCATCGGGTTTCTTGCGAAAATATTCAAAATTAAGCCAATCGAGTTTTTCGATATTGAATACAGCGCCCGAACTCCCCACACGTTCGAGAGAGAATTCTTTTGAAAGCTCTTCAAGCGTAAAAAGTTCCCTCTCATCGCCCGGATTCCATCCTAGAAATGCAACAAAGTTGATAAGAGCTTCCTTGAGATAGCCTTTTCGGCGGTAGTCCTCGACTGCAACGTCGCCTTGGCGCTTGCTCAATTTTGATTTATCCGGATTGAGTAGAAGCGGTAAGTGAGCGAACTGCGGGACTTCCCATCCGAAATGATTGAACAAAATCACATGTTTCGGTGTGCTCGATAGCCATTCCTCGCCGCGAATCACATGACTGATTTTCATGAAATGGTCGTCGACAACAACCGCTAAGTGGTACGTCGGATAGCCGTCGGATTTGAGAATAACCTGATCATCTAAAACTTTATGAGAGATGGTCACTTCTCCGCGAATGATGTCCGTAAACGTCAATTCACCTTCGATCGGAATTTTCATCCGAATGACGTGCACCTCGCCTCGTTTCAGTTTGCTGGTCACTTCAGTTTTCGGAAGACTTCTACAATGACGGTCGTAGGAGGTCGTCAACTTCGCAGCATGTTGCTTTTCACGCACTTCCTTCAAACGTTCCGGGGAACAAAAACAATAATAGGCCTTCTCTTCCTCAACCAGTTGGTGAGCGTACTGCTGGTACAAATTGATACGCTGCGATTGGATGTACGGACCGTACTCACCTTCCCGTCCAGGACCTTCGTCGAAATGAACGCCGGCCCATTCAAGAGTGTCGATGACGTTTTCTACTGCGCCTTCAACTTTACGTGATTGGTCCGTGTCTTCTATACGGAGGACAAACGCACCTCCTTCTTTCTTCGATAATAAATAATTATACAAAGCCGTTCGCAATCCCCCAACGTGTAAAAATCCTGTAGGACTTGGAGCAAATCGCGTTCGTACCATGCCCATGAAATAGTCACTCTACAAATATATGATCAACCTAAAAAATCCAGGAGCAGAACTCTTCAGCTTAGACATCCTGCGCAACAGCAAACGTTCACATCATGCGCCACTCGCTCACCTCTGCCGAAACGGTCGTGTTCCCGGAAGAAACCTGTAATTAAAAAGATAGCAAACTTTTGACGGGAACGCAAACAAGCAGCGACTCCGGTAGTGACTCATTTTGACAAAGAAAAACGAGCGTCTGAGGTCTGTTGGAGTCAGTGTACGTCACTTTCTTTCCAAGAAAGTCCCGCTGTACGGGTTCCCGCTCTTTAAAATTTTTAATAGAAGCGGGAAAAGTAACCAAAGAAATCTCTCGAAATCGTAACACACGGATTCAATCCCAGCCGCACATGCCATCAATTTCGGCGCAAGAGGGCGTCGAATATTGTGGTTTGATGGTCAAGCGCCGAAATTGAAACCCTTCGATTGAATCCTTCCCACCCGCCGACCTGACGATTTCGATTAATGTTGCAAAAGCTGCATGTGCTGTATCCTCGGAATCGGCAGCAGTGCGGGTGGGGAGGCGATGCGTGCGTTGAGAAAACGGCTGGCATGTGCAGGTGGCAAGCGGGAGCAGTTTTCTCCCGGCTGTGTGTGAGAAAGCATCGCCTGCATTCCGATTCTGAGAAGCTCTCTTTGCTTCTTTCTCTGGCGCCAGAGAAAGAAGGGTGATTTCGAGACGATCATTCAAAATGAGTCACTACCGCGACTCCCAAAGAAAACCTCATCACTCTTTAGATTTCGCTTGCTGCATTAAAAACGTTATTAACCGCGAGGCGGGCACGCGAGGATTGAAAGAAGTATTGTCGCTAAGGTACGATACGAATTTCCCTTCGCGATACAACGATGGCGGACTCGGACAACTTTTATTAAACGGACTGAACACTCCACGCAATCCTCCGTACGGACAATTTGGATTGAAAATACTTGTCGGAGACCCTTCAAACCCATATTGCCCCCACGGATTCACGATAGAGTGGGGATGCGACGTGTCGGCCCAGACCAATCCCAGATATGCTCCATCGGACGCGATAATCCGGCATCCCAGATATTGAAAAAGATCTTCATTCATGCCATGAGCTTCCGAAGTATCCGGCTTGATGAATTCTGCCTGCACACTCGTATCAGGAGCTTCAGCACTTTTCTGCGCAGAGAATTTTCCGTAAACATACCTTTCGAGAGACAAGGGTTCGTTGATCTGGTCAAAGACGATCCATTCCTTTTTATTTCCCTTGCGGTCGAATTTATATGTGTTTTTGAACGGCCGGTCCTTCTCCGTACCCGATTCTTCGATAACATTGCCTCTCTTGTCATACTTATAAGTCACGGTGTAATCGACTCGGCCTTCCGAAGAATAATCGACCTCAGTAACAAGGTTTCCCTTTCCATCGTATGCAAAGGTCGATCTTGCCTTGATGGTGCTGTCGGGTTTGTAAACGATCTCGGTCGATAAGTTGCCCAAACTATCGTAGTCAAAGTTAATCCGGTTGGCGACGTTATATTCCGCCGAATCAAGATTGTTAAAATCTCTGCTGTATTTTATCATTTCTATCATATTGCCGTTATCATCATAGGCATACGTAAACAAGGAGATACTGTTTTGTTGTTCGGTCACGTTTCCGCTGGAATCGTAGGTATATAATTCTTTCGAGAATAATTTTCCATCCGAAAGGTACCCCAGACTTTCCACAAGATTATCATCGCCATCGTACATGTAGATCCCCTTCCGGTCCACGCTTCCGTCCTGTTTGTACGAAACCATTTCTTTTTTGTTGCCGGTTGAGTCGTAACGGTAAATTGTTTTAGTCTTCGCATCCCCCTTCATTGTAACCTCCTCAATGAGGTCTCCATCTTGATTATATCGGTACGTGGTCGTCGAAAAAATCGTCCCGTCATTCTGATTGTAGGTTGTTTCTTCTACAATATTGCCATCAGTATTATAGTGAACGGATGATATTTCGATTCCCTTCTTCTCGGCTTTACCAAAACTATAATTATGTTTCCATGTAGACATAGAAAAAATTCCCGCGGCCTTAATCTTGTCGCGATCTTTTTGCTCAAGGCGCTTTTCTTTCAAAAGCTCCTTTTTGCTCCTTTGCGATAGTCCCCCCTCGGCCAACCCTTCACTCGAAAAGAGAAGAATGGACAGCAAAAGGATGAGGCTGAAAAATAATCGCGGTGTTCTCTTCATCAAAACAATTGTGGATGCTGAAAAAGTCAAATGCGGGATACTGGTCTCATGAACTTCGATCGCGAATTACCAAATCAAGGCTGGTTTTTAAGGTACTAAGCAGATTGTTACTATTCAACTCTATTTTTTATTTAATTGAACGACATAGGAAACACCGATACCGCTTTTCTTGGGATAATCCACCGATCCAATGAGAAATCGCACCTGGCCAAAGTGTAAGCATTCTTCGGGGATGATTCATCGTGATTCAAATACGTAGGGAAAAAGCCCGACAAAAGAAGAAGTGGCGAACAAAAACACATATAAATCACTTTGTCGATTTTTCTTTTTGCCTTTATAGTCCATTGAATAATACTATCATATAAATACCCCCTTTGTTGCAAATTTGAGGGATTTTTCCCTTGAACGCTTTTAACGAAAATTAAAAAAAATGGAGCGATGGGGAGTCTTCCAGAAAGAAGCAATTAGGAAAACGGCGTATATCAATTGAATTTATCGAACAGGCAGCAGCGGAATTTTTTTCATCTTTGTATGCAGGGGATGTACTCTCCCCATAACGATGCGAGGAACCTGACAAACAACTGAATGATCCTTCGACTTCGCTCCGGATGAGTATTTAATATTTTCTTTCCAAAAACAAATTAGGACGCTGCCGGAATTTCTAATTCTTCGCTTCCGTGAGCTTTTTGAGCTGCCGAACTTTCTCGTAGAATTGCTGCAACGACATTTCCGTGAGAAAGATCATCCCTCGCGCACCGCGAAGCCGAGGATGCGGATTTTGCTGGAAAAATTCTTTGCCGAGGCATGTTCTGACCATTGAGTATTGTTGCACTTGAATTTTTTGTGCAAGCTCTGAAAACGGTCCGTCGTGTTCGTAGCTCGGAAATGACGCGGCGCTTTGCGAACCGAAGCAATTCATAAATGATGTATGAAGCAGCGACAACGTATTCAAAGAAACCGGGATCATCACATCGGCGGCCGACGGTGTAAATCTATACCAGATATTCCTGTAGCCCCAGATTCTCACGCTCGAATCGCCGCTTTCTTGCTGGTACAGCCGAACGGCTTCCGCAGTTGCCTGCAATACTTTGTAATGCGTATCGGGGCCGCTTCCTTCAGGGTCAAATGCGACTGTGATGACATTCGGTTTTATTCTTTTTATCAATTCAAAAATCGGGACAACATCGCGATTGACTTCGGGTTCTTCGGAGAATAAATCTCCTTGGTAAAATCCTAAGCGCAGTGGAAATATTGACGAAGGCTTTATTCCAAAGTATGCCCACAGCAGCTCAACTTCCCATTCACGTAACATGCCCTTTAGAGTCTGTACGTCCGAAGGATCCTTCGCTCCCGGATACTGATGCTCAAAATAGCGTTCAAGTTCAACAATCTTTTGTGTAAGGAGATCGATATCCCGTGTCGCATACACTTCCACAAAATTTCTGCATACCCTGCGCGCTTCCGCTTCATCTTTTGCCTCTTGCGCTTTCGCGGCAACGCCGTCGAGAAACATGTACACTTCCTCCGCCCGCTTCGTTTGATCCGCAGGGTGGAAATATCCGGAATGTAAAAGATCCAGAAACGATGACTGCTCCATGTGTCGATGTAATTTTCTCACAATGGAGAGATAATAGTGGTTCGACACTGCGGTAAATCCCGACGTTATGTTGGCAAAATAATGTTCGTTGCTCGGGTCACGAACGAGATGGTACAAATACGAGAGATAGCCAAGCGTGATGTCGTCATGGTGGGGTTCGGTGTGGAGAAAGGTCGTTTTCAACAGCGGCTCAAGTCCCTTGGAAATCTTCTTGCGCAAGGAATTTTGAACGGCGGCGATGACGTTGGTTGGGCGTTCTTTGGAGCGATGGAGCAGCTCATGAGTAAATTTATCCGATTCAAATTCTGCATTTGTCAGTTCATCCAATCTCTTCCCATGCTTGAGTGCCAAAGAGATGACAATGTCATCGCGGTGAACGTCGCTGAACGCCGGCAATGCACAAAAGTCAATAAAACGGCGTTCGGTCAGAAGACTTGCCGCCCCTTTTGTCAAATAAAATCTTGCGTGCCGTAAATCCTGTAAAGCGGAAGCGGGATTTTTTGGATTCTTCGGTTCTTCTATGGCTTCGCGAACAATGGATGCCTTTGCATCGCCGGCGGCAATAATGATCGCCGTTGCAGATTCGTTATGAGTAATCGTCGCGAGGCCGATGGTGATGACGAGCCTGCTCCGCGAAATTTCAATGCCCCCAAGGTCTGTCGCAGCGGCGGCTTGTGTTTCATAATTTGTCCCGGTCAGTCTCGTCACAGAATAGAAGCTGGAGCCCCGCACATTGAATGCGATGTGGCCGTCCGGCCCGATGCCGCCGAGAAAAAATCCTATTCCCCCTATTTCACGGATGTTGCGCTCATAATCCATACAAAACCAGTCGACGCGGTTTATTGTGTCGCGTTGAAGGCTCTCCAATTCCGTTCGTGTTTGACGTACGCGAAGCGAGAGATCGACAACGCCGTCCGGGAAAATGTCCCGCATGGTTTTTCCGGGAGGTATTCCTAGGCTAGTTGAGTCGAGCAGAAATGCTTTCTCGGGCGATAAGCCGAATCCGTCGATATAATATTTCCGGACATAGAAATTGAAACTGTTGTGTTGCTGAGAATCCATCGGATAAAATTCATCAATCTGAACAAACGAAAGACTTTTCATGTCCGGCCGTTTGGAACCATCGATCCCATATTCCTGCAACATTGATTGAATTTCCTTTGTCGCCCATCGCTCCAAAATGCGATTCACCCACTTGATAAAATGTTCGGGTGTTTTGCCTGTGGGCAAAGAAATAACGCCGCCCGGGTTTTTCATAACCCACTCTATAAATCGAAATGCGGCCAGTTTTCCAAGCAGAGGGAAGTTGTCGACTTCGATGATTCGAATTTTTTCTAACGGCAGATAATTGAATTCTCTTCGGCTTCTTTTAAGTTCAATGCCTTCTACAGAAGAGCTTCCATCGTATGCTCTCATCATTGCTTGACGTTCTCCTCCAAATATGAATTAAGAGACTTCTGAATAATTTTAAAAGTATGAGTATGAGAAAATAAACCTGTAGATGACCGTCACCTTTAAGGTGACGGTCATCTTTCATTAGAAAAAGAGTCTTTTGCGCCCTCGCGGCTTGGCGAGAGACAATTTTTCAGAAACCTCAATGATGTAATCCAAGCTCCTCAAACCCTGGGCACCGAGTGTCAATATGTATCTAGGGAGAGCTTGTTCCTTCAGCTTTCCGATCTTTGCTGGTCAATTCAAACACCGATCGCAGGACGGATTCCTCGGCACTTGTCAACTCTAGTTTTCGCCGCCCCATAACACGCCTGGCGACACCAAGTGCCCTTTCAAATTCGTACGTTTCCATCCCATTTGTCCCTCCCCAGGCGAAAGATGCTACAAATTTCGGAGGGAATCCACTGCCAAAAATATTGCTGGACACTCCAACAACCGTCCCAGTATTAAACATCGTGTTAATTGAGCTCTTTGAATGGTCGCCCATGATGAGACCCATAAACATCGACCCACTGTCGATTTCTTCGCCGTCGATTACGAGTTTGACACTGCCGTAATTGTTTTTAAGGTCGCTGTTGTTTGTATCCGCTCCCAGATTGACCCATTGGCCGAGGTAGGCATGCCCAAGAAAACCGTCATGCTGCTTGTTCGAGTACGAGTGTATAATGGAAGCCTCCACTTCCCCACCAACTTTGCAGACTTCCCCGATACTCGTATTCTCGTATATTTTCGCACCGATTTTAATCAGCGAGCGGTCGCCGACAAAAGCCGGCCCTTCAATCACCGCATTTGGAAACACCGTAACGTTATTGCCGATGAATATGGGACCATTTTCTGCATCAAGAACAACGCCCGGCTTGACTTTGGATCCCTCGCCTATGACGATGTTCTCCCGGTTCATGAGATGGGATCCTTCGTACACTGTTCCACGGATTCGCACATCCGTGTTACGTGTGAGGGAGACAAAATCGGACACGATCTCTTGGCCATTGTTATTGATGAGATCCCACGGATAATTGACCAGTTTCACGTTGATATCTGTTTTTGAAATATCGCCGAATGAGGAAGTTGAGATCGTCTCAGGAAGCGCGCCACGCACACGATCAAGCGACGGTCCACTGACCCGTGCTGCAACAAGGGTCTCTCCCTGAACATACAGAACATCTTTCCCTGTTAATGGAATCCGGCCTCCCAGATCGTTCGCCGCGAGAAGACGACCGTTAAGAAAGAGACAGCCATCTCCATCAACGCTGTTCACGCCAATTCCGGGGTTCCGCTCACGGACTAGTTCGGAAAGATACTTTCGGACATGGAGAATTCTTTGTGCATTTGGATACTGGTGGCGGATTTTCTGCCCCAAATTTAAGATGCCGCAACGGAGATCGTAAACCGGCCGCGTGTAAACGAGCGGCAACAGATGACGGTAAAATTGATCTTCAAAAATACATATTCTGTTTATCATAGATTACAGCTCCTCGCGAGAATGATATCACGCTGCGTGATAATGAGCCTTAGTCGAATATTTTCGATTCCCACGTGTCATTATATGTTCCCGTCAATTTCGACGCTGCATCTTTGTCGACAAAGACAAACGCAGACCGGTGCATTTGGATAATTGATGCCGGGCACATCGCCGTGATTGGTCCCTCAACGGCAGACTTAACCGCATCACACTTGTTCGTTTTATTTGCGACGAGTAAGAGCTCCTTTGCGTCCATGATTGTTCCCACCCCCATAGTGATGGCATAGCGCGGCACTTCTTCCTTTGTTTTGAAGAATCGCGCATTATCCCCTCGCGTTGTTCCTGTGAGAGTCTTGATGCGGGTGCGCGAACCGAGCGATGATCCGGGTTCATTGAACGCAATATGACCGTTGCCTCCGATGCCAAGAACTTGCAAATCGATTCCACCGCATTCAGTAATGCGTTGTTCATACCAAGCGCAAAATGCATCGATATCCTTGGCCATTCCCTGAGGAACATGGATGTGCCGCGCATCAAGATTGATGTGTTTAAATAGATTCTCGTGCATAAAATAATGATAGCTCTGGTCGTGTGTCGGCGGCAATCCAACGTACTCATCAAGGTTGAACGTTGTGACTTTAGAAAAATCCAGTCCCTCATCTTTATGCATACGGATAAGCTCTTTATAAAGACCCAATGGAGAACTCCCCGTGGCGAGACCCAAAACAAGGTTTGGCTTCTTGCGGAGGCGATCGGCGACAAGTCGGGCGGCTTCTTTGCTTAATAAATCATAGGTATCCTTTACGATTACGAGCATGATAAATTCCTCCTTTTAGGTTGTAAAACATCGGATGAAGCCATGGACGGCCCATGGTGTTTCCAGAATAAGTAGAAACAACGGCTGATCATCGAGAATCTTTTTACAATTTACATCAATGTGCTACCCCATAATCACCGACACTTCATTTAAAGACCCGGCTTTCTGCGGAACGATTGCTCCCTGAATCAATTTGCCGTTGAGCGTACGCTGTTTCACTCCTTTGTTTACCCCATGCGGGTTTTCGACACGGATTTTAAACGTAGCTCCACGCCAGCATCGTGAGACCTCAAATCCCTTCCAATCTTTTGGGATACATGGATCAATGATCAGCTCATCGAAGCTTGGACGAATTCCCAGAATCCATTTTGTTGCTGCTGTATACGTCCACCCGGCGCTCCCTGTCAGCCACGGATGACGCGATCTGCCGTACGCTGTGTGATCCTTTCCCATGATAAATTGGCAATACGAGTACGGTTCAGATTCGCGAATCTCAATCATGTCATTTTGATTATATGGAAGGAGGGCATCGTAGAGCTTCATCGCCAATTCTCCTCTTCCGAGCTTGCACTCGGCTATCATCGCCCATGGGTTTGGGTGACTAAATATTGCGCCGTTTTCCTTGATGCCTTTATAAACTCGCGTCAAATACCCGATATCATCATTCGGTTCCGAGAACGAAGGCCAGCAGAGATGAATGCCGTACGGCGAGGCGAGATATTTGTGGACTGCATCCATGCACTTTTTTCCACGTTCTTCAGACGCCGCTCCCGAAAGAACCGCCCAGCTATTGCTCTCCAAAAATATTTTCCCCTCTTGGTTTTTTGCCGTTCCGATTTTGATCCCTTTTTTTGTTACGCCGCGAATGTACCATTCTCCATCCCACAGCTCTTTTTCGCACGCTGCGCACACTCGCGCTGCCATTGCCGCGTATTTTTTAACATCCTCAGATCGACCGAGGTATTCAGCGGCCGCAACGAACTCCTGTAAAGCCCAGTAATGCATAAACGAAACCATCGCACTTTGTCCGCCGCCAAGATTCAGGCAATCATTCCAATCAGCCCGAAGGCCGAGGCATATTCCGTTTGCAGCGGTTTGCTCTGCTGAAAAATCGAGAGACCGCTTCATGTGCTCATAGACTGTTCCTTCTCCTCTGTCGGCAAAAGGAACGACGTGGTCGAAGAACCTGCCGTCTCCGGTTTCTTTCACGAACTCACAGATCGAAGCGATGATCCACAACGCGTTGTCGGAGCACACATCTTCCATGCCGTGGATAATATCGCTCGGCGCCAATGTCGGGACGACGGTTGGAAGCCTTACTCCCGGAAGTTTTTCCTTCTGCGGCAAAAACACTTCCGGGTCGAAAATATGCAGCCCGTATCCTTTGCTTACCTGGCCGTGAAGAAGCTCGATGAGGCGCTGTTGTACTTTTTCAGGATTGGAATGAGGAACCGCCATAACGTCTTGTGATGTGTCACGATATCCCAGACCTGTCCGCCCGCCGACTTCAATGAAGGAAGCAAAGCGCGACCAGACAACGCACGTCTCCGCCTGGAAAAGGGTCCATGTATTGACCATCGTATTGAAGCCATCGCTCGGCGTCGAACATTTGAACATCGATTGTTTTCGTCTCCAGTAGGTTGCAAGTTCCAGAAACGCATCCTCAACATTTTTAAGGCTGGAATATTTTTCCCGGATCTTTTTCCCGGTTGACCGGGGGCCTACGCCAAGCATAAAAACGAGTTGAGCTTCTTCACCCGGTGCAAGCGTTACCTTCTTGTGAAGCGCACCGCAGTGATTCCCGCCAAGCTCACTGCTTTGGCTGCAGAATCCCCGTTCTACCGCAATGGGGTTCGATTCTGTCCGATAGGAACCAAGGAAGCGGTCGCGGACACAATCATAACTATCCGGTTTGATATTAGACGTGAAGTAATGGTAGGTCCACGGTTCGTAGAAAAAATCGTATTCGATGATGCCATCGTCATAATTCGAGCCGCTGGCGTACAAGGACATCTGCAGATTCTGGTTATCGATTTCTATGTGATGAAAAGAAAATTCCACGTATGAAAAAATACTGAGGTTTTTCGGCTTCCCGTTTTTATTTTTTATTTTCACGTTCCACAGCTCGACATCGTCAGCAATTGGAATGAAAAGGAGCTGTTCCGCGTGGATTCCTTTGTAGTCGCTGATAAATTTTGAATACGAAAGGCCGTGCCTGCATTGATATTTCACTTTTGACAGATCTTTTCCTACCGGCTGCCATGAGATTGACCAGTACTCGCCCGTCTCATCGTCACGGATATACACATAATGACCCGGACGATCCAAGGGCACACCATTCTGACGAAAACGGGTGATCCGATGATGCTCTGCTGTCTTGTAGAACGAATACCCGCCTGCATTATGGGAAATGACGGTGCACATATCTTTCACGCCAAGATAATTTGTCCACGAGACAGGAACGTCGGGACGCTCAATCACATATTCATAGTTTTCGTTATCAAAATATCCGTATCGCATGAAGTTCCTTTTTATTTTGATCCATGATAAGAAGAAAATTTCTTATACAGAGCATCCAATAACGCCGATTTTCCGTCCTTCAAATAATCGCCGGTGATCTCCCAGATAATAACACCACGCGCTTTATGGTCGAGAACATATTGAGCTTTGAGCTTGATCGATTCTTCATCATCGTAAGATACCAGTGTGTTCGCTCCGGGAAAAACGAGATACGGAACACAGGCGTTCTCATCCCAATGGCGATATTTATCTACGTATGGAACAAGAGAATAATAGTTCACATCGCCGCCGGGAAACAGGGTTGTATCGCTTCCATGGTATTCTCCGTTTAACGTTGTGCATTGCGCGAACGAGTGGCCATAGAAGGGAATACCAAGATTGATTTTTGAGGCTGGGACGTGAAGATCTTCCGTGAAGAGTTTAAACGTTGCATCAATATTGCGTACGCTATCTCCAATCGTCGAAGCATAGAGGGGTGAATTGTGACCACTGCGAGGAGACCACGAGCCGTTGTAGTCGTAGGTCATCACATTCAACATATCAAGGATACTTGCCAATTTTTTGACATCATAGCCTGAAAGATGATCCGCAGTGGCGGAAAGCGCGGCGGAGAGGAGAATTGTTTTGCGAACTTGCATTCCGTACGCGTCGAGACTATCACGAAGAATTTCGAGCAGCTCTGTAGAATTGACCAAATCTGCGGGCGTCCCATTGTGCTCAACGTAACCGGGATATTCCCAATCGATGTCAATTCCATCAAAGTCGAATTTCTTTACCGCTTCGACGCATGCATGGGCAAACGTTGCGCGAAGCAATCCCGTTGAAGCTACTGTAGGAAAATTTTGAGAATCTTCCCACCCGCCGATTGATAGCATTACCTTAACATTGTTGGCATGTGCAAGAGCCACGAGGGGCAATTTGCCCATCGTTCCATACAGAATGAGACTATCTCCGACGGGATTGATACCAGCGATGTTACCGTCAAGGAGCGGATGCCAAAAAGCGTAGTCTATAATCGTCAGTTCATTGAAGGGGATTTTATCATAGGTCATGAGGGAGTTTTTATGTTCCCAATTCCAGGATGGGAAATAACCGACAATTTCCTTCTGCTGCCCCATGCCGGAAGTGAACATCAGAATGACGAATATTATTGAATAGGATAAACCGCTTCCAGTTTTCATTCTCGTTTTAAGTTGGAATACAATTACTTTGAGATATTTGAAAAATCGTATCTCGCCGAGCCGCAAAGGCGCGAAAATTCTATTTTTGAATCATTTTCCGGCTTTGCGTCTTTGCGCGATCCATACTTTTGGATTTATTCAGAAGTCTCATTTCGTATATTGGTCGCCTTCATGTATTTCACGGAATGGCACAAACCATGTGGCAAGAAACGACGGGATCGTCGCAATGACTACCCAAATAAAGAAATCTCTGTAGCCCAAAAAGTCGCTTAAAAACCCGCTTAGCATCGACGGTATATTGAACCCCAGCGCCATCAACGCCGTCGCGAATGCATAGTGGGCCATTTTGTATTTTCCTGGAGCGATTTGCTGCATCATAAATAATGTCAATCCGATAAATCCGAATCCGTACCCGAAGTACTCAAAAACGACGGCCGATTCGATCACATAGAAATTCACCGGTTGGACAATGGCGAGAAACGTGTACACGGCAAATGGAATATTGAAGAAACAGCAAAGGATAAAGAGCGATTTTCGCAGCCCACGATTTGCAGTGAAATATCCCGACAGAACAGAGCCGAGGATAAATGCCAGCGGCGGAAACAATCCGTACAATAAACCGATGTCTTCGGTTGAGAGTCCAAGTCCGCCGTGTGAACGCGTGGCCCGCATAAAAAGGGGAACTATTTTTATTGCCTGCCCTTCGGCGAAACGATACAACACTAAAAAAACAATCCCCCACCAAATATATTTTTTTTGAAAGAATGTCTTTACAACTTCTTTAAATGTTGCAAAACCTTCCTTCATTGTTTGCACATTCCCCGAAACGCCCCCGCTGGGAAGTACGTTGGCATGGTAAAGACTAAGAACAATAAGGATCGCCCCAAACATCCCCATCACAATTCCCCAGGCCGGAACTATACCGAGCGTGATCTCAAGTTTTCCGGCAATGATGACAAAGACTCCTTGTGAAAGAATTTTGCCGACGTTGTAGAACGCCCCTTGCCAGCCGACGTACTGCGATTGCTGTTTATCCGAAAGAACGTTGACGTAGACGCCGTCCGCGGCAATGTCATGCGTTGCAAAATTAAAAGCAATGATGGCAAAAAGTACGAGCGACCACTGAAAGAAATTTGGAAGCTGCAACGTGAGGGCAAGCAGGCCGAATAAGACTCCTCCGCCAAATTGTGTTGCAATCACGAAATACTTTTTTGTTTTGAACATTTCAAGAACCGGACCCCAAATCGGTTTCAACATCCAGGGCAAAGCAACAAGCGTCGTAAAAAATGCAATCTCACCGTCGGTTCTTCCCATGCTCTTGTACATGAGGACGGAAACAACGTTCACGACAACGAACGGTAAACCCTCCGCCGTATAGAGCGTCGGAACCCAGAGGGCCGGGTGACGCAGTTTTATTTCATTATTGCTCGACATGGATATTCCTGTCGTTCGGACGCTGCAAAGCCTTTATTGCATGAGAACCATTTTTTTTGTCCGCTCAAAAGACCCGGCTTGAATCCGGTAAAAGTACACACCGCTGGCGAGATGGAATTGCGAAGCATCGAAGCGAACGCTTCGGACGCCGGCAATGCTGTATTCATCGAGCAGGGTTGCCACCTCTCGTCCAAGCAGATCAAAGACCTTAAGAGAAACATGGGAAGCAGCGGGCACTGCAAATTGAATTGTCGTGGATGGATTGAATGGATTCGGATAATTGTCGTACAAAACAAATCCCGTCGGAATGATATTCGAACGGGACTCAGATGCGACACTTGTCGTTATTGTTTGACTGCCGACAACATCCATGAGAGGCTGATTCTGACCGATGACGTCCTGACCGATTTCCCAGATCATCACACCGGACAACCCTTGAGTTTTTGCATACTGGCATTTGAGCGCGATCGATGTTGAATCATCAAGCGTGATAAGTTGCGCAGGACGTGTCGATGTATAGTACGGGGCATCGGATCCGCTGTCCCAGGTGTATGTCCAAGTTCCACTCTGCAGTGTTTTCACGATATCGCTGTAGGCGAGGTCTTCTTCTCCAGTGTACGAAGTATAGAGTGTGGATGTCCCGAATAATTTACCATAAAACGGAAGGCCGAGTACTAACTTATTTTTTGGAATTGCGCGAGTTCCCGCAAGGTACTGAATGCTTTGAGCAATCGAGTAATAATCCGGGTCGGTGGTAGGGTCAGTGCCAATATTGAGAGGAGCATTGTGCCCGGCAATCGTACTCCAACTCCCGTGAAAATCGTATTCCATTGCATTGAACCAATCTATGTAAGGGCCGAGCGCTGCAAAATCGCGCCATTGGCCGGACCAATCCGAGGCTCCAATTGCCATCGTAATAAGCCACGTGGTATCAACAGCACGGAATGCAGCACGCAATTCCTGAACAAAGGCCACTTCGTTCGCCTTCTCTACGACGCTCGATGGTCCCTCCCAATCCAGGTCGGCACCATCATAATGGAACGCAGCAAGATGCGAAACAATATTATTGACAAACGTTCTACGGAGTGATGTATCAGCCGTGACCGTCGCAAAATTTTCCGTTTGAGTTGTACCAGCCCCGCCAAATGAAAGAAGGATTTTGCGGCCAGCCCGATGAGTGGTATTGATGAGAGCCGTATCGGCAACGGTATCATCCGACGAGATACTTCCGTCTGTGTCTGGCCAAGCAAAGGCATGGTTAATATGAGTAAGAAAATTATATTCCACGCTTGAGGCAGGTAATGTTGTTTGCTCCCACATTGGATAGTATCCGACAACACGGTATTGCCCATGCGCATGCACCGATATCAGAAGCAGCAGGGAAAGCAGGTAGAGGGATCGATGTTGGAATGCGTTGCTCATTGTTTATTCTTCATCGAAGACAATTTTTTTGATCTTCCTCCGCCGTACCATCGCACTCACCGCTTAGAGTCCAAGACGATGTAATGAAGGTACCGGTACACAGTCAGGAGGGATCACAATGGAAGGTCAAGGTTTTTCTTTTGCACAATTGGCCTATACGGATCGAATGTACCACTCTTGATCCTAAAGAGCCATCGCCATCTTGGAATACCGGAACGTGCCTTATTTCAAACGCAATCACAGGGGGCACCACAATGGCGCCCCCTGTGATAGTAGGATAGGAGAAAGAAAGCGATTACTTCAGCAACATCATTTTGTGAACGAGCCGATTCTGACCCTGCTCAAGAGTATAGAAGTATACGCCACTCGTCACATTCGACATGTCTACATGGACAGTATATGTTCCAGCTTCTTGATGAAGGTTATCGACAACGGTCTTCACAAGCTGGCCGAGAACGTTATACACTTTCAAGCTTGTTACGCCCGCGTTTGAGAGAGTGTATTGGATATTCGTGCTCGGGTTAAACGGATTCGGGTATGCTTCCGACAATGTGAAAGTCTTTGGCGCAATTGCGCTTGCTCTAACAGCAGTCGGAGTACCGGTAAACCAATACGGATCGCCAATTGGACCGCCGTCGGTTGCACCAGTTTTTAACGAAGTGTTACTGTATTTCAAATCTGCTGCTTCAGGAAGAGGCCACGTAGGAACCCAGGTAGCCGAACTGCCAACTTGAGTCAACTGATACCCGTAAAGATCCGTTGTCCCGGTTCCAGTTCTTACTTCTGTAAACCAATTCAACAGGCCGACGCCGTTGGCATTGCCCGTTCCGGCACCCGTCGCTCCGGTGATTGAAGCACCGAATCCTGGATCGACGCTCTGGTTCCCTGATTGCACGAATCCGGGCCATAGTGTAGGGTTCGAGAAGAAATTAGTAGTAGAAGTATTCATCCACTGAGTTGTATAAATAGAATCGAGATGAGCGGTATCATTCCACGCAGTGTAAAAAGTCGTTAAGGCAGAAGGCCAATAATAAACATTGTTTTTCACTTCGACTTTTCTCAACAATTCGGCGGCAGGGTCTCCTGCACCTGTCGAAGCATGGCCGAGAAGAAGAGAAGCGGTTGTTGAATCGAGTAATCCCATCGTAATGATCGAGGGGCCAGTATTTGCATCGAATGAATCCCAGCCGGCATACTCCGTCTTGTTTTCGCCGCCGGCATAGGCTGCATAAAAGATATTGTTGTCAAACTTTGCATTAACCATCCTATCGAGGAAGAAAGGATTTTTAAATGTATAGATGACATTATTATGGGAAAATTCATAGTACGAAACGATTCCTCCCGTTGCGGCGGTAGCATAGCCGCTCACAAAAAGCATGGTATTGTATCGTAAAATGGTGGTATCGGTTTTGAACGCACCAATGTAATTTTCATTGCGAAGGACTTCACCGACATACCACTGGTTCGGCTCTGTAGTCATGTTCCTGAATTTGCAGTTCGTAATGAAGAATTTGTCCCAGTTCCCGGCGTAACCGATTGCAAATTGCGACCATTGCTCGAATACAACGTTGTTCGTAGCAAGCCTTACACTGTCACCCGAGATTTGGATGGCTTGCCCGGAACCATAGTTGACTGCATTATTAACAGCAATTCCGAGAAGATAGAGATTTTGGAACGATGCCCAAAGTCCGTTTCCGTTGACCGTGAACGGTCCTCCGGGAATCGAGTTGTCTGCGAGGACATCAGGTTGGATCCCAGGTAGTTGCCCGGTGACCGGGTCCGGCACTCCGAGCACTGTAATATTTGCATTCGTCGTTATCGTCGCATCAAAAATGTACATTGAATCGCGCGAGACAAGCTCATAGACGTGATGCACTTTAGTACCATTTGCAAGTGTATCGCCCAAAATAACTTTATCCAGAGTCGGGCCTTTTGCATACACAACAAGGGTATCTCCTGCGGCGAACATTTGAACAGGTGCCATTAAGAGCACCACCAGCGTCGCAAGAATTCCTGCGGTAAGTATCTGTTTCATAACTGCTCTCCTTTTGATGTTTAGGTGTATTGGTGTTTCTACTTCTTGTAACTCTTGCCACAGATATGCCGTCTCACCTCCTTCTATGCATAACCGTTATTTTAAAAAAACATAATGCTTTGTGATTTAATTTTTTCCGCAATTTTATATTGGATCCAATTATTTTCTTTAGAATTAAAACTGCCACCGAAGTCCCATATCCGCGGTCAGACCATAAGATTGCTCAGATCGCGGCACACCGGTTGCTGCCTGAATTACGCTGACATCGTCAGCACCATTCACGTTATTGAGATCACCAAACAATTGCAGATTGTACCATGGCAATGCTTGCTTGACCGAAATGTCCCAACGTGTGTATGCGGCGGTTGAAGCCCGAGTTTGCGGCCAAATATCAGAGTTTGTCCAGATATTATCTTGATACAGCATCGAGACACGAATGGAGAATCCTTTGTAGTCATATCCAATCGAGAGATTGGCGATATTATCCGGTTGGTCGAGTAGGCGATCGGTAAAGGCTGTATCAACATACACGATCTGGCGCCCGACTTTTTCTACGAGCGTGTAAGGATACTGCGCTCGAGAAAAAATGTGCGTGTAGTTGACATTCAATACCAATCCATCGAAGGGCCGGGGCAAGTACCAAAAATGTGTCTGCCAGTCGAACTCCATCCCCCAGTTATTAATACGATACGGATCGTTGACGTATGTCGACACGTCGTATTCACCATTAGGAGCAGACGTTGCCAGATTAGGCGGGTAGTAAGGAGTCGCACTAGACCCGGACACATAGAAATTCCACGGATAAATCAGATCGTCGATTTGTTTCAAAAACCCGCCTGCTGTGAACAAGCCAATAGAATTATCATAGAAAGAAAGATACGCGTCATAGTTCCTCGAACGTGAAGGCACCAACTGGTAATTATTCCACGAAATAGCACCGCCGGTCGCCACATCAATTCTCGGTACAATTGCATTGTAGTCCGGATACGCCAATGTATTTGTGTACGAAAGTCGCACATCAAACCACGAAAGAGGCTTGTACCGAAGAGTGAGATCGGGAAGCCAATAAGCATGGTCAACAGTGAGCGTGGTGTCATAGTGGAGATAAGGGCCGCCCCCCGTTGCAGATGCAGTCGTTTGAATACCTCGGGATCCTGAATAGGTGGTTTGCAAATCCTGGTACCGCACTCCCGGAATAATAGAAATTTCCGGGCCGATATTGACCGTCGCCATAGCATAGAATGCACTTTGATCCTCATGGCCGGTATAATTGTTGGTTGCCGAATTAAAGTTGTCGTAAAAATAAGAGATCGCATCGTTTTGTTGAATGATGCTTGCGTTGCTTCTCACAAAATTTGCCAGATCAGACAACATGCCAAAATTTAATGGATGAACCATGGTATAATCACCATTGAGGAACTTCCCATAGCTGAAGTTTGGATCCACAAAAGGCCCCATCGGTATGCTGGTCGTGTTGACATACTGCGCCGTCCCCGGGAAATGAGCGGCAATCAGGTTGTCGATATAATTGGCGCTAGTAAGGCCCAGCCCCTGACCACTATACTGATTATAGTCGTACGATCGAGTTTGATACCGATATTTTCCGCCGAATTTTATTATGCTGCTGACCTTATCGGTTATATTCAGGGGTGTATCCATATCGAGAGATGCAGTCAACGCGCGCTCTCTTGAAAAACTATTATCGGAGGTAAGACTGTTGAGATATGTAGAACTGAGATCGTTGTTCGTGGACTTTGGAATTTCTTCGGGATACAAATTCGCCTGATTGAGAAAAGGAGCAAGGCCTGCCGACGCTTGTTTGAAACCGATTGTCCAGTCTCCCGGGTCGTCGGTTTCGGAATAAGTGTGAGAGAATTTTGCATCAACATGAAAAATGGAAAGTTGCTGGTCTGCATCAAGAGTATTCGTGATGATATTCACGGTGCTTTTCGAGTACGCCAATGAATAGTCGTGCAGATTATTTTGAATGTCGAATACTTCTCCCCGATCTTGAACAGTGGTGGTACCCGAGCTGAAGAAATTCATCAGACTAATCTTCCCGTTGGGTAGCCTGTAGTCCATAACAATGGTTCCGTTAGCACGTTGCCGGTCCCGCGGGACGTTGTCAAGATTCAGGCTTTGGGTGATATAGTCGGTGGTACTGCTTCCCAAGTGCAAGAAAGAAGCGCCAAATTCATTCGATGCAAGATTCCGTCTCTCTAAATCTGCCTGGGCGAAGAGACCTAAACTGCGATCATCGAAAAATCTGTTTTCCACGCTGGCGACATATTTATAATTATTAAGCGGGTTCTCTGCATTGGATAGCCCATTGTACCCTCCCTCGGCTAAAAGATTGATCCCCACGCCTTCTTTGTCTGCACCCGCTTCTTTTAATTTAAAATTTACAGTTCCTCCGAGCACATCCGCATCCTGATCCGGAGTAACGGCCTTTGTGACCTCAATTCCTTCAAGCATGTACGGTGAGATCATGCTTAAGTCAGTGCTTCGATCGCTGGAATTAGAAGAGGCCATCCGCACTCCATCAATCATAATGGCGTTGTACTTTGGCTGAAGGCCGCGGACAATAACTTCATTTCCTTCACCCCCGCTTCTGAGAATTGCAACGCCTGGCAGTCTTCCCACCGCCTCGGCGGCGTTGGCATCCGGCAACTCTTGAATTCGTGCAGCCGAAACAACACTGACGATCTGTTGCGACGAAAGCTGCTTGTTGATCGCCTCGTTCTGACCGGCCGCCTGAGCAGTGACGACAACAACTTCACCCTGGATCGCCACACTGGTGAGATTGAAATCTTGTTTGAGCTCTACTCCGGATATGACTTGAACACCGGCTGCTACCGGTTCATAACCGATGTACGATGCGCGAATTGTGTAATTCCCCGGCGGCACATTTCGAATAACGTATTTGCCGTCAACATCGGTCGAAGCACCGAGACTGGTTCCGGTAAGAGCAACGTTGGCACCGGGGAGTGGCTCGCCCGTCTTTGTGTCCTTTACAATTCCGACAATATTTGATCCCGACGCTGCCACGGCAAACGAGCTCAACAACGACGGAATCAGCACGACAACAACGAGAAGTATTTTCTTGAGCATAGTGTTCTCTTTCAATTTTTGCTTCTTATTGAAAAAGGCCTCTGTCGCTTTCAGTTGAACCTGAGGAGTTGATCGGTACTGCATTAAACAATTCATGTGTTGAATAATGAACTTGGTACACTCTTACCCTTGACCCTGAAACATCACATTTCCCGAAATGGCTTCAGTATCCGTCCGAGAACCGTCGGACAGCGCAACCGCTCCATCGCTGACAAGTGAACTTGCGCCAAGGATCGCCGCTTCACCATCTTTCAATTGAGATATTAGGATGACCGCTTTTCTTTTGTGGAGCAACAGGACGTTTTCACCGAACGACTTTGTCGTTGGTTCGAGCAAAAAATCCCCGGCGTGCATTAACCCCCCGGACAGGATAATAGCCTCCGGGTCGAACACGGCAACGGCGTTCGAAAGCACGCGTCCCAATAGTTTTCCAGTGATTTCAAAGGCTTCAATTGCAATAGGGTCGCCGCGGCGTGCAAGTTCATGGATCTTTTCCGCCGTGAGGCGGTTGTAGCTTATCTCACGCAACTCGGACTCTTCGGTAGACCGGGCCAAGAGTTCAAACACGGTTCGCCGGATGCCTGTTGCGGAAACGTACGTCTCAACACAGCCATGCCTCTTACAGCCACACAGCCGTCCTCCCGGCTCAATGGTCATGTGCCCGAGTTCTCCGGCCACTCCATTCTCGCCATACAACAACCGGCCGTCAACGACGATGCCGGCTCCCAAACCCGTCCCCATTGTGATGACCACAAAATTTTTCATTCCTTTTGCCAGCCCGAATTTCATTTCTCCGAGAGCCGCCGCATTACTGTCGTTTGTAAGAACGATAGGGAGTTTGTAGTAGGGCTTCAGCAATTTCACAATGTCAATTGTTCCCCATTGAAGGTTTGCAGGACTTTGAATGGTGCCTTCGCGATGCCGTGCCGCCGGTGCCGCGATGCCGATTCCGGCAATCGCTGGCACGGCTGCCAGTTTTTGAGAAAGCTCCGATATCCCTCCTACCAATTTCATTTTGAAATCTTCAATGGAAGGACATTCCTGAGTGAGAAATTTTGTTCTCTCGATGCATTCTCCGTTACCGTTAACAAGACCGACAACTGTATTTGTGCCGCCGATGTCAATACCGATTGTAAATTTTTGACTTTGCATTTATGTGGTTTTCAATTAGATGACAATTCTGTAATCAGTGAAAATCTTACGAATAGACAGCGCCGCAGCGCCAAGCAATGGCGGATTATCGGTCAGCGAAGTCGGGAGAATTAACGTGTTCCGCTGTTTTCCAAAAAACCCCCGCTTGTACACCGTATCCATAATGACAGGGTATATCGTATTCCACACTTTGATGATGGACCCGCCGATGATGATATTTTGAGGGTCGATCGTGCGAATAATATTGGCAATCCCCAGCCCGATGTATTCCGCCGATTTACGAAACGCCTCGATCGCGCTTGTGTTCCCTTCCAGCGCAAGTCCGATGAGATCTTCGATTGTTATTTTTTCGTTATGATTATCCTTCGCCCCGCTACGGGTCAAATAGTAATTTAGCGTTGCACGGTCCGAAGCATACATTTCCCAGCACCCTTTATTGCCACAAGAACATGGTTCCCCACCTTCAATGAGCGTCATATGACCATACTCTCCGGCGGCATGTGAACTGCCGCTCAGGATATGGTTATCAACAACTATTCCTGCGCCGATGCCCGTGCCGATGGAAAGGAAAATAAAATTTGAGGATGTGATTCCGTGTTTGCCTAAAACCAATTCCGCAAGGGCCGAAGCCTTTGCATCATTTTCAACCGTGATAAGTTCAATTTCCGGACTGCTCTCTTGTGCGATCGATCCAATATCCAGATCTTGCCAGCCGAGATTGGAGGAATAGGCAACTCGAGAATGAGCCGAATCAACGATTCCGGCGACAGAAATTCCGATGCCTCGTAAAGAACGGGAGTGAAATTTTAAATGCATCTTCTTTAGAGAATCGAGACAAAAAGGGATGAATGTCTTTGGGTCACGCGGTTTTGTCTCAATCGTCATTTTATTGATCAACGTTCCGTCGATGTCAACAATAGCTAGTGTCGTGTGAACCGAATCAATGTAAATAGCTCCGACAAAATTCTTTTCCCGTTTAATGCTGAGGTCCAACGGGTTTCTTCCTACAACTTGATTTTTCACAATCTCTTCGACAACCAAATCTTCTTCAAGAAGAGTTGAAACAATATTCGAAACCGTGCTTTTATTCAGCCCTGTGATCTCAGAAATTTCGGTGCGTGAAATCGGTTGTTTTTCTCGGACCGCGTTCAGAATAATTGCTCTGTTGATATTCCGCCCAACCTTTGGATTAATACTTGTAATCTGATCGTACCTTTTCTTCATTTGCCGGCTGAACACCTACAATTAATTCATCGTTTCAACAAACTAATTAACTACAATCCTTTTGTATTTTCTGACGGAATTATGCAAATAATTAGTTTGTTGTATAAACAAACTAATTCGATAATAGGCCTTTCTTCTCTTATTGTCAAGTACTTTTTTGAATAATTTTAACCTTCTCTTGGTAAAGAGATTATGGGAGCCTCCGTCCATTCATAGTAACCTTTTTAATTTCAAACTGGGAATATCTCCATACTACCGTAAGCTCGATTATGCCCCTTCTTGATTCAGCATTTGCACATTTTATACTAATCCCTGCAATAACGGGCATTTGAAAATAGGTTTCGACCTATTCTTCAAATGTCCTTTTAGTGAAATTGTCCTTTTAGAATTGACAAGTTAGATAGTAGCGAAACTCTTCGAATGGAATTAACGTGTGCGGCTAAAAATGCGGGAAGCTAAAAAATCTTAATCTGCAATTGATGTGCTCGGTCTTACGAACGAATATCTTCGTGAAGCGTTCAAGGAGATTGTGTGGAGAGGTTCAAACATTTCGTACAGCACCAAGCCCGTCGCTCCCAAGGCGACTGCTTCTTCTCCCCTGGTTGCGGCTCTCACCATCACCGCTTCTGCGGGAACAGACAACAAATCCTTATGGATCGTCTCCTGCACGAGATCGATTATTTTTGGATAACATTGTGAGAGTTTTCCCCCGATGATAATCAGCTCCGGATTCAGAGTGTTGATGAGATTGATGCAAAGACTGCTAAGGAGTGAAGAGCACTCAATGATAATTTGCCGGGCAGTGCTGTCGCCATTCTTCGCCTTATCTGCAACCGTTTCCACCGATATTTTCTCTTCGGCATGCCCTACGCTATTTCTTCGGTAGCTTTCAACAATATTAGTGTCCGTAAGAATTTGACCAAAAATTGACTGTCCGTTATAGAGAAACGGAAATTGTTCTTTATAGTGTGACGCAGGCTCCAGTTCTGTATATCCGATTTCCCCGGCACTCGACGTAAAACCTCGATGTAAATGTCCGTTAATCATGATCCCCGCACCAAGACCGTCGCCGATGAACAGGTACACAAGATTCTTGATCCCTTTTGCCGATCCGAGCAGGTATTCACCGAGAGTCATTGCCTTTACATCGTTCTCAACATACATTGGTACTTTGAAATGCGTTTCTAATTCAGCACTCAACGATTCACCCTCCCACGATTTTTTATTGTACGATACCATGAGCGTATTCGTTTTGTAATCGATCAACCCCTGAACACCGACGCCGATGCCGACCAGCGTTGATTGAGAATCATTTGTTTCGACCAGCAACGACGTAATTGTGTCGACGACGTTTGACAACACTTTTTTCGCAGGAGTCTCTAAAGAATAGAAAAACGTTTTCTTCCTAAGAACGGCGGCGTTAAGGTCCGTAAGAACGATCGTTGCGTGGGTCATGCCGATGTCGACTCCGGCGACAAGGCCGGCTAGCGGAAGAAATCGCAGAAGCATTCTTTTCCTTCCAACCTTATCGTTTGCTTCGACTTTTCCCGTTTCTTCCAGAAATCCGGTTTGAATTAGCTTAGCGACAAGCTCGGAAACGTAGGCTTTATTAAGGTTACACGCTTTGGCAATTTCGATACGCGATATTTCCCCGCTGTCTCGTACTAAACGCAGAACACGCACTTCATTCGGTTCTCGAATCAGTAATGAGCGCTGGTTAATGACTTCCCACAAAGAAGTTGATCCATAGTATAAATGTTGGGTACAAGTGTTGGTTGAACGCCACTAACCTACCGGAAAATGGGATAAAAATCAAGGGGATGAACCGATCAGTAGCGCCTTAATTAGAATAAAGCTCAAGGGTTTTTTATGGGAAGAGGAAAATATCACGCAAAGACGTCAAGCCGCAAGGAAAACGTATCAATTCTCTTTGCGCCTCAGCGACTTTGCGCGAGCAAGCTTTATTCCTATCCCAAATTAAGGCACTACCAACCGATCCTCCGGACATCTTCCGGCTTGATCATCGTCACATGCATTATTTTAGGGAGGTCGGCACATCTCAAAGTTTTTCTTGTTTTCCCTCGCACACTTTTGTACCTTATAAGAAATTCTGGAGAGCTGGCAGAACGGCTATTGCATCCTCCTGTGGAGGACGGTCGTAAGGCGATAAGTTAAGCTTCAACAGTATCTATAATTCCAATTAGGAGAGCTGGCAGAACGGCTATTGCATCCTCCTGTGGAGGACGGTCGTAAGGAGATAATTTAAGCTTCAACAGTATCTATAATTCCGATTAGGAGAGCTGGCAGAACGGCTATTGCATCCTCCTGTGGAGGACGGTCGTAAGGAGATAATTTAAGCTTCAACAGTATCTATAATTCCGATTAGGAGAGCTGGCAGAACGGCTATTGCATCCTCCTGTGGAGGACGGTCGTAAGGAGATAATTTAAGCTTCAACAGTATCTATAATTCCGATTAGGAGAGCTGGCAGAACGGCTATTGCATCCTCCTGTGGAGGACGGTCGTAAGGAGATAATTTAAGCTTCAACAGTATCTATAATTCCGATTAGGAGAGCTGGCAGAACGGCTATTGCATCCTCCTGTGGAGGACGGTCGTAAGGAGATAATTTAAGCTTCAACAGTATCTATAATTCCGATTAGGAGAGCTGGCAGAACGGCTATTGCATCCTCCTGTGGAGGACGGTCGTAAGGAGATAATTTAAGCTTCAACAGTATCTATAATTCCGATTAGGAGAGCTGGCAGAACGGCTATTGCATCCTCCTGTGGAGGACGGTCGTAAGGAGATAATTTAAGCTTCAACAGTATCTATAATTCCGATTAGGAGAGCTGGCAGAACGGCTATTGCATCCTCCTGTGGAGGACGGTCGTAAGGAGATAATTTAAGCTTCAACAGTATCTATAATTCCGATTAGGAGAGCTGGCAGAACGGCTATTGCACCGGTCTTGAAAACCGGCGGGCGAAAGCCCTTGTAGGTTCGAATCCTACGCTCTCCGCAAGGTGGAACACTTCTTTGTTTATATTCTTTACTCTGAAAAGCATAAGCGTTCATACGCCGGTCAAACGAACGACATAGATGCTCGGCTAAACCGGCACAATATGGGCTGGGTCACTTCGACAAGATCATATCGTCCATGGGTGATGATTCATCATGAGGAGTATGCTACTCGGAGTGAAGCGATGAAACGTGAGCGGTGGTACAAAACCGGACGAGGGCATGCCCGAGTTAAAGAACTGATTGCAATTTATTTGAAAGCAAAGGCGGCTATTGCATCAGTGCTGTCGATATAAATGATCCCGATAGCCAACGAGCAAGGACGAGGAAGATGCCCTTGCCGAAGCAGACTTGAAACCCAATGCGATTTCACACAATGCGATTTCACATGTTGTTGCGATTTCACGCTTTTTTTCTTGACTCTCCCGTCGTTTACACATACCTTTTTCTTTGAAATTCATGCGGGGGGACAAACTGGCGCCCATGCCACTCATCTACCTTCTCAAAGGCCTAATCATCGGGTTCTCTCTGGCGGCTCCAATAGGGCCTATTGGAATTCTTTGCCTTAGAGGTACTATCCTCCATGGAACTCGACGTGGTTTTGTTATTGCCTTGAGTGGCGCATTTGGAGATGTCATCTATGCGCTCGCGGCTGCTTTTGGAGTAAAGCTCATCTTTGACCTCGTAAGTTCCCACCAACAGTGGATGCGTTTCTTAGGAGGGATCATGCTTATATGTGCCGGCATTTACACGTTTCGATCTCAGCCCAGAACCAATCTAACTTTACATCGACACTTTAGAGAAACAGGGGTCTTTGTTTCCACTTTCTTGCTGGCCATTACTAACCCTCTGACTCTTTTTGGCTATGCAGCTGCATTTTCGGCTATCGGGGTCAACAAAATTATCGGGTACCACGTTTCGATCATACTGTTAATTGGAGGGGTCTTTTGCGGTTCTTTTCTCTGGTTTTCGTTTCTGGTATGGTTCTCATATACTTTCAAAGAAAAGGTAACAACGCGCGGGGTCTACATCATAAACAAGGTGGCAGGTTCGTTATTGGTTTTGTTTGGAACCATTGGTGTTCTCTACGGGTTGAGAGCTATCTAGAACTGGCGACCGATTGATCCGGCCGTCTCTGAAACAACACAGTAATCCAATCATTGAATAGACAAATTATCGCCACTCGTTCAATATGCTACCCTCCTTTTTGACTCGAAACACTAGTACGAGATTGGAGCAACTTCGATGAGTTCTGCTTTGGGATCGTGCTTCTTGAGGAAATCGACAAATGCGGCGTTGTGGTACTCCTGATGAGCCACCTCGTACTTCTTTAATAACTTTCTTATCTTTTTCTCTTCGTACGAACTTCTGAAGTAATTAAATTTCTCTTCATTGTCGTAGATCCTATAGTAGTAGGATGGTTTTTTCTTTGTCATTGCACTCTCCTTATGAATATAATAGCTTAATGTAGAATCTTGTTAGCATGGAGCAAATCGCCGAATAATTCGTCCTTGACCCCCTCGGCATTCTTGCGGGCATTCGCCAGAGCATTCACAATGTACCGGTTCGCGATAAAGACCTTCCGGGGTTCCTTTTCTGCCTCATGGAGCAAGAGGTAACCGATGTGGAGGTAGCTATACAATTCAACGAGGTCCTTGGCCGCAACTTCCTGAAATCCGACATCCTTCCGCTCTACAATATACTTCAGACTTGCGAGAAAGAGCTGCCGAATCTCTTTGAGATGGCCGGCGAGTTTTGTTAATCCACCCATGAACTCCCGCTTTTCATTCTCTTCGAAAACGTCGCAGAGCACGTCGTTCATAACGCCGCCCGATGCTGCAACAATTTGCATTTGCGATGTTCCCTCATAGATATTAGTGATGCGCGCATCGCGGGCGAGCTGCTCCACATGGAACTCGCGCATATAGCCCGTACCGCCATGAATCTGCAGGGCATCGTAGGTGATTTTGTTCGCCCCCTCGGCGAGCAGATATTTTGTCATCGGCGTAAGCAGATTGGCCACTCTCGTTACGTATTTGAGCCTCAGCGTTTCTTCCGCAACCGGCTTGCCATCGCCTTTTCTCTTCTCGATAAGTTCTTCTAACTTCTCTTTTTCGTCCACGCACTGTGCAGCGCTGTAAAATAATGACCGGTTGCTTTCGAGCATTACTTTCATGTCGATCAACATGTTGGAAACAACCGGAATTTCAGCGATGGGCTTTCCGAACTGGCGGCGCTCTCGCGCATATTTGAAGGCTTCCTCGAACGCCGCTTGCGAAATGCCGAGTGCTTGAGCGGAGACTCCCATGCGTGCGCGGAACATCAAATCGAAGACATACTTGATCAACCCAAATCTCCTGCTGCCGACAAGCTGTGCGGGTGTATCGTTGAATTGTAGTTCGCACGTCGGCGAACCGTGAATCCCGAGCTTGTTTTCAATACGCCGAATTATCACAGAAGGGCCGCCGCGACACACGAAAAGACTCAGGCCCCTGCCATCTTTTGTTCCAACTTCCGACCTTGCGAGAACGAGAATGACCTGTGCATTTCCATTGGTGATGAAGCGTTTAACGCCGCGCAAAAACCACTCGCCTTTCTCGTTCTGATACGCATGGAGTTTTACCGCTTGAAGGTCGGATCCAGCATCGGGTTCTGTCAACGCCATCGCTCCCGTAAATTCTCCGGAGCTGATTTTTGGGAGAAATTCCATTCGCTGATCCTCATTGCCGAACTTCCGAATCGTATCTCCAATGTCTTGAAGCCCGAAGATGTTCATTAACGATGCATCTGCCCGCCCAAGCACCTCGGTGACCATCATGTAAATTGTAAAAGGAAAATTCAATCCGCCATATTCTCGCGGAATGATCATCCCCATAAGATCTGCTTGTGAAAGTTCTTCCACATTCTTTTTTGTTCCTTCCGCATACGCGACGTGCCCGTCGCTCAGTGTCGCCCCATCTCGATCCACACCGGCGGCGCGCGGAGCGATGTAATTGCCGGCAAGGTCTCCCACCACTTCCAGCACCTTCCTGTAGTTTTCCATAGCGTCATCGTAATTGACCGGCGCATACTGAAACCGCCTCGACTGCGCGTAATCGTTTTCAGCAAGCCTCACGATTTCTTTTAGATCGAGGGCATTGAAATGGAACTGGACGTCAGGATTGTCAAGGAAGAAATTCGGCATCGGTCACTTCAGTTTGCTTTTGTACGCTTCAATGAACTTGGGGATAACATCCCGCGCATCACCTACGATAGAATAATGCGATACTTCAAAAATTGGAGCATCGGGATCGGTATTGATCGCAATAATTTTTTTTGCCTCTTGCATGCCTGCGCGATGTTGAATTGCACCGGAAATCCCGATCGCAAAATAGAGCTTAGGGCGAACGGTGACTCCGGTCTGCCCGACTTGTCGCTCGTGAGGAATGAACCCTGCATCGACCGCCGCGCGGCTCCCTGCCACTTCCCCGCCGATGGTGTGCGCAAGCTCGTGGATGAGTCTGAAGCTCTCCTTCGTTCCCAACCCGTAGCCTCCTGCAACGATAATCGAAGCAGTCTTTAGATTCACTTTGCGTTCTTCCCGGTGTTGCTCTACCAGCTCCACGAGGTCATCAACTTCGTCAGGGATAAACGGCACTTCAATGATCTTCGTTTCATAAGGAATCGGTAAGGGATGCATTTCCATAACCCCTTCACGTACAGTCGCCATTTGAGTGCGCGTGTCGGGCGTGATAATTGTCGCGATGATGTTGCCTCCGAATGCGGGCCGGATTTGAAGCAACAGATCTTTGTATTCCTTCCCCAAATAACTGACGTTGGATACCTGAAGATCAGTACAATCCGCGGTGAGGCCGCTCCGGGTATGCGAAGCAACCCTCGGCGCAAGATCTCTGCCGATCACGGTAGCACCGAAGAGGATAACCCTCGGCATGTGTTGATCGACTAATGCATTAAGGATTCGGCTGTAGGTAAGCGTGGTGTAGTTATTAAGCTGGGGATGATCTACAAGGAACGACTCGTCGGCACCGTAACGGAAACTTTCAACGGAAACGTTTTTCACCTCGCTGCCGATGACTACCGAAACCAGCAATCCATTCATCGTGTCGGCCAGTTTTCTCCCTTTGCTCAACAATTCGAGGCTAACATCCGAGGGCTTCCCGTCGTGCTGTTCTACGAACACCCATACATTATTAGAAAGCTCGTTCATTCCATCACCCGAGGATCCGATCTTCCATCAGTTTCTCGATCAATGAGTTCATCCCCGCTTTTGAATTTTCAATTTGCACCGGATCGTTCCCGGTAAGGACGACAGATTCTACGGAGTAAACTTTCGTTGGAGATCCTTTGACCCCGCATCGCTGGGGGTCAATGTTCAGGTCCTCGGCGGTCAACGTGGGAATGAACAACGAGCGACTGGTGTATTCAAAGACAAGTTTGTCTATATAAAGAAGTGAATTCCCCTCCGCCATTTTTTCCAATTCCAAGAGCGACTTTGCCCCTTTGAACGCCATCACTCGTTTCGCGCTGAATGGCCGGGGTTCACCCGCATCTTTGATGACAGTCATCAACACCGGCAACACGCAATCAAGAATCTCATACCCGCCATCGACCTTCCGGCGCACACGCACCGAACGATCTTTAATCTCCAGAATTCGTTCGGCGTACGTCACCTGGGGGATGTTCAACTTTTCGGCTGTTTGAGGTCCGACTTGCGCAGTGTCGCCATCGATCGCCTGTCTCCCCGCGAACACAAAATCGAAGTTGCCAATTTTCTTGATGGCTTCACTCAACACATAGGATGTTGCAAGAGTATCCGCGCCGGCAAATTTCCGGTCAGTAATGAGATACGCTTCGTCCGCCCCCATGTAAAGACATTCCCGCAATACATCGGATGCACGCGGAGGCCCCATTGTCAAAACCGTGACCTTGCCGCCGCATTGATCCTTGATTTGAAGGGCGAATTCGAGAGCGACCTTATCCTCGAAATTAAAAATTGCCGGGAGCTTGGCACGATTGACCGTGCCATCCTCTTTCATCACCTGTCCCGAAATGTTCGAGGTGTCGGGAACCTGCTTTACCAGGACAATCGAATTGTGCATAAAAAAACCTGAAACGAATTTATCTTTAGCGGCGGAAGTTGAGTTCGAGGATCATCAAAACATCCGCAAGCAAGATCAACATTCTTGTAGAGGCAACCATACAAGAATTGCGCCGAAAGATTCTTTACAAGAGACGCCAAAAAAGTCTCCCCCTTCTAATATTTTACCAAATTAGGGAATTTATATCGAAGTGCTCTTATTTTTGACAATGTGTTGTCCGTTCCATAACCATTATACGGTTTGGATGGGACAAAAATATTAATTGAGATTTCTGAATAATTTTAAAAGCATGGTTCACGCAAAGACGCAAAGTGGCAAAGTGATTTAAAAAACAGGGTCTTTGCGCCTTCGCGGCTTGGCGAGAGACAATTTTTCAGAAGCCTCTAATTAATAATGCTCAAGTTTGGTAAGGTGACGGACACCTTACCGATTTACCTTGCCAAATATTTCGGCATCACGTGATTTGGGGAAACTTTGGGAAGCGAAGAAGGTGGGAAAAAAGAAGCTTATAGATGCAAAGATGGCTTGTGAGAAACCCGGGCTTTTAGGTTATGGGTGTAACAGATGTTTCTGTGGTTTCATGAATGATTGAAAATTGCTGTGGATGTTTTGAATGACCCAGCTTGGCGAAAATACTAGGAGAAAAAAACCACACTACATGTTCGTATGTCATCAGGAAATAGGCTACTCCAATGCAAAGTGGATTTTCTTCAATTTTTCTTTCAACCTATTTCGTGAATATATCTGTTATGATGAACTCATCTCCGATTCCGAATTTGAGTGCATTGGCCTGTTGCGTTCCCTCCTTTTGCAGACCGTACATTGCCTCGAGTGTCCGGAGAATATTGACATGCGTGATCCCTTTACCTTCAGAATAATCACCGGGCTTGATGTGAGCACCGGCGAAAATGGTCGGGATTCGATTTTGCATAACTTTTTGAGAGCTCGACGGATCCGTTTGTCCCGCCATTCCGTTGGTATCTTCATTCTCATCGAACGTAATAATAAGAAGGCTGTTGTGCGTCTTCGCCCATTGGTAGAAGGAATCCATCTGCGCCCGCAGCCACACGTCGCCATGCTTGACGTTATCGGGATTATCGTGCATGTCGTTGATCAAATTAGGTATAACAAACGCAACCGTCGGCAGCTTGCTAAAATCGGAAGGAAACTGGGCAAATTGCAGGTTTGTCGAAGAATCCGGATTGTTTCCGCCTGGAAGATTGCTGAAGCTCACCCACGGAACATGTTTGCGCGCGTAAGGATATTTGACAGCAACCATGCTGCCAACTTCGGGGAGATCCTCCGCATAGCCTTTGAATGTGAGCCCCTTTTTTATAAGTTGTTCGCCAATATTGCTCGCGGAGATCATCGCTTTCGGAATCCCATCGGAAAAACCGACATTCTGGTTTTTTCCCGACATCAGCCAGAAATAGTTCCCCTCGCTTTTATGTTCCTCGGCGTACATTTGAGTAAAATTTGCCCCTTCATTTCGCAGCATGTTGATATACGGGTCTGCATCGCCTCCGATAATTTCCTCGTAGTCTTTGTTCTCTTCGATCACAATAACAACATGATCGTATACAGGAAGAGTATCAGGCCAAGAAAGAACCTGCGAAGATACCTTGTTCAATGACAAAAATAAAATCAAAACCATACATACCGCCGTCAGAAAATTCTTCATCGCTTCCTCATAAATTATGTCATCATTAATAATTTCGTCAGATTTTTTTGGGGGACGTGACTCTCAGTAGATATTCCTGTCTTACCATCCCACTATGTTCAAATGTACTGGCCTATTCGACAAAAGCAAGGTGTGGGTAGTGCTCAATTTTGCGTTCTCGCATGAGGTGACGGACACCTCACTCCAAAAATCACATTCTTCCAAAAAATTTGACGAGGCAAATCGGTAAGGTGTCCGTCACCTTACTAAACTTGAGCACTACCAAGATGTGGTAGAATACGTTTGGTCTTTCGAGGGTCTCTACAGTCACAACGATGCAAGTGCACGCAGCATTTCCTAATCTTCACGATAGAGTTTCACAAATATATCATACAATTGTTACGAGAGTGTTAAGGCACAATTACTGAATTACTGCAGCCGCATTATTGATCCGATGAGGTCATTAAAAAAATTGAGCAATGGAAGGATTGGCCGGAAATTCGATGACGTTGGCTGATTGGTCTTACACGCGCTCGAACCCGGCAAGAACTGAGCGTTGAGCATGTCGCAATTGAATATCTCTATGCAGCTCCCTCAAAAAGGCGGAACGGAGCGGCATCCGAGGCTCAACTTTTCGCAAGAAACGTTTGGAATAAAATTCGCGATGACGTGCGACGGTCTCCAGGATTAAAAAAGAGCAACTCTGTTCTACCATTTCCCGTATCTGAAGTACGTGATTCCGATTGAGGTTTGATAATTTCTTCGCACAGTGCGTGACAAAAAAGAGAAGCTGTTGAGTACAACCGTCAAGCCCGTCACCTTCCACCATCCGCAAAAAAGGAGTTGAATGACCATTGGTCCTGTCTTCATCAACATCGCGAAGATCATCAATAAGTTGAAGCAGAACGCCATATTCAAAGAAAGAATCGGCTTCGGCAAGGTTCAGGCAACCGGCTGCGAGAAAGCCGTCAACAAGAACCGATGTTCCCCCTTTCTCTATCGTGATTGCCGTAAGATCCTCCTCATTGTAGCCGGGCGGAATGTTTTGGAGGAGGAGGCTTTTTGTTTGAGCTTCGTGAATTGCCTGAAGGCTCAAATAGACATTGCAGAACTCCGGACGCGGATATTCTTGTTCGATCATCAGTAACAACTCCGCGGTTTTTTCGGTCCAGTCATCGACCGGCTGGCAATACCCATCCTCGAACCATCGGGAGAGCCAGCCGACGTAAGCCCGCTTATCATCCGATGTTCGTCCACTGCTATCCAGACCGTTATCCGTGACCGGATACAAAAGACTGTAAGCAAACGAAGAAGGTGTCAGCTCAATCTCGCGTCCGAAGATCATTTGAATGCTGTTGAACACCCAAAGATTTCTGAAAGCCTGATGGATGTCGCTCTCCGAGAGTGTCGAATCAAATTCTCTCGCTTCCCTCACGAAACGCTTTGTTGCCCGCTCAGACTCTTCAAAGTAGCGGTTGCCCAGGAGATCATGAGAAAGAAGTGATGAGCCGAGAATAGCCTTTATTGCATCGAGTGAGATATGCGGTTTATCGGCATCGGGCACGCCCTCATTCAATTCGAAAGAAGTTGAAATTTCTTTGAGGTGTGATTCCAGCTTCCTTTCATTTTCACGTTGCTGCCAGGGAGTAAAGCGACGGCTGGATTCGGGCATAGTATCCGGAAGTTCTCGCCACAATGTGGCATATTTCTCCGTCAATTGGTGTACTACACTACTGAAATTCTCCGTATTGGATATGTTGTTCATAAAGTATGTTGGATAACTCGCACAGAGGAATCTGAGAACTGCCTTCCTTCCTTATGGAAGGTCAGCCCGTTCGTTTCGCCGAATGGCCGGTGCCTTTAAGAAATCTACGAATAAAAGAGAATAAAGATTCGCTGAGGTTCACTTGTTAGATGCTGGACACCTTACCTAAAACAATCGTTATTAATTGAAACATTTGGCGATGTATATTAACAAGGTGTCCGGCATCTTTCTAAACTGTAACACCATTCTTTTCTGGTGCCGTTACAGTTTGGTTTCTTTTCTTAAGAAGAAGTCATTGCGAGGCGTTGTTTGCCGAAGCAATCTCCCCTTAACTTAGGGGATTGCTTCGCTCCGCTCGCAATGACCTTCAAACTGTAACAGCATCTGTTTTTCAAAAGTACTTGACACGGTCGCTTCGATTTTTTATCTTTCTGTTGACCTGTGCAACGATGCCTCCCCTCATTGTTGCACCTTGAAAGGGTCAGGCCCGGTGTTCCCCCCCAACGCCGGGCCTTTTTTATCTTGACTATTCCGCAGAATCCTCCTACATTTTTGCATTACGTTTGCCCGGCAAATGTGCAGAAGATAATAAAGAACCGAGCCCTCGGATTCGCGTGTGCGATGACGAGGGTTTCATATTTTGAGAGGGGACTATGCAATTATTGCTGTTTCCACAAACAAATACTGTGTTTTTTAATAACTAATCCACCGCAAAGGTCGCCAAGGACGCAATGATTTCTTAGTATATTTACAAAAACTTCTTTGCGATCTTAGCGTCCTTTGCGGTTAAAATACAAGATTTAATACCGGAAACGGCACTAGGTTGGATAGAAGATTGAGTTGAAGAAATTAGCTGTACAAAATAAAGGAGTAGATACATGTTGATAGACGATATCGCGATTTCGCTGAAACGACCGACGCTCACCATCGCGCTGGCATCCGTTTTCTTGGCTGTATCTATGCAGGCTCAAAACGAACGGCGCAATGATTTAATGACAATGATTGAGCACAATGCTGTCTGGGATCCGGCGGAATTTATTCTCGGCAAGCTCAAGACGAACCGCGTCGTTATGATTGCCGATGCCGGCCATGGAGATCCACTCTATTACAGAGTCGTCATCAACTCGCTCAACCTCTGGGTAACGGAACATGAACAAGCTGCGAAAAACCAGCCCGGAGATTTGCCGTCGAAGCTCTTTCTCTTTCTTGAAATTGATTCCTCTCAGGCGAACGCGCTGAAACATTATTTCAACAGCGGTAATTTGATTGAAACAATACAACCGCTGAACTTTTGGGGAGAACAATTTACAACAGGCACGCTCGAATTCTACGACGATCTCAGGACTCTGAAAGGCCGGATCGATGCGTATAACAGCACCCGTGCCGGCGATGGACAAATCAGCTTCGACATCATTGGACCAGAAAAAGTTATCGATCTAAGCGATTGGACGTCGGAGAAAAGGGATCGCTTCTTCTTGTATGAACGAGATGAGTACTCCTCGGCAAGAATAAAAGAGTTGCTCGAAGCTACGCCCGATGCGAAAGCGTTGATATTTTACGGCGGCGGCCATCTTCAGAGGGGGAACGTTCTGAAGCAAGGACTGAACCAAAAATCGATGGGACATTTCCTCGCCCACTACCTCTCTGAGAGCTTTGGCTCTAAGGGGGGTGTCTACACTTGCGGTCAAGTTGATGTGTTGGCCTCCTCCTGGATGGATGAGGCTGTGGTAAAGATCGGCAAAACATTCGCGGTGGAGAATTCTCTTTTTACCGGAGTGCCTATAGAAGCAAGCGCGTCATTCCAGCCGTACGACGGTGCCATTTACTATTTTGCCTCGCCCCGCAAAACAAGGCATCTGTCAGCCGTATTGTCGGAAAATCTTGTGGATTATATTCTCAATAAGATTGACTTGTACACGGACAGTACAAAAGAATTTTACAGGGGAAATCTGGACACTTGGCTCTATTATCTCTCCACTGTAGCGGTCGTAGATTGGCATCCATTGGATCATTCCAATGCATACGCAGTTGATAGTACCATCAAAGCATGGAAAGAGTGGAGAAAATCTACTACGCTTGATATTGTTGAAGACCTGTCAAGCCTCCGGTATTTTAAACGATGCGTCGATCTCATTCGCACATCAAACCAGAAACAATCGACCTGGCATCAGATACAGCTTGAAAAATTTGTCGGATTCAAGGTTTGGTTTGGGGAAGGCGCATCTCAGCAAGTGCGTGCGGACAGCATTTGGGCGTGCATCGATAAATATCGGAAGCCAATCGTGGTAGAAAACCTGATTCACTTGCTGTGGGTTGCATCAAAATCTGAAAACGAAAAGGCCGTTGCAGTTCTCAAAAATGAAACCGGGATGGATTTTCATACTCCCAAAGAATGGTCTTCTTGGTGGCAAAGCCGATTGGCAAATTGAATTTCTACCATCGGAAATTTTCTTTCTAGAAGCCATCTCAAAAATGGTTTTCATGCAGAAAGCAGCCGTAAATGTCATGCTGAGCGGAGCGAAGCATCCATGACATGGAAGCCTACTAGAGTCAAGGGATGTCATTGTCATGGATTCTTCACCCCGTCTGAAAAGCGACGGGGTTCAGAATGACAATGATCTGTCAGTATTCCTTCAGAAGGACATAATCAAGCGTTTTTGAGATAGCTTCTAATAAAAACTCCCAACCGAACTTCGTCGATTGGGGATTTTCGTAAACTCTGATTGCGTAAATTTGCCGGTGTTAAACGGAGCAGCCTTCAAAAAGTCCAATGTGAGTTTCGAGTGAGACCTCCGCCCTGATGCATTTTTTCACACATAGGGCATTATTCTTGTTTCCCGGCCTGTTCTCCGCTCTTCTGATTTTGACTATACTGATGAGTCATTTCATACTCTAACTCCGGATCGATCTTCTGCTTTTCTATCTTTCTTTCCCGTTCCATCAACTCCTCGTGATGGGC
Source organism: uncultured Bacteroidota bacterium (assembly GCA_963717445.1). Lineage (GTDB taxonomy): Bacteria > Bacteroidota > Ignavibacteria > UBA10030 > UBA8401 > JAGVPT01. Next base: position 4,055,015 of record OY970334.1, on the reverse strand, counting down.
CTGGAGATAGTCGAGCTCCTTGTGGCCATACGAAAATCGGGTGATGATGACGAACAGTACCCGGAACAATTAATATTGCAAGTGTCGAAGCGGCGAGCATACCGCCGAGAACGGTAAATCCGATGGTATTCCGCGCTACCGCGCCAGCCCCCGTTGCAAAAGCAAGCGGTGTGACGCCTAAGATAAAGGCCATTGAGGTCATGATGATGGGCCGCAAACGCAGCTTGACTGCTTCCAACGTCGATTGGATAAGCTCCTCCCCACGGTCGACACGCACCTTCGCAAATTCCACGATCAGAATTGCATTCTTTGCAGAGAGCCCTATCAAGGTGATAAGTCCTATTTGCGCGTACACATTGTTGGTAAGTCGCGGGAGACACATCAGCATCAGAATGGCACCAAACGCACTAATAGGGACCGGAAGCAATACGCTAAGAGGCACAGACCAGCTTTCGTACAGTGCCGCCAGAAAAAGAAAGACAAACGTGATGGAGAAAATGAAGATATAGATTGTCACCGAACCTGCTTTTATTTCCTCATAGCTCAATCCTGAAAATTCGTACGTATATCCGTGCGGCAAAACTTTTTCTGCCGTTGCTCTCAGAGCGTCGATTCCCTCCCCCGTGCTGTATCCCGGCGGCGTTGAGCCATCCACTTCTGCAGAGCGAAAAATATTGAAGTGTGTTATCAACGGTGGGGCTTCGGTCGCTTCGTAAGTCACCAATGTGCTCAAAGGAACCATTTCTCTCCGCTGGTTGCGCACGTAGTATCTATTGAGGTCCGATATCAGTGCACGATAGGTTGTATCCGCCTGCACCACGACATGGTACGTGCGATCGTATAGTGTAAAGTTATTCACAAACAAGCTTCCCATATAGGCTTGGATCGTTGTAAAGACGTCCGCAATATTCACCCCCAGCTTTTCACATTTTTCACGATCCAGAGTAAGCTCATAACTGGGCGTATGTGCACCGTAATAACTGAATGCAGTCGAGATTGCCGGATTCTTGTGGGCTTCAGCGACAAACTTCTTCACGACCGCTTCAAAGGCATGCACGTCGTCGCTCGTGCTCCCCTGCTCGATCTGCATACTGAATCCCGCCGCCTGCCCTATGCCGCGGATCGGAGGAGGTGGAATCACGACAATATTGGCATTGTCAATGCCTGCGGCGGCAATCCGTTTTCTCAGCACGTTCATGATGCCGGGTATTTGTTCCTCCGGTTTTGTCCGCTCCTCCCAAGGTTTGAGCATGCAAAAAATACTGCCGGCATTAGACGTGCTGCCGAAATTCAATATGTTCAGGCCGGAGATGGCCCCATAGTGATTCACGCCGGGGGTGGAACCAACGATTTCCATGAGTTTCGTAATAACCGCAACCGATTGAGTCGTAGACGTCCCCTCAGGCATTTGATACGTAACGTACAAACGTCCGTCGTCTTCAGCAGGAATAAAGCCCGATGGCTTCTTTTTGAAAAGGAAAACCGCTCCGATACAAATGCACAGAAGCAAAATCACAACATACCTTGATGCCCCGATACCTCGCCGGACGGTATGGACATAATCGCTCGTCAGTGTCTCGAACCAACGATTGAAACGGCCGAAGATTTTATTACTCCATCGCGACTTGTTGCTTCCGTGCGGCTTGAGAAGGAGACTGCATAGCGCCGGGGTTAACGATAATGCGATGAATGCGGACAACATCACCGATATCGCGATGGTGATGGCGAACTGCTGATACAAACGTCCCACGATACCCGGGATGAAACCAACAGGTACAAATACCGCTGCGAGGATAAGTGCAATAGCTACAACCGGTGCCGATATATCCTTCATGGCACGGTAGGTGGCCTCTTTCGCAGACAAGTGATGCTCGTCGATATAATGTTGCACCGCCTCTACCACAATAATGGCATCGTCCACAACAATGCCGATGGCGAGAACAAAGCCGAACATGGTAAGTGTGTTGATCGTAAACCCAAGCGGTATGAAAAAGCAGAAGGTGCCTAAGATCGACACGGGAATGGCAAGAATAGGAATAAGCGTGGAACGCAAGTTTTGAAGGAACAGGAAGACCACGAGGGCGACAAGACCCAGCGCCTTCAATAATGTCTCGATCACTTCTTGCATAGAAACTCTTATGATCGTAATTGACTCGAAGGGGACCGCATAATCAACATCGGCCGGGAACGATTTTTTCAGTTGCTCCAATGTGGCGTAGACATTATTCGCCGTTTCAAGTGCGTTGCTTCCCGGCGTCTGATAGATAAACATGATTGATGCCCTTTTTCCATCAACAAAGGCGTTGCTGGAAAAAGTAAACTTACCCAATTCGACCCTTGCCACATCTTTGAGATGAACAAGTTCTCCCGTAGACGGAATGCTTTTGACGACAATATTTTCAAAGTCTGAAACTTTGTTTAACGGGCCATTGACGAGAATGCCCAATTCAAACGTTTGTGTATTTTGTTGAGGCGGAGCACCCGCCGATCCGGCTGCAGTCTGCACATTTTGCGCATTCAATGCGGAAATGATATCCTGCGGGACCAAACCATACGCCGACATTTTCTCCGGATTCATCCAGACACGCATACTAAAGTTGTCCGTTCGCGTATAAACGTCGCCAACACCCGGTACACGAAGCATCGCATCTTCTATAAATACGTTGGTGTAATTATCTAGGAACGTAATGTTGTGAGTTCCCTTCGGCGAGAAGACGGCTACCTGCATAAGCATACTGGGATTGCGCGCACGAACTGTCAGGCCGAGCCGGCTCACAACGGAGGGCAACAACGGGGTAGCGATACCCACCCGGTTTTGGACATTTAATGCGGCAATATGAACGTTGGTGCCGACGTTGAAGGTGACAGTGATGCCCATGGACCCGGTGTTGGTGTTGGTACTTTGCATGTACTCCATGCCCGGAGTACCATTGACCTGCTCTTCAATAGGAGTGGCCACGGTTTGTTCCACTGTCTGGGCATCAGCGCCGGTATACTGTCCGCTTATTGAGACAGCAGGCGGTGTGATGTTCGGATACTGATCAACGGCCAGATTTGCAATACAAAGAATTCCCGATATCATCAATATTATAGAAATGACGATAGCGGTAACCGGCCGTTTGATAAATGTATTAGCGATCATTCCTGGGCAAGATTATGGATCTCACGGGATCTGTGCAAATCGTACTCTAATTCAGGATCGATGTTTTGTTGCTCAACTTTTTTTGCTTTCTCCATTAATTCTTCATGATGGGCGTGGAGATAGGCAAGCCTTTCCCGGCCATACGACAACCGTGTGATGATAACGAAGAGTACCGGGACTATGAAAATAGCGAGCGACGTAGCTGCCAGCATGCCTCCGAGGACGGTAAACCCTATCGTTCTGCGTGCGATTGCGCCGGCTCCCGTCGCAAAAACAAGCGGCAAAACACCAAGGATAAATGCCATGGAGGTCATAACAATTGGCCGTAAGCGCAGCCGCACTGCTTCCATGGTAGATTGGATAAGCTCTTCTCCCCGGTCGACACGCACTTTGGCAAATTCCACGATAAGAATCGCGTTCTTCGCGGCAAGTCCAATGAGCGTAATAAGTCCTATTTGCGCATAGACATTGTCCGAAATGCTTGGGAGGAATGTGAGCATAAGGATGGCTCCAAAAGCACCGATCGGCACTGCCAGCAAGACTGAGAAAGGAACCGACCAGCTTTCGTAGAGCGCTGCGAGAAAAAGAAAAACGAACGTGATCGAGAAGACGAAGATATAGATTGTCTTTGAACCTTCCTTGATTTCCTCGTAGCTCAATCCTGAATATTCGTAAGCATATCCCTCCGGCAACACCTTCTGCGCCACATCTTTCAGGGCATCCAGCGTTTCGGTGCTGCTGTACCCGCTGGGAGACGTTCCCTCAATTTCGGCAGAGCGGAAAATATTAAAATGCGATATCAGCGGTGCGGCTTCAGTCGGCTGGTAACTAATCAGAGTGCCGAGAGGGACCATAGCCCCGGCTTGGTTACGAACGTAGTATTTGTCGATGTTCGATACGTTCGCACGGGACATCGTATCTGCCTGTATGACTACATGAAACGTACGGTTGTATGTCGTGAAATCGTTGACATAGATACTCCCCATATATGCCTGGATTGTTGTAAAAACGTCCGCAATATTCACTCCCAGCTTTTCACATTTTTCCCGATCGACTGTAAGATTGTAATTCGGTGTGTGGGCAGAATAAAAACTGTATGCACCGGAGATCGCCGGATTCTTGTTTGCCTCTTCCACAAATTTATTGACAACCTTTTCAAATGCGTGAATATCATCATTGGTATTGCGCTGCTCTATCTGAAAACTGAAACCGACCACCGACCCCACACCCGGAATTGGTGAAGGCTGAATGACCTGGACATTGGCGTTCGTAAGACCGGCGTCGGCTATGCGCTGCTGCATGACATGTATGATGCCCGGCACTTGCTGGCGTGAATCGGAACGTTCATCCCATGGTTTGAGCTGGCAATAAATGGTGCCGCAATTTGAATTCGTTGCATTGGTCACAACATTCAAGCCGGACAACGCCGCGTAATGCCCTACACCGGGGGTGGATGCTATGACCGACATCAGCTTGGTCATCACCGCGACGGATTGGGCTGTAGAAGATGCGGGAGGTAATTGAAACGTTATATAAAGATTTCCGTCATCTTCAGAAGGTATGAACCCTGTAGACTTGTTCTGAAATAAGAGTACCGCTCCGATACAAACACAAAGAAGCAGAACGACAACATACCGTGACCTCGCGATGCTGCGTTTGACGCCATCGGAGTATTTATCCGTCAGCTTCTCAAACCAATTATTAAACCCGGCGAATAACCGGCCTGCTCCTCGGCGGTTTGCATCTTTCTGTGACGGCTTAAGAAGAAGACTGCAGAGTGCCGGTGTTAAGGATAAAGCGATAAAAGCAGAAAGCAAGACGGAGATTGCAATGGTGATGGCGAACTGTTGGTACAAACGTCCTACAATACCGGGGATAAATCCCACAGGAACAAATACTGCCGCAAGGATCAGCGCTATCGCCACAACGGGCGCCGAGATATCTTTCATGGCCTGGTATGTAGCCTCTTTCGCCGACAGGTGATGCTCATCCATATAATGCTGCACCGCCTCCACGACAATAATAGCATCGTCCACCACGATGCCGATCGCCAGCACGAAGCCGAACATCGTGAGCGTGTTAATCGTAAACCCCAGCGGGATGAAAAAGCAGAATGTGCCCAAGATCGATACGGGGATGGCAAGCACGGGAATAATTGTGGTGCGCAGATTTTGAAGGAACAAATAGACGACGAGAGCGACAAGGCCCAGCGCTAGAAGAAGTGTGACGACAACTTCGCTCATGGAAACTCTGACGACAGTCACTGATTCAAACGGTACGCTGTAGTCAACATCCGTCGGAAAAGATTTTTTCAATTGAGCGAGTACGTTATAAACCCCGTTTGCCGTTTTAAGTGCGTTGCTCCCCGGTGCCTGGTAAATAAGAAGGCAGGAAGCCCGGTGCCCATCGACAAATGAATTGCTCGAAAAAGTGAACTTGCCCAGCTCCACCCTTGCCACGTCTTTGAGATATACCAATTCCCCGGTGGCCGGATTTGTCTTAACGATCACGTTTTCAAACTCCGAAACCTTGCTCAGGCGTCCGTTGACAAGAATTCCTAATTCAAATGTCTGCGTCTTTTGTTGAGGCGGTACACCTGCCGAACCCGCGGCCACCTGTACATTTTGAGCATTCAATGCGGAAATGACATCGGTAGGCGTTAAATTGTAACTCGCCATTTTCTCCGGGTCCATCCAGATTCGCATGCTGAAATCATCCGTATATCTGCTGATGCTGCCTACGCCGGGCACACGAAGTAACGCATCCTGCACGAAGATGTTCGTATAATTGTCGAGGAATGTGATGTCGTGCGTTCCTTGCGGTGCGTAGACGGCAACCATCATGAGCAAGCTGGGATTGAGCGCTCGTACGGTGAGGCCAAGACGGCTCACCGCTGCGGGTAATAACGGCGTGGCAATGCTGACGCGGTTTTGGACATCAAGCGTAGCAATATCGATATCGGTTCCGATGCCGAACGTTACGTTCATGGACATCAAGCCGTTATTGGTATTATTGCTCTGCATGTACTCCATGCCCGGAGTACCGTTGACTTGTTGTTCGATAGGCGTGGCTACGGTTTGTTCAACCGTCAGCGCATCCGCTCCTGTAAATTGACCGTTGACCTGTACGACGGGGGGAGTAATCTGAGGATACTGCTCAACGGGCGAGTTAAAAATACAAATGATGCCGGTGATCACTAATATGATCGAGATGACGATAGCAGTGACCGGTCTTTTGATAAAGATATTAGCAATCATAATTTATTGTTACTCAGTGATGCCACGCTGGAATGAAAAATTTTGCCGCAAAAGCGCAAAGACGCCAAGGAAATTTTTAAAAAACTTCTTTTTGTTAAGCCCATATATCGCTGCGCTTCTTAGCGCCTCAGTGCCTTTTGCCGACCCAATGGGTTCCTTTCCGAAGGATACCTTCGGAAAGGCATCACTTCGTGAGTGGCGCCGTCATTGCTGTCTTGTGTAATATGAGTTGCACAATCAGAAAGGATTTCATTGTAGTTCACGCGAGAATCTATTGCGAATTTTGTCTGCTTCCGGTCCCTTTTCCCGTTTGTGCCGGCGAGCGGTCCCCCGAAGGCGCTATGGACGAGCCGTTATGTAATGATTGTATTCCGTCTGAGACAATGATGTCCCCCTCTTCAATTCCGTCTTTTATAATTACATTGGGACCAAGGATTGCTCCAAGGTGAACTTTCTTTTGGAATGCTAATAGACGGGTCCCTCCGGCCGCCGGGAGATCTCTGCCTCTGTCACCGGTATTCATCATCGTATCCTTCGCCACGTAGACAAAATACTCGCCCATCTCTTCAACGACGGCTTTATTCGGTATCACCAACTGAGGGGTCGAATCCTGATTATGGACCCGCACAACACAACTCATCCCTACTCGCAGCGAATATTGCGGATTTGGAAAAAGAAGTCTGATTCTGACGGCACCTGTCTGAGGATCTACTGCCCGGTCGATGACGGATAATGTTCCTGTAAATGAATAGAGAGCATTGTTGGGCAATATGAGCGTGAACAGTGAATCCACCGATTGATTTCCGATTCTTTGAAGGTTGTCAAAAAAGGCCAACTGTTTTTCGTTGATGAGGAAATCAACCGCCATCGGGTCATCGGTAGAGATGGTAATGAGGACCGTCTGGCCTACCGTTACCAAATCTCCGAGCTTCACCTGGCTGAATCCTATCGTTCCGTCGAATGGAGCGGTAATGATGGAGTACGCCAAATTCGTCTTAGCAATTTTTAAACCCTCTATTGCCGACTGATATGAATTTTGTGCATTTTCCAACGCGATCGCCGCATGGTCATAAATCTGCTTTGCAACGGCTTTATTGTTATTCAAATAGAGATAGCGGTTGGCATCCTGCCGGGCCAGCTTGAGATTCCCCTCCGCGACTTTCACATTGGCGGCAGCCGAATTGTAGTTGTCTTCGTAGATACGCCTGTCAATATCGTATAACTTCTGTCCCTTCTTGACGTGGCTCCCCTCCTTAAAAAATATCCCGGTAATATAGCCCTGCACTTCGGGAAGCAGGTTTACTTGGTTTAGTGCTACCGTTGTCGCTGTGTACCTGTCGTAATACGTAACAGGCAGCGCCTTGACGGCAAACAAATCCACCGGCACGGGCGGTGGAGGCGGCGGCTGCGGTTGTTTGCATGAACAAAGAATCAGGCAACCGATGAATACTATGCTAAGAAATGTTCTTTTCACAATCATAATACTATCCGTTAAAGTGCATTAATAATGAGGAGGAATTTCACCCATCGCTTTTTCCAAATCTATTTTGCTCGACAAAAGCTGGAAGAGAGCGTCGATATATCCTATCTCCGCAGTGATGAGATTCGATTCGGCCACAAGGAGATTGAGATAGGCAACCACTCCCTGGTTGTACTGGAGCGAGACGACACGGTAAACATCTTGTGCCCGCGATTTATTATCTCCCAGCAAGCGCAAGTTATACAGGTTGCTTTTATAGTTGGCCAACGCCGACGTGTACTCCGTGTAGATCTGCGATTTCAAATTGATCTCATCCCAATTCACAATCTGCTCCTGAAGCTCCGACCTCTGCAAGCTTTGAACACGGGCAAATCCTGTAAATATCGGAAAATTCAGAGACACTCCAAAATAAGAGTACGGGTAAGCGGTTCTAAGAAGATTTGAAGAAGTGGGACTTTCGTATTCATAATAATAATCATAAAAAACGGAGAGAGAAGGAAGAAATGAAAGTTCGTTGTACACGGTTTCTTGATGCTGTAGTTGTTTTACTGTTTGAAGCTGTTGATATTCTATCCGGTTCTCGTACAGCAATTGCTTCGTCGTGTCGGAATATATCTCCTTCATCATTTGCGCCGTATCGAACGATACGCTAAAGTTTTTTTCCGGCGGATATCCCATAAGCTGCTTCAAGGCGGCATATTCCGGCACGACGTTCTCGACCTGCTGCTTCAGTTGAGCCTTTGAATTATTGAGAGTGATCACTGCTTGTTCAAAATCTGTTTCATCGACAATCCCTCCCACATACTGGTGGTATGCGTCGGTAATATTTCTGCCGAGGCGTGCGGTATCTTCTTTCAGCACATCGATCTCTTCAAGCGTAAGTAAGAGACCGTAGAATGATTTACTGACAGACGAGACGACGGATATTTTCACGCTATCGGTGATTTGCTCAGCCTGCTTGGTGTACAACGGTGCGCTCGCTACTGCATAGAAAAGCTGCGGTTCAAATATTGTCTGCGAAGCAGATAATTGGGGGATTGCAGTGTTGGTAACGCCGGTGTGTGTTGGAACCGGTGCTCCTCCCGGTACGGAGTTCGGAACAAGCGTTGTAGGTAATTGACTGTAATGGAGCACGTTGCCGGAAAGATTCAATTGCGGGAACCAGCCGGAAAGGTTTATTGCAATGGTTGCCTTGACGATGGAAGTCTGAACCAGGGCCTGATTCAGAGCAGGCTGGTGTTGAAACGCATACTGAATGCATTGTTCGAGTGTGAAAAATTGGTTTGAATCGGATCTATAATCATTTTGGGAAAAGGCGCAAACGGGTATAAGTACAAAGATGGTAACAAGTAAAAGCAATCGTTTGATTCTACCCTTTGATTCAATGACATTCATTACAGAAAGATGATTAGCGGCGATTCGATGTCTATTATAATAATCTGATAATGGAGAATTGTTTGTTCCCTTTTGCGAGTTTTCAAGTGATAATTCCATGCGTTTGTCAGATATTGTAGAAAGACATTAGACAAAAGATGTTAAGATATGGTTTAAGCGGCAGCGCCTTCTGATGCTCATTTCGGGCGTTTGTCATTTTGGTTATGCACATTCCAGGATAAAACTTCAAATGTAATGGCGAGATTTTTGCAAGAGTTTCCGCTAAGAGGATTGGAAAATTCTTTGTTCGAATTGAGACATCGCGAGAATGCAATCATTTGTGAGTGAAGTTTTGCCGCTTATGCCGGTCAGCTCGGTTTGAAATGGACCAATTGAATCTCGCATTCTGATATTGATTTCGAGAGGAACATAAGAGTCTCCGGATGTCGGACGCAGCGGGCAACCATTCCAATGATTTTCTTACGGGCGGGGCAAAATTTTTCGATCTTGCTGATAAGCCCTAGCGGGTCCGACCCCTTTGAAAGATGGAGGGCAAGCGAGAATAGCCGCGAGGCATTCCCATTTTGTGCGGGGCCGACCCGCCTGAAAGATGGCGGGCGAGCGAGAATAGCCGCACTCCATTTCCATTTTGTGCGGGGCCGACCCGCCTGAAAGATGGCGGGCGACCAACATTAGCCGCACTGTATTTCCATTTTCTGCGGGGCCGACCCGCCTGAAAGATGGCGGGCGACCAACATTAGCCGCACTGTATTTCCATTTTCTGCGGGGCCGACCCGCCTGAAAGATGGCGGGCGACCAACATTAGCCGCACTGTATTTCCATTTTCTGCGGGGCCGACGAGACTCGAACTCGCGACTTCCTGCGTGACAGGCAGGCGCTCTAACCAAACTGAGCTACGACCCCGTGCATATTTCTTAGACTTTTCAGCATTTCCGACACCATTCAGCGTTTTTCTTCTCTCCTCCAACGTGAAAAAGTGTTAGAAGAAGTGTTAGAAGCTTCCCAAGTCTTCGAAATCAATATAAGAAAATTGTTTGCGTTCTGCAATAGCATTTTTGTACTCCTAAGATCGTTTTTTGCCTACAAGCTTCAGCGGTGCTTTGAATTCCTCTGCTTCTTCGACCAAAACAATCTTTTCGACTTCCTTCTGAAGTGCGTCCATTTCGTATGAAGCATAGGTTTCCGATGTCTTCACTGACGCATGGCCCAAGATCGCCTTCACAGCATAGATCGACATTCCCGCCGCAATTGCCCAAGTTGCAAACGTTGCCCGAAGAGAATGAAAATGTAATTCCTCCGAAAGCTTGCAGAGCCTCACATACCCTTTGAATTTCTTCGAAACAAATTCATCGACAAACTTATACCCATTGCTGTCAGAGAACACCCACTCAGTTTCCTTACTTTGTCTTTTGACTATTCCCAATGCTGCCTTATTGAGAGGGACTTGGCGAAACTTTCCATGCTTCACTTGGTACTCTGCTGATGATTGAATCAACATGCGTTTGTTCGCCAGATCAACATCCTTCCAACGTAGGTTTACAATTTCTCCTCGTCGGAGTCCAGTATTCACGTCAAATCTGACTATGTCCAGCAGCCAGGGCTCTTTGATATGACCAGTCAAATGCTTAAACTCTGTATGACTGAAAGTTGCCATTTGCTTTCGCGGACATCGAATTTGCTTTACAGCTCGGAATGGATTTTCATGAAGTTTCCCTACATCCACTGCGAATTGGAATGCGGCCTTAAGGGTTCTAATATCCATGTTGATAGTAGCATCTGAAACGCGAGATTTTTGATTCTTGCGCATTTGTTTGAAGTCCTCCGCATCTGATGACCTGATGTAGCCCAACTTCTTTTTCCCAACGAAATTGCAGAATAATTTCATCACTCTTTTTGCATTATCAAGTGACTTTTGGGAAAGGTTCGTCTGTACATATTCCTGGTAGTCGGTTTTGAAATCGTCGAGCCAATAGTCGCTGACATCCCCCCGGAGGCTTTCATCGTTTGAACTATCACTCGACCGCGGGAAGAGCAATTTCATGAATCGTATTTTCATAAGGTCGTCCTTTCTGTCAACTATGATTCGCTCTACCTCGACCAATTTGTTCAAAAGCGGTTCGATGTCACTCATCGGTAAAGCAAGATCGTGGGAGATGTCTCTTCCTAAAATTGCTACTTCCAGCCTCCTCAATTCCACCATAACCCCGTCTTTACGAATTTTCGTCGGCTCATTACAAACCATCCTCAACAAGTAACAGTACACTTGGAGGAGCCGAGGTTCCAACAATATGTCTTCCGGTATCAAAAAACTCGGATTCACGGTCGTCCTAACTGGGATCCATTCTGTTTCGAATCGTTATTATTTCCGCTTTGAGCACTCATATCGGATAATTCTGTCCTTCGCATGAATCGCGGGATGACAAAGAGGAAGCTTTCGCTATCTTTTTTTCGATATTCGGCAACCAGCGCATCAACGTTATCAACACCTGGAGTGAAGATGATGACGTGACTTTTTGGGCCTTGATCCGTTGGGTTCTTCTTTTTTTCCAAATCTTTGATTCGTATCTTGAGACTCATCCTGCAACCGCTGAACGATTTTTAACTAAGGAACTTAATTTCTTGGTTTGGGCCTTTTCGACGATGTCCTCTGTTTCGGTGCTCGGAGTATTAATTCGATACATAATTCTGGTCCTTATGCGACGTCCCTTCGCTTCTTGCCTTTTCGCCCATTTCTCACTTGGTTCTACGTACCGCACCCACGAATCCCCCTCCCTTACGCATCCTTCAGCTTCCAATTGAGGTCCATGTGATTCATCACACCCATATAAGAGAGTTACCACGTCTGTCTCGATGCTTTTGTCTAATCCAAGCTTTTGTTCTAACCTCCGAATTCTTTCTTCAATCCTCATAACCATTTATCGATCTATTTTGCCGTCGTTCTCTTTTCGAGTTCTGCGACCCGTTCTTCCAGTTCAGAGACCTCAAACAACTTCGCATAGCTATTTGCAACATAAGAGATTGTCTTTGCTTTCGACTCCGAAATTTCACCCAATTGTAATTGCCTTAGGATTCTTGCCAGCAGCCGACGAGCATCTTTAACGGACCGGATCCTAATCGGTCGCAGATTTTTGCTCTCTTGACCATCTTTATTTGCGTTCTTGCTAAGGGGTTCTTCCATTAGTGGTTACAGCTTTCTAAGACCATTTATTTGATCTATTTGAGACGCCTTATCATTGCCTTAAAAAACAAAAACCGTGATGACTTTGGACTCAAAGATGTCAGCCTTCGAGCGTCAACACGGTTTTGTTAGAGCGAAAGTCCGGATATACCGAAGGCTGACCTCTAATCCTAAACATTTATTACGAACTTCGCATTGGGTTTAATTCATGGCGTTCATCGACCCAATCTCATCTTGTTGACTTTCGGCAACAAGCCCATTACATCAAAAAAGCCATTAATATTCATATCCTCCAATTCATTGATGAATTCTTCCTCAGTGGGGTTAGAAGACATCCGGTATATCACTTCAACGAGGTTCTGAATAGCCCATTGGTATGGGAGAAAGTATCTGTTACCTTCGAGTATAATTTTGCAGTCTCGCAGAAACCGAATAAATCCTTCTTCAGTGAACCCCCAGGGGTAGTAACGGCTGATCGTACCTCGCCACCAACGATGAAAATCATTTTGAAGTATTGATGTCTCAAAATTGTATTCTATTTGTGCCTTCGACAGTCTCGGATCCTTGTAGATTTTCAATAGCCTCCGACATTCCAGATAAATCTCGCTTTTAGTCCGTTTTATTTTCTTCGTTTGTTTTTGAAGGGAATCTCTCAGTATAAATCTGGGAGTGTATTTATAACGATTGAAAGGAAATCTTCCATAGAACTTATTTATCATTCTCCTTAGTGCACGGTCGGTTTCCTTGTCGATAAGTTTGGCTTGTTCCTTGTAGAATTTATTATAGTACTTATATACATCTCTAATTGATTCTTCGCCAACATTATATTTTTTTGCGAGCTTTGAGAAAATCGAACGTGATTGAGTATCTACTACTTTCTTCGAGGAAGACGAGCCGGTTAGCGGATAGCCTTTTTGCCTAAGACGGATCATATCAATGAAAATTCTCTTGTCCCGTTCCACAATTCTCTGAAGACCGGCCGGATTGGTCTCATTCCGCCTTCCAGACTTGTCACCGAATAGCAAACGGTTTATCCATTTTTTGACATTTCTGTCTGGCCTCAACAGCCATAGTTGTAGCTTATCTCGAACCCACTGTTGATGAAGGAAGAAGCGATTGATTTCAGCATATTCAAAGAGTGCCTCGGTGTTTCCCGATTCATAAGACTCCTTATACCGCTGAGAGAGGTTCTTGTCAAACATCCAACGGAATTCAGTTAGATCATAATCCCTTTCGTAAAATTTTTGGCGGAGGAGTGGATTGATGTCGAGGAAGTTCCAGTAATTGAATCGAGAGATTCTTGGCGGCGTTTTCAAGATGGTCGTTTTAATCGACTCTCGCCTCATCGCTTGGGCAATATCTGAACGTTAGGGAAAAATTATTAATGGGTCACAGCTTGCATCAGATTTCAAGTTGGCATGTGCATAAAAAAAATTTCCTTTACAAATCATAGACCTTCAACACCTCATCACCGAAGTGATTTATTACCTTCACGGCAATCTTTCCTGTGATCGGTGTATCAAAGGGACGGCTCTTGGTGGAGTAGAGGGCAGACCATGCGGCCTCGTCGATCTCGGCTCGGAGGGCTCGCTTGAGTTTTTCGTATGGCTCATCCGCACCAGTGAAGTAAGCATGACGCACGAAGAAGCTCTCGCCGTTGTAGTTCGTATCGATGAACCAGCATGCAATGTCGTCTGTAGTACTTGAGCGGATCTGACCTGTGGTTGGATCGTAGACATCAAGACCTTTGATAGTGACGATGATCTTACCATCCTTTTGCTTTTTCACTTCCATGTCCGGCTCACCGAACACCATGAAGAGGTTGCCTGCTCCAGTCTTCTTGAGCAGTTCATCACCCATTGCAAGGTCGGGATTCATTCGGGCGATGAGGACAGTGAGCTTGCCGTACCGTTTCGCCTCTTCGGAAACGTGGGGATCGAAGGCAAAGCCACAGACAATGAGCAAGTCAAAACCAACCCCCAATACCGCCTCCTTAGCTGCTTCTTTGATGAGTTGTGGTCCGACCGTTCCATGTTCAGGACCGATAGATATGACTACTCGCTTCCTCTTGCCATTCTCCGAATACTCACCCGAACCATGGAGCCAGACCCCCGCAAACGAATCGAGTCGATCAAATTTGAGTCGCTCTTTTCTTACTGTATTCTGAACACCCGCTTTCCGGAGATTATCAAGGATCATCGAGACGAAGTCTTGTTGCTGCATTGCTTCTTGTTCAGAGAATTTTCCATCGCGATCATCGTCTGCGGTTGAGAGTACCCGGTGAGGGGAAAGTGATTCGACAGTAAACGGACCGGTCACCCTAATGCGCTTATTGTCCTCGTACGGCTGATCGTACAGCAACTCGGTATCAGAATGACGTGCTATAAGGTCATCAATCTCTTTCCGCCGTTCACGGTACAGCTTCCACCACTCTGCGTGGAATTGCTTAGTCTTGTGTGGCCATGTTTGGTCTGCTTCTCCTGGTACTTGCCAGTCCTCCCATGACTGCTTGAGAGACGTGTTTAACTCGGCACGAATTGCGTCAAGATTCCCTTGTCGCTTCGCATAAATAGCGTCGATCTGTCTGTCGTTTGTAATAGACTTGAGCGAGATGTGAGGGATTCGTCGATACACGAACCCTTTTTTGATGTCATTTTCTCTTTTTGGAACTATGCTTGAGGGGATTTTACCCGTAATTTCTGCCTCTTTTTGGGCTCCATCCGCTGAGTCTGAGAGAAGGTAATAAGGGAATTTCGCTCCCATGAGACGCGTGCGAGCCAGCGCGAGAGCTACCCGCGACGTATCAATGGTAATCCACCGCCGTCCCCATTGTTCGGCGACAAATGCGGTTGTGCCACTACCGCAGGTCGGATCAAGCACAAGGTCCCCGGGTTCAGTGGTCATAAGAAGACAACGCTGTATCACCTTCGGTGCTGTTTGCACTACATATTTTTTTGGGTCTTTTGTCAGCTCGAAAGTCCCTTGCATAGTATCGTCCCAAACAGAATTATACTTCACGTAAGGGATGTCACTCTCATATCGTTTTCCGCAAAGGCGATCATTTACAACAACGACTCTATCGTCTGCAACAAGCCTCTCAATGCCATCTACATATCGAAGCTGAAGTGAAAGCGGAAATTCCTTCCCTTTGAATCTCGGATGTTGGTATGGTTTGTCGGGTTTACGCACGAGTGTAATATCTGCGTCCTTAAAAAGCTTGCCCCCTTCTGGTAATGCGATTTCGCCTCTCTTTTCTTTGGCAGAGAGAGTTCTTTCTTGTCCGTTCTGCAATTCAATCCAGCCAAAGGTCGATATTTTCTCAAAGTACTCGCGTTCTCGATTTAGCGTGCGGTATTTTACATCTCTTTTGACTTTGCCATACCAAAGAACAAAATCGTAGACACATGAAATCAAAGTGGTTGGCTGGCTTGTTGCAGTTCTAAAAGCAATTTGACTGCAGAAATTCTCGGCCCCAAACACTTCGTCAAGAACTGATCTGACAAGATGCACGTTTTCCTCTCCGATCTGAACGAAGAGGCTTCCGCTTTCCGTCAACAAATCTCGACAGACGACGAGTCTATCCCGAAGATACGCAAGGTAAGAGTGTATGTGGTTCTCCCATGTGTCACGAAATGCTTTGATTTGTTCTGGTTGCCGCGTTGTGTCCTCCACTTTACCGTCCTTTACATCTTTCCGCCTGGTGGACACCTGCCAGTTGGAACCAAACTTAATACCGTACGGTGGATCAAAGTAAATGCTCTGTACTTTTCCTTTCAGCCCTTCCTTTTCGGAGAGAGAGGTCATAACAAGTAGTGAGTCACCGAGAATCGCACGATTTGTCCAATTTTGCTCGTGTTGGTAGAAATCGATCATTTCCTCGAAGTTAATGCCGTTGAAGTCATCAAATAAACCAACCTGATCTTCTGGTTTTTCCTTTCGAGCTTGAGCCCTTAAATCCTCAACAATCGCCTGAGGGTGAATTTTCTCCTGAATGTAGATAGGCACAATGGGAACTTCTAAAGGCTTTGAGTCCTGCTCGTCTTTTCCCTTCCACACCAGCTGTGGGTCGAGCGACGGATCACGGGGGTACAACATCTTTTGGGGCGCCTTCTCATCTTCAGCTACGAAGTCCCGCAACTCTTCTGTGGGAATGTTCACCCTTTTGTCACGATGCTTCATGTGCTCTACGGGGGTTGAGTAGACGATCTTCGCATCCCTTTTTTTCTTTTTTTGTTTTGCCATCGGTTTGTCCTATTGACGAGACCTTCAATGCCTGTTGACTTTGATCAGCATACCAGCAGGGTTACCGTTCTGTTTAAGTTCCACGTCTATCCTTTGCGCCAACGCCACGAAATCGTTGTCCACGGTGCATACTACGATACCGGAGTGCACACCATTTGATTTGTGCAAAGCTATGAAGTGTTTCCGGTTGAAGGTAATTAGTACTCTTTCTTTTTCAGTTGCATAATTAAGAACATCGGGGTCCGGGATTCGCTGATTTGAGTTTCCAGCCTCATGCGAAGTGAGTACGTCATATCCTAATCTGCGAAGTTCATCAACTGAAGGCTGAGGGAAATTCTCATTGGTGTATAGTTTGGCCAACTAATCTGCCTCCTCGTGCTGCTTGATTGATTGCTCAATTTCATCAGTGTGCCGGTCAAAGTAAAACCGAGCAGATTGAAGATCAACCATATCCAGGGAAGGATATGCTTTGATTATGTCAGCGTCTGAAGATCCGAGCTTAATTAGGCTGATGATCGTCCATACAGCAATCCTTGTATTACGGATACATGCCTCACCCCCCGATACATCGGAGGTTTTCTGTATGATAGCTTGTGAATCACCTCTCTGTCTCAGGAAGTCAATGATTGAATGAGCTGCATCCCAGGGATCTTCAATCTCCAAGAAGTCCCATCGTCCAAAACCGCTGTGATTATTCACTGCAGGAATCCAAAGTGTCTTTGCAGTTGATACCTTCACCTGTTTGTCCTTCTTCTTCTCACCGGTTACCTCAATAACAAGGTTCAATAGGTCTTCTTTCCCATGACCATCATTTACTTTCACGATGAAGTCGGGGACGTAGTTGTGCTCCTCGGAATCCAATGTGTATGGAATCGTGAACCCGAGATTCTGGTTCTTAACGTAGCAGAAAACATCTTCCATGTCCTCAAGCGTCTGCGCCATCTTCCCCTCCCACCCACTGTGCAGAACAACATCGTTCACATGGCACCGGTCCTCACGAGTTCGATACGTGGAACGAGTTGTATCGAAGTCAACATAACGAGTGGAACCGATAGTATCGAATGGTCGCAGAATCGGCATCAGTCGCTTCCCGCCTTCATCTGCGTTGACAATTGCATGATAGATTTTTTGAGCAGCTTGGTTAGCGAACTCGATGAGCAATAGCAGCTGAACAAAGGTGTTGTCTTTTAGCGTAACACATTGGTTGCGCCAATCTCTCGCGATGCGGAGCAGTTGGGGGAATAGCCACGGCTTTGTATTGTCATCAGCATCCCGCAAGTAGCGTTCTAAGACAAACTTAGAAAGCAGGAATATCACTTCCTGCTCACGTCGCAGTTTCAGTTTGTCGAGAGTGTGAATACTCGTTTCTCCAACGATTGGTGCATTCTCCGTCTTGGTTGGGATGTCAGCAGTTGATAATGCCATTCGAGAAGCATCTGTAAACTTTGCCGTAAGTTTTTCAGCGGGCAGTTCATATCGGTAACCAGTAAGACGAGGGAACGTAATCTCGCAGGCCACTCGGTCTTCAAGCGCACGAACTCTTGTTGGCATTGGGCCGGGCCTTGGATCGACAGCCGATCCTGCCGAGGGAATGAAGGAGAACGGTACGCCATATACCTCAGCGTATTCGGGCATGAAGTGTCCCTTTTCATTTGCAGCATAGCTCATGCGGCGCAGTCCTCTCCCGACAACCTGTTCACATAACAGTTGTGTACCGAAGGCACGCACACCAAGGATGTGGGTGACAGTATTTGCATCCCACCCTTCGGTTAGCATCGACACGCTTACCACGCATTTGATCTGCTCACCAAGTTTACCAAGTTTGCCCACCGTGTTCATGACCTCACGAAGTAGATCTTCGTCCGTTAGGATGTCAACGTCCCGGCCTGGAAAACGAAGGCGATACTCTGCTTTGAACTCTTCTATCTCGGCAGCAGCAATTTTCTTGAAATCATCACTCATCGCTTCCCCCGATTCCAATTGCTGGCTGTCCACAAGGATCGTGTTCGGTCTTGCACTCCATTTTCCATTTTCTTCGTTATTGAAGAGGGAGAGTTTACCAGGAACTACAATCCTTTCTTCGTCTTGGAGTTCTTTTTCCCATCCGGCAATATAGTCGTACACCATCTTTGAAACGTTGGTGTTGTTGCAGACTACGATGAAGACCGGAGGGGTAAGGCCACGTGAACGAGCCTCAGTGTTTTGCTCCCACTTTCTGTAGTACTTCTCGTAGTTGAGATATAGGCTCTGGAGTGCACCTTCGAGTTCCACTGGGAGATTGGGCTCTCCCTCAAGCGCCTGAGTTTTACGTCCCTTTTTGGGCAAATGTTCTCGGATGCGAAGCCAAAGATCGCGGTACGTTGGTTGATCCCCCACCATCGAATCATCAGAAACCGGGACACGAGGAACCTTGACGATACCGCACTCTATTGCATCGATCAACGAGAAATCTGATACCACCCAGGGGAACAACGTCCCTTCTGGGTAACCTGATCCACGCAAAAAGAACGGAGTAGCCGAAAGATCGTAGACAACCTTGAGGCCAAGTTTCGCTTTGACAGCCTCAAGTCCTGAAATCCAAATCCTCGCTTCCTCTTCACGCTTCTCGGCTTCCTTGCGTTCATCACCTTTAAGCATTTCTTCCTCACCGTCTGCTTTTCGTCTGTAGCAGTGATGTGCTTCATCGTTGATTACAACGATGTTTTTTTTGCTGCCAAGCTCTCGACAGACACGTCGGACCATTTGGTCGGGCGTCTCAGTAAAAACGGATGTGTCACCTTTACTCAGAATGCTCTTTGTAAGTTTGCCAGCAGCAACTTTTTCTCGCCGCCCAAACGCATGAAAGTTTGTAATGATGATTTTAGCTTTACCAAGTTCCTCAAGCAAATCCGGCGGAACTATGTCCATCGCTTTGTAGTAATTTTGCGGATCGTTCGGTAGCAGCACGCGCAGTCGATCACGAATTGTAATGCCCGGTGTGACAATCAAGAACGAATCGGAAAAAAGCGAGTCCTGAGAGTTCGCAATCTTGTTGAGCGCTTGCCATGCAATGATCATGGCCATGACAACAGTTTTGCCGGAACCGGTAGCCATCTTAAAGGCGACCCTGTAGAGCAACGGATTCGCTTCGAGATTGGCGGCATGAATCTTATTGTCGATCCAGGTATCACCGTATTTTTTGGCTACCTCGGTTAGATAGATGGCAGTCTCTACAGCTTCAATTTGACAGAAGAAGAGTTTCCGAGTACGATCCTCGTGTTGCCAATATTCAAGCAATTGCTTTGTGGTCTTGGTAATGCTCGAAGACGGATACCCTTGATTTCTCCATTGTGCAACCCGCTCTCGCACTTGATTGATGAACTTGTTCTCTTCAATGCGATCTTCAGTCCATTCAGTATCGAAGGTAAGTTGATTCCCGCCTTTTTTTCGGGGTTTGGCTATCGGGATGAAGTAGGAACTAATCCTGCGACCTTCAACAATCTCGTTAGTGATACCTTCGTCCGAGAATCGGAAATGGCGGGCCGGCTCCTTGAATGGGGAATTTAGAATCGGGTTTTCGATGACAACCTGTTTCATCGCACTCTTATTTTTCACGATTGTATGTTGATAAGAAAAGAACCGGTCTGTTTACTTTTGAATGCCTTGAATTATGGGATTTCGTCAATTGATTCGAAGGGAATGGATTCAAATAAGGTCTCCGCCTCAAGAAATCTACGAAAAGATAGAGGAAAAATCGCGGATATGCAATTCAATCAAATGTTGGATAAGGTTGCGTTTGCTTACAAAATCGTGTAGTTTTGTACCAGAGATAGAGCGGGGGCAATCTTAAACCTACCGCATACTCCCACGATTCTTACATTATCCTGTGGGGAGAAGTCTATCATTCATACTAAAAGGCAACGTGTTATTGCTACATACAATCTAATCTTAGTTAGGGCGCAGCACATTTCACATCTACTTAACTCAAAAACTCTGAATATTTTCACACGAGGAGGAACAGCAAATGACGTCAGACCAACAAACAAATTGTCCTTCCACGAGCGTGAAAAAAGTGCTTCGAACTGTTAAAAAGGACAGTGCTATTGTTAAAACCAAGGGTACTTCTTTACAGCCTCAGAATGTAAACACGATAACGATTCAAGTCCCGCGAGAGTGTACGAACACAACCCAACAAATACAATTGCCTGATAGTTGGATCACGATCAAAGACCTTCTCATCGCATATGCTTGGCCATTCGTTGTTGTGTTTTTAGTCCTCATGTTTCGGAAGCACCTGTCAGCGGCACTGCAACATCTGGCGGAATATATTAAAAACCTTGAAGAGATTTCATTTGGACAGTGGAAGTTTAGATCTAAACAAGGTCAAGCAACCTTTCCGACGCCAGCACCTGCACCTGACGTAGTTCTACCGCTTGGAGTAGCACCTTTGCCTGCAAATCTGTCCAAAATTATAAATAAAATTCTTTCCACTCTCTGGAAATACCAAAAAGCCTTTGATGACTTCTCAAAACGATGGACTTTCACAATTGGAGCATTCAATCCTGAATATCCAGAGTTCATCATCGCTATCCGTGAGCTCGCATCACGCGGACTTGTTGCAATGGATCCAAAGACTATGCAATTCTTACTGAGTGATATTGGTATCATTTATTGCAAACAAAATGAAGCGCATCTAACGGAAGAGCCATATGAATTCAAATAGCTCATATTCGTGCTGCGCCCTAAACAGCCGCTCAAGCTGACGGAACCCAGCCGTCGACGATTTTGCCGCTCGGTGTTGGACGGTCTTAGGAACAACTGAGTGGAACATCCACGCAACGAACTACCTGGCGGCTGTTCGCCGCCGCAGCTCAGCTCCGGTCGTTAGGGCGCAGACCAACTATTGAGGAGTCAATAACAAGATGCCGACAGAAATTGACCTTTACTTAAAAACTGTCCGAGAAGTCGCTCGCATGTTTGCGCCATCAATTGGGCTACTTCTCACTACCTTAGGAATTGCCGTTTGGCTTATCCTGCGTTACTTTCTCAGAAGAGTCGAAGGCATTGCGGACGAAATATCGAAGAAATCAGTTGAATCCTTTTCTCGCAAGCTCGATGTAGCTTTCCGCGATGAAGAGTTGAGAAGCAGATTCAGGCTTGAAATTGCCAAACAATCAGCCGCTAAAAAACTTGCGCACTATCATTCCGTCTATGGGCTCTATTTCGAATACCAAGATTGTTGGTCGTGGACAACGGCGACTCCAAAGGACGAAATCAATAGATTTTGGCACAAAGTTCTTGAAACTCGCCAAAATCTTTTTCTCGCCTCCATATTTCTTGGGCCCGATCTATATGATTATCTTAGCACTGCTGTTGGCAGCATAATGACCTGCCTTCAAACAAGAAAGACAACAGCGAGTGGCACTACAACAGAAATGAAATGGGAGTTGAAGATACACAAAAATATAACTTCCGCTGGACACTGGCTTGTGGAGAACCTAATCACTCATCAAGATGTAAAAATGTACGAGCCATTCAGCGCGGACCAGATAGCGTCGCTTGAGGAAGAACGAAAACGCGTTATTAAAGCAACAATCTGAGCACGGGCTAATGAGTCTCTAAAGCGAAGGGAACCAGCCGTCGCTGCAGTTTAGCTCGGGTTCGTTAGGTCGCCACGTTTCGTCACAACACATAATGCATTAGAACGAGGAGATCAAAATGACACCATTAGAAATACTGAAGGACCTGAACCTCGGAAGTTCAGTCGCTGAATTTGACACTGGCCTCCAAGAGTACTTCGTGGAAACCGATACCTTTCGCTCTTTAATTGGAGACAAAGGCGACATTATAGCCGGCGACAAAGGAACCGGTAAAACGTCACTCTATAAAATCCTCCAAAGCACATACAGATCAATCGCCTCTCTTGAAGACACCGAGATAATCACCGGATTCAATCCTTCGGGCAATCCAGTTTTCCAACGCCTTGCACAAACGAAAGTTCTTGATGAAGGGCAATACTTGACAATCTGGAAAGCTTACATCATCTCACTTGTTGGCAATTGGATTCTACAGGTTTATGAAGGATCTTACTCTGACGAAATGATCGAGTTGGACGATCTTCTCAAGAAAATTGATTTACGCACAGTTGATGATACACCCAACACCGTTTTCTCCAAATTGGTTAATGTTGTTCAGAGATTAATCACTCCAAAGTCCGTCGAATTAAAAATGACGATTAGTCCACAAGGAATGCCTATCCTGGTACCAAAAGTAGAGTTTGGAGAAGAGGCTCCTCCCCGTGACTCACCGCATCCTGTCGTTGACCATTATGAAGCATTTCTCCTTCTCAATCAAGTTCTTGCTCAGATTGAACTAAAAGCATGGGTCGTAATTGATAGACTTGATGAAGCATTCCAAGGATTCCCAAATACTGAAAAACCAGCTCTTCGTGCGTTATTCAGAACATACCTCGATTTGCTCGAATTCGAGAACATCCGCCTTAAGCTGTTTGTGAGGAACGATTTGTTTAGAAAAATAATAGAAGGCGGCTTCGTAAACCTCACCCACGTAAATGCCCGAAGAATAGCCG
Organism: uncultured Bacteroidota bacterium; assembly: GCA_963717445.1. Classification (GTDB taxonomy): domain Bacteria; phylum Bacteroidota; class Ignavibacteria; order UBA10030; family UBA8401; genus JAGVPT01. The sequence goes on along the minus strand of OY970334.1, from coordinate 4,031,753 downwards.
TGACTTGGAACGACGAGGACCTCTTCGACCTTTTGATGCGTCGAATAATGAATAACTCGAAAGTCATCAATGAGGCAAACCTTGGCGGAAGAACTAAGAAAGAAATCTTCGCATTTTTCTTCCCTGAACAAATCGACGTTGGAGAAAAAAAACCTTTGACGTGGACCTGGATCTTATCCCGAATTCGTGATGGTAACGGTGTCAAGCCCCCTCGCAATTTAATCGATCTACTTAAGAAAGCTCGAGACATTCAAATTCGCAAAGAAGAACGCGATCCACGCGCCCTGAAAGTGGGTGAGTCAATCTTTCAGGCTGACTCGATTAAGAGAGGACTAACCTCGCTAAGCCAAGAACGTGTCGAAGACACTCTTCTTGCGGAAGCAGGCGAGAGCGCATATCTCATTCAAGCCTTCCGCGACAAAAAATCTGAATATGATTCCGCTACTCTATCGTGACCTGCCCCCAGTTTATGTGCCAATGTTAAGTTAGTTAATTTTTTCAGGCATTGGCAACCTGAAGTGAATAAAATGTTTCCGGTGCCGGTGGTTTGTAGCCTAACGAACTGTGTGGTCTGATTTTGTTGTAGTAGTTCCTCCATCGTTCCGTCACAACCTTTGCCTCCGTAATTGTATCAAAGATCTCTCCATTAAGCAACTCGTCTCTTAACTTTCCGTTGAATGATTCGATGTATCCGTTCTCCCAAGGACTTCCCGGTTCGATAAAGAGTGGATCCACACCGAGCCGTTGAAGCCATGTTCGTACTGCCTCTGCAATAAACTCCGGTCCATTGTCCGAGCGGATATGTGCCGGGGTTCCCCTCGTCACAAATAATTCTGCTAAAGCCTCCACAACATCGTTCGAGGTAAGCTTCCGGTCAATCCTGATCGCCAGGCATTCTCTGGTGTACTCGTCGATCACGTTGAGCATCCTTAACGGTTTTCCATTACTCGTTCTGTCTGCAACAAAATCATAACTCCAGACGTGATCCTTGTGTTCTGGTCTCAGTCGGATATAGGATCCATCATTGAGCCATAGACGTCGTCGCTTGCGCTGCCTTTTGGGCACTTTCAGGCCTTCCTGACGCCATATCCGTTCGACTCGCTTGTGGTTCACACGCCATCCTTCAGTCCTCAGTAACAAGGTTACCCGACGATAGCCATAACGCCCATATTGACATGCCAGCTCTGTGATGCGCTGTGTAAGGCGTTCTTCTTCTTCGCTGGCTCTGTGCTCTTGTCGCTGCGTTGATCGTGCTTGTCCCAATACACGGCATACTCGTCGCTCTGATACGATCATTTCTTCCTGGATCTCTTCCGCTGCCCGGCGCCGTTTGACCGGGCTTAAAAGTTTCCCCGTGAGGCTTCCTTCAAGATCGAGTTATCAATCGTCAGATCCGCCACGACCCTCCGCAATCGGCTGTTCTCCTGTTCTAGCTCCTTCAATCGCTTTGCCTGATCAACCCGTAGGCCTCCATACTCCCTCCGCCACTTGTAATACGTTGCATCGCTTATTCCAAGCTGTCGCATCACTTCCTCGATCGACATCCCCTTAGCCTGCAAGACCTCTGCTTCTCGCAGTTTGTTGATGATCTCCTCCGCTGTATGCTTTTTTCTGCTCATTGCTGCCTCCGTTGATCCACAATATAAAATTTTCTAACTTCAGAGTGGATCGGTTTTTGGGGGGCAGGTCAATCCCAAGACGAGGAGTTACGAACCAAGATTAGACTCCTTGTGGACATAGGCTTTCTTGAGGAATTCGGCATTAGCTATAAAATTCCGATGATCTACCGGGACGGCTTAAATATCACTCAAGGTAAGGCTTTCTAACGTGGCGCCCTAACAAGTCGCTCAAGGTCACCGAAAGAGCGTAGGCAAACGAAAATTTGCCACTGGCGTCCTCCGGAATCTTGGTAAATGTAAATATTCACTCACTCGTTCTCGGATTCAAGTTCTTTCGTGAGTGTCATCCCCGCCAGTTCTATTAGCTCCTCAGGGGACAATGCGGCAATTTGTTTTTTGATTTCTTTATATTCATCGAGACTAAATCCTGCTTTTCTTGCTTCTTCTTCCAGCCGTGCTTCTTCCTCTCGCAATTTTCGCCTGGGCAATTCAAGTTTCTCGATCCTAATCCTGATATTCATTGCTGTGCCTCTGCATGAGATATAAAAGCGTCATCCTGCCATCGCCAATTTTTCTACCGAACCGCTCAATTCCGTAGTTCCAAGATGAGCATAGATTTCCGTTACCCGTGAAGAAGATGGCAAATTAAATTATATGTGCCATAGTTATACAATAATTATAGAAGCTTCTTTAACTCCAGCGTATTGCAGTAATCGTAATGCGCCCAATACAAAACACACTTTACGATCTGAGCATTTTCAACAATCGCTTGTTTGAATAGAGATGATACTTCCCAATGTAACTTTCACTAAGAACCTTCCCCTTCTCAAGTTCCACAAGGTAACGGCTTGCCGTTCGGTAGTTCACGTCTAACCTTTTGCCAAGGTTAATTGGCGTAACAATCGGATATGCAAACAACGCTTCTGCTAAGTCCGATGAATAGATTTTTCTGTGCTTTGTCCGGAGAAGCACCTTCATTTCTTCAAGCATTTCTGTAATCCGGAGAATGACTTCCTTTGTCCCTTTTGCTTGCAGGTGGTAGCCTTTTAGCATAAAGAGAATCCACTCATGCCATTTTCCTTCTGTGCTTACTTCGCGCAAAAGCCGATAGTACTCGTTTCGGTTTTTGTTGATGTATCCGCTGACATAGAGAATCGGCAATGAGAGAAGCTTCCGCTGAATTAGAAACAATACTATTAGGATTCTCCCCGTTCGACCATTGCCATCGCTAAATGGGTGGATTGCTTCAAATTGGTAGTGAGCGATTGCACATTTAACAAGCGGGTCGATGTTATCGTCTTCAGCATTGACAAAATTCTCCCAGTTGCCTAACAGCCTGGGAAGTTCGTTAGCGGTCGGTGGAGTATAGAGAGCTTTCCCTGTCGTGACGTTTGTAATTTTATTCTGAGTCCTCCTGTATCCTTCTATTCTATCCGGCATCAGTTTTTTTTCAATCCCAAGAATCAACCGAGTCGAGATCGGGATTTTCTTGAGGTTTTCAAACCCCCACTGGATGGCGTCTCTGTACCGGAGCACTTCTTTATCGGGCTTTTTCTGTTCTGCATCTGGAAAGAGTTGAGCTTGTAAAGCCTCCTCCATCGTTGTGTTGATATTTTCGATATTCGAACTTGCAACAGACTCCTTGAGTACGGCGGGAGAAAGCAGCAATATTGGATTGGGAAGCGTGTACGAATATCCGTTTAACTCGCCTAACTCGGTTCTCGTCTTCATTAGAATATCAAAAAATTCCTCATGCTTGAAGTTTAAGGCCGGTGGAAGAAGGGGTAATTCAAACGGTTGATCAGAATTGAATTTCATATGTATGTGATAATATTGAGAAAATTGATATGTAACAAATATAGCAAAATATGTATGAATGGCAAACGATATGTTATTTCATGTTACATACCATTTCACAATGAAAATATGGGCTTTTAGAATAGCGAATTAGCCTGCCATTGCCAATTTTTCTACCGAGCCGCTTAACTCAGTCGTCCCCAGATGTGCATAGATTTCCGTGACACGTGAGGATGAATGCCCTAAGAGCCTCTGCACATGATAAAGCGATACTCCCTCTTTTACAAGCAAGCTTGCAAAGGTGTGCCGGAGTGAGTGAAAATGAAGCTTCGGATCCAATCCACAACCCCGTATGGCCTTCTTGAAACTCCTGCCAACAAAATCTCCCTTCTTCCATCCTCCCCGCTCCCCTATAAAAATCGGTCCCTCGTTTTTCGGCAATCTCTCAAATAACTCCCTGACTGCTGAATTCATCGGAATGAGCCTGATCTTTCCCCCTTTCGTTGTGTGGCCGATTGTGCTATGGACTAAAAGCGTCCCTTGCTTCAAATCCACATCCTCCCATGCCAGACCAAGCAGTTCTCCCCTCCTCAAACCCGTCATTGCAGCCAACAAAATAATGTCATGCAATTGAGTCCCCTTGGTGTACGCGAGCAATTTTGTGAGATCCTCTTTGGAAAGATATGGCCTGATCGTATCGACGACTCTGATCGTCTTTATTCCATTACATGGGTTTGATTCGATCATCTTCCAAACAAGTAAACGGTTGAAGAATGCTTTCAGGCTTCGCAAGTCATGATTGACTGTATTGGCTGAAACATCTTTTATCCGGCTGGCCTTGTACATGTCTACATCGCGGGTCGATATATCATGCAAATCCATTTCGCCAATAAAGCTATCGAAGAGTTTAAAGACGTTTTGATAAATGCTAACCGTTTTCGGCGAGAAGTTAGTTTTCACATAGTCCAAGTATTGGTCTTGGGCATCGGTTAATGAGAGCGACTTCGGTTTCTTGACTTCAGGTTTGATCTCGGAAAGATATTTCTTGTACGCCTCCATGCGGTTTTTTGTACGCAAGGATCGCCAGACTCTCTTGCCGTTTAAGGATGTGATACTGTAGTAGACCCCTGACTTGTGACGAATAAGGCTTCCCATATTTCCTCCGAATTAATGTTTATGGTTTTTCGGTGAAAGATTGGCGAAGCTTCTTTTTAGGGAAAGTGTTAGAAGAAAAGTTAGACGCTTGAAGGGAAAATTTGCAAGAATGCTTAGGAATGCTAAGAAATTTGAAGCCTCGGCACGACCGTGACAGGCAGGCGCTCTAACCAAACTGAGCTACGACCCCAACCCGGTTAGAATAAAGCTTTGATTAAATAGAGAAAAATTAACCTCGCTGCAGGAAATTTTTGGATAGTGGCCATTTCGAGCCGGGACGATCCTGCAAAGTTGATGTGTATCAAAAAATGTAATTTAGGCAGACAATGCTTTGCTTAATTCCAACACAGGTAGAGTTGGATTCGTTTTGCAACGATGCGCTATTCTTAAAAATCAAACGTGTCCGGATCGGCGCCAACCCGTTCATGCCGGTCAAGGCTATCAATAGCCTTTATGTCGGCAGGAGTAATTTCGAAATCGAAAATTTGTGCATTTGAAACAATACGTTCCTTGTGCACTGATTTAGGAATCGTGATGACGCCTTTCTGCAGATTCCACCGAAGCACAAGTTGCGCAACATCCTTCTTATATTTTGCCGCAATAGGTTTCATCTCGGCTACGCCGAGAATTTTCCCTTGCATCAACGGGCTCCACGCTTCATATTGAATATTTCTTTCGCTGCAATAATCAATCAAGTCTTGCTGGACAAGATACGGATGGAACTCCATTTGATTGACCATCGGACTTTCGCGGCAGTGGTTAAGCAAGTCTTCAAGATGATGAGTGAGAAAATTGCTCACACCAATTGCGCGGACGACTTTTTGCTGATAAAGTTTTTCAAGCGCTTTCCATGTCTCGATGTATTTTCCCTTTACCGGCCAATGCACTAGGTATAAGTCGAGATAGTCGAACTGCAACAGCCTAAGACTCTTATCAAAGGCACGAAGCGTGCTTTCATAACTCTGGTCGGAATTCCAGACTTTGCTGGTCACGAAAATCTCGTTACGGGGAATTCCGCACTCCGCAATTGCCTTGCCTACTCCCTTTTCGTTTCTGTATAGAGAAGCTGTATCAATATGACGGTACTGTGCTCGTAAAGCATCGTGAACAGCCCGGATGACCTCTGCACCGTCCGCCGTCTGAAATACTCCCAGGCCGAAATACGGCATCTTCACCCCGTTCCGCAATTCAACCGATCCATGGATATCGGTGATCTTCATACTAGAAGCCATCTCAAAAATGGTTTTCATGCAGAAAGCAGCCGTAAATGTCATGCTGAGCGGAGCATCCATGACATGGAAGCCTAGTAGAGTCAAGGTATGTCATTGTCATGGATTCTTCACCCCGTCTGAAAAGCGACGGGGTTCAGAATGACAATGATCTGTCAGTATTCCTTCAGAAGGACATAATCAAGCGTTTTTGAGATAGCTTCTAATTGATCTCAGGGTTTAAGAAACGATCTCTCGCAAATGCGTTGTGTTCGCTCATAACAATTTTTTATTGCACTTTGCACGAGCATTGTTCAGACAATTTGCGGGAACACTATGTTAGAACGTCACTTTCAATGTCATCACAGAATTCTTTTTCGTTTTCACTCTCACGGTGTTCCCGTCAAACTCGACAGGCGCGCCATCTTCTTCCATGAAGTTTGACTTCACGACTTTCTTCGGAACTCGAGGCAGCCACAATACGGCTTGCGCATCTTCTCCTTGTGTTTCATACCACTGAACAATCCATGCATCGGAATCCTCTGCTTTTTTTAGCACGGTGAGAACAAGGTTTGCAGGGTTGAGCTGCACGAGTGATCCTGATGTAGGAAGTCTTCCTTTATGCACACCCGTCGTCACGACGATCAGAGGATAGTTGAACTCATAACCGGCTGCTTCTGTGTTTGCCTCTTTCCATGTTCCGGGATGGGGATACAAGCTGTACTCAATGGAATGCTTCCCGCGGTCGGCGGTGGGGTCCGGCCACAACGGAGAACGGAGCAGAGATAACCGCATCGTATTCCCCTTGATGTCATAACCATATTTCGACTTGTTCAACAAACTCACGCCGAACCTGTCTTCCGACATGTCCGCCCAGCGTTCTGCCGGAACCTCAACTCTCGCCCTTTCCCAGTTGTTGCGCATCAGCGTCGAACGCCGGATTGAACCGTAAGGAATTTCATACGTAGCAACGGAATCCCTTACCGTGACGGGAAACGCTACTTTAAGCATCGTATGTTCTTCCCACCAATCCACATCGGTTTTGAAATCTACTCTGTAAATTCCGTGGTAGAGAATAATATCTTGCGTGAAGAATGAGCTGGGAAAATCGGGCGTCGGATAATCGCGCCGGAAACTCGGACCGAGACAATCATGTACAACGCGAATCACGGTGCGTACCGGGCCATGCTCGACAACGTCTATTCGGCGAAGCGTTAGCGGATATTCTTTCCCCGTCAGGCCGAGATTCCATGCATCCCATCGCTTCGGTTTATCTTCAAGGAGTTGCAGTTTGTTGCCATTGCCGTCCAAAAATTCTTGTCCGGTGACCTTATTCACAATGCTTTCCACCCAGCCGGAGTCGCGACCGACCTTGACGCGAAAATATTCGTTTTCAATCGTAAGCGAGGAATTGTCGGGAGTCATTGTCCCTGCCGTTGCTTTTTGTTTCCGCAGCTCGAACGTTTCGAAGCCGAAAGAAGGAACATTCTGAGCGATAAAAATTACGTTTCTCTCCAGCAATCCTTTCTCGACAATCTGTGATGGAATTTCCTTACCGTTCGTTTCAAAAACAGCATATTGACTCGTGTCCCCTTCCGGCAGCTTTACTGTTGCAACATCCGTTCGCTCCCACGACAACGGGTTGAACACTATAACCGGCGTTCCCTTCGTTAGTCTTGAAGTGCCGACGGTCGATGCAATGGTTGCAAGGGACTTCTGCAGTACAAACGAACCGCTTTTTTCAGCATCTTTGTGCTTTTCCGTCGCATCGATATAGTTTTCTCTAATACCTGAACCGGGAAGGATATCATGGAATTGATTAAAGAGAACGTCTTTCCAGGCATTATCGAGTTGCTGCTGATCGTACACGTTTCCGTATAATGTTGCCAACGTTGAGAATTTTTCGGCATTCGTCAACAGCTCTTCATTTTGGCGGTTAAATTGTTTCATTTTTGCTTGAGTGGTGTACGTGCCACGGTGATACTCGAGGTAGAGCTCGTCTTTCCATGTGGGAATCTCAGCCGGGTCTTGTTTCTTCAGCCAATCAAGATACTGAGTCGCCGTGCAGTACTCTACGTTCGGGTAAATATCGAGATGCTTCAGATGTTCGATGCGGTCTAACATTTCAATTGTCGGGCCGCCGCCATGATCTCCTACACCGAAAAGGACCATCATCCTTGTAAAACCGGTGTTCGCTTCAAACTGCCGCATCCAATTCGCGAGCTGAAAAGGGTTGGAGATTTCGTTGACATAGTCGTACGGAAAATAGGTCAGAATGCGCGAACCGTCAGGCCCTTCCCACCAAAAGACACGATAGGGGAAAATGTTCGTATCGTTCCACCCGAGCTTCTGCGTGATAAAAGCGTCGATGCCGGCGTTTTGATAAAACTCCGGCATATTCCAGTTATAGCCGAACGAATCGGGATTCCATCCGATCTTTACGTCGACTCCCAGCTCCTTCTGGAAATATTTTTTTGAGATGAGTAACTGATGCATCCACGATTCGCCGCTCGGCAAATTGCAGTCCGGCTCAATCCACATTCCACCGACAACTTCCCACCTTCCGTCTCTCACGCGCTGTTTAATCCTCTTGAACACATCGGGATATTTTTGTTCCATCCAATCGTAGTACACCGCCGCACTTTGTGTGTAGGAGAAATCAGGCCGGGCGTCCATCATATTCAGGACAGAAGTAAACGTGTTCTTGCAAACTTCAACCGTCTCTTTGTCGCGCCAGAGCCATGCGGCGTCGATATGCGCGTTCGCGTCGAAAGAGAGCGTAAATCGTTTTGCAAATTCGGCGACCGGCTTCAATGCCGAACGAACGTCATTCAACGATGCCACAAACTTTTCCATCATGGCTGAGCGGAGCGCATCAAGATCAAGACGGGCTGCCTGCTCCTGAAGCAACTCGTTGAGCTTGTTCTTCTCTCCCTTGTCGATTGTTGATTTATCAATCCCAAAATCCTGAACGTTATTACCGTACGCTGTTGATTGCTTCGTGTCGAAGCTCAACAGTGTCTGTCCAACGCGGAGACTTAATGAGAAATCTTTTATCATCTGTCGAATTGTATCGGTGCTTGCCGTCTCAAGGTCCGCGCGCAAAAGCCTGAGTGCGCCTCCGGTATTAATGGCCCGGATCGCAATAAGAAATCTTTCGCCCGGCTTGGCATCATTCGTCAAGACAAAAGTTCCATCCCATGGAAAATATCCCCTACTCTCTCCGTTGATCCACATGTATCCGTAATCGTCGACCGAAACGAGGAGCCGTATCGTTCCCCCGACCCTTTTCCCTAAAATATATTCAGGGAGGACTATTTCTCTCCGCAACCAGCACGAATCGGGATACACCGACTGAGCGATTTTTAACGTTTGCCATTGTGAATCGTCAAACCCATGTTGTGTGGGATCTCCTTTGATCTCTCCGTTCTTGAGGTCGGGACTCATTTTCCAATCGTTCACTGAGAAAGTCGACATTGAGTCGAGTGCACTCGTAACTTTATCGACGTTAGTCTGTGATATGAGTACGAACGGGAAAATCATAACGGCAATACAAGAGAGAAAGTTCTTCATAGCGGCTCCTTTATTATGGGAATTTTGCAAAACCAAGATTCCCTATACGTTTAATGCCCTGAAGGGCATCATTACATTTGATTTCGACTCTCGTAGCCTGGCCATGAATGGTCAGGCAATATTTGTTTTATCTCCTTCGACAAATTTTACACCGGCAATTCTAATTCGTATCCGGGCCCTTCAGGGTCGGGATACGGTGATGCAGTCAAGATAGAAAGGGCATTCATGCCCTTTCCGATATTGCATGATATAGTTTCAAGAATTTCTTCACCTCAACTTCGAAAGGCATTCTTTGATGATGCCTTTCCTGATTATGGATATATGCTCGAACTTTGCCAAGCTGAGATTCACTTACCGAAAAGGCCGCAAACCCTCCCTGCCATACAAACCGCGTCGGTATGATTCCTTCATGGTTGATCCAATGAGACGATTCACCTTTGAGTTTGTTAACAATCTCGCTAATCGAATATTTGGGCCGGATTGACATCAAACAATGAACGTGGTCAGCAGCGCCATTAATTGCATCAAGATGATAACCTTCCTCTTTCGCTTTTTGGTTAATATGGTTGAAAATCTTCCACCTGAATTCTTTTTGCATGATAGGCTGACGATCCTTTGTGCTCCAAATAAGATGGATCCAAAGCTTGTAATACGTTTGAGACATATTCCCCCCTTTTTAATGCCCTAAAGGGCATCATTACATTTGATTTCGACTCTCGTAGCCTGACCATGAATGGTCAAGCCACATTTGTTTCATCACGTCCAATAGATTTTACATCATGAATCCTTCTTTATATCCCGGGCCTTTCAGAATCAGGATAGGGGAAGTTTTCAGATTTCTGTCCTCGTGAATGTTATTTCTTTCTTGCTTGATCCATCATTACCGTGATCAAAATAACAAAACCGACGACCACTTGTTGCACTTACGAATTAACATCGAGAAGGTTTAATCCGTTGCGCAGCACGCCGATAAGAACAGCTCCAAGCCGAGGATTTCTCCGCGGTGCAACGAAAAATTTATGCCGCGAAGGAAACCTGCATTGATGTCCTCAGCCCGAAAAACCTCCTCACCCCGTGCCATCTCGAGATTCGGATACTCGTCCTCTAACTCGCGTCCGACCATCCATCGGATGAGGCTTTTTCTATCGGCATCCGCAACGCGACAGGTGTTCACAACCTTTCCGTCGCGCAATACCGTCACGCGGTCCCCGATTTCGAAAATTTCCTCTAATCGATGCGAGATGTAGATGACACCGACACCTTCCGATGTCAATCGCCGTATGATGGCAAAGAGGTTGAGAAGCTCCCGTTCTGTTAGCGCCGCCGAAGGTTCATCGAGCGCGAGTATGCGCACCTTTTGAGAGATCGCCTTGGCAATTTCAACTACTTGCTGCTGGGCAACACTCAGGGTGCGGACCGGAACGGTCGTGACGAGTTCTTCACCGAGCTGTGCCAATTGAGTCCGCGCATGCGCATGCATCGCTGCATAGTCGATGAACGGGATCGAGGTTCGTGTCGGCTCTTTGCCGAGAAAGATATTTTCGGCGACCGATAATTCCGGAACAAGTTTGAAGTCTTGATAAATGATTCCTATCCCGCACTTCAACGCATCGGACGGCGATTGAATTTCCGCCTTCTCTCCGTCGATCAAAATGTCTCCGCTGTTTTTAGAAAGCGCGCCGGAGAGAATTTTCATAAGCGTCGATTTGCCGGCACCGTTTTCACCGACTAGACAGTGAACTTCTCCGGCGTTTAACTCAAGTGCAACGCCGTCTAATGCCCGAACGCCGGGATACTGTTTGGAGATACCGTTCAAACGCAAGAGTGTGGCCATCATTCCGGAGAGGTTGACTTCTGCAGAGCTTCTTTATCGACGATGCCGACTTCAACGGCATAACGCTTTTGAACATCGACTCCTGAAAAGTAATCTTTTATGGCAGCAATCGTTGCCGCACCGATCTTCTTCGGATATTGGATCACGTCGGCTTTCAGCGGAGAATCCTTAAGGATCGCATCCACCGCCGGCGGCGTCGCATCATAACCGACGATCATAACGTTCATCCGCTTAAATTCCTCAACGGCGTCGAGTGCCCCCAACGCAGACTCGTCGTTGATGCCGAATATCCCTCCCAAATCCGGGTGAGCTTGTAAAATATCGGAGGCAGCCTGCAGCGACCTGTCGCGAACACCGTCGCCGTTCACATCGGCAACAATTTTAATGTCGGGAAATTTTTCAATCGCACTCTTAAACCCTGCGACGCGGTCAAGCACCGAGGTGAGGATCGGCTGGTCGATGATCGCCACTTTTCCTTTGCCGTCCAGAAGCTTGGCAAGATACTCTCCCGCTCGTCTCCCCCCAAGCTCGTTATCTGAAGCGATATGACTCACAACATTTCCCTCGAATGCTGCGATGTCCGCGGTAAACACCGGTATGTTCGCGTCATTCGCCTTTTTAATGCCGCTGCCGACACCCTTTGAGTCGACGGGACATACAATAATAGCGTCAACCTTGCGCGCGACAAAATCTTCAATCTGAGCAATTTGTTTCCCGAGATCGAATTCAGCTGCGGTAACGATCAACTCGTAATTATCCTTGGCGGCTTCGGTGCGAAGCCCCTCTTCAAGGTCTTTGTAAAACACATGCCCCCGGGTAAGCAACGTTACCCCGATTACTTTCGTATGCGTTTGTTCTTCCTTTTTCCCGCACGATGAAACGATGAGGAGGCAGCAAACAACAATAATCGGTAAAGCTTTTCTCATGATTAAATCCATCCGGTTTCTGTTTGGTGTGAAAGAAAAATCACGCAGAAGTAATCGAAGCAACATCGTCATCAACAATGAATATCATCTCTTTCGCTTGAAAACGTGGTGGAAGAATGTAAAGAAAGTGGGAAAGAAATTCAAGGTTGAATGGGATCAGCGGCGGCATGTTGCCGCTGGAACGGCCTTTCGAGCGTTCCTACTGTCACAAAAATGTCCGAACGAATAGAAATCCGTTCCACAATTCTACAACGCACCATTATCCAGCGGTCTCATGTTTATCGTTGCAATTGCAGGAACCTATTTCTACATTCTCACGAGTCAGCAATCGGTAAAAGCTTACGAAGACTAAAGCGAAGTAAATAGAACTATGGCAGGAACAAGACTTATTTTTCCCCGGAGAATGCATCATGAGCAAAACTAGGATCAAACGGATCGCAATCAATACCGGCGGCGGCGACGCACCCGGGCTTAACGCCGTTATTCGTGCCGTCGCCGTTTCCGCGGAGAAGCGCGGCTGGGAAGTGTACGGTATCCGCGACGGCTATAACGGATTGTTTCTTCCCGAACGGTATCCAGAAGGAGGCGTGATTCGGCTGACGCACGATAGAGTTCGCGGAATTACGAATCTTGGCGGCACTATTTTAGGAACGACAAATAAAGGAAATCCTCTCAAATATCCGACACAAAGAAAAGACGGTACATGGTTTGAAAAAGACCGTTCGGATGAAATTATGAGGGCGTTCAAGAAAAATAAAATCGACGCCCTGATTGCAGTAGGCGGCGACGGCTCGCTTACTATCGCCAATGAATTTGAAAAAAAGGGGTTGCGCGTCATCGGCGTCCCGAAAACAATCGACAACGACCTTGACAAAACTGTGATCACGTTTGGATTTGACACGGCAGTTTCATTCGCCACAGAATGCATCGACAGGCTTCATTCCACGGCACAAGCGCATCAACGGGTAATGGTCGTCGAAGTCATGGGACGTTACGCCGGATGGATTGCGCTGAACAGCGGAGTCTCGGGAACAGCCGATGTGATCTTAATTCCGGAAATCCCTTATGATATTGCCAAGGTGGCCGAAAAAGTTAAGGACCGCGATAGAGAGCACCGTTATTTTTCAATCGTTGTCGTCGCCGAAGGGGCAAAACCTGTTGGAGGCAAAACTTCAGTCATTGGAAAAGAACTTGGGCGGGCGGAGCGGCTGGGTGGAATAGGCGAAACTGTCGCTCATCAAATTCAGGAACTGACCGGAAAAGAAACGCGTGTCGTCGTGCTCGGGCACTTACTGCGCGGCGGAACTCCGACGACATTCGATAGGCTGCTGTCACTCCGTTTCGGCGCCGCGGCAGTGCGGGCATTGGAAGAAGGAAAATCGGGGGTCATGGTGGCGCTCGACCCCCCCACAGTCCGATACGTCCCCCTTGCCGAGGCAACGCACCGCATGAAAACTGTTCCCACCGACTGTGATACGATTTTGACCGGACGTGATCTGGGAGTCTGCTTCGGGGATTAGTGAACAAAAAGATTAGAATCAAACATTCTGCAAAGGCCGGCGTATTGTCGGCCTTTTGTTTTTTTGACAAGCCCGAACAATGAATCCGAATTTGCGAATTGTGAATATTCCAACGGGAACAAACCGAACGTTCCATCGTCTATATACTTTGAACGATGGGCCATGCAAATTTTTCATATTACAAATTTCATAAGGAGCGTATCATGAAAACAACGATACTCACACTTGCGTTATTGTTGTGCACTGCCGCTTTCTTTAGCACACGCACAACCGCTGGAGAGAAAAACGGAAATGTACAAGTCGTCACTTTCAACACCCATGAAAGAGGAGGATGGCTTGGCGTTGCGATTCAGGATATTACATCGAAACTCGAAAAGAAAAAAGGCCTTAAGGACGACCAAGGCGCTTACGTGAGCGACGTCGTCGACGACAGTCCCGCAGATTCTGCCGGTGTGAAGGAAGGAGACGTTATCGTTGAATTCAACAATAAAACTATTGACGATGCCGACGACCTGTTGCGCGCAGTTCAGAAATCTAAACCAGGCACAAGAACTTCGATTGTAGTAATTCGGAACAACGAAAAAAAGTCCCTCACTATTTCAGTCGGAAAATCTCATCGAAGCAATCACAGCGAAGGATTCTCTTTTGCTCCACCGATGTTTCCGCACATGGGGATCTTCGGGGCATCGAGGACGTGGGGCCTTCAACTCTCGGAATTGAATGAACAACTCGGCGAGTATTTTGGCGCCCCGCATGGAAGAGGCCTATTGGTCGAAGAAGTGGAAAAGAAGAGCGCCGGTGCAAAAGCGGGATTTAAAGCGGGCGATGTGATAACGAAAGTCAACAAAAACCCGGTCGAAGATCTGCGCGACTTGTCCGATGCCCTGGAAGACGTTGATGCAGGAGACAAGGTTGAAGTTGAAGTTCTGAGAAAAGGAGCGAACACCACATTGACGGTCGAAGTTGAAGACAAGGATGATCCGCCGTCATCTTTCAACTTCCACTTTGAGAACGTACCGGATTTTGACGGATTCCAGCCCGAAGGGATCCAACTGAGAATCCGGCGTCCCGAAATGCTACAGGATTTACGTGACCTGAAATTGCAGATTGAAAAAATCAATTGCCGGCAAGTGACGGTATAAGTTTTAGGTCTTAAGCTTTATATTTCAAGGTTTACACACTAAGGGCGGCAATATTCTGCCGCCTTTGGTATTTTTACCCTTCTTGTTGAACCACTACCCTCCGCCATTAAATGTTGTGTACTAAATTCCTTTTTTGTATCATTAGCACGTATATACAAAGCCACCCTCCGCTATTTGCAAAGAAAATAAACGGTTCATTTCACGTTGACAGAAAAAGGATCCAGGTCGAGTTTCTCCTTATACACGACGGCGATGGCTATATCTTCGGCTATTCTATTTTCGATTTCGTCGGCTGGTCAACCTTCCAGAATTCCCGTTGAAAATTCCGATAGCACATCTTCGCACTCCGATACCACGAACTCCCTTCAACCATTCCCTCAAAACCCTGAGGGAAGGCCTCTGTGGTACGCGATGGTGACAAATGTCCCTGGCGATTGGGTAAAGTATTATGATATAACGTTTCGCAACGACAAAATTGTGCAATATTCAGTGATTGCCGCGATGACTGGCGTTCTTATGGCCGTCGATCATCCAACGTACCAAACTCAAAAGCTATGGACAAAAAATTCTTCAACGCTCGATTATTGGAGCGGCTTTTTTACCGATGTTGGGCAGGGCGACGCCCAGCTAGGTCTCGCTGCAGCCTATGCGGTGTACGGCCTGGCTGTTGACGACAATCGCTCGTTGAGGACTGCCAGCGAAACTG
The DNA here is from genome assembly GCA_963717445.1 of uncultured Bacteroidota bacterium. Lineage (GTDB taxonomy): Bacteria > Bacteroidota > Ignavibacteria > UBA10030 > UBA8401 > JAGVPT01. The sequence goes on along the minus strand of OY970334.1, from coordinate 4,016,273 downwards.
TCCAGGCGCTTCTTGCAGGAGGAGCGGTTGTCCAGCTCATAAAGCATGTGACAGGCAGAGAAAGTCCGTACACTGCGACAGCTCCCACCGGTATGTGGCGATTTTTCCCGAATCAATTTACTTACGCGAAAAACACACCTAATTTTGACGCATTTCCTACCGGCCATCTTTGCACGTCGATCTCAACTGTCGTTGTCATTGCAGAGAATTATCCGGAGATGACCTGGATTCGGCCTGTCGGCTATACCATTGTTGCGGCTATCGGTGTGAGCATGGTGAATATCGGAATTCATTGGTACAGCGATTATCCGCTCGGCTTAGCTCTTGGTTATACCTTCGGTATGATTGCAGCACACCCGGTTGGATATGATGTGGCACATTTCGGAAATGATGATTCTCACTCGTTGACCGTTCAACCGACCCTCATGCCGGACGGTGCAGGTATTACGATGAGCCTCAATTTACATTAAGGAGAAGATCAATGCACGGAAGCGCCTATTCATTTGTCCGAAGGTTGCTTATGGCCTCGTTGACAATTGCGTCGTTCACCGGTACACTTTCCTTAGGGAATCCGCTGCAAAATTCAGACAACGAATTGTACGGAATTGATACGGCTAACGCCGCCGGACTCAATAGCCTCGTGCATGAAGAAGAATTTTCCACTGAGGTCCTGGAGTATTATGAACATTCACCCCAGGAAGATGGACCTGTAAGCGCTGAAGAAAACTCTCCTTTGAAATGGTACACCATGTTCACAAAACTCCCAAGCGATTGGGTATTGTTCGCCAAGAATACTTTTAGCAGCACAAGCCTTCCGACGATTGGAGGGATAGTCGGCTTAACCGGTGCTCTGTATATTGTCGACAATAGCACATATCATGACATGAGCATTTATGCCAGAAGGTCTCCGCAGCTCCGGACTTGGAACAGCGATTTTGTCGATGCGGGGGATGGAAGATATGAATTCGGTTTCATCGGAACCTACGCGGTTTACGGATTTATATTAGGGGACTCGCGCGCACTTCGCACAGCCAGCCAAATGACAGAAGCGATCCTTGCAACAGGAGCGGTCGTTCAAGCGCTGAAGCACATTTCAGGAAGGGAAAGCCCGATAGCTGCGACGAGCCAACGAGGAGCTGTACGCCCCTTCCCGAGTCTTTTCGCTTATCAGCACAATCAGCCGAAATATTATTCTTTTCCGTCGGGACACATCGCTACAGCAGCCGCGTCGCTCACGGTGTTGAATGAAAATTTTCCGGAGGAGACGTGGCTGCGGCCGATAAGTTACGTTGCATTGGGCGCTGTAGGAGAAAGCCTCGTCAGCAAGGGAATGCATTGGTACAGTGATTTGCCGCTTGGCGTTGCCTTAGGATATTCTTTTGGAAGCATAGCCGCAAGCTCCAATTCCTCTGAACTCTATTCCGGAAGACCCGATGACCGGAAAGCGGTCGAGCTTAGCCTTGAACCGGCGATCAATGCCGGCGGTGGAGGAATAGATTTTGCAGTTCGTTTTTAGCCCTTTGTCTTGACTCTTTCAAATATCCACCCTGCTTCATTTCATTGCAGCTTAATTTTTCCCGACAAGGTACCGCTTTATCTTTTGTGTTGTCGTTTTCTCAAATTCCTGGTCGCGGATCTTAAATTTCTTTATCTGCTTGTAGCCCGGCAGCTCCAAATTTGTTTTCTTCACTTCGCCGGCAATGACTTCGTGAAGCAGCTCGGGCGTAATCTTGACCCCCTTCAATTCTGAAAGCTCGATGAACGCTTCGGCGTCCACAACAATTTGCGCTGCAATAATTTCATTCAGTTTCGCGTCCTCTTCACCGTACACGTAAGACTCCAGCACAAACGGGCTGCGATTGAGAACGTCTTCAATCTCTTCGGGAAAAACATTCTTCCCGCTCTTCGAGATGATGACATTTTTCTTCCTTCCGCAAATATGGAGGAATCCGTCCTCGTCGATCCGACCCAAATCCCCGGTTTTGAACCAACTGTCTTCAAATGCATCCTTTGTCGCCGAGTCATTCTTGTAATAACCTATCATAATGTTTTCTCCCTTCGCCCACACTTCACCAACCCCCTCCCCGTCAGGCTGATGAATGATCAATTCCACGGAGGCGAGCGGCAAACCGGCGGCATCGTCTTTGAACATATCCAGCCGGTTCAACGCCAGAAGCGGGGACGCTTCGGTAAGTCCGTACCCTTGAACAAAATTGAAACCGAACTCACGCAAGCCTTTTGCTACAATGGGGTCCTGCGCAGCTCCACCGGCAACAAAACAGCGTATCGAACCCCCGAATCGGCTATGGATCTCCTTAAAAACGATCTTCTTAAAACTTTTCCATCCAACCCGCTCTGCAAGATCGCTTACTTTGATCAACGGAGGAATTATGATCGCCGTAATTTTCTTTTCGTGGATAGTTCTGTAAATTCGTTTGAACATTTTGTCGAACAGGAGCGGAACGCCCAAGAGCATCGTTGCCTTTACCGATTGCAGATCTTCGACGACCGTCTTTAAAGAGCGCGCGTAGTGTGCCGATGCGCCCATGTAGAGAGGACACAGAAAACCGCACGTGCACTCATACGTATGGTGCATCGGAAGCACCGAGAGGAATCTATCTTCAGGAGAGATGAAAAACATCCTTACCATGGCAACGAGGTTCGAGGCAATGTTCTTCTGACTGAGCATCACACCTTTGGCACGTCCCAGCGACCCGGACGTGAAAATAATTTCCGCTTCCTCGCCCGGAATAATTTTCGGTAGATCTTCTATGCGGCAACCGGTGTTCGATTCGATGAGCTCCCTCATCGAATAAAACCCTTCTTTCGCCGCCGGTAAATCCATGCCGATATATTGTTTGAGTTTTTTTAACGACGCCCTTCGCTCCCGGAGCACGGAATCAAACGTCTCTGAAAAAATAATTGCAGCAACGTCCGCTTCGTGGATAATGTTCAATACTTCGTTGATCGGCAAGTTTCTATCTATCGGAACAACCACTTGGTTAAAACACATTGCTGTAAGGTATGCGATACCCCACTGGACACGGTTCTCTCCAATGACGGCAATATGACTCCGTTCTTTCAAGCCGAGGTTCTGCAGAGCAACTCCAAATTTCAGGATATCTTTAAGAAGCGAACGGTAAGTGACTTTTGGAATCGGTGTTTCTTTGAGGTCTTCAAGCGCAATTTTGTCGCCGAACTTTGCCGCAGATTTGACAATCATATCTTGAACGGACGTGATGTCCGGAACGGTGTACAGCGTATATTCTTTTTTCATAATGCACTATTCTGGGAAATATCGATGGTCGTGAGTTAGACATTGCGATAGGACGGTAAAAGGATATCATAAAGGTTGAAGCGGGGTCAACGATGATACGGTTCATGTCCATAAGCCTTGCGAAATATACAAAAACTTCCTCTTTTAATCTCTCAACTTTTTTTTTACCTTGTGGAGAGCGATACGATGGGCTCGCGTGGAATGCCTGCGTCACTCGGTTCGACCGAATATTCGATCACCGTCCGGTCGCACAAAGCACCGGCCGATTTGATTCATTTCTGAAGGAAAAATCTCATGGTTTTTGACCCGAAAAACCTCTCACCACGGGAAGCGTACAACCTCCTCGTCAGCGCTGTCGTGCCCCGCCCCATTGCGTTCATTACATCGTTGAGCGAGCACAAGAGCGTGAATGCCGCTCCCTATAGCTTTTTTAATGCCATCACCTCTTCGCCTCCCCTCGTGATGATTTCGGCAGAACGAAAAAAGGGGGCAATGAAACATACAGCGGAGAATATTTTGCGCACAAAGGAATTTGTGGTAAATATCGTCACCGAAAAATTTCTCCAAGCGCTAAAAATTTCATCGGCAGATTTTCCACCTGAGATTGAGCATTCGAATCTCACCCTTATTCCAAGCAAAAGCATCGGTACGCCGCGAATTGCAGAATCGCCGGTGAATCTCGAGTGTATGTTATACCGGCATATTGAAATGGGGAATGAGCCTGCGGACATTATTATCGGAGAAGTGGTGCAATTTCACATAAAGGACGAATTGTATTCCGCGGGAGCCATTAACCAACATGGTTTGAAACCGATTGCTAGGATGGGGGGAAATTATTATACGACGATTGAGAATCTTTTTGAAATGGAACGGTATCAGATCAACAACAATACACAGAGGTAAGACGAGCTCAGAAGCTCGTCGATAGGCTGTAGATAACAATACGATTGTGGTCGGTGTCGCAGACATAAAGGATGCTTTGAGCAACGGCAATCCCGTGCGGGTGCCCCAGAACAATTTGCGGAGAGCGGCCGCCAAACGACGAAGTCTGAAAAAAACCTCGAGAGTTAAACCGCACGACGCTGTCCTGTTGCGAGTCGGTAATAAAAACATCGCTTCGGGATGGATCGATAGCAACGCCTTCCGGTTCCAAAAATCGATTCGGGAGTATAAAATCAATACTCCCTTGACCGTTGGCAGGGTCAAACTTTGGAAGCCATCCTTCGAAATCGACGGTCTGGGAATAAACCATCCATAAAGCCGTGTACTGCACTCCGTCGGATTTTTGAATGATCACAAAATCTGCTTTCCCGGGAAATGTTGCAAGACCGGTCGGATGATTAATCGAAGTGATCGAGCTTCCTATACCCGTCTGCAAATCGCCCAGCACTGTGAGAAAAGAGTCGCGCCGCACGGTTTGATTTTCATGAACGTACCGAAACCGGAGAACGCGCGCGTCCGGGTCAACCGGGCTGCTGTTATCAGGACCGTCGCGAGCTACAAGATATTCGTCGTTCGGGATGATGCCCACGCCGACAAATTTTCTCTGAGGTCTGGCGCTTTCCCTCCAAATAGTGTCAATTTCTGCCTGAGAAAGAACTCCCAAAGCCGGTGCAAGTTTGACGCGAACAATGATTGCGATCGTATCTTGTATTACGGGATCGATAGCCGACGCACCCACGATCAAATCGAGCCGCGTATCTTGAGCAGCCGCGAGAGGTTGCAGAATATGCAGTTCGCTCAATTCAAGCCCAGCCTGGTTTAGCATAACAATACGATTGTTATAGGTATCCATCACGTAAAACAATTCGTCTCTACCATAGAGAATTCCATTAGGCTTGTTGAAGCCTCCCCACGACCCTGTTTGAATGTAGGTTGTGTCACCGGAAAAATGAAAATTAGTCGCAGACGGCAAATCGTTGATGTCGTATGGCGATTGACAACCGCCCATTGCAATAAACAGACAAAGAATGAAACCGGAAACTTTGAACTTCATCATGATGTCAATAAGTAATAGCAACAGTTATTCTGTTAACCATCCCCAGGTCATCGTAGTTGGCGAACGCATAATCAAGGGAAGCAGTCGTAACTCCGAGAGGGATGAGCACTCCCGCACCAGCGGAGTAATTCTCGGCCGATGACGATGGGGTACCCAAAAGCGATTCACCAATCGTTCTCTTCGCACCGAATCGGACGAAGAACATTCTTTCATAAGCGTACTCGGCTCCCAAAGAGATGTTCTCAGCGTTGTCGTTTGGGTGGTTGAGTTGCAACGAGACTGTCAGCCGGTTTTGATCGTCAAGCCACGGCTCAACGGCGTATCCAAGCCGAAACATTGTCGGCGGGGAAAACGATTGAAAATTGCTTACCGTCGTTCCGTCTACCCTCGTGACACTTCCTGACGGCTGAACGTTCCCTCCGAAATTGGACACCACGACCGCAAATCTTGAAGTGCCGATGCCCAAGTAATAGAACGTGCCCAGATCGATCAGGACGCCGTCCATGTGAAGTACGTCGATTGTTTCCCGAACGTATCGAACCGTTGCGCCGAAACTAAACTGATCGGTCATTTTTCGTGAATATGTCCCCGCAACTGCGACATCGCCGTACGTGAAATAATTGCCCGTCCCTGTCGGTTGATATTCCGTCGTCACACTCATGGGATCGGTATGGAGCGACGTGACCGCAATGCCGACGGCATCGCTGTTTGTGAGAAAATAGCTCGCTCCGAAGAATTCATGCTCCACACCGACAAGCCACTCTGTGTGGGAAAACATTGTTTGACCATGGTAGGACACCTGATCGGCGGTCATAGAAGTATCCCGAACTATCGAGGGGTTCGATTCAGAGTTTACCAATGCGCCGGGGTTCCAGAATAACGCCGAAACGTCGTTGACCACAGCAACGTATGCTTCTCCCATGGATGATCCGCGAGAGTCGGCCCCGATCTTCAAAAATTGATATGCAGAGATCCCGACGCGTTGCCCGCCCAAATTCGGTACAAGCTGGGCAACGGCAGAACCCGAAAGCAAGATCAGGAACGCAGCGAGTGCCGGTATTTTAGAAAAATATTTTCGACGCTGAAAATGTATCGTTGTTCCCTCTTCCTAAAACTGTATCCCGAACCCGACTTTGGCAGTCCGCGGAGCGAGATACCTTGACGGATCGTATGGATACGGCGAGATCGGCCCCTGCAACTCGGGATACCGGGGATCGTTTCCCGTTGTGTTATCCCCATATTCATAAGCACGGCCGGTCACTGCATTGATGATTTGAGAATTTTTATTATTGAAAAGATTTTCTACTTCAAAACTCAGCGTCATATTCAACCCTGCATACTCGATATTCTTGTCGAAATTGAGATTAACGTAGAACCAATTTTGCCCGACGGCACCGTCAATATTATTGTAATCGGTAACGTAAAGCTCCCGGCCTGTATCATCATAACCGGCTGGAAGGAGGGGCGTGTAGCGCATACCCGACTCGTAAAAGAACCGGACAAACATGGAATAATCATCGAGCACTCCGGGAGCGAATCCGAAGAGAGGCTCGTTTTTCGGAACCTTATAGTTGAGATTGAGCGAAGCTTGAAACGGGCGATCCCACGGCATATAGCTTTCTTTGATCGTCGGTTCAACACCGCTTGTGACGAGATCATACAATGCTTCATTCGCGACGGAGCTTTTTCCGGTTGCAATGGAATACGAACCGGATAACGTAGAATTGAAGTTATTCGAGATCCGTTTATCATACTCAATTTCAACTCCTCGCGTCCGCGCGTAATCCGAATTGATGTAGGTCGTGTACGTGCCGCTTGAAAAGCGAACGCTCGTTGCCTGGACAGTTCGCGCAGTAATGTAATCAAAAATATCCTTGTAGTAAGCGGTCACCGTCAACACATCATCCTCGGTAATCTGATTACGGAGTCCGAGTTCGTATGCAACCGTTGTCTCCGGATTCAGGTTAGGGTTCCCGATCGTCTGTTCGGTCGATTGAGCACTGCTCGACGTAAGATCCGAATAGACGTACGTCGGCTGGGGCAATTTTGAAAAATGGCCGTACGAGAAAAAGAGCGTCTGGTTATCCGACACCGGATGAGAAATCCCCAGCCTCGGACTGATACGCCCTTTCCACCGCCTCCCGAAAAATGAGAATGTGCTTGCAATATATTGTTGACGGATAGCGTCCGATGCTAGAGGAACGTTGGGATTGTTGACCGCGTTGTCGACATATTTTCCTGGAAACCAATAGTCAAACCGTAACCCGAAATTCAAGATCATACCGTGGATAATGATGTTGTCCTGCGCGTACAGATCGCCCGACGCCGGGCTGACATTGTAAATGTCGTTGTTCAAGCCCAGCGGTTTGATCCACGGGTCGGTGATGTCGATCATTTGGAGGTTTTGGAAATGAGATTCAATTCCCGTTTTGAATTTGTTCTTTTCCGTGAAATTATTTGTGAAATCCATCTTCACACTGTAATCGCTGATATAATGGTCGCGCCATTCAAACGGTCCGCCGGTGTCATAAAATCCGTCGCCGGGAATAACGCCCACAGTGTCTTTTCCCAGATTGTAATACTGAATTGGATACGTCACGATATCTTTTGGTTCGTTGTATTGTGTATAATCTTTTCCGTTGGCGTCACCGCGAACGTGAGCAGTGTATCGGCTCAGACGGATCTCGTAAAAGGCTTTTTGATTAAGGGTGTGGGTCCATGACACCGTCTGCTGGATATTGATTTGAGTGAACGTATTTGCACTATCTAAGATATTTTTAAAGTCGTATTGGTAACCCGGAGACGGCTCTTGATACTCCAGCGCCGTTTGAATCGTCGAGGAGTTCTGGTCAATTGTAACGGACTCATTATAGGAATAGGTGAGTTTCTCGGTTGCCTGAGGTTTCCATGTCAATTTCCCTGTCCACGAATAATCGTTGGCATCCCGCGGTGCGAACCTCGAGCCGTAGAAAATCGACGAGATAAGTTGACGCGGTGCTACCGATTCGTATCCAACAGGGGTCCCATTGCTCCCTATCACTTGCACCCATCGCGTGTAGCCGTCGGAGACATTTCCATTGAAAGTGCTGAAGAAGGTCATTTGCCCTGGAAGCACTGCCGCTGCAAACGGAACGGGACCGTCTAGAGTAGCACTCATAATATCGGTGTTGAAGTTCGCGAGCGAATTCCCCCAGATTCGATCGGTTTTGTATGAAACGCCTCCGTGGTACGTTGTCGATCCGTCCTTTGTTGTGATGCTGATAACTCCCGAAGTGGCCTGACCATATTCGGCGTTGTATCCGCCGGTAATTACCTCCATGTCCTGAATTGCATCCGGACTGATTTGAAGTCCAAATCCCGTTCCGCCGAGAATATCCTGGACCGGAACTCCATCGACAAGGTAAGCATTTTCATATCCCCGGCTTCCGCGTATATGGATCTGGTTGTCGCTCTGTACAACACCGGTTTGAAGTCCTACGATGTCCTGCACCGTCTGCAATGCTGTCACCTTAATATCATTGCTGCTTACGGTACGAGAGCTCGACGTTTGTTCGATGTCGAACAACGGCTTCTCACCGATGATAACGACTTCCTTACCGAGCGTCAGTTCGGTCTCCTCCAGTTTGACGTCGAGAGAAACAGTCTTCCCTGTTTCTACCTTTATACCCGTATACTCGACGGCTTTATAACCGAGTAGGGTGATGGAAACATCGTACACGCCCGGATTGACTTTTGCAATCGTAAATTTCCCGTCAACATCGCTCGAGGCTCCATAATACGTTCCTTTCACAAGCACGTTCACGCTCGGCAATCCCTCGCCTGTTTTTGAGTCGACAATCTTTCCCGCAATTGAACCAGTCGATTGGGCAAGGAGAGGGAGAGAAAATATAAGAATGAGGAGAAAAGAGAGAGGAATGCAATTGCGCATTCGATGGAGCGACATTTCCGCAGGAAGCATTTTATGCGCGATACTCGGCATGCCGCCGAAAAGTCTGGTTACAGAATTCTTCTTCGTGCCCCTCTGCGCCATCCCCGTGTGTCTCTGTGGAATTCTGTTTTCATTACACAGAGACACGCAGAGATGCACAGAGTTCCACGGAGACAGAAAATTTCCGATCGGATATTGAGTATGTTTCGCGAAGGCTGACATCATTGGAGTCCAAATTGGTCAACAATCACTTTGCGGAAAAACGCCGTGAGAGCAGCGGTATTTCCGTTTAACAAATGAACAGGTACCGCGACAAGAACAAACGTTTTCGCATTGTCGATCACAGCGATTGGAGGAGAGCCCAAGAACCGCTCTTTCTTCAACTGCGGCGGAGTCGAAGAACTATCCGTATACACAGAATCCATCTGATAGATATATTGAGCATCGATTCGCTTATAGATGCGGCGCCAACTCGGAGACGGGGTGACAAATTGCCCACCGCCGGCTGGACGCGGTCCGAACGTTAGAGCCGGGTAACCGCTCGTCGAATCAAACGGTTGAAGCATCGTGCCAAACGGCACGCGATTATCTGCGTTCGTGGGGACAGTTGAAGTTGAATTGGGGTCCGTCGTTACGCTGTCGATAGGTGCAAAGTCGTTCAGCGCGCTGATATCCGGGAAAGAAATGTTTTCAGGAAACGTTGTCGAAAAAATTACTTTCCCGCCGCGTTGCGTAAAATTAAATAATCCGATCTGTGCCGGTGTGTAGCTCGGATACAGGTCGCTGAACCAGTACACAAGGCTGTATAACTGGAGAGTGAGAATAAAGGCAGGATTGATATTCGCCGGGACAAAACTTCCATACGTCGAATCCGGTGTCTGATTCAATTTATCGGATGATGACAAACCGTAACCGACGTTGAAGACATCGAAATTCCCAAATGCGCCTCCGGCAATGCTCGGGTCGGAAAAAACTGTATGATACACTTGCAGGGCAGTGGTTGAATCGGGTTGATTGTAATCCTTAACAACCAGCATTCTCCCTTTCGGTTTTTTCACAAACCAATATCCAGTCGACGAAGAAGGCATGCGGGCGGCCTTGCTATACTCCCCCGCAACATCCTTATCCTGCACGTACAAAACATTTTGAGCATTCAGCTTCAGACCGGAAATTGTCCCCTGGTATTGCAGCCCCGGAAATATTCCGGTGTAAACGGAGGCACTGACCGTCCCGTTGTCGGGAGCAGGATCGCTGACTGATCGAGGAACCGCTATTGTTACAAGTTTCGCATTGTTGTTAAGTGTCATCCAGCTTGACGGAGAAGTCGTGTCATTCAAAGCAATGCGATACGAGACTATCGTGTTGTCGCCATCAGCATCATGCCCGACCCAGGAAAAAGTAGCAACCGTGTATGTAGTTTCGGGCTGTTGTATTGTCGACGAGTCCACGGGATTAGCTGCAAATTGCACCGTTGGCGGTGTGTTGCGAATGGGGAAAGGAAGGATGGCTCCCTTGGGGTCCGCAGCGCGCTGAATACTACTCAGCGCAACATCTCCTGCATCATATACGCCGTTCGTGTCCTTATCCCAGGTACGGTGTCGGCATCATCCGGATGATCGCCCCCTCCGGCAATATCGCCGGCTGCTTGAATGTGTTATCAACCGCCCGAACGACCACCGTGAAGGTGTCGCGTATGGCACGCAACGGAAGCGCAATCAAAGTATCGGTGATCGTAACCCACGTATACGTCATCGTGTCGGGAGAAGGGATACTCTTTGGAGGTGGTTTAAAATTCCCTACAGCAAGAAGATAACCCTCAACCATGCCGTCCGGGTCCTCACCATACCAGTAAACATGCTGACGTGATATGGTCTCGAGAAGAACGGTATCCGGAGTTAGCCATAGCCGTGTCGAAGGGGGAACGTTTGGCTTTGGTTCGTTAGTGAATTCTTTGGTGCAGCTTCCAAACAAAAGGACAAATGCCGTGAAGAGTATGGCGTGGAAAAAATAGAGTTTCATTTCTTTTTTCTTCGTCCACCTGGCCTGTTACAATGATATCGCCCAGTGAAGATCGTGAATTAACGGAATGCCACCCCTCCCTACTCTCCCCTTACAGGGGAGGGAAAGGATGGGGTCGGTTCTTATTTTACCAGCAGCATTTTTTTAACCTGCACAAAACTGCCGGAAGAGATTCTATAAAAATACATTCCGCTGGCAAGTCTCGAGGCATTAAATGTGACGTTGTATGTGCCGGCCGATTGCTGGGTGTTGACGAGCGTCGCAACTTCCTGACCGAGTACGTTGTATATTTTCATTAACACCTTACCAGCAGTCGGGACCGAATAGCGAATTGTCGTTGAGGGGTTGAATGGATTCGGATAATTTTGATCCATCTCAAAATGATCGGGTAATATCGACAAATGCTCTGCCACTGAAGTCACCACAACTCCGCTATAATCGGCGTTCGTCCTCGGCACAACCATGTAATTGTTGTTGTCATAATAGATAATGCCGGTGAGTTTTGCGATCTTGTTACCCGTGCTCAGAATGATGTCTCCAACGGATGAATCAGCCGGAACGTTTGAATATGTATTCCGGCCATCTCTCCTTACAAGAATCGGAGCAGAGCTATTGGAGGCTTCAAAAAGTGTGGGATCGACAAAAATTGGATAGGTCTGATCTACCGTGCACGAATCGAACTCGACCAACATTCCTTCATACGGTTCAGCACCCAAATTTCCATTGCTCACTGCAGGACCGAATAAAGAAGTTTGCAATTTTACAGGGACGGGCAAAGGATTATTGTGAGAGATAATGCGAACCGAGGTCACTAACTCTAGTTGTGTCACGTCAGCGCTTTCTGTCACCTCTCCCGCAACAATAACGCTGTCACCGTTTTTAAGAGGCGTTAGTAACGAATCCGGCCCGGTTACCCACAGCCCGCTAAATGGCTGATTCGTGCTCTGAATATACCATGCGTTTGTTCCCCCTGTGCTTAGCGGAGACAAAAGCAAGCTTGCAGTATCTGCCGTGACAATACCTCCGGTGGAATCTATTGCCCCAACGTACGGGCTGCGACCGTTTACATACGGTGTGTACTGAATGTCATGAATGGATAACAAGGATTGAGTGGATCGATCGAGAACCTTGTAAAAGAAAAACCCGCTTGATGTGTCGTGCTGAGTCAGAGTTTCACCATTCCCCAGAATCGAGGTATCGGCGTTTTTATCGATAACTCTGGCGAAATAACGTACAACAGTCCCAGCCGGTTGAGTCGGAATTCGTGCCTGGTAGTTCGAGTCTACGGCTGCTTGGGGCGCCGTCATACCAACAGCCTGCCAACTCGCATTGTTTACACTATAGAGTAATTGCACCGTATCGAGAGGATATGTTGTCGCCAAAGGATTGGTCGCTTGGTATGCCTTCACAGTGATGAGAGGCGTGCTGTCTTTGGCAACGACAACAGGGTAACGCCTTTCTGTGGCTATTCCTGGAGGAGCTTTTGTATTATACACAATATCCCCGGGCCACATTGGACATATACGATAGCCGCGCGCTGATTCTCCCCCCGACGATGTCGCGACATAACCCTTGATCGTATCGATCTGGGTTCCAGCCGGAGGAACTTTGTAGCTAGTATCTGCCGGAGTTGTCGGTTGAGCCTGATCACTCGGACTCAAGGTAAAATGATACGACCAGTCGTAGTCCGACAGTTGATTTGTGCCGTCAGTAAAAAAGAATGTGCCGCGAGCCGTGTTCACGTTTCCCACCACCGTCACGTTTGTCAAATAAATGTACTGCGATTCCCATTGCTCACCGATTGAGAATATGATTTTGCCACCGGGATTTAGGCCGAGGTTGAAATCACTGATCGTAAGATGGACGGGAGGGGGCACCGGGTTGCCCGATGAAAGAATTTGAACCGGGATATGCGGAACCGGCGCAAATTGTGTGAGACTGTTCATCTGACTTAGGGGGAACTCTCCGATCACGCCTGTCATTTCTATGATATCCCCTTGCTCGACATCATAGTAACCGTCAGCGTCGAAATCAGTGCTGTCGTTTGTATTAGGATACCGGACAAGAACGCCGCCCCACGGTTGAGTGCCGCCGACTCCTGTGTCGACAACAGCGAGCGTCAGACCGTCGTTGGTGTAGCTTATAATTCTCGCAGGTACAGTCACAAGCACAACCACCGTAACAGTATCATTATTATATGGTGAGGTTTGCAATGTCCATCGAGCTCCCGTGTTGTATCCCAAGGAATCGGCAATCTTCAGCGAATCGGGAGACACAAACTGTATGTCATGTATGGTTACAAGCGGATATGGAGTAGATTGAAAACTTGAGATATGACGGCGGGACGAGTGCTTAACCGACTGACCTCCCGCAAAAGCGCTGGCAATGTATATGGCGGTCACCAAGACAATAAGTAGAACTTTCTTCATAATGCTCTCCTCTCCTTGCTGAAAATTAGTAGATTATTTGAATGAAGTTAAATTCTTTTAGCATCAGCCATCCGAAGGTTTGAAACCTTCGGATGGCTATATTCATTTTATCACGACAAATTTTCCTCTTTTTATTGTTCCTGTCGAGAGGTCCTTCACGGTAAAAAGATACAGTCCCGTCGCAATCGCCTGGTCATACTTGGAAATCAGGTCCCATGCATGTTCGCCACCGGCGAACTGAGGGGAAACGCCGAGTCCGGAAAAATTCTGAAACCACTTGATATCCGATCCGTCGTACGTTGAGGCATCATGGATGATTTCGGTAACGAGATCTCCGCTCAATGTGTATATCTTAATGTCGGCATGTGCAGGCAGATTATAAAAATAAATTTTACGATCGCGCTCCCCGGAACCATCCCACGATGCTCCTGCGTAGTACGGGTTTGGATAGACGCCGATGGCTACAGATTTGTCCGAGGTCGGCGGCGTTCCAGGAATGACCCGAACAATGACCTTCGCACTTTCAAGGCTTGGCAATCCTTCCGCTGAGTCAGGCTGGCTGTACGCCGAAACTCCGTACAAATACTGCCAACCGTTCAAGCTTGTAATATTATCTGATATTGGAGGAAAACGATACCAATATTGGACCGTATCCCCGGGAAACATTTTGGGAGTGGTAAGCTTGATTGCGCCAAACCCGGTGTTATAGCCGATATTATCGTCTGCGCGGTCAAAGTCGCCAACGAGGTCCATCGAGAGAATGAAATCTGTAGGATCTTTGATGTCCGCTCCGGCGGGGGAACGGTAAATCCTATATCCCTCAAAATCATATTGTTTAGAGATCGGGTCGAAACTTTCTTCTGCCTGTGTCCTGTCCCAATAGATAATCGCCTGCTGGTTCTCTACTACGGCGCGCACACGCGGTTGGCGCGGCGGTTGAGGAAGAATATAGCGGTGAAGTTTTCCATCCCCGATAATGTCTTCGCCGGGATCGAGTCTGTTGTTGCCGTTCAGGTCTTCGCCATTGTAGCACTGTTGTGCCCAGCCGGCGTTCGTATAGAGGGTTTTTCGTAATGTCGGACCTATCTTGGGGTCGTAGTCTTCACTCGGCAGAGCGGTTCCGCTTTTTTTTGCGCAAACGACTGCAAAGACTACATTAAGAGTGTCTCCTGGAGCGAGGGAAGGAAAAGGTCCGACAGAAAGAAGATCAACAGTATTCGATGGTGCAATTCCGGGAGTGACACCATCCGATAATACTGGAGTCCCCTGCGGCGTACCAAGCGATTGAATATAGTTCCTCGCCTCCATGGTCGACATTCTCTGATATTTTCCACGCGGGGGATCGCCCGGATTATTGTCGACATCGGGGTAAAAATATGCCTCAGTTCCAGAACTCGTGTTATTATATTTCCATCCGTTGTAATACGTGTCTTTATAGAGGTCGCCAAGCGAGTCCAAGGAAAAAGCGCCAAAAGCTCCTGTTGAATCACGTTTGAGAGGGAACGGATTCGTGCCGAGCAGCTTAAATCCAAAATAACTGTTCGCCGGAGGACCATACGGCTGACCATTGACATCGAACGTATATGCCAACCGCAAGCTGTCAATGTAGCCCTTGCCGCTGCTAAAAAAGGCGGAGCTCGCTTGATAGCCGGAGAGATTCATATTGCGCACGACACCTTCATTCCGCACCCCGACGTACATTCCGTCTATCGTATCGGTACCAATGTTCTTTATAGTGTAATTTAGAATTACGAAAAAGTCTGAGAAGGGAAAGTTCCATGCGTATGATTCCAGGTGAACTGTCAGTCCAATCGGCGTATGGTTCGGTATAGAATCACCCGTCTCCGGATCGCGCGTGTATCGGTCCGTAAAGTCCATCACAAAATCCTGATGACTCACTGCATTGACGCTATAATAAGTATCGCCGGACAACGAAGAGCGCTGAGTGATCTGCGACCCCGGTTCGGTTGTGAATTCAAAACCGGCTCCCAGGAGTAACGGATTCCCTCCATCCGCACAAGCCGTTGAAACAGTCGGAACACCTACTTGGCGTATGATGCCGCCAATCCATAACCCTCCTAAGGCAAGGTTCTCAATCCTCGACCCTTTAGGATATTCACATGAAGGCTGGGCAGGCCAATTATTGAAATTCGTACCGAGGGTTCCGAAATTCGTGATGGTCATGCGAACGTTGCCGACGGAGGTATATTTTGTCGCATCATCATCGGCGGCTTTTCTCAACGACACGGGAACAGATGCAGGACGATCGGACTCGGTTTGAGAAGAACTCCGATCTGTAAACAACAAAAGAAGAGGCAAGACGAGGATCGAAGCAATGATATTTCGATGGGATGAAGTATGCAAGGAGTATCAAAAGGTGATGGTGAATCTCTCGTAAAGAAATTACTGGAAACGGTGAACTTTGCGGGTGATGGACAGACGCGCTCGATGCACGTATTTCTTAGCAGGAATATACATGCATCTTGAAAAAGAAGCAAGGAGGGAATTATAAATTAACAAAAGAACAATACTACCGTAACAGTGTCAGTGGTAAATAATAAGTTTATCACCGACCCGGATATTGTCGGCCATGTCATTCCAGCGCTGAATGTCATCAACCGACACGCCGAATTTTTTTGATATATCCCACAACGTATCGCCGGAGCGAACGCGATAATAGTCGACGTTGTCCGAGGTGAGTCGAATTTTAAGTCTCTTTCCCGTTACGACGCGGGAGGTAGAAAGCCTGTTCCATTTCTTGATATCTGCTATCGATACATTATAGATGCCGGCGATCTTCTCAAGCGTCTCTCCTTTCTTTACCCTGTGTCGAACGGTCTTCTCTTTGATAGGCGCTACTTTTACCGTCGCAGGCTTCTGTATTGTTGGGGTTTCCATGGAAGGACTTGCAGGCGATTCAACATATACCTCAAGTGTTTTGCCTGCGAAAATCTTGCTCCGGCGTATTTTGTTCCAGCTCTTTAAATCCGCAATGGCTACATTGTAGTCGCTGGCAATTTTCTCAAGCGTTTCCCCCTTTTTCACGATATGCTGGACCCAATGATTGCTTTCGTCCGCCTTGTCCCCACCCTCTATATTCGCTTGAACCTTCGCCGACGGCAGGGTTTTAAGCGAGTTCTTCTGATCGAAACTCATTGCAGCAATTTTTGTGTACTGTCCCAATTTCTCTGACGGGACCCATACATTCACTGTTTGGCCAATCTGAATGGATCTTCCGTATGGGATATTGTTCCAGTTTCGCAAATCGCTGGCCCTTACATCGAACCATTCGGCGATGTGTCCGAGCGTTTCCCCTTTTTTCACCACATACGCTATCTTATCGCGACCGGGGGGCACAACGGTTTGCCGCCGATGAAATCGGTGAGCAACAGCACTCGGCTTCTGAACCGGCTCTGATTCTTGCTGCTCAACCGGCTGCGCATTCTCGGCAAGCAATCTCTTTTTCGAAATGGGAATAATAAGATAATTCCCGATTCTCAGCCTGCTCCTTCTTGTGAGTTTATTGACCTCAAGAAGGACAGATGTCGCGACGCCATACTTCCGCGCAATCCCGCCGGGAGTATCTCCGCGGCGTATTTTGTGTTCAGCCCACTGACGTTTTTGATCGTCCGGAATGAGGGCGTATTTCTTCGCAAATGTCTTGGACGAACCTACCGGAATCCTCAATTTATAGCCCCGGTAATTTGGGGGAGTGCACCATTGGATTAATTCAGGATTCAATTCCCTCAGCGTTTCTGCAGTTGTGCCGGCACAATCCGCCAAAACATCCAGATCGACACAATCATCGACGGTGACATACTCGTACGAAAGGCTGTCAGCCCGCGGCACATTCTTGAATCCGTATGCTTCCGGGTTCATCGCCATCAGCGAAACGGCGATATATTGAGGCACGTAATTTCTCGTCTCACGCGGCAAATAACGGCGCATTGACCAATAATCGCTCCCGTGGCTTCTGCGAATTCCCCTATTTATTCTTCCGCCTCCTGAATTATATGCAGCGATGGCAAGTTGCCAATCGTTGTATTCGTCGTGAAGGTCCTTCAAATAACGAGCTGCTGCGCGGGTCGATTTTTCGTAATCGCGCCTCTCATCATACCAGTAATTCCCTCTTAGGCCGTATAATGCCCCTGTCCCTTTCATGAATTGCCACATTCCGACGGCTTTCGCCCATGACCTGGCCGACGGATTCAAACCGCTTTCCATCATAGCGAGATACATCATTTCTTTCGGCACGCCTTCTTGGGTAAAAATCCGGGAAATAGCGGGAAAATATTTCCCCGAAAGATAGAGCCATCGCTCGAAATGTTCCCGGCCTTTGTCGATAAAAAACAAAATGTTCTTTTCAACGAGGTCGTTCATTTTCATCGGAATTGTCGTTTCGGGAATGGGAACATTCGGTATTTTGATTTTTGAGATATCAATATTCTCAATGTCGAGGTTTAGCTTTTCGCGCAAAGCAAAAACAGAGCTCTCAGGTCCAAGCTCATCAATGCTCGCAATATATTTTTCGTAGTCTTCTACGACGCTACGGCTGAGGTCGTTGTATTCTTGATTATTCTCGATGTCGGGATAATAGCTAATCTCGTTGAGGATTCCGATTGCCTGTTCAAATTCATCGGCAGAGAGAACCGAATCGCGAATCGCCTGCGCCTGCAACGCTGAAAGATAATGCTGCCTGGCTGATTCCAGGCGAACGGCAATTACCTCTCCATCCCCTTCATCTGCCGTGTCCGTTGCAATGCTCGCGGTCGAGTCCGAACCGTTTTTAACAATCTTTTGATTATTCCGGGCAATCGGCAACGCTGAAGAAACAGTATCCTTGGAATCCGAAAGTAGCAAGGCAGCTGATTCTGGCGATGTTGAAGCTAGAATAGAAGCTTGAATTGGGACTACCGGCTCATGAGATTGGGCTTCTAGTACAGCCCAATTTGAATTCCATGGGGAAAAAATAGTGAAGAAAAAGAATAGTAAATAATTAGCCTGTCTAGACATTACTCCTCAAAATTATGGCAAAGTAACCCTATCTATATAGAATATACTAATCAATGAAATAAAGTCAAGGGAAAATTTGAAGGGAACGCTGGAAGTGATTGTTAACATGGAAAGAAGTAAACCAAACGTCGACCCGTAAATACATTCGGTCATTCGGTAGTGTCCTAATTTGGTTTTTGAAAGAAAATATTCAATAGTCGTCCTGAGCGAAGTCGAAGGACGTTCAGTTGTTTGTCATGGTTCTGCAGAAGGCATCACTTCGTGAGACTTCGCTCACCATGACTTGGCCGGCAAATTAGGACACTACTCGTCATTCCCCCAACTCTGTAAGAACTACCCCAAAAAGGGTGAGAATTCCTCCGGCGATAAAATGTTTAGTGATTGATTGGTGAAGAAAGTAATATGATAGAACGCTCGTCACGACGGGCTGGGCATTTGCAAATATCGCGACCTTTGTCGTTTCCATTTTTCCGATCGCATAATACCATAGAAAGTACGATGCGACGGAAGTCCCAAGCCCAAGATAGAGGATTCCTTCCCAACGAGTAACTGTTAGCGTTGACATATCGAACCGGCTCACTCCATAAATTCCAAGGGGGAGAAAAATCACCATCCCGCCGATCATCGAGAGGGAAGCAACGTGAAAAGCACCGTACTTAACCACCATCGGCTTCCCTTGAATCGTGTATAATGACCATCCTATCACCGCGACAAACATGATAATGTTGCCATACGTGTACTCGGAAGAAAAACTGATGCCGCGCTCAAAAATAATCATCACGACACCGCAAAAAGCAAGCAGAACCCCGGCGATCCTTTGTTTTGTCAACTTCTCGCCAAGCATGAAATGCGAGAGCACAAGGACGAGCACCGGCGTGGTTCCATAGAGTAATGCAGCGTTTGCCGCCGAAGTGAACTTGATCGCATAAAGGAACAAGAATTGGTTCATCGGAATAACAACAAATGACAGCCATAGCATTTTCCAATAATCTTCCTTAAGGATTTTTATTCTTTTTTCTTTAATGACAAAGATCGCAGCGAGCGCGACACCCGAAACGCAAGTTCGCAGAAACGTCAACGCTATCGGCTCAACGCCGGCCACGACCGCTTTTGCAACAAGATGAGTTCCGCTTGAGAGCAGAACTTGGATGAAGATCAGAAAATAAATCATCAGTATTGGTTTTTTGACTTTAGAATATACTGAAGGACGCCGGCTTTTCCAAAAATTCTGCCACATTACTATTTTGAGACTTCTGAATAATTCCAAAAGTACGGCTCACGCAAAGACGCAAAGTTGCAAAATCATTCAAAAACAAAACCTTCGCGCCTTTGCGGCTTGGCGAGAAACAATTTTTCAAATATCTCATTTTGCAATTGGAGTTCTCTTTGGGTATATTTTCTCCGACCCAACTTCTTGCCGGACTTTCACAATGAAACAAAAGCCGACGATGTATCTTCTCGACGGAATGGCCCTTGCCTACCGCTCGTACTTCGCCTTTATCAGGAACCCCCTGATCAATTCAAAAGGAGAGAATACCAGCGCTATTTTCGGTTTTGTGAATTACCTGAATAAAATCCTGGACGAAAAAAAACCGGATTATATCGCGGTCGTTTTTGACACCATCGAGCCTACCTTCCGCCACAAAGCCTATCCTGAATACAAAGCGACACGCCAAAAAATGCCGGAAGATATGTCTGCGATGATGGATACGCTAAAGGATGTCGTCCGGGCGTTTAATGTTCCTGTCGTAGAACTCCCCGGCTTCGAAGCAGACGATGTGATCGGTACGCTTGCCAAACGCGCCGAAAAGGAAAATGTCGAAACATTCCTTGTCACCAGCGATAAGGATTTCATGCAGCTCGTCTCCCCCAGCGTGAAACTGTATCGCCCGGGGAAAGGTGGAAATGACGATGAGATTGTCGATGAAACGGGAGTCATGGAAAAATTCGGTGTGCCGCCGGAACAGGTCATCGAAATCCTCGGGTTAATCGGCGATCAGTCGGACAATGTGCCGGGCGTTGCCGGGGTCGGACCGAAAACTGCCGAGCCCTTGATAAAAAAATATGGGACGATTGAAAATCTTCTTACTCATATCGACGAAATTCCTCAAAAAGGATTGCAGGAAAAATTGCGCTCCCACAAAGAAATGGCCTTGTTATCAAAAAAGCTCGTCACGATTGAAATTCATGCCCCTGTGGTGATCGATTTCCATAAGCTTAAATCAGCAGAAAAAAATATTCACGCACTACTTCAATTATACACCAAACTGGAATTCCGGAGCCTCGCCCGGCGATTACAGGAGGACGAAGCAAGGCCTGATGCCGATGTCAGCTTTGACCCGCAGATTCTCAATCTCCGCGACATTACAACCTCCGTGCACGAGTACATCATCGTCGATTCCGACGCAAAATATTTACGCCTGATTTCGGAGCTGAAAAAAGCAAAAGAGTTTGTTTTCGACACGGAGACGACTTCCACCGACGCACTGCGGGCGCAAATCGTCGGAATATCGTTCTGTTTCGGGGCAAACAAAGCATACTATCTACCGGTAGAAATTGAGCGCGAAGAACCTTCCGGTAACGGTACCCTGTTCGAGCCGGCAAAAACCCACCCGAAGAACTCGAAGGAAAAATCATTCGCTTTGAAAAAAATTATCGCCGATATCAAGCCGGTTTTTGAAAATGAGAAGATTAAAAAATACGGGCAGAACATAAAATATGATATGCTCGTCTTTTCGCGAAAAGGCATCTGGACAAAAGGCGTGGGTTTCGACACGATGGTCGCCAGTTACGTGCTCCGCTCTGAAGGCCAACACAATCTCGACGTTCTCGCGAAAGAGTACTTAAACTATAAAATGGTTTCCTTCGACGAGCTGATCGGTACCGGAAAAGAGAAAAAAGATATCCGGGATGTCCCCATGATCAATGTCGGAAATTACTCGGCCGAAGACGCCGACGTCACTTTTCAGCTAACGAACATTCTGCATGACAAGCTCGCGGCGCAGGGAATGAAGTCGCTATGCAGCGAAGTAGAATTTCCCCTCATCGGCGTGCTTGCAGATATGGAATTCACAGGGGTAAAAATCGACGTCAACTTCCTTTCCGGGATGTCCAAAGAACTCGAGAGGCAGCTCGACAACCTGGTGGCGCAGATCTATGCCGACGCCGGCGAGAAGTTCAATATCAATTCCACCCAGCAGCTTTCCGTCATTCTTTTTGATAAGCTAAAATTGCCAACCGTTCGTAAAACGAAAACCGGTTTTTCGACTGATGTGTCGGTCCTCGAAACGTTACGGAAGGAGCATCCGATCGTAGAGAGGATGCTCGACTATCGCCAGCTTTCAAAGCTCAAGTCTACGTACGTCGATGCGCTGCCGAAACTTGTTCACGCGGCAACGGGACGTGTCCACACCTCGTTTAATCAAACGGTGGCGGCAACCGGAAGGCTTTCGAGCAGCGACCCGAATTTGCAGAACATTCCGATCCGGTCTGAAATCGGCAGGGAGATACGCCGCGCGTTCATTCCCGGAGGAAAAGAAATGGAGATCATGTCGGCGGATTATTCTCAGATAGAGCTACGCATCATGGCGCATATTTCCGGGGATGAGGGATTACTCGAGGCATTTGCGTCGGGAGAGGACATTCACTCCACGACGGCCGCCAAAGTTTTCGGAGTTGCCGCAAACGATGTCACACGGGATATGCGTCGTAAGGCAAAAGAAGTAAATTTCGGAATTATGTACGGCATCGGTGCGTTCGGCTTAGCATCTCGCTTAGAAATCAGTCAAGCCGAAGCGAAAGAAATTATTGCAAAATACTTCGAGCGGTTTCCCAAAGTCAACAGGTATATCGCCGACACCATCGCAAAAGTTCGGAATGACGGTTTTGTAACAACGCTCCTTGACAGGCGCCGCTATCTGCCGGACATTCACAGCAAAAATGCAAACCTGCGGTCTAATGCCGAGCGCCAGGCGATCAACATGCCGATCCAGGGAACGGCCGCCGACATGATCAAACTTGCAATGATCAAAATTTACGACGGCCTGCAAAAGAAAAACCTGCGGAGTAAAATGCTTCTGCAGGTTCACGATGAATTAGTGTTCGAGGTAGTCAAAAAAGAAGAGACCGCGGTAAGAAGACTTGTCGAAGACAACATGAAGAACGCGTTGAAACTTAACGTGCCTATTGAAGTTGAAATCGGCACCGGCAACAACTGGCTTGAGGCGCACTGAGGAGCCTTCGCCTCCACTCATCCTTCCAAACTTCTATTACGTTTTCCGTCTCCGTAATAACATCGTCGCACCGATCAGAATCAGAATCAACGGCCAGTAGGAAGCGATGGACCGCCAGACGTCTCTGCTGTACCAATAGCCAAGGTGGGTCAGCATCAGTGCGGCGCCAAGACCGAGAAAAATAATCGACGGGATCAGCAAATGCCAATCTTTCGCGTTGAAGACGAACAACATGAAAAATGCCAGCCCTACGATGATAATGAACGCAGGAAAATAAATTGAGAATGAGCCGTGAATGAAGCCGCCTTTCCGCAAAAAAAATAAAATGCCGCTAAGGAAGCATAATGTCCCAAAGAACACTTTGCTCCGGTCGTTGCTGACGATTGAACGGATAACCACCGCGCCTCCGTAGACAAGAAGCCCGAGCCACACGAGCGCCCATCCACCGATATGAATGACGCTCATTTGATTCAACAAGAAAGCAACGCCCAACAGGACGAGTACTAACCCTATAATGGGAAACCGATTGAAATTGTGCTGTTCCATGAGTGTACCTTGTCGATAGATACTTATAAGTTAGACTGACTTTCGTATGGCACAAGGAGCACGAGCGTTATATAGAGCACAACGCCCGCACCGAAGGAGGCCAAGCACAAAATAATATATAACAATCTCAATAACGTGGAATCAATGGAAAAATATTTTGCCAGGCCACCGCACACTCCTCCGAGTTTTTTATCGGACCTTGATCGCCTGAATGTGCGAATGTGCGCGACAGGAGGCGGCGTTTGCTCGGCCTGGAAATCTGCAGGCTGTTCAGTTGCAGGCGCTTCTTCGGCTTGCCGATAATAAATAATTGCCATTCCCAACAAAATGAGCAGGACCGGAAACACCAAACTCCAGGACACGTCCCACACGTGGAAAAAAGAAAAGAATCCAAGGTTCGAGAACAGGACAATTGCGCCGCCAATAATAAGGGCGATCCCGAACAATTTCCGTGCGTTTGCCGAACGCGATTGTACCGGTGCGGCCGGGCCATCAAGATTGAACAGCTCCTTCGGCATGATGATCGCGCAGGCGATGTAGAGAATAAACCCGGAGCCGCCAAAAAAAGCAAGCAGCACGAAAAGGACCCGCATGATCACCGGGTCAACGTCGAAATATTCTGCCAGGCCGCCGCAGACACCGGCAATGACCTTGTTTGTCCTCGACTTAAATAACCGTTTCGGTTCCATAAATACCTCAGCCGTCTAACGTAACTGACTTCAAAATTCCGGCCTCCAAAGAGTATTACGAGAGATCTTGTACAATGTTACAGGATCGAGCGTGGTTTTTTTCGAGCAATTCTTCGGAAGAATACTGCTTAGAAGAACCATTGTCAAGCCGGTGACCGTTAAATAAAAAAGCCTCACTGAAAGAATGAGGCTTCGGTAGAAGAATCTTTATCCGGCCTACACTTCCATAATTTCTTTTTCCTTGACAGCCAGAAGGTTTTCGATTTCTTTGATATAATGGTCGGTGTATTTCTGCGTTTCCTGTTCTCCCCGTTTCCGTTCATCCTCGGAAAAGTGTTCATCTTTTTCAGCCTTTTTCAAGTGCTCGTTCGTATCGCGGCGAATGTTGCGGATAGCGACTTTCCCTTCCTCACCGAATTTTTTGACGAGCTTGACAAGCTCTTTGCGGCGTTCTTCGTTGAGGGGGGGAATGGGCACACGCACAACAGTTCCGTCCGTGCTCGGGTTCAGCCCAAGGTTTGAAGCGAGAATTGCTTTTTCAATATGCACGAGCATCGCTTTGTCCCATGGCGTAATTGTGATAAGATGAACATCCGGCACGCTCACGCTTCCGACTTGATTCAACGGCGTCGGCGTCCCATAATAGTCTACTTTGACTGCATCGAGAAGAGCTGTCGTCGCTTTACCGGTTCTTATTTTTGTCAATTCTGTACGCACAACATCCACGGCTTTGTGCATCCGTGTCTCGCCGTCCTTTAAAATTTCCTTTAACATAGTCTCACCCAATGGTTATGATTGGATTAGTGCAAAGCAACCGCGTTGTCGCTTACCGCAGTCCCTACTTTTTCTCCGAGAACCAGGCGCCGAAGGTTGGACGGAATATTCATATTAAAAATTGCGATCGGCAGATGATTTTCTTGGCAAAGGGTTATTGCCGTCATGTCCATAACGCGCAAATCTTTTCGCAGCACATCGTGGTAAGAAATATGCGGAAAATGTTTTGCAGAGGGATTTTTTTCCGGGTCGGAATCATACACGCCGTCGACTCGTGTTCCTTTGATGATAACGTCAGCCCCAATTTCAATGGCGCGAAGCACGGCTGCGGTATCCGTGGTAAAATATGGATTGCCGGTTCCTGCGGCGAAGATCACAAGGCGGCCCTTTTCCAGATGGCGGATCGCGCGGCGGCGAATGAACGGTTCAGCGATCCGTTCCATGTTGATTGCAGTCTGGCAGCGTGTAAAGACCCCGTGACGTTCGAGCGCGCTTTGAAGCGCAAGCGCGTTGATCACCGTCGCGAGCATCCCCATATGGTCGCCCGTTACTTTGTCGATGCCGTCGGACGAATTTTCAATGCCGCGGTAAATATTCCCGCCACCGATGACGATACCGATTTGCACGCCGAGTGCTTGTACGCTTTTAATCTCTTCGGCATACCGCCCGATAACGTCCGAATCGATCCCGTACTCTTTTTCGCCCATAAGCGACTCGCCGCTAAGTTTCAGCATGATCCGCTTGTATATTGGCTTCGGCATAGCTCTCCTCTTGGATAAAAAGAAAGGTCTCGGTTGAGACCTTTCTTTCAACGATTATTTTTCTTCGCCGAGTTGATACCGTTTAAACTGACGCACTGTGAGTTTGTCGTTGAGCTTTCCGGAGGATTCCTGCAAAACCTCTTTGATGCTTTTGCTCGCGTCTTTGATGAAGCTTTGCTCCAGAAGAACGACTTCCTGGAAATATTTTTCGAGCCGCCCCGTCGCTATGCGATCGACAACCTGCTCGGGTTTCCCTTCGTTCTTTGCCTGTTGCCGGTAAATATCGAGCTCGCGTTCGATAATTTTTTTGTCGATGTGCTCGCGGGAAACGACATTCGGATTCATGGCGGCGGTCTGCATGGCAACATCGCGGGCGATGGTCTTTACTTCGTCGGACCCCGAACCGGTTGCTAGCTCCACAAGGACGCCGATCTTACTTCCCATGTGGGTGTACGCTTCAATCACGCTGCCGTTGGCAGTAACAACATCAAACCGTTTGATTTCGATTTTCTCGCCGATTTTTCCGACAAGGTCCGATAGGGCGTCCGCTACCGTTCGTTTGTCGGTGTACTGAAGGGCAAGCAACTCCGCGATTGACGCTGGCAATTTCCGCTCAATAATTGACGCCACATCGTTTGCGAATTGAATGAAGTCCTGGCTCCGCGCCACAAAATCAGTCTCGCTGTTGATTTCAACGATGACACCGAGCGTTCCGCCGTTCGCCACTTTTGTCACAATCATGCCTTGATTCGCAATGCGGTCGGCGCGCTTCTCTGCAGTCGCCGCCCCCTTCTTCCGGAGAAATTCAATCGCTTTCTCCATGTCGCCGTTGGTCGCTTCGAGCGCACGTTTGCAGTCCATCATGCCGGCGCCGGTTTTTTCGCGTAATTTTTTTACTGTTTCACTTGTGATAGCCATACTGCGTTTTCTTTTCTCTGCTATGAATAATAAAAATGGAGTTACTCTTTCTCTTCAATCTTAGCCGTCTCTTCCTTGGTCACAACTTCTTCCTGTTTTTCGTGTTCTTCGGGTACTTCCTGCTGATGAGCTTTCACCCGTTCCAAACCTTCGAGAATCGCGTTTGCAAACGCACGTGTGATCACCTGCACCGTTTTCAACGCATCATCGTTCCCGGGGATGATATAGTCAATTTCGTCAGGATCACAGTTCGTATCGACGATAGCAAACACCGGAATTCCGAGCCGTTTTGCTTCCTTCACCGCGATCGATTCTTTTTTGACGTCGACAACGAACAGAGCGCCGGGGAGCCGCGTCATATCGACAACGCCGGAAAGCGTTTTGCTCAGTTTGTCTTTTTCCCTCGTGAGAAAAAGCCCTTCTTTCTTTGTGATCTTGTCGAACGTGCCGTCTGATTCCATCTTCTCGATATTCGTCAGACGCTTCACGCTCTTCCTGATCGTGGTGAAATTTGTCAGCGCACCACCCAGCCAGCGCTCGCTGATGTAATACTGGTTGCAGCGCTTTGCTTCTTCAAGAATAACGTCCTTCGCCTGCTTTTTTGTCCCTACGAAAAGGACTTTCTTTCCTTCAGCAGCGATATTCGCAATCGCGGTACACGCTTCTTCGAGCAGTTCCTGAGATTTTTTGAGGTCGATAATGTGAATCCCGTTGCGTTCCATAAAAATATATGGCTTCATCTTGGGATTCCATCGGCGGGTGAGGTGTCCAAAGTGGGCACCCGCACCGAGGAGATCGGCGAGTTCTACTCGTGGCATGGTATTCCTTCTATGTTTAGTTTTAGTCTTCTACTTTCGTCATCCTCATCCGGGATCCCCCTAAGGGGGACACTTCCGTACAAGTCGGAAAGTATGCTTGATATAACGTAACAGAAAAGGGCGAACACATCGCTGTTCGCGGCCTTTCTCTTATCGTTTTGAAAATTGAAATCGTTTACGGGCTTTTTTCTGTCCGTATTTTTTCCGCTCCACCATTCGCGGGTCGCGGGTGAGCAGCGTGTGGCTGCGCAACGAAGTGCGGAATTCATCGCTCGCTTCGAGAAGCGCCCGCGCGATTCCAAGTCGCATCGCACCGGCTTGTCCCGCGGCTCCCCCACCCTCAACGGTCACGGCGACATCGTATTTACCCGCAGTCTCTGTAACGCTGAACGGCTTTACGATATCCGCTCGGTAAATTTCCTGAGGAAAATATTTTTCGAACGGCTGTTTGTTCACGACAATCGTGCCGGAACCCGCTTTGAGAATCACACGAGCTACCGAGGTCTTGCGGCGTCCGACAGCGATGATATTGTGTTGAGGCATTCTAGTCCTTCGATATCAAAATGGTATTGAGTATTTAGCTTTTGACCGCGAGTGCTTCGGGCTTCTGAGCCGCGTGCGGATGTTCGGTGCCGGTGTAGACTTTTAATTTTTTAAAGATCCGTTTTCCCAAACGATTGTGCGGAAGCATCCCTTTGACGGCATGTTCTATCACCCTTTGAGGATTTTTTTTCAGCACATCCTTAAAGCTCTCAAACACTGCGCCTCCCGGATATCCTGTATAATGAAAATACTCTTTCATATCTGTCCGCTTCCCCGTCACTTTGATCTTCTCGGCATTAACAACGATGACAAAATCACCGGTATCCACGTTTGGAGTAAAGATCGGTTTGTGTTTACCCCGAAGGACTTTTGCAACCTGAGTTGCAACCCTCCCAAGAGTTTGGCCTTGGGCATCAACGAGGTACCACTTTTGTTCGATTTCACTCTGTTTAAAAAAATATGTGCTTTTATCTCCGAAAGCCACAACAACCTCCACAGTTCAAAATTCAAGTTTATACAGCTTTTAAATTTACGTCAAAACCGGCGAAAAAGCAAGAATTTTTTCAGAGAAAATTACACGGCGAGTTTCCAGGGGTTCTCCAGAATCAACTTCACTTCCTGCATAAATTGAGCGCCAACGGCACCGTCGACGACGCGATGATCGCACGAGAGCGTCAGTTTGAGCCTGTTGCCCGCAACGATCCGGCCATTTTCAACGACAGGTTTCTCTACAATTGTTCCCACTGCCAGAATTGCGGCTTCGGGTGGGTTGATGATCGCTGCAAATTCCTCAACGCCGAGCATCCCCAAGTTGCTTACTGTGAATGTCCCCCCGCTGAATTCTTCCGGCTTAAGCTTTTTATCCCGCGCTTTAGCCGCCAGTTCTTTCGATTCGGTCGCAATCTCAAAGAGGCTCTTCATATCGGCATTACGGATGACCGGCGTGATCAGTCCGTTGTCGATGGCAACCGCCACACCGACATTGATCGCGCCATGTTGAATTATCTTATCGCCGGCATAGGATGAATTCACTTTGGGATGATTGCGGAGTGCAAACGCACATGCTCTAACAATGATATCGTTGTAGCTTATCTTCACATTGTCGTTCGTATTTAAGGAAGCCCGAAGATCGATCGCGCGCTTCATATCGACCTCATACGTCAGATAAAAATGGGGAGCGGTTGTTTTACTTTCGACGAGCCTTTTGGCAATGGTCTTTCGCATCAACGACAAAGGAATTTCCTGCGACGTACCGGCAATGTATGCCCGCGGCGCATGAATTCCACTTTTTGCAAGGGACGTTTCGATATCTTTCTTCACAATCCGTCCCATCGGTCCGGAACCACTAATAGAATGCAAATCTATTTTGTTTTGCGCGGCTATTGCTTTCGCGAGCGGTGATGCTTTCAAATGACCGTCGCCCTCCGTGGCGGAAGAGGTCGAAGCCTCTCCCGAATGCTGAACTTGCTCAACCGGTTTTGGCGAGGAGGCGGCAGTGGTCGGCGTCCCGTGTCCCGAACTTGGAGTACTCGTATCGGCGAGCAACGCTGATATGTCTTCTGTTGCGGCGCCAATGATTGCAATTGGTTTTCCAACTGCCGCACCCTTTCCTTCGGGTACAAATATTTTTCGCAAAATGCCGGTATCGTACGCCTCAAGCTCCATGTCGGCTTTGTCCGTTTGGACCTCGGCAATAATTTCCCCTTGCTTCACCGATTCACCTTCCTTCTTCAGCCACTTCAGAATAATTCCCTCTTCCATCGTGTCGCTGAGTTTCGGCATTGCTATTTTTGTCGCCATGTGTTCGTCGCTTTCCCATTATGAAGTAACTTCATTTAACGATAGAGAACCTTTTTAACCGCTGCCACGATCTTTGGAACGTTCGGCAGCGCTTGCTTTTCGAGATTTGTTGCGTACGGCATCGGGATGTCTGCACCGTTCAGGCGCTCGATCGGCGCGTCAAGGTAATCGAACGCTTTTGCATATATACGAGTCGTAATTTCGGCACCGACAGATGCAAATGGCCACGCCTCCTCGACAATAACGCACCGGTTCGTTTTCTTGACGGAATTAATAATCAAATCCTCATCTAACGGGCGGATCGTCCGGGGGTCGATCACCTCGGCTTCGATTCCCTCTTTCATCAATTCATCGGCGGCCGCAAGCGAGACATGAAGCATCTTCGACCATGCGACAATTGTGACGTGTTCGCCTTTGCGCTTAATATCCCCGACGCCGATCGGGATCGTGTATTCTTCTTCCGGCACTTCCCCTTTATGGCCGTACATCATTTCGCTTTCCATAAACATCACCGGATTATCGTCTCGGATAGCAGACTTCAAAAGCCCTTTCCCGTCGGCCGGGGTCGATGGAATGATCACGATTAATCCTGGGACGTGAGAGAGCATCGATTCGAGTGATTGAGAGTGCTGTGAAGCAAGGGCGTGCGCGGCGCCGGAAGGGCCTCGAACAACCAGCGGCACCTTAAATTGCCCGCCGGACATGTACCGAATTTTTGCCGCATTGTTGAACAACTGGTCGAATGCGAGGATAGCAAAATTCCATGTCATCATTTCAACGATCGGCCGAAGGCCGACCATCGCGGCCCCTATTCCTAAACCGGCAAACCCGGCCTCCGTAATCGGGGTGTCGATTACTCTTTTCTCTCCGAATTTTTGGAGCATGCCTTGGCTCACTTTATACGCGCCCTGGTACTGCCCCACCTCCTCGCCCATTAAAAACACATTCGGGTCCCGTTCCATTTCCTCACACATTGCCTGATTTAACGCTTCACGAAATGCAATCACTGCCATGCTTTATGTTCCCTTTTTCAATATTACGAGTAGACGTTTTCATACAAAAAATCAGCCGGCGGATCGGGGCTGTGCTCGGCAAATTCAACCGATCCATCGACGGTCTTTTTAATCTCCAGTTCCATCTCATCGATGATGGCCTGGCTGAGAATATCGGCCGCAAGCAATTCATGCCCAAAAGCTGGAATCGGATCGCTCTTCTTTTGTTCTTCAACTTCCTCTTTTGTCCTGTAGTGTCCATGAATCGGGTCGGACATCGAGTGGCCCCTGAATCGGTATGTCCTTGCTTCAAGCATCGTCGGTTCGTTCGTCGCGCGGGCACGGTCGACCGCTTCTTTTACGACGCGGTACATTTCGAGCACATCCATCCCGTCAACCCATTGCCGTGTGATATTGTACGCCGACGCTTTTTGGTAGATGTCCCACACAGCCGTCGACCGTTCAACAGCCGTTCCCATTCCGAAACGATTATTTTCACAAATGAAGACGACCGGTAATTTCCACAACGCCGCAAGATTCAGCGTCTCGTGAAAGACACCTTGATTTGCCGCTGCCTCACCAAAAAAGCATACAGTAACAGAATCTCTGCCGAGATACTTTGACGCAAAGGCAGTACCGGAAGCAAGAGGTACATGGCCGCCGACAATGCCGTATCCACCCATGAACCTTTTCGATGCGTCGAACATGTGCATCGAGCCTCCGATCCCTTTTGAGCAGCCGGTAAACTTGCCGAATAATTCCGCCATGATCACTTTCGGGTCCATCCCGCGTGCAATGGCATGCCCATGGTCGCGATAAGCGGAAAAAATGTAATCGTCCTCGCGCAATGCAGCTATTGCGCCCACGCCAACCGCTTCCTGCCCGATGTACAAATGACAGAAACCTCCGATTTTGCTTTTGCCGTATTCTTGGGCGGAGCGCTCTTCAAACCGGCGGATGAGAAGCATTTGGCGGTACAAGTCGATGAGTTTTGCGTTGGACAATCCTAAATCTTTCCAGCGATGTGTCTTCACTTCTTTTGATTCCTTATTAAGAATAGCTGTTGCCATTCGTTCTCCTTATGGTAAAAAAATTACACTTGTTCAGCCGCGTGGTACGAGCTGCGCACGAGCGGACCCGACTCGATGTACCGAAACCCCATTTCCATCCCTCGCTGTTTCAATGCCCCAAACTCGTCGGGATGAACATACCGCTCGACGGGCAAATGAAATTTCGTGGGCTGTAAATACTGGCCCAACGTAAGAATGTCGCATTCCACCTCGCGAAGGTCGCTCATTGTATCAATGACTTCTTCCATCGTTTCGCCAAGCCCGAGCATCATTCCAGATTTTGTCCGGAACCCTTTTTGCTTTGCGCGGAAGAGCAATTCGAGTGAACGATTATAATGAGCCTGAGGGCGCACGGTCTTATACAAACGGGGAACAGTTTCCGTATTGTGGTTCAGGATATCGGGCTGCGCATCAAGGACAATATCCAGCGCCGCTTCGCTTCCTTGAAAATCAGGAATCAGCACTTCAATACGGCATGCGGGAACATGGCGGCGAATTTCACGAATAGTCTCGGCAAAGATTTGCGCGCCGCCGTCGAACAACTCGTCACGATTAACGGACGTAATGACTGCATGACGAAGTTTCATAATCTCAACCGCTTCGCCGACCCGCCGCGGCTCATCGCTGTCCAAAAAATCCGGTCGGCCGGTTTTGACGGCGCAAAAGCCGCAGCTTCGTGTGCATGTATCGCCGAGAATCATAAAGG
The DNA here is from genome assembly GCA_963717445.1 of uncultured Bacteroidota bacterium. GTDB lineage: Bacteria > Bacteroidota > Ignavibacteria > UBA10030 > UBA8401 > JAGVPT01. Next base: position 3,983,759 of record OY970334.1, on the reverse strand, counting down.
TTGCTGTGCCTGAATTCCAACATTCTCCCATATTCGGACATCGCGCCTCTTCACACACGGTATGAAGCCGGCTCTTGTCAATCAGACTTTTCAAGCGCGAATAATTCTCTCCGCCGGGAACGCGTGCCTTCAACCACTCGGGTTTGCGCGGGCGTTCAACTGATATTTCTTGTATGATAGTTTCCATGGTGAAATCTATGAATTGATGCTTTCGAAAAAATTGTCTCTCGCTAAGCCCCGATGGCGCAAAGACTCTGTTTTTAAACCATTATGCCACTTTGCGTCTGGCGAAGCCATCCCTATGGATTTGCGTGAGCCATACTTTTAAAATTATTCAGAAGTCTCGAATTAGGAATTTTTTAAAAAACTTGAAGCCCTATACCACATCTCTGCATGGCGTTCCCACCTTAATTCATAATTCTTAATTATTAATTCTTAATTATTAAACACTCCTATTCACGTCAAAATTCTCCAGATACTCAACAATACGCTGCAGAAACATTCCGCCAAGCGCTCCGTCGATAATCCTATGGTCATAGGACATCGAGATGTACACCATCGAGCGAATTGCAATCGCATCGTCGATCACTACCGGGCGCTTTTTGATTGCACCCACGCCAAGGATTGCCACTTGCGGTTGGTTGATGATCGGGAAACCGAAGAGGTTGCCGAAGATGCCCGGGTTGGTTATGGTAAACGTTCCACCCTGAACATCATCCGGCGTAAGTTTTTTCGACCGGGCACGATTCGACAGGTCGTTCACGGCGCGTGCGAGCCCGGCAAAATCCTTGCCGGCAGCGCGTTTCACTACAGGAACAATTAAGCCATTTTCCAGCGCAACGGCAACTCCAATATTGATCTCCTTCCGGAGTATAATTGCATCCTCCTCGACGGAGGCGTTGAGCATCGGGAAATCTTTAATCGCTCTGACAACAACTTCAACAAAGAAAGGCGTAAACGTAAGCTTGAATCCTTCTCTTTTTTCAAAATCCGCTTTGTGCTTTTCCCGAAATGCCACGAGTTTTGTAACATCGGCCTCCGTGACCGAACCGACATGCGCTGACGTGTGAATACTCCGCACCATGCGTTCGGCGATAGCTTTCCGCATCGTATCCATTTTTACAACTTCAACGCCGATTGATGGAGTTCCCGCATTCGATGATTTGATATGAGCGGATGTACCCGTCGATTTTCTCCGCTCGATGTAATCCAGAACGTCCTTTTTCGAGACCCGATTGTGAGCGCCGCTTCCCGGAATATTCTCAAGTTCGCTCATTGAAATGCCCTCTGCACGAGCGATATTCATGACAAGCGGAGAGAAAAATCGATTCGCCTCCGCCGAAGGGCTTTGTCGTATATTTACAGGCTCAAGAGAAGGGTGCGCAACTGCATCAATTTCAGGTTTTAGGTTTTTGGTTTGCGGCCGAACATGTTCGGGTTCAGGCATCAATGAAACATTCACATCGGTTTGGATTCGTGCGATCACTGTATGGACATCCACGGTTTTCTGTTCGGGAAAAAGCAATTCAGCAACAAGCCCAGCGGACGGCGATGGAATCTCCGAATCGACCTTATCCGTACTAATCTCCAACAAGGTTTCGTCCTTGGCAATCTTATCCCCTACTTTTTTGTACCACTTTGTGATAGTCCCCTCCGCTATGCTTTCGCCCATTTGAGGCATGATAACGTCTACGATAGCCATAGTTTTTTTGTCGATTCGTTGAGCTTTATCGTGCTTGTTTGGTCAATCTGTTTAGAATGCCGCTAATGCACGCAGCGCTGCCACTATTTTTACTTTATTCGGCAAGAAATATTCCTCGAGTGTCGGTGCATATGGCGTTGGAGTATCAATTGCGCCAACTCGTTTAATAGGTGCGTCAAGAGATTGAAATGCAAACTCCGCAACGAGAGCGGCAACCTCTCCGCCAATTCCGCCTGTTACCGTATCTTCATGCACTATCAAAACTTTTCCGGTCTTCCTCACGGAAGATAAAATCAATTCCTTATCGAGCGGCATCAAACTCCGCAGGTCCACAACTTCAACGCTGACGCCCTCCTCTTTCTCAAGAATTTCAGCAGCTTCCAATGCCGGATGCACGGTCGCTCCATATGTGACGACGGAAATATCATTCCCTTCACGCTTGATATCTCCCTTTCCGATTTCGACGACATACTCTTCATCCGGCACTTCGCCTTTAATATGACGATACAATCTTTTGTGCTCGAAATACAACACCGGGTTCGGGTCGCGGATTGCAGCTTTGATCAGTCCTTTCGCATCGAAAGGCGTCGACGGAGCAACAAGTTTTAATCCTGGCTGATGAAAGAACCATGCTTCAGGGTTGCGTGAGTGAAACGGCCCGCCGTGGATTCCGGCACCGGAAGGCAGACGCACAACCATCGGGACGGGAAGATTCCACCGGTAATGCATGGCGGCGGAATTATTGACGAGCTGATTAAAGCCGCAAGTAACAAAATCGGCAAATTGCATTTCTGCAACGGGCTTCATCCCGACGAGCGCTGCACCGGTCGCGGCTCCGAGAATTGCGGACTCCGCAAGCACCGTATCGATCACACGGTCGCTTCCAAAATGATCGAGGAATCCTTTTGTCACTTTAAATGCGCCGCCGTACTCGCCAATATCCTCACCAAGGAGAAACACCGACGAATCACGCTCCATCTCCTCCCAAAGACCCTTGCTAATAGCTTCGATGTAGGTCATTACTGGCAAGCGAAACCTTCTAGTGAAAGCAAGAATCCAGAATACAGAATACAGAATACAGAATACAGAATTCAGATTTCAGATTTTTTGAATCTCCATTCAAACTCATCATAGTTCATGAGTTCTTAATTCTTAACTCTTAATTCTTAATTACTATTGTTCTCTCATTCCGCAAAGATTCCGACCGCAGCGTCTTCCGCCGGCGGGTACGGGCTTTCCAACGCAAACTGAGTTGCTCCCTCGAGTTCAGCCGCTATTTTTCTTTCAAAATCCGATTGAATTGCCTGAGTGAGGATGTTCTTATCCATCAATTGTTTTTCAATCTTCATCAGCGGGTCTTTCTTCCTCCATTCATCCAACATTTTTTTCGGAACATACTCTGCTCCGTCGTTAACCGAATGCCCGTGCATTCTCATCGTGACCGACTCGATAAGCGTCGGCCCTTCACCACGGCGAGCGCGCTCGACCGCGTGCTTGCAAACTGCATAGACTTTGTTAATATCTGTTCCGTCAATCGTGAAACCAGGAATGCCGTATCCGATTGCACGGTCGGACAACTTTTCCACAATGAATTGTTTTGCGATCGGCGTCGAGTACGCAAACTGGTTGTTCTCAATAATCAACACAAGGGGAAGTTTCATCACCGAACACATCGCCAGCGATTCATGAACGTCCCCTACATTGCTTCCTCCATCGCCGATATATGTCATCACAACAGATTTTTCTCTTCGCAGCTTGCTCGCTAACGCAACTCCGGCAGCAACCGGAATCATCGCGGCGAGATGGCTGATATTTCCGTAAATCCTCAGCGTCGGGTCTGCATAATGACCTGTCCCGTCGCGGCCGCGAGTAGGACCGTTTCCCCGTGCTAAATGCTGCAGCATCAACGCTTGCACCGTCTGCCCTTTGGCGAGATGAGCACCAAGGTCGCGATGCATCGGAAAAAGGTAATCTTCCTTCTTCAAACAAAATGCGCTGCCAACAGAGGTTGCCTCGTTGCCATTTCCAGTGTACGCACCGCCGATAATTTTTCCCTGGCGATGCAGCTTGAGAATTGAATCTTCAAACTCACGGGTCAAACGCATAAGATAATAGAGCCGAAGCCACTCTTCTTTTGAAGGGTACAGCGTTGCACCGTTGAGTGTATGAGCTCTCGCCTTCTTTTGTGGTTGCACTATCGTAGGCATTGTATTTTGTATTAAAACTCCGCCAATTTCTTCAGCGCCGAAACAATATCATTCTCTTGGGGGAGAATAACACTCTCCAGCGCCGGTGCAAAGGGAATCGGCGCATCTTTTGCCGCAACCCGCATGATCGGCGCGTCGAGCCATTGAAAACATTCTTCCGCGATGACCGATCCGATCTCGCCGCCAAATCCGCCGGTGCGAGTGTCCTCATGAACGATGACAACTTTTCCCGTCTTTTTCACAGATGACAAAACCGTTTCCTTATCCCACGGACAAATCGTCCTCAGGTCGATCACTTCGACGCTCACTCCCAGCACCTCAAGTTTCTTGGCAGCTTCGAGTGAACGCTGAACCATCATCCCCCATGCAACGACCGTCATGTCATTCCCCTCTCGTTTCACGCTCGCAAGTCCGAAGGGCAGAAGGTAGTTTTCGTCCGGTTCGGGACTTGAAGCAAACCCCTGGCGATAGAGTCCTTTATGCTCGCAGAAAAGTACGGGATTTTCTTCACGGCATGCTGTTTTCAACAACCCTTTTGCATCGGCCGCGTTTGACGGCATAGCTATCCACAAACCGGGCATGTGGGCAAAAAATCCCTCGATGCTTTGACTGTGATATAACCCGCCACGAATGTACCCACCGACCGCCACGCGAACTACAACAGGACACGAAAAAATTCCGTCCGACCTGTAGCGAAGCTTTACAAGCTCGTCCTTGAACTGCATGAACGACGGCCAGATGTAATCACCGAACTGAATCTCCACGACCGGCTTGAATCCGCGGATGGCCAAGCCGATCCCGGCTCCGATGATGCTCGCTTCCGCCAATTGAGAATTGAAGGCACGTTCTTCGCCGAACGCGGCGGTCAATGCTTTCGTTGCAGTGAACACGCCCCCTTTTTTCCCAGCAACATCCTCTCCGTAGACTAACATCTTCGGATTGTATTTCATCTCTTCGTGAAGGGCGTGATTGATGGCATCGACCATCACGATGTTTTTGCCTTCGTGCTTCGGCTCGACAAAATTTTGCTTTGAGACGACGATATTGGGAGAGAAGACGTTTCGCTCTGCAGTCTCGGCGGCAGGGCTCGGCTGTGCTTCAGCACGGTCTGCAGCCTCTTCGACCTCTTTTTTGATTTCAGCCTTTAATGCCTCCAATTCCTCTCCAGAGAGAATTCCGGAATCATGAACTATTCTTTCAACCTTCGGCAACGGATCGCTTTGCCGATTCCGCTCAATCTCTTCAGGAGTCAAATATTTTTTGTTGTCGTCCGACGATGAATGTGGAAACAGTCGAACAACTTCAGCCTCGATTAAGCTTGGCCCTTTTCTCGATCGTGCATAATCGACCGCTTCGCGTGCCGCTCGATATGAGGAAGCAAAATCAGTTCCATCAATGTGAAAACGGCAAAGGTCGGGGTAACCCTTTGACAGTTCATAAATGGAACCGCCGGCAATTTGGTCTTTTACCGGAACGGAGATCGCGTATCCATTATTCTGAATCAGAAAAATAACTGGAAGCTTTTCGCGGCTTGCCCAGTTCAGCGCTTCGCTAAATTCACCTTCACTCGTCGCCCCTTCACCAGAGGAAACATAAACCACTTCATCGTTCCCCTCCTTCACGGCACCTAATGCTGTGCCGACCGCGTGGAGAAACTGCGTGCCAGTCGGACTTGATTGTGCAGGTATGCGAAGCGCCTTGTTTCCGTAATGCGAAGGCATCTGCCGTCCGTTGGAGCTCGGCCCGCCCAGACGGTGCATCGATTCGAGAAAAATTTCGTACGGCGTAGAGCCGAACTGCAGCGCAAATGCGAGGTCGCGGTAATACGGGTACGCCCAATCGTACCCCGGTTTCAACGCCATCGCTGCAGCAATCTGGCATGCTTCATGTCCGGGTCCGCTGATATGAAATAAGATCTTTCCCTGTTTCAACAGAATCATCGATTTTTCGTCGATGCTCCGCGAAAGGTACATCGACCTGAATGCTTGAAGAAACTGGGCATCGGTCAACTGGCCGTTGGAAGCGTGGGAAATTTTAACATGCTTCGAATTCCAATGGGGCGAAGACTCAAGTTTATGGATTGTCATTACATTTTTCTTCGCTGTCATGAAATCTTCTCCTCAATAATAAAGGCATCTTCGAAATGTTTGTTCGAGAGAAGCTCATTAAGCATCATCGGTTCTGATGCGACAGAGAATACAGATTCGAAATTGTGGATGACAGCTTTTTCAACGTCCGTCATCATCACGTCGTGTCCCATCAGCGCGGCGAGGGACGTTATACCTTTATGAAAAATTCCGCACGGAATAATCCTGTCGAAATACGACAAGTCGGTGTTCACATTCAAAGCAAACCCATGCATCGTAATCCACCGGCTTACCTTTACCCCGATTGCGGCAATTTTATCGTTCTTGACCCACACTCCCGTGTAACCGTCGGCACGTTCAGCGCTGATGCCGAAATCTTTTACCGTCCGAATCAATACTTCTTCGATGTCGCGAAGGTATCGATGGATGTCAAGGTAGTAATTGTTCAAATCGAGAATCGGGTAACCAACCAATTGACCGGGACCGTGGAACGTTACATCCCCCCCCCGGTCGATATTGAACACATCAATTTTCTTTTCATCTAATTCAACACTGCCGGCGAGAAGATGGTTTGCATCCGCACCTTTGCCGAGTGTGTACACGGGCTCATGCTCAGTCAGAAGCAAAATATCGGGAATACGACGAGCCAAGCGCGCCGAGAATATTTTCCGCTGCAACTCCCACGCGTCAGCGTAGCGCGTCCGGCCGAGATTGATTATGAGAATCGTATTCATGCTCAATATTATGAAATGCGAGCCGCCTCCATGGCGGTCTGCATTGGTTGTTATATATTCAGCGCTTCGCCGTACGCATCGAGTGCCGCCTCGCCGACACCTTCAGTAAGTGTTGGATGGGCGTGAATAGTCTGGATAATTTGTTCGCGCGTAGTTTCAAGCGTCCTCGCAACAACAAGCTCAGCAATCATTTCCGTCGCTTCGGATCCGATGATGTGCGCGCCAAGAAGTTCACCGTATTTCGCATCGAAAATCAACTTGACAAACCCTTCCGTATCGTTGATGGCAAGCGCTTTGCCGTGGGATCGGAATGGGAAGCGTCCGATTTTCACGTCGTATCCTTTTTCCCTCGCCTTCTCTTCCGTCAACCCGACGCTTGCAACTTGCGGCTGACAATAGGTACAGCCGGGAATATTGTCGTAGTTGACCAGGTGCGGACTTTTACCCGCGATTTTTTCAACACAGACAATTCCTTCCGCCGATGCAACGTGTGCAAGCCATGGGGGACCATTGACATCCCCAATGGCATAAATGCCGTCGACATTTGTTTTATAGAATTGATCGACGTTGATGAAGGAGCGGTCAGTCTTGACGCCGAGTGTTTCAAGCCCGAGATTCTCGATGTTTCCTTGAACGCCGATCGCAACAAGCGCAATCTCGGCCTTCAAGTCTTTCTTGCCGTCTTTGTTGCTGACGCTGACCGTCACTTCTTTTCCTGCTGAAACGCCTTCAACTTTTGTTTCGGTCAGAATCTCAATACCATTTTTTGAAAAGACGCGCCCGAGGGCCTTCGTCACTTCCCTGTCTTCAATCGGAAGAAGGCTCGGCATCATTTCAACAATAGTAACCTTTGTTCCGTACGCGTTGTAGAAATATGCAAACTCAACACCGATAGCACCTGCGCCGATAATGACCATGGTCTTCGGCACCGCGCCGAGGACCATCGCTTCAGAACTGGTGATGACTTGCTTGCCATCGATCTTAATGGATGGAAATGCCTTCGGTCGAGCGCCGGTTGCAACGATAATATGCTTGGCATTAATTTTGTCGGATTTGCCAGTCTGCGCCACTTCAACGACGTTTTTCGAGACGATTTTCGCTGTACCAGCGAGATAATCAACTTTATTTTTCTTGAAAAGAAATTCTATTCCTTTAGACGATCGTGCGGCAATATCCCGGCTCCGTTTCACTGCTTTAGAAAAATCTGCTTTCAAATTGTCGAACGAAAACCCGAAATCATCAATATGATGGAGGAGATTGTAGATCTCCGCGTTCTTCAATAACGCCTTGGTCGGAATACAACCCCAATTAAGGCAAATGCCGCCGAGCTTGTCTTTTTCAACAACTAAAGTTTTCAAACCGAGTTGACCAGCCCGAATGCCGGCAATGTATCCGCCTGGCCCGCCGCCAATGATCACTACATCGTACTGTTGATCTGCCATGAATTCCTCTAAAAAAAGAAAAGAGGGACTACAAATCCCTCTCTCGAATGAAAAGATTCAACACCAACTACCCATAGAATTTCATAGTTCATGGGATAACAACTTCTCTTTATAACGGTAAGAAGGGAAAATGCGTTTAAAATATACTTAAAGTCGTAGGAAAAGTCAATTGAAGTTGGGTGATGGTAGTGCTCAAGTTTGGTAAGGTGTCCGGCATCTACCCAAACTGCAGCACTACCATCTCCTTTTCTGTGGCACTTTTAACGAAAACTTAATACTTTGATGGCTGGTTCTCCACACGTTCAACATCTGCATGATATTTTTCTCACTGAGGACTGCTGCATGGAAATATTCTCTATCGTCCGCGGGTTAATCGGCCTTGTCTTCGTAACCGGGATTGCATATCTCTTTTCGCCGGACAAAAGCTCAATCAATTGGCGGCTTGTTATTATCGGCATACTCATGCAATTTGTATTTGCTCTTTTCGTTCTCAAAGTCTCCGTGGGGCATCTCATATTCGGAACAATCAGCAAATGTTTTGTGCGACTCTTTAGTTTCACTTCCAACGGAGCTCAATTTGTTTTCGGTCCGCTTGCAACTTCGGTTGGATCTCCCGGCAGCTTTGGATTCTTCTTCGCTTTCCAGGTGCTGCCGACAATTATCTTCTTCGCTTCGTTCATGGGAATCTTGTATCATCTCGGCATTATGCAGCGCGTAGTTCAAGGAATGGCATGGGTGATGGCAAAATTTATGCGCGCAAGCGGGAGTGAATCGCTGTGCGTAGCCGCTAATACTTTTATGGGACAAACCGAGGCTCCGCTCGTCATACGTCCCTATCTTTCTACGCTCACGCAATCAGAACTTATGACGATCATGACGAGCGGGATGGCACATATTTCTGGCGGGGTGATGATAGCATATTATACCATGCTGGGCGCTGCGTATGTAACGTTGCAGGGGATCACCCTCGACGCATCGCAGGTATATTTTGCAGGACATCTGCTCGCGGCCTGCATCATGGCGGGGCCGGCGACAATTGTTGTCGCAAAAATGCTTTTCCCCGAAAAGACGGAGCCGCTGACAATGGGAACCGTGAAGCTCAAAATTGAAAAAACTCATTCGAATGTTATCGAAGCAGCAGCAGCAGGCGCATCAACCGGCGTCCAACTTGCAATAAATGTTGCGGCCATGCTCGTTGCTTTTATCGCGTTGATTGCGCTGCTCAACTATGCTCTTGGACTGTTTGGAAACGTCATAGGATTGAATGCCATCACCCAGGCACGGTTCGGCATGCCGTTGTCGTTTGAGCTCGTTACCGGGCTTGTCTTCCAATTCGTTGCCTTCGCCATCGGAGTCCCATGGCATGATGCGTTGAGTGTAGGCAGCCTCATGGGGATCAAAGTTGTGCTTAATGAATTTGTTGCGTACTCGAAAATGACCGACATGATGACGGCTCATCAACTCTCGCAAAAGGCGATCGTCATCGCGACGTATGCATTGTGCGGATTTGCGAACTTTTCTTCCATTGCAATTCAGATCGGCGGCATCGGACCGTTGGCCGAGAACAGGCGAAGCGACATTGCGAAGCTCGGTCTCAGGGCACTGCTCGGAGGAACAATCGCGACATGGATGACGGCGTCAATTGCAGGAATGTTTGTCAATTAACTTGAAGCTCATTGGTATTGAATCATCGCAAAAGGTGCTCATCATGGAAGGCGACGATAAACGATATAAATGGTTTGTCGTAGGCGACATCAACGGATTTTTTGGGTTGATGTTCGATAATCTGACCGTCCTATCTTTTCTTGCCGGAATATTGATTTTCGCTTTCAAATTTCCGGCTGACATTGTGTACACAAGAATGTTTCCCGGCACGGCATTCGGTGTTCTCTTTGGCGACGCGGTGTACACGTGGATGGCATTTCGCCTCGCAAAAAAAACCGGCAACACGAACGTCACTGCGATGCCGCTCGGATTAGATACACCGTCGACAATCGGCATTGCGCTCGTCGTGCTCGGCCCTGCGTTCATTGGATTAAAAGCGGAAGGCCTGGCAGAACGCGATGCGGCGATGATGACCTGGTATATCGGAATGGCGACAATGGTCGTCATCGGGATTATCAAAATCCTCTTTTCTTTCATCGGCCAGTGGGTTCAACGCGTCGTTCCGCAAGCAGGACTGCTTGGATCGTTGGCCGGAATCGGACTTGCGCTTATCGGTGTGGTTCCATTGGTAGACATCTTCAGTATACCGCTGGTCGGAATGATTTCGCTCGGACTTATTTTCTACTCACTCGTCGCCCGCATCAAGCTGCCAAAAAATTTCCCGGGAGTTTTTGCTTCAATCATTCTTGGGACTTGCCTGTATTATGCACTGGGGCCAACAGGATGGGTCGGCGGAACATTTTCAGGCGCACCGGCAATGGACCTGCATTTCGGACTTCCCATTCCGACTCTTGGATTTATGGACGGACTGAGCCATTCATGGAAATACATGCCGATTGCAATTCCGTTCGGCCTGCTGACTGTTGTCGGGGGGATCAACGTCACTGAAAGTGCGCGCGTGGCGGGAGATAATTTCAACACGCGGTCAATTCTTCTGACCGAAGCAATTGCAACATTGGTCGCCGGATTATGTGGTGGGGTGGCACAATCTACTCCGTATATCGGCCAGCCGGCATACAAGCGAATGGGTTCGCGCGCAGGGTACACTTTGTTGACGGGAATCTTCATCGGTCTTGGAGGTGTGCTCGGGTATGTCTCCTTCTTTGTGGAGCTGATCCCGCGCGCCGTGCTTGCACCAATCCTCATTTTTGTTGCGATGGACATCATGGTGCAATCCTTCCATGCATGCCCCGTCCGTCATGCGCCGGCCGTCGCGTTTGCATTTTTCCCGACCGTTGCCCGGCTGCTTTCAATAAAATTCACCAACCCCGACATCGTCCCGGCTGAAAATTTCCAACGACTGCTCGAAACGCCGGGCAAAGCTCTCCCCGAAATGCTGGTGACGATCGCATTGGGGAACGGCTTTATTCTTACCGCGATGTTGTGGGGAGGATTCTTGGCGGAACTTATCGACCGGCATTTAAAAAAATTGTCGCTGTATTTATTTATCCTGGCGGTTCTTACATTCTTCGGCGTCGTGCATTCTGCTTCCCCCGATGGAATGATGTACCTTCCGTGGAACCTGGGTGGGATGGCGCAAAAAATTCCATACCAGTTTGCTTTGGCGTATCTTGTCTTTTCAATAATGCTCCTTTTATTTTCTTTCACAAAGGAATCCCGGGAAGCGATGCCTGGAGAAGAATAAATTCAGAGGAGAAAAAGCGGTAGATAATGAGAAAGCCTTGCCAAGGTCTTGAACCTTGACAAGGCTCTTTTTTGAAGGGGGTCAGGATTGGAAGCTGGACTGAATACCGTCCATTGTTTGCGAGCGGGCTTTTATCTCATTTAACTTCTGCATGATGCGAATGACCGACGCGCTCCGCTCCTCAACGAGAGAACTGTACAAAATTGTGGACGTCCGGCTCATCGCATTGCGTGAGCACTTGTTGATAGAAACGAACGGTCAATGTCTCTTGCGCGAGTGCAGCCGTTAACATACCGCAGGTGTTTCTGCACTGATGATCGCAGCGAAGATTTTCAAGATTCATAAGGAACCTACCTTTTCCATTTTCATTTCACTCCACGACAGACTCACAGAACGCTTTCGTGTGCCGATTCGAGAGCGATCTGTTTACCTCGCATCAGCGCTTCCTCGTTAAGGGGTAATAAATGATGATGGCGCTCCGGCAAAACCTTCTTCAGCGCATTTAAAACATTTTCCGGCGAGACAAGCGGTCGGCGCTCAAGAAACGCTCCTAGCATGATCATATTCGCAACCTGCTTTTTATTGAGCTTGTGCGCTTCTTCCTGCGCGTCAATGCCCAACGATTCCACATCCGCGCGCGATGATGGCGCGAGGACACTCGAGGACTCAAACAAGATGAGTCCACCCGGCTTCACGTGATCGGCAAATCTGTCGAGCGACGGCTGGTTGAGAATAATGGCTGAATCAAATTTCGAAACAATCGGCGAACTGATTCTCGTCGATGAAACAATGACGATACAGTTTGCCGTGCCACCCCGCATCTCAGGCCCGTACGACGGCATCCAGCTTACTTCCTTCCGTTCTTCCATCGCAGCGTATGCGATAATCTGACCCATCGAGAGAACGCCTTGTCCTCCGAAACCAGCGATGATAATTTCATGAACCGTTTTCATCATCCAGCCATGTGCAATTTAATTCTGCTTCGGAACCTTCAAATCGCCGATCGGATAGAGAGGGAACATATTTTTTTCCATCCAGATGTTCGCCTCGAGGGGAGTCATCTTCCAACCCGATGGACAATTTGAGACGACCTCGATAAAGCAAGTCCCTTTTTTCAGCGACTGATATTTCAACGACGCTTCTACGGCTTTTTTCAATTTTCTGACCGCGGCGGCCGAATGAACCGATTGCCTCGTTACATAATACGCGCCGGGTAATTGCGCAACAAGTTCCGTCATCTTCAGCGGAAATCCCATGAGATCGGAATTCCTTCCGTACGGCGACGTCGAAGTTACCTGGCCGAGAATCGTCGTCGGCGCCATTTGTCCCCCCGTCATTCCGTAGATAGCATTGTTGATGAACAGCATCAAAATATTTTCCCCGCGGTTTACAGTGTGGATCGACTCGCCCGTTCCGATTGCCGCAAGGTCGCCGTCGCCTTGATACGCGAACACGTATTTCTCAGGCAGAACGCGTTTGATTCCGGTCGCGACAGCGCTGGCTCGTCCATGCGCCGCTTCCTGCATATCGATGTTCATATAATTGTAGGCAAACACAGAACACCCGACCGGCGCAACTCCGATGGTCTTATTTTGAATTCCCATTTCTTCCACTACTTCCATCAACACTCTATGAACGACCCCGTGGCCGCAGCCCGGACAGTAATGCATCGGAGTGTCGGTCAACGTCTCCGGTTTCTCATAAACAAGCTGCATTGGGGCTGTCGCTGTTTCCATGGTCACCTCATGACACTTTTGTCGTTTGCTGTTTCTCCGCTACCGCTTCAATTTCAAGAAGAATTTCTTCGGGAGATGGAATCATTCCCCCCATGCGTCCCCTGAAATACACCGGGCATTTACCGTTCACCGCAAGCTTCACATCTTCAACCATTTGTCCCGCATTCATCTCAACGGTTAAGAATGCATCGGCGGTCGCCGCCAGTGAATCAATTGCTTCACTCGGAAATGGATAGAGCGTAATCGGCCTTAATAACGCAACGCGGAGTCCCTGGGCTTTTGCAAGCTCGACCGCTTTCTGACAAATCCTAGCAGTGAGGCCGAAAGCGACGAGAACTATTTCCGGTTTCTCCTCGCCGATCAGTTCATACCGGACATCTTGTTTCATCATCCTGTATTTATCCTGAAGTTTAAGGTTGATCTCTTCCATTTTTTCAGGCTCCAGATGAAGCGAGGTAATAATTCTCCTCTCTCCATTGACAGGCTTTCCCGTAGTCGCCCATGGTTTCTCGATGCAAGGAAGGGAGCCTTCGCGAGGGAGTAAAACTTTTTCCATCATCTGACCGAGTGCACCATCGGCAAGAATCATCGTTGGGTTGCGGTATTTGTCGGCGAGGCGAAATCCTTCAAAGACAAAATCCGCCATCTCTTGCACTGAAGCCGGAGCAAGAACAAGAAGACGATAATCTCCATGCCCTCCTCCTTTTGTGGCTTGAAAATAATCTCCCTGCGACGGCTGAATTGTACCGAGGCCGGGTCCGCCGCGCTGGACGTTCACGATAAGGCACGGAATTTCAGCCGACGACATGTACGAAATTCCTTCCTGCATCAAACTAATGCCGGGGCTTGACGACGAGGTCATGACACGCGCGCCGGCACCCGCCGCCCCATAAATCATATTGATAGCGGCTAATTCGCTTTCGGCTTGAAGAACAACAAAATTTCGTTTGGGCGCTTCGACCGTGAGATATTCCAAAATTTCAGATTGCGGCGTGATGGGATAGCCGAAGTACGCCTGCATCCCTGCTCGTATTGCTGCTTCGGCAAGCGCTTCGTTTCCTTTCATAAGACGGGCTTCTGACCGTAACGCAGTTTCCATGACATATACTCCGTAAGCAGTCGATAATTCAAACTGACATCACAACACAGGAATTGCTTGCGCGGAGACTTTCACTTTCGCTTTCGGTTGTTGATATACGGTAACTGCACTATCCGGACAAACAAGTGCGCAGATAATACAACCGGTGCAATTGTCCTGCACTAATTGTGCATAGCGATATCCGTTCCGATTAATTTGATCTGACAAACCGAGGCTTTCTTGCGGACATGCTGCGATGCATAGCTCACACCCTTTACACACATCGCGGTTGATGAGGACTGTTCCATGAATCATGAGCAACTCCTGCAGTGATGTCGTCTGCTAATCTTATGCTCCGATATCGTTCAACTATTATGCCATCGGGAACAGCGTTAAAGTCTTTGAATGATGCAACTTTTCAAGAGACATGGAAAAATGTTTGCCAAGATTAAGAAGCTAAAAGAGAAGGCTTCTTAATTCCAATAAGCTTAGCGTTGAGTATTTCAACGGCCAAAGAATCAGGCAACGACTCATTTTGAATGATCGTCTCGAAATCACTCTTCTTTCTCTTACGCCAGAGAAAGAAGCAAAGAGAGCTTCTCAGAATCGGAATGCTGGCGATGCTTTCCCACACACAGCCGGGAGAAAACTGCTCCCGCTTGCCACCTGCACATGCCAGCCGTTTTCTCAACGCACGCATCGCCTCCCCACCCACACTGCCGCCGATTCCGAGGATACAGCACATACAGCTTTTGCAACATTAATCGAAATCGTCAGGTCGGCGGGTGGGAAGGATTCAATCGAAGGGTTTCAATTTCGGCACTTGACCATCAAACTGCAATGTTCAACACTCTCTTGCGCCGAAATTGACGGCATGTGTGGCTGGGATTGAATCCGTGTGTTACGATTTCGAGAGATTTCTTTGGTTCCTTTTCCCGCTTCTATTAAAAATTTTAAAGAGCGGGACCCCGTACAGCGGGACTTTCTCGGAAAGAAAGGAACGTACACTGACTCCAACAGACCTCAGATGCTAGTTTTTCTTTCTCAAAATGAGTCACTACCAAGAATCGAATCATCCAATCAACAGATTCTTGGCAATTGTTCTCCGGAGAGCATGTCCACAACTCGTGTCCCCCCGATGCGGCTTCTCATGAGAACTGTTTTCGGATGCTCTTCAGTTACTTCTCCGATGATTGCAGCATCTTTACCAAAAGGATGCAAACGAATTGCAGCCAAGACTTTTTCGGCATCCTCCGGAGAGACGAATGCCAGAAGTTTCCCTTCGTTCGCAACATATAGAGGATCAAACCCAAGGATCTCACAAGCTCCAGCAACAGCTTCATCGATCGGAATGCTCTCTTCATGGATCAGCATTCCAACGTTAGCACTTTCAGCTATCTCGTTCAGCGCACTTGCAACTCCTCCTCGTGTAGGGTCGCGTAGAACATGTACTTGCTTACTCGTTTGCAAGATGGTGTGAACAAGATCATGGAGCGGAGCACAATCGCTTTCAATCGTGGTTTCGAAAGCTAATCCCTCTCTTACCGACATAATTGCGATGCCGTGGACGCCGATATTTCCACTCACGATAATCTTATCTCCCGGCCTAGCATTCTTCGGGTTGATGTCGATTCCATTTTGTATTTGCCCTATTCCAGATGTCGTGATAAAAACCTTGTCCCCCTTTCCTTTGTCTACTACTTTCGTATCACCCGTAACGAGTTTAACGCCGGCTCGCTTCGCAGCTTCCTTCATAGAAAGGACCACGCGCCAGAGCTCATCCATCGAAAACCCTTCCTCAATGACAAACGCAGCGGATAAATAGAGAGGGGTCGCACCGCACATTGCAAGGTCGTTGACTGTTCCGTTCACGGCAAGCATCCCGATGTCGCCCCCCGGGAAAAAAATCGGATTGATCACGTACGAATCAGTCGTAAAAGCAAGCCGTGATCCATTCATTGTTAAAGCAGCCCCGTCATGGCACTGATCGAGATATTCGTTGCTAAACTGTGAGACAAACATTCTTTGAATCAACTGCTGTGACAACTTCCCGCCGCCGCCATGCGCGAGCAAGACATTTTTATAATCGCTGATCGGAAGTGGACAGGACAATCCCGTTTTCACGTCCATTTTCTTTTGATCCTCCATACTCATCTCCACTCATCGTCGACCAAATCTCACTCACCTGGGATACGCGCCGACAATTTTGTTGAACCACCGGTGAACAGCGTGAGCCGAGACGACTGGCTCAAGAAACATCATGATGCATTGCCCGCTAATCACTGTTATGCCGTTAGCCACAGCTTCATCGATCGCATTTTTAGATTCAGACCCGGATTGCATCCACACCACATCGATCTTTTTTGGGATGCAATCAGATATCATCTGCTCTGTGGCTGCCGGGTGAATCATTGTCACGATAGACGTTACCGTTTCCGGAAGTTCGAGAACGGATGAGTAACATTTGACACCTTCAACCTTCATCCGATGAGGATTAACAGGATACACAACCATTCCACGATCTGTCATGGCTCGAAATGCCATGTTGCCGAATTTTTTCCGGTTTCCAGAAACTCCAACAACGGCAAATGCTTTTGCGGAGAAAAATTTTTCAATTGCTGTGCGATCAGTTTTCATGTGCTTCTTTTCTTTAGGAATAAGCGGACAATGAATCAAGCTTGTCGATAATGATAATATGCTGCGCAAGCCCCCTCGGAAGAAACCATTGGTGCGCCGACCGGATGCTCGGGGGTGCACTGTGTACCGAACACCGGACACTCATGGGGTTTCTTAAGCCCTCGAAGGATAATTCCGGCAATACATACTGCGGATTCTTCCGCACGGATGGTCTCTACTTCAAAAATTTTCTCTGCATCGAAGTCGGCATACTCTTCTCGAACTTTGCATCCACTCAACGGAATTTTTCCGATGCCCCGCCATGCTCGGTCTGTGATCTCAAAGACTTCCGAGATGAGCTTTTGTGCCGCGCGATTTCCCCCGCGTTGAACAGAACGCGAATACTGATTCTCAACTTCAGCTCTTCCCTCTTCGAGCTGCTTCACGGCCATAGAAATACCCTGAAGAATATCGACAGGCTCAAACCCTGTTACGACGATAGGAACGTGATACTTCGCGGCAAGAGGGATGTATTCTTCATATCCCATTACCGTGCAGACATGCCCTGCCGCAAGAAACGCTTGCACGTGATTTTCGGGTGACGATAATATTGCCTCCATCGCCGGAGGAACAAGCACGTGTGAACAGAGGATGGAAAAGTTTTTTAACCCGAACGCCTTTGCCTGCCAGACCGACATCGCGTTTGCCGGCGCCGTCGTTTCGAATCCTACAGCGAAAAAGACTATTTTTTTCCCAGGATTTTGCTGAGCGATTTTTACCGCATCAAGCGGAGAGTAAACCATACGGACGTCTCCTCCCCCGGCTTTGACACTTAAGAGATCGTTATGAGATCCTGGAACCCTCATCATGTCGCCGAACGACGTGAAGATAATGTCCGGTTTCGACGCAATAGCGACCGCTTTGTCGATCATTTCCAGTGAAGTAACACAAACGGGGCAACCCGGGCCGTGAACGAGCGACACCTCGTTCGGCAAAAGCGATTCAAGCCCGGATTTGACTATTGTGTGAGTTTGTCCGCCACAGATTTCCATCAACGTCCACGGGCGGGTGACAGTTCTCCGAATAATGTCCGCGTATTTGCGGGCGGCAGCTTCGCTTCGGTATTCATCGACATATTTCATTGAAGGCCATTCTTTTCAGAACCGTCGTAGTTCAATTCATCCATTGACCCTAACATCTGTTCGAAAAGCTTCAGCGTTTCACGCGCCTCTTCTTCATCCACTTTGCTGATGGCGAAGCCGACATGCACAATCACATACTCACCGATTTTTACATCGGAGACCCAGTCGAGACAAACAGACTTTCGAATTCCGCCGAAGTCGACCGTTCCCATGAGCGGCCTACTATCCCGCTCGTTGGAGATCTTTTCAATCGTAACAACCTGTCCCGGAATTGCAAGGCACATTTTTTTACATTTCAAATGGAACAACCAGCACCAACGCCGTCCCGTAATTATTCGACGACGGCCTTTTTTTCTTTAACTTTCGCGAGGGCGATACCCGAATCAATCAGCACGCGATCATGGACTTTCGCCTCCATCAACAGTATAAGCCCAACATTTGTTGTCGCGGCTCCAACACGAACTTTTCCCATCGTCTTTCCATCTTCAAGATAGATTTCGACGATCTTTCCAGTCAGCACACCCATGGCATCCACTCCTTTAAATTTATATGATCGATTCAGTAAGCATTGATTCATCGATATCGAAAGAATTCGCTTTTATCTTGCATTGGGCGGCAAAAATCTGCCCAAGCGCAATACCGCCGTCGTTCGGCGGAACGCGTTGATGCCAGTATGGACGGAATCCTTCATCCTGCAGCCGGCGGACAGTCCGTTCCAACAAATATTTGTTTTGAAAACAACCGCCGGTTAATGCGACACGCTTCTCACCAATTCTCCTTGCAACCTCTAGAATCATTGCAGCCATGGTATTGTGGAATTTCGCGGAAATCAAAGACGGCGAAGCCGATTCTCGTACGTCTTCAAGTATTTCAAGAACCATCGGTTCCCAATCGATCGTCAAAGGCAATTCTGAATTGGAAGTCGTGAACACGTATTCCTCATTTGTTAATGTTTTGCCAATGGCCCATTCCAATTCCATCGCAGCTTGCCCTTCAAATTTTGCTATATCGCGGAGACCGGTCAATGAAGCAACGGCATCGAATAACCTCCCCGCGCTTGAGGTCAACGGAGAGTTTATTTTTTTTGTCAACATCTGTCGGAGGAGAACTAATTCTTCATCCCTGAATGTTTTCATTGGATGAAGATCGAGGCGCTGGAATAATGATTCACCGAAAATTTCAAATAGGAGGCCGACCGCCGTGCGTCGCGGTTCCCGTATTGATTTATCTCCGCCGGGGAGCCTGCACTGACGTAAATGAGCAACACGTGAGAACGACGATTCATCGGTCAACAAAAATTCGCCTCCCCAGATTGTTCCGTCGGGACCGTACCCGGTACCATCCCACGAAACCCCGAGCACGCTTCCGTTCAAATGATTTTCCGCCATGCACGACGCAACATGCGCATAATGATGTTGTATTTGAATTACCTTTGCGTCCAAGCTTTTTGCGAACTGCGTCGAACGATAATCAGGATGCATATCGGCAACCACCGTTGCAGGCTCGGCATCATACAGATTCTTGAAACTTTCGTTGACACGTTCGAATGCCTCCATTGCCTCCTTTGTTTCAAGATCGCCAATGTGCTGGCTGACAAATACATTCTTCCCTTTTGCAAGAGCGATTGAATTTTTGAGATGAGCTCCGACTGCAATAATTGGAGCGTCGAAAGCCATCGCCGTCTCAACCGGAAGCGGCGCATAGCCGCGAGCGCGACGAAGCACAAGCTCGCGGTCCATCACGATGCGCACAACGGAATCGTCGACATGCCGGATAATCTCCCTGTCGTGAACGAGAAAAAGATCGGCCACGCCGTGCAGCCTTTTCAGCGCTTCATGTTCATCAGTGCACATCGGCTCGTCCGAAAGGTTCCCGCTTGTTGCAACGACAGGAAATCCGAGTTCTCGCATGAGCAAATGATGGAGCGGGGAGTAGGGCAGCATGACGCCAAAATTCGGGTTACGAGGAGCGACGGAAGATGCGATCGAAGATTTTCGATTGGCGATTTCCGGTTTTCGATTGAGGAGCACGATTGGCGATTCAGCGGATAAAAGAAGCCGCTCTTCTAACTTTGATACTTCACATTCACATTTCACCTCATCGAGCGCTGGGAACATCAAGGCAAAAGGCTTTTCTTCA
Source organism: uncultured Bacteroidota bacterium (assembly GCA_963717445.1). GTDB lineage: Bacteria > Bacteroidota > Ignavibacteria > UBA10030 > UBA8401 > JAGVPT01. The sequence goes on along the minus strand of OY970334.1, from coordinate 3,963,566 downwards.
CGATGTTTTCTCCGACGGAGTGATACGACAGCATGTTCGTTTCGCGCATCGGCGATTAATTGAAACCCGCCGATTCCTTTGACAGCAACAATCTTCCCGGCACGAATAGCAGTTCCAACTTCACGCAATGCATTATCGTGCGAAGCAATGACCCTTCCGTCAACATCCCATAATTCGAGATGAGGCCCGCACGCTGGGCATGCGTTCGGCTGAGCGTGGAACCTCCGGTCAGCGGGGTCATCGTATTCCTTCCGACACTCCGGGCACATGATAAAACTTTTCATCGTGGTGTTTGGACGGTCGTACGGCAGCGATTCGATGATGGAAAATCGCGGCCCGCAGTTCGTGCAGTTCGTAAACGGATAGCGATACCGTCGATTGGAAGGGTCGGAGATATCATGGAGGCAGTCGGGGCAAGTCGCAGCATCGGGCAAAACAATCGCAGACGTTTCACCCGAGTAATCGCTCTCTCTGATCTCGAACTTTTCGTATCCCACTGCATCGAGAAAAGCAGGGTCAAGACTTTGAATGGATGAGAGACGCGGTTTTTCTTTTTCGATTCGAAGTAAAAAATCATCAAGCACAGATTTTTCGCCTTCAGCTTCCAGAAAAACTCCCTGCGGAGAATTCGCGACCCACCCGGCCAAATGCAACTCAGTTGCAAGCCGGTAAATAAACGGGCGGAACCCCACTCCCTGTACTGCACCGCGGATTACAATATGTATTCTGGCTTGCATCGCTTTGTCGTTATGTTCTGTTCCAACCAATCGCACCACTCTGAGATGCCTGCATTTGTCACGCAGGAGACTTCAAATACTTTCAGTAATGGATTGACGCTGAGTGCATTTCGTTTGAGGATGTCAATCTTGCAGTTCACGTAAGGGAGCAAATCGATCTTATTAATAATTATCACCGAAGCGTTGCGAAACATCGTAGGATATTTGAGAGGCTTGTCATCCCCTTCAGTGACACTCGCAACGACTACCTTCATGGCTTCGCCGAGGTCGTAGTTTGCTGGGCACACCAAATTGCCGACATTCTCTATAACAAGCAATTGAATGCCGGACAAGGCAATAGAGGTGAGCGCTTCCTTCACCAACGGCGCTTCAAGATGACATCCCCCTTTTGTCACAATTTGAACCGCCGGGACGCCGAACGCCGAAACTCTTTGCGCATCAAGGTCTGTTTGCACATCCCCTTCAATCACTGCAACATTAATTTTGTCTTTGAGGCGTGCAAGAGTGCATTCCAGAAGAGTCGTTTTGCCGGAACCCGGTGAACTGACAATGTTAACCGCAAAAATTCCATGGCCTACAAACAGTTCGCGATTTTGGCGGGCGACCTCGTCGTTCTTTTCGAGAATTTTTCGTTCAACCGTGATAACACTCATACTGTGGCTTCCTTTTCATCGAAGAGTTCTATTGCAGACACCTGCAGTTCGTTGCCGGAGATCATTGTCAAATCGTTACCGTTACAAAAAGAGCAGATGAAGATTTCGCCTTCATTCGTTGAGATGTTGCCGCAGGAATTGCATTTCATAACAAACGGCACCGGTTCGATTTCCAAAACTGCTCCCTCCATCGATGTTCCTGCAATAATCACATTAAAACAAAATTCCAGCGAGTCAGGCACAACTCCGGCACCATCGCCAACTTTCACTTTCACACATTTTACTCTGCGGAATTCTCCTGCGGGCAAGTGCTCTCCGACTATCTCAAGAATATTTTGTGCGATCGAAAGTTCGTGCATTGTCACCACTTAACTAGAAGCTATCTCAAAAACGCTTGATTATGTCCTTCTGAAGGAATATTGACAGATCATTGTCATTCTGAACCCCGTCGCTTTTCAGACGGGGTGAAGAATCCATGACAATGACATACCTTGACCCTACTAGGCTTCCATGTCATGGATGCTTCTCCCGCCGCAAAAACGGCGGGATCAGCATGACATTTACGGCTGCTTTCTGCATGAAAACCATTTTTGAGATGGCTTCTAGATAACTCTTGATGTGTATCATTCAACTACTATGCCGTTGAAAATGACGAATTTTTCTACACATTCTGTATGAATTGTTCCAAGAAATGAGAATCGACAGAAGAGTTTCGCAACGATAGAAAAGAGGAGGTTGCTCTAAAATTAGGAGGATATCAATAACGAATTTCGACCATTTACTCCAAAACGATTATTTGTCATTCGGCAAAAATAGAATGGGGAAAACCCCGAAAAAATTTGCGATGAGGAATGGTCGAAGATTTTGACAAAATTCAGGATAGCAATACACATCCAACAATGGAGGGGCGAGGATCAATTAAGCATGAATTGAACATTCATGCTTCTTTGTTCGGCAAGTTGCAGAAGCGAGGCTATCATATCGACTGTTCGAATTGCGCGCGCTATCACACGCAAGGATAATTTCAATCCAAATTTGAAGGACTCGCCTCGCACGGTGAACACACGAATATCAACTGAGACGCCGTACATTTCGCACGCAAGTTGTTGAAGCATTTCCGGACTCACGTTATGGTTTGTGGATGGCAAAGATGCCGGCAACGGGATAATTTTGCGAAGAATGATTGGCTCGCCGCTAAAAGATGCGTCAACCATGATGACAGTATCATACTGAACAATGTCTGCCGCAAGTTCCGGATATAATTGATGGTAAGTTCTGACATCGACGTACGGCAGATGAAGGGCTGCAATCCGCCCGGCAACCCACACGCCAACGCCGTCATCCGAGCGTAGCGTATTGCCATACCCTATAACGAGGGCCTTCTTCATCTGCGTATTTCATCGATGATGTCGTTATTCGAGTTGATGAGCTGAACGTCGAGGGGCATTTGGCCGATGGCATGTGTCGAGCAGGACAAACACGGGTCGTAACATCGAATGCCGGCTTCAATACGGTTCAAAATTCCTTCCGTGATTTTTTTGCCGTCGATATACCGCATGGCAAGCTGTCGAACCGTTCGGTTCATCGCCAGATTATTCTGTGCTGTCGCGATAACGAGATTCACTTTCTGTAAAACGCCGTTGTCGTTCACCCAATAATGGTGGAAGAGCGTACCGCGCGGAGCTTCGCTTGCACCCACCCCTTCCGTTCGGTTGATCTCAGCTTTGGAACGGATATGCGTCCCGAGAATAGCCGGATCGTTGAGGAGCATTTCGGCTTTTTCGACCGAAAACAGGAGCTCAATCAAGCGGGCGTAATGAAAATAGAACGAATTGTTTACAACGCCCGCATCGCCGGCGATCGCTTTGAAGAGCACGCGCTCGGCTTCAGCAAGCGGCGTGTCGATGTAGTCACAAATGTTCACGCGGGCAAGGGGACCGACGCGGTACATTCCCTCAGGATATCCGAGCGGTTTGTAGTACGGAAATTTCAGGTACGACCATTGTTCCGTCGCTTCCCCGAAATATTCACGGTAGCGTCTGGGGTCTATTTTATCCGCAATGGTATTGCCGGCGGCATCCATCACACGCAGCAACCCATCGTAGTACTCAAGAGCCCCGTCTTTTGCAACAAGGCCGACAAAGAGCGAACGGAAATTGCCGAAGTTCGGGATATCCTTGATGAACTTCGAATGAATTTTTTTCAGCTCGTCAATCGCAAGAAGAGCAGTCTCTTTCGCTTCCGGAATCCAGTTGAGCAAATAATCTTTTTTCGATGCTTCGAAAGGTTCACGCACTCCCCCTGCCACCGCCCAGGGGGTATGTATTTTTCTTCCGCCCAGCACTTCGATGATTTCCTGCCCGAACTTCCGCAAGCGGATTCCCCGCTTCGCAAAATCTTTATTATGGCCGATCAAGCCAAAGACATTACGCGCCGCGGGATCGGAATCGAACCCGAGCAAAAAATCGGGCGACGAAAGATGGAAAAAGCTGAGCGCGTGCGATTGCATCCATTGGGCGAGCGTGATGAGCCTTCGCAATTTTTCAGCCGTCTCCGGAATTTCTATTGCAAGAATGTCATCGCCGGCTTTCGCCGAAGTGATCAGGTGACTCGTTGGGCATATCCCGCAAATACGCGAAGTGATCCCTCCCATTTCCCACATCAACCGGCCTTCGCAAAATTTTTCGAAACCTCGAAACTCGTTCACATGAAATCGCGCATCTTCCACAATCCCGTGATCATCGAGATGAATTGTGATTTTTGCGTGCCCTTCGATCCGCGTTACCGGCGAAATTGTAATAGTCTGAGACATATGAATTTCTAACCCTTTACCGTCATTCTTGACCGAACTTCTTCATCAAAAACCATTGTATTGTTGATACCCTTTCTTAACCATACCGTAAAAAGACCGGGGAGAAGGCGGGCATTCTTCCCTCAAGCAATTCGTTCAGGGCAAACCAGATTTGATCCGCGGTCGGCGGGCAACCGTGAATAAATGCATCAACTTTGATCAGCTCATGAACCGGGCGCGCCTTCGGCATTAACTCCGCAATCGTCTGATACTCACGCGGAATCTGCGGAGTGACATCTGCGAGTTCGACGTAAGCCCGCGTTAATACCTGACCTACCTGGTAATGGTTTCGCATCGCGGTAACATTTCCGTTTACGGCACAATCGCCGAACGACACGACGCAACGGGAATTCCGGCGAACAATTTTCGCAAATTCCTCATGTTCTACGTTTGCCAATGCTCCTTCAACAAGAGTAACGTCAACATCGCGCGGGAACTCCTTCACATCAGCGAGAGGAGAATAGACCAATTCTATCTTGCTTGCCAGCTCGATGAGCCTTTCATCCAGGTCGAGAAACGACATATGGCACCCTGAACATCCGCCAAGCCAAACTGTTGCTACTTTTGGTTTCATAAAAAATACTTTGTGTTTTTCAAATAGCGTTTATCATCTCGAACGCACGTTCACTCGTCGTCGCTCTCGACATTAATCCATTCTTTCTTTTGACGTGCCGTAACAATGTATTTAAGGAAATTCCTATCCTTTTTCATTTCGGACACGGCCGCCCCCTTTTCAAACAATGCGCCGGTCGGGCATACAAGCACACATTTTCCGCATGAAGTGCAAGCTTCCACATCGCCCCACGGTTGATTCAATCCGGCCACGATTTCACAATTAACGCCGCGATAAGCAATATCCCACACATGCGCGCCTTCAACTTCATGACAAACCCGGACACAGCGAGTGCAAAGGATGCAACGATTGCGGTCGATGACAAAATCTTTATGCGATGCATTGAGAGTTTTCGGCGGGTAGATGTAAGGAAAACGAACGTACGTCAATCCTGTTTCGTATGCAAGATTCTGCAGATCACAGTTGCCGTTCACGACACACACGGCACATTGATGGTTGCCTTCGGATGCCAGAAGTTCGATGATTGTACGACGGTACTTTTTCAATTGCTCGGTATTCGTCCGGACAACCATTCCCTCCTGCGGACGGGTCGTGCACGACGGAAAAAGTTTTGAAGAGCCTTCGATTTCGACGAGACACAAGCGGCATGCCCCAACGTCCGACAGTCCGTCGAGATGGCATAATGTGGGAATATGAATCTTATGCTGGCGGGCGATCGTCAAGATTGTGTCGCTGTCGTTTGCACTCAGTTGTTCGCCGTCAATTGTTAGTGTAATAATGGCCATGAAGAATTCCTGTTACGAGTGAATACCAGCACCATTGCCGTTTGCAGAAGAAACGAATGTCACCGGCTCGATAAGCAGCCGTTCATATTCTGGATGAAAGTACCGAAGAGTAGAAATTACAGGATTTGGTGCATTCTGTCCTAACCCGCAAAGGCTCGTTTTCATAACGGTGGCACAAAGTTCTTCGAGCAGTGCGAGATCATCCTTTGTTGCCTTCCCTTTGGAAATCTTGTCGAGTAATCCGTGAATGTGCACTGTCCCAACACGACACGGGATGCACTTGCCGCATGATTCGTCCTTGCAGAACTCCATAAAATATTTTGCGACCTCAACCATGTTCGACGTTGAGTCCATGACGATCATTCCGCCGCTCCCCATAATAGAGCCGACAGTCGCCAATGATTCATAATCAACGGGGAGGTCCAAAAATTGTTTTGGAATACAGCCGCCCGAAGGTCCTCCGGTTTGTGCCGCTTTAAATTCGGTTCCATCCAGCGTTCCGCCGCCGATATCAAAAATTATTCTGCGCAACGGAATCCCCATCGGAACTTCGATAAGCCCGGTGTTTTTGATATTTCCGGCAAGCGCAAAAACTTTTGTCCCCGTACTCTTCGGCGTGCCGATGGAAGCAAACCACGCACTCCCTCGAACTACTATCGGAGCAATGTTTGCATAAGTCTCAACGTTATTGATGAGGGTTGGCATACCCCATAACCCTCTCTCCGACGGGTATGGCGGGCGGGGCCGCGGTCTTCCGCGACGGCCCTCGATTGACCGAAGCAATGCCGTCTCCTCTCCACAAACAAACGCTCCCGCCCCAATTCTCAGGTCAATCCTGAAATCAAACTGTGATTCAAAAATTCTGCTGCCGAGAAGACCTTGGCGCTCAGCTTGCTTGATCGCCAGCTTCAACCGTTCGATTGCGAGGGGATACTCGGCGCGTATATAAATAAAGCCTTGGTTGGCACCGGTGGCGTAGCCGGCAATTGCCATTCCTTCAAGAATTCTGTGTGGGTCTCCTTCGAGGACACTCCGATCCATGAATGCACCCGGATCTCCTTCATCCGCATTGCAAATGACGTATTTTTGTTCGCTCTTTGCCTTATGGACGATTCCCCATTTTAATCCTGTCGGATATCCGGCTCCTCCCCGGCCGCGTAACCCGCTCTTGCGGATTTCCTCGATCACTTCGGTAGGCTGCATCTCGGTTAAGACTTTTGCAAGCGCACCGTAGCCGCCAACAGCGATGTATTCCTCGATGCTTTCAGCGTTGATCTTGCCGCAATTTTCCAGAACAATTTTTTGTTGGGATGCAAAAAAAGGAGCCGAAGTATCGACGAGGTTTTCTCGAACTTTCGTCCCTTTGGCAATATGTTCTTCTACAATCTTTTTGGCGGCGGCTTCATCGACTCGTTGATACAGAGTTTCGTCGGATTGAAGTTTTACCAGCGGACCTTCACCGCACAGCCCCATACACCCGGTTCCAAGGACTTCACATTTCTCCTCAAGGCCGTTTTCTTTTAATGATTTTTTGAGCGCCGCTTTCGTTGCCTCTGCACCGCATGAATTGCAGCCGGCCGCCGAGCAGTACAAAATGCGATTTTTGTGCTCCTGCTGGCGTGCATTTTCTTTTTCTGCTAACTCCCGTAGCTCTTCAACAGTCATGCAGCCACCTCCTCGGTTTCCACCTGCCATTGTTTAATTCGATGTATTGCATTTTCGGGCGTCAGTTTTCCCGCAACATTATCATCAAGGACTGCGACAGGAGCCAAACCGCATGAACCCACACAGCGTGCTTGAATGAGAGAAATTTTGTTGTCCCCCGAGGTCTCTCCAAGTTTGCACTTGCAATAGTCTTCGACCGATTTCTGTATTCCGGCTGCGCCCTTAACGTAACAAGCAGTTCCCATACACAGAACAAACGTATGCTCGCCTTTCGGCTTCAGTCTGAAGAAATGGTAAAACGTTGCAACACCGTACACCGTGCTGAGCGGCAGTTTCAACGAGCGGGCGATATACACGAGAAGGTCGTTTTCAAGAAATCCAAATATTCCTTGCGCTGCATGCAACACCTCAATGAGCGCATCGCCGCGTGAATGATTTTTTGTGACAGCACGGTCGAGTAATTTGAAACGATTATCGCCGCTCGGATGTCCGTTTTTCGTAGTTGTAGGTTGTTGAGACATGAAATTACAAGAAGTTGAATTGTAACGTAAAATCTTCCGCGGGAATGAAACTCAGCGCAGAAAAAACATTGAGGAGGTAAGACCTTGCACCCTCAAACCCATGCCGCACCTAGCCGCATCAGAAACAGTATTAAAATCACTTAGCTAATTGCAAGCTTCATACCAGAAAAATTTGGTCAAAGTATAATTTCTGATGGCAGGAAAAAGGGGAATTCTTACTTCTGGGAGCGGAGTGCTCCATTTTCTGCGAAATACTGCTTTGTTCTATTGAAGAATAACTCAGCGTTGAAATTGTATATGGGCGCCTTGATTGATGGACAAATAATGTTATGATCGACGATCGTAACCAAATCCCATTCATGATCACTCTTTTTTCACAACTGAAGATATTTCATCAAGAAGCATTTGTGTTATCCTCTGCACTACAGCCAAAACTTCAAATGACAGATTCGTCCCAGAGCTAAAATTTTTACCCTCAACCCCAAAGAGGACTAACTTTGGCGGCAGCGTATTCATACTTCGCGCTAACTCAACTGCCTGTGCCACGCCAAACGCGTGCGTTGAAAATAGAACAAGCTCCTTGGGCAGTGGTTTGATCCGAGCATCAACACGATGAACAGTTCCGGGTACTGCACCGGATGATACGGCATCGATCAGAAAGACATTGTCAGCCTCACTCCAAGCCTCCATCAACGCGGCGCCCTCGCCGGATCCTTCAATCACTAGAACATCCGGAAGTTTTTTTTCTTCAATTGCCCGCGCAATAAGAACACCGGCGGCATTGTCGGAGCGAAATTCATTTCCGACTCCTATGATCAGGACTGATGACAACATACCTTTCACTCAACCTCAATATCTTTCGCTACAAACGGCGATTGGGCAAACACACCCACCCTCGGCCTTACAAGCCTTTCGTACTCAACGTATTTCATCCTGATGACTTTTGTATGAGTGCAAGCGTTAAATGCGATCTCTTCGTCTGCGGCAAGCGCGGCATCGACAATGACCGGCACACCGTAAAGATTTCCAAACGGAGGCATGGCGCCTATCTGGCAATCGGGGAAGAGAAAACTCAAATCCTCTTCGTTAGCAAAGTGCAGTTCTTTCGCTTGCAACGCCCTTCGTAACAAACTCTGGTCAATCACTTGATCTGCACGTAGGACAGCCATCCAAAAACCACCGTCAGCACGTACAATGATAGTTTTAGCCAACTCCTTCGTTGGAACATGAGACGTTCGAGCAACATCGTGGGCCGTGAATGCTTCGTCATGTTCAATCATCTCGTGCTGAACTTTATTATCTTGAAGATATATCAAAAGGTCGGTAATCTTTCCCATAATACACCTCCGTCTTGGATTTGCGGTACCATGTTAAACGCAAAGACACCAAGACTCACAGAAAAGAGGTGTTCGCTCTTCTTTGCCGCTTAGTGTCTCTTGTGTTTGTTTGCTTCTGAGAGACAACTCAAAAGCCCCTTTCATCGTTGTTCTTTAGAGTTCCATCACACCATTGCCTCGGATTTATTCTTCGAATTCCAACGTCAAAAAATGCGTCGCACAGGAAATGCAGGGGTCATAATTGCGCACGGTTTGCTCGCAAAGCAATGTCATCTGTTCCTTCGGCATCGCTATATTCTTGACAACGACGTTACGAAGGTCTTGTTCAATTGAACGCTGGTTTTGCGAGGTGGGAGGAACAATTTTGGCATCGGTGATTATGCCGTTCTCCCCGATTCGGTAACGGTGATAAAGAATCCCACGAGGTGCTTCCGTGCAGGCGAAACCGAGTCCCGGCCTCGGCGTCACATCGACTGCAGGTTTTTCAGGAGGCTCATATTGATCGATGATACGTAACGCCTCTTCGCACGCATAGAGCGCTTCGATTGACCTCGCAACGATGCTCTTGAACGGATTTCGGACGATAGGAAGAAAATGAACTTCTTGTGCCAGTTCTTTCACCGTCGGTGTGAGCTTCTCATAGTTCAGATTGAACCGGGCTAACGGGCCAACGAGATACGATCCCCGCTCTTTCAACACCGACTGCAACGCATTTGAATATGAAGCATGCTCTTCGTGGAAATAAAATTCATACTCTTTGACATTGATGTCGAGCCCCTTGTTGGAGATAAGACGCCCTTCATTAAACGGATACTCATTAGGATGAGAGAGCGCAACAAACTCGTAATCTCGTTCAAACTCCGGGAACGGAAGCGAGGCACTCCAACGGACCATTTCAATGGCTGCATCACGCAGCCATTTCAATTTCTCGCTGATCGGAAGAAATTCATTTTTTGCAGGAACCCTATAGAATCCTCCGACCCGCACATTGATGGGATGAATTTCTCTTCCACCGAGGAGAGTGACAAGATCATTCCCGACTTTCTTCATCCTTAAGGCCTGCTGTACTACCGCAGAATGGTCTTTGGCCAATTGCAGAACGTCTTCATAACCGAGAAAGTCCGGAGCATGGAGCATGTACGCATGAAGGACATGGCTCTCGATCCACTCTCCACAGTATAGCAGACGTTGAAGAGCGCGAAGCTGCCCGTCAACCGAAATGTTGAAGGCATTTTCCATCGCGTGCACTGAGCTCATTTGATACGCAATCGGGCAGATCCCGCATATACGTGCAGTAATGTCCGGCGCCTCGGAAAATTTCCTTCCCCGTAAGAACGCTTCAAAAAATCGCGGCGGCTCGAAGACTTTGAATTTGACATCCGCGACCTCGTTGTTTTTGATCTTCACATAGACCGAACCTTCCCCCTCAACGCGCGCCAGGTAATCGACTTTTATTGTTTTATCATTCATGGGAGTCACTCTCCCTTCGGAATGCTTCGGCATATGCATTGAAACTGCGAAACGCAAGTTTTATTTCGAGCTCCGTCGCTCCCCCCTCGGCGAATTGTTTGCTGAGTGAGGCAGTATTGGCGCTGTCCATCGGGCCGAAACACCCGTAGCATCCCCGTTGAAACGACGGGCACAGCGCCCCGCATCCAACCTGCGTAACGGGTCCGAGACAGGGTGTCCCTTGGGCGACCATCACACAGACATTCCCTTTGAGCTTGCATTCGATACAAACGCTGTGTGAAGGAATGTTCGGTTTCCTTTTGTGAAGAAACGCGACGAGTACTTCAATGAGTTGATGCTTATTGATCGGACAGCCGCGAAGTTCAAAATCAACGTGGACAAACGAACCTATGGGAAGGGAGCGGTCAAGCGTCGAAATATACTCGGGGTTCGGATAAACAATGCGCGCAAATTCTTTCACGTCCTTCCAGTTGCGCAGTGCCTGAACACCCCCTGCCGTTGCGCATGCACCTATCGTGATAAGGGTGCGGCATTCTTTTCTGATTGCACGGATACGTCCCACGTCGTGCGGAGTTGTGACGCTTCCCTCAACCAGCCCGAGGTCGTACGGTCCTCGCACTACCCTGCGGCTTGCTTCGGGGAAGTATGAAATGTCGATCGCACCCGCAACGGCAAGCAGTTCATCTTCCGCGTCGAGGAGCGAAAGCTGGCAACCATCGCATGAAGCGAATTTGTAGATCGCGACTTTGGGTTGGCGTGATTTCATCTTAGATTTCCTTTTTTCCGAAGTAGCTGCTTATGCGAGGAAAAGGAAAGACCGGTCCATCTTTGCAGATGAATTTCGGTCCATACTGGCAATGACCGCAGAAGCCGACGGCGCACTTCATGTTCCTCTCCATCGACAAATAAATTTGTTCCGCCGGTACACCGCAACGTAAAATCTCCGTAATTGTGTACTGCATCATTATTTCAGGACCGCAGACCATCGCGATCGTTGCGCGGGCATCGAGCTTGATATACGAGAAAAGGTTGGGGACAACACCGATGTACCCTTTCCATGTCGAATCGCTCCGGTCCACCGTCACCAAGACTTCAACATCGGTACTGCTTGCTCCATTGTTCAAGTTCTACTCTATAGAGAAGGTCGAGCGGACTGCGCGCACCATATAAGAGCAATACGCGTCCGTAATCTCTTCGCCTACGAAAGAGCGAATATAGCATCGGACGAAGAGGCGCAAGGCCGATTCCACCGGCGACAATGCAGACGTCCAATCCGTTCGCTTTCTCGATAGGCCAATTGCTGCCAAACGGACCGCGCAATCCGATGATATCACCCCGTTTCATCTGCGAAAGGGCATTGGTCACGGTTCCGACCCGATGGATCGTGTGAGCGAGCATGCTTGGCTTCGACGGATCCGAGCTAATCGAGATAGCCGATTCCCCCATCCCGAATACATACAGCATGTTGAATTGCCCCGGCAGGAATGAGAACTCCGCGGCAGGGCGGCCTACGTTTTCCAACTGAAGCGTAAACGTGTCATCCGTTTCCCACACAATTCTCTTGATGCACATCAACTGCGGCAACATCGGGTCGACGAGCCCTTCGACTTCAACAAAAGCCGGTTGATTCATTGAGTCACTCCTTAACGTGAACCGTAGACATCGAGTAATTGAAGGCGTGTAGCTTCCATGCGGCTTTGGAAAACATCCGCCAGTCGTTTCAGCATTTCATAACCGAAATCGTGGTCTTTGTTGCATTTGGTACGAAGGCATTTCCCATCGAGAGCCAATGCCCGAAGTTCAGCAACGGCACAACCATCGAAGTGCCAGCGGTACGGAGAAATCAACCATGACCAACCGAGCACTTCACCGGGTCCGATGGTTTGAATCCTCCGCTTCCCTTTGTGTCCGGCGTGAATTTCTATTGCAACTCTTCCGGTCCGGATGAGGAAGAACAAGTCGGCAGCCTCCCCTTCGTGACAAAGATATTCGCCTTCCTGGAAGTGCACATTCTTCGCACATCCAACGAGGAGTTGAAGATATTTGTCATCCAGGTCGCCCACGAAAGGATGCTTTCTCAGCACTTCACTAAGGTCTTCTTTTAGCATATTCGACTCCTATAGAAAATTATGCATCACTTCGAACGCTATTGTTCCGGATCGCTTGAACCTCAGCCGTAACATCAATGCCAACCGGGCACCATGTAATGCAACGCCCGCAGCCGACACACCCTAAAGTACCGAATTGATCAACCCATGTTGAGAACTTATGCGTCATCCATTGACGATACCGTGCTCTGGGAGACAGGCGAAAATTTCCACCCGTCACTTTGGCGAAATCCATCGTGAAACAAGAATCCCATCGCCGCCACCGTTCTGCGTGCTCTCCGCTCAAATCTGTCACATCGTCAACGGTTGAACAAAAGCATGTGGGACAGACCAAGGTGCAATTGGCGCACATCAAGCATCGGCGTGCGACATCATCCCAATGAGCGCTTTCTAGATTGTCGACGAGAAGCTCTTTGAGACCATCCGTGTCCATTGTTCTCCCCATGTTCGTTCTCGTGGCATTGACTAACTCCTGAGCAGCCTCAACCTCGCTTGTTTCGGCATTCTTATGAGGGACATCATTCAAGACCTCGCTGCCTTTATCACTTCCCGCTTCCGCCGTAAAATAATGAACGCTTTCTTTCACAACTTCCGTGAGGGCGATATCATATCCCCCCTTCACTTCCGGGCCGGTGTTCATCGAACCGCAGAAACACGTTCCGCCGCTCTCCGTGCAATTCACCGCAACAATGAAAACATTCTTCCGACGGGCGCAATACGAAGGGTCGGAGAACCGATCATTGTTGAACACTTTATCCTGGATCGTGATGGCATTCAATTCGCACGGTCGAACGCCAAAAAAAGCATACCGTGGGGGAATCTCCTTTGAGCCGTCAAGCTTAATTTCCATTGCCTTTCCCCTTTTCACGACAGTGAGGATCTTTGCAAGAGGTGGAAAAAGAAATTTCTTCCATGATTGAGGACCGACGGTATAGCCAAACAAAGCCGCATCGGCTCGGCGCTTCAACCGGTACCGCGATTTTTCATGTTCATCCGTCCAGCCTACGGGGAGATCCGAAACCGAGCGGATTTCGTCATACATGATTGCACCATCTCTAACGCTCGGGCCCATGATTGCATAGTCACGCTTTTGCAAAGCGCTTAGGAGGAAATCGAAATCTTTGCGTTGAATGATGACCATAGAAATGCGCTTTCAGTGGAAGAAAAGGTGTGAGGTTTTACCTTTTTGAGGATGATGTTCAGTTGTTGAATAGAAATTGCAAACCCCTCTTGTCGGCCGAAAAATGACTTCTCCTTCCCGTCTTAAATTTTTTCGAACTTCTCTCTTTTCTCGTGGCACTCCGGACATTCTTTAGCCGTATCGGATGTAACAATGTATCCACAGCATGGACAAACGAAATATTGCACTCTTGTGATGTATCCACTTTTATCTACGGCATCCTTGAATAGCTCCGCATTCCATTTATCCGCATTGAGAGAGTGCCCGAATGATTCCACCGCCGCTACAAATTTCTCGGCGTTAGCCGTGCGCGCTAAATTAGGATACATCGATTCGGTCTCCAGCGACTCTTCGCTGAGCGCTAGACGAAGTGTTTGCATGACGGTGCCGATGGCGATGGGATCCGCCACATACGGAGTAACATCGACACCTTTGCTTCGCAGCAGCGCAGCGGCCATTTCCGCATGAATTTCTTCAGAACGCGACACAGCCCTGTATAAATTGGCAATTGCACTATACCGGTTCTTGTCTGCATTCTTCGAAAAAAGTTCGCATTCTCTGCTGATCCTCATTTCCCGATTGTATGCGGTCTGCAAATTTTGAAGAGTAATTTCCGGCTTAGATTCCTTCGCTTCATTTTTTTTACACCCTGTAAAAAAAGAAAAAGGAATAAGACAACTTATCAAAACCAGCGTGGAAAGTTTGGGGAAGAAGTCGAGGAATTTTTTAGGGTGGGATAATGTGCTTGAGTTCATTTTGAACCCTCCTTTGATGAAGAGCTTCTGATGATTCTCTAGTGAGTCAGAAGGAGCATGCCCGGGAGGCCTGCTTTCAAAAAGACAATTTGAGAAGAAACATGCGTTGAATATTATTCAACGATCAACAGGATCCATCCTTCCAATAGATAGAGAAATCCTCGTTTATATCGTACGCAAGCTTCATTCCATAAAAATGCCGCGGTAAACTCATATAACAGAACATTCGTTATTCTTTTTCTCAAATATTGAAAAAGTAAAGGCCTGATTTATCAGTTCTAAAAAAACGCTCTGACTACATTTGTAAATCAGAGCGCTTTTCTACACGTGTGGACGTTATCTCAATTACAGCATGTCTTTCTTGTGTTTTAGCAACTGTTTGGCCCGCCAACCCTGCAGTTCAAACCATTGCGGAGAGCTGGATGTTTGTACAAAATATTCGTCCTTGCCTTTAACTTCAGAGAATCGAAGTTGAACATCCCCTACGGAAATTGTCGCTGTGATTTTCGGAGCCGGTGTGAGAACCGAATCGACAAAATCGTCCGCCTGGATGTTCGATATCGCACCAAGGAGCGATGTCACATCGCTGGCTTTCGGCTTGGCATCCCCAATCATCCAAACGCTGTCATGGAACGAAAGAGAAAATGATTCCCCGGGATACTGATACGAAATTGACGTAATGGTTTCTTTAGGAATGTTCAAAACAGTTTTGTCCCGCCAATCTTTCGCCGCTTTGTTGAACGAGAATGAGAGAGGTCCGTCCACAACGACAACATCGTTGGATTGGTCATTACGAACGTATGTTTCGGAATAACTCTGCCCCAGTTTTCCGACCACAAACGCGGCACATTCTTGGCCATGTTGGAATATTTTGACGAGTGTGCCCGTCGAATCAACCTGGAATATAGAACGTTTCTCCGGGTTGCTTGAAACAATTTCTTTCACTGCAAGATTTTTCGATTGATGAACCATCGATGTTACGCTGGATTGATTTGCGCGATACGCAACACGTTCGCTAAGAAACCACTCCGCCCCATTTTTTTCCAACGTGACACTGTTTATCGGCGATTTGATTTCGATTTTGTCGACAGCGGCCGAGTCGAAAGTCACAAGAAGCCGGGCGTTGCCGGTAGAAATGTCCTGCTCCCCCGGCCGGTTCATCAACCACAATGCGACCACAATGAGGACTGCAAAAATTCCGAGAAGCACGTAAATATTTTTTTTCATACCGATGTTCAGAAATGTTATAGTGAAGCTTCCATTGCTCTTTTCCGTGCAAGCCGCGTTCGCCATCGAATCAGGCCATAACCGATAACAGCAAAGGGCGGTAATAGAAGATCGCCGTACTTGAGAAGATTTTTTGTGCCGTCCGAGATCTGGTCAAGCGGAGGCATCGCAACGTTCTTCGACCGTATGGTTATTAATCCCGCGTCATCCGCAAGATAGTCGACCATATTAACGAAGAACGTAAGATTGCCGGGGTTCCGCGAAAAATCGTCTTTCATAAAATCACCGTCTCCAACAACGATGATCCGTGTTTCAGGGCTCGACACCATGGGCGAGGATGATGTCATAAGCCCCGGCATCGGCCTGTTCGCGTACAAACTTTTGAATGATCCTTCCACGACCACGGCCAGCGGAATATTCGATTCTGCAAGCTCATCGGGGGTATAGCGGTGGAACGCATCGATCGCGATGAAGCCGGTTTGCCGCCCGCTCCGTTTTGATGAACTCACCAGCACTTGCTCCCTCAATCCTTTCGCAGATGCAAAACTGGTATCGATGGAACTTACAAAATAGAAGATCACGTTCTGCAAATCCTTGACGATCATGTTATCTTTGTTGAAGCCCGATGCCATCGGCATATACGGAAAAGGAACCTGGCTCTGCATCGTAAAACCCATTTGCTGCTGAACAACATTGACGCTTGCACACTGCGCATCTCGAACGAGATCGTTGTTGACACGCGTGCCGTATTGGGCAAGGAGATCGTCCAGGTTAAGGTCTAACGGCTGAGCATACTGCGCCTGGAGGCTTGCATTTTCTTTATTCAACAAGAACGCTATTTTTCCACCCCGCATTAAATATTGGTCAATCTGAAATTTTGAGGAGTCGTTGAATTTTTTCTGAGGCGCTATCACGAGCAATGCCGCAAGGTCGGCGGGAACACTTCCGTTTCCAGTCAAGTTCACCGGCGTAAGTTCATACTGTGATGAGAGCGTCTGATACGCCTCCTTCATCGTCGACAAATCCGTTTCATCGTGCCCAAGCGTATAACCAATGCGTTTCTTCTGGCGCGTGGTCAATCGTTTCAATGCGCTGCTGATGTCGTATTCAAGCGACCCGAGGTTTTGGATCACCGGCAGCGTTTCTTTTTTGTCCTCGTACATCATCACAAGGCCGAGGTACGCTCGCTTTACTTCGAACTTATCTTCCTTCACAACCTGTACGTTCACGGGAGGAATTCCCTGCTGTTGCGCCTCTTGTTCTCCCTTATCTCCTTCGGGATTGATGAATTCGTATTGCAGATTGCCGCCGGCGTACGCTTTGTACTCGTTTAAGAGGTCCAGGACTTCGCGCCGGTTATCGTTGTACGGCGACGGAAGGTCCTCGGTAAAATATGCGCGGACGGTCACTCTGTCATCGAGGGAACGCACGAGCTTTTTACTTGCATCTGAAAGCGTGTACACTTTCTGCTTTGTGAGGTCAAGCCGGTCGAAAATGCGGACCGAGATAACGTTCACAACGATGAGAATGCCGAGCACCAGTAACGCCCGTATGATTGCTTGATTTCTTTTTGTGTTCATCGTCGTCATTTTACCGTTTCAATGTAAAAATGCTAATTCTGTTTACCATTTTCTTCTCTGTAGCGAACCGACTGATAGCAAAAGCGTGAACCCCAGCATCGAGAGGAAATAAATAACATCCCTTGTGTCGATCACTCCACGCGCGATGTTTGAAAGATGAAAATCAACACCGAGAAATTCGACCGTTGTCGTCATCCATTCCGGCACATAAAACAATATTTTGTCCAGCATATAAAGCGCAAAAACAAAAACGAACCCGAGGATGAAAGCGACAACCTGATTGTCCGTTAAACTCGAGGCGAATAAACCGATTGCGACGTACACCCCCGCCATGAGCATCAACCCGAAATACCCCCCGATGACCGGGCCGTTATCGATGTTTCCGAGGAACGCAATCGTGATGTAATAGAGAAGCGTCGGCAGCATCGCAATTCCGACCAAAGTCCACGCCGCAAAAAATTTGCCGAGGACAATCTCGGAATCGGAAATTGGTTTCGTTGTCAGCAGCTCTATCGTCCCGGTTTTTTTCTCTTCGGACAACAATCTCATCGTAATTGCGGGGATAATGAAAAGGAATACGGCGGGGACGACTTCGAACATCATCCTCATCGACGCGACGTTCATTAAAAAAAGATTGCTGGTAAAAAACCATCCGACGATGGCGAGGAAAACGACGATAACAACGTACGCTACCGCGGAATTAAAATACGAGCGCAATTCTTTCCGAAAAATCGGTCCGACGTTCGAATATCCGCTGAAAAATTTTGTGAAATCGAAATGCATGGTTCGTTGTAGATTGTAAATGAAAGGTTTTAGGTGTTGACTATTAGGTATCGGTGCGTTATGACTGTTTACTGTTTACTGCTTACTGCTTACTACCTACTGTTTACCGGTATCACAAACTTCAATGCCGTATGTGTCTCGGAAAATCCAACGACTTTTGTATCGACAAGGCCCGCCTTTTTTCCCGCTGCCATAACGTCGGTGTCTTTTATCTTTGCCTGCTTTCCTTTCGACGAGACGATCCAAATGGCCCCATTCTTTTTGAGAAATTGTTTAATTCCCTTTAGCTTGACAAGCT
The DNA here is from genome assembly GCA_963717445.1 of uncultured Bacteroidota bacterium. Taxonomy (GTDB): domain Bacteria; phylum Bacteroidota; class Ignavibacteria; order UBA10030; family UBA8401; genus JAGVPT01. The sequence goes on along the minus strand of OY970334.1, from coordinate 3,945,042 downwards.
CTTTTTTGCTGTCCGCCGCATACAAAATGATATCGGACTCTCTTTGCAGCTCCGTGACTGAGACATCATCTGTTTTCTCTCTCAATTGATCCAGGAACTCCTTGTCCGTCACACCGTCAACGCTCACCCGCGAATCGTGCTTTACGCCAATTTTTTCCAGAATACTTTTTGGATGTAAAATTTTTTCTTCCCATTTCTCGGCTGCTGTATCGATCACAAATGAAGCTGTGCCGCCATCGAAGACAATCGTCAGTTCTCCATCGTTGGCTTCAACAGACTTCATTTTCTTGAACGGAATCGTCAGCCGTTGTTCGCCGCGAAAGATCAGCTCGTCGGTCTCAAGCAGGGCTTTCCCTTTGAATACCTTCCCGCCATATTTCATCGAGCAGCTCATTTCTGAACCCATACACAAATCCCGTCAATGAATAGCACGATTAATTCACAGTCGTGAGCTTATGGAACACTTCTTCAAGGCTTGTTGCTTCACGGTGGATTTCAAGCAACACCCATTGTTCGCTCACTGCCTGGCGGAAAAGGTCCTCGCGAATATCGGACCCCTTCCCCGCCGTAATGACCAACCGGTGTATCCCCGGTGAAGGGTTCTGATACTGAACGTTTTCCACATTCGCGAGCGATTTAATTTTCGGAAAAATTTCGGTCATGCCGTTTTCAACGTTTGCTTTCAGCTCGATGGAGATGATATCGGAGCCGCGGAATTCATGCTGGAGTTGATCGGGGGTTCCATCCGCGGCAATTTTTCCCTCGTTGATGATAATAACCCGGTCGCACGTTGCCTGTACTTCGGAAAGAATATGCGTGGAAAGAATCACCGTCTTTGCGCTGCCGAGTTTGCGGATGAGATTCCGAATCTCGACAATTTGGTTCGGGTCAAGCCCGCTCGTCGGCTCGTCTAAAATGAGCACGTCGGGGTCGTGAATCATCGCCTGTGCCAGCCCTACTCGCTGGCGGTATCCTTTCGACAGCTCGCCGATGTCTTTATGCCGAACTCCGGATAATCCGCACACCTCGATCATTTCCCGCATTCGCTGGCGGATCTGAAGTTTTTGCATTTTATGAAGTTGAGCGGAGTATTCGAGATATTCCAGAACATTCATATCTAGATAAAGCGGGTTCAATTCGGGCAAATAACCGATCTTGCGCCGCACCTCAAGCGAATGGTCGCCGATGTCATAGTCATCAACTGTCACACTCCCGGCACTCGGGGGCATGTAGCAGGTTATGATTTTCATCGTCGTCGTTTTGCCGGCACCATTAGGTCCGAGGAAGCCGAGAATTTCTCCCGTCTTTACGTCAAACGAAATGTCATCGATCGCTTTCTCTTCACCGTACAACTTGGTTAGATTACGAACGGTAATAGACATAGTACACTCATTAAATTATATTTCGGAGACAATTGAAGTGGCATTGCACGAGGTAAAAAAATGTACTTTACAACAAACCGTAATAATTCTCCCTCAATCCAATTGGACGAACACTCTCGCTGTTTTGTTCCATCGGAATGTGACTTTGTTTTTAAAAATAATAAAGATGAAAATAATAAAAAATCGCTCTCCTGTCAATAAAAAGGGAGAGAAAATCATCCGGCGCTCCATTGCCATTGCTTTGATGATGAAAACAATCGTTCACACCTACTGTTTTTCGTATAGCAGTTGTAGCCAAGAGCAAGAATTCACTCAATTTGTCCGGGCCGGTATTTTGTCTCTTTATTGAAATGGAAAGGGTACGTACGCTCAAGCAAGGAGGGCATTTTTTATAATCTGTTCCAAAAGTGTGTAGACGTAAACTGGTATTTGCAATTATAGTTTCCTTCTTCTCAATCATTTACTATAAGTTAAACAAAGATACATCTTACATAATAAGTTGATATTTTTTCAATTCTTAATTCTTAATTATTAATTCTTCATTCTTAATTATTCATTCCTTTCTATTCTTTTTCTTTTTTCTTCAACTCAATTCTTTCATATTGCACCATGGTAAGCTCTTTAAAAGTCGGACAGAATTTATAGAATAAACCGGCAAGTCTGCCGGTGAGAAGTTCTTGAGTATACGCCGGACCGCTAACGATTAACTTACCGCCGTACGATTGCAACTCACTCTGGATTTTCTCGTGTTCATCCTCCAAAAGCTCCTCATCGTGAACATTTGAAGCCATCAGGAAAACAAAATGCGGCTGTTTGTTTTTCACAAGTTGAGCAATCGAGTCGGCCGAAGTCCCAACCCCGAGATTTAACACTTCAAAACCCCCGCTTTCCAGCAGCACCGCCAACGCTTTCAATTCAAGATCGTCGGAATCGTTTTCAACCATAGCGCAAATTACAATTTTACCGTTGAGAGCGGGCTTAACGATAATATCAGAGAGAAGAACGATAGCATTGGAAAGCGAATTCAATGCCAACTGCTTCTCGGATAAAAGCAATTTACCGGAGGTGTTAAGAGTAGATATCTTTTGTACCTGTAGGACGCAGGATTTTGTCAAACATCAACGGCAGGCTCATTCCGTTTTTGTATGCTTCCGAAAACAATTTAAGCAGATCATTCTTGTTCCCTTTGATTGCCGTAGAGAAGCAGACAGAATCCAAAACATTGAACTCTTTCTGGACAATCATTCCACGCAAGATAGCCTCGTCGCTCGCAGCGACCGGTAAAAAATTCGCGGCAGAGATGTTATAGTTGTAATCGGCCATAAACTGGGACAGGTCCTCTGCACGGAATTTTCTGTGTCCCCCGGGCGTGCGAAAGCATTTCAGTTTCCCCTCATCGGTCCACCGCTTGATTGTCGATTTATCGACTTGAAGCATGTCGGCAACATCTCTCGTTGTGAAAAGAAGTTCGGTCATTGTGTGGAAGAACTCTTAGTGGGCATTTCTCCTTGCCTAAAATATAAGTAAGATGGATGCCTCTATGCAACACTTTTATCATTAAAAAATACTTTTTTGCCTGGTTTTGACCAAACCTAAGCGAAAGTCGCTCATACAAAATGAAACAATAAGTGAAATATTTTTGAAGAATAATCTCCAAAATTAACTACTCCGGGATATATATATGTGTATATGAAATAACCCAATCAACGAACAGCCCATTCCTCGGTGGGAGATAGAGGTGCTCGGGCCACTGGAGAAACCGCTGTCACGAAAGAATTGTGCAAGTCGTCTGCCACTGGGGGAGAGCGGCTGCGACTTGCACAATCGATTGGGAAGTTAAACAATCATGTCCCCTTTTTGAACGTTTATTTTTTACCCACGTTTACAAAATTTCATCACCAAGTGCCGATTCCGATTCGAAATCTTGCATTATAACCGCTGAGACGCTAAGGCGGCGAAGAAGTTTTTGTAAAAATACGAAGAAATCCTTACGTCCTTAGCGACCTTTGCGGTAAATGAGTTATTTTTTTGGAAACAGCATTAGCAACGACATCAAAAATCACTGTTGATTGAGAGTAATAATGCCTAAACAAAAACTCGATTCTCTTTTTAGGCAAAATCAGTATTCTTCAACTAGCCTATTTATTATTTGTCCTCGATGTTCAGGGGTTATAAAAGCTTTGTTTCTTTCTGGCCAATTTTGTACAATTGATTTGATCAATATTTGATCGCTCTGAATGAAAGAGTCTAAATGGGGCTGGGGAACATCCGACCTAAAATAACCCGTCACAAGATAGCATGCCCTACAAAGTGCCCCTGGTGTAAAATGTGCAATACACAGAACACTCCCGAGTAGGATGAGAAGTATTTTCGGAACATACTCTCTTCGAAGTGCGTCCATTGCAAGCATATTCCTGATTGCACAATATTGCCATGCGCAACCGGCGCCGGAGGACACCGCGCAAGCGGAAATTCTCGTCAAACAAGCGATGGAATTTTATCTTCAAGTAGAGTACGACAGTTCTATCATCGATCTCCAAAAAGCCGCTAAAATTTTTGAGAAAACAAAAAGTTGGGAACGATATGTCCATTGCTTGAACATTATTGCGGACTGCCTGTCGAGAAAAGTCGCCCTCGATTCGATGGAAGCGATTTTACATCGGGCTCGAGATGTAGAAGAACAAAATCTGCAACCGGATAATCTCGAATGCGCGCTTACATACAGTATCATTGGCCTTTTATATATCGATAGGGAGAAATTTGATCTAGCGATTGAAAATATTTTGAAGGGTAAGAAAATCAGAGAAAACAAATTAGGAAAGGATCATAAATACGTCGCAGCAAGTAATTACCTGTTAGGTATTGCAAATATGAAAAAAGGCAATTATGACCAAGCAGTTGAGCCTTTCAACAACGCATTACGAATATACAATGTTCAAAATGACAGTGATCAATTTAATCGGGTGATTACTATTTCGGGAATCGGACTTGTATTTTTTTTGAGAAGTGAATTTGATTCTGCTTTGAGCTATTTCAAACGTGCAGATTCACTCACCAACAATAGTGAAAGAAAATATGCCTCTGTCACTGCGGATTGCGAAAACCTGATCGGATGGGTCTTCTCAGAAAAGGGCGAGAGCGATCAGGCGATCTTACACCTTACTAAAGCCGTAGAGCTTTATCGGAACATTTTGGGAGAAGATAATTTATATCTTGCTAGTTGCTACTCGAAGTTAGGCAGGTTATACGAAACCGAGGGTGATTTTGATAAGTCAATAGAATTTTACCAGAAAGCCATCTCATTAGAGAAGAAATATGTGGGGAGCAATCATTCATTCGTTGCATTAGAAACGAGACAGTTAGGATCGGTTTATGCAGATAAGAATGACTTAGCCAACGCCATTCTTTTATCTAAAGGCGCATTGACCCTTCAGCGGAAAATAACAGGAAAGGATCATCCAGAACTGGCATTCACATATGAAATATTAGGCAATATCTATAGGAAGCGTGGCGAGTATGCCGTTTCATTAAAATATTTGCAAGAAGCTTTGAGAATACGTTCGCGCTTAAAAGAATCATATGATCGAAGCGACATTCCCAACCTCTACTCGGAAATTGGTTTGGTCTATTCGAAAATGAACAATTTCGATCAAGCACTCAAGTATTACAACAAGGCTCTTCACCTTCACAACAATTTGCCCGATCCAAACCGGCCCCAGCTAGCTGCGACATTAAAAGGCTTGGGAGATGTTTATTTACATTTAAACAATTTTACTGCAGCGTTAAAGTATTATCAACAATCAACAAATGCACTATTACAGGAATTTACAGACACATCAATTTACGTTAACCCAAAAGAATGCAGCATTGCAAACAGCAAAGATCTCATAGAGATACTTTCGGTAAAGGCGCTGGCGTTAGAAAAATATTATGCGTACAAGTCTCATGCCTTGAAAGACCTGCAAGCTAGCCTTGCAACATATGATTGCACCGTAACAATTCTCAATGAGCTGAGAAAAAAAATTACTACCGAGAGTTCAAAACTATTCCTTGAAGAACAAAGCTACTCGTTATTTCAAAATGCAGTTCGCGCCAGCTTGAAGTTATTTAACGCCACGAGAGATCCGCGTTACCAGGAATCGGCCTTCTATTTTGCGGAAAACAGCAAGGCAAACGTATTACTCGACGGCCTTCACGATTCTGAAGCAAAACGATTCGCCAACATTCCCGACTCTATCATCGAGAAGGAGAGAATGTTAAAGATCGATCTAGCCTATAACGAAACTCAACTCCAGAAAGAAAACGACAAAAAGGAAGGAAAAGACAGCACAAAAATTATTTTACTGCAGGACAAGTGCTTCGCTCTTAACAATGAATCGCAGAAATTGTCGGCGCTCCTTGAGAATGTTTACCCGCACTATTATGAGTTAAAGTACAAAAGTCATACGGCAACAATTCGTGACATACAAGATGCGATCGATAAAAAAACAGCTGTCATCGAGTATTTTATCGGCAGAACTTCACTCGCGATTTTTACGATCACGAAGTCGTCGTTTGATGTTCTTGCAGTTCCGATTCCGGCAAATTTCAACAGTCTTACATCGACTTTTTACCAGGCAATAAAAACCGTTGGGGTGTCGGAATATGTGCGAACCGGAAGCGATCTGTACGATCTTCTCGTCCGTCCATTGGCAAAAACATTGGCGGGCAAAACCAGGCTCGTCATCATCCCGGATGGCATGCTGTATTATCTTCCGTTTGAAGCCCTCATCACCCGAATTCCTCACCGGCTAAACGAAGAGATCGACTTCACAAAATTGGATTATCTGGTGAAATCGTATGAGATTTCATATTCTTACTCCTCTTCTTTTTACTTAAACCGACTTCTCCAAATAGACTCATCGACTGGAAATCATCCAAGCTTCGTTGGGTTTGCGCCTGTTTTCCGGGATGTCGACAGCAATGGAATATTTCTTTCAAACTCCCAGGCACTTGAGAAAAGCCCGACTGCCCTTCGCTCGATTACTGTCGACGGTAAAAGGTTCAGCGAATTAAAGTATTCTGAACAAGAAGTTGCTTTAGTAGCCGGCAACTTTCAGCAGAAGGGAATGCACGGAGCGAGTTTCTTGTATAACAGCGCTACTGAAGAAAATTTTAAGATGAATGTAGGAAAATATTCTTGCATCCATATCGCAACTCATGGGTATATCAATGAAGAACATCCTCAACTCTCCATGCTTCTCTTTTCTCAGCCTAAAAATTCATCGGCCGCCGAAGACGGCATATTATACGCCAGCGAGATGTATAATTTAAGTCTCAACGCAGACCTACTTGTTCTCAGCAGTTGCGAAAGCGGCTTAGGAAAGTTTGTCAAAGGAGAGGGAGTGATAGCAATGACGCGCGGGTTCTTTTATTCAGGCGCTCGGAATATCATTTTCTCATTGTGGAAGGTGTTTGACAACCAAACGAATACACTCATGGTAGAATTCTACAGCCACGTGCTTGAAGGAGACTCCTTTTCTTCAGCATTGCGCAAATCAAAATTACGAATGATCCGCCACCGATCAACAGCTTTTCCATCAAAATGGAGCGGGTTTATTCTTGTCGGGAAATGAGCGACCTTTCATTTCACCAAAAACTTCCCAACATACAACAACTCGTCTTTGCTTTCGAGCTTCCAGTAATATAAACCGGGCTTAAGTTTTTCGGTGAAAAGAAATTTTGACCCTACGAGCTTAACGCTCTTCAATACATTTTCTTTGTTCGAAAGAATTTTTACTGTGACGGGCCCCACCCCCTGCGGCTTCCATTCAAACCTAATTTGTCGATGCACTACAGCACCATTGTTTGGCGATAGGACGACGGAGGAAGCCGACCGGGATGCAGAATTTACATAATCTTCCAAATTTGGCGACTCGGAAAAATTGTCCGCAAGAATTCCTTGTTGACTCATTCCCCTCTCTCCTGTTGCCGGACCTTTCCCGGTTTCCGGACGCACGGTTTGTATCGACCCCGGTGAGACGTTCAAACCACCTCGATCGGCATTCATTAATCGGAAAAGAAAAAAAATTACGCTGAGACTTATTCCGATGAGAAGGACTGCTGCGATTCGATACGTTATCGAGAATCCTGCAACTTTTAGCTTGGCTTTCCGGGCCAAGTATGGTTGAGTCTCTATCAGGAGATATTCTTCATTAATGAGGGATGCAACTTCAACAATTTCCGATTTGCATTCTGCACAATCGCTGACATGCCGGAGAACCGCATCTGGCAACGAGTCTACCTTATTCAGTTTTAGAGCATCAACATAGATCGCAAGCTCTTCCTCACTTAGATGAGCATATTGACCGATTGCACTATAATTACGGATGATACCCAAGCTCATCCTCCTGAAATTTTGTCTGGTTTGAGCCCATGTACATATATATCACTTTCCGAGCAAAAATGGAGAAAAAAAGTCATCCACTAAAGTCCTTAAGGCTTCCTCATTGTAATTCAGCCTTTTTGGGGTTCCATTCAACACATCCACAATTTCGTGAATCTTGGAATCAGTCCATTTCCGCACGGCGTCAACTGAATTAGATTTGTTTTCGTTTTTGTTCATGATGGGCGTAATAATTTTATAAATTTCAGCATCGTTCTCCTCATCAAACCGTGAACCAAAATGTTCCAACAAAATGCTTCGGTCCTCAGAACTGCATGTCGGATACCATACATCGATGTCTTCCGGGGTCAACGGAATTCTATAATGTAGTTTCAAACAGAGTAGAAGTTTTGGACGTTGACTGTAATAAAGACTGAGAATTGTTTTGAATCTCTGTATCTCGTGCTCAAAAATAAATTTTTCATCACTGTGACGAGGATCGATGAAACCTGCGGAGTTTTTCTGGTCGGCTGTAATTTCCCTGCCGGCTCTTGCATGCTCTTTCAAACAAATATTTCGGACGATGACAGAAAAATACGTTTTGAAAAGAGACATCCCGCTATACTGGGACTGCATTGCGGGAATTTTAGAGAGAAGCGACGCATTCACTTCCTGCACGATATCTTCCAGCTCAGTCGCCTTGAATATCCCCCTGATAATATACGTCTTGACGATAATTTTAACGGTTTCCTGATATTTTATGATCAGAGAGTTGGGATCGGAGCGGAGCAATTCCATATCCTTCTCATTTTCCGTCATATAATAATCTCTCTGTTTGCTAATAAGCGCTGTGAAATAGCGGACTTATCTGCCGACAATGCGTCCGCTCGTGAAGGCAAAAATCGTCCTTTCAACTAATCTCACCAAATTATTGATGCCCGGAAAGCCTTTGTTCTACTCCCGCTGAATGTAACCATAAAACAAAAACCTTAGGTTGGTCGAAAAACACCGTAAGGGGAGAATAATAATATCCGAATGTGGGCCCTGGAGGACTTGAACCTCCGACCCGCTGATTATGAGTCAGCTGCTCTAACCAACTGAGCTAAGGGCCCAAAACCACTTTATGTAAAGAATTTACCATAAAATGAGTCGAATATCAAGGATGATTAACGATAAACACTATACCATCATGTCTTTATTTGCATGCGGCGAGATGCAGGAAGAAGCACCAACCTCCCAAAAATATGCTTGACTTAGAGGCATTGTTTGTTTAATTTTAATTATGAATTGCAGACGACCAGAACTCTTCGAGGTTGTTTTACCTGCCAATTTTTCATCACGACGTTTTTCTTTTGAATCAAAAGATTTTTGAAGGTGAAGGGAGTTTTACTCATGAGTAAAACAAAATACGTTTTGCATTTTTGTGCATCATGTAATAAAGAAGCGAAGATGGCTATTGTCGGCTCGATGGAAGGCGAAGGGAACAAGGTGTGGTACAGATGCACTCGGTGCCATCACAGCACAATGATCGACACCTTGAAACGCCCGGCAGAAAATAACGTCATAAAATTCAGCAAAGAAGACTGCATCAGTTATTCACCGGAACGAAGTTATACGGTCGGAGAATTGATTTATCATTCCGATTGGGACGATATGGGAAAAGTCACGGGAAAGGAAAAAACGTCGAGCGGCGGACGGGCAATTCTTGTCACTTTCGAAAAACTCGGGTCGCGCCGTTTGATAGAAAACCTGCCGGCAGAATGATTTGATTTACTCTAGCGTAATGCAAATTTGAGGAGGTGATTGTTTTTGGTCGGCATCGTTGTTAATGAAAATGAACCGATTGACCGAGCGTTAAAGCGCTTCAAGAAAAAATACGAGCGGTCGGGCGTATTGAAGGAATTCAAAAAACGTACGTTTTTCACGAAACCATCGGTGAAAAAACGGATGAAAAAGGTCAAGGCTATTCGGCGCTCGCAGCGTGCGGATGCAGAAGAAAAGATGTAATAAAAAAACCCATCATGAGACATTGTGATGGGTTTTTCATTAAATGCCACGGAATCGTTAAGACATTCGAAAGAGATTTTCCAGCCCATCCTCTACCAACGGCGCCCCTAAGTTTCCCTGCCATGACGTACCACGCGTAACATCTGAATTCTTCAAGGTGCCAATGATCTGCTGATCGAATACAGAATTATTGATTCGCGGGTCTTTACACAAACTCACTCCAGAGATGTTGCTCTTTCTTTAGAATCGCAGCGTTGCTGTATGATGTTCTATAGCTCGAACGGATTATCGTATCTTTTTTTGCCTTGATCCAGTTGTCGCTGAGATTTCCTGTCCCGCGGAGCGCTGATAATGGAGTCAAGGTCGATGGCACGCCCGCGGGTTGAACTTTTTCTCCATGCGCCGGGAGGAACATTCTGAAAAATGTGGTCCGAAGGCTCGGAATCTTCATTAAAAAATTTTTGGACGCCGGGCATTTGATGCAACTCGTATTGGAACTGAACTGCCCGGGGAGCACGGGCAATGACTTCGAAAGGCATAGCATCGGGGGAATGTTCTAAAACATTATTCTCTACTTTAATGCTATAATAGTCCGAACCCGAAAAAATACTGAGTGATGAATTCACCCTTTTCTGCCCGTGAGCGTGTTCGGCAAATTCCCGAATCAAGGCATGCGCTCTTTCATCCATGGACTTCGCCTCCTGCGCCGACAAAGCCCCATTGCGTTGAATTTGCTGAAAGTCGATCTTGACGCGGGCAATCGTACAGCTGTCCGGAGTTATGATGACAAATTGTTCCATCCCCGGTATCCGGGGAATTCGCGGCTCCGGCAGAGGGGCAGTTGCCGCCGGGGCGTGAGCAATAACAAACGTGTACGGCGATTGCGACATCGTGAGAAATTTCTGAAACTTCTTTTGCTGGGGCAATTCCAGGCTCGCAGCGATACGCGACATCATCGTTCGGTTAAACTTCGCAAGGTCAGCGTGAACTGCAAGCGATTTGTTCTCCCCCAGGAAAACGGATTCCTGAATTTTGTCTCTTGCCGACGACAAGATTGAGTCGACTGATTTGTGCTGAGCGGGGGTCGCGTTGATTTCCCTGCAAAACTGCTCCACAGTTACCGGTGGATGTTGCTGTGCTTCGTTCTTTGCAAACTCGATGCGGGCACCGTCTTCCTTGCTTTCATCCACCCGCAATGCGGTTTTTGCCTGTGCATTCGAGGGGCAGCGTTCCGAACAACGCAAACTGCAAAACTTGATCCTTATTGAGATTGGTAAACAGCGGCAACAGTTTCCCCTGCAAAATGTTTCCCTGGTAGAGCTGTTGCACCTGCCCCTTTTTTTCTGAAAAAAATCTCGTCAACAACAATCTCTGCTGAAATACTAACACTCCGGCAAATGCAGCGACAAGCACGGTAAGGGTCGCGCCAAGAGGCAGGTACTTCCGGGAGAACGGATAAAGAGTCTCCGGCTTTTTCTCTTGTTGCTCCAAACGAATGGAGAGCTTTTGCCAAAACCATTCATTCGGCTGAACGCCCGGCTTGGATTTCAAAAGTTCCCGCTGTTCCTTCCATGCTTGTAATTCCGATGCAACGTCGGGATTGCCGGCAAGGTATTCCTCAAAGCGGACTTTGGCCCCTTCGTCAAGCGCATCATCAATGTAAAGAGACAGCGTCCTTTGCAGTTTTTTTGTAGAAATTGATTTCATCGAGCGGTTCCTTCCTTAACAATCAATGTTCATCAAGCAATGGCGTTAAGATCTTGCGCATCATCGCACGTGCGCGCGAGAGCCGCGATTTCACCGTGCCGACCTCGCACTGCATGATCTCCGCCATTTCTTCGTATGACAATCCATCGATATCCTTTAGGATGATCGGAATACGGAATTTTTCGGGAAGTTGCTGCAACCCTTTATTAACGAGTTCTTTTGCCGAACCATCTTCAGGGAAAACTCTGATTTTTGATTGTAACTCAGCGTTCGAGGCATTGAGCATCGAATGGAGAGAAAAAAACCTTCGCGCCCTCTTTTTCCGCAATTCATCACGGCTTTTGTTGACAGTGATGCGGTACAACCATGTGTAAAATGAGGATTCAAACCTAAACCTCGGCAACGCTTCATACACACGGATAAAAACTTCCTGTGCTATATCGTCAACAATTGACGACTCGTTAAAAATTGAATAAATCAGATTCCTCACTCGCTGGCTGTATCGTTCAACGAGAAATCGGAACGCTCCCTCTTCCCCGCTCTGAAAAAGGGTGATGAGGACATCATCACTCTGCTGGTCAAGAGAAGAATCGGTAACGCTAACAACTGCCTGGTTAACCATCCGCTGCGGTATGTTATTGGATTCAATCATTTAGACGAGCTCTTGAACAATATGTTCCCTAGAAATATACGTAAGGAAAGCGCTAACGGCAAAATAGAGTCAGGAGAGGTACAAAAAAAACGGAGGATAGCCTCCGTTTTTTTAAAATAGGCAATTAATAATTACATTGCCGGCGTTGTGGGAGCTTCGTCCTTTGCTTGCGCCTTTACTTCCTGCACTTCTTTCCGGATTTCTTGCGCCTTTCTCTTCAGTTCATTCATTGACTTCCGGACACGTGTCCCAGCAGATTTGTTTCCTTTATCGTAAAATTTTATGAAGTCTTTCTCAAAACTATGAACAAGATCCACAAGTTCACTGTAGCGGCTCATTGATACCTCCTCAAAAAGTTAGAGTTATGTCAGACCAAATCTGACGAGTTTTTTATTACGTTGCGTACTTTCGTTTATCTTTTACCCTGAAATATTCCTTTTTCAGCTTCTCAATATTCTCAACCCTGTGATCAATGAGGCGTTTTAGCTTTCGCGGTTTGTGTTTTGCAAGCGCATAAGACGTGAGGATCGGCATTGCAACTGTCGAATCCAAATAGGCCACTACCGCATCCGGCAGCTTGTCGGGATCAATTTTTCCCCAACTGACGGCCTCGGACGGTGTTGCCCCGGAAAGCCCGCCTGTATCCGGACGCGCATCCGTGATCTGAATGAAATAGTCGTGACCTTTTTCCTCAATACCCAGTACCTCTTGTATTTGTGGTTCGGTTTGAAGAATAAAGTTCTTGGGTGACCCTCCCCCAAATATCAGCACGGCGCTCTTTCCACCGCTTCTTTTTGCATTAAAAACAATGGAAGCGGTCTCATTTACGTCGGCAAGCGTGTCAAAGCTAAGCTTATTGCCCGCAATTTGCTGCTCTGCTACATTCATTCCAATTGAGCTGTCTGCTGGCGAAGAGGTATAAATTGGAACACCATACTTATAGGCGGAGGCTAAAACGCTGCTTCTTTTGATTCCCAAGGCTTTTTCCCGCTCATAAACGTATTTTCCGACTTTGAAATGGAATTCAGCAGTGCTTAACGGCTTTTGAAATTCAGCGGACATTATTATTTTTCGATAAAACGCATCCGTAGAAAGAAGAACATCATAGTCGAACAAGATGTCGTAAATACGGATCACGCCTTCCCTGCGCAGCACCCGATCATCGATAAAAGGATTTCCCTGGTGAAGCGTTTTTCCGATCGCAAAGTGTGTATCATGGTATAAATTTGCTCCTGTGCTGACAATCCAATCCACAAATCCAGCTTTCATTAACGGCACGATGCACGAGCCACCTAAACCAGCAGGAGTGAGCGCGCCGGTGATAGTCATCCCAATTGTAACGTCTGGATCCAGGTACTTTTTCACAAAAAGTTGGCAAGCTTCTCGTAATCGACCGGCATTATAGGCCTGAAAATAGGAATCCACGAGCAGGCCAATACTTACGTCCTTTGTGATTGGCTCGGGGACTATAGCCCTCCCTCTTAAATACCTTGACTTAGAAGCCATCCTTTAGTTTTTCCTTTTAAGGGTTTACTTAACCTATTCTAGCTATAAGATAAATATATTTTTGGAACAGAGTCAAGTAAAAACTTGCGAAAACAGTCTATTTTCGCAGGTAAGCTTAATGGCTTCGTTTTATTTTCAAGATATCAGGCTTTTGGCGTTTTTTATGCAGTTTTATCAAAAGGAGAGCAAAAATGAAGTTGAGGAGGATAATAAAAATTCCGCCACTTGAGAATATGGACGAATTCGTTCCAAAAAAAGAATTGCTCTCAGTTTGACTTCCGCCCAAAAGGGCCGTTGAGAAAACCATAAGACTAATCCTGTATGAATAGCCTGGCCAAATTGATCTTGAAAAGACAAATAAAGCTGAACAAGCAAATCCCAAAGAAATCAAATTTAACGATCCAAAAAGAATTGATTTAAAGCTTACGTCAAGATTCTGAAAAAAGTTGGTATAGGAATTTAACGTCCATAATACAGATGAGAGAAGAATTGGTATGAACATATTTCCTCTCTTGAAGAGTGCACTAAAAATGAAGCCTCTAAAAATTGCCTCCTCCAAGAGCACTGTCGTGAAAGAAAAAAAGTAAGTGGCGGGAATGTCAAACAACGTCGCCAATAGAAAAGTCCCCGAATTGTCCATCCCTTGGTAATCAACTGCTTTGAAGAGATAACCGGATATTATGATTACCGCAAGAAGGCAAACAGGGGAAAAAAATGCTGCCAGATTTATAGGCCAATCCCATCTGCCCAATCCAATATTCGCTAAAACAAAACCTTCGTTGATTTTTTTATGGAAAGGGTAGCAGAGGATTGCAAGAAAAGCGGATTTCAGGTCTATCGGAAATTCCCAAATATAGATTTGCGTTCTATATCCAAGGTGGGCCAAAACATTCGAACTGAACAATACAAGAAGAACCATCCCCAAAAAAAAGAAGAACGGGTTAGTTCTCCGCATCAGCGTAAAGATAATTTTCTCATTTGAAAAAGGATTTCTCAGCCAACCAATACACTGCCGCCATTTACATTCAGAATCTCCCCTGTGATGTGACGGGCTAAATCCGATGCCAAAAACAAAATTGGACCGGCTATGTCGTCACCGGAGGGAATCCGTCCAAGCGGAATCCCCTTTACAACTTCCTCCATAAATCTCGGATTGCGGAGCGCCTCCATGCTCATGTCGGTTTTCACCCAGCCAGGCGCAACGCTATTCACATTAATATTGTAGACGCCAAGTTCGGTAGAAAGCGATTTCGTAAGCGAAATTATCGCCCCTTTTGTTGCCGCGTAGTGAGAATGAAATGCTTCGCCGCGTTGACCTGCCGTGCTTGAAATGCTTATGATCTTCCCAAAATGCCGTTTTTTCATGTATGGAACAACGGCATTAATCATGTAAAATGTCCCGTCGAGGTTGATTTCCATAGTTTCTTTCCACAGTTCCTCGGTGATTTTTCCTATCTCACCATAGGTCCAAATGCCGGCGCTATTTACGAGGATATCAATTTGGCCAAATTTCTGCACCGCTTTTTCTGCAACTTTTTTGGCATTCTTTGGCCTTGAAACGTTTGCTTTCATCGCAATACATTTGCGTCCCAATGACGTTATTTCATCCTGAACTTCTTTTGCAGCTTTCTCATTGGTATTGTAGGTGATTATTACATTTGCGCCGGCTTTGGCCAGGAGGATAGCAGTTGCGGCACCAATTCCGCGCGAACCTCCTGTAACAATAGCAACCTGATTTTCTATATCTATCATCATTGATCTTTCTTTTATCCTCTTTAAAATGAAGCTATTTGTGATTTCCAGAATCTGGGATAGTTTTCCTGTTAAATATACGAATTAGATGCCAAGTCTGCAATGAAATTATTTGGACTATACAAGACTAATTTAGTCCAATTTACGAAATTTGCACATTTTCAAAGATTTTCATTGACTCACATCGCCATCCTCATTATATTTATTTAGATTAAGTCTAAATAAAATGATTGGTACGGGTTTTGTAACCACCATGGTATAAACGTGCCAACAAGATTAATGTTTCCATGGATATAGAAGCCGCAAAAGATAGCTTTAGGAAATATCTGAAAGCGGGCAGCTACAGGATAACGCCTGAGAGGTTCCAAGTATTGGAATCGGTAATGAACAATGACGGGCACTTTGATGCTGACGGGCTTTTCCTTCAACTGAAATCGAACGGGTCAAAAGTTTCTCGTGCAACCGTTTATAATACCCTCGAACTCCTCCAAGACTGCGGGCTGATTTCAAAATACCGCTTCGGAGAAAATCACTCGAGATACGAAAAAGCGTTCGGCCGTCCTCATCATGATCATTTAATTTGCTTGGAATGCGGCGACATCATTGAATTCGTCAGCGATAAGCTTTCAAAAATTCAAGATGAGGTATGCAAGGGAAATGCTTTTAAGCCGCAAAGTTCGACGCTTCAGATTTTTGGGACGTGCAGAAAATGCCGAGAAAAGGAATAACGATAATATGAATGGTTTAACAATGACGCTTAATGAAATTCCGGCCGGAAGGTTCGTGCGCATTCATCGACTTCAATCGCAACCGGACATTTGTTTCCGACTGCGTGAGATGGGATTTTGCGAGAACGCAATAGTGAGGTTGGTCGTCAACGGAGAAGGCAATCTTATTTGTGAAGTGTGCAATACCAGAATCGGGTTAAATCATGCGCTCGCGGATGACATTATCGTGTCTCCTTTCGAGTAACCTATGGCACAAATGTCTCTCAACACGCTTCTCCCCGGGGAACATGGCATCGTCGAACGAGTGGAATCTGTAAAGTCTTCGATCAAGCAGCGTTTACTTGAAATGGGATTGACAAAAGGAACGGATATCGAAATAATTCGATTTGCCCCGATGGGAGACCCCATCGAAATCTCTGTTCGCGGGTATCGCCTTTCTCTTCGCCGCGTCGAGGCCGAATCCGTCATCGTCCTTAAATATTCGCAATGATTAATTCCTTAAAAGTTAAAACTTGGCTTCGCTATATTGCCATCATCGGAAATCCGAATGCGGGAAAAACGACGATTTTCAATGCACTGACCGGGTTGCGGCAGAAAGTCGGGAACTATCCGGGTGTGACGGTCGAAAAGAAAGAAGGGAGAGTTGTTTTCGACGATGGGAGTGAAGCGGTTCTGCTCGACCTCCCCGGCACGTACAGCCTCACTGCAAACTCTCCCGACGAAAAAGTTGCAACGGATGTTCTTCTCGGCCGTGTTAAGCACACTCCCCTTCCCGAGCTTGTCGTGTGCGTAGTCGATGCAAGCAACCTCGAGCGGAACCTCTACCTCATCAGTCAAATCATTGACAACCGCCTTTCTGTAGTTATTGCCCTGAACATGATCGATGTTGCCGAACGCGAAGGCCTTATCATCGATGTGGAGAAATTGTCGGCAGAGTTGGGGGTGAAGATTATTCCCACCGTAGGAAGCAAATCAATCGGGATCGAAGAGCTGAAGGCCGCGATTGCAATTCCTGTCGAGCCGTCACGCAAGTCGCGTCAATGGACATTGCCTGAACCCGTGCAACGAGAATGTGATGAGCTTAAAGGGATGCTGCAAACAATGCACCATCTCGCCGAACCTCTCGCCTTCCACGAGGCAATCGTTCTGCTTACATCGACCGCAGCGTTATCCGAACACGATGACCGGTATGCGCCCGAGTTAATTGACCACGTAAAAAAAGATCACCTGCAATTGGAACGGCTCGGCATCGACCGGAATTCCGTCGTTGTCGAATCCCGCTACGAGTGGATCAAACATGTCTGCGCATCGTCCGTTATTGCCGGGCGGCGGAATACGAACACAACAAGCGACAACATCGATCAAGTGCTTACACACAAAGTGTGGGGCTTTGTCATCTTCATCGGACTCATGACCGTCATGTTCCAGGCGATTTTTTCTTGGGCGAATGTTCCAATGCTCATGATCGGCGACGGGATTAACTGGATAGACGCACAAATAATAGCTGTCATGCCTGCGGGAGATCTGCGCGACCTTCTTGTCAACGGTGCGATTGCTGGCGTAGGGGCCGTGGTCACTTTTCTCCCTCAAATACTCTTCCTGTTCCTTTTTATCGGATTTCTTGAAGACACCGGCTACATGGCGCGAGCAGCATTCATCATGGATAGAACGATGAGCAAAGTCGGACTGCACGGAAAATCGTTCATCCCTCTTCTCAGCTCGTTTGCTTGCGCAATCCCAGGCATCATGGCAACACGAACTATCGAAAACCGGAAGGACCGGCTTGTGACAATGCTTGTTGCTCCGCTTGTGAGCTGCAGCGCACGCCTTCCCGTGTACGCCCTGATGATAGCGGCATTCATTCCACCAAAGCGTGTGCTCGGAATTTTTTCACTTCCCGGCCTCACGCTCGTTGCGATGTACTTTTTAGGATTGTTGGCTGCATTAGCGATGGCCTGGTTGTTTAAAAAGACTTTATTGAAGAGCGAAACTCCAGCCTTCATTATGGAATTGCCGCCATACAAAATGCCGTCGCTGAAATCTGTGCTTCTTCATATGTGGGAACGATCGGCGTTATTTCTGAAACGGGCCGGTACGATCATCCTCGGCGTGTCGATCGTATTATGGTTCCTCGCTACATATCCAAAAACGGAAAATGCATCAGCATCCCAAAGTTTGGACATGAGCTTTGCCGGCCGCGCAGGACATTTTATTGAACCTGTTATTAAACCGCTCGGGTTCGATTGGAAAGTTGGAATCGGATTGATTGGATCAATTTTGCAGCGTGAAGTGTTTGTCAGCACTTTAGGAACAATCTACAACATCAGAGATGCAAAACAGGAAAGCGGAATCATGTCGTTACAGGAACATCTCCACAACGATACCGATCCGGCAACCGGTCTACCGACGTTTACTGCACTTACTGCCATTTGTTTGATGGTGTACTATGTCCTGGCAATGCAGTGTATGTCCACCGTTGCTGTCATGCGCCGGGAAACAAACGGATGGAAATGGCCGATATTTCAGGTTTGTTACATGACCACCCTTGCTTATGCAGGGACATTTATTGTATACCGAGTAGGCCTTTTACTAGCGGTCTAATGATGGGAGATTGGCAACAAATAATTTCGCTGGGAATTGTTGCACTGAGTGCGCTGCTTTTGGTGCGAAAACAAGTCCACAAGCGAAAACGATCTCAAATGAATTCATGTGATTCTGACTGTGGCTGTTCCGGATCTGCTACTCCATTGAAGAAATCATTGCCGCAAAAAACCGAAAAAGTCTGAAGTAGCCAAAATAAAAAAATGCACTGCCGCTTCCTCGCCAAAGGTCAACGGCAATGCATCAAATCAAAAGGAGCGCGTTGTGCACACCCCTTTCGCTTTTAATGTACGGAAGAAGCGACGGTTTGTCAACACGAATGCGCCCCAAACCATTTCACAGGAGTGCATTATGAATTCACCACGCTGCTTTTTTTTTCTCCTCTTCGTACTCTCATCTACCACCTCCTCATTTTCCCAGACAGTTTCATTGAGTACATCCGGGGGCACACTCAAATCAGCTTTATCATCGATGCACACAGCGGTTATCGGCGATTATGGAAAGGAAGCGTATCAAAATAATTCAGATGCAAACTCCTCCAGTGAAAATTCGTCTTCCGATTCGACCTACATCATGAAAGAGGTTATCGTTACAAGCTACAAGGTCATGAACGGTATAGGTCAGATGAAGGGCTATGCGGGCGGCGTTGTTTATGCGGGAATGAAAAACGAAGTGCTCGACATAGACAGCCTTGACGCCAATAAAGCTATCAATAACACGAGGCAGATTCTGGGACGGATACCGGGAGTAGACATCACCGAAAACGAGATGAGCGGATTCACGGCAAATGGAATCGGCCTACGAGGATTCAGCCCTTATCAAAGCATCGAGACCAATACGCGCCAAAACGGTTACAATATTTCCGCAGACCTGTACGGATACAATGAAGCCTACTACCTCCCTCCAATGGAAGCTGTAAAAAGTATAGCCATTTTGGAGGATGGCTCTGCATTGGCCTTCGGCCCACAATTAGGCGGTGTTGTTAACTATGAAATGAAAGATGGCGGACCCAGTTCTTTTCAAGTCAATTCCTCTCAAACCGCCGGCAGCTATGGACTCTTCAATAGTTTTAATTCCATTGGAGGTACAGACGGGGCTTTCAATTATTATGGTTTCCTTCAATATAGACGGATGGATGGTTGGAGGACAAACTCTCAACAAACACAATGGTCGGGTTATGGAACCCTGAAATACGATCCTACTGAAAAACTACAAATCGGATTAGAATACACGATGCTCCGCAATTTGATCCAAATGCCCGGCGGTGAAAACGATTCAATGTTCTACGCAAACCCCCGAGCGTCTCTTCGGAGCCGGAACTGGCTCTCGAGCCCATGGAACATCTTGGCTTCACATATTGACTACAAAATAGATGATAACTCATCCCTGAATCTCGTGTCATCCTATCTTTTCAGTCAACGCGATTTAGTTTGGAGGAACGAGGATGTGCCGCCTGAGGTCCCGGATACCATCACGGCAAGCCTGACATATCCTCCGCGCGAGGTAGAGGAGGAATTTTTCAATACATTCACAAACGAGCTACGGTTTTTGTCTAATTACAACTTCCTAGGCCTAAGCCATACTTTCTCGTTCGGTTTGCGGTATGCATATTCACATCTTGTGAGAAAGGATGAGGGAGAAGGAACCACTGGATCGGATTTTGATCTCACCACATTCTCTCCATGGGGAGGAGATATGAATTTTTATACAACGAATGTCGCTCCGTATATTCAGAACATCTTTAGAATCAGCGACGCGCTAAGCATAACACCCGCTTTGCGTTTTGAATATTTGAGCACAACAGCAAATGGTTACACTGAAAATAATGACGCGACCTCAGCTCCATTCGTTTTCGTAAATAACGAAGAACACACGCGCACATTTTTGTTAGGTGCGACCAGCGCAGAGTTTAAAATTTCTGAGGCAACGGATATCTACGCCAATTTCAGCCAGTCATACAGGCCCGTTACGTATGACGACTTAACTCCGTTCGGCACAATCGCAAGAATCGACCAAAATCTGAAAGATGCATCAGCAAATAATGTAGACGTTGGGTTCAGAGGATTGGTCGGCGACTTCCTGAACTTTGACCTAAGTTTCTTTTACATGCATGTCAAGAGCGATATCGGGATCGTTGAACAAACTGAAGACACCTCGTCGTACCAATTTGAGACAAATACCGGAGCCGACGATCACAAAGGTGTGGAAACCTACATAGAGCTGAACGTTCTCGGCGGCCTCATTGCTACCGACAATTTCGGAAGATTGGCTATATACAATTCCTTTGCGTACACCGACGCACGTTACGTTTCAGGTGAATATAACGGTAATTATGTTCCATACGCTCCCAAGTATGTAGAGCGTTTCGGTGTTGACTATAGCCTTGGAGCTCTTTCGTTGAACGCACAATATTCGTACACCGCCTCCAGCTATAGCGATCCAGGCGACACGAAATTTTCTCTCGACGGTTTGGTAGGGATTATCCCGTCATACAGCGTTATTGACCTGTCGGCTGCGTACAAAATTTTGAAATACGAATTCAGGTTTGGAGTCAACAACTTGACAAATGCCATGTACTTCACCATGCGGACGGATGAGTATCCCGGACCAGGGATCATTCCCTCTATCGGTCGAATGTTCTACGCAGGGTTGTCAGTTGCAATGTGATATTTCTTCAATTCTTTATACATCATCCAACAAGAGTGCAACACGCTTAGTAGTGTCTGAGTTTGAGTGTGCTTATCTCTATCTTCTTTCTCTGTTGCCAGTGAAAGAAGCAAAGAGAGCATCTCGTCCGAAGGACCCCTTTGGGGGAATCGGAACCCATGCGATGCTTCCCAGCGCACATGCCGAAGAAAACGGCTTACTCGTGCCACACTCCGTCAGCTAGCCGTTTTCTTAACGCACGCATCGCCCCTTCACACAACACCGCCGATTCCGAGCCTAATCTTTCACCATTTGTTGGATCATATCGAAATCGTTGGGTGCGCGCGAGAGGATGGATTCAATCGAAGGGCTTCAATTTCGGTGCACGTGCACAATGGAGAATATTCAAACAGCCTTCTTGCACCGAAAGTGATGACCTGTGCGGCTGGGATTGAATCCGCGCGTTACGATTTCGAGAGATTTCTTTGGTTACTTTCTTTCTCGTAAAGAAAGTAACATCATGAAATTGAGACACTTCTATGTTAAAAGGCAAATTCCAAGTTGGTTTGTTGTGAGATACTCTACCACACGCTTGTATTTTTTTTAAAATCGCTGTAACTTGAGAAAGAGTAGTTTAAACTATTGATTGAAACGGCATGATACCAAATATTTTCAATAAAAAGGAGAAGGATAATGAAAGGAAATAGCAAACTTATCGGAACCCTCAACCAATTGCTCGCGGACGAACTTACAGCTATCAGTCAATATATGGTTCATTCAGAAATGTGCGAAAATTGGGGATATGATAAATTGCATAAGGCGATTGAAAAGCAAGCCATGGACGAAATGCACCATGCCGAGTGGCTCATCCAGAGAATTTTATTTCTCGAGGGAACGCCGGAGGTCTCCAAGCTTAATCCAATGCAAATAGGAAAAACTGTCGAGGATATGGTGGGTAACGATCAGGAGGCAGAGATTGGTGCAATCCGTTCGTACAATAGCGCTATCGCTCTTGCCCGTGAAGTTGCCGACCAGGCAACAGCCGATCTCCTTACCACCATTCTCAAGATCGAAGAAGGGCACGTCGATTGGGCCGAGGTTCAACGCTCGCAAATCGAACAAATGGGGCTCGAAAATTATCTTGCGAAGCAAACTCAAGGTGCATCGAACTAGTGCTTTCTCAAAAAAAAGCTTTCGAGTACATACACAGGCGAGACGATTGCGAAGATTGTTTTTATTGACTTTATGAAACCTTCTTTGCTGCTTTGTGGTTCAAACAGATGAGCAAATAAAGAGTTTCATTTTTATGCGAAATTGTATATTATTAGTTCGTTAATTCACTGAGGAACCAATGGAAAATCAGATTGAACATCCCGCAGCAATAACTAAAGAACTTGTCTACGAAGCATTGAAGGACGTGCACGATCCCGAAATTCCTGTCAGCATCGTTGACCTTGGATTAGTCTACGATGTTAAAATCATTGACGATTGGGTCGGCGTGAAAATGACGTTGACTTCTCCCGGCTGCGGCATGTCATCGATGATTGCCAATAATGTGCGCGATCGCATTAAAAAAATTTCCGGTGTCAGCGATGCCGATGTTCGGATTGTGTGGCAGCCTCAGTGGAGTCCGGCAATGATCGCTCCCGAAGCACGCAAGAAACTTGGGTGGGCGTAAACTGCTCCTTTGATTTATCGAGGCAAAAAAGGCATCTCATTTTCATCGAGATGCCTTTTGCATCTGAGCACGCCCTTGTAAACTGCGGTATTACACATTAAACCGGAAGTGAACGATATCTCCATCTTCGATAAGATATTCCCTTCCTTCAATGTGTAGCAATCCGCCGTCTTTCACCTTCTGTTCATTCCCCAGTCGAAAAAGATCCTCGCACTTCATAATCTCTGCCCGAATGAAACCTTTTTCAAAATCGGAATGAATGACCCCGGCAGCCTCCGGAGCAGTCGCACCTTTTCGCACCGTCCAGGCGTGGACTTCTTTCGGCCCTGCGGTAAAAAAAGTAAGCAGATGGAGTAAATCATATCCTTCATGAATCACTTGTTGAAGGCCGGATTCCTTCAATCCTAGCTCTGCTAAAAAACCCGGCCTCTCTTCAATCGGAAGTTCTGCAACCTCTGCTTCAACCGCTGCACTGACGACCACCACTTTTGCGCTTTCTTTCTGCGCGACTTCCCGAACCTGCATGACATAATCGTTCGATCCCGCAACATCTTTTTCATGGACATTGCACACATACATCACAGGCTTGTTCGTCAGCAAGTGCATCTCTCGAATCCAGAGGCGTTCGTCATCGTTGTTGAGAGAGAAATAACGAGCGAGTCGCCCTTCATAGAGATGATTTTTTAACTTGAGGCAAAATTCGTATTCCGCTTTAAACTTCTTCTCTCCGGTTTTAGATCTTTTCTCCGCATCGGCGGTTTTTTTTTCTACAGTTTCGAGGTCTTTGAAGATGAGTTCGGCTTCAATAACTTCGATATCCCGTTTTGGATTAATGCTTCCATCGACATGGATAACGTTTGCATCATCGAAGCATCGAACGACGTGCGCGATCGCGTCGACCTCCCGTATATGCGAGAGAAATTGATTGCCGAGCCCTTCGCCTTTGCTGGCTCCTTTCACCAGCCCTGCAATGTCGACAAACTCGATGGCGGACGGAATGATTTTTTCAGGGCGGTAGATGGCAGCGAGCGTATTGATGCGGGCGTCGGGGACAGTGACAATGCCCACATTGGGATCGATGGTACAGAACGGATAATTAGCAGCCTCCGCTCCGGCAGCAGTGATGGCGTTGAAAAGCGTTGACTTTCCGACATTCGGCAGGCCGACAATACCGCAATTAAAACCCATTGTTCAGTTCAAAGTTAAAAATGAAAAGTGAAAAACTTCTTCTCGAATGAGTTAAAGATACGGAAAAGAAGCCGGGTTTCAAAAAAAAGTCTTCGGTTGATTGGCCGGAAAAAAGTACTTGCATAATTATGCACCTTAATGTATATTTATACCCTCGAAATTTGAAGGACATTTTCTTATGAACGTATCAATTGTCGGCGCATCCGGATACTCGGGAGCCGAGCTGATCAAAATATTATTGAAGCACCGCCACGTCACCATCAAGAGCGTTTATGCGCACAACAGTGCCGGAAAACGAGTCGACGAATTGTATGGGATGTTCCGGGGACAAACCGACCTCGTTTTTGAGCGATATTCCGTCGGCCAGGCTGCCGATTCAGACCTGGTCTTCATCGCGCTTCCATCGGGAGAAGCAATGCACGTCGTCCCGGAATTGCTGAAAGCGAAGAAAAGAATCATCGACCTTGGAGGCGATTACAGGCTCAAGGATATCAATGCATATCAAAAATATTACCAGCGCGAGCACGTCTCGGCCGAAACATTGCCGTTATCGACATACGGCTTGCCGGAATGGAACTGTGAAGAGATCAAAAACGCCCGGCTTGTCGCCAATCCGGGTTGTTACGCGACGGGCGCAATTCTTCCTCTCATTCCAATCGTAAAGGAAAATTTAGTCGAGGAAACGGAAATTATCATCAGTTCTCTTTCGGGGGTTTCAGGTGCCGGAAGAAGCGCTTCCCTCGACTATTCATTCTCCGAGGTGAATGAAAGCGTCAGGGCATACAAAGTAGGTGTTCATCAACATACGCCTGAAATCGAAGCTGCCATCACGGAAAACGCATCCCATGCCGTCAACGTAACGTTTGTTCCACACCTCATCCCAATCACACGAGGAATTTATTCCTCCATCTATCTCCGTCTGAAAAAAAACGTTGAACATGAAGAAATATTCTCACTCTATAAAAAGTATTATTCAGCCGCACCGTTTGTCCGCGTCAGCAGCACGGCAATCCCGGAGATAAAAAATGTCAACGATACCAACTTCTGCGATATCGGTTTTCGCATTGATGAGAGAAACAACACGCTCGTTCTTCTCAGTGTGATCGACAATTTAGTGAAAGGAGCGGCAGGCCAGGCCGTTCAAAATATGAATATTATGCTTGGGTTTAAGGAAACGGAAGGACTTGTATAAGAGTGAAAAATAAAAAGTTTCCGCCAAAGGCGGATCAGCCTTCGGCTGAAAAAATTAAAAGGATTGACGGCGGAGTTTGCGCTCCGAATGGGTTTATCGCCGCAGGCGTTCATGCCGGGATAAAAAAGAAAAAGAAAGACCTCACACTTATCGTTTCGGAGGTGCCCGCGTTTTCGGCGGGAGTGTTTACAACGAGTACAACAAAGGCCGCATGCGTTACCCTCGATCAACAGCAATTGACAAAATCGAAGTTTGCATCGGCGATAGTCGTGAACAGCGGGAATGCAAATGCGTGCACGGGAAAGCGTGGAATGAATGATGCCGTGGCATCGATAAAATCGACAGCGCGAGCTTTAGAAATCCCCACTTCGCACGTCCTCGTTTCCTCTACCGGCATCATCGGGCAATTTCTCCCGATGAAAGAAATGAATGCGGGAATTGTCGCAGCTTCAACATATTTGCGAAAAACGGGTAACATTGACGCCGCTGAAGGAATTTGCACTACTGACACTTTTATTAAGGAATACGCAGTCGAGTTGACAATCGGAAATGTGCCGGTGCGAATCGGCGGCATCGCTAAGGGCTCAGGAATGATAGCCCCGAATATGGCGACGATGCTCGCCTTCGTCACAACCGATGCAAATATTCCTCACACTCTTCTGAACAAGGCGCTTCAACGAGCAACAGACATGTCGTTCAACCGCATCACCGTTGATGGCGATACGAGTACAAACGACATGGTGCTCGTTCTGGCCAACAGAAAGGCCGGCAACTCGTTATTGAAAGAGCATACGTCATCATACGCTCTTTTCTACCAAGCATTTGAACATGTTCTCGTAGTTCTGTCAAAAATGATCGTGAAAGACGGCGAAGGAGCAACCAAGTTCATTGAGGTGACGGTCAATGGTGCTCCATCGAAAAAAGAAGCGGAAGAAGCCGGTCGTACCGTATGCAATTCACTGTTGGTAAAAACTGCAATTCATGGTGAAGACGCTAATTGGGGGAGAATTCTTGCGGCTGTCGGCAGATCGGGAATACGTTTTAATCCTGATGCGACTGAAATATTTTTTGACAATTTGAGAATCCTTGGAAGGAACTACAATATTTCATTCTCTGAAGAAAAAGCAAAAAAGATACTTCGGCGGAAAGAAATCACCATCACCATCGACCTGCACGGTGGAAGCCACTCTGCGACATTATGGACGTGCGACCTGTCGAAAGGATACGTAGATATCAATGCGAGCTACAGGAGCTAGGTGTACGACGAGGAAACAACTGCCGGTGGAGTCATATGTTTTAAGTTTTACGTTCTACGTTTAACCTGTGACTTGTAACCATCACATTAACGAAAGAAATGAAAAAAGAAGAAGTCCTCATTGAAGCCCTCCCCTACATCCAGAAGTATGAGGGAAAGACCTTTGTGATCAAGTACGGTGGGGCGGCAATGACCGACCCGCTGCTCCGGGAAACGTTCGGCAAAGACGTGACGATACTTCGAAAGATCGGGATCAACATCGTTATCGTTCATGGCGGGGGAAAAGAGATCACGGAAATCGCCAAAAAGCTGGGCATCGAAACGAAGTTCGTCGACGGGCAACGTTACACAGACGAAGCGATGGTTGAAGTCGTGCAGATGGTGCTGGCAGGGAAAGTCAATAAAGAGATCGTCAATCTCATCAATAGCAGCGACGGCGACGCGATCGGGTTGAGCGGAGTAGACAACACGCTGCTCCGAGCCGAAAAAATTATCGAGGGGGGAATCGACCTGGGATTAGTAGGAAGAGTCACGTCGGTCAATGTTCCGTTCATCGAATTGCTGCTGAAAAACGGAATGATGCCGGTGATTGCACCGCTTGGAGTCGGAAAAGGGGGAACGGTGTTCAACATTAACGCCGACCTGGCAGCGGGTACTATCGCCGATGCGTTGAAGGCCGAAAAGCTTGTCTATTTAAGCGACATCGAAGGCATCGTCATCAAGAACGAACGTATTTCTTCCCTCACTGAAAAAGAGGCTGAGCGCCTCATCGAACAGGGGGCGATCTTCGGCGGGATGATTCCAAAAGTGCGATCGGCATTCAAAACACTGAACGCTGGCGTGAAGAAGGTACATATTGTCGACGGACGCATCAAGCATTCCCTCCTTCTCGAAATTTTCACCGACGAAGGAATTGGAACGCAAATGGTCCGGGAAAGCATTTCCAAAAGAAAATAATACCGGCCGAAGGTGAACAAAGCAAAGAGACATTTTGCAATCAAAGAAATCATCCAATCGAAAGCGATTCCGAGCCAGGAAGAATTGTGTCTTGATTTAAAGAAACGGGGATTCGACGTTACACAAGCGACACTTTCGCGCGACCTCAAAGAACTCGGCGTCGACCGGGTTCATACAGAAGACGGCATGCGATATGTGCTCAGCACGGAGGCTGAAGAGCGCAAGATGAAATCGGTTATCGGTTTCGAAGTAATGAGCATCAATGCAAACGAAGCGATGATCGTCATCCGCACATTGCCGGGGAGGGCGCCGGGAGTTGCATCGTTCCTTGATTCGCTCCATCATCCTCATCTGCTCGGAACGGTGGCGGGAGACGATACGGTCGTTGTACCACCATCAACAATCAAGAAAATCAACGCAACGCTCAAAGACGTCAAAAATGCTCTCGTGGAGCGCGCCGGACAGCACTGAATCAGAACATAAACGTATTACCTACAACCATAAGGAAGAATCATTGTGAAGAAAGAAAGAATTGCAGTCGCGTATTCAGGCGGTCTCGACACATCCGTTATCGTAAAATGGCTTCAGGAAAAATATGATGCGGATGTCATCACCGTTACCGGAAACCTCGGACAACAACAAGAGCTTGTCGGCGTCGCCGAAAAAGCTTATAAAACGGGGGCAAAAAAAGTCTACATTCAAGACCTGAAGAAAGAATTTGTCGAGGAGTATATTTTCCCCGCTCTCAAAGCCGGAGCGTTGTATGAGGACGTTTATCCGATGGCTACATCGCTCGGTCGCCCGCTTCTCGCAAAAGCCCTCGTTGATGTCGCGAAGAGGGAGAGATGCACCGCCGTTGCCCATGGCTGCACAGGAAAAGGAAACGATCAGGTTCGCTTTGAAGTTTCGGTGATGGCGCTGGCCCCGGAACTGAAGGTGCTCGCTCCGCTTCGTGAATGGGAATTCAAATCCCGCGAAGAAGAAATAGCATATTGTGAGCGCCACGGAATTCCAGTTTCAGCGACAAAGAAAAATCCATATTCGATCGACGAGAACATTTGGGGTACGGCGATCGAATGTGGAATTCTTGAAGACCCGATGGTCGAGCCGCCGCTGGATGCATACCAGCGAACGGTTTCGCCGGAAGATGCGCCGGATAAAGCCACGTATGTCTCGATTGAATTCAAAGAAGGCGTGCCTGTCGGCCTTAACGGAAAAAAAATGGAGGGCGTTTCGCTCATTGAAGCGCTCAACAAAATCGCCGGGGCAAACGGGATCGGAAGAATTGACCTTGTCGAAAACCGGCTTGTCGGAATCAAATCGCGCGAGGTGTACGAAGCACCGGCTGCAGTCACGCTCCATTTTGCTCATCGCGAGTTAGAGCGGCTGACGCTCGATAAAGAAGTTTTTCATTACAAAGCGAAGCTGTCGGACGACTACGCAACGCTCGTCTACAACGGTCTTTGGTTCTCTCCGTTAAAAAAAGCAATCGACGAATTCGTCAACGAAACACAGAAGAACGTAACGGGACTGGTTAATGTGCGGATGTATAAAGGCAATCTTACTGTCGGCGGGCGGACATCCCCCTATTCCCTCTATGATACACAACTCGCAACCTACACAGTCGAGGATACGTTCGACCATTCGGCAGCGGAAGGATTTATTAAAATTTATGGCTTGCCGTTGAAAACATTCCACCGGGTTAACAAATCCGGCGGGGGAAGAGCGAAAAAATTGCTGAAGCGGAGAAAGTAGACTGATTTCAATAAGCAGTAGTCAGTATGGAGTAAAAAGCCGTCCCGGAATGAACCGGGGTGGCTTTTTTATTTGCTCCGCATTTTAAATGTCGGACACTTTATCAAAAAATCGCGGCAAATGGAATTATTTGATAATGCAAATGAACAAGGTATCCGACATCTTTTCAAACCGTATCTTTGCCTTGATATTCTTGACTAAATGAATTACATTAGTAAACGAAAATGAGGTTTTGATTGCAGAATGTAGGAATTCTAACGGCTTTTTTCTTTGGTTTGCTCTCCTTTGTTTCTCCTTGCGTGCTCCCGATCGTGCCAGGGTACATCTCTTTTATTTCAGGAGTGTCGCTCGATGAAATGAAAGACGTGGAACAGAACAGGTCTGCCCTGCGTTCAATTATATTGAACTCGTTGTTTTTCATCGGCGGATTTACCATGGTGTTTATTCTGCTCGGTGCGACAGCAACAACGCTTGGAAAGACATTCAACGAGTATTATTCGACGATCAGCAAAGTTGCCGGAGTGCTGATCATCGTGTTCGGTTTGCACATGATGGGCCTGTTCAAGATCAATTTCTTGAACTATGAAAAAAGGGTTCACGTCCGACAGAAAAAGCTCGGAATGTTCGGATCGTTTTTGGTCGGTACCGCGTTCGCGTTCGGGTGGACACCCTGTATCGGGCCGGTGCTCGCGGCAATCCTGGTCATTGCGAGCCAGCAGGACACCGTGTACAAAGGTATCGGTCTGCTCGCAAGCTATTCGCTCGGACTTGGCATACCGTTTTTTCTGACCGGCATCAGCATCAATATTTTCTTCACGATGTTCAACAGGATAAAAAAATATTTTCATGCGATAGAGATTGTTGGCGGCGCGATGCTGATTGTTTTGGGCCTCCTCATCATTACCAACTACCTGACGATTCTCTCAGCGTATTTTTCTCGATGGCTTCCATTTCTCAATGAATTGTCGTAACAACAAATGTAAAGGACAAGCATGACATGGTTAAAAAAACAAAATCCCTTGATGAAGTGACGATCCGTTTTGCGGGCGATTCGGGGGACGGTATGCAGCTTACCGGGACGCAATTCACAAACACTTCCGCAATCATGGGAAACGACCTGAGCACGCTCCCGGACTACCCGGCCGAGATCCGTGCACCGCAGGGGACACTTTTCGGCGTCAGCGGATTCCAGATACATTTCGGCAGCACAGAGATCAACACGCCGGGGGACCACTGCGACGTTCTTGTGGCAATGAATGCCGCTGCGTTAAAAGTGAACCTTCGCGGCCTTGTCGACGGCGGCGCCATCATCGTGAATACAGACGGGTTCAACGACAAGAATTTGAAGCTTGCGGGTTACACGTCCAATCCGTTGACGGACAATTCGCTTGCCAAGTACCCAATCTATCAGGCCGACATCACAAAGTTGACGAGCCTTGCCCTTGCCGACATGAATCTGCCGACAAAGATCGTCGACAGGACGAAGAACTTTTTCGCCCTCGGTATGATGTACTGGATGTACAACCGTTCCATCGACACCACCGTTGCGTGGATCAAGTCGAAGTTCAAAAACAAGCCGGATATTGTCGAAGCAAATACCAGGGTGCTAAAGGCCGGTTGGAACTTCGCTGAGACGACGGAAATCTTCAACGTGCGGTATGAAGTAAAGGCCGCCTCATTGCCACCGGGTAAATACCGGAATATCACCGGCAATACCGCTGTCGCGTTAGGGTTGGTTGTGGCAGCGAGCAAAGCGAAGCTCGATCTTTTCCTCGGCAGCTATCCGATCACGCCGGCGAGCGACATTCTCCACGAGCTTGCGATGTACAAAGAATACGGCGTCAAGACTTTCCAGGCAGAAGATGAAATTGCCGCGATCACCAGCGCGATCGGCGCTTCGTTCGGCGGCGCGTTGGCAGTAACAACAACGAGTGGTCCCGGTGTCGCGTTGAAAACGGAGGCCATTGGATTAGCAGTGATGGTTGAACTTCCGCTCCTCATCATTAATATCCAGCGCGGCGGCCCAAGCACGGGCCTTCCGACGAAAACAGAGCAGGCGGATTTACTTCAAGCGTTGTACGGACGCAACGGGGAAGCTCCGGTTCCGGTCCTCACGTCTGCAACACCGAGCGATTGTTTCAACACAATCTTCGAAGCTGCACGGATCGCTTTAAAATACATGACGCCCGTAATGATGCTCTCCGATGGATATCTCGGTAACGGCTCGGAGCCGTGGAAGCTCCCAAACCTCGCCGACATTCCCGATATCTCTCCTCAATTCAGAAAGGACCCGAACAATTATCTCCCCTACTTGCGTAATGAAACAACCTTAGCACGTGAATGGGCCATCCCGGGAACCCCGGGGCTCGAACACCGTATCGGCGGATTGGAAAAACAGGATAAGACGGGAAACGTAAACTATGAACCGGAGAACCACGACAAAATGGTCCACCTCCGCGCAGAAAAAATCGAACGCATCGCAAACGATATTCCTTTAGCTTCTGTTGATGGAGACGAAAAAGGCGACTTGCTTGTTGTAGGCTGGGGCGGAACGTACGGTGCAATTCGTTCGGCGGTGGAAGCGAAACGGGGACAGGGAAAATCGGTGTCGCATCTCCACCTACGGTATGTGAATCCGTTGCAGAAAAACGTCGGAGAAATCCTCTACAATTTCAAGCATGTGCTCGTTCCGGAAATCAATTTGGGACAACTGATCAAAGTGTTGCGGGCAAAGTACCTTGTTCCGGCGGTCGGGTTGAACAAAGTTCAGGGCCTGCCGTTTAAATCATCGGAGATTGAGCAAAAAATTGACGAAATATTGGAAGGTAAAAACGTATGAGCACTCTTGTTGAAGAAGTAGTGTCGAAAGACGCCCACCCTGCGGTGAAGTATACGGCAAAGGATTTTCAGTCGGACCAAGATGTACGTTGGTGCCCGGGCTGCGGCGATTATTCGATCCTTGCACAGGTACAGCGGATCATGCCGGACTTAAATGTCGCGAGAGAAAATACTGTTTTTATTTCCGGCATCGGGTGCTCGAGCAGGTTTCCCTACTACATGGACACGTACGGGTTTCACAGTATTCACGGAAGGGCGACCGCGATCGCATCCGGTTTGAAGATGGCGCGTCCCGATTTGTCGGTGTGGGTAGTGACGGGGGACGGAGACGGATTAAGCATCGGTGGAAACCACATGATTCATCTTATCCGACGCAACATCGATATTAACGTGATGTTGTTCAACAATCAAATTTACGGGTTGACGAAAGGACAGTATTCTCCGACGTCCGAGTTCGGTAAAGTGACAAAGTCGACGCCGTACGGCTCGATCGATTACCCGTTCAATCCGGTCAGTTTGGCCCTTGGAGCAAGCGGCACATTCGTAGCACGAACGATGGACCGCGACCCGAAACACCTACAGCAAATCGTGAAACGGGCGGCAGAGCATAAGGGAACATCGTTTGTCGAAATTTATCAGAACTGTAATGTGTTTAACGACGGCGCATTCTTTACGTTCACCGAAAAAGAATCCAAAGATGAAAACGTCATCTACCTCGAACACGGCAAGCCGCTTATCTTCGGCAAAGAACGGGACAAAGGTGTGCACCTTGATGGGTTCAGGCCGACGGTGGTTTCGTTGAAAGATGGAACACATTCCGTCAGCGATTTGATCGTCCACAATGAAAACGATTCGACGCTCGCATTCATCCTTGCCAACATGACCTATAACTCAGCGCTCCCGCGTCCGGTCGGAATTTTCTTGAGCATCGACCGCCCGACGTATGAATCACAAATGGCGCTTCAAATCAAGTCGGCCGTCGATAAAAAGGGAAAGGGCGACCTGGAAAAATTGTTGGCGTCGGGCGATACCTGGACAATCCAATAATCTCGAGATAGTTATCCGGAAACGCACTTTCTCTCTCGAGAAAGTGCGTTCTTTTTTAGAAGAGATGTTGAAGGGAGCTTTCAGTCGGCATCTTTGCGCCACACTTTTTTGCTCATTGAACCCGACAGATCGTTCTTCACGTAATTCCATTGAAAGTTCTTAACGTCAATGCGATTCACATGAAGCAGTTGTTTGAACAGTGCAAAGAAATTTTTGCGGGCAAGAAAACTTTTGTCTTAACGACGCACGTCAACCCTGACGGCGACGGTTTGGGGAGCGAAGTAGCGCTTGCCTTGTATCTTACCGGCAAAGGGAAAAGCGTATCAGTCATCAACCAGAGCGAAACTCCTGCCTATTACTCGTTCATGAGGCCGCTCTTCCCTATAGAAACATTCACCCGTGAAAAGCACGGGAGCATCATTAAAGACGCTGAAACAATTATTGCACTGGATACTAACTCGCCATCGCGCTTTTCGGCGTTAAAGGAGTCCGTGTTGCAAAGCCACGCTCTCAAGCTGTGCATCGACCATCATCCCGACCCCGAAGCATTCGCCGACCTGTACATCATCGACGAGCCGGCAACCTCGACCGGTGAGATCGTTTTCAAACTTTTGAAATATCTTGACGAGAATGCAATAACACCTCCGATCGCCGAAGCGCTCTACGCTGCAATCATGACCGACACAGGATCATTCCGTTTCCCAAAAACTAATCCGGAGACCCATCGGATCGCTGCCGAGCTTTTGGAATGCGGTGCCGATCCAACCAGCATCTATCAAAAAATTTTTGAAGAAGGCCCTGCGAACAAATTAAAGCTGTTGGGACTGGCGCTTGACTCCCTGTCCATCCTTCATCATGGTGCGGTCGCCGCTATGACTCTCCGGCGAAAAGATTTCACCGAAACGCTGACCTCGGAGGAGGATACGGACAACATGGTCAATTACGCGATGAGCATCGGCGGAGTGAAAGTCGGTCTGATGTTCATCGAACTTGAGGAAGGGGTGAAAGTGAGCTTCCGTTCGAAAGGGATGATACCGATTAATAAACTCGCCAAAGAATTCGGCGGGAACGGCCACCTGAATGCCGCAGGAGCTAGAATTTACAACGCCACACTCGACGATGTCGTAAAAAAAGTCGTTGAACGGTCCGAAGATTATATTTGAGTTTTTACGAAGGAGAAAAAATGCAAATTACATGCGAACTTACGTCACTCCCTGATGCAAAGAAAGATGCAATTGCCGTTTTTATGTTTCAGGATAAGCATGGGCTTGGAGAGCAGATTGAAGCTTTGGGAAACCAGATCGGCGAAAAATTACAGCCGGCGATTTCGCTGAAAGATTTTTCCGCGAAAAAAGGGGAGCTGCTTTCACTCTATACCGAGAAATCAATTGCATCCCCCCGGCTATTCCTTATAGGGATGGGGGAAACGGAAAAACTGACCCTCGAAAAAATCCGCCGGGGCTCTGCCGCCGCCGCCAAAGCCGCTCAGACAGTGAAAATCGGATCTCTCGGAATTGAATTTCCAATGGCCACTCTCTCCCCTCTCACATTAAAAGCCTCCCCTTCCGAGATAGCTCAAGCGATTGTCGAGGGGGCAGCTCTTTCTGTCTATAAATATGACAAATACATTACGATAAAAGAGGAGGAGAAAAAACTCGAGAGCCTCACCATCTTCACGTCCGACAAAAAAAGGCTGAGCGAAATTCAAGAGGGAGTTCGGCACGGAGAAATCCTTTCAGCCGCAACGTGCCTTGCACGGGACCTTGAGAACGCTCCTTCAAACGAAATTTATCCTGAGACGTTGGCGTACAATGTGCAGGAGGCGGCACATGCGCATGGCTTTAAGGCGACAGTCTTCGACCAAAGAAAAATTGAGAGTTTAAAGATGGGCGGGATTCTCTCCGTCAGCAAAGGGAGTAACCACCCGCCGCGCTTCATGATACTCGAACACAATCCGGGAAAAGTAAAAAGCGGGACTGTCGTCCTCGTCGGCAAAGGCGTCACGTTCGATAGCGGCGGCATCTCAATAAAACCGGCAGCAAACATGGCGGAGATGAAAATGGATATGAGCGGTGCGGCGGCAGTCATCGGAACATTTCAGGCGCTCGCCGAACTGCAGCTTCCGGTGCATGTCGTGGGATTGATTCCGGCAGTAGAAAACATGCCGAGCGGTACCGCCGTGAAGCCCGGGGACATTGTGCGCCATTATAATGGAAAAACTTCTGAGGTCGACAACACCGATGCAGAAGGAAGGCTTATCCTTGCGGATGCCCTCGGTTATGCATCCCATTATAAACCCGACGTTGTTATCGATCTTGCGACATTAACGGGCGCATGCGTCGTCGCTCTGGGGCATCTTGCGACCGGCATGATGGGAAATGACCAGGAAGCGATGGATGCCCTTAAAATTGCCGGCGATACAACGTATGAACGGGTATGGCAGCTGCCTTTGTTTGATGAATATGAGAAGATGATCAAAAGCGACGTTGCTGACGTAAAAAATACGGGCGGGCGGTGGGCTGGTGCAATTACTGCGGGATGGTTTCTCAAGAAGTTCATCGGCGATTACAGATGGGTTCATCTTGATATTGCGGGTACGGCAATTCTCGAAGAAAATATGGACTACGCGCCGAAAGGAGGATCCGGCGTCGGGGTACGATTGCTCATCGAATTTTTAAAGAAATGGAAATAACAAGGACCGTCCAATTTAACTTTTGTTGTTTTCGTTCGTCTAATTTCAATAAGAGAAAGGAGCGGTACTTCATGCGAAATATTGTGATGTTATTTATTCTTTCACTCTTTATATTCTCGGCAGTGTTAGCCGGAGAGCCGGTGAAAGCGGAAAGCTTCACTCTCCCAGATTACAACGGAGTTAAACACTCGCTCACGGATTACAAAAACGCGAAAGCAGTCGTGGTGATGTTTATTGCGACGCAATGCCCGGTCTCAAACGGATACAATGGCCGCATGGTGTCTTTATACAATGATTACAAAGGGAAGAACGTTGTTTTCATCGGGATCAATTCCAACAAGCAGGAAAGTGTTGAAGAAGTCAGACAACACGCGAAAGACCACGGGTTTGAATTTACCATCCTCAAAGACGATAAGAACGTCATCGCCGATAAATTCGGGGCGACGGTGACCCCGGAAATTTTCATCCTCAATCCATCGCTCGAAATTCTTTACCACGGCAGAATCGATGACTCACGACGGGAAGCGAATGTTACATCGCACGACCTTCGAAATGCGCTCGATGAAATTCTCGCCGGGAAACCGGTCTCCGTCTCCACGACAAAGGCCTTCGGCTGCACCATCAAAAAAGTAGATTGATGAAGTGCCTCTGGTACATCGCTCTCCTCGCCGGCGCCGTTTGTGCCGGCGTAAGTATTTCACCCGCCCAGAGTAAACAAACGTTCCGGTCAGTCGAGCCGATTGATGAGAAAGGCCTCGACCGGCTTCTTCACGACCGAAAAGAGAAAATTCTATTCCTCAACGTGTGGGCAACGTGGTGCCAGCCGTGTGTTGAAGAATTTCCCGACATCGTCAAGCTTTCCAACGAATATCGAAACGCTGCGGTAGATATTGTGGCCATCAGTGTAGATTATCCCGATGAAGTCGAATCGAAAATCCTGCCATTCCTTGCCAGTCAAAACGTCCCGTTCACGGTCTACGTTGCAAACATCAAAAAAGATGAGGATTTCATCAATGCGCTCAACCCGTCGTGGAGTGGCGCAGTGCCGGCAACGTTTATCTTTGACGCAACTGGCAAACAGCGAGCGTTTATGTTCGGACAGAAGAATTACAAAACCTTCAAGGCCGAGATAGACACCGTATTGGGTTCAGGTTCAAGCGATCGTCCGCAGGCCGTAGGCCT
The DNA here is from genome assembly GCA_963717445.1 of uncultured Bacteroidota bacterium. Taxonomy (GTDB): domain Bacteria; phylum Bacteroidota; class Ignavibacteria; order UBA10030; family UBA8401; genus JAGVPT01. The sequence goes on along the minus strand of OY970334.1, from coordinate 3,907,913 downwards.
TAGTCCGTAGTCTTTGGTCAATTGCTATTTGTTCATTGATAATTGACAAATTCAATCGTACCTTTCAAACATTAAATATTTATTTGAAAGGCTTATCCTATGAAAATCCTCATTGCAGATTCATTTCCCCAATCGTACATCTCGGAAATTTCAAACCTTGGCGTCGAAGCGCAATATAAGCCGAAACTCAAAGCTGAAGAGCTTGCGGCAAATATCGGCGATGCCTCTGTACTCATCGTCCGTTCAACGGAAGTCCACGCCGACTGCATCAACGCCGGCAAGCACCTTAGCTTGATCATTCGTGCCGGGGCCGGTGTAAACACCATCAACGTCAAAGCGGCAAACACCCGAGGCATTTATGTTGCCAACTGTCCCGGGAAAAATTCGATCGCCGTTGCCGAATTAACGATGGCGCTTCTTCTCTCGCTCGACCGGCGAATCGTTGAAAACGTCACAGACCTCCGCAACGGAAAATGGAACAAAAGCGAGTACTCCAAAGCTGATGGCATTTTCGGAAAGACCATCGGCATCATCGGCGTGGGGCAGATCGGAAGAGAAATGATCACCCGGGCAAAAGCATTCGGCCTGCGTGTGATCGCATGGTCGCGTTCGCTCACGCCGGAAAAAGCGGAGAAATTAGAAATCGAATACGCCGCATCGGTTGAAGCCCTCGTTCCGCAATGCAACATCGTCTCCGTTCACGTCGCGTTGAAGCCTGAAACAAGAAACCTCATCAACAAAAACATCATTCAAATGATGAAACCGGGAACAATTTTCTTGAACACCTCCCGTGCAGAGGTGGTGGATGAAACCGCTCTTCGCGAAGCAGTTGCAGCAGGGATTGTGAAAGCTGGAGCCGATGTTTTTTCAAATGAGCCCGAAGAAAAAAGCGGACCGTATTCTCATCCCCTTGCGTCAATGCCGGGAGTGTACGGCACGCACCACATCGGCGCATCGACGAACCAGGCGCAGAATGCCGTCGCCGCAGAGGTCGTTTCCATTATCAACGATTACATTCATCAAGGAATTGTCCGCAATTGGGTGAACCGCGCAAAAAAAACGGCGGCAAAGTGGCAATTGGTAGTTCGCCATTTCGACAAGCCGGGTGTTCTTGCCAACGTGTTGGAAGATCTAAAGACCTCGAAGATCAATGTCCAGGAAGTCGAAAATGTGATCTTCGAAGGACAGCAAACTGCTTGCTGCACCATGAAGCTCGACGCCCGTCCCACCGACGAAGTTCTTGCAGAAATACGAAAGAGAGGAGACGAGATCATTCAAGCGTCATTGATCGCACTGTGATGTCTTGCCTCGGCGATTAAGCTATCCGATTGCTCCAAGCAATCGGATAGCTTGAAGTCGATTGTATTGCGTTTGCGCGATCATCTTTCTATCTTCTAACCATGTATTCTCCCTTTGCAACCGTCGAAAAAGAATTACGCCGGCAGATTTCCGGGGATGTCTGGTTCGACGTAGATAAACGGACCGAGTTCAGCACGGCGACGTGCATGTATAAAGTGATGCCTGTCGGTGTTGTGGCTCCAAAAAATATTGAGGATGTCCAGCGCATCGTTCGATTGTGTGCTGAATATGAGATCGCCCTGATCCCGCGCGGAGGCGGCTCGGGATTAGTCGGTCAGGCAGTAGGCTTCGGGGTTATTCTTGACTTCACGAAGTATATGAGTCACGTGGTGAAGATTTCAGAAGAAGCGTCATCCGTGACTGCCGAGGCCGGCTGCATTCTAAACGATGTAAGCTCCATGCTGCAGCCGCTTGGAAAATTCTATCCGATTGACCCTCAGAGCGCAAAGCTGTGCACTGTCGGCGGCTCAGTCGCCACCAACGCTGCCGGTGCACACGGCTTGCGGTATGGGTCGACGAAAAACCAGGTCAAAAGTCTCACCGTTGTTCTCTCAAACGGAGATGCGGCGGTTATTAATCCAAACGAAGAAGAAAGCCGTCTAACCCCTGAAGCGCGCAACCGTTTCTCTCATGTGAAAAATATTCTCCATCAACAACAACAGGTGATTGACGTACACAAACCGTCGGTAGAAAAATATTCAAGCGGGTATAATATTTTCGAATCGCTCCGGGGCAACCATTTCGATGCGACAAGGCTGATTTGCGGCTCCGAGGGAACGCTTGCAATTGTCACAGAAGCGACATTGAACATTCTTCCTTTGCCGAAAGCGACCGTCGCAGCAGCGGCATATTTTCGCTCGTATGAACATACGGCCGAAGCAACGCAAATCGCCCGCAGCTTCTCTCCTGCCGCCATAGAGCTGCTCGATAAATCGTACACCGACGTGGGCAAGGGATTAAGTGCTATAAGCGACCGGTTTATCGACCGGGATTTCCAAACGATGCTGCTTATCGAATTCGAAGGCGACGATGCCGGTTCGCTCCGCCACCAAGCCGAATCGCTCCGCAGTGAGCTTCAACGGGCAAACATTCTTCTCGATTGGATTTCATTGAACACCGAGGCCGAACGGCAATCACTCTGGATGGTAAGAGAAACGGTTTCCGAAATGATTAATCACTTGCCGTCTCATGAACACAAGATTTCTACCGTCGAAGACGGGGCTGTACCGCTCCGAAATCTTCCCGCGTATATTGCCGGACTAAAAAAAATCCTCGACGCGCACCGCATTGCCTTCACGGTCTATGGCCACGCGGGGATGGGGCATATCCATTGTTCAACGTTTGGAGAGGTGACAACCGAATCCGGAAGAAAGCAGATTGAGGGTGCGACGCAAGAGGTGTTCGACCTCATCATCAAGCTCGACGGCGTTCTCTCCGCGGAACACGGCGACGGATTTGTCCGGACCCCGTTCTTAGAGCGGGCGTTCGGTCCGGAGATATACGGAATTTTCAAAAAGATTAAAGAAACGCTCGACCCACAGAATATCTTCAATCCACAAAAAATTATCGGCAGACAAGACGGTGCATTTCTTCATGATATCAAATATGCGTAGAGGCTGGATCGAAATTCTTTTCGCCGTGTGCGGGTTCCTTTGTGTGCTTGCAGGTTTTTCGCCGTTACAGGCACAGGATGAAGAACGGGAACGATTCGGCGAAGGGGGCAGATCCGGAGAGCGATCGCCAATGGAAATTGTCAGCTTCGAGCCCCACATGTTCGCCGAGGATTCCGGATTGGTGCGGGTCGATATCCTCTACCGGGTGCGGTTCGATTTTTTTGTTTTCACACGGGATTTTTCGACCAATGTGCCGTCATACCGGGCCCATGGCGAATTACTCATCGAGTTGATCGATTCCACCGACACGTCGGTTTCCAGAAAAGTCCAGGCCATTAGTCTAGATATCCCGGACAACGAAATCACCCAGTTGCGACTCCAATATTATCAGGGGGCGGCATCGTTCGTTGTGCATCCGGGGCGTTTCACGACTGTGTACCACCTCGAGGATAATGAATCTCAACGAGAATTTGGGGACCGAAAACAAATTTTGCGCGTCGTTCGATTCCGGCCTGACGCAGTCGTCCGATCGACGGCCCTGTTTATCGAACCGACCGACCGGCCATTATCCGAACGAAGTTTTACAGCGCTGAACGACAACAACGCCGCACAGTTCTCAAAGAACACAGGAACGGTTCTTACAATCAAGGACGAAAACGCGCCGGTCACGGTGAGATACTCGTTGACGCAATTCATGCCGGAAGATAGAGAACGAATCGTCGTTCAGGAAGAAACAACTGCAACAGCGACTGTTATCCACCATTCGTTGCTCCGGTTGCTCCCGACAAATTCCGGAAACATCGAGTATGTCTTGGACAGCAACGCAACGACTGCAACCGTCTATTTCCCGCTATTGACCTCGCATTTGAAGCAAGGACAATATACAGCCCGTATTCACATTTCCGCCAAGGATACGGCAACCGTGAACAAAGAATTTTCCATCCGCTGGAGGGACATGCCGTTGTCGTTGTATGATTTAGATTTTTCCGTCTCGGCAATGAGATACATTACCACCGACAGTGAATACGACGATCTCAGGAGCGGAAGCAGAGATGCGCGGATAAAAAAATTTGAAGAGTTCTGGGCAAAGCGCAACAACGTGCCGGGGTCCGCATACAACGAGATGATGGCGGTGTACTTCCAACGAGTCGACTACGCGTTCGCAAATTTCAGAACGTTGAGAGAGGAAAACGGCGTCCTGACCGACCGGGGAAAGATCTATATTTTGTATGGCAAGCCGTCGAACATCGAACGTTCGCTCGCACCGGGAGGGCCGCCGAGAGAAGTCTGGACCTATGCATCACTCAATAAAGAATTTATCTTTGAAGACCCAAGCCGCCAGGGAAACTATAAACTCATTGCATCCGGAACTAAATGAAGCCTCGTATTGCTTTTACCATTGGAGATTTTAACGGCATCGCTCCTGAAGTCATCCTCAAAAATATCGACACCCCCTCCCTCCTAAAAACGATCCAGCCGATACTTGTCGGCTCGTTTGAAATCTTTGAGCATTATGCGAAGAAGCTGAAGACGAAAAAAAAGCTGGTTGCCGTGCAATCGCCGTCCGAGGCTGTCCCGGCAAACGCCGTTCCTGTCGTGAACATCTATCAAGCCACCGTAAAGAACCTTCAAATCGGCAAACCGGCTCCCGATGCCGGCATTTGCGCAGGAATGTCGATTGAAAAAGCAGTGCGGATGTGCATCGACGGAGAAGCGGATGCAATGGTTACAGGACCCGTTTCAAAAGAGTCGCTTCATATAGCGGGATACAATTTTCCTGGACAGACGGAAATGCTTGCGATGCTGAGCCGGTCAAGCCGTGTAACGATGATGTTGATAGCGAAATCCTTTCGCGTCGGCCTTACGACGATTCACCTCCCGATTCAAAAAGTGGCAGAAAACATTTTCATCGAACGTATTGTTGAAAAGCTCGAGACCATCGATGCTTCCCTGAAAAATGACTTTCGCATTAAGGCTCCAAAAATCGCCGTGCTCGGCTTAAATCCTCATGCAGGCGAGCATGGCGCTATCGGGCTTGAAGAGATTGAAATCATCGAGCCTGCAATAATGAAGGCGGTGGAAAAAGGGATCAGCGCGTCGGGTCCGTTCCCTGCGGACGCCTTCTTTGCAACATCGAAGCAGAAAGAGTTCGACGCCGTGCTGGCAATGTATCACGACCAGGGACTGATTCCGCTGAAAATGACCGGGTTCAATGAAGGCGTGAATTTTTCGGCTGGGCTGAACATCATCCGCACCTCGCCCGATCACGGAACGGCCTTCGACATCGCCGGCAAAGGCATCGCGGACCCACGAAGCATGATCGCGGCGGTTCAGCTTGCGCGGACCGTTGCAATGAACAGAAAAAAATAACGATCTTGTCAAGAAGCTAAACTTATTCTATCATTTTCCGCACCATGGTACGCCTCTCCGATGTCTGTGTCTCGTTCAACCGTCAAGCCGTTTTGGACCATGTTAACCTCGCAATCGAGGCGGGCGAATTTGTCTCGCTCGTCGGGACAACCGGAAGCGGCAAGAGCACGCTCCTCCGGCTGCTGTACATGGATTTGTTTCCAGACACCGGCTCGGTGATGGTTGGAAAATTCCTGTCGAGCGCTATTTCCTCAAAACAGATCCCTTTGCTGAGGAGAAAACTCGGCGTTGTGTATCAGGACTTTAAATTGCTGGAAGACCGTTCCGTCTACGACAACGTCGCTTTTTCGCTGTACGTCACAAACACACGCACGGTCGACATCAAGAAGAACGTGTTGAACGTCCTCGCCAGCGTCGGGCTCAGCCATAAGCGCAACAGCATGCCACATCAACTCTCGGGAGGCGAGCAACAGCGTGTCGCCATCGCCCGTGCCCTCGTCAATGAGCCGATCCTCCTTCTGGCAGATGAGCCGACCGGCAACCTTGACCCTTCAACATCGCTCGATATTTTAAAGCTGCTCAAAGACATCAACGCACACGGCACCGCCGTGCTCATGGCAACGCACAATTACGATTTGGTAAGGAAAGCGCAGGAAAGGATTGTGCAGATCAAAGAAAGGAAAGTTTTCGATGTAAAATTGAAAGCGTAATGCTGCTTCACAAACACGGCTTTTCAGCCCGCCACTGCTTCCACCCTCCGCACCTCAGGAATTTCCAGCATCAACGCCCGTTCAATCCCACCGCGCAACGTCATGATCGACATCGGACACGATGCGCACGCGCCGACGAGCTTCACTTTGACGATGCCGTCGCTCGTAATATCGACAAGCTCGACATCTCCACCGTCAATCTGTAAAAACGGACGAACGGCCGCCAACGATGTTAGGACTCTTTCTTTCATCAGTTTTGTTGCGCCGCCCCCAAAGAAATCTCGATTGACGGAGCTGCATTGTGGGATAAATTTTTAATGCTGATCTGCGCCGCAAGGTTGCGCGCGATCTGTGAAATGATCACGGATTGCGGGCTCTTCGGGTCAGATTCAACGATAGGTCTTCCGACGTCGCCGCCGAGACGAATATTCGTGTCAATCGGTATTTCTCCGAGGAACGGCACGCCAAGCTCTTTCGACGCTTTCGCGCCTCCTCCGGCATCAAAAATATTCTCGCGCGTTCCGCAATGGGAGCAGATAAAATAGCTCATGTTTTCGATAATTCCGAGGATCGGCACGTTCACTTTGTTGAACATCATCAACCCTTTTCGGGCATCGGCGAGAGAAATCTCCTGCGGCGTCGTCACAATTACTGCACCCGTCAACGGAATTTGCTGGACCAGCGTCAATTGAATATCGCCGGTCCCGGGCGGCATGTCGAAAATCAAGTAATCGAGCGTTCCCCATTCGACATCGGACATGAATTGCCGCACCGCACCGCTCGCCATCGGGCCTCTCCAGATCACTGCCTGCAACGGGTCGACCAAAAAGCCGATCGACATGACCTTCACGCCGTATTTCTCAAGCGGCTGAAGCTTTTGATTATGAAGTTTCGGTTTTTCGTTGATGTTGAACATCAGTGGGATGCTCGGTCCATACACATCGCAATCTATAAGGCCGACGCTCGCACCATCCCTTGCCAGCGCGACGGCAAGGTTGACCGCAACCGTCGATTTTCCTACGCCACCTTTGCCGCTGGCGACGGCGATCGTGTTTTTCACGCCCGTCAACAGCGGACCCGGCTGTGCCGATTGCCGCGACGTAACATTCGATGTCATCGCAATTTCAATCGCACCGATGCCGGAAATTGAGGAACGAATTGCTTTTTCCGATTCAGCTTTTAACTTGTCGCGGACAGGACAAGATGGAGTAGTAAGCTCAATGGTGAAGCGAAGGTCATTCCCGTTGATTTGTACATCCTTAACAAAATTAAGCGCGACAATATCCTTTTGAAGGTCGGGGTCGCGCACATTTCGCAAAGCTTCCAGCACATGGTCACGAGTGAGTGTTTTCATTTGCCTTTATTTTTGACGGTGTGGAATAAAATGAGCCTGACAGTTCTGAATAATTCAAAAAGGGGTGCTCACGCAAAGACGCAAAGTCGCAAATTAATTCTAAAAAAAATCTTCGCGGCTTTGCGAGAAATAATTTATTCAACGTGTTTACCGGTCAGCGTCACAAGCGCCTCTCGATACAGCTCAGCCGTTTTCTGAATAATCTCTTCGGGCATCATCGGTCCCGGAGCTCGCCTGTTGAATTTTATCGAAGTGAGATAGTCCCGGACAAACTGCTTATCGAAGCTTGGCTGGCTTCCGCCCGGTTTGTACTTGCTTTTCGGCCAAAAACGAGACGAGTCGGGAGTCAGAAGCTCGTCGATGAGGATCAATTCATCATTGAGAGTACCGAACTCCATTTTTGTATCGGCGATGATGATGCCTTTCGACTCGGCGATGGCCGAGGCTGTGTTGAAAATCTGCACTGCAATATCCCGCACATTATTGCTGATAGCTTCCCCTTCAAGCTTCACCATTTCTTCAAATGTAATGTTTTCGTCGTGGACTCCAAGTTCGGCTTTGGTCGACGGTGTGAAAATAGGAGACGGCAATCGCGAACTTTCGACCAACCCGGCCGGGAGTGGAAGCCCGCAGACACTTTTCATCTCCTGGTATTCAGACCAACCGGACCCTGAAAGATAGCCGCGGACAATGCATTCGACGCCGAGAGGGCGCGTTTTCTTCACCAGCATGCTTCGTCCGCGCAGTTCATCGGCGTACGGTTTACACTCTGCCGGAAAGTCCTGCACATCTGTCGAGACGACGTGGTTCTTGATGATACCTTTCGTGAGGTCGAACCAATACTTGGAGATTTGCGTCAGCACCTTTCCCTTATCGGGAATTCCCTGAGGCATAACAACATCGTATGCCGAGAGGCGGTCGGTCGCAACAATCAAAAAGAAGTCTCCCACTTCGTACATATCGCGGACTTTGCCGCGCTTCACGAAGTGAAGTTTAGAGAAATTTGTTTCAATAATAACGGGGGGCATAAATCAATGAAAAGTTAAAAGTGAAAAGTTAAAAATATTACGTGCAAAATAAGGATAAGGTGCTATGCAAATGACCGATTGAGTTGAAGCGCGGCGTGAAGCCGGCTCAAATACTCGCGTTGTGAAATTTCGACCGCACCCAGACTCTGAAGATGTGGTGTCATAAATTGCGCATCGAGCAAAACAAACTGCCGTTGTCGAAGATGCTGAACGAGCGCAACAAGGGCGGCTTTCGATGCATCCTTCATCCTGCTAAACATCGATTCTCCGAAAAAAGCTCCCCCGAGCGCAACCCCGTAAAGCCCGCCGGCAAGTTCGCTGCCCTGCCACGATTCAACCGAGAAAGCAAAACCACGCCGGTGAAGTTCACAGTAACTTTGAATAATCGGCTCGGAGATCCATGTTTCCTCACGATCCGCGCATCTCCGCATAACCGATTCAAACGAGGTATTGAGCCGGATGTCGAATATCTTTTTCCTTATTGTCTGTCGCAAGCTTCTCGATATTTTCAGCCCTTCGAGAGGAAACACCGCTCGAAGCTCCGGCTCGTACCAATGGATTTCTCCCTCCCTACTTTCCGCCATCGGAAAAATGCCGCAGCGGTAGGCGTTTAACAGAAGCCCGGGGTCGATAATATCGCGAGCGATCGTTTCGTTCATGTGATCTCTCGCTCGATTACGCACCCTCTCGTTCCGTCGTCGTCCGGAGAGGCTTCGGCGGAAGGTTGAGAATTTCATCGGGAAAATGTTCGACAATATACGAAATGACATTCTTCACCGAAAGAATGCTGACCGGCTTGCGCTGGTCATCGACAATCGGTATGTGCCGGTATCCGCCGACCGACATCAAATTCATCGCAAACGCGATCGAATCGTCAAGATGGAGCACTTCCGGCGACGGCTTCATGACATCGCTTACCGAAAGTTTATAAAGGTCTAATTTCTTGTTGACGACTTTCATCAGGATGTCCCGCTCCGTAAAAATCCCGGTAAGCACTCCGTTGCGCACTGCCAGAACAGAGCCTGTCTTCCGTTGCTGCATCAACTCAATCGTAGTTCCGACATTTGCCGAACTCTCAACGACAAGTGCGCGACCGAGCTCGAGGATCCGGATCGGCTGTTGAATGGTCTCGTTTGACAAAACTTTTTTCAGCTTCTTCTCATGCTCGAACATTTCGTCCAACTCATCATCAAGCTCATGAGTGCTCATGCCATCCTCCTCAACGTTAGTAAAAGACTTCGTGTTGGCTAACTTATTTCTCGAACAAATCGCCCGATGGGACGATACTGAAATTCTCTTTGTTGATGTTGACCGGCAGCACCTCAATGACCTTATCCTGTTCAAGAATTTCGGCCGGGACGTTCGGGTTGTTGTATTGGATCGGCGAAGGGGAGTTCGATAGAAGAGCGTCGTTCAGCGGCCCGGCATCTTTTGCTACGATTGAAAGATAATAATTTTTCGCCTGGAGGTGCTTCTTGATCGCCGCATTGACATCGTCGACCGTCAATGCCGACAATTGTCGTGCAAGATAATCGATATAGTATGGAATACCGTAAAACTCCGAATCCATCACATACCCCAGCCTGCGGCTTTGCGTTTGAACCCATAATTTGGAATAATGAATCAGAAAATTTCTCGTCGTCTCGAATTCTTCTTTCGTCAGCCCGCTGTCCACAAGGAGCTGAACCTCGCGCATGGCGGCCCGAATGGCGAAGTGAGCGTTCTTCGGCTCGACCGGGCGAATCCAGACGCTGAAAAATTGCTGCCGGCGCGGGATATTCGGCTCGGGGAACGTCGAGCCGCCGTCTTGGATAAAATTTTCAATGTACGAGTAATCGCCGTAATTCAACCCGCGGTCGCCGCGCAAATGGTTCATCAATACGCCGTTGAATGTCCGGTGTTCGCCGAGGTAGGAATTTGCGACAAGCAGTGCGTAATAATCTTTATCCGCGCGTGTCACGTCGATTGGATAGCCGAAGGAAATTGCCGTAGCGCGATTTTCCTTTTGGATGATCATCCCTTCGACGCCGACGGGCTGAGCCGGCGTGGGAAGAGCAACCTCCGTATACGAACCGGCCGGCAGCCCGGCAAGATCTTTTTTTACCTGCTCGATGAACTCTTTGGGATAACCGCCGGCGATGCCGAAGACAATACGGCTTTGAGTGTACATTGCATTGTGAAAAGCCTTGACGTTGTCGATCGTTATGGAGTTCAAACCTTGCACAGTTCCCTCAACGACTGTCCGGTACGGATGATCGGCATACATCAAGAGATTCAACCCCGATTTGCCGAGATTCTCATCGTCGTTGCCCCTCAATGTGTTCTTAAGAAAATTGATCTGTTCGTCTTTATTCCGGGCGAAGTCGTCCGAGTCGAAACGGGGCGAAGCGATCAGCTCCCAGAATATCTCAAAAAATTCCTGCAGATGGTCGCGGTGCACTTCGCCGATGATGGCCGTCTCTTCTTTGTCCGCCTGGACGCGAATCTCGGCAGCCCAGGGATAAAGCTTGTCGACAATTTGTTGATACGAGAGAGACTGCGAGCCTCCCTGGCCGATCATTGCAGCGGTCAACGCGTTCAATCCTTCTTTCCCGGCCGGGTCGTTAATAGACCCGCTGCGGATTACGACCCGGAACGATACGAGGGGCGAATTCGGTACATACACCTCCGTTATTCGTGAGATCTGCTGTGAGAAAGCGAACGTGGTTACCATAAGCGTCAGGAAGAAAAAAACGGTGGAAGAATATGCTCGCAGGTTCATTGGGCCGCCTCGTGTTCAAGAATCACGACGGTACGATTTTCTTTCGTGAAGTACTTTTTCGCCGCGTGCATAATGTCCTCGGCGGTAACCTTGTCGTAGAGAGAATAGACTTTATTCATCGACTCATAATTTCCGGTGAGTGCGATATAGGTGGCTACCGTAACGGCGACATTATCCGGTTTGTTCAATTGCATTGCAAACGCGTACCTGACGTGAGACTTGATGTCTTGAAGCTTTTGAGGATCGACGGGAACTGTTTTGGCGGTCTCAATTGCTGCGTAGATCTCATCACGCACAGAATCGATCTTCTTTGCATCCTTGATGCGGGACATTATTGTGAACAGGAACGGGTCCCGATGGTCGTCCGATCCGCCGCTCACAAATTCTACGAGCTGCTTTTTTATCACCAGCGACTGGTACAGGGGCGAGCTTTCGGAGAACACAAGCTGCGAGAGGATGTCGAGCGACGCACGCTCGACGTCCGTGTCGCTGAAAGCCGGAACATGGTAGCCGACGAGAAAATACGGGAGCGTCTTGTTCTTCCATGGCATGACCACCACCTTCTCTTCTGTTTGCGGCGGCTCGACGGGAACTTGAACCTCGTACGTTCCCCTTTTCCATCCTGAGTAATATTTTTTCACGATGCGTACAACGTCGTCATTGTTCACATCGCCGACGACGATGACGGTGCAGTTTTCAGGACGATAAAAGCGGTCGTGGAATTTTAAACTGTACTGGTACTGGTTCGGCATATCCCTAATGTCGGAGAGGAAACCCATCGTCGTGTGTTTATAGGTGTGTGTCGTGAACGCCGTGTTTTGCAACGTCTCGAACATCGATTCAAAAGGAATAGAATAATTCTTGTTGTACTCGCCGAGAATCGCCCCGGATTCCGTTTTGAATGCTTCTTCAGAATATTTGAGGTTCATGAAGCGGTCGCTCTCAATATCCGCGAGCGTCTCAAGGGCATCGGAGCTAGCGACGATATGGTAACATGTCCAATCGTCGGTCGTAAAGGCATTGGAATCGGCACCGAGGCGTTTCAAAATATCGTTATATTTATCGGCGGGATATTTCACCGTGCCGCGGAACATGCAATGCTCGAAGAAATGCGCGAAACCCGAATGCCCGGCTTCGACTTCATTGCGCGAACCGGTTCGCACGACGGTATAATACGCAACCAGTCCGGGGCTGTCGTAGGGAATTGTCAGGACTGTGAGACCGTTTTCCAATACTGTTTTGGTAACGGGATACGGAAAAATATCGGTTGATGTTATCGGCTCGCCGGCCCTGCTCGTCGTGACAAGAGCCAGGAATACACCGATGAACAATACCGAGACTGAGAATTTTGCCATCATAACTCCGAAGAGAATTACATCAATAAAAATTGAGTGAATTAAAAGTTCCAATAAAAATAGCATGAGAGGTATCAGAAAAATCGTTTCTCGCGAAGCCGTAAAGGGGCGGAGACGTTGTTGTTAAATCATTTTGCAACTTTGAGCGAAGCATGCTTTTGGAATTATTCAGAAGTCTCCATTAATGAATATTCGACGAAATACCAACCGAGCACTCTCCGCATTGGCACAGGCTTCGCAAGTACTCGAATGTATAAATACCCGAGCTATGTCCATCTGCCCACACAAATTGAATCGCATACTGCCCCACCGGCGTTGCGGAGGTAATCTGAAATTCTCCTGCTTTAAATATCGGAAGGAGAACGTTGTCGTGATCCGTTTCTCGCTCCATTTTACAGGAGGCACACGGACACGACATGCGGAGATGCCGAAGCATATACCGGCTGGAATGCCCGTTGTCCCACACGATAGAGAGTTCCGACGCGGAGGTCTGCTGTATACGAACTGGCTGCACGCGACAATTTAGGTAATTCCACGGTAAAAAAAAAGCCTCGCCCCTCCTAGCACTGCTAGACTGGGCAGATGGAGGACACCTTTTTAATTTATCGGAGTAAACGACCACCATCAAAGATGGTGGCTTTTGAAAAGAAAAAGCAAGTCATTCCGCGCTTGACGCGGAATCCAGAGTCAATCAACGGAACTGGATTCCGGTTCTTCGTCCCGCCTGAAAGCGGGACTCGACCGGAATGACAAGCATGGTCAACTGAACATAACCACCGCCATAGGCCGTGGGTTTCTGCTTTACACTAAAAGATTCAACATATCGCGATTTCCTAGATAAGGTCTCCGACATCATGTATTACTTCCAACCTGGTAACCTTCAAATTTAACGGTGTTGGGGAGTTTGCAATTTAAAAACAATATCGAGGATTTTTCGAACGAAGGATCGGAAGGATCAAACTATCATCCTAGAAGTAATCATCCTACAAGAGAAAAAGAAGCTCTCGAAATCTTTACAAGAAACCAGCAATCTTTGCGATTTAGAGGTAAGCTCCTTCAATTGCCGTAAAAATTTCTCGCCCATTTATGTTTTTTTAATTCTTTCAACAGCTTTTCGGAAAGATATTTTCCATCGGAAACGGCGGTGTTGGTCTCAACATTGGCTATGCTTCGCATGCCGGGGATAACGGTCGAGACTGCGGGCCGCGAAAGGATAAACCGAAGAGCTAATTCGGGGAGTGTCTTTGCTTCAGCGCCGAGAAGTGGTTTAAGTTTTTCAACCCGGTCGTAGACTTGCTGCTTTCTGTCCCCTTGGAAATATTTATTACGCCAATCGCTCGTGGGAAAAGCAGTATCCGGTTTGATCCGCCCGGTAAGTCCCCCTTCGTCGAACGGCACGCGCGCGATAATGCCGATATCATTTTTCTGACAGTACGGAAATAATTCTTCTTCCGGGGATTGGTCGAAAATATTGTAGATCACCTGAAACGTATCGATCATTCCGGTTTTCGCGGCTTTTAACACCGAAGCAGGCTCGTGGTCGTTCATTGAAATCCCGAATGCTTTGATCTTCCCTTCCGCTTTCAATAATCGAATCGCCTCCCAAATTTCATCCGCCCCGACCCATTCATCACTCCAAACATGAAACTGCAGAAGGTCAATACATTCTATCCGAAGATTCTTCAGGCTTTGATTCGCCGATGCAATGATGTAATTCTTGGGGAATGCTTCGCTAAATGGAACGCCGGATTGTGCAGGCCATTGGCGGTTTTTCGGAGGGACTTTTGTTGCGATATAAATTTTCCTGTTGGTGCTCCGGAAAAGTTTTCCAAGAAGCTGCTCGCTGTGCCCTTCACCGTAAGCAAGCGCGGTGTCGAAAAAATTCACTCCCAGCTCGACAGCTTTCCGTAACGCAGCCATTGACTGTTGGTCATCCGAGCCTTGCCACATTTGACCGCCGATTCCCCATGCACCGAAGCCGATTTCAGAAACGTTAATTCCGGTTTTACCTAACGGGCGAAATTTCATGGAAGGTACTCCAGGATCATTGCAGGTGGCGAGCTACATCGATAATTGCATGTAACGGAAATTCCCTTGCTCTCTCCAAAAACGGGAATGCGAGCGAAGTCCGGTCATTTCTCAAACGGATTCTTCATCTTCGATTTTGGCCTCAACGCTTTGATCGTCTCGTATAAAAACCGGAGCCGCTGCTGTGAGAGCTCGTCGAGGTCTTCGTCATCTTTATCCCGCTTCACGAACATCTCAAAATCGGAAGCATCCTTCCCCTTCATGAACCTCGCGTAATCCTTCAACTCGTCGATCATTTTATGTTGTTCAACGCGTGTCATCGTTTAATCACCCGCGAAGCTGAACTTTAACCGCAAAGGCGCCAAGACACAAAGTGCTGGAATTAAGAAATTCAAACAATTCTTGGCGACTTTGCGTCTCGCGGTTCCTAACAATGCAATGATGAACAAGCATTATTCGTCCCCAAAATTAATGCCGACGGCGCGCGCCGATTTCACAATTTCTCCGTCGAAAGGAACAAGCCGCTGGTTTGCAATGGCTTCGGCAATGGGAACCGCTGTAACATGAAGTCCGCGGAGGCTGACCATGTGGGCAAATTTTCCGTGCATGGCGAGCTCAACAGCTTTGGTGCCGTACCGCGTCGCAAGAATTCTATCATAAGCGGTCGGGCTTCCACCACGTTGAAGATGGCCGAGCACGGTAACACGGGACTCCAATCCGGTTTCATTGGTTATCCTTTGCGAAACGTGTTCGCCGATTCCTCCGAACCGAAGAGGGTCCGTCCTTTTAATGTCCGTCTCTTTCACCACAACATCTTCGTCCGCGGCCTTAGCCCCCTCCGCGACGCAGACGATGCTAAACCGGTTGCCGCGCGTGCTTCGTTCGATCACTTTTTCAAACACCGATCCCCACTTAAACGGAATTTCCGGAATCAAGATAATATCCGCGCCGCCTGCCAAGCCCGCCTCCAGCGCAATCCAACCGGCATACCGTCCCATCACCTCAATCACCATCACACGATGATGTGCCGAACCGGTTGTATGGAGGCGGTCGATAGCTTCCGTCGCAATCGAAAGAGCAGTATCGAACCCGAAAGTCTGGTCGGTTGCTTCAAGGTCGTTGTCGATAGTTTTCGGCACACCGATGATATTCATCCCCATTTCGCCAAGTTTATTTGAAATGTGCATCGTCCCGTCGCCGCCGATAGCGATAAGGCAATCGAGCCCCCATCCTCTATAATGCTTCAACGTTCGAGCAGACGCGTCGACAATTTCAATTCCGTTATTTCCTTCCGTTGGGTAGTGAAACGGGTCTCCTTTGTTGGACGTTCCGAGAATCGTTCCGCCTAAACCGATGATGCCCGAAACTTCCCTGCGGGACAACTCGTGCATTCTTCCTTCCACAAACCCTTCGAAGCCATCTTCAATACCCACGACAGTCAATCCATGGTCGTTGATGCCGGACTTGCCGACGCCGCGGATGACAGCATTAAGTCCCGGACAATCGCCGCCTCCGGTAAGAATTCCAACCCTTTTCACTCTCTTTTCAGTCACGTATAATCCTTCTCATTGGTTGCACACAATATTTCACTTCAGCCTATAATGTACGAAATTTTTCATGCATCGTAAAGGGGGAAAAGCAAACGGTAGTGCTCAAGTTTGTTAAGGTGACGGACACCTTACCGATTTATCTTGCCAAATAATCTCGCATAACGTGATTTTTGGGAGAAAGGTGTCCGTCACCTCTCGCAAGAACGCAAACTTGAGCACTACCAAGCAAACCTTGTTAAGGTTTAAAATTTTGACAAGGGCTATCGAACGACAACATCAATTTCTTCCTGCGAATCGGGCGTCTTGACGCTCAATCGATTGAGGGTTGAATCGAACAACCACCCCTCTTTTGCGCCGGCGAGCGACGAAACTTCCGGCACCCTCTTCCCGCGAACCGAAACCGATACCGGTTTCTGGCCAACACCATTTACGGCAAATACGACTGAGCGTTCCGCCGGGATGAATTCACCTTCCGCTGCAGAACGTTGGATTGTAATCTCCGGGCCTTGCACGGCCGCTTTCACACCGACCGTTCTGTATTTTCCTTTTTGATAGTCGAAGCTGATTCCGTCGTCTTCGTAGCATATACCTTTTGCTTCGGTCGATGGAAAAATTTCAAACGTCAACGGGTCGGCAGGAGCCTGGTCGGTGAACTGAACGATCTGCTGCATCGGTACGACCGCCCCTGCACGGATGAACACTGGCATCACGTCCAGCGGAGCCTTTGCATCAATCCATTTTCCGCCGGAGATTTTCTCCCGCGTCCAGAAATCGTACCATTCGCCCTTCGGCAAATACATCCAGCGTGTCTTCGACCCGGCTTCCAGGACCGGTGAGACAAGAATATCTTCTCCCACCATAAATTGCGTATCGATGCGGTACGTCGTTTTATCGTCCGGAAATTCCAGCATGAGCGGCCTCACGATCGGAATTCCGGATACCGAGGCTTTGTAAAATTCCGTGTAGAGAAACGGCAGCAGTTGGTACCTTAACTCAATGAACTTCTTATTGATTTTTTCAAACTCATCGCCATACATCCACGGCTCTTTATTGACGCTCCCTTTCACAGAATGGGACCGGCACAACGGAAGGAAGACGCCGTACTGAAGCCAGCGCGTGTACATCTCTCCCGTCGGAGTGCCGATGAACCCGCCGATATCGGGACCGACGAACGGCTGTCCCGATAACCCAAAATTCATGCACATGGGAATCGCCATCGCAAGGTGTTCCCAACTACTCACATTATCTCCTGTCCACGCGGCGGAATACCGCTGCGTGCCGGCGTATCCGGCTCGTGTCAGAACAAACGGACGCTCGTTCGGCCTGAGCCGGCGCACTCCGTCGTACGTACCGCGCGCCATTTCCATTCCGTACACGTTATGAATTTCCGCGTGGGTCACCACATCACCGTCAACGTTGTGATGAACGTCCAGTGGAAATGTTTTTGAAGGAACGTCGAATACCGACGGCTCGTTCATATCATTCCAGAAACCTTTCACTCCGTCGTCGACCAAACCTTTGTAGAGCGTTCCCCACCAGACGCGTGCCTGAGTGTTTGCGAAGTCGGGGAAGGCGCATTCCCCCGGCCACACCGGGCCGATGAACAGCGTGCTGTCAGGATTCAGGACAAAATGTTTTCCTTTCAAGCCTTCTTTATAGACCCAGTATGTCGAGTCCTGTTTGATTCCCGGATCGATGATCGTGACAATTTTGAAACCATCCTGTGCCAGGTCTGCAATCATCTTTTTCGGGTTAGGAAAATTTTTATCGCTCCATGTGAAGCAGCGATAGCCGTCCATGTAATCGATGTCGAGGTAAATAACATCGCAAGGAATTCCTCGCTTTCGGAAATTGCTTGCAATATCGCGCACCTTGGATTCGGGGTAGTAACTCCAGCGGCATTGCTGGTATCCGATCGCCCATTTCGGCGGCAGGTTCATCCATCCGGTCAGCTCCGTGAACCGCCCTATCACCTTCTTGGGATTCGGGCCGTAAAAGAAATAATAATCGATCATCCCTCCTTCCGCACCGAACGAATAGTACAGTTCGGATTCTTTTCCCATGTCGAACGACGTGCGAAATGTGTTGTCGAAAAATATCCCATAGAACTTTCCGCTTTTCATCCCAAGGAAGAAAGGAATCGATTGATAGAGCGGGTCTGTGGCGGGAGTATAAGCGGGGAAATCGAAATTCCAATCCGCCATTGCAAGCCCGCGGCGTTCGAGCATTCCCGCCTTCTCACCGAAACCGTAATACAATTCATTTTCCGGCATTGACTTCCACACACGAACTTGATCTCCGTCCCACGCCATGCCTTTCGACGAGTCGTCCTGATTGATTATTTCGCCTTCCGGGGTTAAAAAAGAAATTCTCACCGGTGATTTTGTCACCCTGATCGTAAAATCTTTAAGCGTGATAGTGATGCTATTTTGGTCTTGTTCGAAATCATGCTTCGGCAAATCCCACTTTTCTTTTGCCATCGCCCATGAGCCGAGACTGTTTCGCCCGCCGCCGCGAATGACACGGATGCGTACCATGTCGTTTGCGAACGGCGTTATTTGAACCTCCGCATCACCGCAGTTAACGACAATCTGCTGGTCTGAATTCAGCACAAGCCGGGCATCGCCGATCGTTTTCCATCCCGCCATAACGGTTGTGAATGCCATACACAGTAGCCCTAATAAAATAATTTTCACGATTCAAGTCTCCGGTTGGTTATAACCGCCAAGACGACAAAGAGAGAGAATTTCATTTTTTTATACTCATGCCTTAAATTTTCTATTCCCCTTTGCGTCATGGTGTCTCGGCGGTTTTTTTTTCTCTTGCATCGCCGCGTCGAGCACGATTTGATTCTTCAAGCCGACGCTGCCCGGAGCAAACGGCTCCGTGTTCTCGATGATGTTTGCGGAAAATTTCGAAATCTGGTCGACATACAGATTTGGGACGCCGATCTCCTCTATGATCGCCGGTTCTTCTTTTCCATCCTTTCCCATGGTAATGCGAAGAGAGATTGTTGCGTTGTTCTGTGTGAACCCGAATGCGGAGATAACTCCCTTCGTCCCGATCAACTCAATAAACGTCCTTCGCAGCGGCGCAAGGAACGAGCAGTAGACCGACGCGAGCGTTCCGTGCGAGAACCTCAAAATGATATTGGCGCTGCCCTCCGTCTTCTTTGCAGTCGGACGAGGATTCAAATCGCTTTTGGTTGATACAACT
Source organism: uncultured Bacteroidota bacterium (assembly GCA_963717445.1). GTDB lineage: Bacteria > Bacteroidota > Ignavibacteria > UBA10030 > UBA8401 > JAGVPT01. The sequence goes on along the minus strand of OY970334.1, from coordinate 3,888,569 downwards.
TCATCGTCTAAAATGAACCGCAGCGTGTCGAGTCCGTGAACGCCGATATCGAATACCGGGCCGCCGCCGGCGAGCTTTCGGTCGAACAGCCAGGTACGGTGACTTGTCCGAGCATCGTAGACAAAATCTGCCCGGGCAGCCGTAATATCGCCGATCATCCCGGATCGCACGATATCACGCATTCGGCGAACCAGTGGAGAAAGCCTCAGCATGTGTCCGACCATCAATTTCACTCCATGGCTTTTGCATGCTGCAATCATTTTCCGCGCTTCGGCGGCGTTCATTGCCATCGGTTTCTCGACGAGCACATGCTTTTTCGCACGGGCGGCAGCGATGGTTGAGGGACAGTGAAACACATTCGCGGAGGCAATATAGACGGCATCGACTTCATCGTGGGCAACCAGCTTCTCAACAGAATCGAAAGCAAAAGGAATTCCGAGCTCCTTCGCTTTTCCTTCTGCAGCCGTCAATGAGCGTTTCTGGATTGCGATCAATTCCGAATTGGACGCCGCCCGGATTGCCGGAGCAATAGCCCGCTCCGCAAACAAACCGAATCCGAGAATGCCGTAGCGAACCTTACCGGGTGAGGATTTCATGATGTGGGAAGGAAAATAGTACGCGTGAAAAAGACTTGAGAAGACTTTCTCTCGGTTCAATATTCGGGAACCAATATCTGAAAAAAGTTGACGAGAATCAAGCAAAGGGCAGTGCTGGTATTGCTACAGTTTGTGTTCTTGCGAGAGGTGACGGACACCTCTCTCCCAAAAATCACGTTATGCGAGAATATTTGGCAAGATAAATCGGTAAGGTGTCCGTCACCTTAACAAACTTGAGCACAACCGTAGTGCTACAGTTTGAAGGCGAAGCAATCCCCAATTTGCTGGGGTGAATTCTTCGGCCGACGGCATTCCTTCGGATGGCAAAAAACGTCTCGCAATGATTCTGTTTTCCAAAATGTTTCACTTCCAAATAACGGGTAGTAGTCAATGTAGTTTTTCCGGCAAGAGGCGACGGACACCTCGCTGCAAAAAATTGCCTTATGCCAAAATATTTTGTAAGGTAAATCGATAAGGTGTCCGTCACCTTAAGCGTCCAGCATCATACGAAGCTGTAAAGCTTCCAAATAATACTTGCACACATGCGAGAAGAATCACTATATTCCCCTGCCTAATCAATGGAACTTCAATACACTTCTTCGAACACAAACAAAATTCCAATCCCATGCGAGCATTGAAACCTACTACTTCTGCCTTTCTGATCTTTTTATTTATCCTTATCTCGATCTTCACACTCAACGCCCAAGAATACACGCGCGGTGTGGGAGTTTATCCGGGAGATGCCAAGGAAGATTATTCTCCTTCAATGCAAATTGACGCAAAGAACTATCGCAACCTCGCGTTGCACAGGCCGGCGTATCAATTGAGCTGTTACGATTTTAATCTTACCGCACAGCTCGTCACGGATGGAATAAAAGACTCGCAGCTTCCGGGCTGGGTCGTTACAACCACAAGCAGCGACAGCGTTGTCAAAAGAAACGAGCGGCAATGGGTCCTCGACCGAAATCCGATGACGAGAAAAGGTCTCCAGGGTTCCGACGCGTGGCTTCAAATTGAGCTCGCCGGGAATAGTGTTATACCCGAAGTGGACAGCATATTTCTGACCGGCAACGTTCTGGTTGATAGCCTTCCGCCGAAGCATTGGGAGATAACAATCAACGGCTCGAATAACGGAAAGGATTGGGAGCAATCGGGAATGGTGAGCGGCGATAATTTGCCCGGCGATTCGTTGACAGGGTTCTGGCGAAGAATATCTCCCCCGAATTTGAGAGCGTTCAATTACTCTGTCAAACCGAGTGTTCCTTCACACTTCCGTTTCTATCGGTTGAATGTAAATTCACCGAACGCAAAAAGCTGGGCGATCGGAGAATTCGGGATGTTCAGAAACGGAAAACACGCTCCGATCGGAGGTCCATATAATTTTGCGAGCACGTGGATGAGCGCCGGATCCCATGAGGAATGGATCTATGTAGACCTCGGAGCGGAATGCTCCTTTGATCGAGTCGTTTTATACTGGATTCGGCGCGCCGCACTCGGCTCAATCCAAGCATCCGACGATGCCCTCCAATGGAGCGATGTAGCAGCACTCCCCGAAAATTCGGGACAGACAGATGACATCAAATTAGATAAGTTTGCAAATGGAAGATACGTCCGTGTTTTGATGAAGCAGCCCGTTTCTGCTGAAGGATATATGTTGAGCGAGATGGAAGTTTTCGGAACCGGCGGTCCGGTTGCAGTTGCACATCCTCCGGCGCCTATCGAAAAAAATACAAGAATGGATTTAGCCGGCGGCGCGTGGAGAATTCAACGTGAATCCCTTGTGGATGCAGATGGCGTAACACTTTCCAAACCGGGGTTTAACGACAACAACTGGATCGTTGCGACAGTGCCCGCTACGGTGCTCGTCAGTTATCTCAATGCTGGAGCGCTGCCCGATCCAACGTTTGGAGACAACCAGCTTTTAATTTCGGATTCTTATTTCTATTCCGATTTCTGGTACCGTGACGAGTTTACTGTTCCTCGTTCTTATGCCGGGCAGCGAATCTTTCTCAACTTTGATGGGATAAACTGGAAAGCGGAAGTCTATCTTAACGGACAAAAACTCGGATTGATTGAAGGCGCCTTCACGCGAGGACATTTTGATGTTTCCGATTTTGTCATTCCCGGAGAAAAAAACATCCTCGCTGTTCGCATCAAGAAGAATGATTCGCCCGGATTTGTCAAGGAGCAGACGAAGCTCAGCCACGATGCGAACGGCGGTGAATTAGGCGCAGATAATCCGACATTTCACGCATCCGTCGGCTGGGATTGGATACCGACAATTCGCGGCAGGGATAACGGGATATGGAGCGATGTTTATCTTTCGGCGACGGGAGCCGTAACGATTGAAGACCCATTCGTTTCAACCATCCTGCCCCTTCCGGATACAACATCGGCCAACGTCAATGTCGAGCTGACTCTTCACAATCATACGTTGAAAGAAGTGAAAGGAATAGTGCGCGGAAAATTTGGCGGTGAAACATTTGAGGAGCCCGTTAGGTTGGATGCATCTGAAACGAAAACTGTGCATTTCAATCCTTCGACACAACCATCCTTGCGATTGAAAAATCCAAAACTTTGGTGGCCGAATGGATACGGGGAGCAAAATCTTTACGATGTTGAAGTCGAATTTCAAACTGCTGATGGTAATGTATCGGATTCGACATCGTTTAAGACCGGCGTCAGGGAAATGTCGTACTCCGAGGATAACGGCGTATTAAAAATTTGGGTCAACGGAAGAAGGTTCATCGGACGCGGCGGCAACTGGGGTTTTTCCGAATCGATGCTCCGCTACCGGGCACGCGAATATGACATTGCCGTTCGTTATCATAAAGAGATGAATTTCACGATGATCAGAAACTGGGTTGGGCAGACCGGCGATGACGCATTTTTCGATGCGTGCGACCGTTACGGAATTATGGTCTGGCAGGATTTCTGGCTCGCGAATCCGCTGGACGGTCCGAACCCGAACGATAATGCGATGTTCATGCAGAACGTAAATGACTTTGTGAGGCGCATTCGCAATCATCCTTCAATTGGATTGTACTGCGGCAGAAACGAAGGCAATCCACCCGAACCCATCGATTCCGCGATTCGAGTATTGTTGCCCCAACTGCATCCGGGATTGCATTACATTTCAAGTTCATCGTTCGGAGTCGTCAGCGGCGGCGGGCCGTATCGAGCGATGCCTGTCAAATTCTATTTCGATAAAAGGGCTACAGAAAAACTCCACAGCGAAATCGGGATGCCAAATATGGTTTCATATGAAAGTTTGAAGCAGATGCTTCCCGATTCTGCATTATGGCCAATCGGGCGCATGTGGGGTGTACACGATTTTAATCTGGAAAGCGCTCAGTACGGATATTCCTTCATCCAGCAAATTGCAGATCATTTTGGACCTGTGGACGATCTCAAAGAATGGCTCACGCTTGCGCAATGGGTAAACTATGAAGGATACCGTGCGATGTTTGAGGCGCAGAGTAAAAACAGGATGGGAATTTTGTTATGGATGAGTCATCCGGCGTGGCCTTCGATGGTGTGGCAGACCTATGACTATTATTTTGAGCCAACGGCGGCATATTTCGGATGTAAGAAAGCCAACGAGCCGCTGCATATCCAGTGGAATCCATTAACCGACACTATTGAAGTAGTCAATTACAGTATTCAGAACGGCTCGGGAATGACAGCAACGATGGACATTGTAAATCTTGATGGCGCCGTAAGGCTTGAAAAGAAAGTTGCTATCGATTGTCCGGAAGATAGTACCGTTCACTGTTTCAAAATTGAATATCCCGACAGCTTAAGCAGTGTTTATTTCATCAAACTTAAGTTGGAGAGAAATGGTGCAGAGGTATCAGAAAACCTTTATCGGCGCGGGTTGAAGGAAGATGACCTTATAGCTGTTAGAAATTTGCCGAAAGTGAAACTGGAAACAAGCACCAAAATTGTCAAAAAAGGAAACCAATGGTATCTCTCAACGGAGCTTATCAACAATACCAATCAACCTGCTCTCATGGTCAAGCTAAAAGTGGTGCAAGCAAAAAGCAGGGATCGAATTTTACCGGTCATCTTTAGCGATAACTTTGTTTCGCTCATGCCTGGGGAGAAACGAATTATCACGATGGACATCGAGGATGCCGATACCCGTGGTGAAAAACCGGATGTTGAAATTGAAGGCTTCAACACAGATAATTGATCCTGCTAAAAAATCAGCAAGGCTTGTCTCACGCGAAGTCGCAAAGACGCAAAGTACATTAAAAGCCAAACTTATGTCCCTTTGCGTCTTTGCGCGAGCAATATTTTTGGAATTATACGAAGTCTCAACTTGAGACATCTGAAAATTTATCTCTCGCCAAGCCGCCAAGGCGCAAGGACTTGATTTTTGAATCATTTTGCGACTTTGCGTCTTTGCGCGAGCAATATTTTTGGAATTATTTAGAAGTCTCCACTTATTTATCCAGCGGGCTTCGAACTGCGAGTCCTCCTCTATTAAGCACGTGGGTATAGATCATCGTTGTTTGAAGATTCTGGTGTCCGAGCAATTCTTGAACGGTGCGAATGTCGTAACCTTGTTCAAGCAGATGAGTAGCAAACGAATGCCGGAAAGAGTGGCAGCTTCCATTTTTACGAGGGCACGTCGCGGTCATTGCTTCCTTGACAGATCGTTGTACCGAACTTTCGTCCAGGTGGTGACGCATTTTTTTCTTGCTCCGGGGATCGGTAGAGAGTTTCGAAGCAGGAAAAACATACTGCCAGGCAAATTCTTTTCCCGCGTTTGGATATTTTCTCCCGAGTGCATCCGGCAGCAACACTTCGCCGTATCCATTCAATAAATCCCGTTCATGCATTACCGAAACCATTTTTAAATGAAGCGTGAGTTCCTCTTTTATTTTTTCAGGAAGAGGGACGATGCGATCCTTATTTCTCTTTGCCTCTCGCACTATTATAAGTCCCCTTGAAAAGTCGATATCTTTCACTCGGAGTTTCAGGCATTCTTGCAGGCGGAAACCGGAGCCATAGAGAAGGCTTGCGATCAATTTGGTTGTTCCGTGTAGCCGGTTTAAAATCGACTGCACCTCCTCCTTCGTGAAAACCACGGGGAGTCGTCTTGGGCGATTAGCCCGGACCACATTTTCTATATGACCGAGTTCGCGGCCGAAGATAGTTCTATAGAGGAAGAGTAAAGCATTGAATGCTTGATTTTGAGTGGATGCAGAAACTTTTCCAATAACAGCGAGATGGGACAAGAATGCTTCGACCTCTTTTTCCCCCATTTCGCGTGGATGGCGTTTATGATGGAACAGAATGAATCGCTTGATCCAGTAGATGTATGCTTGTTCAGTTCGCATACTAAAGTGCCGGAGTCGCACGCGAGTCCGGACCTGGTCTAGAAGTTTACTTTTTTCCATTGGAGTCCCCCATTAAGTTGCATTTGTATGTGAAATGCAGTAGTTTTGCAGCAGTGACAACGGGAAGATACTAAACCTCACAGAAAAAAGCGAGGGGGTGTTCAAGAACCTACCGGGCAGTCCCTCAATTATTATATTATCCTGCGGGGAGCAATCTATCTCATTAAAAACAAATACATACCTGCTTTGCACAATCTAATCATAGTTAGGCAGCACAAACTGGTATGTTACGAAAAACTCATTGCCATCATTAGTAGTGTATTACACTAATTAATTGAAAGGTATTGCCATGAATGAAGTTTTTGGTGATTATTCACTTTATTATGACTTACTCTACAAAGATAAAGACTATAGTGGTGAAGTCAATTATATCAAAGAATTAATTCAATGCTTTGCCCCAAAAGCCCACACCATAGTAAATCTAGGCTGCGGTACAGGGGCCCATGATGTTTTACTAAGTCGACATGGTTATCTAATAGATGGCGTTGATCTTTCGAAAGAAATGCTCTCCAATGCGAATAAAAAACTTGCTTCTTCACCTGAGCTTGTGTCATCGCTTCGGTTCCATTATGGCGATATTCGATCTGTTCGATTAGACAAAACCTTTGACGTTGCGTTATCATTGTTCCATGTCATGAGCTATCAATCAAACAATAGCGATCTTATAGCTGCATTGTTAACTGCAAAACATCATCTTAATCCTAGCGGTATATTTATCTTTGATTGTTGGTATGGTCCTGCTGTATTAACTGACCGGCCAACAGTACGCGTCAAACGACTTGAAGATGATGCCATCAAAATTACTAGAATTGCTGAACCAATACTTTACCCTGATAAGAATTTAGTCGATGTTCGTTATACTGTTTTTATAAGACAAAAAAAAGGCGGCGCAGTCCAAGAGATTCATGAAACACATACCATGCGCTATCTATTTTCACCTGAAATTGAACTGATGCTCGCAAATACCGGCTTCAATATTCTTACGAGAGAAGAGTGGGTTACAAAAAAACCGTTAGGTTTCGATACATGGGGCGCTCTTTTCGTTTGCCAATTGGTTCCTGTACATTAGTCAATCTAAATCGAAAACTTCACAAGATGAATTTAGAATGGCCACGGAGGCATCAGTTTCTGTTTATAATCTATTTTATGGCGGCATATTTATCTTTGCAATAATATTCCATTGCGTGCTGCCTAACCAGTCGCTCAAGCTGACGGAACCAGCCGTCGACGATTTCGCCGCGCGTTGTTGGACGAACTTAGGAGCATCTGACGGGAACGTCCGCGCAACGAACTACATGGCGGCGGCTGCACGTCGCCGCAGCTTAGCTCCGGTCCGTTAGGCAGCAACGAAAAGCAGCACACGTCATAACCAAATAAAAGAGATCCACTAGTGCTAACTCCCCGAAGCGAAATTCTGAAATACGATAAATTTGCAGGAGCAGCATTTAAGAATGCATTGCGACTACACTTTGATTCCATTGTGCTTTTTCGAAATCGATCCTATCCCTCAGCCTTTGCACTCTCTATTCTATCGATGGAAGAATTCGCTAAGTCCTACCTCCTCGAAAATCTTTATTATCATGGCATCGCAGATCAAACTTTCATGACTACTGAGTTGCGCAAAATTGTTTCCAATTCCCTTCTCTCTCATACTCATAAACAGCGGTCTTTTGTTAATTGAGCGTTTTCGCCTCGAAAAATAGATTCGTACGGTAACCTTAAAATCGACTCATTTTCCAAAAAGGTGTTCGCCCGCCAAATCGAACAATCAAAGCAAAACTCTTTTTATGTTGGTCTCAAGCGAAAAAATGGCCAACAATTTCCTGAAGGCAGAATCGTCTCCCCATCTCACGTTCATCTCCCTCAAGCACAAACAAGTATCACAATTGTAAACGACTATCTGGTGGAGTTGATTGTAAGGACACTCAAGGACTATTACACTGTCGATTCTGTTGCAATGACTCATCTCCTTAATCGCAGGCTTCTTAGACGACTGCTTGAAACTTGGCCCAAAAGAACCCGAAGAACTAAGAAGTGGATCAAAAGGTTTAGTGATTAGTTGCCGCCTGACCCGAAGTTGACGGAACCAGCCGTCGACAATTTGGTCTCGCGCTGTGGGGCAATTAGAAAAATGCCGCATCCCTCGCACGGGCATTCAACATTAGTCCAGCAGTTCACCGCCGTCAGGATAGCTACTGTCCACTAGACGGCAACCTCGGAAAGGATTATTCAATGACAACTTTCTCAAAACGTTATGGTTTAGCGTCTATTTCTTTAATCATCATCTTGACACCTTTTCTTTTATTTTCTCAAAATAGTCTCAAGTATACAAATGGATATAAAGATCTCAAGTGGGGAATTTCTGTAGCCGACGCGAAATCATTAATTTCAGATGAGCTTATTTATGTAAATGAGGTCACGGGTACGTTGAAGGAGCTTGGTCACACAAACATAACACTAGAATATATATCCAAGATCCAAGGAAGCTCTGCGGTTACATTTTACGATTTTATAGACGATCACCTATTCAGTGTCCACAAAATGATTCAGCCTGAAACTGATTCTGATATTCGTCAAGCATTTGTTGTTGAGACGATCAAAGAGATGACTAAAGAGTATAAAAAAGGCAGACGCAATCAAGATGGGGAGTTTACAGAATTTGTCTGGAAAGATAAATTTGTAAAAATCAAATTATGGTATAATTCCGAAAATTGGGGTTCACTCTTTGGAACAAATTGTTCTGATATTGAATTATGGGTTGAATCTAACAAATACAATGCTCTTTATGAAGATGCTTCTAAGCAAGTTAAAGAATTTGAAACAAAAAATGCGACTGAAAAAGCGAAAGAATTAATGAAATAACATTTATGGTTGCTGCCTAACCAGTCGCTCAAGCTGACGGAACCAGCCGTCAGCTTTTCGCCGCGCGCCAAAAAATTTTTAAGGGAAAGGCGATGTCTGCCGCGCGTATAGTCTACAATTGATTTGGCTGCACGTCGCCGCAGCTTAGCTCCGGTCCGTTAGCCCGCACTATTAAACTTATTACTCAGGTAATCCTATGACTCAGTCAATTGACAACTTACTTGGTTCAATACAACACTGTGATGCGTGTGGTTTGATGAAAGCAAACAACGCTCTTGGTATTACATTAGTACCGATAAAACCAAAACCATTAGCGAAAGTTGTGTTCATTGGACGCGATCCAAGCCCGCGAACTGCAAAGATTGTTGGCGAAAGAGGCGGACGCTCTGTTTTTATCAATACCATATTCGATATCGTAGACACGGCAAAAGTTTCAGAGGATCTTATCTATATAACAGATGTGTGCAAATGCCATTGGAGGACAAGCGTTGGGCAACCAATTAAAGGAACTGAATCTCGAGACACACAATTGGATGAAACAATTGCTCGCTGTTGTATGAATAAATGGCTCACACGTGAAATATCAATATTGCAACCAAAACTCTTAATTGCATTTGGAGAAGAACTATATCATATCTTACTTGATTCTATTACATATCCAGGTTCTAACAAACCCAAAAAGTTGTCGGCCTCGATGAACAAATCGACCGAGGATGCAGAAAAATGGTTTGTTGAAAATGGCCCAATGACTATTTCACTTGATCAATCGGAATATCAGCTCGCCGTCCTTAGACATCCGGGAAATACTCAGAAGTTACGAAGAGATGTTATTGGAGACTTGCGTTATCAATATTACCGTAAGTCCTTTGATCGAACCGTAGAAATTGTTCGGCTGGCGTGCGGGCTAACCAGTCGCTCAAGCTGACGGAACCAGCCGTCGACGATTTTGCACGCGCGAAACAACCAGCTACTGTTGGACGTGACCTACCACGCGCGGATTGGATTCCGTCGCTGCGGCACTTCGTCGCCGCAGCTTAGCTCCGGTCCGTTAGCCCGCAAGAACAAACGCGGTTTTTTAATAACTTCATCATGAGGTCTTTATGGATGAGAAAAGTAAGCAGAACATGGAGAAACATATTCCACATTATCAGGCGATAATGCTTCAAAACATTTATGCTTGTATGATTTATAATATCGCGGTCGAGTTACAAAAGATTGATTCTAATAAACATCCTGAATTTAAACAATATGTTATCGACGCTCATAAAAGGGTTATGGAAACAAAAGGGCAATTGCAGGAAGTGCTCATTCTCGATTCCTTACAACTTCCAACAATTCTACAATCGGACTCACTTGATAAGAGATAAAAATGAAAACCATTGCGTATTTATTATCGATAATAATTCTAATAGCATTTGTTTCGTGTAATAAAGATCAAGCTGTAGGCGATAACAAAAATCAAGTTTTACAAAATTCATTTTCTCAAAGTGGATATAAACAATTTAGGTGGGGTATGAAAGTGGAAGAAGTATTGTCATTGGCTCCAGAACTCAAAAACGGTTGGAAGGATTTTGGATTATATATTCCTGCGTGTATTGCCTTTTATTGCAAGTACGGAACAAGCCCAGATGGTACAATACCAAATCCTTTCGCAAGCATTGAGGAAAAAATTGTTGTTTATAGGGACCGTGGAAATCAAATGGGATTCGCTTTTTATAATTCATCTCTAATAGCAGTAGTTATTAATCAGACTGCAAACATTGAAAATTCTTTCTCAGCCGATCTGGATAAAAAATATGGCCCCAAAGTCACTCAGGGATTCCAAATTGGGAGTGTCGAAATGCAAGTAAAGGCTTGGTTTAATAGCGGGGATAGACTTATTACTTTTGAACGACAGGATGAAAACAATAGTGAATCTGTTACATACTTCGATGAAGTATTCTTTGATAAATTTGCCAGCCCTATTTTCGAAGAGCTCAAGAGGGAAAATCTTAAACACAAAAGTCGTTTAGATTAAATCCAATCATAGTTGTCCTGCACGAAAGGATATTTTCATTGACAAAAGAAAATAAATGCGCAAAGTGTGGAAGTACCTCAAACGTCGAAACTGAAGTTGATGGTCGCTCAATGTTTGAATGTACTTCTTGCCGAAACATTTGGTATTCTGAGAGAACAATAAGCGATGCCTATACAGCTATAGTCGACGACATTGTAAACGATGTCGAAAAGGACGGCTATTGTGAAGTAGATTTAGATATCCTTATCAACACTGCCTTCAAAGAAGGCCGAGGGAAACCTTCTTCTTGGGAGCAAATTAGGCAGTGGGCATCACGGAATAAATTGAAAATTGAAAGAACTGAAGACACAATTTATTTCAAAAGATAAATTCCGTGCGGGCTAACCAGTCGCTCAAGCTGACGGAACCAGCCGTCGGCGATTTCGCCGCGCGCCAGAAAAATTTTTAAGGGAAATGGCGATATCTGTCGCGCGTATAGTCTACATGGAACTGGCTGCACGTTGCCGCAGCTTAGCTCCGGTCCGTTAGGTGGCAAAGAAAACTTAGGTTCGCAAAGAGAGCAATAGTTTCGATCTTTCAAGTTATTTCTATCAATCTGGTTTTCAAAAGATTGAGTCTATAAGCAGTTGGATATTCTAATTGCAATCACAGCAAGAAAGTGGTATCATCTCGTACGGAGACTTACTAGGCAATCATAGTTGGGAGCTATGTTTATAACCAAAATCAAAACATTCTTAGTGCGAAGCTGTATGCAGGTTAACCAACTGCCTTTGCCACCTAACCAGTCGCTCAAGCTGACGGAAGTAGCCGTCGACGATTTTGCACGCGCGAAACAACCAGCTACTGTTGGACGTGACCTACCACGCGCGGATTGGATTCCGTCGCTGCGGCACTTCGTTGCCGCAGCTTAGCTCCGGTCCGTTAGGTTGCCAAAATAGCTTTCTACGAAGGAGATCAATATGCCTAAATATTCCAATCTATCTTGCAAAGAGTTCTGGAAATTAATAATCGCTTTAATGAGAAAAAAAAGACTGTGCTATGTTAGTTCTGTCGACCTCGGTGAATTCAAGCAACAACGTTTTCAACCTCATCAATACCATCCAAGAGGCTGGGATTGGTATGGTTGCTTCGAACAATTTTTTCGGGCAGGACTCGTTCTCAGATATAAAGTTGGCAAGTATGCATGGATTGTCTCCAACAACAAGAGGTGCATAAATGCCTTTATGATTCGTTTTCCTAACGCAATAAGAAAGGACTTCTAGCCAAACTGACGGAGCCAAGCAAATGAACAAGATCAGTATTCCAAAACAACTTCTTCTTTTCTGGCAGCGATTGTCACAGGTAAATCGATTGTTTCTTGTCACCGGCATCTTTGCGGTGATCGCCCTTTTAACGTATTTCATTTTCTTGCCTACAGATTTTGACAAAGGTGAATCGGCCCTCAAAAACAAGCAATGGACTGTGGCGATTCAATTTTTTTCTTTGATTCAGCCTTTAGATGGAAAGTATGCATTGGCACAAGAAGGAATAACTGCAGCTAAAACGGAGCTTTGCAGACCTATCTTGGCCGAAGCCCAAAAGAATTTTACCAATAAAGATTTTCAAAAAACAATTGCGCTTCTAGAACACTTTCCAGGCGACGTTACTATTTCCGTTGCTGCAAAGAATCTCTGCCATCGAGCGAAATATGAAATTGCTCTTAAAGCCATTGAGCAGAAAGACTATCAACAGGCTATTGCTATCTTATCGGACATCCCGAACGATATCCCGCTCGACGTTGAAGGTTCAGAAGAGGGTGACGAAATCTTCTATAGTGCCCAATACGAAATAGCAAAAATTTATGGCCGACAAGGAAAATTTTCTGACGCTTTAAGTATTCTTAATTACATACCGAACAATCTTCCATTTTATTCTCAAGTCCATAATCTTTCCGACTCCATAGGAGCCCTTGTTACCAAAGAAGAGATTCGAATTAAGAACGAAGTCCAAAAACAGATATTAGGATATTGGGAAAAGGTCGATTTGCTCGGCTATGCAAAACAGACTTTTACCCTAAATTTCAAAAGAAACGGATATTACTCAGAAGATGGTCAGCTTTTGAACTTCGCGACTAATGGGCCAGGTGCTTTCGTGGACAATTATGGAAAGGGTTCATATGAAATAACTATTCGAGACGGCACTACAACTATCACAACACATTGCACTGAGGCAACAACAGAGTTATTATTTAGAGATATCAATTTCACTTTCAAGGATCATAAACTAATATCGGAAAACGATTCAACCTTTGTCTATCACAAAACACGCTTTCCTTCTGCAGTGCTTTCAAATCCGTAATGGCAACCTAACCAGTCGCTCAAGCTGACGGAACCAGCCGTCGACGATTTCGCCGCGCGTTGCTGGACGGACTTAGCACATTTGATCGGAACGTCCGCGCAGCGCGCTACCTTGCGGCGGCTTTTCGCCGCCGCAGCTTAGCTCCGGTTCGTTAGGCGGCGAAAATAAGGTGGTAAAAGAAAAGAACAAAAGTGGTACGAGATTGAATCTATAAGCAGTCAGATTTTCTAATTGCAATAACTACAATAAAACGGTATTATCTGCCACGGAGAGCTTACCTGGCAATCATAGTTGGGAGCTATGTTTATAAACAGCATCAAATACGAAACATTCTTGATACGAACTGGTCTGCGGATTAACTGGCACGCTTCGCCGCCTAACCAGTCGCTCAAGCTGACGGAAGTAGCCGTCGATGATTTAACACGCGCGAAACAAACAGTTACTTGTTGGACTGGACATACCACGCGCGGACTGGATTCCATTGCTGCGGCACTTCGTTGCCGCAGCTTAGCTCCGGTCCGTTAGGTTGCCTGAAATATTTTTTGTACATTACAGTTAAGATAAAATGGCCAGTCCTGACAACTTTATTGCAATAGTACGAAAAGCCGGCAAAAAGAGACTACTTTTTCTGCCTCACGCCGTTAATCAAATGATTCGGCCTGAGAGAATGATTACTTCTGCAGAAATTCGTTCAATTATTGAAAAAGGTGTGATTATCGAGGACTATCCCGATGATCAGCGCGGGCATAGTTGTCTTATTTTAGGCTTTGGAACCGAAGGAAGACCAATTCACGTTGTATGTTCCCCAAAGAATGATTACTTAGCTATTATTACAGCTTACTTACCATCGGCTGATGAGTGGAATGAGAATTTTCGGGAAAGGGTAAAAAAATGAAATGTATCCAATGCCAAGGAAAACTTAAACGGGGAACGGCGCCATACCATGCAGATCGGAAAAGCTATCATCTTGTAATGGATGCTGTTCCGGCATGGGTGTGCACGCAATGCGGGGAAGTTTACTTTGAAGACAAAGCGGTAGACTCAATCCAAAAAGCTCTTCGTTCTTTGGATGCTCAATCGTTCCGCCTTGCCAAATCCGCTTAATTTACCCCCGCAGGCAACCTAACCAGTCGCTCAAGCTGACGGAACCAGCCGTTGGTGATTTAATGCGCGCGAAACAACCAGCTACAATCGGACTGGACATACCACGCGCGGAATGACTACCGCGGCGACGTTGCACGTCGCCGCAGCTTAGCTCCGGTTCGTTAGCTGGCATAAAAACAATGAAAGACAAAAGCAATGCCTGAAATTCTGAAAATTTTCGATGAGAAATGGATTGGTAATCTAATTGGGTTCATCGGAGGGTTATTAGGCCTTTTAACATTCATCAACGCTTATCTGCTCCCCTTCAAGCCAAGAATGTTTCTTGGAAGCAAGGCTTTTATCCTTGCCAAGAAAGCACCCAATCTCGTGGGCAAATACGTGATGCTCAATTCCGTTATGTGTTCAATTCAAATTGGAAATCATCGCAATAAGTATGGTTCGATACTTGATTTTGCGATACGCATATACAAAACTCACGCGCTCAATCCCGATCATGCAGTATATTTTGCCTCAAACACTTGGTCAAGTTATCCATTAACACTAGCGAATGTTTCATCAGTTCAAAAGAGTCTTTTTTCACCCTTTAATATTCTTCCTAAATCTGAGCGATCGCTGCACCTAGAATTTTCAGAGTTATTAAATCGTTCAAACATGATTATAGATTCCGATGCAAACATGTACCTCGAAATTTATTATCAAATTGGCCCACATAGGCCATGGAAACTATTGAGGACCTATTTTCTTTTTTTTAAAGAAATGGAACAACTTAATGATGACTTAATGTTGAAATACACTATCTTGGAATCTCATGTCACACGAGATAAGATATTCAAGGTCATTAAGACCACAAAACCCTCACTATTTCTAGGCGCCTCAAACAGAACCATTAAGCTTTTTTTCCGATCTATGTCGTTTCGTCTAATCAGGAAACCAATTCGTTTCATAAGAGATTCACTTTTGTTTATTCCTTTCTCCTTTCTAAATATCACTCAGTGGATCTATGATCAGGCCGTTAGATTACCTCTCTTAAGGCGAAGTGCGGTTAGAATTCATCGATTGACAATTTCTTCCGGACAACCTGATAAAGTTCCAAAAACGCAAGAGAGTTTTGCACTGATTTGTAAGATTCTATCTAAGCAAATTGATATTATCAATCTTCAAGCAGAAGATCCGGCAAAAATTGGTCTCGAACAAAAGGCAAGTGAATTAATCTTGAATCGATACAAAATGTCACTAAAAATCTATATCGCCGGAGATGGTTATATCGTGGCACAAGATATTGTAACGTTCCAAAACCCTAAGCTAATGTTCCATCTATGGCTCAAAGACACCGCATTCGGCTATTATGTTTGGCATCTTCAAAACGTCGGCTATATTTCTGCAAAGAGTTTTGCTTTGAGAGTATTTGACGCATTTGTTTTACACTCAAACTATTAGTTGTATGCCAGCTAACCAGTCGCTCAAGCTGACGGAACCAGCCGTCAGCTTTTCGCCGCGCGAAAGAAAAATTTTTAGGGAAAGGCGATGTCTGCCGCGCGTATAGTCTACGATTGATTTGGCTGCACGTCGCCGCAGCTTAGCTCCGGTCCGTTAGGTGGCAAAAAAAACAAGGGTTCACTAAGAAAGAAATAGTTTCAGTAATTCAAGCCTCATTTTTTGATTCAAGCTTCCAAAGATATGAATCTATAAGCAGTCAGATTTTCTAATTGCAATGTCTGCAAGAAAGTGGTATCATCTCATACGGAAACTTTCCTGGCAATCATAGTTGTGAGCTATGTTTATAAATAGTATCAAAAACGAAAGCATTCTTAATGTGCAGCGACATACTGGTTTACCGTCATGTTTGCCACCTAACCAGTCGCTCAAGCTGACGGAACCAGCCGTCGACGATTTAGCACGCGCGAAACAACCAGTTACTTTCGGACTGGACATACCACGCGCGGACTGGTTTCCGTCGCTGCGGCACTTCGTTGCCGCAGCTTAGCTCCGGTCCGTTAGGCCGCGAAAGCTATGGTCATGGACCTAATGCCCAAACACGCTAGTGTTTATTACAGGTTCAGATAAAAATGAAAATTAATAAAGCAAGCCGGACAGCACAATATATGGCTTTATTCAGAGCCCTTGAAACAAATCGTAATTCAAACGATAGATTGTTTATAGACCCATATGCAATTGACTTTTTGGACAACGGCCTGAAACTTGTAACTAAGGCATCGAAAATTTCAGTTTTCAGAAAGTTTGTCAATAAAATGATTCAAAAAAGAATACCCGGTGCATTTTCATCGGGCGTTGCAAGAACAAAATATATTGATGACCTCTTGCAAAAGACAATAAATGATGGAATTAAACAAGTAATCATTTTGGGCGCCGGGTTTGACACAAGAGCATTACGACTTGACTTCCTAAGATCAATTCCAGTCATAGAAATTGACCATCCGAATACCTTAAATTTCAAGATTGAAGTACTTAAAAAAAACACCAGAGAGCTTCACAAAAATGTTACCTATCACCCAATTGATTTTAACAAACACAGTCTCATCGAATTAGCTAAACAAAACAATTTTGATTTCATGAAGCCAACAACAATAATTTGGGAGGGAGTAACCAATTATTTGGAAGAGAAAGCTATCAACAATACATTTTCATTCATTGCCAAATTCCCAAAAGGTAGTTTTGTTATTTTTACATACATTCATCAACAATTGCTTAACAATCCAAGCTTATACTTTGGCGGTGAAAACCTTTTGAGCAGTCTTGAAAATATTGAGGAACATTGGACCTTTGGTTTTCTACCCGATCAATTATCGCTGTATTTAAGACAATTCAGCCTTGCACTTCTTGAAGATTTGGGTGCGAACGAATACAGGAATAAATATTTGCCAGCCAGAAATGAAAAAGGTTATGAATTTTATAGAGTGGCTATGGCTAAAAAATGAGACTTGGTGCGACTTTAATCCCTTCGCGGCCTAACCAGTCGCTCAAGCTGACGGAACCAGCCGTCAGCTTTTCGCCGCGCGCCAAAAAATTTTTAAGGGAAAGGCGATGTCTGCCGCGCGTATATTCTACCATTGATTTGGCTGCACGTCGCCGCAGCTTAGCTCCGGTCCGTTAGGCGGCGCGAACAAAGTCTAAAAAGAAAAAAGGGGTGAAAGAATTGCTCTACAAACAGTCATCTTATCCACCAACTACTCCCCTTTCAGACGCAGCATTCAACAAATTCGATACTTTATCAAATACCAAAATCTTGGTATTGCGCTTCTAATAAAGAGTTTCTAACATCATGTAGTTGGTCAATACGAAAAGGTATCCTTATCAACACGCACTTATCGCCGCCTAACCAGTCGCTCAAGCTGACGGAACCAGCCGTCGACGATTTAACACGCGCGAAACAACCAGCTACTATTGGACATGACCTGCCACGCGCGGACTGGATTCCGTCGCTGCGGCACTTCGTTGCCGCAGCTTAGCTCCGGTTCGTTAGGTGGCGCAACAAGCTAACGATAAATAGAGAGGTCATATGCCAATTCTCAAACCAAATGCCGTAAATGCTTTTATACGTCGCGAACTTAAAGACAGATTGCAGAATGATTTCAGCGGTCGAGTTTTCAGGATCTTTCGCGAACGAGATCTTCACGCATGTACATATTTTCATCTCCGCCGATTTTTCGGTAAAAACTCTGATTGGGAGATACTCAACGAACCGTTGCTTCGAGGGTTAAAAGGAAGAAAAAGAGGCGCGCATCCTGACATCGCTCTTTTACGAAATGGAAAGTTAGTGTATCTTCTTGAACTTAAATTCCGCCGAACTCGCTATGGCATACAACGAAAAGATCAACGAACATTAAAAAGGGCAGTAAAAGGAAAAAAGTGGGCGAAGAAAGTATTCTATATTGAAGCGGTAGTTCACCCCGGCAGCAAAACCCGGCGTCATCTTGTTCCGTACAGAAGTGGAACAGTCAGAATACAAATGTCGGAAAATCGCTTGAGCAAATATATGCAATCATTTAAACAACTACGAAAGCCAAAGCCGCGAAAACAAATCAGGCGCCACCTAACCAGTCGCTCAAGCTGACGGAACCAGCCGTCGACGATTTGGCCGCGCGCGAAAAAAAATTTTTAGGGAAAGGCAATGTCTGCCGCGCGTATAGTCTACGATTGATTTGGCTGCACGTCGCCGCAGCTTAGCTCCGGTCCGTTATGCCTCGCTGGCGGCGGGTTGGTTTACATCAACAAGTAAATGAAAGATCAGCTCTTCAAACCAGTTTCTAATGCTCGGGGCGTCGTTTTTTCTAGGATAGAAAAGCCAGTTCCCGCCGCCAGCGAGTTTGTCGGGAAACAGATTCAAACTAAAAACAGAATCTAAATCTACAATCGCGCTAACGTGCTAAACTTGCAGTGGCATAACCACTCGCTCAACCTGACGGAACCAGCCGTCGATGATTTTGCACGCGCGAAACAGCCAGTTACAATCGGACGGGACTTGGCTCGCGCGGACTGGATTCCGTTCCTGCGGCACTTCGTTGCCGCAGGTTAGCTCGGTACCGTTAGCCCGCACCTTTTAAAAGAGGCTCCAATGAAACCTTTTCATGTATCAGTAGCAGCCGAAGCAATAGCAGCAAGTATTTTTGCACAAGCCGGATGTGATGTGTCGATTCAATATGGCGCCAATCAACCAGAATATGACTTGCTCATTACAAAAGGAGACCATTTTCTAAAAGTTTCAGTCAAGGGCAGTCAGGATGGCGGTTGGGGCTTGGTTCAAAGTTACAAGCGAGGTCGGACTTATCATGAAGCTATTGACTACTGGGTTAAACGCCACACAAAGAAAATAATTTATTGCTTTGTTCAGTACCTGGGGAGTTAAACTCGGGGAAATGCCGAGGGTTTATATAGCGACTGTTGAACAAATTGCTAAGGAGCTCAAGGACGGTCGCAATGGACGTGGAAATACAATGCTCTTGGAAAATTATAATTATAAAAAAGGAGTCGCCAAAGGTTTGACGGATGCGATCCCTCAAAATTGGATTGTCACACAAGAAAGAATCAATTTCCTACTAGAAGGTGCGGGCTAACCAGTCGCTCAAGCTGACGGAACCAGCCGTCGACGATTTCGCCGCGCGGCGTTGGACTGACTTAGCGCCGATGATCGGAACGTCCGCGCAACGAACTACCTTGCGGCGGCTGTTCGCCGCCGCAGCTTAGCTCCGGTCCGTTAGGGCGCATTACTGAAAGGTACGATCAATGAACATTGGTGAAGATATAGTCGCAGCGTATCTTGAGTACGTCAAAGGTTGCGAATTTATCCAACGCAATTTGTTTACAGACGATTCTCAGGGAGAAATTGACGTGGTTGGATTGAACCTAAAGCATAAAGAACTGTATGTTTGTGAGGTTGCCATTCACTTAGTTACTGGCTTGATGTACACAAAGGATAAGGTCCCAGACAACGTAAACAGGTTAATAAGCAAGTTTTCAAAGGATATTAAGTATGCCAAGAAGTTCTTCAGCGATTACAAAATTCATGTGATGTTGTGGTCGCCCATTGTCAAGAATCAAAAAGCGACTGCGAAACATAACCAGATGAAGGATGTTGAGGAAATTAGTCGAAGAGTTAAACAACAGTTTAACATTGATCTAGATCTCGTTATTAACAAACGTTTTCTTGATTGCTTGATCGAGCTTCGCAAACTTGCGAAAGACGAAACAAAGGACGTTAAGTCCCCGATCGTTCGCTTTCTCCAAGTTGAGGAAAAACTAAAAGCATTTACAAAGTAATGCGCCCTAACCAGTCGCTCAAGCTGACGGAAGTAGCCGTCGACGATTTCGCCGCGCGGCGTTGGACTGACTTAGCGCCGATGATCGGAACGTCCGCGCAACGAACTGCATCGCGGCGGCTTTTGGCCGCCGCAGCTTAGCTCCGGTCCGTTAGGCGGCATTACTCAGCATAACTCACAAACAAAAGGAGACATTTTATGCGCTACAAATTCTTTAACCTTGTAATTCTTATCGCCACAATCTGTCTTCTAAACCGGCCTGCTCTTGGTCAACAAAAACAGGATACGATGGTCGAACACCCAGGTAAAGATGTCACAAGTATGTCGACTACGATTCACCAAGAAATTGATTTCGCTGTGAGTCCTCAGCGTGTTTATGATGCCCTTCTCGACAGCAAACAATTCAGCAAATTTTCGGGTGCACCAGCTGAAATTGATAGTGTCGTCGGCGGTGCTTTTTCGTTGTTTGGCGGTCGTATTGTTGGCCGAAATATAGAATTAGTACCGAATCATATGATTGTTCAAGCGTGGCGCGTTGCTAATTGGCCCGCTGGAGTCTATTCAATCGTGAAGTTCGAATTCAAATCGCAAGGATCAGGGACGCATTTGGTTTTTGACCACAATGGCTTTTCAGCGGAGTTTCACGATCATCTTGCAGCGGGTTGGAAGTCGAACTATTGGGACCTGCTTACAAAGTACTTTCACTAAAGACTTGGAAATAAGTCACAACGGCGATCATTTCACACTTCATTTAGTTTGTAATGCCGCCTAACCAGTCGCTCAAGCTGACGGAAGTAGCCGTCGACAATTTAATGCGCGCGAAACAACCAGCTACTATCGGACGTGACCTGCCTCGCGCGGACTGGATTCCGTCGCTGCGGCACTTCGTTGCCGCAGCTTAGCTCCGGTCCGTTAGGTGGCAAAAACTTGGAATGGCTAAGAAAGAAATAGTTTCAGTAATTCGAGATTCGCTTTTCCAATTGAGCTTCCAAAAGCTTGAGTCTACAAATAGTCGAATTTATTTAGTAGAATGTGTGTTGGTATCTTCTTGCGTACAAGTTTGAAAGCTTCCCATGTAATCTTGCTTGGGAGCTATGTCTACAAAAAGCACCAAATATAAAGCATTCTTAGCGCGAGAAATTGTGCAGATTAACCAACTCTCTCTGCCACCTAACCAGTCGCTCAAGCTGACGGAACCAGCCGTCGGTGATTTAACACGCGCGAAACAACCAGTTACAATTGGACGGGACATACCACGCGCGGATTGGATTCGGTTGCTGCGGCACTTCGTTGCCGCAGCTTAGCTCCGGTTCGTTAGCCCGCTTGCATTTCCAAAACAATGGCATTCCATCAATAGAGAGCTGTCATGACAGAAACATCTAACAATTCAAATTGGACAATGTCAGAACTTATAAGCGCAATCGCATTATTTGTGTCATTCTTCTTTTCAGCGCTTACCTTGATATTGAACAGAAGAGAACAGCCAACAATAATGCCATATGGACAGAACCTGTTTGATGGAAACCATTTGCTGCTCGTTTTTAATAACCCGGGAGATGTCAATCTTCATAAGCTTACTTTGCTAATTAACTGTTACGATTCCGAGTTAAATGAAATACCATCTCACCATATTGAGGATAAATTCCTATTTACAATTGGCGGAAAATCTCAATTTAATTATGGATTCAACCTTGGTGAGTGGTGTCTCAAGAATTTCTATATCAGAATTAGATTTAAGGGTCGATACTTCTCTCGATTTCCCCTTTTTCCTTCTCGTCGTTTCAAACAAACCATATGGTATTCTGCAATCGTGCGCCATCCAATCGAAGGAGGAGGAGTCAGTACCAAAATATCCACTACTCATAAAGATGAAATCGCAAGGATAGAAACCCAGCACAAGTTGGCTCTCAAACAATACGAAAAACATATTGATACTAAATTTTGAAATCAATCATAATTAATCTGACGGCATTCGCAATCGTACAGTGCAAGCGGGCTAACCAGTCGCTCAAGCTGACGGAACCAGCCGTCGACGATTTCGCCGCGCGTTGTGGGACGGATTTAGCACATCTGACTGGAACGTCCGCGCAGCGAACTACATTGCGGCGGCTGTTCGCCGCCGCAGCTTAGCTCCGGTCCGTTAGGCAGCATGAACCGATATTCAGAATAACGTAAGAGGATGAAACTCATGGCCTCGATCAATTGGAAAATCAAAACATACTTAATCATCTGTTTTCTTCTCTTTGGTATCCAAAAGGACACCGCTCAAATACTGATAGGCCCAACTATTGGTTTAAACTGGAGTGCGTTTTCAATTGGAAATCTGATAGGAGCATCAGCTAAGTCTTCACTGGGCCCTTCATTTGGTGCAATTGTAGAAGTCCCATTGATTCCATTATTGTCAATTCGAGTAGAACCATCCTATATTCAGAAAGGTTCAGATGTTTATTTCCCTGACATGGGTGGACCGTCAATAGTTAAAGAGCGAAATCAATATTTTCAAGTTCCCGTCGAACTTAAAGCCAATTTGCCATTACCGGTTTTCTCACCACATATTTTTTTAGGTCCTAATGTGGGCTATCTTCTTTCTGCAAAAGCAACCTCAAACCCCAATTATCCAGAGATAGATGATAGGAGTAGTTATAAAAGCTTTGATTTGGGGGTGGATGCTGGAGCGGGTTTAGAGTTTAGTATCGCGCCATTAATTAAAGCAAATCTTGATTACAAGTATTCATCGGGTTTATTGAACATTTCCAAAACCAGTCCAGTTCATACTCGCGGAATTCAATTATCTGCAGGTCTACTATTTTCTATTTAAAACTTTATGCTGCCTAACCAGTCGCTCAAGCTGACGGAAGTAGCCGTCGACGATTTCGCACGCGCGAAACAAACAGTTACTTGTTGGACATGACTTAGCTCGCGCGGACTGGATTCCGTCGCTGCGGCACTTCGCCGCCGCAGCTTAGCTCCGGTCCGTTATACCGCACGCACAAATAACTCTGACGCGGACAATATGAAGGAACAATATCATGGATGAAACATCATTAGAGCGTAGGAAAGCATTAGAACGTTCCGTTAACAAGCCATTTATTATAGTATTTGAAATTAATAAAGAATTAAATCGCGCTCCCCTGCTTCTAAAATTGAAAGAGTTCGGTACCTATTTAGAAATAAATAGCTCTTGTTGGATTGTCATAACAGGTCTTTCTGCCGAATCCATCTTGATGAATATACGTGAAGTTACGTACCAAGACGAGATTATTTTTGTCTCTGAGATTGTTCGTGGCTCTTTCGCAAGTTACGGCTATTCTCCCGACGCCGAAAAATGGATACAAGAGGAACTTGGCAATTGATAATACTTTTCTTGTCTTTGAGGGTATTTATTTCTTTATAGAGATGGATTTAGAGTATTCACTTTGCGTGCGGTATAACCAGTCGCTCAAGCTGACGGAACCAGCCGTCGATGATTTCGCCGCGCGTTGTGGGACGGATTTAGAAGCATCTGACCGTCACGTCCGCGCAACGGGCTGCATGGAACTTACAGTTCGCCGCCGCAGCTTAGCTCCGGTCCGTTAGGCGGCTTTCCCTATATAAACGGAAGTTGCTTTTTGATAAAAATGGTATATATTCAATATATATGAATTTAAACTTAGAAATTATCAGTTTTGAATGGGATCAAGCTAACCAAACTAAGAATTGGGCTAAACATAAAGTTTTATGGCAGGAATGTGAAGACGTTTTCTTTAATGAACCTCTTTTCATTCTTCCTGATATAAAACATTCTGAGAAGGAAGAAAGATATCATGCATTAGGCCACACTAACAAAGACCGATTGCTATTTATCTCCTTCACAATTCGCAAAGAAAAAATCAGAGTCATCTCGGCACGGGAAATGAGCAGAAAAGAAAGGAATAGCTATAATGAACAAAAAGAAAAGTATACCAAAATTTAAATCTGAGGCAGAAGAGAGGAATTTCTGGTCAAAGAATGACTCTACTGACTATTTGGATTGGAGTAAGGCAAAACCTGTTCGCTTTCCCAATTTAAAGGCTACAAGCCGAACTATTTCTATACGGTTACCAGAATCATTGATTGAAGAGATAAGGGTCTTGGCGAATAAACAAGATGTTCCCTATCAATCGTTGTTAAAGATACTACTCGCGGACAAAGTGCGAGAACAAACAACTCTCCATCGCGGTAAAGGGAAAGCCGCCTAACCAGTCGCTCAAGCTGACGGAACCAGCCGCCAGCTTTTCGCCGCGCGCAAAAAATTTTTAAGGGAAAGACAATGTCTGCCGCGCGTATATTCTACCATTGATTTGGCTGCACGTCGCCGCAGCTTAGCTCCGGTTCGTTAGGGCGCATTGCTTATGAGCACCGAACTCCAACAAATACTTGCTAAAGCTGCACGAACTGGCGAAGTCATTCGTATAATTTATCACGGCGGCAGTCAACCAGGAAGTCAACGTGAAATCAGTCCAATTACAGTTACTTCAACTGAGACACGCGCTCGGGATATCTCAACAGGAATTGTAAAAGAATTTATTCTTTCCAAAATTGAACTGGTCGATGCTGATTCTCATGCTCCAAATTATGATCCCACTCTTCCACCGCAAGTGGAAGAATTCAAGACTATCGAAGAAGCATTGTCAGGAAGGGTTTCAGAATTGGAACATCTTGGTTGGCATGTCGATCTTTCTTCCGATTCAATATCACTTTTCAATGTTTTCAAGAATGGGAAGTTAAAAAAGATTCCAGACATTACGTTAAGTTATAACGAGTACGTAGATGAATCATATTATGATCCAAACGTCGACAAAATGGTAGAAGAAAAGAAGAAGTCAACTAAACCTTTCAGACTTTCTGCGAAGAATTTGCCTATTGCGAGAACTTTCGGTCATTTATCAAAAGCTATAGAGCTATTCTTTGATGAAGCTAAATCACAATCGCCGAGCAATGCGCCCTAACCAGTCGCTCAAGCTGACGGAACCAGCCGTCGATGATTTAACACGCGCGAAACAACCAGCTACTATTGGACATGACTTGCCACGCGCGGACTGGATTCCGTCGCTGCGGCACTTCGTTGCCGCAGCTTAGCTCCGGTCCGTTAGGCGGCAAAACACAGGCGAACAATTAAACAATGGAGTATACATGAACAAAGCTCAAAATTACACGACTGCCTTTACAGTAGCCAAAACTCCGAAGGAGGTCTTTGCGGCCATCAATAATGTTCATGGATGGTGGACGGGAGAGCCTGGAATTGAAGGCAGCACCGACAAACTCGGCGAGGAGTTTACATATCGTTACGCTCCCCACCATTATTCCAAACAAAAGATAACAGAATTCATTCCTGG
Organism: uncultured Bacteroidota bacterium; assembly: GCA_963717445.1. Classification (GTDB taxonomy): domain Bacteria; phylum Bacteroidota; class Ignavibacteria; order UBA10030; family UBA8401; genus JAGVPT01. Next base: position 3,863,117 of record OY970334.1, on the reverse strand, counting down.
CAAAAAAATTGTTTGGCTTGTTGTAGACAGTTCCATTAATTTTGTTAAAGACAAAAGCGAATGGAAAGGGACAAAGATTACTTTCGAAATTGCTAAAAAGGGTGATAAGACCGAGGTTCGCTTCACCCACGTGGGATTAGTTCCTGACATTGAATGCTATGGCGCCTGCTCAAACGCATGGGGTTCATATATAAAGAGTAGTCTGCGCAACCTCATTACCAAAGGTAAAGGTCAACCCAACGAGAAGAAACAAAGCGTGAAAAAAAATTCTCGATGAATCATAATGGTTTTGCCGCCTAACCAGTCGCTCAAGCTGACGGAACCAGCCGTCGACGATTTCGCCGCGCGGTGTTGGACTGACTTAGCGCCGATGATTGGAACGTCCGCGCAACGAACTACATGGCGGCGGCTGTTCGCTGCCGCAGCTTAGCTCCGATCCGTTAGGCGGCGATACAAAGTGGTTATAAAAGAAAAAAATATTTGGGGTGAAAAGAATTGATCTACATCCAGTCTTTTATCTACCAACATGTTCCCTTTAAAGTCGGTGGTGTAGTACATACCGCAACTTGCAGTATTGTTATTTTTTAGAAATTGTTTCTAATGTAAAACAGGTAATAGTACGAATGGGTATTCGTATCAACATACAAGCATCGCCGCCTAACCAGTCGCTCAAGCTGACGGAAGTAGCCGTCGATGATTTAACACGCGCGAAACAAACAGTTACTTGTTGGACATGACTTAGCTCGCGCGGACTGGATTCGTTGCTGCGGCACTTCGTTGCCGCAGCTTAGCTCCGGTCCGTTAGGTGGCAAAAACTTGGAATGGCTAAGAAAGAAATAGTTTCAGTAATTCAAGATTCGCTTTTCCAATTGAGCTTCCATAAGCTTGAGTCTACTAACAGTCGAATTTATTTAGTAGAATGGGTGGTGGTATCTTCTTGCGTACAAGTTCGAAAGCTTCCCATGTAATCTTGCTTGAGAGCTATGTCTATAAAAAGCACCAAATATAAAGCATTCTTAGCGCGAGGTATTGTGCAGATTAACCAACTCTCTCTGCCACCTAACCAGTCGCTCAAGCTGACGGAACCAGCCGTCGACGATTTTGCACGCGCGAAACAAACAGCTACAATCTGACGGGACTTAGCTCGCGCGGACTGGATTCCGTCGCTGCGGCACTTCGTTGCCGCAGCTTAGCTCCGGTTCGTTAGCCGGCATTGCACAATCAGTTTCTAAACAATAGGAGATATTCTATGATCAAAAAAATTACGACTCTTGTCGCCATAACCTTGTTCCTGCAGATACATGTTCTTGCTCAGGCGAAACAGGATTCTATGGCCCGATTGCCAAACAAAGGAGTTACACTTAAATCAATCACTATTCACCAGGAGGTTGATTTTAAGGTAAGCCCTGAACAAGTATACGAAGCGTTGCTCGATACGAAACAATTCTGTGAGTTCTCCGCCCTCTCAGGCGAGTTCACTGCAAAGTCAGCTCAAATAGATCGAAGCCTTGGAGGTGCCTTCTCGTTGTTCGATGGGCACATTGTTGGTCGAAACGTAGAATTAGTACCCAATCAACGAATCGTTCAGGCTTGGCGCGTTGTGGATTGGCCGGCAGGCGTGTATTCGATCGTCAAGTTCGAACTCAAGGCGCAAGGGTCGGGAACGCACTTAGTGTTCGACCACACCGGGTTTCCAGAGAATTGGCATGATCATCTCGCGGTGGGTTGGCAGAGCCACTATTGGGATCTGCTCACGAAATATTTCCACTAAATATTATCGGCAATGCCGGCTAACCAGTCGCTCAAGCTGACGGAAATAGCCGTCGGTGATTTCGCCGCGCGAGGAAAAAAAGTTTTTAAGAAAATGGCGATGCCTGGCGCGCGTATAGTCTACGATTGATCTGGCTGCACGTCGCCGCAGCTTAGCTCCGGTTCGTTAGGCGGTTGCAGCACTCTACATGCAAAGGAGACACTAACCATGGACGAAAACGTCATCTATAAAGACAGGCTCATTGTGATCACCTCAGATTCTATTGTCTTCAAACACTACTATTTCCCGGGAACCTCAAAGCGAGTCCCTTTTGATAAGATCAATTCAGTCGCCGTCGAGCATGCGTCTCTCTCTACAGGAAAATGGAGAATTTGGGGTACAAGAGATCTGACAACGTGGTATCCTCTTGACATTCTGAGACCGAAAAGAGACGAAATATTCTTGATGTCGCTTGTTGGTAAAAAAGTCAAGATAGGATTTACCACCGAGAATACTGAAACTGTACGGCACATTCTTGAAGAAAAGAAAGTCTGTCACGGAGCAACCGCCTAACCAGTCGCTCAAGCTGACGGAACCAGCCGTCGATGATTTAACGCGCGCGAAACAACCAGCTACAATCGGACAGGACTTGCCACGCGCGGACTGGATTCCGTCGCTGCGGCACTTCGTTGCCGCAGCTTAGCTCCGGTCCGTTAGGCCGCCTCAGCAAGGAATCAAATGGATAAACCACCAACAGATCGATCCAAATTTGCAGCGTTTTTAATCGCCACTTTATTCTATCTTTATTGCTTTATGAATTCGTTCTTGAACAATGATTTGGCGGCTAGAGGGGTCCTCTTCATTTGTGGATCGATAGTATTTCCTTACTCAATCTTTAACATCTATCCGACTATTCATAGGGTTATCGCTTACATTAGAAAAAGGTCAACAACAGCTCCAGTTGACACATTGGTAATCTATGGCGATTTCGCCGAATTATTTAGCGGTGCGTTTCTCCTTGCAGCAGTTATTTCCCAATTCAGCTGGAATGAAATTTCTCCAAATCGGCGAGGGATATTGACCTTTTGGCTATCCGTCAATCTGATATTACAAGCTGGTACATGGGGGTATAAAAAAATATCTGGTCACATATAGGTCGGCGGCCTAACCAGTCGCTCAAGCTGACGGAACCAGCCGTCGACGATTTCGCCGCGCGACAGTACGCCGGAAATGATTTGAGCAGCAGGAACGTCCGCGCAATTGACTACATGGAACTGGCTGCACGTCGCCGCAGCTTAGCTCCGGTCCGTTAGCCAGCACTATCTTACATTATCGAAAGAACGCATTATGAAACAACGAACAGTGAATTTCTTTAGAAGCCTTTTTCAATACCGCTGGTTCATCCTTGTGGCTCTAATTTTGTTCTTTTTAAGAGATGAAATAGACTCAATCGAAAAGCTTAAGCCTATCGTTATGGGAGTTTCACTGTTCAAATGGATAATCTTCGCCGCTCTTATCATTTTCTGGCTAAGAGAACAAATCATATCAATCGCTGGCAGCCTCGCATTCAGAATAAAACATGGTGCATCTCTAAAACTTGCTTCTTTTGAACTTGGTCCTAATTATGTAGCTCCGGACAAAGATCTTAAACCAATGAGTTCTACTCTTGAGAGCCGACACGACAAAGGTGATGAGAGAGAAAGGGAAAGAATCCAGTACTACAGACCAAATCGCGGCATAATGTTGGTTCATCGTATAGTGCCATCCGCGCAAAAAGGACAGCGATATGATATTCTCATTTATTTGATTCCTCACAAGGATGCAACAATTGCCTCAATATCAAAAGTTGAGTATTACTTTGGAACTTACTGGAAAAGTCAAATATTTACCGTCTATGACCGAGCGCGCAATTTTCCCATTGCAACTTCAGCTTATGGCGAATTCGTTTGCACCGCAAAATTACACTTCAGCGATGGTGAGACTTGTATTCTTTCACGATATATAGATTTTGAAATGGGGTCGAATATAATGAATTCAAATTGACGTGCTGGCTAACCAGTCGCTCAAGCTGACGGAACCAGCCGTCGATGATTTAACACGCGCGAAACAACCAGTTACTTGTTGGACATGACTTAGCTCGCGCGGACTGGATTCCGTCGCTGCGGCACTTCGTCGCCGCAGCTTAGCTCCGGTCCGTTAGCCAGCAACAGTAAAGGAAGTATCTATGCCCATGCAAAATAAGCCGGAAAAGTTCGTTTACTTATCCATATTTCTTTCGGTAGTATTAATTTATTTCTTCGCTGATTCGTGCTTCATCAAGAGAATCAATGGAGTTTCAAATGTATTCCTTTCCGTTTTAACCGCTGGTTATGTGTTTTTAACTTATTGGATTCTCAAATCAACTCGACAGGCAATTCTTGAACAGGCAAGACCATATGTAATTGCAACTCTTCCATTGGAAAATGAACAAGTCTGGCTTTCGATCCGAAATATTGGTAATCGGCCAGCATTCAATATCAATGTTACGATCACTCCATCATTGGAGGCATTAGGCGCGCGATCCGAACTATGGAGCCCATTATTAAATCAATCATTCTTGGCTCCTGACCGCGAAGTGCATAATTCACTTGTGACTGGGTATTCAACTCTCGGGCTTGAACCCAATAAAAAAGTCTTTAAAGTGAAAGTGGAGTACACAGATTCCGATGATATTCTTTATCCTCACAAGCCGTACACGATTGATTTAAATTCATATGTCTTCCCAAAGCTTGTTACCAAAACCACAAAAATATAAAATAATCTGTTGCTGGCTAACCAGTCGCTCAAGCTGACGGAAATAGCCGTCGACGATTTCGCCGCGCGCCAAAAAAATTTTTAAGGGAAAAGCGATGCCTGCCGCGCGTATAGTCTACCATTGATTTGGCTGCACGTCGCCGCAGCTTAGCTCCGGTCCGTTAGAACACACGAATTTACATTTTTAATCACTGGAGGGTACACCTATGAGAAAACTAACCAAAATATTCCTGCTAATAATAACGCTTATGGTGTCCTACTCTAATTTGCTCGCACAAGATTATAAATATGTTCAAGACCCTTTTGACAAGGGAAAAATGAACATTTTTGATTCAAATGGACAGCTGCTTGGCTATTACGAGGTGGATACATTTGACAAATCAAAGATTAATGTCTATAACAAGGATGGTGAGTTGGTTAAGACCATAGAAAATGATGTGTTCGATAAATCAAAAACAAATTTATTTGACAAATATGGCGATAAACAAAGTTCTATAGAGCCTGATACTTTTGATAAGCAAAGAGAAAACATAACAGATAAAGATGGTAAAATTATCGGTTACCGAGAAGTCGATACATTTGATAAAAACAAGATTAATGTCTTTGACAGTGATGGAAATAAAATAGGTTACTATCAAAAGAATATTTTTACCGGTGATTGGGAATATTTCAAATTGCCCTAACTAGGTAGCGAAAATCTAAAAATGCAGATCAATGCTGACATACGAGCAATCTTGCCTGCACACTCATTTGAATTCGATGAATTGGAAAAGCATTGCGTTGAACTTCAGTCAAGATTCTACAGCCGCACTATTTCTCACTCTCAACATCGAAGACCGCTTGGAGCCAATTGCGTTAATTTTCTTCTATCTGCACTGGTCCGTACAATCTCTCTGTTGGAAGCTCTTGCTGTCTCTTTGAATAACAAAAACGTTCTGGCATCATTTTTAATCGTACGTGCGCACTACGAAATAACAGGGGCTTTCGCCTTTTTTCTTAAGGGGCTTCATCAATTTAACAATGGGGTCATCGACGAAACCGAATTTTCGGATTACCTTAGAACAATGAGCTTGGGGATGAAGAAACTTCCAGATAAGAGCCACCCCCGTTACTCGCGAGTACCTTTAATCAAGAACGTGCTCGACTATGTTGATGAAGCGGACAATTTTATGAAAATAAGCTTGCCAAAAATCAAAAAAGGAGTCCTCAGAGCTAACTATGATTTTCTATCCGAGTTTTGTCACCCCAACGCATTTGGTTTGGCTCTAGGCAGAACGGTAAAAGGAAGAGCAATTGAATACGAACGATCTCCCCGATTGTCAACGAAATACTTGACAATTCTGCTATCCCAAATTCGTCCAAGCACATCATTATTTCTCCTTCTATTTGACGAATCATGGAAGCTTGTCACCGAAAGTTTTGAAATACCTGAATTGCAGAGATAACATTCAGCCAAATCCGCAAATAGGAATTGATTGATATTTCAAAATTTTGTTCTAAATCATTCATATTAACCTTAGGTTACTTTTAGATGTTAATAGAACATTCTACCGCGTGTGTTCTAACCAGTCGCTCAAGCTGACGGAATCAGCCGTTGGCGATTCCGCCGCGCGAAAGAAAAAAAATTTTAAGGAAAAAGCATTTCGGGCCGCGCGTATGAACTACCGATGATTTAGCAGTTCGCCGCCGCAGCTTAGCTCCGGTCCGTTAGGCTGCCTCAGATGCAGTGATTGTTTCTAAAATGGAGGAAATTTGAAGCGACTCTATCTTGTCCCAGTTATTCTTTTGTTCATGACTGCCGGCTGCGGCGGTTGGTCATCAGTTACACTAAGAGAATCGCCGCCAGATTTTTTCCTTCTGTCGCTCAAATCTGGAACGGCCACAGTTAACTATGATTTTCATAGCTACCTCCCTGGTCCTTATGTTTTCACAAACAACGGTGGTTACGAATTTTTTTTCCGTATCAATTCTGCTTACCAAAGTAACCTTCAAATGTATTTCGAAACGAGATTTCAACAATTTAACGATACCCTACAAAAGCCTTACCATGTAAGCATCTCGCTGGAATCAGTATCAATGGACTATGGATTTAATCAATCAACGGTTGATGTAATCGAAGATTGGTCGGATGCCCTATCACGTCACAGAGATTACAATGTTCATGGCGAAGGTGTAGTAAACTGTGAGATCCATCTAAGGGTTACAGTAACTCGGGAAGGAAAAATACTCGGGGACAAGCTGATAAGATCCATAGCGAACTCTTCACAAAGATTTTCATCCTCTGTGGATGTAGAATCGATTTATGCCGCAGCAGCGAATGATTCCATAAGCAAGAGCCTTATTTTTATTGATAAATATCTTAGCAGTTTAGGCATATGAATTCAAAGTTCCTTGACTCACAATTTCTTTCAACAGCAAGTCGGCAGCCTAACCAGTCGCTCAAGCTGACGGAAGTAGCCGTCGATGATTTCGCCGCGCGGCGTTGGACTGATTTAGCGCCGATGATCGGAACGTCCGCGCAACGAACTGCTTGGCGGCGGCTGTTCGCCGCCGCAGCTTAGCTCCGGTCCGTTAGCTGGCGGAAAATACATTTTAGGTTAATAAATGGATTATCAATACGCGACATTTCAAACAAATGAATTATCCTACTTGACTTCCTGCATAAAGACAGGGTCATACGGAGAATCCGAAATGTCCTTCAAAGCTCCAAAGTATGATAACTTGGGTGAGGTACGTAATATCCAAAAAGGAGATAGAATATTTATCCATCTCAAGAATAAATTGTATTGCGGCCCATTCTTTATTACCGATCCACACTCGGAATTCAGCATTGAATCCCATAAAGGCAATTGGCACAAAGTAGATGTCGATAAGACTCCTCGGGAATTTCACCCTGTTTGGTTGACTATCAAACCGTGGTGTTTTTTCTTTGATAAAGAACTATCCTCTCAGGTCAACTACTGCTATTATGAATTACTTTTAAAAGCGGGATTTCGATTCGCGCCAACGAGCATTATCAAACCCGAAGAAGGCGAGCGCTTATGGAAGTTTATCGACGAAAATCGACATCCATTTTCAGATTTCCTACAACGACAAGGAAGTTTCGCTTTTCAGCAACCGCGTACTTCGCAAGAACATCAATTCTACAAAGTGGCTGTTTCAAAAGGATACTTCCCTACTTCGGATGAAAAGCACTTTTACAGAACAAAAAATGGCATATACGTTCGATCCAAATCCGAAATGCATATCGCGAATTTTCTACATGATCATCATTATAGATTCGAATATGAACGCCCGACACTTTTGGAATCGAAACTTGTTCATCCTGATTTTTACTTGCCCGATTGTGACTTAATTATTGAACATCTCGGACTTTACGAAACAAGTTCAGAATACCGCAAAGATTGGTCATGGAAACAATCGCTCTACGAAAGAAGCCAGCGGCGGTTTGTTGTTTTCTTTGAATCAGAAATTGGGCAACTGGAATCAGTTCTTTTGTCAAAACTTTCTCAGGCTGGTTGTAAGGCTTCGCTTTAGTTTCAAAATCCGCCGCCAGCTAACCAGTCGCTCAAGCTGACGGAACCAGCCGTTAGCTTTTCGCCGCGCGCAAAAAATTTTTAAGGGAAAGGCGATGTCTGCCGCGCGTATAGTCTACCATTGATTTAGCTGCACGTCGCCGCAGCTTAGCTCCGGTCCGTTAGGCGGCTGGTCATCATGGTTCGAATACGCGAATAAAAACATCCGAGAGTATCGCAGGTGAAAACCCCTCAAACAGGCAATCCAAGTTTACCCGTGCATCTTTTCAAAGACGCAAAGGCTTGGGAAACATGGCTACAAAAACATTTGAACCCTTCTGCTGGCCTCTGGATTAGAATAGCCAAAAAATCGGCCAAGCTTCAATCTGTCAGTTATCAGGAAACGCTAGAAGTTGCATTATGCTACGGATGGATCGATGGTCAGAAACGTACTTATGATGAACAGTCTTGGCTACAGAAATTCACACCTCGCGGACCAAAAAGCATTTGGTCCAAAATCAATCGGGCTAAAGCGTTAGAACTCATACGAGGTGGTCGAATGAGATCAGCCGGTCTGGGCGCGATCGAAAATGCAAAGAAAAATGGTCGTTGGGATACTGCATATGATTCACACGGCACAGCAGTGCTGCCAAGTGATTTTCAAACTGCACTAAACAAGAGCGCGAAAGCGAATGCCTTCTTCGCAACGCTAAACAGTCAAAACAGGTACGCCATTCTTTTTAGAATACAGACAGCAAAAAAGGTTGAGACGCGTCAAAAGCGTATCCAAAAATTTGTTCAAATGCTTGCCAAGCATGAAAAACTATATCCATAACCAATGGGAGACTTGTGGCAAATAATCACGCCGCCTAACCAGTCGCTCAAGCTGACGGAACCAGCCGTCGATGATTTAACACGCGCGAAACAACCAGCTACTATCGGACATGACTTGCCACGCGCGGACTGGATTCCTTCGCTGCGGCACTTCGTCGCCGCAGCTTAGCTCCGGTCCGTTAGGCCGCTTAATCTTATGATAAAAGAACTATTTCAACGCTGGCAGATACGAATGAACTTCTCTCCTTTTCTTACAAAAGAGGCGATAGATAAAATTGTATCCGGCGGAATTCAACAAAGTCAATTGCGTAAAATGATACCATCGCCCTTGGAAATTGTGTTGGTTGCTGTTCGAGGGAATGATGCTCAACATGTGTCAGATCGGATGGGAGTAGTAACGGATTTAGCTGTCCAATACAACGGAGTAGTTCAAAGCCTTGTTTCATCCTTAGCAATCGTTGTCTTTGGTACATTTGATTTTTCTAAAATATCAAATGGAAATAGGGCCGCCTTAGTTAAAGCGTTGCAAGAAAAACTTGGCTCTGATATTAAGATCGTTCATGGCGCAGACAGTGGATACTTCGGAAATATTGGAGGCACAAATCAATTGTCGTACAGTTTTATCATTCCAAATTTTCTTGAGGCACTTGGCCAATTGTCGTCAGCCGGTTTTGGTGAAGTCATAGAAATCGGCAGCAGCGGCCTAACCAGTCGCTCAAGCTGACGGAACCAGCCGTCGATGATTTTGCACGCGCGAAACAATCATCTACAATCGGACGGGACTTAGCTCGCGCGGACTGGATTCCGTCGCTGCGGCACTTCGTTGCCGCAGCTTAGCTCCGGTCCGTTAGCCAGCGAGATCGAAGGTTCCTGTATTCAGCGACGGATAATGCATTCTACTTTTTATGAGGAGATTTCATATGCAAAGACATAGATGGCTTCAACATACGATAGTTGGGCTGTTGCTCACTCATGGTCTATGTGCGCAAATCACAATACAAAAAACGGATATCGCACAATTTTGGGAGGCCAATACAACTATCAAAGTGTATTCTGATACAAGTCAATATTTAAATGTTGGAAAGACGGGTGGACCTAATGTGTACGATTTCTCTTCCCTTTTATTTCCTGACTCAGCAGCATTAACCCTTTATTCGTCTTCGCAAATTCCCCAGTTGGCATCTCGCTTCAATCCTTCAAGTCTTGTCTGGGGCACGTCTCCACAGACTATATACAGCAGTCCTGTCTACTTGTTTACGGATACCAGTTACGGTGAGCTAGCCAGTGTATATATTTATCCGGACTCGCAAATGTATTCTTATGAAATGATACCAGTCTTAAAATTTCCGGCTTCATTTAACCTCCAATGGAATCGACCTAGCGGTGCAGCGTCGCAAATAATTGATTCAACTTACGTCAATAATCTACTAACCTATCATTCGTCAATAATTGGAGGTCCTAAGAACTATACTATTGACGGATATGGAACGCTCATCCTAAAGGGGCAATCGTATCAATGTCTAAGGGTAACAGAAATAGATCCAAACTCCACTACCTATTACAGATTTTCATATTTCACGAAAGAAGGTATATCCATCTCCTTCAACAGCGACCAAAACAAAAGCGATACAGGCAGAGTAATAGTTAACGGCGTCCATTTCATCAACGCCACCGGAGTCGCTACATCGGTTTCCAGCAATGCAATCGCTCCTTCATTTTTTTCATTGTCTCAAAACTATCCCAATCCCTTTAATCCATCGACGCATATCGCATTCTCTCTTCCCAAGGAAGAACATGTCGTGCTTCAGATTTACGACGTACTCGGCCGTTCTGTTGAAACGCTTGTCGATGGCGTTTTGAGTCAAGGAGTACATAATTTAGAATGGAATGCATCTCACAAGGAAAGTGGTGTTTATTTCTACAGACTACACGTAAACGGAGCAACATCTACTCGCAAGCTTTTGTATCTCAAATAGCAGCATAGGAAATAGTTTTCTGCCAATTTTATTTGTCGCTGGCTAACCAGTCGCTCAAGCTGACGGAAATAGCCGTCGACGATTTCGCCGCGCGACAGTTCGCCGAGAATGAAATGATCAACAGATACGTCCGCGCAATGAACTACATGGAACTTGCTGTTCGCCGCCGCAGCTTAGCTCCGGTCCGTTAGGCGGCAAAACAAGTTTGGAAAGAAGAAAAGCAAAAATTGGAAAAAAAATGAACCTATAAGCAGTCAGATTTTCTAATTGCAATGTCTGCGAGAAAATGGTATCATCTGGTACGGGATTCTTACCTAACAATCATAGTTGGGAGCTATGTTTATAAACGAAATCAAAAACGAGAACATACTTAATTCGAGGCGGTATCCGAGTTTACCATCACCGTTGCCGCCTAACCAGTCGCTCAAGCTGACGGAACCAGCCGTCGACGATTTCGCCGCGCGGCGTTGGACTGACTTAGCACCGATGATCGGAACGTCCGCGCAACGAACTGCATGGCGGCGGCTGTTCGCCGCCGCAGCTTAGCTCCGGTCCGTTAGGCAGCAAAAATGGAGGAACAAATGCATTCGTTCAAATATCTAGTTAATACAATTATATTGGCATTGTTTATTTTTATTCAGTTGTCATGCAATAAGAATGATTCATCTCCATCATCACCTTCAGTTACCGCTAAAGCTGATTGTGTTTTTACAAAACATATTGTTCAAACAACGATATCTGGGATGTCTGGGCAACCAGCGACCTATACAGCAGAACATACGACTATTATATCCAATCAAGGTAATGCTGATGCAAATGATGTTAAGATAATCGTCTATGTCAATGGATCCAGTGTTTCGAGTCTAAATGTCACTGGTCACTTAGCTGCTCACGCAAATATAAGTGATAATTTTCAAACAGTAACAGTTGGCGGAAATGCCGATTGCGAATTACAATGGAACTAATATTATGGCAAACTATCCTGGTGCAATTCCACCATTCCCAAATCTTCAAGATATTCAGATTGAACATGCTGATCAAATCGAATCCGAGAACTTCCGCGAGGTTACAGTTTCTTTCTGTCAGAAGAGAGAAATAAGTTTACAGGAATTTGTTGGAGTTTCCATTGGCTATCTTCATGGACGCATACCGCTCGGAATTGATGATCTTACTATATTCATGGTTGCTTTAGGTAATATTTATGGCATTGATAACGCATCAGAAAATCAAGAACTTTACAAAGCAATTAAAGGAATTCCTGCACATTCTGATGGCAGAATTGGCTATACATTTCAAAGACGTAGACAGCAAGAAGAACGAGGCGTTTTTTTATTTTTGAAATAACATTTTTGCTGCCTAACCAGTCGCTCAAGCTGACGGAACCAGCCGTCGACGATTTGGCCGCGCGCCAGAAAAATTTTTTAAGGAAATGGCGATGTCTGCCGCGCGTATATTCTACCGTTGATTTGGCTGCACGTCGCCGCAGCTTAGCTCCGGTCCGTTAGGGCGCAGCACATTTCTTTCTTACGGAGGTTTCTAATCATCGCCACAGGAGTGAATCCAGAAAATGGAACCTAATAAAGTCAAAATGAAAACCAACAATTTCTTTGTCTCCCTATTCGGCGATTTCGGAGAGCTAATTCAGTTTATGCTGGCACTGTTTACCTTCATGGGGCTAATGATGGTCGCGCCGATGTTAATGGTAAAAATCTCAACGTGGTTAACCGAACCTACTCCCTCGAAAACGGTGACTTCTACTCCGCCCCTCACACATCAAAATAAGGTCATTGATCAAATAATACAGTATGATAGCCTTGGTCGATTTATTGCTATGAGCCTCAATTCGCAAATAGTTACATCCAAGAACACAATAGAATCTAAAAGAGAGGCGCTTACTCAATTTGCTGCCCAGATTGACTCCTTGGAATTGACACCATATCAGCGAGTTCAGTTATCAGGCCACATCCTCAAGAATGCAGACGACATTTCTTTTTCAAGTTGGGTTGCTTCTCGGCCTGTGTTGTATAACATCATAGTTGGTTTTATCAACTCACTTCTGTTTTATGTTTTGGGACGAAGGAAGCGCAAGCAATTGAATCTGGCAGCAACGACTAACTCACACAAAGACGAAGTGACTACCAAATAGTGTTGCGTTATGCTGCGCCCTAACCAGTCGCTCAAGCTGACGGAACCAGCCGTTGGTGATTTAACACGCGCGAAACAACCAGCTACTATCGGACATGACTTGCCTCGCGCGGACTGGATTCCGTCGCTGCGGCACTTCGTTGCCGCAGCTTAGCTCCGGTCCGTTAGGCGGCCATGCCAACTTGGTACTTATGAAGATATAGCAAATGCGAGGGATTGTTCGTTTAATGCTGACTTTTATTCGATACTGAGTCCATATATTTTCAGAATTAAAAAAGGAGATAAGGAATTCATGCGAAAAACTCTAACATATTTTCTGTCGCTAGCCCTTGGCTTCACAATCGCCCTTGCGGGTCTTCGACCGTCAGCCATGAATACTTCGACGTACCCAATCGTCACTATTCACGACATCCAATTTGATCCCCTCGACTCGCTGCTGAAAGCCGATACGTTGGGTTATAGCACCGGATCTTTTTGGACGCTGCAAACTTCGTCTTATATGAATGACACTGTCACAATTGTTGCTCTTGTAACAGTGCCACCGAAGGTCATAAGCTACACCAACGATGGGCTGACGCTCGCAGTAGTAGACACAGGCGTCCTCGGTACTCAGCCGTGGGGTGGCATCCTTGTCCGCTATCCTAATATTAACGACACCATAGACTTTGGTGCGGATGGATACTTCAATGTCAAGCAGGGAGACGTCATTGAAATGACAGGAGTTGTGATTGAGTTTCCCCTAAATCAGATGAACAGTGCTACACAATTTGATCCAATCCCTGGAATTCCAGTTCAGATTCTTTCATCCGGCAATCCCTTGCCACCGCCTGTCCATCTTACGATCAGCGATTTTAACATCGGACCAAATCCCGGTGGCCAAATCATGTTTTCTACTGGTGAGCAGTGGGAATCGAAGTACGTCTATCTAACAAACGTGACGGTTGTAGGAAACGTTAACGTACCGCGCGGAACATTCTCCTTTACGGATGGCACAAATCAACTTTCGGACTATGATTTGTCTTATCATTTTACAGCAAGCCCAAGTGCACAAGCGCAACCTACCACTCCAGCAGATACAAACTATAAAGTCCCTCCTGCTGGCACTTCTATTGATACAATTCGGGGCTACATCTGTACCTCTTCCGGAGGAGAATCGGCACGCGGCTATCGTATCGGCCCTATGTTTCCGGGAGACATCGTATACTCTGAACCATCAGTGCCAATTTTAAACTCTCCTACAAGCGGCTCGCTTAACCAATCGTTGTTACCTGTTTTCAACTGGAGTGGGAACGCAGCTTCATACCATTTGCAAGTAGCTAAAGATTCGTTATTCACGTTGATTGTGTATGACAACTCCGCAATCACCACTAACTCCATCCAAGTTAACGCTCTTCAAAGTAACACAATTTATTATTGGCATATGAATGGCCAAAATATTACAACATCTTCTCAGTGGTCTCCGACATGGCATTTCACGACTCACTCTCTAACTTCTCCAAATTTAGTCTCGCCAATGAATGGCGCGTTGAATCAGCCGTTACCCTTAACTTTGTCCTGGAGTGCACCACCGTTTGTTTCAACTTATCGTCTTCAAGTTGCTACGGATTCTAATTACTCTACTATAACATTCGATAGTTCTGCAATAACAGCTACGTCAGAACAACTCGGTTCGCTTCTGGGAAACACAACGTATTATTGGCATGTCATGTCCGTGGATTCAGGAATACCAATCGCATGGTCTGTAACTTGGCGTTTCACACTTTATTCACTACCACCGTCAAACATTTCACCCTTGGCCGGGAACCGCAAAATAACATTGACTTGGCTTGCAAGCTCAAGCCCAAACACATCGAAATACAAAATTTATCGAGGAACATCGTCCTCAACTTTGGCAATCCATGACAGCACATCGAATACTTCTTATGTTGACACAGGACTGACGAATGGCACAAAATATTTTTATGAGATTACAACTGAGAATAATTTATTCTTAGAGGGGCCCGTTAGTTTGGAAGTTAATGCAACGCCCTTTAATCAATCTCCTCACGCAGTAAGCCTCCAAAACGTGTATGAGCCTAATGCCGGTAGTGTTCCGCTGCAATCGCTTGGTTTCTCAAGTAGTGGAAGTAGTGACCCGGACGGTACCATCGACTCAGTATTCTGGTTTATCAATGGCAACCTTGTTAGCAAACAGCAACAATTAGTCTACAATTTTGCTCAAGGGACCACTCAGGTTAGGCTCATTGTTCAGGACAATCAAGGCGCACGAGATTCGAGTTTTGCAACTGTGACTATATCAATGTTCAAAGTTTCACTCAACGGGCCGGTTTACGCAGGGCCGAGTTTGCTTGGCGATAACGTTCTTTATGTCATCGGCACGGGTGATGCCATATATAGAATGGATGGCGAAGGGAACATCTTATACTCATTGCAGGTTGGCGGAGATGTTCGTTCATCAAGTTCTATTGCCTTCGACACCACCGTTTATATTGCATCTTCAGATAAAAACTTATACGCTTTTTCAAAATATGGTAATGCTGTGTGGGAGCAGCCATTGGGTGGGGTACTAACATCGACACCCGCCATCGATTCGGCGAGGAACCAACTCTACATAGGAGTGTCAAACAAAAATTTTGTCGCGATAAACAGATCAACCGGAATTGCAACATGGAATTACTTTGCCAGTGCCCCGATACTTGGATCGGCAGCTGTTACACTCGATGGCAAACTGATATTTGCAACTTCGGTGGGAACTATCTACGGATTTGATCTCAACAATCTGACATCGCCGCCTACACCAACGTGGCAGCTCAATCTTTCAGATTCAGTCTTAGGTTCATCCGCGGTAGACCCTAACGGTGACATTTATTATTGCACTGCGGGTGGAAAAGTAGTAAAGGTATCGATGCAGAGAGGCCTGCAAGCAACCACGATTTGGCAAGCACAGGCAAACAGCAGAATTGTCGGCTCGCCTGTTATAGATGGCACCGGGACTCTTTATGTCGGCTGCGAGGATGACAACTTGTATGCAATCAATACTCAAAACGGAAGCATCAAATGGATGTTCAATAGTGGCTCACCAATCGAGTCAACTCCTGCTATCTCAAATGTCAACTTGATTTATTTTGGTAATGACGGTGGAAAAGTTTACGCACTTGATACTAGTTCAACACTCCGATGGTTCTATCAAGACAGTACTGCCATTCAAGCTCCCTTGTTATACCAAAATGGAACCTTGTATGTGGGAACAGTAGGAGGGCGGATTTTAGCGTTTTATGATGCTGCTGACTCGGCAGCCCTGAGTTCGACCAGAAAGCAAAGCCTAAACAAATCCCTTGCCGGTGTTATCCTTTCGCCTGTTTGGGGCACATTCCAAGGAAATAACCAAAGGACTGGAATGCCTGCAGGAAAAACAATAACGGCCGTTTTGAATAAGACTGATCAAATTCCAACTATTTATTCGCTGTCGCAGAATTTCCCCAATCCTTTTAACCCGTCAACCACCCTTCAATACAGTCTCCCGATAACTAGCCACGTGAGTTTACGAATCTATAACGTACTAGGACAGGTTGTCGCGCAATTAGTCGAGGGCGAACAAGTTGCTGGCTGGTATGAAGTGAAATGGAATGCAAATGCATCAACAGGAATTTACTTCTACCAAATCGACGCTGTTAGCATAAAAGATCCCAACAACCAATTCGTGCAAGTGAAGAAGATGCTATTGTTGAAATAGGCCTGTGTCAAAAACATAAATCATCTATACATCAACCAACATTTCTTTAAGTCGAAAGTGTATTATTGTTTCATAACAAAAGAATCGTGGCCGCCTAACCAGTCGCTCAAGCTGACGGAACCAGCCGTCGATGATTTCGCCGCGCGCCAAAAAATTTTTGAAGGAAAGGCGATGCCTGCCGCGCGTATAGCCTACCGTTGATTTGGCTGCACGTCGCCGCAGCTTAGCTCCGGTCCGTTAGAACGCACGAACTATATGTGACGTAATAAAACAAGTTGGCCTTTATTCACAAGAAATCCTATACACAAGCTGAAGGAAGAAGGGCTCATGAAAATATTTCTTGTTTTGTTAGTAACTTTTGCCTTTTGTTCATGTTTCGCACAAGAAGAAAGTACTGATAAAATATTTTACAGCGTGTCGGTGCGATCACTCAAGGATGCAGAAACTCCGCTACAAAAATACTACCATATTCTTCCAGGCGACAAGGGCATTTCTGAGGGAGATATTGAGTTCAAAGAATTTGCAAGGCAAATTAAGTTTGTGTTGAGAAAAAAAGGATTTATCGAGAGAACAATCGACAAGGCGCAGTTTGTTATTTTTTTGACGTATGGGATCGGAGAACCACAGGTGCATAACTATTCCTTCAGCTTCCCCGAATACGGAAAAATTGGGGGATCGAAAATTACCTTCTCGGCTCATTCATGGGAGGGATGGGGAAGCACTGTCACGGGCGAAGTCACACAAGAGCCTACGTACGGTGTGACGGGTTACGACAAGTATTCGGGATCAGTAACTACTTACACTCGTTACATGATTCTTGATGCTTATGATTTACAAGGGTACAAGTGGAACGGTAAAACAGAAAATACATGGAGGACATACGTCGTTAGCTCTGGTAGATCAAACGACCTTGAAAGAGTTTTCCCTTACCTAGTTGTTGCATCGGAAAATTATATAGACAATAAGACTAATGGGGACGTTAACCTTCGGTTAGAAGAGGACGACGAAGGTGTAAATGAAATGAAGCAGTAAACTGCTAGTGGAAATTGAGAGATAACACAAGAGAGAGAAAGAATGGGCACTGTTTTGCATGTGGAAAATAAGATCGTTGAAATCAAAAATTGTATGGGAGAAATTTATTTATGATAACAAGTCCATCTCAAGATATTACTGAATTTATTCCTCTTGAAGATTTAAAATCAACTGTCGTTGAAGTTCAAACCAGCAAAGGAATTGGGAAGCTAATAATTCGCCGAAAAAATTCTGAATCCTATTTTTTGTCATTTTACATGCCGAGTGAACAAAAACCTTATTGGCAAAGCATATCTATACTACCTTACAATATCACGTCAGTTTGGGCCATGTGTTGGGGGAAATCACCAGGTTTTCTCCCTTAAATAGAAAAACGAGAACGAACTATTCTACCGCGTGCGTTCTAACCAGTCGCTCAAGCTGACGGAAACAGCCGTCGACAATTTCGCCGCGCGCTAGAAAAATTTTTAAGGAAATAGCTATGTCGGCCGCGCGTATATTCTACACGGAACTGGCTGTTTGTCGCCGCAGCTTAGCTCCGGTCCGTTAGGCCGTTGAAAGGAGGCAATACAATATGGACTTCGACATTAAAAACATCGTCAGTCTTGCTCAAATTCTCGGCGTACTTGTCGCCATCTGCGCTCTTATCTATCAGATTCGACGATCTAGGTTTTCATTAAACGTAGAGCTTTGCCTTAAACTCGAAGACAAATTCAATAGCCCAGATTTTCACAAAATCAGAAGCAATGCGGCTAAACTTATACTTAAAGGCGACCTTCTTAAAGCAGAAGACGTTTTTGATTTCTTTGAAACCCTCGGCTATCTGGTTCATGAAAAGGCGCTCGACAAGGAAATTGTTTGGAACACCTTCTTTGAATGGGTGCAAGGTTACTGGTCCGCTGGGGTCAACTACATTCAAGAGGCTCGCCAAAAAGATAAAGACCAAACAATTTGGGAAGAGTTTGAATATCTATACAACGAACTTCTCAAAGTTCAAAGAAAACGAGCAAACAGATCACAGCCGGCTTTTTTTAACCAATCTGAGTTGACTACGTTTTTAAAAGAAGAGTTTTAAAAGAAAGCCGCAACGGCCTAACCAGTCGCTCAAGCTGACGGAACCAGCCGTCAGCTTTTCGCCGCGCGCGAAAAAATTTTTAAGGGAAAGGCGATACCTGCCGCGCGTATAGTCTACCAATGATTTGGCTGCACGTCGCCGCAGCTTAGCTCCGGTCCGTTAGCTGGCGCAACAAACAACCTACTTTAGAGTCAATATGAAATCGGCCTTCATTTTTCTTTTCACGCTGTCCGCTTCACTCAATGCAGCAACATTGAGAGGTGTTGTAACTGATTCGTTAACGCATGACGCTTTGGTTGGCGCAACGGTTGTAATCGTTGGTTCACAGCTTGGAAGGACAACAAACACTTTGGGTAACTTCGAGATCAAGAACATCCCGCTTGGTCAATCTATCGTTAAAACTAGCTACATCGGCTACAATCAAAAGACGGTGACAATTACTGTTTCAAGCGTTGATGAAGTCGTCAATTTAAATCTACCCCTCTTTAATGGCTACCTTCCCTTTTCGACCTTAGAGACCCAACTGCTTTCACAAGATGAAATCAAAGAAGTGAATAAATATCAGGATTCATTATCTATTCTTGCCCAGCATACTAAATTGATTACAATAATTATTGATAGCCTGGAACTCAATGATAAAAAATCTGGCATGATGATCACGTATCTAACTTTCATTAATAATACAACTACAACGATATATTTATTTCCAGAGTCTTCTCAAAGGCTTCACCCTATCATCACTGATAGCGCAGGCAAAAATATCACTCCTCATATAATTTCGGACGCCGGACCATATCTTTTCAATCGCTTTCCTTCAGAATTCATACTCGTTCCGGGGAAAACAAAGGTCAGAACGACGAATTATAATTTTGCCTATAATTGGGCTTGGATACCAAACGGGTTATGCGATATCCATTTTTTCTATTCATACGCGCTACCGCAAACCGTCTATGACTCGATTAAGAAACAACAACTTATCAATTATTTAAAGACCTTAAAGGGATCATATGTGACAGACAATGCATGGCGTTTCGTCAATAGCAAATCACAGAAGAACAACTAAACCGAGTGTGGCGCCAGCTAACCAGTCGCTCAAGCTGACGGAACCAGCCGTCAGCTTCTCGCCGCGCGCCAAAAAATTTTTTAGGGAAATGACGATGTCTGCCGCGCGTATATTCTACATGGAACTGGCTGTTCGCCGCCGCAGCTTAGCTCCGGTCCGTTAGGCGGCGATACATAGTGGTTATAAACAAAAGAAAAAAAATAATTGGGGTAAAAAGAAGTGACCTACAACCAGTCCTTTTGGTCTACCAACCTTTCCCCCATTAAGTTTAGTGGTGTATCAAATACCGAAACTTGTAGTATCGTTATTCTTAGAAATTGTTTCTAATGTAAAGCAGTTGTAGTTTGAAAAGGTATTCTTATCAACATACAAGTATCGCCGCCTAACCAGTCGCTCAAGCTGACGGAACCAGCCGTCGATGATTCAATGCGCGCGAATCAACCAGTTACTATCGGACATGACTTAGCTCGCGCGGACTGGATTCCGTCGCTGCGGCACTTCGTTGCCGCAGCTTAGCTCCGGTCCGTTAGGCCGCAGCGCATTTCGGTGAGACGGAAGTAACGTCAATCGATTACGCAAGGGTATCAAGCCAACTAAGAGAATTGTAATAACCAATCCGTTTTCGTATCTTTGGCTAGAAATTCACATTCCTTAGATATTTCAGGTCGAATCCATTGAACGAGCTTATTGAAATATTCCCTAGCGAACGACAGAAATTGTACGATAGGTTCACCAATAAGTTTGAAAAGGCTTTTAACTTGAGTCGTCAACTGGTAAGTTTCCAAGCCAATAAAGAGGAACCAATTTATCGCTGGTTCAAGTATAAAGAAGGTTTCTCTTCAGGCCTCGTTAAGTATTTCTTAGCCAAATACTCTATCAAACCAGGAAAACTTCTTGATCCATTCGCCGGAGTAGGAACAACCTTATTCGCTGGTCAATCACTTGGCTGGGAATCTTATGGGATTGAGGTTTTGCCTGTTGGCATTTTTGTCATGAATACACGGCAATTCTTGCCTAAAATCAATCAAACAGATCTGAACGAAAGCATCCAAACATATTGGGCAGAATTTGGAAAAACCGGTGCGGCTCCTTCACAGTTCAATCATATTCCAATAACGAAAGATGCTTTCCCAGATGCTACAGAGATTGCACTCAATAGCTTTCTAAACTTTTGCCAAGGTATTCCGAAAAAAGAAATTCAAACCGTTCTTAAATTTGCCGCCTTATCTGTCCTCGAAGAAATTAGCTACACCAGAAAGGACGGCCAATATCTTAGATGGGATTACCGCTCAAAAAGGGAATTAGGTGGCAAACCTTTCAATAAGGGAAAGATACTTTCGTTTGAGCAGGCACTGAAGCATAAATTAGCACAAATCGCCGCGGATCTTGCCCCTCAAAGTGAAAACCTCTTTGATGATGCCCCAAGAAGCAACGGACACGATAAACATCCTATCAGCCTAATTGAAGGCTCTTGTTTAGAAAAGCTTCCTACTTTGGACGATGCTTTTTTCGATTTTATTGTAACTTCGCCGCCTTACTGCAATCGCTATGACTACACAAGAACTTATGCGTTGGAGTTAGTTTATCTCGGATGTAATTCTGAGCAAATACGAAACCTACGCCAAGAACTTCTATCTTGTACAGTCGAAAACAAAGAGAAAATCGAGCAACTCAAGAATCTATATTCATCATTCGGCAAAGATGAATCCTTCGACTCCGTTTTGCACGTGTACAATTCCTCGCCTGCAATGACAGAAGTGAATTCCGTTCTTAATGAATTGAACAAACTCGATAAACTAAACAATAACAATATCCCTAGGATGGTTCGAAATTACTTCCTTGAGATGTGCTTCACAATATTCGAAATGGCCAGAATAACAAAAACCGGAGGATATTGTGTTATGGTAAACGATAATGTTCGATATGGCGGTGAAGAGATTCCTGTCGACCTTATCCTAACAGAATTCGCGGAAGCCTTTGGCTTCAATGCGCTGAATATTTTTGTACTACCAAGAGGCAAAGGAAACAGCAGTCAACAAATGGGAAACTATGGTCGAACTGAAATGAGGAAATGTGTGTACCTATGGCAAAAGCAATAAAGAATATTACTCGAATTAAATCAGCCGATGATTTAGTTACTTCGCGAGAGAAGACGAGAGCTGGCTTTATATCACTCGCATTGGAAAAGAACTATTTGGCGATCCCATATGTCGAAGAAGCTAAGGCATTGAAGGCTCTTGCAAGCAGAGTCTCGAAACCAAAAGATTTACTTCAAGTTCAAAATCTTAGGGTTGGTCTGCTCACCGCTTCTGGCCTTTCTGAAAAATCTTTGAACTACCTTACAGAAGAAGACAAAACTCATGCGATAAAAGAAATGATCGAGAAATTTCTTGAGCCTGCAGGAAAGGATTTTGTAGATGAACTTATTTACCGCTATTTACTAACCAAAGGAGATGCTTTAGGCGGCAAGGCTAGGAATTTGGCCGGTGTTCTTGGTGAAAGAAAGTTTCTTCGCTCCTTGTTATCTGTTTTCAACCTCTCTGGAATTAATTATCTCTGGAAAGATGACGATACTGACACTTGGCTCCCTAAACCGGAGGATGATACAGACATTGAGAAAAGAATCAACGGATTCTTTTGGATCAAAAATAAGTCCAATCGACTTCTGGTTATGAATACAACTGTCCCGATTGTGAAAAAGAATGTTGATCTATCTATCCTTGATGGCACAATCGAAGAGCTATCTAGAGGGAAGCACTCTCTTATTCATAAGATTGATGCTTATTTGGCTCTCGGAGAATTGAAAGGTGGGCTCGACCCGGCAGGCGCAGATGAGCATTGGAAAACAGCCAACTCAGCATTAGACAGAATCAGAAAAAGTTTTAGCAAGAAAAAGAAGAGGCCGCAAACATTTTTCGTCGGCGCAGCCATTGAGAATAGTATGGCCTCCGAAATTTTTAAGCAGTTGCGTTCGGGGGCAATTAATAATGCTGCAAACCTTACAGACGATAAACAGTTAGCGTCAATCTGTGAATGGATTGTAAATTTATAGGTTACGTCCCTCCTCTTTTCCTCTAAAGTTTGCTTCTTCTAAAACTTAAACAAAGCTGCGGCCTAACCAGTCGCTCAAGCTGACGGAAATAGCCGTCGACGATTTCGCCGCGCGGCGTTGGACGGACTTAGCGCCGATGATCGAAACGTCCGCGCAACGAACTACTTGGCGGCGGCTGTTCGCCGCCGCAGCTTAGCTCCGGTCCGTTAGGCGGCAAAAACAAATCGGGGAAAAAAGAAAAAGCGGTTAAGGAAATGAGTCTATAAGCAGTCAGACTTTCTAATTGCAATGTCTGCAAGAAAATAGTATCATCTGGTACGAGGACTTACCTATTAATCATAGTTGCGAGCTATGTTTATAAACAAAATCAAAAACGAGAACATTCTTAATTCGAGGCGGTATTCGAGTTTACTGTCACCGTTGCCGCCTAACCAGTCGCTCAAGCTGACGGAACCAGCCGTCGATGATTTTGCCGCGCGTTGTTGGACGGATTTAGGAGCATCTGACAAATACGTCCGCGCAACGAACTACCTTGCGGCGGCTGTTCGCCGCCGCAGCTTAGCTCCGGTCCGTTAGGCCGCAGCGCATTTCGTTATTGCTGAAATTAACGGCAAGCATTTCACTACCAGTGCAACTTTCAACTGACAGAAAAGAAACGAGCAATAAAGGAGACACTACAAATGAGAAAATTAGTATTAAAAATGTCCATCTCTGTTGACGGGTTTGTCGCCGGACCAAACGGAGAAATTGACTGGCTTCTTCGGACAACGGACAAATCAGCCCTTGACTGGATTGAAAAAACGCTTTGGCAAGCAGGTGTTCACATCATGGGCAGTCGGACATTTCACGACATGGCCGCTTATTGGCCAACCTCTTCTGACCTCCTTGCGGCTCCAATGAACGAGATCCCAAAAGTTGTTTTCTCCAAGAAAGGTTTTGTTGAACCAACAAATGCAGGACTTACAACGCAAGCACTCAAAGATTCTACACGGCTTGACTCTGAAAAAGGAATTAGTAAAGTTGCTCTTTCTAAAAGTGCTGCAACTTGGACAAATGTTCCTGTTGCAAGTGATCTTGTTGCGGAAATTACAAAACTCAAACAGCAAGACGACAACTTTATTTTGGCACACGGTGGAGCAAGTTTTGCTCAAGACCTTGTCAAGTATGGACTGATAGATGAATACCGACTTGTGATCCATCCAGTGGTTCTTGGGAAGGGACTTGCGTTATTTGCATCGGCACCAAACCAAGTTGATTTAAAACTTGAAAGTTCAACACCACTTGCAACAGGAATTATTGCTAACATTTATACAACGACAAAAAGTAAATGAACTTCGTCGGACAAAGTGAATACGTCAGGTTGACGGTAGGGCTTATTAACCAATGGAATTACAAAAGTTGTGACGGTACTTATAGCATTAAACAATGCTGCGGCCTAACCAGTCGCTCAAGCTGACGGAACCAGCCGTCGACGATTTGGCCGCGCGAAAAATATTTTTAAGGGAAAGGCGATGCCTGCCGCGCGTATAGTCTACGGTTGATTTGGCTGCACGTCGCCGCAGCTTAGCTCCGGTCCGTTAGGCCTTTCGCTCAAATGCTATACTATCAAACTTGGTGCGTTTTTAGACTGTGGTTTATTCTTGAGATAGGATTTGTTACATTATGGTAGAGTCTATCTGAAAAATAAAGGAATAACGTTGAAAGCATCGGCCTACATCGAGACGACCATCATCAGCTATTTAGCGGGAAAACCTAGCAGGGATTTAGTTGTTGCTGCACATCAACGAATTACAGC
This sequence comes from uncultured Bacteroidota bacterium, assembly GCA_963717445.1. Taxonomy (GTDB): domain Bacteria; phylum Bacteroidota; class Ignavibacteria; order UBA10030; family UBA8401; genus JAGVPT01. The sequence continues at coordinate 3,838,354 of OY970334.1, read as the reverse complement.
TGAATGGTGGGCCCAAGTAACACCAAAGCTCGAATTATTTGTCTCTCCATTTGTTATCGAAGAATGCGAGAGAGGCGATAAAGAAGCAGCTCAACGCAGGAAGAACTTTTTAAAAGGAATAAAGGTTTTGGAATTAGAAAGCGGAATACAAAGAATTGCAGAAATTTACTTTGATAAACTAGAAATCCCCGAGAAAGCAAGATTAGATGCTGCACACATTGCCATTGCTTGTTATTATAAGATGGATTATTTCGTGACTTGGAATTGTGCTCATATTGCGAGTGCGAAAACACGAAGATCATTGGAGTTACTTACCAAGCAGCTTAAACTTTTTACGCCTGTTATCTGTACACCAGAAGAATTGATGGAGGTTTGATATGTGGAAAGATCCAATAGTTGAAGAAGTGCGGAAAAATCGATTGATAATTGAGAAAGAGAACAAGGGAGATTTCTCTTTGCTCTTTACCAAAAGCACTGAAAAATCTCACACCAAGCAAGTAAAAACAAAGGGGTCTGCTAAAAACAGGCGACGTCTTTTATCGCTCAAGGCCTAACCAGTCGCTCAAGCTGACGGAACCAGTCGTCGACAATTTCACCGCGCGCAAAAAAAATTCAGGGAAAGGGGTTATGCTTGCCGCGCGTATATTCTACCATTGATTTAGCTGATCGCCGCCGCAGCTTAGCTCCGGTCCGTTAGCCCGCAAACTTAAAAGGCAGTCAGTGGGAAAACCTCTTGCATTGATTCTTGCTTTCATAGTATTTCCAGTTGTAATAATTGCCCAAGATCAACTATCAGTGAAAACAGGAATTAAAGCAGGTTTTGAATTTGCAGATTACTTTTCATCATATAGCGGGAGTTTCACGAAAGAACCCGGGTCAACTGTTGGCCTGTTTACAGGAATAGCACTACATAGGGATTCGGAGGGATTAGTTATTTTGGGAATAGAGCTCAATTACGTAAAGTTGAGTTATTACAGAAATAATCAATTTATTTTCTATAATGATTACACATCTTATCTTCCTATTCAATACAATGGAGTGTTCGATGAGAAACTCAGCGATAAATTTGTCGAGATCTGTTTACCGTTAGAGTTCTGTTGGCCAGTTTTTAATAATAACGTAACTATGGCGATATGCGCTGGCCCTTCAATTGGGTTGGGAGATGAGAACATGGAGGTCAGAGAGACATCTCGCACTTTTGTTGATACGTTGAAATATCCTGGGGGATATAATCCCGATCCTGAAAACACAGCTTATTCTTATCCTGGCGGAAGCACTCCATGTGTCCCAACTTCGTTCGTTATCGGAGTGGACCTTTTCTATAAATTCTTGACGATCGATCTCAGATATAAAAGAACGTTTAATATCTCTAATCCTAATAATGATTTATTTTTACAACTTGGTTTGGCATACTAATTCTTAGCTTATGAAGCTAATCGTATACAGAAGTTTGCGGGCTAACCAGTCGCTCAAGCTGACGGAAATAGCCGTCGATGATTTAACACGCGCGAAACAAACAGTTACTTGTTGGACATGACTTGGCTCGCGCGGACTGGATTCCGTCGCTGCGGCACTTCGTTGCCGCAGCTTAGCTCCGGTCCGTTAGGCGCCCTTCGCAGTTTTGTAACGGAGGTATTTATGAAGACAAAATACATTCTCTTTCTATCAACTATTCTCAATTATTTCCTTCTATTCGGGCAAGGTACTTTAACTCTTACAACAGACAAAACTTCGTATCAATACGGTGATACAATTGAAGTTCGCTTAAAGATTGCAAATAACACTGACAGCTTATTTACCATCGTTGGTAGCTCCACTTGTATTGTAGGTATTAATCCTTCAGATATTCAAGTAGGGAGAATTTGTACAGATGATGAAACACCGTTTCCTTTTCCAGTGGGATCCTCACGAACTTGGATATGGCATTTGATTCCGAGTGTTCTAGGTTATCCAATTAAGAGTGGGACCCAGACAATATATGGTATTGGAGGTGGTAGCTTCGATTCAGTGTTATTCACCGCACCAAAATATTATGGTGGCATACTATCTGTATCAATCAAGCTTGACGTACCTGCGGGGGAAATTCAAAGCCTTCGTGATAGTCTTGGAGCGACCGTATTAATCAGCGACACACTGAAATCCCTGAACATCATTTCGGAAAGCTGGAAAATTGTAGGTCACTCAATAGATAGCATTGTTACAGCTGATTCAGGAGATTCAAGATTACTAAATATTGAGGCAGATAGGTTTTTGGCATTTGATCAAGTAATAGTTACATCCGTGCCTAATAAAGTGAATGAACCACTCAACTATTCTCTTTCTCAAAACTATCCAAACCCGTTTAATCCAAGTACCAATATCACATTTACCATTCCAACAGCTGACCATGTACGAATTACTGTTTTTGATTTAACAGGTCGTTTTGTTGGCGTAATTGTTGACAATAACTTTGAAGCCGGCTCACATATTGTGACCTTCAATGCAACATCATTAGCAAGCGGTACTTATTTATATCATTTTAAAACGTCGAAGTACGGGCAAACAAAAAAGATGACCGTTATCAAATAATCAGGGCGCCTAACCAGTCGCTCAAGCTGACGGAACCAGCCGTCGATGATTTCGCCGCGCGCCAGAAAAATTTTTTAAGGAAATGGGGATGTCTGCCGCGCGTATAGTCTACATGGAACTGGCTACACGTCGCCGCAGCTTAGCTCCGGTCCGTTAGGGCGCAGCGCAGTACTACGAAGTTAGTCACAATCCATTTGAGAAAAGGCAAAAAACTTGTTACCTTATTAAGTAATGAGAATATATATTGATACTTCAGTCATCGGGGGCTGTTTTGATTCTGAATTTGCCGATTGGTCGAACAGATTGATGGACGAAATTAGGAGTGGCAAAAAGGTCGCAATTATTTCTGATCAAACTTTGCAAGAACTAGAGTCCGCTCCCCTCCGGGTGCGAGAACTTCTCCAGACGATTCCGTCGACACATTTGCTGATGGTAGAGCTTGACGAAGAGGCAAAGCATTTAGCAAAGTACTATATCAGGGAGAACGTAATTGGTCCTAAACATCTTGTCGACGCACAACATATTGCGATGGCAACTATTCATCACGCAGACTTTCTTGCGAGTTGGAATTTTAAGGAAATGGTCAATGTTTACAAGATTCGACAATACAATGCCGTTAATCTCAAACAAGGCTATTCAATCATTGATATTCGTACACCAAAGGAGTTAGTTTATGAAAACTAAATCATTTGATGCAGTAAAGTTCATGCGGGAAAGGCGGGATAAGTTAAGCAGGAAATATCGTAAAAACCCCAATGTTCAAAACGAAGAACTTTTGCAAATCAGGAGAAAATATAGTAGCCTCAAACGCACCGTTACTAACGCAGCATTAAAAGATGTTCGGCCTTTTGCTGGATGAACAGTCATGCTCACTTCATACCAGTTTTCTTTTTTAATATCCGCCTCCGGCGGATTTATTTTTTGTTCTCGATAGAGCGAACTTTTAGCTACAGAGCAATATTTACTATAAAAGCTTAACAACGCTGCGCCCTAACCAGTCGCTCAAGCTGACGGAACCAGCCGTCGACGATTTTGCACGCGCGAAACAACCAGCTACTATCAGACATGACTTGCCACGCGCGGACTGGCTACCGTCGCTGCGGCACTTCGTTGCCGCAGCTTAGCTCCGGTCCGTTAGGTGGCAAAAAAACTTGGGTTCGCTTAGAAAGCAATAATTTCGATCTTTTAAGTTGTGTCTATCAATCTGGTTTTTAAGAGATTGAGTCTATAAGCAGTTGGATTTTCTAATTGCAATCACATCAAGAAAGTGGTATCATCTCGTACGGAGACTTTCCTGGCAATCATAGTTGGGAGCTATGTTTATAACCAAAATCAAAACCGAAGCATTCTTAGTGCGAAGCGGTGTGCAGCTTAACCAACTGCCTTTGCCACCTAACCAGTCGCTCAAGCTGACGGAACCAGCCGTCGACGATTTTGCTCGCGCGAAACAACCAGCTACTGTTGGACGTGACCTACCACGCGCGGATTGGATTCCGTCGCTGCGGCACTTCGTTGCCGCAGCTTAGCTCCGGTCCGTTAGGCGGTTGCGCGAAGAATACTGTGAAGGAACTCAGGCGAGAAATCTGCACCATTCTCCCATGTAATGGTGTGCAAATCGGGATTGACTGAAAATTTGCGGAATTGAGCGATGTCTTTCAGCGGTTCAAACACAGGCCCCCAAAGTTCATCTTTGAGGTCAACTTCACCTTCGGAACCATCATGGAATTTGATCCAAATTGTGTAATTGTCAATATGTCTAGCATCCGTAACTTGTGCGATCATATTTTACTCAAGTGGAGATACTTTTTTTAATGGTTGCCGTTGTTTAGCAAGTTCCCAATCTTCAAGTAATTCGGTTCTATGGAGATCAAGCCATTCAAGTACATGTGAGAGTGCTCGCTTTGGAAAATCTCCAGAAACAACGTTGCTTTCAATAGTCACGGTCACGTGATAATCACCGTAAAAAGCATGAAAATGAGCTGGTCCATGATCTCGGTAAAACATTGCAACAACGATTCCAAGAAACCGGCTTATTTCAGGCATGGTTTATTTTACTCAAAATTTTTCACAGGCGCAACCGCCTAACCAGTCGCTCAAGCTGACGGAACCAGCCGTCAGCTTTTCGCCGCGCGCCAAAAACTTTTTTTAAGGAAAAGGCGATGTCTGCCGCGCGTATAGTCTACCATTGATTTGGCTGCACGTCGCCGCAGCTTAGCTCCGGTCCGTTAGGCGGCGGAAGCAATTTGTAGCAAAGAAAAAAAGGAGGAGTTAAAAGAATTAACCTACAAGCAGTCATCTGGTTTTTCTACAAACGACTCCCCTTTCAGGCAATACACTCACTAAATACGCTCACTTTATCAAATACCAAAAGCTTGGTATTGCATTCTTAAAGATAGTTTCCAATATAATAGAGTCAATGCGAAAGGGCGTTCTTATCAACATACATCTATCGCCGCCTAACCAGTCGCTCAAGCTGACGGAACCAGCCGTCGACGATTTCGCCGCGCGTTGTTGGACGGATTTAGCGCTTCTGATCGGAACGTCCGCGCAACAGCCTACCGTGCGGCGGCTGTTCGCCGCCGCAGCTTAGCTCCGGTCCGTTAGGTGGGCAACTATCATTTGAACTCATTATATTACGATAACTCAAGGAGGTATGCATGCAACGGGATTTAAATAGCGAGATACGTAAACTTAGTATTCCCGAACGAATCTTGCTCGTCGAAGACATCTGGGATAGCATTGCTCACGAAAATGAAGCGTTTGAGTTATCGCAAGCCCAGAAAGATGAACTTGATAAACGATCTAGTTCTTTTCAAGAGAATCCTTCACAGGGTCGTTCATGGCAAGTAATTAAAGCTGAATTTCTAAAATCTAAATAGATTCCAGTGACCATACGTTTTCATCCTGAAGCCGATCAAGAGTTTAAGGATGCTGTGAATTGGTATGACTATCAAAGAAAGGGGCTCGGCGCGGAGTTTTTCCTTTGTGTCGATGAATCCATGGAACGGATTCAAAACAATCCTCAATTATATCCTCTAGTTCATAATAAATTCAGACGCGCTGTTGTACGAAGGTTCCCCTTTGCCATTTTTTACGAAGTTGGAGAATCTGAAATCCGGGTGATTGGTGTCTTTCATTCTCGGCGTGATCCAGATCGTTGGAAATCAAGAGAATAATTTCTCTAGTTGCCCACCTAACCAGTCGCTCAAGCTGACGGAACCAGCAGTCGACGATTCAATGCGCGCGCAACCACCAGCTACTATCGGACAGGACTTAGCTCGCGCGGACCGGATTCCGCCGCTGCGGCACTTCGTTGCCGCAGCTTAGCTCCGGTCCGTTAGGCGGCATAACAAGTTGTTATAAAGAAAAAAATATTGGAGTTAAAAGAATTGGTCTACAAGCAGTCATATTACCTACTAACTTCCCTCTTTCCACTGAACAATCACCAAAATTCGGTGGTTCATCAAATACCAAAATTTAGGTATTGTCATTCTTGGAAATTGTTTCTAATGTAAAGCGGTTGGTAGTACGAAAGAGCATTTTTATCAACATACAAGTATCGCCGCCTAACCAGTCGCTCAAGCTGACGGAACCAGCCGTCGACGATTTTGCACGCGCGAAACAACCAGCTACTATCGGACATGACTCGTCTCGCGCGGACTGGATTCCGTCGCTGCGGCACTTCGTTGCCGCAGCTTAGCTCCGGTTCGTTAGGCGGCAGAACCAGCAAATCTATTACAAAACCATAAAACTATGACTCCCGAAATAATCGTGTATAACGATGCAGTCTTTGCGGTTGGGATGATCAATACCAACAAAGAAAAAGAAATCTTCCATCTATCAATCAAGTATGCCAAACCCGAACCTATAAGAAATCAACGAGGTCAAATCGAAGAAATATCAAACATAATGGGTGGAGAAACCGATTGGTTTATTCTTCCACACACATTTGCTGTCGGAGTGGTGAAAGTATTGATTGAATTAAAGGTAAGCGGAATGTTCGGATTTAGTGAGGAAGGTTTTCAGAAAATGGTAAACTATTTTGTCGAGATGGAAGATATTCAAGATGGCGTCAGCTATTGATCCTGCCGCCTAACCAGTCGCTCAAGCTGACGGAACCAGCCGTCGACGATTTCGCCGCGCGGCGTTGGACGGACTTAGCGCCGATGATCGGAACGTCCGCGCAACGAACTGCATGGCGGCGGCTGTTCGCCGCCGCAGCTTAGCTCCGGTCCGTTAGCCAGCAATGTGGATGCAATTATACAATTGCCAATATAATGTAACGGGGTCATCTTACGTGAAAATAAAATTAATCGTCATTCTACTTATGGGTTTATTAGCAAAAACCAGTGAATTGTCTGCCCAGCAATTAACGAGTTCGATAAGTATGAAAAATAATGACACGTCCGTTACTTCAATTTCTGCGTCAAACAACAACTCGACTTTAGCTTCTGTCAAATATCTTTGGAAACCGTTTAAACCTTCAACCATTGGTGTTCAACTTCTCGCTGGAGTGGCAGCCGACGGTGTTTCCATTGGAGCAACTTTCCTTGCAGTGGCAGCTACCCAATCATACTACGGCCTTATATTATACCCAGTCGGATTAGGAGTTCTTATACCAATAACAGTCTGTCTTGCTGGAGATGCGATGGGCGGAAATGGATCATATACGGCGGCTTTTTTGCTCGGAGATATGACTGCTGGAATCTATACGATGTTGCGACTAAAGAGCGGAAACGATATGTCCAATTTCTACGTTGTTTGGCTTCCATTATCATCCATATTGGGATCTATAATTTTCTACAATCTGACTGGGGCATCAATTGAAAATACTTCAAGTTCTCTCTTACAGTTTGATTCGAGTAAGAGCTTTTCTTTTCGACGTCCCCAAATTGGTATGTCAATTGACTATACTAACAAATTCTCTATCAATGTTAAACTGATTTCAATTGCGCTATGATCTGTCTGTCAATAACACTTGCTTACACAAACATTACCTACATTGCTGGCTAACCAGTCGCTCAAGCTGACGGAACCAGCCGTCAGCTTTTCGCCGCGCGCGAAAAATTTTTTAAAGGAAAGGCGATGCCTGCCGCGCGTATAGTCTACATGGAACTGGCTGCACGTCGCCGCAGCTTAGCTCCGGTCCGTTAGGTGGCAAAAACTTGGAATGGCTAAGAAAGAAATAGTTTCAGTAATTCAAGATTCGCTTTTCCAATTGAGCTTCCAAAATCTTGAGTCTACAAACAGTCAAGTTTATTTAGTAGAATGTGTGTTGGTATCTTCTTGCGTACAAGCTCGAAAGCTTCCCATGTAATCTTGCTTGGGAGCTAAGTCTACAAATAGTATCAAAAATAAAACATTCTTAGTGCGAGGTATTGTGCAGATTAACCAACTCTCTCTGCCACCTAACCAGTCGCTCAAGCTGACGGAACCAGCCGTCGATGATTTAACACGCGCGAAACAACTAGCTACAATCGGACATGACTCGTCTCGCGCGGACTGGATTCCGTCGCTGCGGCACTTCGTTGCCGCAGCTTAGCTCCGGTCCGTTAGGTGGCAAAAACTTGGAATGGCTAAGAAAGAAATAGTTTCAGTAATTCAAGATTCGCTTTTCCAATTGAGCTTCCATAAGCTTGAGTCTACTAACAGTCGAATTTATTTAGTAGAATGGGTGGTGGTATCTTCTTGCGTACAAGTTCGAAAGCTTCCCATGTAATCTTGCTTGAGAGCTATGTCTATAAAAAGCACCAAATATAAAGCATTCTTAGCGCGAGGTATTGTGCAGATTAACCAACTCTCTCTGCCACCTAACCAGTCGCTCAAGCTGACGGAACCAGCCGTCGACGATTTAACACGCGCGAAACAACCAGCTACTATCGGACATGACTCGTCTCGCGCGGACTGGATTCCGTCGCTGCGGCACTTCGTTGCCGCAGCTTAGCTCCGGTCCGTTAGGCGGCAAAACTTATTTGTAATGGTTTAACAATAAAAGGAACGATATCATGTTGAAGTGTTTGCCATTCCTCTTATTTGACGGTAACTGTGCCGAGGCCATGACTTTTTATCACCAGTGCCTTGGCGGCGAGCTAAAGCTTATTAAGCTTGGCGATTCTCCAATGAAAGACATGCTCCCGCCAGAGAAGCACAACAGGATTATCAATGCACATCTAAAAAGTGGTGATATTGAAATATCAGCCACTGACTGGATGGCTTCTCCCGAATATGAACCAAAGCAAGGAGACACATTCGCTATCTTTGTTATTGGCGAAGGTTATGATGAGTTGAAAGCAGTTTTTGACAAACTTGCCCGAGGTGCGGAAAAAGATCGATTTCAAGAACTACACCAATTGCCTATCGGAACATACGGACAGTTTTCTGATAAATATGGCATTCGGTGGATTTTTAAAGGCGACAAAGTTAAGTCTGAATAAAGTGTAAATCCCAGCTCTTACATTACCCAGCAAATATTGTTGCTACGGTATGATGGATAATCGTTGAAGCAAAATGCCGTTGCCGCCTAACCAGTCGCTCAAGCTGACGGAACCAGCCATCGACGATTTTGCACGCGCGAAATAAGTAGCTACGATCGGACGTAGATTGCCACGCGCGGACTGGATTCCGTGCCGACGCAATTTCCGCCGTCAGCTTAGCTCCGGTCCGTTAGGGCGCACAAATTACTACTCGTATGAATTGATAAACCATGATAACCCAAGCTTCATATTATAATTCACAATAGAGGAGCGTCATATGAAAAACACAATCTATGTAATAATGATGGTAGTGATGATATCTGCATCACTTTACCCTCAGAATATTAACAACACCCTTGGTAGCGGTGGCTCGTTTACAATCAAAGACGGCTCGACGACATTTCTGAATCTAAGTCAGTCAACAGGAAATCTAACCTTAAACAACTGTCTTTACATACCTTCTACATCCAGTTCGGGGGTGGGTGTGATCTATATAGGAGGGAATCGCTTTCTCCACAATTATGGTTCAAATAACACTTTCGTTGGAATCAATTCAGGCAATTTCACAACGAGTTCCGCAGGTCTCAACACCGCTGTTGGAGGTTATTCATTATCTTCACTTACAACAGGCAACTCGAACTCTGCGTTCGGATGCGATGCACTCTATTACAATACAACAGGTAGCGCTAATTCCGCGTTTGGATACAATGCGTTAGTTGCAGTTACCACAGGCAGCGATAATTCTGCGTTCGGATACCAAGCACTCTCCTCTAACACAGGCGACTATAATTCCGCATTCGGATTCAATGCGCTCACTGACAACACAACAGGTTTTGATAATTCCGCGTTCGGAAGATTAGCTCTTTCTTCCAACATAGGTGGTGCTGATAACTCCGCATTCGGATACGAGGCACTTTCCTCCAACACCACAGGGAGCGAAAACTCAGCTTTCGGATATTCTGCAGGCTCCAATATTACAACAGGTTCATACAATACATGTATTGGCCAAGGGGCTCAAGTCCCATCAGCAACCTCTAACAATCAGGTGCGGATTGGAGATGGGAATGTTACATATGCCGGCGTTCAGGTTTCTTGGACAATTACCAGCGATAAAAGATTGAAATCGCATATTGCTGGCTCTCAATTAGGCCTTGATTTCATCTCCCACTTAAGGCCGGTTTCATATATCAGAAAGAACGATCCAAAATATAAAAAGGAATATGGGTTTATAGCTCAGGAAGTTGAAGCTGTGTTGAAACAATACGGAGCTAAAAACGCTGGGATGATAACTATTGATGATAAAGGAATCTACGAACTTCGATATAATGACTTGCTTGCTCCAATGGTCAAGGCAATACAGGATTTGAAGGATCAGAATGATGGCTTGAAAAAGCAAATGGAATTAATGCGAGCATCAATCGCGCGGCAAGTCCGCGATGAAGTTCGGAAAGCTGTCTCCAAAAATGAAGGAACAAAAGTATCCATAAACGATACGAAAAACTAACTGAGCGGAGAATGTATCATGAAAAGATCAATTCCACTATTGTTGGTGGCATGTTTTGCATTTGTTGTCTCATTCTCTGCGAGAGGACAATCCACCAGCACGCTCGAATTTCATCCGGCACGACAATCGAAGTGACAAGCGGAGCCGACATCTGCGCTGACCTTGTTATTATCAATGGCACATATACTGGGAGCGGAACGAAATGCGGAGGCACTCTTCCCGTAGAGCTTACAACTTTTACTGCAACTTTACATCTGTCTATTGTAGACTTGCAATGGAAGACCGCGATGGAGGTGAACAATGCGGAATTTGAGATAGAACGACAACCAGCCAGTCTATCTCATTGGACACAAATCGCATCAGTTCCCGGTGCAGGCACAACCAATGCTCCGCATACTTATTCCTATAATGACAATATTGGTCCTGCAGGAACCTATTGCTATCGCTTAAAACAAATCGACCGGGACGGGGCATTCAAGTATTCTCAAGAGGTGCAAGTAACTATTGAAGTTCCGAGAGTTTTTGCATTGATCCAAAACTATCCCGATCCGTTTAACCCGACAACGACGATTCAGTTCACTGTTCCATCCAACGGGCGTGCCGTTTTGAAAGTATTCGACGCTCTTGGAAAAGAGGTTGTAACGCTGTTCAATGACCAGGCAGAGGCTGGATCATACCACCAAGTGCAGTTCAACGCATCGAGTCTTGCAAGCGGAACATATTATGCACGATTGGATTTTAACGGCAACGTGCAGTTAAAGAAGATGCTCTTATTGAAATAACTCTGAATCAATTCGCCATTGTCTCCAAGCTCAAACTCACAATTTCTTTCAAACACATTGATAGTACAGGCCATGAATATTACTTCAAGACTAATCCGAACAATAAGATTCCTCTTTTCTATGCCAAGGTAAAGGCGATTGCTACAACTATTTGATCGATAACGACAAATTCAAACAACCCAAAAAGAATCGCAATAAACTCGTGTGTGCGCCCTAACCAGTCGCTCAAGCTGACGGAACTTGCCGTCGACGATTTTGCACGCGCGAAACAACCAGCTACTATCGGACATGGCTTGCCACGCGCGGACTGGATTCCGTCGCTGCGGCACTTCGTTGCCGCAGCTTAGCTCCGGTCCGTTAGGTGGCAACAATTCTCCAATAACTCATGCGAACATTTTCTCTAATAGCATTCATATTCATTCCGATTGTGTTAATTGCCAACTCGAACGGTAGCAATGCGAGTATTCATCAAATAATCGAAACCAGAAATGGGCATAAATCTTGTTGGGGAGTTACCATTTATTTAAATAAGTTGGCATTTAACAAAATGTTAAAATCGAATGAGATCAGTATTGTCGAAACAAAACATAGCCACGAGTTAAAAGACATTATGACTTGGCGGGTTGATAGACTGAGAAAAAAACTCTTTATCAAATTCAAAAAAGGTTGTGGTGATTTTGGAACGGGAAACTTAGTAACTGTAACAATTCAACACACGGCATTTTCGGAACCACCAAAAGAACCACTTTCACTTTCAATTAATACAGATAGACGCTAAAACAATGTTGCCGCCTAACCAGTCGCTCAAGCTGACGGAACCAGCCGTCGACGATTTGGCACGCGCGAAACATCCAGTTACTTGTTGGACAGGACTTAGCTCGCGCGGATTGGATTCCGCGCCGACGCAATTTCCGCCGCAGCTTAGCTCCGGTCCGTTAGGGCGCAAACCGCAAGCATAATATCCTTCTGAAAGGAACATCAAATGCGTTATATATTCATGGTACTTATCATTTTCTTATCAAATCCATTGCTCGCACAGAATGACACTTTGGTTCACGTGGGTCTTGGGATCAGTATCGACCCAACAAACACGGAACAATTAGTTTACCTCAGCACATCATCACAGAATTTAAATCTTTATCCATTGACGAGTGTTTCGGCGATCATGTTCTATATACCAATAACTTTAAAAAATGGACTTAGATTTGAACCTTCGATTGGCATGTTCTCTACGAGCAGTAGCACTACCACGACCACTACATATTCAGGAACGGTGTCCAGCAATACAAATTCAACCGATGCATCTGTGACCACGCTGGGAATCCGTCTAACCTACTGTTCTCCCGTGTCTAATTCCTTCTCCCTCTATTTCGGTCCTCGGCTCGAGTTCGCTTTCCTTTCTTTAACAGACGAATATTCATATTACACCATTACCTCTACATCACCTAGCTATACGCCGAATGACAACAAAACAACAACTGATGAAACTGATGTGACTATTGGTGCAATTTTGGGAGCAGAGTATTTTCCGATACAAAGATTTAGTATCGGAGGGGAGATCGCATTCAGCTATGTAACGTTTGGGAACCCTGACATTAGCAATGAAGATTATCCACCACAAACGTCTTCGGAAATCACTACTTCTTCCCGAGACCAGTACACTTTATTTACAAATTCACGCTTCTTTCTGCGATGGTATTTTCTTTAACAAAGAGAGCTTGTTTGCGCCCTAACCAGTCGCTCAAGCTGACGGAACCAGCCGTCGATGATTTCGCCGCGCGCCAAAAAATTTTTAAGAGAAAGGCGATATCTGCCGCGCGTATAGTCTACCATTGATTTGGCTGCACGTTGCCGCAGCTTAGCTCCGGTCCGTTAGGCGGCGATACAAAGTTGTTATAAAAGAAAAAATATTTGGGGTAAAAAGAATTGATCTACAATCAGTCTTTTACCTACCAACATTTTTCCTTTAAAGTCGGTAGTGCATCAAATACCACAACTTGTAGTATTGTTGTTCTTAGAAATTATTTCTAATGTAAAGCAGTTAATAGTACGAATGGGTATTCTTATCAACATACAAGTATCGCCGCCTAACCAGTCGCTCAAGCTGACGGAACCAGCCGTCGATGATTTAGCACGCGCGAAATAAGTAGCTACTATCGGACGTGGATTGCCACGCGCGGACTGACTACCGCGCCGACGCAATTTCCGCCGTCAGCTTAGCTCCGGTCCGTTAGGCGGCACTTGCTTTCATTTAAAATAAGGCATCCTTCCCTGTTTCTCACTGTGGTTTTGTCTTAGTGGATTGCTTTCGAGTATGCAATTTTCTAAGTTGCATCCGGTCATCTGGGGTTTAAGGGCGAATCTACTATCTTCTCCGACGATCTATTCCAAGAGGAATTCATTATGAATGCTGAATGGCACACGAAAAATCCAATGCCGTCGAGACCAACAATCAAGCAACGCATCGAGTGGCATATTGCTCATGCTAAATATTGCGCATGCCGTCCGGTGCCTTCAAACCTTAAGTCAAAAATTAAGGCATTGAGTAAGGTTTCAAAAGCTTAAACTCACGTGGTCTACAGATGAGAAAACAATATTACTTTCGTCCTTCTAGCCAAGGCTACTACGCGTGGGATGTTGACCGCTTAGTAACCCTAGCAAGGAATTTACAACGTCGATCAGTGAACCTTAATTCTATTCAAGAAATCGATGAGACTTTTTGGTTTGGCGACCAGAATGATAGGCCTACATGTCGCGCAATTGTGGAACACATGCGATTAATAGAACAGACGGATTTGAGCCACCCAATAATACTGTCTTCGGATGGCCGTGTTATGGATGGGATGCATAGAGTTGCAAAAGCACTGCTAGAGGGTCAAAAGACGATAGAAGCCGTTCAATTCAACCACGACCCTGAACCGGATTATAAAGATGTGCACCCAGACGATCTACCATATTAACGTGCCGCCTAACCAGTCGCTCAAGCTGACGGAAATAGCCGTCGACGATTTCGCCGCGCGCTTAAAAAAAATTTTTAAGGGAAAGGCGATATCTGTCGCGCGTATGGTCTACATGGAACTGGCTCTTCGCCGCCGCAGCTTAGCTCCGGTCCGTTAGGGCGCATTATTCAGCATTCGACATGAAACTGAAATAACTCCAAGCTGATTGAGGTTTCCAAAACATGCATAGTGATAAACTAGAATATTTAATCAAGCTTTATACATTAAGAAGAGATTCATTAACAAAAAGACGAGAAATAGAATGGAAGGTGTTCCTTTCATATTTTTCCGGCATTTCTATCTTGACATATTTTATTGTTGGACACTCAATTCGAATTCCCAATTCCGTGTTAATTGTTTTTTCAATATTCATAGTTTTCCCATTTTTACTGTGGTTATTAAATATTTACAATAGTGCAAAGTATGATCACGACACGCTAAAGATTTACAAAAAGGAAATTGAAAACCTAATGCTAATTTCAACTAAACTTGAGGTCGTTAAGGATAGAAGTGTTGAAATAATATGGTTGCTAAGTCAGGTTGTAATCATAATAGCATATACTGTTTTTTGTATAATCCTAATCCAATATAATTAAGAGGTTGTATGAAATCCTACAAGAACATTCTTCTCGTCCTCAGCTCATTTACGTTTCTTTGTGTTTTACAACTGCACAGTCAAACATCAAACGAAAGGAAGCGAATGATCACAGACGAAAGCGAGCGAATGATCACAGAGGCTACGGAAGCGAAGAATGCTTTAATCGAATCTGCGAAATATCTCGATGATCCTGCCAATATAAAATTTAGAACTATAAAAATTCGCTATAAAATATTTGAAGCAACCTATCGGAGTTCAAAATCTGTTAGTGCTAATATAAAAGCAGGCATAACTTTCCAAGAATATGGAAACCTCATCCGTCCATTTGTTTCCGATGTTGCAGTTTTAGAAGACGAGATTAGTTCAGATGATGAAAAATATTTATATGAAGCATACCTTAGTGTAACTAAAATATACTCTACGGAAGGCAGTTTTTGGTCCGAAGTAATTAGCAGTGGAAACCCTGACATCAAAGAAACATCCAACGATCTAATAAGCGGAAGTTGGTCTGTTGCAAGTCAGATTCTTGAAAAAGCAAATGAAGCATATCTCAGAAATAAAAAAAGTAAAACAATAAAGCATAAATAATGCGCCCTAACCAGTCGCTCAAGCTGACGGAAATAGCCGTCGACGATTTGGCCGCGCGACGTTGGACGCACTTAGGAACATCTGACTGGAACGTCCGCGCAACGAACTACACGTCGCCAGCGGCTCGCCGCCGTCAGCTTAGCTCCGGTCCGTTAGGGCGCAATGCTCAGCGCTGTACTTTTATTTGCAACATTGGAGATTCCATGAAAACAATTACTGACGACTTTATGCGGCAGATGCTTTCCAAAACCAAAAGCTATTCCCTTGTTATTTTGAAAGCAACTCCGAAAAGAAACGAGCCTGACGCGGACAAAATCGTATGGGAACACGGACGGAGAAATTTTGCTCTCCGCGCAGATGGTTCACTATCAATTGTTTGTCCAGTTGTTGGTGATGGTGAAGTAAGAGGTGTGGGAATCTATAATGCAAGCATCGAAGAGGTCAAAAAGATCATGGACGAAGATCCGGCAGTAAAAGCGGGAGTCCTTGTCTATGAAATCTCCACATGCCGGAGTTTTCCAGGAGACTCTTTACCATAGCAATGATCTACTTTATTAACAAATTGGCATTACGCCCTAACCAGTCGCTCAAGCTGACGGAAATTGCCGTCGATGATTTTGCACGCGCGAAACAACCAGTCACAATCTGACGGGACTTAGCTCGCGCGGACAGGATTCCGTCGCTGCGGCACTTCGTGGCCGCAGCTTAGCTCCGGTCCGTTAGGGCGCAGCATATTTCGCACTTACGAAATTATTTGCGAGTTTAAATCCGACATTTAACAATAGAAGGAGATCGCATGTCACTCAAAATTCTCTACCCATTTCTGGCCGTCCTCATAATTACCATTCTCATGAGTTCATGTTCAAATCCCCAAAAGGATTACGAGCCAGTTCAGCAGCTTCAAAAGACGACAGAGCAAGGCATCATTAACACAACTGACAATGATGTCAACATCAAATCCTGTCAAACTGTTATCGCCGCTCTAAAAAACTTTATAAAGGACCATCCCCAAGGCGAGTGGAACATAACTGCAACAATCGCTTTATATAGTTGGCAAACGAAGATGGACTCAATGCAAGAGGTCGTTAACTCTAAATTAGACTTTGAGAAGATTCAGAAACTCCAGCAGGCTGCTGAAGACGTGATGCAGCATTCTTCAGATTATGCAGTCCAAATGAAGAGTTGTGATGACATGACTGAACAGTTACAACAATATGTTTCGAAGCACCCAAAGGGCGATTGGATCGCTTCTGCTCAGACAACACTCATGTCATGGAAATCAAGAAAAGCCAACATAACGCAGCAACTCAATTCTCTTATCATGAAACTTTCTAATCTTATAGAACAACGAGTAAGACAAGAAGCAAAAAAAGTCCATCCCATGTCCAATATCGAAAAACTGCAAGTCGAAAGTACGAATACCAACGCGATTGGTGGCAATATAAAAGTCACATCAATTGTCGCTGTGCGGATGCGCGGTGCTATTTTTGGCAAAGATATATTTAAATTAGAAATTACCGTTTCAGGAGAAATCGTCCCTGAATCGAAACAGGTTTTTGTCGACGACGATGTGAAGGTTGTAGAATGATTACAACATACTAAACAATTGGTTTGACGATTCTCAAACTTACATTAATCTGTTATGCTGCGCCCTAACCAGTCGCTCAAGCTGACGGAACCAGCCGTTGGTGATTCAATGCGCGCGAAACAACCAGCTACTATCGGACATGACTCGTCTCGCGCGGACTGGCTACCGTCGCTGCGGCGCTTCGCCGCCGCAGCTTAGCTCCGGTCCGTTAGAACACACGAACTATTTATTTCCTAACCAAGGGAATTTCGCTCGACTCAGACTAAACTATACCAACTAATTCGGGAGCTTCAGATGAAAATTCTTCTTTACGCTGAAAAATCCTTGCGGGTAGATCTAAAAGCAATCTCAGAAAACCTTAATGGAATTTGCAAATACTTGAGATTCCAAACCGACAGTACCGAATTTCAAATCCCCTCACGGCTGATAACCCATCCATCAAGCTACGAAGCACTAAACAAGTCAATTATCCGTAAAAGCGAAAAAGTTGATTACACTTTTCTCTTCTCCGCCAAACAATACTATAACAATTACTTTTTTGAAACTTATGGTACTCAAGCAATTATCTCATTTTATGCCTGGAGACATTTAACTAAGCTTAGCAAGAACAATGGCGTTGTAATGTTTATTGCGGATCTAATTGCCTTAACAATTGACAATTCTTTCCGACATGATGACATAACGGGATGTATTTACGATTTTCGGTGGCAGAAAACGGGAATAGATCTGGCAATGAGAAATGCCTTCATATGTCCAGCGTGTTTGAAAAGAATAGCGTCTCAGAAACGGTCTAAACAAAAGCAAAACCTTTTACACGATTTGAGTGAGATTTTAGATGTACTTGGCAAGACTTCAAAATGGAATAAAGATATTGTAACCCATTGGAAAAGCCTCCATTCCTCAACCACAAAGAAATCTACTCACAAGAATCCCAATAAAAGGACAACAAACAGCGCTCTACAATCTAAAAAATACGATGTGTTTTTGGCACACAACTCATCTGACAAACCATTTGTCGAAATGGTAAATGTGGCACTGAAAAAAAGAAAATTAAAACCATGGTTTGATAAAGAGAAAATTCCTCCTGGGCGTTTTTTCCAAGATGTCATTCAAAGCACAATTAACAATGTAGCGTCGGCGGCGATCTTTATTGGTAAGAATGGTTTGGGAAAATGGCAAATCATCGAGTTGCGTTCGTTTATTAGTCAATGTGTTAATCGGGACATACCTGTAATTCCCGTTCTTCTCCCGGGCGTTACGAACTTACCGCCCGATTTGGTATTTCTGAATGAATTTAGTTAGGTAAAGTTTAGGAATTCAGCTGGCGAAGATGATGCACTTGATAATCTTGTTTGGGGAATCACTGGAAATCATCCGAAGCATTCTTAATTATACTGAATTGTAAATTTGACTTTCTACCGCGTGTGTTCTAACCAGTCGCTCAAGCTGACGGAACCAGCCGTCGATGATTTCGCCGCGCGCCAGAAAAATTTTTTAAGGAAATGGCGATGTCTGCCGCGCGTATAGTCTACGATTGATTTGGCTGCACGTCGCCGCAGCTTAGCTCCGGTCCGTTAGGCAGCCAAAAAGCAGTTACCATTTTGGAGATTATATGAAGAGGTTACTCCTATTATTCTTAATAAGCTCAATCTGCCCTTCAATTACGTCCGCACAATTTGAATCGGGCAAAGTTGAAATCACTTTCAACGGCACAGCCGGCTATCTAAAAGACAATCTTCCTGCCAACTTATATGGTTCACAATCTATCGGCTATGTCATGCTTAATATAGATGGTGGTTATTATCTTCTTGATGGATTCTCAATAGAACCACAACTAGGTTTGCTCGCAACTGAAAATACATTTCCCGCTCAATCAGCGCTCTTGAATCTTTCGTATACACATCGTATTTCAACCTCCGCGATTGCGTTATTTGTACGAGGTGGATATGGTATAAGTAATTCTCTCACTTCACCAGTGGTCGGGTTCGTACCAATTCGCATAAACGAAGTATCAAATAATCACATAATCAACGCAGGCGCAGGTGCGAAAATTTTGGTAACCGAGAACGTGGCACTAAACATTGAACTGAATTACCGTAGAGAAGTCTTTGATGATGAAGTTCCAACAGGTTTGTATTACGTTAATGGCACCATCGTGCCCTTCACACACGCGGTCAACTACACATATTCATACGTTGGTGCTTTATTCGGGTTTTCTATCTTATTGTAAAGATAAAATATCTTGTGGCTGCCTAACCAGTCGCTCAAGCTGACGGAACCAGCCGTCGATGATTTTGCACGCGCGAAACAGCCAGCTACTATCGGACGTAGATTGCCACGCGCGGACTGGATTCCGTCGCTGCGGCACTTCGTCGCCGCAGCTTAGCTCCGGTCCGTTAGGTGGCGATACATAGTTGTTATAAACAAAAAAAAATATTAGGGGTAAAAAGAATTGACCTACAACCAGTCATTTATCTACCAACATTTCCTTTTTAAATTCAGTGGTGTATCAAATACCAAAACTTGTAGTATTGTTAGTTTTAAAAATTGTTTCTAATGTAAAGCAGTTGTAGTACGAAAGGGTAATCTTATCAACATACAAGTATCGCCGCCTAACCAGTCGCTCAAGCTGACGGAAATAGCCGTCGATGATTTAGCACGCGCGAAACAACCAGTTACTTGTTGGACATGACTTAGCTCGCGCGGACTGGATTCCGTCGCTGCGGCACTTCGTTGCCGCAGCTTAGCTCCGGTCCGTTAGGCGGTTGCGCGAAGAATACTGTGAAGAAACTCAGGCGAGAAATCTGCACCATTATCCCATGTAATGGTGTGCAAATCAGGATGGACTGAAAATTTGCGGAATTGATCGATGTCTTTCAGCGGTTCAAATACAGGTCCCCAAAGTTCATCTTTAAGATCAACTTCTCCTTCGGAACCATCATGGAATTTGATCCAAATGGTGTAATGGTCAATATGTCTAGCGTCCGTGACTTGTGCGATCATATTTTACTCAAGTGGAGTTACTTTCTTTAATGGTTGCCGTTGTTTAGCAAGTTCCCAATCTTCAAGTAATTCGGTTCTATGCAGATCAAGCCATTCAAGTACATGTGAGAGTGCTCGCTTTGGAAAATCTCCAGAAACAATACCAGTTTCAATAGTCACGGTGACGTGATAATCACCATAAATAGCATGAAAATGAGCCGGTCCATGATCTCGGTAAAACATAGCGACAACGATTCCAAGAAACCGACTTATTTCAGGCATGGTTCATTTTACTCAAAATTTCTCACAGGCGCAACCGCCTAACCAGTCGCTCAAGCTGACGGAACCAGCCGTCGATGATTTAGCACGCGCGAAATAAATAGCTACTATCGGACGTGGATTGCCACGCGCGGACTGACTACCGAGCCGACGCAATTTCCGCCGTCAGCTTAGCTCCGGTCCGTTAGGCCTGCTTTATAAACATTGTGCAATGACATGAAAACAGCCTCTATTATTCTTCTACTTGCCATCATTTCGCTCTTTGTCAATGATTCTCTACGGTCACAAACAAAACCCCTTCCGATAATTGTTACTTGTAGAGAATCTACTTTTAAAGGGTCCTATGTTTTACAAATTCAAAATTCCTCCAATGAAAAGTTAAATTTATGGCTACATGCCAAAGGCAAGACTTCTCCATTTCTTCTTCCTAGTGGCAAAATGGTTGAGTTTGGCTGGGCACAAGGTTATAAATTTGACGCCAACAATCTCTTTCTTATCGGAGGGAGCGGATATGATACTATTAAACAAGTAATGCCAAACGTTGAATTATCTCCGTGGAGAATAGGTTTTTCAAAAGATGGTGGCCTTGCGATTAGCCTTTCTCAATCCTTTTTGCAAAAAGAGTTACCGAAATATCTAAAATTGCCTATAAAAGAAAGCGCTTCAACGGCTGTTGAAATAGAACTTAACCAAATGCCACAGATAGTATTAAAAGAAGAATCTGACAGGATCTATTCTAAAGCTATCCTTCAGGCTTCACTCTTGTCCGGAAAGCTTCACCTTCCCATTGTTGCAGAGGTGTCGTTCATCCCTTCTTATATTCCCGACAATGGGCAGATAATAGCATCTCAAATTAAAATCGAGAATATTGATATGAGTGTCTTGCCAAAAGAGTGGCTTGATGATGCCACCCAAATTGTGAATAAGATATTGCCGATTCTGTTCGCTAAGTACGTTGTCTATCAATTGGAGAAAAACTGGCAATTAAAGATCGCTAAGGCAATGGGTTTGCGTACAAAAGTCATTGACGGAAGATTAGAGATAATATTTCTTTGACTAGAAGAGACTTCAAATAATGACATTTCTAGTAAAACGAATATGTCGCAGGCCTAACCAGTCGCTCAAGCTGACGGAACCAGCCGTCGATGATTTAGCACGCGCGAAACAACCAGCTACTTGTTGGACATGACTTAGCTCGCGCGGACTGGATTCCGTCGCTGCGGCATTTCGTTGCCGCAGCTTAGCTCCGGTCCGTTAGGTGGCGCAAAAAATAGTTCACTATTACCAGGTAGGTGGCTTCTTCAGATGGGAACCGTCGGGCATTATAAGAGGGTTATCGAACTGGCATTTCGACAAATTTTTCTCACGAATCTTAATGTTGAAATCACAATTCGCTTTTAGCTCTTCAGCTCTACGCCCAATTGGAATGAGAACTCCAATCTTCTTCGAAGGAAATGTAGATTTGACAGCTTTTATTGAAGGAATAAGGTCGCTGTCACCAGAAATGATTAGCGCAGTGTCGTATCTATCTTCAATGGCAAGACGAAAGAGATTTATTGCAATGTTTACGTCCGTTTGTTTTTCTTCTTGTGCAACGTATTGTTTCTTGCAGTTAGGGCAGAATCTATCTCTTCTCCGGAATTCTCCATAGACTACATTGGCTCCAACATGCTCAAGCGCTCTAATCAGAATTTTGTGCCGGCTCATTTTTTCGAGATTCCAAGTCGTCAAGGCCGTGAAGTAATAAATTTCTTTCAATTCTTTAGCTGGCACATACATTTCAAGGAGCTTCTTGATGTTGAGCCATTTATATTTGTTATATGCCCCATTGTCAGCAAGGGAGTGATAGAGATTGAAGCCATCTACAAAAGCGATTACTCTTTCCATTTTTGCCTCGAATTGGGTGCAAATAAAAAACCCCGACTTCGGAATCCGAAAATCGGGGGCCAATGAAACCTTTGACAGTTCCAAAGGGATGATGTATTAAATTTAACGGTTTATTGCAAAATGTCAAGCTCTTTTTTAAAACTTTTGTATCATGTGGCGCCACCTAACCAGTCGCTCAAGCTGACGGAACCAGCCGTCGATGATTTAACACGCGCGAAACAAACAGTTACTTATTGGACATGACTTAGCTCGCGCGGACTGGATTCCGTCGCTGCGGCACTTCGTCGCCGCAGCTTAGCTCCGGTCCGTTAGGCCGCCCATTTCAACATTCTGCGGAAATTCTTATATTGCTTTACAATTATGATCCCCCATCCAATTCCATATCAAGGAAGCAAGCGGTCTTTGGCAAAACACATTTTGCCTTTCTTGCCAAACGATGCGATTACACTAATAGAACCTTTCGCAGGATCTGGTGCAATTACAATTGCTGCTGCTGCTACGGGAATGGCCTCTCGCTTCCATCTCAATGATCTCAATGAACCCTTAATAACTCTCTGGCGGATGATGCTTGAACAGCCCCAGCAACTTGTCAATAGATATACTGAACTTTGGAAAAAGCAGCTTCCGGAACCGAAAAAGTTTTATAATAATACTCGCGACAAATTCAATCAAACGAAGCGGCCCGAGTATCTATTGTATCTCATAGCTAGATGTGTTAAAGCATCAATTAGATACAATCCTAAAGGAGAGTTCAATCAAAGCCCCGATAATCGCCGACTTGGACGTGAACCGCACCGAATGGCTCGTGATATTTTTTCTGTCTCAAATTTACTTCGCAATAGGACTCTTTTGACGAGCGTTGATTACAAAGAAATTCTCATCAGCGCTCACAGTAAAGATGTAGTATATATGGATCCTCCTTACCAAGGCGTGTGCAGTAACGGTGATCCTCGTTATTTATCAGGGATTGCGTTTGAACAGTTTATCGCCGAACTGGAAAAACTCAACAAAAGAAGTATTTCTTTTATCCTCAGTTACGATGGACGAACTGGAACCAAGTCTTACGGCAACGAACTTTCCCAACATCTTAGGCTGCACAAGATTGAAATCGACGCAGGACGATCGTCTCAATCGACTTTGTTAGGCCGCGCAGACACTACTTATGAATCTCTTTATCTCTCTCCAGCTCTTATCGAGAGACTCCGTGTTCCTCGAAACAAACTCGTCAAAGTACTTGCAAATCCAAAAACTCTACAACTTAATCTCCCCATTACGGCATGAAGGTTAAATATCGCAAACCCGCGCAACTAAAAAAGGAAATCGATCTACAACTTAAGGAGCAAATTGAAGAACAACTCAATTCAATCAACAATAAACGTGCACGTGTTGTAATTGAACATATCCTTAAGCACGGTCACATTACTACTGAAGAACTCGAAAAGAAATATGGCTACAATCATCCTCCGCGTGCCGCGCGCGATGTTAGAGAAGCCGGTATTCCTTTAAGTACTTACAGAGTACAGTCCTCGGATGGCCGGTCAATTGCAGCATACAAATTTGGCGAACTATCACAAATTTCTAAAGGTCGTGTCGAAGGCCGCAAAGTATTCCCTAAAAAGCTCAAAGACACTCTGTATCAGTTATCCAATGGTAAGTGTTCAATCTGTTCAGGTACATTCGAATCTCGATATCTACAAATAGACCACAAAATTCCATACGAGGTTTCTGGTGATTCTCCGGGGAAAGAATGGGACACTTCAGACTACATGCTCGTTTGCGGATCATGCAATCGCGCAAAATCGTGGTCATGTGAGCATTGCGCTAATTGGCAAAACGAAAAATCTTCAGCTGTTTGTGCTCGATGCTATTGGGGTAATCCATCTGACTATGTTCATATTGCGCTACAAGAAGTACGGCGCGCTGATATCATCTGGTCGAAAGAAGAGGTCCCTGTCTACGAAAAACTCAAACAACTCACCAAGCAAACCCACCTTAAAATTCCCGACTTCGTCAAACAAATCATTAAAGATTTCGTGAACAAATGAATATCCTTTTTTACCGGTGGGCGGCCTAACCAGTCGCTCAAGCTGACGGAACCAGCCGTTGACGATTTTGCACGCGCGAAACAACCAGCTACTGTTGGACGGGACTTAGCTCGCGCGGACTGACTACCGCGCCGACGCGATTTCCGCCGTCAGCTTAGCTCCGGTCCGTTAGGCGGCGATACACAGTTGTTATAAAAGAAAAAAATATTAGGGGTGAAAAGAATTGACCTACAACCAGTCATTTTTCTACCAACATTTCCTTTTTAAATTCAGTGGTGTATCAAATACCAAAACTTGTAGTATTGTTAGTTTTAAAAATTGTTTCTAATGTAAAGCCTTGGTTAGTACGAAAGGGTATTCTTATCAACATACAAGTATCGCCGCCTAACCAGTCGCTCAAGCTGACGGAACCAGCCGTCGATGATTTAGCACGCGCGAAACAAATAGTTGCTTGTTGGACATGACTTAGCTCGCGCGGACTGGATTCCGCGCCGACGCAATTTCCGCCGTCAGCTTAGCTCCGGTCCGTTAGAACGCACAAAATACATTTTTCTTTTTAAAGGAGGTCTATGAGAAAGGTTGTGTTCGCAATCAATATCACCGCCGACGGGTACTGCAGTCACACGGACATGATTGCCGATGAAGAGCTGCATAAGTATTTCACGCAGGTCCTGCGCAATGCGAACCTCATGCTCTTCGGTCGGATCACGTACCAACTCATGGTCCCCTATTGGCCAGATATCGCCAAGAAGCAATCGGATACAGAAGCAACTAATGAGTTCGCCCGCGTGTTCGACTCACTCGACATGGTCGTATTCTCCACGACATTGAAACACGTTGAAGGAAATAAGACGAGAATCGTGCGCGCAAACGTTGCGGAAGAGGTGCTTGCGCTGAAGCAACAGCATGGAAAAGACATTTGTGTGGGGAGTTTGAGCATTGCGTCCCAGCTTTCGGAGCGCGGTTTGATCGACGAGTATCAGTTTGTGGTTCACCCTGTGATCGCAGGAAAGGGACCTCGGTTATTCGAGACCGTGAAGCCCCAGGAGAGACTTCGGCTGGACTTTGTCGGTTCGAAAACATTTCGATCCGGGGTCGTTGCTCTTCAATATAGAAAGCATACGTGATTAGATGTAATCTTTAACCTTGGAGACATCTTCCTTGTGCGTTCTAACCAGTCGCTCAAGCTGACGGAACCAGCCGTCGATGATTCAATGCGCGCGAAACAACCAGCTACTATCGGACGTGACTCGTCTCGCGCGGACTGGATTCCATCGCTGCGGCACTTCGTTGCCGCAGCTTAGCTCCGGTCCGTTAGGCCGCCGTTCGCAAGGCGTTAATCGGCGACAGGCGTAAAATGGCAGTTATGCAGTCTAAGTTATAGAAATACAATTTAGGAGAGAATGAATGCAACAAGTACGACTGAACAATGGCGTTGAAATACCCATACTTGGTTTTGGTGTTTTCCAGATAACCGATGCAACAGAATGTGAACGAAGCGTGGTTGACGCTATTCAAACTGGATATTGCCTCATAGACACTGCTGCTTCTTACTTAAACGAAGAAGCAGTTGGCAGAGGAATTAAACGAAGCGGGGTTAAAAGAGAAAAGCTGTTTATCACCACAAAACTTTGGATTCAGAGAAATGGTTATGAAGACACAAAAAAAGCTTTTCATAAGTCTCTGAAGCGGTTACAATTAGATTACCTTGACTTGTATCTGATTCATCAACCAATTGGCGATGTGTATGGTGAATGGCGTGCTATGGAAGAACTGCACCAACAGGGCAAAGTCAGGGCAATAGGCGTTGCAAACTTTCAGCCTGACCGAATAATGGATTTGATTATTCACAACAAAATAATACCTGCGGTAAATCAAGTTGAAGTAAATCCCTTCAATCAGCAAATTGATGCGCAAAACTTTCTACAAGAAAACAACGTTCAAGTTGAGGCATGGGCCCCATTCGCAGAGGGAAGGAACGATATTTTCAATAATATGGTGCTACTTTCAATCGCAGCGAAATATGAGAAGAGCGTTGCACAGGTAATTCTCCGTTGGCTTTCACAAAGAGGAATTGTTGTTCTTTCAAAATCGGTTCGCAAGGAAAGAATGATAGAAAATATCAACGTGCTCGATTTTGAATTAAGCGCAGAAGACATGACTGCTTTGACAACTTTAGACACAAAGACAAGTAGCTTCTTTGACCATCGCGATCCAGAAAAAGTGAAATGGCTTGGGAACAGAAAACTTGATGTTTAATAGCAGATGTGGGTTTAGAGCTTCCAATGCTTGAGGGGTTGGCGGCCTAACCAGTCGCTCAAGCTGACGGAAATAGCCGTCGACGATTTCGCCGCGCGTTGTTGGACGGACTTAGGAGCATCTGACTGGAACGTCCGCGCAACGAACTGCATGGCGGCGGCTGTTCACCGCCGCAGCTTAGCTCCGGTCCGTTATGCCTCGCTGGCGGCGGGTAAGGTTGTACGGAACAAAAGTAAAATAAAAGATCAGCTCTTCAAACCAGTTTCTAATGCTCGTGGCGTCGTTTGTTCTAGGATAGAAAAGCCAGTTCCCGCCGCCAGCGAGTTTGTCGGGAAACAGTTTCAATCTAAAAACAGAACCTAAATCAACAACCGCGCTAACATGCTAAATTTGCAGTGGCATAACCACTCGCTCAACCTGACGGAACCAGCCGTCGATGATTTAACACGCGCGAAACAACCAGCTACAATTGGACTGGACATACCACGCGCGAACTGGATTCCGTTCCTGCGGCACTTTGTCGCCGCAGGTTAGCTCCGGTCCGTTAGGCCGTTTGAACAGACTTTATTTCTGATCTACAGATAAAAGAGCAATCAACAATGGCAAAGCTAACACCTGAATCCCTTCAGTTCGCCAGAAACCACATAGTCCATTACTGGGACTCGGATTTCTTTCCGAAATCTTTCGAATTTGAGCCCATCTGGTTCAAATGGAATGAAGTTGTTGCACGACTAAGCTCAGTTGAGATTTCAGAACTTCCTGTAGCTCTACCACGAATAGCGCTTGCTCCAAAACCAAACGGCACTTACCGCGTTGTTCACCAATTGGACCCGCTCAATACACTCACTTACACTGCGATGGTTTATATGATTGCCGCAGACATTGAAAGGGCACGTGCACCTCGGGAACAAAGGATTGCTTGTTCATATAGAATTTCTCTCGAACCAAATACCGGAAACCTTTTCACTGCGGGCAATGGCTATAAAGATTTTACAGATCGTACGCGAGAGTGTCTCGCCAATAATTCTTTTGTTCTGGTAGGCGATATAGCAGACTTCTACAACCAGATTTATCTTCACAGGTTGCAGAACGGGATCGCAGCTGCAAATAACTCGCTTGAAGATGTATCAAGAGACATAGAACATTTCTTAATTTCAATCAATGATACGGTATCGCGAGGAGTCCCCGTCGGACCACCCGTCAGTATTATTTTAGCAGAAGCTTTATTAATCGACATCGATAACTTCATTACTTCAAGAGGCTTTGATCATACGCGATATGTCGACGATCTTAGAGTCTTTTCAAACTCTCGTTCGGATCTTAATAAATTCCTTCAAGATTTGACTCTTTACTTACATAATGCTCACAGACTGATCCTTTCATCCAACAAGACTCTCATCTTAGACAGTAATCAGTTTCTCCTAAATGACCTTGATAATCCCGATGAAGTCCAGCGTCGAGAATTACACAAAAAGATGGAAGGCATTGGTTCTCCCTATGATAACTTTCCCAGCCAAGATGATTCAGCAGAAACCGATCTCACTGCAAAGAATCGGATCGACATTATTCGCACAATGATGGACGAAATCTGCGAGCGAAATCTACTTGATCTTGGGCTCGCAAGACACGTATTGCGACTTTGTAAAAGGTATAGAATTCGCGCGATCATTCCGAAGTTACTCGATCATTTAGAGTTTTTTGCGCCTGTAATGCCTGACGTTGCCCTCTATCTAAGTTCAATTTCAAATCCACGATTCATAGAACGAATAGCTGCTCGGATGGAAAAAGCCTGTACCGATTCGTCATCCGTCAAGCTCCCATTTGTTCGAATGTGGCTTGACCTGCCCCCAGTTTATGTGCCAATGTTAAGTTAGTTAATTTTTTCAGGCATTGGCAACCTGAAGTGAATAAAATGTTTCCGGTGCCGGTGGTTTGTAGCCTAACGAACTGTGTGGTCTGATTTTGTTGTAGTAGTTCCTCCATCGTTCCGTCACAACCTTTGCCTCCGTAATTGTATCAAAGATCTCTCCATTAAGCAACTCGTCTCTTAACTTTCCGTTGAATGATTCGATGTATCCGTTCTCCCAAGGACTTCCCGGTTCGATAAAGAGTGGATCCACACCGAGCCGTTGAAGCCATGTTCGTACTGCCTCTGCAATAAACTCCGGTCCATTGTCCGAGCGGATATGTGCCGGGGTTCCCCTCGTCACAAATAATTCTGCTAAAGCCTCCACAACATCGTTCGAGGTAAGCTTCCGGTCAATCCTGATCGCCAGGCATTCTCTGGTGTACTCGTCGATCACGTTGAGCATCCTTAACGGTTTTCCATTACTCGTTCTGTCTGCAACAAAATCATAACTCCAGACGTGATCCTTGTGTTCTGGTCTCAGTCGGATATAGGATCCATCATTGAGCCATAGACGTCGTCGCTTGCGCTGCCTTTTGGGCACTTTCAGGCCTTCCTGACGCCATATCCGTTCGACTCGCTTGTGGTTCACACGCCATCCTTCAGTCCTCAGTAACAAGGTTACCCGACGATAGCCATAACGCCCATATTGACATGCCAGCTCTGTGATGCGCTGTGTAAGGCGTTCTTCTTCTTCGCTGGCTCTGTGCTCTTGTCGCTGCGTTGATCGTGCTTGTCCCAATACACGGCATACTCGTCGCTCTGATACGATCATTTCTTCCTGGATCTCTTCCGCTGCCCGGCGCCGTTTGACCGGGCTTAAAAGTTTCCCCGTGAGGCTTCCTTCAAGATCGAGTTATCAATCGTCAGATCCGCCACGACCCTCCGCAATCGGCTGTTCTCCTGTTCTAGCTCCTTCAATCGCTTTGCCTGATCAACCCGTAGGCCTCCATACTCCCTCCGCCACTTGTAATACGTTGCATCGCTTATTCCAAGCTGTCGCATCACTTCCTCGATCGACATCCCCTTAGCCTGCAAGACCTCTGCTTCTCGCAGTTTGTTGATGATCTCCTCCGCTGTATGCTTTTTTCTGCTCATTGCTGCCTCCGTTGATCCACAATATAAAATTTTCTAACTTCAGAGTGGATCGGTTTTTGGGGGGCAGGTCACGACGTGCAGCCAAATCAATGGTAGACTATACGCGCGGCCGATATCGCCTTTCCCTTAAAATTTTTTTTGGCGCGCGGCGAAATCGTCGACGGCTGGTTCCGTCAGCTTGAGCGACTGGTTAGGGCGCAAGCGATCGTTTCAATTTTATTGCTACTTTACTCAACTCTGTAGCGACAACTTCGTGTCCTTTCGGTGTGAAATGGTCCTCGTCTAAGTAGTATTGTTTTACTTTACTGGAATCACCAGATGTTAAGGTTTCAAATACTTTTAGGTAATCTATATATATAACTCCATTTTCATTTGCATGTTTTATTAATAAATCTTGAGCCCAGGAAAGACTTGGTGAATTAAATTGGAATGTATAAGGAAAAATCAAAAGCACTGGTTTAATATTGTTGCTGTTACATATATTGTATATTTCTGTCAATTTATCTAACGTAAAATTCCATTGTGCTAAATATGTAGAATCATTTCGGTGTAGCAACATTCTTTTAACATCCCACAGTTCGTTGAGCTTTTCCTGTTTTGCATCTAACTTTCTGATTCTAATCTCCTGTATTAGCCTCCCATATCCTGTCTCATTAAGAAAAAAACTCAAATACTTATTGGGCGCTTGAGTTACCTTGTGATAATCGAGACCAGTGCCTCCTAAATTACTCTCCACGATAAATGGCTCTGTCACATCGTTTAAGCAAAAACCGATAGTGACAATATCAGGCTGAAATATTAAGTCGCTCTTTAGAACTTCCAATTCTTGATAAGTTGAATATCCTTGAACACCTGTGTTAATTACTTTAATAAATTGAAAGTTTTTTAAGGAGTCTTCAAGAATCTTTTCTAAGTAGTGTGAAAATGTTTCATTCCTTGTGACTCCATGGCCCATTGTAATTGAATCACCAAGGTCTAATATTCTTAACTCTTTAGTACGCTTTTTTATTGGATATGAATAGTCATGTTGACCATATTCGTTAATAACCAGTGGTTTGTTGCCATAATCTTTCCAATACCGAGTTACATTTGGTCGATGTTTATAATGTAGCTTTTCATCCCATTCCCATAAGGGGAGGCCCAGACGGATTAGAAGTAGCCTGTCGATAAGCACTATAAGAAAAATGGTAGAAGCAAGTAAAATGAATCTTTTTGTTCGGATGGTCATCTAATATGCCTTTATTGCGCCCTAACGGACCGGAGCTAAGCTGCGGCGACGTGCAGCCAAATCAATGGTAGACTATACGCGCGGCAGGTATCGCTTTTCCCTAAAAATTTTTTTTGGCGCGCGGCGAAATCGTCGACGGTTGGTTCCGTCAGCTTGAGCGACTGGTTAGGCAGCATACGGGCTTAAATAGAAAATAGTACCGCTAGATATATTTGAACTCCGTGTGTTTGGAGTTCGTAGGCGCTGCTTTTTTCCATGTTCAATAAGCCCAATGAATATTTAATCTCAAAGCTTGCTTTAATTAATGGTGCGATGCCACAATCTAAGCCCGCACCAAAATCTAGTGTACCGCCAAGTTTTTTGTAAAAGTCTGTTTCATCTTGCTGTTGAGCAGAACCAGGTGAGGTATCTTTAGCGGAAAGAAGATAACTAACATTAGGGCCAATAAGAACATATGGT
The DNA here is from genome assembly GCA_963717445.1 of uncultured Bacteroidota bacterium. Taxonomy (GTDB): domain Bacteria; phylum Bacteroidota; class Ignavibacteria; order UBA10030; family UBA8401; genus JAGVPT01. The sequence goes on along the minus strand of OY970334.1, from coordinate 3,807,111 downwards.
GAAACAATTGGTGTCGGCAAATTTGCTTTCAGCTCAAAAGGAATTTGAAAATAATTGAAATATGAATTTATTACCAACAGTGTTGGTGCCCCACCGCCATAGGTCCACTGGAAACCCTTTTGAAGGTAGGAAGGTTCTAAGCGAATTGATAATATACCGTTCAATGGCAATTCTGCAATTGCCCCGTAAGAATTGCCTAATAATGTAGTCCCATAAGCATTATTATTACTAAAAAAGCGTGTCCAGTTTAAACCGACATTTGGGCCGATTGATATTTGAGCCGTACTTACTTGCGCGCCTATAAAAAAGAAGAAAGTGAATAAGCAAGCTTTGAGTTTTGAATTAGTTCTCATCATTGGTTTATATCGTCTTCTTTCTGATTATGACCGTGAGTTTATGCTGCCTAACGGACCGGAGCTAAGCTGCGGCGGCGAACAGCCGCCGCCATGTACCTGGTTGCGCGGATGTTCCGATCATCGGTGATAAGTTAGTCCAACGCCGCGCGGCGAAATCGTCGACGGCTGGTTCCGTCAGCTTGAGCGACTGGTTAGGGCGCAATTGCATTATTTGATTACCATCAGTTTCTTCGTTTGAAAAAAACCACCGGCAGTAAGCGTGAAGAAATACGCGCCACTTGATAAACTGCTTGCATTAAAATTGGTCGAGTGAATGCCCGCTGTCTGAACTTCATTGAACAGTGTTTTCACAAGCCGTCCCAATTCATCATAAACTTTCAGCGTGACAAGAGTGTTCGTCGGTAATTGATAAGTGATGATTGTTGTCGGATTAAACGGGTTTGGGTAATTCTGCTCAAGCGCAAACTGGTTAAGTACCTGAGATGGATTATTTTTAACGGCTGTTACTCCGCCCGTAGTCGTATGGAAAATTGCACCATTATCTCCCACAACGGTCCCCGTGATGGAATCGGTAAAGCAGACGCCATAAAAACCGTTGTTTCCGACTGATTGATTTATCCAGCCTTCGTTTAGGTCGGTTATCCGCCAAATAACACCCGCAGTGACAACGCTGTCGTCATGTCCTACAACTGTCCCCGTGTTGGCATCGGTAAAGGAAACTCCAAATATTGGAGAGTTTGACCAGATATCACTGAAATGATGGTCTTGGAAATACCATGTTATTCCACCGTCTTTCGTTCTGAGAATTATGCCACCGGGGCCGGCACTCGCGGGACCATAATTACTACTAATATTTGAGTATCCACCGACAGTTCCTGTGTTAGTATCAGTGAAAGAAACTCCATAAAGCTGATATTTTTTTTGGTCTGTCGAGTCATCGAATGATTGATTTGTCCATGCTGCTCCTCCGTTGGTTGTTCGTAGAATAGTGCCGGAATCTCCGACGGCAGTCCCAATATTAGTATCAATAAAGGAAACTCCACCGAGCCAGCTCGTTGTCCCGCTTGATTGCCTGTTCCAAGCTATTCCACCATTAGTTGTGTGAAGAATATTGCCGGAATCTCCGACAACTGTCCCAATATTGGAATTGGCAAAAGAAACTCCACGGAGATTGTTCATAGTGCCGCTTGATTGACGCGACCACACCGCGCCCCCGTTTGTTGTGCGGAGAATGGCGCCGGAATCTCCAACGGCAGTTGCTGTGTTGGCGTCGATAGCAGAAACTCCCCGGAGCCAATTCATCGTCCCACTTGACTGACTAATCCAGTCTGTTCCTCCATTGGTGGTGTGTAGGATTGTACCATAACCTCCGACAATGAAGCCCTTATCTGCACCGGCAAAGGAAACACTAAGAAAACTGATATTTTGAGCTTGCGAAGGTGGATATTGCCGAACCCAGCCTGATTGCGAATAAACAATCCCTGTAAGCACAATCAACAAAGTAAATGACAAGAAGAAATAAACAGACGCTTGTTTCATAACTCCTCCCCGAATCTAAAAAAGCAATTGCGCCCTAACGGACCGGAGCTAAGCTGCGGCGACGTGCAGCCAAATCAATGGTAGACTATACGCGCGGCAGGCATCGCCTTTCCTTAAAAAATTTTTTTAGCGCGCGGCGAAATTGTCGACGGCTGGTTCCGTCAGCTTGAGCGACTGGTTAGAACGCACGCGGTAGAATATTTTTAACTGTGACCAACGTTGTCATGTCTTACCAAACATGCTTTGGATGATTGTTTTAAATTCTTGTTTTGATGAACGGTAGACTCTATCGACGGCATCTCTAACGGCGGCACACTCAAGGTCATGGGGAGAAGTATCTTGAGATAGTTGATCTTTCGTAAAATGGAAATCAAAACTCTCTCCGGATTCGAGCTTCCTTCTCGACTGTCGCTCTCTGGTAATAGGGTCGATTGGTGAAAGAAATACTTTGTGTTCAGATGATTCAAGAAACACATTTCCCAAAAAAACCGGATTAGGCGAATAGTTTTGTACGGTTATTATAAGGAGTTCGATACCTTGATTCCAGGCGTCAACAGTAACACCAACATTAGCCTTAACACGGATATCTGGAATTGGAGCGGTTGCGACGGATTGGCGAGGAACAAGTTCTTTGGAATCTCTTGTTAGTAGCTCTGAAACAACGCTCGTAAGATGCAACTGAACCATCTCTCTGAGTTGTGAAATATCAGAATACGTGGCTACTAGACCATCTCGTTCGAACCGTTTTTTTGCTTCCTGCAATTTCTTATACTGATCGTCCTCTAAAGCTTTCTGCGGAATTGGACTAGTGTTTAGATATACGAGAACTCTGGCTCCGCGTTGGACAAGTTTGTAAATCTCTTCAACAGAACCGGAAGGATGATTACGAGTTGGTGTTCCAATTCGCGACCAGAAAACCGCAATTCCAAAATCAGAATCGCCTACTAATTGCTTATTGAGGACTTCCTGGGGTTTAGCTGACATGTCAGGAACTGAGTGAGATTCCCATCTGACCAGATCAACGCGTGCGCCGAGTGCACGACCTATTTGCGCATTCCAATTGGTAATTAACTCGGTCAGAGCATCACGCTCTTTTTGCACATCGTTGGGAGAGATTAATAAGCAACAATATTCGCGGATTTCTCGTGGCATTAGTGTCCTTTATTGCATTGTAGAGAATTGTGAATTTGGTCGAATTGCGTTGGTTGCGCAACAAGTAATTCGTGCGTTCTAACGAACCGGAGCTAAGCTGCGGCAACGAAGTGCCGCAGCGACGGAATCCAGTCCGCGCGTGGCAAGTCCCGTCCAATAGTAGCTGGTTGTTTCGCGCGTGCAAAATCGTCGACGGCTGGTTCCGTCAGCTTGAGCGACTGGTTAGGTTGCGCGGCATTAATTAATTAAGTGCTAAACCGATCAATTGAACAGAATTTGATAGGTATTCCTTTTGACTTATCTGAGGTGATGCGTAATACAAAGCCTTTATTAAGCCTACCTGAGGAGCTACAAATAAGATTTGATGTGAAGCCTCCACTGTGCTAGACGGCCAAAATTGATGAGCTTCATATGTATAACAACGGTATGTTCCAAGCGTTATTGTAATTGCCGTATCAATTGAAGTTATATGTACATAACCTGCACCTTGACTGAGATAGAACGAATCTTGAGCAGCCGCTGGATACTTCAATAAAAGAAGTGGATCTGATTTAAGAAGTGGATTCGATTTACCCGGCGCGCAGAAACCATTGCTCGTATTTGCGAAAAGATAATTCGTGACACTCTTCCATGTAAAACCATTGATAGTTGAATCGCCGATAACCCCAAATGAATACACATAAGAATAAACAATTGTGTTGGTGGAATCATAATCCAAATCATTATAATCCCAATGATTGCCAACAGATAACGGAATTATTCCACTGGAGCCCGGCTGTGGGTTCACCGCGAGATCATGTTTGTGACATCCCAAGAAAAAAACTAGGATACACGATATTGAAATGAGTACTACACGCATAGTAGACTCCTTTTTTCGCGCAACCTAACGAACCGGAGCTAAGCTGCGGCGATGTGCAGCCAAATCAATGGTAGACCATACGCGCGGCAGGCATCGCCTTTCCATTAAAAATTTTTTCGCGTGCGGCGAAAAGCTGACGGCTGGTTCCGTCAGCTTGAGCGACTGGTTAGGTTGCGACACTAATAGAAAACCGGTTGTCTTTGATATGGCGGATGTGGACATTAGCTATTTTCATATGCATCAATGACAATCGTCGTGTCAGGTTCGAACGTTAATTTGAGTCTACAATGTAACCATGTATAATTTACTAAAGTGGTGTCTAGAGCGTAAGGATCAAGTTCACTGGCTGTGTCATGAGGTCGACCATAGATTTCTGACAACCGTTCGCGAAGGAAGCGAACATCTTCTGCAGATGTGGCGTCTGTCGTTTTAAAGACTAGTTTGGCTGCGTAGTATCCCCTTGACCCGCAGAAGAGTTGACACATAGACGCTCTTTTGGAGAGAAAAAGGACATTAGAGTAAGCAAGGATATCGCCAGTGGTGAATTCCGGCATCTGAATGGAGCCGTAGCTGTATCCTAGGAAACGCTTTTCGATGAAATCCGCTGGAGTCGTCCATCTGAATCCGAGGTAACCTTCTAGTCCTGGCGGATTATCGAGACGTAAAAAATAATTGCTTCTCCCGCATCCATTGAGTGTGAGTCCAGCAGCCAGCAAGATGAAAACGGTATGTTTTCTGTTCATAGTTTTTTTCGCAACCTAACGGACCGGAGCTAAGCTGCGGCGGCGAACAGCCGCCGCAAAGTAGTTCGTTGCGCGGACGTTCCGATCATCGGCACTAAATCCGTCCAACACCGCGCGGCGAAATCGTCGACGGCTGGTTCCGTCAGCTTGAGCGACTGGTTAGGCGTTGCACGGCTAGTTGAGCCGTTTTTTCATCCGAACTCCCGGAAGCTGTCCCCTTTCTGACGTTGGAGCATCTATCCTCTCTATGGCTTGAAAACCAAAAGCTTTGTAAAATGGCTCTCCAGGCAATGTCGCCATCAACTCTAGTTCCACAAAGCCGGCTGAAGCTGCCGCAGCTTCACAAGCTTTCATAATCTGACTTCCAATTCCACGTCGCGACCACAATGGATGTACAAAGAAAGCCCGGATTCGAGCTGGATCAGTTTTGGGATTAAGCAACTGGTCTTCGGATTCCTTAAACTGATCACCTCCATAAAGCGTCTGACGCTTACTCCATCCACCGCAACCAATAATTTGATCGGATGATTGAGCAACAAGATATGTTCCGTCATCAATGAGCTGCGTATCGATGCCGAACATATGTTTTAACGCGTTTTCGATCTGATTTTCAGAATAATAGCCTTTGCTCAATTGTCGAACAGATTCCTGAATTAGCTGTTCGAGTATCGGGATATCATTTCTTGTGGCGAGTCTAAGTTGTATTGGCATATCACTCTTATAACGTATCTTGGTTTGCAACGCCTAACGGACCGGAGCTAAGCTGCGGCAACGAAGTGCCGCAGCGACGGAATCCAGTCCGCGCGAGCTATGTCCTGTCCGATTGTAGCTGGTTGTTGCGCGCGTGCAAAATCATCGACGGCTGGTTCCGTCAGCTTGAGCGACTGGTTAGGTGGCAGAGAGAGTTGGTTAATCTGCACAATACCTCGCGCTAAGAATGTTTTATTTTTGATACTATTTGTAGACATAGCTCCCAAGCAAGATTACATGGGAAGCTTTCGAACCTGTAGGCAAGAAGATACCAACACACATTCTATTAAATAAATTCGACTGTTTGTAGACTCAAGCTTTTGGAAGCTCAATTGGAAAAGCGAATCTTGAATTACTGAAACTATTTCTTTCTTAGCCATTCCAAGTTTTTGCCACCTAACGGACCGGAGCTAAGCTGCGGCGACGTGCAGCCACATCATTGGTAGACTATACGCGCGGCAGATGTTATCATTTCCCTGAAAAATTTTTTGCGCGTGGCGAAAAGCTGACGGCTGTTTCCGTCAGCTTGAGCGACTGGTTAGGTTGCCTGCGGGGGTTTGTTAAGCGGATTTCGCAAGGCGGAATGACTGAGCATCCAAAGAACGAAGAGCCTTTTGGATTGAGTCTACCGCTTTGTCTTCAAAGTAAACTTCCCCGCATTGAGTGCACACCCATGCTGGAACAGCATCCATTACAAGATGATAGCTTTTCCGATCTGCATGGTATGGCGCCGTTCCCCGTTTAAGTTTTCCTTGGCATTGAATGCATTTCATCTTTTTACCCTTTCCCGAAAATTCTCATTCCACTCATCCGCCGACGGTAAGTAGGCTGTGATAATTGCTAAGTAATCATTTTTTGGGGAACATACAACATGAATTGGTCTTCCTTCAATTCCGAAGCCTAAAATAAGGCAGCTATGCCCTCGCTGATCTTCGGGATAATCCTCGATAACCTCACCTTTTTCAATAATTGTACGAATTTCGGCGGAAGTAATCATTCTCTCAGGCCGTATCATCTGATTAACAGCGTGAGGCAAGAAAAGTAGTCTTTTTTTGCCGGCTTTTCGTATTATAGCAATAAAATTATCGGGACTAGCCATTTTATCTTATTCGTAATGTACAAAAAATATTTCAGGCAACCTAACGAACCGGAGCTAAGCTGCGGCGACGTGCAGCCAAATCAATGGTAGACTATACGCGCGGCCCGACATGCTTATTCCTTAAAAAATTTTTTCTTTTCGCGCGGCGAAATCACCAACGGCTGGTTCCGTCAGCTTGAGCGACTGGTTAGGCGGCATTACAAACTAAATGAAGTGTGAAATGATCGCCGTTGTGACTTATTTCCAAGTCTTTAGTGAAAGTACTTTGTAAGCAGGTCCCAATAGTTCGACTTCCAACCCGCTGCAAGATGATCGTGAAACTCCGCTGAAAAGCCATTGTGGTCAAAAACCAAATGCGTCCCTGATCCTTGCGATTTGAATTCGAACTTCACGATTGAATAGACTCCAGCGGGCCAATTAGCAACGCGCCACGCTTGAACAATCATATGATTCGGTACTAATTCTATATTTCGGCCAACAATACGACCGCCAAACAACGAAAAAGCACCGCCGACGACACTATCAATTTCAGCTGGTGCACCCGAAAATTTGCTGAATTGTTTGCTGTCGAGAAGGGCATCATAAACACGCTGAGGACTCACAGCGAAATCAATTTCTTGGTGAATCGTAGTCGACATACTTGTGACATCTTTACCTGGGTGTTCGACCATCGTATCCTGTTTTTGTTGACCAAGAGCAGGCCGGTTTAGAAGACAGATTGTGGCGATAAGAATTACAAGGTTAAAGAATTTGTAGCGCATAAAATGTCTCCTTTTGTTTGTGAGTTATGATGAGTAATGCCGCCTAACGGACCGGAGCTAAGCTGCGGCGATGTGCAGCCCGATCGTCGTAGCGCACACGTGCGTGAGAAACTATTTTGTCTTCTGAAATTTTCATTGTCGCGCGGCGAAAAGCTGACGGCTATTTCCGTCAGCTTGAGCGACTGGTTAGGCGGTTTTAGGGGAGCTTAATTGATGGTCAGCAGACTGTTGACGGAAATATCTTCGTCAATTTCCTCCCAGTGTATTCCAATTCCCTGTCCGATGAGTCGCCAATTTTTCCTTTGTTTTGCGTTGGCATCCCTTAAACGAGGAAACCATTCTAATGGAGCAGAGACCTCTCTGCCATCAGCCAAAACAACTCGAAGCGAATCGGAGGTAAACGATAAGTCAACTACTCTTGGTTCAACCTTTACTGCCAAAGTGTTCATGCCACTTCTCCTCAAATAGATCTTTGTTTTCTTCCACCAGTTTTCTCAATTCTGAAATTTCGGCACTACGAAAACCTTCTGATTTTGCCAATTGCACTGGAACCAGCCAAAATTTGGCATATCTATCGCCCTGCTCTATATGGATATGTCTGGGCTCATTACCTTCCCGGCTAAAGAAGAAAAACCGATATCCACGTATTTTCAGAATTGTCGGCACACACAAATATACAATTTTTGCATTAAGTTCAAAAGGGCAATTTCCAAAACCGCCTAACGGACCGGAGCTAAGCTGCGGCAACGAAGTGCCGCAGCGACGGAATCCAGTCCGCGCGAGACGAGTCATGTCCGATAGTAGCTGGTTGTTTCGCGCGTGTTAAATCATCGACGGCTGTTTCCGTCAGCTTGAGCGACTGGTTAGGTGGCAAAGTGAGTTGGTTAAACTGCACAAAGCCTCGCGTTAAGGCTGTTTCGTTTTTGATTTTGGTTATAAACATAGCTCCCAACTATGATTGCATGGTAAGTTTTCGTACGAGATGATACCATTTTCTTGCAGCTATTGCAATTAGAAAATCCAACTGCTTATTGACTCATATCTTTGGAGCCTTAAATCAAGAAACAAAACTTGAATTACTGAAACTATTTCTTGCTTAGCGAACCTAAGTTGTTTTTGCCACCTAACGAACCGGAGCTAAGCTGCGGCGACGTGCAGCCAAATCAATGGTAGACTATACGCGCGGCAGACATCTCTTTTCCCTTAAATTTTTTTTTGGCGCGCGGCGAAATCGTCGACGGCAACTTCCGTCAGCTTGAGCGACTGGTTAGCCCGCACGCAAAATTAACAAGTAGTTTTTGATATTTATTTTGCCTGTTGTTGTTCGAGTGCCCCGTTTACATGATCTTGATCAAGACTATACCAACTTCCCGTTGCAGCATCAACGATAACCGGGACAAGTCCAAATAGAACGTCGACGACAACCCAACCAGCTCCGACCGAATTTGTAATTTGAATAGTCCTACTCTCATATCCATCTTTTCGAAACTCTATTACATAGCTGTGCTTGACCTCCAGCTTGAGCTCAAGTGGAGCGTTTCCCATAAATTGCCCGTTAACGTACACTTTTGCACCCGAAGGTTCGGAACTGAAAGATACTTTCTCTGATGATCCCTGAAGGATGGTTGCACACCCATTAAAAGCGAAAACTACGATTGCGAACAAACAGATGAAACGTCCCATTTTTTGAAAGTACTTCATTTTATTTCTCCCTTGTGTGAGTGATAGATGATCACCGAACGAGAGCAATTCTCGTGCGGGCTAACGGACTGGAGCTAAGCTGCGGCAACGAAGTGCCGCAGCAACCGAATCCAATCCGCGCGTGGTATGTCTCGTCCGATAGTAGCTGGTTGTTTCGCGCGCAGTAAATCACCAACGGCTGGTTCCGTCAGCTTGAGCGACTGGTTAGGTGGCAGAGTACGTTGGTTAATCTGGATAATGTCTCGCACTAAGAATGTTTTATTTTTGATACTTTTTGTAGAGATAGCTCCCAAGCAAGATTACATGGGAAGTTTTCGAATCAGCACGCAAGGAGATACCAACACACATTCTACTAAATAAATTCGATTATTTGTAGACTCACGCTTTTGGAAGCTCAATTGGAAAATCGACTCTCGAATTACTGAAACTACTTCTTTTTTAGCCGATCTAAGTTTTTGCCACCTAACGGACCGGAGCTAAGCTGCGGCAACGAAGTGCCGCAGCGACGGAATCCAATCCGCGCGTGGCAAGTCATGTCCGATTGTAGCTGGTTGTTTCGCGCGCAGTAAATCACCAACGGCTGGTTCCGTCAGCTTGAGCGACTGGTTAGGTGGCAGAGAGAGTTGGTTAATCTGCACAATACCTCGCGCTAAGAATGTTTTATTTTTGATACTATTTGTAGACTTAGCTCCCAAGCAAGATTACATGGGAAGTTTTCGAACCTGTAGGCAAGAAGATACCAACACACATTCTACTAAATAAACTTGACTGTTTGTAGACTCAAGCTTGTGGAAGCTCAATTGGAAAAGTGAATCTTGAATTACTGAAACTATTTCTTTCTTAGCCATTCCAAGTTTTTGCCACCTAACGGACCGGAACTAAGCTGCGGCAACGAAGTGCCGCAGCGACGGAATTGAGTCCGCGCGAGCTAAGTCCCGTCCGATTGTAGCTGGTTGTTTCGCGCGTGCGAAATTGTCGACGGCCGTTTCCGTCAGCTTGAGCGACTGGTTAGAACGCGCGCAATTGTTATACTTGATTTTATCATAATTTTGTATTAATTTGTACTATATAATCGGAGGAGAAAAAAATGCCTATTATTAAATCTATATCAAGCATGCGCAATCGGTACTCGTGAAATCTCCACTCTTGCCCGTGAAAAGGATGAGCCGATCTATCTAACCAAGAACGGCGAAGGTGACTTGGTCGTGATGACAATTGATCATTACGAGAGGCTGAAAGCTCAAGCGGAACTCTTTGAGAAATTAGGAGTTGCTCAGGCTCAAGCAGCTGCTGGAAAGAAGGGAATAACACATTCTCAGATGATTGCAAAACTTCGACGTCGCGCTCATGCCTAATCAGTATGTTATCCGTTACCTTCCGATTGCTCAAGACGACCTCATAAGTATTTACGATTGGATAGCGAAAGATAGCCCTGCACGTGCGTCATCATTCGTTGAAAAAGTCGATAAGCGAATAGGAACTCTTGCTCAATCCCCATATCTTGGAAGAATTCCTCGCCATCCGCGCCTTCAGGAATATGGATACCGAACGTTGATTCTTGACTCTTACCTTGTTTTTTACAAAATCCGCAATCAACTAATTGAAATCCATCGAGTTGTGCACGCCTCTCGGAACCTCGACCACGTTATTTAATACTTGTCTGAAACGAAATTTAGTTCGCGCGTTCTAACGGACCGGAGCTAAGCTGCGGCAACGAAGTGCCGCAGCAACCGAATCCAGTCCGCGTGTGGCAAGTCCTGTCCAATAGTAGCTGGTTATTTCGCGCGTGCAAAATCATCGACGGCTGGTTCCGTCAGCTTGAGCGACTGGTTAGAACGCACGCGGTAGAAAGCTTTCTAACACGTTTGAGTTTTAAAGAACAGCTAGCGGTTTGCTAGCTGTTAAACGCGGTGGCGAGTTTCCTTTTGCGTTTTGGTGGGTTGAACCGAGTATTTTCTCAAATATTCAACTATTTCTTTCGGTTTCATCCCCTCAAACTTCCGAGACAACTCAGCACGTCGTTCCCGTTGAAACTTTACTGCGTCAAATATTTTCTTCATGTAGCAACTCCCTCGGGCTTCTTATTTCAACTAATAAGTATCCCAATTTTATATTTACTGAATGAAACACTGCTATTTTGTTTACATTTACGATGTCACGAAAGTTCCAACTTGTAAGCAGCGAAATCTCATGGACAGTGGCAGTTGCTATATGAAGACAATCAGTTCTCATCCTTTTGGTTAAACCACCCTCAATCAAATATCGATCAGCGAGTTTGAAAGCTTCATCGCTTGGCTCGATAATTTCGGCGATCTCTTTCAGTTCAAGATACTTTCCTTTAACTCTGGTTGGAGCGTTATTGATTTCAGCTTCTGTGAGTGTAGAAAGAACAGGTGTATAGAGACCTAAACGAAACTCGCGAAATAAGGCCTGCGAGTATTTATCGAATTCGGGATCAAAATATCCACCGATGACAGAATTATCAACATACACAGACTTTCCCATACGGTAATATATGTTTAAGATATTTCTTAGGCAAACACTACTTTGTGATGTTGCCTAGTGTAACCCAACATCAAGTAATTCGTGCGTTCTAACGGTACCGAGCTAACCTGCGGCGGCGAAGCGGCGCAGGAACGGAATCCATTCCGCGCGTGGTATGTCCAGTCCGAAAGTAGCTGGTTGTTTCGCGCGTGTTAAATCATCGACGGCTGGTTCCGTCAGGTTGAGCGAGTGGTTATGCCACTGCAAATTTAGCATGTTAGCGCGGTTGTTGATTTAGATTCTTTTTTAAATTGAAGCTGTTTCCCGACAAACTCGCTGGCGGCGGGAACTGACTTTTCGATGTCGAGACAGAAAACGACGCCATGAGAGTTGAGACAGCTAATCTTTCATTCATTTTTCTTTGCTGCAATCTTCACCCGCCGCCAGCGAGGCATAACGGACCGGAGCTAAGCTGCGGCGGCGAAAAGCTAAATCATCGGTAGTTCACACGCGCGGCCCGACATGGTTATTCCTTAAAAATTTTTTTCTTGCGCGCGGCGAAATCGCCGACAGTATTTTCCGTCAGCTTGAGCGACTGGTTAGGTTGCGCCTGGTAATTAGAACAAATAATGAAAGTGTGTTGAATAAGTGTAATCATTTCCTCGAACCACGATCCAGAGTTCTTTGAGACTAGTTATTGTTTTTGTCAGGTCAGAATCTATTGAATGATATCTTAGTTTTTTTTCTCTATCAATAAAAGAATCCCATTTATTGCCGAGGTTGTAGAATTCAGGCTTTTGCCAATTTACCCATTTATATTTCAAAGGGATTTGTAAAAATGTCCAGGCCAAGCTGTCAATTGCTATTATTGCAATACCGTACGACGACTTTTTAAGGAGCTGATATGCGGCTTCGTAAACTCGAAATAAAAGAAAATTACATGCAAGATGTGTGGGGCCAATCCCTCCGCCAGGAAGACCCGCTAAAGATCTAACAACTTGTTCAAACTCCTCATCTCGCTGACCAATGAATTTAACTTCTACAGATGCTGCGGTAGAAAGAGGACGAACGCCTTCAATGTCTGATTGGCTGCCAAGAGCTTCAAGACCCGTAATCTGCCAATTTTGATCCTCAAGCCATTCAGCAATTTGTAATTCAACAATTCGACCTTGAAACATTTTGGATTTTCTGTGTCGTTCGATTTCATCCTTTTCTAGCATCCATTGTTCTTTAAGGTCAGCTTTATATTGATTTGACAGATTCCCTTTTAATTTGTCACCGTCGAGGAGAAATCTGTGGCACGGGGAAGTAAGTTTCCCAAGATTTCCGTTTAAGAGGGCAATGATGGTTGAAGGAGCATGAAGGGCTGCATCCCTAGGAGAATTTTCAAACGCCTGAACCTGTGGCCAAATTGAATCAGGAATCAAAATCTGACTTAAAGCAGGACATTTTTGTCTCAAGTCTCCGAGTGTAATAAGACGTTGACTAAATTCAACCGAAGCTATGTTTTGACATGCACAATTGGACATTGGAATTTATGTAGGAAGTGGCGCAACCTAACGGACCGGAGCTAAGCTGCGGCGGCGAACAGCCGCCGCCAAGCAGTTCGTTGCGCGGACGTTTCGATCATCGGCGCTAAGTCAGTCCAACACCGCGCGGCGAAATTGTCGACGGCTACTTCCGTCAGCTTGAGCGACTGGTTAGGCCTTTGCACCATAATGGGAAGATGGATAAGCCAACTCTATACAATGCTCAAGTTCCTTTGTTTTGCGTGCCTTAAGAGATTCTAAGTATTGCATAAATTCGGCCCAATTTGTTTTTGAAAAATATTTAATACCGAACTTTTGTTCAAGATCCAATTGTTTATCTCGGACAAATTCAAACATTGCACTATCGACAAACATAGCATTACAATATGGTGTGTAGGCAGAGATGAAATCGTGGTCGAAAAAGATCCCTTTCAGTTCTTGGATTGCTTTGGTTGCATTTGTGTATTGCCCCATTTTAACTCGATCCCTAAGTACGCACATTAATCCTGTAGAAATAAATTGATATGGGACTTCAAAAAAGTAGTTAGATTGAAAATAAGAAATAATGCTTTGTATTCGTTCATGGAGAGGGATTTCCTGCTTAAAATCCATGACGAGCGTTTCAACTATAGATGCATTAATTGGAGAATCGATGGCTGCGTTAAAGTCGCCGTTCGCTAACCTTTGCTTCATTTCGAGATACATTCTGAGATACTCTTGCGCAGCACTGTCAGATTCTAGTTTTTGATGTTCTGTAAATGATCTCTTGCTTTCGCGCCATTTTGGGAAAATGTCAACCAAACCTTTGACCGATTCTTCCTTGAGTTTGCGAATCGGTTCCACATTTGATTGTGGTTTTTCAACGTCAACCCAGAAGTAGTCTTCCCATTGATCGAGATTATCCGGAATAGCATCTGATCTGTCAACTAAAAATGGAGATGCATTCTTTTGTTGATACCTTTTGAAACCTCTATATATTTGTGTTTTTTTGACTTCATAGTCGGGGGAAAAACGATGCCCTCTCGAGATGTGTTTAATGAACGACCACAGTTTGTCCTTTTGTGAATTTCTCCATTGATGAGTCTCAGTTTCATGCACGGAGGAAAAAGGGCTTACGAGAAGTTGGTTATTTGCAAGTTCGGTGATTAATTTTGAGCATTCTACGAATTCAGTTAGTTCGGCTCTAAATGAATGTGAATAGAAACATTGATCAAGGTACAAGACATCTTTCTTTAAGTCCGACAAATAATATTCTTTCTTATATGTGCAATAACCACATCCGCGGGTGAGGATTTGTCCATGTATAAATACGTTTCCAAATGCGTTCGGGGTTTTGCAACTAGGGCAATCTCCAATAATGTGTGTGACTAGCATTTGTATGTGTGCTGCAATTGGTGCAAAGGCCTAACGGACCGGAGCTAAGCTGCGGCGGCGAACAGCCGCCGCCAAGTAGTTCGTTGCGCGGATGTTCCGATCAGAAACTCCTAATCCAGTCCAACACCGCGCGGCGAAATCGCCGACGACTGGTTCCGTCAGCTTGAGCGACTGGTTAGGCGGTTGTATTAAGCTACCTTGGGCTATGACCCGTAGCTATTTTCGCCAGGATTTCCTTCTGTGCATAGCAGCACTAACAGCCAAATACCTCCAAGAAGTGGAATTAGGAGAATAAAATACCACCATCCACTCTTTCCAACATCGTGTAATCTTCTAATAGTAACTGCAATGCCTGGAGTAATTACCGCCAACGCATAGATCCAATATATCACCGGAAATGTGCCAAGAAGATAATCAATAATGCCTATAGCGAAGAGAAAGAGCGTATTAAACAGAATGAACATCCAGTATTCTTTCCGTGTTGCTCGCCCATTGAAGTTTGCATAATTGTCTTTTACCACGCTCAAATACCATTCCATAGTAGTATCCTCCTTATGAGTTGCTTGTTCATGAGGTGCGGCAATTGAAGAAAAATACAACCGCCTAACGGACCGGAGCTAAGCTGCGGCAACGAAGTGCCGCAGCGACGGAATCCAGTCCGCGCGTGGCAAGTCCTGTCCGATTGTAGCTGGTTGTTTCGCGCGCGTTAAATCATCGACGGCTGGTTCCGTCAGCTTGAGCGACTGGTTAGGCGGTTGCTCCGTGACAGACTTTCTTTTCTTCAAGAATGTGCCGTACAGTTTCAGTATTCTCGGTGGTAAATCCTATCTTGACTTTTTTACCAACAAGCGACATCAAGAATATTTCGTCTCTTTTCGGTCTCAGAATGTCAAGAGGATACCACGTTGTCAGATCTCTTGTACCCCAAATTCTCCATTTTCCTGTAGAGAGAGACGCATGCTCGACGGCGACTGAATTGATCTTATCAAAAGGGACTCGCTTTGAGGTTCCCGGGAAATAGTAGTGTTTGAAGACAATAGAATCTGAGGTGATCACAATGAGCCTGTCTTTATAGATGACGTTTTCGTCCATGGTTAGTGTCTCCTTTGCATGTAGAGTGCTGCAACCGCCTAACGGACCGGAGCTAAGCTGCGGCAACGAAGTGCCGCAGCGACAGAATCCTGTCCGCGCGTGGTATGTCCAGTCCGATAGTAGCTGTTTGTTTCGCGCGTGCGAAATTGTCGACGGCTGGTTCCGTCAGCTTGAGCGACTGGTTAGGCGGCGATAAGTGTAAGTTGATAAGAATACCTTTTCGCATTGACCAACTGCATGATGTTAGAAACTCTTTATTAGAAGCGCAATACCAAGATTTTGGTATTTGATAAAGTATCGAATTTGCTGAATGCTTCGTCTGAAAGGGGAGTAGTTGGTGGATGAAATGACTGCTTGTAGGTTCATTCTTTCACCCCTTTTGCTTTTTCTCTTTACAATTTGTTCTCGCCGCCTAACGGACCGGAGCTAAGCTGCGGCGGTGAACAGCCGCCGCCATGCAGTTCGTTGCGCGGACGTTCCAGTCAGATGCTCCTAAGTCCGTCCAACAACGCGCGGCGAAATCGTCGACGGCTATTTCCGTCAGCTTGAGCGACTGGTTAGGCCGCCAACCCCTCAAGCATTGGAAGCTCTAAACCCACATCTGCTATTAAACATCAAGTTTTCTGTTCCCAAGCCATTTCACTTTTTCTGGATCGCGATGGTCAAAGAAGCTACTTGTCTTTGTGTCTAAAGTTGTCAAAGCAGTCATGTCTTCTGCGCTTAATTCAAAATCGAGCACGTTGATATTTTCTATCATTCTTTCCTTGCGAACCGATTTTGAAAGAACAACAATTCCTCTTTGTGAAAGCCAACGGAGAATTACCTGTGCAACGCTCTTCTCATATTTCGCTGCGATTGAAAGTAGCACCATATTATTGAAAATATCGTTCCTTCCCTCTGCGAATGGGGCCCATGCCTCAACTTGAACGTTGTTTTCTTGTAGAAAGTTTTGCGCATCAATTTGCTGATTGAAGGGATTTACTTCAACTTGATTTACCGCAGGTATTATTTTGTTGTGAATAATCAAATCCATTATTCGGTCAGGCTGAAAGTTTGCAACGCCTATTGCCCTGACTTTGCCCTGTTGGTGCAGTTCTTCCATAGCACGCCATTCACCATACACATCGCCAATTGGTTGATGAATCAGATACAAGTCAAGGTAATCTAATTGTAACCGCTTCAGAGACTTATGAAAAGCTTTTTTTGTGTCTTCATAACCATTTCTCTGAATCCAAAGTTTTGTGGTGATAAACAGCTTTTCTCTTTTAACCCCGCTTCGTTTAATTCCTCTGCCAACTGCTTCTTCGTTTAAGTAAGAAGCAGCAGTGTCTATGAGGCAATATCCAGTTTGAATAGCGTCAACCACGCTTCGTTCACATTCTGTTGCATCGGTTATCTGGAAAACACCAAAACCAAGTATGGGTATTTCAACGCCATTGTTCAGTCGTACTTGTTGCATTCATTCTCTCCTAAATTGTATTTCTATAACTTAGACTGCATAACTGCCATTTTACGCCTGTCGCCGATTAACGCCTTGCGAACGGCGGCCTAACGAACCGGAGCTAAGCTGCGGCGGCGAACAGCCGCCGCCAAGTAGTTCGTTGCGTGGACGTTCCAGTCAGATGCTCCTAAGTCCGTCCAAAAACGCGCGGCGAAATTGTCGACGGCTATTTCCGTCAGCTTGAGCGACTGGTTAGGGCGCAGCATGAAACGAATGCTTTTTATTAATTGCGGAAAAGATCTTCTATAATTCAAGTGACTTGCGAATTAATCGGACTCGTCGATCAATTTCCTCGTTGGTTGTCCCACGCCTTGCATTGCTTAAGCCTGTGAGCTCGCTAGCTGCAACGAAGATGTTTCCGTAATTTGGCAACAGCGAGACCATCGAAAACAGTCGTGGTAAAACGACAGCATAGGCATTTGCTGATAATCTAAATGCCAAGTCGCGAATGGCTGAACTAGTAACCTTTATCTCTTCGGCATTTGCGATGTTTAGGTTTGTATAGATGTTGGCGTGGAAATCCAAAGCGTATCTTATATCTCCGATAGTCTTTCGTAACTCATGAACTGGCACGATGACGAATTTATTGAGATACTGGGTGATAATAAAAGTTGCCAAGCCGATGAGTATTGCAAACAAGGTGTCGTATCTATGACTTTCCGAAGGGGGTTGAATCTTTAGCACTCTGGGAGATAGAGAGTCACCAAAATAAAAAGTGTATATGCCGTCGTTTGTGAGTTTGACAACGAGGCTATCGGGAGTCGATTTGAGTTGGGCGATTGAATGTACCGATCGAGATGAAAGTTGTTCATTAGTTGAAATGGTTGTATCCTGCGTTGGAACAGGATTGCTTAGGATTATGAATAGTGCGATTGTTGTAAGCATAAGGTGTCTTTCGGTGCCTGTGGATAATTCTCTGGTTGGCGCAGATTATGCTGCGCCCTAACGGACTGAGCTAACCTGCGGCGACGTGCAACGTCGCCACCGTAGCCAATCCGCGCGTGGTAGGTCACGTCCAAGAGTAGCTGCTCGTTTCGCGCGTGTTAAATCACCAACGGCTGGTTCCGTCAGGTTGAGCGATTGGTTAGGCGGCGATAAGTGTATGTTGATAAGAATATCCCTTCGTATTGACTAACTGCGTAATGTTAGAAACTCTTTCCTAGAAGCGCAATACCAAGAATTTGGTATTTGAGAAGTCGGTAATTTTAGTGGATGGAAATGTCTGAAAGGGGAGTCGTTGGTAGAAAAAAATGACTGCTTGTAAACCAATTCTTTTAACCCCTTTTTTTCTTTTTAAATTTTGTTCGCGCCGCCTAACGGATCGGAGCTAAGCTGCGGCAACGAAGTGCCGCAGCGACGGAATCCAGTCCGCGCGAGACGAGTCATGTCCGATTGTAGCTAGTTGTTTCGCGCGTGTTAAATCATCGACGGCTGGTTCCGTCAGCTTGAGCGACTGGTTAGGTGGCAGAGAGAGTTGGTTAATCTGCACAATGTCTCGCACTAAGAATGCTTTATCTTTGATACTTTTTGTAGACATAGCTACCAAGCAGAATTACATGGGAAGCTTTCGAACTTGTACACAAGAAGATACCAACACACATTCTACTAAGTAAACTCAACTGTTAGTAGACTCAAGCTTTTGGAAGCTCAATTGGAAAAGCGAATCTTGAATTACTGAAACTATTTCTTTCTTAGCCATTCCAAGTTTTTGCCGCCTAACGGACCGGAGCTAAGCTGCGGCAACGAAGTGCCGCAGCGATGGAATCCAGTCCGCGCGAGACGAGTCACGTCCGATAGTAGCTGGTTGTTTCGCGCGCATTGAATCATCGACGGCTGGTTCCGTCAGCTTGAGCGACTGGTTAGAACGCACAAGGAAGATGTCTCCAAGGTTAAAGATTACATCTAATCACGTATGCTTTCTATATTGAAGAGCAACGACCCCGGATCGAAATGTTTTCGAACCGACAAAGTCCAGCCGAAGTCTCTCCTGGGGCTTCACGGTCTCGAATAACCGAGGTCCCTTTCCTGCGATCACAGGGTGAACCACAAACTGATACTCGTCGATCAAACCGCGCTCCGAAAGCTGGGACGCAATGCTCAAACTCCCCACACAAATGTCTTTTCCATGCTGTTGCTTCAGCGCAAGCACCTCTTCCGCAACGTTTGCGCGCACGATTCTCGTCTTATTTCCTTCAACGTGTTTCAATGTCGTGGAGAATACGACCATGTCGAGTGAGTCGAACACGCGGGCGAACTCATTAGTTGCTTCTGTATCCGATTGCTTCTTGGCGATATCTGGCCAATAGGGGACCATGAGTTGGTACGTGATCCGACCGAAGAGCATGAGGTTCGCATTGCGCAGGACCTGCGTGAAATACTTATGCAGCTCTTCATCGGCAATCATGTCCGTGTGACTGCAGTACCCGTCGGCGGTGATATTGATTGCGAACACAACCTTTCTCATAGACCTCCTTTAAAAAGAAAAATGTATTTTGTGCGTTCTAACGGATCGGAGCTAAGCTGCGGCAACGAAGTGCCGCAGCGACGGAATCCAGTCCGCGCGAGACGAGTCATGTCCGATAGTAGCTGGTTGTTTCGCGCGTGCGAAATCATCGGCGGCTGGTTCCGTCAGCTTGAGCGACTGGTTAGGTGGCGCAAGATGATAAAAAGGTTCTAAAAAAGAGCTTGACATTTTGCAATAAACTGTTAAATTTAACACATCATCCCTTTGGAACTGTCAAAGGTTTCATTGGCCCCCGATTTTCGGATTCCGAAGTCGGGGTTTTTTATTTACACCCAATTCGAGGCGAAAATGGAAAGAGTAATCGCTTTTGTAGATGGTTTCAATCTCTATCACTCCCTTGCCGACAATGGGGCATATAACAAATATAAATGGCTCAACATTAGGAAGCTCCTAGAAATGTATGTGCCAGCAAGAGAGTTGAAAGAAATTTATTACTTCACGGCCTTGACGACTTGGAATCTCGAAAAAATGGGCCGACACAAAATTCTGATTAGAGCGCTTGAGCATGTTGGAGCCAATGTAGTTTATGGGGAATTCCGGAGAAGAGATAGATTCTGTCCGAACTGTAAGAAGCAATACGTTGCACAAGAAGAAAAACAAACGGATGTAAACATTGCCATACACCTTTTTCGCCTTGCCATTGAAGATAGATACGACACCGCACTTATCATTTCCGGTGACAGCGACCTTATTCCATCAATAAAAGCTGTAAAATCAACTTTTCCTTCAAAGAAGATTGGAGTTCTCATCCCGATTGGCCGCAGAGCAGAAGAGCTAAAAGCTAATTGTGATTTCAACATCAAGATTCGTGAGAAAAATTTGTCGAAATGCCAGTTCGATAATCCTCTTGTAATGCCCGACGGCTCCCATCTGAAGAAGCCGCCCACATGGTAATAGCCAACTATGTTTTGCGCCACCTAACGGACCGGAGCTAAGCTGCGGCAACGAAGTGCCGCAGCGACGGAATCCAGTCCGCGCGAGCTAAGTCCTGTCAGATCGTAACTGGTTGTTTCGCGCGTGTTAAATCATCGACGGCTGGTTCCGTCAGCTTGAGCGACTGGTTAGGCGGCAATACTTGTATGTTGATAAGAATACCCATTCGTATTGACAGACTGTTTTACATTAGAAACAATTTCTAAGAATGACAATACCTAAATCTTGGTATTTGATGAACTACCGAATTTTGGTGATTGTTCAGTGGAAATGGGGAAGTTAGTAGGTAATATGACTGCTTGTAGACCAATTCTTTTCACCCCAATATTTTTTTCTTTATAACGACTTGTTATGCCGCCTAACGGACCGGAGCTAAGCTGCGGCGGCGAACAGCCGCCGCCAAGCAGTTCGTTGCGCGGACGTTCCGATCAGATGCGCTAAGTCCGTCCAACAACGCGCGGCGAAATCGTCGGCGGCTGGTTCCGTCAGCTTGAGCGACTGGTTAGGCCGCCGCGCTTTTTGCTGCTGCCTTTGCGTAGGCAAGAAGTACACTCTTTTGCAAGCTTCGGATTGTGTGGTGGCATGTGCGGCTTGCGAAAGTGTGTGCGCCGCGGGGAGGTCATTCAAACAGCGTTGGTGGATTGATCCCCGCTAACAATTCTTCGAAATTATCTGCGTGCATACCTTCAAAATCTTTTTGTAAAACCTTGAGATAATTCCATTTTTCACCGGTAAGTTCGGACGCCGTATTGCACCAGTTAATGGCTGCGTTGTCCTTCAGCTTCACGTCTGTATCTTCTCTGCCTTTTGTTTCAATTATCCACCGGCTTCCGTCTGTTCTCAAAGCAATAAAATCAGGAAAATAGTTTCTGATGTTTGCGAGTGTATCGGTGTATTGAATACAAAAGCCGAATTGCTCCGGCAACTTCGCAAACGCGCTTATGTCTTCTGCCTTATCAAGAAATTTTGCAAAGGCGTATTCATATTCATTGTCACATGGAGTGTAATTGAAAACTGATTTCTTTGTCTCGAATATCTTCTTTGAAGTTGGAAATGGTAACGTTGCAGAAAGAAACCGATTTGAAGAAAGGAGCTGCGGTTCTTTTTTCTCAACGACAAGTTCCCTCAAAGCCTTCTCGAACTCTTTTATCACGACATAGCTTGCAATATTACTCCCGATGGCAGGAATGACGTTGGGATCGTTCAAGTCAACTGTCTGGCCGAATGCTTTATGTTCAAAAAAGTCCCGTATTTTGGGGGCTAAAGATGCAAACTGTGAGGGAAGCTTTATGTCCTGCGTTATGCGCCTTGCGTAGTAGCCGATTACTTCTTCTGCGGTTTGCGCGGGTGGAATTGTATATTCCCGCTCCAGCAACTTTTCATCTGTCAAAATGTCCCTTCCTTCGTAGATGAATGTTTTCATTTCATCGACGCCTTTACCCTTTAACGGCAGTTTGTTGACGTTGAATTTCATTACGTCGATGGTTGCAATTTCTTCCGCTAAAGATTTTTTCCGGGAAAGGGAAGGGGAGATGTCGGGTATAGAGATGTCGGATTTTTTCTTTTCTTCAACGGGCTGAATGGTAATAATTGTGAGTTTGTCTTTTCCGATCTGAAATGTATCAAACTTCAAATCTTCCAACTTCTCTAAATCTTCCACAAACTCCATAAATGCTTTATTGCCGATGATATCGACTCTCTCGGTGTAACTGTCCTTTATGTTCCGAAACATCAAACGAAGACCTCTGCCGATGGTTTGTTCGGGAAGGATGTTTGCCTTTGCAGAGTATGGACGCAAACCGACGACGACCGTAACGTTCTGCACGTCCCATCCTTCACGAAGCATTAGAACGGAAATGATTGCGTTGACGGGACTCTTATCTTCATCGACATCGCGCGCGATTCGTCTTGCAAGGTCAACGTCTTTCTTCGACACTTCGCCGCTTTTATCGGTATGAATGATGAGCGTTTTGTCTCCGGCAAATTCATTCGGATATTTTGTTCGCAGCCAGTCGCCTATCTCGTCGGCCTCTTCAGTGCTGTTCATCATCACAAACAAAATTGGTTTCTTGTTTAACGGCTCCAATTGTTTGCTGTATTCTTTCCATCGTTCAACGCCTGCCGTGAGAAATCCTCTATACCGGACGCTCGCAACATTGCTTCGGGCTTCATCTAATTTTGAAATGCCTTTGATCGGACGCTTTACAATCCGGTCGAGAATGGCTTGTTTGAGAGGATAATCGAATACAG
Source organism: uncultured Bacteroidota bacterium (assembly GCA_963717445.1). Taxonomy (GTDB): domain Bacteria; phylum Bacteroidota; class Ignavibacteria; order UBA10030; family UBA8401; genus JAGVPT01. The sequence continues at coordinate 3,784,464 of OY970334.1, read as the reverse complement.
TCCATGCGAACAAGCTTCCTTTGCTATACCGCGGCGTTGCAGAAAAATCAAGCTGTGCAGTGATCGGCTTTTGGGTATGAACTCGGCGGATGAATTTGTTCCATTCGTTTTCTTCGTCGTGCGTATGATGTGCTTCGTCATTCAACACCATCAGCGTTCCTTCGCGTTTTGCAATGCGATCGTCAAAGTCGCTGATTTCAGTCTTTGCTGCCGGCGGAATGTTCCCTAGCATTGCCGTCATAACGTCCGTTTCTTGATCGCTGTTTCGTGCTGCGCGTTCATAGAACTGCTGAATGTTCGTAAGATAAATTGCACCCTGGCTATGGGCCCGTTCCGTATCGCCGCGCATGTAATAATCCATATCCCAAAGCCAATACAGATGTTTTGGAATGAAGGGAAGGGTCCTAAAGACATTGCCGCTTTCGAAATCGGTGCGCAAGCGGTCGTAAACAATTACGTTGGGGGCAAGAATGAGGAAATTGTTCGCGTATCCTTTTTCGCCTCTTAAGTAATTTGCAAACTGCCATACGATTGCCATGCTCATGACGAACGTTTTTCCGCTTCCGGTTGCCATCTTCACACAATACCGTGCAAAGTTGTCGTAGGGCGGCAATCGTAAATCTTTCGTGTTGAAAGCGAATCGTTCGAGAAGCTGCTTCCGGTTTCGGACCTGCGCCACTTCAAAAATGTAAATCAGCGTTTCTATTGCTTCGCGTTGAGCGGTATGGAAGCGGAATGTTTTTCTTTCCCGGGAAATATGGTCGGTGTAGAACCAATGATTGAGCAGCTCTCTGGTGGTGTCGGTAATGCCTTTATACTTGTCCGCTCTCCATGTTTTGACAGCTTCGCGTATAGCAGGAACACAGGCAGCAGTACTCAATTGCTCTTGAATGTTGAAGATGTCCTTTTGCGCCGCGTTTGCTTTTTTCTTCTTCGCCATGTTTAGCTGTTCAAGCTTTCTATATATGAGCGCCTTGTCATGTATAGAAAAGGGGAGTTTTCTATACATGAGGGTGTTTTCATACCCCAAAAGTGAAATATTCTACACATGATCTGGATTAACGGTTTTAACAGGCTCCGCCTTTTGAATGCCGGTCTTCCTTACTTTGAAGAGTTTGTATAAAGGTTCATTGATATAGAAATTGGTTTTCCAGATTTTTTGCTTTTTCATAAACCCTTTTTCCGCCAGTAGGTCAAGATACCTGGTAGCAGTGATTCTCGAAACCTGCAATTCTTCCATGACAAATTCTATCTTGGTGTAGGGATGTTTGAAAATGTTGTTTAACAAGTCCTGGCTGTAAATTTTTGGAAGCTCTTTTCTAATACGATGTTTGTAATCCTGCATCAGTTCCCGAATATCTGCTATTATGCCGATGGTTTCCTTGGCGGTTTGTTCTACGCCTTCAAGCATATATAAAACCCATCCCTCCCAGTTTGTTTTATCACGCACTTCCTGCAATAAGCGGTAATAGTCCGCTTTGCGATGAATAATAAAACGGCTAAGGTACAATATCGGCAGGTCCAACAAACCTTGCTGAACCAAATATAAAATATTGAGAATACGACCTGTGCGGCCGTTGCCGTCATAGAAGGGATGGATAGTCTCAAACTGAAAATGAAGCAATGCCATTTTCGTGAGAGGATCCAGATCGCTTATCGTATCGTCATTGATAAATGCAGCAACGTTGTCCATGAGCCGGAGGATTGTAGCATGATCTTGGGGCGGAGTGTACACAGTCTCACCGGTCGCTTCGTTGATCAGTGAAGTTCCCGGCACTTTCCTATAACCGGCGTCGTTTTGCTCGAGTATTTTCTGGATAGTAAGAATATGATTTTGGGTGATAAGTTTTTGCTTTCGTACCAAGGAAAAACCGTGTTTCAGTGCATCGGCATAGCGGCTGACTTCCTTTGCAGAGGCATTCAAAGGTAAATCTTCAAACATCTGCGCTTTGTAAAGTTCATCGTGAGTCGTAATAATATTTTCGACGGCAGAACTGTCCTTTGCTTCCTGCAAAGCGAGGGTGTTAATCAGGATACTTTCATTGGGTATGGTTGCCGACGTACCTTTAAGCTCGGCTAAATATCTGTGGGCCGATGCCAATCTTTTCAAAATAGGTTTGGTCTCAAGATCGGCGTTAGGCGGTAAGAGTTGTATGTCGTATTTCATCATCTATAGAATTATAATTGAATGGTCAGTGCTTTTGTCGTATCGTTTCCCAAAATGTCGATTACCTTTACCAGCACAGTGTATTTTCCTTTTTCATCATACTGCTTGGTTGCCGTAAGGTCGATTTTTGGATTTTGTTTAGTCCGGTAACTTTGCCATTCGTTGTGGAATGTATCGTTTTGTCCCAAAGGATTGGATTTGCCATAATTCCAATCGACGGCCCAATAATCTATCCATTGGCTCCAGTGAGTGATGTTCTTCCTTACTTCTTCGGGGATATCGTCCGGCGGGATAATAAAATTTTCTAAAGCGACAGAAGCTTTTAACTTTTCACTTTTAACTTTGAGTTTCAATGACGCCAACTCGTAAAACCTAATGTCTCCCTGTTCTACAGCTTTCTTCTCCAGCACTTCGCGTGGGATTTTTTTGAACTTCACGTCGACTTTATTGCTCGCGGCATATTGGGCGGCTGTTTCGTTCACGTCGAAGGCGAAATCCCAGCCCAAAAAGTCGATCCCGTTTGTTTGAGCCGACTTTTCTTTTCCGACAAGCTTCCAGAATTCGAGGATAGCAGCTTTGATGTCATCGACAGTGACGGGAGCTTCAACCGTGCCGACGTGGATCATTCTTCCCGCTTTCGCACCGTGGATATATGTGTAACCGTCGAGCGGTTTTGCATGGTAGAGTTCTACGATAAAATGTTTGTATGATTTCTCTACCTGTAAACGATCTTCCGGGTTCTCAAATTCAGCCTTCATCCATTGCTGACGTTCGTATTTGCCTAAGTTTTGAACGATAAACGGTTTTACATTCTCGATACCGAGTAATCGTTTTCTCGTCGTGTGAATGGCGAACCTTCCGAGGTCGCAGGTGATCCATTTACGGTTTAATTTCTCTGAAACAGATGCTGTAGTACCGCTACCACAAAAACAATCAAGAACTAGATCACCTTCGTTACTGCTGGCTTTGACGATTCTCTCCAAAAGAGGTTCGGGTTTTTGTGTTGAATAATTCATCCTTTCTTCTGCTTGGGAATTTACAATTGAGATATCTGTCCAGACGCTATCAGCGAGTACACCTTCTATTTCATCAAGATAAATTTTGTATCGGTATTTGCCACTTTTTGTGACAATAAGGCGATCTTCTTTCTTAAGTCTTTCAAGGGTATCTTGAGAATAGGTTCCAAGCTCAGCATCTTTGTAATGACCTCGTTTATCCTTATTGCGAAACCTTTTCTCAATCTCCTTTTCAGGATAAGGGATGTACGATTTATTGAATATCCATTCATTACTTTTGGAATAAAACATTATGACATCATGATCAGCCCCGAATTTGTTTGCTCGTGCCTTCGCACTTCCAGAAGTAGACCTTTTCCAGCATATTTCATTTAAAAAATTCTCATATCCAAAGACCTCATCCATAACGGCTTTTGCATAATGCCCTACATGCCAATCAAGATGAACATAAATACTCCCATTTTCAGCAAGCAATTCTTTTAAGAGCAATGCAGTTTCGTAAAACCATTGCATGTAGCTGTCAAGTCCCTTTCCCCATGTATCACGATATGCTTTTTGCTCGATTACGCTTGGTTGTTTGACAAATTGATTTGTTTCGTCTTCGTCAATGTCGGGATGGTCTGGGATTGTTGCGGTGAACGAAAAATCAGCCCCGACATTAAACGGCGGGTCAATGTAAATGAGGTTTATCTTACCGGCAAACTCAGGCAGCAAACTTGGTAGAACATATTTTTTATCTCCCCAAATAAGCCGGTTTCGCCACTCGTTGTATTGTGCATTGGGTTCAGAGGCGGCAAAATCAAGTGCCTTTTGGCGTTGCTGTATGCTTTCGTTTACGGTTTCAATGGTTTGAAAGGGAAGGGCAATCCTGACGGGAGCTACTTTCTTGTCGTCTTTGTATTTGCCTTCCCAAAGGAGTTCGGTCATGGAGTTATTTAATTTAATTGGATCAATCTAATTTATTCGGGGCCGATTGAAAGTATAATGCTGTGAATTAATGATGTATAAAATGTGGTCGCTGAATGCAATAATGAGATATGAGCTTCGTCTACCTTCTTCATACAATCTTCAAATATTTCTAATAGATCTGTTTTTCTGAGAAGTGCATTTAATTCGTTACGACTAAGTGTAATGTCAGCAATCTTACTTTTCAATTTGTTGCGAGCGGGCTCAGTTAGCTTATAACAGTCTGCACCCGTTTTGTTGTCTACGAAGCAGTCGACAGTTTCGATGGTGGATTCGTGCAAAAAAATGTTTCTTATTGCATAAAAATACTCCACCTCCAGCGCATATTTATTTGTCAATGAATTAATTAGGAGAGAGGGTGAATACTTTATCGGATTGTCATCTCCCTCTTTTTCTCTTCTTGTGTTAATAAATAGGTGCCTAAAGCTTTTGTACGAATCTCGTTCGGAAATTGGCTTTCCAGAAATTAATTGTCTGCCATAATTAGTAATGATATCATAAACAGACCAACTGCAAGAAAGAAAGGCTTGAATGCCTAAAAGACGTGCATGGGAGAATGGAATTGTGTCGCCGTAAAGTTCTACTTCATCGGTGATGGCAATATTCTTGTACTTTTGGAGAATCTTAATCGAGCTGTCGCGGACAAGAATGAGCCCTCTCAGTTCGCGTAGTTCTCTGGTCTTTTCGTCCGCGTATTTGAATATTTGTTTTACTTCGTCTGATTCACTTATCAGTTTTCCTTGATTCAAAGTTTTTTCTTCAATGACTTTCTCAAGTGAATTGATTGAGTTCACAATTTCAATATTAATATTCACTATTCTCCCCTTTCTTCTTTAGCTTTTTCTTCTGCCCTAGAAAGCTCTTGTTCGGCCCATTCAAGCTTCTTTTGCCAATATTCCTTTCTTTCGGGATGTTTTTCACTTTCCGAACCCTTTCGTGCCGCTTCAACTTGTTCATAATATAAACTTGGAACTTGCCCATAGCCAGACGAATAAGACCTTACTCCGCTCCACCCAAGGGCCCGGAAGAGGGATAGTTTATCTTCATTACTCATCTTTAGTCTCTGAATTGTCTTGCAAGTGGCAAGTGAAATTTCACCCCATGCTTTCATGTCACTTTGGAACTCTCCTGCAATACGCGTAAGTCGATAAATTCTACTGACGTCATCGGTTGATTCGATCTTTTTCCCAACAATATTGCCGAGAACAATGCTCTGAGGATCAAGGTCATAAAGATATTTTGGAAGGTAGTAAGCTGTAATCGAGTCGCCCGTGGAAAATTCTATCAATTTATCGAAGCCGTCTATGTCATTTTGATTAGCAAAATCGGCATTTACAAAATGTGTGAGACGGAAGAATTGGGGCAAAGCTTTAGCCTCGCCAAACATGGTTGTTCTTTGGTTGATTGTGTCCAGTAACCATGTGATATTGTTGAGTCCCTTCAATGATAAATAATTATCAATGTTATAATTCTCTCCGTCGAGCCAGTCGATTTTTTCCGCGGTCACTATTTTTTCAATCAACCACTGAGAACGTTCTTTATTCCAAGTAAACCGTTCTTCTATTTTGTCTAAAAAGGATGAGTGTTCAATTATAGCATGAATGCACGCATGCTTTTCTTCTTCTGGTAAGTTAGGCCACATTTTGTCGATTATTGTCCGGGTTTCACTCCAGAAACGAAAGATAAAGCCTGTTAGAAGCCGCCATTTTGAATGAATGTTGCCGAATTTGTCGAGGTTACTATTTACGAGTTCAAGTTCGACACGGGAAACATTTTCAATGTCCCATGGAAATTGAATATATTGAGATAAGAAGTCGGGAATATTTGCAGTAAGCGTTAGACATTTCATTAGCAAATCAGTAGCTTCCTTAGCATTTGTTCCCCGAACTTTTTTCAAAAAGCTCTTAATCATCGAAATTGCGAATTCAAATTGGTAGCTTCGATTTTGCTTAGCTAAGAGTAATTGACACAATTCTATAAATTGTTCTTCTTTGGAAAGCTGCTCTCCAAGCAATTGACCAAGAGGTCTAGCGTAAACATCGTATTGCCCTGTTGAATCGTACCCTGACGCTTTAGCAAGGAATTCAATTATCTCGTTGTTGGATTTGCCACTAATCCATTTCTCAAAAAAATCTTTTATCTTTATTTCCGCTTCTCTTCCATAACTTCGATCATGGCTAAAGAAGTTTTTAATTTCACGATGTGTATCATCGCTGTAATACGCATTTTCACATTCTTCGGCGGATTGCTTTAAATGCACATCGGGTGAAAATTTTAGATGCCATTGCCAGGATTCTCGCAGCGCATCTTTGACTTTTATATCTAGTGAATTACCTTTTTTAATAAGATACTCTTTGATCCAGCGAAATTCGGCGATAAAGAAATCATTATTGGTTGGATTTTGATTTTGTTCTATGGGGAGCAACCCTCTATTTACTGAATGAATCAAGTCGGTGTAGAGCTTTGCACACTCCTTCAATAAATCAATATCAAGGGAAGGAATATTGAGCAAATTCTTTAGCTTCTCTTTGAATTGATTTAATTGGATCCATTTGCCACTTCCTATACGAATGTATTCTCGTCCAAAGGTAAACTTGTCATCAAACGTTGGCCCATTTACCATTTTTTCGGCAGTAGTAAGACCAGCCATCAAAGTAGTGAAAGCAAAGTTTTCGGTTGGATTTAACGATCCGGTCTTTTCTATTTTCGTAATAAGCTCGTTTGCTTTATCCACAGCGAGGCCATTGTATTTTTCATAACTCCAGTATTCGCCAAAGAGAGTACGGCCGAATAATTGTGCAGTCTTCTCAGATCCTTCTGTATAGTTAACTTTTTTTTCTGTTTCTTCTTCGTAAATGCTCAAATAAAACCGATACACTTCTTCTAGATCGGTTTTCTCGTCTGCGTATTGCGATATTGTAAATAACTTCCAGGGCACCTTATTTTTTACGTCTTTATGGGCGATGGTGTATTTGCCGAAAATCTGATGGTCTTCAACAACAGTATCTCTTTCAATGGTCCAGCAATTCCACAGTATTTCCAATGACTCTTTAACTCGAGCAAAGCTAAATTTGTCAATTAATTCTATCGCTGCAAGTTGATTTCGGGAACTACCCTCTTTTGTAATTGTCTTTATGGATTCTATGACCGGTGATAACAAATCTATTGGTTTGGACGGAGTCTTAGAGTACGCGAACTGAATATATTCAATTACAGCAAGGTTTCGCAAGATTTCTTGGACTCCTGGCACATTTTCATCATGAAGAAGCGTAAGCACAACTCCTTTTGCGAAGTCGGTAGGTTGATCCCTGTCGATTAAGGATTCCTTCAGTATTGTGTCCCTAATGGAATCCGGTGCGATTTTAAGATATTTTTTGTTTGCTCCAACTCTGAAAGCTATCCCTTTTGCCTCAAGTAGCTTGCAAATATCTGTCACCTCCGTTTTCTTTAATGAGGCTTTTCTAGATAAGAAAGAAAGGGCCTTTTCGTTTTCTATTTCAAATGTTCCGAATAACGCAATCCATTGCAATACAACTTGTGCTGCATTTCTATTTATGAGCGTGATGTCAAGAGATTTATAGAACCATTCCAAATATGTTTTTAGCAGTTCTTCAGCCTTGGTTGGCAAATCATTAAGATCCCCTTTTTCAGAAATTAGTTTCACGCAAAATCCAGCCCACAAGGGAATGCCATCGCAAACGCCCGAAAGTTTTGTCGCTATGTTCTCTATAGAGTCATTGAATAGAATGTTAGGGATAGAAGCTAATAAGCTTTTGAGTAGCGCTTCTGTTTCGGGCTTATTTAAGCGAGGTAGGGAATATGGGGCAAACTTTATTAAGTCATACTTTCCTTTATCAAGTTCTCTAATACAAGGAGAATCAGCAAAACGTTCTGTGAAGATGAATTTCCACGATTTCATTCTTCCGATTTGAGTTTCTCTTATTAAACCCTCAAGCAGTTCCGGATTTTCAAGCTCGTCAATTAAGAGCAATGTCTTTCTTTCAGGAATAATTCCTCTATAAAGAGACGGATGCTGGAGTTGTGAAGCGGAAGCCCAATAAACTACCCAATCAGGTGGAATCCTTTTTGCACATTCTAAGAGAAAGCGTGTTTTTCCCATTCCCCCGGCCCCTGAAATAGCCCAAACTTTCTTTTCTGATTGAATGAACTTATTCAGGTTAGAAAAAGCATCATCTCTTCCAACGCAGTCTACTTCTAAGGAAGGTGGGAACCAATTTGTCTGACTTTGGCGATGAACTTCATCAGAAATGGTATGAAATATTCGGGGTTCGTCCCTAAAGAAAGGTCCAATTACAGCTGGGTATTGGACAAGTAGTGATTTGATTTTCCCCTCGTCCCATAACTTAGCAGTTAGGTTTTCCTTAGCATAAAGTGGTACGATTTCTTCATTCCATTTTTTTTCATATTCGGGGTTTAATTTAAAATTTGTAAAAAGAGTCCAGTTTTTTACAGGTTTCCAATAGTCTTTATCTTTTCTAAATGTCTTTATCTTCTCTAATTCTTTTTTAGCATCAGATATAATTAATCCTATGACCGGAAAGTCGTGATATTTGGCCTGATAAACTGTAAGTCCGTCGCCACTTAATGCATCAATACTGGAATCTCTCCCGGGTCGAGAATAGACATGGATGTCTCGATCTAAGAAAGATAGAAGGACTTGCATCATCGCTTCCCATGTGTAGGGGTTAGCTATCTTACTTATATTGATTTCAGCTTCCATTTTTTAATTTGCACTAATTTTTTACGACACGATATTATGTTTCCCAATACAAAAAAACCACAGTTCGCTCCTCTAATCGCTCCCTGCGGGCTCTCAACTGAACAAAAGTTAACTCTTTAATAGAGACATTGCAACTTGCTCATTTGTGCAAAGCTGGTGAGAAAATGCGGGGGAGGCTTTGGCTCTTTTGCAAGCTTTGGCTTGCGGGTTGGCATGAGCGGCTTGCAAAAGTGCCAAACGTGCGTGGGGCTTTTGCATTTTTCCCCGATTTCGTAACACTAACTTGTTGAGTTATCGCCCAAGGCGGCCTAACGGACCGGAGCTAAGCTGCGGCAACGAAGTGCCGCAGCGACGGAATCCAGTCCGCGCGTGGCAAGTCCTGTCCGATTGTAGCTGGTTGTTTCGCGCGCGTTAAATCATCGACGGCTGGTTCCGTCAGCTTGAGCGACTGGTTAGGCGGTTGCTCCGTGACAGACTTTCTTTTCTTCAAGAATGTGCCGTACAGTTTCAGTATTCTCGGTGGTAAATCCTATCTTGACTTTTTTACCAACAAGCGACATCAAGAATATTTCGTCTCTTTTCGGTCTCAGAATGTCAAGAGGATACCACGTTGTCAGATCTCTTGTACCCCAAATTCTCCATTTTCCTGTAGAGAGAGACGCATGCTCGACGGCGACTGAATTGATCTTATCAAAAGGGACTCGCTTTGAGGTTCCCGGGAAATAGTAGTGTTTGAAGACAATAGAATCTGAGGTGATCACAATGAGCCTGTCTTTATAGATGACGTTTTCGTCCATGGTTAGTGTCTCCTTTGCATGTAGAGTGCTGCAACCGCCTAACGGACCGGAGCTAAGCTGCGGCGGCGAACAGCCGCCGCCATGCAGTTCGTTGCGCGGACGTTCCGATCATCGGTGCTAAGTCAGTCCAACGCCGCGCGGCGAAATCGTCGACGGCTGGTTCCGTCAGCTTGAGCGACTGGTTAGGCGGCAACGGTGATGGTAAACTCGGATACCGCCTCGAATTAAGTATGTTCTCGTTTTTGATTTCGTTTATAAACATAGCTCCCAACTATGATTGTTAGGTAAGAATCCCGTACCAGATGATACCATTTTCTCGCAGACATTGCAATTAGAAAATCTGACTGCTTATAGGTTCATTTTTTTTCCAATTTTTGCTTTTCTTCTTTCCAAACTTGTTTTGCCGCCTAACGGACCGGAGCTAAGCTGCGGCAACGAAGTGCCGCAGCGGCGGAATCCGGTCCGCGCGAGCTAAGTCCTGTCCGATAGTAGCTGGTGGTTGCGCGCGCATTGAATTGTCGACTGCTGGTTCCGTCAGCTTGAGCGACTGGTTAGGTGGGCAACTAGAGAAATTATTCTCTTGATTTCCAACGATCTGGATCACGCCGAGAATGAAAGACACCAATCACCCGGATTTCAGATTCTCCAACTTCGTAAAAAATGGCAAAGGGGAACCTTCGTACAACAGCGCGTCTGAATTTATTATGAACTAGAGGATATAATTGAGGATTGTTTTGAATCCGTTCCATGGATTCATCGACACAAAGGAAAAACTCCGCGCCGAGCCCCTTTCTTTGATAGTCATACCAATTCACAGCATCCTTAAACTCTTGATCGGCTTCAGGATGAAAACGTATGGTCACTGGAATCTATTTAGATTTTAGAAATTCAGCTTTAATTACTTGCCATGAACGACCCTGTGAAGGATTCTCTTGAAAAGAACTAGATCGTTTATCAAGTTCATCTTTCTGGGCTTGCGATAACTCAAACGCTTCATTTTCGTGAGCAATGCTATCCCAGATGTCTTCGACGAGCAAGATTCGTTCGGGAATACTAAGTTTACGTATCTCGCTATTTAAATCCCGTTGCATGCATACCTCCTTGAGTTATCGTAATATAATGAGTTCAAATGATAGTTGCCCACCTAACGAACCGGAGCTAAGCTGCGGCAACGAAGTGCCGCAGCGACGGAATCCAGTCCGCGCGAGACGAGTCATGTCCGATAGTAGCTGGTAGTTTCGCGCGCATTAAATCATCGACGGCTGGTTCCGTCAGCTTGAGCGACTGGTTAGCCGGCAGCACTAACCTACTATTGAATTTTTTTGCCCTTTGAGCGATTGCATTGCTCGCAGAGCAACTCGATATTTCTAACTGTGTTACTTCCACCCTGAGAAACAGGGATAATATGATCGTACTCCAGATTTTGTCGGCTCCCGCAATTGACACATTTACCTTGATCCCTTCTCCATACGGTGATTCTAACTTGCTCTGGAATCGTAACACGACCAGCTGCAATATGTTCTTTGAAACCGCTATCAAATTTAGCTTTTAATCGCTCAAACCTCTTTCGCTCGGTATCCGCTGAATCTAAAACCAGCAATCTCATTTCATCATCTGTATGTGGTTGAGTAATAATGTATACGCAGTTTTGGTAAATATAAAGGGCATAATGCCGCTGTTCTATTATGAAGAGCTGAGCAGCAATTCGATCTGGTAATCGGACAGGTTCCGTTTCCGACAACTTCCAGCGCGGTCCTTTCTTTTTGAGTTCATCAAGCAAAATGAGTTCTTCGCGCGTAATTTTACGATTGGCATTCAGTAACGTAATTTTCCAATTATCGTCATCAGTGACTCTGTCAATGATTGACGAAACGTCGAAAGGTATTCTCTTAGCGGACATAGTTTAATGCTTAATCAATGTGTTCGTGCTGCCGGCTAACGAACCGGAGCTAAGCTGCGGCGACGTGCTGCCAAATCAATGGTAGACTTTACGCGCGGCAGATATCGCCATTTCCTTAAAAATTTTTTCTTTCGCGCGGCGAAATCGTCGACGGCTACTTCCGTCAGCTTGAGCGACTGGTTAGGGCGCAGCTAATTATCTCCTTAAATTTGAAGTGATCGAGTAAATTATCGTTTATGATTTTGACAATCAAAAAACGCGTTTATCCGAACAGCTCCTGCTGGGGATGAGAAACTGTTTGGGTTTTCTCGCCATTGTTTAGGTAGGACAGAATCGTTTCAAGAGCAGATTTTTGACTTAACTCCACGCCCCCTTGTTCAATCAACTTTTGGTTTCCTATTGCTCCGGACGGAAACGATTTAGGAGAAAGGACGAAAAGTGGGACATGGTGTTTGAGTGCATTCTCGCCTGCATCAAACGTCCCACTCATCTTACCTTCCGGATCTACCTTTGGCCCTGATTCGACCACTATAACAGCGTCTGCAAAAGAAACAACAAGCTTATTCCGTAACATTGCATTGCTTGCTTGCCACTTTTCTTTGGGATGGAACTGAGATACGGCTAGGATATTATTATGCCAGGGTAAATGCCGAAAATCTTTCTTGAGGGAGAATTCAAGAATTCCGTAACTTAATACAAATGTGGTTGTCCCTTCGTTCTCGATTGCTGATAAGTGAGCAATCGTATCAACACCTTTTGCATACCCAGAAATGACGTTGAACCCTGAATGAGCGAGATCTTTTACAACTGTCTTTACAAAAGATGTTCCAATCTCTGAAACGTTTCGAGATCCCACAATTGAAATACTTCTTGATTCTAGAAAGTGAATAACTCCTTTGCAGAATAAAATTGGGGGGGCAGAATCTGATAATCTTTGAATTAATTTTGTCGGATAATTCGGATGATCCAGGTGGATAATGTTTATTTCGTTTTCATTAAGAAGCTCAAATTCTTTGTAACATCGATCCTCATCGAGGAAACGTAATCCTTGTATAGCCTTTGGATTAAGTTGAAATTGGCTTGTCAGTTCTGAGTCTGTAAGACTGAACAGATGGGAAATATCCTGGGACTGCGCTTTCAAAACCATGTGTATTTTATGAATGGTTTTTGAACCGATGCCCTTGATCGAAAAGAGCTTATACCAGCTGTAGCTATTACTTTGAATCATCGTTTAGACCGAGTTTTGGTAATCGTCAAGACGTAAACATCGTGGACATTCCCTTTATTATACAAAAGATTTGTGATTTCTGTTAGTGTTTCTCCTGAACGATAAAGATCGTCAAAAAGAAGAACCCTTTTACCATCTAGGAAGCTACCTTTGACCTCAAATGCACCTTTTAGTTCTTTTCTGCGGGTCTCTGGATCATCAATGTTTTTCAATACATCGGTCGGTCGAGTCTTCACTATATAGTCTTCAATTACAGGAATCCTAAGCTGTTTACCAATTTCGCGCGCAAGTTCAGTTACAGGCTGGAATTTTCTGTCAAGATTCGATGGAGGAACTGGAATAATCCCGCGCAGATAAGATGTGAACCATTTTGTTTGCATGAACTGACATGCGACTTGAGAAAGCGGGCCAATTTTGGTTTTATCGGAATGATATTTCAGTTGGTACAAAGCTTCTCCTACTTCGGTACGAGTTGTTTCAAATCTACCATCTTCAATAGGTATACTCCACAATGTATGTAGATCCAATGCCCAGCCTTTCTTCCAATCCCCTTCGAGTACCTGTACGTTTATGTTCATGCCTTTTCATTGTTGTATGTGTTTTTATCTTTGCTTGATTCCCGTAAGATCGGAGTGCGCTGCGCCCTAACGAACCGGAGCTAAGCTGCGGCGACGAAGTGCCGCAGCAACGGAATCCAGTCCGCGCGAGCTAAGTCATGTCCAACAAGTAACCGTTTGTTTCGCGCGCATTAAATCGTCGACGGCTATTTCCGTCAGCTTGAGCGACTGGTTAGGGCGCACACAAAGAAATTTAACTGGTGATCTCAACCCGGAGCTTTTTCCCCAAAGCTTTTGCATATTTTTCTAATGTCGAAAGGCGGATGTCTTCGGCATGATTTTCAATTCGAGAAATCGCGGACTTTTTTGTACGAAGCTGTTTGGCAACTGCTTCTTGCGTAATACCAGCTTTTTCGCGTGCCTGTTTTAGCATCACACTGAACTCAAAAGCTTTATAATCAGTTTCGTAGTTTTTTGCAAAACGTGTACTCTTGTTTTTTCGTTTTGTGATATACTTTTCTAAATCGCTCATTTTATTACTCTCCTTTGATAATAATCTTGCCTTCTTTGCACTGCCAAAGCGATTTCTTGCTGTGGAGTTTTTTGAGATTTCTTTGCGAATCCGTTAGTAAGCACAACATTATTATCTTTATCCATGAAGCCAAGAACCCGAAAGATATTTCCACCGACCTGAACCCGTACTTCCCAAATATGTTCAGTCCCAACAAGCTTCTTAAAATATTGTGCAGGGACGATCTGTAATTGTTCGACGAGCCGCAGTACCCAGGTTACTTTTCGTGCCTGTTGGTCAGAAAGCGAGTCGAGAAACTCTTCGACTGGCGATTGGCCTGAAGCGGCTTCGTAAAAGGTGATTGTTCTCACTAAACTAAGTTAACGTTAATGTGAACAAGAAGCAAGTCGCGTTAAAGTTGTCAGATGTGTGCGCCCTAACGGACCGGAGCTAAGCTGCGGCGGCGAAGCGCCGCAGCGACGGAATCCAGTCCGCGCGTGGCAATCCACGTCCAATAGTAGCTGGCTGTTTCGCGCGTGCGAAATCATCGACGGCTATTTCCGTCAGCTTGAGCGACTGGTTAGGCGGCGAACATGACAGTAAACCCGTACGCCGTTGCGCATTAAGAAGGTTTTCGTATTTGATACTGTTTATAAACATAGCTCCCAACTATGATTGCCAGGTAAGCTCTCCGTGCAAGATAATATCGTTTTATTGTAGTTATTGCAATTAGAAAATCTGACTGCTTATAGATTCATATCTTTGGAGACTCAAATTAAGGGATGTAGCTTGGAAAACCGAAAATACTTTTTTCCTATACAACTTATTTTTTTTAGCCGCCTAACGGACCGGAGCTAAGCTGCGGCAACGAAGTGCCGCAGCGACGGAATCCAGTCCGCGCGAGCTAAGTCCTGTCCAATAGTAGCTGGTTGTTTCGCGCGTGTCAAATCATCGACGGCTATTTCCGTCAGCTTGAGCGACTGGTTAGGCGGTATGGCCACCAATAACGAGTTGTTTGGCTTTGAATCTATACTTTTGTCTGTTTTGACCTGAAAGCAGAGACGATCATAGTAAGCGCAGCACCAAAAACTGCTCCACAGCCGAGGAGTCCGACTACTTGGACGTTTCGTACATTTTCGGTGAACTTTGTCAACCCTATCGCACCGAAAGCTACCATCAATGCAATATTCCTTATGATACTCACTTTCATATTCATTGCAGTCTCCTCGAATACTTGATATGGAATAGTGTTGATTGTTCAGAGCATGTATTTTTGCCAGTTGCCATACCGCCTAACGGACCGGAGCTAAGCTGCGGCGGCGAACAGCCGCCGCAACGAAATCCAGTCCGCGCGTGGTATGTCCCGTCCGATTGTAACTCCTAATTTCGCGCGAGCAAAATCGCCGACGGCTATTTCCGTCAGCTTGAGCGACTGGTTAGAACACACGCGGTAGAATATTTAATTAACAAATATGTTTTACACATAAAAACCATATATAACCTGCCAAGAATAGTTCTAGAGAAACAAGAATCCAAACAAATACAAAGGGTGAATAAAATATTTTTTTTGGAATTTCTATTTTGGGAAGAAACGCAGCGAGCGTTGGATTGAAGGTGGCCTCAGCGTTTTTTATAGTATCCATTATTCTATACTGACTTTTAACCATTTGACAAAACACAAAAACCATCCCAGCGTTGAAGATGAAAAGAGCAATTAGTGGATAACATTGACATTTAAAACTATGAATGACAACAAAATTAACAGACACGAGAGCCGTTGGGGTTTGCCAAATATTAGTTTGATGTCTAAAAAGTTCATCTACAAGTAAGCTATACAGTTTGATTTTGCTTTCTGCTTGATTGGTCGTTTTTCTCATTGCAATGCTTTTATTTGTTTTGTGTTCTAGCCGATTGAACCTAAGTTGCGTGCAAACACTTAAGCTTGTTGGAAAATATTTTGAGGTAGCACCGTTTTCACTTTCTTAGACAGGGAAATCCGGTGTTTAGTATTGTCTCATTTTAATAAAACCAGTTTTTTGGTCTCAGTAAATGAGCCCGCTTGCAAACGATAAAAATACACGCCGCTTGATACATGTGTCGCATTCCATCGCTGAGCATGATTTCCCGCTGGTAGCTCATCTTTAACAAGCGTTGTCACTTCTCTTCCCAGTACATCAAATACCTTCAATGTTACACGTGATTTTAATGGCAGGCTAAATGAGATAGTCGTGCTTGGATTGAACGGATTTGGAAAATTTTGTTCAAGCCGAAACCCTGTTGGAATATCACTACTCTTTTGAATGATGCCAGTCAGAGTTTTGATGATTGGATTTGAATACCAGCTTTCGTTACCAGAACTGTCATAAGCTGTAACAGCAATGTAGTAATTTATATTTGCAGTCAAACCAGTTAGGGTATGCGATTGAATGTTGCCAACATCCACTGAATCCTCGTATTGATATTTAAGGCTGGATGTATCGAAAAAAACTTTGTAGCCTTTGATGTGCTCGTTGACACTTGCAGACCAAGACAGAGAAATTGAATTGCTTGTACTATCTGTGAAATTCACTTTTTGAATAGGGACCAAGGGAGCAGAGTCACAAGGAGAGGTAAGAAATGGCAAGACGTTCGCATAACTGCTAACCTTTTGCCCCTTTCCAGACGGATTCTGGAGTGTCTGATTCGGGCCGCTGCTATCCCCCCACCAATTCTTTGTACCATCTCCGAACGATGTTGTGGACGGGCTATATACGCCGTATGAATTATTGATTACAAAATTTGAATTATTGACGTGAAATTCATTTACAACTGACTGAAACCCGTAATCATTTAACTCAAAAGTGGAGTTGGACACTGCGACGTAAGCGTTACCCGTTGTCGAGCCAGCATTGTTTATTCCAGAACTCGCATTCAAAAAAAATGTACAATTGGAAATAATTGCACTATCACAGCGACCTAAATAAGCACCATCTAGGAGATTTGACGCGAAGTTGCAACTCTTCGCTTCTAGGTGCCCCGTGTAGTCTCTGCCTACCAGAATACCGTAGGAATTCCCAACTACTTTAGAATTATCAATAGTCAATTTGTTCTCGACGAGAATCCCGTTTGTATAGTTGCCTGAAATCAATGAGTTAAAAACCGCGAGATTTCCATATACAGCGAGGGCTCCATACGCTAAATCTGAGTTTCCGGCAATCGTAACATTGTTCAAAGTATCAATGCCATTGAAAGCACATCCAGCAATATATCCCCCCGCTTTATTGTTCTCAATCTGGACATTGTTAAGATTACCAGAACCGCCCATTGCGGCCAATCCTCCGACTCCACCGCCCACACCTAAACCGGAGACATTGTTTGAGATTGCAGAATTGCTAATTTGGAAGTTGGCATTGATTATAGCCATACCACCAGAACCTGACCCAACCCTCCAGTTACCGCTACAGGTATTCGAACAAACGGCTGATTGATCAACTATAATTCCGTTGCCACTTAAGTAGACTCCCCCAGTATTATCTGCAATGTTCGAATATATCGATGAGTTGCTGACTAGGAGTGTTGAATTGGAAGCATATATTGCCCCTCCTATTCCAGCTGGGGCACTGCAATCGTGAATAGAGACATTGAGAAGTTTCAACCCTGCATTAATCAGTTGAATTGCGCCACCATTTCCATTGGAGACATTCCCATTCAGTAGACTGAAACCTTTTACTTCACTGGTGGTATCAATGGAACTGTAAATGACATTGAATATTCTATCTGAGCCGTTTCCGTTCACGATCGTATTTGCGGTATCTCCCGCCGAAAAGAGTTTAATCCCATTGACGTTTGGCCAAATGACATTCTCGTAATACGTTCCTGGCTGCACTAAGACTGTATCTCCAGATTGTGCAGCATTCAACGCTGTTTGAATTGCCGCATATTGAGAAGGGACATTTCGAGTTGTCCCAAATGATTCAATGATGAATGTAATTAGAAGGAGTGAAATCGAAATAACCAATCGCGAAGAAATCATGAAAAGCCCTTTCATCTTCAGTCAGTGTCTGCCACGATAGGTGTATCGGCACGCTCTGTGTTGGTGCTCTTGACTACGCAATAACCATTTCGTGTGTTCTAACGGACCGGAGCTAAGCTGCGGCGGCGAACAGCCGCCGCCATGCAGTTCGTTGCGCGGACGTTTCGATCATCGGTGCTAAGTCAGTCCAACGCCGCGCGGCGAAATCGCCAACGGCTGGTTCCGTCAGCTTGAGCGACTGGTTAGGCAACATAGTGCCGATATTAGTATTTCTTTCGCGTGAGTTTGAATACAAGTTGTTGAGAGTCTCTCTGTATGGTTAACTCAACTTTCGTGTCCGGTGTTCCATCAAGCATATCCAGTGTGGCATCGAAATTATCAAGGAAAATAGCTTTCCCATCAATTTTCAAAAGTCGATCACCCACGTGTATTCCAGCTTCTGAAGCAGGCATATTTTCCGCAAGTTCTACGATGATACCATCTCGACCTAACCGGAGACCGACTTTACCGGCTTTGTCGGAGGGTTCGATGTCACTTGGAGCTTGAGATTCAGTCGATGGTTGAATGTTGGCTCCTTTTTGTCTTTCGAGATAAACCCCGGCATTATTCTCATCGAATTCATACCAACTGCCGGTCGCAGCATCGACAACTACCGGAACAAGTCCAAACAACACATCCAAAACAATCCAGCCTGCTCCAACAGAACTCGTGAGGACATATGTTTTCCGCTCGTATCCCTCTTTTTCAAATTCAATGTAATAGGTCTTTTGGGCGGCCAGTTTTAAGGTTACCGGAGTTCTCCCGAGCAGATGCCCGTTGAGGTAAACTTTTGCACCATTAGGTTCTGAGCTTACATCGACTTGATCGATTCCGCCTTTCAGTATAGTAGCGCAACCGTATATTAATAATGCGAATGAAAATATTGTGGCTGCAATTAAATAGTAAAATGTTCTTTTGTTCATGAATGAATCTCCAGCGATTGGATGTTGCTTGTAGCCCTTAATTGAAAGCAGTTTGCATTTCACTATGTTGCCTAACGGACCGGAGCTAAGCTGCGGCGACGTGCAGCCAGTTCCATGTAGACTATACGCGCGGCAGACATCGCCTTTCCCTTAAAAATTTTTTGGCGCGCGGCGAAATCATCGACGGCTGGTTCCGTCAGCTTGAGCGACTGGTTAGGCGGTTGGGAGATTTATTATTTCGTACAAAGTATTAAACCGCAGTCGCCGATTCTTGTATAACTTCCAAAATTCTTGAAGCGATAAACTTTTGACTCTCTTCGGTTTGTTTGAGCTAAACTGATAGTCGCTTGTGAACAGAACTTTTGATATGGGTGACATTTTTATAAGTTTTATTATAACTCGCTTAACGTCTGGAAAAACTTCTCGATTGAATTCCAGAAACATCATCCGTTCTTGCTTTCGACATTTGCGGCTTAGCAGATCATAAGCTTCAAAAGCTCCAATTCTTTTATAACGAAGATGTCGGCATCCAAGATGATAGATGCATCCCTTTAATTTGTCGAGATCCTTCTGGAAAAGTGAAGGAATTCGATGAGACACTAACTTCTTCTCACTCTTAACTACAAAAGAAAGAGATGAGAATCTTGTTAACGACTTTTGATCTATACAGATAATTTCAATTGATGGCATATATGTTCCAACCGCCTAACGGTACCGAGCTAACCTGCGGCGACGAAGTGCCGCAGGAACCAAATCCAGTCCGCGCGTGGTATGTCCCGTCCAATTGTAGCTCTTACTTTCGCGCGTGCAAAATCATCGACGGCTGGTTCCGTCAGGTTGAGCGAGTGGTTATGCCACTGTACGTTTATCATGTTAGCGCGGTTGTTGATTTAGATTCTGTTTTTAGTTTGAAACTGTTTCCCAACAAACTCGCTGGCGGCGGGAACTGGCTTTTCTATCCTAGAACAAACGACGCCACGAGCATTAGAAACTGGTTTGAAAAGTTGATCTTTCATTTCACTTTTGTTCCGTAAAACTTTACCCGCCGCCAGCGAGGCATAACGGACCGGAGCTAAGCTGCGGCGACGTGCAACGTCGCCGCGGTAGTCAGTCCGCGCGAGCTAAGTCATGTCCAACAAGTAACTTTTTGTTTCGCGCGTGTTAAATCATCGACGGCTGGTTCCGTCAGCTTGAGCGACTGGTTAGCCTGCACACATGATATATTGAACTTCGACAGAAACATTACTTCAATTCAAATAAAATCTGCAAGATACACCGACACCGGTAGAGATAGTATTATCTGTCTGGTAGACCGCGCCATTTTTGTCTGGAATTAGATAATTCAGTTGACATTCTCCACTCACACTGAACTTTTTCCCAACAAAGTATTCTCCGCCAACCCCTAATCCGAAGACATAGTTGGTCATGCTGGTAGCACTATTATTGTATACCAAATCGCTGCCACTGGATGTTAAATAAGCTTTGGCTTGAGCTTGTACAAAAGGTTGAAGTTTTTCATCTCCAAAGTGGTTGACGATCTTAAGCCCCAACCGCCATTGTGTCTCATTAGTGTATGCCATTAAACCTATTGAAGGTTCAATCGCTATTCGATCCGTGATCCAGGTAGATATAAGTATATCCGGTGGCATCTCCATTGAACCTTGGGCTGGGGCAGCCACATAGGGACCATAAAAATCAGCTGCACCAAAAATATAATTGAGGTTATAGACAAACGGTGGTGGCGTCGAAAGTTGGACGCCAATTCCAATTGATCCAGCTCTTTCTTGGGACAAAGCCTGTTGAGATACACTGAAACATAAAGCGAAAAGAACTAATGCGTTGAGGATAAGTTTAGTTATGGAATACACTTTTGATTTCCTATATATTTGTGAACGGCTGCATAGTTGTTGTGCAGGCTAACGGACCGGAGCTAAGCTGCGGCAACGAAGTGCCGCAGCGACGGAATCCAGTCCGCGCGAGACGAGTCTTGTCCGATTGTAGCTGGTTGTTTCGCGCGTGCAAAATCGTCGACGGCTGGTTCCGTCAGCTTGAGCGACTGGTTAGGCCGTGCAACATTACCGCAATAATCGTTCTTGAAGTATTGTTTGTACATCTCGTCTCCCGTCTTGACCTGCCCCCCAAAAGATGATCCAATATAGTATATTGGAAATCATCAAAAAAGGAGGAAGGTCATGAGTCGGAAGCGGTATACAGCAGAGGAGATCATTAACAAATTGCATGAAGCAGATGTGTTACAAAGCCAGGGGAAGACAATTACGGAGGTGGCACGGCAGCTGGAGATCAGTGAGATGACGTATTACAAATGGCGGAAGGAGTACGGAGGACTGAGAGTGGATCAGGCAAGGCGATTGAAGGAGCTGGAACAAGAGAACAGCCGCTTACGGAAGGTAGTGGCGGATTTGACGATTGATAACTCGATTTTGAAGGAAGCTGCACGGGGAAACTTTTAAGCCCGGCAAAGAAGCGCCGGGCAGTCGAAGAGGTTCAAGAGAAAATAGGATACTCGGAACGTCGAGTGTGCATGGTTCTGGACCAGCCGCGATCCACACAGCGACAAGAACACCGGGTCAGCCAGGAACAAAGGTTGCTGACAGTTCGCATCACTGAGTTGGCATGTGAGTACGGACGATACGGATATCGCAGGATAACGGCATTGTTGCGGAGTGAGGGATGGCACGTCAACCACAAGAGAGTTGAACGAATATGGCGTCAGGAAGGCCTGAAAGTGCCCAAAAGGCAGCCCAAGCGCAGAAGGCTCTGGTTCAATGACGGCTCCTGTATCAGGCTGAGACCAGAACACAAGGATCATGTTTGGAGTTATGATTTTGTTGCAGACAGAACGAGTAATGGAAGACCATTGAGGATGCTCAACGTGATCGATGAGTACACCAGAGAATGCCTGGCGATCAGGATCGATCGGAAGATCACGTCGAACGATGTTGTGGAAGCGTTAGCAGAATTATTTGTGACGAGAGGAACTCCTGCTCACATCCGATCGGATAATGGACCGGAGTTTGTTGCTGATACAGTACGATCATGGCTGGGAAGACTCGGTGTGAAGACACTGTTTATCGAACCGGGAAGTCCTTGGGAGAACGGATACATCGAATCGTTCAACGGAAAGTTAAGGGATGAGTTGCTCAACGGAGAGATCTTTGATACAGTTACGGAGGCAAAGGTTGTGACGGAACAATGGAGGAACTACTACAACAAAATCAGACCACACAGCTCGTTAGGCTACAAACCACCGGCACCGGAAACATTCTATCCACTTCAGCTTGCCAATGCCTGAAGAAATTTACTAACTTAGCATTGGCACATAAACCGGGGGCAGGTCAGTCTAAGATGCAATGGACGTAAACTGAAGTTGACTCGAGGGAATAAATGATTCTATAGGGTTTGTAATGTAGTTCGCGGAATTCGGTTACCCCAATTTCAAAAAGCTCCGGTGGAATATTGCCGCGTAATGGTAATGTCTTGAGCTTGTAACAGGCTTGTTTTAGTGAAGCATAAAGTTTATCCGCACGTTCGAGTGAATCATTTAAAGCTACGTAAGTATATATATCAAAAAGATCGCTTTCTGCGTCAATATCGACAATAACGTCATATTCTTTCATTTTTGAATGCTCTGATTCGTTTTTCCAAGCTCGTGAAAGTGTCTTCCAGCGATTTTACCTTTCCGCGTTTGATGTTTTGCTTGCTACGGGTCAAAATTTTAAGTAATGCCAAGGTTTCCTGCATACGCTCGTAAGACCGTATATCTTGAACGACAACCTTCGCCTCGCCATTATGAGTAACAATCAGAGTTTGCCGAGTAGTTGTAATATCCCGGATCAATTCTGAGGCGTGGGCTTTCAGGTAACTGATTGGTTTAACAGCTGTGCTTAGTTTCATAATTTGCCTCCTTTTTGCTGACCGCAATATAGTCTTTATTTCAGTCATGCACAACTGTTGTGTAAAGCGATGTTGCACGGCCTAACGAACCGGAGCTAAGCTGCGGCAACGAAGTGCCGCAGCGACGGTAGCCAGTCCGCGCGAGCTAAGTCCTGTCCGATAGTAGCTGGTTGTTTCGCGCGTGTTAAATCACCAACGGCTGGTTCCGTCAGCTTGAGCGACTGGTTAGGCGGCGATAAGTGCATGTTGATAAGAATACCCCTTCGTATTGACCAACTGCGTTATGGTAGAAACTATCTTCCAGAAGAGCAATACCTAGACTTTGGTATTTACAAAGGCGAGCGCATTTGACGAATGCGTTGTCTGAAAGGGGAGTAGATGGTAGACGAAATGACTGTTTGTAGACTTATTCTTTTCACCCCTTTTTTCTTTTTAAACTTTGTTCGCGCCGCCTAACGGACCGGAGCTAAGCTGCGGCGACGTGCAACGTCGCCGCGGTAGTCATTCCGCGCGTGGTATGTCCCATCCGATTGTAAGTCCCATTTTCGCGCGTGCAAAATCGTCGACGGCTGGTTCCGTCAGCTTGAGCGACTGGTTAGGCGGCAAAACCATTATGATTCATCGAGATTGTTTTTCACGCTTTATTTCTTCTCGTTGGGTTGACCTTTACCTTTGGTAATGAGGTTGCGCAGACTACTCTTTATATATGAACCCCAAGCGTTTGAGCAGGCGCCATAGCATTCAATGTCAGGAACCAGGCCCACGTGGGTGAAGCGGACCTCGGTCTTATCACCCTTTTTAGCAATTTCGAAAGTAATCTTTGTCCCTTTCCATTCGCTTTTGTCTTTAACAAAATTAATGGAACTGTCTACAACAAACCAAACAATTTTTTTGCCAGGGATGAATTCTGTTATCTTCTGTTTGGAATAATGGTGGGGAGCGTAACGATACGTAAACTCATCGCCGAGTTTGTCGGTGCTACCTTCAATTCCAGGCTCTCCCGTCCACCATCCATGGACATTATTGATGGCCGCAAAGACCTCTTTCGGAGTTTTGGCTACAGTAAAGGTAGTAGTGTAATTTTGAGCTTTGTTCATGTATACTCCATTGTTTAATTGTTCGCCTGTGTTTTGCCGCCTAACGAACCGGAGCTAAGCTGCGGCGACGTGCAGCCAGTTCCATGTAGACTATACGCGCGGCAGGCGTCGCCATTTCCTTAAAAAATTTTTCTTCTCGCGCGGCGAAATCGTCGACGGCTATTTCCGTCAGCTTGAGCGACTGGTTAGGGCGCACACTGGATTAAAGAGCTTGTTTATAGCCGCTCCCAATTATCGATGTAGCGTGGTGCTACGTTTTGCTTCCAGAAATCAAAGAGCTCAGATTGACTTCCTTTGATATAAGTTCGTTTTTGTTCGATGATCTGCTCGACACTAAGTTCTGGCTGAAATTTCATGCGGGAAGTCATAGAGTTACATTGATGACAACATGTTACTTTGTTTGCGTCATCCTCATTGCCTCCTTGCGGCTCAGGTCGGACGTGGTCAACAGTGAGTTGTAGCCAATTAGGAAATGACCGTCCGTCAAATCCACAATAAATACACGTAAAATTGTGCCGCAAATGGACGGGATGGCCGAAGCCTCTGAGTGAGTCTATGTATCCGTTCAATTTGTATGTCCTTTCTTGTGCGCCCTAACGGACCGGAGCTAAGCTGCGGCGACGTGCAGCCAATTCCATGTAGAATATACGCGCGGCAGATGTCGCCTTTCCTTAAAAAATTTTTTGCGCGTGGCGAAATTGTCGATGGCTGGTTCCGTCAGCTTGAGCGACTGGTTAGGCAGCCGAGCAATTACAATTTAATCCTTGCCTACCCATTCAGGTAATGACTCACCGGTTTGTTTAGAATACTCTCTTGCCATATCATCTCTTAATTTGATTCTTCTACGAACAAGTTCAACGGCTTCTGCTGTTGTATAAACACTAATTCCCAACAATTTTAGATCATCTCGTTTAACAATAATGCTATTTTTTTTTCCTGAAACACCATCTTCAGTAATAAGACCTCCTGGATATTTTTTGGCGTTAAAAACAATTTGGGCATCATTAAATTCATCTAAGACATCTGAAACCTTTTGTAAAAGGATTTGCTCTTCTGTAGAATAATTCTCTGTGAACATTATAGGGCTAAACTGCATTACTTTTTTGTAACGGTTTTGAGACCCTGCTTTCCTTGCTTCTGTTGCAGCGGGTTCGACCATATATAGATGAATAACTTCGTCGTTCTTCCACTTTTCAAGGATGTTCATCAATTTATCATTTTGCCGAGCATTAATACGATTAGCATCAAGTGAAAACCAAAGTCCAATATCACGTTTTGGAATGCGGTAGGCCATAAACTTATTTAAGCAAAGATTCCTTAAATCTCTTTTCATTGAAAATGTACTCAGCTTCGGAATAGCGCTTCATGTTAATCGGGATTAGCTCGTCGTCAATAAGTGCTGAATACTCATTGCCGCGTTTAATAAACACCACGTATTTGCCATTGTAGATGATTGAAATCGCGATCCTATCAACTTTTCCATTCTCAGTAAGATATGTTGTTTCGTTTTCTAACGAAGTTCCGACATCTATCTCTGTCCTTTTGAGTGTACCCGTACTATCAAACGTTGAATCAAGTGCATATATCTGTTCACCATTCTCATTGTATCGGCTTAGTCGTCTTTCAAAGGAATCATCCCTGTTCCAAGTAACGATCCAAGTCTTTGAGATGGTATCAGTAGGATAGTGTTCTCTAATTAGTAAGAAGCCATACGGTTTGCCTACATCATGCTGCATCGTATCGCGTTTCTGCGAACTTGCAATTTCTGCAATAACAACGAGCGCGACAAAGATTAGAAAAGACTGTCTCGCAATGTAGCGAATGAGTGATTGCATAAAAATCCTTCCGGCTGCCTAACGAACCGGAGCTAAGCTGCGGCAACGAAGTGCCGCAGCGACGGAATCCAGTCCGCGCGTGGCAAGTCACGTCCGATTGTAGCTGGCTGTTGCGCGCGTGCAAAATCACCGACGGCTGGTTCCGTCAGCTTGAGCGACTGGTTAGGTGGCAGAGAGAGTTGGTTAATCTGCACAATACCTCGCGCTAAGAATGTTTTATTTTTGATACTATTTGTAGACTTAGTTCTCAAGCAAGATTACATGGGAAGCTTTCGAGCTTGTACGCAAGAAGATACCAACACACATTCTACTAAATAAACTTGACTGTTTGTAGACTCAAGATTTTGGAAGCTCAATTGGAAAAGCGAATCTTGAATTACTGAAACTATTTCTTTCTTAGCCATTCCAAGTTTTTGCCACCTAACGAACCGGAGCTAAGCTGCGGCAACGAAGTGCCGCAGCGACGGAATCCAGTCCGCGCGAGCTAAGTCCCGTCAGATTGTAGCTGTTTGTTTCGCGCGTGCAAAATTGTCGACGGCTGGTTCCGTCAGCTTGAGCGACTGGTTAGGTGGCAGAGAGAGTTGGTTAATCTGCACAATACCTCGCGCTAAGAATGCTTTATATTTGGTGCTTTTTATAGACATAGCTCTCAAGCAAGATTACATGGGAAGCTTTCGAACTTGTACGCAAGAAGATACCACCACCCATTCTACTAAATAAATTCGACTGTTAGTAGACTCAAGCTTATGGAAGCTCAATTGGAAAAGCGAATCTTGAATTACTGAAACTATTTCTTTCTTAGCCATTCCAAGTTTTTGCCACCTAACGGACCGGAGCTAAGCTGCGGCAACGAAGTGCCGCAGCGACGGAATCCAGTCCGCGCGTGGCAAGTCCTGTCCGATTGTAGCTGGTTGTTTCGCGCGCGTTAAATCATCGACGGCTGGTTCCGTCAGCTTGAGCGACTGGTTAGGCGGTTGCTCCGTGACAGACTTTCTTTTCTTCAAGAATGTGCCGTACAGTTTCAGTATTCTCGGTGGTAAATCCTATCTTGACTTTTTTACCAACAAGCGACATCAAGAATATTTCGTCTCTTTTCGGTCTCAGAATGTCAAGAGGATACCACGTTGTCAGATCTCTTGTACCCCAAATTCTCCATTTTCCTGTAGAGAGAGACGCATGCTCGACGGCGACTGAATTGATCTTATCAAAAGGGACTCGCTTTGAGGTTCCCGGGAAATAGTAGTGTTTGAAGACAATAGAATCTGAGGTGATCACAATGAGCCTGTCTTTATAGATGACGTTTTCGTCCATGGTTAGTGTCTCCTTTGCATGTAGAGTGCTGCAACCGCCTAACGGACCGGAGCTAAGCTGCGGCAACGAAGTGCCGCAGCAACGGAATCCAGTCCGCGCGAGCTAAGTCCCGTCCGATAGTAACTGGCTGTTTCGCGCGTGCAAAATCATCGACGGCTGGTTCCGTCAGCTTGAGCGACTGGTTAGGCGCACAGCGGTCTTGCTTTATCATGTAAATGATATTATATTGATACAAAAAGGAGCAGGACGATGCCAACAATTAGGCCCATTTCTGACTTGAGAAATAAATCGAACGAGATTTCAAACTTCGTTCACAATTCTAGCGAACCTATCTTCATCACCAAGAATGGCGAAGGTGATATGGTTGTGATGTCGATCGCTCACTATAGCCAACTTCAGAAGAAACTTGAACTCTATTCTAAGCTGGCTGTCGCTGAGTCTCAACGAGTTGCTGGAGATAAGGGTCGCCCACTTGATAAGATTATGAAAGACATTAGAAAGCAAATTCGTGCCAAAGCCTAAATATCGTGTTCGTCTCTTAACTGCTGCCGAGCAAGATTTCAAAGAGATTGTCGATTACATTTTAGCAGACAACGTTACTGCCGTACTTTCTATTGCAGATAAAATAGAAACCAATTTACACTACCTCGAAAACAATCCGCAACTGGGTCGCATTCCTAATGATGATGAACTGCTTCGATTAGGCTATCGGTATTTAATTGTTCTAGATTACTTGATATTCTATAAAATCGAAGGTACCACAATCTTTGTATACCGAATTCTTCACGGTGCCCGTAATTACAAATCATTGCTTTGACAATACTGCTTCTGTGCGCCTAACGGACCGGAGCTAAGCTGCGGCGACGTGCAGCCAGTTCCATGTAGACTATACGCGCGGCAGATATCACCATTTCCCTAAAAAGTTTTTCTGGCGCGCGGCCAAATTGTCGACGGCTGGTTCCGTCAGCTTGAGCGACTGGTTAGGCGGCCCACAGCTTATGGAGTTTCTTATATTGATGAGTCGCCATTGTGATATTTCGTTCTGAATCGAACATTGTTGGAAACGGTACACTACGGTAAAGGCCTTTGTGTTCCTTTTGGGCATTATGTCCTATCGTTCTTGATGCTGCTCCTCCGAGTAGTACAACAAGTTCTGGGTCGAGCAGCGTAATCTCACGTTGCAGGATATCTCTGTTTTGGTGAAGATCTGATATTTTATCTTCTGTTTCAATTCGTAGAGCATTGACGACATAGGCACAATTGGCGACTGCTGGCGTGATGCCAAGGCTTTTCACAATACGCTCGTAAATATTTTTTCGTCCCGGCCAAAAGACCTGAAAGATGTCGTTCTGTACGTAGGAGTCGCCAAGAGGCCATAGGCACGAGAGCACGGTAACGCTGAGAAATTGTTGTTCTTGCAGCGCTCCTTGAAAAACGAACATGTACTTTGCATGGCCTAATTGAATAACTGATTCACCAACAAAAGGCAACTCGATACTTCTGGAAGTAGATGTTATTTTTGTGGCATTCTTCTTTTTAGACCGTTTCTGCAATTGAGCCTTGTACGCTTTTTGATATTCAAGATAAAACTGGTGAAGGCACTCGAGTTCTGGAATTGAGGATATTCGAGAAATAATATTTTGGGAATCTGGGAGATTAAAGGCATCCTTTTGGTAGATTCCGAATTCTGCGTGTAGTTGAGCGAGTTGACTCTGCATTGTTCCTCTGAGTGTTGATTTGGGCCGCCTAACGGACCGGAGCTAAGCTGCGGCGACGTGCAGCCAGTTCCATGTAGACTATACGCGCGGCAGACATCGCTTTTTCCTTAAAATTTTTTTTCTTTCGCGCGGCGAAATTGTCGACGGCTACTTCCGTCAGCTTGAGCGACTGGTTAGGCGGCGGATGATAAATAACCTATTTGCGCATCTGGATTATACGCTGATTCCGAATTTTTCTTGCAACATTATTTGGGAGGTGTATCTTCTTAATTCGACGAATCGCACTGTTATCTGTCGGCATTGCAGCAATCAGAATCCCTTCGACTTCATCAATCAGTTTTTCTTCAGAAACTACAAAAGCAGAAAAGAAATTCCAAAAATTATAATACCTGTCCTTTGGTTTATTCGCGTGGTCATAAATACGATTGAACAACTTATTGATTGTTTTGCCCACATAATATGGATGTTCATCGCGGTAGAGAACGTATACACCTGATGAATTCAAAAGTGCTCTTAATTCAGGTAGAAGTTTATTACCATCCATAATGTCAAACACTTCTCTTGGCCACATCTTTGCATATTTAGTTACGATAAATCTTTTTTTCTTTCTCATATAATTAAACCTTTCGAGATAGCTTGTTCCCGCCGCCTAACGAACCGGAGCTAAGCTGCGGCGACGTGCAGCCAGATCAATCGTAGACTATACGCGCGCCAGGCATCGCCATTTTCTTAAAAACTTTTTTTCCTCGCGCGGCGAAATCACCGACGGCTATTTCCGTCAGCTTGAGCGACTGGTTAGCCGGCATTGCCGATAATATTTAGTGGAAATATTTCGTGAGCAGATCCCAATAGTGGCTCTGCCAACCCACCGCGAGATGATCATGCCAATTCTCTGGAAACCCGGTGTGGTCGAACACTAAGTGCGTTCCCGACCCTTGCGCCTTGAGTTCGAACTTGACGATCGAATACACGCCTGCCGGCCAATCCACAACGCGCCAAGCCTGAACGATTCGTTGATTGGGTACTAATTCTACGTTTCGACCAACAATGTGCCCATCGAACAACGAGAAGGCACCTCCAAGGCTTCGATCTATTTGAGCTGACTTTGCAGTGAACTCGCCTGAGAGGGCGGAGAACTCACAGAATTGTTTCGTATCGAGCAACGCTTCGTATACTTGTTCAGGGCTTACCTTAAAATCAACCTCCTGGTGAATAGTGATTGATTTAAGTGTAACTCCTTTGTTTGGCAATCGGGCCATAGAATCCTGTTTCGCCTGAGCAAGAACATGTATCTGCAGGAACAAGGTTATGGCGACAAGAGTCGTAATTTTTTTGATCATAGAATATCTCCTATTGTTTAGAAACTGATTGTGCAATGCCGGCTAACGAACCGGAGCTAAGCTGCGGCGGCGAACAGCCGCCGCAAGGTAGCGCGTTGCGCGGACGTTCCAGTCAGATGCTCCTAAGTCCGTCCAACAACGCGCGGCGAAATCGTCGACGGCCCCTTCCGTCAGCTTGAGCGACTGGTTAGGGCGCTTAATTAACTTCTAATTGTCCCCAATATTTTTTGCATAAGCCTTTCGTGTTTTGGAATTAATAACAATATAAATCCAATATGGAAATATATTTTCGTTGTTAAAATATTTGTCCGTAGAGTCAACACTCACAACGGTTTTTCTTATTATCCCATCAATAATATTTCGATATTTATTATGCTCTTTTTGCAATTGAATTTGTGATCGATATGCATCAAAATAATCCGTCACATTTGGTCGATGATAAACTCTTTCATCAGTAACATCGTACCTTAAAATTTTACCATATTTATTTACACGTAAAATAATAACAAATTCCGTCCTCATCCTATTGCGACATAATGATTCTGAAACATATAATTCTTTGGATTTAAAGGAAATATTTCCATACGATATTTCCTGATGTACTCCTTTATTGGGACAAATGGTAAATTGATAATATAATGTATCTTGATACTTGAACTGCCAATAAGACGTATCAATAGTAAATTTACAAGTCATTATGTATTTATCAATCCAAGATTTGTGTCGATAATATAGTTCCAAGTCAGGAATAGCATCCCGTATAAGGCTATCTTTCCATTCACTTGAAGAAATTATAAAATGTTCATCTGGATATAATTGATTCGTACTTAATCTTATTAATCTGGGATAAAATTCAATATTTCCCGATTTAGTTATTTCTAACATCATTGTTACAGAGCCAAATAATTTTTTACCACCAACACTGTCGGGTATTTCAAATGAAATAGGCTCTTTAACAAGGTATGGTTTTGTTGATAAATCAGATTCTTTGTTGCCCCCACCTAGATTACCTAATGAAATGTTATTTGGTAATCGTTTCCCACAAGACGACATCAGAATTGTTATAATTAGATAGATATATATGAATCGCATTGTCTATCTTGGAGAGTTTTTCAAGCGCCCTAACGGACCGGAGCTAAGCTGCGGCGACGTACAGCCAAATCATTGGTAGAATATACGCGCGGCTGGCATCGCCTTTCCCTTAAAAAATTTTTGGCGCGCGGCGAAAAGCTGACGGCTGGTTCCGTCAGCTTGAGCGACTGGTTAGGCAGCAAACAAGCGAACTAATCAACTCTAAATAATTTCATATCACGAACTACTATTACTTTTTGACAATCTTTGCACTTAACTTTGCTTTTAACTTTTGCAACAATTAAAGAAGCGCCACAATAGGGGCAAAAGCCTTTTATTGGATTATCACTAAATGCAGTTGTAATACCTGTGACCGGACTTAATAGTGCGACAATTACGCCTAAGATGGCTAACGGCAATCCGCAAATAGCTCCTATTCCAGTTAAAGATAAAACTATTCCTAGACCGATAAGAAATACTCCTATCAAAACGGAAATGAATGAGCCGAAAATACCTTTCCTAGCCCTTTCAGCAGTTGTTGATTTGATTTCCTCGGCAACAGTGTATTTATTCTTTTCCTCAATTTCAGTTTTTGTGATTTCTTGAGAAGCGCTTCTTAGCGTATTAATTGCTTTACCACATTTAGGACAGAAATGGTCATTTATGTTTATTTGTGTTCCGCAATTTGTGCAAAACATGAATGCCTTTTTCTTTTAGATGGATGTTATTTTTGCTGCCTAACGGACTGGAGCTAAGCTGCGGCGGTGACCTGCCCCCCAAAAACCGATCCACTCTGAAGTTAGAAAATTTTATATTGTGGATCAACGGAGGCAGCAATGAGCAGAAAAAAGCATACAGCGGAGGAGATCATCAACAAACTGCGAGAAGCAGAGGTCTTGCAGGCTAAGGGGATGTCGATCGAGGAAGTGATGCGACAGCTTGGAATAAGCGATGCAACGTATTACAAGTGGCGGAGGGAGTATGGAGGCCTACGGGTTGATCAGGCAAAGCGATTGAAGGAGCTAGAACAGGAGAACAGCCGATTGCGGAGGGTCGTGGCGGATCTGACGATTGATAACTCGATCTTGAAGGAAGCCTCACGGGGAAACTTTTAAGCCCGGTCAAACGGCGCCGGGCAGCGGAAGAGATCCAGGAAGAAATGATCGTATCAGAGCGACGAGTATGCCGTGTATTGGGACAAGCACGATCAACGCAGCGACAAGAGCACAGAGCCAGCGAAGAAGAAGAACGCCTTACACAGCGCATCACAGAGCTGGCATGTCAATATGGGCGTTATGGCTATCGTCGGGTAACCTTGTTACTGAGGACTGAAGGATGGCGTGTGAACCACAAGCGAGTCGAACGGATATGGCGTCAGGAAGGCCTGAAAGTGCCCAAAAGGCAGCGCAAGCGACGACGTCTATGGCTCAATGATGGATCCTATATCCGACTGAGACCAGAACACAAGGATCACGTCTGGAGTTATGATTTTGTTGCAGACAGAACGAGTAATGGAAAACCGTTAAGGATGCTCAACGTGATCGACGAGTACACCAGAGAATGCCTGGCGATCAGGATTGACCGGAAGCTTACCTCGAACGATGTTGTGGAGGCTTTAGCAGAATTATTTGTGACGAGGGGAACCCCGGCACATATCCGCTCGGACAATGGACCGGAGTTTATTGCAGAGGCAGTACGAACATGGCTTCAACGGCTCGGTGTGGATCCACTCTTTATCGAACCGGGAAGTCCTTGGGAGAACGGATACATCGAATCATTCAACGGAAAGTTAAGAGACGAGTTGCTTAATGGAGAGATCTTTGATACAATTACGGAGGCAAAGGTTGTGACGGAACGATGGAGGAACTACTACAACAAAATCAGACCACACAGTTCGTTAGGCTACAAACCACCGGCACCGGAAACATTTTATTCACTTCAGGTTGCCAATGCCTGAAAAAATTAACTAACTTAACATTGGCACATAAACTGGGGGCAGGTCAGCGGCGAACAGCCGCCGCAAGGTAGTTGGTTGCGCGGACGTTCCGATCAGATGCGCTAAGTCCGTCCAACAACGCGCGGCGAAATCGTCGACGGCTGGTTCCGTCAGCTTGAGCGACTGGTTAGGCGGTGGCCTCCTTTGAACTGCCAGATTTGCTAACGGATGCAAGTTTTTTCTCAATTTGCTTTTTTCGTTCGTCCAAACGAATAGGTTGCACAAAAGTGAAATCGATTAGAGATTCAAGAACATCGAGGAGCCATTCTGCTTCTCCTGCTTCGACATCGATAATCTCGCCTGTTTGTTCCTCTTTGAGAGGATGCGAAGCAAAATTTCCGATTACTCTTATATGGTCCAAGGCGTCAGTAAGGTGAGAAGGTATTCCGGGTCGAGATACAAATTCCTGAATTTCTTTAAAAAGGGTTGCCCGTTTGACTTTATGTTCTTCTCTTAGGATGGACTGTAATAATCTACGGCTCAAGGCGGCGCTAGCTTTGCTACTCACGCTGAGGACTTGTTCAGCCTCAGAATAGTCGGCACGGCATCGTGACGGAACTTCCTTGGGAAGCTTTCTTATGTGGGGATGCGGAATTGGATAAATGATCTCCTCGGTCTCAGAGCTTTCTAATAAATAATATGTATCTGAATACTCCTCTTCAAATTTAGTCGTTGTCCCAAATCTAAGTAAAATTATCTGTTGAGAGCATTCAGGGCAAAATCCCACTGCAACATCACTTCCTTTTCCCTCCTCCCAAGGGAGTTGTGAAGGAAACGCGTTGGTATGTTCTGAAATTGGTAACTTGATCGTGGTTTCGCATTTTGGACATTTCATATGATACCTTATTTAAAAGAGATGCTAATTCCACCGCCTAACGGACCGGAGCTAAGCTGCGGCGACGTGCAGCCAAATCAGTGGTAGAATATACGCGCGGCAGGTATCGCCTTTCCCTTAAAAATTTTTTGGCGCGCGGCGAAATCACCGACGGCTGGTTCCGTCAGCTTGAGCGACTGGTTAGCCCGCAAGCTCTATTATTTGTTAAAACGCCTATCTTACAAGAAAGATAGCTCGTTTTTGCTTCTTTATTTGGAAATTATTACATTAACATCAGAATATGATGAAATTTACATCGTCCGTTAAAGAACAATTAGGAAAAGTATTTCTCAATATTGGACAAGGGCTTATTTTAGCTGGAGTCGTAGGACGGTTATTACAACACGAAGCAACAATTCTTGAATCGGTTGTTGTATATTTTCTCGGAACGTATGCTATCGGCATTGGGTTATACTTTATAAGCAAAGTAAACGATTAGGAGGATATATGGAAATAGCAATCATTCTGGGAATCATGACAGCGATCATTGGAACTGTGCTCGCAACGGCGGTTCATTTTTCAACAAAGGAACGCGCTCAAACACATCGGTAAATTGTTGTTGCATTATTTTTCCCCTTAAAAACGCCAGGCTCTGCTTGGCGTTTGCTGTTTTATTGACCATGCCGCTTCTTGCGGGCTAACGGACCGGAGCTAAGCTGCGGCGATGTGCAGCCAGTTCCATGTAGAATATACGCGCGGCAGACATCGCCTTTCCCTTAAAAATTTTTTGGCGCGCGGCGAAAAGCTGACGGCTGGTTCCGTCAGCTTGAGCGACTGGTTAGAACGCGCGCGATAGAGCTTTTAATTAAGAAATTGTTGTTATGAGTTTGCTACTTATGTAATCTCTACCAAGGTTCAACTTTGCTTGGGCCATCATCTCGTTCAAGGTCACTTCCGCTTTTCGAGTTCCACAAGGCTTGGATCACGCAATCAGCAATATCTTCAAAAACCCATTCTCCAAATGACTCAAAGGTTTCCTTATTCAGCTTTGGTAGACGTTTGAATTCTGGTTTCAATTCTTCGCGGATTTCTTCTGCTTCTGAGACTGGAAGATGAAATCGAATTGTCAACCGGTTATTGTTTCGAGTTATCGTGTAATTTGACATGTTATTCTTCGCCTTCATCGGCTAGAAATTGGTAGAACATTTCACCCAAGTCTTCAAAGTCTGCAAATTTGACTTTTAGGCGTTCAATGAAATCTTCTGAAAGAACAATCGATTGATTGACACCGTGTTCTGTTGCTAATCGAGATAACTCTTCTGAACCAAGTTCCTTCTCGAACACGATTTCATTATTCTCGATGTAGACTCTTTCTTGATTTTCCATTCTTTAGCTGGGCAATAAATAGTTCGCGCGTTCTAACGGACTGGAGCTAACCTGCGGCAACGAAGTGCCGCAGGAACGGAATCCTGTTCGCGCGTGGCAAGTCCCGTCCGATTGTAGTTGGTCGATTCGCGCGAGCTAAATCATCGACGGCTGGTTCCGTCAGGTTGAGCGACTGGTTAGGTGGCAACGTGAGTTGGTTAAGCTGTACACGGCTTCGCGCTAAGGCTGTTTCGTTTTTGATTTTGGTTATAAACATAGCTCCCAACTATGATTGCCTGGTAAGTTCCCGTGTGGAATGATACCAATTTCTTGCAGACATTGCAATTAGAATATCGAACTGCTTATAGACTCATATTTTTAAGCTTAAATCAAAAAAACAAAGCTTGAATTACCGAGACTATTTTTTTCTTAGCCAACTTAATTTCTTTTGCCACCTAACGGACCGGAGCTAAGCTGCGGCAACGAAGTGCCGCAGCGACGGAATCCAATCCGCGCGTGGTAGGTCACGTCCAACAGTAGCTGGTTGTTTCGCGCGTGCAAAATCGTCGACGGCTGATTCCGTCAGCTTGAGCGACTGGTTAGGTGGCAAAGTCAGTTGGTTAAGCTGCACACAGCTTCGGACTAAGAATGCTTCGGTTTTGATTTTGGTTATAAACATAGCTCCCAACTATGATTGCTTGGTAAGTCTCCGTACGAGATGATACCACTTTCTTGATGTGATTGCAATTAGAAAATCCAACTGCTTATAGACTCAATCTTTTAAAAACCAGATTGATAGACACAACTTAAAATATCGAAATTATTACTTTCTAAGCGAACCCAAGTTTTTTTGCCACCTAACGGACCGGAGCTAAGCTGCGGCGACGTGCAACGTCGCCGCGGTAGTCATTCCGCGCGAGGTATGTCCAGTCCAATTGTAACTGGTTGTTTCGCGCGAGCAAAATCGTCGACGGCTGGTTCCGTCAGCTTGAGCGACTGGTTAGGCGGCGATACTTGTATGTTGATAAGAATACCTCTTCAAACTACAACTGCTTTACATTAGAAACAATTTCTAAGAATAACGATACTACAAGTTTCGGTATTTGATACACCACTAAACTTAATGGGGGAAAGGTTGGTAGACCAAAAGGACTGGTTGTAGGTCACTTCTTTTTACCCCAATAATTTTTTTTCTTTTGTTTATAACCACTATGTATCGCCGCCTAACGGACCGGAGCTAAGCTGCGGCAACGAAGTGCCGCAGCAACGGAATCCAGTCCGCGCGTGGTATGTCCAGTCTGATTGTAGCCGGTTGTTTCGCGCGTGCAAAATCGTCGACGGCTGGTTCCGTCAGCTTGAGCGACTGGTTAGGTGGCAGAGAGAGTTGGTTAATCTGCACAATACCTCGCGCTAAGAATGTTTTATATTTGCTGCTTTTTGTAGACATAGCTCTCAAGCAAGATTACATGGGAAGTTTTCGAACCAGCACGCAAGGAGATACCACCACACATTCTACTAAATAAATTCGACTCTTTGTAGGCTCAAGCTTTTGGAAGCTCAATTGGAAAATCGACTCTCGAATTACTGAAACTACTTCTTTTTTAGCCGACCTAAGTTTTTGCCACCTAACGGACCGGAGCTAAGCTGCGGCAACGAAGTGCCGCAGCGACGGAATCCCGTCCGCGCGTGGTATGTCCAGTCCGATTGTAGCTACTTGTTTCGCGCGAGCAAAATCATCGACGGCTGGTTCCGTCAGCTTGAGCGACTGGTTAGAACGCACGCGAGATTCTTTCTATTTGTCAGCTCTTGCTAATAACATACGAAAAAGTTCGCGGTCTTTGCGTTCTATATTGAAAACAGTAAAGCCAAGTTTGCCTTCAACTACTTGTGCATTTGCTATTTTTCGAAACTGCTCTTTCGGTATAATTGCAGACATCATTTCAATTGTCAGGACGCCTCCGGCATCGGTTTCTGAATCGCCGAAATGTGTTGTTTCGCCAAAATTCATTCTTTCATTGTCGACCAAAAAAATCAAATCATGTGAAGTCAGGTATTGCCATCCCCGATATGATTCTGACGCAAAGTTAATAAAGATGTTTTCCGTTTTACAACTCGTGTCGCCTTCACAGACGTAACTTGCCCATGATCTGAGATTGACAAGATTTGAGTGCTCTGAATGAACTAGGATTGGAGGAAAAGTTTTTATAATGGCGTGATTTTCAAATTTGTCATATGAAACTGTAATCCGCGGATACTGAGAAATTGTAGCACATCCAGCTATGAAGAATGTTGTGATTGTTAGAAAATATTTCATGACTTTTTATCGTTACTGTGTTTGATTGTAAAAAGCAGTTTTGTGTATTCTAACAAAGACTAAATTGACACGTACTATTTTCTAGAAAAGGGTGGAACATTTCCAAATAATTTGTCAACTGGAACGGTGCCGACGCTCTCAAAGTGGTGGGCATCGAAAAATTTATATGGACCATTGAAGTAAACATTGGTACCGGAAGTCCCGAAAACCCAAACATATCCCTTTCCGATTCCTTGATCTTCTCGAACTGCGGCGAATTCACCCAAAACCGATACCCCTTCTGGCGAGAGACTTGCTGTGGCATAACCAGTAATGTAGGCTGCAGAAAGACCTGGTAGTTTTTGAAGTTGAATGGGAAGCGCCGTGAGAGGATAAGGGAAGACCGATCCTGCAGAAACAGTACTTGCTGTGACGGCGTGAGCTTCAGCGTTATCAATCCGATGCCATTCTGGTCGCCATTCATTTTTTGACATATGATTCTTTAGATGAGTGTTATTTCGTGCGTTCTAACGGACCGGAGCTAAGCTGCGGCGACGTGCAGCCAAATCAATCGTAGACTATACGCGCGCCAGACATTGCCATTTCCTTAAAAAATTTTTCGGCGCGCGGCGAAATCGTCGACGGCTGGTTCCGTCAGCTTGAGCGACTGGTTAGGGCGCAATTGCTTTATTTAATTACGAGCAATTTCTTTGTCTGAACAAAATTGTCTGTAGTAATTCTGTAAAAGTAAGTCCCGCTGGGTAAGTTAACTGCGTTGAACGTTACTGAATATACACCTGCATGCTGATTTTCGTTTACAAGGGTTTCTATTTTACGGCCTAGCATATCGTAAACTTCCAGCTTTACTAGACTACTACTCGGTATTTGGTAAGTGATGATTGTTACTGGGTTGAAAGGGTTTGGATAATTCTGTTTTAAAACGAAGTGAGTGGGCAATGACAAAAAGTCGTTTTTGACTAAAGTGCTATTCTGTGAAAGAGGATAACGCCACACGCCGTTGCCATTCGTTCCTGCAAATAGATATCCATAACATACAGCCAACGAAATAATCGCTGATGAATCAACCTGGGTTCCTGTAGAAATATCCGTCCAGAGTCTTCCGCCGTTAGTAGATCGAAACACGCCTATATTTGTTCCAAGATAAAGGCTACTATCGTTTGCGATAATGATGTTGACCATCTGATTTGTCAAACCGTTGTTGGCAACACTCCAATTTGTACCGTTGTTGGACGTATAGTAAACTCCGTCTCCAAAATCGGCAGCAAAAATGTTTGATCCAATTGTTGCGAGTCCAACAGTGAAGAGGCGAGAGCCTAACCCTGAATCTATCGATATCCAACTTACACCGCTGTTGTTCGAGATGAAAACTCCTTCAGATGATGTTCCTGCGAAGAGATTCGTTCCGCCGATCGCTAAACGATTTACCTGAGGAGGATGATGGTAAATACTATCATAGTTACTAAGAGTGAGACCATTGCTTGAAGCACTCCAACTTGTGCCATCGTTGGATGAACTGTAAACACCATTATTTGTACCTGCGAAGAGAGTTCCATTGTTTATTACAAAGCAATTAATACTTTGTGTAAACGCTGAATCTTTTACGGCCCATGTCAAGCCGTTATCCGTGGAAATATGTACACTCGCGCTGTCAATACCACCAGCTCCTGCAAACACCTCAGAATCATTCGCAAAAAGAGTGACTATCGGAAGTGTGATAAGCCTACAGTTAGGGCAGACCCATGGTATGGCAACAATATCTCTAAATGTCCATGTTGCTCCGCTGTCTGTGGATAAATAAACATAACCATTGCAGTCACCAGCGATGAGATTATTGCCGCTGGCTACTACGCTTGAAATTGGAAGATTCTCGAGGCCATGCCCTTGAGACCATTGAGCGCGAGATTCTAATGGTACTGCGATCAGGAAAACAATGAGAGAATGTATAAAGAGGGATCTTTTTGTCATTGCATCACCTTGAGTTAAAAGACGCGCAATTGCGCCCTAACGGACCGGAGCTAAGCTGCGGCGACGTGCAGCCAAATCAACGGTAGACTATACGCGCGGCAGGCAACGCCTTTCCCTTAAAAATTTTTTGCGCGCGGTGAAAAGCTGACGGCTGGTTCCGTCAGCTTGAGCGACTGGTTAGGCGGGCAAGCCAGATGAATCAAGAACTTGCACATATGACGTTAATGTCGTATATTACACTATGATAATCAACTTCGCCGACAAAGGTACCGAAGACCTGTTTAACGGTTTTGATACAAAAGCGGCGCGCCGTATTCCACAAAAAATTTGGAAAGCTGCAATACTTAGGCTCGACGCCTTGGACGGTGCAAAACAACTTCAAGACTTGAAGTTTCCTCCTGGCAATCGACTCGAAGCATTGAAAGGCAATCTGTCGGGATTTCATTCTATTCGGATTAACGATCAGTTCAGAATCATCTTTCGTTGGCTTGATGGTGATATCCATGACGTCGAAATTACCGATTATCATTAAGGAGCATATTATGATTCCGAAGAACCGTCGTCCAAGCCACCCAGGTGAGATACTTTTGGAACTCTACCTCAAGCCGATCGGCATGAGCCAGATGGAACTGGCGCGTCGCATGGGTGTGCCTATTCAACGAGTGAACACACTCATTAATGGAAAGCGCGACATGAGTCCTGAAACTGCAATTTTGCTTTCCAAAGTACTCAAAACGTCTTCACAATACTGGATGAATCTCCAGATGAATTGTGATCTGTACGACGCACAGAAACGTCTCAACCATGCCGCTTAATTTTCATCGCACAATCATCCTTTGCTTGCCCGCCTAACGGACCGGAGCTAAGCTGCGGCGACGTGCAGCTAGTTCCATGTAGACTATACGCGCGGCAGACATCGCCTTTCCCTAAAAAATTTTTTGGCGCGCGGCCAAATCGTCGACGGCTGGTTCCGTCAGCTTGAGCGACTGGTTAGGCCGTTTGCTAGTTATACAATGAAGCGACCCATTCAAGCGTGCACCTTTCTAGAAATGTCAAATCCCGAGACTTAGCGGTCATGTAAAATACTTTCCTTTCATCCTTAGCAAGTGACAATGAGGCGCGAATGATTTGTCGTTTCTCAAAAGAGGAGACAGAATCAAAAAGGTATCGAAGTTCGCGAGCCCAAGTGGAATTGTGCGAATTTAGAGTCGCTAAGGCAATTGATGCGATATCGTCGGAATTGTGAATAAAATCAGAGAAGAACTTTGACCTGCCCCCCAAAAACCGATCCACTCTGAAGTTAGAAAATTTTATATTGTGGATCAACGGAGGCAGCAATGAGCAGAAAAAAGCATACAGCGGAGGAGATCATCAACAAACTGCGAGAAGCAGAGGTCTTGCAGGCTAAGGGGATGTCGATCGAGGAAGTGATGCGACAGCTTGGAATAAGCGATGCAACGTATTACAAGTGGCGGAGGGAGTATGGAGGCCTACGGGTTGATCAGGCAAAGCGATTGAAGGAGCTAGAACAGGAGAACAGCCGATTGCGGAGGGTCGTGGCGGATCTGACGATTGATAACTCGATCTTGAAGGAAGCCTCACGGGGAAACTTTTAAGCCCGGTCAAACGGCGCCGGGCAGCGGAAGAGATCCAGGAAGAAATGATCGTATCAGAGCGACGAGTATGCCGTGTATTGGGACAAGCACGATCAACGCAGCGACAAGAGCACAGAGCCAGCGAAGAAGAAGAACGCCTTACACAGCGCATCACAGAGCTGGCATGTCAATATGGGCGTTATGGCTATCGTCGGGTAACCTTGTTACTGAGGACTGAAGGATGGCGTGTGAACCACAAGCGAGTCGAACGGATATGGCGTCAGGAAGGCCTGAAAGTGCCCAAAAGGCAGCGCAAGCGACGACGTCTATGGCTCAATGATGGATCCTATATCCGACTGAGACCAGAACACAAGGATCACGTCTGGAGTTATGATTTTGTTGCAGACAGAACGAGTAATGGAAAACCGTTAAGGATGCTCAACGTGATCGACGAGTACACCAGAGAATGCCTGGCGATCAGGATTGACCGGAAGCTTACCTCGAACGATGTTGTGGAGGCTTTAGCAGAATTATTTGTGACGAGGGGAACCCCGGCACATATCCGCTCGGACAATGGACCGGAGTTTATTGCAGAGGCAGTACGAACATGGCTTCAACGGCTCGGTGTGGATCCACTCTTTATCGAACCGGGAAGTCCTTGGGAGAACGGATACATCGAATCATTCAACGGAAAGTTAAGAGACGAGTTGCTTAATGGAGAGATCTTTGATACAATTACGGAGGCAAAGGTTGTGACGGAACGATGGAGGAACTACTACAACAAAATCAGACCACACAGTTCGTTAGGCTACAAACCACCGGCACCGGAAACATTTTATTCACTTCAGGTTGCCAATGCCTGAAAAAATTAACTAACTTAACATTGGCACATAAACTGGGGGCAGGTCAGTCGCCGCAGCTTAGCTCCGGTCCGTTAGGTGCCACGAAATAATAGTGTGGTATTTATGAATAAAATAATTCTCAGCACGCTATTCTTTGCAATATGCAATTTAGTCACTGCTCAAAACCTTAAAACACTCGCAGACAGCGAAATCAATGATGAAAACTATCCGAAAGCTATAAGCTACCTCGAACAAGCTATTGCTTCTAATCCCAATGACGCGGAAGCATGGTACCTTCTCGGTCACTGTCTTCATTGGCTCCATTACGATTCCGTCCCGCTAATAGGTGACGAACGACATACATCTGACCGCGTCCTGGATTGTATGCAAAAGGCATTGGCTCTAGACCCTCATCTGCGAAACTGTTATGCCGTGATTGGGTCTGAGTACGGTGGTCGTGCAGTAAAGGAATTACGGGCAGGTAACCTCGCAGGATTTATGACTGAATTGCGCTTGGGGAAAAAAGCCGGTGGCTATCCCGAATGGCTCTTGGAATACGCACGTAACACACTTCATTCATGTAATCCAGATGCAATCTTGATCGCTGGAGGAGATGCGGATATATTCCCGGTTTGGTATTGCCAATTCATCGAACATATCAGACCGGACGTCACCCTTATTCCTGTGACTTTACTTGATCGACCTTGGTTTATCCTGATTCTAAAATCCGGTCTCGACGATTTCATTCGACCGGTTGGCATGACATGGACACGTGAGCAAATTATGGAAATGCACCCAGCAAAGTGGACGAGTCGATCCATTGATTTCTCTGTTCCATCGGAGGCACAGCGTCGATTTGATACCAATGATTCATCATTCCAGTGGATTCTGACGCCCGATCTTCAAAGGAACGATAGAACTTTCCTTAGCATCAACAAAATCATCTTACTTGGTTTGCTTACAGCTAATAACTGGCACCGGCCAGTTCACTTCACTCTTGGTTGTCCACAATGGATATTATCTGACTTGGACGACCATTTACAACTGCATTGTACAACTACTGAACTTGTCCCTTTTTCTATCAAAGCGAAAGGAAAAAAGATCAACATAGAGGCAACCACTCGCTTTCTCACCGATACAAATAACTTTCGGAGACTTGCTACGCTCAAGGAACAAAACATTCCATCTATTTCTCCTGTGCTTGCCAATTATAGAGCGGTTTATTGGCAAACTTGTGATTCCCTTTTACATAGCGGTGACTTCAAATCCGCTCGTCTTGTCTTTGACATGATGGAAACAAATGTACCAACGAGCCTGCTCCCAATGCCAGATAGCTGGAAAAACGAAATCGACAACTTACGAGAAAGAATCAAAGTATCGAAATATTGACAGCTGTTAATAACAACCGCGTGGCACCTAACCAGTCGCTCAAGCTGACGGAACCAGCCGTCGATGATTTCGCCGCGCGCGAAAAAATTTTTAAAGGAAAGACGATGTCTGCCGCGCGTATAGTCTACCAATGATTTGGCTGCACGTCGCCGCAGCTTAGCTCCGGTCCGTTAGGTGGCAAAAACTTGGAATGGCTAAGAAAGAAATAGTTTCAGTAATTCGAGATTCGCTTTTCCAATTGAGCTTCCAAAAGCTTGAGTCTACAAATAGTCGAATTTATTTAGTAGAACGTGTGGTGGTATCTCCTTGTGTGCTGGTTCGAAAACTTACCATGTAATCTTGCTTGGGAGCTATGTCTACAAAAAGCACCAAATATAAAGCATTCTTAGCGCGAGGTATTGTGCAGATTAACCAACTCTCTCTGCCACCTAACCAGTCGCTCAAGCTGACGGAAGTAGCCGTCGATGATTTTGCACGCGCGAAACAAACAGCTACAATCTGACGGGACTTAGCTCGCGCGGACTGGATTCGGTTGCTGCGGCACTTCGTTGCCGCAGCTTAGCTCCGGTTCGTTAGCCAGCGAAAAGAACTTTCTACAATATGAACAGAACGATTTTAATTTCGATCATTCTTGGGATGAATGCACTAGGCGTACTGCACGCTCAGGAGAATCGCACGACAACTGTTGCGGATTCACTTTCAAAACGCGGCATATATCAGCTTTGGCTTGATGGCGGTGTTTACCCTCAGTTTCCTGACGATGGTAGATTTGTGCCTGTCAATAATATTCGGATCGGCGCCGGCAAACAGTTTAGCTTCTATGGTATTTACGGCTTTCTTGAGTTAACGAATTACACATTTGAAAATGATTATGGACAGTCAGCAAACGTTACTTCTAACAAACGTTATGATATCGCCCTCTACGGAGTAGGATCCTTCCTGCAAATCTTCTATGCAGGCATAGGCGCTCATTATACTCACCAGGACAATATCATCGTTCAAGGGATTAACCTTAATGAGAACAATGGTACTGTAGAATCCGGACCGCGTACGTATCTTGGATTTTATTATTTAATCGGTCTCGGATATCCAATTAGGATTTTCGACGGTATTTCTTTACCGATCGGTCTTTACTATCGAAGGGCAAGGGAATATAATTACGATTACACACCGATCTTTGATTACAATAACAGGTCTTTTGGGTTACAAATCGGGATAATTTATAACTATGGAGAATAAAAGGAATGAAGAGCGTCATCGCTGGCTAACCAGTCGCTCAAGCTGACGGAACCAGCCGTCGACGATTTTGCACGCGCGAAACAACCAGTTACTTGTTGGACATGACTTAGCTCGCGCGGACTGGATTCCGTCGCTGCGGCACTTTGTCGCCGCAGCTTAGCTCCAGTCCGTTAGACGGCGGGCGCTCCACAACTCCAGCATTTACTAAATAATAAAACATCAACAAAACTCACAGATT
Organism: uncultured Bacteroidota bacterium; assembly: GCA_963717445.1. GTDB lineage: Bacteria > Bacteroidota > Ignavibacteria > UBA10030 > UBA8401 > JAGVPT01. Next base: position 3,739,563 of record OY970334.1, on the reverse strand, counting down.
CTTTTATGAACGAACATCAAGGAAACAAAGGAATGAAACATGATAATAGTGCCTTTGGCGGCATCTACGGATTAGCTTTTATAGGAGCAGCGGTTTATTTCATCCAACATTCAATGACTTTTTGGGAAGGTGTGCTTGGTTTCTTGAAGGCTCTAGTTTGGCCTGCGATTTTGATGTACAAATTGCTCGAGTTTTTCAAAATGTAAGACCAAGCGCCCGCCGTCTAACCAGTCGCTCAAGCTGACGGAACCAGCCGTCGATGATTTTGCACGCGCGAAAATGGGAGTCACAATCGGACGCAGCTTACCACGCGCGGACTGACTACCGCGGCGACGTTGCACGTCGCCGCAGCTTAGCTCCGATTCGTTAGGTGGCAAAAGCTTAGAATGGCTAAGAAAGAAATAGTTTCAGTAATTCAAGATTCGCTTTCCAATTAAGCTTCCAAAAGCTTGAGTTTACTAATAGTCGAATTATTTAGTAGAATGTGTGGTGGTATCTTCGTGCGTACAAGTTTGAAAGCTTCCCATATAATCTTGCTTGGGAGCTAAGTCTACAAATAGTATCAAAAATAAAACATTCTTAGCGCGAGGTATTGTGCAGATTAACAAACTCTCTCTGCCACCTAACCAGTCGCTCAAGCTGACGGAACCAGCCGTCGATGATTTAACACGCGCGAAAAAACCAGCTACTATTGGACATGACTCGTCTCGCGCGGACATGATTCTGTCGCTGCGGCACTTCGTTGCCGCAGCTTAGCTCCGGTCCGTTAGGTGGCGCGAACAAAATTTAAAAAGAAAAAAAGGGGTTAAAAGAATTGGTTTACAAGCAGTCATTTTTTTCTACCAACGACTCCCCTTTCAGACATTTCCATCCACTAAAATTACCGACTTCTCAAATACCAAATTCTTGGTATTGCGCTTCTAGGAAAGAGTTTCTAACATTACGCAGTTAGTCAATACGAAGGGATATTCTTATCAACATACACTTATCGCCGCCTAACCAATCGCTCAACCTGACGGAACCAGCCGTTGGTGATTTAACACGCGCGAAACGAGCAGCTACTCTTGGACGTGACCTACCACGCGCGGATTGGCTACGGTGGCGACGTTGCACGTCGCCGCAGGTTAGCTCCGGTCCGTTAGGTGGCAAAAACAACTTAGGTTCGCTAAGCAAGAAATAGTTTCAGTAATTCAAGTTTTGTTTCTTGATTTAAGGTTCCAAAGATATGAGTCAATAAGCAGTTGGATTTTCTAATTGCAATAGCTGCAAGAAAATGGTATCATCTCGTACGAAAACTTACCATGCAATCATAGTTGGGAGCTATGTTTATAACCAAAATCAAAAACGAAACAGCCTTAACGCGAGGCTTTGTGCAGTTTAACCAACTCACTTTGCCACCTAACCAGTCGCTCAAGCTGACGGAAACAGCCGTCGATGATTTAACACGCGCGAAACAACCAGCTACTATCGGACATGACTCGTCTCGCGCGGACTGGATTCCGTCGCTGCGGCACTTCGTTGCCGCAGCTTAGCTCCGGTCCGTTAGGCCGCACAAAATTATGAACCTAAAACATACAGCAGTATTAATTCTAGTGTCGTCGGCTCTGCAAACGACTCCTCAACAGTCGACTGTATACGCTCAGAACCGACTCCTTCAAGTCATCACTCTAAATGACAGCACTTCCGCCATCGATCTACCGACTTACCACATGCGCATCGTTTTTCCAAAGGGCGACGACGTTCTTCCAAAACCCAACTATTCAATAACCGACGGCATCGCGGATTATCTTCTAGGAATATATAACGGGTCCTCTCTATCTGTAGAGATTGCGAACTTCAACGCAATAAAGATAGCGTATGATTCCGCTAACGCCCGTATAGAAAGACACGAAGGTGAAGATGAGGGGTTTCCCCTTGAAACACCTCAAGACTTCATACATCGAAGAGTCCTGCTTCGAGGACGGGTCGAAAAAGACTTCTTCCAAAGTTATTCACTTTCACATTATCAGGCCTATGGAATAAAATCTTATTTTAGCGAACCTATTGGTTATATAACTGAAGCGCATACGGCGTTCAACGAATTCCAAGTTCTCTTCCGAGTCATTGGTAGGGACATGGAATTGAACAGCAAAATATCTTCACTATTGGCGAAGATTACACTCAAAAAAATTTAGGTGCGGCCTAACCAGTCGCTCAAGCTGACGGAAGTAGCCGTCGATGATTTAACACGCGCGAAACAACCAGCTACAATCGGACAGGACTTGCCACGCGCGGACTGGATTCCGTCGCTGCGGCACTTCGTTGCCGCAGCTTAGCTCCGGTTAGGTGGCAAAAACTTAGGTCGGCTAAAAAAGAAGTAGTTTCAGTAATTCGAGAGTCGATTTTCCAATTGAGCTTCCAAAAGCTTGAGCCTACAAAGAGTCGAATTTATTTAGTAGAATGTGTGGTGGTATCTCCTTGCGTGCTGGTTCGAAAACTTCCCATGTAATCTTGCTTGAGAGCTATGTCTACAAAAAGCAGCAAATATAAAGCATTCTTAGCGCGAGGTATTGTGCAGATTAACCAACTCTCTCTGCCACCTAACCAGTCGCTCAAGCTGACGGAAGTAGCCGTCGACGATTTTGCACGCGCGAAACAACCAGCTACTATCAGACATGACTTGGCTCGCGCGGACTGGATTCCGTCGCTGCGGCACTTCGTCGCCGCAGCTTAGCTCCGGTCCGTTAGGCCGCAGAAGAAACATTCCACTCACCACCACACATAGGAGGTCACATGAAACGAGTCACTGGCATCGGCGGCATCTTCTTCAAGGCCAAAGACGCTCCATCACTGCAGGCGTGGTACAAGCAGCACTTGGGAATCGATGTCCAAGCCTGGGGCGGAGCTGCCTTGGATTGGACCGACGCCCAGGGCAAGCCGGTTGCAGGCACAACTGCCTGGCTCATCGATCCGCAAGAAAGTAATCACTTTGCTCCGAGCTCTGCTCCCTTCATGGTCAACTACCGAGTCGAAGACCTCCACGCCTTAGTCAAGGCCTTGAAGGAAGAAGGCTGCAATGTGCTCGAGAAGATTGACGACTCCGAGTATGGGAAGTTTGCCTGGGTCATTGATCCAGAGGGAAACAAGGTCGAGCTATGGCAGCCGCCTCAAGGCCAATGAGCAGGCTCGTTACTCACGGCTGCGAACTGCGGCCTAACCAGTCGCTCAAGCTGACGGAACCAGCCGTCGACGATTCAATGCGCGCGAAACAACCAGCTACTATTGGACAGGACTTGTCTCGCGCGGACTGGATTCGTTGCTGCGGCACTTCGTTGCCGCAGCTTAGCTCCGGTACGTTAGCCAGCAACAGTAAAGGAAGTATCTATGCCCATGCAAAATAAGCCGGAAAAGTTCGTTTACTTATCCATATTTCTTTCGGTAGTATTAATTTATTTCTTCGCTGATTCGTGCTTCATCAAGAGAATCAATGGAGTTTCAAATGTATTCCTTTCCGTTTTAACCGCTGGTTATGTGTTTTTAACTTATTGGATTCTCAAATCAACTCGACAGGCAATTCTTGAACAGGCAAGACCATATGTAATTGCAACTCTTCCATTGGAAAATGAACAAGTCTGGCTTTCGATCCGAAATATTGGTAATCGGCCAGCATTCAATATCAATGTTACGATCACTCCATCATTGGAGGCATTAGGCGCGCGATCCGAACTATGGAGCCCATTATTAAATCAATCATTCTTGGCTCCTGACCGCGAAGTGCATAATTCACTTGTGACTGGGTATTCAACTCTCGGGCTTGAACCCAATAAAAAAGTCTTTAAAGTGAAAGTGGAGTACACAGATTCCGATGATATTCTTTATCCTCACAAGCCGTACACGATTGATTTAAATTCATATGTCTTCCCAAAGCTTGTTACCAAAACCACAAAAATATAAAATAATCTGTTGCTGGCTAACCAGTCGCTCAAGCTGACGGAAATAGCCGTCGACGATTTCGCCGCGCGCCAAAAAAATTTTTAAGGGAAAAGCGATGCCTGCCGCGCGTATAGTCTACCATTGATTTGGCTGCACGTCGCCGCAGCTTAGCTCCGGTCCGTTAGGTGGCAAAAACTTGGAATGGCTAAGAAAGAAATAGTTTCAGTAATTCGAGATTCGCTTTTCCAATTGAGCTTCCAAAAGCTTGAGTCTACAAATAGTCGAATTTATTTAGTAGAATGTGTGTTGGTATCTTCTTGCGTACAAGTTTGAAAGCTTCCCATGTAATCTTGCTTGGGAGCTATGTCTACAAAAAGCACCAAATATAAAGCATTCTTAGCGCGAGAAATTGTGCAGATTAACCAACTCTCTCTGCCACCTAACCAGTCGCTCAAGCTGACGGAACCAGCCGTCGGTGATTTAACACGCGCGAAACAACCAGTTACAATTGGACGGGACATACCACGCGCGGATTGGATTCGGTTGCTGCGGCACTTCGTTGCCGCAGCTTAGCTCCGGTTCGTTAGGCGGCAAAAACAAGTTTGGAAAGAAGAAAAGCAAAAATTGGGAAAAAAATGAACCTATAAGCAGTCAGATTTTCTAATTGCAATGGCTGCAGTGAAGTAGTATCATCTGGTACGAGAACTTACCTAACCATCATAGTTGGGAGCTATGTTTATAAGCAAAATCAAAAACGAGAACATTCTTAATTCGAGGCGGCATCTGAGTTTACCGTCACCGTTGCCGCCTAACCAGTCGCTCAAGCTGACGGAACCAGCCGTCGACGATTTTGCACGCGCGAAACAACCAGCTACTATCGGACATGACTTGCCACGCGCGGACTGGATTCGGTTGCTGCGGCACTTCGTTGCCGCAGCTTAGCTCCGGTCCGTTAGAAGGCCAAAATGACTATTCCAGAAATACTCATATATCTTTTGATTAAATTCAGCGCTTATGTGTGGTGGTGCCACGTTGGATTAGAGAAAAAGTGGCAAAAGTCAGAAATCCCGGTGCCGAGCACTTTGAAAACATCTTTTGGACTTGGGTTTTTCCGCTCAATTTTAGGTTTGGTATTTGGTGTAGCTATCTATTTTTTATCTACTTCATTTTTGATGTCCTTCAGCTCGAATTTCTTTGGAGCACAGTTCCTTGCTTACTTGTTGGTGTATATTCCAGTTCGGTGGATCGAATGGTCTATCATGGCGATGTTTTTATTCCGTGATTCTCGGAGTCTTTGGGGTTTTATTGCGGGTGGGTCGGTAGTCGATCGGAAATGGCGTGGGGTAGGAATTCTAATTTCATGTGCAGCCGATGCCCCGGTCATAATGGCTTTGCGCGGCAATCTCTTTCTTGGGCGAATCATGTGCTAAGAAAAAGTTGGCCTTCTAACCAGTCGCTCAAGCTGACGGAACCAGCCGTCGACGATTTTGCACGCGCGAAAAAACCAGCTACTATTGGACGGGGCTCGTCTCGCGCGGACTGGATTCCGTCGCTGCGGCACTTCGTTGCCGCAGCTTAGCTCCGGTCCGTTAGGCGGCGAAAACAAGTTTGGGAAAAAGAAGAAAAAGTAGGTTTAAAAAATGAATCTATAAGCAGTCAGATTTTCTAATTGCAATGTCTGCAGTAAAGTAGTATCATCTGGTACGAGAACTTACCTAACGATCATAGTTGGGAGCTATGTTTATAAACGACATCAAAAACGAGAACATTCTTAATTCGACGCGGTATCCGAGTTTACCATCACCGTTGCCGCCTAACCAGTCGCTCAAGCTGACGGAACCAGCCGTCGATGATTTAACACGCGCGAAACAACCGGCTACTATCGGACATGACTCGTCTCGCGCGGACTGGATTCCGTCGCTGCGGCACTTCGTTGCCGCAGCTTAGCTCCGGTCCGTTATGCCTCGCTGGCGGCGGGTGAGTTTACATCAACAAGTAAATGAAAGATCAGCTCTTCAAACCAGTTTCCGATTTTCGGCGCGTCGTTTTTTCTAGCATAGAAAAGTCAGTTCCCGCCGCCAGCGAGTTTATCGGGAAACAGTGTCAAAGTTAAAAGACTTACTAAATTTACAACCGTGCTAACGTGCTAAAATTGCACTGGCATAACCACTCGCTCAACCTGACGGAACCAGCCGTCGATGATCTTGCACGCGCGAAACAAATAGCTACAATCGGACGGGACATACCACGCGCGGACTGGATTCCGTTCCTGCGGCGCTTCGCCGCCGCAGGTTAGCTCGGTACCGTTAGGCCTTTCGCTCAAATGCTATACTATCAAACATGTTGCGTCTTTAGACTGTGGTTTATTCTTGAGATAGGATTTGTTACATTATGGTAGCGTCTATCTGAAAAATAAAGGAATAAAGTTGAAAGAATCAGCCTATATTGAGACGACTATCATCAGTTATTTAGCGGGAAAACCTAGCAGGGATTTAGTTGTTGCTGCTCATCAACGAATTACAGCTGAATGGTGGTCCCAGGTAACACCAAAGGTCGAATTATTTGTCTCTCCATTCGTTATCGAAGAATGCGAAAGAGGCGATAAAGAAGCAGCTCAACGTAGGAAGAACTTTTTAAAAGGAATAAAGGTTCTGGAATTAGAAAGCGGAATACAAAAAATTGCGGAAATTTACTTTGAAAAACTAGAAATCCCCGAAAAAGCAAGGTTAGATGCTGCGCATATTGCCATTGCTTGTTATTATAAGATGGATTATTTCGTGACTTGGAATTGTGCTCATATTGCGAGCGCTAAAACACGAAGGTCATTAGACTTGCTCAATAAGCAACTTAAACTTTTTACACCTGTTATCTGTACACCTGAAGAATTGATGGAGGTTTGATATGTGGAAAGATCCAATAGTTGAAGAAGTGCGGAAAAATCGATTGATAATTGAGAAAGAGAACAAGGGAGATTTCTCTTTGCTCTTTACAAAAAGCACTGAAAAATTTAAAACCAAGCAAGTGAAAGCAAAAGGGTCTGCTAAAAACAGGCGACGCCTTTTACCGCTCAAGGCCTAACCAGTCGCTCAAGCTGACGGAACCAGCCGTCAGCTTCTCGCCGCGCGCAAAAAACATTTCAGAGAAAGGGGCTATGCTTACCGCGCGTATATTCTACCATTGATTTAACTGTTCGCCGCCGCAGCTTAGCTCCGGTCCGTTCGTTAGGGCGCAGCGCATTTTGTCGTTGCGGAAGACGTACTATTCCACCGTTATTCAATGTGGGGTTAGATAGAAAGGGTTATTTCCCCAGTGAGGCCGTTGTAGAACAACGTGCAATGTTGCAAAACGTCACGTCCAATTAGCGCAAGCAATCCCTGTGGAGCAAGGGCTGCACCAATTGCGTTCGATGCTTCAATCGAAATTGGTAAACCGACAACTTCGATTTGGATTGGATAAACGTTTTGTGGCGTAGAAGCATGGGAAGCAGAGGCAACATTGACGACGTTTACAACCGGAAGTTGAAGCTGTTTTGCAACGGCATCATCTATACAAGTTGACGTTGCACCAGTGTCAATTAGTGCAACTCCAGATACCGGACGAGGAAGAGTTTTTCCCTGTTGAAGTAGTTGGTTAGCGATACTCTGTGCAAGTCCTATTGAAACTTGAAGACAGGGTCCCTGACGTAAAAGAGCGATTGCGGGTGGAACTTGGACAATTTGACCCTGCGGAGTTTTACCTTGAGCCCTAAGCTGGGTGTGCAGAATCGGCACGTAAAAGACCTAAAGTTAATGCGGGGATATAAACAAGTTGTTCGGATTCTTCAACTTGTCTGACGAGAAATGATTCGATTCCAAACCGTCGAGCTCCTTCGATGAGAGCTTCTTGCTGAGTATTGAAAACTCCAATAAGTTCTTCGTTCTTTATTAGAAAAAACTTTTCGGGGTTCTCTTTCAACCATTCAGCTCGATGAGCTTCGAAGTATTTACGTTCTTTTTCTAGCATTTTCGTTCTTTCTAATTTTCTCTTGCCTTAAAGATAATCTTTATATCTTTGTATGTCAAGGTCGTTTGTATTCAAAAAACAATCAATTAAGCTGCGCCCTAACCAGTCGCTCAAGCTGACGGAAATAGCCGTCGACGATTTCGCCGCGCGCCGGAAAAAATTTTTTAAGGAAATGGCAATGCCTGCCGCGCGTATAGTCTACCATTGATTTAGCTGCACGTCGCCGCAGCTTAGCTCCGGTCCGTTAGGGCGCAGCCGGACTACCCTACTTGTACACATCACTGCGGTGAGCCACCTTATGAATTACAATGATCCGCTCGGTCCATAGAACTTCGAAAATAATCCTGTAGGATCCTTCCCGAAGTTTGAAAAATCCGACTAGGTCAGCTTTGAGAGGAAAAAGTTTTGTGGAATCTAGATTGGCGGACAGCCATTCGAGTCGATCAAGGATGCGCTTTGCAGTATATCGATCGAGTTTCGAAATCTCTTTGGCGGCAGGTTTCAGATACTCAATGGAGTACAAGACTATAACCCAAGTTGCTTTCGGAGAGTGGCGTGGTCAATTCCTCGCTTACCCTTCGCAACAGCCTTTTGTTGGCGAATCAGCCTCCGGTGCACATTTTCCTTTAACTCGAGGCCCTCGTCAGGATCACCAAGTAACTCAAGCAGTTTTTGCTCAACTACATTTGAGATAACTTGAGTAAGTTCCTTCTTACTTATCTGAACAACGGTGGAGGGCATATCCAATCCTTTTTCTATAGGTACGCATTTTCTATTTCATTTGCAACCGCTGCGCCCTAACCAGTCGCTCAAGCTGACGGAAGCAGCCGTTGGCAATTCAATGCGCGCGAAACAACCAGCTACTATTGGACGTGACTTGCCACGCGCGGACTGGATTCCGTCGCTGCGGCACTTCGTTGCCGCAGCTTAGCTCCGGTTCGTTAGGGCGCAATGCTCGGCACTGTACTTTTATTTACAACATTGGAGACTCCATGACAACAATTACCGACGATTTTATGCGGCAGATGCTTTCTAAAACCAAAAGCTATTCCCTCGTTATTTTGAAAGCGACTCCGAAAAGAAACGAGCCTGACGCTGACAAAATCGTTTTGGAGCACGGACGGAGAAATTTTGCTCTCCGTGCAGACGGTTTACTATCAATTGTTTGTCCAGTTGTTGGTGATGGTGAAGTAAGAGGTGTGGGAATCTTTAATGCAGGTACGGAAGAGGTTAGGAAGATCATGGATGAAGATCCAGCAGTAAAAGCGGGAGTCCTCGTCTACGAAATATCTACATGTCGGAGTTTTCCTGGAGATTCTTTACCATAGCAATGATCTACTTTATTAACAAATTGGCATTGCGCCCTAACCAGTCGCTCAAGCTGACGGAACCAGCCGTCGACGATTTCGCACGCGCGAAACAACCAGCTACTATTGGACTGGACATACCACGCGCGGACTGGATTCGGTTGCTGCGGCACTTCGTCGCCGCAGCTTAGCTCCGGTCCGTTAGGCGGTTGCAGCACTCTACATGCAAAGGAGACACTAACCATGGACGAAAACGTCATCTATAAAGACAGGCTCATTGTGATCACCTCAGATTCTATTGTCTTCAAACACTACTATTTCCCGGGAACCTCAAAGCGAGTCCCTTTTGATAAGATCAATTCAGTCGCCGTCGAGCATGCGTCTCTCTCTACAGGAAAATGGAGAATTTGGGGTACAAGAGATCTGACAACGTGGTATCCTCTTGACATTCTGAGACCGAAAAGAGACGAAATATTCTTGATGTCGCTTGTTGGTAAAAAAGTCAAGATAGGATTTACCACCGAGAATACTGAAACTGTACGGCACATTCTTGAAGAAAAGAAAGTCTGTCACGGAGCAACCGCCTAACCAGTCGCTCAAGCTGACGGAACCAGCCGTCGATGATTTAACGCGCGCGAAACAACCAGCTACAATCGGACAGGACTTGCCACGCGCGGACTGGATTCCGTCGCTGCGGCACTTCGTTGCCGCAGCTTAGCTCCGGTCCGTTAGGCCGCATTCACCAATCAATTGGAGGTTGAAATGTCTATTAATCATTTTTTTGAATCATCAATCTTTGATTCTGAACTCGATCTATCTACAAGTTTTGTAGTTATACCTCGAAACCAATTTTCTGCGTTGTTTCAAGATATGTCCGCTGAAGAAGTATTGGGAAAATTTGATTTTAACATAGAGGTTTCAATAGAACCTGGTTGGTTGATTCACTCTATTGCCGAGACAATAGCAAAGGCAAAAAATTCTTACGAACAAGTTCCTGATGATCAAGGAGGACTTTTACAGGCAGAAAAAGTACTTTTGAGCAATGAGTTTTATAGACTTGCTGAATATATTGCGGTGGCTCCGCTTCTTCCAGTAGAAAATTCTCCCCTCCAAGGCAAATCCCTTGGTGAAGTTCTGACCAATGCCTCCGGTGTTCCTTTTGGTGCATATATTGGTTATGTAATTGCAGGTGGCCTTTCTCCAATGTTAGTTTTCTGGGTACCTGCCGGAATGATTTTCTTTGGAGCGGTTACTGGATTTGCAAATGGTTTATCCGAGGGACTTCGAGAAAAAATAAAAACAATGATTGGGGGAGGAAATAGTAACCCCAACCCTAGTAAACCAAAACCTAAAAAACATAAGTTCAAAATGCATTAAGGAGTAAATAATGCGCCCTAACCAGTCGCTCAAGCTGACGGAACCAGCCGTCGACGATTTCGCCGCGCGTTGTTGGACGGATTTAGCGCATCTGACTGGAACGTCCGCGCAACGAACTACCGTGCGGCGGCTGTTCGCCGCCGCAGCTTAGCTCCGGTCCGTTAGCCAGCCACAACTTACAGTCATCGTTAATGCAAACAAACAATTCAACTTTACCAATAAATTCTGCGCTCAATGTTTCAGGGCTGCAATATGATTTCATCGATTGCTTTTCCGCAATATTTCTAAAGAACGGAAAAGATCTCACGATCGAAGATGTTGGAGCATCGTTCTTCCTTTGCACGCCAACTTGGATTAAACTGCTGTTAGCTATCCGAAACATTATTGTAAAACCGTTCGGGTTAAAAACGAATACCAATATTCAAAATAAGCAACAATTGAAGGGCGAGTTTAAGTTCGAGCCAGGTGACCAATATGGAATATTTAAGGTGTATTCAAGAACTCAAACGGAATTGATTGCTGGGGCAAACGATAAACATCTGGACTTCAAAGTTTCCTTGCTGTTAAACAAAACAACTTCCGGTGACAACGTTCTCATTATATCGACGGTCGTCTTCTTTCATAATCGGCTTGGCAAATTATACTTTTTATTTGTAAAACCATTTCATAAGTTAATTGTTCCGTCAACACTGAAAAGCATGATTCGCCATCTATCGCAAACATCCTTGGCTGGCTAACCAGTCGCTCAAGCTGACGGAACCAGCCGTCGACGATTTCGCCGCGCGTTGTTGGACGGACTTAAGTGTGTCTGACTGGAACGTCCGCGCAACTAACTACCGTGCGGCGGCTGTTCGCCGCCGCAGCTTAGCTCCGGTCCGTTAGGTGGGCGGAAAGGCAATCTCAATTTTATAGAGAAATCTAAATGCCAGAAGAAGCCGAAATCGAAATCAAAATATATATGCTCGCAGAGGATTTAAATCTTGCGAGCGGTGTCATTATTGAATTTCTCAACAAAAATGGATACGCAGTAACTGGGCCAATGTCTACCATCGACAAAGATATGATGAGAGATATTGCGACTCACTTCAAGATAAATAAGGATGTTGCAGACCGGTATCAACGGAAGATCGTAAGGTTTAAGAAAACAAAAAGGAAAATTGTTGAAAATAGGATTGATGTAATTTGTCCAAGGTGCACAAACAAAATTAATGTGCGCGAAGGTATTAAAATTTTATCTTGTTTTACTTGTGGTTTACAATTTAAGATTGAATCTCAAAAACAAATAAAGCAATTATTTTACAGGTTATTTGCACGAATAAAATCATTGATGCCAAACTGGTTTATGACCAATTGGAGCAAACTGGTCACAAAGGTTGAAAATAGAATAATATCTGAGACGATAATTTATGAAAGTCATTGTTGGTATTGTGGCTCTCCTATTAAGTCGATAAAGACTGAAGTAAAAGGAAAAAATTTCCTTTCTTATAAAATTAAGATACTTTGGTTAGGTAATAAAAAATGTCCAAAGGATTGCAATTATTTTCTATGTAATGAATGCGGTCGTTGTCGTTGTGACTACTTGGATCCGGTTCTAGAAAGGCCAAACTTCACAATCGAGAAAAAGTGGCTTGAAATGCATCCTGAAGAATAAGTTCGCCCACCTAACCAGTCGCTCAAGCTGACGGAACCAGCTGTCGACGATTTCGCCGCGCGAAAAGAAAAATTTTTAAGGGAAAGGCAATGTCTGCCGCGCGTATAGTCTACGATTGATTTGGCTGCACGTCGCCGCAGCTTAGCTCCGGTCCGTTAGAACGCGCGAACCGTTATCCGCGGGCCAGACAGATTGGGAGCCATAAGCGGCTTCCGGCAATCGGGTTAAGGATTTCATAATGATGGAAGAATTTCTTAGATTATGATACAATGAGACTGCTACAACATAGACTTGATGTCACCCATAAATCGAGATCGAACCTTTTTAATTGGCGAGCTCAGTTTACACCACAATTTGTAGATTATATCTTAGATAGCTTTGCAAAGACTGGTTTTTTGGTGATCGATCCATTTGCAGGGAGCGGGACTGTACTTCAAGAATGTTCTGCCAAGGAAATGAGTTGTCATGGATTTGAGATAAATCCTGCCGCATATGCAATGTCGAAGTTCTTTAGTCTTGCCAACTGCGCAGAAATCGAACGCCTTCAGGTAATCTCAATGCTTGAAGATAAAATCAGACGATTCACAGAACCTTTTCAATCTTTACCACTTTTCAGGGAGTCACGAGATTTCCGTGAAAGTTACAAGAATCTGTTAGACTTCACAGACCTCCTCCTATCTGAGATAACAGACAAACGAGAGCGGATTCTCGCCCTCAACACTCTATTTGTTGCCGAGAGTCGTCAAAGGAATGGACTTGTCCAGACTATCATTAATTCCTTTGAACATATCAAGGAATCGACCTTGGCACTACCTTACACCGATTGCACTATAACCGCACACTTATCCGATGCCCGCACGATTCACACTTTCTGCAATTCGGAAGCGGATCTCATACTTACCAGCCCACCTTACATTAATGTTTTCAACTACCATCAGAATCATCGGGCCATTCTTGAAAGACTAGGATGGAACTTGTTAAAGGTTGCCGTCAGTGAGTTTGGTTCGAATAGAAAAAACAGAGGTAACAGATTTAAAACCGTTACTCAATATTGCCTCGATATGTCCAAAGCTTTAGAAAGCTTTTGGTACGCATTAAAGCCAAGTGGAACGCTAGTATTAGTGATAGGCAGAGAATCTAATGTCCGACGTGTACCCTTTCAGAACAGCTTTATAGTGAAAGACCTCCTTCGATTCTCTGAAGGTTTTGGTTCAGTCACAAACTACGAGAGAAGCTTTATTAATAGATACGGTATCAAAATCAAAGAAGATATAATTGTGACAAATAAATCTACCTCAGCCCCTTATAGCTCTATTGCAAGAAATGTTGCTAGAAAACATCTCACCGCAGCAATACATGGATCGCCAATAGAGGTTCATTCGGAAATTAAGGATGCGATTGAATCAATCGAGTCAACTAACGAATCACCAATTTTCACGGTAAATGGAGTCCTACAGAATGTCTAGTACGCCACACAGGGAAAAGCTCATGGCTGCAATCGAGAATCCAAAGTGCTCCGATGATATCGCGATTCTCAAAGAGGCTTTGTCAGCTTACGATAAATGGATTCAACAGACGCAATCACTCAAATCAAATAAGAAAGACAGAGTTGTTGAAATGACCCGATTGCTGAATGATTACAAAGATTACCTCGAGGTGGAACTTATCGCCAAACGAGGCAGCGATTTTCTCAAACGACAAAAGGGTCAACTTAAGCTTGACAACTCTGTTTTAGAAGAATTTCTCATCTATCTAGTTCATCCAAATATCCTAAACGAACTTCCGTCATTCGCTTTAGACGTTGGCCCTCAAACAGCATTCATGTCCCTCTCCTTTACACCCTCAAATCTAGCTAGTCTTGATAGCAGACCAGAGGTGGTTTTGAAATTAAAAGACCAAGACTTCGCAATTGGCAAGACAATTCATTACAAATTTTCATCTGACTCTCAATTCACAACGAACAAAACCAACCAAGGGAGCCTATATCTTGCGGTTTTGGCGGCAGAATGTAAGATCAATCTCGACAAGACTATGTTCCAAGAAAGTGCTGGAACTGCTGCTAGATTAAAACAAGGTTGCCCTATTTCCAAGTATTACCTTCTGGTCGAGTATCTTGACATGACGCCAGAAGACAGCAGGCTCACCGAAATCGAAAATGTTTTCTTGCTCAGACGAGCAAAGCGTTTACCGTTTGAAAAGCGAGCTGTCCTGCGAGAGGTAAAGAATCAACATCAAGAGTTTCCGATTGATGCTGAGATCATCTGGAGATTCGTTCAAGAAATTCAGGGCTTCATTAACGCTGTTTGGTACGATCCTGACGCAGCCCTGAAAAGGGGATCATTTACATAACGGTTATTTAGTTCCTTAATTCTTCTTAAAATCTTGAACACTCCCTACACAAACCATTCGCAACGCCGCAAACAGTCGCAAACTGCCAAACCAAGTCGCTTGCTTATTTTGCAGATTCAATTTTTCTGTTTCCTAAATATTCTACCGCGCGCGTTCTAACCAGTCGCTCAAGCTGACGGAACCAGACGTCGACGATTTCGCCGCGCGACAGTACGCCGAGAATGATATGATCAGCAGATACGTCCGCGCAACTGAGTACATGGAATTGGCTGTTCGCCGCCGCAGCTTAGCTCCGGTCCGTTAGGGCGCAGCGCATTTCGTTAACATTGAGACTGTGACTAACCATTAAAGTAACTGCACGATGATTAAGATAATAAGAACCGACTCAGACAACCAAGATTTCGTCGATCTCGTAAGAAGCCTTGATGCTGATTTGGCGCAAAGAGACGGAAATGAACATTCATTTTATGCGCAATTCAATAAAATTGACAAGATCAAATATGTCATTGTCGCATACGAAAATGATAAACCAGTCGGTTGCGGTGCTATAAAGGAATTCACACCAAGCACGATGGAAATTAAACGAATGTACACTTCACCTGAAAATAGAGGAAAAGGAATTGCCAGCAGAGTTTTGGCTGAATTGGAAACATGGGCAGTTGAGTTGTCTTATGAAAAGTGCATATTGGAAACGGGAAAAAGACAACCAGAAGCAATTGAACTTTACAAAAAAAATGGATACAAACTTATGGCAAACTACGGCCAGTATGCCCAAATCGAAAATAGTGTATGCTTCGAAAAAGGGATTAACAATAAAGCTGCGCCCTAACCAGTCGCTCAAGCTGACGGAACCAGCCGTCGATGATTTAACACGCGCGAAACAACCAGCTACAATCGGACATGACTTGCCACGCGCGGACTGGATTCCGTCGCTGCGGCACTTCGTTGCCGCAGCTTAGCTCCGGTCCGTTAGGTGGCAAAAACTTGGAATGGCTAAGAAAGAAATAGTTTCAGTAATTCAAGATTCGCTTTTCCAATTGAGCTTCCAAAAGCTTGAGTCTACAAACAGTCGAATTTATTTAATAGAATGTGTGTTGGTATCTTCTTGCCTACAGGTTCGAAAGCTTCCCATGTAATCTTGCTTGGGAGCTATGTCTACAAATAGTATCAAAAATAAAACATTCTTAGCGCGAGGTATTGTGCAGATTAACCAACTCTCTCTGCCACCTAACCAGTCGCTCAAGCTGACGGAACCAGCCGTCGATGATTTTGCACGCGCGCAACAACCAGCTACAATCGGACAGGACATAGCTCGCGCGGACTGGATTCCGTCGCTGCGGCACTTCGTTGCCGCAGCTTAGCTCCGGTCCGTTAGGTTGCGTTTTGAACTTGCCCCTAACGGTAGCAGATATGGCCGGAAAATGCTGTCCAAAGCATTGGAATATTGGCCTCGTTTTACTATCTTGAGCATACCAATCAAACTTTACGATGAAAATGGATGAAATAAATAAACGAC
Source organism: uncultured Bacteroidota bacterium (assembly GCA_963717445.1). Lineage (GTDB taxonomy): Bacteria > Bacteroidota > Ignavibacteria > UBA10030 > UBA8401 > JAGVPT01. The sequence continues at coordinate 3,723,449 of OY970334.1, read as the reverse complement.
TCGCTGAGGCTGTTGCCTTTTATTGGAACACGCGAAAGAAACAATCAGATAAACAAACAACATCGGGTCGAGCCGATCAGGGAGCAAGAAGCGCAGTTACGGGCGGAGCCCAGATGGATGGTTTCATCGAACTCATTACTAATCTTATTATAGAAGCTGGAGCCGATGAAAAATATATCTTTCATAATAAGCATCTCGTGTTACCCGGCTTTTTTCGCCCGACAAAAGAGTGGGATCTCCTTGTAGTAAAAGACAGTCAACTTATACTCGCTCTCGAGGCAAAATCTCAAGTTGGCCCTTCTTTCGGTAACAATTTCAATAACCGAACTGAAGAGGCAATGGGAAGCGCGATGGACTTATGGACGGCATTCAGAGATGGCGCATTCAACAAGACAATCAAACCTTGGCTTGGCTACTTTTTTCTTCTTGAGGATTGTCCGGAATCTCAAAAACCGGTTAGAGTTGAAGAACCTCACTTCAAAGTTTTTCCGGAGTTCGTCGATGCTTCGTATGCTGAACGATATGAACTATTCTGCAGAAAGCTTGTGCGAGAACGGCATTATAATGTTGCGTCCTTTTTGACATCCAACAAACAAAAAGGGTTAAAAGGGCAATACACTGAACCAGCCGACGATTTGACGTTTGAGATTTTTGCCAAATCACTTGTCGCTCAGATAGTTGCTTTTGGAATTAAAGGGAAACGATGAGTTCCAAAGAAAACGGAGAACGCGAGGCAACCACCCACCGCCTTGTTCAAGGTGATGCCCGAAACGTACCATTCATTAAAGATGAATCCGTTCATCTTGTTGTAACGTCGCCGCCGTATTGGACATTAAAACGATATAACGAAAATTCTAGCCAACTTGGCCACGTTTCGGATTATGAGGCCTTTCTCGCTGAGTTGGCAAAAGTCTGGAAGGAAATGTATCGAATTTTGGTTCCGGGTGGTCGAATGGTGTGTGTAGTTGGCGATGTTTGCCTTTCACGAAAGGAGTATGGTCGGCACGTCGTTGTTCCTCTGCACTCAGACATCTCCGTCATATGCCGGAAAATTGGTTTCGATAATCTCAATCCTATCATCTGGCACAAGATTAGCAATGCAAGCTACGAAGTTAGCAATGGTTCGAAATTTCTTGGCAAACCATACGAACCAAATTCGATTATAAAAAGCGACATCGAGTTTATTTTAATGCAAAGAAAATCGGGTGGATATCGTCAACCAACTGAACATCAAAGAAAGTTGAGTATGATATCTAAAGAGGAGTATGGAAAATGGTTTCAACAATTCTGGAATCTAACCGGGGCTTCTACCAAAAAGCACCCAGCTCCTTTTCCTTTAGAACTTGCTTATAGACTCGTTAGAATGTTTTCTTTTTGGGGCGATACAGTAGTGGATCCATTCTGCGGATCAGGGACGACCATGTTGGCCGCACTAAAAGCGGGACGCAATAGCGTTGGCATTGAAATAGACCCTGAGTATTGCAGAATGACAGAAGAACGTCTTCGAGAGGATAACTCCAATATGTTTTCATCGGCTAATCTGGAGTTCATTTATCCTGCCGCAGAAGTTAAACAAAAATCTACTGTAAGTGACAAGCGAGAAAAATATGTGGTTCGCAAGCGCAAACTAATGAAGCAAAGCGCTTAACTATTCTCGCTTCTCTTCTTCTCATCACCACTCCGATAAAAGCCCCCATACTTTGCTTTACAACGTTTACACTATAGTTCAAGTCGGCAAAACGCAACCTAACCAGTCGCTCAAGCTGACGGAACCAGCGGTCGACGATTTTGCACGCGCGAAACAAGTAGCTACTATCGGACATGACTTGCCACGCGCGGACTGGATTTGGTTGCTGCGGCACTTCGTTGCCGCAGCTTAGCTCCGGTCCGTTAGAACACACGAATTGTGACCTGCCCCCCAAAAACCGATCCACTCTGAAGTTAGAAAATTTTATATTGTGGATCAACGGAGGCAGCAATGAGCAGAAAAAAGCATACAGCGGAGGAGATCATCAACAAACTGCGAGAAGCAGAGGTCTTGCAGGCTAAGGGGATGTCGATCGAGGAAGTGATGCGACAGCTTGGAATAAGCGATGCAACGTATTACAAGTGGCGGAGGGAGTATGGAGGCCTACGGGTTGATCAGGCAAAGCGATTGAAGGAGCTAGAACAGGAGAACAGCCGATTGCGGAGGGTCGTGGCGGATCTGACGATTGATAACTCGATCTTGAAGGAAGCCTCACGGGGAAACTTTTAAGCCCGGTCAAACGGCGCCGGGCAGCGGAAGAGATCCAGGAAGAAATGATCGTATCAGAGCGACGAGTATGCCGTGTATTGGGACAAGCACGATCAACGCAGCGACAAGAGCACAGAGCCAGCGAAGAAGAAGAACGCCTTACACAGCGCATCACAGAGCTGGCATGTCAATATGGGCGTTATGGCTATCGTCGGGTAACCTTGTTACTGAGGACTGAAGGATGGCGTGTGAACCACAAGCGAGTCGAACGGATATGGCGTCAGGAAGGCCTGAAAGTGCCCAAAAGGCAGCGCAAGCGACGACGTTTATGGCTCAATGATGGATCCTATATCCGACTGAGACCAGAACACAAGGATCACGTCTGGAGTTATGATTTTGTTGCAGACAGAACGAGTAATGGAAAACCGTTAAGGATGCTCAACGTGATCGACGAGTACACCAGAGAATGCCTGGCGATCAGGATTGACCGGAAGCTTACCTCGAACGATGTTGTGGAGGCTTTAGCAGAATTATTTGTGACGAGGGGAACCCCGGCACATATCCGCTCGGACAATGGACCGGAGTTTATTGCAGAGGCAGTACGAACATGGCTTCAACGGCTCGGTGTGGATCCACTCTTTATCGAACCGGGAAGTCCTTGGGAGAACGGATACATCGAATCATTCAACGGAAAGTTAAGAGACGAGTTGCTTAATGGAGAGATCTTTGATACAATTACGGAGGCAAAGGTTGTGACGGAACGATGGAGGAACTACTACAACAAAATCAGACCACACAGTTCGTTAGGCTACAAACCACCGGCACCGGAAACATTTTATTCACTTCAGGTTGCCAATGCCTGAAAAAATTAACTAACTTAACATTGGCACATAAACTGGGGGCAGGTCACAATTTTGGGAGCAAACGGAACAATAGGTTCTATATTGGGAGAGGAATTAAGGAATTATACTAACCAAATACGATTAGTAAGTCGGAATCCAAAAAGAGTAAATGAAACAGATGAATTATTCCCAGCCGAATTATCAGACGGGACTCAGGTTGAAAAAGCTGTCGAGGGCTCTGAAGTTGTATATCTATTGGTTGGATTTGATTACAGCACAAAAGTTTGGCAGAGTAAATGGCCGAAACTTATGCGTGCCACAATAGATGCTTGCATTAAGCACAAAGCAAAATTGGTATTTTTTGATAACGTCTACATGTATGATATAAATGCTATCCCGCATATGACTGAAAGTTCAATTATAAACCCACCAAGCAAAAAGGGGGCGGTCAGAAGAGAAATTGCTGACATGCTCTTGAATGAAGTGAAATCCGGAAGATTGACTGCACTAATTGCTCGTTCTGCTGATTTTTATGGCCCAAATAATGAAAGAAGTGTTTTAATTGAAATGGTTTACAAAAACATGAAAAAAGGTAAGAGACCCATTTGGCTCATTGATGCTAATAGAAAACATTCCTTGACTTATACACCTGACGCAGCGAAAGCCACAGCACTATTGGGAAACACCGTTGAGGCATACAACCAAGTGTGGCATTTGCCTACCGATCAGAATACCTTGACAGGCAAAGAAATCATAGCATTGTTTGCGAAAAAAATGAAGGTTGATCCCAAGTTTTCCGTATTGCCGATGTTGTTATTGAAATTACTCGGTATATTCATTCAGCTAATGAAAGAGATGCCTGAAATGATGTATCAATACAATAGGGATTATGTTTTTGATTCAAGCAAATTTGACAAACGATTCAACTTCAAAACCACAACTTACCAAGAAGGTGTAAAACTGACAATCGAGCAAACAAAACATTAAATGACGAGATAGGCAACCAGCTAATAGCACGTTGAAAATATTCCGGATTTAGTTGTTAATTAAATATTCTACCGCGTGTGTTCTAACCAGTCGCTCAAGCTGACGGAACCAGCCGTCGACGATTTTGCACGCGCGAAAGAACCAGTTACTATCCGACAGGACTTGTCTCGCGCGGACTGGATTCCGTCGCTGCGGCACTTCGTTGCCGCAGGTTAGCTCAGTCCGTTAGGGCGCACGTAATAAGGAGTTCGTATGAAGAAAGTTTCACTTCCGCCTCCAACTACCAACCTTGCAACTGCTATTCTCGGAGTTTGGAAACTCAAGTCACGAGAAGATGTGGACTCCGATGGACAAATACACCTGGACCCATTTCTTGGCCCAAACCCCCTGGGTATTATTTGTTTTGCATCTGGTCATTTCGCAGCACAATTCATGAAACGCGATCGATCTCCTCAAGAGCATCAGACACAGCGAGCCCAAGCTAAAAATAATACTGCTGGTGTAAACGGATACGATGGATATTTTGGTACTTACAGTGTAGATCAAACCGCAGGCACTATCGCGACACACCTTGAAGGATCAATTTCTCCAAACAACATCGGCAGCACATTTGTAAGAGATGCACGTGTGGTTGGCAATGAACTCATTATTCAGCTAGAAACAACAGCCGTTGATGGTACGGCTATAACACGAACAAACACTTTTAATCGTATAGGTTAAAATAACCGCGTGCGCCCTAACCAGTCGCTCAAGCTGACGGAACCAGCCGTCGATGATTTAATACGCGCGAAACAACCAGGTACTATCGGACATGACTTGCCACGCGCGGACTGGATTCCGTTGCTGCGGCACTTCGTCGCCGCAGCTTAGCTCCGGTCCGTTAGCCAGCGCAAAAGGAAATCATGCGTTACATCATCATTATTACTCTTGATTTCATCATTCTTCAAGGGCTCTTTGGCCAAAGATCAATTGAAGTTTTAGATACAGAATTGTCACCAAAAGGAGATATTGAACTTCAATATGCGGATGATGATTCGTGCATCTGCATGGATGTCTGGTTGGTTTCTCAAGAAGATACAACACAGAAATTTATGCTTGATTCTGCCACTGTTCTTGGTACGAAATATTTTTTCTCTCCCGATGAAAACTGGATAGCAGCAAATTTTGAGGTCGTAAGTGATTTCCGTACGATAATACTTTTCAAACGAATTAAAGGAATACAATATTCCGCGATCAAAAATGTTGAAATCTACGAAAAGCCCCTCAAATTTTTAACGAAAACGGAGCATCTTCGTCAAATTCCTCGACTTGATCATAGCATAGCTCAATTGATACGATGGTTACCAAGCTCGAAGTCCTTTCTTTTGTCAATTGGCGGCTGGGATGACGAGCATGGCGTCGGGGTTAAAAATTGGACGTGTTTATTTAATGTGAACTCTCAGTCAATTTCTTTGGATAAAAATAATCAAGGTAAAATTACTCACACTCGTTGATCAATTCGGTGCGCTGGCTAACCAGTCGCTCAAGCTGACGGAACCAGCCGTCGATGATTTTGCACGCGCGAAACAGCCAGCTACTATCGGACATGACTTGCCACGCGCGGACTGGATTCCGTCGCTGCGGCACTTCGTTGCCGCAGCTTAGCTCCGGTCCGTTAGGGCGCAGCGCAGTACTACGAAGTTAGTCACAATCCATTTGAGAAAAGGCAAAAAACTTGTTACCTTATTAAGTAATGAGAATATATATTGATACTTCAGTCATCGGGGGCTGTTTTGATTCTGAATTTGCCGATTGGTCGAACAGATTGATGGACGAAATTAGGAGTGGCAAAAAGGTCGCAATTATTTCTGATCAAACTTTGCAAGAACTAGAGTCCGCTCCCCTCCGGGTGCGAGAACTTCTCCAGACGATTCCGTCGACACATTTGCTGATGGTAGAGCTTGACGAAGAGGCAAAGCATTTAGCAAAGTACTATATCAGGGAGAACGTAATTGGTCCTAAACATCTTGTCGACGCACAACATATTGCGATGGCAACTATTCATCACGCAGACTTTCTTGCGAGTTGGAATTTTAAGGAAATGGTCAATGTTTACAAGATTCGACAATACAATGCCGTTAATCTCAAACAAGGCTATTCAATCATTGATATTCGTACACCAAAGGAGTTAGTTTATGAAAACTAAATCATTTGATGCAGTAAAGTTCATGCGGGAAAGGCGGGATAAGTTAAGCAGGAAATATCGTAAAAACCCCAATGTTCAAAACGAAGAACTTTTGCAAATCAGGAGAAAATATAGTAGCCTCAAACGCACCGTTACTAACGCAGCATTAAAAGATGTTCGGCCTTTTGCTGGATGAACAGTCATGCTCACTTCATACCAGTTTTCTTTTTTAATATCCGCCTCCGGCGGATTTATTTTTTGTTCTCGATAGAGCGAACTTTTAGCTACAGAGCAATATTTACTATAAAAGCTTAACAACGCTGCGCCCTAACCAGTCGCTCAAGCTGACGGAACCAGCCGTCGACGATTTTGCACGCGCGAAACAACCAGCTACTATCAGACATGACTTGCCACGCGCGGACTGGCTACCGTCGCTGCGGCACTTCGTTGCCGCAGCTTAGCTCCGGTCCGTTAGGCGGCTTTCCCTCCGAAAACGGGAGTTGCATTTTGTAAATAATGGTATATATTGAATATATATGAATCCTAGCTTGGACATTATCAGCTTTGAATGGGATGAAGGTAACAGGGCTAAGAATTGGGCCAAACATAGAGTTCTATGGCAAGAATGCGAAGATGTTTTCTTTAATGAACCACTCTTCATTCTCCCTGACATTAAACATTCTGACAAAGAAGAAAGATATCAGGCCCTTGGCCACACCAATACAGATCGATTGCTATTCATCTCCTTCACAATCCGCAAAGGAAACATTAGAGTCATCTCGGCGAGAGAAATGAGTCGAAAAGAAAGGAATATTTATGATGAACAAAAAGAAAAGTATCCCAAAGTTTAAATCTGAAGCCGAGGAGAGGAAGTTCTGGTCAAAGAATGACTCTACTGACTATTTGGATTGGAGTAAGGCAAGACCCGTTCTTTTCCCAAATTTAAAGGCCACAAGCCGAACTATTTCCATTCGATTGCCTGAATCATTGATCGAAGAGATAAAAGTCTTGGCAAATAAACAGGACGTCCCCTATCAGTCCATGTTGAAGATATTACTCGCAGATAAGGTACGAGAAAAAAATACCGCTCATCGGGGCAAGAGGGAAAGCCGCCTAACCAGTCGCTCAAGCTGACGGAAATAGCCGTCGACGATTCAATGCGCGCGAAACGACCAGCTACTATCGGACATGGCTCGTCTCGCGCGGACTGGATTCCGTCGCTGCGGCACTTCGTTGCCGCAGCTTAGCTCCGGTCCATTAGGCGGCGCGAACAAAATTTAAAAAGAAAAAAAGGGGTTAAAAGAATTGGTTTACAAGCAGTCATTTTTTTCTACCAACGACTCCCCTTTCAGACATTTCCATCCACTAAAATTACCGACTTCTCAAATACCAAATTCTTGGTATTGCGCTTCTAGGAAAGAGTTTCTAACATTACGCAGTTAGTCAATACGAAGGGATATTCTTATCAACATACACTTATCGCCGCCTAACCAATCGCTCAACCTGACGGAACCAGCCGTTGGTGATTTAACACGCGCGAAACGAGCAGCTACTCTTGGACGTGACCTACCACGCGCGGATTGGCTACGGTGGCGACGTTGCACGTCGCCGCAGGTTAGCTCAGTCCGTTAGAACGCAAAACATACATTACGTTATTATCCAGATCGGGCACACTGCATCGATAAATCGTGAAGGGACGATCAAAGAAAGGCGATCGCAGAAGCGTTATCTTAATTGTGCTATAGAAGCATATTTGCGGATTGCATCTTCATCCACTAATCTGTCGGTGACGAAGCGATGCAACACACTCGAAATCAGTGTTTGATACGGAAGGCCTTCTTCTAACGATCTCTGTTTGAGTCTCGCAAGGTCAGATTCTGAAATCCGAATGTTTATGTTCTTTGTCTTTCTGGCACTTTCAAGGATCTTTTCAATCTGACGACGCTTCTTCTTCGAAACGGGTCGGAAAGAATCAGCCTGATTCTCAAGGCTACGTTCGTATTTGTCGAGTTTAATCTTCATGGCTCTTACCTCCAAAATGTTTGTGGTGTTTTCGACTTGGATACACTGTCTTCAACACGACTCTGCCTTCTACATCGATGATAAAAGGCACTGCGTGAGTATACTTTTTATAGGAAACAATGAACATCATCTGATCAGGGTGGTTTGGGTTTTCAAGAATCTCAAGGAATTCATTTCTCATGAGCAGTTCTGCGATTGCTTCGATAGAGATATCACGATCGCGCAGAAGCTTCTCTGCCTTTTGATTATCCCAAATAATCTTCATAAACAAAGATATCACATATTATAGACATTGTCAAATGTCGTTTCGTGGATGTTAATCAACATTTCTACCGTTTGCGTTCTAACCAGTCGCTCAAGCTGACGGAAATAGCCGTCGACGATTTAGCCGCGCGCCAGAAAAATTTTTTAAGGAAATGGCGATGTCTGCCGCGCGTATAGTCTACGATTGATTTGGTTGCACGTCGCCGCAGCTTAGCTCCGGTCCGTTAGGCGGCGGCAACACGTTGGAATAAAAAAAAAGATAATAGGGGTTAAAAGAATTGATCTACAAGCAGTCATTTATCTACCAACCATTCCCCTTTTCACTGAACAATCACCAAAAGTCGGTAGTTTATCAAATACCAAGATTTAGGTATTGTGAGTTTTAGAAATTGTTTCTAATGTAAAGCAGTTAGTAGCACGAAAGGATATTCTTATCAACATACAAGTATCGCCGCCTAACCAGTCGCTCAAGCTGACGGAAGTAGCCGTCGATGATTTCGCACGCGCGAACCAAACAGTTACTTGTTGGACATGACTTGGCTCGCGCGGACTGGATTCCGTCGCTGCGGCACTTCGTTGCCGCAGCTTAGCTCCGGTCCGTTAGGCTGCCCAAAAGAATGCATCAAATAATTTTAGATCGCGCCATAAGTTCGGAGCAAAAATGAATTTTAGCATAGATAAATCCATTGAAATCCTCGAACGTACTCCAGACGTTCTTGATGCTATGCTCAAAGATCTGTCCCCTGAATGGACTACCAAAAACGAAGGGAAAAAAACGTGGAGTGCATATGATATTGTTGGTCACCTTATCCACGGAGAAAAGACCGACTGGGTTCCACGAATGGAAATTATCCTTTCAAGGAGGCCGAATAAAACCTTCAAGCCGTTCAATCGAACTGCCCAATTTAAAGAGAGTAAAGGTAAATCACTGACACAACTCTTGAGAGAATTTAAACGACTGCGTAAAGAAAATATAAGAAGCCTACAATCAAAACAACTTTCCAAAAAAGAGTTAGTCCAAAGAGGTGTTCATCCTGTGTTCGGAGAAGTTACCCTGTCCCAACTTCTTGCTACGTGGGCTGTTCATGATCTTAATCATATTGCTCAGATCTCTCGGGTAATGGCTAAACAATACAAAGTAGAAGTTGGCCCTTGGATAGAGTTTCTGAGAATCTTAAGGAAGTAAACAAACTTTTTCAAATAGCAGCAATACGATCAAGAGGTTGAAAATTCAAAGGCGTGTGGGCAGCCTAACCAGTCGCTCAAGCTGACGGAACCAGCCGTCGACGATTTTGCACGCGCGCAACAACCAGCTACTATCGGACTGGACATACCACGCGCGGACTGGATTTGGTTGCTGCGGCACTTCGTTGCCGCAGCTTAGCTCCGGTCCGTTAGGGCGCATTCATAAATGGAGAATCCAGAGATCAGCATATGAAACATGTCATAGTGGGAATTATCTGCAGTCTTTCAATTTGGGGATGTAAAGGTGATACGGGCCCGGCTGGGCCTGCATTGTCTGGCAATATTATAGGTTCGGTTATGATGGAAGATTCTCTCGGAGGACCAATAAAAGACCAAAGTGGCGTGAGTATATTTCTCTCTCCGAACGTAGACTCAACAACTTCACTTTCAGATGGTTCATGGCAATTGAATAATGTGCCTGCAGGAATCTACGATTTGACCTTTGCAAAACATGGTTTTTACACTCAAAAACTTTTCCAATTCCAATTCGTTGGCGGAGGAAATTTCTTCTTTTCCCCAATAAGAATGATTCAATTTTTAGCTGGATCTGTCACTCGGCTTAGCGTGATTGACACCAGTACCATTATGCGCTTTCAAGGAACGGTCAGTAATACCCTTGATGATGGTCGAACTGTTTATATCTTTTTGTCGAAATCTCCTTTTAAAAATTCAGTGCCAATAGCAGGTATTTATATTGTTTATGTCACCATTTATAGCTCAGTGAATTTCAGTTATGATCTTTCTAGGGACTATTTGGGAAATGTCGCAAGCGAGGGAGACACTCTATATGCCATCGCGGTGTACGGTGGCGGCGGTAATCCTGGAGTAAATTTTACTGCGACTGGGCTAGTTGAATTCGATACCGAAGGAGTACCGCTTTCAAACACAGTCAGCTTTATTGTTCCATGAATGCGCCCTAACCAGTCGCTCAAGCTGACGGAACCAGCCGTCGATGATTTAGCACGCGCGAAACAACCAGCTACTATCGGACATGACTTGCCACGCGCGGACTGGATTCCGTCGCTGCGGCACTTCGTTGCCGCAGCTTAGCTCCGGTCCGTTAGGCGGCAAAACAAAGTTTAGAAAAAAAAGAACAAATTGCGTAAAAGAATGAACCTATAAGCAGTCAGATTTTCTAATTGCAATGTCTGCAAGAAAATGGTATCATCTGGTACGGGATTCTTACCTAACAATCATAGTTGGGAGCTATGTTTATAAACAAAATCAATAACGAGAACATTCTTAATTCGAGGCGGTATCCGAGTTTACTATCACCGTTGCCGCCTAACCAGTCGCTCAAGCTGACGGAACCAGCCGTCGATGATTTAACACGCGCGAAACAACCAGCTACTATCGGACATGACTTAGCTCGCGCGAACTGGATTCCGTTGCTGCGGCACTTCGTTGCCGCAGCTTAGCTCCGGTCCGTTAGCCAGCAACGCTATTTGTCGTAGTGGTTTTACTTTTAATGTTTGGCGGGAGTTTCGGTGTGATTTGAAGAGGTTGCTCTTTTCAGATCATCAATTTGTTTCTGAAGCTCTAAAAATTTTAAATCTTGGTTTTCTTTCTTAAGTGACTCAATGGCCTGGGTATTCTCCCGAAGAATCTCATCATGGAGTTTCCAAGCATCAACTATGAAAACAACGAAAGAGGTTAATAACACGATGAACGCGGCAACAATAAAACCGAAAGTCCAATCGAGAATTTTACGATGTTTTTCGAATTCCTCATACGAAACCAGTCGAGGTTGAGCGGTCGGCTTTGAAACATCTTCAAGAGGGATAAACTTTTCGGTCGCTTTACTCATGCGTACTGTTTTTCAAAAAAACCGCGAATAATAAGGACGCCGTTGTCCTCGTCAGCAGCAATATCATGGTTTTGAAATTGAAAAAAATCTACACCACCGAAGCTAACGCCAGGCCCAAAAACAACCCCCGGACCAAATGTGATCCCATTTACGTTAATAACTCTTCGTGGTGTAAGCGACCCGTCCGCGTTTTTCCCAAAGACTTCAAAAAAAGAATATTTTCTCGGCATGATCTATGCTCCTTCACTCTTTTGAATAAGATAAAGATTTCTTTTATTAAAGTAAAGAATCTACTGGCGTTGCTGGCTAACCAGTCGCTCAAGCTGACGGAACCAGCCACCGATGATTTCGCACGCGCGAAACAACCAGCTACTATCGGACATGACTCGTCTCGCGCGGACGGGATTCCGTCGCTGCGGCACTTCGTTTCCGCAGCTTAGCTCCGGTTCGTTAGGCCTTTCGCTCAAATGCTATACTATCAAACTTGGTGCGTTTTTAGACTGTGGTTTATTCTTGAGATAGGATTTGTTACATTATGGTAGAGTCTATCTGAAAAATAAAGGAATAACGTTGAAAGCATCGGCCTACATCGAGACGACCATCATCAGCTATTTAGCGGGAAAACCTAGCAGGGATTTAGTTGTTGCTGCACATCAACGAATTACAGCTGAATGGTGGGCCCAAGTAACACCAAAGCTCGAATTATTTGTCTCTCCATTTGTTATCGAAGAATGCGAGAGAGGCGATAAAGAAGCAGCTCAACGCAGGAAGAACTTTTTAAAAGGAATAAAGGTTTTGGAATTAGAAAGCGGAATACAAAGAATTGCAGAAATTTACTTTGATAAACTAGAAATCCCCGAGAAAGCAAGATTAGATGCTGCACACATTGCCATTGCTTGTTATTATAAGATGGATTATTTCGTGACTTGGAATTGTGCTCATATTGCGAGTGCGAAAACACGAAGATCATTGGAGTTACTTACCAAGCAGCTTAAACTTTTTACGCCTGTTATCTGTACACCAGAAGAATTGATGGAGGTTTGATATGTGGAAAGATCCAATAGTCGAAGAAGTACGAAAGAATCGTTTGATGATTGAGAAAGAAAACAAGGGAGATTTCTCTTTGCTCTTTACCAAAAGCACTGAAAAATCTCACACCAAGCAAGTAAAAACAAAGGGGTCTGCTAAAAACAGGCGACGTCTTTTATCGCTCAAGGCCTAACCAGTCGCTCAAGCTGACGGAACCAGTCGTCGACAATTTCACCGCGCGCAAAAAAAATTCAGGGAAAGGGGTTATGCTTGCCGCGCGTATATTCTACCATTGATTTAGCTGATCGCCGCCGCAGCTTAGCTCCGGTCCGTTAGGGTGCACAACAAATAGGCATAAAGGAGACTTGCATATTGTTCACATATACGTTAACTTAGCTAAGTGAGAACAATCACCTTTTACGAAAGCTCTTCAGGCCAATCACCAGTTGAAGAGTTCCTCGACTCGCTTACCGACCAACAAGCAAGAAAAGTAACTTGGGTAATGCGGCTCGTTGAACAGCTACAGATTGTTCCTACACAATATTTCAAAAAGCTAGTGGGAACGGAGCATATCTGGGAAGTACGAGTTCAAGTTGGTGGGAATATCTTTCGGGTCCTTGGTTTCATGGATACCGATAATCGTATTGTCCTTACTAACGGATTCGCGAAGAAATCCCAAAAGACTCCGCAACAAGAAATCGCTTTAGCAGAGCAAAGAAGGCAAGATTATTATCAAAGGAGAGCAATAAAATGAGCGATTTAGAAAAGTATATAGCAAAACGAAAGAACAAAAGTGCACGCTTTGCAAAAAACTACGAAGCTGATTATGAAGCTTTTGAGTTCAGTGTAATGCTAAGACATGCACGTGAACAGGCTGGAGTCACACAAGAAGCAGTTGCCAAACAGCTTCGTACAAAAAAATCCGCAATTTCTCGAATCGAGAATCATGCCGAAGATATTCGCCTATCGACATTGGAAAAATATGCAAAGGCATTGGGGAAAAAACTCCGTGTTGAAATTATCAGCTAAATTTCCGTGTGTGCACCCTAACCAGTCGCTCAAGCTGACGGACAAGGCCGTCGACGATTTCGCCGCGCGCCAAAAAATTTTTAAGGGAAAGGTGATGCCTGCCGCGCGGATAGTCTACATGGAACTGGCTGCACGTCGCCGCAGCTTAGCTCCAGTCCGTTAGGTGGCGCAAAACATAGTTGGCTATTACCATGTGGGCGGCTTCTTCAGATGGGAGCCGTCGGGCATTACAAGAGGATTATCGAACTGGCATTTCGACAAATTTTTCTCACGAATCTTGATGTTGAAATCACAATTAGCTTTTAGCTCTTCTGCTCTGCGGCCAATCGGGATGAGAACTCCAATCTTCTTTGAAGGAAAAGTTGATTTTACAGCTTTTATTGATGGAATAAGGTCGCTGTCACCGGAAATGATAAGTGCGGTGTCGTATCTATCTTCAATGGCAAGGCGAAAAAGGTGTATGGCAATGTTTACATCCGTTTGTTTTTCTTCTTGTGCAACGTATTGCTTCTTACAGTTCGGACAGAATCTATCTCTTCTCCGGAATTCCCCATAAACTACATTGGCTCCAACATGCTCAAGCGCTCTAATCAGAATTTTGTGTCGGCCCATTTTTTCGAGATTCCAAGTCGTCAAGGCCGTGAAGTAATAAATTTCTTTCAACTCTCTTGCTGGCACATACATTTCTAGGAGCTTCCTAATGTTGAGCCATTTATATTTGTTATATGCCCCATTGTCGGCAAGGGAGTGATAGAGATTGAAACCATCTACAAAAGCGATTACTCTTTCCATTTTCGCCTCGAATTGGGTGTAAATAAAAAACCCCGACTTCGGAATCCGAAAATCGGGGGCCAATGAAACCTTTGACAGTTCCAAAGGGATGATGTGTTAAATTTAACAGTTTATTGCAAAATGTCAAGCTCTTTTTTAGAACCTTTTTATCATCTTGCGCCACCTAACCAGTCGCTCAAGCTGACGGAACCAGCCGCCGATGATTTCGCACGCGCGAAACAACCAGCTACTATCGGACATGACTCGTCTCGCGCGGACTGGATTCCGTCGCTGCGGCACTTCGTTGCCGCAGCTTAGCTCCGATCCGTTAGGGCGCAGCGCATTTCGTTATCGCTAAAACTATGGCAAAACGCATGGGCATTCTCATCTCGTCAATTTGCAGTTTGTTTTCTTCGATTGAATTTGGTACACTACATGAAATTCATCTAAGAAAAGGAGCTGTGTAATGCAAAAAAAACATCAGTTTACAGCTGTTATTGAGCGGGAGGAGAATATGTACGTCGCCCTTTGCCCCGAACTTGATATTGCTAGCCAGGGAAAAACGGTCGAGGAGGCTCGAGAGAATCTTCAAGAAGCAATAGAATTATTTTTTGAGACGGCCTCTAAACAAGAAATTCGGGAGCGGTTACATGATGAAGTGTTTGTTACCCGATTAGAGGTCGCCGTTGGCTAGACTGCGCCTTCTTTCGGGGAAAGAGGTCTGCCAGATATTGGCAAAACATGGTTTTCAAAATGTCCGTCAACGTGGTAGCCACATTATCATGCAGAAAAAGACGGACAATTCAACAATAACAGTTCCGGTGCCCAACCACAAAGAGATCAGTCTCGGAACATTAAAATCGATTATTCGGCAGTCACGGCTTTTAAGTAAAGAATTCGAATCCTGATCCAAGGGGACATCTCAAAATGATGTCAAACTTCCCATTACACGCAACTAAAGATCGTGAAAAGGCTGCGCCCTAACCAGTCGCTCAAGCTGACGGAACCAGCCGTCGACGATTTCGCCGCGCGTTGTTGGACGGATTTAGCGCTTCTGATCGGAACGTCCGCGCAACGTGCTACTTGGCGGCGGCTGTTCGCCGCCGCAGCTTAGCTCCGGTCCGTTAGCCAGCGCGAACATGCTTTAGTCATGATCAACGCAAATGACTCCATTAGTGATATTTTTTGTGACCGCAGTTTTAGCCTTCACCGCGGGAATGCTTTTGCCCAAAGATATTATCCCGTGGTTCAAGCGAGGATTTCCCCGCAATTTTTTTAAGACCCAAGCATAGAAAGGCGCTATCCGCATATTCGTTGCTTATTGGTTAGTGGCTTTAGTCTTTGCTGGAATTTACTGGATCCTCTATATCTCGAATTACGATAATTTCGTTTTTAATGCAGACGTAGCGCTTAAAAAATTTAAGCAACTTCAAATTACAGCCAAGGCAGAACTTTTGGAGCAAGCTCGAAAGGCGCGTGTGGGGATTGTCGGTATTGATACATCAAGTGGCACTTCCAATCCGGACAGCCTAAGAGAATTCCAATTGAATGAAATAAGAGAAGCCTTCAGTAGAGCGCTACCATCAATCGTTCGCCAAGTCGACTCACAATATTCTTCGCAACGGAAGGAATTAAAAGGACGAATCGCGCAGGCAAAGACCCACCCGGGACAAGTTGAATTATTTGGTAAACGATTTAGTCTATCCGATTCTTCACAAATGATGAGCTATTTTGACTCCACACAATCAAGTGAAATACGGGAGATTCGCCTTAGCTTCATTAAGAGTATCCACCAAATCTCTGACACATTTAAACCAAATATTCCTAAAACTATCACTTACCATCAGAACCAACTGGATCTCGTTTTTGGCACCGATACTCTCCGCCTCTCAGACACAAGCCAAATAAATGCAAAACTATTTGACTATTTACGACTTGCGCAAGCTGAGGGTCTCCTAACTCCGTGGAGCTTTATCGATTTTATCTACTTTAGTGCGGGGTCGTTGACTGGTAGCTCCTATGGAGACATTATCCCAAATTCTACTAGTGTGAGAATGATTTGTGTCCTCCAGACAGTCGTTGGTTATTTTTTCATAGTCGTTCTTCTCAATGTCGTCCTAATGCAAGAACCGGCAACCCTGGTATCTTTGAGATCGAAACATCAATTAAGGTTAAGACTGAGAGAAGCGAAAGCAAAACATGCATCAATACTTGGAAAACTGCGCTCTTACTTTAAAAGGCGCGCTGGCTAACCAGTCGCTCAAGCTGACGGAAGTAGCCGTCGACGATTTTGCACGCGCGAAACAACCAACTACAATCGGACGGGACTTAGCTCGCGCGGACTGGCTACGTCTCGCTGCGGCTCGTCGCCGCAGTTTAGCTCCGGTACGTTAGGCGGCTGGTCATCATGGTTCGAATACGCGAATAAAAACATCCGAGAGTATCGCAGGTGAAAACCCCTCAAACAGGCAATCCAAGTTTACCCGTGCATCTTTTCAAAGACGCAAAGGCTTGGGAAACATGGCTACAAAAACATTTGAACTCTTCTGCTGGCCTCTGGATTAGAATAGCCAAAAAATCGGCCAAGCTTCAATCTGTCAGTTATCAGGAAACGCTAGAAGTTGCATTATGCTACGGATGGATCGATGGTCAGAAACGTACTTATGATGAACAGTCTTGGCTACAGAAATTCACACCTCGCGGACCAAAAAGCATTTGGTCCAAAATCAATCGGGCTAAAGCGTTAGAACTCATACGAGGTGGTCGAATGAGATCAGCCGGTCTGGGCGCGATCGAAAATGCAAAGAAAAATGGTCGTTGGGATACTGCATATGATTCACACGGCACAGCAGTGCTGCCAAGTGATTTTCAAACTACACTAAACAAGAGCGCGAAAGCGAATGCCTTCTTCGCAACGCTAAACAGTCAAAACAGGTACGCCATTCTTTTTAGAATACAGACAGCAAAAAAGGTTGAGACGCGTCAAAAGCGTATCCAAAAATTTGTTCAAATGCTTGCCAAGCATGAAAAACTATATCCATAACCAATGGGAGACTTGTGGCAAATAATCACGCCGCCTAACCAGTCGCTCAAGCTGACGGAACCAGCCGTCGATGATTTAACACGCGCGAAACAACCAGCTACTATCGGACATGACTTGCCACGCGCGGACTGGATTCCGTGGCTGCGGCACTTCGTCGCCGCAGCTTAGCTCCGGTCCGTTAGCCAGCCAAACTTCGCTTCAAACATACATTGCTTTATGAGAATAGAGAGAGCCGGTTTGAATCACAGTAGTCACAATCGTATCTTAAACGGACAAAATGCAATCAACTCAACCACAAATACAGGCAGATATGGAACGACCAACCCAGCTTGATCCCAAGTACATCAACCAAAGAGTCAGCCTACCATATGAGTTAACTTTAGATGAAGTCGAAAAAGCAGTTTCCGAGACTTATCGCCTCTTTAATGGCGTAAACAATTTTCTTACAACAAGTGGCTTCCGACCGCTTGAAGAGCTATTACTTGGCAACTCACTTTCAGGAATACTCTCGGAATTCCTCGTTAAAAATATCGCCAGAGCTTCACATTCACTTGTTGCCAATCTAAAGGTTGGCGGCCATCCGGATTTATTGCCAAAAGGTCTTTATTCATCTAACCTTATCTTGAAGGGTGAAGAAGGTATTGAAGTAAAAGCTTCAATTCAGAGAGGTGGATGGCAGGGACACAATCCAGAGAAATGTTGGCTGATGGTATTTCGCTATGTAGTTGGCAAACAGAAGAATGAAGAAGTAGTCCCAATGACTTTTGTCGAAATTCTCTGCGCAAAACTGACTAAGAAGGATTGGTCATTTTCTGGCCGCAAAGGCGCATCAAGACGAACTCCAACCGCATCTATTACTACTTCAGGTGTAGAAAAGTTGCGCCGCAATTTTCTTTATAGTTTGCCAAACTATGGAATCGGTAAATATCAAGATATTTTAGCTCAACATAAATAACTCTTCCTGCGACTCGACCAAAGATGGTAATACACCATTTGTCGTGGGCAATGCTGCGAGTTTAGGAATAGCCTTTATTGCATCTCGATAGAACTCTGAGTCTAATTCAATTCCAATGCTCCTGTATCCAATATTACATGCGGCAGCGATTGTTGAACCCGCTCCCATGAACGGATCAAGGATAACGCCATGACCGAGTGGTAAAGCAGCTCTTACTATCTGTCGCATAAAAGCCTGTGGCTTCAATGAGGGATGTGGTGCAATTTCTCGCTCGCTGACTCTTGTTGGGGAACTTTTAATCACATCACAGAATGGTTGATCATTTGATATTCTGCGAAGTCCACCTGTTTTCCATTTCCGAAGATTGTCTTGAACTCTTCCTTCGCAAGGTTTTCTAAAGAGGCCCCACGGTTCCCAGCATGAACGTGGCATAACAGTTATATCAGGAAACTCATGATGAGCATTTTTGGGCCTGTCACCGCCGCGAAGAGTCTGAACCAAACGAATCACTTCTCCTCGTTTCTCGAAACCTGCTTTCTCAATGGCTTCATAAACGATGTGCGAAAGTAATGGATTGTTCGCAATAAATATGTGACCACCAGGAACTAAAACACGGTGAATTTTCTGAGCCCACTCAAAGAAAAAATTTCTAAGTTCAGCACGATCTTCTCTGGTCAACACGGTAAATCTCGGCAATGGTTGTCGTTCATATCCATCCAGTTTGGGCGGTATTCGCCAAACCCCGCCATTACCATTGCGCATTTTCGTTTTCTCAGTGGCGGTATATTCTTTGAGACCATAAGGTGGATCAGTCACGACAGCATGAATGCTATTGCTCTTTCGCTCATCAAGCCAGTGTAAGCAATCGTCTTGCACTGTTTCATAGAGATGCCGGAATTGAATCTCTTTGGCTTGCTCAAATGTTGGACTTTTCGTTTCATTGATCTTTACAGCGACATCGTGCCGATCAGAGTTATCGCCATAACTCGTAAAAGTTTCACGTAATATTGCAGGGGCAGCAATCGGGTTCTTATACAGAATCTGTTCAACATCTGAAGGAAAGCGACCAACAAGAATGCTCAATCGACCTGATTCAAGTTTAAGAGAGCCAGCTAATTTCTTGATCATTGTCGTAGAAGGAATTGCCTTCCCACTTTCTAAGCGGGAAAGGTACCCTTTTGTTACCTTCAGTTTTGAACTCAAACTCGAAAGCGTGATTCCGAGTAATTGTCGCTTATCTTTGAGAACTTTACCGAGATCACGAGAATTCACTGATTTCATTTAACAACCCCTTTGTATTAAGTTTATTGTAATATAAAAAGTTTACCAATTTAGTCAACTCAAAACTGAAAAATTCGGAAGAAAGACAATCGGTTTTTACGAATAAGATGTATAACCCTCTTATCAAGTTTGGCTGGCTAACCAGTCGCTCAAGCTGACGGAACCAGCCGTCGATGATTTCGCCGCGCGTTGTTGGACGAACTTAGGAGCATCTGACTGGAACGTCCGCGCAACGAACTACTTGGCTGCGGCTGTTCGCCGCCGCAGCTTAGCTCCGGTCCGTTAGGTTGCCATTTGTCGCTCTTACGCAGATAGTGTACGTGTAAGAGCTTTTCGGGGAGTTCGCAGTGTGAGGAGAGATCGAACAAGCAAATCAATCGAAACCGAAGGATCGCCAGCTTCCATTTTGGCAATCCGCGATTGGCTTGATTTTAAGAGTCGAGCCATTTGATGTTGAGTCAGCTTTAACGATCGACGCCGTTCTTGGAGGTTTTTACTCAAAGTGAGTTTGAGTTCAACATATTCAGCTTCTTCTGGAGAAAGGGAGAGAAATTCACGAACGTTTCCAACCTTCCACCCTTTCGCTTCTAATCGTTGTCTCTTCGTTCTGTTCATAAATTTCTCCTTAAATATTGTCGTACATTTGAATTCTTTTCTTACATCTTTCTATTACATTCTGAGGAGTGCGTTGTGTCTGTTTCTGGAATACATCCAAAATAACAATCGCATCGGTATCAATACGATAAATGATACGCCAATTAAGGTTTTCATCATTGATGCGCAATTCATGGCATCTATTTCCAATAGAAGGCATTGGACGAGACCACGGCAAAGCAAGCTTTTCGCCAATCTGAAGCCGTCGCAAAAGGAAGCCAGCCTCTATGCGTGCGGTCTTCGAAAATGGAGCGTCTTGATTTCGATGTGAAGCCATACTAAAGGTTTATCGCCTGGTATCATATAAAAGCAATATATGTCAAATCTGACATAAAGTCAAGTCACCTTGACAAACAAATAGCAACCTAACCAGTCGCTCAAGCTGACGGAACCAGCCGTCGATGATTTAACACGCGCGAAACAATCAGCTACTATTGGACGGGACTTGGCTCGCGCGGACAGGCAACCGTCGCTGCGGCACTTCGTTGCCGCAGCTTAGGCTCCGATTCGTTAGCCGGCACGGTCAACATCTCGCCGTAATCCCTTTTTTAAAGCTACCTTTTTCGTATATTTAATTGATGAAAACAACTCGCTATTTCAGAGAACAGGTCCTCATTAAACGACCTTATTTGAAAACTGAATGGATTGAACAAGTTCTGAAAGCGCCAGTTAAAAGAGAAATCCAGCCTGAAGGACGAATTCGCTTTTGGGCATATATTGATGAGTTGCAAAAGTATCTGAGAGTTGTTACTTTAGCTGATGGAGAAACTGTCCACAATGCTTTTCCTGACAGGGATTTTAAGGAGGAATAAAAATGAAATTTAACTACTATCCTGAGACCGACTCACTCTACATAGACCTGTCGGAAAAGACAAGCGTGGAATCCAAAGAAGTGGCAACTGGGGTCGTCATAGATTTTGATGACAAAGGTGCAATTGTTGGAATTGATATTGACCGTGCAAGCAAGATCGTGGACCTGCGACGACTTGAGTCTGCATCGCTTCCGATTAAATCACTTGCGATCGCCTCTTAGCTCTACTCACCTATCTCACTCCAAGGGGCATTCCAAAACTATCTTGCGTGCCGGCTAACCAGTCGCTCAAGCTGACGGAACCAGCCGTCGATGATTTACCACGCGCGAAACAGGCAGCTACTATTGGACATGACTTGCCACGCGCGGACTGGATTCCGTCGCTGCGGCACTTCGTTGCCGCAGCTTAGCTCCAGTCCGTTAGGGCGACTCAACAAACTTCTCAATATATGAACGATCTCTCAAACGCAATCATCAATAGTCTCATCTATAATTATCGGGATTTTGGTCAGCGAGTCAATGCACTTGCAAAACCACTTACCGAAGAACAATTCTGGACCAAACCTTACCAATACGGTAACAGCTTCGGGAACCTCGTACTTCATCTAACAGGAAATCTGAATTATTATATTGGCTCTCAAATTGCCCACACGGGATATATACGAGACCGAGAGCTAGAATTTTCGGCAAGCTACATCGGTCAGAAAGATCTGGTTATAAAAAAACTCAATGATGCTGTAGAGATGGTGATTGTCACATTGGAAAAACAAAATGCTAGCGACTGGATGCAACCCTATAGCGCGAGTGGTGCAGATGACACGAAAGACCGCTTGAGCATTTTCGTCCGATGTGCTGTACACTTTCATCATCATATTGGACAAATGATCTATTTGGTAAAAGAACTGACGAAAACAAGTAAAATGTAACGTCGCCCTAACCAGTCGCTCAAGCTGACGGAACCAGCCGTCGACGATTTTGCACGCGCGAAACAACCAGCTACTATCGGACATGACTTGCCACGCGCGGACTGGATTCCGTCGCTGCGGCACTTCGTTGCCGCAGCTTAGCTCCGGTCCGTTAGGTGGCAAAAACTTGGAATGGCTAAGAAAGAAATAGTTTCAGTAATTCAAGATTCGCTTTTCCAATTGAGCTTCCATAAGCTTGAGTCTACAAACAGTCAAGTTTATTTAGTAGAATGTGTGTTGGTATCTTCTTACCTACAAGTTCGAAAGCTTCCCATGTAATCTTGCTTAGAAGCTATGTCTACAAATAGTATCAAAAATAAAACATTCTTAGCGCGAGGTATTGTGCAGATTAACCAACTCTCTCTGCCACCTAACCAGTCGCTCAAGCTGACGGAACCAGCCGTCGATGATTTTGCACGCGCGAAACAACCAGCTACTATCGGACGAGACATACCACGCGCGGATTGGATTCGGTTGCTGCGGCACTTCGTTGCCGCAGCTTAGCTCCAGTCCGTTAGGCGGCAAAAATGGCTTTAGTAAATATTTAGGAATGCAATCGAGCCATTTAAATTAGATAGTCTTCATAAACTAAGGTAATCCAAAATGGACTTCAATAATATGATGCCAATCCCTCAGAAGTTATCAAACTTCTTAGCTTTGATTGATAAATACACTCAGGATGTAAATCAATTTGTGCTGGCAGATTGGGAGCAAAATAGAGATGAATTTAATCAATGCTATACAGAAATATACAAACGCTGGTTCCCTACTGCTAAGGAATATTCTGATGAACACGTTGCAGGACAAATTTTCCTACGTCAGGTGAAAACCAAGAGTCTAAAATTGTACTATCAAATTGAAATGTATGCATTTCTAAAGAGCGTGAAACGAATTGACCAACAAGTCATTGATTTGGCCAAGAAACCAGACTTAACCGCTTTGCTCTTTTGCGTCCAAATGATGCGAGAATTGGTCCGTGAAGGAATAGAATATCTTAACTATGTATCGGTGGAAACCGAAAAGAAATCTCGTAATTACGGAATAGGAAAAAGAGGCGTTTTAGGTTCTAAAGAGCTATTCGATACTGCAATAATGCTACTCTATGAAGATTTTAATCCAAAACGTCTCGGTGGTTTCGCTCTTGCACCAACATCTGTCATGGTGCTTCGACAGGCTGTTGAAGTACGGCTCAGAAATGCATTTGGAATTCATGCAATATATGAACAAGACGGAAGGGTTGCTAAAACACCTCAGAAATTCTTTTTCTTCTTCATCAAAGCTCATGCAGAGAGCATTACATTGCCGATAGGCCTCCCGATCATAGAAGCAATCTTTGATTGGACTCAAACCTTTGTTCACGGAGGGATTCTCAAACAAACTTGGGACATCGAATGGGCTTTTCATATTCTTGCACCCCTATTTGCAGGAACGAAAAATGCTAACGGAGGATGGCATTATCTTGGTTCAATACAAATAAAGAAAGAATTGATTGACAACCGTCTCATAGAAATCAACAAATTGTTAGGAAGAAGGATTGATAAACTGACCTGGTGGAGAAGACTTTGGGAACGTGTAAAACACAAACAAATGGATCCAGTAATATTGGAGACGCTTAATTCGCCAGACGCTTCTGTGATAGCATAAACAAATTAGCAGAAATTAATCGCTCACATTATCACTTGTCTATTGAGCTATTGCTTGCCGCCTAACCAGTCGCTCAAGCTGACGGAACCAGCCGTCGACGATTTAACACGCGCGAAACAATCAGTTACTTGTTGGACATGACTTAGCTCGCGCGGACTGGATTCGTTGCTGCGGCACTTCGTCGCCGCAGCTTAGCTCCGGTTCGTTAGGCGGCGCAAACATTTATTCTCAATGACATCATCATTAGCGAGACGTACCGATGAAACCTTCATTGATTTGTATAAAAATGGCTATCGTGATTTTAAGCGTTTGTTTGATTGATATTTCCTATGGCCAGACGCAAATTGCTGACCCGGCAAAGAATACGGTGTTTTGTGAGGTTGGGGGCAACGGAGTATTCTATTCTCTCAACTATGACCGCCTATTTACTCCATCGTTCGGTTTTCGCATTGGATACTCTTACTATTCCCTTTCGCCCACCAATGCAAGCTCTACGCTTACTATTCACGTCATTCCTCTGACAGTGAACTATTTCTATGGATCTGGGAATAGTAAGTTGGAACTGGGTTTGGGGATGACGTATAGCCCTACGAGTAGGTTTCAAATTCCGGGAATACTCACGCAAGAAGAGATAATCGTGGACACTAAAATTACCTTTTTTACTGCTGTTATCGCGTATCGATATCAGCCACTCAATGGAGGGTTGAACTTTAGGATAGGAATTGTCCCTTCGTATGGCACATTATCGACCGGATCTCCAGACCATACTGTTTTCGTTTCCAGCAATTGGCATAATGTTTTCGAGTATTATTGGCCGTGTATAAGCTTAGGATACACTTTCTGAACTGGGCCGGCCAGATAGCTCAACTTGACAGGTCCATCTGGCATTCTGATCAAAATCATTGAGTGCGCCGCCTAACCAGTCGCTCAAGCTGACGGAACCAGCCGTCGACGATTTAGCCGCGCGCAAGAAAAAAATTTTTTAAGGAAATGGCGATGCCTGCCGCGCGTATAGTCTACATGGAACTGGCTGCACGTCGCCGCAGCTTAGCTCCAGTTCGTTAGGCGGCGCATCTTGCACTCGTTGTCAAATACTTTTATATTAAACATTGATGGAATCATTTGATATCGTCAGTGAAATTTCCGAAATTGAGACAATCGCAATTGGTAGCGCTATACGCGATCTTATTCGATTACAAAAATATTATGGACGCGGACGTTGGCGCAAAATGAAAGGTATAGCCTTGATTCGGCTTTCAAATGGAATGGTAAAAAAAGCAGAACTTCATTGGTATGAAGCCCACGGTATTGGAAAAAAGGAATATAAACGTAAACGATACTTGGATTAACACTATGAAAACCAGACAAGTCTTATCCCCGCGATTTTCCATTTGTATTAACAATTCGGAGTATCCTGCCTCACTCGAACTCCACAAGGTTTACCGGATAGTTCCTGATAAGGAGGCGGAACACGATGGTGATTTACGAATCATCGATGAAAGTGGAGAAGACTATCTATATCCTGCCAAATACTTCGTTTCTCTTAAGCTGCCAAGTACAATCGTACGCACTTTAACGAGGCGTGCGCATTCTATTTCAAAGCGCCGCCTAACCAGTCGCTCAAGCTGACGGAACCAGCCGTCGACGATTTAATGCGCCCGAAACAACCAGCTACTATCGGACATGACTCGTCTCGCGCGGACTGGATTCGGTCGCTGCGGCACTTCGTTGCCGCAGCTTAGCTCCGGTCCGTTAGGGCGCGGAGAATTGCATATGACAATTATTTACGACTACCTTTTCGATGCACTGTGGCTCGCCTATTTGATTTATTGGTGGGCGAAATCCACAAACGTCAAAACAACAGAACTAATCGAATCAGCCCTACCAAGACGAATTCGATTCGTCTCCATTGTGTGTGCTGCCATGCTCCTTGCCTTCCCCGATATTCCGCTAGGGTTTCTCGATAAACATTTTATTTCATTGGGGATAGTCAGGTTTTGGATAGGCTGTGTTCTTACCGTAGGCGGCCTCTTGTTTTCAATTTGGGCGCGCAATCACCTAGGCCAAAACTGGAGTCAAGCCGTAACAATTAAGAAGGATCACGAACTCATTACGAGCGGACCGTATGCTCTTGCACGCCATCCGATTTATACCGGTCTTCTGTTGGCATTTATCGGTTCGGCAATTGCTCAAGGCAAGTGGCGCGGAGTACTCGCGGTAATTCTTATTTTCGTCGTTTTGTGGAATAAGCTAAAATTCGAAGAGAAATGGATGCGGGCTCAATTTGGTAATTCGTATGAATCTTATGCTCAACGCGTGGCGGCACTAGTACCATATGTTCTGTGAGTATGAGACAATCGTTCCGCGCCCTAACCAGTCGCTCAAGCTGACGGAACCAGCCGTCGATGATTTAACACGCGCGAAACTAACAGCTACAATCGGACTGGACATACCTCGCGCGGACTGGATTCCATCGCTGCGGCACTTCGTTGCCGCAGCTTAGCTCCGGTCCGTTAGGCGCACAGAAGCGGCATTGTCAAAGCAATGATTTGTAATTACGGGCACCGTGAAGAATTCGGTATACAAAGATTGTGGTACCTTCGATTTTATAGAATATCAAGTAATCTAGAACAATTAAATACCGATAGCCTAATCGAAGCAGTTCATCATCATTAGGAATGCGACCCAGTTGCGGATTGTTTTCGAGGTAGTGTAAATTGGTTTCTATTTTATCTGCAATAGAAAGTACGGCAGTAACGTTGTCTGCTAAAATGTAATCGACAATCTCTTTGAAATCTTGCTCGGCAGCAGTTAAGAGACGAACACGATATTTAGGCTTTGGCACGAATTTGCTTTCTAATGTCTTTCATAATCTTATCAAGTGGGCGGCCTTTATCTCCGGCAACTCGTTGAGATTCAGCTACCGCAAGCTTAGAGTAGAGTTCAAGCTTTTTCTGCAATTGACTATAATGAGCAATCGACATAACAACCATATCACCTTCGCCATTTTTGGTGATGAATATAGGTTCACTAGAACTGTGAACGAAATTCGAAATTTCGTTCGATTTGTTTCTCAAGTCAGAAATAGGTCTAATTGTTGGCATTATCTGGCTCCTTTTTTTCTATCAATATAATAGCATTTATATGATAAAGCAACACCCTGTGCGGCTAACCAGTCGCTCAAGCTGACGGAACCAGCTGTCGACGATTTGGCCGCGCGCTGAAAAAATTTTTAGGGTAAGGCGATGTCTGCCGCGCGTATAGTCTACAGGAAACTGGCTGCACGTTGCCGCAGCTTAGCTCCGGTTCGTTAGGCGGGCAAAAGTTCCCTTAACTCCACCAGTTGCTTTTGTCCCTCGCTTCTCGGATATTTATAGCATAGGAGGAATAAAGCTATGAAATTTACAGTAACCATAACGCGCGACGAAGATGGCATGTTTATCGCAGAATGTCCTTCGATTCCTGGCTGCGTAAGTCAGGGCAAAACCGAAGAGGAAGCTCAGCGCAATATTGAGGATGCAATTAGGGAAACTCTCGAAGTACGCGCCGAAAAAGGCATGCCTCTCACTGTTACAACGAAACAAGTTGAGGTCATGGTGTAATGCCTCCTATTCCCCTTCTCCGACCACGCGAGGTTGTCAAAACCTTCGAAAGGTTTGGTTGGCAAGTTGCTCGTCAAAAAGGGAGCCATATCATTATGACGAAAGAGGGACACATTGCAACGTTATCAATTCCTAACCATCCACAAGTAGCTCGAGGAACGCTTCGCAGTTTAATTTCAAAGGCGGGTATAACTGAAGAAGAGTTCATCGAAACCTCTAAGTAATCATTTCTTAATTGCTTTTGCCCGCCTAACCAGTCGCTCAAGCTGACGGAACCAGCCATCGACGATTTTGCGCGCGCAACAGCCAGCTACAATCGGATAGGACTTGCCACGCGCGGACTGGATTCCGTCGCTGCGGCACTTCGTTGCTGCAGCTTAGCTCCGGTCCGTTAGCCTGCCTTCTAGAAAGGAAGAAAACAGAGTGCGAATCAAAATATTGTTGCCTTCTATTTTGATATTATTGTTTGCCAACATCACCCTTTCACAAGACTGGTTGTCGCAAGATTGGGCATTCAAACTTATTCAAAGTAAGGGCATTAATGGACTTGAAAAGGAAATGGAAAAATTTCTTGGGACTAAAGTTCAAAATATTAGCTTTCGCCCTGTCAAAGATACTTCAAATTCAGCTAATTTCGATCAATACAAGGGAAAAGTATTAATCATTCAACTTGCTACTACAAACTGCTCCGGTTGCAAAATGCAAGCGCCTGAGCTGAGCAGAATTGAAGATTTATATGCAGGACAAGGTGTAGAAGTTATTTATTTGTTTTTTGCCGCTAAAGATTTCCTCAAGAGACATTATAACGATCATAACTATTCTGGCATCATTGCATATCTAGAGGAGCAACGATTGTCAAAACCATTCCAAACAATTGCATTCCCAACTGCATACATTATTGATTCAAATGGAATAATCAAAGATTGTTGGGTAGTTCCAAAAACATTTCATGAAATCGAAAAAAGATTGAAAAAGGTTCTTGCAGTAAATAAGCAGAAGGCGGGCTAACCAGTCGCTCAAGCTGACGGAACCAGCCGTCGACGATTTTGCACGCGCGGAAATAGGAGTTACAATCTGACGGAACATACCACGCGCGGAATGACTGCCGCGGCGACGTTGCACGTCGCCGCAGCTTAGCTCCGGTCCGTTAGAACGCATAAAATGCTTGATTCGTTTTTCAAACAGCTAGGCGAAATGCCGGCCACAACTAATCAAAGAATATTATTTTTTTCGGATGATGGCGAAATTCATTTTATATTCTCCGAGTTCTTTTTCATCAGTTTCAAAAAACTTAATTGACTCGATTTCCAAACTTTCAGAAAATAATCGTTTAAGTTCGTTATCCGATATCCCGTGAGGCCATGATGGATCTTCTCTAAAGTAAAACACATATATACGGCCTCCTGAATTAACAATATGATTAAGACCTTCTATATACTTTTCCTTATTCCAAATTGCATGAAGAAGGCCGCTATCGATGACAGTATTGAATCTCATATTCCAATCTTTAAGCTCTACGGCATCCTTAACTAAGAATTCTATTGGCAAATTGCGTCCTTTGATTTTGTTTTTTGCTTTTATGATTGCTTTTTCCACAAAATCAATACCCACAACTTTAAGTCCTTTGGAACCAAAGAATATCGAATTGTCCCCAGTTCCACATCCTGCATCAAGTATTGGTTCAATAACTTGATCAGCTATTTCAACAAAAGGTGGTTTCGGACTACCAATATCCCACGGTGCGCTTCCACCTTCTTCATAATGTTCGGCAAACCCTTTTTGGGCTAATTCTTGGTTTTGAAGGTCATTTTCATTTAGCATATTAGACTCTCCTAAAAGAAATTGTTATTGCGAACGGTACAAGTAAACAGACGATACAACAACTGATTTATTGCATAAAAAAAACGGTATACTTTAAACAAAGAACATATGTGTGCGTTTTAACCAGTCGCTCAAGCTGACGGAACCAGCCGTCGATGATTTTGCTCGCGCGAAACAGCCAATTACAATCTGACAGGACTTGGCTCGCGCGGACCGAATTCCGTCGCTGCGGCACTTCGTTGTCGCAGCTTAGCTCCGATCCGTTAGAACGCGCGAACTAAATTTCGTTTCAGACAAGTATTAAATAACGTGGTCGAGGTTCCGAGAGGCGTGCACAACTCGATGGATTTCAATTAGTTGATTGCGGATTTTGTAAAAAACAAGGTAAGAGTCAAGAATCAACGTTCGGTATCCATATTCCTGAAGGCGCGGATGGCGAGGAATTCTTCCAAGATATGGGGATTGAGCAAGAGCTCCTATTCGCTTATCGACTTTTTCAACGAATGATGACGCACGTGCAGGGCTATCTTTCGCTATCCAATCGTAAATACTTATGAGGTCGTCTTGAGCAATCGGAAGGTAACGGATAACATACTGATTAGGCATGAGCGCGACGTCGAAGTTTTGCAATCATCTGAGAATGTGTTATTCCCTTCTTTCCAGCAGCTGCTTGAGCCTGAGCAACTCCTAATTTCTCAAAGAGTTCCGCTTGAGCTTTCAGCCTCTCGTAATGATCAATTGTCATCACGACCAAGTCACCTTCGCCGTTCTTGGTTAGATAGATCGGCTCATCCTTTTCACGGGCAAGAGTGGAGATTTCACGAGTACGATTGCGCATGCTTGATATAGATTTAATAATAGGCATTTTTTTCTCCTCCGATTATATAGTACAAATTAATACAAAATTATGATAAAATCAAGTATAACAATTGCGCGCGTTCTAACCAGTCGCTCAAGCTGACGGAAACGGCCGTCGACGATTTCGCACGCGCGAAACAACCAGCTACAATCGGACGGGACTTAGCTCGCGCGGACTCGATTCCGTCGCTGCGGCACTTCGTTGCCGCAGCTTAGTTCCGGTCCGTTAGGCGGTTGCGCGAAGAATACTGTGAAGAAACTCAGGCGAGAAATCTGCACCATTCTCCCATGTAATGGTGTGTAAATCAGGATGGACTGAAAATTTGCGGAAGTGATCGATGTCTTTCAGCGGTTCAAACACAGGTCCCCAAAGTTCATCTTTAAGGTCAACTTTACCTTCGGAACCATCATGGAATTTGATCCAAATAGTGTACTTTTCAATATATTTAGCATCCGTAACTTGTGCGATCATATTTTACTCAAGAGGAGAAACTTTTTTTAATGGTTGCCGTTGTTTAGCGAGTTCCCAATCTTCAAGTAATTCGGTTCTATGGAGATCAAGCCATTCAAGTACATGCGAAAGTGCTCGCTTTGGAAAATCTCCAGAAACAACACCGGTTTCAATAGTCACGGTGACGTGATAATCGCCATAAATTGCATGAAAATGAGCTGGTCCGTGATCTCGGTAAAAGATTGCAACAACGATTCCAAGAAACCGGCTTATTTCAGGCATGGTTCATTTTACTCAAAATTATTCACAGGCGCAACCGCCTAACCGGTCGCTCAAGCTGACGGAACCAGCCGTCGACGATTTTGCGCGCGCGAAACGAACAGCTACTATAGGACGTAGCTTGCCACGCACGGAGTGGATTCCGTCGCTGCGGCACTTCGTTGCCGCAGCTTAGCTCCGGTCCGTTAGGCCGCAGCACATTTTCTGTCTACGCAACTCATCTAAAAATCCCGTAGGTTGCAGAACAAGAAAGAAGAATATCGATGAAAGTAATCTCAATTATTACAAGAAGATTGAAAGATGGGAAAACATACGAAGACTTCCGAAAGGCTTGGTTTCATACGACAGGTTTCGGTACGTCAAGCAAACTCTATTCTTTGATTAATGCGTTTGATCAACGGGAAATTATTGTCATAGGTTTTGTTGAGATACTCCCCAACCAAGACCCAATGAAGGTACTTAGAATTGATGTCAAAGAAAGGCTTGATAATCCATTGGACAATATCATCGAACCACAAATCGGACGAGTTTATGGAATTTTGGTTTCTGAAGATGATTTTTCTGCAACCGGTTCCATTGAATATCAGCCACCTTCAATTAACGGAAAAGCAACCGACCTCAATGAGATTGCGAAAGGTTTGTCATTAGCAAAACAATTAATAGCCCAAGCATCAGCGGAACGAGACATGAAGAAAGATCAAATCAAGAGTCAGGTCTAATTTGAAACATTCACAAGGTGCTGCGGCCTAACCAGTCGCTCAAGCTGACGGAACCAGCCGTCGATGATTTAACACGCGCGAAACAACCAGCTACAATCGGACATGACTCGTCTCGCGCGGACTGGATTCCGTCGCTGCGGCACTTCGTTGCCGCAGCTTAGCTCCGGTTCGTTAGGCGGGCTATCCTGTTTTATACTACTATTGAAAGAGTCCTAGAAAGCGGTTATCTTGTTCTAAATGAAACCAAAACTATACATTGAAACCACCATTCCGAGTTACCTTGTTTCACCGCCAAGTCGAGATTTAATAGTTGCGGGGCATCAGCAAACGACAAGGGCTTGGTGGGATACTCGACGAGAACATTTTGAAATTTTCATTTCTCAGTTCATAATTGATGAGGCTTCCGGTGGAGATAAAACGGAATCACAAAAGAGGCTCAATGCAATTGAGATCTTTCCACAACTTGAAGTTAACGATGACGTCCTCCGTTTAGCGGAAGCATTGCTGTCAAATAACATCATTCCCAAGAAGGCAGCAACAGATGCCGCGCATATAGCGATTGCATCGGTTCACGGAATGGATTATTTAATGACTTGGAATTGTGCACATATAGCCAATGCAACAATTTTTAACGCGGTCAAAAATATCTGTATTAAGGAAGGATTTTCCTTCCCGATCATTTGTACACCAGAAGAATTAATGGGAGGATCACTATGAATACAGATCACATAGTCGACGAAGTACGACAAATTCGAGAAACGCAAGCTGCAAAATTGAATTTCGATATTAAAG
Source organism: uncultured Bacteroidota bacterium (assembly GCA_963717445.1). Classification (GTDB taxonomy): domain Bacteria; phylum Bacteroidota; class Ignavibacteria; order UBA10030; family UBA8401; genus JAGVPT01. The sequence goes on along the minus strand of OY970334.1, from coordinate 3,691,178 downwards.
CAATTATTGCAGAGGCGCAAAAGAAACAAAAGTTATCAAAGCACCACCTCGTTTCGTTTCAAAGTCGAGACGCCCCCCTAACCAGTCGCTCAAGCTGACGGAACCAGCCGTCAGCTTTTCGCCACGCGCAAAAAATTTTTCAGGGAAAGGGGTGTGCTTGCCGCGCGTATATTCTACCAATGATTTAGCTGCACGTCGCCGCAGCTTAGCTCCGGTCCGTTAGGTGGCAAGTTTTCACGAAGATTAGTACCTTTCACTTAACAAGAAGGTAGCCTACGTGCCAAGTATTAGTGAGTTCTTCGGTATCATTATATATATTTACTATAATGATCATGCACCGCCACACTTCCATGCTGAATATGCGGAGCGCGAAGCACTTTTCCAAATGGACACTTTAGAGGTTTATTCGGGAGAGTTACCCAATCGCGCTCGGGCACTTGTGGTTGAATGGGCATCACTTCATCGAAATGAATTATTGGAGAATTGGGAACGTGCAAAAGAAGGTGTTCCACTCAAAGAAATTGAACCTCTAGTCTAATTTGGAGAAAAACACTATGAACAATTTCGTAAGAGTTCGCTCTGTCAATCCAACAGTTGGCTATCGCGTTCAAATCGAGTTTACGGATGGAACCAAAAAGGAAATAGATTTGGAACCGTATTTGCACGGCCCAGTTTTTGACCCAATTAAGAATGATCCAAAACTTTTTCGCTCTATACATGTTGATCAACGAATGAAAACGATCGCATGGGAAAATGGGGCAGATATCGATCCAGACGTTTTGTATGGGGGTTTAAAACCAGCTTGGATGGAACCTGCCCAATTCGCCTCACACTAAAGGGGGCCTTGCCAGCTAACCAGTCGCTCAAGCTGACGGAACCAGCCGTCGATGATTTAACACGCGCGAAACAACCAGCTACTATCGGACATGACTCGTCTCGCGCGGACTGGATTCCGTCGCTGCGGCACTTCGTTGCCGCAGCTTAGCTCCGGTCCGTTAGGTGGTGTAAATAATGAATCCAAACTTAAAGTATGTAAAACACAATTGATTCTTCTGATTTATTCTTCTGTCACCTTCGCAAAAGGATCTTCAAAATGAAAAGGAATCTCTTGCTTACATGCACAATTGTTGTATTTATCGCAACAAACGGTTATAGCCAATCGATAAATACCGGTGTGAAAGCTGGGCTCAATATTGCCACCATTGGCGGTGCAAATGTAAGTAGCCAATCGATCACCTCTTTCAATGCTGGAATGTTTGCAACATTCAGCGTTGCTGGTTTGCTTGCTCTACAGCCTGAATTGCTTTACACCGTGAAGGGATATAAAGTGGATTACCCAGTAGCGGACGAAATAGGGCCCATCTCAACTGGTTCTGGAACTGTGACAGCAAAGATTTCATATTTAGAGATTCCAGTTCTCCTAAAGTTAAATACTTCTTCACTTATGATCGTCAGGCCTAATATATTTGCCGGACCTGAAGTTGCATTCAAACTTAGTAGTAAAGGCTTAATCGGAGCGTCGTCAAACGAAGAGGATCTACAAAATGTTAACTCCACTGATTTTGGAATTATTTTCGGTGCAGGGATTAATATTAATTTGCCGACAACAACGATTATGGTCGATATTCGATATGATATTGGGATGAGAGTTTTATACTCATATTCGAATTCACCTGACATCAAGAACAGAGTTTTAACATTAAATGCTGGAATCGAAATCTAACCGTCACCGCCTAACCAGACGGTCAAGCTGACGGAACCAGCCGTCGACGATTTGGCCGCGCGTTGTGGGACAATTAGGAAAAAGCGGCATCCCTCGCGCGTGCAGTCTACGTTAATCAACCAGTTCGCCGCCGTCAGCTTAGCTCCGGTTCATTAGCTGGCAAGAAAAAACATCTACCATGACTCAATTAATTCTAAAAACCTTCTGCGCACTAACTTTTATCTTGCTTCTGGTTCTTTCGCAAAGCGTTACACTTGGACAAACGCGGGAGATTGTTCTGACTGATGATTTAGCATATTATAAGGACAATCCGCCGGGCGTCCCTCCGTCTCCCTACACACCAGTAGATGTAAAACCAGAAACCTTAAAATGCTTTAATCCCCTTTACCCACCTGCAGCTTACAATCAAAAAATTGAGGGCATAGTCTACGTGAGTTGCTGGGTTACGGCGCAGGGTACGGTAAGACAATGCAAAATAACCTGGAGCGCAAATAAAATACTCAATAGAGCTGCGCTTGAATCATGTCTCCATTGGATATTCAAACCAGCCATAAAAGATGGCCAAGGAATTGACGTGATTGCGACCGTACCAATAAAGTTCAAAATTGAAGATACTAGTCCGGATGGCTTCGCATTGCAGAATCTGCCTGAGAAAAAAGCAAAAATTAAGAATTTACCTGTCGTAAAACATGACACTCTAACATATCCTGTTTCATTGGTTTTACCGCCAGCAGTGACGACGTCATTAAATGAAAAGCTTCGTGATTGGAGAATCGCTAAGCTTTCTGAGGATTCGTTAAATCCAAAATATGACTCATTCTTTAAATGTGATTTGAATAAAGATAAGAAACCTGATTATGTTTTCGTTGTTGTGACCGGTAATAAGTCGACTCTGACCGAGCACTACGTTGCGATTGTCTCGGATGGTGACAAATACAACGCATTTATTCTTCGATCGTACAACATTTCTAAATTTTGGATCGATTATTATTATCTATCAATTCAGTCGAAGAATACATACGTCGCAGTTTTTGGTGATTTAGACCCTGCGCTTACCTACAAAATCGTAAAGGATCAGCCAAGTGTTACTTTTGATGTCGATTGTATTACCATCGCAACGATCATTGGCAATCAGTGTGATACATACGTATACCACAATGGCAAGTTCTATGATTTCAGTTCATGCGATTAATGCCTTGCCAGCTAACCAGTCGCTCAAGCTGACGGAACCAGCCGTCGACAATTTGGCCGCGCGCATTTTTTTTTAGGAAATGGCAATGTCGGCCGCGCTATATTCTACGATTGATTTGGCTGCACGTTGCCGCAGCTTAGCTCCGGTCCGTTAGGCGGGCAAACTCTGGCATTTGATCAAGAAATTTGTGATCTTCAAGTAAATGCTAAAGGACTAAGTAGTGCAATTCAATTTTGAATGGGATCCAACCAAAGCAAAGACAAATCTCCAAAAACATAAAGTCACCTTTGAATGAGCTTCAGAGGTTTTCATTGATCCATTCATGCTGTCAATATTTGATGATACACACAGTTCCCAAGAAGACCGATGGATCACGATCGGAAAAGATCGAAATGATGTCACAATTGTCGTCATCCATACCTTTCGAGAAATAGACCAAGAGACGTCAACGATAAGGATAATTTCAGCTCGGCGAGCAACAAAACGGGAAGAAAAACAATACAATCAAAGGTGAAGAATGAAGAAGGAATATGATTTTTCAAACGGGGTAAGTGGCAAATTCTATCGTGAGGGTGTTCGTTTGAATCTTCCCATATACCTTGATAAGGATATCGCCGACTTTGTGCAGAAAGTTGCTAAGCAGAAGAAAATAGATACTCAAACTGTAGTGAACAAAATGTTGCGGGGAAACAAAGAAATCATCCAGGCCCTTCAATAGTTTTCCTTTCTTTTTTGCCCGCCTAACCAGTCGCTCAAGCTGACGGAACCAGCCGTCGACGATTTTGCACGCGCGAAACAACCAGCTACAATCGGACGTGACTTGCCACGCGCGGACTGGATTCCGTCGCTGCGGCACTTCGTTGCCGCAGCTTAGCTCCGTTCGTTAGGCCGCCAAACAGTCTATCGGCTTTTTCACAAAAGTCACAAACTACTTTAATAAGCGAGGGTTCACAACTATGGAAAGTGTAATCGTTTCGTGGAGTGGAGGAAAAGATAGTGCCATGGCTCTGTATGAAATCCTCAAAGATCAAAACTATCAAATAGCTGCCTTGCTGACCACTGTGACCGAGGACTACGACAGAATCAGCATGCACGGTGTTCGGCGAATTCTGCTCGAGCAACAAGTTACTTCATTAGGCTTTCCACTTGAAAAAGTGTTCATTTCAAAGAATGCATCTAATGAAGAATATGAATCGAACATGAGACGAGTTCTTACAAAATACAAGGATGCCGGAATTACTTCGGTTGTGTTTGGAGACATTTTTCTGGAAGACTTAAGGAAGTATCGAGAGGACAAACTCGCAGCACTGAATCTGCGCGCAATATTTCCTATCTGGAAAAGAAACACCCAAGAGCTGTCTCGTTCTCTTTCAGCTTTGGGTTTCAAAGCGATTACCACTTGCGTTGACACAAATGCGCTTGGCAGACAATTTGCCGACAGGGTAATTGACGAGCAGTTCTTATCTGAATTGCCCTCAAATGTTGATGCGTGCGGCGAGAACGGTGAATTTCATTCTTTTGTGTACGATGGACCAATTTTCAAAGAGAGGGTCTCTTACACCGTGGGCGAGATCGTTTTGCGAGAAAACCGATTTTGTTACTGTGATTTAATACCCAACTAAAGAGAAGGCGTGGCGGCCTAACCAGTCGCTCAAGCTGACGGAACCAGCCGTTGGTGATTTAACACGCGCGAAACAACCAGCTACTATTGGACTGGACTTGCCTCGCGCGGACTTGATTCCGTCGCTGCGGCACTTCGTTGCCGCAGCTTAGCTCCGGTCCGTTAGGCCGTGCAACATCGCTTTACACAACAGTTGTGCATGACTGAAATAAAGACTATATTGCGGTCAGCAAAAAGGAGGCAAATTATGAAACTAAGCACAGCTGTTAAACCAATCAGTTACCTGAAAGCCCACGCCTCAGAATTGATCCGGGATATTACAACTACTCGGCAAACTCTGATTGTTACTCATAATGGCGAGGCGAAGGTTGTCGTTCAAGATATACGGTCTTACGAGCGTATGCAGGAAACCTTGGCATTACTTAAAATTTTGACCCGTAGCAAGCAAAACATCAAACGCGGAAAGGTAAAATCGCTGGAAGACACTTTCACGAGCTTGGAAAAACGAATCAGAGCATTCAAAAATGAAAGAATATGACGTTATTGTCGATATTGACGCAGAAAGCGATCTTTTTGATATATATACTTACGTAGCTTTAAATGATTCACTCGAACGTGCGGATAAACTTTATGCTTCACTAAAACAAGCCTGTTACAAGCTCAAGACATTACCATTACGCGGCAATATTCCACCGGAGCTTTTTGAAATTGGGGTAACCGAATTCCGCGAACTACATTACAAACCCTATAGAATCATTTATTCCCTCGAGTCAACTTCAGTTTACGTCCATTGCATCTTAGACGGGAGACGAGATGTACAAACAATACTTCAAGAACGATTATTGCGGTAATGTTGCACGGCCTAACCAGTCGCTCAAGCTGACGGAACCAGCCGTCGACGATTTTGCACGCGCGAAACAACCAGCTACAATCGGACAAGACTCGTCTCGCGCGGACTGGATTCCGTCGCTGCGGCACTTCGTTGCCGCAGCTTAGCTCCGGTCCGTTAGGGTGCAACATTTTTCGCCTTTACTGAAATTGTGCTACCTATTCCGAAAATTTGCTATATTAGAAAAAAGGAGACGCTATGACTTTAAAGACATTCACTGCAGTTCTTCATCGCGATGAGGATATGTACGTTGCCGACTGTCCAGAATTAGGGACAGTCAGCCAAGGTTACACGATGGAGGAGGCTTTGGCCAATTTGAAGGAGGCCACGGAATTGTACCTCGAAGAGTTTCCTCTTCAGAAAGCCGAAAAACCCTATTTAACCATCTTCGAGGTTGCAGTCAATGCCTGAACTAAGGAAGGTATCGGGCAAGGATGCCATCAAAGCACTCGAACGGCTTGGGTTTATACAGGTCGTCAGCGAGGTAGCCATGTAATCCTTAAGAAATCAACTTTGACGGGAAATATCGGTTGTGTAGTCCCACTACATAAAGAATTAAAAATCGGCACCCTCCACGGCATCCTCAAATTAGCAAAGATAGAACCGGAAGAGTTTTTAAAAAATCTTTGATCCGTACTGTACCGGGGAACTTAACAAACCCTATGTTGCACCCTAACCAGTCGCTCAAGCTGACGGAAATAGCCGTCGACGATTTCGCCGCGCGTTGTTGGACGGACTTTGGAGCATCTAACTGGAACGTCCGCGCAACGAACTACTTTGCGGCGGCTGTTCGCCGCCGCAGCTTAACTCCGGTTCGTTAGGCTGCGCAATTTGCTACTCCGTTTTAGATTCCGTATTTTTAAAGAAAAAGGAGAACTTTAATGCGGACTGTAGCAGCAGAAAAAGTGAAGTCAAACTTCACCAAAATACTTGATGACGCTGCGGCTTCTCACGAGCCAATTCACATCACGAGTAAAAAATCACATGGTGTTCTTGTTTCCGAGGATGACTGGCGGGCTATTCAGGAAACTCTCTATTTACTATCTATTCCTAATATGCGTGAGTCTATCCGAAGAGGGCTAAAGACTCCCGTTGACAAATGCGCCACGGAGCTTCCGTGGTAACGTGGAAAATCGTCTATACCAAACAAGCTCAGAAAGATTCGAAGAAATTGAAGTCGGCGGGGTTAAAATCAAAAGCTGAGGCTTTGTTAAAAATCCTTCAAGAGAATCCTTACCAAACCCCACCACCCTACGAAAAACTTGTTGGCGATTTAGAGGGAGCCTATTCTCGCCGAATCAATATTCAACACCGATTAGTCTACGAAATCTTTAACGATATTAAAGTCGTGAAGGTTATCCGAATGTGGACACACTACGAGTAACAATTCTCTTGGCGCAGCCTAACCAGTCGCTCAAGCTGACGGAACCAGCCGTCGATGATTTAACACGCGCGAAACAACCAGCTACTATCGGACAGGACATGCCACGCGCGGACTGGCTACCGTCGCTGCGGCACTTCGTCGCCGCAGCTTAGCTCCGGTCCATTAGCCCGCAGAAAAAGCCTTGCGTTTAAATTGGAAAATGTATATGTTTCCCATATACAAATAGGAAAACGATGCAAATACTACCAGAAATTATCGAGTTTGTTTGGGATAAGGGGAACGAGGAGAAAAGTAAAAAATCACATAACGTAGAGTGGTGGGAATGTGAAGAAGTGTTTCTAAATTTCCCTCTGTACTTATTTCCGGACATAAAGCATTCGCAACGTGAGGAACGTTTTTTCGCATTTGGGCGTAGTCAGGCAAATCGACTACTCACAATCGTTTTTACTTTCAGGCAGAAGAAGATCAGAGTAATTTCAGCCAGAGATATGAACAAAAAGGAAAGGAAGATGTATCATGAAGAAACTTCCAAAATTTAAGTCGGAAGATGAGGAGAGAAAATTTTGGGCCAAACATAGCCCACTGGATTACTTCGATCCTAAGAAATTGCAGTTGACGGTTTTCCCCAATTTGAAGCCGAGCACTCGTACCATCTCTATACGATTGCCGGAATCGTTGGTAGAAGGGATAAAAGTCTTAGCAAATAAGAAGGATGTTCCCTATCAATCCATGCTTAAGATTTTATTGGCAGAAAAGGTTAACGAGGAGTTCGCAATTTCGAAAAAAAGTGCTGCTGCGGGCTAACCAGTCGCTCAAGCTGACAGAACCGGACGTTGACGATTTTGCACGCGCGCAACAACCAGCTACTATCGGACATAACCCGTCTCGCGCGGACTGGATTCCGTCGCTGCGGCACTTCGTTGCCGCAGCTTAGCTCCGGTCCGTTAGGCCGCAGCGGATATCAACACAGCCATCCACACATATAGGACAGAACCATGAGCAAACAAGTATTCATCAATCTCCCGGTCGCCGACCTCCCGAAGTCAATTGCCTTCTTCAAGGCACTCGGTTTTTCACACAGCCCACAGTTCACCGATGACACTGGCGCGTGCATCGTTGTAAGCGACACGATTTTTGTCATGTTGCTTACGTACACTAAGTTTCGCAACTTTACGCCCAAGGCTATCTGCGATACGAGCAAGGCTGTCGAAGTCTTGCTCAACCTCAGTTGTGAGAGTCGTGATGAGGTAGATGGTCTTGTCGCCAAAGCTCTCGCCGCGGGCGGCTCGACCTACGACAAGCCGGAGGATTTAGGCTTCATGTATTCGCACAGTTTTGTCGACCCGGACGGCCATGGGTGGGGGCTCTTCCACATGAGCGACATGCCGGCACACAAGTGATCCGCGTGATTCAAACACGAGATCATGCGCCCTAACCAGTCGCTCAAGCTGACGGAACCAGCCGTCGATGATTTTGCACGCGCGCAACCACCAGCTACTATCGGACAGGACTTAGCTCGCGCGGACTGGATTCCGTCGCTGCGGCACTTCGTTGCCGCAGCTTAGCTCCAGTCCGTTAGGCGGCAAAACAAAGTTTAAAGAGGAAAAAGAGGGGGAAAAAGAATGAGTCTACAAGCATTCATTTTCTTTTCTACAAACGACTCCCCTTTCAGACAACACACTCACTCAATACGCTCACTTTATCAAATACCAAAATCTTGGTATTGCATTCTTGGAGATTGTTTCCAATATAATAGAGTCAGTACGAAAGGGCATCTTTATCAAAATATACGCATTGCCGCCTAACCAGTCGCTCAGGCTGACGGAACCAGCCGTCGATGATTTAACACGCGCGAAACAACCAGCTACTATTGGACATGACTTACCACGCGCGGACTGGATTCCGTCGCTGCGGCACTTCGTTGCCGCAGCTTAGCCCCGGTCCGTTAGGCGGCAGAATGAATATGGTTGATTTACCATATAAAAATATGTATATTTAGGTAGTCATAAGGGTAAGCATTTTGATTGGCACTACAATATTCGAGTGGGATCAAGAGAAAAATGAACTCAACCAAAAGAAGCATAATATTTCTTTTGAAGAAGCTCAGTTTGCTTTCTCTGATACAAACAGAATTATTGCTAAAGACTTAGGACATAGTGAAAAAGAAGAAAGATATTATTGTTTCGGAAAAGTCGAGGAGAGCATAATTACTGTTCGTTTTACTTATAGAAATAACAAAATTAGAATCATAGGTGCTGGTTTTTGGAGAAAAGGAAAACAAATATATGAAAAGCAAAACAAAATATAGTAACGAAAAGATTGGCAAGGTAGAAATCGTGAGAGATTTTTTACCTAAGCCAGAAGATTTGATCTTTAAAGAAGATACAATGAAGATCACACTTAATTTAAGTAAATCAAGTGTTGAGTTTTTTAAAGGAATAGCTGAAAAACACGGAAGTCAATATCAAAAAGTAATTAGAAAATTACTCGATCGGTATGCTTCTCATTACTCTCAGTAATTTTTAGAGTTTTATCAAGCTACTTTGGGGCATTAAGGGCGAATCAACTACCTCCTCAGGCGTTAATTTCAAAGAGACGCTAATGAATATCATTTGGCACAATAAACACCCGCTGCCGCCTAACCAGTCGCTCAAGCTGACGGAACCAGCCGTTGATGATTTTGCACGCGCGCAACCACCAGCTACTATCGGACAGGACTTAGCTCGCGCGGACTGAATTCCGTCGCTGCCGCACTTCGCCGCCGCAGCTTAGCTCCGGTCCGTTAGGCAGCACAATTCGCATGTTACGAAAGCAATTAGGTAGACGACACAGATTATGAACACACGTTAGGCAGACTCTTCGCGCCAAAATTGTGAGGAGACTACATTCATCAAGACCCACCAATTACATTCCTTCAAAGAGGTACTCCGTCACAGCCTACAGAAAATTTTGTTTGACATAAAAATCGAGGGATTGGTATTTATCAACGGAATATGGACGAAAAATCAGGAGAAGGTATCATGCGCCAATATTCAGGAATAGCAGGAAAACGTATTCTGATCACCGGAGCTACCGGTGGGTTGGGATTGGCGATGGCCCAGGCACTCGTAAAAGAAGGAGCAAATGTCTTGATCAGCGGAAGAGATCAAAAGAAAATTGATCAAGCGGTCTCTTCTGTTAAGGCTCTTCCTGGAGAGTGCGTTGGAGCTCTCATCAATGTTCGGGATGAACAGTCGATTGAAGAAGGACTTGCTGAGATGGTGCAGCTCTGGGGCGGCATCGATATACTTATTAATAACGCTGGAATCGGAATGCGAACAGTCAATCCCAAATTTATGACGGATCCTAAACCTTTCTGGGAGATTTCTTCATCAGGATTCCGCGATCTCATCGATACGAATCTTACCGGATACTTTTTGGTGGCTAAGGCAGTAGTCCCCTATTTTCTAAAGACCGGCACTGGAAGAATCATTAATATTGGTGTGTCTGAAGGAACTAAGAAGCGAAAAGGTTTTATCCCGTATGGCCCCTCTCGGGCGGGAACTGAGTCGCTTTCCCACATTATGGCTCAAGATCTGGCAGGATGCGGAGTCACCGTGAATTTGCTTCAGCCAGGGGGCGCGACAGAGACGGGCATGCTTCCAGAGGAATTGCGAACTAATATTGGTGCACAGTACTTACGCCCGGAGGTGATGGCGGAGCCGGTGCTCTTCTTGTGTTCTGACGAGTCCAAGAGTCTTAATGATGAGGAAATTGTCGCAAAAGATTTTCAGGAGTGGAAAAAAAATTTGTTTGAAACCCGTCTTAAATAATTCGATAGGAATTATCATCAGACGAAATTGCGCAAAGGCTGAAGCAATCACAGGTTTGAACAAATATGTGTGCTGCCTAACCAGTCGCTCAAGCTGACGGAACCAGCCCTCGACGATTTTGCACGCGCGAAATAGCCAGTTACAATCTGGCAGGACTTAGCTCGCGCGAACTGGATTCCGTCGTTGCGGCACTTCCGAATGTAACTCCAGAGGTATTTAAACGTAAAAATCGCATACCTTGAAAGGAGTTTGGTGTATGAAAAAGATTGATTTAGTTTTGTTAATCGTTTTAGCGTTTTATACTTGGCAAGGAAACGCCCAGACTATTTCTCAAAAAGACGAATTACAGGAGCAAACCAAGGGCAAAGTAAGTCTTGATTTTGAAAAAAAGGTAAATGGTTGGTTGGCTGAGAATAATGTACCCGCCGCGGGAATCGGTCTGATTGAAAACGGCAAAATTAAATAAGTAAAAGTATTTGGTGATCTTCAAAAAGGTGTTCCGGCACCTGATGATGCCATCTTTAACATAGCATCCATCACGAAAACTGTGGTGATTATGCTAACTTTACAATTGGTTGAAAAAGGACAATGGGATTTGGATGAGCCTCTTTCAGATTATTGGGTCGATCCTGACGTTGCTAACGATTCTCTACACACAAAGTTAACGACCCGTCATGTACTAACCCACCAAACAGGATTTCCTAATTGGCGCAGGAACCATCCAGATGGCAAACTTGCATTTGATTTTCCCCCCGAGACAAAGTACCAGTATTCGGGCGAAGGGTTTGAATACTTACGACATGCTTTAGAGCACAAGTTCAAGAAACCCTTAGAGAAATTAACAGACTCATTGCTTTTCAAACCTCTAGGCATGAAGGATACTCATCAGGCATGGGACAGTACCATAGACGAATCGAGATTTGCAATGTGGCATGACCATGAAGGGAATAAATATGATATGCCATACAAAACAGGGGTAAGCGCCGCAAGCGATCTCCTTACTACCGTTGAAGACTATTGTAAGTTTGGCGTGTTTGTAATGAATGGCGCCGGCCTGTCTCCAACGCTTTTCAACGACATGGTGACTCCGCGCTCCAACATTCAGAAACATAGTGCTGTTGGTTTAGGGTGGTTCATTATAAATGGGCTTCCGAACGGAGAATATGCTATTTATCATATGGGGGGAAATCCTGGAGTCAAGGCCATCGCCGTCTTTTTGCCAAAGTCGAAACGAGGACTGGTTGTCTTTACAAATGGGGAAAATGGGATGCATGTATATAACGATGCAATAAAGGAAGCGTTTGATGTTGGCGATAGCATTTACGATTACATGTATGAAAGGCCTAATATTCCTAAAATCATAGAATGGCCTGAAGACGTAATAAAGAAGTATACGGGACATTACCAGTTCCCCGACGTAGAAGTAGTTTCAAAGAAAGAAAATGAGATTACCATATTCGTGGGAGGTTTGCCGAAATCAGATTTGCATCCGGAATCGGAAAACAAATTTTTCATGAGAGAGCTCAATATCCAGGTTGAGTTTGTCAAGGATGACGCTGGTACGGTCACCAAGTTGATATTGTATTACAACGGCAACAAAGCATTTGAAGCGAATAAATTAAGGTGAATACCATTTGAACTTGGTATATTCTTTCGCCGATTTCCGACGACCTCTTTAGCGCAACAAGCGGGCTAGCCAGTCGCTCAAGCTGACGGAACCAGCCGTTGGTGATTCAATGCGCGCGAAACAACCAGCTACTATCGAACAGGACTTAGCTCGCGCGGACTGGATTCCGTCGCTGCGGCACTTCGTTGCCCAGCTTAGCTCCGGTCCGTTAGGCAGCAGGCTTTTTTCCCGGAAATATTGTACCTTGGAACGAGCAGACTATGAACACGATCAATTTTAATACCGAAGCAGTCATCACCATCTGCAACAGATATCACGTCAAAACACTCCGTGTTTTTGGCTCAGTTGCGCGTGGCGAAATAAAGGCCGAAAGTGACGTTGATCTTCTTGTCACGTTCTCAAAGCCTACATCGCTTCTGAAAATGGTAGGACTTGAAAGAGAATTGTCCGCTACTATTGGACGTAAAGTCGATCTTCTAACTACTAAATCGGTTAGCCCATACTTGAGAAATCGCATTTTAAAGGAGTCTCGTCCAATCTATGCAGCGTGACGATTCTGTTTACATTAAACACATACGCGATGCGATTCTGAAAATCGAAGATTATACAAAACGGGTATCTGTTGCTTCATTTAAGAAGGATACCTTGATTCAAGATGGAGTAATTCGTCAGATTGAAATTATCGGGGGGGGCAACGAAGCGGCTTTCGGATGAAATTCGTAAGGACAGTAAAGAAATTCCTTGGGATGATATCGCCGGGATGCGCGACAAGTTGATTCATGATTATTTCGGTGTCGATATCGAAAAGGTTTGGCTTACTGTTCAAAACGATATTCCTGTCCTCAAAAAACAAATCAGCGGTATTCTCAAATCTCTTTAGCCCTGCTGCCTGCACCCTAACCAGTCGCTCAAGCTGAGGGAAATAGCCGTCGACGATTTTGCTCGCGCGAAACAAGCAGCTACTATTGGACATGACTCGTCTCGCGCGGACTGGATTCCGTCGCTGCGGCACTTCGTTGCCGCAGCTTACCTCCGGTTCGTTAGCCAGCCGTAGAAGTCACGATATTAGCACAGAAGCAATCATGGATATTTCATTGCCTGGCAAAGCTCTATCTCCCGAACAGGGGTTCTGGAACTGGTTCGTAAAGAACGAAGAATTACTCTTTTCTTTTGAAACCAATCAAGAAAAAATATTTAAAGCCCTAAGTGGTGAACTAAGAAAAATCCATCCCAACCTTACTTTTGAGTTTGGTCCAATTGTCAACAATGGGAGAGAATTTGTTATCAGCGCAGGCGGGATCAAAAATGCATTCCCGGCAGTCGTCTCTCTTGCTGATGCTGCGCCAACGTTGCCGAGATGGAAAATTACGAAGTTTCGGCCAAGACGTGACGAGATTGCATCAATCAGAGTTGAAAACACTTCAATTTCGCCCGAAGATGTCCAGTTTACTATTGAAAGCCGAAAAGACAAAGCAAATATTGTTTTATTCCTTGGCGAGGGTCAAAATTATGACGAGAACATCCATGCAAACATCGGTTTTCTATTTCTTGACCAGATTCTAGGAGAATACGATGTTGAGATGTTTGTCGGTTCAATTGACTTTAGACCTTTTTCAACTCCGTCGCGATTGGCAAAAGCTCCTCTTACACACTTACGATCGACGTTTGACAAATTGTTCAAACCAAAAATTAACTAACCGCGGCTGGCTAACCAGTCGCTCAAGCTGACGGAACCAGCCGTCGACGATTTTGCACGCGCGAAACAACCAGTTACTATTGGACATGACTTAGCTCGCGCGGACTGGCTACCGTCGCTGCAGCGCTTCGTCGCCGCAGCTTAGCTCCGGTCCGTTAGGCAGGTTGAAGCTTGTGCATAGCGTTGGGAGTCTCCCCTCAGTTTAATCCTAAGCAGGAAGGCGAGATACTATTGTCTCGGAGGTCATGCTCATTTGAATTAGAAACTAAACTATGGATCTTATGCCCGAAGGAGATAAGAAATGACCGACTGGAGTACGGCGATCTGCGAAACGAACGGAATTAACATACACTACACGAGAACCGGGGGAAGCAAGCCCCCCTTAATTTTATTACACGGATTAACTGCTAGTGGACTCTGCTGGACCTCATTGGCACGTGCTCTAGAGGGGGAATATGACGTAATCATGCCAGATGCTAGGGGTCATGGAAAGTCGAATGTGCCTGACTATGGATATCGATACGAAGACCATGCAAACGATGTCGTCGGTCTTATTAAGGCTTTAGGACTTCCTTCTCCGATTCTGATAGGGCACTCCATGGGAGGGATGACTGCAGCCGTGGTGGCAAGTCGTAACCCAAAGCTACTCCGTGGCTTAATCTTGGCTGACCCAACGTTTTTGAGCCCAAAAGTTCAGCGCGAAATTCGCGACAGTGATGTGGCTGATCGGCATCGGCGAATTCTCAAACAATCATTGGATGAAATAGTGGCAGATGCGCGAACTAGACACCCAGATCGGTCATCGAATATCCTCGAACGAATAGCGCGGGCACAACTTCAAACCAGCATGAGTGCTTTCGACGTTCTCACACCACCGAACCCCGACTACTTGGAGGTAGCGCGTGTGATTGAAGTTCCAAGCCTACTCGTAATTGGTGACGCCGGCGTGGTTTCGTCTGCTGTGGCAGCAGAACTGCAGCGTCTTAATCCGAGATTTCAGGTTGAAAAAATCCTACAAGCTGGCCACGGGGTACACTATGACCAGCCCGATCGCTTCGCGGCTGTCGTTAAATCTTTCTTATTACGTACAATTGGTACGGGGATTGAGCCATGACGTGTTACTGCCTAACATCCAGTTCAAGCGCGACAACCCGGTCAAGCCTGGTTGCGGCTTAACTCGGTGTTAGCTGGGCAGACAAAGAATGATTGCACGTTGAAAATTAAGCGACATGGTCAAACGTCTCTGTGCGTCGTACAAATCACAATTCATTTGGAGATTCATCCAGTATTGTGATGACGTCTTCAGTACTTTGGAAAGTAAAATTGCAGTCTCAGGACTCATGTCGCGCCTTCCATTAATGAGTGTGTTCACTCGTTGAATAGGCACACCCATGCGACGGGCCAGTTCCAACTGGCTCATGCCGCTCGGCTTGAGGTAGAGTTCCAAAAGTATCTCACCCGGGTGACTTGGACGACGGTTCTTGGGAATCATAATATGCTCCTTTAATGATAATCGGTAATTTTACGTCATGGATATCACCATCAAGCCAACGAAAGATAATTCTATACTGATCGTTAACCCGAATAGAATGAAATCCCGACAGACTGCCTTTCAATGCTTCGAGTCGATTGCCAGGAGGAAACTTCAAGTCTTGAAACCGTTTTGCGCCCTCCAAGGCGTCGAGCCTAAGTATTGCAGCTTTCCAAATTTTTTGTGAAATACGGCGCGCCGCTTTTGTATCAAAACCGTTAAACAGGTCTTCGGTACCTTTGTCGGCGAAATTGATATCATTACATAATATACGACATTAACGTCATATGTGCAAGTTCTTGATTCATTTGGCTTGCCCGTCTAACAGTCGCTCTCGCCAAAAAAAAACGGCGGTCTCGCAAAAACCGCTCGACAAGCTGATGGAACCAACCGTCGACATTTGGCCGCGCCAATTTTTTTTTAAGGAAATGGCGATGTCTGCCGTGCGTATAGTCTACAAAGAACTGGCTTCTCGTCGCTGCAGCTTATCCGCGTTCGTTAGGCGGCACTATTGCCGTTTTATAAACTCGCAGCCCCTTGCATTCGGTTCTTCAAAAAAGTAAGTTTGCTACAGATAAATCGGGGTTCAATGGGCGGGTCATCTCATCACTTCCTGCTACTTCTGAACGAACTCCAAACGAATTCTCCTGATTCCAATCATTTGTCAAGTCGCGAAAAGAATTATGAAAATTGAAAGGCTCCTATTGCTCGTTCTGCTCTCTGTGATAGTACACCAACCATCTTTGCCACAAACGATGCCCCCCACTTTTTCTCAACACAAGTATGGCATATTGAACTATGATCTTTTTGTTCCAAGTCCCAATGATACTACAAGAAAATATCCGCTGATCATATATTTCCATGGCTACAATGACACGGTGAAGAAATTCCTTAATTGGTACGACAGCAGTGTCCAGTCCGTTAATCCTTGCTTTGTATTAGCCCCGAAATGTCCCCCCAGTGATATGGAAGGATGGGGCAATAGCTTCCTGGGTGTATTTTCGACACGTATGGGCATTGCATTTGATGTGATGGACAGTCTTATAAATATCTCTAACATTGACACCAACCGCCTTTACATCTATGGAACATCTATGGGGGGGTTCGACATTTTTGAGGTTTTATACAAGTATCCGGAGAAGTTTGCCGCAGCCATGGTTCTTTGCGGAGGGGGTAGTCCGTCCACTGCTGCTGAAGTAATGAAAACTCCATTGTGGATTTTTCACGGTGGTGCAGATGATGAAGTGCCTATAACGGAGTCGCTGAATCTTTATAATCAAATGATAGCATTAGGTGCAACGAAGGTCCGCTTTACCGAATACCCGACTGCTTCGCACGACATGTGGGATTATGCTCCCAAGGAACCGGCATGGCCAGACTGGATATTTAATTTCTCAAAAGGTGATACATTCGCCCAGAGACCTGACGTTTCAATCAACCTGTCTTGCACGATAAGAGTCACTAAGTACACTGAGGCCATTGTCACCTGGAATAATGTTGATAATCACCAAGACAGGCAAAATAAAATCTGGTATTACAAAATTATCCGCAATGGATCGATTGTTGCAACACCTGAATTCACTCAAACGTTGTACGAGGACAAAACTCTGATAAATGGAGTAAATGCCTATAAAATGACTGCTGTTAATTATGATTTTCTGGAATCAGATTCATCAAACACAGCTACGGTTGATAATACTACCGGTGTAAATGAAAGTGAAAAGAATGTTCCTCAAGAATTTATGTTATCCCAAAATTATCCTAATCCATTTAATCCTTCAACAACAATTTCATTCGGCCTCCCATTTGAAACATTCACATTATTAAAGATATTTGATGTTTCAGGCAGAGAAGTATCTACCATTGTTTCCGAGAAATTGCCTGCAGGGAGTTACTCCCGTCAATGGGATGCGGGAAGTTTATCAAGCGGTATATATTTCTACCGTTTGCAGGCGGGTACATACTCGAAAACAAAAAAACTTTTATTGCTGAAGTGATCATGGATATCAAATTAGCAGTGCGCCTATCCAGTCGCTCCCGCCAAGAACGGCGGGTCTCGCAAAAAACACTCAACAAGCTGACGGAACCAACCGTCGGCGATTTCGCCGCGCGTTGTTGAACGAACTTAGGAGCATCTGACTGGAACGTCCCGGCAACGAACCACCTTGCGGCGGCTGGTCGCCGCAGCAACTTAGCTCCGGTCCGTTAGGCAGGCGAAGTAGCATCATTCGAATTCTTTTTGTAACGTTAGCTAAGGAGGAATCAATAATGACCGTTCTACACATTGAAAAACAACGATGAAGCTGGATGCCCATTCCCGCGCAAAACTCGCTAGCAAACTACTGTCGAGTCTTGACAAGCTTCCTGAGGAAGAGAACGAAAAAGTGTGGGCACAAGAGGCCTTTCAACGTCATGAAGACTTGTCCCAAGGGAAAGCGAAATCTCGTTCTGTTGATGTTGCTCTGAAAAGCGCTCGCGCTCAGTTGAAATGATACCTTCATTTTCAATACACGAAATTGCGGATATTGAATTAAAGGAAGCCGCAAAGTCCTATGAATCAAAAATAACTAGTCTAGGCTTCGCATTTCTCTATGAGGTGGAGCGAGTTGTAAACCTGATCTGAGACAATCCTGAATCTGCTCCCCGCATCTGTAAAGTCGTTCGCCGCAAATTACTGAAGGGCTTCCTATACAACATAATGTATTCTACTGCCGATGATTCGAATTTTGGCAATAGCAAATCAGAATCGCCGCCCGTTTTATTGGCGGGATCGCCAATAACTTTTTGCGCCCGGCTAATCAGTCGCTCCCGCCAAGAACGGCGGGTCTCGCAAAAAACACTCAACAAGCTGATGGAATTTACCGTCGACGATTTGGCCGCGCGTATATTCTACAGGAAACTGGCTTCTCGTCGCTGAAGCTTATCCGTGTACCGTTAGCTGGCAATAAAGAGCCCTTACCATGAACGCAAGCCGTGCACTAACAACCATACTGCTAACCCTCATTTTGGTTCCAGTATTTACCGGATGCATGGCAACAATTAGTCCAAACGAATATCATAAGCATTACCAAGAAAATGCTGAGCTTATTATGGTTGATAGTAGCCAATACAAACTTGCGCGCAATTGGACGATAGATTCAAATTATTGTATTCGCGGTCGCGGTATGTATATGAAGAACGACTCTGCGAAAATAGGTGATGTGAATATTCCAATATCTGGTATTCGCCAACTTTCTGTCGAAGACAACATAACGCCAGTTTACTTTGAGCTCCTTATTGCATCAGCAATATTTATTCATATGCTTTATTGATTGCCAGCTAACCCGTCGCTTCCGCCAAAAAAACGGCGGGTCTCGCAAAAACCGCTCGACAAGCTGAAGGAACCAGCCGTCGATGATTTACTACGTACGAAAAAAATAGCTACTATCGGACGTGACTTGCCACGTGCGGATTGGCTACTGCGACGACGCTATTCGTCGCCGCAGGTTATCCGCGTACCGTTAGCCCGCGACAACGAGCATTGATGGTAAAAAAACAAACGCCATGACCAGATCACTTTTAAAAAAATGGGCTTTCAAATATTATCTTAATAGAAATTGTATGCCTAACACCTCCGTTCATATACTTTTCCCGCCTTTTCACCATTCGTTCGCGGCCTTATCAGCTTTGGCCGGACTACTCCTCACCTTTACCTCTTTCTCTTTTTGCAGTCCTGTCGAAGAGTGGGTCGGAACCTGGTGTACAGCACTACAGCTCGTCGAACCCCACAATATGCCGCCAGAACCCGGATTGAGCCACAACACACTTCGGCAAATAGTTCGCGTTTCCCTCGGCGGAGACAGTTTGAGGTTGCGATTTTCCAACGAATTTAGCACGAGTCCCGTAACACTGAATGCTGTCCATATAGCTGTCTCGACCGGGGGTAGCGCAATTGAGACAAGGAGTGATAAGTTATTGACATTCGATCGAAAACCGCAAGTCACTATGAAACCGGGTGCTGCTGTTATGTCAGATCCTTTCGGGTTCGCACTGAAAGCGCGAACAGATGTAGCAATCACGATTTATTTCGGCGACACATCACCGAATATCACCGGCCATCCAGGATCGCGAACTACCTCATACTTGCTTCCAGGAAATGAGGTCTCTGCAGCAGACTTCCCTGGCGCTACCCAAACAGATCACTGGTACATCATCAACAGCATCGATGTGATGGCAATAGATTCTGCAGCCGCCGTTGTTGTGCTTGGCAATTCTATCACCGACGGACGCGGTTCAGGCACGAACAAACAAAATCGCTGGCCGGATGAATTGGCGCGGCGCCTTCAGGAAATCCCCAATCTTCGACACGTAGCTGTTCTGAACGAGGGGATTGGCGGGAATTGCATCCTTCGCAACTGTCTCGGGCCTTCTGCCCTAAGCCGTTTTGGGCACGACGTGATTAACCAAACCAAGGTCCGTTGGTTAATCATTCTGGAGGGGATAAACGACATTGGCCAAGTGCAAGATGCAAAAGCCGCAGATGCATTAGTACATGGTCTGATTGGTGCATACGAACAGATGATTGATAGCGCCCATGCAAAAGGTATCCGTGTGTACGGCGGGACATTGACCCCCTTTGGCGGCTCGTTTTACGATACCCCAGATCGTGAATCAACGTGGAAGAGGGTCAACGAATGGATTCGGAATAGTGGCCGCTTTGATGCCGTCGTCGATTTCGATGCTGCACTGCGTGATCCGGCGAATCCGCTACACCTCTTGCCTGCGGCTGATTCGGGCGATCATCTCCATCCTAGTGAAACAGGCCACCGGATGATCGCGGAGGCAATTGATCTGACGCTTTTTCGATGAGTTGGAAAACTCATTGTACACTTTCTTATTCTTGACTGAAGAATCACCTCTAGAATAAAACAATTACGAACATGGACTGATGGGATTTAAGAAAGTAATGTTTATATCGATTTTATGAAAATCAAGAAATATCTGTCGCGGGCGAACCAGGCGCTCCCGCCAAGAAACGGCGGGTCTCACGCAGACATAAGTCCGTTGCGGCGGGCCGTTAGAACGCACAAAGTACCTTATTCATTTTTGCACCAGCTAGAAAAAAATCTTTGTCTGTTTTCATGTAAGAATGAAGGGAGCGATAGAGAAATAAATCTGATTCATACTAACATAACGCTTAGACCCTGCTCGGCGGCCAATCGCACAATTTGCACAAAGCAGAATACGGAAACGGCTATTTGCACGCCAGTTTTACCTCGCGGGTTAAGTAGGCATTATTTAGATGTGCAACGAAACACTCTCCATAGCCGACATGTTTAATAATCCATACATCGAAAGGAGTAAGTATTATGAATGAAGAAGAAAAGTGCCCGATAACGGGTAGCGCTCATAAACATATCGCCAGCGGAGGCACGACAAACCAAGACTGGTGGCCGAACCAGTTGAAGCTCGATATCCTGCATCAGCATTCCTCCAAGTCTAATCCCATGGGCGAGGGTTTCAACTACGCTAAAGAGTTCAAGGGTCTCGACCTGAATGCCGTGAAGAAGGACCTCCGTGAGCTGATGACGAAGTCGCAGGATTGGTGGCCGGCAGACTTCGGACACTACGGACCTTTGTTCATTCGCATGGCATGGCATAGCGCCGGCACGTACCGCACTGGCGACGGCCGCGGCGGCGGCGGGCATGGCAATCAGCGCTTTGCCCCCATCAACAGTTGGCCCGACAATGTCAACCTCGACAAAGCACGCAGGCTGCTTTGGCCTATCAAACAGAAGTATGGCCGAAAAATTTCCTGGGGCGACCTGATGATCCTCGCCGGCAACGTTGCTCTGGAATCTATGGGATTCAAGACATTCGGTTTCGGCGGCGGACGTGAAGATATCTGGGAACCTGAACAAGACATCTACTGGGGTTTAGAAAACAAATGGCTGGATGACAAGCGCTACTCCGGCAACCGGGATCTTGATAATCCTCTCGCTGCTGTGCAGATGGGACTGATTTATGTCAATCCGGAAGGTCCGAACGGCAATCCGGATCCGATCGCTGCAGCGCGTGATATCCGCGAGACCTTCGCCCGAATGGCAATGAATGACGAAGAGACGGTTGCGCTCATTGCAGGCGGCCATACCTTCGGCAAGACCCATGGCGCGGGTGATGCGAAACATGTTGGGCCTGAGCCCGAAGCGGCTGGCATCGAGGAACAGGGCCTGGGTTGGAAGAGTAGCTTTGGTACGGGCAAAGCCAGCGACACGATCAGCAGTGGCCTGGAAGTCACCTGGACCACAACGCCTACGAAGTGGGGCAACAACTTCTTCAACAACCTGTTCGGCTATGAATGGGAACTGACGAAGAGCCCGGCCGGCGCACATCAGTGGAAACCGAAGGGCAGCACAAGTGGTGATACCGTGCCGGATGCGCACGACCCGTCAAAGCGTCACGCGCCATCTATGCTGACCACTGATCTCTCTCTACGGTTTGACCCTGTTTACGAAAAGATTTCACGGCGTTTCATGGAAAATCCAGATCAGTTTGCAGATGCGTTCGCCCGGGCGTGGTTCAAGTTGACGCATCGTGACATCGGCCCGCGCGCACGCTATCTCGGCCCGGACGTTCCGTCAGAAGAGCTCATCTGGCAAGACCCCATCCCCGCCGTCAATCACACGTTGATCGATGCACAGAACATCGCCTCCCTCAAGAGTAAAATCCTGGCTTCTGGCCTGTCAGTCTCAGCGCTGATTTCGACTGCTTGGGCGTCGGCGTCCACTTTCCGCGGCTCCGACAAGCGCGGCGGTGCCAACGGTGCCCGCATTCGTCTGGCGCCGCAGAAGGATTGGGAAGTCAACCAGCCTGATTTACTTGCGAAAGTGCTCAAGACCTTGGAGGGCATCCAGAGCGCATTCAATAGCGCACAATCCGGCAATAAGAAGGTATCATTGGCTGACCTGATTGTACTGGCTGGTTGCGTGGGAGTCCAGAAGGCGGCAAAGAATGCTGGTCACGAGGTTACGGTTCCCTTCACTCCGGGACGCATGGACGCCTCGGCGGAACAAACCGATGTGGCTTCCTTTGCCGTGCTCGAGCCGATTGCGGACGGCTTCCGCAACTATCAGAAGAAGCACTATGCCGTATCGGCAGAGGAGTTGCTTGTTGACAAGGCACAATTGTTGACCTTGACTGCACCCGAAATGACGGTGCTTGTCGGAGGCATGCGAGTCTTGAATGCCAACTTTGAAAAGTCCCAGCACGGTGTCTTCACCAAGCGGCCTGAGGCGCTCACGAATGATTTCTTCGTGAATCTGCTCGACCAGAGCACGATGTGGAAGGCAGTCGCGAATGACGGTGACGTATTCGAGGGTCGTGATCGTACAACGGGCGCTCTCAAGTGGACCGGCACACGGGTCGACTTAATCTTCGGTTCAAACTCCCAACTCAGGGCATTGGCAGAAGTCTATGCGTGCAAGGACTCTGAAGAAAAGTTCTTGCACGACTTTGTAGCGGTGTGGAACAAGGTCATGAACCTTGACCGCTTCGATCTCGCCTGATTGGGACATAAACGTCTTTGATGGCTTCTGACAAGGCAGCGAAAAAACAGTCAGCTTACAACCGGCTCTAGTTGACGGCGTATTGCCGTCGCTGAGCCGGAGTGTTAATATGGATCACAAATGAGATAATGTTTATTGAAGAACTCAACAAATTTTTCGAATGGACCGAATTCGAATATAGCGTTTTTAATGCTGGGTTAAATATCATAGAGCGAAAACAGTTGGTTTACTGAAATGCTGCCTAACACAGTGCTGGGGTCAACGGCCGTGGCTCGGCCTAGGTCCGTTAGGCGTCAAAGTCGATCTTGTTCAATGATCAATAAAATAAGCCACAGGTTAACATGTTTGTTCTTGTTCGCACCCTGACTTACGCTTCACTCTTTATAGGCTTTGTGCTTATCTATGTGCCATCACGCCTTTTGTCTTGGTCAGGTATCGTTCGTCCAACGTCGATTGAAATGCAGCAGATTGTGGGAATGGTCATCGGCATCGCTGGTGCGATAGTTGCTCTTTGGTGCATATTTACATTTGCGTTTGTCGGAAAAGGTACTCCGGCTCCCTTTGACCCTCCTCGCCGACTGGTGGTTAAGGGTCCGTATCATTTCGTACGGAATCCAATGTATATTGGTGCTGGACTTGCTCTTGCTAGCGCTGCGCTGTTCTATGAGTCAACACCACTTTTGGGTTACACTGGGATATTCTTTCTCATTACCCACTTGTTTATATTGTGGTACGAGGAGCCAGCCTTACGACGAACATTTGGGCAAGAGTACGAAACATACTGTCGCCAGGTAAATCGATGGTGGCCAAATGTATGAAGGCCAATTTATTCTGTTTCCGCCTAACCAGTCGCTCTCGCCAAGAAATGGCGGGTCTCGCAAAAAACGCTCAACAAGTCCCGAAAGGGATCCCTTTGGAACTGAAGAAACCAGCCGTCGACGATTTGCCTGCGCGCTAGAAAAATTTTTTAAGGAAATAGTGATATCTGCCACACCTATATTCTACATGAAACTGGCTGCACATCGCGGCTCTACGAGTCTACGACTCGCAGTCAACGACCCTTCGGGTCGAAGACCCGTAGGGAGTCGTAGACAGCTTAGCTCTGGTCCGTTAGGGCACAGCAACACATTGCTCGTTTTATTAAATTGCCCAAACCCAGAGGATAAGAAACTTTAGGAGGTTCCAATGTTCTATTTCGTGTTAGAAGTAATAGGAGCTTCAATTCTTGTTTCTATCTTTGCGACTTGGATTAAGTTGATTCCACGTTATCCCAAAAAGAAATATAGTCTACTCCAACAATTGGCGAACACGGCATTATTGACTGTCTTCCTCACTCTGATTGCCTCTTTCGGAGTCTATCCATCTTGGTTTCTTCTTTTTGCGATAATTCTCCTAATTTTATGGTTATCCGTTCAATTGACGAATTACCTTGTTCAGAAAACTGGAGAATCGACAGCAGAGCCACCAAAACTATGAACCAACAAGGAAGAAACACAATCACATTAAATGCTGGGACCTAACTAGTCGCTCCCGCCAAGAAACAAAACGGCGGGTCTCGCAAAAATCGCTCGACAAGTCCCGAAAGGGATCTCTTTGGGACTGACGCAAGGAGCCATCGACGATTTGGCGGCGCGTATATTCTACACTGAACTGGCTGCACGTTGCCGCTATACGAGTCTACGACTCGCAGAGTCGTAGACAGCTTAGCTCCGGTCCGTTAGCCAGTCTCAGCGGCATTATTCCCATTTTAAATTATGACTCTCAGTTCACATCTGACCATTTTATTCTATCGCCCTTAACAACAAAACAAATCTACTCTAGAAAGAGAGAAACGTTATCAATAAGAAATCATTTTTAAATATGATTAGCATTAAAGAGATTAATATAACCAAAAATAGTATTCCTGCTGATGCTCTTATTTCTCGTGCTTTCAAAACCGGGATGTTATATCCTTTCACATCTTTTCCAAAAGCTATTATTTTATTCATTTCACTCCCCTTTTTACGTTCGCATAAGTTACGCACTGATATCTACTTAGTTACATTAAAGAAGGAGACAAACTGTGCCCGCCTAACCAGCGGATTAGCCTAGTGTAAATTGATGATAACATCATTCAGATTGACTCTCTTCTTCCTGGCTTCTATCACCATATGGGGTTGCCAGTTTAATCCGTTCAATACAAAAAGGAACCTTTCGGTTTATGGCTCCTGGCGATGGGTCAAAACACAGGGCGAATGGACTGGATCAATTCATACGCCAGAATTATCAGGTTATTCGGCGCGAGTTTTCTTTCAAGAAAATGACACGGCTTTATTCTATCGCAACGATACATTATTGAGACAGATACCATTTACGCTTTCTACGTCGAACAAGCTCGGTGGACGAAATGAGGTCTTTATGATTCATTGGATTAACAAAGATTTTCCTGACAGTCAATTTGTTTTATTCCGTGGAAACGATACATTGCACTTAACGGGAAGGGAGACTGAGCTTTCTCATTTTTATTATGTTAGAGATCAGTATTAATTACATTGCTGCCGTTTAACCAATCGTTCTCCACTAAGAAAGCGCAGGCCGCGCAAAAAGCGCTCGACAAGTCCCGAAAGAACCGAGACTGTGTAAAAACTGAGGCACGTTCTTTGACATGTAAGCTCCCCTTTGACGACCCGCCTGGTCCGTTGGGAACGAAGCTCTCCGCGGGGCAACTATGGCGTTTGAAGGTGGAGGATGAGTTTCTGAGTTCCTATGATATTGAGCACTCGTTTGATATTGTATGTGAGATTGATCAGCGCGACTTCACCGGCAACATTCTTGAGGCGGCGTAAGAGCAATGTTCCATAGCCCCAGATTTTCTTAATGGTGCCAAAGATATGTTCGATGACGGCCTTACGGTGTTTGATGATGTCGGCTCCCCGCGCTAGGCGTTGCTTGAGTCGGTCCAGGACAGCTTCATGTTCCCAACGGTACACGTATCGGCCACGTGGTGAAGTTGTGCACAGCCTACGAACAGGACAGTCTCGACACGCCCTGGTTCGATAGATACGAATGAGGCGACTGTCTTGTTTGTGAGTGGTTGTATAATACTGTAATGGATGTCCTTGTGGACAACGATAGGTATCGGAGGTCTGGTCATAGATAAACTTATCGTGGTAATAGTCCGGTGCTGGCACGTTGGTCTTCTTCGAGATTTTAGGCTCTGGCACAGGAACATAGGTAGTGATCCCGCTGTCTTCGCAGCTTTTGAGATCAACGGTGTCGTAGTAACCGGCATCAGCGCAGACATTGAGCGTTTCAACACCGAGCATTTGTTTGGCTGCCAGGGCCATCGATGAGAGATGATTGCTATCAGCGGCATCCTGTGTCAGTTCGTAGTCCACAATAAGCTTATGTTTGGCATCGACGGCTGTTTGCACGGCATAGGCCCCTTCGATGCGGCGTTCGTTCTTCATTAATCGGCAGTCAGGATCGGTTAATGAGACGTACTTGTCACCACTTCGTTCAAGCTCGGTGCAAGCTTCTTCAAGATGTTCTTTCTGCTGATGGAGCAAGGCGATTTTCTTTTGGAGTGCTTCTTTGCTGAGCGGTACAGAAGTTCTTGTATTTTCATCAGCATGATCGTTGTGGTCGAGTTGCGCAAGATAGTCCTTGATCGACTCATTGATGCGAGCAATACTTTTGTCCAGTTGTTTCTTATCTTTGATGCGATCGCGGGCATTGGAGGCCGTAAATTTCGTGCTGTCGATAGCCACCAATTCGTTACCGAAGAGTTCCAATTCTTTACAGATAAGCACGAACTGCTTGAACACAGCCCGGAGCGCTGTGGTATTGTTCTTACGGAAGTTGTTGATGGTCTTGTGATCGGGCGAGAGGCGTTTCAACAACCAGAAGACTTCGAGATTGCGTGTTGTCTCGCGTTCCAGCAAACGGCTGGAACGAATGCGGTTGAGGTAGCCGTAGAGGTACAGCTTCAACAAATCCTTCGGATCGTACGGTGGACGTCCGGTCTCTTCGACTGTCGCATGCGAGAATCCCAAACTGCGCATTGCCAGATTGTCCACGAAGGCATCGAGGAAGCGCACGGGATTCTCAGGACTCAGGTAATCCTCGACCGCTTCCGGAAACATAGTGATTTGCTCTCGTGCTATACCGCTGATATGATCCATGGAATTGGGCTATCAATGTGATACAAATGTTTTCGTGTTAGACGTACAAACAACCAAAAGGTTTCCGAGTTTTTACACAGTCTCATCCCCTTTGGGACTGACGGAACCAGCCGCCGATGATTTAACACGTGCGAAGTAATTGTATCTTTATTACAACTCACTCTACGAGGCAACCTGTTGTAACAAATTACAAAACATAAAAAGTATTGAAAGGAAACAAGAATGACGCTTCAACGTCCTGTTGTTGCTAAAGCTGAAATGCTCATTCGTAAACCCATCAAAGAAGTATTCGCGGCTTTCGTTGATCCAGCCATCACGACTAAATTCTGGTTCACAAAAAGTAGCGGAAAATTAGAACCAGGAAAAAACGTCCGTTGGGACTGGGAGATGTTTGGTGTTTTTGCGCAAGTTTCTGTAAAAGCCATAGAGCAAAATAAACGAATACTTATAGAATGGCCAACTCCTGTTGAATGGGTGTTTATCCCGAAAAGCGATAACACAACTTTTGTGAGCATTATTAGCTCGGGGTTTACCGGAGATGACGACCAGGTGGTGAGTCAGGCAATAGATTCAATGGGTGGTTTTTCTTTATTGCTTGCTGGGTGTAAAGCATTCCTTGAACACGGCATAATGTTAAATCTTGTTGCAGACCATAATCCCGATGCAAATACATCGCATGGCGCCGCAGCTTAACCCAATACGTTAGACGCCGCCTTACATGCACAAGAAACATTCTCAAAGTATCGATGAACTTAGACAATCACTACCATACCGTAATCGCCACGTGGCAAACCAATAATCGTGTGACGGAGTTTTTCTTCGAGAATCTTCCCGGCGAATTGTGGAATATGAAGATTCCTGGCGCGCCACGACGCACCGTCCGAATGATTGCTGGCCACATTCATAATGCGCGCTGTATGTGGATCAAAATGATTGGGAATCAATATGGAATCAAGATACCCAAAAGTGTTGACCGCAGACACGTCAACCGAGCACAATTGCTTCGCGCACTAAAACAGAGCAGTAAAGGAATCATTGAGCTGCTGAACGCGGGTCTTGAGCAAAACGGTATATTGAACATTAGCGTTACATGGAGCAATATTCCCTCTGATGTCGTACACTTCATGGTCTATCTTGTAGCCCACGAGGCTCACCATCGCGGACAAATTGTTTTAGTAGCTAGAGAATTGGGCCATCGTCTGCCGCAAAGCATTACGGCTGGACTGTGGCAGTGGAAGAAACGATCCCACGAAGCTACGAAAAACTGTATTAGTTAGAATATCATCTGACACATTATTAACTTAGTTAGGATGGAGGTGTCAGATGACTCAAAATCAAAAGATCATCGATTAACCTGAAGTGTCGATAAAGCCCATTAAATATCTCCTCGTTTTGTGTTCGGCCTCATTTCTTCTTGTCTATATTTTTGTTGCCGTAAAACATATTTTCTATCCATATGAGCTTGAATGGATGGAAGGCGGCATGGTCGACCACGTGTCTCGACTGCTTTCAGGAAAACAACTTTACACAGAACCTTCGATTGAATTCACTCCATTTATCTATACACCATTGTTTTACTATCTAGGGATGATTTTTTCAAAAATATTGGGTACGGGCTTCCTTTCTCTCCGTTGTATTTCACTTTTCGCATCTTTTGGTAGTTTCATTATTATTTTCAAATTTGTTAGAAAAGAAACCCAATCACTAATTTGTGCATTCGCGTCAATAGGGTTATTTGCAGCGACATACAGAATTGGAGGCGCTTGGTTAGATCTTGCAAGGGTGGATTCGCTATTTTTATTGTTTTTACTTTGGGGTGTTTATCTTCTGCGTTTCCATGAAAGCACTCTCTCCTTGATAACCTCAGGAATACTGATTTTTTTGTCATTCTTCACAAAGCAATCGGCGATTGTTGTAGGCATATCTATGAGCGTGTATTCTTTCATTTACTTATATCAATGGAAGAAGCTTCTATTTCCTGCAACAGTATTGTTGTGTTTAACAATGAGTACATTAGTAATGAATTGGGTAAGTCAAGGATGGTACAGCTATTATGTTTTTGATCTACCGCTACAACACAAAATGCTCCCGTATCAAATTATTGTATTTTGGATACGCGACATGAAGGATGTATCAATAGCGCTTGTGATTTCCGTATGTTATTGTTTTATTCTTCTCCGGAGACCAAAAAGAAAAACAAATGGATATTATATCATATTTCTTGTCGGTATGATTGGAACATCGTGGTTATCGAGAATTCATTCAGGTTCTTACAATAATGATTTGTTGCCAGCCTACGTAGCTTTAGCGATCTTCTTCGGTTTAGCAATTCAAGCAATCATCTCCGGCTCTGTCATCACACGGTTCCTGAGACAAAAGAATGCTCTCCCGCAAGATATGAGAGCAATCAACATTGTTGTATTTATTGCCTGTTTGGCTCAGTTTCATGTATTAGTCTATAATCCATTTGATGTACTTCCCTCAAGAGAAGATTTAAAGGCTGGCGATGCTTTTGTCAACAGAGTTAAAGAGATCAAAGGGGAGGTTTTTATTCCTTGTCATGGCTACCTATCATCGCTCGCCGGGAAAAAAAGTCACGCGCATTGGATGGCAATTGGAGATGTTTTACGAGGCAATGATGAATTAAAGAAAACTAAGCTTTGCCTGCAGTTGGTTGAAGCCGTTAGTTGCAAACAGTTTGGAGCAATTATTCTTGACAACGATATAAGTGAAATAGAAAATGAATTGGCGCTCAATTATAGATTAACGCCTAGCGTATTCAATTCAAGAAAAGTCTTTTGGCCGATCACTGGGGCACAAACGAGACCTGAATTATTTTATGAAATATCAAACTGACAAGCCGGAAACTGGCTTCACATCGCCGCGCTGCGAGTTTACGACTCGCAATCAACTACCCTTCGGGTCGAAGACCCGTAGGGAGTCGTAGACAGCTTAGTATAACAATTACATTGACGGGAATATATATTCATATTTGGTAGATAGTATTCTAACCGACAACAACAGTAAAGAGCTAAAAGACTTTAATCTCTCCGTTAATTTGAAGTATTGAACAATAGAAATTAAGATCCCAACATCCATTTCGGTTTTAAGCGATGGTGAATTAAAAGTAGAGACTTCTGAATAATTTTAAAAGTATGACTCACGCAAAGACGCAAAGTGATTTAAAAACAGAGTCTTTGCGCCTTCGCGGCTTGGCGAGAGACAATTTTTCAGAAGTCTCAAGTACCAATTTCCGATCGTAACAATGAAAAATCTTTGCTTATTCGTTTTCTGTATTCACATTGCTTTTTCTCAAGGTCCGTCAGGTACCCAAATGAGCAGTATTCCTTCGTACGTGATTGGCGATGCTTTTCACTCCATGGAACTTAATAATGCGATCAATAAAATTACTACGTATTGTGATTTTATTTACAATGAATACAAGGTCACTCAACTAACACCTTCAGGAGCGACCATAAGCTCCACTGAGCGTTGGGGTGAAGGTTCATGGGGAAGAGGGAGATTTTCGATTTATGTTGACCGATTTTCGATTGCAGGTCGCTTAGATTTAGCGAGATATGATTTACTGTGGTCCGAGCATCCCAGTGGACCAAATACGTACTGGGGCACTCATCCGTACATTTATTTTACGGCGTGTATGATCCAGGCATACGTTCATCTATATGTTTTTGAAACTGATTCCTCAACAAAAAGTTCCTATCAAAATAAAATTGTTTCGGGTTTGCAATACTTAATCGATGAACAGTTGGGTGACGGTGGGTACTACCAGTGGCACCAGAGAGAAGCACAAGCGAGTCCAAATCTCAACGATGTAACTACAAAGAACCTGGAAACGGCTTATGATGCCGGAGAAGCAGTCAGGGCAATGTGTGAAGGATACTATTTTCTAAAAAATATACAAGGCTATAACAATCCGATATTTCTAGCGCAAATAGTAGCATCGATTCGGAAAGCTGCAGATTTTTTATTATCACACGATGACATAGATTTTCCGACAAATTATAAAGCGTTTTCAATACTAGGGCTGACGTCCGCTTTTGAAATTACCGGTGACGAAAAATACCTTAGCCGCGCTATCACGAAATACATAAATGAAATTCAGAATTACCAAGATAGTAATGGCGCTTGGTTTTCTCCCGGCAATCCGGCTAATTATCATGATGCGGCTCCTTGGTATGCAGGAATTATTTTACGAAGCCTGGCAGATCTCTATTCAGTTCTTCCATCAACTTATGATGTTAGTCTTTCATCGAATATAAAAAGTCAAATATATAAAACTATAAATCATTTTTTAATTCCTGGGATGACCAATAGCGGCGGTGCCAGGTTGGATGTCGAGGGTAGATTCTGGGCTTATAAAATGCAGGCATCGACCGACACCATAGGACGTGATTATCGCTACGGCGTAGTTCCTTCAAATTTCATCCACGGATTATATTATGTCCTTAAGCACAACATTCTAACCACGCCGGATGATCAATACACGGTCCGCAAGTTTTTGACTAACTGTGTCGGGGTTCAAGTTTACGATACGAATAAAGATCCCATATTGGAACAAAACGAGGAGGTCAACATTCTATCCTTTGCCTTGTATAAAGAAATAAATCCATGAAAGTGTTTTGATATGCCCATCACGTTTTTATGCATCGTTGATTTGTAGAATGGCTCGAAGAGTTGTAGACAGCGTGGCCGCGGCTTGTTAGCTACATTCGAGGCGGCGTAAATCCGGATTGAGCCGCCAAACCATCGGGTCAGGTGTTTTTAAAAATCCAAACATCCGTAAACCATATAAAGGATATCCTATGAGTACCAATTCATCGATTTCCGACGGCACGAACAGACATACCGAACCTGCTTCATTCCATGCCATCACCCTCTCGGCCTCACTGACAGTGAAGGACCTTAGCAAGAGCCTTGCATGGTATCAAGAAGTGCTGGGATTCACCATCGAACGCAAAATTGAACGAGAAGGAAAGTTACGAGGAGTGGCGCTTAAAGCCGGGGATGTCAGGCTCTCGATCAATCAAGATGACGGCGCCAAGGGATGGAACCGGGTCAAAGGAGAGGGGTTTTCGCTACGGATTACAACCGATCAGAACATCGACGAGGTTGCAAAACGGATTAAAGAGCATGGCGGCACCCTGGAGTCGGAGCCTGTCGACACGCCTTGGGGCTCGCGCTTATTCCCGTTGAAGGATCCAGACGGATTCAAGCTGGTAATCTCTTCGCCCCGCGCGGCCTAACCTTTCGATCCCGCCAAGGAACGGCGGGTCTCACAAAATCGCTCGACAAGCCGACGAACCATTAACTTGCTGAACGCTGCCGTCAGCTTAGCTCTATATCGTTAGGCAGCCAAAACAACAGAGGAGCAAATTCTCATGAATAAAACATCGAAACGAATACTCTTTTGGTCCCCACGAGTCTTAAGCATTCTCTTCGCCCTCTTTCTCTCCATATTTGCTCTGGACGTCTTCAATGAAGGATATGATTTCTGGAAAACCTTGCTTGCACTTGCAATTCATCTCATTCCCAGCATCATTATTCTACTTTTCTTAATTATTGCCTGGCGATGGGAATGGATTGGAGGTATTGCATTCCTTATCCTTGCAGTATCGTATGTTGTCATGGCCTGGCGGAGATTTCCTTTATCAGTTTATTTCGTCGTAGCCGGACCAATGGTGCTCATAAGCATTTTATTCTTTGTAAACTGGAAGTATCGAACTGAGGTGCACACAAAATCGTTGGCGCCCTAACCATTCGTTCCCTTCTATGAAGGCACGGATCTCGCAAACATCGCTCGGCAAGATGACCAAACCAGCCTCGGTGATTTCGCTGCACGGAAAAAAATTTAATGGATAGCTTAGCCTCGGTTCTTTAGGCGGCAGCTTTAATATTATGGAGAATTTTCTATGCCAACTCTGATCTTACAACCGACAATCATTAAAGCTGCTGGTAATTTGCCAAAACGAATTGAAGAATACGCAGGACGTGTGAATTCCGGGCATACCGAAGTGAGTGTAGCACGAATGGTTTCACCGAAGGGTTGGGTTGAACCCGGCCAGAAACCTGACTTCGAGGAGATTACTGTTGTTTTGCATGGATGCTTGAAAGTAGAACACAAAGATGGAATGATCGAAGTGAACGCCGGACAGGCGATCGTTGCAAAACCCGGTGAATGGGTACGTTACAGTTCGCCGTACGAAGGCGGGGCCGAGTATGTCGCCATCTGTCTTCCCGCATTCTCTCCAAGCACAGTGAATCGAGACGAATAATTCTTTATATCAAAAGCGGCGCAAACATACAGTACGAGGAAACATTGGGAAAAGTGATCTACGCTATGTCAGTGTCCCTCGACGGCTTTATCGAGACGGCAGACGGAGACATTCGATGGTCTGCGCCCGACGAGGAACTGCATCGTCACTTCAACAATCTGGAGGGCACAATCAATCTCCATTTGTACGGACGCCGGATGTACGAAACCATGGCAGCCTATTGGCCAACGGCAGACAAGAATACATCGGCACCAAAAGCCGAAACCGAGTACGCTCGCATTTGGAAGGAGATGAAGAAGATAGTATTTTCAAAGACTCTTAAGAAGGTTGAGTGGAATTCTCAACTCGTCAGTGAGAATATCGCCGAAGAGGTGAACAGGCTGAAAGCGCAACCGGGCATCATCATGAGCGTCAGCGGCGCAGGCATCGCCTCGACGTTCATGCAACTCGGCTTGATCGATGAATATTGCCTCTACGTACACCCAATTATTCTCGGGAGCGGCAAACCGATGTTCGCACACTTGCGCGACAAGATCAATCTAACGCTCATTGAAACACGCACATTTGGTTCGCGGGTCGTTCTTCTCAAATTGGCAAACAAGGGCATGGCCTAATCAGTCGCCCCCCGAATAGATCCCCCGGACAAGCTGGTGGAAACAGCCTTCGACGATTTTATTGTATAAAAAATTGAGACTTCTGAATAATTCCAAAAATATGGCTCGCGCAAAGACGCAAAGTTACAAAATGATTTAAAAATCAAGTTCTTGCGCCTTGGCGGCTTGGCGAGAGACGATTTTTCAGATGTCTCAATTTATGAAGATTGCGATTTCTGCCGTGCATATAGTCGTAGACAGCTTAGCTCTGTTCGTCAAGGGATGCAAAGCAAGAATGAACTCAAGGAGGCTTTATCATGCAGAGTGCACGAGAAATTTGTAAATTGTTATATCCAAAATAAATCATAAGAACATAAACACAGGAGGACATTATGACTACTTCATTCTTTATTCTTTTCTTTATCGCTTTAGGGATTGCATTGCTGACGTTCAAGCCAAGAGATGCATCTTATCCCGTGACATTTAAGAAATTCGGCTATGCAAGCCTTGGATTGGCAGTGTTATCCATGATTTCCGCTTCTTTTACGATTATTGAACCGGGATACGTAGGAGTGCCTGTTACATTCGGCAATGTTGGTTCGCAGTCGCTCCCGGCCGGTCTTCATCCGATCTTTTTTTTGACTGACGTATATAAAATGTCCGTTCAGACAAAAGACTACACGATGTCTTCAGTCAATAACGAAGGCAATAAAACCGGCGACGATGCAGTTGCAACATTATCCCGCGATCAGCTTATTCTGAAATTTGATGTCAGCGTTTGGTATCATTTAGATCCATCGCAAGCAAATAATGTTTACAGTAATATTGGGCTCAATTATGAAGAAGTGATTGTGAGGCCGGCAATCAGAACTGCCTTGGTCAATGCCGCCACCAAATTTGACGCCAGCGATGTTATGTCTCTCCAGAGAGATGCCTATACCAAGATGGTTACTGAATTATTGCTGCAAGAATTGAACGGTAAGGGCGTAATTCTAGACAACGTACTTATTAGAAACGTGGAACCACCGACAACCGTCAGCGATGCCATTGCAGCAAAACTTAAAGCTTCTCAGGAAGCGCAACAAATGGAGTATACCATACAGTATGCTCAGAAGGAGGCGCAGCGAAAAGCTATTGAGGCTCAGGGCATTTCGAATGCACAAAAAATAATCGGCAATGGATTAACTCAGAATTATCTGCAATGGTATTACATCAGTCAACTCAAAGACGTAGTGAGCAGTCCCAATAATTCAACAATCATTTTGCCGTACGATCAAAAATTGACACCGCTTTTGAATATTCAGGGCAAGAAGTAAGAGGAATGAAACCGCCAGCCAACGCACAGCTTTTTGATGGAGAGATCGCAACCTACTGGCTGGACGATGATGGAATCTTATATTCACTCTCAAAAAATCCAAAACGGACGGTTAAAAACATCACAGAAAATATTGCGCTGGTCAAACGAATAACCGGCAACAGACCGGTTCCGTTATTAATCTATTTGAGCAATTCTCCGGTCCCGGACAAAGAAACGCGAAAGTTTTCAGCAGAACAACTGCCGAACGTTTATACCGCGATGGCGATGGTTTCACAACCCGGACTTGCAAAACTCATAATGAATTTGCTGTTCAAATTAAAACCACCTCCTATACCGATGAAATCATTTTCGAACGACACGCAAGCCAGAGAGTGGTTGAAACAATTTTGCACTCCTTAATGCAAACATCTTGCCGCATGCCTTGTGACAGGTGCTTCCCCGAATCGGCCGTTCGGGTAAGCTATCGCAATGATACGCTCCCCTTTTAAAGCAGAGTCCAAGATATGGTATTGAATTATCCAACTGCCGATACGTTACCCGATAAGAATACTTCCCCTAAACTCCTCGATCGCGTTCGGAACAGGCTTAGGCTGAAACGGTATTCTGCAAACACCGAACAGCACTACATTCGATGGATTGTACACTACATTAAGTATCACAAGATGCAACATCCTTCGAAACTCAATGAAAAGGATGTTGAAAAATATCTGACGTTCCTTGCAGTGAATCGGAGAGTTGCTCCATCTACACAGAATCTCGCGCTGAACGCAATTCTCTTTTTATACAAGGAAGTTTTGGAAATTGAACTAAAGGGAGATATTAACGCCATAAGAGCGTTCAGATCAAAACGATTACCGATCGTTCTCAGTAAAATAGAAATCAACAAATTGCTCAAAAGCGAAGATGGGACAAAGAAGTTAATCATCGAAATGTTGTATGGAACGGGCTTGCGAGTAAATGAGTTGGTCAATCTTCGAATAAAGGATATCGATTTTGATCTCAAAAGAATCAATGTCGTTGCTGGAAAAGGGAGCAAGGATAGAATCACGCTGCTGCCGGAGCCTATTATCGATAAATTAAGAAGCCACGTTTCAAAGGTCATTGAGCTCCATTCCGAAGATCTGCGAAATGGATATGGCAACGCTTTTTTGCCGAATAGATTAGGCAGGAAATATAGAAATATGGGAAGAGAACACATTTGGCAGTTTCTTTTTCCTTCGACGAAATTATTCAAAGACCCGGTGACCGGCAATAAGGGAAGATGGCATCTCGACACCGTAACAATATCAAGAATCGTTAGGAGTGCAGCATTGAGATGCAAAATCTCAAAAAGGGTTACTCCTCACACACTTCGACATACGTTCGCGACGCACTTGCTGGAATCCGGGACCAACTTGCGTATCATACAGGAACTCCTGGGACATCGTACTCCGGAAACTACCATGATATATACTCATGTCATGGAAACAAATCTTAAGGTAAAGAGTCCGTTAGAAATTTACGGCATGTGAAGACCGCACTTGACCACGAACCGCGCGTGCGGGAGAGCCGCTCCGCAAAAGGTCATTTGGACACGCCGATGAGCTAGTGCCGTTTCCCATATTAAATCTTGTATTATGACCGCAAAGGGCGCCAAGATCGCAAAGTAGTTTTTGTAAAAATACTAAGAAATCCTTGCGTCCTTGGCGACCTTTGCGGTGAATTTGCTATTAAAGAATACAGTATTTGTTTTTGGAAACGGCACTAGAACCCAATTAACCATTGGTGAAAACGAAGCAGCGCATACATATTCGAGATGCACAAACATCCGATGCAGCAACGCTTGCGGAACTTTCCGGAGAGCTTGGATATCCGACAACAGCGGCAGAAATGAAACGCCGGGTAGAGAGTCTTCGGTCCGGCTTACATCATGGAATTTTTGTTGCGGAGCATGAAACTCTTCTCGGTTGGATACATGTTTCCGTGATTGAAACTCTGGAAAGCGAACCATTTGCAGAGATACGCGGTCTCGTTGTGTCTGAGTCGCATCGCGGATCCGGAATCGGGACACAACTTGTCGTAGCGGCAGAACATTGGGCACATAAAAAAGGGTGCAAACGGATTCGTGTTCGAACAAATGTCATGCGAACCGAGGCGCGGGCATTCTATAAAAAGCTTGGCTACCTTTCAAAAAAAACTCAAGAGGTCTTCGATAAAGTTCTAGCGTCCGGCGGATAACCCGCCATGTTCCGAACGTTCGGGTCAATGTCGGGCAACATCGTGATTTATCTGGGAAATTATTTCAACATTTCACGATCCAATCGAAAAGTGGTCCGGCGTCCACAATGCAAGAGGCACAATGTAAGCCTCGGTAGTGCTCAAGTTTGGTAAGGTGACAGACACCTTGCCGATTTACCGTACCAAATATTTTGGTATAATTGGATTTTTGGGGTGAGGTGTCCGTCACCTCTCGCAAGAGTGCAAACTTGACCACTACCTAAGCCTCCTCGATGTAGGTTTTTTTCTTAGAAATATTGTATCTTGGAATTGGCGGACCGCGAAGAGCATCAATTTTATTGCCGAGACAATGCGGGGTAATGTCGATCTTTTCATTGAAGAATCTGTCAGCCCATAGTTAGGGAATCGTAGCATAAAGAAATCTCGATCGATGTACACAGCGCAACGATTCTGAAGATTGAAGGATGCACAACAACGGGTCTCCTTATCTTTATCTAAAAGAAGATACCGCGATTGATGATTGAGTGATTCGTCAAATTGAAATTACCGGGGAGGTAATGAATCGGCTTTCGGATGAAATTCGTAAGGACGGTAGAAGAAGTCTCTTAGGATGATATCACCGGTTTTCACGACAAGTTGATTCGTGATGATTTCAATATCGATATCGACCAGGGTTGACTTTGGAATACGATTTCTGTCTTTAAGAAACACATCAGCCGCATTCTCCGATCTCTATAGTCCTCCTGCTTGTATTTTTATTACTCGCTCCCCGAAAGAATCCTTCGGATTCGTTGACGGAAATTGCCGATGTCTATGAAGGCACGACATCTTCGCGATCTAAACTTTAACCACCTATACAATGGAGCAGCACATCATGAAGCACTTAACTTACGCAATCTTTTCAGCCTTATTTCTCACAGCTTTCTCCTGCACGCAACCGCCGCCACCGGCTCCCACACAAGCTCTGCTATTGGATTTGCAGTCGCCAACCTGTTCTTCCATAGAAGGCTTTCCCACTTATGAAAATGATTCGATTCAAGTTGTGTACACGTTCTGGGCTGAGAATGGGATGGTGAGCTTATTCGTCCATAACAAATTGAACCAACCGTTGTACATCGACTGGAAAAAATGTTCCTTTATTACAGGGACGACAAAGCACGATTATTGGGACGAAGCCATCACCGTGACGGCAAACGGATCCTCGGCATCCAGTGCTTCATATTGGGAAATGTTTTATGATCGCAACCATCGAACCGGCAGCGGCTACGGCTCGGCCTTTTCAAACACCTTCTGGTCATCGGTAACCACGATAGCGAGACCCGAGCGAATTACCTTCATTCCTCCAGGCACGACAATCTCTCGTACATTTAATGCGATATCCGAAAATCCGATCGATCATCTTGACCAGGTGCATCTCTTGTCACAGGATACAGCATTTGAAAACACAAATATGCAAGTTCATATAACACGGCTTGTGAAATACGAAGGGACAACCTACCAGAACGATTCACTTGCACCTGGACCGTTCAAGGTGCATATCTCTTTCGTCCGGTACACCATGGAGAAC
This sequence comes from uncultured Bacteroidota bacterium, assembly GCA_963717445.1. Lineage (GTDB taxonomy): Bacteria > Bacteroidota > Ignavibacteria > UBA10030 > UBA8401 > JAGVPT01. The sequence goes on along the minus strand of OY970334.1, from coordinate 3,652,008 downwards.
TCACCGTTAACGTTTCGCATATTCATGACTTATTCCACAAATGACAAGTTTAGTCCGGAAGCCTTTATTGACAACCAATTCTATGTCGATCGGATTATTCAAATACCTCTCGAGAGCTTTAATGCCACAAAAGGCGATGCCGACAATAATCGCAATATATGGGCAACCCCAAGTTCATTCTATGTCTTTAAAAATCCTGAAAAATAATATTATTTGCAGCACAATGCTCGACCCGAAAGAATACGCTGCAAGGGCGGCACAGTTCAGTACCTGTAGGGTAACCTTCAGTCCGTTACAGCGATAAAGGAAAATTGATCAATGACGTTATCAAATAATTTCAGGCGAGAAAATTATGAAAATCATATTTTATAGCTGCGCAATGCTAACGATTCTCTCGTTTGCAGCCAACGCACAGGACAGCACGAGCAACGCAAAATTAGATTCGGTCCTTTATTATCAAAAAAAGATGTCGAATCAACAAGAACAAATCTATAATGAAGTAGTACGCTATAAAGAGCCGTTGGAAAACAAAAAGGCTGGCGTTGAGATAAATCCGGCGTATATGTTAGTGAGCAGTGCCCGGTCATACTTTGTTCTAAGCGGAGGATTGTCATTTTTCGATATCGATCGAAATGCAGAAATTGCGCTTCCAATTTTTTATCAGAACGGTAAGAGCGGCGGCGGCCAGTTGACGCTCTGGAACCAAGACCTCGTGTATCGAAGGTTTTTGGGACAGCACCAGGATGGATTTTATCTCGAAGGAGGTTTCCGCTATACACACATCAAGGGCGAATCGAGCGATGGATTTTCATTGTTGGGAGTAGACCTCTTTCCGACGTCTTCTGCGGTAACAATAACTACCGACAAGCTCGGAGGGATGTTTGGAATCGGGTACAGGTACTTTTCAACATCGGGGTTTTATTGGGGAACAAGCGTAGTGTATGGCGCTTATTTTTCTGCCGATCAACGAACGATCGATGGAGTAACGCTGGACGACACAAAGACGATATTAGATTTTGAAATATTGAAATTTGGTTATGCCTTCTAGCTTTGTCGTAACCAGCGGCTCACGTCAACGCTATGAAATGCAAAACACGAGCGGCTTAGCCCGGGTCCGTTACATTGCAAAAATCCCATCAAGGAAAATACAATGAATAGAAAACAAGCCGGCTTTTCTTTTTTAATTGTTTGTGTCATACTTGCTGTACTACTTCTTACCCAGACTATTAGTCCATTCGTCAATGGAATAATCTTTGCGGCTGCGCTGGTCGTCTTCGGAGGATTATCGAAAGGTTTTCGCAACGATAATGATCCATCGAAAGCGAGCATGAAAAGCGATACTAAACCTGCCGATCCGATAAAATAAAGCGAGAATGCAATTTAACCGAAACAACCGTCCACGATTTTGTCAGCCCGTAACGCAAGGCGAGAATTAATCCATGAATAGTGCAGAATCAAATGAATATTCTTCGGCAAACCACGCCCTTCAGTATTTGGCGAGAGCTGATAAATTTCCGCACCGTACCGAAGGCGAAGCTGTAATTCTGGAATTGTTGCCGCGGAAGGTCAAGCGGGTGTTGGATGTAGGAACGGGAGACGGACGATTACTTGCAATTGTGAAAATAGCCCACCCAGATGCACAAGGAATCGCGGTTGACTTCTCTCCAACCATGTTAGCCGCAGCAAGAAAGCGATTCTCAGCCGACCCCGCTGTTTTGGTTGTTGAACACAATTTAGACGACCCCCTCCCCGATATCGGCACTTTCGATGCGGTTGTGTCGAGCCTTGCCATTCATCATTTGAGCAACGATCGAAAGTTTTCCTTGTACAAAGAAATCTTCAGCGTCCTCGAACCCGACGGCATATTCTGCAACCTGGAACATGTCTCATCCCCGACATTATCGTTACACAATGAATTTTATGCCGCACTTGGCATGTCGTTATCAGAGGAAGACCCTTCCAACAAATGTGTAAGTACCGAGATTCAGCTCCAATGGCTGCGAGAGATTGGCTTTAGCGAGGTAGATTGTTACTGGAAATGGCGTGAGTTTGCGTTATTAGCGGGGGAAAAGAAATGTTTGAGACATCTGAAAAATCACCTCTCGCCAAGCCGCCAAGGCTCAAGAACTTGATTTTTGAATCATTTTGCGACTTTGCGTTTTTGCGCGAGCCTTACTTTTAAAATTATTCAGAAGTCTCAGTTTATAATTTGCCGGTCAGTTCCGATCTTATTGAACACCCCAAAAACTATAATGACGTTGAACAATTTTTGCGATTTGCGGGATATTCATAAATGAAAACATCGGTGCACATAGGAACCAGTCTTGACGGCTTTATTGCACGAAAAGATGGGAACATCGATTGGCTTGTCAAATTCGAGAACCAGGAAGTCAGCAATAGCTACAAAGAATTTATGAACACCATTGATGCTGTCGTCATCGGAAGGGGCACGTTTAAAACGGTCCTCACTTTTCCGTCATGGCCTTATGAAAAAAAGGTGTTCCTGTTAAGCGACAGCACGAAAGAGATCCCTGAAATGTTAAAAGAAAAAGTCACTCTTCTCTCAATGAAGCCAAGAGAGTTGCTGAATTTCCTCTCAAAAGAAGGTTTCTCAAATATCTATGTCGACGGAGGAAAAGTGATACAAAGCTTTCTGCAAGAAGATTGCATCGACGAGGTGATTATTACAAAGGTGCCGGTGATGATAGGAAGCGGAATTCCGTTATTCGGGTATCTTGGCAACGATCTTCAATTCACACACATGCGAACCATCGAATTTTCCAATGGGCTTGTGAAAAGCCAGTACGAAAGACGACGGGAATCTGACAGGGAGTGATGAATTGAAGATCATTGAGACAGAACGTTTGATTCTTAGAACGTGGAAGGAATCGGACATTCTCCCCTTCTCCGCTATGAATCAAGATCCTCAAGTTATGGAGTTCTTTCCGAATACGCTTACGAAGGAAGAAACCCTTGCGTTGTATGAAAGAATCACAACCGACATTAAACGAAGAGGCTTTGGCTTGCTTGCCGTCGAAGCGAAACAGAATCGAGACTTTGCAGGCTTCATCGGCTTTGATGAACCAAGATTTACGTCCTTTTTCACGCCATGCATAGAAATCGGCTGGCGGTTAGATAAGAGGTTCTGGAATCAGGGACTTGCGACAGAAGGAGCAAGAGCTTGTTTGGAATATGGATTCTCAAGCCTCGGCTTCAAAGAAGTTGTTTCTTTTACCTCGGCGATTAACACAAAATCCATAGCAGTCATGAAAAAAATTGGCATGACATACGATGGCGATTTTGAACATCCAAAGGTTACGGAAGGCCACCCTTTGCGAAGGCATGTGCTGTATAGAATTTCTCCTAGCAGCTAGATTTTCACGTTGCAAAATCTGCAAGAAAGTAGTATCATGCAATCCGAAACTTACCGGACAGTCACGGTTGGGAGCTGCATAGACAAGCAAAATAAAAGACAAAACACTTCGTGCGATGCGCAGAATTCTCACTATCCCTGCCCCCTTCTCTTCACGCTCTGCAACCCTATGCTCTCTCTCCTTAAAAAATAGTACTCTAGAAAAGGAATCCAATGAAACAGCAATGTCATGTATCGTTCGTGTACGGAAGCTGGTTAATTACCGCCTGTGGAGTGATCTTCTATCTTATTCATGGAAACTACCTCCAAGCCGCTACATGGCTTCTCTTTATTCCTCTCTTTCTTTGGCTCTACGTTCGCTACTTCCCTTCGATTTCTCGATATATGGGGTATGGATCGGTTGAAGATCAACCGGCGACCAACGTAACACATGCCGCGGTCAACGTTATTCTTTATACCGGTCTCGGTTGCCCCTTCTGTCCTATCGTCAAGCGGAGGCTTGCCGAACTCCGCTCAAAAATGGCCTTTGAGTTGCGGGAAGTGGACATCACCTTCAAGCCGGAGTTGCTGATCTCCAAAGGAATACGCGCATTACCGGTCGTTGAGATCGGAGAAAGCAGGTGGGTTGGAAATGGAACAAGCCAACAATTGGCGCAATTCATAGCGGAACATCGTAGCGCCCAAGCATTGGGAGCTTCGCCGGCATAATCAAACTACAAATGGCGGAAACAGCCGGACAAATCCTCTCACGCGGAACACGCTGCGTGACCAGCCGAGATTGTTGTCGCAGATGAGGCTGGCTCTGTTAGCACATCCTTACAAAATAACGACCATGAATGATCATCCCAAGAACGCCATCCAGTTTAAAGAACAACTTCCAAATATTAACGAGTACTGGAATCTTTTCAACTCCACCGGCTGGAACAAGGAGTATAACTTTACATTGACCGATTTGAAAAAAGCGATAGACGAGAGCTGGTACGCGCTGACAGCATTCGATGCTGATCGACTCGTTGGTTTTGGAAGGGTGCTGGGTGATGGCGTTCACCATGCGTTCATTGTTGATATGATTGTCCATCCACAATATCAAAACAAAGGGATTGGCTCTGCCCTCTTAAATAGATTGCTGAAGAAATGCAAGGAGAACAACATACGAGACATCCAGCTATTTGCGGCAGAAGATAAGTATGGGTTCTATGAAAAACATGGTTTTGAACGGCGGCCGCAAAATGCACCGGGCATGCAATACAAAAGCACGCGTTAACCGATCGTTCAAGCGCTCAACGATTTTCCCGCAAGGTGCAAATGATATTGAAAACAAACGCTCATCGATACAATGAGGCCGCTCCCTAAGTATGAGAGGAAAAACGCCCGTTGAATAACAAAGTAGCAATTGAACTTGGTCAAGTCCAGAGAACGCTTCTTATTCCGCTTTTTGGCAGGGCAATGGAATATGAAAAGGAGCATCCTCTAATAAAGGACAAATTCGCCCACGATCTTGTGAAGCAATTAGATTTTGATTTCGAGGCCGAATTCAAGCAATTGCCCATGCAAATTTCAATCAATTCTGCCATTCGTGCATATCATTTGGATTCTGCCCTTTTGAAAGTTATCGGCAAGTACCCTGATGCTACCATCGTTAATATTGGAGCCGGGCTTGACACAACATTTCAACGGATCGATAACGGCAAAATCTTTTGGTATGACCTTGACCTTCCGGATTCAATTGAATTGAGACGAAAGTTGATTCCTGAAGGAGAACGAAACAGATGCATTGCCAAATCTGTTTTTGACAGAAGTTGGTTTATTGATATAAAAGAACGGCACTCAAAGATATTCTTCATGGCGGCTGGGGTCTTTGTCTATTTGAAGGAAGAAGAAATAAAACAACTATTTTTTGACCTGATTCAAGAATTTCCCGAAAGCGAAATCGTATTTGATATTTATTCAAAAATGTTGCTTTGGCTGAGAAATCGCATGCTCACCAACCCCAAACAAAAATCTAAGCTTTTGGCTCGCTGGCAGTGGGGCATCAATTCAGCAAAAGCAATTACGAAATGGAGTGATAAGATAACCATCATTGACGAATTTCCTTATTATTCCAGAATCGATTTGACGAAACACTGGGATACGAAATATTTATATTTGTCTTCGATCAGGATAATGAATTTTTTCAGGTCGATTAAAATGGTACACCTCAAACTCGGATAATTCACCAAGACTCCAATAATTTCAATTATATGCTCTGCCGATGAAAGAGCTTTTGTCTTTTTCACTTTTTGCTTTCGGGATGTTTCCTGTCTGCGCCATGCTCGTCCAGAATCAAACTATTGCACAGAACAACCCCGCAGGACAATACGATGAATCCAAGGTACCGCAATACACACTTCCCGACCCTCTCATCTTGTTGAATGGCGAGAAGGTGACGGATACAGCCACCTGGAACGGGAAACGCAGGCCGGAGATTTTGAAAATGTTTGAGACCGATGTTTACGGAAAGGCATCGGTGAACAGGCCGGAACATATCCATTGGGAAATAACCGCGGAGGATCACAATGCTCTAAACGGCCTCGCTCATATGAAAAAGGTAACAATATATTTTTCAGATAAAAAAGATGGGCCAAAACTCGAGGTCGAGATCATTCTGCCAAAAGTTGAGAAACCTGTCCCGGTTTTTCTTGTTTCCACTTGGGGCCCTGATGCCGAGCTCGTGATCAATAAAGGATTCGGTCTCGTGACGTTCGACGCACGTGAGATTGAGCCTGACAACAAGGACAGTGCGTACGCAAACGGAATCAGAAAATTCTTCGACCCTCCTAACAGAAAAGAGCCGACACCGGACGAATGGGGAACGATCGCAGCATGGTCGTGGGCGGCAAGGAGAGTAATGGACTACATCGAAACCGATACTAATATCGATGCGCGAAAAGTTTGTATCCTCGGCTTCTCGCGGTTCGGCAAAGCTGCAATGTGGGCAGGTGCTCAGGACCGGCGATTTGCGATTGTCTTTTCGTGCGAGTCGGGTTGCGGCGGGGCAACAATCGTTCGCCGCGGTTTCGGCGAGACTGTCAAGCTGATCAACGATCAGTTTCCTCATTGGTTTGACGGCAACTTCAAAAGCTTCAACAGCCGTGTGAACGACCTGCCGCTCGATTGGCACATGCTTATTGCGTTGATGGCACCACGGCCTGTCTATGTGTCGACGGCTGAGGAAGATTTATGGGGCGATCCTCGCGGTACTTTTCTTGCAGCGAAGGCCGCAGAACCGGTCTATGAGTTATTCGGAGAATCGGGACTGGGCGTAACCGAAATGCCTCCGGTGGAAACGCCCGTAGGCAATTTCATTGGGTATCACATGCGGAAAGGTAAGCACGGCCTGATTGACTATGATACAGAAAAATTCATAGATTTTGCCCGGAGGCATTTTTCAACGATTGGGGTCCACGATATTCGTTGAACCGTAATCTTTCGAAGCTTATCGGCGACCCACCGTCAACAAGGAGAGTTATGATTCGGACAATTCTCATTGCGGCCTTTATTTTATCGGCACTCACTCCGATCGCGACGGCGGAGGAACTTTACTTTCAAAAAGATTCCACCATACTCCGATGGTCGGAAAACAATAAACCATTGGATACGGTTTGGCGGGCGCCGTTTATGATACAAGATGTCAGCATGAGTCAAGATGGTCATTTCCTCTGCTTCACAAAATCGGCTGTCGGGGACGAGTCTCGGCCGGAACGAGAGGTTGGATATTACTCGTTGCTGGACGGAAATCTCACAATGATCAAGTCCAACACACTCTTCAATTTTGGTGCCGTGATTTCTCCTTCCAACAATCTTATTGCATTCAGCTATCTTCCCGATCATGAAGGATGGAAAACCGCCATCTATGACCGAACACAGAAAAGTATCCTGTATGACGTCGCACCCGATGCGGCGGGGGACAGTTACGATGCATTCGGTTGGCGGTCGGATTCGCTGCTCCTTTTTGGGACTCTTAATGAAATTATCGAACATAATCTTCAGGATCATTCCGACCGAATCTTCAGCGCGCCGGATACCGGTATGGACTTTTATGTTCCCGGTACTCAAATGATATTTTTGAACGACACTGATCTTGCTTTCGTCTGTGGAGACGATGGACGTTCCATGTTTGATGAGTTCGAAGGGCCGCCAACGAATGTCTTCATCACCCATGGAGGGGAAACTGCACGACTCTTCACGAGAAAAGAGGACGTCAACACCTGCTTCCTTTCCAATAAGAGCCTGTATATCGGTTATACCGATTACGGACATTCGGAAAAGGGGGAACAGGTGCTCGTGCGGTACGATATCACAAACAACAAAAAATATTTCCTCAAACCGATCGGGACTCTCGTCGGGGTAATAGATAAGTGAGGCCGCTGTAGTGCGCACGCGGTAGAAAGATAGAGGCTATGACGCTTGATCCGGCAACTGAACGGTATGAACAAATTATTCCAGTTCTGCCTCAAGACATTGATCAGTTCGACCATGTCAACAACGTTGTGTACGTCCGTTGGGTTCAAGATGTATCGACAGCGCATTGGAATGCTGCGGCAACACCTGCCCAGAAAGCGGCAATCGGATGGGTCGTCGTTCGCCATGAAATCGATTACGTGAATTCTGCGCGCCTGGGTGATGAGATCATCGCCCGAACCTGGGTCGGCACAGCCGAGAAGAATATTTTCGAGCGGCATACTGAAATGGTTCGATCTCGTGATTTGAAAGTGGTGGCTCGCGCACGATCACTCTGGTGCCCGATTGACTTGCATTCACGCCGGCTCATACGAGTAGGCTCCGATATCTATGAGCGGTTCTCCGTGCCCAACAAAGAGTCAACATCGTCTTTATGATAGCCGCTCAAAGGAGTGGTTCGTTATCAGGCTAAAAATTCTCCGTGCGAAGGATTTGCGCCTCATGCAAGGAAATAAATATTAACCGCGCCGGCTCACAAGCCGCTTGAGCAGGTCTTTTTACCATCCACGTTGCCGATGAAATGAGAGATGAAAACAATTGCAGTAATCTCAGACATCCACGGAAATATCCTCGCGCTCGAAGAAGTTGTCGCCGATATGAAACGAAGACATGTTGATGCAGTTTTCAATCTTGGCGATCATCTTTCGGGCCCTCTTTGGCCGAAAGAGACAATCCAGTTTTTGATGCGGCAAGAGTGGATACAGATTTCAGGAAATCACGATAGACAGCTTGTCAAGCAGTATCCGGCCACGCATGGATTATCGGACGGTTATGCATTCAAAGCCATTAATGATATTGAGAAGGAATGGCTGCGCGCATTACCGGCGACTTTCCGGGCAGATGAACGCATCTTTCTTTTTCATGGAACACCATCAAGTGATTCAGAATACCTTTTAGAAACCGTTGAACGTGGCAGAGCACGGCTCGCATCTCAAAGGGAGATCAAATTGAGACTCGGCAATGCGAAATCGCCGGTTATGCTTTGCGGGCACACACATATTCAAAGAGTTGTCCGGTGTGGTGAAAATACCGTCATCGTAAACCCGGGAAGTGTGGGCCTGCCTGCATATAAAGACGCCTTGCCAGAACCGCACGTCATGGAATCCGGTTCCCCTCACGCGCGGTATGCTCTTTTACATTTCGAGAATAAGTGCATTGTCGAATTGATCGCTGTGCCGTATGATTTTCAAAAAGCGGCAGCGCAAGCGCGTAAGAATGATCGTCCCGATTGGGCAATCGGCCTTCAATTGGGTTACATAACGGAATGATCTATAGGCATCTCCCCACATGAGTTTAGCGCCAACGCATTATTCATCGCTCAATAATCATTTTCCAAGGAGAACTTTATGAAATGGTATCATTATATTGCGTGTTTCTTCGCCGGCCTTTTTTTAGCCAACACTGTCCCACATTTCGTTCATGGTGTATCCGGTGACACCTTCCCCACTCCGTTTGCAAACCCGCCGGGCAAAGGATTGTCCTCGCCGACGGTAAATGTTTTGTGGGCTCTGGCTAATCTCGTGATAGGGTACCTCCTTTTAAGAGTAGGCAAAGTCTCTCAAACAAATAAATGGAGTCTTCTCGTATTTTTTGCCGGCGTCGTTTACATCAGCATAACGTTAAGCATCGCATTCGTTGATAAGATGCATTAAGGTCGGTCGCTTCTCACAGAGGGTACTGATCGGTAAACGACTTTAGACAGCAATTGTCGTAGAGAGGAAAAAATTCCTTCCGGGTTCAAAAGTAATAAACCCGCGCAATGTTGAAAGATGGTTTTGATACAATCTATTAAAGATGTTTTGAACACCCGATCGGACGGTGAACGAGAATTGCTCTACGGTCATTGGAATACTGACGATGTCAATATCAAAGATTGCATAACCGGGTGTGCGAATTTCGCCGGCGGCAAGGTTTTTCTGCGTAGCGGCAAATGTAGCTGCGACGTCCACCGTACCTATGAAATGAAGAAGAGTACTTAATTCTATTCGACCATTTAGAGGAGCGACCTGCGGAAGGTTTGTGTGATCGAATGTATCTTCCCCCCGGACATATGCTGCTTGGTACTTCAGCGCGTTCCACCCTGATAATGCTTGTTCGACGGAAATTTCATAACCGTATAATCGGGCTTCTCCGATATTTTGTTCTATGAATGCATCTTCTCCTTCGAACGTTCCGGGAACATACGCCACAAGGTCTGTCAAATGATTGAAAAATATATCGGACTGTAATTGGATGTTGTCTGTATGCATGCGGAATCCCGCATTCACAGAGACGCTCTTTTCCGAACGAAGATAAGGATTCCCTACACGCACAATGTTTCCCAAATTGATATATTCAAAGCGTTCTTCAAGGGAAGGGGATCGAAACGCTGTTGAAATAAGCGATGTCAGATCCAAGCCCGAGTCCAGGGCATACGACAATCCTCCATTAGCGCTCCATGATCCGTCATTCGCAGAGGTTTTATTCCAGAGGATGTGTTGGCCGGGAGGAGCTGTTTGCAGAACTCCCGAAGTAATAATGTATTCAGGAGTGAGGGTCTTGTCGCTGCTGATCCGAATCCAATCGTACCGGGCACCAAGCGTTACAATTAATTTGTCGGGCAAAAGATGCCACTCGTCTTGTCCGTACACTCCGCCGCTGAAAAAATGTGAGTATGGTACAGGCCGATCCCCGATGATTTGACCGGTGCCCGTATTGATTTGTTCCCGCCTGCTATCCAAATCCCGCTGCCATACGTCCGAACCAAGTGTGAGAACCTGATCGCTGGACAGTATGATCTTCGATTCGATTTGCCCGCTCGTTGTCGAATGTGTTGCGTGCGGCGTAATAGTCAATGTCGGATTTTGAATGAGTTCAACATTGCGGTCAATATCCTGATGTGAAAGCCTGAGTGTTATAAGAGGCACATCGGGCCGGATGTTTGGAATGGTATATTCCAGACCGAACAGTTCTCGACGCGCCAGAGTGTACTGTGCAATAGCCGATTCCGCAAACGGCGCGCCGCCGGGAATGCCGGTATTTTCAGCTTGAGAACGCTGGTAAGAGAAAAATACCGATTGGTTATTGAATGTTTTTACGCCAAGTGAGCTGTTAATATTAAAATCGTGGTATTGTGAATTTGGAATATCTCCGAGTGGAGTCATGGTATTCCCCGCATTTCGATATCCTCCGCTCAGCCTCATCGCGTATGCATCTGACGAACTTTCGAACGCCGCATACTCTCCTACTTTACCGTCGACGCTTGAAAGATCGTTTGTAATTTCCCCGTCCATTTGAGGTTGGTCGGTAAACGAATTTCGTTTAGTCATCAAATGGAGAACACCGCCGAAGGCGCCGGTTCCGTACAGAACGGAACCGGGAGATTTGACGATTTCAACTCTTTCAAGATCGTGAAGGTCAAGAAGTGAGAGGGCGCCGGCAATATCGGTTGCAGTTTCAATTCGCGTATTGTCGATCATCGTCACAATGTTCGATCCGGTCATTCCACGGATAGAAACGTCCGTTTCCCATGTTCCATCCCGGATGAGGGAAATTCCGGGGGCTTCCTTTAGCGCATCTGAAATTGTAACGCTGGATTGCTGGAGAAGCTGATCTCCCGTTTCAACAGTGAATGGGTAAGGTATACTTTGCACGGCGGAGGAGGTTCTGGTACTACGAACGACAACCTCGTCGGATTGAAGAAGGGCCGGCGGCATTTCAATAATCGTAGTATCACATTGTTGTTCCTTGCAAAGTATGCTCCGTTCAACGCCTGCATAGGCAATATGATGTGCTGAAATTGTGTACCGACCGGGGGCGATATGGTCAAAACAAAATTCGCCGCTGTCGGTTGTACACTTCCTTTGACCGATTTCAAGTAGAACGACTATCGCATCGCGTACAGGCTGGTGAGTTGCGGCATCAACAATTTTCCCGGCGAGCAATACTGTTTGTGAAGAAGATAAATGGATACAAACTGGCAGGCAAAAAACTGCAATGTATAACCGTTGATAATATCCACAATGGATTTTCATCTTTTTTCCAGTAGAAGTGCAACGCCAATGGAGACAAATTATTCCTGGCAGTGCATAGGCCCTTGTTGCACGTAAAATCGGATTTTTGCAAAGTTTCCGAAATGAATGTGAAAGAGAGAAAAAATGGTCAGTTATGTTGCCGAATGACAGGTGTGGCGAGCTTCTTCGGCGCGTTTCGCGCTTGTTAGAGGTTACTTCGTTACGCGGTCCTCACTGTTCGATCCCCAGCGAGCGTGGTCTAAATAATGAAATGAAGTTATCCAACTATTGGTTCAAAAGCAAGGTGCGTGAAGGCAGCGTAGTAGCCAATTTTGCGTTCTTGAGGGAGGTGACGGACACCTGACTCCAAAAATCACATTATGCAAAAACATTTGGCAAGATAAATCGGTACGGTGTCCGTCACCTTACCAAAGTTGGACTACTTCTGACAAAACAAACCAAAAATATTGCAAAAAAGATTAGTGTTTTTCGATTAATTCTTCTTTATATTCCATCAGTGCCTTATGGCACTTTCTGATCTGAAAGCGGCGTCATTGAAAAATCAGTAACTCGTTTCCGGAATTTTTATAGCGTTGACCCAGGAAATAGTTTCCGTCTTGAATATTAATTGGTGATAAACGAAAACGTCACGAGTACTCTCAACGGTTAGAGTTCTCTAACCGACATACCTCACCAAAAAAACTGCAATGGCATTGCACTGCATCGTTGCGGTGTAATTGATCAGCCGCTTTACTTCCCTAAGTGCCGGGCATAGGATTCTTTTTATGCCATCGGTCAGTCGTTCACATCATATAACATCACACGTAACTTCGAAGTACCCAACGGAATAACACAACCTTGCGGTTAACGCATTCGTATGTTCGCGTATTACTTTTATACCATCAAACCTTCACCATTTTGATTTTTTTGAATACTCGAAAAGGAGCAGTTATGGATCAAGTACAAACCCTGCCGCGCGAACTACAGGAGATAGATTCTGTAGTCGCTAGACACAAAGGCAAACACGGAGAACTGCTGGGCATTCTTGAGGACACTCAACTCCTCAACGAACACAAGTACCTCTCAGAAGACGCCTTGAACCATGTTGCACTCAAAACAGGAGTCCCCCTTTCCAGAATTTATAATGTTGTGACCTTCTATTCGTTCTTCAACCTCAAACCCCAGGGCAAGCACACGGTTACCGTGTGCCGCGGGACTGCCTGCCATACGAAGGGGTCTAAAACTCTTCATGATGATCTCGGATTAATGCTTGGATGCAGCAAAGCCCTTGAACAGGGGGAACTTTTTTTTACGACGCCGGACAATCAATTTACGATCTCGACCGTCGCATGTTTCGGGCAATGCGCTCTCGCACCGGTGATCGCCCTTGATGAAGTTATTTATAGCAATATGACGACATCAACGCTGCAAAAACTTCTTAACAAAGTTTCAAAAGGAAGGAAATAACCATGAAGATTCTTGATGCAGCAACGTTGGAAGAACTCCGCAAAGCAGGGTTGAAGAAATTGTTTCCCGATGTTCCGAAAATATCCGTCGGGATGGGAACATGCGGCATGGGGAACGGCGCCAAAGAAGTGTTTGAAAGTCTGCAGAAAACGATCAATGCCCAAAAAGTAAATATACAGCTTGCGATTACCGGATGTTTCGGGCTCTGCGCTGAAGAAACGCTCGTGAATTGTTACCTTCCCGGAATGCCTCTTGTCATCCTACACAAAGTGACACCAAAGGATGCGGAAAATATTGTGCACAGCCTCTCCAAAGGAATCATGCCGCTCAAAAAGGCACTCTGCAAAATCGAGCGGTGGGACTTCTTTACATCAAAGATGGAATTCGGTACCGGGCTTGTCAGCGTTCCCATGTGGAATGAAATTCCGTTTTTTAAAGGACAAAAGAAAATAGTTCTCCGCGAGGCAGGGTTGATCAATCCGGAAAATATCGAGGAATATTTCGCGGTGGGCGGCTACGGTGCGCTGATGAAAGTGCTGACGGAAATGACGGCGGATTCCGCGCTCGACGAGATAAAAAAATCCAAGCTGCGCGGACGAGGCGGAGCCGGATTTCCGACCGCGATAAAATGGGAGATGATGAAGAAGGTCGAGACCGACAAAAAGTATATCATCTGCAACGCTGACGAAGGTGATCCCGGCGCGTATATGAACCGGAACGAAATTGAAAGCGACCCGCACTCGCTGATCGAAGGCATGTTGATCGGCGCATACGTGATGGGGGCATCGGAAGGAATTATGTATGTCCGTGCTGAATATCCGCTTGCCGTGGAACGGTTCAAAAAAGCGGTCGCCGCCGCAAAGGAATTCGGAATTCTTGGCGAACATATTTTCGGCTCTCCATTCAATTTCGACCTTTCCCATGTAGAGGGCGCCGGCGCATTTGTCTGCGGCGAAGAAACTGCCCTCATCGTTTCGATTGAAGGAAAAGCAGGCCGACCAATTCCCCGTCCCCCCTACCCCGCGCAAAAGGGACTCTGGGGAAAGCCGACGAACATCAATAACGTGGAGACATGGTTCAACATTCCCGTGATTATCACGATCGGGGGAAACGAGTTTGCAAAGTTCGGAACGCAAAACAGCACCGGAACAAAAGTATTCTCATTGGTCGGTAAAATAAAAAACACCGGGCTCGTCGAATTACCCCTTGGCACCCCGTTGCAAAATATTATCTACCAGATGGGCGAAGGTACAGGAAATAAAAAGAGAATCCGTGCGGTTCAAACCGGAGGTCCCTCCGGCGGATGTATTCCGGTAGAATATTTCAATACCCCCGTTGACTACGAGTCTCTGACAAAACTCGGCACGATCATGGGTTCCGGTGGAATGGTAGTGATGGACCAAGATAATTGTATGGTGGATGTGGCCAGGTACTTTGTTGAAGTTACTTCGAAAGAATCGTGCGGCAAATGCACGCCATGCAGGGAAGGATTGGCGCAAGCGCTCGCGCTTCTCAACAAGATTACGCATGGCGAAGGTACAATGGACGATCTTGAGACCCTTGAACGGCTGGCGTACGTGATCAAAGATTCTTCTCTTTGCGGATTGGGACAAACAAGTTCCAACCCTGTGTTAACCACGCTGCGGTATTTCCGCGACGAATACGAAAGACATATCATCGATAAACGATGTAAAGCAGGTGTATGTGAGAATCTTTTTGTCGCTCTGTGTGAAAATAGCTGCCCGCTTCACATGAATATTCCCGGATACTTGCAGCTTTTAAAGGAAGGGAGAATCGAGGAAGCGTTCGAGTTGACCCTGCGCGACAACCCCCTGCCCGGTACCGTCGGCAGAATTTGTTATTTCCACTGCCAGATACGCTGCCGGAGAGAAATGGTTGACGAGCCGGTGAACCAGGGCGAGATCCACCGTTACCTTGCAGATATCATGTACAAGATGGGAAAAGAAAGAGTCATCTACGAACGCTTGATCAGAGAAAAACTCTCTCCGACAGGAAAACACATTGCCATTATCGGCGCCGGGCCTTCGGGATTGACCGCGGCATATTACCTTGTCCGCCTCGGACATGCTGTCACCGTATATGACAGTCATGCAAAAGCGGGCGGAATTCTTCAATACGGAATTCCTGCCTACCGGCTTCCAAAAGACGGTTTGAACAAAGAATTGGAACTGTTCAAAAAGCTTGGAGTAAAGTTCGTGTTCAATACGCGTATCGGAAGAGAGTTATCGTTCAAGGCGCTGGCAAAAAAGAGCGATGCAATCTTTATCGCCGTCGGCGCTCAAAAAGATATCGAACTTGATATTCCGGGAAAAGGGCTCATCGGCGTTCTTCGAGGATACGAATTCCTTGAAGAGTTTGCCCTCGGGAAAAAACTTCATATCGGAAAGAAAGTCGTTGTGGTAGGTGCGGGAAACGTAGCGATCGATGCCGCGCGTTCGTGCCTCCGGCTTGGCGCGGACGTAACGATTGTGTACCGCCGCGACAAAGACGAAATGCCGGCGAATGCCCATGAAATAAAAGACGCGACGGACGAAACGATCAATTTCATGTTCCTGTCGGCACCGAGCAGAATTCTCGGTGACTTGAACGGAAAAGTCACGGGCCTCGAAATTCACAAAATGAAGTTCGACGGAGTCGATAGCGCGGGCAGAAAAAAACCCGTCGAAACGGGTGAAACAGCAGTGATCGAGTGCAGCACCGTTATTCTGGCGGTCGGCGAGAAAGTTGATTTTACACAAGCGAAAGAAATCGGCCTTGAACTTCGTTCGAACGGCTCGATAAAAGTCCATCATCCGAGTTACCGGACAAGCCTGCCGAAAGTGTATGCCGGAGGTGACGCGGTGACCGGTCCCGCAACCGTCGCAGAAGCAATGGGCATCGCCCGGCGCGCCGCTGAGGCGATCGATCACGACCTCGTGAAAGAGAAACGATTCCATCGCCTTTTCCGCGATTTCAATTACAAGGATGAAATCGTACCCGAACCGGAAGGGATCCCTAAAATCGATCCAAAAAAGATTCCGGTGAAAGAAAGGATTTCCAGTTTCCAGGAGGTCCTATCGGGCTTCACAGGTGAGGAAGCCTTATTGGAAGCGACGCGTTGTCTGCGGTGCGACGTTAAATGCCATGAAGAACTAGGCCAAGGAGAATTCAATGGATAATGCAATGGTCAACATAAAAATCAACGGGAATGATTTTCAAGTCCCACAGAACGTGACAATTCTTGAAGCATGCAAACGTGCGGGAATCAAAATACCGACACTTTGTTATCTTGAAGATGTTGCTACGAATGCGTCGTGTGCCGTCTGTGTGGTAGAGGTCAAAGGTGCAAAATCACTGACCCGTTCCTGTTCGACATGCGTACGCGAAGGAATCGAGATCGCAACAAGTTCCGCGCGCATCCGGGATGCACGAAAAACGAGTGTCGAACTGTTGCTCGCGAACCATCCGAAAGATTGCCTCTCGTGTTTGCGGAATAAAAATTGCGAACTGCAGTCCCTCGCGGCCGACCTCGGTGTAAAAGCAGAACGGTTCGTCCGTACCAAGAAAAAAGAAGAATTGGATACAAGCTCTGTTTCTATTACCAGAGATCCGAATAAATGTATCCTTTGCGGCAGGTGCATTGCCGTGTGTCAAAATATGCAAACGGTCTCTGCGATCGGCTTGTCTCAGCGCGGTATCAGGACGAAAATATCGACCTACATGGAAAAGGGCCTCGGCAACGTCGCGTGTACAAACTGCGGACAGTGTGCGCTCGTCTGCCCTACCGGCGCCATTGTCGAACGGGATGATACTGAGATGGTGTTTGAGGAAATAGCAAATCCTGAAAAATTTGTCGTTGTGCAAAGCGCCCCCGCGATCCGCGTCGGAATCGGTGAAGCGATGGGAATGGACCCCGGCAGTCTTGTTACGGGCCAAATGGTTGCCGGACTGCGGAGGCTCGGATTCAGCAAGGTCTTCGATACCCAATTTACCGCCGACCTGACAATTCTAGAGGAAGGACATGAACTGATCAAACGGATCGCCAATAAAGGGGTTTTACCGATGATCACATCCTGCTCGCCGGGCTGGATAAAATTTGCGGAACATTTTTTCCCGAACTCGCTCCCTCACCTTTCAACATGCAAATCGCCGCAACAGATGTTCGGATCGGTGGCAAAAACGTACTATGCGGCAAAACTAGGAATCGACCCGAGAAAAATGGTCGTTGTGTCGGTCATGCCGTGCACGGCGAAGAAATATGAGGCGAAACGCCCCGAGATGATGAGCGCCTTTGAATACTGGAAAGAGAAAAAAGCCTGGTCGAACGACGATGCGTTCTACGATGTGGATTATGTCCTGACGACACGCGAACTCGCACGGATGTTCAAAGAAACCGGCATCCGGTTCTCCACGCTTCCCTCCGAGGAATTCGACAGTCCGCTCGGAGAATCGACGGGCGCCGCGGTGATCTTCGGCGCTACCGGCGGCGTCATGGAAGCCGCACTGAGAACCGCGTATGAGGTCGTAACGGGAAAGAGCCTTTCCAACATCAATTTTACAGCCGTCCGCGGAATGGAAGGAATTAAGGAAGCGGAAATCGAAATGAACGGTTTGAAGGTGAAAGTGGCGGTTGCTCACACGCTCAAAAACGCACGGACGCTGCTCGAACAAATTGAGAGAAAAGAATCGCCGTATGCCTTCATCGAAGTGATGACATGCCCCGGCGGTTGTCTCGGCGGCGGCGGCCAACCGATTCCAACAACGTGGGAGATAAGAAAAAAGAGAGCGGAGTCAATTTACAAAGAAGATGCAGGCAAACCAATCCGCAAGTCGCACGAGAATCCACAGGTAGCCTCCCTGTACAAAGAATTTTTGAAGGAACCGCTGGGAGAGATGTCTCACCACCTTCTTCATACATCCTACACTAAACGGGGGCTTTTTGTGTGGCCGGAAAATGGGAAAGAACAAAAAAAAGAACCTGCTCTCCAAGAATAATATCATTCCATAGGCAAGTGATGCCGTGTGAGTTGCGGCATCATCTGCTCATATACTTTCTTGCCCGGCAAAATGGCGAAGCCATCCTTCGAAGAAGTCTCCAAAGGAGCACTTCGTGCCTTCGGACCTTTGGGAAAGGCGCAAAGATTTTGTTTTAGAATCTTTTTGCTAATCTGCGCAAGTCCAGCTTTTGGCATTATTGAGCAGTATCTAAGATTCCATAACTTTGTACGTTTGAAAACAACACCGCCTGCAAGAATTACCCGACGGTTCATTATGATCATATTCGATCAAATAGATTAATAAAAAAGGCATTCATCATGTATTCTAAAAAACCAGTTATGTTGGCAGTTGTATTCGTATCATTGACAGTGTTAAGTTATGCTCAACCCGAGTGGACTATTCAATCAAATCCGCTTGGCGACAGTGCCCTGGGAAAAATTCAATTCGTCAGCTCCACTGAAGGCTGGATTTCCCATGCTTATGGCAAACTGCTACACACAACAAATGCAGGAACCAGTTGGACAATCGTAACACCTTTCCCCAATGATACCGTACTCTCCATGACTGATCCGGCGATTTCCATGTGGTGGGCCGATCAAACTCACGGATGGAAAATTAGCTGGTTTGGAACCAGTTTTGGAGATGCACATGGCGCTGTGTTATATAAAACAACCGATGGGGGGATCACTTGGCAAAAGAAAGTACTTTCGTCTGGGACCGGCGATATGGGATTTCAGGTTCAGTTTGTTGATGATAACACCGGTTGGGCATCTATTTACAATCCTTCTACCTCTACGCCTACTTTTACAACAATGCGAAGTACCGATGGAGGAAACAATTGGAGTCTCGTCGGATCGGGGGGAATTTTTTACTTTGCCGATGCGAATAACGGCTGGGCTGCCGCAACTCCAATAATTTATCATACAACAAATGGAGGAGCAAATTGGACGCCGCAATATACAGATACTACTCCGGGGAAGTTCAATGCCATACAATTTACCGACCTCAATAATGGCTGGGCGGTTGGCGATAGCGATAAAATTCTTAAGACAACCAACGGCGGCACCAATTGGGCTCCGCTTACCAATACTGGGATTTCACATGATTTCAATTCCAAAGGCCTTTTCTTTTTGAATGCCGATACGGGTTGGATTGGGAGTAAAATTGTCTATATGCCGGTATCCGGCGACGTTGGCATCAATTTATCAACGACAAATGGCGGTTCAACGTGGACAGCAGGATCGTTTACCGGGGCGGACAATTCCGATAACGCATGGAGCATTTTCTTTGTGGATGCCAACAACGGGTGGTTTACGAGCGACGGCGGAAAAATCGGACACACGACAAACGGCAGTGCAACCGGAGTACGTGAAGGGACCGCCAATCTCACACCGCAACAGTTTTTGATGTTTCAGAATTATCCCAACCCGTTCAACCCTGCGACAGCGATACAATATCAATTGCCAAGAAACTGTTTTGTAACGTTGAAAGTGTACACCTTGCTCGGAAAAGAAATAGCGACATTGGTGAATAAAGAACTCCCCGCTGGGAGTTATACGGCTGAATGGAATGCAAGCGCCTTGGCAAGCGGGATTTACTTTTATCGTTTGCAAGCAGGAAATTTTGTAGAGACGAAAAAACTTATTCTACTTAAATAGGGTAGTGGAAAAATTTTATCAATATCCGAAAAGTAAACTAACTAGAAGCTATCTCAAAAACGCTTGATTATGTCCTTCTGAAGGAATACTGACAGATCATTGTCATTCTGAACCCCGTCGCTTTTCAGACGGGGTGAAGAATCCATGACAATGACATACCTTGACTCTACTAGCCTTCCATGTCATGGATGCTTCGCTCCGCTCAGCATGACATTTACGGCTGCTTTCTGCATGAAAACCATTTTTGAGATGGCTTCTAGTTATTATTCCCCCTACTAAAAGGTATTACACCGCTTGCCATAATCTTGGTCAAAATACCTCCCGGCTAGAAGTAGTGGCTGCTTTGAAGAATAAGGTCATTAGTAGAAGCCTAGCGACGAAGTGCCGCTTTACGACATCCCGAACAGCGGGACAATCTCCATTAACAAAGAGATTGCTTCAGCAAATAACACAATGACTTTTCATATTAAGGAACCCCTTGCCCGGCAAGGAAAAGGAGTACTGTTACAGTTTAAGTATATCAAACCAAAAATAAGTGTCATGCCAGCGAAAGCTGGCATCCAGGACGAAAAAATGGATTCTCAACGAGTCGAGTCTTCGACCGGCTCTCGCCAGACCTTATGTTTAAAAAGAAGAAGCCTCAACATTGTTTTGTATATTTGAGTTGTCGAAAAACAAACACACAAACAATGCGAGGCTTCTTATGCAACCCAAATGTAGTGAAGTAGATTTTAGGGGTCAAGATATCTATGTCGGTATCGATGTTGGAAAGAGAAGTTGGAAAGTCTGCATCGTGACTGAATACGTAGAACATAGGGTCTTTACTCAACCGCCCACCCCAGCGATGTTGGCAAATTATCTTCATCGAACATTTCCAGGTGCCAGATACCATAGTGCGTATGAGGCAGGATTTTCCGGTTTTTGGGCGCACGAGGAACTCCAAGCGCTCGGAATCGACTCTCGGGTCGTTAACCCGGCCGACGTGCCGACGACGCAGAAGGAGAAATCCTTTAAGACCGATAGGATCGATGCCCGTAAACTTGCCCGGTCCTTACGCAGTGGTGAACTGAGACCGATTTATGTTCCACCGAAGGAGGCGCAAACATACCGGTCATTAGCCCGACTGCGGAGCGTGTTGGTTCGTGATCAAACTCGTTGTAAAAATCAGATCACATCCCTGTTGCATTATTATGGAGTACCAATCGACGAGTTATGCATTCGGACGCACTGGTCAAGGGCGTATCTTCGTGTGCTTGAGACTACTTCCCTCCACACCGAGCAAGGCACAATGGCATTGCGTATTCTTCTAAGTCGATACTATGCTATTAGAACCCAGGTCTTGGCGCTCACAAAAGAGATTCGAACCTTGGCACACGAAGAGCCTTTTCGGGAATCTATCCGGGTCTTAGTGACTGTTCCCGGCATCAGTGTCATCACCGCCATGGTCTTGCTCACGGAACTCATCGATATCAATCGGTTTGCTTCGCTTGATCACCTTGCCAGTTATTGTGGCTTGGTTCCTGGTGAACGCTCCAGCGGCGAACGGGAAATCATCACCGGTATTACCCGGCGACGAAACCCCTTCCTACGCGCGATGCTTATTGAATCGGCGTGGTGCGCCGTACGCCATGACCCCGCATTGTTGGCAAAGTTTGGCTCATTAAGCAAACGCATGAACAAGAATCGAGCGATCATTCGTATTGCACGGAAACTCTTGAACCGAATTCGTTTTGTGCTCGTGCACCACACAGAGTATCAACGATCTTTGGCAGCGTAAAACTGATATTCACAGTGCTCCGTTGGCATCATCACGGGGCGAGCGCTATGTCATTCCTGCAGCATCAGGGCTAAGGCTCTGAGGTCTGCTCTTCGCCAGACTGCGTCGCCCCTTTGGTATCCTGATCAAGGTTCTGCAGCGTCTTCTCTTTCGGACTGTCTGCTGATAAAAGACTGCATTGGATCCCTGTGAAACCATTGGATAACTCTATCACAAAAATACTCTGTTGAGACTTGCATTTTAACATAAAGGAATGACATTAGGATTTAAACCGTAACAGAAACTGTAACAGTACCGGAAAAAGATTGAGATTTTAGTTAATTTTTTGCACCTTCTGTCTGGATCTTTGCCAACTCGAAGGGTGTATTGTGTTTCCTCAATGAAATTCAACAAGGAGCGTCCGATGAAGAATGTCATCCGAAAATTTTTAGGCTTCGGCCCCATCTCGGTAATCGTTATTTTACTCTTGGGGACGACCTTTCCTTCCGCTCAAGTTTACAGCCAAAATTCTGTTTCGAATAACGGGTGGCCGCACGTGAAGTATTCGATCTATTTCACGTACCCGGACATTGAACGACTCCTCGTTGATTCTTCCCAATTTTTAAAGACAATGGAATACTTTGCTCCGATAAAACCGTACAAAGTTTACCTTGAAGGAAGCAGCGAGGGAGAAATCGATATCGCCATGATGAAAAAAGTTGCAGACCGATTTCGTTCCATGGGCATCGAGACATCGGGTTCAATGGTTGCTGTCGGCCCTCACGGCCCATCGACGTACAATAATGCAAGCGATATGGCCTCCCTCGAAAAACGGATGCGAGCGCTTGCGAAGGTCTTCGATAATATCATCCTTGACGACTGGCTCTTCACCACGTCTACGGACGAAAAAAGCGTTAAAGAGCGGGGCAATCAAAGCTGGGCGGATTACCGCACCAAGCTGATTCTCGATCAGTCAAAGAAATACATCATCGACCCGGCGAAGGAGGTCAATCCGCACGCTAAAGTCATCATCAAGTATCCAAATTGGTACGAAGGACATCGTCAGAATGGTTACGATGTTTATCATGAGACATTACAATTCGACAACATGGCTGTCGGCATCGAGACACGCAACCGGATGACGCATGACCAGCATATCCCGATTTACAGCGGTTACATTTTTCAAAAATGGTTCTCGAGCGTCGATCCATCGAAGTGGGTCGGCTCCTGGCTGGATAATTATGATATGAAGGGAGACGATAACGATTATGTTGCACAGGTTTGGCAAGCCGTTCTTGCCGGAGCGCCAGAAATTATTCTCTGGTGCGCGGGTCAACTTTATCCCACAAACCCTTCAAGCGATGTGTATCCGCATTTCCTCGATATGCTGCCGGAGTTCGACAAAGTCGCCGGATTGCTGAACGGCTCCTCTCGCGGTGTCCCAATTTATCTTCCCTATGGTTCTACGGGTGAATACAACATCTTCGGTTACCTCGGCATGGCAGGCATTCCGCTAACACCGGTTGCTCAATTCCCGACCGAAAGCCAAAATGCAATTTTCACACTTCATTCATTGCAGGATCCGAAACTCGCTGAGGAGATGCTTGGCCGTCTCCGCGATGGTCACGACGTTTTCATGACGTGGGGACTCTGGCTCAAGCTGCAGAATACGGAGTTCAAAAATACTTTGAGTCTCATGGACGCAACGGGAAGTGTGTCGTCTTCCGACTTTCGCGTGCGGCTCGGTTGGGATGAGCAGCTTATCAAAGCGGACAAGCCTTTTGTGTTCCCCCGGATTGAAACAACAACATGGCCTTATGTGCGCGATGTCGCAGTGGAACAAGATGACTACGACTACGGAGTCCTGTTAAGTGCTCAATATCTCAAGGGAACAATGTATGTGCTGAACATGCCTGAGAACAGTTACGATTTATTGAGACTTCCAGTACAAGCTCTTAATGCTCTTCGCCGCCCGTTTAATAAGGATCTGGAAGTACAATTGGATGGATCGGGAGGTGTCGGTATGTATCTCTTCGGCCCCAAGCAGTACGTGCTTTACAATATGAGCGATCAGGCAGCCCCCCTCGCACTCCGCTTTGAAAAAAAGATTCCGGCTTCCGGTTGGAGTGAATTGGACCATGGCGAACTGCTCACTGTAAACGAGGACACCACGTACGTCCGTTTCGGAGGCCCCGTTATCAGCACCGTCTCGCTGACCCTTCAGCCCTTTGAAATCGCGATTGTCCAAGCACCGTGATTTCTTAATGCCGGTACGATCTTTTTAATTCGAATACTAACCGTAAAACGGCGACCGTCGCGAACTTTTTCGCCTGGGGAATAGTTCAAGACAAAGACGATCTTTTATCATCGCTGTTCCGTAAAACTGTCCCATTTTTTGATGGAGAGGATAGGAATGTCAAAAGTTTCGTGGGGAATTTTAGGTACAGGAAAAATTGGACTGGAAAAAGTAATTCCAGCGATGCAAAAAGGAACGTACTCAAAAATCGATGCAATCGCATCGCGAAACCTTGCCAATGCCCGGCAAGCTTCGTCGGCGTTGGGGATTCCACAAGCCTACGGTTCATACGAAGCATTACTCGCCGATAGTACTATTCAGGCTGTTTATATACCCCTCCCCAATCATCTGCATGTCGAATGGGCGATTAAATCACTGCAAGCCGGAAAACATGTCCTGTGCGAAAAGCCGATTGCAATGAATTTTAAGGACGCAGAATATTTGCAAATTCAGGCGAAAAAATTTCCCCGGCTGAAGCTCATGGAGGCCTTTATGTATCGGCATCATCCCCAAATCTTGAAGGCCAAAGAGCTGATCAAACATGGAACAATCGGCAACCTCAGAAACATACACACGATGTTTTCTTACTACAACGATAATCCAAAAGACATTCGCAACAATCCCGAAATAGGCGGCGGTGGACTTCTGGATATCGGTTGCTATTGCATCTCTCTTTCAAGATTTCTCTTCGATGACGAACCCAAGCGCGTGTGCGCCATAGTGGAATATGACCCAACATTAAAAGTCGATCGTCTCGCATCAGCCATTTTGGAATTCGAGGAAGGAGTCTCCACGATAACATGTTCAACTCAGCTTGCTGACCATCAATATGCGAAAATTTTTGGCACTCAGGGGAGGATTGAGATCGAGAGACCATTTACACCGAACCCCGGCCAACAATCAAGGATCGTCCAATTCTTTGGGGCGGACAAACGAGAAATTGTCTTTGATGCATGCAATCAATATACCATACAAGGAGATTTGTT
Organism: uncultured Bacteroidota bacterium; assembly: GCA_963717445.1. GTDB lineage: Bacteria > Bacteroidota > Ignavibacteria > UBA10030 > UBA8401 > JAGVPT01. The sequence continues at coordinate 3,626,982 of OY970334.1, read as the reverse complement.
TTCGCTGTCGATAAAAAACGATACGCCGGTACCGACGCCAATCGCTGACGGAGTAGCCAATATGAGAGTCATTGACAGGATCATAGAAAGCTCTAACAAAGGCGCTTGGGTAAAGATTTGAATCCAGACTAACGTCACCTCTTCCATCGGAGACACAATGCATAAAGAAATACTTCTCTTGATATCGGCTTCGGCTGTCTTTCTGATTTCATTTACCCGGGCTAGCGGCCAATCCGCGAAGAATTTCCATGAGCCGTTCCAACCATTATCTTTTGAGGAGGCGGACAAAAAGGCCGACTCGGTATTGGCGCTGATGACAATGGATGAAAAGATCGCCCTGATCGGCGGCGATCGATCTTTTTTTCTTAGACCGCTCCCCCGGTTGAATCTTCAAGAAGTATATATGTCCGATGCAACACAAGGAGTCCATATCAGAGAAAAGTTTACCGGCGTTGATTTGTCGAAATACCAGTTGGAAAAGTCGACGGCCTTCCCCTGCCCCATTGCGTTGGCATCGACATGGAATCCTGAGCTATCCTACGAGTATGCCGCGGCGATCGGTGAAGAATGCCGGGCGGGTGGAATCGGCATTTTACTCGGACCAGGCATGAACGCTTACCGGCAAGCACAATGCGGCCGGAATTTCGAATACTTCGGAGAAGACCCTTTTCTCAGGTCGAGAATGATCGAAGCATATGTCAAGGGAGTACAGAGCACCGGAACGATTGCAACGCTCAAACACTTTGTCGCCAACAACACAGATTTTTATAGAAGAAAAAGTAATTCGGTCGTCGATGAAAGAGCGCTTCACGAAATTTATTTACCTCCGTTTAAAGCAGGCATTGACGCAGGAGCAAAAGCGGTGATGACGTTGTACAATCAATTGAACGGCGAATGGTGCGGCCAAAGCGAAGTTGTCATTAACGATATTTTGCGGAAACAATTGGGCTTCAAATGGCTGGTCATGACCGATTGGTGGTCGGTGTACGATGGAGAGAAACTGGCCAAATCCGGCCAGGATCTTGAAATGCCTCTCGCTGTTGCCCTCAAAGATGCACACGCACTTATTCGGGACGGAAAAGTCAAGACGAGCGACATTGATAGGATGGCAAAAAGCATTCTGCGAACATACTTCGCAATGAAACTCGATGAAATGAAAAGAGACACTTCCTATTACGCCGACTTCGAGAATCATGAACTTACCGCATTGCAAACGGCACGAGAAGGAATCGTGCTTCTCAAAAACGAGGCGAACATTCTTCCCATCAAAGAAAACACCAAAACGATTTTGCTGACAGGCGATTATGTCGATAAGCTGGCCTTTGGAGGCGGCTCCGCCGAAGTGAAGGGGTACAACAACAGGCTTATGCTCGACGAGCTCAAGAAAGAATTCGGCGACAGGCTTACCTATCTCAAAAATCCAAATCCGCCTCAAATCAAATCAGCCGATATCGTTTTGTGCAATGTCGGGACTGAGGATAGCGAGGGCTGGGACAGGCTTTTCGGATTGCCGGAAGATCAAGAGCTCAAAGTTCGCCAATGCGTTGACAATAATCCCAACACAATCGTCATCGTTACTACCGGAAGCGGTATTCGAATGACCGATTGGAACGCTAAAGCAAAGGCGATTATTTATGCGTGGTATGGAGGACAAACCGGAAACCACGCCTTAGCCGAAATTATTGCCGGGAAGATCAACCCATCGGGCAAACTGCCGATCACTATTGAAAAAGATTTTAAGGATTCACCGGGATACGGATATATTCCGGAAGGCGAGTCGCTGTACACCGGTTGGGGCGACGGAAAAGAAAAGGAGCATCCCGTATTCGACATTGACTACAAAGAAGGGATCTTCATCGGTTATCGATGGTACGAAAAGAGAAAGATCGAGCCTCTCTATCCTTTCGGATATGGCTTATCATATACCTCGTTCGACTACAGCGGCCTTACCGTCTCAAAGGAGAAGTTTAATGAAAACGATACGGTCACTGTCAGTTTCAACGTTAGGAACGTCGGTAAAATGAAGGGGGCCGAAATCGCTCAATTGTATATCCAGGATGTTGAGTCCTCTGTTCCCCGTCCGATCAAAGAACTAAAAGGATTTCGTAAAGTGGACGTGAATCCGGGAGAGAGTAAAACGGTGGTGATAAAATTAACCAAGCAAGATTTCTCTTTTTGGAATCCGAAAACAAAAGGGTGGTATGCTGAAAAGGGTTCATTTATCATTCATGTTGGGTCGTCGTCGCAAGATATCAAGTTAAAGAAAGAGGTAAAATTATTGTGACAAGTTCCGGCCAATGTCGTACACCTTCATGATTTACCTTGCCAAATATTTCGACATATCGCGATCCTTTCAATAAGGTATCCGACATTTAGTCTGCGAGAGGCGAATCGCAACACTACCGGCTTGTGCGTCTGCTTGAAAAAATGAGATCCTTAACGATACAATGGAAGCAAGACAAATGAAACTGGCGATGAGCAGCATGGTGTACCTTTCCGCGGCAACGCTCTCCTTTGCCCAGATGCCTACAGCGATCTTCGTGGGAACCGTCTACAATATTTTTCACGAAGAGTTTGCAACAGACGAGGAGTTTTTCAAGCAAGTCGATAGAGATATTGCCTTGATGAAAGAATCCAATATCACCCATGTGATGATTTTCCCGATGAGTCAATGGGACCCCGACACAAAGCAGCTTTTGTGGACACGGACCGATTACCTTGTCAAAAAGATCGAAGACTCGCACATGAAGTTTGTTCCCTTGATGTTGAAGGAGGAACAATGCAGCCATTATTTCCCGATGTGGAAATTCAAGGAGATTCCGGGACTGTGGGAAGAGTATAACGTTGACAACGGAAACAAGAACAACCGTGAGAACGTCGATTTTGCAGACCCGCGAGTATATCCTTTGGTTGAAGAATATTTCAAAGCGGTCATTGAGAGATATGGAAAAAGTCCGGCATTAAGTTTCTACAATATTTGGAACGAGCCTCATTATCAATCCACCTCCGGACACGTTATCGAGCGCTTCCGAAAATGGGTGCACGACAAATACACAACGTTGCCGGCGTTACGCCGCGCATGGGGGAAGGAGTATTCGGATTGGAGCGAAGTCTCCCCGTTTCTCAACGACAATTGGAATTCTTCCATGCCTCAAATCGATTGGATCATGTTTAGAAATGAATTGAACGGGGAGCTATTGGCACAACTCGTTCACACGCTCCGAAAGTATGATACGATCCATCCTGTCAACGCCAACCCTGTCGGCACACTCTGGGCAAACTTCAACAATTACGGGGCATACAATATCGATAACGTGCCGATTGCAGATCACGATGATATTGACGGCATCTCATATTATCCTGACGGTTGGGAGAGAGATCATAATCTGGAACCGTGTCCCTTCTGGCTGCATAATCTGACATTCAATACCATTCGAAGCGCTTCGGGAAAGAAAAATTATATTCTCACCGAGCTGTACACTAATGCTCAAAACGGCCTGGCACTCAACGGCTATCTTGACAGCAACTTCGTCGAAGACTTGGCCTGGACAGCTTTGGCAAACGATTGCAAAGGAATAATTTATTGGAAGTGGCTTCCCTTTATGCGAGGACGTCAATCTCTTGGCAGAGGCTTGACGCACGTGGATGGAGAACTGGCGCCTCGCGGAGGAGCCGTAAAGGACGTTGCGTCAGTGATGAAGAAGTATGGAGAAACGCTGTATCGAGCACATCTCAAGAGAGCCCAGGTAGCCGTCCTGGTCGACATGGTCGGACTGCTTAAAACTTTGGAACAAACGACCGAACCATTGACAAATAAAATTATGTTCGAAAGCAATGCGGGATTATTTAAAGCATTGTATGAAAACAATATCACGGTCGATATGGTGCGAATGGACCGGAACCTCGATTTGCAAATGTTAAAGGCCTATAAAATTATATACCTTCCATTTCAGATTGTGATGCGGCGAGGAGTCGCCGACATGCTTAAAGCCTATGTCCGCCAGGGGGGATGGGTCGTCGCAGACGCCCGCACTGCAACGCTCGATGAATTTGATTTTGCCTATCGAACCAGCCCGGGGGCCGGTTTGGACGAACTCTTCGGCGCGGTGAGACCAGATTGGACCGGACAGAAAAAATATTTTAACGTGAAGATCAACGGTGAGAATGGCCGGCCAGCATTTGAATTCGAAGGAAAATATTTTCGGGATGAACTTCGTTTAACGGGTCATGCGAAAGTGTTGGGGTCGTTCGAGGATACGGGCGAACCGGCTGTTATTCAAAATCACTACGGCAACGGAATGGCGGTCTTAAGTGCTGTACCGTTAGGGGCCAGCTATTATGGAAACCCCGAAAATGCGGTGCATCAACTCCTCTTCAACCTTACACAAGAAGCAGGCGTTTCCCCCGATGCGATTTTTCATTCCGACAATAATGCATTCCTGAACATTAAAGTACATGCCATTGACAGCGCGCTCGTAGTTTACATCATCAATTCGGAAAATCGTTCTGCGTCCGGCAGAGTGGAAATTACGGTGAGCGGGAAAAAAATACAACGGATAAAGGACATCATTTCTGAGCAAGATATCCCATTTGAACAGAAGGAAGAAAAATTGTCGATCCCTTTGGAAGTCCGGGAGAATCAAGTGATGGTCTTACTACTCCACCCTTGACTTCTTAGGAAAAAGATGGAGGACATTTTTACTAAAAGGCGTTGTCATTTGGATAGTTCACCAACGTTGATCGAAAAGATATCCTACATCTTGCTATGTTGAATAATTGATAAGGTAGATCAGAAAAGTGTCCAAACATCTGCGCAAACATAGCATTGCTCTTTTCTCGGTACTGTTATAGTATAAGCATATCAAGCCAAAAATAAGTGTCATGCCAGCGAAAGCTGGCATTCAGGACGAAAAAATGGATTCCGGCTTTCGCCAGACCTTATGTTTAAAAAGAAGAAGCCTCAACATTGTTTTGTATATTTGAGTTGTCGAAAAACAAACACACAAACAATGCGAGGCTTCTTATGCAACCCAAATGTAGTGAAGTAGATTTTAGGGGTCAAGATATCTATGTCGGTATCGATGTTGGAAAGAGAAGTTGGAAAGTCTGCATCGTGACTGAATACGTAGAACATAGGGTCTTTACTCAACCGCCCACCCCAGCGATGTTGGCAAATTATCTTCATCGAACATTTCCAGGTGCCAGATACCATAGTGCGTATGAGGCAGGATTTTCCGGTTTTTGGGCGCACGAGGAACTCCAAGCGCTCGGAATCGACTCTCGGGTCGTTAACCCGGCCGACGTGCCGACGACGCAGAAGGAGAAATCCTTTAAGACCGATAGGATCGATGCCCGTAAACTTGCCCGGTCCTTACGCAGTGGTGAACTGAGACCGATTTATGTTCCACCGAAGGAGGCGCAAACATACCGGTCATTAGCCCGACTGCGGAGCGTGTTGGTTCGTGATCAAACTCGTTGTAAAAATCAGATCACATCCCTGTTGCATTATTATGGAGTACCAATCGACGAGTTATGCATTCGGACGCACTGGTCAAGGGCGTATCTTCGTGTGCTTGAGACTACTTCCCTCCACACCGAGCAAGGCACAATGGCATTGCGTATTCTTCTAAGTCGATACTATGCTATTAGAACCCAGGTCTTGGCGCTCACAAAAGAGATTCGAACCTTGGCACACGAAGAGCCTTTTCGGGAATCTATCCGGGTCTTAGTGACTGTTCCCGGCATCAGTGTCATCACCGCCATGGTCTTGCTCACGGAACTCATCGATATCAATCGGTTTGCTTCGCTTGATCACCTTGCCAGTTATTGTGGCTTGGTTCCTGGTGAACGCTCCAGCGGCGAACGGGAAATCATCACCGGTATTACCCGGCGACGAAACCCCTTCCTACGCGCGATGCTTATTGAATCGGCGTGGTGCGCCGTACGCCATGACCCCGCATTGTTGGCAAAGTTTGGCTCATTAAGCAAACGCATGAACAAGAATCGAGCGATCGTTCGTATTGCACGGAAACTCTTGAACCGAATTCGTTTTGTGCTCGTGCACCACACAGAGTATCAACGATCTTTGGCAGCGTAAAACTGATATTCACAGTGCTCCGTTGGCATCATCACGGGGCGAGCGCTATGTCATTCCTGCAGCATCAGGGCTAAGGCTCTGAGGTCTGCTCTTCGCCAGACTGCGTCGCCCCTTTGGTATCCTGATCAAGGTTCTGCAGCGTCTTCTCTTTCGGACTGTCTGCTGATAAAAGACTGCATTGGATCCCTGTGAAACCATTGGATAACTCTATCACAAAAATACTCTGTTGAGACTTGCATTTTAACATAAAGGAATGACATTTACTTTGAAAGTGTACCACTACTGAGAAAAGCATAAAATTGAAACTCACCGTAAACTTTTCTATATTTGCTGAAAAATTCAGCGTTCCAAAGCACTCACCCTAACGTACTGAATAAACCACTCTGAAGATTCAAGTAAGGCAATTCTCAAATGTAGGATAATGTAATGTATTTTTCACTCATACTTCAACAGGAGGCTCCATGCTGCTTTTCCCACCAACGTTTTTAATTCTCTTAGGCCTTGTCATCCATACACAGGGGGAATCTGCTTCGCTAAAGGATTCCCTCGGACTGTTCGAAGGGCAGGGCGACATAGGCCATGTGCTGAATCGCGGTTCCTTAGATTACGATCCCGTTAAGAAAAATTATCGTATCAGCGGAAGCGGGGAAAATATGTGGTTTACAAATGACGCATTTCATTTTGTATGGAAAAAGATGTCCGGCGACGTTTCGCTTGCCGCCGACATCCGTTGGATCGGGATGGGCGGGAACCCGCATCGCAAAGCATGCCTTCTTATCCGACAAAGCCTTGAACCGAATTCCCCCTATGCTGATGTGGCTCTCCATGGCGTGGGCCTTACGTCGCTTCAATACCGCGAAGTAGCGGGGGGACCGACCAGGGAGATTCAATCCAACATTTCTGGACCCCTAAGAGTACGAATCGAAAAAGAAGGAGACTATGTCTTTATGTCTCTTGCCAAAGAAGGAGACACGCTTCGATCGGCCGGGGGCTCGTTCAAATTCAAATTGAACGACCCTTTTTATATCGGACTGGGTGTCTGCGCCCATGACAGCAATGCCACGGAACAAGCTGTTTTCTCCAATGTTGAAATCACATCGGGAAAACAAATGTCTTCCGGAGAACCGGTGCTCGAAAGCACGCTTGAAACCGTAACGATCGCTTCGACCGATCGGCGCGTGGTGTACACCGCGCGGGAACATTTTGAAGCGCCGAATTGGTCGCGCGATGGGAAATATTTTATCTTCAATCGGGACGGACACCTTTTCACGCTCCCGGTAGACGGTGGAGTCCCTCAGCCGCTCGATGCCGGATTTGCTACGCGATGTAACAATGACCATGGCATATCGCCGGATGGCACACAACTCGCAATCAGCGACCAATCAAAAGATGGAAAATCGCTCATCTACATTATTCCGATTACCGGAGGAACACCCCGTCAAATTACTGCGGTCGGTCCCTCCTACTGGCACGGCTGGTCGCCGGACGGCAAGACATTGGCGTTCTGCGGCGAACGAAATAATGAGTTCGATATTTATACTATTCCGGCGAGCGGAGGGGAAGAAAAACGATTAACGACTGCGCCGGGGTTGGATGACGGCCCAGATTATTCGCCCGACGGCCAATACATTTACTTTAACTCGGAGCGAACCGGGATGATGCAAATCTGGCGGATGAAGGCAGATGGTAGTGGCCAGGAACAAGTCACATTCGACGACTACAACAACTGGTTTGCGCACCCTTCGCCCGACGGCAAGTGGATCGTCTTTCTTTCGTTCGAAAAAGATGTCACGGGACATCCGGCGAACAAAGATGTTATGCTTCGGATGATGCCGGTCGGCGGGGGCGAGATCCAAGTCCTCGCAAAACTTTTTGGAGGGCAAGGAACCATCAACGTCCCATCATGGTCTCCTGACAGCAAAACGGTTGCTTTTGTGAGCTATCGATTAGTTAACCCATGAGCGCGTGCAAGCCGAAGGACTTGCCATGCTTTTTTAAAAAAAGATCAATCTGCTTTACTCGAATTTTATTTTGGAGGGTCACGCAAAGAATAACGGCAAAATTTCATTCGCAAATTTACGCGCGATATTTTGCCCCCGAGAAAAAAAATATTATTTAAGAACTGTTCGCTTGAGATTTGAAAAGATTTTGCCGATAATCAAAGAGATATGGACTGTCATTCGGTAGTCCTCTCCTTCATTGGCGTTTGAGTCGGAGACGGTAACAATTCTGCCATGGAGTTGTTACCACCCGTTCTCAAAAAATTTCCTTCATTCACTCGTTGCGGCAAAGGGGGCATCCGCAACGATGAACCCGATTTGTAGAATGTCGAGGATCAACAAAAAGCGAATTTTACCTGCAACACTTCTCCTCACAATCACGCTGTGCCTGACCTCATCACTCTTCGCGCTTGATCCGCAAAAATCGATTGCCCAGTACGGACAAAATGTTTGGCTCCGGAAAAATGGCTTGCCCGCAAATGCCGTTAACGTTGTTCTTCAAACCCATGACGGTTATATTTGGCTCGGTACATCGGCAGGGCTGTTCCGGTTCGACGGTGTAAACTTCACCAAAGTGAACCTCGATGCTGAGGAGGGGAAAACAAATGAAACGATCTCATCATTGCTTGAGTCCAAAGACAGCAGCCTATGGATCGGCACTGGTTATAACGGACTGCGGCGCATAAAGGACGGAACGATATTTCGCTACGGAGCGAAGGAAGGCTTTCAAGATACCCAAGTATTGAGCCTGCTTGAAAGCAAGGCAGGCCATGTATGGATTGGCACATCAAACGGAGCATACATATTAAGCGATGGGAATTTTATCCCAGTTGATCTTAATACAAATTATATTTTAAGCATGGCCGAAGACCAACAGGGAAGAATTTGGGTCGGCTCACACCGGGGCGTGCGAATCGCGGAGGATAGCCTCCAACCGCGAGTCTCAAACCTGACCACGGCAGAAGGATTGCCTAACAACATAACCACTTGCACGTATATAGACCGTCAGGGCAGCGTCTGGATCGGCACCGTCAGCGGGTTAGTTCGATTGAGAAATAGCAAGATGAAGGTGTTCACGACCCGCGACGGCTTGTCGGATGATCATATTATGGCAATGTATGAAGACCTTGACGGAAATCTTTGGGTAGGAACAAGCAGGGGGGGAATTAATTGTCGTTCCAACGGAAAATGGACAAGCTTTGCAAAAAATGACGGCTTAACAGACAGCCAAGTTCTTTCAATATCGGAGGACAATGAAAAGAGCCTCTGGGTCTGCACATCGGACGGACTGAACCAGTTCACCAATGTCAACATCACAACATACACGACCTATGATGGACTTGCCAACGATTACATTTCATCAATTGTTGAAACCCCCGATAGAAGCCTTTATTTCCTTAGCGATCAAGGGTCGAATGTTACACAGTTTAAAAACGGCAACATCACAAAATACAATATGCTGGTCGGACCGGCGTATGTTGCACATGATGGTAGTCTGTGGATTTGTCAAACCGGCATGATCAACAATATTAAGAATGGGCGGATTACGCGGTATGATACAACAAAGGGACTGCCCCAAAACTGGATCTCTGCAATTACTGAAGACGACACCAGCATAATCATCCACGTCGATCAGACGGGAATCTTCAGATTCGTCCATGGAAAATTAAAACCGTACTTAAAAGATGGACAACAATATCCATTTAAAGGATTTATCTCGTGTTTTTATCCCGAACGAAAAGGCGTAATGTGGATCGGGACCGGAGATTCATTAGTGAGAATAGAAAATGGCAAGAGTACTATCTACACAATTGCGGATGGGCTGGCAGGCAATTGGGTCAGCTCGATCTACGACGACCATCGGGGAAATTTGTGGATCAGCTCTCCCCAAGGAGGACTGACGCGCTACGGAAATGGAAAATTCACCGCCTACAATACCACAGTCGGGCTCTTTGCTGACGAGATTTATTGCGTTCTAGGAGACGATCTAGGAGGCCTCTGGTTGAGCAGTCCAAACGGTATCGGGTATGTTCAACAGCAAGAACTCAATGATTTCGCAGATGGACGAATTACCAAAATTCATTCAAAAGTCTACACGACTGCGGACGGAATGAAAACAGATGAGTGTTTTGGTACCTGGCAGCCAGCCGGTTGGAAAACCCACGACGGGCATATTTGGTTTGCCACCAAAAGAGGGGCTGTCATGATCGATCCGAAATCCTTCAAGCAAAATCCAAAACAGCCACCCGTTCTGATAGAGCAAGTTGTCGTCGATCAAAAGAGCATACCGGCGGGTAAGGTCGCCAGTTTAGCTCCCGACGCAGACAAGTTCGAATTCCATTACACGGCTCTGAGTTATCTCGTCCCCGAGCGAGTTCTTTTTAAATACAAGCTCGAAGGATACGATAAAGACTGGGTTGATGCGGGAACCCGGCGTGTAGCGTATTATACAAGCTTACACCCCAGCAACTACCGATTTCGAGTGATAGCGTGTAACAATGACGGCGTGTGGAATGAAACGGGGGCCAGCTTTGCGTTTGAACTGCAACCTCATTTCTATCAAACATATTGGTTCTTTGGATTCGTGGTGATCGCTCTTGGAGCAGCAGTCATGGGCGGATACCAGATCCGCATGATGCAACTTTTAAAAAGAGAAAAAGAACTGGAAACACGAATACAAGAGGCGATGGCCAACATCAAAGTATTAGGCGGCCTGATCCCGATTTGTTCTAACTGCAAAAAAATCCGTAACGACAAAGGGTACTGGGATTTGTTGGAGGGGTATATCCAACAACACTCGGAGGCAAAATTTTCGCACGGTATTTGTCCCGACTGTGCGAAATTATTGTATCCCGATGTCTTCCCGCCGAAAAAAAAGGCTTAAGCCGATCAGCGCTTGAACGCCTTCCAATCGACTTGAGCTCCAAAATGCATCGTTCTAACGTATCCTTCCAATCAAAATAAGCTATTCAAAACTCGTCCACAAATTTCAGTCTCCTCTCTTCTCTCACCATCTTTGCATCTTTCTCAAAGGGTAACTATATTGGCAACAGCATTTGCCTTTGTTAAACTATTCTTATTGTTATTGGGAGGCATTCAATGGGACCATTGCTATTTTTAACCATTTTTGTAGTCATCATTATTGTCTGGATTGTTGCGCAGTACAACAATCTTGTCACGTTGCGTAATCAGGTTACGAACGGATGGAAGCAGATCGATGTCCAGCTTAAGCGGCGTCACGATTTGATTCCAAACCTTGTGAACACCGTTCGCGGCTATATGGAATTCGAGCAGGAAACGCTGGAGAAAGTGATCAAAGCGCGGAATGCCGCCGTTTCAGCGACCGGCGTAGCCGATGCCGCGGCAAAAGAAGGTGAGCTCACGAGCGCCCTCTCCCGCCTTTTTGCCCTGTCAGAAAATTATCCGACATTGAAGGCAAATGAAACCGTTCAGCAGCTTCAGGAAGAATTAACAAGCACGGAGAATAAAATAAGTTTCGCGAGGCAATTCTATAACGACATCGCCACCAAATTCAACATCGCACAACAAGTCTTCCCTGGAAACATCATTGCAGGAACGTTTAAGTTCCAAACGTCCGAGTTGTTCGAAGTGAAGGAAGCTGCCGATCGGGAAGTGCCGACAGTCAATCTCTCGCTCAAGAAATAGACGCTTACGGACATGATGTCTCGAAACATTTATGAGCAAGAGAGCGCCAACAAGCGCAAAACTGTCGTGGTGATGGTGTTGTTTGCCCTGTTTTTCGGATTTCTCGGGTGGGGGTTCGACGTTTACTTTTTTAGGTTTGGTCGCGGCGGACTTACTTTTCCGGTCGCGACAATTGTCGCTCTTTGCTTTGGCGGTTGGAGTGCGTGGTGGAGTTTGGAAAATGGCGCCTCCACAGTCCTCTCTTCTTCTGGTGCGGTCCCGATCGACGATAATGACCCGAAGTACCAGGTTCTGCGCGACGTTACCGATGAAATGTCCATCGCATCCGGCTTGCCGAAACCTCGTCTCTACGTCATCCCCGACCCGGATCCGAATGCTTTTGCAACCGGCAAAGATCCTAATCATGCCTGCATTGCAGTAACCGAGGGCCTTCTCGAAAAACTCGATCGCGAGGAACTGCAAGGCGTCATCGCACATGAGATGAGTCACGTTCGCAACTACGATATCAGGATGATGACCGTCGTCGCTGCGCTTGTCGGCGCGGTGATGCTCCTCTCCGAAATAGGGCTAAGGTCGGGCTGGTTTGGCTTCGGTAGAAGAAGAGGCTCTTCGTCCCGCAACAGCGGCGGCGGAGCGTTTATGTTTGTCCTCTGGCTTGTTGCCATCATCCTCGCACCGATCCTCGCACAGATTCTTGCAATGGCGGTTTCCCGCCAGCGCGAATACCTTGCGGACGCATCCGGTGCCGAGCTGACGAGAAACCCGAACGCCCTCGCCTCTGCACTGCAGAAAATCGACGAAGCAGTCGAGCCGACAAGATCAATTAAGAAAGGAACGGCGCACATGTGCATTGCCGACCCCCTTGGCAGGAACATCAACGGTAAGGAAGGTTTTTTTGCAGAAATCTTTGGGACCCATCCTCCGATCGCGAAACGCATCATGCTGCTGCACTCCATGGCCTACCGATAGGCTTCCCACGCATGCTCTCCATCTCACATCTCACCAAATATTACGACGGAATGAAAGCGGTCGACGATCTCTCATTCGATCTACAGCCGGGTGAAATTGTCGGTTTGCTCGGGCCCAACGGCGCGGGAAAAACCACAACGCTGCGTTGTATTTGCGGCATTCTTCGTCCCGACAGCGGGGCGATCGTGGCCGGCGAATTCGACCTTCAACAGAGCGAAAGCAAAGCAAAACAATTGATGGCTTTCGTTCCCGAGACGCCCAATCCGTACGACCTGTTGACAGTGCGGGAGCATATAAAATTTATTGCAATGTGCTACAATACACTTGATGTGTACGAAGCATCGGCGAACGAGTTGCTCGAACGGTTCGATCTCAAAGACAAGGAGAACGCATTTTCCGTCACGCTCTCGAAAGGAATGAAACAAAAATTGATGATCGCGTGTGCGTTTGTCCACCGCGCAAAGATTTTCTTGTTCGACGAACCGATGGCCGGGCTCGATCCCAAGAGTCAGTTTACGCTCAAAGCGGAGCTTTACCGGCTTCGCGGGGAAGGCGCATCGCTCCTCATCAGCACGCACCAGCTTGACACTGCTGAAAAGCTGTGCGACCGTGTCATCATTATGCAAAGAGGGAAAAAACTTTCCGAGGGAACTCTTACCGAATTGCAAAGGCATGCAATGGTGAAAGGCAATTCACTCGAAGAAGTTTTTTTGCGCCTGACGGAGGACGGTCCGTGAGTGCGCTATGGTTTCTCATGACGCGACGGTTCATCAACAGCTTTAAGCGCGCATTCAACAATCCGGGCCGCGCTCTTGGAACGTTGGCGATTGTCGCGTTGATTGTGGTGACGTACGTCGGCCCACTTTTAATGCAGTACCGTGAGCCGGCACAACCGAACTTCCCTGTGCAACTTCTCCCCCCGCTTGAAATTGTCGCCTCAATCCTCACTCTGATGGTCTCCGGATACCTCTTCATCTCCTTCATCATAGGGTTCGACTACACACGCGCTTTTACGGAACAGGATGTACTCAACGTTTTTCCGACACCCTTGCCGCGTACTCTGGTTTTTCAGTTTTTCCTTTTCACGAGAGCGCTTCTTGCAAGCGTGCTGGCTATCGTGGTTATAGCCTATTTCTTTTTTCGAACAAGCCGGTCTCTCCTGCTCGCAATCCCCAGTCACGGGGAAACGGGTTCGGCTGCACTCGGTTCAATGGTGTTCACCGCTCTCTTTATCGCTGCAAACAGCGCACTGCTTTTAGGAGGCGTGCTTTGTGGACTTAGCGCCTTTCGCAAAATAATCTCACGAAAATTGGTCTGGACACTCATCGCCTTTGTGCCTGTAACATTTTTCGGAGGACTCGTGTACCGGACTCTTTCCGGCAACGACACAGGGACGCAGTTTTTAGCTATGCTCATCCGGCATACTCATGACCAACCGTTTGCATCGATCCTTCTTCCTTCTCGCGCGATTGCAGATTCCGCGCTTGTTTCATTAGGAGGATGGACTGTGGCAGTTCCAATCGGCATTGCCGTCTGGGGCGGACTGTTGCTGTGGAGCCAACGAACATTGGTGCGTTTCGCGCCGACGATGTATGAATACGCTGTGTATCTTGCACAGGAAAACGCACGGCGAAAAGAACAATTGAAAAGCCGATCGTTTAACGTCAAGGCATGGACAGGACAACGCAGGGGTAAGGAACTGGCCGGGCTCAATCGATGGTCATGGATAGAGAGATGGGCTCCCGTTGGAGCGATGGCTCTTTTTTGGAGAAACGTCGTTATGATGCGACGTTCCAGTATTATGCTTGCGATAAAACTAAATATTTCTTTGATGATAATTTTTTCAGCCGGTATCGCGGCGCTCCGTCTCTGGAAGCCCGGGCTTGAAGAAGGCGAACTCTTTGCCCTCGGTGGTATCGTTCAATTTCTGGTCATTTCTCTCTTTGCAACAGTGAGTGTCGGTTGGCTGACGGAAACGCTCAAACGATTCGAGATCCAGAAGCCGCTCCCCATTGCTCCGCGGCATGCCGTTCTCGCCGAGTTACTCCCGACTGCCGTCATCGTTTCATGTTTGAGCCTTTTCGGAATCATCCTTCTTATCACCTTATTCCCTCATCAAGCAGGTCTCTTCTTCCTCGGCTTTGTGACGATTTCGTCTTCGTATTTGCTTATGAGCTGCTTCCTCTTCATTGTACTTTTGTTCAATCCTGATCAACACGACACACTCCAGCGAACGCTCTTCGGAATATATACGATGATTGCCTTTATTTTTGGATTCCTGCCGTCAGGTATAATGATCGCGCTTGGATTTTTCCTTCATTTTCACTTGATTGTTCAGGGCATGATGGTCATCTTCGTAAATGGTGTTTGCATAGCTGTGCTAGTCATGCTCGCAGCAAAAAAATACGAATCATTCAACCCTGTGGAATGAAGTACGCTCACCATCAAGAGACAACAATGTCTGAAAAAAACCTTACAGCAACGCTTCTCTTATCCTGTCCCGACAGAAAAGGATTGGTTTCCTTGATATCAAATTTCATTTTCGAACGCGGAGGGAATATTCTCGACTTGGTTGAGCACGTGAACGCACAAGAACGACGATTTTTCCTGAGGGTTGCCTGGGATATGAAAGATTTCAGCATTGCCCCTGATCGCCTGAATGAGGCGTTTCCCCCGATGGCAAAAGAATTTACCGCAGAATGGTCTATACGATTAAATCGCAACAGGCATCGGATTGCCATCTTCGTTTCGAAATATGACCATTGCCTTCAAGAAATTCTTTGGCGCCACGAGCTAGGTGAGTTTGATGCCGACATTGCACTGGTAATCTCGAACCACCCCGACCTAGGTTTTTTAGCAGAACGGTATCGTCTCCCGTTCCACGTCTTTCCAATTTCTCAGGAAAACAAGTCCGTTCAGGAAAAAGAAGAGCTTGCGTTGCTGGAAAAAAGTAATGTCGACACGATTGTCCTTGCCAGGTATATGCAGGTGCTGTCGCCCGAATTCCTCCAGAAATATCCGAACCGAATTCTGAATATCCACCACTCATTCCTGCCGGCATTTGCCGGAAGCAATCCGTACAAGCAGGCTTACGAAAGGGGCGTCAAGATCGTCGGTGCGACAAGCCACTATGTCACCGAAGTCCTCGACGAGGGTCCTATCATCGAGCAGGACATTATCCGCATTTCGCACAAAGATTCGCTGGAAGATTTGATTCGTAAAGGAAGAGACCTCGAGCGGCTGGTACTCGCCCGGGGGTTGCGGCTTCATCTTCAAGACCGCATTCTTGTCTACGGAGGGAAGACGATCGTCTTTGAATGATGCGGTCAGAGTCGAAGTTCTTATTCGAGACTTCTGAATAATTTTAAAGTATAGCTCACGCAAAGACGCAAAGTGGCAAAATGATTTATAAACAGGGTCTTTGCGCCTTCGCGGCTTGGCGAGAGACAATTTTTCAGAAGCCTCTATTCATGAGTTCCCACAAGAATGTTATTCCTGGACTATCCGATCAATTCCTTTATTGTCCCCACGACTTGACTGTAATATCCTTTTCCAAAAAGATTCAAATGGTTAAAAAGGTGATAAAGCTTGTACAGCTCCATCCTCTTTTTCCACCCTGGCCTGAGCGGGTAAGCCTCGTTGTATGCCGAATAAAATGAATCCTCAAAACCTCCGAACAGCAAGGTCATTGCAAGGTCTGCTTCACGATGGCCGTAGTAGACCGCCGGGTCAATCAGCGCCGGCGTGTTCCCATCAACAGCGAGAAAATTTCCGCCCCAGAGGTCGCCGTGCAACAGAGCAGGAGGCTCGCCGTCATCGGGGATCAATGCGTCGAGACGGCGATCAAGTGCGACAAAAAGCCTTCGGAGTTCATCATCCGCATATCCGTTTTCTTCCGCGAGATGAAATTGAGATTGCAAACGGCAATTGCGATAAAATTCTTTCCATGAAGAACTACAAGGCGTGTTCCTCTGTGGCGTTGATCCGATGTAGTTATTCTCTATAAACCCGAACGACGACGAGGTGCACCGGTGAAGCGCAGCGAATTGTCTTCCAAATTTTTGAAAGAAATTTTTCCGGCTGGATGGAGAAAAAGAAGGAAGGAATTCGAGGAGGAGAATGTTTTCATCCACAAAGATAACGCCGGGAGTTCTGATGGCATCTGCCTTTGCCAATTCCCGAAGCCCGTTTGCTTCCTTTGGAAACATATCCTTCTGTTGAGGTGAGACCTTAACGAAAACAATCTCCCCCTCGCTTAAGGTCGCTTTCATCGCCGTCGAAATTGAACCGCCTCCAACCGGCGTTAAGGAAACGACATTTTTCTTCAGGGCATGTTCAACAAGCGAACTAACGTTGTTCATGTTCAAGTTTTTTTAAAAGGCCGTCGCATGCATCTTCAAGAATATCGAGCACATGTTCGAACCCTTGTGGGCCGTCGTAATACGGGTCAGGAACCTCATCAGAGGTTATTTTCTGACAATAGTCGGTCATAAGTGAAAGCTTTGCCTTGTATTTTTTTTCTCTATCCATCATTTGAAGGTCACGAAGGTTCTCTTTATCCATTGCAATGATCATATCGAATCCTTCGAAATCGACAGCCGGGTTAAATTTTCGCGCCCTACTGTTAAGCGGATATCCCCGCTTGCTCGCATGGGATCGCATTCGTGCATCGGGAAGTGCACCGATATGGTATCCGGCTGTTCCGGCAGAATCAACGGTGATTGGAAGACCGTCCGCTTTCTTCTCCATGATCCCTTGCGCCGCTGGGGATCGGCAAATATTGCCAAGACAAACGAAGAGAATTTTCTTTTCCATATGCATTAAAACTTTCGGATAAAAACCGTATAAATAATCGCCATTTTTTTACATTGTTTCAAGAGTTCATTACATAGCTTGCCGCTTGCTACATTCAAACGTTTAACGAAGTGAAAACGAAAAAAAGTCTCTACATTACATCCTGAAATAATTAACCGCATATCCTGAACGGATTGCAAACACTTTTATTCTTCTTTTACCTGAATGCATCATGAACTATTTTGTGCTGATCTACGATGTCGTCGGTGATTATCTTTCACGAAGAACAGCGTACCGTGAAGAACATCTTCGCCTCGCTCGGGAGGCGAACCACCGCGGGGAACTGCTCCTGGCAGGAGCCTTCAGCGACCCGGCTGACCGGACTCTTTTTATCTTCCACGTACAGAACAAATCAGCCATTGAAGAGTTTATCCACAACGATCCGTACGTTATAAATGGGTTAGTAACCCGGTGGGAAATCCGGCCATGGACAGTCGTTATTGGAAACTAACCTAGTGGAAGTTCTATGGCAGCAACTCCCCCTGAACGGGAGGCGGGGGTAACGCGGCAGCGGAGGAGTTTTTTAACTTCTCTTCGAATGTGTCGAGCTTACGCGCCGCTTCATCATATTTGTTCTTTGCGTTTGTAAGGTGCTTCCCCACTGTTTCAAACTCGTCGGCAAAGCGTTGTAGGTCTCCCTGCAGTCTGGCAAGATTTTGAATAATTTCTTTGGCGCTCTTCTCCACCTCCATCCCCTTGAACCCAAGCGCAAGAACGTGAAGCTGTGCATAAAACGTATTCGGCGAAACGGAAAAAACCCTTCGCTGGACCCCGTAATTGTAAATGTTCGTCTCGTTGTCGTAATTGTCGTTTTTGATAATCGTTTCGTAGTAGATGTTCTCCGCCGGGATGTACATTAATGCAAAATCAAACGTTCCTTCATCCGGCGCGATGTATTTTTCCGCGATCGCATCGATATGCTTCTTGACATCGCTCACGAACACTTTGTATGCGGACTTTTTCTCTGCATCGTTTGGGGCTTCGGCCATCTTCCTGAAATTTTCCAGCGGAAATTTTGAGTCGATGGGAATAATGCCGTTCGCAGTTCGCACAATCGCATCGACGGTATTGCCGTTGCGAAAACGGTATTGAGTAGCGTACGACGATGCAGGGATAACCTGTTTCAGCAGATCTTCCAACATCGACTCCCCAAGTCCGCCCCGCAGCTTTGGGGCTTTGAGCAAACCCTCAAGCTGCGCAACGCTTTCACCGAGCTGCTTCATCTCTTCCGTCGCTTGCAGCAATTGGCCCTGGCTTTTCTGCAAATCGCCAATCACTTTCGCGGCTGTATCGAGCCTTGTTCCGATGGTGCTTGTCTGCGCCGAAAGCTGCTGGTTCACCTGCTCGGTCGTTTTCTGAATCGACTGCGTCACAAGAGTGATTTGTTGATTCAGATTCTCCGACGTCGCCCTCATACTCTGGAACATCGTGTCAGTCGCAGTTTTCAGGCTCTGGGAAACTTCGCTTCTCAGCGACTCGATTTGCTGTTGCATCAACAATGACGATTGGTCGTTTCCTGCAGACTGCTCTCCTTGCTTTTTGAAGAGAAATACTCCGACAAGTCCAGCAAGAACAACAACGAAAATAAGTGTTACAATTTCCATAGTTTGAATATCAGTCTCTTAATATTGTTGATTGTTCATTGCTCATTGTTCATTGATTAATACGGTTTCGTGAAAAACACCAGCAATACTGCCGCGAGAATCGAATACTGAAGTACCTCGCGCGTACAACATACTCTTTTTCTTCAATGAATTCCAGATATATGCAATCCCGGCCATCGCCCCGACGAGAATGGCCGTCATCGCTGCAACTTCCGGAACGGAGCGCGTTGCTCCGATGATAATAGCCAGGCTATCCCCTTTGATAAATAATCCGTAGATCACCAATAAATGTCCTGTGTAGGTCACTAACGATTCCGACCCAATGAGGCTCGCAATCGATTTCTGTGAATGAGCAACACGTTCCCACCACCAGAGCGTCGAGAGAATCATCAAAACGATACCAAAGCGAATAAAAAAGAATTCCGGGCTTGCAGTCCAATAATCATGCTGTGGGAAAACATTTATCGGCTGAAGATTTGCGAGGATCGAAAGAATAATCAAAACGAATCCGGCGGCAAACACTCCGCTAAAGAACTTTCCCTCCGGCCTCGATGCTTTCCAAAAAATAAGGAGTTGCCCGGTCACGCCGCCAAGCAGTACAAAACTCATCCAAGGGAAAATCGGGAAAAGTGAGCTATGTATTGAATTGACGTAACTGGAAAAAGGGAGAGAGAGTATCCCATCAACATTTCTTGTAGACATGGAAGGGGTTGCAAACACAACGGCAAAGCCGACAACGCAAAGCACCATTAAGAAGACGCGGGGGGTTCTCGCTATTAAAACGAGTAAAAGCATCAAGAGCAGTGAGATGGCGATACATTGAAGAACATCTACCGGCCAAAACGATTTCCACTCGTCCCAGCCGATAAGAAAAGCGAGCTTGTGGAATGAAAAAAAAGGAAGATGAAGTGCATATCCAACCGCCCAGATTTGAACGATGCGTCCGATTTGCTTCCAGAAAACGCCGTTGAATAAAAGATAATCGTTCCATTTTCGCTGCCCGACGATTGCAAACGAATATCCCGCAACAAACAAGAACGATGGCGCCACGATCCCGTTGATAAAGTTGAGCGTTCCAAACCACGGCTCGAGACGAATTGCGGGGATGAGAAACGTGTTCGTCACATGTGTTTCAATCATCACCAATACCGCCCAGCCGCGGAGCAAGTCAATGTAAATATAGCGGGGCTTCGGCAACGATCGAGAAAACGTCTGAGTATTCGGTTGAGACATTGCGAATGTGTAAAGGCGAATGGGAGAACCGGTATGGTCTTTGAAGCGAAAGCAAGCGCTTTCAGAAGACGCGTTAAATCACCTTCATCTTTTTCCCAACCGACTCAAAGGCATCGAGCGCCCGGTCAATCTCCTTCGTTGAAAGTGCGGCTGAAACCTGCGCGCGAAGCCGGGCTTCTCCTTTCGGGACAACTGGGAACCACAAACCCTTGATGAAAACTCCGGCCTTTAACATGGCAGCGCTCATATCCTGTGCAAGCGAAGCTTCACCGAGCATGATCGGCACGATCGGGTGTTCCCCATCAATAATCTTGAACCCGAGCCCTTTGATTTCTTTTCTGAAATATGCGGTGTTCTTGTGCAGCCGCCGGACTATCGATTTATCCTTTGTCAGCAGTTCAAAAGACGCAAGGCACGCGCAGACAATAGAGGGAGGCAATGAATTTGAAAAAGTATACGGGCGCGATTTTTGACGGAGATATGCGATAAGTTCTTTCTTTCCGCTGACATATCCGCCCGCAGCGCCGCCAATTGCCTTCCCGAGCGTTCCGGAAATGACGTCAACTTTTCCAAGCAGGCCGAAATGATCGGGCGTTCCTCTCCCCGATTTGCCGCACACGCCGATGGCGTGAGAATTGTCGACAAAAAGAATTGCGCCATGTTTGTGCGCAACTTCAGCAAGCTTATCTATCGGCGCGAGATCGCCCTCCATGCTGAACACGCCGTCTGTTGCAACAATGCGAAGCCTGTATTCTTTGTCCTTGTCTTCTTCGAGAAGTTGGTCAAGATGTAAGGCGTCGGCATGATTATAGATTTTTTTGTCGGTCGTTTCGGGCTTGCAGAGACGCATGCCGTCAATAATGCTGGCATGATTAAGCCTGTCTGTGTAAATAACATCCCGGTAATTTTCTACTCCAAGTTTTTCATTCACAAGGCTGGCGAAAAATCCTTCGTTCGCAGCAAAGCAGGATGAAAAGAGGATCGTATCTTCGGTACCGACAAATTTCGAAATCTTTTTTTCGAGCTCAAGGTGAATTGTTTGCGTGCCGCAAATAAACCTGACCGATGCCATCCCATAGCCGTAGTGTTTGATCCCTTCGATGGCGGCCTTGCGGACGGCGGGATGGTTCGACATACCGAGATAATTGTTCGACGCCATCATGACGACATTTTTTCCTTTAACTCTCACAATGCCCGCTTGTGCCGACTCAAGCGGCGTTTCATACTTGAAGGTGTTAGCCTCGCGAATGCGCGACAGCTCGGATGTCACAAGTTCGATGTAATTCATAGTTTTCAGGTTAGATTTTTTGTAATACGGAAAAGAATAATTTGAACCGCCAAGGAGAGAAGTGAAATTTCCCCTTTGCGTCTTGGCGTCTTTGCGCGATTGTTCTCTTTTCTTTTGCGGTTGGATAATTACGGTTTCAATAATACCTTGAAGGCGTCGCCGCGCCGGATCACGTCGAATGCTTCTTCGTATTTCTCCAATGGGAATTGATGCGTAATGAACCCGGTCGTCAAGAACTTCTTCGCAAGTCCCGCCTTAAGAATCTTCTCCATCTGAATCCAGGTTTCAAACACCCGGCGGCCGATAATCCCTTTAATGGTGAGGCCCTTAAAAATGACATCCTTTGCAAAATCTACCGGCATCGTCCCTGCCGGCAGTCCGAGGAGAGAGAATGTTCCTCCCATCCGGACCGCTTGAAACGCATCTTCGTACGCTTTGTAACTCCCGGACATTTCGAAGACTGCGTCGACGCCGGATTGGTTAGTTTCTTTCATCACCACAGAATGGAACCGAACACGCTCGCCCGGCAGCGACATGTCAAAACAATCGGTAGCGCCGTACAGCCTGGCCATGCGGAAGCGCCGTCCCTCGAGCTTCTCGTGTGAAAACTCGCCGTGGGAAGCATCCGTGACGAATATTTTTTTAGCGCCGGCATATTTCGCGACCGCAGTCGCCATGATTCCCTGGACTCCGCAGCCGAGGACAACCACGTTTCGGCCTTTGACATCAACCGACATCACCGTATGGGTCGCGTTACCGATCGCATCCATGAAGGCGATGATCTCGAGTGGAATCTCTTTCTTATGGAACAAAACGAGATTGCTTGCCGGCACTTTGACGAACTCTGCAAACGCACCGTTGTCGTGAACGCCTTTGATGACGGTATTGCGGCAGACATGTTTTTCTCCAAGCCTGCATTGGTAGCACTTCCCGCACGTCACATGCATTTCTGCCGATGCATGGAAATGCTCTCCCACGATTGGAAAAAAATTTTTGTTTCTCACAAAGCTCGTTTCCGTTTCACCCCGCAAAAGTTTTTTTACCGCGGGATTGCTCTTTGCCTTTGCAAAAATAATTCCGGCAATGTGTCTCCGCGCTTTCAGCCCGGCATCGACAATCCATCCTGAAAATTCATGGCCGACTGTCACAGGGTCCGTCAGCGCGTTCAACATTTCAACGCGGAGCGACTCTTTTGCATTGTAGATACCGACGTTGGTGCCGCACACCGCTCCCGCAAATATTTTAATAATCACATCATCAGGTGATTCGACATTGGGGACCGGTTTCTCAATAAGCTGAAATCCTTTCGTCCACTCTTTGCCTTCAACAGGCTTATTTTTTGTAATCGCTTTCATATCTGATACGTGCGTTTGTTCAATGTGTGTTCATGTGGTTTTTTTTAAACGAATGCTGAAAGAACCATCCATTCCATGTCTATGCGGAAGTGTTTCGACGTAACCGTCAGGCGTAACCAGAGACGCATTGGCAAAGCGGGCTGCAGAGTCGATGTCGAACTCTGCGTGGCGTTCCAGAAATGACCGTATCATCCCGAAGTTTTCTTCGGGCTCGGTTGTACAGGTGCTGTAAACCAGCACACCTCCCTGTTTCACCAGCGTCGCGGCATTTTCCATAAGGCGCCTCTGGAGATTCACAAGGTCGCGAAGATCTTCGGCTTCGCGTTTGAGCTTCACGTCCGGTTTTTTTGCGAGCACCCCCAGCCCCGAACAGGGCGTATCGAGCAATACTTTATCCGCCGGTTCTGTCGAATATTCAGGACCATCGGCTGCAACGATCTTTACATTGGTGATGCCGAGACGCTCGCAGCTCGCTTTCACTAAATTCAGCCGCGTGGAATATCTATCGACCGCCACGACCTCGCCGCTGCCGTTCAGCATCTCCCCGATAAACGTCGTTTTTCCCCCCGGTGCTGCGCACATGTCGATGACCCGGTCCCCCTTCTGCACGCCGAGCAATTGACATGCGATGCCTGCGCTCTCATCCTGCACCGAAAAGAATCCGCGGCGAAAAAGTTCCGTTTGCGAGATATTGGAAAGATTGGAGGTCTCAACAAAATTGTTTAAATACTTCGATCTCTCAAAAACAACATTCTGGTTCCTGAGAAGTTCGAGAAAGTTTTCCACAGTTGTCTTCGCGGTATTAATACGAAGCGACAGCCTCGGGCGCTCGTTATTCGCCTGCAACAGTTTTTCAGTTTCGGCAAACCCGAAACGATTCATCCACCGGCGCACCACCCACACCGGATGAGAATACATTACCGCCAAATACTGTCCTGCGTCGATCGTAACGTCGGGGTAATGAATGCCGTCAATGTTGCGTATGATGTTGCGGAGAACGGCATTGACGAGGTTTGCGGCTTTTTCCCCACGAATACGCTTCACAAATTCGACCGCTTCGTTCACTGCGGCGTGATGCGGTACCTTGTCCAAAAACATAATCTGGTAGAGCGCTGCACGAAGGGCATTCTTCACGGTAACTTCGGCCTTAGTGAAGTTGCCGTGAAAAAAACCGTTGAGCACCCAGTCGAGTTTCATTTGCCAGCGAAGCACACCGTTCACGATTTCCGTCAGCAGCGATTTGTCCAGGTCATTGATCTCTTCGGAGCGCAATTCGGCTTCCAGGAGTTTATCGAGATACGCATCTGTCCGTTCGACTCGGTTCAGAATTTTGACGGCGCTTCCCCGAACTCCATGAAACAAAAGTTTTTTTTCTTCAACTTCCATTGTTAGTATGATAGTTCAATTATTGCCTCGAGCGAGAAGGTTTTAGCGCGGTACGCCCCGTTGGTGACGCTCTTCGTTCGTCAGATCAAAGACCTTTTTAAACAATGCTTTCTCCGGCTCGGAAAGAGTGACGTTTCGCCGCGCCATGACGTGCCTGGCAACCTCGACAGCGCGGCCGATATCGTAGGTCGTGAATGTCTGTCCGGACGCACCCCAGGAGAACGATGGGACAAATTTCGGCGGAACGCCTGCCCCAAAAATATTACATGCAACACCAACAACAGTTCCCGTGTTGAGCACGGAATTGATCGCCGTTTTCGTATGGTCGCCGATGGTCACGCCGACAAATTGCGATCCGCTGTCTATCATCTTGCCGTTAACATATACTTTCACAGAAGCATAATTATTTTTCAAATCGCTGTTTGTCGTACCGGCTCCAAGATTCACCCACTCGCCGATGTACGAGTGTCCTAAATATCCGTCGTGCTGCTTGTTTGAATACCCGTGGATGATCGATGCCTCGACTTCGCCTCCCACTTTACACATCGGGCCGATCGTTGTATCCTCGTAAATTCTAGCCCCCACTTTGATCATTGTACCATCGCCGATGTAGACGGGACCGATGATCGTGGATTGGGGGAGCACCGTGACATTTTTCCCGATGTAGACCGGTCCGGCTTCAGCATCGATAACTACTCCGGGCTTCACGACCGAACCGCTGCCCATAAAGATATTTGTTTTATTGATACAATATACGCCGGGTGAAAGCCTCCCTTTGACCTTCTTCCCTTTCACATTTTTCGACATGGCAGACCAATCGGCAAGCAGCTGCCCACCGTTCTCGTTCACGAGTTCCCACGGGTAATTCACCATCTTCACATCAACTTCTTTTCTTATCATTCCTTCAAAATCAGCCATGGAGAAAACATCCGGCATAATGTTTTTCCAGCGAGCTAACTTTTCTCCTGAAACGCGAGCGGCTACGACTTGCTCTCTGCTGACATAGAGGGTGTTATCCGAACCCTCGGCCGGAATGCTTTTTGCAAATGTTTCATCGCCGATCACACGTCCGTTAATAAACAGATGCTTATCCGAGGATATTTCATTCACATGTGTTTTTGGGTTTTGAAAACGGAGGAATTCTGCAAGGTATGGCCGGCAATGAATGCCGATCGAAACATCGTGATAGGATCGCTGAATTTTGTCCCTCAAAGAGAAGATACCGCACTTCAAATCATAGACCGGACGGAAGTAAACGAGGGGAAGAAGCTGAGAGCAATAATTATCCTCGAAGATACAAATTTGTGTTGGCATCTGTTTACACAAAGCCATCTGGTGAGAAAAGGTGCTACGGAATTATTTCCCCTCAGTAAAAGATCACGGCGAAAAACGCCGTTTGATTAAAGATAAAAAACGGAATGCATAATTCATACATTCCGTCTAATTTCGCATCAGCATAAAAAGCCCGGCAATTCTTATGCTGCCGGTGCCACTGCCGCTGCTTTCTTTGCATACTTCCTATTGTAGCGTTCGACACGCCCCGCCGAATCGACCAGCTTCTGTTTGCCCGTGTAATACGGGTGGCAATTTGAGCAAATTTCAAGGTGAATATTGCCGATAGTCGATCGAGTTTCGAACGTATTCCCACAAATACACGTGACGATTGCTTTCTTGTATTCGGGGTGAATTCCTTTTTTCATTACATCCTCCAGTAGATCAAAAATTAACTGTACTAAGGTACAAAAATCCTTCTTTATTTGCAATAGCCTTTCAAAGGGAAAAAACAGGCCAATAAAATTTGTTTCCTTAAGCCCCACTCATTTTTTGATTAAACTCCCTCGATTTCCTCTTCGCTATTGTAAGCGTCTGCCATTGCTCGGATTTGAACATTTTTGCGAGAAAAACGATTTGGCCAACATGGTAACTCACATGGGCCAAGCTCCGGTTTATCGCTTCAAGCACCGAATGAGGTTCATTTCGTATCGTGATGATCTTTCCCAAATCATCACGTGTAAGGGGTTCAAGAGCACTAAACAAGCATTGCCAAGCTTTTTCCCATGTTGCTAGTAATTGACCTCTCGTCATTTTATCCATTTCAAATTCACCGTCCCTATCCCGCCACTCTTTTTCCCCGTCGGTAGTCAAGAAATCGGTCCACCGGCTGAGCAAATTGCCGTTAACATGTTTAACGATAACGGCGATGCTATTGGATTCCGGATCGGGCAGCCGGAAATATTCTTCATCACTTAGCTGCTCCATCGCTTTATCCGCCAGGGCTTTATATTGTTTGAAGATTCCAAGTGCGGATTCAATCGGATTGGTACTGGTTTTCATGTGAACATGTTTTTTAGGTTATTATTAAAATGAGATTTCTAAATAATTCCAAAAGTATGGCTCGCGCAAAGACGCAAGGTCGCAAAATGATTCAAAAAATAGAGTCTTCGCGCCTTTGCGGCTTGGCGAGAAACGATTTTTCAGATGTCTAAAAATGTAAATTCTTATCTAACGATCTTTGATAAATGTACCGTTGTGGAGTTCGGCGTACGCTTGACGGAGTTCCTCCTCGGTATTCATCACAATCGGTCCACTCCAGGCAACCGGCTCCTCAAGCGGCTTGCCGGAAACGAGCAAGAATCTGATCCCGGCATCTCCTGCCTGCACTGTTACTTCATCGCCGTTATCAAACAGAACAAGAGAGCGGTTTCCGGCTACGGTGAGATTCGCTTTGCCGTCCGATCCCACGATGTCAGTTTGAACTGCAGAGGGTTCCGAAGCGTCACGGAACCAGCCTGTTCCCTCGAAGACGTACGCAAATGCATGTCGATTGATCTCAACCGGCAAAGTTTTTCTTTTTCCAGGAGGTACCCAAATGTCAAGATAGCGCGGGTTCGCCGCAATCCCGTCAACCGGTCCTTTCTTACCCCAGAAGTCGCCACAGACAATACGGACGACAGTTCCATCGTCTTCAACAACTTCAGGAATGTCGCGAGACGTAACATCTTGGTATTGCGGTTTTGTCATCTTGAGGTCGGCGGGAAGATTAGCCCACAACTGGAAACCATGCATTCTCCCCCGTTCATCACCCTTGGGCATTTCTTGGTGAAGTATACCGCTCCCGGCAGTCATCCATTGGACATCTCCAGCGCCAAGCGTACCGCTGTTTCCGAGACTGTCGCCATGATTCACAGTTCCGGCGAGAACGTATGTGATGGTCTCGATACCACGATGAGGGTGCCACGGAAATCCGGGGAGATAATCTTCCGGATGTTCGTTCCTGAAATCATCCAGTAAAAGAAACGGATCGAAATCACCCGTCTTTCCAAAACCAAACGCGCGACGCAATCGCACTCCTGCCCCTTCGATTGTTGGCTGGGCTTGAACAATTTGTTTGACCGGACGTATTGACATTACTTCTCCTCAAAATTGGGGCCACCTGGCGGAATACAAACGCATCGGCAACGAATTATTGACATGATAGTGTCTTCAAAAGACATATATCCGAGGTATTAACAAAAGATTAGCAGCAAACGTTTCCTTGAATAAAGGTTCTGATTCTGGAACCGTTTTTTTCTATTCTATTGTTGTGTGGCAGAATAATAGAGAAGCAAGCCAAATTGTAGGCGGTTTTGAGGACTCGTTAATCATTTGCAGCCAATCGTTGAAAACTATTCAATCTCCTTGAATTGAAAATAATGAAAACACTGCTCGCGATCATTGCGAGCGCCGCCACAACGGGGTCAAGAATGCCCAATGCAGCGAGAGCGATTCCGACAATGTTATAGATGAATGCCCAAAATAAATTCCACTGAATAATTCTATAAGTCTTTTTTCCCAGGGTCAACAGCCATGGAATTTTCGCAAGCTGGGTCCCGATGATCGTGACATCGGCATTTTCTTTCGTCAGGTCTGTCGCAGAACCGAGGGCAACGCCAACGTCGGCCGAGGCAAGAGCCGGGGCGTCGTTGATTCCGTCGCCGACCATTAGGACCGTTTTCCCTGAACCATGGATGCCGCGAACCTTGTCCACTTTTTCATTCGGCATCAACTCCCCAAATGCGAATTGAGCGCCAATGTGTTTTCCTATTTCGTCGACAACTGCGCGCGAATCTCCAGACAATATCCCTACTTCAATATTGTCCCGTTTCAATATTGTTGCCGTTGAAATCGCGTCCCTCCGGAGCGCATCGGATAACTGGATAATGCCCTGCACTTTTCCGTCCCAAGCGATAAACAACGAGCTTGTCTTCGCCAATTTTGACCCGATTTTCTTTATCTCCGGGCCAATATCCATACCAATCTGATTCATTAAAACTTCTCTCCCAACGACTACCTCCATCCACTTTTCGTCGACTTTGACTTCCCCTTTCATTCCCAAGCCGGGCAATGCCATGGCACCGCGGCAATCAGATAAAGTTATTTTTTTTTCTCCTGCACATCGAACTACCGCTTTCGCTATAAGATGTTCAGAATTGTTTTCGAGCGATGCGGCGACTGAGAGCAACTCATCCGGCAAAATAAACGGAGATATCACGGCAGAGATGCTGAGATTCCCTTCTGTCAATGTACCGGTCTTATCAAATACAACCGTAGTAACGGAGAAAAGCTTTTCGAGAATTGCCGTTGAGCGGATGAGGATGCCTTCTTCAGCGGCACGGGCGATTGCAATTGTCGTAGCGAGAGGTGTCCCAATGCCTAAAGCGCACGGACATGAAACGACAAGAACGGTTAACGAATGGAGCAAGGCTCCCGCAAATGTATCGATGATCATCCACCCGATAAATGTCACCGCCGCAATTCCGATCACGGCCGGAATAAAAACGTACGAGATCCGGTCGACCAGTTGCTGGATTGGTGACCGGCTGCGCTGTGCCTCTTCCATTAAATGAATGAAATGCGCGTGCAGTGTATCGTTTTCCGTTAACGTGGTTCGCACGAGGATAGATCCTTCGGCGTTGACTGTGGCGGCGAAAACGTTCGCGCCCGGTTCTTTAATAACAGGAAGCGACTCACCCGTAAGGAACGATTCGTTCACGGATGTCACTCCTTCAACCATTGTCCCATCGAGCGGAATGCGTTCGCCCGGAAGCACCTTGATTATTTCTCCTATGCCGATTGTAGAAGTAGGGACCTCTACATCCGCGCCTTCGCGAATAACGCGTGCAATGTTCGGGCGAAGATCGAGCAGCGAGCGGAGTGCGGACGATGTACGAACCTTCGCCGTTGCTTCGAGATATCGCCCTGCGGTCACCAGCACAATGACCATTGTACCGGTATCGAAATAGAGCGCAGTGCCGCCGGTAAAAACTTCGTACGTCGAAAACCCGTACGCTGCAAGGGAACCCAGAGCGATAAGGCTGTCCATCGAAAGACGCAGCCGGTGAATTTCACTGGCGGCGTTCTTGAAAAAGGGATACCCGACAAGCACCATAATCGGGGTGGAAAGGACGAACAACAGCATGTTCATCGCCGGAAGCACATTCCCTTCAATGCCAAGCCATTTCCATTTATCTGCATACAGCGCCCAGCTCAGGATCATAATGTTCATGGACAAAAATGCTGAGAACCCGAGTCGGAGAAGGAACATCGATGCAACACCCCCTTCTCCTTTTTCTCCGGTCAACGAATGGGTAAACGAACAACCGTAACAGCAGAAGTGAAATTCGACGCCGCCTTTTAATTGTGTTACACCACCGCGCCCTTTCTCGGAGCGGCTATACGGCAATCCGCACTGGTCGCAAAGAATGTTCGAGGATGTAAGGTTCGGCGGAGGCATTTTTAGGAGCGTGAATGGTAAGAGGTGAAAAGTAATCTTTTCTTGGCGTTCTTAGCGCCTCGTATGTTGTATTTCACAGTTCTAATATCGTTCTTTGCAAGATCAGTGACGACAAGAGTGGGAGACAGGTTTGCGCCTAGGTCCGCCACGTGCGAGGCCGTCGCAGAGAAAGCTGCCCCACTCTTGTTGACTTTTTCGAGGCTGAACAGTACTTAGGGACCAATCTTGGATCCCGTATAATCCACGAGAGAAGTCGAAGGAAAGTCAATCGTCATTGTTCGTCAAGAACGAATGGAGTGAAGACACCATGATTACCGTGAAACAAGTTGTTGGTATCGATATTAGCAAAGATAGCTTTGATGCTCAGTTCGCCATGACAGATGAAAAACAACAGCAACGGTTTGTCGCACTGGCAGAGTTCCGCAATACGTTACCGGGCTTCCGCAAGCTCAGTCGTTGGGCAAAGAAGATGGCCGGGCCATCGACTGCTCCGCTCTGGTTCGTGATGGAAGCAACGGGCGTCTACCACGAGCATCTTGCGTATTACCTGGCTGAACAACATCAGCGTGTGACAATTGTGCTGCCGACAAAAATGAAGAACTACGTCAAGTCCCTCGATATCAAATCCAAAACAGACCGCTTGGATGCGCGAGCCATTGCCCAGTTCGGCTTGGAGCGTATGCTGCAGCCGTGGCAAGCCCCATCAACACAACTGCGTATCCTGAAAGCGCTTGTACGCGAGTATGACGCTGCTACCGAACAGCTCACAAAGATCAAGAACCAGCTTCATGCCAAAGACCATAGCTATCAGCCTGCGATACAGACACTTGCACGTCTTGAGGCGCAACACAAACTCTATGAGGCGCAACTCAAAGCAATCGAGGTTGAAATTCGTGCTCTCGTCGAAGACGACGATGATCTACACGCACGGATTGGCAACATCACCTCAGCTCAGGGCGTTGGCTTTATGACAGCCGTGCGGGTCATCGGTGAAACCAACGGCTTTGCTCTTATTACCAATGCAAAGCAACTCACCAGCTATGCAGGCTTTGACATTCGCATCAGACAGTCTGGACTTCGTTCCGGCAAGCCCTCTATCTCGCACAAAGGCAACAGCAACCTTCGACGTGCGTTGTTCATGCCAGCCCTCGCTGCAACTCGGTGTAATCCAGCACTCAGGCGCTTTTACCTACGTTTGGTACAATCGAAGGCCAACAAAATGGTGGCTCTCGTCGCCGTTGCTCGCAAGCTCCTCTGTCTGATCTACGCTCTGTGGCGTGACAATGTCCCGTATCAGCCCAACTACAGGAAGACCGCCGTCTCATCACCAACTCAACAGCAGGGCAAATAAAATTATGAAAACCGTTTGACTCTTAACACAGTACCTTTGCGGTTCAAACTTTCTTTGAGATGAGAGGAACCATCGATATAAACTTGAACCATGCAAGCGCAAAGCCGGCGGCAAAAGCGAGTGACACAAGCAATTCCATGATGCCGAACGGAAGATATGATTCATGCCATAGGAAAGGAGCTACTGCGAGGAAGCGTTCCACAAACAATGACGAAAGAATGATCGACGCAACAATAACAAGAACAGCCGGTTTTTCTTTCGCCCGTCTGCTGAGGAAAATGACGAGGGGAAAAAAGAAAGCGAAGATAATGTAATACCACGTGAAAGGTGCCCAGAGCGGATTGCGAAAGCGCATCAGCAGATATGGAATCTCTTCCGTAAGGTTGCCGTACCAAATCACTAAATATTGAGACCAATAAAATCCTCCCGACAACATGCAGAAGCCCATCACCAGTCTGCCGAGGTCATGAAACTGGCGTGTTGTAAACCCGGTTTCAAGCTTGAATGCCTTTCTTGCCGTCATTGTAAGAATCGTGATCACGACAAGTGCGCCGTAAAATCCGTGGAGAAAAAAGAGCCAGCCGTACAATGTGCTGTACCAACGCGGGTCGAGCGACATCAACAGGTCGAACCCAAGGAGGGAATAAAGAACGGCAAACGAAATCAACATCGCTGGAACAAGCTTGGCAATGGCCGATAGACTTTTCGCAGCCTCCCGATCATCTCCTTCCCAATCGCGCACCAGGCGCCCAATAAAGCCCTGGAACTTTTCAGGGATGTGTGCGCGGTATTGCCCGAGTTCAGGACGGAGGGATGTCCGGACATATCTGTAGCTCAGCCACATCATACACAAGAATACGGCCGCATCCCGCGTGAAGAAAAACGGCGCGTTCAGCCATGATTCTTTGCCCGTCGCCTCGTGGAGCCATGGATAGATTTCCGACCGGCCCAGAAACACTCCGATGAAAAGAACGAAGCTCACCGGGAGAAAACTCACCATCCCTTCGCCGGTACGGCGAAACGGCTCACCCCAAGTTCCGTTCGTGATTCGATACGCGGCGGAAAAGACGACACCGCCTTGAGCGATCGCAGTCCACAACACAAAATTCACATAATAAATTTGCCAGGCGCGCTGTGCATATCCCATAACAAGTGAAGCGACAAAAGCAAAAGCGCCGATGGTCACCAACGTCCAGAGCGTGCCGCGCACCCGTTGCGAAAGTTCTTGAGAAGGAAATATCACTGATGAATCATTCATTGCTGCTGCAGCCTCCGAAGATGCGCGACGATGAGCCATCGTTCCCGTTGCGTTGTATGCTCGTAATACGGGGGCATGATGTTGTGCCCATTGCGAATCACGAAATAAATGTACCCGTCGGGGGCTTTCTTGTACAGCGGCAACGTTAAATCAGGAGGCGTCTGAAATTTCGGAGCGACGAGTCCGTCCCCCTTTGCCGCAACGCCATGGCAAACGATACAGTATGTATTAAACAAGAATTTTCCGGTGTCTTCCGATGTCCTGGTGAATACGAAAGGATTTTTCAATCGCGCAGCCTGAAGGGAATCTTTGATGATGGGTTCATAACCGGACATCGGGACCGTCCCGGCAACGTGCGGAATTGGGTCTTCCTGCGGTTTGAACGAGGGCTGGTAATACATGTCTGTACGATATTCTGTTTGCTCGCCGGGCTGCTCGCTCTCGCATCCTGCAAACAATGTCATGAAAAGAAAGCCAAAAGAAGAAAATAACAAGATCCAATATTTGGATTGTATTCTGTCCATTTATAAGCCTTGCGACCTCGTGACGCTTTCTGCTCCCAGGTGTTTCAATAATTTCTCAAGTTTCACGACATCTTCCGGTAAGCAGTACGCGAGGATGCCGTAATGGTCGGACGAAAGGCGCTCATCATATCCTTCAACAATTTTTATTTGAGGGATGCGAGCATTCACCAAAAATCCGAAAAATGTTGCAATGGTTCCGAAAAGAATTGTGGTGATATACGAGACAACGCCGAACGGCGGAATAGAAATAATCGGTTTTCCGCCGACAATGATCGGAAAAATCATTGTCGAGCCAATGGTCATCGCCCAGCCCGCGATCAGGCCGGTCAAACCGCCGATCAGCGTGAAGACGCGCACCTGGCTTGGTTTCCTGCCGAGGGCGGAGGAAATTTCATGATGTGGAGTTGGAGAATAGACTTCGATCTCCTTAAATCCTTCGTGCGGCAATTGTTTGATGACGGCGATGCACGTATCGAGATGACCAAAAATACCAAAGCGATATGTTCGGGTGGGCATCGGCATTACAATTGCGATTTCATTGGCGGATCAATTTGTTCTTTTACTTCCCACATCGAGACCACGGGAAGGGTTTTTGAAAATACCATGAAGAGAAAGAAAAACCATGCAAAACTGCCGATAATGATGAAACTATCGACAAGCGTAGGCGTGTATGTTCCCCATGCATAAGGAAGATAATCGTGTGCGAGGGACGTGACAATGATGATGAAACGCTCAAGCCACATGCCGATCTCTACGGAGATGCAAATCACGACAAGCCACGGTACGCTAGTTCGGATTTTCTTTGACCAGAGAAGCATCGGCACGGCAACATTGGTCGTTATAAGGAGCCAAAACGCCCATGCGTAATCGCCCGTCATCCGGTAAATAAAAATCGCCCGTTCGTATGGATTTCCGCTATACCATGCAATAAATAATTCAATCGCATACGCGAAACCCACGATCAGGGCAGTAAAAATCATAAACTTGGCAAGGCTTTCGAGATGATATATTGTAATATATTTTTCAATCTTGAATGCCTTTCGCATCGGCACGAGGAGCAAGACGACCATTGCCAGCCCGGAGTGAATCGCGCCCGCAACAAAGTACGGCGCGAAGATAGTGCTGTGCCAACCCGGAACAATGCTCATTGCAAAGTCCCACGATACAATGCTATGAACGGAAATAACGAGCGGCGTAGAGAGCGCTGCAAGAAAGAGGTAGGCGGCGGTATAGTGTCTCCACTGATTATCGCTTCCTTGCCAGCCCATAGCGAGCAAGCCGTAAACTTTTTTTCTCCATCCGATTGCTTTGTCCCGGACAATTGCGACATCGGGCATCATCCCCAAGGTGAAAAATAATGAGCTAGCGATGAGATACGTTGCTACGGCAAGAACGTCCCATGCAAGCGGCGAACGGAAATTTGGCCAAAGTCCGCCGAAATTTGGAACCGGAAAAATCCATTGCACGACCCAGACTCTTCCGAGATGGATTAACGGAAACAATCCCGCTGTGGCCAGGCCGAAAATTGTGACCGCTTCAGCGCTGCGATAGACAGCCGCTCGCCACTTTACTCGGAACAAGAATAAGATAGCTGAGATGAGCGTGCCGGAATGTGCAATACCGACCCAAAACACAAATGTCGAAATATACATCCCCCACCCGACAGGATTATTCATTCCCGCCTCGCCGATACCGTTCGCAATTTGTACCCCCCAAGCGTACCCGCCGGCACAAATCAACAGGAATAAAAAGGTCAATAAAATCCAATAACCTTTTCCCGGCGCTTTCAGCGACTGCATCAAATCGATGTCAGTTTCAGTGTAATTTAGTTTGTAGTCTTCAGTCATAAGTAAAATCAATCATTCCAATGATCTTCATTCCAGCCATTCCATCATTCTTAATTCCTAATTCGAGACTTCTGAATAATTTTAAAAGTATGGTTCACGCGAGACGCAAAGTCGCAAAATGATTTAAAAACAGGACCTCTGCGCCTTTGCGGCTTGGCGAGAGACAATTTCTCAGAAGCCTCAATTCATAATTCTTAATTATCTTTTAATGGCTTTCAAATACGTCACCGCAGGTCGCGTATTCAATTCCTCAAGCACCTTGTAGTCGCGTTGATCCTCTTCGGCAATGAGTTTGGAAACCCTACTGTTTACATCTTTGAGATCGCCAAAGATAATTGCTTCGGCCGGACATGTTTGCGCACATGCTGGAATAATTTCTCCGTCACGCACCGAGCGCCGTTCATTGCGCGCTGTGTTCTTTCCGTCAACGATCCGCTGAACACAGAAAGTACATTTCTCCATAACACCTTTCGAGCGCACAGTCACATCCGGATTCAATTGCCAGTTGAGAGGCTCGACCCATTCAGCTTCAAACCAATTGAACCTTCGTACTTTATAAGGACAATTGTTTGCACAGTATCGAGTACCTATACATCGGTTATAAACTTGACCATTGAGCCCTTCTTCGGTATGGTACGCTGCGTAGACAGGACAGACCGTTTCGCACGGGGCATCATCGCATTGCTGGCATAACATCGGTGCAAAATCAGCATGCGGCATTTCGCTGTGCTCATCGAAATACCGTTCGATGCGAATCCACGCCATCTCTCGTCCAACTGCAACTTGTTCCTTGCCAACAACCGGAACATTATTTTCGGCATAGCATGCTGTGACACAGGCGCTGCACCCTGTGCACTTGTCAATATCGATCGTCATTCCCCAGCGATGATTCGGATATTCATGGTCGGCGTACATTGAAGGCGCTTCTTCGTTATGTTCACCAGCGGGCGTCATCGTGTGAGGCTCGACCAATTCAGCAAGCGGAACACTCTGCACTATTCCCCTGTCATGCTGTACGTCGCTCCCCGATACAGTTGCCAAAACAAGCCGGTCGGATTTCTTTAGCAGCTCAACTTTCATTCCCGCCCATTCAAGTCCGCCGGTTCTTTCGGAGGGCTTCGGGTCGAGCAAATCAATCGGATTGTGTCCGACATTATCGGCATATCTGCCATACGATGTATGTCCTTGACCGATCGGAATTGCAACAACGCCGGGCTTCACCGCCGTCGAGACCTGGGCCGGAAGATCGAACCGTGCGTATGGTGACGAGACCTGAATCGCATCACCTGTTCCGATTCCGGCTGCTGCGGCATCTTGCGGGTGAATTTCAACCCACGAGTCCCACACATTCATCATCATCGGGTCAGGGAGTTCCTGAAGCCAGGGACGGTTCGCACCGCGGCCATCGTAATGGCTAAGTGACGGGTAAACAACTAAAGCAAAATTCTTTCCCGGTTCGGTGTCGACCTTTTTCATCCTGGAGAAAATCGCCCCGTCGAAGCTTGCTGCCAGTTTTGGAATTTGGGTTTTGGGTTTTGGTGAATCCCAGTAACCTCCACGCGCCAAGCTTTCAATCCAGAAATCCTCGAACTCCGATTTCTCACCTGTTTTCTTATGAAGCGCTCTCCACCGCTCACGTACATAATCGTACATTGTGGCTGCACTGAGCTCTGAAGATTTGCTCAATTTCTTTCCGGTGTCGAGAAGAATATCTCCAAACATTTTGGTTTTGAAAACAGGCTGCATTGCCGGCTGCATCAGCCCATAGACTCCCGGCTCTGTTTCAACATCTCCCCAGCTCTCCAGCGGAGTATGCGCGGGAAGGATAAGATTCGTCAATGTTGATGTTTCAGTAATAAAACTGGAAATACTGACCGTGAACGGAACTTTCTTCATCGCTTCGTTGAAATCGAGTCCTTCGGGCGTAGTAAACACAGGGTTCGCACCGGCAACAATGAACGCTGAAACTTTTTCCAGGTTCATCTCATCGACAAGTTTCGCGATGTCCTGGTATGAATTTAGATTGGAGATGCTGGAATTGTCAAACGTTAACCTCTTCCCGATATTTCCACATACATAATTCAATAAATTCACTGCTGCAACGATCGCTGCACCATCGCCCCCTTCAACCGTCGTCCCCCCGGCCACTGCCAGGCCCGACTTTGCCTTTACGAACGCGAGGGCTGCTTTCTGAATTTTTCCCGATGTAATGCTCGTCGACTTTTCAACCTTGTCGAGAGAATAGGAACTGACTAATGACGCGATACGCGCTGCTTCCGCCGGTGAGATACCGCTTGCTGCTTTGTTGTCGAGAATAACTTTAACAAGCCCGAGAGCGAATATCCCCTCGGTTCCCGGATTGACGGCGAACCATTCATCGGCATTCGTTGCGGTCATCGACAAACGGGGACCGACGAAGAAAAAAGTTCCCCGTCTTCCATTTTTGAAACCGCGATGTTTTGAGAAGCCTTTTGTGAACTCGACGGGAGATATCCACGTTTCTAAAAAATCGGCGCCGAATGCCATCACCGTATCAGCGTCGGCAAAATTATATACCGGCACCTGATTGATGCCAAACATCAGGTCGTTAGCCTTCTTAACTGATTCGTGTGCGAACGGTTCGTAGCGAATGCGTCTTTTTGAGCCGATTGCCGCGAGCCACTTGTCAACCAGCTCATCGACTGCGCCGCTCGCATACTGAGTCATGAATACAACATCGCCACCCCGACCGCTTTTTTGAATCTTCTGGATTTCTTCGATAAAATATTTTTCTGCTTCGTCCCAACTTATCGTTTCCCAGCTTCCGTCCGATTTCTTCCTCATCGGCTGTTGAATTCGATCCGGATTGTACAGTCCGTGCAGCGAGGCCTGACCACGAGCGCATAGCGCGCCATTATTCACGGGATGAAAAGGATTCCCTTCAACTTTAACGGCTCGACCTTCGCGAACACGAACTGAAATTCCGCAACCAGCCGGGCATTCCCGGCAGACGCTTGCATACCAGACTGCCTTTCCTGGAATGATATTTTCCTCGGGAATCACGTACGGTATCAGCGATTTCGGCTGTTTGATACCGCAGCCGGGAAGCGCAGTGGCAACCGTTGTCGCCCCGACAAGTTTGAGAAAATCTCTACGCTGTAATTGCATTGAGTATAATTTTATTTGCTGGAGCTTCCGAAAATTTAATGTCCCTTGCGCCTCTGCTTTACAATCCTTTCAATCTGCTTCATATGGTTGATGTCATGTCCTGCAACCATTTCTGTAATTCTGGTCACGGTCTCCACTCCACGTTCCGAGTGGATTCCGTAATTCTCCCACATTGCTTTTGGAACTGACTTCAAAAGAACAAGATTGTTTTCGCGAAGCGTCCGAAACATGTCCAACGATTTCTCCGGGTCGCGTTTTCTATAATTGAATTTCTCAGCCCACACGTTCTGGTCAAAACCCTGAATCGGCGTTCCGTTCAGTCCAAGCGTCATCCGGATCCTGAAACCGGAAACAAGCTCCGTATCGGTAAGATGTGCAAGAATCTCTGCTACAGACCATTTTGCCGGCTCGGGCCTTGTCGTCAATTTCTTTTTAGGAACGCCTTTAATAAGAAGTTGAATCTTCTTTGGTGTCCCCCGCAGAATTTTCAATGGCTCTGTCCCCTCCTGGTATCCGAGAATTCTTGCTGTGTACTGCTGCGGTGTTTCTTGCATATATTTTGTTCCTGAGATAAGGTGTTGGCTTTTAGGCTTTAGCTCTTTGCTTTTAAGCCTGTTTCCCTAATTCATAATTCGAGGCTTCTGAAAAATTGTCTCTCGCCAAGCCGCGAAGGCGCAAAGACTCTGTTTTTAAATCACTTTGTCACTTTGCGTCTTTGCGTGAGCCATATTTTTAAAATTATTCAGAAGTCTCAATTCTTAATTCCTAATTCTTAATTATCTATGGCACGTCCAGCAATCGATGCTTGCATTGTTGTCTTTATGGCATCCGATGCAATAGGACATGTCTGCCAGTTTGAACGGCGGTACTACTTCGCTCATTGTCTGTATTTCGCCGTGACATTTCTGGCACGGGATATTTTTCAGAATATGGGGCTGGTGATTGAAATAGACAAAATCCGGAAGCACGTTCATTTTCGTCCACCGAATCGGTTGTTTTTCATCCCACGCTTTGCGGATTTTCTGAACCTCGGGTTTCGTCGCCGCAACAAGCTTGTGGCACCCCATACAAGTCTGGACGGATGGAATCATCGCGGCTTTTCCACGGCGCGCCCCGCTGTGGCAGTACTGGCAACTCATCCGATAATCCCCGGCATGAATCTTATGGCTGAATGCAATCGGCTGACGCGGCTTCAATTCTTGTTTTTCGCAGCCAGCCGCAATAAATACAATTGATTCAATCAGGAAGAGAAAAAATATTTGAAGCAAAAATTTTGACGACGAAAAACTCATCGCTACTTCTTTCTTAAGCTTTGCAGTTCTGCCGAACTCCACGGACCCCTGCCGCTATACACCTTTCTCATACTATCCACCTCGGCAGGAAATACCGGTACTCCTTTATTGCCAAACGAGGAACGTGCAAAGGATATCGCTGCCGCAATTTCTTCGTTCGAAAGTTTATCGTGAAATTCAGGCATCTTGTTGTTAAAACCATTCCCCTTGACAATGATTTCTCCTTCCAACCCGAACAAAACAATGCGAACTGGAGTGAACGAATCCTGCAGCAACCACTCCGACCCGGCGAGCGGCGGATATTTACCTGCGACTCCTTTACCGTCGACTTGATGACATGCCTGGCAAACGCCGGCGTAGACCATATCTCCCTTCACTTCCGCCTTCACTTGGCCCCCGGTAAACGCCTGGGGCTCTTCAACCTCATGCGCTACCGTCCCAAATGTGCCGCCGTATTTGCCGAGATAATAACCCATAGCGAACAACAGGATCACAGAGATCGCCCACACCCACGAAGGGGTCGGTTCAAACCCTTCTTCCGGTTCGCCTTGCTCGCGCGACACAATGCGAAGATGGATCTTGTTGACATCCGATGCATCGGAATCTGCGAACAATTCGGCCTCGTTCGAGAGACCGATCTCTCCTTTTACCTCGACAGGTTTCTCCTCTTGAATGTTCTCTGCAGGAACATTTTCTTTTTTCGAAGTCCGTCCCCGTGGGGCAGATTTTTTATTTTTTCTTCGTGGTATCATTGCTTGCCGGTGCTTGGCTTACGGGATATGTGTGATTCAAACCGATCAGGTAGGCAACCAAGGCCCTCCCTTCCGCTGTGGCAACAACAACTTTTCCTTTCGGCGCGATGGAATCGGGAATGGCGACGACCTTGTCTTCTGGCCCGGCAGTAATTTTTTCCTCGAACAGCCAGGGAAACGGAGGCATAACAGATCCTGGAGAAACGATACGCGGGTTATACAGATGAAGCAGATGCCACTCCTCGCTCGGCTGACGTGCGCCGATGTTGAACAAATCAGGGCCAGTGCGCATCGTTCCGAGCAAATGTGGTTTGTCATAAACATAATCAGCCGGAACAGACGAGCGGCCCCAGAAACGTGCCTGGTCGGCTCCGAATCCGACCGGACGAACTTGCTGGCTGTGGCAATACAAACATCCCTCTCGGATATAAATTGAGCGGCCAAACGCCTGTTCATACGTGTAACGCTGCAAACCTTTCGGCGGCTGTAACTCCGAGATCATCAAGTTGGGAATACCGACCAATCCCGCCCAGCCGAGCAACAGTGTGGCAAGAACACCGAGAAAGAAAATAAATGAGCGGATGAACATCATGAGGCTATGTTCTCCCCGGCTGATTCAGCCGCCGGACGCAACTCAAACCATGCCGGTACATATCGGGTCGGTCCCGAGCGATAAATGATAAGGATGAATTGATATGCAAATGCAAGATGGCCGATGAGCATCATTGTGCCGCCAACCGAACGCGCCCATAAATACGGTTTTGTCGCGTCCACTGAAGCGATGAATGGAAGCGACGGGTCATTCATCATCGTTCCTTGAATCCATCCGCCGATGCACATTGCAAGAACGTAGAGTGCGATGCCGATCGCGCTCATCCAAAAATGAAGCTTGATGAGTTTCGGATATGGCCATTCCCACTTCGCAATGCGCGGCATAATGTAGTAAACTGCACCAAACAAAATCATCGAGAGAAATCCATACACGCCGAGATGCGCATGCCCGATTGTGTAATGTGTGAAATGGGTCACCTCGCTGAACGACCTGAGCGATTCAATGGATCCTTGCAAACTCACCGCCGTGT
The DNA here is from genome assembly GCA_963717445.1 of uncultured Bacteroidota bacterium. Classification (GTDB taxonomy): domain Bacteria; phylum Bacteroidota; class Ignavibacteria; order UBA10030; family UBA8401; genus JAGVPT01. The sequence goes on along the minus strand of OY970334.1, from coordinate 3,585,504 downwards.
AGCTCATCGAACCGAAAACTACGAAACGAAGAGTCGGGCTGTACTTCAACATCCTGAAATGTCCCAGGGTCGTCATGTGATGATTGACCGCCACAGCCATCACCGGGACGAACATCATGACGCTCGCGACGATGGATACAGTCACAAGCCATGTCGGCAGAGGTCCGCCGACAAGATGATGGATGCCGTTCCAATTATAGAAAAGCGCAAATGCCCAAAATCCGAGAAGACCGAGATAATAACTATAGATGGGACGCCCGATAACCTTGGGGATGAAATAGTACGCTCCGGCAAGGCCGACCGGCGTAAACCAAACGGCAAGGGCGTTGTGTGCGTACCACCAATTCATTGCAGCTTCAGTAACACCGTCGTAAATGCCGAGGTTTGCAACGACATAGAGAATAGGAAACCACAACATCGAAGCAAGAATATACCAGAGGCTGACATACACATGCTCGACTTGCCGTTTACGAAAAGTCTCGATAATGGAGTATGCAAAAAATAAAAATCCAAGTGCAATCAGGCCGCCGGCCGGTCTCGGAAACTCAAGCCACTCCATTCCCTGGTCGTATCCGACCAAGATCGACACAACCCCGAAAGCGACCCCGATGTTCCACAGAATCACAGAGATATACAGCGCCCATGTTTTCTGTAACGCGACGCGGCACAATCTGCCTGTCAACCAGACCGTCATTCCGGCACCGGCGAGCGAAGCCCATCCATACATGACGGCGTTAAGATGAACAGGACGGATACGGCCGAACGTGAGAAACGGCGTGCCGCCGAGCCAATCGGGCAAATTGAATTTTATCGCCGTCAACAATCCGGCAAGCGAGCCGAACACCAGCCATGCAATTCCGGTAAAGAAGTACAAAACAACGGGGCTTGTGACAGACTCATCGATCTGAACGCGAAGTTGCTTTTCCGAGAGGTCTTCGGCAGCGGTCGAGGCAAACGAAATATACTGCTCTTTAGTGATGGTTTGTGCTGCCATTGGACGGTTTCTTAAATATCATATCCTGAGGCGTGCCGATAGGTTCTTCATCGTCGAATATTTGTTTTGCCCCCTCGTTCAATTGCTTGATGGAAAATTGCTTCGACTGGACTGCCCAAACGAATCCCGCTAGCGTCAAGGCACCCGCAACGACAAGCATGGAGATGATGATAATAACTGCAATCGATAGGCCCATGATTTTATTTCTGTTTTATTATCCAGCCGGCTCTTACCCTGTCCTTCATGAATCAAATTTTACGGGGCAAGATAGCACATTGTTTTAACTTTTTCAATATGGTTCCAATATATTTTTGTGTGGAAATGGACGGCGGGATTGCGTAATTTATTCGTTACACTATAAAAAAGATCATGGATATCACCCTTGTTTTTCTTACAGGTTTTTTCGGAAGTATGCATTGCGTCGGCATGTGCGGCGCGATTGTCGCTGCGTATTCCACACAAGAGAATTTTCAAAACCGCAGCGGCGGCAAATGGAATCCATTACTCAAACATCTGGTGTATAATTTCGGACGGGTGCTGTCGTACGTTTTTGTCGGTGCACTGCTTGGAGCAGTTGGGGGCGGGTTTTCAGGATTGAAGTCAGCGGGGGAATGGTTCTCAACTGCCGTCGGGGCATTGCTTATTGTCTCGGGAATTTGGATGATGAGAATTTTTCCCTGGATGGGATTTAAAAGGGAAATCGCGTTTACTTCGGAGAAGAAGTCATTTTTACTGAATGTTTACACGAAAACGTACGGCATGTTGCTCGCTTCATCTACCGTCGAAAGCAAATTTTATATCGGATTGTTGACACCCCTCCTGCCATGCGGACTGCTCTATTCAATGTTCGTGATGGCAGCCGCTTCCGGAAGCGCGGTGAATGGAGCCGTTACAATGGCGTTATTTGGAAGCGGCATTGTTCCCTCTCTTATTATTGTCGGATTTGTATCGACGTTTTTCCGTCTCCAATTGCGAGTGTGGGGAGATAAGCTTGCAGCGATAACGATCGTCGTAATGGGAATAATAATGGTGATGAGAGGGCAAGGTGTCCCTATGCCGTGGATGATGATGGGAGGCGAACACCGAATGTAGAATTAATAATTAAGAATGAATAATTAATAATTAAAATGATACGGAATCCAAAAATGGGTTAATATATTCAAGAAGTAATTCTTAATTATTAATTTTAAATTATTAATTATTTTTCAGTCTCAAAGAATTGCTTACTACGCTCACCGAACTAAACGCCATCGCTCCCGCTGCTATCGCAGGATTCAACATCCCCGCCGCGGCAAGCGGAATTCCGATCACATTATAAATAAACGCCCAAAATAAATTCTGTTTGATTGTACGAACAGTCCGTTTCGACAATTGAATCGCTTGAACGATTCCGCGTAAATCCGACCTTATCAATGTGATGTCGGCTGACTCTATCGCAACATCTGTTCCGCTTCCCATCGCAATACCAACGTCAGCTTGAGCCAATGCAGGCGCGTCGTTCACTCCGTCCCCAACCATTGCCACAAATTCACCATCAGCCTGTGCCGCTTTCACACGAGCGGCCTTTTCCTGCGGCAAGACTTCCGCGATAACGCGGTCAATGCCTGCCTCCTTGGCAATCCCCTTTGCAACGAGTTCACTGTCACCGGTAATCATAATCGTTTCTATTCCCATCTGCTTGAGTTGTGTGATGGTCTCCTTTGCATTATTTTTGATCGTGTCGGCCACGGCAATCACACCGGCCAACTTTCCGTCGCATGCAATGAACATTACTGTTTTACCTTCACCGAAAAGTTTTTCAATGAAAGAGCTCGCCTCGGTAAGTGGAATTGAATGCTCCCTCATAAGGGCGAGATTACCTGCCGAGACGGATGTTCCATGTATAAGGGCGGTAACGCCGCGTCCTTCGAAATTCCGGAAAGACTCAACACTTTCACTCATTGCGATATCTTGAAATTCAGCATAGTCGACAATTGCCTTGCCGAGAGGATGCTCGGATCTTTTTTCTACTGCGGCAGCGAGCCGGATCATAGTTTTTTCATCAAACCCATTGAACACGGCGACATTAGACACCGTCGGTTTCCCTTCAGTAATCGTTCCGGTTTTATCCAGAATCAAAGTTTGAATTTTACAAACGCGCTCCAGGCTTTCAGCATTTTTTATCAAAATTCCGGCCAATGCACCCCGCCCGGTTCCCACGATGATCGCCGTTGGCGTTGCAAGCCCGAGCGCGCAAGGACAAGCAATGATTAACACGGCAATAAAATTGATCATGGAAGAAGTAAAACCGATTTCGCCGACGAAATACCACAAAGCAAACGTGACCGCCGCAATGCCGATGACAATGGGAACAAATACCGATGCAATTTTATCCGCCAATTTTTGGATCGGCGCCTTTGACCCCTGTGCTTCTTCGACAAGCTTGATAATCTGGGCGATGACCGTTTCTTTTCCGACTGCTGTCGCACGAAATTCAATGCTGCCGTTCTTGTTGATCGTCCCGCCGACAACCTTGTCTTCCATCCTTTTTTCAACAGGAAGGCTTTCCCCTGTGACCATGGATTCATCGATCGTTGTAAAACCGTTTGTGATGATTCCGTCGACGGGAATTTTTTCACCGGGACGCACCCGAAGAATATCGCCAGCGATGAGCGCCGCAATATCGGTTTCATATTCGGTCGCGTTACGAATGACACGGGCAGTCTTAGGTTGAAGTCCGATAAGTTCTTTGATCGCCCCGGATGCGCGGCGTTTTGCGCCGGCTTCGAGAAGCCTTCCGAGTAGAATGAGCGTAATAATTGTTGTCGCAGTATCGAAATACACTGTGTGCATTGTATCGGGCAATCCCAGCCAACGAGGGAACAACACGGCGGTCGCGCTGTAAAGATAGGCAACGCCCGTACCGACGGCAACGAGCGTATTCATATCGGCCGAAAAATGTTTTCCGACCTGCCATGCAGCGTTGAAAAATCTTTTCCCCGAAATGAACATCACCGGTGTCGCAGCAACAAGCAGCAGCTTATTGATCTCCTCTATCGTGAAGGGGGACAGTCGCATAAACCATACCGTCATGCTCAACATACTGACAAGCATGATCGGCACGGCAAGCGCCACGCTGAAAATAAATTCTTTCTTCAACCGCTCATACGCTTTTTGCTGATGGGAATCACCGGCGGCTTCAAAGTTTTTCGAAATACGTAAAGTTTCCGCCTCATTGTCCGGCAGCAAAAGTTTGTAACCTGCCTCATGAACCGCGGCTGAAAGAGCCTGTAAGTCGGTCTTCTTCTCGTCGAACGACAGGGAGACCTTTTCTGTAGCGAGATTGACGTTGGCTTCCAGCACGCCGTCGACTTTCTTCAGCGCTTTTTCAACACGCAAAACGCAGCTTGCGCACGTCATTCCCTCAACGGGAAGGCTTAATATTTGTGGATGAGAAATGTTCATATTTCCTTCGGTGAACCTAACAGTATTCTTACAATTTGAGCCGTCTGAAAAATCGTCTCTCGCCAAACCGCCAAGGTGCAAGGACTCTGTTTTTGAATTATTTTGCGACTTTGCGTCTTTGCGCGAGCCTTACTTTTGGATTCATTCAGAACGTCTCAATTTCAATTCACACCAACAAGTTTATATCCCGCTTCATCAATCGTGTTTTCAAGCATTTGGCGCGATACCGTTGTTTCGTCGTAATGAATTTTTGCTTTCCCGATTTGGACGTCTTCTACCACAACCCCCGTGAGTTTACCCAGTTCTTTCTTCACACTCATAACACAATGCATGCATGACATCCCCTCGATCCTCAATTCTTGAGTTTTCATCCTACTATCTCCATTTGGCCAGTAAACAGTGTTTATTAATAATACAAAATAAACTGCTAAAATAATAACATAGCCGATCTGAAGCCGCCACTTATCGGCCTCCCTTCATAAAAATTTTGAACATTTACCTTGAATCTGTAAATACCAACAACTTTTTCCCCTCATTCATTCCTCCTGCATTATTGTTCATTTCTAATTATTCAATTGCTCAGATCGCCTTGCTTCCGTTAAATCTCTTTCTTATTTTCTTTTACGATTTTTTTAAGGAAATTTCAGCATGCCGTTAATGATAAGCATTTCAGGAATCCGCGGCATCGTCGGCGAAAACCTGACTCCGGACGTGGTTGTAAAATACGCCGCTGCATTTGCGGAATATTGTAACCGGGGAACAATCGTTGTAGGCAGGGACGGAAGAATCACCGGTTCGAGCATTGCACATATCGTCAGTTCCACGCTCCTTCAGATGGGATGCGACGTTGTCGCGATTGGCGTCTGTCCCACTCCGACAGTCGCGCTTGCAGTTGAGAAAATGAAGGCTGCTGGGGGAATCGCCGTTACCGCAAGCCACAATCCGGTTCAATGGAACGGAATGAAGTTTTTTGCACCGGGTGGAATGTTTCTCAACAGTGATGAAAACAAAAAATTCTGGCAGATCGCCAACAAGGGAAATTTCGACTACTCGCCCTGGAATAAGCAAGGAAAACATACGGCCGATTCATCGCCTGTTGATGACCACATCAAAACTATCCTTTCGCTCCCCTATATTCATCGCGAACAAATTCGAAAAAGGAAACTGAACGTGGTCGTGGATTGCATCAATGCAGCGGGGGGCGTGATCGTCCCAAAACTCCTGCGTGAATTCGGCTGTAACGTCATCGAGATGAATTGCGATGTCAGCGGAATTTTTTCTCACACACCGGAGCCGGTTCCGGAAAACCTGACAGAGCTTGCCAAGCGGGTTGTGGCGGAAAAAGCAGAACGTCGGTATCGCCGTCGACCCGGACGTCGACAGGCTTGTCTTCATCGATGAAAACGGGAAGCCGTTTGTCGAGGAATATACGATCGCTTCCGCCGTAAAATTTGTCCTCGGTGCGGAAAAAAGATTAGGCAAAAATAACCACACCGTTGTCATCAACCTATCGACAACACGGGCCGTCGAGGATATCGCGGCGGAGTACGGGGCAAAGGTTTTCCGAACGCCGGTCGGCGAGATCAATGTCGCGTCAAAAATGAAAACGCTTCATTCCATCATCGGGGGAGAAGGAAGCGGGGGCGTGATCTTACCGGAAGCTCATTTTGGCCGCGATGCTGTTGTGGGGATCGGGCTATTTCTTCAACTCCTGGTGGATTTTGGCGGTAAAACTTCCGAACTTAAAGCCAGCCTCCCTCAATACACGATCGTGAAGGATAAAGTCGAACTCGGTTCGCTAAAGCCCGACGTTATTCTCCAACAACTGCACGAGAAATATTCGAAGACGGAAAAGATAAACATGGATGACGGGCTTAAAATCGATTTCGCGTCATCGTGGGCGCACTTGAGAAAATCAAATACCGAGCCGATCATCCGCATCATTGCCGAAGCAACGTCGCACGACGAAGCTGCTGCGTTGGTTGAAAAATTCAAGAAAGAAATAGCGGGCTGATTTTCCGAACTCAATATTAGAAAAAAAACCCATTGACACTCTGCAAGGTCACAGGCACAATCGTATCGACGCAAAAGAATCAAACGCTGAAAGAATACAAATTGCTCATCGTTCAGCCGATTGACCTAAACGGGGCTTTGATGGGGAAAGAAGCGTTGGCGATCGATACTGTCGATGCGGGTATCGGTGATACGGTCTTGATTATTCAAGAAGGGGCAGGGGCACAACAAGCGTTAAAAAGAAAAGATGCTCCGGTTCACACCGTTATCGTGGCCGTCGTTGACGGAATAGATGTTGCTGTTTAATAAGGGCCGTTGGGGACCTCTCCTTTCACGTATTATCAACAAGAAAAATTTTAATGATGGAAAGCGGGATTAATATCTGCGACCTGCTGCAGCTTTCTGCCATTCCGGGAGTCGGGGCGAATCGATTGCGCGCGCTCATCACACATTTCGGATCGCCTGCTTCAGCCCTGGCTGCGACGCCGCGCGAATTGATTCGCGTCGAAGGGATTGATAAAAAGCTTGCTTCCATCATTGCCCATTACAAAAACGGAAAAGCTTTTGCGGATGAGCAGCTTTCGAATGTCAATAAGATCAATGGACGGATCGTAACGTTATGGCACGACGAGTATCCCGAATATCTCCGAAAAATCTACGATCCGCCGCCATTCCTGTTTGTCCTCGGCACAATCGAACATAACGACAAGTATGCCGTTGCCATTGTCGGTACAAGGCATCCTTCAGCATACGGAAAACTTATTGCCGAACGGTTTGCGAAAGAGCTCTCGGAAAAAGGGATTACGATCGTCAGCGGTTTGGCGAGGGGGATCGATACCACCGCACATTACGCTTCATTGAGAGCGGGCGGAAGAACAATTGCAGTGATCGGCTCAAGCATCGATATTATTTATCCGTCTGAAAACAAAAAACTTGCCGCATCCATTGAAGAAAACGGTGCCGTGGTTTCAGAATTTTTCATGAGGACGAAACCCGACCCGGGTAATTTCCCGCGACGCAACCGGCTTATCAGCGGCATGTCCCTCGGGACACTCATCATCGAAACCACCGAAAACGGCGGAGCGATGATTACAGCATCAATGACCCTCGACCAAAATCGCGAACTATTTTGTATCCCCGGCAACATCACTGAAAAATATAGCATTGGTACGAACAGACTTATTCGCGACGGGCATGCAAAGCTCGTTCAATCGGTTGACGATATTATCGCAGAACTGAAGACGTCGCTTCGTCCGATTTTGAAACACGAGCACCAGCCAGCGCCAGTTGCGCTCACTGTCTTCGAGCAGAAAATCTTAGACCTGCTCTCCTCCGAACCGTCACACATCGATATGTTGTCGGAGCGGTCAGGGCTTTCGATACCAGACACCTTAGTAAATTTGCTGAGTTTGGAATTCAAGGGCATTGTCCGACAACTTGCCGGCAAAATGTTTTTAAAACTGTAGATTTGCTGATTGTGCGGACGGCGGCCTTTTCCCGCAACAATAATCACGCCAAAAAACCTTTCCTTTTTCTACAAAAAAGCATATATTTATTGTGATGCCTATGTTCACAATCGATGAAATCAACGTTGACACTAAGGCGGCAGATCTTCACTTTGCATGCGATCTTGCAGAATGCAAAGGCGCCTGCTGTACGCTTCAGGGAGGACGCGGCGCACCGATCACCGACAACGAGGTAGATGAAATCTACAACGCGTACCCTGTCGTAAAAAAATATCTTTCAAAAGAGCACAAGGAATGGATCGAGCGCCACGGTTTGGTCGAAGGTTCCCCCGGGTATTATGCAACGCAATGCAAAAATAATCAGGCGTGTGTTTTTGTGTTCTACGACGACGGGGTCGCAAAATGTTCGTTCGAGAAGGCGTTTCACAATAAAGAAATTCAGTGGCGAAAACCCCTCTCCTGCCACTTGTTCCCGCTACGTGCAAGCTATGGAGTTCCGGAGCAATTGAGGTTTGAGTACTTGCATGAATGCGAACCGGCGTTCAAAAAGGGAAGCCGGGAAAAAATACCGCTTTTCAAATTTTTAAGAGACGTTCTCGTCCGTGCCTACGGGCGGCCATGGTATGAGCAATTTGAAGCCGAATGTGAAGAACGTTCAAGTAATTCTGAAAGAGGCGATTAGGATTTATGCTTCAAATCTCACAGCAACAACGATTGCTTCAAAAGCTTACGCCGCAGCAGATCCAGTACCTCAAGCTTCTTCAACTCCCCACCATCGCACTCGAACAGCGCATCAAAACGGAACTGGAGCAAAACCCCTTGCTTGAAGAAGGGGTCGAAGACGAAATAGAAATTGCGCAGGAAGATGCCGAAAACGAGGCACCGGAAGCCGAAGAACCGACCAACGGCGAAGCCGAAACAACGAAGGACAAAAGCGAAGAGTTCACTTTCGAAGACTTCGTGAATGATGAGAATTTTTACACACCCAAAACAAGCAACCAGCCTGATGACGAAGAACGCGATGAGATTCCGATCTCTGCCCCCGAACCGCTCATGCAAAAACTACGGGCGCAGCTGCAGCTTGTCGACTTAACCGATACCGGCATGCTCGTTGCGGACGAGATCATCGGCAACATTGACGAAGATGGTTATTTGCGCCGAGACTTGAGCTTGATCGTCCAGGACGTCAATCTTTCTCATGGCCTCCAGTTGACGGTTGCACAAGCGGAACTTGTTTTGAATCGTGTACAGCGACTTGAACCGGTGGGCATCGGCTCAAGAACGCTTCAGGAATGCCTGCTGCTGCAGCTTGAGGCCCGCGAATTCGAACCTCGGTTGAAGAAACTCGCGCGTGTCATCCTCGAAACGTATTTTGACGAATTCACCAAGAAACATTTCGAACAGCTTTCAAAATTGCTGTGCATCTCCTTACCCGAAGTGAAAGAAGTTCTCGACCTCATTTCTCACCTGAATCCCAAGCCCGGGGAAGGTGAAATTTCAACGCAGGAAAATTACATCACCGTCGACTTTATCGTTCACTTTGAGGACGGTGAGTTTATCATTCAGCTGAACGACAAAAGCATCCCGCCCCTGCGCATCAACAAAGACTACAAAGAGATGATGTCTCGAAAGAGAAAAAACGGCGTCAGCTCGGAAACAAAGACCTTCATCCGGCAAAAATTTGAAGCGGCAAAGTGGTTCATCGCGTCGATTTACCAGAGGCGCGACACGATGCTGCGCGTGATGCGCACCATCGTCGACAAGCAGCGGGAATTTTTCGAACTCGGAGACGGGCTGAAGCCGATGATTTACAAAGACATTGCCGCGGTCATCAAGATGGACATTTCAACAATCAGCCGCGTTGTGAACGGGAAATACGTGCAGACGGATTTCGGTGTTTACGAACTGCGATACTTTTTCAGCGAAGGCATCAGCACCCAAAGCGGCGAGGATGTCTCTAATAAAGAGGTGAAGCTCCGCATCAAGGAAATACTGGAGACGGAAGACCCTCACAAACCGTTGAGCGACGACCGCATCGCGGAGATCTTGAATGAACGCGGCTTTAACATTGCACGACGGACAGTTGCCAAATACCGGGAATCGATGATGATTCCGGTAGCGCGTCTGCGAAGAAAAATCTCATAATTACACCTTATCCGGTCACGCTATGGAGAACATTATTCACTCTACAACAATTATCGGCCTTTCGCGCAACGGCAAAGTTGCGCTCGGCAGCGACGGCCAGGTCACGCTCGGCAATACCGTAGTAAAGCATACGGCGAAAAAAGTGCAGCGCTTGTATAACAATTCAGTCCTCGTCGGTTTTGCCGGCGCTTCGGCCGATGCGTTCACGTTGATGGAGCGCTTTGAAGAAAAACTTCAGAAGCATCAAGGACACCTCGAACGCTCGGCGGTCGAACTGGCAAAAGACTGGAGAACCGATAAATATTTGCGCCGCCTCGAAGCGATGATCGGAGTCTTAGACAAGGAACATGCGTTCATCATTTCAGGAACGGGAGATGTCATTACGCCCGACGATGGGATTGTCGCAATCGGGTCGGGAGGACCCTATGCACTGGCCGCGGCAAGAATGCTCGTGGCGTACACCAAGCTTTCGGCACGGGAGATCGTAGAACAATCGATGAAAGCCGCCGCCGAAATTTGCATTTACACAAACCAGAATATCTCAATTGAAGAATTGTGAGCCGATGAAAACACATACAGCGGAAAAATCTTTACTCTCTACAGAAGGGCGTACCGACAGCCGAAAAGGACAGCAAGAACTGACGCCCACGCAGATCGTGCGCGAGCTTGACAAGTACATCATCGGCCAACACGAAGCGAAAAAATCGGTTGCCATCGCGCTCCGGAACCGGTGGCGGCGGCTTCAGGTGCCGGAAAATCTCCGCGAGGAGATCATGCCTAACAACATCATTCTCATCGGGCCGACCGGTGTAGGGAAAACAGAGATTGCACGACGGCTCGCGAAGCTGTCTAACGCACCGTTTATCAAAGTCGAGGCGTCGAAATTCACTGAAGTCGGCTATGTCGGGCGCGACGTCGACTCCATGATCAGGGATTTAACGGAACTCGCCGTCGTGATGGTGAAATCTGAAAAAACCGCAGAGGTACAGGAGAAAGCCGAACGCCTCGCCGAAGAGCGGATTCTCGACATCCTCATTCCTTCCGTCCGTAAATCAAAATCCGATGCGAATGCAGCACCCGAGGCACCGTCGGACGAAGAACTCAATGAAAAAACCCGTGAACGGTTCAGGGAGAAAATCAAAGCCGGGCAGCTCGACGACAGGATTATCGAGCTTGACGTACCGACCGATCAATTTCCCGCCATGCAAATCCTCGGCCCGATGAACCTGGAAGAAATCGGCGTGAATCTGCAGGACGTGTTCGGCAATCTAATGCCGAAGAAAATGAAAAAAAGAAAGCTTTCAATTGCAGACGCCAAGACTATCCTCATTCAAGAAGAAGCGCAAAAGTTGATCGACCAGGACGCAGCGATTAAAGAAGCAATTCACAGAGTTGAAAACTCCGGCATCGTTTTTTTGGACGAAGTGGATAAAATTGCCGGAACCCGGGGCGCCGTCGGCGGCCCCGACGTTTCGCGCGAAGGTGTCCAGCGCGATTTGCTCCCCATCGTCGAAGGGTCGACGGTAGCGACCAAGTACGGCATGGTCCGGACCGACCATGTATTGTTCATCGCTTCGGGTGCATTTCATGTTTCCAAACCGTCCGACCTGATTCCGGAACTCCAAGGCCGCTTCCCGATTCGCGTTGAATTAAAGAGCTTGACGGAAGAGGATTTCGTCAAAATACTCACACTACCACAGAACGCGCTTATCAAACAATACACGGCCCTGCTAAAAACGGACGGTATCGAAATAGAATTTACTGACGATGCAATCCGGGCAATCGCGCGCATCGCAACTCAGGTGAACGAAGAAGTTGAAAACATCGGCGCCCGGCGGCTTCACACGATCATGACATCGCTTTTGGAAGAGATTTTATTCGAAGCACCCGAGAAAATTTCCTCAACAAGATTGACCATCACAAAAGAAATGGTCGAAGAGAAACTCAACACGATCGTGAAGGACAAAGATTTGAGCAGGTTTATATTGTAACAACGGCGCTTGCAGATGTCGGCACCTTTTCATCGGATGGTATCATGCGTTACTCGATTATTCACAAGTTCAATTCATAAAGTGTCCGGCATCTGTTGTAACACAAAGGCCCGTCCTGCAACCAAGACGGGCCTTTCCGTTTTAAAAAATTTCGCACCGTCAAAGCCTAAATCGCATTCCCAAGGCGAAGGATGCGTCGCGGAAACTGTTCGGATTGGTAATAAGTGATATGCTCTCCGTCCCAAAATCTAAATCCCAAACCGGTGTGTTGATACCTAGACCAACCGACCAGAAAAAACCGTCGCGGCCACCGAAAGAAATTCCGGTTCGGATCGGGAACGCTCCGATGGGTCTGTATTCCGTGCCTACCGAAATGCGGGGTATTGTTGAATTTCCCGGTTCATTGTTGAACCCTACGTTGAAGTCGGCTGCAACAAGAAGCTGACCGGGGAAATATGAAATAAAAGCAGCTTTGTCGACCTGAAATGCCCCGCCGATGTGCAAGGCAGTCGGAAGGCTTGTTTTAAATGAGCTAGTGTCGATTGTCTGGCCTTTGAACGCATTCTTTAAAGAATCCTGCTGGTTGATATCTGAAATTGAAAAGCTGCCGTTCTCCACAATGACTTTCGTGTTTTGATTCCACGTTACGTTTCCAATATCGGTGACACTCACACCCACACGGAAGGCCTGAAAAACTTCGCCCGAAAGGCCAAGATCAAGACCGAGACCTGTGCCCGCAGGTTTGCTGAGGAAGTCCGAAGGACTGGCACCGTTAAAGCTCACGTTCCCCGTATCGATCGACACAAAGTTAGCACTTGATTCCCGTTGGAGAAAACTGACATTTCCGGAAGTTGGCTCGGACAATATAGTACTTCCCGAGGTGGTCGGAACTATTTGAATACTGCCGGTATAATGGTCCGTTCCAGTGTAACCAAAACCCTGGACATATTTGACTCCTACTCCTACCGCAACATCCTTCATCCATTTTAGATCTATCGGCAACATGCGCGCGTATGAAAGATTGTAATATCGGAGCCATGATGCTTTGATCGATGTATTGTCAAGGGTATAGGTAGCCCCGGTCGCGGGAAAAGCATCCAGCAACATTTTCAAATAACCTTCCGGGAGGTCAAGGTTCACCCCAACTTGGTCGCTCACAGAAAAGCCGATACCGCCGAGCGCCGAGCCTTCAGCCGTAAATCCGAATTCCGTGACGGCAAAATTAACCTGCGTATGCGATATCCCCCCAGGAACAAGCCCAAAATTTCGTCTTTGTCCGATTGGGAGAGCACCTTCGGAATCCTTACGCCTGTGGGTTTGCCATTTGCATCAAGACTATCGACGCCCGTAAAGTCATCCTGGTAAATTTTGTAGTTAAGAAAATCGCTCCCTGCCAAAACGCCGATACCCATGAATGGGGCAACCTCAAATGTGACGCTGCTCCCGCGGTCGTCAAGGGCAAGGTTCGCAGGGTTGAGGCCGATTGCATCGAGCCCACGCGATGATGCAGTAAACGTTCTTGCCATGCCGACGGTTCGTCCCGAGAAAAGGTCGTTGCCGGCATTCGATGTGTTAGCAATAACCACACCCAACACTGCAGCGATCATCAAGCTGGTAAAGTGTCGTTTCTCATTAACGCTGTTCATTGTTAGCTCCTTTGAATCATTGTTCATGAGTGGTGTAATTATTTAAGTTTGTCAAAATCGACGTTGTAGAGCACGCTGACGAATGCTTTCAGTTGCACGTAATAGCTTTTCTTAAACTCAACCGGCACGTTGCTCCCTGAAGTATTCAAATGGATAGTGACGGCGACAAAATTTGCCGGGTTGATTTTATCCACATCGGATGTGTCAAGACCGATCACTGCTCCGGTTAAACCGATTGGTGAATTCGGATTGGAAACGTAGCGGGCGCTGTCGGCCTCTATCACTCCAACTTTAGGAAGTGATAGCAGCACAACTGTATCCGGAATCGATTGATTGGAGGCAAGTCCCGGCAAAAGTTTGGAACCGACGGTGATCTGAAGCGGAAAACCATTGAATATGGTGAAAATGACATTTCCACTGTCGATTTGCGTAAGACTTTTCTTGTCGATTTTGTTCCCCGAACTATCCGAAATGACTACGGTGTCTTTGAACGTTCCGTTGATGATACCGACGGTAACAGGGAATGAAAAATTCATCGACGTGTAAACGCTGTCTCCTATTTCAACCGTACCTGTGCTATCCGGATATTGGTAATAGGAGGCCGGGTCAACAATCGCTTGTCCGGTCACGACAAGCGTCTGAGGCAAGCTGCCGCTCCCGCCAGTGAAGAAGCTTGCGAGAAATTGATCTATACCGTACCCGCCAAGGGCGGTGGTTTTATCGAAAACGATGTCCTTTTCCTGACCCGGATTTATGCGAAGCGTATCCGTCAACCCTCCGCCCGGTTTAACTTCTTGCGCGGTGAGCGAAGCACGCGCTACACCATTATTGTCCAATCCCGTGACCTTCATGATCAAGTCAGTCGGGAATGAGCCTGTGCTTAGAATTTTGAGCGTAATGGAGATCGAATCGAACTTGATGCTGTCGGCGGTAAATTTGTTGCCGATATCTCCGATCGAAGCGTCAACGGTTTCGTTGATGGGAACTATAGTCGGCTTTACTTTGCCGACAACTTTACTGAGAATGTATGTCTTTCTCCCCTGGTTATTATTGAGGGGCGTTATGTCGACACGGACTGAATCATCTTTTGAGATCGCAACTTTGTTTTGTGTTGCTCCTAGCGTTTTAATATTAACAGAAAAGTGGACGTTTGGAGTTGAAAGCGTGTCGGCTCTGCCTCCAACGACCGTAATATTCTTAGACTGGATGGCATAGTTGCTCATGCTGACAGTCTGAATAAACGTACTGTTTGCCGGAATAATTCCGGTAGTGTCGCCGGTTGCATCGTTGGTTAATATGAATGGCTTACCGGTCACTTTATTGACGAATTCATTCAGCGCAAAATTGACGACAACGCTTGTAGCGACATCATTTGTAATCTTGATTTGAAATTTGCCGTCATTGAATTCGGCTCGTTTGATTTCTGTAGAATCATCAACAAGCTGAACCGCCGAATCGGGAATACTTGCCACGGGATAATCTGCGCTTAACTGGACCTTCGCGCTCTGTAACGTCGCTGTGGTACCGGCCGATCCACCATCAATGCTCAATTGCGCCGCCAGTTGTTCGGTTGAAGTAATTGTCTTCCCTGTGACCCCCGAAGTTTGAAATGTGAAGGTCATCTTCAAATTAGCGCTCATCAATTGTCCCGAAACACTTGCAGTCTTCGTAACGCTTTGGTTTGCGCCAACAGTTGCAAAAGCGAAGGTTGCTACAATTCCTCCCCCTTGATCGACATTAGTCAATTCAACACCAGAACCCTGGAAATTAACGGCAAACGGAAATGTGTTTGTAATCGTCAACGACATCCGACCGTTCTCGAATATGACGTAATCATACGCCGGGCTTGGATTCGCAATATTGCTGCTCACCGTAGCCGACGTATCAGGTCCCGGATAAGGAATGCCTGGCGGGTTGACGCCAAAAATAGACTTGAAGTTTTCATCTACCTCGGGAATTGACGGGACACTTAAAGGTACTAATCCCAGTTTATGGGAAACGGAGCTTGTCGCTGGAGTCAATTCCGGAAGAACGATTGCGTTCGGCTGATTGACAAGGGAGGACGGCTTGTACACGATATTGCCCGTGGACGAATCAACGATGAACTTTGGGTCCTTGTCAATCATTTGCTCAAATGTGAACGTTCGGTCGATGAGACCGATATTCAAAGGAACCTGCCATGAAGGCGCTTTTGGCTCAAGGGGTGCTTTGACACATTGAAAAGAGAACGGAAGCGTTAGGAAAAGAAGCAAGAATAAAATGATCCTCGCCTTTTCATTTTTCACCCGTGAGAGAAACTTCATACAGTCCTCCTGACTAAAATAATGCAACAAACGATTTTCGGCATTGGGAAGGTCGCAGTCTACTGACTGAAATTACTCATCTGCTTTAATGTAAATGACCCGCCGTCTTTAAATGTTGATGCGCGTCATACGATGCGCAGAGGGCATGGAAAGGAATGATGTCGGACACCTACGTGATTTATCCGACACCCAACAAAACACGTCTGTCAGTGTATTTTTTCTTCTTTGGTTGGAAGTTGAAAGCCGAAGCTAGGCGTCGGCGGTTCATCACCCAAAATTTTTATCTCGCCAAATTTTGACTCATACTTTTCTATATTGTCCTTCAGCGCATTCAAGAGCAATCGCCCGTGTTGCGGAGTCATCACTATGCGGGCAAACACTTTCGCTTTCGGAACTCCGGGCAATATTCGCGTGAAGTCGATGACAAATTCAGCGGGAGAGTGTGTAATAATTGCCAAATTCGAGTAAATGCCTTCGGCTTCTTTCTCTCCCAACTCGATATTAATTTGCTGCCCCTGCGGGGGCTGTGGATTGCTCATCGACATTTCCTCTCATGAAGGATGGAGTGCTCATTATTCGAGACATCTAAAATCGCCTCTCGCAAAGCCGCCAAGGCGCACGAGACTCTGCTTTTTAAAACATTTACGACATTGAAGCTTTGTGGGAACCTCAGCCTTAAGGTGATTGAGAAATCTTAATTCTTGATGTCATTGATTCTTCCCTTGACGGATTGCGTCGGCCTTATCGTACGCCTGGAGTGCTTTATCTTTCATGTTGAGATTTGCGTACACTTGGCCTAGCAATTCCCACATCTGGATATCGTTCTTCTTCTCCACAACCACACTTTCGAGATACGGCAGCGCCATTTTGAATTTCTCCTTAAAGGAGAGATCGTCCTCTTTACCGGCAGCTTTCAATTGCGCCTCCTCTACGACACCCCAGTTGACATACGTCGCAGCAAGGTTGTACACCGCTGCAGAAAATGTAGAATCGATCCTCAATACCGTTTTGAATTCTTTGATCGCGTCGGAGAACAATGAATCCTTCAGGAAAAACACGCCGAGATTGTAATGGTCATATTTGCTGTCGGGATATTTTTTCACGCGTTCCACGAGAAGCGCCCGTGCCTCAGCATTGCGCTCGGCCCCAATGTACGCGTTCATTAAATTTTCAGAAATCTCCTCGTTTTCGGGAAACATCGCCTGCGCCTTTTTCATTGTCGTAACCGCTTTATCGAACTGCTCGACTGCGGCATTGAACTTGGTCGAATCGATCGCGGGGGAGTACGGCTTGTCGTCATCGTATTTCATCTGTGTCACGATGCCGTCTTCCACCGATAACGTCAGATGATACTTGTCAATTCTCCATGTCTCTCTCGTGTCGTGCTTCTTCGGCTTTTCTGGCTTGCTAATTTTTATTAACGAATCGCCCAACAAATAGCTGATATCGGCCGTCTTCATTTTCTCATGAATGCTGGCCAAATTCTTCATCGACTCAAATACCTCACGGTTATCATCCATAAACTTCGTTTTGAGTACATTTCCGCTGTCAAGATAAATCCGCCCGAGAAGCTTAGCGGCCAAAGTATCTTTTCCCTGTTCAAACGCAATAGTGAGTTGAGTGGCTGCATTCGGCATGTCGTTGTTCCGAAGATACGCCAACCCGAGAGTGCGGCGAGTAAAAAGACTTTCCGGCAACACAAAAACGGCCGTTGAGAATGAGGCGATGGCCTTATCCAAATAGCCGGACGAGTCTGCCGATTTGTTGATCTCTTCGACACCCTCATTGTACAATTTTCCCCATGCGCTTAACGTTATCAATTGAATTTCTTTTTGATGCGTTGGAGCTATCGCCAATGCGCTGTCGAAGGATACCTTCATATCGTGGAACTCTCCTAACACATACTGCACCTCTTTACCGAGCAAATAATATGCTTCTTCGTTCTTCGGATTTTTGGCAATTTCCTTTTCAAGCTGCTTCTTTGCGTTTTCGTATTCTTTCCGCTGTAAATATAATTTTGCACTCGTCATTTCCGATGATGCGCATTCAAACCCCTGAGTAAGAATTGCAGCAAGAACTGCGGCAATAATGCTCAACTTCAGTAGTAGTTTCATTCGATGTCCCTTAGCTGATTCAGTTTGTTGAATTATAGATGCAAAAACCCGTGAAAATATATAAAAATTAGGCCTGATAGTCAAACCTTCTTTAGGAGACAGTCGCCTGCTTATTTGCGCTCCCGACTATCGGGGCAGAAATCACTCCGCTGCATCAAAGCAGGGCTGCACAATACCTTCCAATAGAGTTGCTTACGTTGTACCGGAGAAATGGTGCGAATGCCCTGATTGAATCTCCATCATCTCCCTAGATCCGGCAGTGGTCAATTTCGCGTTCTTGCAAGAGGTGGCGGACACTTCACTCAAAAAATCACATTATGTCAAAATATTTGACAAAGTAAAGCGGTAAAGTGTCCTTGTCCTACCATACCTGCACTAACTAGGTCCAGTAGTGGTCAACTTTGCGTTCTCGCATGAGCACTACCCAAAGTCCAACCGTATTGCTTTCCCATAACTATTTCCGTACTTTGATTAAAGTAGAGGGGGCGAAATTATCTCTGACTGAAGCGTCATGAAAAAACTCATCTTTTTTTCCCTTCTCACCCTCTTTCAATACGGACTTGCCGAAAACGGTGTTGTGCTCTTTCTGAAAGTAGACGGATCAATCAATCCAGCCTCGTCGGATTATCTTCATGAAGGCATCAAGCGCGCGGAGGAGAGAAATGCAATGTGCGTCGTTGTCGAACTGAATACACCGGGAGGCTTATTGCAATCGACCCGGATGATTGTGACAGACTTCCTAACCTCGACCGTTCCCATCGTAGTGTACGTTTCTCCTGCCGGCTCTCAATCGGCGTCTGCGGGCGTGTTCGTTACGTTGGCCGCCAACATCGCAGCCATGGCTCCGGGAACGAATATCGGAGCGGCGCACCCAGTGAACTTGCAGGGCGGCATGGATTCAACGATGTCGGAGAAGGTCACAAACGATGCCGCGGCGTTTATCAGAACAATTTCTGAAAAAAGGCACCGCAACATGCTTTGGGCTGAAGAAGCCGTCCGCAAAAGCCTTTCGATTACCGAAACGGAAGCCCTGAAGAAAAATATCATCGATTTCATCGCCAAAAATCGCGCCGCCCTTTTAGACTCTCTGGACGGGAGAATAATTTCCACGAGCGACAGAACGGTCACGCTTGCCACAAAAGGTGCAGTCATTGAAACCTGGGAAATGGGCTGGCAATATAAGATCCTCGACATCATCAGTGACCCGAATATCGCTTATATTTTTATGATGATCGGTTTGTATGGAATATTGTTTGAACTTTACAACCCGGGGGCGATATTTCCGGGAGTTGCCGGCGCAATTTCCTTGCTCGTCGCTTTTTATTCAATGCACACCCTTCCCATCAATTACTCCGGCGCTGCGCTCATCGTTCTTGGGATCATTCTCTTTCTTCTCGAAATAAAAATTAACAGTTATGGATTACTCACGATCGGCGGTTCAATCTCACTTTTTCTCGGTTCTATTATGCTTATTAACACCGATGCCTGGTTCGAATTTGAGGATATTTCATTGAACGTTATTCTTCCGACAGTTCTTTTTACGGCTGCATTTTTTGCCTTTGCAATCGGCGCCGGATTGAAGGCGCAACTGCGCCGGCCTGTAACAGGAGCGGAAGGGATCGTCGGCGAACACGGCATTGCATTCACAAAACTGAATCCGTCGGGACAAGTAAAAGTCCAGGGAGAAATATGGAATGCCGAAAGTCTCGACGGCCCCTTGCCGAAAGACTCCGGCATTGTTGTTGCGGAAGTACATAGCCTGTCATTAAAAGTAAAAAAAGACGTTCAGGGCAAATTGCCCTCGTGAGAAATCGGGAATTTTTCACAATACCAATCAGCAAAAGGAGTTTGTTATGGAACCAATCGGAGTGCTTCTCATTATTCTTATATTTTTCGGAATCATCATTCTATCCAATGCGATACGGATCTTGTCGGAATATGAACGCGGCGTCATCTTCCGTCTCGGGAGAATGATCGGCGTGAAAGGCCCCGGATTGATTCTTCTTATCCCTATCGTGGACAGGATGATTCGCGTCAGCCTGCGAACAGTGGTGTTAGATGTCCCTCCTCAAGACGTTATCACAAAGGATAACGTCTCGATCAAGGTGAATGCGGTGGTGTACTTCCGTGTCGTGCAGCCGGACAAGGCTATTGTAAGCGTGGAAAATTATATCTACGCCACGTCGCAGTTGGCGCAGACAACGCTCCGGAGTATTCTCGGGCAATCTGAACTGGACGAACTGCTTGCACAGCGCGACAAGATCAACCATGAGCTTCAAATGATCATCGACCAGCATACGGAGCCGTGGGGAATCAAGATTTCGACTGTTGAAGTAAAACAAATAGACTTGCCTCCGGAAATGCAGCGCGCGATGGCAAAACAAGCGGAAGCTGAACGAGAACGCCGGGCTAAAGTCGTTCACGCAGAAGGAGAATTACAGGCAAGTGTAAAACTGGGAGAAGCTGCGGCGATCATTCAGAAGAATCCTATAGCGCTTCAATTGCGGTATCTTCAAACATTAACGGAGGTGGCTTCGGAAAATAATTCGACGACCATTTTCCCCTTCCCAATGGAGTTGTTAACACCCTTCATCGAAGCCTACAAGAAAAAATAATTGCGGGATACGACAAATGAGGGAATGCAGATACGCATTCCCTCATTTCACTTTTGTCGGATATTGGATGCGAACAAACCAACTCCGCATAACACTAAGTTTACACGCCGACTTTTTCTGCTGCACAATATTCGTCGAACGCGTTTGTCAAATCCGCTGCGATTGCATCGGCATCGCGGTTTTCAATTCTGAACCGCGGAATGAAATGCACAAGCTCTCCGTCTTTGAACAATGCCACCGACGGTGATGACGGCGGAATCTGACCGAACCATTCCCTCGCCCGTGCCGTCGCCTCCATGTCCTGCCCGGCAAACACACTCGTCAGCACATCGGGCCGGTTGGGATGCTGAAGCGCTTTCGTAATAGCAGGGCGCGCCCTTCCCGCAGCACAGCCGCAAACAGAATTGACGACAACAAGCACCGTTCCTTTCTTTCGGTTCAGCGTTTCATCGACTTCTGCAGCGCTCCGCAATTCGCGGATTCCGACTCTTGTTAACTCGTCCCGAAACGGTTGGATCATTACTGGATCGTACATTAGAACTCCAAAGAATAATTAATAATTAAGAATTAAGATTTAATAATGAAAGATTAGAAGCTATCTCAAAAACGCTCGATTATGTCCTTCTGAAGGAATACTGACAAATTATTGTCATTCTGAACCCCGTCGCTTTTCAGACGGGGTGAAGAATCCATGACAATGACATACCTTGACTCTACTAGGCTTCCATGTCATGGATGCTTCGCTCCGCTCAGCATGACATTTACGGCTGCTTTCTGCATGAAAACCATTTTTGAGATGGCTTCTAGTTACTTGACTGTAAAGTTTTAAGAATTGAGCTTAAAATTTTCAGCAGTTCTTCACTGTCTACAATTAGTTTTTTACTTTGGCTCGGTTGAAAGTAACCTACATCTCTTAACAATCTTAACCAGTAATGAGTTTCCCGAGCTTCTTTGTATGAGATTCTTAATTTGGACTGAAAGTCTCTTTTCGACTGACCGCCGATTGCTTCTTCCACATTGGCGCCAATCGAAGTTCCACTTCGTAGAAGTTGCTGCGAGATGATTCGTTCTTTTTTCTGATCAACAAGCCACTGGCACGTTTTTACAATTTCAAGGACAAACTGATAACTCTTTGCTTGAACAACGTTCCCCTGTTTCACGGCTCCCCCAGTTATTAATTTTTAATTCTTAATTATTAATTTTTCATCGCATTCAACGCGCTTCCCGCCTTGAACCACGCAATCTGTCCTTCGTTGAAAGAATGATTCAACACAATCATTTCCGTCGACCCATCGTTATGTCTCACTTCTAGGCTTAATGGAATGCCCGGAGCAAATGTTGATAGTCCTCGAATTGCAAGAACGTCATCTTCACGAATCACATCGTAGTCAGAAGGATTCTTGAACGTTAGCGCAAGCATTCCTTGCTTCTTCAAATTCGTTTCGTGGATCCTCGCAAAGCTTTTCACGATGATAGCACGTCCCCCAAGAAATCGCGGTTCCATTGCTGCGTGCTCGCGGGACGAGCCTTCACCGTAGTTTTCATCTCCAATCGCAACCCAACCGACCTTTTTGGCCTTGTAGTCGCGGGCTACGGCTGAAAAATCTTTGATCTCGCGGGTCAAAACATTTTTTCCTTGACCGGCTACGCCGGTAAATGCATTGATTGCTCCAATAAACATATTATTCGAAATATTGTCGAGATGCCCGCGGTACTTCAGCCACTTTCCCGCAGGCGAAATATGATCGGTCGTACACTTCCCCTTCACCTTCACAAGCACGAGAAGACCCTCGAGGTCTTTTTTCTCCCAGGGTGTAAATGGTTCGAGAACTTGAAGACGATCGCTCTTTGGATCCACGTTAACCTGTACGACAGTGCCGTCTTTTACCGGTTCGACAAAACCTCGCTCTCCGGCGGTGAATCCTTTTTTCGGAAGCTCATCACCTTTGGGAGGGTCAAGCTTAACCATTTCTCCTTTTGCGTTCACGACCGTATCAGTCAACGGATTAAAAGTAAGGTTTCCAGCTAGCGCAAACGCAGTCACAATTTCAGGGCTTGCAACAAATGCATGTGTCGCCGGATTCGCGTCGTTGCGTCCGGTAAAATTCCGGTTGTAGGAAGTGATAATGGAATTTTTCTCTCCCATCTTTACATCGTGGCGCTTCCATTGTCCGATACACGGGCCGCATGCGTTGGCAAGGACAAGCCCGCCGATATCCGTCAGCGTTTTCAATTGTCCATCCCGTTCTATCGTCGCCCTAATTTGCTCGCTGCCGGGAGTAATGGTGAATTCGGATTTTGCTTTCAATCCTTTGCCTAATGCCTGTTTCGCAACCGACGCGGCTCGCTCGATATCTTCGTAGGAAGAATTCGTGCAGCTTCCGATTAATGCAACTTTCAGTTCTTCGGGATAATTATTTTTTTTCACAGCCTCGGCAAATTTGGAAATCGGCCATGCCAGGTCTGGGCTGAAAGGGCCGTTCACATGAGGTTCAAGATCGTTCAAATTGATCTCGATAATCCGGTCGTAATATTTTTCAGGAGAGCCGGCAACCTCTTTATCCGGCACCAAGAATTCTGACACTCCTTCTGCAAGAGATGCGACGTTCTGAACGTTCTGTTGCCCGGAGATAATCGGCCATCCGTGAATCAAACGGAAAAACGGATGTCGTTGCGCCGATTTCTGCCCCCATGTTGCAAATAGTTCCTTTTCCGGTGCACGAAATCGATTGCGTCCCTTCACCAAAATACTCAATGATCGCACCCGTTCCCCCTTTCACTGTAAGAGTGCCGGCAACCTTTAGGATAACGTCTTTCGCTGAAGTCCAGCCGTTCAACTTTCCTGTCAAATGCACGCCGATGACTTTTGGAAATTTCAACTCCCACGGCATTCCTGCCATCACATCCACAGCGTCGGCGCCGCCGACACCGATGGCGATCATGCCGAGGCCGCCGGCGTTGGGGGTGTGCGAATCCGTTCCGATCATCATCCCGCCGGGGAATGCATAGTTCTCCAGCACTACCTGATGAATAATGCCGCCCCCCGGTTTCCAAAATCCTATGCCGTATTTATTCGAAACGCTTGCAAGGAAATCGTACACTTCTTTATTATCTTCGCTCGCTCTCAATAAGTCCCCCTTCGCACCTACCTGCGCCTGGATTAGATGATCGCAGTGGACGGTCGACGGCACTGCAACTTTTTTTCTTCCCGCGGACATAAATTGGAGAAGCGCCATCTGTGCAGTTGCATCCTGCATCGCAACTCTATCCGGGGCAAAATCGACGTACGATGTGTTCCGTTGTGCCGGCTTTGACGGCGTTTCAAAATAATGAGCATAAAGTATTTTCTCGGTGAGAGTGAGCGGGCGTCCAACAAGCTTTCTGGCGTGTTGAACCTTTGCCGGAAGTCCGGCGTACAGCCTATCGATCATTTCGAAGTCGAAAATCATAAAAAAGCTTCCTTATCAATGGGATTAACGTGGCAAATTCTTAACATAAATATATGAATCCGTAGCCTTCCCCGCAAGAGATTACCTTGCACGGCAATCGTTTTTTCGTTATTTTTCATTAATTACTGTGTGAAAAGGAATACGCGATGAGCGAGCAGCCTCAAACAGATTCCGATGTGCTTGAAGACGTCATCGACGAGACAAAGGTAAAGGAACCGGCGCGAGCGATTTTGTTCAATGATGAAGTTCACACGTTTGATGAGGTTATCAACCAGCTCATTAAAGCATTGCGATGCGACCACGCAAAAGCAGAAGCGCTGACGTGGGAGGTTCATAATACCGGCAAGTCATGCGTCTACACCGGCGAATTGACACGGTGCCTGGAAATTACGCGCGTGCTCGAAGAAATTGAGTTAATGACACAAATTGAAGTTTAACTATATGGATTCGATAACGAATAAAGACAAATCCAACCCTGTTTCTTTGTTTCAAAAACTATTGCTTGGGTTGTTCATTGGGACTGAAATATTTGTAATTCTCTTTGTATTCTATTTTTGGAAAGATTTGCAAGCTAATTCTGTCAATTCAACAAATAATGAAATATTGGTCGCGATAATAAATAATACTATTGCTCTTGGATTTCTGCGCGTATTGATTATTCTAGTCGTTCCAGTAACATTATTCCTTCTTGCTTCACTGTCATATCGTGTTCTTCTTTCAAGCTCTATAACACTCCCTGGAGTAAAACTTGATACAATGAATGAAAATTTGGAGGAAGCAAAAGAAAAATATGACGCAACAATTGCCAGTTTCAAAGAACTGGAGGACGAAAATACGCGTTTAAAGGAAATAAACGCAACTTTAATAAGTGAATTGTACAAACAAAAAATTGCGGGAAAAAGGAGCAAATAATGGACTACAAAAAGGAAATAGACAAAATCATCACTGAGGGAATAAAAAACAATTGGGATGAAAAGATCATCGTTGATAAGATTTTGGCACTTACCACCCAAGAACGTAAAACAAATCGCATTTCTGTCGCGGACTACGAAAAGCTTCTTCGTGAAGGAAAAAACAAAATCCGCGAAGCTCAAAAAATTCTTATTAGCAGTTTATCTGGAAGTCGACAATAATAGAACACTTCCACGCTGAAGCAAAATGGAAAGTGCGAGGTCGTGCAGTTACCCAAAGAAATTGAAATATAGCCAAGGGAACCAAATGAGAAGACTGATCAGTACATTGGCACTTTTGCTCTTCACACTTTCAGCGTACGGCACGGCGAGCGAATTGATTCGTTTCAAAGATACCGCCACTTCGTGGGAGAGCATAAAATCAATCGCAGCAAAAGAAAATAAATTGATTTTCATCGATGCCTACACTGATTGGTGCATCTGGTGCAAAGTGATGGATAAGGAGACGTTTTCCGATACCGCTGTTGCAAATTTTATGAACGAAAAGTTTATACCCGTACATTACGAAATGGAAACGGGATTCGGTATCACGATGTCGGCGAAATACCGGGTGAATGCTTTTCCGACATTCCTTATTTTCACGCCAGATGGAAAACTTGTCTACCGTATTGTCGGATATCACAAATCAAAGGAATTCCTTGAGGAACTCAATGGAGCGCTCGATCCAGCCAAGCAGGACAACCTGACCGGGATCTCGGCTTCCCTTGAACCCGGATTCCCGCAATTCTACATGGATTCTTTCCTCAAAGGCGATCTCCGAAAACGGCCTGACAGTGCAACGGTAAACTCTTATCTCGCGTCCGCACAAGACCTCTCGAGCGAAGTTGCATGGTCAGTATTGTATCGGTTCAGCTATCTCGTGACCGATAAGTACAAGGAATTTGTCTATAAGAACTTCGATATGTTGAAGAAAATGTACGGCGCGAATGACGTACAGAATTCGATCAGCACATTCCTTTCGTCCGACCTGAGCAGGGCAATTAAGGCGAACGACGAACCTGCTTTGGAAAAGGTTATTGCCGTCTCGGAAAAATATGTCGGCGGCCCCGCCGATGAGATGCGGTTAAATTATAGATTGCGATTCGATGCAGGCACGAACCGATGGATACCGTTTGCCGACCTCGTCGACAGCGCGAAAAACTCAGGCAGCTCGCTCGACGAAAATGCGATGAACAGTTATAGCTGGACTATTTACCTGCGATGCGATAACAAAGATGTTGTTGCCCGCGCAACAAGGTGGATGAGCGACGTTGTGGAAAAAAGCCCGAAGTATATGCTGCTCGATACATACGCCGCACTCTTATACAAAAACGGCGACCTGAGCAAGGCGAAACAGTATGCAGAGATTGCAATAGAGACCGGGAAGAAAGACAATGAAGAAGTGCAAGAGACTGAAGAACTTCTCAAGAAAATCAATGCATCATTGGAAAAGAAGCTGTAACCACAGATGACCTCACGCGAAATTCGACAATCGTTTCTTGATTTCTTTGCGTCGAAACAGCACCGCATCGTTCCGAGTGCACCGGTAATACCGCACGGCGATCCAACCCTCCTCTTCACAAACGCAGGAATGAATCAATTTAAAGAAGTTTTTCTCGGAACCGGCAAACGCGATTACACACGTGTTGCCGATACGCAGAAATGCATCCGGGTCAGCGGAAAACACAACGACCTTGAAGAAGTCGGTCGGGACACGTACCACCACACGTTCTTCGAAATGCTCGGCAACTGGTCCTTCGGTGATTATTACAAGAAGGAAGCGATCGCATGGGCATGGGAATTATTGACCGACGTCTGGAAACTTCCCAAAGAGCGATTGTGGGCAACAGTCTACGCGACCGACGACGAAGCGTTCGAGTTGTGGAAGAAAGTTACCGACATCAACCCATCGCACATTTTAAAGTTTGGAGAGAAAGATAATTTTTGGGAAATGGGAGAAACCGGTCCATGCGGTCCCTGTTCAGAAATTCATATGGACTTGACGGCGGACAATAGCGCAACTGCTTCGCTTGTGAATGCAGGCTCTCCGCAGATCATTGAAATTTGGAACCTTGTTTTCATCCAAAATAATCGGACTGTAAGCGGCAAACTCGAACCCCTTCCGATGAAACATGTCGACACCGGCATGGGATTCGAGCGCGTCTGTGCAGTGATGGAGGCGATGAAAAGCAATTTCAAACGCCCCGCATCGAATTACGATTCGGATGTTTTCACTCCGCTTATAAAAAAGATCTCCGAAATTTCCGGGAAGCCGTACGGCCAAAACGACGAAACCGATATCGCTATGCGTGTCATTGCCGACCATATTCGGGCGCTCACGTTTGCCATCGCCGACGGCGCTATTCCGTCCAATGAGGGACGCGGATATGTGCTGCGAAGAATTCTACGGCGCGCAGCTCGTTTTGGAAGAAACCTTGGCCTGCACGAACCATTCCTTTTCAAACTGGTTGATATACTCGTACAAACGATGTCTCATGTTTTCCCGGAGCTAAAAGAACAACGGCAGCACATTGAACGTGTAATAAAGGGAGAAGAAGAAGGGTTCAATCAGACGCTTGACCGGGGGTTAGATGTTTTTGAGCAGGTAATGAAAAAGAGCGGAAGTGCTGGATCGATGTTGATAAGCGGGGAAGATGCCTTTAAGCTATATGACACATTTGGATTTCCAATTGACCTAACTCAATTACTTGCAAATGAACATGAAATGGCTGTGGACATAGCTGCATTTAATGCTTTACTAAATCTCCAGCGGGAAAGATCTCGCAACGCTTCATCCTTAACATTAGCTGATTTTGAAAATGATCTTCCATTTATTTCGACGCAACTTAAAAAGTCTATATTTGATTACGACTTGATAGAGACAGAACTACTTGGATTTGATGAAATAAAATTTCTTCAACTCCGTTCGTCAGAAAAGGCCATGATAGATTTTTTTGTTCTTCAGAAACCAACTCCATTTTACGCGGAATCGGGCGGCCAAGTGGGGGACACCGGCAAGGTCACTATTGAGAAAGAACATTTTCTGGTTAAAGATACAAAGAAACAAAGTGATTACATAACTCACCTGATGGATCAACCTTCTTGGAATAAGATGAAACAGTTACTCGGGGAGGGAAAACTGGGAAAGTTGAAAATTGATTATGACCGCCGTCTTTCCATCATGCGCAACCATACGGCAACGCATCTAGTTCACGCAGCGTTAAGGAAGGTGCTGGGCACACATGTGCATCAGGCCGGGTCGCTTGTTGCGCCGGAACATTTACGTTTCGACTTTGCTCACTTTGCAAAAGTGAGCGATCAGGAACTGGCGGAAATCGAGAATGTTGTCAACGAAAAGATCAAAGAAAACATTCATCTTCAGCACCATCGCAATATTCCGTTTGAAGAAGCGCAGAAGATGGGAGCGTTGATGTTTTTCGGCGACAAGTACGGAGATAAAGTGAACGTGGTGCAATTCGGCGATTTCAGCAAGGAATTCTGCGGCGGTACACACGTGAAGAACACCGGCGATATCGGATACTTCAAAATCCGTTCCGAAGCGAGCAGTGCAAGCGGTGTGCGGCGCATTGAAGCCATAACTTACAATTATGCAGCCGAATATCTTAAGATCCAAAATAAAACATACAAAGAACGCGTCGAGCACGGATATCAGCTAATCGATGAAATTCAATCACTTCAGAAGGAAATCGTGCGGTTAAGCAACGGTTCTTCTCCATTGTCTAAAGAAGATACGCTCAATCTTGACATCGAACTCAGGAAGATGGAGCAAATTCCAGAAGTGCCGTTCGCAATCGTTACTACAGAACTCTCGCGGGATTTTTCCGAGCTTCAGCAGCGTTTTCGTAAATTGGAAAATTACATATTGATGCTGGCGGAAAAAAAGAAATCCTTCGAAAAGGAATTTGCGAAATATAATCTGAAATCGGCGTCGTCCGATATCGATGCGCTTATTGTGAAAGCAACCGCGGTCGATGGATTTAAGCTTGTGACGTTGAAAATCAATGCGGCGGATATGGAGACGTTGAAATCGATCGGCGATACGCTCCGCTCGAAAATCGGCAGCGGCGTCGGCCTGCTCGCGTCGGTCATCGACGATAAAGTGGCACTTGTTTGCGTCGTGAGCGACGATCTCATCAAGACAAAAAATATTCAGGCAGGAAAAATTGTCGGCGCGGTCGCCAGAATTGTGGGCGGAGGCGGAGGCGGAAAGCCGCATCTCGCAACTGCCGGCGGCAAGGACGTTGCCAAGCTCGACGAAGCGCTGAGAAGCGTAGCGGGGGTGGTGGAAGGAATGATGTAGGAAATTAAAAGTTAAAAGTTAAAAGTGAAAAGTGAAAAAATGAGGCTTCTGAAAAATTCTCTTTCGCCAAGCCGCGAAGGCGCAAAGACTCTGTTTTTAAATCATTTTGCCACTTTGCGGCTTTGCGTGAGCCATACTTTTAAAATTATTCAGAAGTTTCAAAATACTAAGATTTTTATTCTCTTCATATGATTCTGAGCTGATCAAATGTCTGTTTATCATTCCTTAGTTTCAGCGGCCGGCAAAAATGGGGCAGGATATCTTGTCCTGATCGATCCCGATAAGATCGATGGAAAGAATTTCGTAAAATTCATTGGGCAGGCGACGGATGCGGGTGTGGACGGATTTCTTGTCGGCGGAAGCCTGGTACTTGCCGATACGTTTGAGGAATGCATCAAAACAATGAAGAAGAACACGAACGTGCCGGTGGTAATTTTCCCCGGTAGCGTTCAGCAAATTTCAAAGGAAGCCGACGCAATTTTGTATCTCTCGCTTTTAAGCGGGCGCAATGCCGAGCACATCATTGGAAGCCAGGTGACTGCTGCCCCCATCATCAAAAAAATGAATCTTGAAGCAATCTCTACGGCATATATGCTTGTAGAATCGGGCCGAACTACGTCGGCGGAATTTATGAGCAACACCAAGCCCCTTCCGCGCAATAAGCCGGAAATCGCCGTGGCACATGCACTTGCCGCAGAGTATATCGGGTTCAAGCTCCTCTACCTTGAAGCAGGGAGCGGTGCAGAGCAATCCGTTCCGGATGAGATGATTTCCGCAGTGTCACATTACTGTTCCGTTCCCCTCATTGTCGGCGGGGGAATCCGTACAGCCGAAGACGCTAGGAAAAAAGTGAAGGCTGGAGCGAAATTTGTCGTAACAGGAAATGTTTTAGAACGGAACGGCTCGAAAGATCTCATCAAAGAGTTTGCTTCAGCAATTCACGTCCGTTGATTGGACCAACAGCGAGATACGAAGAAAGAATTCTCATGGCTCATCTCCCCCTTACACTCGTCTACCGTCAGAGCTTCATTCAGGATTCTCTGAAGGCAAGCGCTGAAACAAAGCTGAAAATTGCAGAGCAATGCAATGCCGACATCTCCAAGGCGATCGACATTATCGTCAACGCGTTCAATAACAAAAAGAAGGTTCTGCTCTGCGGCAACGGCGGCAGTGCTGCGGATGCTCAACATCTTGCGACGGAATTCGTTATCCGACTCTCCCCCGGCATTAAACGTCCGGGGCTTCCTGCGATTGCCCTCACGACCGACTCGTCGACGATTACCGCAGGCTCGAATGATCTTGGATACGACAACGTCTTTGCCCGGTCGGTGGAGGCGCTCGGAAATGAAGGGGACGTCCTCATCGGCATCAGCACGAGCGGTAACTCGGCAAGCGTGAACAATGCGTTCATTAAAGCGCGCGAAAAAAAAATGGCGACGATTGCCCTTCTCGGTAAAGACGGCGGAGTGTCGAAAAAACTTGCCGATCTCGCGATTATTGTACCGTCGAATGATACACAGAGAATCCAGGAAGGACACATCACCATCGGGCATATTATTTTTCAGGAAGTCGAGCAGGAGATGTTTGGATAATAACAGAGTAAATCCAAAAGGATGGCTCGCGCTAAGACGCAAAGGTGCGAAGATTTCGTTCTAAAAAATTCTGCGACTTTGCGTCTTGGCGCGAAACAATTTTACGGATGTCTCAAACAGCATTTTTTTCTATCAGAGTTACTTTAAAAGGATGGTCGAGATGAAAGGTTTTCCGGGAATGGGGGGCAATATGCAGGGAATGCTAAAGCAAGTCCAAAAGATGCAGGAGAAAATGGCCCAGGTGCAGGCAGAGCTTGAACAAAAAACCGTCACCGCTGAATCGGGCGGGGGCATGGTAAAGGTGACCGCCAACGGGAAACAGCAGATTTTGAAAATTACTGTTGAGAAAGAGGTGATCAATCCCCAGGAGAGCGACATGCTTGAAGATTTGATCGTCGCGGCCGTAAATAAGGCGCTCGAAGAATCGAACAAGCTTGCTCAGTCCGAAATTGCTAAAGTGACGGGGGGAATGCTGCCGAATATTCCGGGGCTTAATCTTCCGGGAATGTAATGCGTTACACGTCGGAATCTGTTGAACAGCTTGTCGAAGAATTTGCACAATTGCCGGGCATCGGTAAAAAAACGGCCCTGCGGCTGGCATTGTTCATTTTGAAATTGCCGCGCGAAAAGGTGGCAACGTTTGCGCAGGCATTGCTCAACATGAAAGACAAAGTCCGGTATTGTTCGGTTTGCAGCAACATTACCGAAAGCGATCCGTGCAACATTTGTTCGAGTCCGAAGCGTAATCGCCGTGTCATTTGCGTTGTCGAGGAGCCGAACGACGTGATGGCGATCGAGAAAACAAATGAATTCCATGGATTGTACCATGTCCTCGGAGGCGCACTGTCTCCGCTCGATAATATCGGGCCGGAAGATTTGAAAGTCAAAGAACTCCTTTCGCGCATCACCGACGATATTGAAGAGATCATTCTTGCGATGAATCCGAACATCGAAGGCGAAACGACGACAGTATATTTGTCCCGTTTGCTCAAGCCGATGAAAGTGAACGTCACACGCATCGCGCGAGGCCTTCCTATCGGAAGCGACCTGGAATTTGCTGATGAGGCAACGTTATCGCGTGCCCTGGAGGGACGAATTGCGCTTTGAATATAGCGTTGCAGTATGTTTATTCCTCGGGATGATGATTGCTTCGTGCGGTTTGTTGGAAACGCGCACTCCTCAACCGCCGGACCAGGGAAACACAGCTAATCCACAAGCAACGTCGGCGCAAATACTCATCGATAATTTGCAGGCTTCTTTTACCAATAAAAACGTGAGCGATTACGAAAAGCTCTTTGCCGACGTTTTGTCGGTAGGAAGACAATACACGTATATTCCTACACAAAAGGCAGCCGGAAATTATAGCGCTATTTTCGCACAATGGACAACAGAGTCGGAGCTGAATTATTTCAACAAGGCAATGGCGAGCGTGAGCACCGCCTTCACTCCTACGGTATCGTTTTCAAATGATGTACTTACACCTTTCCAATCCGATTCGGCCTTGTATGAAACCGATTACACCGTTTTTCTTGCCCCCACGACTTACAGTGGACATGCACGTTTCTCAATGTTGCCGAATAAAAACACGGGCGTGTGGTTTCTTTACCGATGGGAAGATGTTCAGACTTCGAATAATGCAGCACTGAGTTGGAGCGATTTGAAAGGACAATTCAGTCAATGAAGATGGCCGTCATATCGATTGCGTGCGCCATGATGTTGTTCGGCTGCATCAACCCATTCGCACCCGCACTTGATAATTCAAATCAAGCGAACGGCTCGGTGCTCGGGGACCAGAAAACGATCGACGGCGTTTTCCAAAATTTCAAAGAATCGTATCTTTTTAAAGACACGACTGTTTACGGACAGTTACTGGCTCCGGATTTTGTTTTTGTCTATATCGATTATGACATCGGGGCTGATGTTTCCTGGGGCCGCGACGACGACATGCGCACGACCAACGGATTATTCCAAAACGCTCAGAGTCTCGATTTAGTATGGAACGGTTCGGTACCGGCTGACGCTGATACCGTCGATGCGACGATCAATGTCACGAGAAGTTTTAATTTAACGGTAACGTTCAGTCCTACCGACATCGTCAACATTGACGGATATGCGAGCCTGACGCTCGAACGGGCGAGTACGAACGACGAATGGAAAATTATACGATGGAATGACGAATCTAACTATTAGCGAATGTTCTGAGTTCTTAGTCCTTAGTTGCTTAGTCCTGAGTCCTGAGTTCTGAATTCTGAATATTGAAAACTGGTCTTACTTTTTAATTCTTAATTATTAATTCATAATTATTCAATCTTGTCTTCGGGTTTAAAAATATCGTACCAGGGTGAGCCCGGCGCTTTTAGCGAGCAAGCGGCAAGAGCTTATTTCGGGAACAATTGCACGCCGGTTGCGCGCGAAACGTTCAATGATATTTTTGAAGACGTTGTCAAGCGGCGGTCGTCATACGCAATTGTTCCGATAGAAAATTCATTGCACGGGAGCGTGCATCAGAATTTCGACTTGCTTTGGAAACACCGCGTTTTTATTTCCGGGGAGATTAAACTCCGCATCAAGATGAACATGCTGGCTCTCCCGGGTGTGAGAATAAAAAACATCCGTGCCGTGTATTCGCATCCGCAGGCTCTCGGGCAGTGTGAGAAATTTTTACGTTCGTTGAAACATGTATCGGTGAACCCATTTTACGATACGGCAGGGGCTGCCAAAATGATCGCCAAAGAGCGCCGACACGATGCCGCTGCTATTGCGAGCCTGCAGGCTGCAACAGATTATGGACTAAATATTCTGAGGTCCGGAATCGAGAGCGATCATAAAAATTTTACACGCTTCTTGATCGTTGGGAAAAGACAAATTAGACCGAAAAAGAACGCAAAAACCTCGGTAATTTTCGCTACAAAAAATATTCCCGGAGCGTTGTTCAAATGCCTTTCAGTTTTTGCGCTACGAAACATTAATCTCCTCAAGATTGAATCCCGGCCGATCATCGGCGCTCCGTGGGAATACTTGTTTTATGTCGATATCGAAGGCGATGCGAGGGAAAAAGAACGAGTGAATGCATTGAACCATTTACAAGAGCTCACCTCCTACTTTAAGAATCTCGGGTCGTACGAAGCAGGCAGAATCGTCAATCCAAAATGATCAAACGATCCGATACGTTGTCATGTTTCTTGCACGAGGCATTCCCCTGTCATCATATGAATTCTTCACTTGACCGGCAAAGCAATTCCGGAGAACGGCAGACCAGAAACCCGGTCAGAGAAAGCGAACAGTAACATGAACGTGTTGTACATACTCAAAGAAGGGATTTCAGGCTTCAAACGGGCGCGGCTTTCCATGATCATTTCGATCTTTACGATCACCATTTCGCTGATCCTTCTCGGACTTTTTAGCATTGTCTTCCGCAACACGAACCAAATTGTTGAATCGCTCAGGGACAGGGTTGAGATGGAAGCCTTCCTCGAAGAACCTGTTGCAGAGGAAACTTCTCCGATCATCGGGAGAAAAATCCTCGCTATTCCGGGCATCAACCGGGTAAAATATATCTCAAAAGACGAAGCAGCGAAAATATTTAAGGAGCAGTACGGTGAAGACATCAATGCCATTCTCGACTTCAATCCGCTCCCTCCTTCCTTCAAAATCTATCTCGAAAAGGAATATAAGAACACCGACAGCGCAAAAATTGTGTATGCAAAACTGAAGCTTGTTTCAGGGGTCGACGATGTGATTTACCGAAAGACCCTTCTTGAATTATTGGACAAGCGTGCGAAGATTTTCGCTGTAGCAAGCCTCGGTACCGGTGTTGCACTCTTGATTACGGCAATATTTCTTGTTTCCAACACCATTCGACTCGCCATTTATGCAAAGAGAAAAATCATTACCACTATGAAGCTTGTCGGCGCGACGCGAATGTTTATCCGCCTCCCGTTCGTGGTCGAAGGAATTATTCAAGGGGTCGTGGGCGGACTCTTATCTTCGGGCTTTATTTACTTTGTTGTACAATACGCATCAAAAATATTTGGGGGCGACCTGGCGGCCATTGTATTCGTTGAGCCGTCTTTTTACATCATCATTCTCGCAGCGGGAACATTGCTTGGCTTTCTCGGAAGCGTTATCTCGGTAAGAAAGTTTATTTCCGAAAGCGTCGCAATAACAAATTAAATTTGTGGAAAGATGATATCCTTGTCAAGGTTTTAAACCTTGACAAGGATAAACGATGGGGGGCAAAATGAAGCACTTTCATGGTCACTATTACCACATCTACAACCGCGGAGCACACAGGAAAAAAATATTTCTTGAGAACGCAAATTATCTATACCTTATTTCGTTGTTCAAAAAATATTCTTCCCAATACAGCGTTATCATTGTTGCATACTGTCTCATGCCGAATCATTATCATTTGATTCTAAGACAGAAAGATGGCGGCAATATTAGTAACTTTCTTAGAACAACATTCAACGCATATACCCAGGCAATCAACAAGCGGTATAATCATAGCGGAACACTCTTTCAGGGTCAATGCAAATCAAAACAACTCAATAATGATGCACACTGCCTACAAGTTATTCGATATATACATCGTAACCCGGTATCGTCACTTCTTGTGTCCTCTTCGAGGGAATGGCAATTCTCGAATTATTTAGAGTGGATTGGCTTGCGCCGGGGAACCACAGCTGATTTTGAGTTGAGAGATAGTTTATTCAAAACACCTCGAGATTACGAGAAATTTGTAGAAGAATATGTTGCAGAAGAAAGAACTAAGATTGAGAAGTTTTTATTTTCTTGAATACCGTTGTCAAGGTTGTAAACCTTGACAACGGTTGGAGTTGAGATTTTAAATATTGTTTCATACATTACCACCGTTTCACCGCCCTGTCCGGCGGTACGCACAATCATGACAGGAAAGTATTTACCATCACCAATAATTCGCAGCTACAGTAAGGAGTGTATTTCGAATGTCTAGCAATTATCCCGCCAGCGGTTGGGCAAAAATCCTCCTAACATATCACAAATTTTCCGGAAGCTGGGCATGGGTTCTGCACCGCATCACCGGGCTCGTCCTGACCGGTTACATTATGCTTCATATTTTCGCGCTGATGTCGCTGCAAAAAGGGAAAGAGGCTTTTGATTCCGAGATGGTGCTTTTCCGGACGCCGTTGTTTCTTTTTCTTGAGTGGTTCCTCTTTGCATTCCTCCTTTTCCACGCTCTGAACGGCATCCGCATCGTATTGGTTGATTTAGCGGAGGGGGCACGCTATCACAAAAAATTGTATTATGCCGTTGTTATCCTCGGACTTGTTTTATTTTTCGGCATGGGTTATATCATGTTTTCGCAAGATACTTTTCACGCCGTTGCGGTTGTGAAGTAAGCAATTTCAGGACAAAGGAAGCAATATTATGTCGTCAAAATATTACGGATCACGAGGCTCAGGAGCACCAGCATGGTACTTGCAGCGAATTTCCGGCGTTGCGCTGTTTGTCGTTGCTATCGGGCACTACATTCTTATGCACTATCATCTTGATTCCGGCCACACCTACGACGCCGTGCTCGCACGAATGCAGAACCCCCTTTACAAGGCTTTGCAAATCTCTTTCGTGGTGCTCGGTTTGTATCATGGCCTGTCGGGCACATGGAACATTTTTCGCGATTTCAGAATGCCGGCTTGGTTGAGCTGGACAATTCTCGGGCTTCTGTACGCCGCGGGCATCACGTTCGGGAGCCTTGGGATCGCAACAATTCTTTCGTTCTAATTCATACACAAACATTTGGAAAGCTGCCAACACGCAAAAGAGAACATTGATGAATGCAAAGAACCTTCCGATTGTTTATTTCTAAAACTTGATTTTTTTTACCGGAGTTATCAATGGTTCATACGTTTGATGTAGTTATTGTCGGAGCCGGAGGCGCTGGGCTGCGTGCGGCATTGGAAATCCCGCAAGGCCGTAGCTGTGCGGTGTTATCGAAGGTCTACCCATCGCGTTCGCATACCGGAACGGCACAGGGGGGTGTCTGTGCGGCGCTGGCAAACGAAGAAGAAGATTCCTGGGAATGGCATATGTTCGACACCGTTAAAGGCAGCGACTATCTTGGCGACCAGGACGCAATTGAGATTATGTGCCGCGACGCTATCCGGGCCATCATCGAACTTGAGCATATGGGACTCCCCTTTTCTCGTACTCCCGAAGGAAAAATTGCTCAACGAAAATTCGGCGGACATACACGACCGGAAAACCCTGCCGATCCGAATTCGAAACGCGTTGCCGTGCGCCGCGCCTGCTATTCTGCGGACAGAACCGGCCACGTCATGCTTCACACATTATTTGAAAGCTGCATAAAACAGGGGATTCATTTCTACAATGAATTTTTCGTTACCGACCTGATCATCAATAAGGGCGTCTGTTGCGGCGTCGTAGCGATGGAAATCGCGACAGGGGAAATTCATACATTTCATGCAAAGGCAGTGATGTTTGCAACGGGAGGCTACGGCCGGGCATTCCGCATCACCTCGAACGCCCTGATCGGCACCGGCGACGGTTGCAACATCGCCTATGAAAGCGGAATTCCGATGGAGGATATGGAATTCTTTCAATTTCATCCTACCGGCTTATGGAAACTGGGCATTCTGATTTCAGAAGCCGCCCGCGGCGAAGGGGGAATCCTTCGCAACAATGCCGGCGAGCGATTTATGGAACGGTATGCGCCAACGGTGAAAGACCTTGCCCCACGGGACATGGTCTCCCGTGCGATCTACACAGAAATCAAACAAGGCCGCGGAATTAAGGGAAGCGACGGAACGTATTACGTCAACCTCGACCTCACGCATCTGGGCGCGCAAGTTATCCACGATAAAATTCCGGAGATTACCGGATTTGCAAGAACGTACCTCGGTGTTGAGCCTTTGAAAGAGCCGATTCCAATTCAACCGACAGCACATTACGCGATGGGTGGAATTCCGACGGACAATGATGCACGGGTCTACCTGAATGCAAAAGGAAAAATTCTTCCTGGATTTTACGCTGCGGGGGAATGCGCATGCGTCTCTGTGCATGGCGCCAATCGGTTAGGAACTAATTCCTTACTCGATATTATCGTCTTCGGCCGGCGAGGCGGTAAAGCGATTGCTCAATATTTGAACGAAGCAGAGCTTCCTCCGCTCCCCAAACGCCCCGACGACAAAACGCGGGAAATGATCGACGGCATTCTCACGAACAAAGGGAGCGAAAACGCTGCAAAGGTCCGGACGGAGATGCAGGAAAAAATGATGGACAAGTGCTCCGTCTACCGCGAAGCAAAAACGATGAAGCAGCTCCTTAGCGAAATACACGAGTTAAAGAGCCGCTATAAGAAGATTTCCATCGCGGACCACGGGAAGAAATTCAATACGGAGTTAATGGAGGCGATCGAACTCCGCCATCTGCTGGGCACGTCCGAAACAATCGTTGTCTCTGCATTGAACCGGCAGGAAAGCCGAGGCGCGCACGCTCGCGAAGATTTTCCGAAACGCGACGACAAGAAGTGGTTGAAGCACACCTTCATCGAATACAATGGAGGGAAACCGAAGATTTCCTATAAACCGGTAGTGATCACGAAGTTTCAACCGAAAGAGCGAGTGTATTAAAACCCAAAGCAGACATCCGCTATCTTTTTCACTTACGCTAAGGATAGTCCTATGCAGGTAACTTTTCGCATTCAAAAATATAACCCAGAGACCGACACAACGCCGTACTATAAAGAGTATATCGTCGATGACGTTGATGATTCGTGGCGTGTGCTGGATGTGCTCGAAAAGATCAAAGGATCATTAGACGGCTCGCTTACGTACCGGCGTTCATGTGCCCACGGGGTCTGCGGCTCGGACGGAATGCGCATCAATGGACGAAACCGCCTCGCTTGCTCGATTTTGTTGGGAGTCCTGGATTGCACGAAAGTCATTACACTGGAGCCGCTTCCTTCGATGCCCGTGATCAAAGACCTTGTAGTGGATCTGGCGGATTTCTATAAGAAGTACGAACTGGTGAAACCCTATCTCATTACCAAGACAAATCCGCCCGAAACGGAACGCCTGCAAAGCAATGAAGATGCGGAAAAGCTTTTTGAATCGGCAAAATGCATCCTGTGTGCGTGCTGCTCGACTTCATGTCCCTCATTGTGGACAAACGAAAATTATCTTGGCCCTGCATCGCTTTTGAAGGCGTACCGCTTCACGTTCGATACGCGGGACGAAGCCGCGGACGAGCGGCTCGACATCATCGATACTCAGGATGGGGTTTGGCGATGCCACACAATTTTTAATTGCATTGAGGCCTGCCCGAAGGAGATCAATATCACCTGGCATATTTCACAATTAAAGAAAGCGTTGGTGAATAGAGAGATTTAACGCTAGAATACCGGTGCCGGAATTCTCAGTCGAAAACAACAAGGCTGGTACGCGAGGGCGACCAGCCTTTTGTGTTTCCACATCGTATGACGATCAAAACCTTATCAAGGTTTTAAACCTTGACAAGGGTGACCCAATACTATTCGTCTTCCTGCCGCGCTTCCACCTGGGGAGAATCACTTTCTGCCGCGTTTACGAAAATAGTCATCGGCCTGCAGCAGACTTCGCAGTCTTCGAGGTACTCCTGACGTGGTATCGAACAATCAACCACCACCTCAATGGTCTCCCCACAATATGGACATTGTATTGAAACGGCTTTTAAAAAATCCATTTGATTCTCAATCTTCAGGTCCTATTGTTTTTTGTAACTATCGGCTTCGCCGCCATTAACGATCAGAACAGTCTGTTAAGGCCTAGGCAGGAGCAACACTCTCAAACTCTCATTACTACTCAATCCTGATTTACTACGCCACCTATTAACCCGTTTTCGTGTTACCCTGCCCCTCAAATTATCAGTAAAAAAGACCTGAATCCGGTAATAAACTCTCCATTCTGTTACAGAGAGGAGAAAATGATGAAACAAGGGAGTTATTAGTTTGGCACGATCAGTGCAGATAAAAGTCATATGAAATTAAACATCAAAATATCCACAATCCTCACTACCATCACACTATAAGAAAAGGAGACATTTATGGGCCAGCAACAGCTTCTTCTGATCATCTTGGGCGTCATCATTGTCGGTATCGCGGTAGCCGTCGGTATCACAATGTTCCAAGATAACGCGGTCGACCAAAACCGAAGTGCAGTAATAGCAGACTTAACAACTTTGGCGGCCAAAGCACAACAATATTATGCTAAACCGGTCACACTTGGCGGAGGTGGAAATTCATTTGTCGGCCTTACGGCAGACGCAACAGGGTTGGGAGATTTAGCATCTACTGCGTTTACAGACAATGCCAACGGAACGTACAGCGTTAAGACGGCAGGGACTGCCACAACAGTAGTATTACACGGCGTTGGCAAGACTGCTCTGAGCGACGGGACATTTCCCTCCTACGACATGACGGTGACCTCACAGCTCCAGACGCCGACGAAACTTAACTGATAGAGCATTTATTATCAGCGACGCCTTTGAAGTGAATGGGTCAAATCAAGAACAGCAAGCCCCGGCATTGACCGGGGCCTTGTATTTCGTGGCTACTATTTAATAACGAATACGAGTTGCGACGCATTCGGTATTTGTTATCGAGTAGCCTGCTATAAATATTTGGGGCACCCTCATTTTATTTCTTTCTTCATTTTCTCGGTCAACGCAGTCATCTCTTCCATCTTTCTCTTTGCAGGCTCATAGCCGTTAGATTCATCCCACGCTTTCTGAAACATCGACCGCGCGTTGTCATAGTCCACAGCCGCCGCTCCGCTTTTACCCTCCTTTTCAAGCTTGTCCCCGCTATCTTCGAGATTGAGCCCCTGAGCGTAAGTAACATAACCGTCGAACTTTCCGTCTTTTGTCGATTCGAGCTGATCTTCTTCCACCGCGCTCAATTTTACGTCAAGGTCGTCTGAAATCTTCTTGACAAACGATTTTATCATTGTCAAAAACTGGTCGAGGTCTCCAGTTTCTTCCTCTTCTTTAAGCGTTTGGCCGGTTTCGGTCGAAACGATATGCGCGTCGATTCGGAATTTATCACCAAACAGATTTGAAAATCCACCGATCAGCAGAACCTTCACATTGAGGAGTTTACCCACTTTCTGAGACGTCTCTTTATCAACTACATCCGTTTCATCAAGGTTTAGCTCTTCAACTGCCGACTGTATCCGCTGCCGATCAACCACTTTGAGACTTTTGATTTTTGACATCTCTGTAATAAGCATTTCAGTCAATCCTTTTTTCAGAGGATCGAGCTTGTCTTTATCAACCACGCTGTTGTTTTCAAAATAGAGAATACCGATCGTTTGCGGGTTTGTCTCTTGTGCAAAAGCAACTGCCGCCGACAAATATACCGCCAAAACCATCGATATCAACCACCAAATACCACCACGAGGTAAATGTTTACTCATAAGGTACCTGCACCATTGTGATTGGATTAATGAGAATATTCAATTCAAAATTCGAATCATACACAACTGCCGAATTCAATTCCGTGATCGTCTGTTTTAGATTGATTGCATGGCCATTCCTCCGGTCAATCCATCCGGAAATTATTTCATAAGTCATCCGACCGCATGAGGAAAAACCAATCGCTAAAAAAAAGAAAAATAGCCAAGCGAAAGTGGTGCGCAACAAGCAAGGTTGCATGATTGTTATTCCAGGGGGATGAGCGTTTTGATGTTACGGCATCAATGAGGTCATAACGAGAGTGTGTCTTGCACAGCCTAATATTGCGAAAAAACAGCCGGATGTCAAGACAGCGGAAACGTCATTTTTGGCCGGAAACTGTTGAAATTAACCGGAGCACCAATTGACTTCGTACGCGAAAATCGTAATATTCAACTCACAATTCTTTTTGGCAAAAACATGGCATCAACCTCGAACAACGTTGTCTTTTTGACAGGTTCCACCGGTTTCATCGGCTCACATGTCATTGAAATATTGTGTCAGCAGGGTTGGAATGTGCGCGCACTTGTTCGGGATGTTACGCGGGCGAAAGGGATGTTCGAAATTTGGCGGCCGACAACTCCCGGCAATGTCGAGTACGTCCAAGGGGATTTGTTTGCCGGTTCTCCCATGGATCGGGCGAAGCTTTTTGCGGAGTGTCTGAAAGGGGCAAATGCTGCAATCCATATTGGTGAAGCAAAGACAAGGGAAAAGGATTTCGATGCGAAGAACATAAAAACCATCGGCCTGCTCCTTGAAGCAACGGCAGGAACATCGAGTGTAAAACGGTTTGTTTTTGTTTCGGCATTTATGGCCGGAGGACTCCCCCAACCGATGCCAAAGGTTCTCACGGAAGAGATGACGGGAGCCGAATTTCCGGACCCGTATTTCCAGTGGAAAAGAATGGCTGAACGATTGCTTATAAAATCCGCCGGCAATTCATGCTTCTGGTACTCAATCATTCGCCCCGCACTGGTCTACGGACCGAATGCCAAATGGCTTGTTCCCATGCTGAGTATCATTAAAAATCTTGGACCGTACTTTATGCCCCTGCCGAACGGGGGAGCTGCTCCATTGGGAACCGTGCACGTCGATGATGTGGCATCAACAATTGCTATGTCAACATGGAGCGAGCATGCAGAAAATCAAATCATCCATGCGGTCGACAACGGCGGCACGACGTATGTCGATTGGTTTGAAACAATATGCAAAGCAAATGGCCGGAAAGCGAACATCGGCAGAATTCCAAAATCTTTCGTTTATGCGATAGCCAAAGGGGCAGATGCACTGACCTCTCTTGTTAATCTCCATTTTGGCGCACATCTCTGGGCACAGGTCTTAAACGAGGGCTGCGGCTACTCGAACGACAAAATGAAGCATATTGTCGGCACACTTAAGTATCCTTCAATCCGCGAGGGCATTCCGGGAATGATGGAGTGGTTCGCACAAACGCGTGTTTGACCTGCTGCTAAAATAATCGGGCAGAAGGCACGACCCGATTTTCTTCCGCTTCCATACCGCTTATTATTTTTCTATCGGCGCGTTGATGAGATTCCCCCATTCAGTCCACGACCCATCGTAATTGCGTACCTTCGGATAGCCGAGAAGGTACTTCAGCACAAACCAAGAATGCGAGGACCGCTCGCCGATTCGGCAATAGGCGGTAATTTCCTTCAACCCCGGCAGAATTCCTTTGCTTTCGTACAATGCTTTCAAGTCGGTCGCAGATTTAAACGTTCCATCCTCATTCACTGCTTGCGACCAGGGTATATTCTTCGCTCCGGGAATATGTCCTCCACGCATAGATAATTCCTGCAATCCCGGGGGTGCAAGAATTTTCCCGGTGTACTCATCGTTCGAACGGACGTCGACCAAACCATGCGATGGTTCATTGAGACGCAGGGCTACAAAATCTCTAAGTGCCCGCAAGTCCGTTTCGACCTTTGATACTTTGTACGTCTTCGTTCCGTAGCGAGGAACGCCGGTGACGAGAGGCTTCCCTTCTGCTACCCATTTTTTCCTTCCTCCATTAATGAGCCGGACGTC
Organism: uncultured Bacteroidota bacterium; assembly: GCA_963717445.1. Classification (GTDB taxonomy): domain Bacteria; phylum Bacteroidota; class Ignavibacteria; order UBA10030; family UBA8401; genus JAGVPT01. Next base: position 3,541,927 of record OY970334.1, on the reverse strand, counting down.
CGCATGGCCGTAATATTTTAAAAGCCAGAACGCATACGCTGCAAACCAATTGTTGTTATCCCCGTAAAGGATCAATCCAGTGCTGGGATCGACCCCCGATTCACCAAGAAAACGTTCGACCTGTTCCTTGCTGAGAATATCGCGTCGCGTCTGGTCCTGAAGCTGGGTTTTCCAATTCCATCCGATTGCCCCTTCGATATGCCCTTTTTCGTACTCGCTCGTATCGACATCCACTTCAACGAACCGCAGATTCGCATCCTTTCGGTGCTCGAGCGCCCAATCGGTCGTAACGAGAACATCGGGATTCGCATACCCGCTGTTTGAAGCCATAAGTCCTCCTTGGGTAGTAATTAGTTAGTTGTAACACGCTTAAAAAACGCTCTCGTGAAAAATGACAGCCGCCGTAACCGAAGATAAAGAACGCATCCGAGACAGAAATTGACTGTCAAATTAACAAGCGCAAGTGCCGCAACCAGAAATGAAATAATCCATCCAACAATCGGCCGGTTGATCACGGCAAGAAAAATGAATGCAACACTTAAAAACACCCCTCCTAGCCCTTGGGCAAATACATGTTGTGCATTATCTTCTTCGACAACATCGGGATGTAAAATCCGCAATGGACGAAGAACCTGAGCGTAGAAAAGTTTGAATATTCCTGCAGAAGGAACAATCGTTCCCACCAACAGCACGAGCGCGAGCAGAGCTATAAGCAAGGGAAGCTGGAGTACAAATGCGACCACGATCATTATGACGATCGATCCTTGATTAAATTTAAGCGCTGTACGGTCGACGAGTGAAATTCCGTTTGGCATACCCGTGTTTCCTTTCAAAGAATAGTAATAAATAAAAAACCCTCTTCGTGATAGAAGAGGGTTCGTTTTTTAAAACTTATCTGCGGCTTCTTAAGTATCGCCAGCTATCTTTCCACTTCTATCGAGAACATCGCTCGGAGTACAGCAACAACATGCTGCACAACAACAAACGTTTGAGCAACAGCATACTACATCGATATGGGAATTACTGACCTTCATTATATTTAAATATAACGATGTTTAGACAATTGTCAAGCAACTTTAACATTTTGCGCTTTTAAATATCGAATTCCCATTTCCACAATCGGCATCACCATAAAAACAAGTGAAAGAAGGAAGAGTGTCCAATTGAACTGCACTGGGAGCTGTGTGCGAACATCACTTGAGCCTTGTGTGAGGATCTTAATCGAGTGAGCCATAAAGACGTACAATGCCCCTGCAATTCCGACCAGATGGAAATACCAGCTCAATTTTCCCAGCCGCAATGTCCATTTATTGATTTCACTTTGAGCCAATGTGCATCCAAAAATAATCAATACGAGAGAAACAAGCATTGGCGACAATACGGGGCCCCACCATGGAACCGGAATGAGAAACAAAATATCCCAGTCAAAAAGCGAATGAGGCCAGCCAACAATGATTTTCAAAAAGAGATAGTAGAAAATATCCCAAACTCCGAATGCCAACATGAAGAAGCCAAGCCGGTTTTTCCACGATGTACCGGCAAGCCAGCCGGCACTGATCAACATCACAAGCGTTGCGGCTTCACGAACAAGTTCCGTCACACCAAATGCATCAGCAATCGGTAACGGCAATTGTTGGTACGGCTCAACGCGATGTACAAGCGTGCGCAAGTACGCAACCGTCGAGGATTCCATCCATGCCATAGCGATTGAAAATATAACGACGACGGCAAAACGAATTGCAGAGCGTTTGGTCTCTTGTTTCAAATCAGATAGCACTACGTAGTGAGACATCACATCGACCGTCATCTATTATTGGACATGTGACTGCGATCTATGGAGCAACGCATGAACACAATAGAATACGATGAGAGCCAAAATGACAATCGGAACAATAAGGAATTTCTCTACTCGATGTACAAACATACTCGCACGGGGCATATCAGGCTCCTTTCATGGATGACTTTCGCCGGCGATGAGTCCGTTCACCGAACCTGGCTTCGTCCGATGAACGCCTGCAATGACCTTTCCTAAATATGCCCCTCCGAATGCCGGGAGAAAGGCAACGAACGAGCCAACACCGTCTGAAAAAAGCAATTCTTTTTGATCCGTCACGAGAATCGAGATGAATTGTGAAAGAGGAACAAATACTCCAAGAATTACTGCATATTTCCAAATGCTCTTGGGTGTTGTAAATCCCAAAAAGAACCCGAATGCAAGAAGAAGCAACGCCGGGAATTGAGGTTCCGATGTCCCGAGATTAATGAATCCCGTTAACCATCCGAAAAAGAGCGACGCCATGATCCCGAAGTGATGTGGGCGAAAATAGACCACAACAACCCCAGCGAGAAAAATAACGACGAGAAAATTAAAACCAATGACCGTGATGAACAGTCTTGCGGGCATAAACGTCCTCTATGATTGTAGTACAGCTTCGTGGTTAAGATAATTCCTTTGGGGTGTATTCGGAAATGAGAATTTAGCCCGACATAGTTTGAGCGTGTCCGGAATATGATTCACAAAAAAACCGTAAGGATTGTTCACCCGTACGGCCTTTTCTTTGATCAATGGATCATTCATGCCGATTACTTATTTGCACGAGTCGCCAACTGCCTGTCCATCATGATCAAACTCACCGGCGAATCTCCAATCATTTTCAATTGCTCGAGAATGTCGCCGGCGTTCTTCTCTTCTTCCAGCTGCTCGGTGATAAACCATTCGAGCATGATTTGCGTTGGATAATCTTTTTCTTTGATTGCAAGCTCGTACAGCTTGTTGATCATTCCGGTCACCTTCTGTTCGTGTTCAAGCACTTGCTTGAATACATCGGCGGGCGATTTGAATTTCGCATGCGGCTTGTCGATCGTTTCCAGCTCGACGTGTCCATTCCGTTCGATTACATAACCGTAAAACTTCATTGCATGGCCGTACTCTTCTGTACTCTGAACCTTCATCCAGCTTGCAAAACCGGATAAATTAGACTCGGCGCAATAGGATGACATTGCAAGATACAAATAGGATGAATACAATTCCTTGTTGATCTGATCGTTTATTGCATCCTGAATTCCTTTGCTAAGCATGGTGCTTCCCTTTCAATTGGTTGAATGACGAGTCGGCAAATTTGAATAGTTCAATATAATCAATTTCGATTTCGAAAGCACGAAATGTGCGGTTTGGGTAGTGGTACACTTTCAAAGTAAATGTCATTCCGGTCGCCAGACTACGACGACTTGTCGAGCGAAAGCCGGAATCCATTCAATTAGGTCTGGATGCCCGCTTTCGCGGGCATGACAATTCATTTTTTATCTTGAATACTCAAAGTAGCCCACTACCGCAGTTTGGGTAGTGCTCAAGTTTGGTAAGGTGACGGACACCTTGCCGATTTACCTTACCAAATATTTTGGTATATTTGAATTTTTGGAATCAGGTGTGCGTCACCTTTAGCAAGAACGCAAAATTGACCACTTCCGCAGTTTGGGTACTGGCTCAAGTTGATTAAAAAATTGTCATGCCCACGTGTCGAAGGCATCTTCGTGAGGCGCATATGATATTTGTTTTATTCTGAATATTCAACATGCTCCACTACCCACACCCACAATTACATATTTTACGCCCAGAGAACCAACCCTTGTTTGGAAGGATTGTCGATTTCCCGGTGATGAGGAAGCAGGCGGACGGTGTACCCCTGGCGTCCGCTCGATTCCGACTTAATCGTGCCGAGGAATTCAAATAACCTTCCTTTCGGCTTTCCGGAAGCGGCCATTGGAAGGACTGTTGGTTTCACTATCTCGCCGTCAGAATTGAGAGTGCCATGGTATAATTCTACGGTAACATCGTCCGGAGTCAAGGCGCCGAGATCGATCGATGCGCGAACATCCAGCGACTCGCCGACTTTCATCCCTTTCTGCCCGTCCGATTTAACCTCTACGATTTTGATGCCCGGCCAGCTTTGTTGCACTTTCGCCCGCCATACTGCAAGCGCTTTCGCCCCTTTCATTTTTTCGGCTGTGAGCGATGTATGCCGGTGATGGGCGGGCAAGTAATATTCTTCAGCGTACTCTTTCACCATTCTGTTAGTATTAAAGAAAGGGCAGATTTCGCGCATCGACGTTTTCATCTTGCTGATCCATGCGCGGGGCAGTCCGTCGGCGCCACGGTTGTAGAACAAGGGAACCAGTTCCTTTTCGAGAAGGTCGTAGAGCGCGTTGGATTCGACTTCATCCTGATATTTTTCATCGCCGTACTCTTCTCCGCGCCCGATCGCCCAGCCAGTGTTGACGTTGAACGCCTCTACCCACCAGCCGTCAAGAACGCTAAGGTTGAGTGCGCCGTTCACCGATGCTTTCATCCCGCTAGTTCCGCTCGCCTCGAGGGGACGCCGGGGTGTGTTCAGCCAAACATCGACCCCTTGCACAAGATAGCGGGCAACAACCATGTCGTAATCTTCAATAAAGACCATACGGCGGCGGGCTTCGGGCTGCCGTGCAAAATGAATGATGTCTCTAATGAATTCTTTTCCAGGGTTATCCATTGGATGAGCCTTCCCCGCAAAAATAATCTGCACAGGCCGGTCTTTATCGCCAAGAATACGAATCAAGCGTTCTGCGTCGCGGAGAAGCAATGTGGCCCTTTTGTACGTTGCGTAGCGCCTGGCAAAACCGATGGTCAGAGCATCGGGGTTGAGAACTTCGGACGCCTTGGCAACTTCATTGCGCAAAGCCCCTCGAGATTCAAGTTGAGAATGGAGCCGCTGACGGGCAAACGCGACAAGCCGCTCCCGTCTCCGCTCATGCGTCCGCCAAAGTTCTTCATCCGGAATCCGGTGCACAAAACTCCACAGTGCATTCTCGCTGACATCGTCTTTCCATCTGGGGCCGAGGTATCGTTCAAATAATCCCGCCATGTCGCGGCTAACCCATGATGGGACATGAATGCCATTCGTTATAGACCCGATCGGAGTATCGTGAGCCGGTATACCCGGCCAAACATTCTGCCACATCGATCGCGAGACATCGCCGTGAAGTTTACTCACACCGTTGCTGTATGCAGACATTCGCAAGGCCAAAATCGTCATGCAAAAATCTTCAGCGTCGTTATCTGCATTCCTTCGGCCCAATCCAAGAAAATCTTTGCGGGAAATTCCAAGCGTTCTATAAAATTCTGTAAAATATTTATCCATTAACACAGGAGTAAAATAGTCGTTTCCGGCTGGAACTGGAGTATGTGTTGTAAAGACTGTTCCAGCAGTTGCCGCTTCGCGGGCCTCGGCGAAGGAGATCTTATTTTCATTCATTAATTGACGGCATTGCTCAAGTGAAAGGAACGCCGAATGACCTTCGTTCATGTGACAGACCGTCGGTTTCATACCCACTGCGCACAATGCCCGGTAGCCTCCTATCCCCAGCATTATTTCCTGCTTGATCCTCATCTCCCGATCTCCACCGTACAGTTGGTCAGTAATATCCTGGTCTTCTTGAGAATTAACAGCAATGTTTGTGTCCAGCAGAAAAACAGGAACTCGCCCAGCTTGCACCCGCCACACTTGCGCAACAACGGTTCGTCCGGGATACTCGACCGATACCGTGACTGGTTTATCATCTTTGTCCTTCTCGATTTGTATCGGCAATGTATAGAAATCATTTTCAGGATATCGCTCCTGCTGCCACCCATCCACGTTGAGATATTGGCTGAAGTATCCTTGTTGATAGAGCAATCCAATCCCGGCGAGCGGAATGCCAAGATCGCTTGCCGATTTGATATGGTCGCCGGATAGAATTCCCAAACCGCCCGAATAATTCGGCACACATTCCGTCAGACCGAACTCTGCGGAAAAATAGGCTACTGTTGGAACGCTTTCTTTTCCATATCGCTTTTGAAACCAGCTTCCACTTACGTCGAGGTACTGTGCATACCGATCCCACGCCCGGTCAAGCTCGCCGAGAAACGCCTCGTCACGTGCGAGCGTGTTCAGCCGATGTTGTTTGATCGCTCCCAGCATTCGAACGGGATTGTGGTCAGATTCCTCCCACAAATCGGTGTCAAGCCGCATGAATAATTCCAAAAGCTCGTGGTCCCAAACCCAAATTAAATTGTACGCAAGTGCGTATAAGCGTTGAAGAGGCTGGGGAAGAGATGGAGCAACAGAATAGGTGAAAATCGGGCGAGTCATAAATCCTCCGGCGTCGGCATTAAGAGGCAGCGAATAATCGTAGCATAAACGTTATTTGAGTTCTTCCATCGCACGTGAGTGTCGCACCTATAGACCGAGCAGGATGAAGTCTCTATCGAATGAAACCCACAAAATTCATCCGAATCGGCCATTCATAAATCCCGCTTTTCTGCAGGCAAGGTGTAATCGAAACAGTATTGCAATTCGGATGCAAGATACGACAAAGTTAGAAAGATAGAAAGAGCTATTCCAAAAAATCAGATTTATTCGTATCTTCTAACTACAATAATTGTTTACCCTATCACCAACTTTCCATATCCTATGCGCACGCACATTACAAAACCTTTTTTCCTTTTAGGCTTGCTTTCGATTTTGTTCGTTTTCCCCCTTGCCTCCCAGCCAAAATCAATCACCATCCTTCATACCAACGATATCCACGCAAGCTTTATTCCACATGAAGCCACGTGGGTGAGGGAAACTCCGAAGCCAATGATCGGAGGCATCAACGAACTTTCGTTTGCACTCGACAGCATCCGGAAAATTAACACCGCAACATTGTACCTCGATGCCGGGGACATTATGACCGGCAACCCTATTACTGAGTACCAGTACCACGGCGCCCTGGGCGGCGCGCTGTTCCAAATGATGAACATGATCGGCTGCGAAGCGTGGTGTCTCGGCAACCACGACTTCGACCTTGGCCAGAAAAATTTAGTGCGGCTTACGATGATTGCAAAATTTCCGACCCTCTCGGCGAATGTCGTGAATGACAACGGTGATTACCCGGTAAACAACAAACCGTACGTCATCATTGAAAAGAACGGACTGAAAATCGGCATCATCGGCGTCATGTCGCAGGGATTATACGGCTTGGTGAACCAAACCATGCTTGTCGGAATCAAAGTCCTTTCACCGGCTGCAACAACGCAAAAATTCATTGACGAACTTCAGCCGAAGACGGACCTGATCGTTGCGTTGACACACGAAGGCGTCGACGACGACTCCGTGCTCGCAATGAATGTCCACGGTCTGAATGTTATCGTCGGTGGGCACTCGCACACGCGACTGAAAAAGCCGAAATTGATCAACGGCGTCATTATCGTGCAGACTGGAGCTTACTGTGAAAACCTCGGTGTGCTTGACTTGACCGTTGAAAATAAAAAAGTGACACAATACAACGGTCAGCTCATTCAACTATGGTATGATAGCGCCCGCCCGAAAACGGAATTATCGACATTCATCGACTCCGTCCAGCATGGCATTGAAAAAGATTACAGCCAGGTTATCGGCACACTGAAGGAAGATTGGGTCCGGGATGACAACGGGGAATCCGGAATCGGCGATTTTCTTTCGGATGCGCAGCGCGAAGCCGCTCATGCCGACCTTGGTTTTATGAACGACTTCGGCATCAGGAAGAATCTTTCCGCGGGACCGATAACGAAACGCGACATTTTCGAAATCCTGCCTTTTAGAAATATCTTGACGACATTCCAGTTGAGCGGGGCCGAGGTAAAATCTATCGTGCTCAATTATATCGAGCAGCATCTGAAGATTCAAACGTCGGGAATACAATGCGAATGGAAACGCGATGCGGACGGAAAGGTTCAAATCACTAAGCTTGAAATCAACGGTAAGCCATTCGACGAAAAAGGAATATACATCGGAGCAGCAAGCGACTACTTTGTGGGTGAAGCAAAACATTACCTGGGTATAGAGATCCTTCATCCTATTTACCTCCAGCAAACAGTCTTTGAAACAATAGAAACTAAAGTACGGAATGAAAACGAGATCGATTCAAAAGTAGAGAATCGAATCAAAGAGATTAAGTAAATACCACAAAAGGAGAACGCATGAGCGGCCAGAACTTTCCGATCCTCATTATTACCGGACGCCCGGCGGCGGGCAAATCGGAGGTGATCGATTTTCTTAAAAAAACAAACTCAAAGGAGAGGCTTGAGAGATTTCATATTGCAGACTTCGAGGAGCTCGACGATTTTTTATATGTGTGGGAATCGTTTGAGATCGATGATATTTTAAGCAGGAACGGCAAGCCGCGTGTCTGGTCGGATGAAAAATATTGGTTTAAAGACCCTTTTACATGGAATTTATACATTGAGCGCATCAGCCTCGAATACCGCAAAAAGCTGGCGAGGAACCCGCAGTATCACGACACAATGACGACATTGGTGGAATTTGCGCGCGGCGGCGACAAGGGCATTTACGAGGCGTTGTCATATATGCACGAAGAAATTCTGAAACGCGCAGCGTTGATATACATCCGTGTATCCTATGAAGAGTCGCTTCGCAAAAACCGAAGGCGTGCACGTAAGGGGCAGGAGGATTCGATTCTCTTCCATTCACTTCCCGATGAAAAAATGGAGTTCTACTACAAAACGAACGACTGGGAAAAACTCGAAAAGAAGGATCCGAGCTACATTGAGGTAAAGGGGTTTAAAATTCCGTACGGGGTGTTTGAAAATGAACCGGAGAAAACGCTGGATCCCTTGCTCATCGGAAAAGAATTGGAACGCGTGACGGCAAAATTATGGAGTATGAGAAAATAAACCTGTAGATGACCGTCACTTTAAAGGTGACGGTCATCTTTCATCAGAACAAAAGCTTCTTGATTTTCTCCTTGTCGATCGGCACATAATCTTCAACAAACTTCTTATACTCTCTCGAACCCCCAAACTGCTCTAAAATGACCTGCATCGTGATAATGGGATCATGCCGTAAATCGTAATATGTCCTGCAGCTGCTGTGTGGCCACTCTTCTGGTGAATCAACCAAGCAAGCTCGAACGGGATTTAGATGGATATAACGGGACAGATGAAACAAATACAAGTCGTTGTCAATATGCTTTATCTTGTATTTACCTTCAAATAAATGCCCATTGCGAGAACGTTCTTTGTTGATCGCCTTCGTATAACCGTCGCATACACTTTTCATGAAACCTGAAATCCCGAAGGGTTCAAGCTGATGGACAATGAAATGAAAATGGTTGGGCATCAGGCAATATGCGATAACTTCCACTGAAGAAGGATTGTTTGCTCTCAATATCCGCTGCTGAAAATAACGAAAATTTCGTTCATTAAAAAAAATATCATTCCTGTTGACGCCGCGATTATATACATGGAAAAATTCACCCGTCGATAGTATATGCTTTGTTTTCGTTGACATGGATATCTCCCCTAAGTTAATTCCACCCGTAGATGACCGTCACCTTTAAGGTGACGGTCATCTGCGTAAGTCGCACCGGCGACGGCGCATTAATACGCTTCTTCCAGAGTGAAGTACACACCGGAAGAATTCCTGCCGAAACCCATATCTAAACGGATATTGATGCGTTCGTCACGCTTCAACAGAAAACGCAGACCGGCTCCCCCTGCAAATTTAAACTCATCAAGGTTCCAGAGGGAGGCTTTGTCGGAAACTTGTGCAACACCGGCAAATGCGACCGCACCGAACCTCCACCAGACGGGAACTCTATATTCAACTTGCCCGCCGACTTCGGTTTTATCCCGGTACTGGCCGTCAAAATAGCCGCGAAGAAAGTCCTGTCCCCCAAAACCAGCCAAGTCCTGAAAGGGCGCAGTGCCGTCAATGATTTGTGCAGTCGTTTGCACTGCCAGAATTTGCGATGGAAATAGTTCAAAAAAATTCCGCGCATCAAGTTGAAAATCAGTGTAATTGAAGTCGCTGCCTAACGATTTGCCGTTCAGAACGGCAGTCAACTGATAAAAACTTCCGGAATATGCGGCAAACGTATTGTCCCGTGAATCCCAATTTGCTACAATTCCACCGCCCGAAACAACTCCACCGCTGCTCCCGGGAATTGTGCCGGACTCAAGAAGCCCTCCCGGTTTGGTCTGGACTGTCGAAGCGGACTCGTACTGGAGAAGTGGAGCAAGGTTAATTTTTGAATAGACATTCCGGTACAAGACAATTTTAGCGAAATACGATTTCGCCGTATAACTTTCCCGTGCGCTCGATGGAACGTTGTTTCCGATTCCATAAAAACTGTTCGGAAAATTTTTATACCAGGTGTACGTCAATAAGCGGTACAAACCTGCGGAAAAATAAAAATCGCCGTCAATTTCGAGAGTAATTTGTTTCTTTTCGGTATAAATGACATCTCCGGTGATATTAGATGGCCGCTCCACAACTAGACTCGAATCACGATGAAGATAGAGTACGCCGGCTCCTCCAGCAAAGCTTGTTTCAGGAGTGTAATAGAAAATCGGCAGAGCTAAAATCCCTGTCAGACTTGAGCGGGAAGTATCGTTATCAAATTTTTGTGCGAAAGATGTGTGCAATAATACTAAATCAATGATCAACAACAAAGCAATCGATGACCATCGGCGGAGCACTCTCATAGGATAATATTCGAAGATTTTTTAATTACGAAAATCAGACCTCACGCGAAAAAAATCATGACAGCACTTTGTTTAAAGGAACATTACGCTTTTTTTGTTGGATTTGTTGCGTGGTGGGATACTCGTCAAGCAGTCTCTGCTGGAACGTCCAACTCGCTGCCACAACGCGCCAGGAATCAATGTGCCGCCTTCCCTTTCGGCAGCTCATTCCACAATCGCGACATCACGAACGCGCCGAATAACGCAAACGGAATCGGCGCCCAGTGCCACGCTCCCCATCCCCAGTTCGTCGTAATATAACCGACGCCCATACCGACAAACGCACCGGCAAGATATTGGACTCCGTCAAAAAGCCCGGCTGCACTCGCCGCCGCCCGTTTTCCCCCAAAGTCCATCGATGCCGCGCCCCCGATCATTCCATGTGCCCCGTTCACAAAAAATGAAAGCAAAACAAGACAGCATGCAGCGGAAACCGGACCAAAATTAAGCATGTCGGACACACCGAACACCGCAAGGGTCAATGCCATCCCGATAAATCCAAAGGTAATGACCGGCGCCCGCCGCCCGCCGAAGGTTCTGTCGGAAGCGATACCGAAGACAAAGCCGCCAGCAATCCCGGCTAATGCAATTCCCCACGTTGCAATGACGTAAGGGAGATACGTTGCAAATGTCGATTTGTTCGCACCATAAAAATCCACAAAATACTTCGGCCACCATGCGTCCACGACGCTGCGGCGAACGAAGCCGATCATCATCGAGCCGAGGGCGATCATCCACATGAGACGAGAGGCAAAAACTTTTTTGATGACAAACGCAAGAGATGAGGGTTTGCTTTCGTCTCCTTCAATCTCGTCACCGGTATCGAAATCGCCCAATCCTGCTTCCTTAGGGGAATTATGCATGAAGAAATAATTTATTACGAAAAATACCATCACACATGCCCCGGGGATCCAGAATGCATATTGCCACGGTAACACGAGAAGGATAAGGGGCACGCCCTGAAAAGCAAACAATAGTCCCATGCGAATCAGCACCCCGAAAATTCCGGCAAACGTTCCTCGCTCGCGAACGTGGAACCACTGCGCGTTTACCTTGACAATTGAAAGTGCGCCGAAAGATTGAAAGTATCCATTAATACCCCACACGATTGCCATTAACGTGAGAATCATTCCGCCGGACAAACCGAATTTCAGCGCTGCCGGCGTCACGACATGCCGCGCAAGTCCGGTTCCCTCCCACACGGCCGGGCTGGAAACGGCTAGACTCGCCATGCCGAAAAGTAGATTCATTAGAGCAACACCTACCGCACCGAACAGGAATGCCTTCCTGCCCCCAGTACGGTCGGCAAATGGCCCGTTTAAAACAACTGAAAGTCCATAGACCAGAGGCATCAATGTCTCGAAGATTCCCAGGTCAGTGTTCTTCCATCCGAGTAGATCTGCCAATGTCGGGGCAACGGCAGTAAAGTTGTAACGGGTTGTATAAAAAAAAGCATACAGAAACCCAAGCGACAACCAATTGATGACGCGTTGCCTTCGGAACTCGGGGGAAATGACGGGGCGCTCTAACACGAATGATTCCATAACACTCTTTGGTCAGGTTGACAAACGGACTACCCGAGCAATTCTTCCGCTTTCTTCACAACATTCTCTACAGTAAAACCATACTCTTTGTAAAGAATTTCAAACGGGGCCGACGCTCCGAACTTCGTAATCCCCATGATGATTCCTTCATCGCCGACGTATTTGTTCCATCCCATCGGGACACCTGCTTCCACAGCGAGTCGCTTTTTTATTGACGGGGTGAACACGCTCTCCCGGTATTCTTTCGTTTGCCGTTCGAACAATTCCCACGAAGGCATGCTCACAACACGAACGCCAATTCCTTTTTCTGAAAGCCGCTCGTACGCCGCGATCACAAATTGAACTTCGGAACCGGTACCGATCAATATGATTTCCGGCTTTGATGAGCTTTCAGCGAGGATGTACGCCCCCTTCCAAAAATTTTCCGCCGATGCGTAGACGCTTCTATCGATCGTCGGTACTTTTTGCCGTGTAAGGGCGATGGCCACAGGGCCGCTGCGGTGTTCCACGGCATATTTCCAGGCTTCCGCCGTTTCGTTGGCGTCTGCCGGGCGAAGCAGTGTCATATTCGGAATGGCCCGGAGGGAAGCGAGCTGCTCTATCGGCTGGTGCGTCGGACCGTCTTCGCCAAGACCGATGCTGTCGTGAGTGAAAACGTAGATCGGGCGAATACCCATGAGTGCGGCAAGCCGGATGGGAGGACGCATGTAATCCGAAAAAATCAAAAACGTCCCGCCGAATGGAATGATCCCGCTTGTCAACGCCAGGCCGTTGAGAACGGAGCCCATCGCATGCTCTCTCACCCCGAAATGGAAATTCCTTCCGTCGTAACTCCCCGTCTGAAACTCTCCGCAATTTTTCAGAAAAGTATTATTTGACGGACGCAAATCTGCCGAGCCGCCGATCAGTCCGGGCAGATGGGGCGCAATGGCATTCAGAACTTTGCCGGAAGCTTCACGTGTCGCCATGCCTCCTGTTTCTGGACCGAATTTAGGAAGTGCCTTCTTCCATGCATCGCCAAATTTCCCTCCCCATATACCCTCCAATTCTGCGGAGAGTTCCGGGTACGTCTTTTTGTATTCAGAAAATTTCGTTTGCCATTCTTCTTCCGCAGCCCTTCCTCGCTCTACCGCTTTTCTAAAATGATCAAGAGCTTCCGGAGGGATGAAAAACTGCTTTTCCGGGTCCCACCCGTACACTTTCTTCGTGAGTTTCACTTCTTCTTCACCGAGGGCCGTGCCGTGAACTTCGCCGGTGTCGTGTTTATTGGGGCTTCCATAACCGATATGGGTCCGTACAGCAATAATCGACGGACGGTTCGCGACTCCCTGCGCCGCTCGAATCGCCTTGTCGATCGCTTCAAGATCGTTTCCGTCAGCAACTGACTGAGTATGCCAGCCGTACGCTTCGAAGCGCTTCATCCGATCCTCGGTGAATGCATACTCAGTCGTACCGTCGATGCTGATGTGATTATCGTCGTATAAATAGATGACGTTCCCGAGTTTCAAGTGTCCCGCAAGCGATGCGGCCTCCGACGAGACCCCTTCCATCAAATCGCCGTCGCCGACAATGCCGTAAATAAAATAATTCACTACGTCAAAGTTTGGACGGTTATGCCGCGCAGCCATATATCGTTCCCCGATTGCTATCCCGATGCCGTTGCCAAAGCCCTGACCGAGCGGTCCGGTTGTCGTTTCAACGCCGGCCGTTAAATGGAATTCCGGATGACCCGGCGTCTTGCTTCCGAACTGGCGGAAATTTTTCAAGTTGTCGAGTGAAACGTCATACCCTGTAAGGTGGAGGAGGCTGTACAACAACATCGAGCCATGGCCTGCCGACAACACGAACCGGTCCCGGTTATGCCAGTGAGGATTGGCAGGGTGATGTTTCAAAAACCTTGTCCAGAGAACATATGCCATCGGAGCGGCACCCATCGGCATTCCGGGGTGACCGCATTTTGCTTTTTGCACGCCGTCAATTGCCAGCGTCCTGATCGTATTTATGCACAACTGATCTAATGCGTTATTATCCATGGAAAACTCCTGAAGTACGATGTATATGTGAATAGTACCAAAGACAAGCCTTCTTGCGAAGGATCACGAGAGAGAAGACTTCACGAAGAGATGAATATTTTTTTACTAGAAGCCATCTCAAAAATGGTTTTCATGCAGAAAGCAGCCGTAAATGTCATGCTGAGCGGAGCGAAGCATCCATGACATGGAAGCCTAGTAGAGTCAAGGTATGTCATTGTCAGGGATTCTTCACCCCGTCTGAAAAGCGACGGGGTTCAGAATGACAATGATCTGTCAGTATTCCTTCAGAAGGACATAATCAAGCGTTTTTGAGATAGCTTCTAGACGGAAGATAGCAAAAAATTGTAAAAAATAAAAGGGAGGGAGGGAAAAATCAGACAATTTTGCACACGCTCACAATAATCCAAAACAACAGTTCCCCTTGATCAAAAAGTAACCTGGTGCATTCTATACCCTGCCCGCTCAACTGCACGGCGTGTTGCTTCCAATGCTTTCGGGTCTGGGTTATGTGGAAGCACCGGTACCTCGGCCGCAGCGTGCATCATGGATAAAAGCTCGTCGACGTTTTTGCCAATCGCGCTTTCTGAAGCTTCATAGAGACCTTCGACTTCTTCTTCGAGCTTGTTGTGGGCGGTAAGAATGGCGCGGAGTGTCGAAATAAGAACTTTTGAAGGGGGAGGAACCATGAGGGCTGCCAACGCCCCATGGTCGAGGCGAATCTTTGCGGCAATCGGCAAAGGAGTTCCCCCTCGAAACCGCTGGGTCGCAGGAAGCAAAATTTTCTCTTCGATGCTGATGTGTTTAAGCAACCCGGCGCGAAATTCGGCATACGCGTCATTGTCAAATTTTTCGGGATCGGCGACAGCGCGCTTGAACAAAGCGTCGAGCCGCTTATGATCGTGAGCTAAGAAACTATAGACGGGGCCTGCCAGAACGGATCCTTTCGTGCGGAATCATGGTGCAATGGTACGAAAAGCTATTCTTTATCTTTTACCAACTCGTGTTCGATGGCATACCGTACAAGATGAGCGACATCATGAACCCCTATCTTATGCATGATATTGGTCCGATGAGTGTCGATCGTCCGGGAGCTGATGAATAATTTCTCTGCAATTTGCTGGTTGGTGAATCCTCGCGAAACAAGCTCGAGGATTTCTTTTTCGCGGGCCGTCAAGAGCTCTGAAGGGGGCTGGGAAGTTTTCGGCTGCTCCCGCCTGCCCAAGAATCCTTTCACGATAAGCTCGTTGACGCGTGGACTAAAAGCCTTTCCGCCTTTAACAACTGTCCGTATTGCGGCAATAAGCTCTTCCTTTTCTGTGCTTTTCAACAGGTATCCTTCCGCTCCGAATTCGAGCGCCTGATGAACGTATTCTTCCTGTTCGTAGGCAGTCAACACAAGAAGGTGGGTTCCGGGAAAATCCTTGCGGACGAGTTTCGCTACTTCGAACCCGGATATTATCGGAATGAAGAGGTCAAGTACAATCACATCGGGATGAAGCTCTTTCACTTTGAGCAAAGCATCCTCGCCGTCCTCTGCCTCTCCAACAACAACAAAGTCCTCCACCTCTTTCAACTGGTTCCGTATCCCGAATCGTGCAAGGGGATGGTCGTCAACAATCAGAATATGTATCTTCTTCATCACCGGTGCAATCGTCCGAAACGTTAATCATTGTGGCGGATTATGAAACAAGTCTGAACTCTTGCAGTAAACATTGAGCGAAGGATGACGATACTATGGCCGGGAGCTGCCGGCATCATTCCTTCGACTGAATAAGTCCTTTGTCGATGGCATATCGGACAAGGTTCGCGACATCATGGATATTCAACTTTTGCATGATGTTTGTGCGATGCGTGTCGACAGTCCGTGCGCTGATAAACAGTTTTTCGGCGATTTGCGGGTTTGTCAAACCGTCGGCAACGAGCGAGAGAATTTCTTTTTCCCGTTTCGTAAGAACTTCATCATCCGAGAGGGTCTGAATCTTCAGGCCTTCCGCTTTGCGGATGAAGTTTTCAACAATGAGTTTCGAGATGCCGGGACTGAAGAATTTCTCTCCCTTCATCACTGCGCGCACTGCTTCAATCAATTGCTCTTTCTCAACGCTTTTGAGAACATATCCCCCCGCCCCCGAGCGAATAATCTGGTAGACGTAGTCTTCGTTTTCAAAACCGGTCAAGATGAGCACGCGAACGGAAGGGTATTTCTTTTTTAAAAGTTTCGTTGCCTCGATGCCGGAAATCCCCGGCATAAAAATATCCATGATGACAAGGTCGGGCCCCAAAGCCTTTGTCTTTGCAATAGCGTCTTCGCCGTCTTCCGCTTCTCCCACGACGGCGAACTCTTCGTGGGATTTTAATTGATTGATGACGCCGAAACGTACGAGCGGATGGTCATCAACGACAAGGATTTTGATTTTTTTCATGAAATGCTGGCCGACATAGGAAATAGAAAAATTCCTTCCCACATTTGCTCGGTCTTTCTTCGTAAATGTATGAACTATAAGTGGAATTGTCAATTGCAGCTGCGCGGCGCCGTCACTGTGCTGTTGATTTCCCGCTCTTCAACGACAGAACAATATTCCTAGGGCCAATAGTGATGGTATCATTCCCCAAATCAAAATTCCTACCGGAGGGTCATTACGCGCATATGAATCAAGAAATTTATCGAGGGCGACGGTCAAATACTTTCACATTCATCTTCGGGAATCCAGCCGATTTTCCCGTCGGCAAGGCGGATTTTACGCCAATGATTCACGCTGTCCAATACCTGCACGCGTAAGCCTTTGTGAAGTACAAAAAGGTCATTTCCCTTGCTATCCGGTGCAGATTTGATATTTGCAACGTCGCTCATGACGATCGCGAATTCAGTATTCGATTCTTTGTACGATTGCACGCCGTACCCTATCATTGTCAATACCAGCGCTGCCGAAAAAACAAGCCCCCCGAACAGTGATATCCTTTTCTGAGCGTATGTTCGCGCGTAAAGAAAAAATGCAAACGCTGCAAGGGTAAGAATGAAGAAAGAGTACACAATCCAACCCATCGTTGAGAGCGAAAACAGGCTGAGCATCGTATCGATCCAGCGGTAAATAAATAGCCTCGGCACGGCATCAATCTTATCGACGACTTGAAGGTTGGCAAGCTGAAGGTTAAACTGCACGTCATCATCACGGGGGAGAAATTGCTTCGCGCGCTCGTAATTCAGAATCGCTTTTGGGATGTTCCCGTTTTTATAGTACGCGTTTCCCAAATTGAAGTACAGCTCGCCGCTTTCGAACCCGCTCTGCAAAATTTTTTCGTACTGTGCGATTGCTTCCGGATATTTGGCTTGAAGATAAAGTTGGTTCCCCTGCTCAAAAGTTTGAGTCGCCTCTTCAGGATAAGAAATCCCCGTGAAGACAAGGGTAAGCAGCAAGACGCTTAATAGCCGTTTCACTTGTTCAGCTCCTTCTCCGTCGAAATAATAACGCCGCTTGCCATTTCATAAATCTTGCTCTTTTCTTCCTGCCGGGAGCTTGCCGGAGCAAACCGGGCGAACTCGCATGCCTCGAGACATTCCTTCAAACGTGCAACGACGTCCTGCGAGATCGGCTTCCCTTCCAATTGTTTCATGACATTATCGATGGAAAGCTCCGCCCTGTCAATGGCAAGCTTATCCGAAACATATGCCCAGAGGGCTCGAGATATTTCCGCGTAAAACGCCTCGGCATTGTCCAAACCCAGCAATACCTTTGCATCTTTCAATCTCTTTGACGCGATCTTCATCGCCTTGCGTGACCGGAACGATGCAACGTCCGACAACTCCTTTAACGTCTTCTGACGGTATGCGGCAAGCCCGACAAAAGCAAGCAGGGGAAGTACCGTAATAATCGCGAGCGTAGAAAGCGGGATGGCGTCGCTCCCTTTTTTGTGGAAGGAGCCGACGTTTGTTTTAATGAACCGAATATCCTGGTTTAACAGTTTCACATCCTCCTTTGATATACCGGAGACAAGCTGTGGCGCTTCGGCGCTTCCTTTTTCGACCGTCAAGTCAATGGCACCGGATTTGAGCGCGACGTATTTACCCTTCGAGGGATCGAAATATGAAAACTCCATGGGCGGGATTTTCTTTTGCCCGGGGTACCTGGGTACGAGCAGCCATTCGAACGTCTTCGAGCCGTTCACAACGGGACCATTCCTGTCGATGTTCTCGCTTACCTTCGGGTCGTATTTTTCGAAATCGTTAGAAATCTCGATGTTCGGCGCTTCCAATATCTTAATATTGCCGGAACCCCCGATGGTCGCTTTCAGCGACAACGGCTCATTTGTTTTTACTGTAGTGCTGCTGACGCTTGCGTTCAAATTAAATTTACCGACGGCGCCTTTAAAGGACGCCGGCACGTCGGCCTTCGGCAGAGGAAGCACGGTAATTTTTATAGGCGCGCTTTTAATACTGACGTTCGACGTTGACATATTGTTGAAGAACGGGTCGTTAAAAAACTGGTCGAAGAAGTCGTTCGAACGTTTCCGGTTCTGCATTTGCACCTGGCAAACAATCTCCAACGGGTTGATTTCAAGCGTACCGGGCTGGGTGGGGAAAAGTGCGACTTTCTTCAGCAATCCGGCCTGGTACTGTTTCCCGTTGACCACTTCCGTGGCCAAAGAAACTTGCTGTGGAACGGCGAGTTCTTCCCCCCAAAAACCTGTCATCGAGGGAAGTTTGTCAATCGTATAGTTTGTAATTCTAACGCGCGTGTAAACCTTAAACGTCACCGTGACCTGCTCTCCAAGGTAGACGCGCGAACGGTCCACGGTCGCACGAAGAAAAAGATTGTCCCCCACTTGAACATTCGCGTCGGTGGTCTGCGCCGATGCCGCTGACTGCTTCGGCTTCGCCGAACCTTTCACCACGGTGATCTCAATCGACTGCGAGGTGTACTGTTTTCCGCCGGCCTCGATGGTCGCAGGACCGATGGTAAACTTCCCGGCCTCGCGGGGTTGCAGTATGTAGCTGTACGTCACCGAAGAAGAAACAGAGGCGTTGACAATTTGCACGCTTGAAGATTGATTTGGTCCGGAGAGAATCATAAACTTGCTCAGGTCGGGCAACTGAAGATTTTTCCCGCCCCCCATGCCGCCACCGTTCAGCGTCAATTCCAACGTAAACTGCTCGTCGACGGCAACGGTGTTCTTATCAATTGTCGCAGTGAACGAAACATCCTGAGGGAAGAGCGCTAGAGGAAGGGTCAAGAGCATAAGCCCTATCGCCGCCAAATGACTTTTCATTTTTAACTTTTCGTTTTTCACTTGCCGACTACCAATCTTTTTCGACTGTACCTCTTACGACCGTTTTTTTGTGAAGTTGTTTCTGAACATTCTTTTCGTCATTTTTCAGGGCATCGAGGATCCGCTCAGCTTCCGCCCGCGACATTTGTTTTTGTTGCTGCTTTTGTTGATCCTGTTGCTGTTGTTGTTTTTGCTGATCCTGTTTCTGCTGTTGATTCTGCTTTTGCTGATCTTGTTTATTGTTATCCTGCGGTTTTTTCTGCTGATCCTTCTGTTGATTCTTATCGTTTTTGTTTTGCTTGTTCTGCTGTTGTTTTTGCTGTTGTTGCTGTCTCAGCATTTTCTCCGCATAAGCAAGATTGTATTTCGTTTCTTTGTCGTGGGGATTAAGCTTTAAGGAGCGCTTGTATTCATCGATGCTCTCTTGATAATTTTTCCGTTCAAGATAAGCATTGCCAATATTGTGGTGGAGCTGGGCTTGAACCTTTGGGACGTTCGTCTTTGTCAAAGCATTTTGGTAATTCTGAACAGCTTCATCGTACCGTTGCTGCTTGTACAAAGCGTCTCCGAGGTCAAAGTATCCCTGCATCAGTTGGTTGTCTTTATCTAACGATTTCCTGTATTCAACTTCGGCATCGGCGAATTTTTGATCTCCATACAACGCATTGCCATCGCTGATGTGCGATCGGACAGTTTGAGCTGCGGCAAGCGAACTCATACAGGCTGCCATGAAAAATACTCTACGTACGTTAAAGAAATTCATTACTTTTATTATTTAATCCTGAGTTCTAAGTTCTGAGTCCTGAGTTCTAAGTCCTGAGTTCTGAGTCCCGGGTTCTGAGTTAATTGATCATTGTGCATTGCTTATTGCCTGCTATTTATTATCGACAGCAAGATCTTTAAATGGATTAATCTTCTCCAGCCATGCAATTTTCTTGTCGGACAAAAACACTTCAATGACCAATAATATGAGCGCGATTGCTATAAAATACTGAAATTGGTCATCAAAATCAGTGAATTGTTTTGTTCCGAACTCACTTTTCTGCAAAGCATTAACTTCTTTGTAGATTGCATCTAATTCATCCTGGCTGTTCGATCCGCGAAAATATTTTCCGTTTCCGAGTGTTGCAATTTTTTCAAGTGTCGCTTCGTCCAGCTTCGTCAAGACAACATTACCTGCACGATCCCTCTTGAAATCGACCTGCTTTCCGTTTGCGTCATAGATCGGAATCGGAGCCCCGTCCGGCGAACCCATGCCGATGGTATAGATGAGAACGCCTTTCTTGCCTGCTTCTTCAGCCTGCGCAATGGCATCGCCTTCGTTATTTTCACCGTCCGTGATAATAATAAGAACTTTTTTAGTCGGTGCGTTCCAATTAAAGGAATTCATCGCTTGTTTCACCGCAGACCCGATCGCAGTCCCGGGCGTCGGTACCGACTCAACGTCGACGGCATCCAAAAACATATCGGCTGCGCTGTAATCTGTCGTCAACGGGAATTGCACATAGCTTTCACCGGAAAAAACAATCAATCCGATACGGTCGCCGCCGAGCCGGTTGATGAGGTTGCTGATTTCATATTTCGCTTTCGCGAGGCGGTTCGGCTTGACATCTTCCGCCTTCATTGAAAGCGAAACATTGAGCGCAATAAAAATATCAACCCCTTCCTGTTTCACTTCCTCCTGGCGTATACCAACCTGCGGGTTCGCGAGCCCGACGATAATGAATGTAATGGCGGCAAGGAGAAGGAGCGATTTTACTGCTCGTTTTGCCCGGCTCGATTCTCCGGCGAGTCGCTCAAACATCCCGGACGAAGAAAATTTTCCCTTCGCTTCCCTCCGTTTCCTTCCGACAAACCAGAAGAGTGCAACGGTGATGGGAACGAGAGCAAGCCAATACAAATATTCAAGATGTGCAAAACGTACCATAAGTGTTTAGTGCGGAGTGATTAGTTCGTAGTGTTTAGTCCGTAGTTCTTAGTTCTTAGTCCTTAGTCCGGAGTCCTTAGTCCGGAGTCCGGAATCTGGAGCGTTTGAGATTCTCAAACATTATTCAGTAACCATTGTTAAGGCAGTTTCCTTAACCATGTATTCGATATCCCTACATCGACCATCAACAGAAACAACGCAAGTCCGGCGTAGGGGTAAAACAATTCGGCAAATCGTCTGTAGGAACGAACTTCAATGCGCGTTTTTTCAAGCCGATCAATTTCTTTGTAGATTTTATCCAGCGTCGTATTATCGGTGGCGCGGAAATATTTTCCGTCCGTCAATTCCGCAATTTTCGTAAGGGCATTCTCATCCAGGTCGACAGGTATCATTTGGTAACGGACTCCGAACGGCGTTTGGGCGGGGTATGGCGCTTCACCGACTGTCCCCAAGCCTATGGTGTAGATGCGTATCCCGTACGATGCGGCGATTTGTGCCGCCGTGATCGGGTCGATTTCACCCATGTTGTTCACACCGTCGGTGAGCAGAATGATAACTTTACTTTTTGCTTTGCTGTCTTTCAAGCGGTTCACGGCGTTCGCAATCCCAAGTCCGATGGCAGTGCCGTCTTGAATCATACCGGGTTTGACCGGCTTGAGAAGATTTTCCAAAACAGCGTAATCGAGGGTGAGTGGACATTGCGTGAAGCTTTCCGAAGAAAAAATGACGAGTCCAATGCGGTCGTTGGTTCGGCCGGCGATAAACTTCTCCGCAACATTCTTTGCAGCTTCGATGCGGTTCGGTTGAAAATCTTCCGCCAGCATGCTGCCTGAAATGTCGAGCGCAAGAACAATATCGATCCCTTCACTGTAGACATTTTCTCCGTGCGACGTTGACTGCGGCCGGGCGAGAGCAAAAATCAAAAGCGCGAGGGCGGCCATGCGAAGCATGAATGGCAGATGACGGGCGCGCTCTTTTCGCGTGGAGGAGATTTCGGAAAAAGGGACAAGGCTTGAGAAACGCACGTCGCTCTCGCGATTTTTCTGCCGGAAGTAATACCACGCCGACAGCGCCGGAATCAGCAACAGCAGGAAGAGGAAGCTTTTGTTCGCAAACGTAACGTCAAACATGCTGAGGCACCTCTTCTTTCGGCTTCGTGCGTTCGACAATATCAAGTGCCTGTGGAATAACAGCCTCGTTCTCGGAGGGAACGGGCGTATATTTTGCAAACTTCACGAGGTCTGCATCGATGAAGAACGTTTCAATCAGCTTTGTGACATCCTTCTCCAAGGTAAACCGGCGGAGCTGGGCAAAGACTTCGTCCGATGTTAGTTCAAGAGCCATAATTCCATACCGTCCCTCAAAATACTGCCGGATAATTTCCGTGGCTTCCGAATAAAACGCTTTCACGTCTCCCTGTTCCCACACTCGTTTTTCCTTCAGCTCCTTCAATCGAATCATCGCCTGGATATGCGGCGGAATTTTCGGCGCGTCCACTTCGACAATTTCGCCGGCTTGTTTCTTCTTTTTTCTATAATACCAATATCCGCCGTAGAGCAGCGCTCCGAGGGCAAGAATAATTCCAGCGTACAAAGCGATTTCTTTCCATGTTAGCGGAACGCCGAGAGGCGGCTTGATATCTTTAATCGCTTTCGAAGTATCAACCTCAACGGAAGAAACTTGAATTGTCAGCGGATCAGATTGGAGGTAATGTCCGGCGGTGTCGCCGGGTTGCCGGTATGCGATAAGAATCGGGGGAATGACAAACGATCCGGAATCATACGCCGACAACGTGATCTTTCTTCCCTCCGTGACCACACCGCCGGCTTCACTTGGCTGCAAGGTATCAAGGCGAATGATCTCAAAAACGCCGAGGGTGTCCTTGAGCTCGCTCCATGCGACGTTCACCGAATCGGCATGCTTCACCTGCACCGTCAGGTTCAGCCAGTCGCCCATCGTGATATGCGTTGAGTCGACGGCCGTCGAGACCGAGACTTCCTGGCTGAATGTAAGCGAAGCGTGAACTGCAAACAGGAGAAGAACGGCGCTGAAATGCGTCAACAAACTCTTCGTCTGAATTCTCATTACGTCCCGACTGAGTCCCTTCACAATTATTACAACCGCTGCTCACGCAGTTTAAAAAAATCGACCAGCGGTTTGATATACGGATTCTGGATCTGAATATCGATTCTATCGACTTTTGTCGATAGAAATAGCTTATTCAATCGTTCATCGTGCTGTTGCCAGTAGTAGCGGAACGCCTGCTGGATATGGATATTGCTGGTGTCGACCCAGCGTTCGCGTCCGGATTCGGCGTCTTTCATTTTCATCAGTCCGATTCTCGGCATATCCCGCTCGCGGGGATCCTGCATCGTAACGGCGATGACATCATGCTTCTTGCTGACGATCCGGAGCGCCGCGTCGTAGCCCTGGTCGATAAAATCGGAGATCAAAAACGTTATCGAACGCTTCTTAATGACGGAGCTCAAATATTGCAGCGCTCCTTCGATATCGGTACCGCCCCCTTTGGGTTCAAACGAGAGAAGGTCGCGGACGATGCGAAGGATGTGTGCTTTACCTTTTTTCGGAGCAATAAACTTTTCGATCGTGTCGGTGAAGAGAATGAGCCCAACTTTGTCGTTGTTACGAATCGCTGAAAATGCAAGGACGGCGCAGATTTCTGTTGCGATTTCATTCTTCATTGCCTGCGCAGTGCCGAAGTTTTCGGAACGGCTCAAGTCGACGAGAAGCATCACCGTCAGCTCGCGTTCTTCTTCAAAAATCTTGATGAACGGACGGTTAAACCGAGCCGACACGTTCCAATCGATTGACCTGACATCGTCTCCGTACTGGTATTCACGAACTTCGGAGAATTCCATGCCTCGTCCTTTGAACACCGAATGGTACTCGCCGGAGAAGACATGGTTCACCAATCCCCGGGTTTTAATTTCAATCTGGCGTACTTTTTTGAGAAGCTCTTGCGTTGTCATTTTTCAATTAGCAATCAACAATGAACAATCAACAAAAAAGCTCATACAACAATTGCTCATCGTTGATTGTTCATTGATCATTGATTACGGTACTTCGATCTTATTAAGAATCTCCTGCACAATATTCTCCGGCGTCACCTCTTCCGCCTCCGCTTCGTATGTTACGGCAACGCGGTGACGCAGCACATCAAGGCTGACAGCGCGTACATCTTCGGGGATAACATAGCCTCGGCGTTTGATGAACGCGTACGCCTTCGCTCCCAGCGCAAGATTGATGGTTGCCCGGGGCGATGCTCCGTAACTGATCAACTGGGCGATGCCCGGTAACCCGTACTCTTTAGGGTTGCGCGTCGCAAACACGATTTCAAGAATGTAGCGCTCAATTTTTTCGTCCATGTAAATTTCTCCCATCACCGCGCGTGCTTTTAGAATATCCTTTGTCGACACAACAGGTTTAACCTGAATTTCAGTCCCGTTGACGTTCTGCCGCATGATCTGGAGCTCTTCTTCCTTCGAAGGATAATCGATCCTGACCTTCAGCATGAACCGGTCAACCTGCGCCTCCGGCAACGGATACGTCCCCTCCTGCTCGATGGGGTTTTCTGTGGCCAACACAAGAAATGGTTCTTCGAGCTTAAACGTCTCTTCTCCTATCGTTACCTGCCGTTCCTGCATCGCCTCGAGTAGCGCACTTTGTACTTTCGCCGGTGAGCGGTTGATTTCATCAGCCAAAATAAAATTGGCGAAAATCGGTCCCTTCTTCGTCTGGAATTTTGAGTCCTTTTGATTATAGATAAGCGTTCCCACCAAATCGGCAGGGAGCAAATCAGGAGTAAATTGTATGCGCTGGAATTTTGCCTGGATTGCACCTGCAAGTGTTTTTACGGCCATCGTTTTCGCAAGGCCGGGGACTCCCTCCAGAAGAATGTGTCCGTTGGAGAGCAAGCCGATAAGCAATCGCTCCACCATATTTTTCTGTCCGACGATGACTTTCCCAACTTCCATTGTAAGCAGGTCAACAAACGCACTTTCTCGCTGGATTTTCTCGTTGATCGCTTTAATATCGTGCTCCATTCAACCTCCAAACATGAGTAAACAAGCGTAATTGTATGATAACTTTGTACTTAGACTGCCTCTAATTTAAGAATGTTCCGCATAAAACCAAATTTTGCAGGAAAAATAGTTGTCGAGTAGAAAGAGTGCAATTACATCAAACTCAAAAAAGCCCGGTACCGGAAAATTGAAGTCTCATAATTTCAATTAACACGAACGCACCAACTCAATGCCGTATCTATAGGACTTTTTGGGAATCGACCTCAGCGGCGATTTGTCGCGCCAGCAAAACTCATGATGGAAATCATATCATGATCAAAAAAAATTTGGTTTCAATAAAAATATTTTGTAAGTTTTTCTTGCCATTACAAGAATCACCACCATCATTTAAAGGCTTTTTTATGATAAAAAAGTTGCTGGCATGTACTATGCTTTCGCTTATTTTCGCGGCAGGCTGCGGAGAGAAAAAGGCCGACCCGGCAAAGATCGATGAAGCCACGAAGCTGATTGCCGACAAGGATTTCGACAAGGGCATTGCAATGATCGATGATCTTAGCAACTCGAGCCCCAACGATGAAGCGGTCAAAAAAGCTCGGATCGACGCACACATGAAGTATGCAAATTATCTCATGTACGAATCGACGTTGCCTCCAAAAGAAAAATATCCGTCCGCGTTGCGCCAGTACAGACTGGTGGCAACGATCGACCCTGCTAACGACGAGGCAAAGCAAAATATAAATTTGATTGAAGGCATCTACAATCAGATGGGACGCCCAATTCCACAATAAGGAATTTGATTCTCACTGAAGTGATTTGTACCTTTAAAAGGAATCAGGGCGCTTAGCCAGTCCCACCAGAAAACGGTGGGACTTCGCTGAAGGGTCCATTATTGAGATTCATACTGGGCGCTTAGCTCAGCTGGTTCAGAGCGTACGCCTCACACGCGTAAGGTCGCCGGTTCGATCCCAGCAGCGCCCACGATTAAGGGAAGGGGAAACTCTTCCCTTTCTTTTTTCAGAAAGCCGGTCGAGCGCTTCACAGCGAGATCCGCTGTCTTTTGGCGGATTCGATCCCAGCAGCGCCCACGATTAAGGGAAGGGGAAACTCTTCCCTTTCTTTTTTCAGAAAGCCGGTCGAGCGCTTCACAGCGAGATCCGCTGTCTTTTGGCGGATTCGATCCCAGCAGCGCCCACGATTAAGGGAAGGGGAAACTCTTCCCTTTCTTTTTTCAGAAAGCCGGTCGAGCGCTTCACAGCGAGATCCGCTGTCTTTTGGCGGATTCGATCCCAGCAGCGCCCACGATTAAGGGAAGAGGAAACTCTTCCCTTTCTTTTTTCAGAAAGCCGGTCGAGTGCTTCACAGCGAGATCCCAGCAGCGCCCACGACAATCGCCGCTTTAAATCGCGATGATTTCAAATAAGAGAAGCACTAACAAACTGCCAACAGAATAAGCTGGTTTGTTAGCACTTATTTTTCCATTCGACAACCTTACACCGCTATATAATTCCGTCCAACTCTCTCTTCAAACTTTGGAACAAGGTATAGTTCATCCCGCTAAACCGGTTTCGAATTGTGCGCCGAAAAATAAATCGATTCAAAGCCGTCTTGATGTAATGACGGGTGACGACAATCTTCGTTTTGTTTTATTGTCTCGCGGATTGATTTATGAATTGGAATGCAGGCGAATAGAGTTTTTGTTCTCAGCTTTTACCACACTAGCGAATTCAACACAATTCCTTCCCACTTTCAATAAGTGCGATGATTAATTTTGCCTGGAACGCATGTTTTTAAGGGCATAATTGTTGTGGAATTTTATGGATTGTCAAGGTTGCCCACAAATGTGTTCCCGCGCTTGTCGATGTGAGAGGAGTAGTTAAAAAGAAAGTCCAAAGAGAGAAATTTGATCCCGAAATGGAAAGGGAAGAAAATGAAACAGTCAAAATTTATAGAGCCATCTCACGGATCGCCGATAAAAAATCATCACCTTAAACTTATACATAAAACTCATCTATTCGCCCGGCTTTTCTTCCCGGTTCTAGGATTCGCATCTCTTGTTTGGATGCTCATCCGAATTATTCCGAAGCCAAGCCGCGCAGAATATCCCTGCATGAAAGTAGCGGCACCGATTGCGAGTGGATTCGTTGCATACGTCGCCAGCGCGGTGATCGCTCTCTTCTCTTTCAAAGGGGCGCGCCACTATTTCCGCAATTCCAAATATGTCATGGCGTCAGTCCTGACATTCGCAGCGATAGCAGCGGCGTCATTCACGATTCTCAGAACCGACACGGAATCCTCGGCGCGGACGATGGGCGACTCGTTATTCGTACCGATAGACCCGCCCAATACTCCAATGGGAACGGCAAGAGGAATTTTTCCGGGCCGCGTAGTTTGGGTACGGGACTCAACAGCTGCACATTGGAACGGAACCTCAGGAAACTGGTGGAGCGATGCAAATACAAATCAAACCGCTGTCGATTCAATGTTGTCAAAGTCTCTGCGCGCGCTCACGGAAGCGCCAACCGACAGCGTCGCATGGATTGCTCTCTTCAAATACTTTAACTCAAATCATGGCAAGGGGAGCGTCGGATATGCACCGGGCGAGAAAATTGCAATTAAGATAGACTTAAACATGGTTGGGGGCGATTATAATCCTGGCAACGCTACGTTTACATCTCCGCAATCGGTCCTCAGTATCCTTCGCCAGCTCGTTTACAAAGTGGGAGTCGCAGACAGCGACATAACGGTCTACGATCTCATCAGGTATATCCCCGATGCAATTTATTCCAAATGCAAAAACGAGTTTCCACACATCCACTTCATGGACTGGACTCAGGAGAATGGTAGGGAACAATATGTTCGCGATACGACAATCATTCACTGGTCGGAGAAATTGACAATTGAACTCGGCGGCGGGAATCCTGCCCACTTAGCAACTTCAGTGACACGCGCTGCCTACCTGATCAACCTTGCGAGCTTCAAAGGCCATCGATACGCAGGGGTGACCTTTTGTGCAAAGAACCATTTCGGATCGCTCAGTTGTGATGACACCAACGGAGTTCCTTACATGTATGCCCCCCATGCGGCCGGTGTCCACCCGTATATCGCCGTGCATAACATCATTATTCCGGGAAGTCCCGAGTGGACCTTCTATGGAAGACACATGGGGACGTACAATGCGCTAGTGGATTTGATGGGACATAAAGACCTTGGTGCGAAAACGCTTCTCTTCATGGTCGAGGGACTTTATCAAGGGCAAACCGAAGGAGATCTGATTTCCTTGGACAGCAGATGGATTACTCCCCCTTTCAACAATGGGTGGATGTCGAGCCTCTTCATATCGCAGGACAATGTGGCCATCGAATCCGTTTGCCTCGATTTCATTCGCTCCGAGGCTGCAGCCCAAATGGCTGCAAATAATCTGCACGACACGACCGTGTACGGTGCGGTGGACAATTATCTGCACGAAGCAGCGCTCGCGGATAATCCCCCATCGGGGACATACTATGCTCCGAATGGCGACGGTGTCCGATTACAAAGCCTCGGTGTGCATGAGCACTGGAACAATTCGACGGACAAAGAATATTCCCGAAATCTGGGAACGGGCAACGGCATTGAACTCGTGCAACTGAAAAGCACAACGACCTCGGTTCCCGAGGCAAAGGTCCCAACGGGATATGCATTAGCACAGAATTACCCTAACCCGTTCAACCCCGCAACGACAATTAGATTCGATATTGGGACAAGAAGCCGGGTTCGTTTGTCGATCTTTAATGTGCTTGGCCAGAAGGTTGCAGAATTGGCAAACGAAGATATGAGCACGGGAAGTTACGAAAAGATTTGGAACGCCCATGTTGCTTCGGGTCTATATATCTACCGAATCGAAGCCGTTTCTATAAGCGATCCAAACAAGCGATTTGTTGATGAAAAGAAGATGGTCCTGTTGAAGTAGATAACATAGCCCGATCTGTGATTGCGGGTTTTTTATTCTTGACTATCTTTTGAGAAAAAGTTACTTTTGCTTCATCCCCTTAGGGGAACTCGTCTCCTTATTGCCCAAATCCATGCAAAATGCACTCAACGATTGATCACGTGAGCACGTCACACTTTATCGCCACTTAGCTCCAGTCTGCAGACCGCATCAACATTTATAGAATGGAACAGGCAACGACAAATACAGCATCTCATATCTCACCGCAAAAAATACTCGTTATTGACGACGAAGACGACTACCGTACAATGATATCGATAACGGTCAAAACGATGGGATACGATGTTATCGAGGCAACTAACGGCTTGGACGGTGTGGCGGCAGTAAAAAAGCACCGCCCGGATCTGGTCCTCTGCGACGTTAATATGCCGAAAATGGACGGTTACCAAGTGCTTAGCACATTGAAGCAAGATCCTGAATTCGGTTCCATCCCATTTATTTTTCTAACGGGCAACGTGGCAAAGAGCGATATGCGGCAAGGAATGCAGCTTGGCGCTGATGACTATCTTACAAAACCATTTACTTCTCAGGAACTGATCGACGTGATAGAAACGCGATTAAAGAGAAAGAAGTCAATGCAGAAATATTACGAGGCGCAATTTGACGAAATCAAAACAAGTATTGTACAGGTCTCTCCCCCATGAATTTCGTACTCCGATGCACGGCATACTCGGATACGCGCAAATTCTCAAAGAAGAAAACAATCTACCAGCCGAGGAAGTGAAGGAAATAGGAGCGCTGATCGATAAATCGGCACAGCGGCTTCATCATTTATTGGAAAATTTGATTCTCGTTGGGGAATTGCAATTTTGGATGAACGATCGAGATACTGTCGCAACAATGCGCCGCGATTCAATGACACTATTGCACGAGGTCATCCGGTCGGCCGCAGAACAGGAAGCCGCAAAGCAGAAGCGCGATGGATCAATAAGCATTGAAGTCAAGGACTCCCCCGTTCAAATGTCTTCAGCGCATCTAAGAAAGGTCATGGAAGAGCTCATTAACAACGCGCTAAAATTCTCAGGACCCGGATCGAAAATATATATATCGAGTGAGGAAAACGATCGCGAGGTTTTTATTACAATACGCGATGAAGGCCGCGGTATGTCTCTTGAGCAGATCGGTAAAATTACTGCATTCCAACAATTTGACCGCCGTCATTATGAGCAGCAAGGAGCGGGCCTGGGATTGGCAATTGCCAAAACACTGACGGAACTCTATAATGGGAATCTTACATTCGAGAGCCCTGCGAATAAAGGCACTGCGGTAAAGATAACGTTATTGAAAGCATTGAACGCGTAAACGCCCTCCCGGCCTTCGCAGAAATTTTGACAAAAAAGTAACAATCACACCTCTCCATCTTTATCAGTAGTATCAAAAAAGGGCGGCTCATGAAAAAAATCTTTTTTGCAGCTTGTGTTCTTCTATCATCATGGCTCTATGCTCAAAGCACCGGCTCTCCCGACATCGAGATTGTGGAGAGCACACCGATAGGCACGACGCTGGACAACCCCGATATCCGCAACACACAGGAAGTGTGGCTTGAAATGATCGGGAGCGCGCAACAGTCGCTCGATCTTGAAGAGTATTATGTTTCCAATGAACCCGGCAAAATGCTGGAAAGCGTTCTCACAGCTATTTACAAAGCGGCAGACCGCGGCGTGAAAGTCAGGCTCATTGCCGATTCCCGGATGTACAAAACGTACCCGCAAAGCATCGATAGCCTCGGACGGCATACCAACATCGAAACCCGTCTGATCAATTTCGGCGCAATTGCAGGAGGGATACAACATTCGAAATATTTTATCGTGGATAGAAAGGAAGCTTTCGTCGGGAGCCAGAATTTTGATTGGAGGTCGCTGGAACATATCCACGAACTTGGTCTTCGTATCAACAACAAAGAAATCGCCGTGGTGTACGGGGATATTTTCGATCTCGATTGGCGTCTCGCATCCGACACATCGAAATCCAAAAACAATATCCTCATCACCCACAAACACTACCCAACTCCAATCCATATCGCAGCAAAAGGAGGAGTAGATGCCCTCATTGTCCCCACATGCAGTCCAATGGGCTGGATTCCCGATACAACATTGTGGGATGAAACGGCAATCCTCAACTTGATCAGCGATGCTAAGCGGGCCCTTACGCTGCAATTTCTTTCATATTCCACTCGCGTTTGGGGAGGCGGCACGTATACAACCATTGATGATGCGATAAGGAATGCTGCAAAGAGGGGTGTGAAAGTACGGATGATCGTGTCGGATTGGGAAAAAGGTTCTTCGTCTGTAAACACCCTTAAGGAGCTCAGCGCGCTGCCAAATATTGAGGTCGCTTTCACGGCGATTCCCGAATGGTCCGGAGGATACATTTCGTATGCCCGTGTCGAGCATTGCAAATATATCGTTGCAGACGACACAACATTCTGGCTGGGAACGGCCAACTGCGAAAAGAGTTATTTCTACACGACCCGAAATCTTGGGGTTGTCGGCAAAAGTCCTTTCCTAGCCGGAACCTTATCAAAAATATTCTTGAAAAGCTGGAACAGTCCCTATAAAGAACTGATTACTCAGCAAGGAGAATACAAACCCCGCGAACACGGCGAGAAAAAATAAAATAGAGATTTCTGATTGATTCCAAATGTATTGTTCACGCAAAGCCGCAAAGTCACAAAATGATTCAAAAGAGAGTCTTCGCGCCTTTGCGGCTTGGCGAGAAACGATTTTTCAGATGTCTCAAAATAAGAAAAAATCTCCGCGGCGGGCAACAAGGTATTTGCCCTATTTAGCTTTGTCGTCCATCTTGACCGAGAGTTCGTTGCCGTCATACGTCACAGATACATCCGGCTTCGACTCGGACTCAACGTCGGAAGGCCTTCCTTCTCCAATCCAGACAATTTCAAACGTTCGCTTTTCAAGCATGCCCGGAAATTTTCCTTCCCGCTTTCCGATTGTAAGAAGATGCTCCTTCTCGTTGTAGCTCAACGGAATGGCTGAAAACTTCCCCTTCTCATAATTGTAGTTCACGCCCTCGTCCTCATACATTGTAAATGAGCCATCGCCACCGGTATAAATAAACAAGCGAATAGGGTCGGCAGGCTTTTCTCCCGTATATTCGATATCAGGGCCACAGGGAATGATCGACCCTTCTTTCACAAATATTGGAATATCGGTGTACGGCGCATCCGCTTCAATTGTTTGGCCCCCTGTGAACTTTCGACCGGTGCGAAATTCATACCAGTGTGTTCCGGATGGAAGATAAACGGTACGCGTTCGCGCTTTGTATTCAGTCACGGGATTAATGAGCAGTGCGGGACCGAACATAAATTGGTCTCCAATATTGAGCACGTTTTTGTCATTACCGAAATCCATCACCAAGCCCCGCATGATTGTGTAACCGTTCTGGGTAACCATTCCCGTCAACGAATAGATGTACGGCATAAGTCGATAGCGCAGTTTATCGTACGCAAGCATCGATTGGTATGCAGGATGATTTTCCGGCGCAACATAGAACATTTCACGGTACGGGAATTGGCCATGCACGCGAAGCAACGGACAAAACGTTCCGAATTGAAACCAGCGCGTCATTAATTCACGCCATTCAGCCAAATCGGAATCGTTCGGGTGTTCGTAGCGCGCTTCAACTGCAAACCCGCCGATGTCCGTTGTCCAATATGGAATACCGGACAAAGAGAAATTCAAGCCGGCCGTCACCTGGGCTTTCAGATCGTACCAACGAGCAGCGACGTCACCGCTCCATGTTGCAGCCGCATAACGCTGCTGTCCCGCATATGCAGAGCGGGTCAAGATAAATACTCGCTGATCGGGGTTGGTACGACGTTGTCCATCGTAGACGGCTTTGGTCTGCATGAGAGAATAGGTATTAGCGTACCGTGCGGCGCTTCCCAACGCCGTCGGACCTTGCCGCAGGATGGTTTCGGTTCTCGACAGATTGGACTGAATATCCGGTTCAGTGCAATCCAACCACCACGCATCGAATCCTTTGGAAAATAATTTTTCGTTGATTTGTTTCCAATACAACTCACGCGCTCCCTTGTTGTAAGGATCGTAAAACGTCGACACGTAGCCCGGGCCCACCCAATCTTTTTGCCCTTTTTCTACATTGCGCATGTACAGCCATCCGCTATCTTTAAATTCCTCGTAATGTTCGGTGCCGACATAAAACTTAGGCCATACAGAAATCATGATGTGAGTGTGCAGGTTGTTGTGCAGTTCTCTAACCATGCCCTCCGGATCCGGATAACGCGTTGAATCAAATTCGTGACTCCCCCACTGATCTTCCTTCCAATAAAACCAATCTTGCACGATATTATCGAGAGGAATATGACGCTTCCGAAACTCTTTCACCACCGAAAGTAATTCATCTTGCGTTTTGTACCGTTCGCGGCATTGCCATAGACCCATCGCCCATTTTGGCATCATCGGAGACTTGCCGGTAATTTCACGATACCCTTGAATAACCTGATCGATGTTTTCGCCATGCACAAAATAATAGTCGATTTGATCGCCGACTTCGGAGTAGAACGAAACTGAGTTTTTGTTCTCTTCCGGTTCGGGGCCGAGATACTTCAGCCCGATGTAACCCCCGGTGTGCACCCACTCGATTTTTATTTGATACCGCTTCCCCGCCTCCATCTCCAGATTTAACAGATGTGTCCAGGGAAGCCAGTTTTGCCGCCATGCGTCGACAACGAGCTTCCCGTTGAGCCACATTTTGGTGTATCCGCAAGAATAAAGTCTAAACTTATGGAGGCCAGTTTCATGGCTCTCTATTTCTCCGCTCCAACGGACTGCAGCAACGTTTGTGCTGAACCCCTCGGGGAACGAGTCATTCACATCGATGAACTCATGTTCGATCCTCGGCTCCACCCGCGAGGTGAACAGAGTATCAAAACCCGCGTCTTTGAAATATTCTGCCGTTAATCCTC
This sequence comes from uncultured Bacteroidota bacterium, assembly GCA_963717445.1. Taxonomy (GTDB): domain Bacteria; phylum Bacteroidota; class Ignavibacteria; order UBA10030; family UBA8401; genus JAGVPT01. The sequence goes on along the minus strand of OY970334.1, from coordinate 3,507,600 downwards.
CTTGAGCTCCATTTTTGTCGTATAACTTGAGTCCGGAAATAGATTGATATTCCCGGATGTCTCCGAATTTCGAGTGGGAATTATTGTCCCACAAGATTCCATAGTTCCTGCTCGAAACCAGAAAAGGGTTGACATCGACGATATTGTATTGCCACATATCGACATCGTGTCCTTTGTAGTTCATCACCGCATTTTGATATTGGCCCAGTCCGTAAAATGCTTCATCGTCCGGGGAGTCGAAAAGTTGTTGGACATGAAAAGTTTTTTCGCCCAGCACCTCGGCCGGCGTGATAATTGTACCGCCGCTTGGCTTCTCCTGAAGTAGCGGCTTGCCGCTTGCCTCATAGAACGCAACCGCTCCGTTCTCCGGGTTTACATGCACGGCGACCTTGGATGTTGATATCTCCACCCGTTCGTTCTTCTCAATAACGTTCCAACGTACCGGCTCCCAACTGCTTTTGTCGACCATCAAACTCGGTCGCGTGGAAAATGAATTTTCTGCGGTGTACACAACACGGATAATATTGTCAGTGCACACCTGAATTTTCATCAATTGGGGATCGGTGTCTTTTTGCTTGGTGAGTTTAAAAAGAACGCCGTCAGTCTGTTTTTCGTACCCATACGCAGGCTGGATGGTGAGGAAAAAGGAAGCGATGATAACGAGTCTGAAGAAAAACTGTTCCGTGTTCATGAAACGTCCTTTGATAAGTTTTCTGCTGGTGCCACTTCCAATAATAAATGTTGTATTTGGAGAACTGAATCACACGGGCGGCACGGTTTCCTCGGTAAAGTGTTCGACATCTTCCTCGCGAAAAGCAAAATGTAATACCATTCTTATTGGGGTAGTGGTCAAGTTTGCGTTCTTGCTTGAGGTGACGGACACCTCACTCCAAAAATCCAATTATACCAAAATATTCGATACGGTAAATCGGCAAGGTGTCCGTCGCCTTACCAAACTTGGGCACTACTTTTTTTGTGTTTGATTCGACCCAATGTAGTATATTTGCACTGCTGCTTCGCGTCCAATCTAATTAAAAAATAGATAAGATATAAGAAAGGCTGCCTATGAAAACGCCGGCACTTAAAAGAACGAACACTCTTCGGTTCCTCTCTCTTCTAACGATCTCGGTCCTTATCTCGATTCCAACTATGACTTTTTCATCAAATATCCGGCATACTGAAAATTTCTGCAAAAATTGGAGGTTCCATCTCGGTGATGTCGCCAACGGCCAGGAAGGACAACTTGACGATTCTCAATGGCGAACGCTTGATTTGCCCCACGATTGGAGTATCGAAGGAGAGTTCAACAAGGACAATCCCGCTACTCCCGGGGGCGGCGCTTTGCCCGGGGGAATCGGTTGGTACCGCAAATCTTTTTCCATCCCGGAATCGGACAGCGGTAAATTACTATTTATCGATTTCGACGGAATTTACCGGAACAGCGAGGTGTGGATCAACGGCCATTACTTGGGCAAACGTCCTTACGGGTATAGTTCATTCCGGTACGAGCTGACTCCGTACCTCATATACGGCAATGATGAAAACATGATAGCGGTGAAGGTCGATAATTCGCAGCAGCCTAACTCACGCTGGTATTCCGGCTCGGGAATTTACAGAAATGTGTGGCTTGTGACGACGGAAAAAATTTATATCGATCATTGGGGAACGCATATCACAACCCCGGAAGTGACGGAACAATCGGCAAAAATTTCTATCCAAATAAAAATAAAGAATCGTTCCGGACAAGCTCAAACGGTATCGATCAAAACCACCGTCTTGGATAATGATGGAAAGAACGTAGCAGAGGCAGAATCGGAAGATGTGTTGCCGAATGATTCTGTTTCCGAAATTTCTCAGGACGTTGCTGTGAAAAATCCGCTACTGTGGACACTTGAAGACCCTCGATTATACAAAGCGGTGACGATGATCGTAAGCAATGGTAACGAATGCGATGACTATGAAACGTCATTTGGCATTCGTACCTTCGCGTTCGATGTCGACAAAGGATTTTTCCTGAATGGCAAACGCGTAAAGATCGACGGAGTCTGTGACCATCATGACCTTGGATGTCTTGGTTCGGCGGTCAACAAACGAGCGCTGGAGCGCCAGCTTGAAATATTGAAAGGAATGGGGTGCAATGCTATCCGGACTTCGCATAATCCTCCGGCCCCCGAACTCCTCGACTTGTGCGACCGGATGGGCTTCATCGTGATGGACGAAGCCTTCGACATGTGGAAAAAGAAAAAAACTGAATTCGATTATTCATTAGACTGGGACCAATGGCATCGCCAAGATTTAACGGACATGGTCCTTCGCGACCGGAATCATCCCAGTGTCTTCATTTGGAGTATCGGGAATGAAATTGTCGAACAATGGGACAAGCAGGATAGCAGCGGTGTGGTCATCGCACGAGAGCTTGCGGGTATCATAAGAACCCTCGACACAACCCGGCCGATTACTTCGGCATGCAACGATCCCGTCCCTCAAAACCCTCTTCTACGGTCGGGCGCCCTTGATCTGGTTGGATACAACTACAGACAGAATACGTTTCCCGACTTCCCGAAAATTTTTCCGGGCAAGAAGTTCATTGCAACTGAAACCGTTTCTGCTTTAGCGACACGAGGCCACTATGATATGCCTTCGGACAGCATCAGGCGATGGCCGGTTCGATGGGACATTCCTTTTAATACCGGGAACCCTGACAACACTTGTTCCGCTTATGATAATTGCTCCGCTCCCTGGGGATCGACCCATGAAGAAACATGGAAGATCATGAAGAAATATGATTTCTTATCGGGGATGTTCATCTGGAGCGGTTTCGATTATATCGGAGAACCCACGCCATACACCTGGCCGTCGCGCAGCTCGTACTTCGGCATCATCGGCCTGGCCGGCTTTCCAAAAGATGTCTACTACATGTACCAAAGCGAGTGGACGAATAAACCGGTGTTACATCTTTTTCCTCATTGGAATTGGAAACAGGGAGACACCGTCGATGTGTGGGCGTATACCAATTGTGACGAGGTGGAATTATTCTTGAACGGCCAATCGTTGGGAACCAGGAAAAAGACCGGCGACGATCTCCACCTTATGTGGAGGGTCCGGTTCGTTCCCGGAGTCTTGAAGGCGATCGGCCGAACAGACGGAAAAGAGATTTTGACCCGAGAGATTAGGACAGCCGGAGCACCTGCAAAGATTGTTTTGGAAGCCGATAGAAAAGTGATCGCAGCGGACGGCACCGATCTTTCATTTGTCACCGTCAAAATATTGGATGAAGCGGGCACAGTCGTACCCGATGCCGACAATCTGGTCCGCTTCACTATTTCCGGTGAAGGAAGAATTGTCGGAGTGGACAACGGTCTTCAGACGAGCCATGAATCATTTAAAGCTCATGAGCACAAAGCATTCAACGGCCTTTGTCTTTCGGTGATACAATCTACCGAAAAAGCCGGCAGCATCACCTTGGAGGCAAACGCAGACGGCATGAAAGGGGCATCAGTAGTGATTGAATCAAAATAAGGCGGGAACTCAATCATACATTGAGACTTTCATCTCGTTCCCAATCGCTGATTGGTTATTGCTTGAAGCGAAAAACTGATTAGAAAAATTCGCTGGTTAATGAAGAAAGGGATTCCGTTCCCAACGGGACAGATTGTGTGAAAACAAAAGGATTGTCATTGCGAGACGTTTTTTGTCGAAGCAATCTCCCTTTTTCTTTCAAATTTCTAAGATCGCCACGTCGCTTCGCTCCTCGCGATGACATTTTCGAGGCTTTTCACACGCTCTGGGACGTTGGGAACGAGATGAAGCGTACGAAATCAGATTTTTTTAAAATCGATATATCCTCTATCGACATCTGTGTAGACAAGCTCGACACGGAGCCTGTGTCCTACTTCCATGCCTTCGAAACCATTGACAAGCCTTCCTTCCACGGGCGGATGCAGAAGACGAACCCAGGTTCCTTTGACAGAAGCCCCGGTGACAATCGCATCGAATTGTTCCCTGATTCTCGATTCAAGCAGCATTGCCGCGGCGGATTTTTCCACCTGGCGCTCAACTTTTTTCGCGGCGTCTTCCTCTTCAGTACAGTGGCTTGCAAGCGTTTCTAATTCGTCCTCCGTGTACGGTTGGGAATCTCCCGCTATCGCCGCTTTTAGCATACGCTGTGTAATCAGGTCGGGGTATCGCCGATTCGGCGCCGTGGAGTGAGAATAATCTTTAACTGCAAGTCCAAAGTGTCCGATCGCTGCGTCTTCCGGCCGTTCGACAATATATTCACCGGGACCCATAAGCTTAATGACGCTGAGAGAGAGGTCGGGAAAACGAAGAGGGTCGGCGGCTTGCTCCGCAACCAAGAATTGTCCTAACGACTTTGAATCGGGCTTCTCGGGAAGCGTGAAATTCCGTTCCAGTGCAAGCTGGACGATACGGCTCCAGTTTTTGGGAGTGCGGACAATACGACGCAGCGATGGATACATTCTTAATGCAAGGTATCGCGCGGTGACACCGTTCGCGCCGATCATGAAATCTTCAATAATGTCTTTGGCTCTGTTCTTTCGTTCGACTTCAAGGTTCGTGATCTCATCATTGTCGAAAACAGGACGGGCTTCGATTGTCTCGAAATTAAGGGCGCCATGAACGTACCGAAGCGCTTTCATCTTCTGGGCCGTTCGATCTTGAAGCCGGATGTTTTCGTCGAGACCATTGACCGCTGCAATCTCTTTCGGCATGGGACCGTTCCCTTCGAGCCATTCGGCAACGCTATTGTAGGCCAGCTTTGCGCGGTTACGAACCGTCGCCCTGTAGATATCCGAGCTCTGAAGCAATCCATCGTTGCCGATGACCATCTCAATAACGACCGCAAAACGGTCCGATGCAAAATTAAGAGAGGTAAGGTCGGTGGAGAGTTTCTCAGGCAGCATAGGAAATATTTTTGCCGCGGTGTATACCGACGTTGTATTATGCCGGGCATGGCCGTCGAGCGCCGTTCGATTTTTGACGATAGCATCAACATCGGCGATAGCGACAAGTATTTTTACGGCCCCCGCAGCACTCACTTCAGCGACGGTAAGCTGGTCGAGGTCGAGCGAATCATCGTTGTCGATTGAACACCAGAGAAGGTTCCTGAAATCGCGGATCGCTGCTCCTCCTTGCGGCACAAGCTCGTGAAGGCTGTCGAGCTCTTCAAGTGCCTGAGAAGAAAAATCGGGAAGAAGTCCTCTTTCCAGCATTGCCCGCCGCGCAATTCTCTGCAAAAGAGAACGATGTTTTTTGTCGTTTGGATTTGTCATGTTTTTATTGGAAGCCTTTTTGCGTTAATAATGGTATTTGTAATTGTGGATAAGAACATCTTACATATTACAATTTTGGCCCACAATGTAAAGTGGCGAATTTCCATAGCAATAGAAGCGAAGGTGGTGTTTCAGTTTCGATGACAGCCTCTTCATTCATCCACACTTCTTTCTCTGTTGCCAGAGAAAGAAGCAAAGAGAGCTTCTCGGAATCGGAACCCTTACGATGCCTCCCAACACACAAGCCTGAGAAAACGGTTCGCGTAAGCCTCCCACGTGCCCACCGTTTTCTCAACGCACGCATCGCCCCTCCAACACAATACCGCCGATTCCGAGAACTTTTCATAATCAGTAATTGCTACAATCGAAATTGTCGGGCGCGCGAGGGGGAAGATTCAATCGAAGGGTTTCAATTTCGGTGCTAGAAGACAATCTCAGAATGGTCATCAATCTTCAAGCACCGAAATTGATAGCACGTGCGACTGGGACTGAATCAGCGCGTTACGATTTCGAAAGATTTCTTTGGTTCCTTTCTTTCTCGGAAAGAAAGGAACATTGTCAAACCCAGTCAGACGACGGCATGCATCAAACCAATCCTCTTCTTTCTCAAAACGAGTCACTGTTAAGGCAAAAGCGATAAAAGATCAAAGCCCTGCAGAAGCAGGGCTTCGGTGTTGCATTTCAAGGCGGTGATTACTTCCCTATCTCATTAAGTATTTTTTCCATTTCGTCCATCACCCGATTCATTTTCTTCATCGTCAGATCAAACGGTGCAGACGTGGTCATGTCGACCCCCGCTTTCTTCAACAAGTCGATCGGATAGTCCGACCCTCCTGCGGAAAGAAATTCTAGATACCGTTTTGTCTCTGCTGTGTCGCCGACCAGCACTTCTTCCGAAAGCGCACATGATGCGGTAAATGCCGTCGCATACTGGTAGACATAGAAATTATAGTAGAAATGCGGGATGTAGCTCCACTCGGACTGAATCTCATCGTCGACAATGCATATTCCCTCGTCGTTCCCATAATATTTCTTCGTAATCTCCATGCAGACTTCGTTGAGCTTGTCGCCCGTCAAAGCAGTTCCTTGTTCGGCAAGCTGGTGGATGCGGAGCTCGAATTCGGCAAACTGCGTCTGCCGGAATACCGTCCCTTTAATCCCCTCCAGATATTTCCCGAGCAGCGAGAGTTTCACTTTGTCGTCCTTGATCGTCGTTAGCATGTAATCAATCAGCAACGCTTCGTTGAACGTCGAGGCAACTTCCGCGACAAAAATAGGATAGTCGGCCGTCGGATAAGGCTGCGTCTTGTTAGAGAAATAGCTTTGCATCGTGTGCCCGAGCTCATGAGCAAGCGTGCTCATGTCGTCGTACTTGCCGTTAAAGTTGAGGAGCATATAAGGATGGACATCGTATGCCGAACCGTTGGAATAGGCGCCGCTCCGTTTCCCATCGTTCGGAAAGACGTTAATCCATCGTTCGGAGAAAGCCCTTCGCGTAACGGCAAGGTATTCATCGCCGAGTGGTGCGAGCGCGGCAAGGACATTTTGTTTCGACTCATCGACCGAATATTTCAGATCCACATCGCTGAGGAGCGGAGCGTAAAGGTCGTAATAGTGGAGCGTATCAACCCCGAGGATCCGTTTCCTCAGCTTCAGGTAACGGTGGAAGGTCGCCAGGTTGGCATTGACATTATCGATAAGACTGTGATAGACCTGCACCGGAATGTTATAGGCGTCGAGGGCGCTTTGAAGGGAGGATTCATACTTCCGCGCTTTCATGTAGAAGATATCTTTATTGACGTTCGCTGAAAGCTCTGCCCCGTACGTCCTGCGGTATTGGCTTAACGCGCCGAAATACGCTTCAAAAACTTTTTTCCTGTCCTCGCGGTTTGTCGACGCCCGGTACAGGGCAAACCCGGCCGGGTCAAGCTTCGCGTTCTTTCCGTCGCTCAAGACGATTTCCGGATACGGAAAGTCGGCATTCGAGAACACGTTGAAAATATTTTCCGGACCGTCGGCCATCAAACCGGCATCGGCGATAATTTTTTCTTCTCCCTCGCTTCCCGTGTGCGCTTGGCGTCTCAAGATATCGTCGAGGTAATGACGGTAGACTTCCAGCTTCTTTTCCTGTTTCAGAAACGAGTCCACCGTTGCCCTGTCTATTTTGAGAATCTCGGGTTCGATGAATGCGGCGGAGGCCCCGATCGTGGAGCCGATCTGGCTCATTTCCTGTTTCATGGCAAGATATTTTGATTCCCGCGTATCCCGATCGGAGCTCATGCTGGCGTAAGCGGCAAGACGGGCATATTCTTTGGCGAGATGACTGCCGAATTCCAGGCACCCGAGCAGTTGCCCCGGCGACGAGCTGAGCGTTCCCTGAAATTTTTTCATTGACGGAATCTCGGCAACAAGCTGCTCCTTCGCTTGTTTCCATGCATCGTCGGTAGGATAAAGTTCTGCAAGGTTCCATTTGTCCTTGTCCGGAATTTTTGCCCGGTCGCGCTGCTGGGCAATCGCCGCCTGAGATTCTGCGATCATCAAACCGAAAAAAGAAAAAGCTACAAATGTCAAAAGATGCATTGAGACGCCTTTCATGAAATAATGCAAAAATAAAGGGGGATGTGAAAACGTAATACGATTGTAACGAGCGTAGGTTTCAATCTATAGTAATAATGCTGTAGCTTAAAATCAATTCCCATTGTTTGTTGGATGCCGGATACCTTAGCAGGAAAATCGTGGTAGCTTTGAAATATTTGGCAGCTAAATCAGAAAGGTGCCCGACATCTCCAGTATCAAACATGACGCTTTGTGTTGAATCTTTCTTATAAACTCCAATGCCTCAACACACCCCCTTCCCCTCTCCCCGACACACATACCTCGCTGCAGAGGGAAGTGTTAAGAAGAGAAATTCAGATACTTTCCGTTTTTGCGACTGTGGGCACGAAAGGGAGCGGGGAAAAAATGTGCATTTCTCATCTGTTCCCATCATATTCCCCTCTGTGTGTGGGCCTGCGGGGCAAGAGAGAGGGGTTAGGGGTGTGTTGGAAGTCTGAGTAAGCATGACGCGGAAAATCATTTTATACAATCCGTCCTTAAAAGGTATTGCCCGCGGTTTACGTAATAAGAGCACCTTTGGTGAGGTGTTGTTATGGAAAAAGTTACGCAATAAACAAATGCTCGGATACGACTTTCATCGGCAAAAGCCGATCGATCAATTTATTGTTGATTTTTTTTGTAATGAAGTAAACGACCACCATCATAGATGGTGGCTTTCGAAAAGAAAAAGTATGTCATTCCGCGCTTGACGCAGAATCCAGTTCCGTTGATTGACTCTGGATTCCGGTTCTTCGTCCCGCCTGAAAGCGGGACTCGACCGGAATGACAGGCATAGCCAACCCAACATAACCACCGCCACAGGCGGTGGGTTTCTGCTTTGCACTAAACCTTGCAATTGAGATTGACGGCGGTTCCCATGAAGGTGATGAAGCACGGGAGAAAGATGCTGCGCGGCAAGAACGGTTGTGGAATCGCTCGGAATAAAGTTCTTGAGAATCAAAGAATCCGATACTAGAAGCCATCTCAAAAATGGTTTTCATGCAGAAAGCAGCCGTAAATGTCATGCTGATCCCGCCGCTTTGTGGCGGGAGAAGCATCCATGACTTGCAAGCCTAGTAGAGTCAAGGTATGTCATTGTCATGGATTCTTCACCCCGTCTGAAAAGCGACGGGGTTCAGAATGACAATGATCTGTCAGTATTCCTTCAGAAGGACATAATCAAGAGTTTTTGAGATAGCTTCTAGAAACAACATCCGTGCTGTGCTGGATATAATCGAACAGTGGATAAGGACGAACGCGCCTCAACACACCCCCTTTCCCTCTCTCCGACGCACATACCCTCGCCGTTAGATGTCGGACACCTATTTGATTTACCCGATTTTCTTGAAACGGTGTCCGACATCTCTCCAAAGTAAAATAAAAAATGCGATGCACTTTTCGATGCATCGCATTTTCGACAAAAAATTATGTTGTGAAGTTTTTAACTCAACCGGGAATATTCAGTAGCATCCGGCTGCTGGTAGATTCGTTGGAGCGTCCATTTCACTCCGTTATACTGCAAGATCGCAACCATCGTCACCTGGAACCCGTTGTAGGTTCCGGTCGATGTCACACGCATCTGTGTCGCAGCAAGACCAACCGGCCTATCAGCAACATACGAAGCGCTCCCGCCGTTCATGTTCACCGTGCTTGAAGGGAAGCCGGCCCCTGAGTTCCCTCCGACATCTCCTATGGCGAACTTTATGCCGGCATTTGAAATTTGCCGTGCGGCATCGTGGAACGCTTGAGACTGAGCTACGGTGTAAAAATCCTGGTCTGTCGTTGTAAACAACAACGCAAACGCCCCGATCATCACATACGCCCCAAGGCCGATAATGACCTTTGAAGTTCCCATAGTTCCCTCGCTGATTTGGCTTACCTACATGTGAGAGCTTCCTTCGAAGCTTGTCTCTCTTGTTCTTTAAACTAAGTTAAAAATAACATCTTTCCGCGCAATAACAATACGGGCGGGGACGTATATTCACAAATACGGTGTATAGAGGAGGGCTGCCTTTTCAATTCCTTAAAGATTTTGAGGAAAAACAGTTCGTTCCCAATATGCCCTCACGTATTTTGTGGAGAAATTTGTGACCGTGGTGTCGACAGTAATTTTACGTGAGTACAGACCCGGCGCTGTTGGAGATGTAGTTATCTCATCTGCAACCTGTCCGCTCGATTCCATTACGAGACTCACTTTAATCGACTTAATCCCGGAGACATTCGTGCTGTAAGCCTTTGTGTTTCCTAAAGAATCGTAGTATGTAAAGCACAATGAATCGACATCGCGCATCAATTCGAAGGCCGCATTCCCATTATAGCAACTTACCGTTCTGTATAAACTTCGATGAACAGAACCTGTGTATGTGGGACCAAGATAATACGTAACAACGTCGGCGACGCCGTCATTGTTAATGTCAGCCGTAAACTGCATTGCCTGGGACATGGCGGTCGCAAATACTTTTGTCGTCCCGGTTGGTCCATAACCCGCGAGCCGAATATCGTCGGTCAAGATCTCTGCCGGCACAACGGTCTTCTGCTTGACTACGTAAAGTGTACTTTTATAAGTGTAGGCATTCTGCAAACCGACGCTCAGATAAAGGGTCATGAGCACAATAGCGCCCCGAATGACCATCGACCCTATTATGTCCAGCATTGTGCTCATTAGTACGTCGCAATAGCGCTAAGCGTCAGACCATTTGGTGGCAGGTAAATAGACTGGGTGACGGTAACATCAATTTTTTTGAAGTAGGTCTGGGCGCCCGCGGTTACAACTGTGTCTCTAGTCGGGTTCGAGAGAACTTTCTTCGTAACATAATAAACGTTCACTTTTAAGGTGTACCCAGAGATGTCAGCAGAATTTGCCGTCCTTTCATATCCTTTGTAGTCATCTACATCATCAAACCAGCTTGGACTATCCCCCCGGATCGATTTATAAGGCACCACATCGGGATTTCCACCGGGCATGACATTGTCTTCTGTTGCTGCGGATGTCCCCATCGCACTTGGCGGATCAAAAAGTGTCGGTGTAGAAGGCCATGGCAAATTGCCAGAATTGTAAGGGCCTGTAACTTTACCCGTTGCGTCAAGTGTCACTTGCGAATCAAATTTTTTCGTCAAAATTTCACTAAGCAAGGCGTTGCCAAAATTCGAACCCTGCTCTATCGCCTCTTCCCGCAAATAAAACTTTGTATTTTCGAGGATCATCTTATTGGCACTCAGGACTGCCAGAGTCAGCAATACAAAAAATGCCGCCGAAATCATCGTCTGCCCAAGGCTCATGGTTAAGCCTCTTCGGAAGAACGTTCAAAAACAATTACGTCACTACACTGCGATACTATATCGAACGCTTCAAAATCTGCAGTAAGATAAATCACAAAACTCATAGAGGACATGGAATACCGCACACCATCATATAACCATTAACAACACTGGTCTCTTCCAGGGAAAGGGTTAAAAGCCGGGGTTGATCGTATGAAACTGCATACCCTAATCTTCGTCGGCAGTCACGCTTGCGACCTCTTCGACCGTGGTGATGCCTTTCTTGAGAAGTTCGAGCGCATTCATTCGCAGTGTGCGCATCCCGTTCTTGAGCGCGAGCTGCCTGACCGCTTCTTCGTTGACGGATGAACCGGCGTCGAGGATAAGCTGACGGATTTCTTTCGTGAAGTAGAGCGCCTCGTGAATTGCGGTCCGACCCTTGTAGCCTTTAATGCATTCGCTGCAGCCGATCGGTTGATAAAATTTCGTGGAACGAATTTCTTCTTCCGGCATACCGAGCTTTCGCAGCAGCGGAACGTCCGGCTCGTTGATGGGGCTTTTGCACCGTTCACACAATTTCCGGATTAACCTCTGCGCGATGATAATGTTGATGCTGTAGGCGATAAGGAACGGTTCGATGCCCATCTTATATAATCGCGACACCGCGCTCGGCGCATCGTTCGTATGAAGCGTCGATAACGTGAGATGTCCGGTATTCGCCAGCTTCACGGCGATCTCCGCGGTCAGCTTGTCGCGAATTTCTCCCACCATGACGATATCGGGGTCGTGGCGAAGGATGGCGCGAAGCGCTCCTTCGAAATCGAGCTTTGAATTCAGCTTCACCTGCCGGGCACCTTCGATAAAATATTCGACCGGGTCTTCCACCGTGATGATGTTGAGCGATGTGTCCATTACCGTGCGGAGCGCCGCAACCAGCGTCGTGCTTTTCCCGCTTCCCGTCGGGCCGGTGATGATGATGATCCCGAACGGCTTCGCGATAGCTTTGCGCACCACGCTTTCGCTGTACGGGTCGAACCCGAGATCTTCGATGCTCCCGCCGACCACCGGCTCCATCAACACGCGAATAACGATCGACTCGAACTTGTTCTTCAGTTCTTTTCCGATCAGGGGGATGACGGAAACGCGGAAACGAACAGTTTTTTTGTCGATCGTCAACTGTGCAAAACCGTCCTGAGCCATGTTGCGCTCGAACCGGTCCAAGTTCTTGGCCCTGTCTTTTACGACGGCGGAGACCGCTTCGGCCCGCGTTTCATTATTCGTGTACCACCGCGACAATTTCCCGTCGACGCGGAAGTGAAACTCCGTGACCCTGTCGCCGCGGGGAATCACGTGGATATCGCTCGCGCCGACCCGGACGGCATCGACAAAAATACTCTCGACAAGGTCAACGAGTCCGCTGCGGCTGATCTCTTCTTCGAGCGCTTGCTCGTAATTTTCGGAATCCTCTTCCGCTTCGTCGACGAAGGATTCGCCGCGCAGCATTGTCTCCTTGTCCTTGTACACCGCTTTGTCGATGCTGACCCTCTTCCACAATCCATCCCACTGGCTCAGCGGCACATAGCAAATTTCGAATTTTTGGTAATGGAACGTCCGCGCAATTTTGTACACTTCGGGCTTGGTCGGGTCGGGCGTTATCACGAGGAGCCTCCCCGGACGTTCGGGGTCGATGGAATACGGCAAAACATTATTCTCGTGGACCATCTCGCGAATCGACTCGGGAAGAGACGTCAATTCTTTCCGGATGAATCCAAGAACGCCGTCATCGATGGTCTCCATCGAGATATCAAGCGTCCGGAAGGCGTAGTAATCCGCAACTTCACGGTAGACGAGGTCCCTGTCCATCTTGAACTGATCGACAAGGATCTGCGGCAACTTACGCCGCCCCTTGTTCTCTTCCTTGTTCAGAACCTCGATGGCGCGTTCAAGCACTTCCGGCTGGATGATTCCCTTATCGATCAGGATATCGCCCAGTTCTTTTTTTGCGCTGCGTGTCTGCATTGTAGATGTATTTTTTCAAGAAGATGTCGGACATCGTACTCGAAGGTTTGTGCTCATTTGAAAAATCCGTCAGGCGTAACGAACAAGATGTCCGACATCTTGCAACAACGCGCTACTACCGGCGGCCTACATCGATTTGATATTCAGCGACGCCGTCTCCGAGGAGAGCAGAGTCAGAAAAATCATCGACGCCATAATAATGACGGAGACAAAGACCTCGATAAAATTTATCAGGTTTTTCATCGCGTAGTGATTTTCCATCTGATAAAAATCCGCAAGCTGGTTCGCCGTGTCTTTCACCGCACCGGTCTCTGCTGCGGTCCTGAACCTGGAGAGGAACATCTCCGGAAAAAAATTCACCGCTTCAAGAGCTTTTGCCAATTCCGTTCCGTATTTCAACATCGTGGGAATCGCGACGGTCTTGATCTGGAGAGCGAGGTATCGATTCCCGCTCGATTCAGCCGCAAGCTGGATCGTTTCGATGTTTTCACCGGCCGACGCATACATGATTCCAAGAACGCGGCAAAAGATCTCGGTGCTTGTGTTTCGAAGAATATTTCCGACGTACGGAATCTTGATAATGTACTTGTGCATCTGGAGGCGGCCCTTCGGAGAAATGATGTAGGCATAAAAACCGCCGACAATAAGAATGAACAGGACGATGATGAGCAGCAAATTGTTCTGCAGCGCATTGCTCACATTCAACGTGAACTGCGTCAGCGGCGGCACCTCGTCGATCAGCGGACCCATGAGATTCATCATCTTCGGAAGGAGGAATAACACATAAAACGCGATGGCGCCGACAAGAGTGAGCGACGTGACCGCCGGTAAAATCAACGCACTCGTCAACCCTTTCTTGAACTCAGCCTGCCGCTCGACAAGTGCGGCGACGCTCTTGAAAATCGTCGTCATGTCTCCGCTCTTTGAGGCAATCCCGAGCATGAGGGCAGTATGCTCTCCAAAAATCTTTCCTTGCTTCATGAAGGCTTCGCGCGAATCCATGCCGTTCTTCAGGTCAAGGATGATGTCGCGCAATGCGACTTTCATGTTTTTGTCCTTGACGCTGTTCACCATCACCTGGAGAACTTCCGTGTACGGAAGTTTCTGCTCCAGAAGACGCGCGCTCGTCCCCACGAACGATACAATTTCATTCGATGCCGCTTTAAAACGAATATCATAATGCCGCCGCACCCACCGCACATCGAACCCGATACGCTCCAGGGCCGAAACAACCTCCGCGCGCGTGTACGCACTTTGAAACCCGTCGATGGTCTTTGTCCCGTGGCGCACACGGTATGCAAAATTCTTTTTTCTGCGGACCGACACAAGGGTCGTATCGCGAAAACGGGGATGCAATTTTGCTCTTCGTCTCGCGTCCGTGGGAGAGCTTGCGGAAATGAACCCTTGAACGGGTTTTCCCGAAGCTTCTTTCGCTACAATTTGATATGACGTGGTTTCTGCCACTGGTACACTCGTCGAATAATGACACTCATCCTCTTCTCAGGATCGCCGAATGGCGCTGAAATAAGGAAGAAGGCGCATTGTTAAAAGCGCTTCCATGGTGGTAAATCGGCTTTACTGAAGTTTGTAGAAAAATATGCAAACAAGCAAGTTTACACTATCGGGGTACATACGGATATTTGCTGTCGGGTAATATACGGATATTACTCAAGAGTGACAATCCCTTTTGTGAGCGCGTACCGGGTCAGTCCGGCAACCGTATGAATGTCGAGCTTGCGAATGATTCGCTCCCGATGCGTTTCAACGGTCCGAACGCTGACAAACAATCGGCCGGCAATTTCTTTATTCCCCAGCCCCTCGGCGATCAGCGCGAGAACTTCCGATTCGCGTCGCGAAAGCTCAACACTTCCTTTTTTCCCTTTCGCCTTAACGATCTTCGCATAATCGTTCATCACCGTCTGGGAAACCTTCGGGCTGAAGTATGTTTCTCCATGGTGGACAGCCTCGATAGCGGCGATCAATTCCGACGGCGAGGAATCTTTGAGCACGTAACCCTGGACCCCCATAGAAACCATTCTGCCGACGTACTCCTTGGTGTCGTGCATTGTGAGGATAAGTATTTTACTCTTGGGAACCGTTTTCTTGAGCAATCTCGCGGTTTCGACGCCGTTCATCCCGGGCATGTTGATGTCAAGAAGGATAATTTCGGGAAGCAGGCTCTTTGCCTGGCGAAGAGCCTCCTGGCCGTCGACCGCCTCGCCGACAATTTCAAATGTCTTTTCCTGATCAAGGCACGAGCGGAGTCCTTCCCTCACAAGCGGATGGTCGTCAACAAGCAGTAACGTTATTTTCGTTTTTTTCACTTCTTCGCCTCCTTGGTTTTTCCGGATTCAAAAGGAAGCCGCACGCAGATTTCCGTCCCTTTTTTTGGAGCTGAGTGAACAGAAACCGTCCCGCCGACGTAGGCCGCTCGTTCCTTCATGTTCAACAAGCCCATGCCGGAATTTTTTTGAGGATGTGCCGCAAGGTTGTGCTGGTCGGACCCTTTTCCATTATCTTTGATCGTCAATGAAAGTAGCGATCGTTCCCGTTCACAGCGAATAACCAGACGGGTTGCTTCTGAGTGCTTCGCAACGTTGCTTAAGGCTTCTTGGATAATTCGGTACATCGTAACCTCAATTTCGGGGGAAAGCTTTTTGGGAAAACGTGTGAACTTCAGGTTGACGTTGATCTTCGTCGCCTCTTTGAATTCTTCGCACATACTTCTTACCGCCGGAATAACTCCGAGGTCGTCCAGCTCGCTCGGCCGCAAATTTTGTGAAATCCCGCGCACCTCCTGCATCGCTTTTTCGAGCGAAACCTTCGCGCTCGTCACGACGTTCCGCAACGCCTTTTCCCCGTGCTTCGTCCGCTCTTCAACGCTTTCCAGACGGAATTTCACCGACGAGAGAATTTGGTTGACGCTGTCGTGGAGGTCGCGAGCAACCCGCCGCCGCTCCGATTCCTGGGCATTGATAATGCGAATCGGGAGCTCCCTCAACATTTCATCGGCAACCTTCCGGTCGGTGATGTCGCGGAAATTGACAACCACGGCTTTCACTGACGGATCTTCGAGCAAATTTTTTGCCACCCCTTCTATCCATCGCCACGAACCATTCTTGTCCTTGAACCGGATTTCTGCAGCGGCGATATTCGAAGGTTCACGCAGAAGGTCGCCAAAAAGCCGCTTGGTGGAATCGAGGTCGAGCGGATGAATCAGTACAAACGCACTCCACCCGAGTAACTCATCCGGCAGGTAACCGAGAATCCTGGTAATGGAGGGGCTGACGTAAGAAAAGTTTCCCTCTCGGTCAATCAGTGCAACGACGTCGGAACTTTCTTCGATCAGTGCGCGAAACCTTTTTTCCCTTGAAGCCAATTCGTCTCGTGCATGAATCCGCTCGGTAACGTCCCGGACAACATTGCGATACTCCTTCACATGACCCTGCGAATCTCGTATGATGCGGGTTGATTGTTCCACCCACGTGGCGCTGCCGTCTTTTCTCCTCCCGCGGAATTCGCATGTCGTATCGACTGTGCCGTCGTTTGTCCGGTCGCGAAAGAATTTCAAAACCCGCGCCCGGTCTTCAGGAACAATCAGGCTCAAAAAAGGCTTACCGATGATTTCTTCGGGCGAGTACTCCGTCTCTGAAAAGAAATTCGGACTGCAGTAAACGATAATCCCCCGATCGTCGCAGACAAAATAGATTTCGCTGATATTTTCAACGAGATCGCGGTACCTCTTCTCGCTGTCGCGCAGAGCCTGGTCGGCAAGTTTCCGCTCCGTGATATCGACGATCGATACGAGTACCTTTGAATAATCCGTTTCGTGCCCCGGCACCACGGACCATTTCAAAAAAATGTCTTTCCGCTCCCCGGTAAATGTCCGGTTGAAATCCTCCCCTTCATACGTCGATTTATTCGAAGCAACGGCGACAAGCTCATCGATGAACGCTTCATGAACCTCATCACCGAAAACGAAGTTCAGCCCCGCAAAAAAATCTTTTTTATTTTCAACTCCGTACAGCCTCATCGTCGCTTTATTGATATCAAGAACTTTCACCATGCCGGCACATGCTGTGACTTCTCCCGTATGGTTCAAAAAATATCTCTTAAAATCTTTAACGCCGGATTTCCGCAAACGGTCCGTATACGCTTTGACTTCGGAAAAATCCTCTTCCCAAAGCGAGATCGGAGAATTTTCAAAAAAACTGTGGTAGCGCGCTTCGCTCTGGCCCAGCTCAATATCGTGACGCCTCTGCCGGAGCAGCGAGCTCCATAACAGTATGCAAAAACCGATCAGCATCAGGCCGACAGGCAGAAGAAAATTAAAGGGGGGCGTCATACGTTATAGACTTTGAAAAGATGGCGGTCATTGCACGCTCTAGAATCTGCCGACGGAAATAAAAAACCCCTTTTGATCGGCATAGAGCGGATTTCAAGAGGTCGTTGCGGGAGCAGAGCGAATCCATAGCTGCTTTTCCTGTTTTAAGAAGACAACAAATGATCGGCATCCATGTGGGTTTTCTTGCCTTCCAATCCCGTTTGTACGAAAGTGTAGAAATATTTCGAGCAAAAATCAAGCGAGGCGTTGTTTGCCGAATTCCCAACAGTCCAAAGGACTCAAACTGTGTGAAAACAAAAGGATTGTCATTGCGAGACGTTTTTTGTCGAAGCAATCTCACTTTTTCTTTCGAGTTTCTAAGATCGTCATGTCGCTCCGCTCCTCGCGATGACATTTTCAAGGCTTTTCACACAGTCTGACTCCTTCGGAGGATCCCCTACAGCGGGACAATCTCCCCTTAACGTAGGGGATTGCTTCGCTCCGCTCGCAATGACCTTCAAACTGTAACAGCACCAATTTTGGGAGTGAGGTGTCCGTCACCTCTCGCTGCAAAAACAAAATTGACCACTACCAATTTGAGGCTTCTGAAAAATTGTCTCTCGCCAAGCCGCGAAGGCGCAAAGACCCTGTTTTTAAATCACTTTGCGTCTTTGCGCGAGCCATACTTTTAAAATTATTCAGAAGTCTCAATTTTAGAATAATCCGGCCATTGCGACGGTCATGCCATAACTGATGCGAGATTGAGAACGTTGTGGCATCAGGTCATCCTATGTTTCTTCCCCCGCCGGTTCTTCAAAATACTCCCGTATTTTCACCGCGACTTTTTCACCGACGATTTCGGCGAGCTGCGCTGCCGTTGCAAATTTCACTCCCTGTACCGACCCAAACGCTTCCAGCAATTCCTTCGCACGCTTTTTCCCGACCCCCTCGATGAGGTCAAGCTCCGTTTGAAGCGTTCGTTTGTCTCGCAGCGAACGATGGAACGTAATGGCAAAACGGTGAGCTTCGTCGCGGATTTGCTGCAACAGCCGCAGTGCAGAGGAGGTTTTCGGAATGGGAACAGGGTCGCTCTCATCCGGCACGAACACTTCTTCGAGCCGCTTTGCCAAGCTGATGATCGGCTGCGATTGAAGATGTAATTCATTCAACACTTCGCAGGCGCTGGAGAGCTGTCCCTTGCCCCCGTCCACCATGATCAAATCGGGCAATGTCGATTGCTCTTCCACCAAGCGCGTGTACCGTCGGCGGACGACCTCCCTCATGCTCGCAAAATCATCGACAAGATTTCCTTCGGCCGCCGTTCGGATTTTGAACTTCCGGTAATCACTTTTCCTCGGCCTGCCGTCCTCGAACACAACCATCGATGCAACCGTTTCCGTTCCCTGCAAATGCGAGATATCGAAGCATTCGATGCGCCGCGGCGGATTCTTCAAATGTAAATCTCGCTGCAGCGACTGAACCGCATGGGGAATGAAATCTTCCCGCTTCATTTTTTGCAGCTTCAATTCATCCAAAAGATATTTTGCGTTCTTGCTGCACATCGAAACAAGCCTTGCAATTTCGCCGTCAACGGGCACCACCACGTCGACAGGTTTTCCACGCTGGCGGGTCAGCCATTCTTTCGCCGCGTCGCCCGATTCGATGGAAGATGAGAGAACTACTTCGGGGGGGACATCGTTCGATTCGAGGTAGTACCGCTGCACCAGCGCTTCGATGACCTCCGATTCGCTCATGCCCTCCACTTTGCTCACATAATAATGCTGCCTGCCGAGCACTTTCCCTTCCCGGATTTTAAAGATGACGCCGCACGCATCATCCCCTTCCGCTGCAACGGCAATGATATCGCGGTCGTGCAGTTCAATGTCGACGATCTTTTGTTTCGAAGAATAGACTTCGAGTTCTCGCATGCGGTTCCTGAACACCGCCGCGTCTTCAAATTTCAACTCCGCTGCTGCCGATTTCATCTGGATGTCGAGGGATTCGATCACGCTGGTGCTTTTCCCGAGAAGCACCTGTGCAACGTGGTCGATCATTTGATTGTAGCGCTCCTGCGAAACCAGCCCTTCGCATGGACCTTCGCATTTCTTGATGTGATAATCGAGGCACACGCGCGTTTTTTTCTTGTCGATGAATTCTTGGTCGATGTGGAAGTTGCAGCTTCTGATCATGAAAATGTCGCGCACGGTTTTCAACGCCGAGCGCATGGTGTGCACGTCCGTGTACGGTCCAAAGTAACGCGATCCGTCCCGGGAGACACGGCGGGTCACAAAAACGCGCGGGTAGGGCTCGTTCGTGATAACGATGTACGGATAACTTTTGTCGTCTTTCAGGTTGACGTTGTAGCGCGGCTTCTTCGATTTAATGAGGTTTGCCTCGAGGATAAGCGCTTCAACTTCCGAATCGGTCGTAATAATTTCTACATCGGAAACCTTCTCGACCATCAGGGCGATGCGCGGGTCGAGCACGCGGGACTTGTGGAAATACTGCCGCACCCTGTTGCGAAGGATTTTCGCTTTGCCGACGTAGAGAACCGTTCCCTCTTTGTCTTTAAACTGGTACACTCCCGGCGATACCGGGAGGTTTCCCAGCTTTTCGTCGAGCGAGATCTCTTCTTTCGTGAACGAGATTATTTTTTCGTTATCGGGCATTCTCGACGGCGATTACGGCTTTGTGGATTCAATCGGTTGACTAAGCTCGATGAGGACGCCGTTCGTAGACTTGGGATGCATGAATGCTACACGGCAGCCGCCTCCGCCTAAAAATGGCGCCTTGCTTGCGAAACGAAACCCGAGATTTGTCAACCTCTGAATTTCTTTCTCGATATCATCGACTTCCAAACAAATATGGTGAAGGCCTTCGCCCCGCTTCCCGATAAAGTCGGTAATGGCCGATCCTGCGCCGGACGAGTCAATAGCTTCGATCAATTCAACCGAGCTTTGACCGACCGGGTAAAACGAGACCATGGCATTTTGCTCTTCGACCTTTTCGGTGCGTGGAAAATCGTTCCCAAAAAGTTTTGAAAAAAGCTCTTTTGAAAGGTCGAGATTTTTCACTGCAATACTAATGTGTGCAATCCGCTTGATCATGAAGATTCATCCTCTTCTCGCTATGATTGTGATGAAATGCTCCCTTGAAAAATAAGAAAGCGCAGGGAATGAAACAACCGCTGCCTGCGCTCTGAATTATTATCTACGCTTGCATCATGGATGAAAGGGCTCACGGTCGATCATATGATCCCTGCGTCCGCCGTTAATCTCATTTTATCAGCAACATTTTTTTTGTTTCGACAAAATTATCCGCGACTAATCGGTAAAAGTAAACGCCGCTTGCTACAGTTGAGTTGAACCGGTTCCTGCCGTTCCAATCAACGGAGTGTGTCCCGGCATTCACAACATTATCCACTAAGGTTGTCACTTCTTCGCCGATTGAATTATAGATTTTAAGGGAGACGTGTGACGCTTTTGGAATTTCAAACTCGATTTTTGTTTGAGGGTTGAACGGGTTTGGATAGTTTTGTTCGAGCACAAACTCTGTCGGAATAACGTTGGCCGTCGATTCAACTCCTGAAACAGCTCCGGAAAATGCGGCAATGCTCCCCCCGGCACTCACTGTCCAGCCGAAGATGCTGGAGCCGTTTGCGATAAAGTCCAGATGATTTAAACTGCCGATAGAGCCGGTAAACGATGTTGTCCACGTCGCACCGTAATCTTCGCTTCGGTACACAGACCCTCCTTGTGATGCAAAGAAATCGCTTCCTGATCCAGAAAAACCCGACACAATACCGGAGCCGCCGAGGGAAAGAGGCGTCCACGTTACCCCGCCGTCTGTCGTCCGCACAGCCGCCCCGGAATCAGAGCCCGCCAGTCCGTAGAGAGCACTGCTGAAATTAACGCTGACGCTGTTCGTGAACGGAACCGAGCTCGACACCCAAGTTAATCCGCCGTCGGTCGAACGATACACTTTGGCGGAGCTTGTGCCAAACCAAATATTCGTTGTGCCGAACGTCGCCAATGCATTGTTCCAGCCGGCTTCGTTGCCGACTTGAAGCGGCTCAGTCGAGATGTGTCCCCATGTTGCTCCACCATCGGTCGTTTTCAGAACTGTCCACTTCCCTCCCACGGGATCACCGACAGCGATGCCATTGCTCGCATCGAACATTTTAATTCCATCAATGAAGCCACCGGTAAGACTGAAGACGTTTGCCCAGGTTGCGCCGGCGTTTGTCGTCCTGTAGATGAACGTTGAAGAGCCCGGGGTCGTCGACACAAAAGCAGTGTTTGCATCGATCGCATTGACCACATAAATGTCCGCCGTACCAATGGCCCCGCCTCCAACCGGCGTCCACGTATTTCCACTATTCGTTGTCGTCAACACTTGCGCTCCGCTCCCTGCTGCCCATGCAACCGATTGGCTAACTGCTTTCACCGAAGCTAAATTTGTTGAAATTCCGGAATTTTGAATTACCCACCCCGGCGATACGTTTGATGACGGAGCCGTTGAAAATACTCCGCGGCCATGGGTGAATGCAAAGAGCGCTTTTGTGTCATTCTGAATTACCAATTCGTCCGTCGGGACGTACGACGGCATGCCGGAATTGAACGTTGACCAGGTCGTGCCGTTGTCTGTCGAAGTGTACACGCCGGTCTCAGTCCCCACATACAATGTCGAAGAAGTATTCGGGTCGATAACAAGAGAATGGACCGGCACATTCGGAAGATTTTGTGAAATATCCGACCATGTTGCCCCTTGGTTGGTAGAAGCCCAAACGTGGCGCAACGTCAGCGTACCGTTTACATTGTAGCCGCCATAACAAGCGAAGAGCCGGTTTTTGTTGTTAAGGTCGACCGTAATACGCCGTACCCAGCCGCCGTTGTTTCCGGCCGGTGTGACATCCTGCCACGTAGTGTCCCCCGCTGACGGATTCAAATTCGTGCAGCAGAAAATCTTCCCGTTGGTTGTCCCGGCAAATGCCAGATAATTCGGTGATGCATTCACAACGGCAACGGCACTGACATTGCCAATCGAGAGGACCCCGCTGGCGGCTGTCCAAGAATCAGCCGAATTGTTCGTAAGCCACACTTTAGTAGAGCCTGCCACCAGCACGCTTGAGTTCTCCGGGTTCATCGCGAACGGCGCGATAAATAAACATTTACCGTCATCATTCGCATCATTCAATCCGTTGGTGCAATTATTCCATGTGACGCCGCCGTCCGTTGTCTTGGCCATTGCCAGGTAGACGTACTCCTCATACGAAATCGAAGCGTTTGTTTGATCTTGCGCTGAATAGCCGCCGTCTCCGCTGACGGCTTCCGTCCATGAAGAACCCGACCCGGTGTACTTCAAATGGCCGTTGTCCTGAGTTCCGCCGAAGTAGGTCGAGCCGTTTTTAAAAACTGCACCGCTGTAAAATTGCGTGATCGCCAAACCGTGGTTAAGACTTGTCCATGTTGAGCCCCCGTTTGTTGTTTTATAAACGCCTCCATCATCACCGTCATAAATCGTATTTGCATTGTTCATGTCAAACACAATGGCATGATGGTCGGCATGGATATACGGCGCTCCGAAATATAAATCCCAGTACGATTCCTGCGACCAGCTGGTGCCGCCGTTCGTCGATTTCATGAGATCGACTCCTCCCGCGAAAATGGTATTCGTGTCGTAGGGCGCTATCGCGATGACATTGTCGTACCATCCCTGGTCTCTGAAGTATGATAACCCTCCGGTCGATTGAATTTTTGGCGGAGACGGAAGTTGAACCCATGTGGCGCCCGCATCCGTCGACTTGAAGATGCCTTTCAGCCCTCCGTCTCCCGCGACGGTGGTGTCAAGAGATTCGAACGCTGCGACAATGGTATTCGGATTTTCCGGATTCTGGCCGAACGCGATCCTTCCGTAGTTCACTGTCGGCAAATTCGAAACAACTTTTGACCAATTTGTTCCCCCATTGGTCGTTCGATAAATCCCCCCAAGGGCTGACCCGCTTGCTCCGACAGCGTAGATAATCACCGAGGATGAAATTGGGATGACATCGTACGGAGTAAAATAGTTCGTCGTCATATCCGTTGAGCTAATTTTTATCCAGGATATTCCGCCGTTCGACGACATGAAGAGACCGCCATCCGTAGTGTAGTCACCCCCGCCATATTTGATCGTCCAATCTTTCGTCGCCGCGTAAATATTCCCCGATGGATCGGCTGCCATTTTCATCACATTTCTAAAATTATCAACCGCTGCTCCTGACGTACTCGGAAGCAAAGTCCACGTCTCGCCAAAATCGGTGGACTTGTAAATTCCGCCGCCGTACACCGCATCCTGATTCAACCATCCTTCACCCGTGCCGGCGTACACAACATTGCTATTCGTCGGGTCGATCAGCATTGAGCCGATGGCCATGACATCGGCTGTATCTGATTTTGGAATCCATGATGCCCCTCCATCAGTGCTTTTCCATATCCCTCCAGACACTGAGCCGATAAGAACTTCGTCGCTGTTGGCGGGATTGACAACAATAGAACGGACTCTTCCGCCAATGTTACCCGGACCCACCGCGGACCAGGCTGTTGCAGAAATTTTGTGTAACCTCTTATCACTTTTCATTTTCAGATTCGTGTAGCTGACAGCTTCCCTGCGCAGTCGCAGGAAATCAACGTTCTGCTGGTTACCGGCAAGGATTGCATACCTGAATCGAAATGCGGCATCGGGGTTATCGCGGTCGCCGGGGGCAGATTCCAATGCATCGTGATCTTCGCGAGGTCCCTTTCGTTGGGATGTCTTTTGAATAAGCATAAATGCCGCTACGGCAATAACAATGGATAACAAGAAGATGAGCTTCTTCGTGACGGAGTCTCCGATTATTTATTCAATGGATGAAGAGCCTACAACTGAATTTCTTTGAACACCATCTGGGGGGAATTAATCGTTGCACTGCACGTCAACTGCTGTTGACGGCGCAAAATCATTTTTGAAATAATACTTATTTCAGGAGGTAATGTCAACAATGAGGGTAACGGGGAAGTGGTCAATTTTGCGTTCTTGTGAGAGGTGACGGACACCTCTTTCCCAAAATCACATCATCCCAAAATATATGGCAAGGTAAATCGGTAAGGTGTCCGTCACCTTACCAAACATGAGCAGAACCGGTAACTGGCATCACTTTGCAGAAATAACATTCCGTCTTAGATATTTTATCAATTCGGCGTAGTTTGAAACGCCGATACCCCCAAGAACAAACCCGGCACCAAGGAATGTTCTGGGGGAAAATTCTTCTCCCAAAACAATCACTCCCAATATTACGGCAATGATCGGCGTGATGAACGACGTAAGCGAAAGAATCACAGCTTCAACTCTTTTGAGAAGCCAAAAATAACTGACGAAGGTAGCAACCGATCCGAAAATTCCCAAATAAAAGATAGTAAATATCGCTCG
The DNA here is from genome assembly GCA_963717445.1 of uncultured Bacteroidota bacterium. Lineage (GTDB taxonomy): Bacteria > Bacteroidota > Ignavibacteria > UBA10030 > UBA8401 > JAGVPT01. The sequence goes on along the minus strand of OY970334.1, from coordinate 3,482,667 downwards.
CACCGTAAAATCGACCTTCGAGAAATCTTCAAAGATTACACTTGCCGCCAATAAGAGGACGGCCCCCATAAGCATCGGAACGAATGTGATAGCAAATGGATGAATTGCATGTCCGTGCTTTTTGATGACAATGACGGAATAGGCCTGGAGAACGGCGCTCGCCAGAATCGCTACCATTCCCCATATTGCGTTCGGATTTGAAATATGAATGTCGTTGGAAAAAATTGTAAAAATACCAAAGAAGCCTATCGCGATACCGGAAATCTTCCAAATGGTTACCCTTTCATTCGGAAGAAAGAGGAATGAAAAGAGAGCTACCGTAAACGGATAAATCGAAAAAACGATAGATGTCAAACCGGATGGAATGTACTGCTCACCCCAGTACACCAGTCCGTACGGGATGCTGAACGCCGTGAGCGCCACGATCACATAGAACCTGCGATCATTGCGATTCAACGGAACTTTGACGCCGCGAACGGTAATGAGGATAAACAGGAGTGCGCTTGCCACAAGAAAGCGACACCCCGCCGCCAGCAATGGCGCCATTGTTTCCAACCCTATCTTGATGGCGAGCCACGTCGAGCCCCAGATACTACAAACCAAAACGTAGGCTACGTAAACGCGAAACCGTTCGCTCATTCATCCGCCATTTTATTAAGCACCAAGCCGGAAAGGAGCTTGGGATAAAAAAACGTCGACTTTTGCGGCATTGTATGACCCGCCTTCGCGACGGCTCGCACCTGTCCAATTTTGGTCGGGTTGACGACGAACGCAATCTGCGCCATACCCTCCATGACTTCATTTTCGCATTCGTCAACACTCTGGATGTAACGGATGTTAAGCTTTTTTTCCTGCGCTTCAGTTGAGATGCCGAGCATGTTCCCGAGAAAGTACGAATGAAGAAGCACGACGTCGAGGTCTTTCACTTCAGCGGGCAAGGATCCGGAAACCAGCGTATCGAGTGAAGGGACGTTCTTCAAAAAGGCTATCCAGTACTTTGAAGCATCCTTGACGATGATCCCATACGCATATCGCGCATGCGACCCGAGGGCTTTCACCATCGCTCCCTGTGTAGGAAATTCTGCGAGCGTAAAATATCTTTGAACCGTCGCAGCGAATTTCTCCCATTCAAACTTCGGCAGGCTGTGAACAACACGGTGCGTCGGAAAGATGACAAGCCCCTCGTCGTCGAGATTTGTGTAAAACATCATAACATAATTGTACAGCTCCGTTCCGTTATGTTTCGGGTTCTGAGACTTCATCAAATCCCTGTACGCAAGCGCTGTTTCATACCGGTGATGGCCGTCTGCAATCAGCACTTGCTTCGGTTCCATCTCCGTCGCAATTTTTTCAATCGCTTGACCCTCTGTGATCACCCAGAGCTGGTTTCGAACATTTTCAAATGTGACATCCACGGCAGGCCGTTTCGAATACAACGGAGCAATGGCGGCGTCAACTCTTTTTGCCGCGTCGGAATAGAGGCCAAAGATCTGGCTAAAATTTGAATTCGTTGATTTAAAGAGCTTGAATCGGTCCTCCTTGGCCTTCGACAGCGTTTTTTCATGAGGGAGAACGATCCCCTTTTCAAATTCTTCGAGATGGCAAAGGGCGATAAAACCTTTTCGTTGAACGACAGCTCCTGTTGTTGTAGTAAACGTCTGCACAAGGGGATAGATTGCCGGCAGGGGTTCGCGCATAAGCACGCCGTTATGCTGCCACTCATTGAATGATCGTGCGGCGGCGGAGTAACGGTCTTCCTCGCGGCCGAGTATCAACCGCACGATATTATGCGGATCTTTATCGTACAACTGATTCTGCTGCTCGGGCGAAATAACATCGTACGGCGGAGCCACAACAGTGTTGATATTAACGGAGGTTTGATTATACCGGATTCCACGAAAAGGTTTGATGATGGGCATAGTATGTTATCGATTGTGGTGAAGTTGTTATATTTTCGATTTACGATTGCCAATTTTCAATTTGAAAGATAGGGCGATTAGGTCGTTCGAGTTCGTTTTTCTGGGTCTTCCTTTTTCACTTTTAACTTATCACTTTTAACTCTTCACTTTTCACTTCCTTTCGTACCCGAGCCGTCTCAACCACGCGTCCTCGGCCCGCCAATTCTCTCTCACCTTCACGTGAAGTTCAAGAAATACCGGGTGCCCGAGAAATCCTTCGATATCTTTTCGCGCCTTCTCGCCGACCGATTTTAACGCCGAGCCCCCCTTGCCGATAAGAATCCCTTTCTGCGACTGCCGCTCGACAAAAATCTCCGCACTGATGAAGTGTTTTTTCTTTTCCCGTTCGTTGAACGCAACGATGTCAACGGTTGTCGAGTAGGGAACTTCTTGTGAGAACTGATCAAAAATTTTTTCCCTGATAATTTCGCCGACGAAAAATTTTTCGGGCGCAGCACTCACCATATCTGCCGGGTAATACGGAGGATGCTCTGGCAAATAGCGGATTATCGTGCTTACCAGTTCTTCGGTCCCTTCGTTGTTGAGGGCAGAAAGCGGAAGAATCTCGGCAAACGGAAGTGCTTTGCTGAAGTTGTCGATCATCGGAAGAAGCTCGGATTTCTCGACCCGGTCGATTTTGTTGATCCCAAGGAATGTCTTTTTCTTTGCTTCGCGTATTTTTTCCAGGGCTATTTCCCCTTTTGGGTACGCTCCATGCTTCACCTTTTCCGCATCAACGAGCAACAGGACAATATCGGCATCATCCAGCGCCGACGATGCGTAGTGCATCATCACTTCCTGCAGCAAATACCTCGGAGCGATGATTCCGGGCGTATCGAGGAAGACGATCTGGTAGTTTTCTCCGGTCAAAATGCCAAGGATTTTATGCCGGGTCGTTTGCGGCTTGTCGGTGACGATGGAAATCTTTTGTTTCAGCAGCGTGTTCATCAGGGTCGACTTGCCGACATTCGGCTCGCCGACTAATGCGACGTATCCTGCTTTGTGGCTTGCTGTTTCCATTTCTTTGATCAATGTACTCATAAGTGGAAAGAGTTTCAATAAAACTTCAGTTGTATCCTTTGCTCGCCTTTGCGTCCTTGGCGGTTTTTTCTTTTAACCGCTAAGGACGCAACGGTCGCTAAGTCAGTGAACATCAACCAATTCCATTCTCCATCCTTTTTGATTTTCTATTCTTGCAACCCTTTCCGAATTGAATTACATTCTTCACATCGTCAATAAACGCCCATGAGCAAAAAACTATTTGAGTTTCTCGGTTTGAAAAGGAACACCGCCACTCTTCTCGCTATGGTGATTCTTATCGGCATGGGAGAAAGGATGGCCGAGCGATTCTTGCCGATCTATCTTCTTGCGCTCGGCGGCGGGATTCTTTCGATCGGATATTTGAACGGCGCAAGCAACCTGTTGAATGCAGTGTACGCGCATATCGGCGGCTATGCCAGCGATATGCTCGGATACAAACGAGCGCTTCTTATATTCAATGCACTCGCAATTGTCGGTTACATCATTGTTGTCCTCTTCCCATTCTGGCAGGCCGTCATTATCGGTTCTCTTTTTTTTCTCTCGTGGACTGCAATTTCGCTCCCTGCAACTATGGAGTTAGTTGCGAAAAATCTCCCCCCTGCAAAGCGGACGATGGGAGTCTCGATGCATTCGTTCGTTCGGCGAATTCCAATGGCGCTCGGCCCTATCGTCGGCGGAATGTTCATCGTCTGGTTTGGCGTAGAAGACGGCGTGAGGCTCGCGTTCGCAATCGCAACTCTCCTGGGGTTAGTCTCGATCGCGTTTCAGCAGCTCCTCATTGAACCGGGTGGAGAGAAAAAAAGAGGTGAGGGAAATCCGTTGAAGATGTGGATGCAAATGCCGGCGCGGCTGAAAAATCTCCTCGTGTCGGATATCCTGATCCGGTTTTGTGAACAAATTCCGTATGCGTTTGTTGTGGTCTGGAGTATGAAGATAGTCGGAATTTCAGCGGTGCAATTCGGCATCCTCACCGCCGTTGAAATGACAACCGCGGCGCTTATTTACATCCCGACTGCGTACTTCTCCGACCGCAGCACGCGGAAGCCGTTCATCGTAACCACATTCTGGATATTCACGGCATTTCCTCTCCTGCTTCTTTTCTCACACACCTATTTTCTCCTGATTATTGCTTTCATTGTTCGCGGGTTGAAAGAATTCGGGGAGCCGACACGTAAAGCCTTAATCCTCGACCTTGCGCCCGAAGAGAATAAAGCAGGAATGTTCGGTGTGTATTATCTCGTGCGGGATGTGATCGTATCTGTTGCTGCATTCACCGGTGCATTTTTATGGGAAGCTTCGCCGGAGGCAAACCTCCTGGCCGCATTTGGCTTCGGCATCATCGGCAGCGTATTGTTTATGATGTATGGAAAAGATTTGGAGTGAGGAGGGTCAAATTCGCGAGGGGGGCTCATTTGCAAAAGGACTTCTTCCGAACAGAGCGGGCCTGTTCATCTTAAGGTATGGCTTACTTTGCGATCAATTTCTTGTATGCTTCAACATCCAACAGTTGATCGAGTTCAGCCGGTTTTTCAATTTTCACTTTGATCATCCAGCCTTGCTCATACGGGTCTTTGTTTACCAGCTCGGGTGAGTCATGGATTTTTTTGTTCACTTCCAACACCTCACCTGTAACGGGAGAATAAAGATCGGAAACGGCTTTCACAGCTTCAACCGTCCCAAAGGCTTGGCTGTGTTCCACCCTTTTTCCAACAGCGGGCAATTCCACGAACACGATATCCCCCAACTCCCCCTGTGCGTAATCGGTGATGCCGATAAACCCGGCTTCCGCCTCGACGCGGATCCATTCGTGATCTTTGGTGTATTTTAATTTTTCAGGAAAATTCATATTCACCTTTCTTTGTCGATGGGGACAAAGAACCCTCAATCGCCAATGTTGAACGTATCGATGAACTTTGTGTCGAAAATGCCGCTGCGGAATCTCTCGTTTTGCATGACTTTCTGTTGAAAAGGAATCGTTGTGTGAATTCCCTCGATAATACACTCCTCAAGCGCATATTCCATTTTCGTAATCGCTTCGTCGCGCGTGTTGGCATGGACAATGAGCTTGGCAACAAGTGAATCGTAGTACGGTGGAATCTGGTACCCCGCATAAATGTGCGAGTCAATGCGGATGCCGGGACCTCCGCCAAAGTGGAGGCTCGTGATCTTTCCGGGCGACGGCCGGAAATCGTGTTCGGGGTCTTCAGCGTTGATGCGGCATTCAATCGCGTGCCCTTGGAATTTGACCTTTTTGCGGCTCAACCGTTTTCCTGCGGCAATTTCAATCTGCGCTTTGATAAGATCGTAACCCGTCACGTATTCTGTTACAGGATGTTCAACCTGGATTCTGGTGTTCATTTCCATGAAATAAAAATCCCCGGTTTTGTCCAGAAGAAATTCAATCGTCCCCGCACCGAGATATTTCACGCTCTTTGCCCCTTTCACAGCCGCCGCCCCCATCTTCTCGCGTAACTCCGCATTGACGGCCGGGGACGGTGATTCTTCGATTAATTTTTGGTGACGGCGCTGGATGGAGCAATCCCGTTCACCGAGATGAATAACGTTGCCGTGCGAATCTCCGAGCACTTGAATTTCGATGTGGCGTGGTTCTTCAAGATACTTTTCTATGTACACATCCGGGTTGCCGAAGGCAGATTCGGCCTCATGACGGGCAGTTTGAAACGCATTCTCGACTTCATTCTCCGTGCGAACGATGCGCATGCCCCTCCCGCCACCGCCTGCCGACGCTTTAATAATCACCGGCATCCCGATCTCACAGGCAAAACGTCTTGCCTGTTCGACATCTTTCACAACACCCTCGCTTCCGGGAACAACGGGCACACCGGCTTTTTTCATCGTCTCTTTAGCGAGGGACTTGTCTCCCATGGCCGTAATCATTTCAGGCTTCGGTCCGATAAATTGCAAACCGGAGGTCAAACAGATTTCCGAGAACTGTGCGTTCTCCGCCAAAAAACCATAGCCCGGATGAACGGCATCTGCGTTAGTGACTTCTGCTGCTGCTAAAATGCGCGGAATGTTAAGGTAGCTTTCTTTACTGGCAGAAGGGCCGATACAAATTGCTTCGTCGGCGAATCGAACATGAAGCGACTCGCGGTCGGCCTCAGAAAAGACAGCAACGGTTGCGATGCCTAGCTCGCGGCACGCACGAATGACCCGAAGGGCAATCTCCCCTCTGTTTGCAATAAGAATTTTGTTAAACAACCGCATTTCCAGAATTCACCAAAGGCTTGTTCTGAGAATATATCGCTACAATAAGATAAGAGCTAGCGGGAAAAAGATCAGGCGGCTTCGACGAGGAAAAGCACCTGGTTATATTCGACTGGTTTACCGTTTTCAACACAAATCTTCACAACCTTCCCTGCGCTATCGGACTCAATCTCATTCATGAGTTTCATCGCTTCGACGATACACAGCACTGTTCCCTCTTCTACATTTTGTCCGACTTCTACATAATTGGCCGCGTCGGGGGCCGGAGCGCGGTAGAAGGTTCCGACGATCGGAGATTTTACTTCATGGTATTTTCTTTCCGGAGCGGGGGGGGGAGCGGCTTCAGGCGCCGCCTGGACGACCGGTGCAGTTGCGGGGGAAAGCGGCTGCGATATCATTGAAGGAGCGCCTTGATGAACGAAGCCAACGTTGTTTGCATTCTTCGTAATCCGAATCCGAACGCCTTTTTCTTCAAGCTCTATTTCATTGACGTTGCTCTCCTCGACCAGCTTCAAAACTTTCTTAACGTATGCCAAATCCATTATCGCTCCATCATAATAAATGGTGGATAGCACATTATTGCTTCACACGGTCAAGATACTGACCCGTGCGGGTATCGACGCGAATCACTTCGCCTTCGCTGATAAAAAGAGGAACGTTGACCATTGCACCGGTTTCAACTTTAGCAGGCTTTGTGCCCGGGTTGGCCGTATCGCCGCGGACTCCGGGAACGGTTTCAACAATTTTCAATTCCACATTAAACGGGAGTTCGGCACCAACCGGATCGTTTCCATCGAACATCACTTCAACCGTCAGCCCTTCTTTCAAGAACTTCGCTCCCTCCCCTAGAATTTTCTCGTCGATAGGAATCTGCTCATACGTTTCCTGATCCATAAAGTGGTAGCTTTGCCCATCATTGAACAGGTATTGATACTGCTTCCGTTCAACTCGAACAATTTCAACTTCTTCACCGGAACGGAATCGGTTTTCCATAATCCTTCCGTTTCTGATATTGCGCATCTTCGCTTGATAAAATGCGCGCAAGTTCCCGGGAGTCCGGTGCTGGTATTCTTCGAGGACGTGGAGCTCGCCGTTAAATCGCAAAAATGTTCCTATTTTCAAATCGGACGTTGTCGCCATAAATATTCTAGCTCTTCAATCTCTTAAAAATTGCTCAGAAAATTTGTAAAATGGATGCGGATTACGTATTTTAGCGGCAAAAATATAGTCAGATTGGCATCGAAAGTCAAGAAGGAAACCCCGCCGTGCATAAACAGATCACCCTTGCCGTTATCCTTGTGCTCGCGTCATGTTCAATTTTTGGCGGATGCAGCACCCCCGCCCCTCAAAAATTCTCATCTGAGTTGGTAAACGTGTATGCAGAGTTACTTCTTTTGCATGAAAAAGAAAAGATTGTCGGCATGATACCCGACTCCCTTTACCGGCTCAAGGTAAAGGATTTTTTTGAAGCACGAAAAATAGACGAAGGGGATTTTCAGAAACAGATAAACGAAATTTCGCGCGATGATGCCGCGTGGCGGGATTTTCTCAACAAAGCTACCGTCGCTCTCGACAGTATCAAAGCAGTCAGGCAGGCCTCACACTGACCTTGAGGGCTTACGCGCTTAATTCCCTTTTTTCAGCGTGAACATGAACGAGCTTCCAACTCCGACTTCACTTTCTACCCAGATTTTTCCACCATGGGCCTTGATAATTTCCCGGCTAATCCACAGGCCCAGCCCAGAGCCTTTGATGTTGCTAACCTCGGCCGAATCGACGCGGGAAAATTTTTGGAAAAGTCTCTCCAATTGATTTTCGGGAATGCCGATACCGTTGTCTTTCACAGAGAGCAATATCTCGTCAGAACCGTGATTCACGACTGAAATTTCGATCATTCCTCCCCGCGGCGAATATTTTACCGCGTTGGAAACAAGGTTCAGCAATACCTGGCGCAGTTTGCTTTGGTCTCCCTTCACGAACGAGGCGTCAAGCTCAATATTGTACTGAAGCTGGTGCCTGTTCGAGAATTTCACCATCGACACGGCTTCCTTGACGAGCGTTTCAATATTCACCAGCTTGAAATAGTAGCTTAACTGGCCTGATTCCATTTTCGTGATCGTCAGCGTGTCTTCGGCAAGCTGGCTGAGTTTGGTCGCCTGGTCGATGATAATGCCAAGGTATTCTTTGAAGTGTTGGTTTGTCGCAATAATTTCTTTTTTGATAAGGGATTTTGCGGCAAGCATGATGCTCGAAAGGGGCGTGCGAAAATCGTGGGAGACGATGCCCACGAAGTCCGACTTCAGTTTGTCCAGTTCGAGAAGCTTTTTGTTCGATTCTTTGATTTCGTTGTAGAGCGTGGCATTGTGGATGGCGCTCCCCAATTGGTCGCACAACGTACCCAAAACCATAACGTCGGTTTCATCGAAGGCGTGTAATTTTGTATCTTCGATATTGAGAACGCCTACCACTTCCGTGCCCACTTTTATCGGGAGAGCCAGCTCGGAATTCGTATTATGATAGGCAAACGCGAGATACCTGCTCTCCGTGGATACGTCGTTCGCCAATATTTTTTCCCCGTACTTGCCGACCCACCCGACTATTCCATGTCCGGTTTTTTGACGGTATCCGTGAGGGAGAAAATCGACGTAATTCCCCGAATGGGCAACGAGCACCAGGTCCTTTGTCTCTTTGTCTATCATAAAAATCGTCACGTCGAAGTAGGCAAAATTTTTCTGCATTGCTTCAGCAGCAAATTCGAGCATCTTGTCTAGGTCGAGCGTCGACGTTAACCGGCCCGCAATGCGGTTCACCAGCTCGATTTGAGACAATCGTTTCTGCGCGTTATCGAACATCGCCGTGTGGCGAAGTGCCATTGCGATGTGGAAGCTGAGTAATTGAGCGAGCCAAAGATCAGGCTGGTTGTAGGCGCTAAGCCTCGCCGATCCAAAACCGATCGACCCTATCACTTCCGCGCTTGTCCGAAGAGGGACGATCAACAATGATTTGATCCCAACCTCGACAAACTTCCCTTCAAGCAATGGACTGAATGCGGGGGCGGACTCGACATCGACAAAAATTCCCGCCTGGTTCTGGATAGTCCATCCGGGCATGCCCACGTTAACGGCGAACAGCTCGTGATTGATGTCGAGCGAGTCAGCAACACGACTGAGGGTATTGATGCTATAGTGAGATTTGTTCCTGGTGAGCAGACAAATGAAAGCGCATTCTCCTTCGATGAGCCAAGATAGTTCGGCACGAAGAACTTCCAAGATTTGATCACGTGAAGTCGTCTCATCGATCTTAAGAGAAATTTCATTGAGGGTGCTAATTTTTTTAGAAAAGCTCTGGGCTTCAAGAAGCCGGTTTCGCAATTCTTCTTTTGGCAACTCGAGATTATTAGGAGACTGCCAATCGGATGCCATTTCTTTAACCATTTATCCTTTCACATTCGAAAATAGTATTCATCATTGTTTTATTTAGATATCGAGACATCTGAAAAATCGCCTCTCACCAAGTCGCAAAGACTCTGTTTTTAAATCATTTTGCCACTTTGCGTCTGGCGAAGCCATCGAGACTGTGTAAAAACTCGGAAACCTTTTGGTTGTTTGTACGTCTAACACGAAAACATTTGTATCACATTGATAGCCCAATTCCATGGATCATATCAGCGGTATAGCACGAGAGCAAATCACTATGTTTCCGGAAGCGGTCGAGGATTACCTGAGTCCTGAGAATCCCGTGCGCTTCCTCGATGCCTTCGTGGACAATCTGGCAATGCGCAGTTTGGGATTCTCGCATGCGACAGTCGAAGAGACCGGACGTCCACCTGTACGATCCGAAGGATTTGTTGAAGCTGTACCTCTACGGCTACCTCAACCGCATTCGTTCCAGCCGTTTGCTGGAACGCGAGACAACACGCAATCTCGAAGTCTTCTGGTTGTTGAAACGCCTCTCGCCCGATCACAAGACCATCAACAACTTCCGTAAGAACAATACCACAGCGCTCCGGGCTGTGTTCAAGCAGTTCGTGCTTATCTGTAAAGAATTGGAACTCTTCGGTAACGAATTGGTGGCTATCGACAGCACGAAATTTACGGCCTCCAATGCCCGCGATCGCATCAAAGATAAGAAACAACTGGACAAAAGTATTGCTCGCATCAATGAGTCGATCAAGGACTATCTTGCGCAACTCGACCACAACGATCATGCTGATGAAAATACAAGAACTTCTGTACCGCTCAGCAAAGAAGCACTCCAAAAGAAAATCGCCTTGCTCCATCAGCAGAAAGAACATCTTGAAGAAGCTTGCACCGAGCTTGAACGAAGTGGTGACAAGTACGTCTCATTAACCGATCCTGACTGCCGATTAATGAAGAACGAACGCCGCATCGAAGGGGCCTATGCCGTGCAAACAGCCGTCGATGCCAAACATAAGCTTATTGTGGACTACGAACTGACACAGGATGCCGCTGATAGCAATCATCTCTCATCGATGGCCCTGGCAGCCAAACAAATGCTCGGTGTTGAAACGCTCAATGTCTGCGCTGATGCCGGTTACTACGACACCGTTGATCTCAAAAGCTGCGAAGACAGCGGGATCACTACCTATGTTCCTGTGCCAGAGCCTAAAATCTCGAAGAAGACCAACGTGCCAGCACCGGACTATTACCACGATAAGTTTATCTATGACCAGACCTCCGATACCTATCGTTGTCCACAAGGACATCCATTACAGTATTATACAACCACTCACAAACAAGACAGTCGCCTCATTCGTATCTATCGAACCAGGGCGTGTCGAGACTGTCCTGTTCGTAGGCTGTGCACAACTTCACCACGTGGCCGATACGTGTACCGTTGGGAACATGAAGCTGTCCTGGACCGACTCAAGCAACGCCTAGCGCGGGAAGCCGACATCATCAAACACCGTAAGGCCGTCATCGAACATATCTTTGGCACCATTAAGAAAATCTGGGGCTATGGAACATTGCTCTTACGCCGCCTCAAGAATGTTGCCGGTGAAGTCGCGCTGATCAATCTCACATACAATATCAAACGAGTGCTCAATATCATAGGAACTCAGAAACTCATCCTCCACCTTCAAACGCCATAGTTGCCCCGCGGAGAGCTTCGTTCCCAACGGACCAGGCGGGTCGTCAAAGGGGAGCTTACATGTCAAAGAACGTGCCTCAGTTTTTACACAGTCTCCATCCCTATGGATTTGCGTGAGCCATCCTATAAAATTATTCAGAAGTCGCGTACCTCATAACTCACGAAAAAAAACCTTCGCCGGCCACGCCGCTATTTTTTACACCTTGACGACTTCACCTATTACGAACGGAACTTCGTTTTGTTGCTTTAATAAGCGGTTTGCAATATCAGCCCTATGCGGTGAAACAACGAATATTAAACCGATACCTAAGTTAAAAGTTTTGCGCATATCGCTTTCAGGAACCCTGCCTGTCTTTTGAATGAGCGAGAAGATCGGCGGCCGCTCCCATGAGTTCCAGTCAATTGAAATCCGCAAGCCTTTCGGTATAATTCTCATCGTGTTGCCGACGATCCCTCCCCCTGTGATATGGGACATCCCCAAAACACAGTTCCCGGAAAGAAGGCGCGTGATCGGCGAGAGATAGGAACGGTGCACGGCAAGCAACGCATCGCCCAGGGAACTATTCAGTTCTGGGCGGAATTTTCGGAGTGCGATTCGCGGAAGAAGAGCTTTTCGAGCAAGAGAGTATCCGTTGGTATGGAGTCCAGTCGACGGAAGACCAATAAGAACATCGCCGGCTTTGATCCTTTTGCCGTCAATCATCTTCTTCTTCTCAACAACCCCGACAATTGTCCCGGCAATATCAAACTCTCCATCGCGATATATGCCCGGCATCTCCGCCGTCTCACCTCCTATAATGGAACAAGAGTTTCGCTTGCATGCTTTGACAAAACCGGAGACGACTTGTTCCGCAATTTTCGGAGAGAGCTTGCCGGTTGCGAAATAATCCATGAAGTAAAGAGGTGTGGCCCCGCACACAGCGATATCATTGACACAATGATTTACAAGGTCCTGCCCTACCGTATCATACCGTTTCAACGCGAATGCAATCTTGAGCTTTGTGCCGACCCCATCTACGCTTGAGACAAGCACAGGCTCCTTCACACCGGGAAACGAAGCCCTGTAAAATGCGCCAAATAGACCTATATCCCCTAAAACATTTTTGGTAAACGTAGAACGAAGGTTGCGTTTAATCCTCTCAACAACAACTTCACCTGCAACAATATTAACGCCAGCTTTTCTATATGTTTGCGACAATTTTTCCCTTCGGTTTTTCCGCTGGCTTAATGTAGAAAAATTTTTCCGAAATTGAAACTGTTATTTAAAAAATCTGAACGGATTTTTCTTTGCATCTTACAAGGGTTTACTTCAACGCTCCCTTGATAAAGTCTCACCTCTTGACTATATTTTTAAATGCTTACCACCGTTCTTAATTGCGAATGAATACTGTTACACTTCTTCCTTCTAACAAAACGTACACGGTAGGAAAAATTCTTTGCCTGGGACAAAACTATGCAAACCATGCGAAAGAAATGGGGTCGACTGCACCTTCCTCTCCCATCATTTTTCTAAAACCGTCGACCGCCATTATCGAGAACGGCCACGCGATCGTCCTGCCAAAGATTTCGGATGACGTTCACCATGAGGTTGAATTGACTGTTTTGCTCGGCAGGCAAGGTAAAAATATCCCCCAATCAAAAGCGCTCGATTATGTAGAAGGATATGGAATCGGGTTGGATATGACCATGCGTGACCGGCAAAAAGAGGCACGGGCTGCAGGAAATCCCTGGTCGATCGCAAAAGGGTTTGATACGTCGGCGCCGCTTTCACCGTTCATTTCCAAATCTCTTGTGAGCAACCCGGATAACTTGGAAATCAAATTGAGCGTGAATGGCAAGGAGCGGCAACATTCCAACACGTCGAATATGATCTATAAAATTGACTACATCATTGCATTCCTTTCATCAATTTTCACGCTTGAAGAAGGGGACATCATTTACACCGGCACCCCTGAAGGGGTAGGAAAAGTTGTGGCTGGAGATGTTATTGAAGCGGAAATTCCCGGAATCGGAAAACTGCGGCACCCGATAATATCCGGTCAATCTCAATCTTCAAAGGTTACGGCGTGAAGCCTCTGCGCACACACGTTGTTCTTTCATCGATGCTTGCAGCGGGTATCGTTGCTGCATCATTGTCATTGCTGAGTTTCGCGTATGGCCCGCCTGTCCATAGCGAGGAGCCACGCGCTTCGTCGGTTGAAGCGTTCTACGCTCCGTTCGATTCGATCAGGACGGACATTGAAGATTACAACTGGCCCATCAACGCCCCGCCGAAAATTACCTCGTCCTTTGCCGAATTCCGTTCATCACATTTCCATGCCGGCATTGATATTGGAACGGGTAATAAGATCGGCGTTGAAGTCTATGCTTCTCGCGATGGCTACGTTGCACGTATAGAGGTTTCACCGTATGGATACGGCAGATACCTGGTGCTCCGGCATGCAGACGGTTTTTATACTACATACGCTCACCTCAGCGCTTTCAAGAATAAACTCGAGCGAGCTGTCCGGGCGGAACAACTCAAGCAGGGCAAATTTTCCATCAAAATGAAATTTCAGCCGGGTGAATACCCTGTTCGAAAAGGGGATGTTGTCGCGTACAGCGGAGAAAGCGGCACCGGTGATGCTCATTTGCATTTTGAGATCCGGGATGAAAATTTCAATCCCGTCAATCCTCTTCTCTTCCCGAACATCAGACGGTTCACCGATACCGAGCCGCCGATTATCCGGCATCTTGCAGTCACGCCCATGGACGAATATTCCTTCGTTGATTACGATTTTTCCCCTAAAGTGTACACGGTGCACGCTCGAAGCGCGTCGTCGTATACCGTTGCCGAAGTCATTCGGGGCACCGGCTCGCTCGGCTTTTCTATCGACGCAGCGGACAGAGTGAACAACACACGTTACCGATCGAGCGTGTACGCGTTCGAGTTTCAAGTCGATGGGACTACAATTTTCACATCGCAGCGCAATCGTTTTCCGGAAGACGAAACGCGGCAGGTCGGAGTCGATTTCGATTGGGCTCTTTGGAAAGAGAAACGAGGAAGATTTCAAAAACTCTATGTGGATGAAGGCAACACACTGCCGTTTTACAATCGGCGAAACGAATTTGACGGCGTGGTCGCGTTGAAAAATTTTTCAGAGGGATTGCACCATTTCAAGATCATCGCGTCAGATTATTCCGGAAATTCTTCCGAACTCACCGGGGCATTCGTGCTCAATCATCCTCCGACGGTTGAAATTTCGAGAGTGAACGACGAATCGGTAACTGTATATTTGCCACATAGCCGGAACGTTGCGGCAGTGGAAATTGGTACGAAAACTTTTTCGTCCAGACAATGGAACGTGGAGAACTATGATACCCGCACACTGGAATTGAAGGAAGATTCTTTGTCCCTCCCCGGGAGCCTCGATGGAGCAGATGTCGTTCGAGCAGTGGCAAGAAATATTTGGGGGACGCGGTCGTTCCCGGTCTACTATTTTCTCAAGCGACCTCCTGCCACTGGAAAGGCAGAGTTATCGAGCGACGTTGACGGATCGTTTTTGAGAGTATGGATCGAATCCGGCACGCCATTTTCCGAAATACCCTCCCTGCAAGCCCAGCAGGGAAACATTACGGCTTCCATCCCTCTGCGGGCAATCGACATGAACAACTACAGCGGAGTGTACAGATTGTCGCCGACATTCAGCGGCATGGTATATCTCAAAGCATTTTGTGAAATTGCGGGTAAACAGTCGGAAGTCTTCGATTCATTCTCACTGACCACCATCTCTCCGGACCGAGAGGGAACAATTCAGTCTGACGACGGCAATATGACTGTGACGTTTGAGCCGGGAACAGTGTACGCCCCACTCCATCCAACAATAGAGAAAATCAGTGAGACGCGGTACGATGTCCAGCCCGGCGACGTTTTGCTGCAGGGGGCCATTAAGGCAACATTGCGGTATCCCGAGGAATACGAATCGGATAAAAAGATTGCGATGTACGTGAACAACGGCGGCGGTTGGAAATTTCTCGCGACAGACCGCGTTCCCCAAACGCATACCCTTACGCTGCGCAATGGACACACCTTGGGGACATTTGGCATTTTGCGCGACGAGCAGCCTCCAAAAATCAAACGCTGGCGGGCATCGTCCTTCAATGTAAAAGGCCGGCCGGTGTTTTCCTTTTCCGTTCGGGATAACCTTTCGGGGGTTGACGACGATGAGATCAATGTTTTCCTCAACGGCGTGCGAGTTATCCCGGAGTATGATCCAGAGAAAAAAATCGTATTCTATATTCCTCTTGACCCGTTGCCGCGCGGGCACTACTCGGTGCAGGTCGAAGTCAAAGACCGCGTTGGGAATGCGGCACATCTTGCAAGAACGTTTTCCGTATACCGATGACAAGGGATTTTTCACTCGCCATAGCACAGGCTGTAAAAATTCTGAGGAAGAACCAGCTTGCACAATTGAGTGTCGTTATTGTTGTGGCAGTGACGGCAACCGCACTGCTGGTGCTCCTGTCCGAGCGCGATGCAAACGCCCGCCAATTCCAGACATTCGGCGATGCGATATGGTGGTCCATCGTGACAATATCGACCGTCGGGTACGGCGACAAGGTGCCTATTACGACCGCCGGGAGAATTGTCGGCTCGATAACGATCGTGAGCGGGATAATTCTAATTTCACTATTTACCGCGACGGTATCGTCCGTTTTCGTCGCAAGAAAAATTAAGGAGAGCCAAGGATTGCAAGACATCGATTTTACAGACCACATCCTCATCTGCGGATGGAATTCGCATGTCGAAGAGATTCTCCGCATTTTAGACCGGTACAGCACGACAGCCCGGACAATGAAAATTGTTTTGGCGAACGAAGCGCAACCGGAACTGATGGAAGTCGTCAGTGAAGCCTACCGGAACCTGGACGTCAAATTTGTCCGCGGCGATTATTCGCGCGAGCCTGTGCTGCACCGGGCGAACATTAGAGCGGCGCAATCGGCCATTATCGTTCCCGATGCAACTTCACAATCGGGGCAGTTGTCCGACGAAAAAACCCTGCTTGCCCTGCTCACGATGAAATCGATGAACCCGAAATTGAAAGTCTTCACTCACATCGCCAACCGTGAGAATTACCAGCATGTGAAGCGGGCGAATGCAGATGATGTCATCGTAAGCGACCAGCACATCGGTTTCTTTCTCGCGAACCAAATTCTTTCCCCAGGGGCTCCTCAAGTCGCGATGGAGATTCTCGATTACGAGCATGGCAACGATATTCACCGGGTCCCTATTCCCGAAGAATTCATCAACAAGACATTCGGGGAAGTATTTCTCCATTTCAAAAAGACAAAAAATTGGACCCTTATCGGCGTTGTGACGGAAGAAGAAACGGTAAGCCTCGGCGATATTCTATCGCACGATATGTCCGCCGTCGATACGTTCATCGAGCGGAAATTTAAAGAAGCAGGAATCAACGTTGCGGAGCGGGTTGGGATGCGTGTTGAGGTCAACCCGCCGTTCGATTACCAGATTCAAAGGAAAGATTTAGCTGTCATCATCGGAACGATTGATGCCGACAAATTGTAGACCCCGGCTATACCATGAAAAAAATTGAGACCGGTTTCCTAAAAAAAATCCCCCTCTTCATCGGGCTATCGGATAACAAGCTTGAGATGATCAAGCACATCATCAAAGAAAAAACGGTGGAAGCGGGGTCTATGATCATCAAAGAAGGAACAAAGGGGACCGAGATGTTCATCCTTCTCGACGGTGAAGTGGAAGTGTCGAAATCGCTTCTCCTGAAAATTGCCGGACGCGGAATGGACCAGCGGGACAAATCGCTCATCAGGCTGACGGGAAACGATTACGCATTCTTCGGCGAGATGGCGTTGTTCGACAAGGACGCCGAACGCTCGGCAAGCGTTATCGCAAAATCGAACTGTGTCATCGCCGAAATTACACAGGAAGATTTTTTCAAGCTTGCAGAATCCGATCACGAGATCGGATACCATGTACTCAAAAACATCGTAACAATCATCAGCAACAGGCTTGATAAGACGACTCAAGACGTTCTCAAACTTACAACGGCATTGAGTTTAGCGCTGGAGCGGTAATCCCCTCCGGGTTTAAGCCGTACCGATCACCCCCGGCTTTCGCACTCACTCATCATTCTTAACAATACAAGTATAATGAAGGAACTTCCGAAATCTTACACCCCTCAAGAAGTCGAGGATAAATGGTACCAATTCTGGGAATCGAGCGGCTTCTTCCACGCAACACCGGACGGCAGCAAGAAACCGTACACCATCGTCATTCCGCCTCCGAATATTACCGGCATCCTCACGATGGGCCACGTCCTCAACAATACATTGCAGGATGTTTTTATCCGATGGCGGCGCATGCAGGGATACGAAGCATGTTGGGTTCCCGGAACTGACCACGCAGGCATTGCAACACAACATGTTGTAGAAAAATCTCTCATGAAAGAAGGGATCGCCCGGCGCGAATTAGGACGCGAGCAATTTGTTCAACGTGTGTGGCAGTGGAAAGAACTGTACGGCGGGACGATCATCAAACAGCTTCGCAAGCTTGGAACATCATGCGACTGGCAGCGCGAGCGTTTCACCATGGACGAGGGTCTGTCGAACGCCGTGCAGGAAGTGTTCGTGCGTTTATACGAAAAGGGATTGATCTACAAAGGCAAGTACATCGTCAATTGGTGCCCGAGAGACCATACCGCACTGAGCGACGATGAGGTGAATTTTTCTGAAAGCAACGGCCACCTCTGGTATATCAAATACCCGCTCGAACGTGCTGACGAGTTCGTCACAGTGGCGACAACGCGCCCCGAAACAATGCTCGGCGATACTGCCGTTGCTGTCAACCCAAAAGACGACCGCTACAAACATCTCATCGGAAAAACGCTCCGGCTTCCAATTGCCAACCGCATCATCCATATCATCGCCGATGATTTTGTCGATATATCGTTCGGAACAGGAGCAGTTAAAGTAACGCCGGCACACGACCCGAACGACTATCAAATCGGCGAACGGCACGGTTTGGAAAAAATGATTGTGATGGATACTTCGGGAAAAATGAACGAGTACGTTCCCAACAAATATCGCGGCCTTGACCGCTATGAATGCAGGAAGGAAATCCTTCGCGACCTGGAAAAGGAAGGGCTGCTGGAAAAAACCGAGGACCACGTTCACAGCGTCGGACATTGCTACCGCTGCGATACAGTCATCGAGCCGTATCTTTCCGACCAATGGTTCGTGCGAATGAAACCGCTCGCCGAAAAAGCGTTGCGGGCTGTAGTGGGCGGCGATATAAAGTTTTATCCCGAACGGTGGACGAAAGTCTACGAACATTGGATGATGAACATACGCGATTGGTGCATCTCCCGCCAGCTCTGGTGGGGGCACAGAATCCCGGTTTACTACCTCCCCGACGGAAGTATGATCGTAGCTCGAAGCATTGAAGAGGCGTCGGCAAAATTAAAGGCTCAAAATTCAAAGTTCACCGCTGAAAACTTGAAACAAGACGACGATGTGCTCGACACTTGGTTCTCGTCATGGCTCTGGCCTTTTTCGGTGTTTGATTGGCCGAAAGAAAACGAGGATTTAAATTATTTTTATCCAACCGAGACGCTCATCACTGCGCCGGACATCATTTTCTTCTGGGTTGCACGGATGATCATGGCCGGGTTGGAATTCAGGGGAAAAATTCCCTTCAAGCATGTCTACTTTACCAGCATCATCCGCGATATGCAGGGGCGAAAGATGAGCAAATCGCTCGGCAATTCTCCGGACCCGCTCGATGTGATCGCGACATACGGTGCAGACGCTTTGCGGTTCACAGTTCTGTACCTTGCACCAATCGGGCAGGATGTACTCTATTCGAACGAAAAATGCGAGATGGGAAGGAACTTCGCAAATAAAATTTGGAACGCGGGACGGTTCCTGCTCATGAATCGCGATGCCATCGCTACTAATTCTCTGTCAGACATTGCAATCGTCAGCGCGAATCCTCCCAATGACCTGTCGGATACGTGGATCCTCTCACGGTTCAATGCAACGGCGAAAGAAACAACTGCCGCCCTTGAGAATCTCCGTGTCAACGAAGCGGCGAAAATGTTGTACGATTTCATGTGGCACGATTTCTGCGATTGGTACGTCGAGTTCGCAAAAAACAGGATCGCCGAAACGAGCGATGTCAATTTGAAACGCGCAATCGTTAACCGCGCAATTCGGATCTATGAAGAGACGTTGAAACTTTTGCACCCTTTTATGCCTTTTGTGACGGAAGAAATTTGGCAGCACCTGAGCGAACGAAAATCGGACGAGAGCATCATGAGATCGCCATGGCCCGTTTTTGACGAATCGTTGATTAATGCAAAGGCAAACTCCGAGATGGGATTCCTTCAAAACGTGATCAGCGCGATTCGTACCGTCCGCAGTGAAATGAACCTGCCTCCTACAAAAGAGATTGACCTTGTCGTCAATTGCCATGATGAAATAAAAATGAGCGTGCTCGAATCAAATCGACCGGCACTCGAACGGATGGCAAAGATCCACTCGCTTTCCCTTGGCACAAATCTCCCAAAGCCCGGCTTTTCAGCAAGTTCCGTCGTGCAAGGGCAGGAAGTCTTCATTCCCTTACAGGGATTAATCGATATCGAGGTGGAGCGGAGCCGGCTTGTAAAGGAAATCTCCCGCCTCGAAGGACAATTGAAAGCGGTCAGGGCAAAGCTGGAAAACCCTAACTTTGCAGGAAAAGCGCCGGCAGATGTCATCCAAAAAGAAAAATACAAACAGGAAAATTTCCAACACACAATCGACAAGCTGAACGCCAGCTTGGAGCAATTGAAGAATTGATCCGGTTGAAAAATTATTCCATGCAGAAATCGCCGGCCATTGCGTTATTCCTTTTCATCATCGTTCATAGTGCAACTTCCCAAACAGGACCTGCCTTTAACAGCTTTCTTCATCGCATCGAAAGTGAAGACACGTCAAGACGCGCGGCCATTGCCGATAGTTTCATGACTGCGCGGAGGCCGAAAGGTTTTCCTATAGCGGAAGATTCGATGGCGTTTTTTATATACAGGGGAAAGGTCGATTCCATCATCACTGTCACTGGCGACTATACGCAATGGTCAGCAAATGGCGACCCTATGACGAACATTTCGGCCACGAACTTATATTACGTTGGGAAAAAATTTGAGCCGGATGCCCGCATAGATTACAAATTCATCAAGGATGGAAATTGGATGCTCGACACATTGAACCCGCATATAATCAAAGGCGGCTTCGGCCAAAATTCCGAACTTGCTATGCCGTCGTACGTGCAGCCGGTAGAAATACAATATAACCCTGCAATACCGCACGGGACGATTTCTTCTTTTATTTTCACGAGTGTTTTCACCGGCGACAGCCGGACCATCATGGTGTACCTGCCGCCCCGCTACACGTCAACGTCACTCCGATATCCGGCACTCTACGTTCATGATGGGGCCGATTATCTATCACTTGCTTCGATGGCAAACGTGCTGGACAATATGATCGCGGCAAAAAAAATTCGGCCGATCATCGGCATCTTTGTTCCGCCCGGCAGAGACCGGGCTGGGGAATACCGGCTGGGGAAAATCGCCCGGTTTACAAATTTCATGGTCAAAGAATTGGTTCCGTATATCGATTCCGCTTACCGCACCGATACGCGCGGCTCGCAGCGAGGAACGATGGGATCGTCGGATGGCGGGCATATCGCACTCTACCTCGCAATACACTACCCCGGGACGTTCGGCCTGGCCGGCGGACAGTCGAGCACCATCACGGATCTGCTTTGTGCACCGATTCAGAACGGTCCGAAAATTCATGCAAAATTTTATCTCAATGTCGGCACCTACGATCTTTCAAGCACGAGCTATGTATTCCTCGATCTCAATCGAATGTTTCGCGATCTACTTATTGCTAAAGGATACGACGTAACGTACGCGGAATACCACGAAGGGCATAGTTGGGGAAATTGGCGCGCACATACCCGCGATATTTTGAAAGCCCTTTTCCCCTACGCCGCGACAAGAACAAAAACTCGCGAAAGGGTTCAGAAGAATATCTTGACGAAATAATTGGGTACTCATCATTCAGCCATTTAATACGTTCACTCTCCTTCCTGCAACATACTACGCACTCCTCGAGGATCAAAAGGATTTTGTTTTGCTCGAATCCTCCCGCTTCGACAGCGAGAATAAACGCAGTTTCTTTTTCCTTCGACCCGTGAGAATCATTTCTATCGATGAACTTGAAGATTTACCCGGGCTTTTTTCGGAGATTGAAGAAAGCATCGGGAACGGTTTCTTTGTCGCCGGATATTTCGCTTACGAATGCGGCTACCATTTTGAAAATATTACCCCTGAAGTGCCGCTTCGTTCTTCTCTGCCGCTGGCATGGTTTGGTGTCTATCGCTCTCCCCTAGTCTTTAATCATCAATCCGGAACCTTTGAGGGGGAACAGCCGATCATTCCCCGAAGCAGTGGGTCAAAATTTTCATTGAAGCGCTGTTCTTTGAAAATCTCCGAACCCGAGTACAATAAAGCCATAGAAATCGTCAAAGATTATATTGTTGCCGGCGATACATATCAAGTCAACTTTACCGACAAATATACGTTTGAATTCGACGGCTCACCGACTGCCTGCTTTGCTGCGCTGAGAGAAAAACAAAAAGTGGGTTACGGCGCATTTATCAACGCGAAGGGCAAGGACATTCTCTCCTTTTCACCCGAGCTCTTTTTTAAGCTCTCCGGCAGGACAATAACCACAAGACCGATGAAAGGAACGGCCCGGCGGGGAAAATATTTATCCGAGGATGAATCGATCAAGAACTGGTTACAAAACGACGAAAAAAACCGGAGTGAAAATTTGATGATCGTCGACTTGCTCCGAAACGATATCGGACGCGTCGCCGAAATCGGTTCAGTTGTGGTGAAGGAGATGTTCGCCGTTGAAAAGTACGAGACGCTTTTTCAAATGACGTTGACTATCCAGGGAACGCTGCGAAACAAGCTTCCGCTCTACGAGCTGTTCAAGAGCGTGTTCCCGAGCGGCTCGGTCACCGGGGCTCCGAAAATCCGCACAATGCAAATCATTCGCCGGATCGAACACGAGCCTCGTGGAGTCTACACAGGAGCAATAGGATATTTCTCCCCTGAGAACGAAGCCATGTTCAATGTTGCTATACGGACGCTCGTTATCGACGGCGCCAAAGGAGAAATGGGAATCGGCAGCGGCATCGTCTTCGATTCCGATGCGCGCCGGGAATACGAGGAGTGCCAATTGAAAGCGGAGTTTCTGACACAGCCATTAGAACAATTCCATCTCGTCGAAAGTATTCTCTGGAACGGCGAATATCGGCTGCTGTCATTTCATCTGGACCGGCTTTGTGCCTCGGCGGGGTACTTCGGTTTCACGATCGACAGAGAACACGTGCTTCGCGAACTCACCTCGAACGAAAACCATTTATCGAAAGGATCCGTATATAAAGTACGGCTCCTGTTGGAATCGACCGGTACCGTCACAATTGAAAATCAACCCTTATCGAACATCTCTTCGACGGGAAAAGTCACTCTCTCTCCTCTACGAACTTCATCGGGCGATAAATTTCTCTTTCACAAAACAACGCGCCGGCAAGTTTATGATTCAGAGCTTGAGAGAGCTTTTCAGAATGGTTGCGATGATGTCTTGTTCTGTAATGAAAGAGGCGAGATAACAGAAGGTGCGATCAGCAACGTTTTTATTGAACAGGAAGGAAAACTTTATACTCCCCCCCATCTATGCGGACTTTTACCCGGAGTGCATCGCCGACACATTCTTGAAAATACACCGGAGGCTTCAGAAAAAATATTGTCTCTCCAGGATTTGCGCGCGGCAGATGCCATTTTCATTTGCAACTCTCTCCGGGGAATGCGAAAAGTCGAACTTATAGCATAGTGATTGTTTAAAAATGGCCAAGCGAGCATTATTCCGGGATCGTTCTAAGTGACGCAAATCATACAAGGATATTTCCTATTTTGATTACGGATTTATTTTGATATTTTAACACGTCGACGTCAATTAAACCCCCAGCATATTTTGAAAACAGGGAGCGGCTTGATCAGTCAAGCACAGCAATGCGCGTTTCACTTTGGATATCACTCTTGTAAATTTAAGAATTTATGATATATTGAAAGAATTCCCCTCGGCAAAAAATGAAAAGCGAGCGGAAAAGAGCCTTTAGCAATCGCAATCTTATCGTTCGAAAGCCCTCACTTCTCTCGACATGTTGCAGATATTCTAAATTCTCCAAAAACGATCCCTCTTTTCTCAAATGAATAGGCATCAACTCATTTCCCAAATAGTTGAAGACGTGTTGAAGGAAAGAAATGCCCCTCATGAATGTTGTAAAGATGGTGTATGTACCGATGGTATGTGCGTCATACATAACAAAGAGGGGGTAAAGAACATTGTTACCAGCGGCGCCTCGCGGATTACAGCAGGCGTTGGTGTGGATGCCGCGGGGGGCGTTGAACCCGACCTTGCCAGAATGATCGACCATACCCTGCTCAAACCGGAAGCAACGGTGGACCAGATTGAAAAACTCACTAATGAAGCGAAGAAATTTCATTTCGCTAGCGTTTGCATCAACCCATCCTACGTCCCCCTCTGCGCAAAATTGTTGAAGGATACCGATGTGAAAGTCTGCACAGTGATCGGTTTTCCGCTCGGCGCGACTTCGTCTGAAACGAAAGCGTTCGAAGCAGAACGTGCAATACGGGACGGGGCACGCGAAGTCGATATGGTCATTAATGTGGGAAGACTTAAGTCGGGCGATTACGAATATGTTGAGAGCGATATTTTTGCGGTTGTGAGTACCTGCAAAGCGGTACCATGCCCTGACAAAAGTAATTATTGAAACGGGGTTGCTCACCGATGAAGAGAAAATCAAGGCATGCATGCTGGCGAAATGCGCCGGCGCCGATTTTGTGAAGACTTCCACCGGCTTTTCAAAAGGGGGTGCAACAACCGGAGACATCGCATTGATGCGCTTCGTCGTCGGCAGCGCAATGGGTGTAAAAGCATCGGGCGGGGTAAGAAGCCGCGAGGATGCATTGAAGCTTGTAGCGAGCGGCGCAGACAGGATCGGAGCAAGTGCCAGCGTTGCAATCGCCGGCGGAACCACTACAGCGGGAGGCGGCTATTGAGATCCATCGGCCACACTAGGCTCCAGCCTTACCGGACAGCCTCCCAAACCGCCTCCTTGTTGCTGTTCATTGTTTTGATAACAAGCCTTATCGTTGGCGGGTGCTCGTCTTCCGAAACGACGCAAAAAGATGCTTCAGTACCTTCCACGGACACCGCGTACTCTCAGAGCCAGCAACTTCCCACCCCAAAAACCTCCCCCAGTCAGCGGCTCTCCTCTTCGGGAAAACAAGAAGGGTTCGTCACCCAAGAAGATACGATTGAGGCGGAGGTGATTACACGTCACCATGGAATGAATCACTTGAAGTCATCGCGACGTTCGCTGAAGAAAAAATACTACAGTGTCCAACTCGGCGCCTTCCGTGTTTTAAGCAATGCCGACCGGGCAAAAAAAATCGCGCAACAACGGTACAAAAAGCCGGTTTACCAATTCTACGATAAACCGATAAAAATGTACCGTGTAACAGTTGGGAATTTTTCCAAGCTCAAAGAAGCATTGAAATTTTTGAAAACGATCCGGCAACAACATCCGAAGGAATACAAAGACGCCTGGGTCGCGGAGATGAGGCGGTGAATCTTAACGTTGTCGTTCTCTCGTTCATCGCTGTGTTTGTTGCAACCGACAATACTCTTGCTTTTGTCCGGACCGCCGCAGACTCCCTTCCTCCGGTCAGAAAAGAAAAGTTGAGCACGTTCGAAAAGTCATTCAAGCCTTCCGAGTACGACACGGATATTGAGCTTCTGCACAAAAAAGAAAACCAGCCACGGCCAATCGTAGATGTCCCCGTTGAAACGTTCACAGTCGCCGAACCGGAAACCGTTCAGGGGTTTCGCATTCAGGTTTTCGCTTCCAACAATTATGACGAAGCGGTTTCAGTCCGTAACTCTCTTAACCTCGAACTTCCCGTTCAATGGGTGTACATGGTGTACGACGCACCGGCATACAAAGTCCGCGTTGGGGACTACACAAACCGGGCCGACGCGAACCTCGCTGTCGACGGCTTCATTGAAAAAGGATACAAAGGAGCCTGGGTCGTTCCGGACCGCGTGCTGGCGAATCCCCCCGCAAAGCCTGCCTCCCCTGCAGACAGCACGGGTGTCGATAAGAATCAAATCATTATTCATTAGGATACTGACGGTAAAAGTCGTATCTTAACACTGTTGCCCCGCATCCGAGCTTGATACGATTGGAAGCGGAAATTTGAGACTCGCTCTCCGATGATTAGAAGCTGAGGTTAGCAGCAAGGCGCCATAGAGCTCTTGCCGCGGTTCGGGAAACAGGTATCGCTCCCTCGATGTGCCTTCCGCAATTTTCCATCTTTACGCAGCGCGTCTCCCCATTTATCACTAAAGGATTTTTATGTCTTTTTCAAAACTCGGCCTCAATGACCGATTGGTGCAGGGAATTCTTGCCACCGGCTACACTGCACCGACCATGATTCAATCACGGGCGATCCCCGCGGCGCTTGCAGGCAAAGATGTTATCGGCTGTGCTCAAACCGGAACAGGAAAGACCGCAGCGTTCGTCCTCCCGATCTTGAACCGGCTCTCCGCCGACATCCACGTGAAACATCGCGGAGTTCGAGCGTTGATACTTACACCGACGCGGGAACTTGCGCAACAGATTGAGGATTCGATCACTGCGTACGGACGGTTCATGAGTTTACAAAGCCTGGCTGTTTTCGGCGGAGTGAATATCCAAAATCAAATGAAGCGGCTGCGCCGCGGCATCGACATCGTCGTTGCAACGCCGGGGCGGCTGCTCGACCACCTCGAACGCCGGAGTATCGACCTTTCGAATGTGGAAGTGCTCGTCCTTGACGAAGCGGACAGGATGTTCGACATGGGATTTATTCAAGATGTGCGGAAAATTATTGCCAAAGTGCCGGCACATCGGCAGACGATGCTTTTTTCGGCGACAATGTCGAAGGAGGTTCGCGCGCTGACTGCAAATATTCAGAAACATCCGGAGTTCATCGAAGTCGGCGAGCAGCGCAAGCCCGTTGAAACCGTCACGCAGCATTTTTACTCCATCCACCAGGAACTGAAGGTTGATTTGCTTCTCCACATTCTCGAATCAGCGCAGATGGAAAGCGTGCTGGTATTTTCGAGGACGAAGCATGGTGCGGACAAAATCTCCCACCGCCTCGAGCGGAAAGGAATCAAGTCGGTTGCAATCCACTCCAACCGGACACAAGCGCAGCGACAACGGGCGCTCGCCGGGTTCAAACACGGCGACTTTAAAGTTCTTGTTGCGACCGATATCGCCGCGCGCGGCATCGACGTAGAAGGCATTACGCACGTCGTCAATTTCGATACACCGGCGTTTGCCGAAGACTATATTCACCGCATCGGACGGACTGGACGGGCTACATCGAAAGGAGATGCGCTCACTTTTGTGGCGCGCAACGAGCAGGAATATCTGCGAAAGATTGAGTACTTTGTCGGAAAGCGGTTCGAGCTAAAAAAATATCCCGGATTTGACGATACGAAAAAACCTGCAGAAGCCGGGCATACCAACGAAACCGCAAGAACGGCGCATCATACAGATCGTAGTCGCCAGTTCGATAAACCGAGAGGAACATGGGAGGAGAGACAACGGGGACGCGAACGGGGAGACCATTCCACCGAGAATAAAAGTATTTTTCACAAACCGTTCCGGAAAAGGCGTCCGGACAATCGAGGGTATCACCGGCCGGTGTAGCGATCACTTGAACTTAATGATTACCCCTTCAACGGGCCACCGAGCCCTCACTTTGATAGAGTCCGGATAAACGGCAAACCGTTCCGCAGGAATGAAAGGAAACGGTTTGCCCGAATAATACACACCGCTACTGTATTCGTCCTGGAATGCCTTCAACCGGTACTCCCCCGGATTAAGCTGTGGAAACAAAAACTTTTCCCCCCGTTGAGTTGTCAGCCTTACCGGCTTCTTTACCTTCTCTGCACTATTCTCCGCGATAACGACATACCGGTCAAGATGTGAAGTATCAGTGTCGGCAATAACCCCCTCGATGCTCCCTAAGAGCTCGGGGTTAATTGTTCGGAATGAGATCTTTCGCGTACTATCTTTCGTATGATTGCCGGCTCCGTCGCGAAGTGAATCGACCAGAATAAAGAACGTGTACGGGTAATCCGGCTGCAACGCTTGACGAGGTATCGCGGTGAAACTCGCGGCAGAATTCCAGGTAAAAAACAGGGGAACGTTCGCCGAATCTCTATCTCTTAATTCCACAGCATGCTCGGCGGATTGCTGTTGAAGAGCGTTGTCGAAATCAAATTGAAAGCGTCCGTCCATCGGCAATCGCGCCGTCGAGTCGAGTGCGGTTGCAAAGATCAGCCTCGGCGGAGTCGTATCGGGAGTCGATACTATAGTGAATTGTTTCGACGATGCCAGAGGATTGATGACATGACCCGCGCGGTCTTTCACCCCCGTGATGAAGACCTTGTACAGGCTGTCTTGACGTTGAGACTCGGTGATCAGTACAACAAGTGAAGGATTCTCCAAGTTGGGGAAAAAATCCACAACATGGAGGCCCCGTGTTCGTCCCGTGTCGAAAATTGAAAAGTCTTCGCGTGCGAGCGAGGTTACGTCAAGATTTTCACTAAATTTGAGCTCGACATGACGGTCGTCTTTTGCTGTTGCCAAGACGAGCCGCGGCGGAGTCGTATCTTCTAATGAAAGCTGAAAATTCAGATCGCTCCACACCGAATCATGTTCATTCAGGTGGATGTCGCTCGGTGCAGTACTCATAGCATCTGTTTCCGGATCGTAGACCAAATTTCGAAATTCATCTCGAACGGCTAAGACTCTATAGCTCCCGAAAGCAAGATGTGTCAGCGAGTAATCGCCAACGTTGCCCGTTTGTGTAATATAGTCGGGTTTCTGCTTCATGGGGTTGAGTGTATCCGCCTTGAGGCTGTCTAACTGGTATGCAAAAATCATGATACCCGCAGGCTTTTCATCAAAAACTCGTCCCAGAATTTCTCCCCGGTCTATTTCCGCGCCGGTTGCGAAGGCAAACGAAAAAGCGTGTGCCATTCGGTTCCGGTTATTGATGTCGACAACGTCTGTCCCCACCGTCACAACGTATGTTGTATTCTTCTTAAGTTTTTCCCCGAAGTTTATCTCGACCTCTCTTCCGCTCCAATCAAATTCAACATTCTTTACGTACGGTGATATGAAAATAGACTCCTCCACCGAACGCCGTTCGACATACTTGCTGAATTCCAATGAAATACTGGAAGAGGTATACCCTGTTGTATTTGGGGATGGGGAGACAGAAATGATTTCAGGCGGGGTAGTATCAACGGGGCCTCCCTCCGGTGGGCGCTGCCCGGCACAGCCATACAAGACGAAAAGAAGCACAACAACAGAGGTTTCGAAGAACTTCATGCGTGCTTGTGCAAAGTGGTCAAGTGCCATGATAAATATCGTGTTCCTATCTTGATGTGTTACCATAATAAAAATTTTTTGCCTCAGAAGAAAGACGAAAAGAGACACCTGCAGTGAGTCGACCATTACCCGGTAGTGACGTAGCGTCGACGAAAGCATCCTGATCAACCAACAGTTCTTTCGCAAAGTTGTTGTTGCATTTCCCAGCATAATCACATACACTAGCGACAGTTTGCTGGAGAAAAGACCGTGGGGCAAACCCGTTTCAGAGATATTGATTATACCAGGACTAATTGACCCGTAGGACGAGCTGATTTCAGCAGATGAACTATAGGTTTTTTGTTTTATTGTGAATCAAGAAACTGTTGTGTCGGCGGTTCGACATTTTCGACACCTCACCAACATCTAAAAAGAAATGTGAAAGTGGCAAAGCTGGAT
Organism: uncultured Bacteroidota bacterium; assembly: GCA_963717445.1. Classification (GTDB taxonomy): domain Bacteria; phylum Bacteroidota; class Ignavibacteria; order UBA10030; family UBA8401; genus JAGVPT01. Next base: position 3,453,282 of record OY970334.1, on the reverse strand, counting down.
TCAATCCGCTCAATCATCTTACCGCCCGCCTCAAAGATCTGGTCGTAATCCACCAATTGCAAATTTATTTGGCCAGGACGGATTCTCCATAATTGCCTTCTGCCAGGATAGATACACGTGAGAGTTTCCCATTATTTCATTCCGAGCATTGCGGACCTCTTCATTTTAGATTTAGTCTAAATAAAAACCACAAATATTTTTGAATAGACTATTGACACTAATTTTCTTTTTTACGATGTTTGCCTTGGGGTTGGCGGGGACACATTTCTTAATTACCTACTTTCCCTAAATTGATACCGGTGGTTTTTCATCGCTATCTTATTTGATAGCAAATAGTTTTGTAATCTACAAAGCTGGAAGCGAGGGTGATGAAAGTGATTGCCATACTGAAAAATATATTTGAAGTTTACCGAAAATCAGACCGATTCAATATACTGCTTAAAAAAAATCCTCCTCATACTGGTTTAAAAAATCCTTCAATCGTCTTTCCATCTCTCATCACCAAAAAAGTTTTCTTTCTTCTGATTGTGTTCTGCAGTGTCGCCAATTCTCAATGGAAGCCCGAAGGAATTCCGGTAATGGATACGAGCACCAGCAGCGGCTATCTCTATCCTGAAATTGTGACTGATGATAAGGGGGGATGTTACGTTATTTGGGGCGATCCGCGTAATCAGACCGATATCAATATTTTTGTCCAGCATCTCGACCATACCGGCAAAGAACTCTTCCCACACAATGGTATTCCTGTTGAAACGGCACCGTATTTCCAGCAACTAAATCATTGCCTTTCTGACGGAAAGGGAGGGATATTTTTTACTTGGTCGGATGCAAGAGACCAAATTGACGATTATATCTACGCGCAATACATGGATAGCAGCGGGAATCTTTTATGGCAAACAAATGGTGTGAAAGCCATGGAGCCCGCGGGGTTGGGTGCACAAGTCGTAACCGATGGCGCAGGAGGAATCATTATTAATTGCACCAATGTCTACGGTATAACAATACAGCGGCTGGACAGTATGGGGCATAGGATGTGGGGGGACAGTGGCATTTCGCAAAGCGACAGTGGGTTGTCTGTAGAATATTGGTTGAACGCATCAGACGACAAAGGCGGTGTCATTGTTAGTTGGATTCAGGGGAGTGCAATCTACGCCCAGCGCGTTCGGCATGATGGGTCCGTTGCGTGGAAACAAAACGGCATTCGATTGACGAATGTTGACAATAGCTACGCGACATTAAGCATTGTCGATGATCAATTAGGCGGGGCGATAGTCTGCTGGTCGTTAGCAGACTTTAGCGCCGTGTTCGCTCAAAGAGTTGATTCAACTGGAAATTTACTATGGGGTGTCAGTGGAGCTCATGTTGGTTCAGGCGGTTTACCTCCGGGCTATATAGTATCAGACAGAAATGGGGGCGCGATCATTTCCGTTTGGCCCAGCGATTTATTCAGAATTAGGTATGACGGGACTCAAGCATGGGTTGGTGGAGTCAATTTTGCTGCAATTGACGGAGGGCCAATATGTTTAGCCAGCGATGGCACATCAGGGGTGATAGTGGTGTATAATGGGAACAAAAATTCGTCAGGCTGGACCGATATTCTTGCCCAGCGTGTGGATAGTAGTGGAGTAATACGATGGAATTCGACAGGTGTTCCGATTGCAAACTTCAGTTCGGATAAAGAAAATCCGGAAGCTGTGTCGGACGGAATGGGTGGAGTGATAGCTGTGTGGGATGATCTTCGGAATTATCCAAGCCCTCAGTCTTCTGTCTATGCAGGCAAAGTCGATTCCACAGGGAACCCGACGACCGATGTTAAAAATGACAATACATTGCGCATGCCAAACAGTTTTTCTCTGTCACAGAATTACCCCAATCCTTTTAATCCGACGACTATCATCAGTTATCAATTACCGGCGAATGCTTTCGTAACGCTGAAAGTGTATGATGTGCTGGGAAAGCTTGTGAAAACTTTAATAGAAGAACGTGAGACTGCGAGCACTCACTCAGCCATTTTCGATGCAAGTAATTTGTCAACTGGAGTGTATTTTTATAGACTCAGTGCGGGAAATTTTGTCCAGACGAAAAAATTGATGTTAATCAAATGAGGCAATTGCGCCCTAACCAGTCGCTCAAGCTGACGGAACCAGCCGTTGATGATTCCGCCGCGCGAAAGAAAAAAATTTTTTAAGGAAAAAGCATGTCGGGCCGCGCGTATAGTCTACCAATGATTTGGCTGCACGTTGCCGCAGCTTAGCTCCGGTCCGTTAGGGCGCAATTGCTCATTCATAGACTCAAAGTTATACAATGTTGAAAACCAGCCTCCGTTTTTTTCTCTTCATCGCGCTTTTAATTGTAATACACGCAAAGTCTCATTCTCAATGGAAGCCCGAAGGAATCCCGGTAATGGATACGAGCACTAGCAGCGGCTATCTCTATCCTGAAATTGTGACTGATAATAAGGGGGGATGTTACGTTATTTGGGGCGATCCGCGTAATCAGACCGATATCAATATTTTTGTCCAGCATCTCGACCATACCGGCAAAGAACTCTTCCCACACAATGGTATTCCTGTTGAAACGGCACCGTATTTCCAGCAACTGAATCATTGCCTTTCTGACGGAAAGGGAGGGATATTTTTTACTTGGTCGGATGCAAGAGACCAAATTGACGATTATATCTACGCGCAATACATGGATAGCAGCGGGAATCTTTTATGGCAAACAAATGGTGTGAAAGCCATGGAGCCCGCGGGGTTGGGTGCACAAGTCGTAACCGATGGCGCAGGAGGAATCATTATTAATTGCACCAATGTCTACGGTATAACAATACAGCGGCTGGACAGTATGGGGCATAGGATGTGGGGGGACAGTGGCATTTCGCAAAGCGACAGTGGGTTGTCTGTAGAATATTGGTTGAACGCATCAGACGACAAAGGCGGTGTCATTGTTAGTTGGATTCAGGGGAGTGCAATCTACGCCCAGCGCGTTCGGCATGATGGGTCCGTTGCGTGGAAACAAAACGGCATTCGATTGACGAATGTTGACAATAGCTACGCGACATTAAGCATTGTCGATGATCATTTAGGTGGGGCGATAGTATGCTGGTCGTTAGCAGACTTTAGCGCCGTGTTCGCTCAAAGAGTTGATTCAGCTGGAAATTTACTATGGGGTGTCAGTGGAGTTCGTGTTGGCTCGGGGGGGTTACCTCCTGGCTATATCGTATCAGACCAGAGGGGCGGTGCCATTATTCCTACTGGAAGTCCAGGAAAGTTTGAGCTTTACAGATTGAGAAGCGATGGTTCAAACGTATGGGGAAACGGTGTGGCACTTAATCCAAACGTTGGCGTGACCTATTTTGTAAGTGACAGCGCCTCAGGAGTAATTTACGTATATAATGGGAACAAAAATTCGTCAAACTGGACCGATATTCTTGCCCAGCGTGTGGATAGTAGTGGAGTAATACGATGGAATTTGACAGGTGTTCCGGTTGCAAACTTCAGTTCGGATAAAGAAAATCCGGAAGCTGTGTCGGACGGAATGGGTGGAGTGATAGCTGTGTGGGATGATCTTCGGAATTATCCAAGCCCTCAGTCTTCTGTCTATGCAGGCAAAGTCGATTCCGCAGGGAAAGCAACAACCGGAGTTAAAAGAGAAAATACTTTGCACGTGCCAAACAGTTTTTCTTTGTCACAGAATTACCCCAACCCTTTTAACCCGACGACCATCATCGATTATCAATTGCCAGTGACAAGTTTTGTAACCTTGAGGGTGTATGACATTCTCGGAAGGGAAGTAGCCATGTTGGTGCATGAGAAGAAGGAACCTGGAGACTATGTTGTTAGTCTGGACGGAGGGCGCTTCTCGTCTGGGGTTTATTTTTACCGATTGACCGCAGACAATGCTACCATCACTCGAAAAATGGTGATAGTTCATTAAATGAAATCAGGGAGGAAAAATCATGAAACGAATATTCCATAATATATTTTTTTTCACCATTTATTCACTTTCATTCTTAAGAATAGCCCAGGCTCAACAAACGGATACATCTAGTTTTTTCCCACTAGGACTTTGGGGAGTTTGGATAGATAGCAATATGCCACCCTTCTACAATAATCCGGTCGGAAGCAAGATGTGGAATCAGGAGAAAATAAACTGGCAGGATATTAAAGGGAACACTCTTATTTGGGGTATGCCGAGGTCAGTGGAAGATACCGTCATGATGTATGCCGATACGATTAACTACAAAATGGGGGTTTCAAACTGGGATAATGTCACTAAGAGCGATACGAATTCTTTGACAATGTGGATTCAACACGACAGCCTTGGTCTTGCGGATTCTGCAAGACCAATCGGTATCATTCAAAGCCTCAAAAATAAATATGGGACCCACCCGGCTTTCTACAGTTACCAACTGACGATGAGACTTCTGTTGATTCGACTGGACGTTGGCCATATCTCGAATTCGTGGCGAGCAAGGTTCATCAACTGGATAATTCCCGGAAAACTTTTGCATCAACCGGCAACCCTGGTCCACAAGATGGGTTTTTCAACTCAGTGCCCGATCTCGACATATTCCAATATGATGTCTACCCCTTTTCGTCAGACATGACACAATCATATAATGCCCAACAATCTGCCTTGGACACTCTTCTTACATGGTATGACAGATTGAGAAACCTCTTGATCGGAAAAAAAACCGAGTGGCAAGCCATCATACAAACGCAAGAAGATATACGTGGTCCTGGGAGTTATCTCCGAAGGCCAAATTATTATGAACTCCGTGTGCAGGCTTACCTTGCTCTCTCACAAGGGGCAAGAGGGATAATAAGTTATATCTACGGGAGCTTGCTTCCGCCATCGCCGCCATCGGGCCCTGTTGCACCATCGTCAGCTTTCAAGCCTCAGTCAGCGACCGCAATTTCGGGCGAACAGGGACTTGTCGTCTATGATGCAAGCACTGGAACCCGCCGCCGATGGGAATTTGTTAAAGGGGGATCTATCCTTCCCTTTACAAACGTCGCGAATCTAAATGCTGAGCTCGCCCCTCTTGGTCCCACAATCCGCAAACTGAGCGTGAATGGCGCATTCTCAAACACGTCTATTCCAACAAATGACATTGGAATACGAACTGTCAGCGGAGACAAAATTGAAATCGGAACCTTTAATACAATTGTTCCGGGAACGGGTGTGCAATATTTTATGCTTGTGAACCGCGTGTGCAATAACCAAGACCTGACGATTTCTTCGCCTCAAACGGACACTGTGAGGTTTCTAAGTTCATCAAGCCAGGAAGTTGTTGAGACGGTTTCCGGAAAAACATGGATACTTGGTCCCAACGGAAATTTTATTGATAACTTGGATCCGGGAAGCGGAAAACTCTATAAGATTGGCCCCGCAACATGGAGTGGAACGAAGAATATTGCAGGCTCAGTCACCGTTCTTTCTGGCGCGACTCTAACTATTAATTCCGGCACTACGGTAGATTTTGCCAGCGGAACCTCTCTCACTGTAAACGGAGTAATTAACGCCAATGGCACTTCCTCCCAGCCGATTACGTTCTCAGGCAGCGGTTGGGGTGGCATTTCGTTCCAAGGCAACTCCCAAAGTACGTTGAGCTATTGCAACATCAGCGGTGCAACCTACGGTGTGTATGCTACAAACGGTGGAGGTCGTGATAACAGAAATACAGAGCCGACGATCCAAAACTGTTCAATTACCAACAATTCCTACGGTCTCTACTACAATGGGTGCGGCATATTCAGCAGTCCCATACAGAACAATAATATTTCAAATAATTCGGCGCACGGAATTTATTTGTACTCGTCTTGGCCGCTGACCGTCTCTGGCAATATCATTTCCAATAATGGTGGCGACGGAATCTGCTTATACAATAGCAATGGCGGAATCAATAGCAACACGATTACCAACAATAGTTATGATGCAATCTATTGCTATAACCAGAGCGCCCCAACCATCCTGCGCAACACTATCGGATACGACGGAAGTAATGGAGTGGTAGCTGATTACTATAGCCCCGCGATTCTTGGTTCAGCAATGGTCGATTCGTGCGGCTATAATATGTTTGACGAGGAAAATGCCAGTATAATGGCAACCTACGGAAGCAACGTGATTGCCGGTGACTATTATGGCTATGGAAACAACAGTTTCTACATTGATCAATTGGTAATGAACACACTTTATATTGATAATAGCGTCCTGGAAGCAGATTATGACTATTGGCAAGACGAGAGTTATCCTAATGCTTATATAGCCGACGGAGGGGAGTTAGTCTACACAACCCTTTTGCCGTCCGATCCAAATAAGGGCATGGGAAACGTGATAGCGGCTAACAACCTTTCCTTAAAGCCATCTTCGAATAAGGCAATAGCAGTTTCGGTGACGAGCGATACGAGCACGTTTCTTGATTCTGACTTTAGAAACTCCTTGAATTCCATGGGAATTGGAAAATACGATGACGCGATAGCGGCATATTCAAAAAGATATAAGACGGAAAAAGACTTAGTAAAGAAGCACTACATTTTGGTTCAACTGGGAGAATGTTATGATAAGGCGAAGAGGAGTGGCTTCAGTGATTTCCTCAATACCAGCGTGAGACCTAATTTGTCAATAAGCGATCAGCTTTATGCAACGACTTTGGAACTGGAGAATTACTTCTTAATTCGAGACGGCAAAGATGATCTGGCAATTGCCAATTTCGATACCCTGACGAGCCGCTTTGCTACGGATACTGCGACCGTCAAGCATGCTTTGTTTGGCTTGTGGAGTCTCTATTTTCAGGAGCAAAAGGACACACTGAAGGCGAAAGGATATCTAGCTGAACTGAATGCAGAATTCCCTAAAGATGATTTGACTAAGCATGCCAGGTTGCTTGCAGGTGATATTAACACTAATCTCGTTTCAAAAGGGGCTGGAAAGAACTCACAGACTACGAGCATCGTTGTACCAACCAACACTGAGCTACAAGCGAATTATCCAAACCCATTCAATCCAACGACCTCAATTCGTTATCAACTGGCGGAGCCTGGACGTGTGACCCTTAAAGTCTATGATGTTCTTGGGAGGGTAGTTGCAACGTTAGCTGATGGCTACCTCGAAGCCGGTCAGCACAGTGCAAGATTTGATGCCTCCCGTATATAAAGCGGCATTTATTTCTATGAATTAAGAGCGGGTAATTATAGGTCGGTTAAGAAAATGTTGTTGATGAAGTAACTAGGATCTTGTATTTCTAAAGCGATCCCTGAAGCAGTTGATGTTTCGGGGATTTTTTTATTTATCAAAATACGAACAAATGCAGACTGTTCTCTCGCAAAATGAGTAACCGCTTGCCTTTGCAAAACAGTTTTCTTACATTTCTCAGAACAATTTCCTGCCACACACAACAACGTGAGTATTATTATCGTACGTTCGTTACCGCTGTATGATTGTCACTCTTCGTCACATCGTTTACGACATTTGTGAGACAAGTATGAACACTCAAGCACCTTTACGGCGAAGCGGCAGGAGAGCATTGCTCACGGTGAATGTCCTCTTTTTTGCGTGTTGTGCAGTCCACGCCCAAAATTCTACTTACGCTTTTCTCCTCAGCGATGTTGGGGCGCGATCCACGGCGATGGCCGGCAGCTTTGTTTCGATGAGGAACGACGTGAACACGATTTTCTACAACCCTGCGGGCCTTGCTACAATTACCCAACCGCAAGTGTCGTTCGGATATCTTAAAAATCTCCTCGACATTAATTCCGGGTATGTTTCGTACGCACAAGACCTCTCCGACATCGGCAAGGTCGGCATTGGCGTTAATTACGTTAACTACGGAACGTTCGATGAGACCGACGAACTTGCAAATAAGATCGGGACGTTCAGCGCAGGAGACCTTGATATGTCCGTTGGGTTCGCTACCGAGTTTGAAGAGAATTTATACTACGGCTTCGCCGGCAAGTTTATTTATTCATCGATCGCCGGTTACGCGTCATCGGCAATCGCGGCCGATTTCGGAATACTCTACTTTATTCCGGGGGCGAATCCGATATCTCTGGGGGCAAGCATTGTCAATATCGGGACACAACTTAACCCGTACTTAACAACGCGCGAAAGCCTTCCGCTCGATGTAAAAGTCGGCGCGACGATTAAGCCGGAGCATCTCCCTCTCCTGCTCAATGTTGACCTTCACGAACTCAACGAAACGCAGGACAACCTCGGTTCTCACTTCAAAATGTTTTCGATCGGCGGAGAGTTCACAATGAGCAAAGAACTCCGCTTTCGCTTCGGGTTCGACAACGAACGGCATCAAGATTTGACATTAGGAACTTCTTCAGGGCTCGCAGGATTTTCCTTCGGCGGCGGGCTCGTCCTTCAGACTCTACGGTTCGACTATGCCTTTACCTCGCTCGGCACGATCGGGAGCCTCAACACCATCACCGTTGAAATGAACCTTTAAGGAATGAACAAAGAAAGGATGACTGAAAAACTTCACATACGGCAATCTGCAATCTGCTGAAAAATCCGCGCACTCAGCGTAATCGTCTTCCTACAACCCCCGCACTCGCAGCAACAAAGCCAAGCATGATAATGGTGAAAGCGATATTCATTTCGGTGCGTATCGAACCTTAAGATACTGTTCCGCTTGTTCGTACGAGTTCTCGAACTTCTTCATCGCCAACACTTTATTGTACTGCTGCACGGCAAGGTCTCGTTTCATCTGCAGGTCATAAATGAATCCGATTCGCAGGTTCGCCATCACCATAAACCCGGACTCTCCGTTCTTATCGAGCATCCTGCTGACTTCATCGCATCGAAAAAAGGCTTGCAGCGATTCGTCATATTTTCCTGCATTCATTGCGTACACGCCGAGATAATAAAGAGCTTCACGCTTTGCCGAATCAGTGTACCCGACCATACCTCCCGGAGTGCCGCACCGGGAAAGAATTTCGCTGAACACCGCATGTGCATTCTCCCATTTACCCAGGCTTATGTAGCACCTTCCGATATAACGGTGAAACACAACATTTTTTGGATACCGCGCAAATAATCTCAGCGCAATCTCGAGCGCCTTTTCATACTGCCGTTCATGGGTATAATACAACTGCAGGAGGAAGTAATCAGCCTCGACTGCGGCATACTTGGCTTTTGCGGCAACAGCCGTAAGCTGTTTAATTCCTTTCGCTTTGTCGCCGCCCGGGAAAAAAAACATGAGCGGCTTTACGATCGGATACTGCTCCGGGATGGCTTCTGCGTAGTAATTATAGATTCCCATACCAAGAAGGATATCAAAATTTTCCGGGGCAATGCTGTAGGCGTGCCGGATAATCGGCAGCGCAAGCCGTCCGTCGTTCGCAGCCTTAATCCAGCTCCCGCGGTTGGCGCGCAACCGTCCTCGAAAGCCGAGGGATCCCCCTTTAAAAAACAACGCGGTCACATCATCCGGATTATTGTCGAGAATGCTGTCGCATTTGTCGATGACAACATCGAGTTTTGCTAAAAACCTGTCATCGAGAGACTCGTTATCGATATTCAACAGAATTCTCCACCAATCGACCATGGCAAGGAAAAAGTATCCGGCGGGATGATTCGGGTGAGTCGCTATAAGATACTGAAATTCTTTTTCCGCTTGATCGAACTCAAGGTTATAAACGTGGTCAATCCCTTGTTTAGTATGAAGGTCAAAATCAGGGTCGGTCAGCCATTGGGCGAAACTGTCCGACGGTACAAGGCTTGCAAGCAACAACAGCAAAAAAAAATATTTCACAATGGAAGGAAGGGCAACGAAGCTCAAACGCTGATATAGAGGGCGAGTAATCAAGGGCGGATCGTTATGAAGGTTCGGGAATTTGTTCATCGGCCGCAGATTCCGCTTTCATTGCATTCCATCTCTCCACTGTCCATGCCTTTTCAGAGAGCGTGATCCAATCCGAAAAATAAATGAAGATTCCTGCAACAACGAGCATCAGCGTCGCAAGCGCGCCCCCCTCAGGACCGAACGAACCCCCCGTTAACCACACCGGCCCGGATTGCGTCAGCACGCCAAGTTGAAATTTTTGGAACTGAATCCCGCTTACGGGAAAAGAAAATATATGGTTCTGAAAGAAATTCCACGAAAAATGAAGGGCTATCGGAAACCAAAGCGTCCGTGTCTTAAAGTACGCAAGCGAAAGCCACACGCCTGCGAGAGCGACGTTCACGAGCGAAAAAAAGGTTATGTTTGGATTGCTTGCGTGAGCATATCCAAAAAAAGAGGCAAATACAACCACAGCGATGATTTTCCCCGTTCCTTCGACCATTGTTTGAAATAAATATCCGCGGAAAAGCAATTCTTCGCCAAACGCACCGAGAACAAAAATGACAATACTCGCGCCGAACAAATGCATGCCTTCATACAGAGACAAAGGCTTGAACGACAGGGTCACCAGTCCGAGACTGTATTCCGTTACGAAGATGATTGTCATCATCCCGCCGCCGATAAGCGCCCCCTGCCCCAGTTCGCGCAAAGCATTTCGATGAAGAGGAAAACCGACCGACGAAAACGGCGGTCGCCTCTCGAGAAATTTAATAACGATCCATGTTGTGACCAACAATGCTCCGTAGAATACTATCTCTCCGCTAACAAATGAAGGGAAAAAATGAACATGCGACATCATCCATTTCGCCGGCATGTTGAATAGCACAGTCATACCTGAAAGAGCAACGACAAAAATCCCCATCCGCCATCCTGCGCGGATATTCTTTTCCAGCTCGTTGTAGAAAATGGATTTCATCATGCCTGTAGTTTATCAAGTAAAAAGGTTTTTGCAGCATTGATCGCGATCCGCTCCTGATTCATCGAATCGCGTTCCCGTACTGTGACAGTCTGGTCTTGCAGCGTTTGTGAATCGACGGTGAAACAAAACGGCGTACCGATTTCATCCTGGCGCCGGTAGCGCCTTCCTACGGCGCCGCTGTCGTCGTAGAAAACGCGGAAATATTTCTGCAGTTCAAGCGTCATTGTGTGGGCGATGCTGTCCATCCCGTCGCGGTTGACGAGGGGAAGAATTGCCGCTTTAACAGGTGCAAGACGCGGGTGAAGATGCAGCACCGTTCGCATTTCTTCCTTACCGTCTGCCGTCGGGGCCGATTCTTCAGCGTACGCGGCGACAAGAAATGCCATGAACGAGCGGCTTGCCCCCGCGGATGTTTCGATCACAAATGGAGTGAATTTTTCTTTCGTCTGGTCGTCAAAATATTTCATGCTTTTGCCGGAATATTCCTCGTGACGGGAAAGGTCGAAATCTGTGCGGCTATGAATCCCTTCGATCTCGCCCCAGCCGAACGGAAATTGGAATTCGATGTCGTAGGCAGCTTTCGCATAGTGCGCAAGTTTATCGTGTTTGTGCCACTGCAACTGTTCCCGCTTCATTCCCAAATTGAGAAACCATGTCAACCTTTGCTCGCGCCAGTATTCAAACCATTTGTCCTCTTCTCCGGGTTTGACAAAATATTGCATTTCCATCTGTTCAAACTCGCGCGTCCGGAAAAGAAAATTCTTTGTGTTGATTTCGTTCCGGAATGCCTTCCCGATTTGTGCGATTCCAAAAGGGAGCTTTTGCCTCGATGCGCCTTGAATGTTAAGAAAATTGACAAAAATACCCTGCGCCGTTTCAGGGCGCAGGTAGACAACGCTATTCGAGTCTTCGACCGGACCGACGAATGTTTTGAACATGAGGTTGAATTGGCGCGCCTCCGTAAATGTTCCTTTGTTGCCGCAATTGGGACAGGGGACCAATGTACGGATGACGTTGGCCATAACCTCATCGGACGAAACACGTTGTGTAAATTCATCGACGACTCTTCGATCTTCAAGTTGACCGGCAAATGCCGCAGGATCGAGCGCTCGCAGGATATCCTTTTTCTTTTTCACTGAAAGCTCTTCGAACAGCACATCGACCTTGTACCGTGCTTTACATTGTTTGCAATCCACCATCGGGTCAGTGAAATTTGCAACATGGCCGGACGCTTCCCACACGCGCGGATGCATCAAAATCGAGGCGTCGACTCCTTCGACGTTGTCACGAAGAGTCATCGACCTCCACCATGCTTGTTTCAAATTATTCAACAGCTCCACTCCCATCGGCCCGTAATCCCAGCAGCCATTCAACCCGCCGTAAATTTCGCTCGACTGAAAAACGAAACCGCGCCGCTTCGCAAGCGAGACTATTTTTTCCATTACCGCCGGGCTTTGTGCGGCGTTACTTTTTGTTTCTTCCTTGCCGATGATGCTGCTCCTTTCTGTTGCCGTTCTTTCAAGAAAACTATGCTTTCAAAAACGTGCTTATCGAACGAAAGATGAATTGTAGATGTTTTTTCTTTCAGATTTTCCGTTGAGGCTAATAGCACATTGAAACGCCGGAGTGAATCTGTTAATGCAGTGAGAACACGAAGTACTTCAAATCCGGAAGGCACGGGTATTTTTATCTCTTCTCTTACGCTCGTTATCTCACCAACCGATACGCTCGACCTCCGGAGTTTTTCCATCGGAACTCCCATGTATTTCAATGTCGAATCGACGACCGAAGAAATTTCTTTGAGGGGAATTCCTTCCTTCGCTCTTTTTTGGTCGGTTATTTGTTCGGGTGCAATCGGCCGTTCCCGAATAAACGTCAGCGCAACCGCAGAAGCCGTCAGGATAATAAGAAGCAATGTTCTGGTGTCGATTGTTTTCTTCATGCCCAAGAAAAATTACGCCACTTCAACTCTGCTCTGGTCTCCGATCATAAACCTGTGAACCCGTGGTTTGCCGCCCGCCTCTAAAATTTCGACGTCGTTGCCGAGAATGCTTCCTTCGATACGGATACCGACGTTTTGGATTTTGCAGTCCCGCAGAATGATGCTATATTCCACTTCGCTTTTCCTGATCACCGTATTGTTGCCAACGGCGGTAAAAGGACCGATATAGCTTTCTTCAATAACGCAGTTTTTTCCAATGATCGCCGGACCGCGCACAACACTGTCGATGATTTTTGCGCCCTCTTCAAGAATGATTTTTCCCACAACGGATGATTTCGTGTCAATGCTTCCTCTGTTCGAAGAAACAATATTGTCAAGAATCAGCCGGTTCGCCTCGAGCAGGTCGAGCGGCTTGCCGGTATCTTTCCACCACCCGGTAATCTCGCTGAAGCCGATAGTGAATTTATTATCGATAAGATACTGATGCGCGTCCGAAATCTCCAGTTCCCCTCTCTTGCTTGGTTTGATCGCTTTGCACGCTTGAAAAATATGTTTGTCGTAGATATAGATCCCGGCAACGGCATACTGGCTCTTCGGCTTCTTCGGTTTTTCTTCGACGCCGACAATGCGGTTATTCTTAATTTCCGGAACGCCGAAGCGTTCCGGGTCTTTTACTTTCGAAAGTGTAAGCCAGCAATTGCATTTGGTTTTTTGAAATTCCTCGATGTAGCGCTTGATCCCCCCTACGACCATATTGTCCCCGAGATAAAACACGAAGGTTTCTCCATTGATGAATTTTTCAGCAAGCATAACAACCTGTGCTAATCCTCCAGGTTTCTCCTGCGGAATATACGAAATTGTTACTCCCCAGCGGCTGCCGTCGCCGACGTAACGGGGAACCTCCATGCTATCGGCGTTATGAACGATGCCGATTTCCTTGATACCGGCGTCGACTGCCGCTTCGATCGCGTAATAGAGAATCGGCTTATTGGCGATCGGGATAAGGTGCTTGTTTTGCGTGTGAGTGATAGGACGAAGCCTGGTGCCTCGTCCGCCGGATGCGATCAGTGCCTTCATAGAGAACAATTAAAAATTATGAATTAAGAATGATGACAGGTTACGATACTCGCAGTTCACTTCGTTGTCTTTTTGTAAAGATGGAGATTTTCCCGTTGCCGTACTTCTCAACAAGCTGCTTTGCAACGTCAAAATCCCTCCCCACATCGGTCGGTACGTGAGCATCGGAGCCTACGGTAAGAGGAATGTTATACTCGCGAATAATTTTTAGAATCTGTTCGCTGGGGTAGACTTCCTTGACCGGCTTCCGCAAGCCGGAGGTGTTGATCTCCACCGCAATATCCGCCGATTTCACAACGCTGAAAACCTCGCGCAGCACTTCTTCCATATTTTTTGAAGGCCGATGCCCGAATTTTTTGACAAGGTCGCAATGCCCGATGATATCGAAGAGTTTGGCCGCTGCCGACCGCTTGATATGATCGTAATATTGCTCGTATACTGCATCAACGTTGCGTTCCTCGTATTTGTGAACGTTGGTCGGATTATCAAACCCCCATTCGCCAAGATAATGGACTGAACCAATAATATAATCAAACTCGTGCTGAGAATTAAACTCTTTTACCCAATGCTCAGTCCCCGGGAAAAAATCTCCCTCTAACGCAAATTTTACGCCGATGTTGTCCCGGTATTTTTCCTTCAGCGCGAGAACTTCCGGTTTGTACGTCTTGAGAAACTGGTCTATCGTCATCCGATTTAACGCATCAAAATTGTTCGGCATCGGCGCATGGTCGGAGCAGCCGATTTCTTTCAGTTTCATCGCTATCGCTTGGACGATATATTCTTCGAGAGACCCGTCGGCGTGTTTACAGAGCGAATTGTGAGTATGATAATCGACAAGCATTAGTGTGCCTTTTTTAATGCAAGCCTCGATGTTTCCTTTGCGAGCGCGGAATACAATCGAGCAATATGTTTCATGCCTTTTCTTTCCAGCTCATCGCGGTGTCTTTTGAGTGTGTTGACGTTGCCGCGGGCAATGGGCCCTGTCAGAGCTGATGCCGCGGAATATTGTTTAACATTCTCGAGACTTTGAAGGATAAGAGGCTCAAATATGGAGACCGTTTCCCGACGGGATAAGTGAATACGTTTTCCCAGCTCCTCCACAATCGAGAGAAGCGTAATAAAATAATTTGAGCTGAACACCGCGGCAATATGATATAAGGCCTTTTGTTCGGATGACAGAATAAATGGCCAAGCTCCTACCTCATGGGCGATTTTTATTCCCACTCCAATTGCCTTTTTGTCCCCTTCTATCCCAACCCAGATATTCTGTAATCGTTCGGAAGCACTGTGGGATTTTGGAAACGTCTGCAACGGATGAAAGGAACCCGTCGCCGCACCTCTGAGCTTTAACAATGACAGCGCCTTCGAAGATAATGCTCCCGAAGTATGGAAAACGACCGACCGAGAAAAATCGTCACCCCGGCGAGCGAGGGTTCGCACGACGTTGCTGATCCCATCATCGGGAACGGCAATGAAGATCATCCCATCGGTCTCGAGGTCTTTCATCGACCTCAGACTTGCGTGCATCGCGTGAACACTTCTCCCCAAGGTCTTCGCCGACCTGCCGTTCTTGCTAAGGACGATCCTGACGGGATATTTTTTCTTCCAGAGAGCCAGCGCAAGTGCACTGCCAACCGCACCTGCACCGATGATAGTGACGGGTAATTTCTTTTTCACTCTCAATGGATTTTCCAAAGAGCCGCCGAAACATAACCGACGACGCGTTCTGTGTCGCCCGATACATCTCCGGAATTGCACGAATCTAAAACTTCACAATAGTCAGCTCCGGCTTTCTTCGCAGCGTACAACACCGTTACGATAGGCCCCCCACCGCATGCTTCTGTTCGGTCGGTTTCCAAATCCGACATCAGTGCTTCGTATTTCAGCTCTCGAATGGAGTCGATTGCAACCGCATCGAGTTTTCGTGCGACATCCGAAGAGTAATAGTGGGACAGGTCGGAGCTGGCGACGAGAAACATTTCGTGGTCATTAGCCACTTCGGCAAGGGCAGCCCCCAACCCCTCACAATATTTCCGTTTCTGATCTCCCATGACGATCGGAAGAATCTTCAAATTTTGCACTGCGAACTGTAAAAAAGGAAGCTGCACCTCCAGCGAATGCTCTCCTTTGTGTCCGGCAAGCGAATTTTGCAGGGTAGGATACTTTTTCAAGAGATCGGCACGCAGTTTTGAATCAACCTCGACTGAACCAAGCGGAGTTTTGAAACTTGCACCGGAAAAAACCGAAACGCCGTCGAAATATTCCCTATGGCTCGGCCCAATCAAAACCACGGTGCTGATCTGCCTGTTCATCAACAGTGCAAAGGCTCGAGCGGCGGTATGACCGGAATACAGGTAGCCGGCATGTGGAACCACGATTCCTATAAGGCTGCCGGCCTCCCGCACAGGCATTGCACTTGCGATAAGCGATTCAACGACATGCCGGAGTTCCTGCTCATGTCCCGGGTAGAACATCCCTGCGACAACCGGCGGGCGGGCATACGATTCTTCATTCATGATTGCTTTTGCTCTATAATTTCAGCCGAAAAAATATAAATGTTCGTTTCGGCATGTTTCCACTGATCACGCGGCAATCCAGCCTTAACACATGTCTCTTCAAGAAACCGGTTCACGCTCCAGTGATGTTTCACTGCAACCTGAGGGAGCAGCAACCCACGATACATACCTGCACTGATAAAGATCCCATGCTTACCAATCTGAATCTCATCGATCGCCGAGATTTCTCTGAGAGGGGAAAGAACGGAAATCTCCACCTGGATATCATTGAGTTCATCTTCGGTCACAGGGGGAAAACGCGGGTCTTCTGTAGCCGAACGCCCCGCAAGTTGTGATACCGTCTCAGCGAGCGAGGTTTCTGAAACAATGACCCCTAAGCATCCGCGCAACTCCCCCTTTTTATACAGTGAAACAAACGCGCCCGCCGGTTGAGAGAGCGCACTCTCGGCATCAAAACTCTTTGACCGCGGCGGGCGTCCGGCGGCTTCCCCCCGAACTGTGCGCCGAATTGATTTCGATGCGATGTCGACCAATTCTTTCTGTTCATCCGCACCTAGCATGAGAGGTTACCCTCGAAAATTTCTATTCAAAAATAGCGATTTAAAAAGTCAGTTTCAACAAACTGCCACCGCAAAAAAAAGCCCCGAACTCAGCATCGAATTCGGGGCATAATGGTTTTGATTCTGTTATTCTATTTTATTTTAAAACTGGCAACGACCTTTTCAAAAGCGGGCTGATAATCAGCAGCCATCGGTTGATACCATGTAACGACCAAACGATAAACTTTATCGTCTTTCACCACAAAATACACGCGACCGTTGACTTTAGGCTCCGGTACGTATGTCAAATACTTTGCATCGAGACCGTCGATCTTTGTATCGCTCGTTGATTTCGGCTTAAAAATACCTTTATTTTGGTCGAATACTTTTGCCACGGTCAATTTTTTCGCCGGTAACACATCTATTTGAATTGCACAGTCCTGGCGAATTTTATGGTGTATATTCATCGAGAAAATTGTTTCACCTTTCTTTGCCGGGAAGGTGTATTCAAAATTATCGGGGTATTGAATCTCGAAAAATTCACCCGGATACTTCGTGAATTCAGCGGACGGCTTGGACTCATCTACTTTCGTGACGGCGACTTTCGGCTTCGGTAGCTTGATTGAATTTAACACCGTATCGAACACAGCAGCGTAGAGATCGTAATCTTCGTTGAAGCCCGCGAGGTTCACGTAATAAAACACGCTGTCCCGCATCGTAATGATTCTCCGGCCATAGATTGTAACACCCTTGCTGATCTTGGACGAGTAGGAAAGTTCCTGACCTGGTTCTTTTCCAAGCTCTGCCGGCTGCCCGCCGCTGATAACTCCGATGCCCGAAAGTTTTTCCTTCGTTTGCGCGGCATACGCGTCAAGAGATGTGACACCCGCCGTGGCAAAATTCTCAAAACCGAAAAGAATTTCAACTCCGTTCTTTCCACCGCTCGTCGGGTCAAAAAACCATGTTGCAGCTTCCTGCGAGGAGTAAATTTTTATCTGGTTTGTTTCTGCGTTCACCAACCATCCTTTGGGGTACTGTAATTCAAACCCGTAGAACGGGTCTTGGTATAAATCCCAATCTCTGACCACCGGAGGTTGTGGTTTACTGCACGAAGAAAATATCAATGCAAGAACGCCAAGCACAGCGGCAAACAGATTCATCGTCAGAATCGAATGCTTCGAAAGATGCATATGTCACCTTTTCTGTAATTGTTATTGATAAATGAACGGAACATTGACCGATCAATTCAATCAGCCCCCTTCGAGCTGTTTCAGTTCTTTATTTGCTGCGGCGTTTTTAGGATCAATTTTCAGCACGACCTTGTACTCATCGATGGCTTTTTCTTTAATGGCTTGAGCTTCGTCCACGGTAATTTTAGTATTGCCGAGAGAAAGAGCGTAGGACTGCGCCAGCCAAAGATGGGCTTCAACGTCTTTTTTCTCTTTCGACTCGTACGTTATTGCCTTTTTCAAATTCTCGATTGCCGGCGGGTAATGTTTTGAAAGAAGCTCGATCAACCCGATGAATTTATTTGCCTCAAGGAGCTGCGCTCCGTATTTTTCTTCCTTCGATTTCCCTTCGCCGCTTTCAATTTTGATCGTATCGATGATCGAGATGACAAGTTGATACTGCTTCTCGGCTAGGTTGAGCGAATCAAGAAGGTAATAGCATTTAGCCAAGTATAAATATGCCTGGAAGAAATCGGGGCGCAGATCGATCACCATTTGCATCATCGTTTTAGCGGTATCGTACTTTCCTATCACCATATAACATACGCCGCCGTTGACGAGCGCACCGACATTTTTCGGATCAGCGTCGAGTTTCCTGGCGTACTCGCTGGCCGCCTTGTCGTACATCTTTTTGCTCATGTATAGAGGGGCAAGGTCGGCAGCATCTTCCGTCGATGCTGTATCCAGAGCATTCGCCTTTTCGAAATTGGCGATCGCGTTGTCAGGGTCCTTTACCCTCGCATACGACCGGCCGATGCGAATGTAATCCTCCGCATTGAGGGAATCTATCGGAAGAATTTTATAGGCATCGAGAGCCTTTTGGAAATCTCCGCATTCATACTCTGACCGCGCAAGCATCGGCTTCAACTCATAGGATTTGGGGTTCAATGTCATTGCCTCTTCAAGCACGGGGACCGCGTCCTTGTAATATTTACCTTCATACAATGCTTTTGCATACTCTTCGTATGCGACAGGATTATTTTTCTTTAACATAACATATTTTTCGAAAAACAGGGCCGACTCGCGCCATAGCTTCGCGCGATAAAATATGTCGGCAACATCAAACACATAAAGATCATTCGTCGGATCGAGTTTGATCGCTGTCTCAAATTCCCTCACGCATTCATTGTATTGCCGATTTTTATAGTATGCTTTCCCCAAATCATATCGGATAACGGCAGACTGGGAATCAAGTTCCGCAGCCTTTTGATAATTGGAAATCGCTAGTACGGCAATATTTTGCCTTCCGTATGCTTCCGCTAAACCGATGTAGACTTCCGGCAAATTATCATTTAATTCCTTAGCTTTCGAAAAGTACACGATTGCTTTGTCGAGTGAATCAACATCGAGACATGCATTCCCATAGGCGAGCGAAACTGCCGGACTTTGTTTGTCAGCCTTTGTCGCGGCCGCAAAAAATTTTGCTGCTTTATCCCACTGCCCGGTCTTAATCATCAATGCCCCCAGCGAAGACCATGCCGGGAGGTATGTGTCATTAATATCGACAGCGCGCTGCAAAAAAGTCTCCGCTGAATCTTTTATTCCCTTCAACCGATACGCTTCACCGAGATAGAAATTAGTCTCGACAACACGCGGTGCTGCTTTTTGAGCGTTTACAAAATAATTAATCGCCGAATCGTATGACTTTTGCTGTAACGCTTCCTTCCCGAGGGTCAAGTCGTCTTGAGCCTGCATCCGTCCGGACACGATGAAGAAAAACAGGAGTATTGAGATGCGTTGAGAAAAAGAATGCATTGGAGGCTTCCTCGATTACTGGGATTGAAGTTGAATGAGACGGACCGGCATTGTGGCCGGTACAAGTCCGCTGTTGAGAAACAATTTTTGTCCTTCCGCGCCGGTTACAAATGCGGCAAAGCCGACACCAACCCCCGTCCCGGCATTCATCGAGAAAAGGTACAACGTTCGACTCAGCGGGTAATAGCCACGATAGACATGCGCCTGGAGCGGGGGAAAATATTCCAATGCTTTCGATGTCGAATCTCTCGTAAAATTTGGATCCCCGATATCCAAAATTCGCGTGTTTGCCGGCGTCGAGGAGACCCAACTCTGGCTCGCAAAGCCGATCGCGTTGCTGTGTGTGGCAACATAAGAAATAACATGCGTCGTCGTCGAGCACGGGTAGACCACATCGGCAAAGGGCTGCGAATTTGTAATACGCTGCTTTATGTATTCGTACATTCCGCTATTCGGCCCTCCGAGCGCAACAACGATCCGTCCGGAAATTTTCTTTTCCCCAACATCATGCCACGTTTTCGTTTTCCCGAGTAAGATGTCTTTTAGTTCTTCGACCCTAATGCGGGTGAGGGAATTCTTTTCATTCACCAGCACAAGAGCGGCATCGTAGGCAATTTTAAAGGTATCTACCTCAAGCTTATATTTCTTGATCACCGCTTTTTCTTTGTCGTTGAACTGGCGGGGAATGGTAATAACTTTGACGCTGTCATTGAGCAGTTGAACGACCGCGTCCCGCGTTGTTGATTGCAGGAGCGTGATATGTGCCTGCTCGTACATCGACTCAAACTCTTTTACTTCAGTGTCGATAACCGGGTATATATCTTCCGACGAGATCAAAACAAATTTTCCCCGGGTCGGCAAATCGCCCGAATCGTTTTGACAACCCGTCCAAGTGAAAGACACAATCAGGGAAAGGAATGCTACCAGACTATGAAAGGAAGCGGTCTTCATCTCTTTGCTGCTGTTTTATCCGGATGTTGACGAACCGGTAGATACCGTATAACAGCATCACAATACCAAACATGATCCGGAACTTCTGCGGCATTGTGGGAGGCATAAACAAGCCCGTTGCAATAATAACGCCGCAGATAAAAAGAAATCCAGACAGCACGTAGCCGAGGTAGACCATCGGCTTATAAGGATCCATGAAATTCTTAACGTCCCTGGTTCAACTTGAATTTGAACGGAATAGAAACCCACACGGCCACCGGACCGTTATTCATGACAGCCGGAGTGAAAACCCATTGCATGGCGGCATCGATAGCGGCTTGATTGAACAACTCCGCATCCGATTTCAAAACTTGGGCCTTCTTTGCTCTACCTTCTTTATCGACCCAAATCTTCACCCACACGGTGCCTTCGACGCCAGCGCGCCGGGCAATTTCAGGATAGATTGGCGATGGGTTCTTTATCGGTACCGGTTGTTTTTCTACCGGGACAAAATCAGGCGGCGGACCGTCATCCTCAATTTTTACGTCGTTCTGAATGGCAACCGGACCGTTACCAGTCCCCGTCGCATCGCCGACAGGGCCGATTTGCTGGAGCTCGGTCTGCGATGCAATTGTAGCCTCGGGGCTAATTTCGGCGTCGGGAACGGGAACGGGTGTTCCTACCGTAGGCTTCGCGGCTGCAGCCGACACGGAAACAGCAGGCGCTGCCTGCGAGTTTGTAATTGAGGGGGGCGGACCGAGATCGCTGTATTTCATAATGCGAACGGTGTACACCGGCTCATCTTCGGTTGTGAGACGCACCGCTCCATAGTACGCGCCGATTGCGACAAGGTGAAAAATTGCGGCAAAGATCAACGCGCGCGTTGCATACTTCTGATACAACCCGCGCAATTCATACGCACCATATTTTGTACTAACGGCTGGTGCAGTTGCTGACATACGCTCTTAACTCCTTCCTTAAAACCTCTTCGTACAGGCCACGGCTTTTCGTGCCGTCATTAGATTTTTTCAATGAGTTGTTTGTCTTTATCGTCGAACGGCGCGAGACTGAAGCGCGTGATATCGGCAACGTTCAACTCATCCATGATGTTGACCATCATGATATACTTCCCTTTGCGATCGACTTTGATCAGGGTAATCAACTTTGGATTCGCGCTATTTTTTTCTTTCAATATTTTCTTCAAGTCGGCAGGAGCAACCTTTTCGGGTTTGTCCGTCCCGATATTCCAGTAGATGGTTCCGTCCTCGGCGATACGCAGCGTCATAAGGTTTGAGGCGGGCACATCGACTTTCGCTTCTCCGGGGGGTAAATTAATTTCCATCGCCTGCGGCTTGTTCATCGTTGTTGTCAACATGAAGAACGTCAGCAAGAGGAACGCAATATCAACCATCGGCGTCATGTCGATACGAATGCCGATGCGTCTTTTTTTCTTCTTTGAATGCTTCTGCTTGCCGCGCGATTGCTTTACATCAACTTCAGCCATTGCAGTGTTCCTTCGTTTTAATTCTTATCTAATTCAGTAACAAGATTAAACCGCGTAATGTTCGTCTTTTGCAGGATGTTCATCACGTCTTCGATGACTCCGTAGTCAACGTCTTTATCCGCCCTGATGACGGTCTTCAGTCGAGGGTTCCGCGTACGGGCCTGGATGAGAAGGTTTGCCAACTCGCTGGTTTGCACCAAAACGCCCGCTTTCAGCTTTGCACCCTGACCAAAGAGTGCTTCCCGCAAGATCTCAGAATCCACGCCGAACAAAATCTGTCCCTCTTTTCCAATGCTGAGAGTAATAACATCTGCACCGGGAATTTTGAAAATAGAATGAGATGAGGGGAGCGTGATCTGAAGGTCCTCCGAGGGCTTGAATTGCGTTGTCAACATAAAAAAAGTCAGCAAGAGAAACCCCACATCAACCATCGGCGTCATATCCAGTTTAAAGCCAACGCGTTTTTTGTGAATTTTTGGCATAAGTGCTTCTTTCTACTTGCTGTTAAAGTTTGGATTTCAAGTTTTGTATTATGTCGTAGCTTGCCTCGTCGATCATGTACGTCATGCCGTCAATCTTCGTTGTAAAAAAATTATAGCTGACAATCGATGCAATGGCGATCGAGATTCCGCCCGCCGTGTTGATCAAAGCCTCGGAAATACCCTGCGAAAGCTGCACGGCATCGGCGGAACCGGCATGTGCCAGCGCGGCGAATGCCCGGATCATACCGATAACTGTTCCCAGCAATCCAACCATTGTTGCAATCGATGCAATTGTTGAAAGAGCGATGAGGTTTTTTTCCAAAATCGGCATTTCGAGCATCGTGGCTTCTTCGATAACGCGCTGCACTTCGGTCATCTTGTCTTTTCCATCCATGCCCTTGTCGCTGGAAATTTCACGGAACCGTTCCAGACCCGATTTGATGATGTTGGCAAGCGAACCGCGCTGGCCGTCGCAAGCGGAAATTGCTGCATCGAGTTCTCCCGCCGAAACGTGCTTAATTAATGCGGTTAAGAATTTCTCCAACGCCGCTTTCCCCTGCGCTTTACGCAGCGATAGGAGCCGCTCAAAGACGTACGTCACAACCATGATAGAGAGTGCGAGTAAGGCCACCACCAACGGGCCGCCCTTCTGTATGAACTCTGGAAGCAAGAATTGAAAAATAGCAAACCCGATCAAAAATGCTGCTACTATCAGGATTGTGTTGAACATTCCTTGTTTCATAAAAGATACTCCTTAAAATTATGATGTTATGGTATGAAGAATTTACATTCGAAGAAAAGATTATGAGAACGCCGATATTGCTTCCGAGCGGTTTTCGGCAACCTGAAAAATCATGGAAAGTTTCGTAACAACAAAAATATTTTTAATATTCTTGTTGACATTGCACAACACTATTTTCCCTTTTCGATTTGCGTATGAGGTATGGGCTGAGACCAACGCACCTATTGCCGTCGAATTCATGTACGTGACTTTACCCAGATCAACAATAAGTTTTTTGTTCCCCTTCTCGATGGATTCAGCGACAGCGTTCCGCAACTCGTCGGTCTCTTCGCCTCCAACAAGTGCTCCTTTTGGCTCAATGACAAGAATTTCACCATTCTGTTCAGTGGCGACTTTTAACTTCATGTAATGAATCCTCCTTTGAGGTTAAAACAACAAGGATTGCCAACTCCTTAGCCTTTTCGCGAAAACGAGGTTCGTCTTTTTCGACGTAATACCGAGGAAAAAACTTCCCATGAGAGGTCCGGCATTAAACTATCCGGATCAATATTCATGCGCTAAATAAGATAAATAGTTAGAATTGAATTTGCAATAAGAAATTTTCAATATTTTTTGAGCTGCCTGCGAGCCCCCTTTATTCAGCCGGCGGGATGTTGCATCTCTTATTTAAGAATGATGCAAACAACATTCGGAAGGATGCGATGGAAAAACTACGGGCGTCTCAAAAAGCCAATCCCGGTGAAGTTTTATCGGGCTAAAACCGTCAAAAAGGGAACGACACCTCCAGGAGCTGATGCCTTTGACCCGGCGTCGGTGAGAAAATCAATCCACGCTTCCCGCCCAACGATGTAGTTCCCCAAATCTGGAGCGAAAAGAGAGCAATGCTTTTTGAAGCAGGATTGAAGTGTCTCTCGCTCGGAAACATATCGCACGGCAGAATGGAGAATTTATTTTCTGTCAAGGAGCTCCCTTAATTTCGCGACATCATGCACCGGCAATTCACAGGTGTAGTTTTCGCAGATATACGCAGTAGTAACGCCCCCCTCAGGAGCGATTGATCCAATAAAAGGTAAGCGCGCAGAGAGAAAATCTTGGCCGGTTCCGCCGTCAGCGAACAGCATAATCTTGTTCGGCAAAAAATGGCGCGCAATTTCATCCAGGATCGCGGTCGTGTCGGGTGAATTTCTATTCCCCGCGACGACAATTTGTTTCGAGCCGCCGAGAAAGAATTCAAAGGCAACCATCATCTGCGGCATCGTGTGCGGCGCTTGTTGAAGCATTGCATTGAAATATTTCATGATGGTTTCAGTCTGCTTCTTCAGAAGAATGTCCCCGGTCATTTGCGAAAGCCGCAGCAGGTTCAGTACCGCTGCAGAATTTCCAGCCGGCTCTGCGCCGTCATACATTTCCTTTGTCCGGAGAAGAATAGATTTATCTTTACCGGAAAAATCAAAAAAACCGCCTTCCGACGAATCCCAAAATAAGGCAACCTGTATTCCATGGAGATTCAACGCGAGCTTGAGCCATTCAATATCGAATGTCGCCTCATAAAGATCGATCAGCCCTTGAATAAAAAAAGTAAAATCGTCTAACTGTGCTTCAAACTTTGTCTCGCCATCCCGATAACGGCGGTAGAGAGTTTTTGTCCGGGGATCGTAGAGTACGGCGGCAACAAATTGAGCGGCATGCCGTGCCGCCTCAGCATACCGAGGTTCCTGCAAAATGTGCGAGGCTTTCGCAAATGCGCTGATCATTAAGCCATTCCACGCCGTGATGACCTTATCATCCCGCCGAGGCCTCGGGCGCCCAGACCGGGCCGCAAACAATGCCGCTGCCGCATTGCCGATCAATGATTTGACGCTTGCTTCATCCATCGAAAAGAATTTTGCAGTCTGGTCGATGGTGAAAGGTGTGAACAAAATATTCTTCCCTTGAAATTCTCCATGAGGATCCGAAAGCGCGTTACCATATTCGTCGATGCCGAAGTGATGGCAGAAAATCCTTGCACTTTCGGGTTGTAGAATATTCTCGATCTCTTTCTTTGTCCACACATAAAATGCCCCTTCGGAAGTATGCGATGGATTTCCCGGTTCCAAGCTGTCCGCGTCCTCGGCAGAGTAGAAGCCTCCCTCGGGCCCGGTCATGTCGCGCAGAACGTAGTCTAGCGTTTCGCGGGCGATGCGGGCATAAAAATCGTCGTGTGTGATCTGGAATGCATCAAGATATGAATTGACGATCTGCGCTTGGTCGTACAGCATTTTTTCAAAATGAGGGACCCGCCATTGATCGTCGACGGAATAGCGGTGGAAGCCTCCGCCGAGATGGTCGTACATGCCGCCCCGCGCCATCGCCTGAAGAGTCGTGATCGCCATCTTCAGCGCTTCGGCGTCGTGTGAACCGGCATAATACCGGAAAAGAAAATTCAACACCACCGGCCGGGGAAATTTCGGTCCGTTGCCGAACCCTCCGTGTTTTGGGTCGTACTGTGCGGCAAGTTGATGATAAGTTTTTTTCATGAGCGATTCGTCGATTGCAAAGTCTCCTTGAGCGTTACCTTTCTCCCGTTGAAGAAGCGCAATCAATCGGTCTCCCGATTCGACAACGTTTGCGCGTTCCTCTTCCCATACTTGATGAATACGTTCCAATACGGTCGGAAATCCCGGGCGGCCATGCGCGTCTTGCGGCGGGAAATAAGTTCCTCCGTAAAACGGTTTTAACTCGTGGGTAAGAAAAATCGAAAGCGGCCAGCCTCCGCTGCCGGTCATTGCCTGCACAGCGCTCATGTAGACTTTGTCAACATCGGGACGTTCTTCACGGTCCACTTTTATGCAGATGAAATATTTATTCATGACTCCGGCAATCGAATCGTCTTCAAACGACTCATGCTCCATCACATGGCACCAATGGCATGTGGAATAACCGATTGACAAAAAAATCGGCTTCCCATCCCGCCGTGCCGCCTCGAACGCTTCATCGCCCCAAGGGTACCAATCGACGGGGTTGTAGGCATGTTGGAGAAGGTACGGGCTTTTTTCGTTGATGAGCCGGTTTGGCTTGCTGTTCGACGATTCCATGACATTTCATCAATAAAAAGTTATAAGTGAGAAGTGATAGGTCAAAGAATCATTGATCAAAACTTTTACCTTTTCACTTTTAACTCTTAACTCTTATTCATACCCGCTGTTGATGCTCTGTTTCGTTAGCTTGATATCTTGCAACTGCGGAGCTTTTAGTTTCAGCTCGAACCGGTAGCCTTGGAGCGCGCCGCTGGGGACCCAGCTAAAATTCATCGTCCAACAATGAAGGTCCCGGTCGATGGTGATTCGCGGCGCTGCAACTTGGCGGTTAATAACGTCGTAACTTCCCGTAGCAGAAAATTTCCAATTATCTGTCAAATTAAAACCGAGGTTCGCATTGAAATTTGCCGATCGGCTTTTTGCGGCAGGATTTTCCTGATTCTGGGCGAAGTTGAAAGTTAAACCGAGATTCCACGGGATACTGAAATCGGGCAGCTCTTCGTTATACATTCCATGGAAATCGTTTTGCTGAAATGCGCCCGGCTGAGCTAGAGTATTTGCGGTTGTGTCTATCGGATGAATATCGGCTCCCCCTTTTTTCTTTTCGCCCTTCAATGAAGTCGAAAGACTAATAGTGAAGTCCGTCAGTTCGGCGAGGCCTTTGCCTTCATCAATCAATAATTTATTCACGCGCTCGTTAAGTTGAGTATTGTAATCATAAAATCGGTAATTATTGCTGCCGCTGATGCCGAGATATTGGCCGACGTTGGTGCGATAGTTTAGCGCAAGGTCCGACAATTTAAACTGGTCAGCGGCAAAATTGTATGACATCGACGCCCCGAGGTTCATTAATTGGTATTTGCTTCCTTTGTTGACCGAATCCTTGTCTTCGGTTTTCATCTCAAATAAATTGCCAACATTGAGGCCGATCGCCTGCGATTCGCCCGCGGGGGCACCGCCGTAGACTTCTTTTTGAAATCGGTCATACGAAATTTGTCTGCCCAGCGTGTCCCTGTATGTTCCGTAATAACCCCACCCCGGTTTGGAAAAATCGGGCTGATAATTGTACGAAATGCTCGGCGTTATCGTATGACGGAAACCGGCGATGCCTGGGATCGGCGGTTGAAACATTCCGTACAATTTGGTGGAAGCCGAAACGCCCATATTAAAAAACCGCACGGCTTCAAAACCGTTAACATCCTTTAATACCGGACCGTCCGTGGCGCGATTTACGCTGTCGACAGTGACGCTTTTATCATACCACCGCTCGTTGTAATTGAAGGATGGTGAAATGGTGAAGTAACCGGCTTTGGGAGAGGCATTCAGAGTAAAGCTGTGCGAAACCCCTAGCCGATTATAGTGGACGAATCCGCCCGGATACGTCACCGTGTCTGTCGTTGCGGTTTTGTTATCCTCATTCATAAATTGACCGCTGTAACCGAGGCCGATCAATTCGTACCATGCATAATCCGATCCGGAAACATCCGATAAACCCCTCGATTTTATTTCACTCCGGAAAGGGTAACTTTGCGAATGGGTAAAATTGATCGTTGGGATTGTTGACGTTATGCTCCCAAGAATCAAATCTTGTGTCCTCGAAACATTGAGACTCATGCTGTTGTTCGTCCCTTCCCACGATTTGTTCAGAGTCGCGTTGGAATAAATTTGCTGTTGCAGGTAGTCGTCATAATTGTTGCTCGTTTGGTAGGAATTATTACTTGCAAACGTGAAATTGACGTTCGAGCCGTGTCGTGGGATCGAATTCCTGGCTGTGTGTGAGATTTACACGATAATTTGATTGATCCTGGCGGTTCAGGTCATTCGGTTCGCCGATAATAAGACGGGAGTAATTTCCCGACAACGAGCCGGTGAAATCGTACCTCTTTGCATAACGAAAATCTGAATAGGCCGCCCAACCCCCTTCAGGGTACCAATCGCCGGCAACGGCCAAATCGGTGTAATCGCTGATCGCATCGTAATAGCCAAGATGACTAATATACTTTCCGCGAAGCGCATCTTCCCCATACGTTGGAGCAATAATGCCGGAGCGGCGTCCCCCCTGACTCGGAAAGACTCCGAACGGCAGCACGAACACCGGAACGTCTGCGACGTAAAGATAAATCGGCTCGGCAACAATTTTATCCTGGAGCGTTACCCTCATTCGAGGGCTAAAAAAAAAGTAGTGCGGGTGATCGAGGTCGCATGACGTAAAAATTCCGTTGGCGATAAACAGCATGTTCTTGTCGACTTTCTTGATCTGCTCGCCGTGATAGTAGCTCTGGTCCATGTCCGTTTCTCCGAGCGTGATGAGCCCTTTTTGCGACTTGAAGTTGTAGCCGATTTTCCATCCCTCGTATGTTTCTCCGCCGTCAATCATGACCGGCGTTCCCTTGTATAATTTTTTTAACGAATCGGTCTTGCCGATTTTTGAAGAGTCGAGCACGCCGTACGATTCCAAATTATTGTCGTTCCAATTCACGTCGATGCGCTCCGACTTTAGTCCGAGTGTGCGGTATTTGACGTCACCTTTTCCGTACATCTGCATCACTTTTTTCGGATACGAATAAACGATCGAATCGACCGCCGAATAGACCACGCTCGTATCGATACCGGACGCCTTTTTCTTCGTCGTATCCTGCCGCGCGACGGAATCGGCCTTAGCAGCGGCAAGAGAGTCTGCAGGCTGAGTGTGCGATGAATGCAGAATCAACAATTGTAGAAGGAGAAGCCCTGAAAAAAATCGGAGGGATAAAAAGCGTGAGCTATAAAATCGCAGGACTGTTATTATTATAGAAAGATATTGGTTTTTTTTTATCATTACCGCTAATCGTGCAATCCCGTAATTACAGAACGAGGCCCGCCGCGCCGAGAATTCCGGCAGAATTTCCCAGCCTTGCCGGAAGCACGGTGATGTCTTCGCGCATCGGCTTCATGACATGCGACTGTACAGATTTTTTGATCGCATGGAAAACAAAATCACCTGCGGCAGAAATTCCCCCGCCGATGATGATCACCCGCAAATCAACGGTATTCAAGACAGAGCCGAGAGCCACGCCGAGAAGTGTCCCGGCTTCGATGAAAATTTCACGCGCAAGCTTGTCGCCATTGAGAGCAGCTTGCGAAATATATTTCGGCTCGACCTTTGAGGAATCTCCACCGGCAAGCTTCAGAATTGCGGAGCCCGGATAATTCTTCAGCCGGTCAACAGTGCGATGCGAAAGATACTTCTGGCCAACATACGCTTCTACGCAACCTTTTGCTCCGCAGTTGCATTGTAATCCGTTATAGTCTATACAGACATGCCCGATTTCACCCGCCCCGCCGAACGGACCGCGGTAGATGCTGCCATTCAGAATAATCCCGCCGCCAACTCCCGTTCCCCAGATCACGAAAAGGAAACTCGGATGCCGTTTCCCTGCACCAAACCTCGCTTCAGCAATAGCTGCCACATTTGCATCGTTCTCCACTTTTACCTTGAGCCTGAAAATTTTTGTGATTGCATTCCCCAAAGAAACGTTATGCCAATCGGCAAAATTTGGAGGGTCTTTCACTATTCCCCCTTCATCATCAACGATCCCCGGGGAACCGATGCCGATGCCGAGGAGATTTTTTCCCTTTGCGCTAACCAATACTCCTTCAATCGATTTACGAATTTGCGAGATAACGGCTTTCGGCCCTTGTTCTCCGAGCGTGGGAAACTTAGATCGAGCAATAATTTTCCCTTCGGAACTTACTACCCCTGTCTTTATTGTGGTGCCGCCCAAATCGACGCCGACAGCATAATCTAATTGAGGCATTTTTTTAGTTTGCAGTCCTTAGTCTGTAGTGCGTAGTTTAGTTTGCGCGTCCTTAGTTCATTGTGTTTAATAAATATGCTTACTGATTACTAGAAGCCATCTCAAAAATGGTTTTCATGCAGAAAGCAGCCGTAAATGTCATGCTGAGCGGAGCGAAGCATCCATGACATGGAAGCCTAGTAGAGTCAAGGTATGTCATTGTCATGGATTCTTCACCCCGTCTGAAAAGCGACGGGATTCAGAATGACAATGATCTGTCAGTATTCCTTCAGAAGGACATAATCAAGCGTTTTTGAGATAGCTTCTACTTACTACTTATATCATACTGCTTACTTCCCTCTTTTCTTCTTCCACCATGATTCCAATCTTTCTTTCATAGATTTTTCCTCCCCGTTTTCTGTGGGACGGTAATATAATTTATCTTTAAGGTTATCCGGAAGATATTGTTGCTCGACGAAATGATTTTCAAAATTATGGCCGTATTTGTATTCGCCTCCGTAACCGAGTTCCTTCATCAGGTTTGTGGGAGCATTGCGGAGGTGGAGCGGCACAGGGAGG
The DNA here is from genome assembly GCA_963717445.1 of uncultured Bacteroidota bacterium. Lineage (GTDB taxonomy): Bacteria > Bacteroidota > Ignavibacteria > UBA10030 > UBA8401 > JAGVPT01. Next base: position 3,422,422 of record OY970334.1, on the reverse strand, counting down.
TTTGGAAGCGATTTGACGTCCGCCAGGGCCTCGCTAATTGCGACATACGAGGCGTTGCTTTTCGGAGCCGAGGCAAGATATGCCGCTGCCTGAGATAAGATAATCCTCGCTTCCGGCATGCCGACATAATCGACTGCCGTGAAACAATTCGTCGCAACAACCGAGGCGAAAGGGTCCGCGTTGCCGATATCTTCCGAAGCTAGCACAATCATCCTCCGTGCAATAAACTTCGGGTCTTCACCGCCGTCGAGCATTCGCGCCATCCAGTAAATTGCAGCGTCGGGGTCGCAGCCCCTCATGCTTTTGATAAATGCAGAAATTGTGTCATAATGTTGTTCCCCTTTCTTATCGTAGATCGTATATTTACGTTGAAAGGCATCTTCGAGTACTTGTTTGGAAATTTTTCTGACATTGTTAGAATCGGGCTTCACGAAATAAAACGCACTTTCGAGTCCGTTCAGCATCATCCGCGCATCGCCGCCGGAGAGAAGAAAAAGGAAATCCTTCTCCGAAATCTCTACGTTTTCTTTTGTGATGATGGAATCCGACGTCAATGCGTGGTCGAGAATTTTTTCAAGTTCACGCTGTCCCAGCGGCTCGAGCACGTAGACACGCGCCCGCGAGAGAAGCGGCGAGATCACTTCGAACGAGGGGTTTTCGGTTGTCGCGCCGATAAGTATAATGACCCCGTCTTCAACCGAGTGGAGCAGCGCATCCTGCTGGGCTTTGTTGAAACGATGAATCTCATCGATGAACAACACCGTTTTTTTCCCAAGCTGCTTTTGCAGCTTTTCAGCTTTCGCGATCACGTCACGGACATCTTTGACCCCCGACGCAACGGCGTTCAGCGAGAAAAATTCCGCGTGCGTGTGATTCGCAACAATGCGCGCCAGTGTCGTCTTCCCTATTCCCGGCGGCCCCCACAAAATAATTGAACGAAGTTCGTCGTTCTGTATCATCAAGCGAAGCGGCTTCCCCTCACCGAGCAGATGTGCCTGGCCGACAAACTCATCAAGCGTTTTCGGACGGACGCGTTCTGCAAGAGGTGCGTTTACACTTTGCTTCAACGGAGGTTTAGTATATTCGAACAGTTCCATAAAACTTTAGAAGCTTGACATTTTAGAGTAGAGAAATCTCCGTCTTCTACTTTTTCGGCGCCACACGGTAAACCTTTTCGCCTTCCCGCACCATGCCGTATTTTTCTCGGGCAACTTTTTCTACAGCTTTTTTATCGCCATCGAGCGCCTTCGATTGATCCTCGAGCTGTTTTTGCTCCTCTTCCGCCTGTTGGATTTTGTGGAGCATCTCTTTCTTTTCTCTCTCAAGTCTGATCCGCTGAACAACTCCTTGGTTGTTAAACAAAACGTACAACAAAATGACAAATGCCACGGCAAGGATCGTGCTGAGCTTTTTATTCGACCAAAGCCGGGAGAAGAGAGGACGAACGTCGGCCCTCTTTTTTATTCTTCGTAAGAAATCAGCGCTCATTAAGGAGAAATGTAGCAAGAATTGGTGTAAGTTGAAAGCATGAAAATACATCCGGATTGATTCTGCAGTCGTTATTCCCTACTTTCTCTCTATGACCATCGAAACCGCTTACGATTCCAACCCTAGTTTCGGAGAACTCCTCTCAAAAGCTATCTTACCGCTGGCTCAACGGCAGTTGAAACGAGGAGAATGCCAGAGCCTTTCAGGAAAGATGTGCACTCTGTGTGCGGCTCATAAAATCAATTACGACGTTGAATTCAAAATAAAGAATGCGGTCTTACAAGAATTTTGGAAAATCCGGGGCTTCGACAAAGTACTCGACCCGCTGGTTGCTTCTCCGTTTGAGCGAAATTATAGGATCGTCACAAAGAGGAAGGCCTTTTCTGCAGGCGGGGCTGTGCACTTGGGATTGATAGGAACGGAAGAGGATTCGGAAGGAATGAATCCCGTGCAGGTAAACCTGTGCATGATTGAACCGGAAACCCACTCAAAGATCTACAATTGCATTCAGGCCTATGTGAATAAAAGGGAATTCAACGACGCGGCGCAGGCTATGAATTATGTTATCGTGAAAGGAAATTACAACGAGTTCACGGTTATTTTCAACCTGGCGGCGTTTGATACCGGCATGCGGCAATTCATCAATCGACTCTCGAAACATCTGACCGGCGCGGTAAAAAACGTCATAGGGGTGTTCGTCATTGTCGATGAGAAACGGTCGCGATACTACTTGCCGCAGCATCAGAAAAACCAGAAACTTCAGTTGCAGAAGATTTTTGGGAAGGGTGAGATTTTCCAAAAGGTCGGGACAAAAAACTTTCTCTTTTCTCCTCTTTCGTTTTCGCAGACAAACCTCTCCATCGCCGAACTGTTCGTTAAAACAATAAAGGAGCTTCTGGAGTTACATGCGCAAGACCGTCTCCTCGATCTCTATTGCGGCTATGGTCTCTTTTCCCTGAGTGTGGCGGAATTCATAAAGAGCGCGACCGGCATCGAGCTCTCCGGGGATTCGGTCCGGGATGCGAAGAACAATGCGCAACGATTAAAAATCTCAAACTGCAAATACATCGAAAGCGATATTAATGAAGAAAGCCTCGAACGCATTTTCTTATCTCAAAAAGTAATCGACAAAGTCATTCTCGACCCACCACGCAACGGAACCAAACGGGGGGTTATAGAAATCATAGCGGCAAAAAAAGTGCAGCGCGTGCTTCACATCTTTTGTAATATCGACCTTATGCCGGCAGAATTGGAACGATGGAAGAGCGCCGGATATAATATCGTTCGGGCGGTCCCGTTTGATATGTTTCCAGGGACAAGTGAAGTGGAGATTATAGTGAGCCTAGAGAAAAGCTGAGAAATGAGTCAATAGTTATGGAGGACTTTTTCTACTTTTTTTAGCCAAAGTTTCACAATATCAAGACCCAACTTCCACTCACATTCCTTTTGGGCAAGTCGGGGTGCCAAGGAATTGAGCTGTGCAAAAAAGGAAGAAATAGAAATGCAGTAGTGTCCTAATTTGCTTTTTTGAAAGAAAATGCTAAAAAGTCATCCTGAGCAAGCGAAGCGCGTCGAAGGATTTTTCAGCCGTTTGTCATGGTTCGACTTTGCTCACCATGACTTGGGGAGCAAATTAGGACACTACCAGAAATGCATAACAGCAGGACTATTTTCATAATATTGCAATATTGCTGCGGCCCCTTCTTCTCACTCCTTATACCAATCCTTTTTGGGGGTGTACGTTGTCTTCAATGCTGATCTTAGCCGATGCCGGTCGATCGCCAATTGAATTAATTTATCGAGAAGCTCGGGGTATGAAAGACCGGAGGCTTCCCAAAGTTTTGGAAACATGCTGATGGAAGTGAAACCGGGTATCGTATTGATCTCGTTGAGAAAAATCTTGGAGCCGTTCCCCTGCACAAGAAAGTCGACACGTGCCATACCCGAGCAATCAAGCACTTTGAACGCCTTGCACGCGATGTATTGAATTTTCCGAACTGCCCATTTCGGAATGTCCGCCGGAATGACTGCCGCCGATTTCCCGTCGATGTACTTGGCGTCGTAATCGTAAAATTCATTCGAGGAAATAATTTCGCCGAGTGCAGAAGCCGTCGGCTTATCATTCCCGATAACACCGCACTCGATTTCGCGCGCCTTCTCTATCGACTTCTCTACGATTATTTTCCTGTCGTATTGGCCGGAGAGAGCGACCGCATCAATTAATTCATTTCGGTCGTGCACTTTGCTGATCCCAACGCTTGAACCTGTATTCGACGGCTTCACGAAACAAGGGTACTGAAGCTCTTCTTCAATTCGTAGCGTAATTTTTTTTCGATCCTCCTCAAACTCCGAAATCAAAAACGAAAGCGCTTGAGCAACACGAATTTTGGCGGCCTCCAGCACCTGCTTTTGAATCATCTTATCCATTCCAACAGCCGAACCAAGAACGCCGGCTCCCACGTAAGGCACGCCGGCAAGTTCGAGAAGGCCCTGCACTGTGCCGTCCTCCCCGAAGGCGCCGTGCATAACGGGAAAAACGACGTCGATATTCTGAATCTCACTCACACCGGAATTGTTGATTTCCACCAGCCCTTGTTTTCGCGGGTCGGGCAAAATAAGGTACTCGGGAAGATTTTCGACGGGGGATTTTTCCTTCAACAATTTTATTGCGTCCCGAGAACTGAGCCATCGCCCTTCAGCCGTGACGCCGATCGGAAAAACGTCATATTTTTCCCGGTCAAGCGCGTCGATGATTGATGATGCCGATACGAGTGAAACCTCATGTTCTGCGGAACGCCCGCCAAAGAGGACGCCGACTCGGATTTTATTTTTCATATTCCATGTATATCGTGATTATGCCGATTGGTTCAATCGCTTTTTTACTTCTTCAACAATTGTGTGGAATTCTTCTTCCGTAATTTCAATATCCTGTGGTGCAACATTCACTTCACATGCTAGCTTTCCTGAAAAATCTTTCCCATAATGCGGTACGGAAATCGTGCGCAGTTTTGCCACATCATCTGCGGACAAAATTTTTTCTCCCCCCAGCATCCGGGCGGCATACAGGATATGAGCCACTTGTTCGACTTTTTCCATCTTGAAGTATGCATCCCACAAGTCTTTCCCGTACGTCACGACGCCGTGATTGGAAAGAAGAATGGCATCGGCGCTCTGGATGAACGGTGCAATTGCCTGCGGTACTTCTTTTGTGGATGGAGTGGCGTACGGAGCCAGCGGGATGGCACCGAGTCCGACAATGACCTCGGGAAAAAGACACTCTGTTAACGGGATCCGTGCCGTTGCAAATGCCGTCGCATATACCGGATGACAATGAACAACAGCGTTCACATCGGGGCGGTGATTAAAGATGTAGAGATGCATGTCCATTTCGGACGTCGGCGTACCGTTGCCCTTGACCTTCACCCCATCAGCAGAAACCTCCACGAGATCATTTGCACTGACAAACGCTTTGTTGAGCGACGCAGGAGTGACGAGGATATTCCCGTTCGGCAGGCGCACACTAACGTTTCCATCGGTAGCGGCTACAAACCCCTTCGCTTCGACGCGATGACAAACTTCGATGAAGGTTTCCGCGATGCGTTCAAAATCAGCGTTGGTTGCCATGTGATGCCGAGAATTTCCCCTTCCCTGTAAACACGAGAATTACTTGAACGCGCTTAAATTCGTAATTTGAGTTTTAAAGCTTTCTGAGTTTCTCACCCCAAGCGTTTCGTAAATTTTCAAGGTCGCTTTGGACTTATTTAGTGTATAGAAATGGATTCCGCGCACATTATGGTCGATGAGGTCCCGCACTTGTTCGGTTGCCCAATGCACTCCTACTTTTTCGACAGACTCATCATCTTCAGCCCGAGAGAGCGCTCGTAACAGCTTGGCGGGAAAATGGACTCCCAATGCCATGTCTGCCATCCGGCCAAGTCCTTTCCGCGATGTCACTGGCATAATCCCGGCGATGATCGGAACGCGGATACCGGAAAGCTGCGCTCGCTCGCAAAAATCATAGAAATCGTTATTGTCGAAAAAAAACTGCGTGCAGATGTAGTCGGCGCCCTGGTCAACTTTTAATTTTAAGTTTTCCATTTCCTTCAACCTGTTCGGCGTATCAGGATGTCCTTCGGGAAAGCCGGCAACTCCGATTCCCAAGGCAGGAAAATGTGCTTTGATGAATGCAACCAGCTCTCCGGCATGGGAAAATCCATCCTTGGCCGGAATAAACGATTGCTCTCCTTTCGGAGGGTCGCCCCGCAACGCCATCACATTTTCAATACCGCTCGCTTGGTACTTCGCAAGAATTTGCAGGATCTCGGCCCTCGTGGACCCGACGCAAGTAAGATGAGAAACGATCGTGAGGTTAGTCTCCTGCTGCAGTTTCACCACAAGGTCGTGCGTAAGCAGGCGAGTTGATCCGCCCGCGCCGTATGTCACGCTCACGTACGACGGTTTCAAAAGCGTAAGGTCCTTAATAGAGGAAAAAAGATTCTTTGAAGCTTCTTCATTCTTCGGGGGAAAAAATTCAAAGCTCAAGGAAGGATGGTTTTCCTCCAACACCTTCGAGATGTGCATGCACTGTTCCTTTTGTAACAAAGAAAAAAAATCCTGCCGCGAAGGACAGGATCATAATACTCAATATGAAATTCTTTTTCAAGAAACCCCATGCGATGGAGACATCTGCCATCAACGATCGTCGTGCACACCGAGCACCCGACGAAATTCCATCATTATTCTCCAAGAATTCCTTTGACGGTCTTCTCCGTAAGCGTAAGCTCGTTTTCGAACTCCACCAATTGAATTAAATCGTAAATAAGGGGAGCAAACGTTTTTTCGTGCATCATCACTGTGTCTAAATGCTTCCGGCACAACGTTACACCGTTTTGATACCGTTCACCGTTTTCTTCATTCTTTCCGTTTTCCACGATAAACAGCACTTCTGGAGAGGCTGTGACGCCGCAGCCGGGCCATTGGCAACGGAGGCGATCGCGCTCCAGAATGTACGCACGAAGCAATTCGTTCTGATTGGGAGTATGTGTGCTGGGAGGAGGCATGAGTATCATTCTACATTGAGCTCACGCACAATGTAAACTTTTTCCGTTTGTTGTCAAGAGACGAAAAGCACATGTAGTGTCACAGTTTTGACAGATGTCGGGGAGCTTCAAGATTTATCGTGTTGAATATTTCAGCATTTCGCGATTCTCTAGAAAAGGCATCCAACACCTGCTGTGGGAGAGGCAAAATGTAGCGCCCCAAAAGCACACAGCAGATCGCGATTACTCGTACCGCAATGCGTCAATCGGATTAAGCATCGCTGCTTTACGCGCCGGGTAAAATCCAAAAAAGATTCCTACTGCGGCGGCGAAAAGAAATGCAAGCCCTACGGACGATGCTGCAACCAACGTCGGCCAGCCTGCAAGTTTAGAAATCAAATCAGAAGAACCAATCCCCATAATGACCCCTATCAATCCGCCAGCCATGCTCAACACGACTGCTTCAACAAGAAATTGCAACAAAATATCTCTGCCCCGTGCGCCAATCGACATGCGGATTCCGATTTCACGAGTCCGTTCTGTGACGGACACGAGCATGATGTTCATGATCCCGATCCCGCCAACGAGGAGCGATATGGATGCAATCGAAGCGAGCAAGACCGTCAAGACTTTCGTCGTTGCCGAGGCCGCATTTGCGATTTCAGTCTGGCTGCGAATATGGAAATCATCATCCTCCCACGGCTGGATTTTGTGACGCACTCGCAACAAGTTCGTTATTTCACTCTGTGCATCGTCCATCGATTTCTCGCTCACTGCCGATACCATCATCATTCCAAAATAGGTTACACCCATTATTTTCTTCTGGACCGTCGAATAGGGAGCAATAACGATATCGTCCTGGTCCTGGCCTTGGGCAGACTGCCCCTTTGGGGAAAGCACGCCGACAACTTTGAACGGCATTTTCTTTATTCGAATAATTGCGCCAACAGCGTTAGAACCTTTGAAAAGGTTATCGACAATTGTCTGGCCGAGAACACAAACCTTGGTTGCACTGCGGTCATCGGCATCGGTAAACGGCACCCCGCTCGAAAGAGGCCAGCTCCTGATCGCAAAATAGTCGGGGTTCGACCCGATGATACGTGTTCCCCAATTTTGTTCCCCATACACTAATTGCCCGCTGCTGAAAATTACCGGCGAGGCCATTGCTACCGAGGGACATTGAGTTTGAATTGCTGCGAGGTCGTCTTCATTCAGGGTGGTTACGGAACCGGTCCCCGTCCGAACGCCTCCTTGGTTCAGTGAGCCGGGGAAAATCAGGAGCACGTTTGTTCCAAGGGATGCGATTTGTTCCTGTATGCTGACCTGCGCCCCTGTACCAACTGCCATCATCGCGATCACTGCTCCGACTCCGATGATGATCCCCAGCATTGTAAGAAACGAGCGGAGCTTGTTTCGTCCAAGAGACCGTGTCGAGACTTTCATGATATTTAAAAAGTTCATGCGGCTTGCTCCTCCTCTTCATCGACAACGGCCGGCATAGCCTTCAGTTGTTCTACAGCCATTCTGCGTGTTGCCACAGGAAAATCTTTTTTTACTTTTCCGTCTTTGAAAACAACATTCCGCTTTGCATACTCCGCGATATCCATTTCGTGCGTTACAAGCATGATGGTGATTCCTTTTTCGTTCAACTGTTGGAAAATTTCCATCACCTCGACACTCGTTCTGCTGTCAAGGTTGCCCGTCGGCTCATCCGCGAGGATGATTGAAGGATCGTTCACGAGCGCGCGTGCAATAGCGACACGCTGTTGCTGTCCGCCGGAAAGCTGGTTTGGCATGTGCTGCCATCGGTCTTCGAGACCGACGATGCGCAGCGACTCCATCGCTTTGTCCCGCCGGGCTTTATTCGACAACGAGCGATAGAACATCGGAAGCTCAACGTTCTCCAGCGCAGAGGTGCGCGAGAGAAGATTGAATCCTTGAAAAACGAATCCTATTTTTTCATTACGGATGCGTGCAAGGCTGTCCCTGCTGAGCTTACCGACATTCACATTATCTAAAAGGTATTCCCCTTTTGTCGGAACATCGAGACAGCCCATGATATTCATGAATGTGGATTTTCCGGAGCCGGAAGCCCCCATAATCGCCACAAATTCACCACGATATACATCAAGCGAGACGCCCCGCAAAGCATGGACTTCGACGTTGCCCATCTCGTACGTTTTAATGATATGGCTAACGTGGATGAGAGAATTGTTTTCCGGCATGTTAGAACCTCCGTCCTCCGCCAAACGGTGGTGCGGCGGCGGTAGGCCGTTGCGACATGACACCGACGACAACCTCTTCTCCTTCTTCCACTTTGCCATGAAGAATTTCCGTATAAGTACCGTCCGAGATACCTGTACGAATATAAATAGGCGACAGTTTCTTATCCTTATCGACGACCCAGAGCCGTGTTGGCGCACGTGAGACAAGCCCCGGTGCTCCCCCTCCCTGCATTTGGGCGTACTGAGCCCTTCGTTGCGCAGCTTTGGCCGAATCTTCAGGAGCGCCCGTTGAATCTTTTCTCTCTGCAATTTGATCGGGCATAGGCTGAAAACGGAAAGCAATGGTAGGAATTTTAAGAACGCTTTCCTTTTTTGTGACAAGGATGGTTATTGTAGCTGTCATACCCGGCATAAGTTTCAATTCCGGGTTGGGGACATCGATGATGACCGTATACGTGATAACGTTCTGTACCTGTCACCGGCATAAGCCGAATTTGCGTAACCGTACCGTGAAATGTCTGGTCAGGATAAGCATCAACGGTAAACAAGACCTCTTGTCCATCCCGCACTCCACCGATATCTGCCTCATCAACGGCTGCCTGCACCTGCATTTTGGTAAGGTCGTTGGCAATAGTGAATAGAGTCGGCGTGGCGAAACTTGCAGCCACCGTCTGTCCGATATCAACGGCGCGTGAAATGACGACACCGTCGATCGGCGCCGTTATTGTCGCATACTTCAGATTTATAATAGCCCGGTCAAGCTCCGATTGGGCTGATTTTTGCGCCGCTACATTCGACTCATACGTCGTGATCGCAGCATCGTAATCCGCCTGAGCGGCAAGTCCTTTAGCTAAGAGGTCTTTCTCCCGCAGATAGGTTCGTTTAGCATCGTCAGTCTGCGCTTTTGCCTTCTCTAAACTTGCTTGAGCATCTTCAACAGCGGATTGCAGAAATGTCGGATCGATGAGTGCGATGACCTGCCCTTTCTTTACTTTACTGTTCCAATCCACATATAATTTCGAAATTGTGCCAGAAACCTGCGTTCCCACATCCACCGTCGTATCGGCACTTAATGTACCAGTGGCCGTTACCACCACCTGAATATCTCCCCGTGTGACTTTTTCGGTACGATACATCGTGTCAGGTGAAGACCCACTCGAAAAATAAAAAAATCCCCCCGCACCAATGACAGCAACCGAAAGGATTATGATGAGAACGACTTTGTTTTTCATTGTACTCCACTATAATAGTTATCGTTTAGCGCTTGCATTGGTTTGACACGTAATCAGTTACGAGGTTTAACACGGTTCCACGTCACATAAGCGTAGCTGTCAAAGATACACTTTTGACCGAATAAGATACAACATGTGTCGCACTTTTCAAACGGCACGAACCACTATTTTTCTTGCTGCGAAGCGAATACCGCCATCGCCGTGATATTGACGATATCGTTCACTTCGACACCGGGCGTAAGAAGATAGACCGGCTTTCGAATGCCGATCAAAATCGGCCCGATTGCCGATGCACCGCCAACCCGCGATAAAAGTTTGTAAGCTATGTTCGCCGATGTGAGGTCGGGACAAATAAGAATATTTGCCGGCTCTTTTAGGTTACTAAATGGATAAAGCTCGTTGAGCATCTCCGAGCTCATGGCAGTATCTGCCATCATCTCACCGTCAACGATGAGATTCGGGGCTCGTTGTTTAATAATTTCGGTCGCCCTTCGCACCTTTTCCGTTAACGGATGCTGGGTGCTTCCGAAATTGCTGAACGAAAGCATTGCAACCCGTGGAACAACATCAATGCGCTTCACTCTTTCTGCGGTTAAGAGAGCAATCTCAGCAAGGTCTTCAGCCGTTGGTTCGATGTTCACCGTAGCATCGGCGATAAAGAGCGTTTGATTCTTAAAAATCAGCATGTACAAACCTGCGATCCTGCGTACGCCGTCCTTTGTCCCGATAATTTGAAGTGCAGGACGAACCGTATCCGGATAATGCTGGGTCAAACCGGAAATAAGTCCATCGGCATCGCCGTTTCTTACCATCATCATCCCGAACTCGTTGTTGGTTTTCATATGGCGTTCAGCAACGAATCTCGTTATCCCTTTTCGCTTTCGAAGTTCGAAATACCCGGAAACATATTCGTCAAACTTAGGCGACTTTGACGGGTTGATGACCTCAACATCTCCGAGGTCTAATCCTAGCGCGGTAATTTTTTGGCTGATGATTGTCCGGCTTCCGAGAAGAATCGGTGTTGCGATCTTTTCTTCAACAATAATATTTGCAGCGCGAAGAATTTTATCTTCCACCCCTTCCGGGAAGACAATGCGCTTCGGGGCTTTTTGCGCTTTGTGGATATAGAACCGCATCATCTCACGCGTTCTTCCCAAGCGTGCTTCGAGGCTGTCCTTATAGGCTTCAATATCCGGGACCGGGGTGCGGGCCACGCCGGTATCCATTGCAGCTTGTGCGACGGCTACCGTCTCCCACAACAGGACGCGTGGATCGAACGGCTTTGGAATGATATACTCCCGGCCAAATTCAATCCGTTTCCCGCCGTACACACGAATAACAGAATCGGGAACATCCTCTTTAGCAAGTCCCGCCAACGCGTGCGATGCCGCAATCTTCATTTCATCGTTGATCGCCGTCGCCCGCACATCCAGTGCCCCGCGGAAGATGAATGGAAAACCGAGCACGTTGTTGACTTGGTTGGGGTAATCGGACCGGCCTGTTGCCATGATGATGTTGTCGCGGGCGCTTACGGCGTCTTCGTAGGTGATCTCAGGATCGGGGTTTGCCATCGCAAAAACGATCGGATTGTCTGCCATCGACTTCACCATTTCTTTCGTGACAATGCCTTTCGCCGATACGCCGCAGAACACGTCGGCGCCTTTCATTGCGTCGGCAAATGTCCGAGCATTCGTGTCAGCGGCAAAATACTCCTTGTATTTATTCATCCCCTCTGTCCGGCCTTTGAAGAGCACACCTTTGGTATCGACAAACAAAATGTTCTCATGCCGCACGCCGAGTTTTTCATACAAACGGGCGCACGCGATACCCGCCGCTCCGGCACCGCTGAACACGACTTTTACTTGGTCAATCTTTTTTCCGACAATTTCCAGCGCGTTTACTAAAGCAGCCCCGCTGATAATCGCCGTCCCGTGCTGGTCATCATGAAAAACGGGAATGTTCATCACTTTTTTCAGCGCCTCCTCAATATAGAAACATTCGGGAGCTTTGATATCTTCAAGATTAATCCCTCCGAATGTCGGCTCCAGCATTTGCACCGCCATGATAACCTCATCGGGATTGTGTGAGTTCAGCTCAATGTCAAAAACATCAATGTCTGCAAATCGTTTGAACAGCACTCCCTTCCCCTCCATTACCGGTTTGCCGGCGAGCGGTCCGATATCTCCAAGTCCCAGGACTGCGGTTCCGTTCGAGACGACGGCAACGAGGTTTCCTTTAGAAGTGTAACGGTAGGCCTCGTCGGGATTAGCTGCAATCTCGCGGCACGGTTCGGCAACACCGGGGGTGTACGCAAGCGATAAGTCTCTTTGCGTTTGGCACGGTTTTGTTGAAACAACTTCGATTTTTCCCCTTCGTCCTTGCGAATGATAATCTAACGCATCTTGTTTTCGTATCATGGTAGTTCTCCTTACAACATGTACATCGGTTTCATAGTTAGTGGAGCAGGAATCGTTGTGTCCTATAACGGAATGTGCAGACTCGCACGCATTTCGGTTGTCGGCTGCAAATTCGGACTGACTTCAAAATTATAGAGACTTGCGTCGACATACGCATCGAGCAAATTGACGACGTATTCGATCGCAAGATACCAGGCGAACGTATCTCGCTGACCTTTATAAAAATCTCTCAGGCCCTGGTAATAGCCAACTTTAGACAAATAATCTTGACTTATAGCAAGACTATCAACATAGGCGCCGTAAATTTTACGGTTTGTTTCGTACAAATTATTTTGAGATCTATACACTGAAATAAAATAATATCCAACACCCCAGAGGATGGGCGCTTTCCAATATGAGCCGTTGTAAATCTGGCCCGCCCCCGGAACGACAAGCGAGGCAAGCAACGCTACCGTCGTGGACTTCCCCGGCCGCCTCACCGTATCGGAACTGAAGCCCATTTTGGCCACGGCCGAATCCTCGTTGAAGACGTGAATAACGGAGTCCGGGAGCGGTACAATTCGAAGAGGCGTTGCGATCGGCTGCTCATAATGAGGAGTTATCTGCGCCCGTCCTTCGAGCGAAAAGAAAACGCAAAGCAGAATACTGTAGACATGCTGTTTCAAAAAGAATTTCGGATAATAGAGGTGAGATGGGTGAAATTTCGCATATTCTCCAATCTCTTGATGTGGCACTTTAGGCATTGTAAGACATCCACTAAGAGCAGGAAAAAGCACGAACGTTGAATCCGCTTTATTGAGAGTAAATGCTTTTTTCACAAAGAATTTATAAGGTGCCAATCCTCAGAATTATGTTTTCTTCGTGCTCTTCGTGAATTTGGTGGATCATTCAATGTTCTGGTAACATCAGCCGGCTAATAAATTACTGCAACGACTTCAATTTCTACCACCGCATCTTTCGGCAGGCGGGCGACTTCGACAGTGCTGCGCGCAGGAGAAGCTTCCCCAAAGTATGTCCCATACACTTCATTCATGGCCGCAAAGTCGTTCATATTTTTTAGGAAGACTGTCGTTTTCACAACATGGGCAAAATCAGAGTGGCTTGCAGTAAGTATGGCTTTAAGATTTTCACAAATCTGTTTTGTCTGTTCGGCGGCTGACGTCCCAACGATCTGCCCCGTCTTCGGGTCAAGGGCAATTTGTCCTGCCGTGAAGAGGAGTTGCCCCTGTACGGCAACGGCCTGGTTATATGGACCGATCGGAGCGGGAGCGTGTGCCGTGTTAATGATTGTTTTCATTGTCGATACCCACGATGAATAAAGCGACCGGTACATCGTGCACGCCGGCCACGAATATGAAAATTATTTTTCCAATATCTCCAGCAACCTGTCAAGGTCGCCGGGATTATAGTACTCTATCACGATTTCGCCGCTCCCTCCTTGCTGTTTGCGAATTGTCACTTTGGTCCCGAACGTCTGGCGCAAACGGGTTTCGATAGTTTGGAAACTTCCATCCGAACGCGTTGAGGATGATGAATGGCTTTTCTTCTCGGGCTTCTTCCCGAAATTTCTGACAAGCGATTCAACGTTTCGAACCGACAGCCCGTGTTTCACAATTCTCTCATGCACCCTGAGCTGAATTTTCTCGTCCGGCAAGGTAATTAACGCGCGGGCATGTCCCATCGAGATTTCATCGTTACTCAAGGAATCCTTGATTTTTTCCGGCAGCTTCAACAGCCGAAGAAAATTTGTTACCGTTGTTCTGTCCTTACCGATTTTTTGCGCAACTTCCTCCTGTGTGAGCCTGCATTCATCGATCAGCCGTTGATAGGAAACGGCAATTTCAAGCGGGTTTAGATGCTCGCGCTGCAAATTCTCCACCAGTGCCAATTCCAGCATCTCTTCATCCGAAGAAACCTTGATGACATAGGCAGGAATTGTCGTTAGTCCGGCTTCCTGTGAAGCGCGGATTCTCCGCTCGCCCGAAATCAGTTCGTAGTTCCCTTCTGCAACACGGCGAACAGTGATGGGCTGGATGATACCTTTCTCGATAATCGAGCGCTTCAATTCATCCAAACTTTCCGGGTGGAAGGTAAGGCGCGGCTGGTACGGATTGGGACGGACTTTCGAAACCTCAATCGCTACGATCACGTTATCGCTACCTTCGTCTTTGGGAAGAGCGTCGGGAGAAATCGGCTCCTCGTGCAGTGGCGCCCGCGGAATAAGTGCGCTCAGTCCTTTTCCCAATACAGATTTTGTTTTGTGACTATCGGCCATAGCGCATCGTGGACTTTACGACTGTGACGGGGTACGGTTAGAGATTTCGGAATGAGAAGGCAGCGGCACCACACCGGATGGAGCCGGGGAGGAAGAATATGCATTCCCGCGGACGTAAGAGGACGCGACTGCCCCTTGGTTTCGTTTCAATACCTCTTGAGCAAGGTCGATATAGTTTCTCGTTCCGGATGAAAGGGCATCGTACAGCAGGATTGGTTTGCCAAAACTCGGCGCTTCGCTGAGCCTGACATTCCGCGAGATGATGGTCGTAAACACTTTCTCCCCAAAATATTTTTTTACCTCATCGACAATTTGGTTGGAAAGACGCAGACGAGAATCAAACATTGTCATCAATACCCCTTCAATGGCGAGAGGCGGATTGAGGTTTTTTTTGACCATACTGATGGTGTTCAACAATTGCCCCAGTCCCTCAAGCGCATAATATTCGCACTGCACTGGAATGAGCACCGTATCGGCAGAAGTTAGAGCATTGAGCGTGATGAGGCCGAGCGACGGCGGACAATCGATAATGATATATTCGTACGAAGACCGAATAGGCTCAAGCGCCATTCTCATCTTCTTCTCGCGGTTCAGCTCGTTCACCATTTCAATTTCCGCCCCCACCAGATTAATGTGAGATGGGAGCAGCGACAGAAATGGCATCGATGTGTTGATAATTGCATCTGTTGCCCCGACATCGCCGATCAACACTTCATACATTGTCTTGTCAAGCGTTTTGCTTTCAACGCCGACACCGCTTGTTGCGTTTGCTTGCGGGTCCGTGTCTACAAGCAATGTTGCATGTTCAGCCGCAGAAATGGAAGCCGCAAGATTTACTGCCGTCGTGGTTTTCCCTACGCCTCCTTTTTGATTCGCTATCGCAATGATTTTTCCCATTAAATCACGACCATCCTGGTAGAGACCAACAACACAATGATTCCTAGCGCGAGGTTCGTCCGCCGCCTTCTCAAAATCTTTTGGTGCTGCGTTAGAAGATCACCGTGTGTCCCATTGGCAGATGACGAAGCGATAATGGATTCCATTCTCTTCACAATATTTGTTCCAGAGATCGCAACTCCGACCATCAAAAGATAAATGCATTCTTTGACGAGAAGAAGATAGTCCCATTCAACGCGGTATTGACCAAAAACAAATCGGGGACTAAAAAGCATTAAAAATATGCCTGTAATTGCAGTCGTCCAAACGCACATCCATACGAAGCCGGTAAACCGCCGCTCTATCCGGACATACTGGCGGGACGTTGTCATTGACTCATACCGAAAAACGGGATAAAGAATTCCCCCCATATATAATAGTCCGCCCAGCCACACCACCGCCGAGAAAACGTGCATACTGCGGGTCGCCCACATCATAAATTCCATAATTAACAGGGAGAAAAAATGCCTCTTGCTTTCAGCACATCTTTAAGTGCTGCTGGTAACTCAATATAATTCTTTTTGAAAACTGATGCAATGGAATTGCAATCCCAGTAGTGACTCATTTTGAGAAAGAAAAACGAGTTTCTGAAGTTTAATGGAGTTAGTGTATGTTACTTTCTTTCCGAGGAAGTCCCGCTGTACGGGATCCCGCTCTTTAAAATTTTTCGTAGAAGCGGGAAAAGTAACCAAATGCCGCTTTACGGCATCCCGCCTTTTTTGTTTTTAAAGCGGGAGAAATCTCTCGTCCAAAGGACCCCTTTGGGGAAATCGTAACACACGGATTCAATCCCAGCCGCACATGCCGTCAATTTCTGTGCAAGAGAGCGTCGAATATTGTGGTTTGATGGTCAAGCGCCGAAATTGAAACCCTTCGATTGAATCCTTCCCGTCCGCAGACCTGACGATTTCGATTAATGTTGCAAAAGCTGCATGTGTTGTATCCTCGGAATCGGGGGCAGTGGGGGTGGGGGCGATGCGCGCGTTGAGAAAACGGCTGGCATGTGCAGGTGGCAAGCGGGAGCAGTTTTCTCCCGGCTGTGTGCAGGAAAGCATCGCCAGCATTCCGATTCCGAGAAGCTCTTCCCGCTTTCCAAAAATATGAAAGGCGGGATCCCGTACAGCGGGACTTTGCTTCTTTCTCTGGCATCAGAGAAAGAAGGATGACTTCAAGGCTATTATTCAAAATGAGTCACTACCGCAATCCCAGTCCCAATCCTCGGCTTATAGAAGAAAAAATTGAAGAATAATGGAAGAATTTTTGTATGTCGGCGTCGGGGGCTCGGGCATAGCCAGTTTCCTCTACAGATTATTTGGAGGATAGATTTCCGTACGGGACATTCGCTGTCAACGCTATCGGGTGTTTTACCATCGGGTTATTTATAACCCTCTTCGAAGAACGCTGGCTCGTTCAAGAGAACTCGCTGGAGCGACGGTGTTGCGCGGCGGCGAAGGATTTGGGGCGAACGGTAAAATTCACAAATCTGCGATTTTTGAGCTTTCTGAAGATCGCGAGATCCATATCGAAATTGTCGACATGAGTGAAAAAGTCGAAGACTTGTTCCCTGAAATCGATGCAATCATCGAAAAGGCAAATTACGGTGTAATGATGACAATGGAAAAAGTCGACGTGAGAACATACTCTGCAGGAAAGTGAGATCGCTTACCGTAAAACATCCCCTTCTTTAAATTTATAGCCCCGTAAAAACTCTTCCGCGCCCATCTTTTTTTTCCCCTCTTGTTGAACTTCAAGAACTGAAATCGTGCCATCACCCGTCGCAACGTACAACTTGCCCCCTGAAACATTGACTCTACCTGCCTCCGGATTCTGAATTCTGAATTCTGAATTCTCAGCCATGTAAACCTTCAGCATCGTTCCGTCGTGCACCGTCCATGCCGCAGGATGCGGCGAGAGCCCTCGAATGAAATTATGAACGCTCGTCGCCGGTTTATTCCAATCGATCCGGCAATCATCCTTGAATATTTTCGGAGCAGGAGATGAAAACGTATCGTCTTGCTTTCGGGGCTGTGCTTTTCCCCTTTCAATCAAACGGACAGTCTGCAAAACGATCTCCGCTCCGACCTCGGCAAGCGTGTCGTGCAATTCGCCGGCGGTCATCGTTTCGGAAATTGCCACTCGCGCTTGAAGAATAATATTACCAGTATCGACTTTTTCCTGAAGGAAAAACGTTGTCACGCCCGATTCCTTTTCTCCGTTGATAATCGCCCAGTTGATCGGTGCGGCTCCGCGATACTTCGGGAGAAGGGAAGCGTGTAAATTGAACGTGCCCGCGGCAGGAATTGAAAAGACTTGCGGCGGCAGGATCCGAAACGCAACGATGACGAATAAATCGGAGCGAAGTGAAGCGAGGGCAGAGATGAACGATGCAGCGGTCAGCGATTCCGGTTGGAGCAGCGATAATGAATGCGCCATGGCATATTCTTTGACCGGTGTGAACGAGACTTGCCGGCCTCGGCCGCGGGGCTTGTCGGGAGCGGTGACAACCGCGGCGACGCGATAATTATTTTTCAGAAGAATCTCAAGGCTGGGAACTGCAAAGTCCGGCGTTCCCATGAAAACAATGTTCATTTTTTTATCTTCGGCTTTTCATCCTTCGGAAGGACAACTTCGTACTTCTGCTCGAATTCTCCTTTGGAGATTTTCTTCAGCTTACTTCTCAGCAATGTCCTCTTGGCCGCTGTCAAATGGTCCGTGATGAGGATGCCGTTCAAGTGGTCAATTTCGTGTTGAAGAACACGTCCGAGCATCCCGGTCGCTTCAATTTTTTGTTCTCGTAAATTCGCATCCTGGAACTTCACCGTCACTTTCTCCGCGCGGTTCACGACATCGCGTATCTCCGGAAGGCTTAAACATCCCTCCTCCAATTCCCATTCGCCTTCCTCTTCGATAATTTCCGGATTGATCACTGCCATCGGCTTTGTGTCTTTGTATTCTTCCATATCGGAAAGGTCGACGACGAGAATTTGTTCCAACACGCCCACCTGATTCGCAGCAAGCCCGATGCCGTTCGACGAGTGCATCGTTTCAAACATATCCTTAATCAATTGAATGGTTTTGTCCGAAATTTCTTTGACCGGTTTCGCTTTTTTCTTCAACGCCTCGGTGCCGTAAACGTAGATTGGTAACGCTGCCATAAGGTTTTAGGTTAATGGTATTGGCTGTTAGAAAAATACTTATTCCTTCTGACTTCTGTATTCTGAATTCTGAATACTCTATTCAATTATTCTCCGCGCTTCGGTATACCGTTTCTTATAGTACGAGCTTTCTATTGACGAAATTGTGACGCCGAATGCTTCGCTTGCGTGCGCAAAGAGATCATCTCCGATGTAAATTCCCACGTGGGACGGATTCGCTCCCGTCGTATTAAAAAACATCAGGTCGCCAAATTTAAGATCGTCAAATGATACCGGTTTTCCCTCCTTCACCTGGCCGGCGGCCGACCGGGGTAATTTCACATTCACCGATTGGTCGTAGACTGCGCTCGTAAATGCCGAGCAGTCGATGCCGGATTTGGTTTCGCCACCATAGAGATACGGTGTTCCCAAATATCCGAGAATCACATCCATCATTTTCTGATCGTCGATTTTATCCGCCGGCGAACTTGCGCCGCCGCGAGGAGTGACAACGCGGGATCCACTCGACGCCTGCGCAGTCCTCGAAGGCACGGGCTTTGCACTGGAGAAACGGGCAACAACGTTCTTTATGTCAACTTTGCGGTCGTCTTCTTTCTTCTCTTCCTCAATGTGCTTCGAACTAAACCGCGGCCCGTTGTTTTTCTTTTCCTGCTTCTCGGTGTTGCTTGGAGTCTCATGACTGACAAACCTCGGCGACGACGTCCCGCAACCGGCGATAACCAGGCAAAAAAGGGCAAAGAGAATAACTTTCATTTGCGTACAAATGTACGTGATTGAAACTTATTTGCAACCTGCGCCTTTTGTTCACAACAAAAAAGCTCCTCGAAGAAGGAGCTTTTCTATATGATCCACCTCCCGGCTGTCTCTTACCCCAGATACGCACGAAGATTCTTGCTGCGCGATGCATGGCGCAGCCGGCGAATAGCTTTCTCTTTGATCTGACGTACCCGCTCCCGTGTGAGATTGAATTTCTCGCCGATCTCTTCGAGCGTGAGCGAGTGTTCTCGCTGCAGGCCGAAATAGAGCCTTATGACTTCCGCTTCGCGGTCGCTCAACGTCGCTAGCGCCCGCTGCACTTCTTCTTTCAACGACTCATCCATCAGAATGCTGTCCGGGGCGGGCTGGCGTTCATCTTGAATGACGTCGAGCAAGCGGTTGTCTTCCCCTTGCGCGAACGGCGCGTCCATCGAAAGATGCCGGCCAGAAATTTTCAAAGTGTCGGCAACTTCAAACAGAGACATGTCGAGTTCTTCGGCAAGTTCGCTCGCGCTCGGCTCGCGCTCGAATTCTTGTTCGAGACTGCTGAACGCTTTGCCGATCTTGTTCAGCGCGCCGACACGATTCAACGGCAAACGGACAATGCGGGACTGTTCGGCAAGCGCTTGAAGAATCGATTGGCGGATCCACCATACTGCGTACGAAATGAACTTGAACCCGCGCGTCTCGTCAAAACGTTTCGCCGCTTTGATGAGGCCAAGATTCCCTTCATTAATCAAATCTCCGAGCGACAACCCTTGATTCTGATATTGTTTCGCCACGCTCACTACGAAACGGAGGTTCGCTTTCGTCAGTTTCTCAAGAGATTTCTGATCGCCCTTCTTGATGCGCTGCGCAAGGTCAATCTCCTGTTCGGGAGTGAGCAAATCGACTTTGCCAATCTCCTGCAAATATTTATCGAGCGATTGGCTTTCGCGATTTGTGTACTGTTTAGTTATCTTCACCATCCTTACATCACCTCTTTTTCAAAAACTATTTCTGAAGGTCAATCCTGTCGACGATGCCGACAATGCTGGCATCGACAGGCGCCATGTCAACCGGAAGAGGAATCACCGCTTCGGCTGCCGTTATATAGAACACCGTTTCCCCGGCTCCCGCTCCCACCGTATCGACGGCAACAATGGGCGGGCCGAAATTTTTTCGATCTGCTGAGATTGGTTGGATGCATTGAAGCTTGAAGCTCTTCAAATGTTCATCCTTCCGTGTTGCCCATAGTGTGCCAATGACCTTCGCTAAGAACATTACGAGTCATTCCGCTGAAAAGTTCTCTATGTTTTTTCCGTTACATCGAGTTTATCGACAACCGCCATAATCACGGCGTCTACCGGCTTGTTTTTGGTGACCGACGTTTGCCGTGCCGAGCTGCCGGTGGCAACAAGGACGACATCCCCCACACCCGCTTGCACGGTATCAACAGCCACGACAAATGCGTCTTTCAACGTATAGTCAAGGTCGACGTGGCGAACAATCTGCAACGAAACTCCCACCAATGCTTCATCTTTCCGAGTTGCCCAAACCGTACCGATAACTTTTCCAAGTATCATGACGAACCGTCCTGAGAATTATTTGATCGCAAGAAGTTCCGGCGATGTCAGGTACCGAGTCAATTTTCCCGCCGGGATCACCCTCAATTGTTTGATGCCGGAGAACCGTTTAGGATTCATCGTGACAATCGGCAGCTTACTTTCTTTGCAGACGCCAGCGATCAACACCGGCAAATCTCTTTTCCTTTTTGCATCGATGGTAGAGAAAATTTTCCCGATAACTTTTGCACTTTTCGCGTTGAGGCCGAGCACTTTCATCGCGCTCATTGCGTCGTCGATGGCTTGAATTTCTTCTTCAGAAGACGCCAGAGAGAATGCCTCGATTGCATTAAAGACCGTCGTGTAGCAAAAGAAAACGTTCATTGCACTCCGCAAAAAAGAGGCTCCGTCTCGATGGACGAGATGGTCAAGAAGCACGTCAGTGTCGACAACAATTTTTTGATCGTTCACGCCGTAAAGCCTTGTAAGCGCTTTCTGAGGGCGTTATTGTTTGAAAGTTTCCCCTCAGACAATAAGAACTTCACAACATGTTCACGGTCCTCAAATTGAATCTTGCCGATTCGTTCGATTTCTTCATCCGACACATTGCGCGCCGTCAATCCTTTCGAAAGAACGCCCCCGACGATTCGCACCGTAACTTTTGATCCGCGGGGCAGAGAAAGTTCGCCGGCAACTGAGCGAGAAAACTGAACTTTTCCCTCCCCGTCAATCTCCGCCTCAAACTCAACACTGTGTTTTGCTTTTTCCATTTCGCGTTCAACGAATTAAATTCAAAAAACTGGTCCCCGCAAGCACCGGATCATCCACACCGAAATACTCTGCGACGGTTTTTCCTGCGTCGGCAAACGTTTTCCTCACCCCGAGGTTTATTCCTTTTTTTCCCGTTTCGGAATATGTAAGGACCGGAACGTACTCTCGCGAATGGTCCGTGCTGTTGTCTGTTGGATCATTGCCGTGATCCGCAGTAATCATGAGGATAGTATCGCCGCGAATCGTGTCGAAAATTCTTGGCAGTTGCTTGTCGAAATATTCGATTGCGCCCGCCATTCCTTTTGCGTCTTGTCGGTGGCCGAAGAGCATATCGAAATCGACGAGGTTCGTCATGATGAAGCCTTGCTTCATCGCGGATGATTGCTTGATAATCTCTTCGATTCCTTCCGTGTTCGAGTGGGTGTGGATTTTTTCCTTCAATCCTCTTCCTGAAAACAAGTTGTCGATCTTTCCGATAGAAACTGTCGGAACACCATTTTTAAAAAGGAGGTCAAGTATCGTCGTGCCGGGAGCTTCCAGCGAAAAATCTCTGCGGTTCGCAGTACGAACGTACTTGCCGCTCGATCCAATAAATGGACGCCCGATCACGCGGCCAACAGCGTGCTCGCCAACCATCACCTCGTCCCTCGTAATCCGGCATATCCTATACAATTCTTTCAACGGAATGATCTCTTCGTGCGCCGCAATCTGAAAAACAGAGTCGCCCGACGTGTACACAATCGGGAATCTGGTACGCACGTGCTCATCGCCAAGCTCTTCTATAATTTGTGTTCCGGAGGCGGGCCTGTTTCCCAGAACGCCGCACGTTTTCGTCGCCGAGATGAATTTCTCGATCACATCGGCAGGAAACCCTTTCGGATAGTACGGAAAATCTTCTTTGATGATAATACCTGCGATTTCCCAATGTCCCGTTGTGCTGTCTTTTCCCCGGGAAACTTCCTGCATTTTTCCGAAGCAGCCTTCGGGCTTTGTCTCCGGTGAGACGCCCTGAATCGGCCCGATGTTCCCCAGCCCGAGCTTTTGCAGGTTGGGAAGATAAAGTCCGCCTACGGCTTTCGCGGTGTTGCCGAGCGTATTTGAACCTGTATCGCCGTACGCTGCGGCGTCCGGCGCTTCACCGATGCCGATACTATCGAGAACGATGAAAACGATTTTGCCGGGCGCACTCAATTATGCGTAGACTTCCTTTTCATTGCATTTGCAAACCTGAACAAGCGAACGGTTGAAGCGGTACGAGCCAATCTCTGTTTTTACAGAGTGGATGTATGCAGTCGGGACTTTCAACGCCCCGCACTTAGGGCACTTCGTTCCCTTTTCAGCGCCGGCTTTTTTTACTTTTTCCGCGAAATCTTGTTGCTTTGCCATTGTCTCCTCAAAATAAAAAAGGTTATCGACTTCTTTCTTTTTTCACAATTTTATTAAAACACTCTCACGATATTCCCTCCTGCTTCTCTTGCTTTTTCCAAGACCTGAACTGCATTCGAAACACATTCGTTTGAATCCATCCCCTCGGTGGCGCCGCAGATCCCGACAGTCACGGTCACCGAAAATGTCTTTTGCTCGAACGACACGACGGCACTGGCAATCGCCGAACGGAGTTTCTCCGCCCACAAATACGCATCGTTCGAAGTCGTCTTCACCAGCATGACGCCAAACATTCCTTGGTCGAACCTGCCGATAAGATCGTACGAACGAACGCTGGAGCGAAGAATCGAAGCAACCCTTGCAACAGCGGCATCGCTACCAGCTCTGCCATATCGAGCGGTAATATCGTTTAGCGACGAAATTGCAAAAAGCAGCAGCGAAACATCCGAGCCGTCGTCATCCGCACGCTGCAATTCTTCTGAGAGGCGCTGAAGAAAATATTTTCTAGAAGCCGCCCCGGTGCTCTCATCAACGATGACAAACTCTTTGATAATATCGTTTGCTTCATGAAGCTCGAAAGCAATTCCCGCTACGGACGTTAAGTGTGATACCGAGGAAATCTCTTTTGCACCGTATGCGCTTTTTTCCCTGCATTCAAGCGTCAATGCGCCGTAACACTTATTTGCCGAAGCGATCGGAATTGCCGCAAACGAGCCGACCCTCGCTATCCCCAGCGATGCCTCATTCGCTAAAAATCTCGGCTCGGATGTTTTCGATACATCATCGATATTCTGCACGGCGTTGTTCTTGATCGCTTTACCGGCTATGCTCGTATGAAAATCGAGGAGTTGCTTCGCAACAACATAGCGGTGATTATGCCTGGTCCTGACGTTCGCTATAACCCATTGTTTTTGTGCTCCGTCGAACAAGATCAAGGCTAGTGCATCCCATGGAACAAGAGTGGAAACTTCTTCCGCCAGCGCATTGCCAATATTGGGAATTTCCGATTCGCCGAATGCCTTTGCGCGAAACCGCGTTTCGGTCTTCAGCACTTCACTTTCGCTCATCAGATCGTACTTCTCGGTGGAACTTTCCAGCATCGCTGAGAGCATTTTTGTAAACTTAGCAAGCAGATCAACAGTTTCCGGGCCGTACGCATCGTCTGCTTTGCTGTCGACAGCCAGCACGGCAATCGGCAACAACTCGCCGTCTCGCCGCGGATAAAACACCGGAACACCGATAAACGATCTTATTTCCTCCAAGCTTGCATAATACGGAACAATGTCCCGTTCTGCGTTCGCAGCGATCTGACTCATAATCTCCGGCTTTCCGGACATCGCAATCTGGCTGACAATGTCGCTGCCGATCGGCAATTTCCTGGAAGTTGAGAATACCTGGCTGTCAGTCAATTTATTTTCGAGGACGAGCTGTCGCGCTTCCCGGTTCACCCAGAAAAACGAAACAGAGTTCGCAAAAACAACCTCTTTGATTACCGACAAAGTCTTTTGCAGGAGAAAATTAAATTCACTTTTCGGTTCCCGCTGGCCTCCTTCCATCGAGGCCTGTTCATCGTCGACGAAATCTGAAGGAGAGTAGACAAAAGTGTCTTGTGGGCGTTGAGCTGGTTCTTCAAATCGAACTTCTTTCTCTTCGGCTTCAATTGTAATTTCAGCCATTGTATGCTGCGAAGCTATGCTGCTCTTTCTTTCATCATCTCGCTCGTCACCATCTTCTTCGCTTGGTCCAACTGTGCTCGTCCGAAAATTTTTCTCTTCCTCTTTTTCCAACTCGGCGGAAAATTCATCATCGTTATCGGAAGACAGGCTCTTTTTCCCATGCAATGAATCAAAGACAAAATAGGCGGCAATCCCCGTAATAATAAAGCAGAAGAGCTTCGTTAGAAGCGCGCTCGACCACAATCCCAAAAAAAACAGAAGGACTCCGATGCCGGCAACGACGCCCTCCTGAAGTGAAATCTTAGAAAAGACGCTCTGAAAGGCGATTCCCTGCTTGTTTTCCGGCATTCTGAGTCCTAAGGTTTACAGAAATCGCATAAAGTATGTAAATTTATCCAATTCCGGCACAAAAGTCAAGATAAATAGGCTAAAGTGAGTAGATCAGTTTCGGGCTATCCGATTGCCTCGAGCAATCACACAGCGTATCAAAGGCACCGACTTTCACTAGTGTGAGTTTACAACAGCCGTGATCAACGATCGGGCAACGCGACATTACAGGATTCATGAAAATATTCCATATGGAACAAATACATTTCAATTCATTGTTACCGGAAACAGGGATAGGCGCGAACGAAAATACGTTGCTCCGCGGTTGAAGGCCAATTTTTTTTTTAGTACTATTCCCTGTAGTCGATGAATCCCTCTTTTCATTAAACATCTCTCTCCTATGAAAGCAGTAATCATGTCTGGCGGATTTGGGACGAGGCTCCGCCCGCTCACGTGCAACATCCCAAAACCGATGGTGCCGATGATGAACAAGCCGATGATGCAACACATTGTCAGCTTGTTAAAGAGGCATGGTATAAGAGATATCGTATCAACTCTCTTTTATCAACCGGAAAGCATAACGTCGTTCTTCGGGGATGGTTCGTCCTTCGGCATCAAAATGCAATACCGGCAGGCAGAAGCGGACTACGGAACTGCCGGGAGTGTTCGCAATGCAGCAGATTTTCTTGATGAACGGTTCATCATCATCAGCGGCGACGTGCTCACTGATTTTGATCTTTCCAAGGCGATATCGTTCCACGAGAAGAAGAAGGCGAAGGCGACACTCGTTCTCACACATGCAAAGAATCCTTTACAATTCGGCGTCGTCATTACCAATGCCGAAGGAAAAATCACCCGCTTCCTAGAAAAACCTTCATGGGGAGAAGTTTTCAGCGACACGATCAACACTGGCATTTATATTCTCGAACCTGAAGTGCTTGAACAAGTTCCCTTCCAGAAAGATTTCGATTTCAGCAAAAATCTTTTCCCCATGCTGCTTGAACAGGATGCGGGATTATATGGCTACGTCTCTGACGGCTACTGGCGCGACGTGGGCAACCTGAACGAATACCAGGAAGCCCATCTTGATGCATTGGACGGCCAGGTGCAGCTCGAATTTGAGGGGGATAAAACGGGAAACTGTTACGTCGGCAACAAGTCAACGATTCTCACATCGCCGGAAAATATCCAGGGAACAGTGTTGATCGGCAAAAATTGCATGGTTGGAGCGCGCGTCAAAATCATCAGGTCTGTCATCGGGGATGACTGCATCATTGAAGACGGCGCGGTGGTCCGTGATTCGATTATCTGGGCGAAAAGCAAGATAGGAAGGTATGCCGAGCTTTCTTCGTGTGTCCTCGGTAAGGGATCAGAAATCGGCGAGTCTGCCCGGATCGATGACAATGTGTTCCTCGGCGACATGTGTGTCATTGGGAAAGAAAGCAGGCTCGCTTCAAACATCAAGCTCTGGCCGGGGAAAGTGGTTGAGGACGGAGCCATTCTTACCCGAAGCCTCGTCTGGGAAGATAAGTGGCTGCGCGAATTATTCAGCGACTCGAGAATCACCGGCCTTTCGAACATTGAGATGAATCCGGAATTCGGCGCGAAGCTCGGAACGGCATTCGGGGCGTTGGTCGGGAAAGGAAAGGCCGTGCTTACGAGCCGCGACTCGGATAACGTCTCCCGGATGATCAACCGCTCCATTATGTGCGGGCTGATGTCTGCGGGAGTTCATACCAACGACCTGCGGGCCACGTCGATTCCAATCCTCCGGCATGAACTTCGCGGTGAAAAGAACGCGGGGGGCATCCACGTGCGAAAATCCCCCTTCGACAAAAATCTCACGGATATTATTTTCTTCGACCATAATGGAAAAGATTTGCCGTCGAATAAAACGAAGGCTGTTGAACGCCTTTTTTTTGGGGAAGATTTTCCGCGAGCGAATTATAAAAGCGTTGGGGGCATCAGCTTCCCCGAACGGGCACAGGAAAGTTATGTCGAAAAATTCCTTTCAACGATCAACACCTCCGCTGTTTCGCAGGCACGATTCAAACTGGTGATCGATTATTCGAACGGCGTCGCATCGACGATCTTCCCGAATATTCTCGGCTCCCTCCAATGCCAGGCGCTGGCGCTGAACGCTTACCTCGACCCCAAAAAATTGACCCGCGATAAGGTGGAATTCGATGCGGCAGTCGACCAAATCTCCCATATTGTTACATCGCTCGGATACGACGTTGGTTTTTTAATCGATGCCGGAGCGGAAAAAGTTTTCGTCGTGGATGAAAACGGCAATTTCATCGAGAACGACAGGCTCCTGACATTGATCACATCACTGTATCTCAGCGTGAACCCCGGAACGAAAAAAATCGCCGTTCCCATTACCGCCTCGGCGGAAATCGATTTGATGGCCGGAGGAAAAGGGATTGAAGTCGTCAAAACGCGGGACAGCCATCTCTCGCTGATGGAAGCGTCTACCTCAAAAGATGTGCAGTTTGTCGGCGGGACTAAAGGAGGATTCATTTTCCCCGATTTTCTTTTTGCAAGCGACGGCATGTTCAGCGTAGCAAAAATCCTGGAAATGATGGCCCTTGCCGGCAAGCGCTTCGGAACATTGGAAAAAGAAGTGCCGGCGCTCCATCTTATGAAACGGAGCGTCTATTGCCCGTGGGATCGCAAGGGGAAAGTCATGCGCCACATGATGCATGAAACCGAGGGGATGCACCGCATCCTCGTCGATGGAATCAAAATTATCTTCGATAACGATGCAGCATCGACCTCGGTACTAATGCGGCCGGACACCGCCGAGCCGCTGTTCCACGTCAGCGCCGAATCGACTATGAAAGACACAGCATTATCACTCCTGAACACCTACGAAGAAAAAATTCTGAACTGGCGGGATGTGAACGAGCCATGACGCCGGACGAACAGCACTTTGTCGAAAATGAAATGCAGTCTCATTCCTTCTCTTCAACCTCGAATCTGTATTCGCCGCTTTACATTTCAACCTCAAAGCCGTATATTAGCAATCACGTTTTATGGATTAGGAGATTGTTCCGAACATGAAAATCAGTGACATTCTCGATGAATCGTCAGTCAGGACGCAACTAGCGGGAAATTCCAAAGATGAAGTCATTGCGCAGATGATCGACATCGTCGCCGCTTCCAAAAAAGTACTCGACAAAGAAAAGGTACGAGAAGCGATTTTTGAGCGAGAGAAGATCATGTCGACCGGCGTCGGCAACGGGTTCGCCATTCCCCATGGAAAGACCGATGCCGTTTCCGATATCGTGGCCGCGTTTGCCGTGACTGCTGCACCGATCGACTATCAATCGCTGGATGAACAGCCCGTCCGCCTGATTTTCCTCCTTGTCGGCAAGGACAGCATGGTCGGGCCGCACATTAAATTGTTGAGCCGTATCTCGCGGCTGATGAACAAGGAAGAGTTTCGAAAAAAATTATTGTCGGCGGCTTCCCCGAAAGACATTCTCGAAATTTTCCGGACGGAAGAAGCAACGTACTTCGATAACTGATCCCGTTGAGTATACTACTATTAACACTCCAGCCACACACCCGTTGACCGCCTTTCACCCCTGCGCCGGATTCTTTTTCACTCATCACAAAGCAACGATACCCAATGCGATGTCGCATCAAAGTGATTTTTTCTTTGCGGCAGGTTCCGGCGGCGGCTCATCACTACGACGAGTATTACAGTGACATTCAAATCGATTCGGGGCACAAAAGATATCCTTCCTGATGAAACAGCACGCTGGCAATACATTGAATCGGCCGTGCGCGGAGTCTTTCATCGCTTCAATTATAGAGAAATTCGCACACCCGTCTTTGAACAAACCTCGCTTTTCGCGCGAAGCATCGGTGAATCGACGGACATTGTAGGGAAGGAGATGTACACGTTCACGGACCGGAGCAACGACAGCATCACGTTGAGGCCCGAAGGAACCGCCTCGGTTATCCGCGCATATATCCAGAATAATCTTGGTGAAGCGCAGCCGCTGGTCAAAGTGTATTATATCGGCCCGATGTTCCGCCAGGAGCGGCCGCAAGCGGGACGGCTGCGCCAGTTCCATCAATTCGGCGCAGAAGCGATCGGCTCGCAGCAGCCGGAAGTCGACGCTGAGATTATCGCAATGACGATCCAGATCTACAAAGAACTGTCATTAACGGAATATTCCCTCAAAATCAATTCAGTGGGGTGCGAAAAATGTCGCCCTCACTACCGGGAAGTCCTGCAAGCAGAGCTTCAAAAGATCGCCTCGAAGCTCTCTCCCGACAGTCAGCGACGCATCGACAATAATCCGATGCGCATCCTCGATTCAAAAGATGAGAACGACCGGAAGCTCACCGCGGCAATGCCGATGATCGCCGACCACCTTTGTGCAGAGTGCGCCGGACATTTCGAGGATGTGAAGAAGTATCTTCAAGCGTTTCACATTTCCTTCAGTATCGATGGAAGATTGGTGCGCGGGCTGGATTACTATACCAAAACTGCTTTCGAGCTAACCAGCACTGCCCTTGGTTCCCAGGATGCACTCGCCGGGGGCGGCCGGTACGATCTGCTTACACAGGAACTCGGCGGCAAACCTACACCCGGTGTCGGATTCGCAGCAGGCCTCGAACGGCTCATGATGGTCCTGGATAAAAAGGGGTTCGCGGATGTCTCCGACGTGAAGCCTGCGTTGTTTATCGCCGCAGCAGACGACGCTTCACGCCAATGGATCATCTCCACGACGATGGAGCTTCGAGCGCAAGGAATCGCCGTCGAAGCGGATTTTCTCAGACGGAGTCTAAAAGCCCAGATGCGGGACGCCGACCGGCAGCATGCCGCCTTCGTGATCGTTGTCGGCCAGCACGAACTGGAATCTGGCAAAGTTGGGGTTAAAAATATGCACACCGGCGGACAGAAAGAAATTTTTTTGGAAGACATCACCACAGAGTTTTCCCGGTCAACGTCATAATGACAACGAAGAAACACAAAGGGGGCGAGTACAGGATGCTTATTCAGCCGACGTACGATGAGACGCTGAAGAAAGCAGGAACGTTATTTTTGATCGAGACCGTAAAACAGTTCAGCAATTTCAGTTATGAGGTAGTGGTGGAAGAAACCCGTGAAGACAAGCAGTTGACGTGGGCTTTGCATGGACTACGGGCTCCAGAATTGCTTATGCCATCCTTCGGGGGAGCGCAATTTAAAAAAGTCTATTTCGACTTAAAGGGAATGCAAACCTTCATCCTGAAAAAGATCGACGGGAATGTGAACGAATTCAAAATAAAAATTTCGCCCTCCTCCGTTGCCGTTCAGAGTGTTGCCGGCACACCGTTCGTTTCGGTCTACACAAATGAGGCATCGTTCGAGGAACAGCGCCCAAAAGAAATGGAAATTCCACAACGCAAACCCGACATCAGGCGGCTGCCGGAACGTATGCCGCGAAGAAAGAAACTCTAATGCATCCAAAACTCTTTGAAATTTTCGGCCTTCCGGTTTACAGCTTCGGCCTAATGCTCGGCATCTCGTTCATCGTTGCGAGTTTCTTACTGACGAGCGAGCTAAAAAGAAAAAAGTTAGACCCGGAATTGGGCAGTTCAATTACGCTCATTGCACTCTTCGCCGGCGTTGCGGGTTCCAAAATATTATACCTCATAGAAAATTGGACATTCTTTATCGCCGACCCGCTCGGCATGGCGATCTCCCCCGGCGGCCTCACATGGTACGGCGGCTTTCTCCTTGCAGTCTGGCTGATTTATCTCTTTGCAAAAAGAAAGAAGGTGAAGTTCCTCACAATCGCCGACGCAACTTCTCCCGGCCTGCTCTGGGCATACGGCATCGCTCGCATCGGCTGCCATCTTTCAGGAGATGGAGACTATGGATTCCCGACAACCCTTCCGTGGGGAACGAATTATTCCAACGGCACCTATCCACCGTCGCTGGCCTTTAAAAACTTCCCGGAAATAACGTCGAAATTTCCAAACGGCATAGTGCCGGACAACACGCTGTGTCAGCCGACTCCCATTTACGAATTCATTATTTGCACGATCCTTTTCTACCTTTTGTGGAGAAATCGAGCGAAGATCGTCGGAACCGGCCGGATGTTCATGTGGTACCTTATTGCAGCAGGTGCTGAACGGTTCACGATCGAATTTATCCGTATTAACCCGAGAATACTCTTCGGCCTTTCAGAAGCGCAACTGATTTCTATTCCGCTCATCCTTTTCGGTGTTTATGGACTTACGGCGATCCCGCCAGACGGAAAAGAAACCACATCGTGAAGACCGTAACGCTCATTTCAAAAGACAATTGCCATTTGTGCGAGGAGGCGAAAGAGGTGCTCGTGCAAGCACAAAGCAAATTCGCATTCACGCTGGAAGAAAAAAAGATCGCGCAGGGCAGCCCGGAATTCGAAATGTACTATGAACGCATTCCTGTGATATTGATTGATGGGGAATTTGCGTTTCAGTACCGCGTCTCGGAGCTGCAATTTCTCAAATTGTTGCAGACAAAAGACTCGTAATCACCAAGGCGCAACCACGCCACGATGAAAATACTCGCCAAAACATTCGAAGCCCTGGGGATTGCCAGCGTGATGATCGGACTGGTCGACGGCATCAACGGAAGTATGTGGCTGGAATTGTACCTGTTGATTATCGGCCTGATAATTTTTTTTGCAGGTTGGGGTATTGAAAAATCACTGAAAAAAAACAAGGAGCCTCGAAAGCCGGAATGAACATTGTCGCGGGACGGAAGCCGGTCATTGAAGCAATGAATGCGGGCATGCCGATCGAAAAAATTTACATCCTCCGCGGAACCCATGGCGATCCGATCGACGCAATCAGGAGTCTCGCACGGCAAAAAAATATTCTCTGCTCGGACGCCGACAAACAGCTCATCGATAAGCTTTCACGAAACACATCTTCGCAAGGGGTGGTAGCGATTGTCGGAGTTAAAGAGTACACCGATGTCGACGAAATCCTTTCCATCGCTTCCACGAAAAATGAGAAGACGTTCATCCTTCTCTTTGACGAAATCGAAGACCCGCACAACCTCGGCGCCCTTATCCGGACCGCAGTCTGTTTCGGTGCGCACGGCGGGATCATCCCGAAGCATAATGCCGCCCCCGTGAACGAAACTGTGGCCAAGACCTCCGCCGGCGCAAGCGTTCATTTTCCGATCGCAAAGGTGACAAATATGGCCGCTGCCATCGAAGCGCTTAAGGAAAAAGGAGTCTGGATCGTCGGTACTGACGCTGAAGGGCAACGAAGCTTTACCGATATCGATTATTCCATGCCTATTGCGCTGGTCATCGGAAACGAAAGCAAAGGTATCCGGCGGCTGGTGAAAGAGAAGTGCGATTTTCTTGTCAAGATTCCGATGGCGGGGTCGTTCGATTCTCTCAACGCGTCGGTCGCGGGGGCGTTAATCATGTATGAGGTGTTTCGAAAACGGACATCTCTCTAATTCACCATCACGCGTGATCTCCATGAAGGAAAAAGAAATTGTGGCAGCTTGAACGTCGCACTCTGCAAGCGGTGCTTAAACGGAGCACTCAATTCTACCCCCAACACACAGCTCTCTCGTACGCGGACGGTAATCCGATCAACTATTTTGAACTTAAGGGCCAGGTAGACCGCCTTTCTGCATTTCTCCAGGACCAGGGTGTGGGCGAAGGCGACAGGGTTGCACTTGTCGGTGAAAACAGCCCGAACTGGGGAATCGCATTTTTTACCGTGACGACGATGGGAGCCGTTGCTGTTCCCATCCTTCCGGACTTTCACACATCAGAAATTCATCATATCCTTCGCCACTCCGGAAGCAAAGCTGTTTTCATCTCAGAACGTTATTATCATAAGATAGAAGATTTCGGCCTTGATGATTTCACAGCCGTCGTGTTGCTGGATGATTTTTCAATCATTGGCGCCGATACTTCAAAAGCGCGGTTGAAGAAACTTATTGCTGAGGGAGGCAAAGAGCTTAAGAAGATCAAAACCATCGTGCTACGAATCGCGGGCATCCTCCCGCCGCAAATCAAAGAACATGCGCTTGCATCCATCGTCTATACTTCGGGAACGACAGGCCATTCCAAAGGGGTGATGCTCTCGCACAAGAATTTGGTCTCGGATGCTATTGCGACGGCTGAAGTCGTTAGCGTAACTGAGGAAGACAGAATGCTTTCAATTTTGCCGCTCGCGCATGTCTACGAGTGCACTCTGGGGCTGATATTACCAATCATGAAGGGAGCAGCAGTTTATTATTTACGTAAGCCACCGACAGCTGCAATAATGATTCCAGCACTCGCTGCCGTAAAACCGACAATTATCCTTTCGGTCCCCCTTATTATCGAAAAAATGTACAAATCACGCATTGCCCCGGAGATCGGAGAGAAAAAACTCGTCCGGCTATTGTATAGATTTCCTTTATTGCGGAAACGCATCAATAAAATAGTAGGGAAAAAATTGTTGGCAATGTTCGGAGGTAATTTGAAAATGTTCTGCATCGGCGGTGCAGCACTATCATCCGACGTGGAAAAATTTTTGCGGGAAGCAAATTTTCCATACGCCGTCGGCTATGGGCTGACTGAAACATCCCCCCTTGTCGCCGGAACAAATGCCGTGCGTACGAAGTTTCGTTCAACCGGCCCGCCTATTCCGGGAGTTGAAATTAAAATCGATCATGCCGATCCAAAAACCGGCGAAGGCGAAATACTCGTCCGGGGTGATACAATAATGCAAGGGTATTACAACGATCCGGATCGGACCGCAGAAGTGTTCTCCAGCGACGGCTGGCTCAAAACGGGCGATCTTGGGCTTATCGGCCCCGATAATTATCTCTACATCAACGGCCGGATAAAAAATGTTATCGTCGGGCCGAGCGGGGAAAATATTTATCCTGAAGCGATTGAGTCTATCGTGAACCGCTCCGACGTTGTTCTTGAATCTCTCGTATTTCAGGACCAAGGCTCGCTGGCGGCACGAATCCATCTCGATTATGAAAAGCTGGACATTGAATTCGCAGAAAACCATCTTAGCGAAACGGAGATCCAAGACCATATCGCGGTGCTTTTGGAAGATGTTCGAAAACAAGTCAACGAGCAGGTTTCAACATTCTCCCGCATCGGCAAAGTGATCGAACAAACTGAGCCGTTCGAGAAAACTCCGACCCAAAAAATAAAGCGATACCTTTACACGAATTGAAAAACTCTTTAAAAAACAGATGTCCACGAATTGCATCGACATAAATTTCATCATTCGCGCCCGTAAAGAATAACCAAAGGATGTCAAAAAATATTTGCATAAGGGAATAAGAGAAGCGCTGCTGATGTCTAATGAATAGAACCTTTTGAAACCGAGATCATGCGCAAGAACAGTCGTTTGGATTGCCGCGGGTAATCCTGGGATCAAAAGGAATAGTTTCTAAACACAAAACCTCTTCCCCATCTAATATTTAAGGAGCCGCAAAGTCAGCCTGAATTGTTACTACAATTTTTAGGGTTAACCATACTCGGCAAGAACTTTGTGCCCTTAAACCTATTTTTTCATTCCCCTGGTTGGCGTGCAGTAGAGCATCGCGGGCGGTTTTAAACTGTTCAAGGAGGAAAATTACCGTTTCGGTAAGGGTTGTTCCGGGACCTCCTCTGATTCGCACACGGAGAAACAGAACGCCAGGAATAATTGATGCTATCGGCTAAGCAAGTTTGAATGGAATCAGAAACTCTCTAACAATTCCAGAGTGGAACTACGGTGTATAAACAGGCGTTGTATGCTACTATGAAATCATTTGCCGTTCTTTTTATTCTTGCCTCCTGTTTTTTCGCCTTTATATCGAATACAACGGCTGCTCAAACCAATCACACCTTCAGCGGAACGATCAAAAATGCCGAAACCGGCGAAATACTGATCGGAGCTTCGATCCTTGTCAAAGAGTTAAAAACTGTTGGCGCATCTTCCAACGCGTATGGTTTCTATTCGGTGACAGTCCCGGAAGGAACCTATACTCTCATTGTCCAATTTATCGGCTTTCAGACAAAGATCGATACGGTTACGATCGATAAGAACCAGACCATAAACTTTCCCCTCACGCCTGAACTTGTCAAAGTCGGAGAAGTGGTAGTGACCGCGGAACGTTCTGATAAACACGTCACTTCCACAGAAATGGGTACCAACAGCATACAAGTGCGCGAAGTGCAATCGATTCCGGTACTGCTGGGCGAAAAAGATATTCTGAAAACGATTCAGTTGCTCCCCGGAATAGAAGGCGCAGGAGAAGGAGGCACGGGCTTTTATGCGCGCGGCGGGGGCATCGACCAGAACTTGATCGTGCTGGATGAAGCCACGGTGTACAATTCTTCCCATTTGCTTGGTTTTTTGTCCGTCTTCAACTCCGATGCCGTTAAAGATGTCAAAGTTATTACAGGAGGAATGCCGGCCGAGTACGGCGGGCGCCTTTCCTCTGTCCTGGACATTCGAACGAACGATGGGAACGACAAAGAGTTTGAAGGAACCGGAGGCATCGGGCTTCTCGCATCGCGCCTCACGATTGACGGGCCGATCGTAAAAGACGAAGGCTCGTTTATCATCTCGGCGAGAAGAACCTATGCCGACCTTTTTCTGAAGCTGTCAAGCGACACGTCGATCAACCGGGCGAGTCTTTACTTTTACGATCTCAACGCGAAAGCGAATTATTCCTTGGGAGAAAAAGACAGGGTGTTCATCTCCGGATATTTTGGAAGAGATAATTTCGATTATCCAAATGTCTTCGGTTTCAATTGGGGGAACGCTACAGCCACTCTTCGGTGGAACCACATTTTCGCCGAAAATCTCTTTTCGAACACATCGCTCATCTACAGCGACTACGAATACACCAACAACGTCACATCCGGAACCGCTCAGTTCAACATCACTTCAGGCATACGGGACGACGACTTCAAGACCGATTTCCAATACTTTATCTCGTCTCACAACACGCTCAAGTTTGGACTCAGTTCCATCTATCACACATTTCTGCCGGGCAGTGTCACTGCAACTTCGGCAGGATCATTCAATTCCTTCAGCATCGAGAACAGATATGCATCGGAAAATGCTGCGTACGTATCCGATGAAGTCGACGTGCTCACCGGGTTCAAACTTAACTACGGTCTGAGATTTTCCACCTTTACGCTCATCGGGCCGGCACATATCTATACCTACGATAACAATGGAGATGTCATCGATACGGCGACGTACGGGTCCGGCGATTTCATTAAAACATACGCAAGCCCTGAGCCGCGCATCGCTGCTAACCTTAGTCTCAACGAAACAAGCTCAATCAAAGCTTCCTATGCTCGAACCGCACAATACCTCCACTTGCTTTCGAACTCGGTAACATCGAATCCAAGCGACCTATGGGTTCCAAGCAGCAACAACGTTAAACCGCAATATGCGGATCAAACGTCCATCGGGTACTTCAGAAATTTTGAGACTAATGAATATGAGACCTCGCTGGAAATCTACTACAAAAGTATGCAGAACCTGATCGATTACGCCAACGGCGCGGACCTTCAACTAAATCCGAATGTTGAAGCATTGCTGCGATACGGCAAAGGATGGAGTTACGGGGCGGAATTCCTTATTCGTAAAAACTACGGCCGATTCAGCGGATGGATATCGTACACGTTGGCCAGAACCCGACAGCAATTTCCGGACATCAACAACGGGCAGCCTTACCCCGCGACTCAAGACCGCACTCATGATATTTCTATTGTAGGAATATATAATTACAGCTCTAAGTGGACTTTTTCTGCCACATGGGTTTATTATACCGGCAACGCGGTCACGTTTCCGAGCGGCATTTATTATGTCGATGGCCGGGATATTCCATATTACACAGAACGAAACGGGTACCGTATGCCGCCGTACAGCCGTTTGGATTTATCGGCGACTTGGACATTGGGACCGCATTCAAATTTAAATTTCTCTGTGTACAATGCCTACGACAGATGGAATGCGTATTCCATCAATTTCATAGTGAACCCAAACAATCCTAATCAAACTGAAGCACTGCAAACGACTTTCTTTCCGATTATTCCGTCTGTAACGTATAACTTTAATTTTTAGGATGGAGTTGCTTCCATGGAAATCAATATGCGATTTGTGATATTATGGAGAGGAGCGCTTCCTATATTTCTCGCGGCAATCGTTTTTATGGGATGTCAGAAAGTTGTTTCGATCGACCTCAACAACGCTAACCCGCAACTTGTGATCGAAGGAATTGTGACCGACCAACCTGGCCCGTACTCAGTAAAGTTGAGCAAATCCGCAGATTATTTTGCAGCATCTCTCTATTTCCCTCCTGTCTCGAACGCACTCATTATCGTAACGGATAGTTTTGGCCAGACGGACACATTAAAGGAAACAACGAGCGGAACCTATTTATCGTCAACGTTACTTGGAGTTGCCGGCAGCACATACACTTTGTATGTCAGTTCAGAAGGCAAGCAATACAATGCGACTTCATCTATGCCGAAAAAAGTTTTTATAGATACTTTGTATACAATAGTCAGAAATGGATCTGGCGAAGAAGGGCCAGGATACGACATTTACGTCTCATTCAAAGATCCTCCCGAGCCAGGAAACTACTACCGAATAAATGCCGCATCAAGCACTGTCATTCCCACCGATTCGATTGACGGTCGACGGTACCGTCTTTATACCGATAAGTTGACGAACGGCAACGAAATGATGGAAAGAATCAGAGCGGGCAGGTTGATTGTTGCCGGGGATACGGTTACCATATCCTTGCTTTCGCTCGACCAAGCGACATACAATTATTTTAACACACTCAACGATATTCTTATTTCGGATCGGGCTCCGACCTCCCTCTCCCCGGCGAATCCCACAACCAATATCAGCAACGGCTCGCTTGGATATTTCTCGGCATACACGATCGATTCAAAAAGTATTGTCCTCAAATAACTTGAGACTTCTGAATAACTTTAAAAGTATGACTCACGCAAAAACGCAACGTGGCAAAATAATTTAAAAACAGAGTCTTTGCGCTTTCGCGGCTTGGCGAGAGACGATTTTTCAGATGTCTCAACTTATTTTTTTGAGGGGGAAAACTGCTGGTCGGGAACCGCAACGCTATTCTCTGCGTTACCAATGTATCCAATCGACAAACCTGAATAATTGTCGTATCTCACACTCAATTTTATCACGAAGGAGTATTTATGAAAATAGGTGTTTTAGGGACGGGAATAGTCGGAAAAACCATCGGCGCGAAATTGGTGCAGCTTGGCCATAGTGTGAAGATGGGTTCGCGCACCGCAAACAACGAGAAAGCGGTAGAGTGGGTAAAGGCGAACGGTGCCAGCGCCTCTCATGGAACATTTGCCGACGCTGCATCGTACGGAGAAATTCTTTTCAATTGTACATCGGGAATGGCGGCACTGGATGCGTTAAAGCTCGCGGGAACCGGCAATATGAACGGTAAAATTTTAATCGACGTTTCCAATCCACTCGACTTCTCCAAAGGGATGCCTCCAACGCTTTCCGTTTGCAACTCGGATTCGCTGGGAGAACAGATCCAGCGTGCATATCCCGGTGTACACGTCGTGAAGGCGTTGAATACCATGAACTGCAACATTATGGTGAACCCTTCACTCGTTCCGGGAAGCCACGACGCTTTCGTCAGCGGAAACGATGCGGGTGCAAAGGCGAAAGTGACGGACATTTTGAAGAATTGGTTCGGTTGGAAAACCGTCATCGACCTCGGCGATATTACGACCGCACGGGGAACGGAAATGCTTTTGCCGATATGGATTCGTTTAATGGGAAAATTTCAAAGCCCGAATTTTAATTTTAAGATAGTGCGTTAAGTAAGCGAAGCCACTGGTTGATCGATGTCCGGCAGCTTATTCGAAAAACCGTACGTATCTGAAAAATTTGCCGGGTTCATGAACAAGATATCATGCATCCGCCAACACTCAACGTTGCAAAAAACCATTCGAGTGTAATGTAAGCACTTCTGAAAACGTCGATACTTTTTGAGTTGTATCAACTGCACGGATTTCGTAATAGACTCTCCAAGAGCCAGCCCCCACCGATACACCATGATCTGTAAATGTATTTGTCGTATCGGACGCAATTACACAGAACTCACCGGAGGAACCTCCTTGAGGATTAACATTCCGCCACACTTCATAATGGGCGAAGTCGGGTTCTTTATTAGCAGCCCACGAAAGAATAGGTTCGTGCTTAGATGTTGTACCTAACATGGTAAGGTTTTGCGGCTTCGACGGGGAGAGTTGCTCAGGATTAGATGTAACGACAGTAATTGAATAGCTTGAGCTGGATGAATCGTACGATGTCACTTCAATTCCGATCTTCGTCGCCACAAAACCGTCGGTTGCATCATTCCATTTATGCGATCCCCCATTTGACCATGGCGTAATGACATCGCCCGTTTGAAACAGCTTATTGATGCCGCCTCGATAATCACCGGTGCTATGATTCTCATCGATATAATTAACCCCTTTGTACCATTTGCCAAGATTATTGTTCGACGGGGCATCCGGATAATAAAGCGCCCAATATATTGCAGTTGGTTTCGAGGATACATGGATATCCTCCCTTTCATCATAACCCTTTATTGGATCCGGCATGCTTTTTACAATCACGTCCCCGTGCGAAGCAGTGCCAAAGTAGCCCCCGGGGCCGGGGCCACCATTTGTTTGCAGTGTCCATGTCCATTTTCCATCCGCACAGATTTGTTGGATAGGGGTCTCGCTTAAATAGTCATTTTCACGTGGTATAAGGTAGGCCAACAATCCGGGTTTCAACGGTTTTCCAAATCCGAGGTCGACGTATTTGGGTTCATAGATGCTTTTCCATGATCTGTTTTCAAGAAAAATGCTTTGGCTCGAATCCAACGGGATCTTCACGATCTTGATACCGCTCGTTGTCGTTTCCATATCGGGGAGTGTTATCGTAGCGGTTCCCGAGGAGACTATTTGAATATCGGATGAAGTAATCCAGCCCAATCGAATTTTTTCATAACCCAAAAAATTCCCTGCAGCTCCTCCTGTGTTGACTGCATACGGATACATGTGACTGCTTGAGCGGGTAGCGGAAAGTCGAGCGCCAAGATTCGGAGTTCCAAAGTGACCGCTCCCAAAAAAATAATGGGAGAGTTCATGGGCCATGGTCGCTATCACCGAATAATGCATGCCATCATTATCGTATTGAGAGATACACATGCTGATGACAGTCTGACGGGGAAGACGACCAACCCCGGTGTCCTCAAACGTTGAAATACCCGAGCCTGGGTATCCCATTTTAATTGAAACACCTCCGATCGTCTTCGAAGCGTATAACATAGCCTCTGCTCTATTCAATTCGATGGAATGGTTTTCGTCGTGTAAATTTCTCACCACTATCCAGCAGAGATCGACGACTCCATCTTTTTTCTGGAGATTATTGAACATACCTCGATTGGTCCAGTTGTCATATTTTCTCATATCGACCCCCAGATTTTGAATCAATGTCGCGAATTGGCTTAATGCGTCCGCCTCAATTGCTGCTCGCGCAGCAAACGCATCCCTCATGGAATAGTAATGATTTTCAGGATATGGCAACGTCACGTAATACACGTCCCCAACAATGTGCAAAGTGCCGTAAGAATTTTCGTAAAAGTAATGGGTTAAACTGTTCAGAGTATAATTTCCGGAGGATCTGTAATTGGGATTCAGAATATTCTTTGCCCAATGTGGAAGAACACTCGCGTCAGGCCAAGTCGTTGAAGCTTGATTGTCGTCGGCAAACCGCACAAAGAGCACAAATGCTGTGATGATACCCTGACTGGTTATATATCTGCCCCCGGTATGAATGAATTGTGATTGACGAGGTGGAGCAGGTATCGAAGCAGATACAATATGACCCTGTGGGTAAACTGATCCCCAAATAACAAACAACATCAAAAGAGCATAGACGATTTTTGGTGAATACAATCCAATCCGGACGTTCATAGAGTCTCCGATGTCACCCACAGCTTTTTTATCCCACGTTCATTTCCGCCACAACACGTCAGAAGGCATGACCTCTTCGCCGTCGAGCAGCCGCATGCCGAATTCTTGCCCGAGATGGTTAGCGAATTTATCCCGATCATCATAATCTCCTCCGACAATGAACAAGGGCTCGCCCCACTCAACAAAATCCCCGAAAAAGTTTGCTGTCGTTTTGGAATTAAAGATGTACGTAAGGTATGCCGAGCCGAAAAAATGCTGCAGCTTGTCCCTGTCCCTTTTTCGCTGGCCTTCTTTGTCCGGCAGGACATGCCTCGGCAAATGGGCATAGCGCTCAGTGAATCCTTTATGCGACTCGACAATCGTCAACGGCAGATAAATTGCTCCAAGCAGGGGAATTTTTATGCCCAATCGAAAATGATCGAACGTTGCAAGCGCTGCAACCAACAACGCATGACTCATTGTCCCATCGGCAATATCAAAGGCGCGCGCGAAGATGGCATCAACCGCAAGCGTGTCGCTGCACGCCCTGCGCAATTGCTGGAAACGCGGGTCGCGAATGTAGCGCTTAAGCGTGCTCTCATCCCTGAAGACTGCAGGTAGAAAATACTGAATACTGATCAACGATGAATCTTCGGTCGAGTAATCCCAATCGCAAAGAGTATCGGCGGGCACGAGATGTGTTGGATTGACAGGACTATGGGCAGAGGAATCTATCGGAGCTTGCGCAGACGAAACCGATCCCCAAAAAATGGCTTGAACGGCGAGAAGAGCCCACAACGCAGCGCGGTGCATAATTATGCCTGTATTACGCCGGGGTTGAATTGAGGGATGTTTGGGTTGTTTGAAGCCGCGGCTATCCCGCGGGAAATAATCGAACGAGTCTCCAACGGGTCGATGACGTCATCAACCCACAGACGTGAAGCGGAAAAGAGGGGGTCGAGTTCTTGCTCATAGCGGGCTTGAATATCTTTCAGCAGGCTTTGTTGTTCTTCCGGAGAAATATGCGCGCCCCCTTTTTCCATCGCCTGTACTTTTATCGCAAGGAGAGTTTCACTCGCTTGCTTCCCTCCCATGACGGCGATCTGTGCGGAATGCCATGCGAAGATCAATCTCGGATCGTATGCTTTGCCGCACATCGCGTAATTACCGGCGCCATAGCTGTTCCCAACGATAAATGTAAATTTCGGTACGACGGAGTTTGCAACGGCGTTGACCATCTTCGCACCATCCTTAATAATTCCCCCCTGCTCGGCACGGCTTCCGACCATGAAGCCTGTAACGTCTTGAAAAAAGACGAGTGGAATTTTTTTCTGGTTGCAATTCATGATGAACCGCGCGGCTTTATCTGCACTGTCGCTGTAAATGACACCTCCGACTTGCATCTCTCCCTTCGCCGTCTTCACAATAGAACGCTGGTTCGCAACAATGCCGACAGCCCAACCGTCAACGCGTGCATAACCGGTGATGATTGATTTTCCATACCCCGATTTGTACTCGTCCAATTCGCTATCGTCGATAATGCGGGTAAGAATTTGATACATGTCGTACGGTTTTGTCCGTTCGGACGGCAGGATGCCGTAGATTTCTTTCCCGTCGAATTTAGGGACCGAGGGTTTGGTGCGATCAAACCCAGCTTTTGGTGAATGGCCGAGTTTCCCGATGATGCTGCGAATTTTCTTTAGACACTCATCGTCGTTCTTCATTTTATGATCGGTTACACCGCTGATTTCACAATGAACGCTGGCTCCACCGAGCGACTCGTTATCAATCTCCTCTCCGATAGCGGCTTTTACCAAATGGGAACCGGCAAGAAACACGCTCCCGGTTTTGTCGACAATCAATGCTTCATCGCTCATGATCGGAAGGTATGCGCCGCCGGCAACGCACGGTCCCATGATCGCCGCAATTTGCGTGATTCCCATCGAAGACATCACCGCGTTGTTCCGGAATATTCGGCCGAAATGTTCTTTGTCCGGGAAAATTTCCGATTGCAGCGGAAGAAATACTCCGGCAGAATCGACAAGATAGATGATCGGAAGACGGTTTTCAATTGAGATTTCCTGTGCCCGGAGATTCTTTTTACACGTCATCGGAAACCAGGCGCCGGCTTTAACGGTTGCGTCGTTGGCGACAATCATCGCCTCGCGTCCTTGCACAGTGCCGATCCCACACACTACTCCCGCAGAAGGAGCACCGCCGTAATTTTCATACATTCCATCCGCTGCGAATAATCCGATTTCCAAAAATTTTGCCGCCGGGTCGATCAGCTTTTCTATGCGCTCGCGGGCCGTTAACTTATTGCGCTTATGATGTTTAGCAATGGCATCATTGCCGCCTCCCAATCGAATGCTTGACGCCTTCGAAGAAAACGACTGCGCCAAAGCTCGCGAAGCTTCCACGTTCTTTTTGAATGCATTGTCGTGCCGTATTTCAGTCCCGATCGTTGACACTGTTGCATGCCCTGACGATTTGTTCTTGCCCCTAGCGATACTTCATCACAATATTATTTTCCACCCCTAAACACAATCTGCAATCCGCGCTCAATCAGCGAATATCCGAGAAATCATGCATGAGGTTTCTTGCGATCACCATCTTCTGCACTTCCGAAGTCCCTTCTCCTATGGTAAGAAGCTTGACGTTGCGGTAAAATTTCTCGACTGGAAAGTCTTTGATAAATCCGTACCCGCCGTGAATCTGTACCGCTTCGTTTGCCACCCTCGTTGCAACCTCGCTGGCAAAATATTTTGCTTGAGCAGCGGCAAGGGTAAAATTTTCTCCTTGCATTTTCAAAAATGCGGCTTTACGTGTTAACAAACGCGCAGCTTCAACTTCCAATGCCATGTCTGCAAGCTTGAATTGAATCGCCTGAAAATCGCTTATCGGCTTTCCGAATTGATACCGCTCTTTGGCGTATTTAACGCTTGCATCGAGCGCCCCCTGGGCAAGCCCAACCGACAGCGCTGCTATACCGATTCTCCCTCCGTCAAGAACCTGCAGTGCCTGCTTGAATCCTTCTCCCTCGCTGCCGATAAGATTCTCCAACGGCACATGGACGTTATCAAGAATCAACGAGGCGGTATCGCTTGCCCGCATTCCAAGTTTGTTCTCTTTTTTACCTGTAGAAAAACCGGGCATTCCTTTTTCGAGAATGAACGCCGATATGCCGTGGGGTCTCGATTGATCGGTTACGGCAAACAACACGAATGTTTGTCCGACGGAACCGTGTGTGATAAATGTCTTGGTGCCGTTGATAACCCATGTGTTCTCGGCCTTAACTGCAGTCGTTCTCATTCCGCCGGCATCACTTCCCGAGGACGATTCCGTCAATCCCCAGCCGCCGAGTTTTTTCCCCGAGCATAAATCGGGGAGGTACTTTTTCTTTTGGGTTTCATTGCCGAACAGAAAAATATGTGAAGCACACAATCCGTTATGGGCACACACGCTCAGCCCGATCGAGGGATCGACTTTGGAGATTTCTTCAACGAGGATTGTGAAATTGAGGGGTGAGAGGCCTGCGCCGTCGTATTCTTCCGGAAACGTTGCACCCAGGAAACCAAGCTTGCCGAGTTTCGAAGCGATCTCAAACGGAAATTCCTGCGACTCGTCGG
Organism: uncultured Bacteroidota bacterium; assembly: GCA_963717445.1. Lineage (GTDB taxonomy): Bacteria > Bacteroidota > Ignavibacteria > UBA10030 > UBA8401 > JAGVPT01. The sequence continues at coordinate 3,377,577 of OY970334.1, read as the reverse complement.
TACTGCATCACGACGGGGCGAAGCTCTTTCTCCGCAAAATCGCGGGCGAGTTGCTGCACCATGAGCATGCTCTCCGTCGGTCGGACATCGAACCCTGCTTCTTCCATAGACTCTTCCTCACATGGTTAGTGAGAATTTGAATGACAAGCTGAAAACATACCTTACAGTTCGTCAATCAATTCTTTCGCGACTTGATACGGTGTCTTGTGAAGATCCATAACGGCATTGAGATCATCCACAAGCTTTTGCATTCGGCCGGCGTTCCAGAATTCAACTTTCAATTGGTCCTGCACAATTTCCTCAATCCGATTTTTCATACGCTTCGTTCTGCGGGCCAGCAATCCGCCGCTTTGCTCAAGATGAGAACGATGCCTCGCTATCATTTCCCCGATTTCCTGAACACCTTTCCCTTCGCTCCCTACAGCTTTTAACACATCGGGGAGCCAGGTCGTTTCGTCATGAGGCCTGAAACCGAGGATCATTTTAATCGACATCACCGCTTGTTCCGCCCCGGGCCTGTCGGCTTTGTTCAGGACGAAGAAGTCGGCAATTTCCATCAGACCGGCTTTCATTGCCTGAATTCCGTCCCCTGATTCGGGAACGAGGACCACGACGGTAGTATCGGCAGCCTCGGCGATATCCAGTTCCGATTGACCGACACCGACTGTTTCAAGGAGGATAATTTCAACACCGCTCGCATCAAGAACGTCTGCAGCTTCGCGGGTCTTTTTGCTTAAACCGCCTAGGCTCCCCCGCGACGCCATACTGCGAATGAATACTCCATTGTCAAGTTCAACGTCGGTCATCCGGATGCGGTCGCCGAGCAAGGCACCGCCGGTGAAAGGGCTTGTCGGGTCAACGGCAAGAATGCCGACGCGTAAATTCTGTTTGCGGTACCATTGGGCAAGTTTGTTCGTGAGCGTGCTTTTTCCCGCCCCCGGCGGGCCGGTGATACCGATACGATATGCTTTACCCGTGTAAGGATAAATCAAAGAAAGGATTTCGCCAGCACTGTCATCGGAGTTTTCTATCGATGAAATCGCCCGCGCGACGGTTCTTCTGTCGCCCCGCAGAAGGAGTTCTATGGAAAAGGAATAATCCATACCGGATCAACAATGAGTAATAAAACGGCAACAGTCTTCCTTCATCATTTATCTTTTATCTTTTCTCTAAAGAACTCCACCGTTTTCCGTAAACCTTCTTCGAGCGTAACGGCAGGTTCCCAGCCGAGAATCTTTTTCGCTTTTGCATGGTCGATCACGCTTCGGAGCTGCTCGCCCATTTTTGCCTCGGCGTGCTTTTCTTCACATGTCGCGCCGCTGAATTTTTTTATAATCCGGAAAAGAGTATTTACGTCATTCTCTTTGCCGGTCCCAATATTAAAAATATCCGAAGAAGAATGGGACAGGGCAAGTACATTAGCCCGCACCACGTCGCTAACATAGACATAATCGCGGGTCTGTTTGCCGTCCCCGTTGATCACCGGTTGTTCACTTTTCAACATTTTATCGGCGAAGATGGCAACGACACCAGCCTCGCCGTGCGGATTTTGCCTCGGACCATAAATGTTTGCGTATCGAAGGATCGTATGTTGGATGCCGTATATCGCATGGTAATAGAAGAGATATTTTTCCGTCGCAAGCTTCGTAATACCGTACGGCGACAATGGGCGGAGAGGATGCTGCTCGTCCGCAGGAAAATAATCTTGCTCACCGTATATTGCCCCGCCGGTCGATGCAAAAATGATCTTCTTCACTCCATGCCGTATTCCAAACTCAAACAAGTTCAGCATACCGAGAATATTCACCGACGCGTCAAATTTTGGGTCTGCAACCGATTTTCTCACATCCATTTGGGCAGCGTGATGATTGATAACTTCAATAGGTATCTCTTTGAACACGTTTTCAAGCGCCGGATCTCGAAGGTCGATCTTGTGGAATTTTGCTCTCGGGTTTACATTTTTGAGACTGCCCGTCGAAAGATCATCGACGATAACAACAGTGTGTCCCGCTTGAACATATGCATCAACAATGTTGGAGCCGATAAATCCGGCCCCGCCGGTTACGAGGATATTCATTGTCAGCTTTCAGATTATAATGATATTGGAAATCGTGAAGTCAGTGGTTTGGAAACACCTGAAAAATCGCCTCTTGCCAAGCCGCTGGCGAAGCCATCCCGGGAAAGGACGTGAAGGCACTTTATTTGAATCATTTTCCGTCTTTGCGCGAGCCATACTTTTGGAATCATTCAGAAGTCTCGTTTTATTCCTTTTCGTCCGATGTCGCTTCGATAATATGCACCGTCGAAAGAAATTTTTTTAACGGCGCCGTACGCAGCGGTGATTGTTCCTTCAAGGTCGTTTCCATAACCGATGGCCGTTACTCCAAGCACCCGCCCCCCCGAAGAAACTACCATGCCGTTTTCTTTTTTTGTCCCCGCGTGAAAAATAACAATCCCGCTTTCGGCCGAGACAGACTCAAGACCCGTAATCGGCTTCCCCTTTTCGTACAGGTCTGGATAACCGCGCGACGCCATGACCACACACACCGCAGATGCAGTATGGTGGCGCACATCGAGAGACCGCAGTGTTCCGGCTGAACAGGCAAATAATAAATCGAATAAATCCGTTTCCAACAGCGGAAGCACGACCTGAGCTTCAGGGTCCCCTAGTCTGCAATTGAACTCAACCACTTTCGGCCCATCTTGCGTTACCATTAACCCAACATAGAGGCAGCCTTTGTACGGTTTTCCGTCGGCGCGCATCCCCTCCAACGTCGGCTTGATAATTTCTTTTTCGACCTGCCGCAAAACAGATCTTGTGACAACGGGCGCCGGTGCGTACGCTCCCATGCCCCCGGTATTTTTTCCCCTGTCGCCGTCAAAGATTTGTTTGTGGTCCTGGGCCGGCTGAAGTATTTTGTGCTCTGTTCCATCCGTCAGTACCGAATACCGACGCTTCTTCTCCCTTCATAAACTCTTCAATGACGACATTGTTTCCCGAGTCGCCAAAAATATTCTTTTCAAAGAAATCCTGCAGCATGTTCAACGCTTCCCCGGTAGATTGACACACGACTGCTCCTTTTCCGCCCGCCAGTCCGTCTGCCTTAAGGACTACCGGCACAGGATGTTCCATAACGAACTGCTGAGCGGCGGCATATTCAGAACGGTCAAACGTTTTATAGGAGGCTGTAGGAATGCGATACTTCCTCATGAAATTCTTTGCAAACACCTTGCTCCCTTCAAGCTGGGAGGCGTACTTTGTCGGACCAAAAATGTGCATGCCGTTTTTTTCAAAAAGGTCGGCGATACCTTTCACGAGCGGGATTTCCGGGCCGACAACGGTGAGGTCGATCCTTTTCCTTTTAGCAAATTGGAACAGCCCCTCGATGTTGTCGATATTGATCTGCACCAATTCGGCAAGGCCGCCAATCCCGGCGTTACCGGGGGCGCAAAAGATTTTCCGCACGTTCGGGCTCTGACGCAGTTTCCACACGAGTGCGTGTTCGCGTCCACCGGAGCCTATTACGAGAACGTTCATTCTTCAGTCCGTCAACGCAGACAACGTTTTTGCCACTTCGCCCGCTAATGTAATGCGATTGTATTTGTCGACAATTTCAGGACGGGGGCCACGCAATTGGCGACGTTCATACTGTTCGTACAGCGATACAATTGCTTCTGCGATTTTCGCCACATCGCGAGGTTCAACACATATGCCGCCCGCTTCCTCGATAATCGAACGCATCATTCCCTGGGGGAGGCAAGCGAGAATTTTTTTCTTAGCGCCAATATATTCAAAAATTTTTCCCGGCGAACTCTTATCGTCTCCCATCATCATCCATAAAACGTTCCGACGAAAGAAGGTAACGCACGCAATCGGCGTGGTCGAGATAGCCAAGAATATTGACGGAGTTTTGAAGCCCAAGACGGCTAATAATTTTTTGATGCTCATCGCGGAATGCACCGATAAAACATGCTTCGATTCTTCCTCGAAGCTTTGCATTGTTCTTGTAGACAAGATGGAGCGCTTCGAGAAAGTATTCCGGGGTCCGGTCTTCATAAAAAACCCCGGAGTAGGTGATGCGCATCTTTTCAATTCGTGGCAGCTTTGCGGATGCGCCTATTGTCATATCCTCGGGGTCAAAACCCTGAGAGATGATCTGCACATCGTTGTAGGTGAGAAATTTATACCGGCGAAGGAGAAGCTCCTTCGTCCGCCGGCTGGCCACGATAATCGCGTCGGCGACATGCAGAACGCTTTTTTCCATCCTGTAATTCGCATATTTATGAAGAGGTGTCGGGTAGAACTTAAAAGGATAATCGAGCCACGAATCACGGTAATCGATCATCAGCGGAAGATGGAATTTTTGTTTCAGCTCCTTACCGATGAGAAAATCGGTCTGCGGCGGAGCGGTAGCGAAGATGGCGTCGAACTTTTTCTTGCGAAAAAGCTCCGCCGCCTTTTTTATCGCAAGCCCTTTCCATCCGATTTTATTATCGGGAATAAAAATCGAATCGCTGATGCGGCTAAGAATTTTTCGCGTCCGTTCCGCGGGCATTTTCACCACCTCCTGCTTCCGGAAGAGGCGATTCGGGTCAAAAGAATTCGTCCGCACAACTTCGATGCCGAGCGGCACGATCTCTTTCAGCAGCGATTCGTCTTTGGCGAAATACCCTGTCGACGTTACAGTGAGAACGGTCGGCATCCACTGAAAATTGGGAAAATATTTTACGAACTTCAGCGTCCGCTGAACGCCGCTTAATCCCATTGGGGGAAAATAATACGCGATAACGAGAACTTTTCGCATTGAGAATAATGAAATGAAACAACATTCGAGAACAATACAGCCCCGTACTTCCCCCGGGCGTCTATAAGATCATCATCGATTTGGGCGCCTTGGTCAAGACATCGCATCCGCCGTCCCGGATGACGATATCGTCTTCGATCCGAACACCGAATTTTCCTGAAAGATAAATTCCCGGTTCGACAGTAATGACATTACCGTCCTGAAGAGTGTGCGTGCTTCGGGCCGAGATACGGGGGAATTCATGGATTTGCAAACCGATTCCATGGCCCAACCCGTGTCCGAAATATTTTCCGTATCCTTTGGCTTGGATATAACTGCGTGCCACGCCGTCAAACTTTTTCGCTTCGATCCCGCTTCTCGCGGAGTCAATAGCATTTTGCTGTGCTTGAAGAACAACGCTGTACACTTCCCGCGCTTCGACGGAAGGCTTTCCTACAGCCACCGTTCGCGTTAAATCGCTGCAATATCCGTTATAGAAACATCCCAGGTCGAGTGTTACCAATTCCCCTCGTTTAATTTTTTTTGTAGATGGTCTCCCGTGCGGGAGTGATCCGCGCGGACCGCTCACGACAATAGGCTCGAATGAATCCTTTTCCGCCCCATGTTTTTTGTGGAGATAAGAAATCTCTGCGGAGACATTGAGCTCGGAAATTCCGGCCTTCACGATCTTTAATACCTCTTCGAAAACGGCATCGGTGATCGCAACAGCCTTTGTAATAAGGGAAATTTCTGCCTTGCTTTTCAACGAGGCAAGGGACTCAACGAACTCAGAACGTCGCAACAAATCGAACGGCACTAAATTTCCTTTGCAGGTCTAGATACTGTGCAAAAGCGAGATATTCCTTTTCTACTCCGACACGCTTGCATCCGCCAAGCAGTTTTTCTTTCGCCGCCTTTTCGATGAGTTCGCCGCTGGTGATGAATGAACGGGAGCAAACGATCTCATTCCGGATTTGCTCTTTATAGCGGAAGTCGGTAAGAAAAAATACTTTGGTATGAGTGACAATGCATAAACCGTTCGAGCCCGAGAATCCTGTAAGATAACGAAGATGTGGAATGAACGAGGTAATAAACGCATCACAACGCTGCTTCTCCAATGCATCACGCAGTAAACGGATTCTTTCTTTGTAATCGAACATCAACAGAACGGGTTTAGATATGATAATTCGGAGCTTCTTTCGTAATATGAACGTCGTGAGGATGGCTTTCGCGCAAGCCCGCATCGCTCATTCGCACGAATTGCGCTTTCTTTTGCATCTCTGGAACGGAGGCAGCGCCGCAATATCCCATCGCAGCCCGCAATCCGCCGACCATCTGGTACACCGTTGAACTCAATTCGCCTTTGAACGGTACCCGTCCTTCGATCCCCTCCGGAACGAGCTTCTGCAAGTCGTCTTCAACATCCTGGAAATATCTGTCCCTGCTCCCTTCTTTCATTGCACCGAGAGAGCCCATTCCACGGTACACCTTATAGGTTCGCCCTTCGTACAAAATCTTTTCTCCCGGACTCTCCTGCAATCCTGCAAACAGCCCTCCGATCATCACCGAATCGGCGCCGGCCGCAATCGCTTTCGCGATGTCGCCTGTCTGTTTGATCCCGCCGTCGGCGATTACGGGAACATTGTATTTTTTTGCCACCGCGACACATTCCATAATTGCCGTAACCTGTGGAACCCCAACGCCTGCAACAACACGCGTCGTACAAATCGACCCCGGTCCGATTCCGACCTTCACCGCATCTGCTCCGGCCTTGATAATGTCGCGAGCCGCTTCAGCCGTCCCAACGTTACCGGCAATTATTTCAGCCGCCGGGAATTTTCGTTTTACACGTTTGACCATTTCAAGCACGCCTTCGGAATGCCCGTGAGCAGTATCGATAACAACAACATCAACACCAGCTTTCAAAAGAGCGTCGACACGTTCGACAGTATCGGCTGTAACGCCGACGGCAGCACCGACACGCAAACGTCCGTGCTTATCTTTGCATGCGTACGGAAACCGTTTCTTTTTCTGGATATCCTTGAACGTGATAAGCCCACGCAGTTTCCCTGTCTTATCAACGACCGGAAGCTTTTCAATCTTGTGCCGCTGAAGAATAACCTCGGCTTCTTCGAGTGTGGTCCCGACCGGGGCGGTAACGAGGTTCTGCGACGTCATGACATCTGCAACCTTCAATCTTCTGTTCGGTTGAAAACGCAAGTCCCGGTTCGTGAGAATGCCGACCAGTTTTTCATCCCGGACGATTGGAATTCCTGAAATACTGAACTTCGCCATCAAGTCGAGCACATCGCCAACAGTTTTATCCGCCGTCAGAGTAATAGGGTCAAGAATCATTCCGCTTTCAGACCTCTTCACTTTATCGACTTCTTCCGCCTGTATCGCGATGGCCATATTTTTGTGGATAATGCCAATGCCTCCCTCGCGAGCAAGCGCGATCGCCATCTCGGCCTCAGTGACCGTATCCATCGCGGCTGAGAGTATCGGGATGTTGAGCCTGATCGTTCGCGACAACCGCGTTGACACGTCGACATCTCGCGGAAGCACGGATGACTTGCCCGGAACCAACAACACATCATCGTAGGTAATTGCATCGCCAATTATTTTTTTCGATTTCATACCTTACCTGTATGTGAAACAGCACTGATATAAACAACGAAGGATGCGCAGTGCATCCTTCAAACGAACAGCGTGGGAAAAAACCCGTGCTTCATTATTCAATTAAATGCGGCAATCCCCGTTATATCTTCGCCGATAATGAGCGTGTGCATCTCGTGCGTCCCTTCGTACGTTTTCACCGATTCAAGGTTGGCAGCATGGCGCATCACCGGATATTCGTCGAGGATTCCGTTCGCCCCCAAAATTTCCCGGGCCATTCGCGCGATCTCCAAAGCATGGTACACATTGTTGCGTTTCGCCATTGAAATCTGCGCGAACGTCGCCTTGTTCTTGTCTTTCAACCTTGCCAATTGAAGGCAGAGCAATTGTCCTTTCGTGATTTCAGTCAACATGTAGACGAGTTTTTCCTGCGTCATCTGAAAGGAAGCGATCGGCTTGTCAAATTGCACACGGGATAAAGAATAGTGTAGAGCCGCATCGTAACATGCCATTGCAGCTCCAAGAGCACCCCACGCGATCCCGTACCGTGCCTGGCTAAGGCACAGCAGAGGAGATTTCAGTCCGCCGGATTTCGGTAAAAGATTCTTCTCCGGAATAACGCAATCCTGGAAAACAAGCTCCGAGGTAACCGATGCTCGAAGCGAATGTTTGCCGTGCATTTCCGGAGCCTCAAAGCCTGTTGCCCCTTTTTCAACTAGGAAACCTTTAATTTCCCCGTCCAACTTGGCCCACACGACGGCAACGTCCGCAATCGTCCCGTTGGTGATCCACATTTTTGCTCCGTTGATTATAAAACCGTCTCCTTTTTTTTCAGCGCGAGTAATCATCCCGCCAGGATTAGATCCATAATCCGGCTCCGTCAACCCGAAGCAGCCGACTTTTTCACCCTTAGCCAATTTCGGCAACCAATAATCTTTTTGTTCTTCCGAGCCGAAAGTATAAATGGGATACATCACTAACGCACTTTGAACCGATGCAAAACTGCGGATACCGCTATCACCCCGCTCCAATTCCTGCATCATCAATCCATACGCTACATTATTCAACTCAGCGCAGCCGTATTTAGCCGGAAGCGTGGCACCGAATAGTCCAATCGCAGCCATTTGTTTCACAAGGTGATGCGGAAACGTTCCTTCACGATTGTGCTTCTCAATAATCGGAAGAACGTTGTCATCGACAAATTCACGAACAGTGCTGCGGACGAGGGTCTCTTCATCGTTCAATTGTGAATCGATACCATAATAATCAACACCTTGAGACTTCGACATTTGAACTTTCCTTGCGAGAGGAACACTGCATAAAGAGGCTAACGCATTGAAAATTTTTCAAAAATTACCGAAAAAATGAACGAAAGTCAATCAACGTTGGACGATAACGGGTTGTCGAACAGAGCCGAATTTCCAAAAATGAGAGAGCCAGAGCTTTACTCGTACCGCATTTGAGTAATGCTCTGGCTTTAGGGGAGAGAATGAGGGCAACTTTTTTTATTCCATCGCGCTGAACCTACCTGGCGATGCATTCAATAAAGACTCACAGAATTTTACAACTTTATCGCTCCCGTCATAGAGCGTAGCCTCTTCGACGGCAGCCCGTCCGCGTGCATCGTTCAACGTAACAAGCGCCAGCGCCGCGGACATTCTTGCGCTTTCAACTTTATCAAACTTCAGGATTTGAATGAGAGGCTCTACGGCTCCTTTAAGCTGGTATTCGGCAATGTAGCTTGCTGCACTCTCCTTAACGCCGATGTTATCCGACTTTAACGCCGCCACGTAGTTTAATTCTGCTTTCTTCCAATCAACGTCGCCGTATCTGGAGACGCTCGGCTGTGACGCCACGGCGGAAGTAAACGTAACAACTGCTGCAGCGCCAGCCGCTATCAGGCTTCGTGCAATCAATCCCTTCTTCATACTAACCTCCTGATTAAAATATTGTTGATCTCGGCTCTGTATAGTATTCGGAAAAAGGGGGAAAAAGTTGCGGTGCATTAAAAAAAATTCCGCGGCGGACTCAGTCTTTGGCGGGGGTGGTAATGCCGTACCGTTTGATCTTGAGGTAGAGGGTCTTTGGAGTGATGCCGAGCATCTGGGCGGTTTTTGAACGGTTGTAATTATTTTTTTGCAGAACGAGTTCGATCTGCATTTTTTCCATTGTCTCGAGCGATAAAAACTCACCGTCTTTCTGCAGCATGGGAACCGGGTTCGATTTTTGCATTCCCGCCGATGCCGTCAGTGTCAGGTCTTTTGCCGTAATGATTTCGTCGTGCGATAGAATGACTGCACCTTCAATAACATGTTCCATCTCACGGACATTCCCGGGCCAATCGGTACTGCATTAATATTTGTAGCGCTTCGTCGCTCAGGCGTTTTTGCGCTTTTCCTTTTATTTTTTTCCCTAAAAAATATTCGAGGAGAAGCGGAATATCTTCTTTGCGGTCTTTAAGGGGAGGGATACGAATGGTAACGACATTCAACCGGTACAATAGGTCATCTCTGAATCGGCCGGCTTCGACCTCTTTCTGCAAATCCTTGTTCGTCGCGGACACGATACGCACATCAACTTTCATCGCATTGGTTCCGCCTACCCGCCGAAACTCCCCTGTCTCAAGAAATCTGAGAAGCTTGGGCTGAATCATCGGGCTGATGTCGCCGACCTCATCCAAAAACAGCGTCCCCCCGTTCGCAACTTCGACCAGGCCCTGTTTCATCGCGTACGCATTCGTGAATGCCCCTTTCTCGTGGCCGAACAATTCACTTTCGAGCAGCGCGTCGGGAATGGAAGCGCAGTTGACAATGACAAACGGCCGGTTCTTCCTCGGGCTTGAAGTGTGGATAAGATGCGCTATCAGCTCTTTGCCGGTACCGCTCGGACCCTGAATTTGAACGATTGCCGTACTATCGGCGATTTTTTGCGCCGTGTGGATGAGGAATTGTACCGAAGGACTTTTCCCGATAAACTCACGGGCCAGGCCCTGACGGTTGAGCTGGTACTCCATGAGCTTATTGTCGATAGTCAGGCGGCGCAGTTCGAGCGCGCGGTCGATGGTCGCAAGCAACTCTTCCCGCTCGTACGGTTTACTGACAAAGTCGTACGCGCCGAGTTTCATGGTTTCGATTGCCGTCTTGACATCCGCAAAATTGGTGAGCATAAGAACGATGGTGGTCGGATGTTGTTCCCGAATATATTTGAGAACTTCGATACCGCTGACCCGGGGCATCTTCACGTCGAGGAGGACAACATCGAAAGGCTGGGACTGAAGGATGTTGATTGCTTCGGCACCGTCGTACGCAATGGTAACGTTATATTTCTCCATTTCGGAAAGCTCTTCCTTGAGGAGAAATACGACGCTCTGTTCGTCATCGACTATGAGAATATTGTAGGTGCGAGCCATGGCAATGCGCGTGAGAAAGGTAGAAGCGAGAAACGGGAGGGATTATTCGCTGGTAAGAACCCTTTCGATGGTCGTCAGGAGGTCGACCAAATCGTACGGCTTACTGACGAAGTCTTCGGCACCCAACTTTTTTGACTCTATCGCATTTTTCAAGTCGGCAAACCCTGTCAGCATGATAACTTTTGTGGCGGGGTAACGTTCTTTGATGAACCGCAAGACTTCAAAACCGTCAACGCGCGGCATTTTGATATCCAGCAACACTAAATCAAACGACTTCCCCTGTAGAACAGATATTGCCTCATCACCATCTCCAGCGGTCGCCACGATATAACCTTCACTCTCAAGTTCACTACTTAATACGGTCCGCAAAGCATCTTCATCATCCACAACAAGAATGCTATTTTTTTCTGCCATTGGAGTTCCTTATGATATTCGCTTTTTTCGGCTGTAAATTATAGACAATCGGCTGATTAAAATCAACAGGAAATTTGAAAAAGTAGCCGTTTTGTTGATTAAAACAAAAAGTTGTGCTACTTTATCCAATAATAACTGCAAGGACAAGAATGAACGAGCCTCTTATTCACGTATTACTCATTGACAACGATATTTCATACGCAAAAACCGCGCAGTTGCAGCTCAAGAAATTTCAGGGAACCGATTTTAAAATAACGTGGGAAAAAACCGGCGCCGGCGGCATCGAACGGCTCAAGACCGATAGGAGCATCGCAGTTGTGCTCGTCGATTACGATTTAAGCGAGATGACTGCATTAGAGCTCGCAAAGGAGATCCGGAGGTTAAAAATTGACGTTCCCCTCGTCTTCATCGCTTCGGGGAAGGATTTTCAACTTGCCGTCGAGGCAATGAAACTTGGAGTCGAGGATTTTCTTGTGAAGGAGGAAATTATAGAATCAGTTCTTCCACGAACGTTGCTGAACGTCCTGAACCGTGTCCAATTGAAAAAGCAAATTGCGCAGGTGGAAAAGAATAAGATCATCGGCCAGAAACGAAGCGAAGCGATTAAAGAACTTGTCGTCACCATTTGCCATGAATTCAACAATCCCCTCGCAGCGATTAAAATCAGTGCTGATATTATTTCCAGACAAAAGCTCAACGCGAACGACCGGGCCGTTATTCAAGAACTTGACAGCAATATTCGGGGGATAGAAAAGGAAATCATCAAGCTTCGGGACATCAATTTACCGGCCTAAATCATCCCGCCGCAGCACCCGCTTCAACGATCGTATACGAATAGGTCAGCGCTACGGATTTTTTGAGCATCGCGCTGACGGAACAGTACTTCGTCATCGAGAGCTCAATCGCACGAGCGACATCCTTCTCACTGAGGTGGAATCCTTCGAGAATGTAGTCGATGTGAATCGCCGTGTAGACTTTCGGGTCCTCCTCGGCTCGTTCGCCGGTAATCTTCATCTCGAACTTTGAAACATGCAATCTTTTTTTCTCCAGAATAATTGCCACGTCGCTGCCTGTACATCCTCCGAGGGCGATAAGAATGAGTTCCATCGGAGAAGTGGCGGCGGCCAAACTCTCACCGCGAGAGGAATCCATAGTCGTCCAATGATTGGAGCCGGCCTTCCCGATAAAGGCAAGATTTTGAACGTGGCGAACAATTGCTTCCCGCTTTTCCATAGGCTCAAGAGATATCGTTGAAAAATGTGGTGACAATACAATAATGAGAATATAGTGACATTCATCCTCAGTCTCAATTTCTTGTTGGAAGGCGTCGCACGCCTTGAAACTTCGCCAATCTCCTCGTATCTTTGACTATGATTCATAAGGCATATGCCAAAATAAATCTAGGGCTTCGTGTGCTGAGAAAGAGAGAAGACGGATTCCATGATATCGAAACCATTTTTCATCGTATCAACGTTTTTGATGAACTGGCTCTTGAACCGTCGGATGCTGTAATTTCAATTTCGTGCGATAACCAAAGAATCCCCACAGACGAGAACAATTTGTGTTGGAAAGCCGTCGAGCTTCTCAGGAGTGAAATTGGCACGACGCGGGGCGCGTCAGTACACATCAAGAAAAAAATACCCATTGGCGCCGGTCTTGGCGGCGGCAGCAGCGATGCAGCCACGGTGCTCATTGCCCTTCCCTCATTGTGGAATATTTCGATCGATGCGGCGACCCTGGCGGACATTGCATTGAACATCGGTTCCGACGTTCCGTTCTTTCTCCACAATAAAAGCGCCTATGCCGTAGGCCGTGGAGAACGGTTAAGCTTTGTGAAGCTTTCGCTTCCATATTTCGTTCTTGTCGTTACCCCCGGCATACATATTTCAACGGCGTGGGCGTACGGCGAATTGTCAAAGCATCGAGCGCCATCCGCCGAGCGAAATACGCTTTACGACGGCGCAACATGCACCGTAGCAGGCATTTCTTCCCTCATGGAAAATGATTTTGAGGCAGTCGTGTTTCGCGCTCACCCGGAGATTGCGCGTCTCAAGCAAGAACTCCTTTCGCACGGAGCAGCATTCGCCCTCTTGTCCGGAAGCGGCTCTTCAGTGTTCGGACTGTTCAAGGATGAAACCAACGCTCGGCAAGCGGAGAAATTCTTTAGGCCAAGGTACTTCGTTTCCCTTACACCGCCCAATTTTATGCCATTACTCTGATGCCCGGCAAAATACGAGCACGCATACTCATCGTTATTTCTCTCGCCTTCCTGCTTGCACAATGTTGCGCTTCTGAAAATTCTTTCCCCCAGGACACGACAAAAAAGGTTTCGCCGGTGAGAAGAGATACTCTTGCAGCGCACATGCCCTCCTTCGAAACGGTAAAAGATTCCCTCATTCGAATAAAACCGATACCGCTTATCGGGGCGCTCGAACCGTACGGAGATTCAAGCGAGGCAATTCTCGGTTCACAAATTCCCTGGATTGAATATCGCTATATGGGAGATTTACTCTGGACAAAACCCGGCATGTACATCCGCGACATGGGAAGTCCCGGACAGCACAATGAATTGACCGTCGGCGGTGTCGACGACCGCGGCATTGCTTTTCTTGTCGACGGAAGAAGTCAGGCCGACCCGATTACCGGGACTTACGATATGATCCTGTTTCCGACAGATTATATTGAGAGAATTGAATTCATCACCGGACCGCGTGCCATGCTTTATGGAATGAACTCGACCGGCGGTGCGATCAACATTGTCACAAAAAGCTTTTACACAAACAAGCCGTACTCGCGCATCCGCTACAGCCAGGGCGTCGACGATTACGCGCAAACGGACGCCATGTTCAGCCAGAACATTTTCTCCCGGTTTAACTTCATGTTCGGGCTGGAGCGGCACGCACTCGGGTACGACCAGATCGACCAGGATTACCGAGGCCGCTTCGTTAACTCCGACTATGACGCCTGGTCGTTCAGAACAAAGCTCCGGTACGATATCTCAAATTCATTCAATATCGTTTTTTCACATCTGTACGAACAAGCCATGACGGGAATGTTTGGCGGTGTCAACTATGTCCAGACCACCCCCGATGAATACTTTAATGAGCAGGTCGCGCTCGTTTCGAACAATGAAGCGTACGAAAAAATATATAATCATCACCTTGATCTCACTGCCGCCGGTCATCTCACCGGCGACACGATGCAAGTGACGACGCTGACGGCGTACTATTCCAACCAATTGAGAGAGTATCGCGACGAAGTACGGGAATATCCAGATGGGTTGCCGTTTAACGGAGTTCTTACGCACTCCGACAACCGCAGCTCAAACGCGGGTCTTCTCCTGCGGCATGAAATTGAAAGTACCGTGCAGAATTTCAGCCTGACAGCAGAAGCGGAAGAGATTCAGGTTGAATCGAGCCCTGAGGTCGGAGGCCACAAGGAAAACAAATTCAGCGGCAGCGCAAAAGAAGAAGTTCTCATATTGTCGCCGTTAACATTCGCCGTTTTCGGAAGGGACGATTATTATCGCGACCAAAACCTTCCCGGTGCGGGAGCCGATGCTCAACTCTCAATCAATCCATCATTATCATTGTTTGGAGGGATGTCCGTTTCACAACGTACACCAACCTTGCAGGAGCTTTACTGGTCAAGCGATTCTACCCAATTGCCAACGCCACGTTTATGGCTGAAAAATGAACACCATACACTCATTCAAGTCGGGACACGGTTTTCCATCCCCGATGTTTTGTCCGGTACCATTTCACTGACCCACAGAGAAATCAAAAACCCTATTCTTGTCGACACAACTGCTGGAACTTCCCCTGTGAACTATACGCTGGTTTTTTCACAGCCTGCTCTCAACATCTATAACGGCGTTGACGTATCATTGAAGGCTTCTTACGATCATTTCTTTGCGGAAGGAAACGCCACGTATCTCAAGCAGCCTGATTATTATCACGCGGACCAAAAATTGCAGCTTCTTCCGGAGTTATATCTTGACGGGTCTTTTTACTATAAAAACGAACTCGCGAACGGGAACCTGGAACTCAAGATCGGTTTCCGCGGCAGATACACTTCATCACAAAGCGGAATGGCGCCGCTTGACGAATCCGGGCTGTATGTTCCGTACGTTTTGCTGCAATCGTTCGGTCCAAGCGGCACGGCTGATTTCTTCGTTATCGGGAAACTCGGCGACGCCTACATCCATTTTATTTGGGAAAATCTTTCCGGCAATCAATATATGTTGACGCCATTCTATCCGATGTACGACCGGAATGTCCGTTTCGGCGTTTCGTGGGAATTCTGGAATTAATATCAACGAAGGACACGACGAAGCACAAAGATTAAGATTTCGCTTTTGAATTTGCAATAGGCAATTATTCGTTGAAAAATTTCGCAACGTAATAGCGATTGCAAAATTCTTCATGAGCCTTCGTATTCTTCGTGGACAATGACACTCATGAGCAATCAAATAACATCGAACCCGATTATCACAGTATTCGGCAGTTCACGGCCTGCTGAAGGGGATGTGTTTTACGAAGAAGCGCGGATGCTCGGGCAAGAGCTGGGAAAAGCCGGTTATGTCGTCTGTAATGGCGGTTATGGGGGGACGATGGAAGCATCTGCACGCGGCGCTAAAGAGTCTGGAGGAAAAACTATCGGCGTGGTGAGCGAATTTTTCAGCATCGAGACAAACCGATGGATTGACAAACGGATTGTTGTCAAATCTTTGACGGACAGGTTGATGGAATTAATTTCGCTTGCCGATGGATACATTGTATTGAAAGGCGGGACAGGGACGCTGCTCGAATTCGCTAGTGTTTGGGAATTCATGAACAAAAGCGTCATCGAAGAAAAGCCGGTCATTGTTCTCGGTAATTTTTGGAACGGGGTCATCAATACACTCAACCGGGAACTAATGTTCGAAGGAAAAGAATCGTGCACAAACTATATTACTGGTGCTTCGTCACCACGGAAAGCGGTTGAAATTTTACAAGTACGCTTAAAGCATAAGCCGGTACCCCGAACGCCCGGCTCCGCCTAGCCAGCTTTCAATTCTCTCGGAACGATTTTAACAAAAAGCTTTTTCTCCAAGCGTAAAACCGTCAATCCTGTTTCCCTACCGATCACGTCCTTTGTCAGCAGACGATGAAGGTCATCGATGCTTTCAACGCGATGGCTGTTCATTTCAACGATAACATCTCCCGCCAGCAAGCCGGCTTGCTCCGCAGACAAGCCTCGTTCTACGTGTGCGATCATCACACCGCGCGAACCTGTTAAAGCATGTGTACGGACGGCGGCTCGGGAGATATCAAGCACTTGGCCGGCGATGCCGAGAAACGCACGCGTCACTTTTCCTTCTTTCATCAACTGACCGGCGATATTCTTCGCCGTGTTGACCGGGATCGAAAAACAAATCCCCTGCGCCCAGGGAATTACCGCAGTGTTGATCCCGATAACTTCCGAACGGGAATTGACAAGCGGACCGCCGGAGTTGCCGGGATTGAGCGCCGCATCGGTCTGAATAACATTGTCAATCAACCGTCCTCCACCGACCCGTAACGAACGTCCGAGAGCGCTTACTACTCCAGCGGTGACGGTGGCTTGAAACCCGAATGGATTTCCCAGCGCGATAACCAGTTGTCCTATTCGAATCGCCTGAGAGTCCCCAAGTTTCGCAACGGGTAAACCCTGGCCATTCACACGCACGACCGCGAGATCGGTAAATGGATCTTCGCCGATAAGTTCACCTTTCAATTCCCTGCCGTCCGCAAGAATAACATTGATCGAAGCCGCATCATGAATGACATGGCTGTTGGTAAGAACAAATCCATCGGGCGTAAATATTACTCCGGATCCGCTGCCGGTAACCGGACGCGAGTTCTCATTTTCTTCGCGTCTCTGCTGACCGAAACCTCGCCGGCGGGCCGAGTGATGACTGACGTTGATTTTCACAACGGAAGGGGAAACGTTTTCTACGACTGCCGTCACAGTTAATGAATATGCATCCAGCAGTTCACGATCGTCATTCGGAGAAACCGCTTCCGGGCGGGCACTTTGATTACCGAAGCTCGGCGTGGAAAGTGGGAATACCTGCATCATGCAAATCTCCTTGTAATTATGATCTCATTTTTTGAACGCTTATTTCTCGACACGTTTTTTCGCCAGCTCAAAAGCAAGACTTAACAATCCGATGGCTTCATCGATATCTTCTTCTTGCCTGATATAAAAACTCACCCATCCGCTTTCGGGCAGGATATGATGAGGAGCGACCCGGCCGGAGTTGACCAGTTCATTCCGAACTTTTCTTGGAAAGGGGATATCAAGCAAAGCGCCGCCATGAAGATGACCAAGCTCGCGATTCCCGAACCGGAACTCAATTCCGCCGAAACGGTGGGGCTGGGAAGCAACTCCTTCCCACGCCGTCACCGTTTGATGAATCTTTTCCTTTGCCCCTTCAACATGCTTCACGGTGAAACCTCACGCCTTCGGTTGTTCTTTTGCCGTATGCATGTCTTCGGATGACCATCCGCATCGCCGGCGCCATTCTTCCTTAAATTTATCGCGTTCTTCGGGAGTCATCGCCGACAATTTTTCTTCGAAACGATGTTTCCACCGGTCATGCCGCCATCCGTTTGCATGCCTCCATGGTCCCCAGCCGCGAAGGAGAATATGGGACAACACAAGCAATCCGAGCGCTTGCCAGAAGGTTACAGCCGGTCCGTGGAAAATATCGGGCACAAGCACGTTCCACAACTCCATGACGACGGCGCCAAAAACTAACATCCCTATGACCATCACCGCCACATATTTTGCAAATCTCAACATCCACCACGATTTCATGATAAGTTCCTCCTATAAGTTTTCTGTTTCATCGTATAATTCTTGAAGCTGCTCTCGCAAGAATAATACAGCGTATCGTTTACGCGAGAGGAGCGTGTTTAACGGCTCGCCCGTTATTTCTGCGATTTCTTTAAAGCTTCTCCCTTCTAATTCGTGCATCACAAAAACTTCGCGCTGTTCATCGGGAAGTTCGCCTAGCGCTTCGGACAACTCTGTCCAGACCAATGACCGTGCATACACCCGGTCGGGGTTTTGGCGCGGGTCGAACAGGATCTCTTCGAGATTCAGCGGCGCGGACGGGTCGTCGTCTGCAGCCGGAAGAGAACCGGGCCGGCGCTTCCGGTACCAATCGATTATTTTATTTCGAGCCACGGTAAAAAGCCAGGCCGTCATTTTCTCGATCGGTTCCGTAACGCTGTAGCTCGTTGCCAATTGATAGAAGACATCCTGCAGAATATCTTCCGCATCCGATTGGTTGCGCACCCGCTTGCGGATGAAATCCAATAAGCGTTTACGTTCCGACCGGACCGTGCGGTCGAGTGTCGCGGCAGCATCTTTAGAAATTGTGAGAGCGTCGGTCAAAACACCTCCTCGTTTATATCCTAAGACGAAGAACAAAGAAAATTATTGTAATGTTCACAGGCGGAGACACGAAGGATCACTCGGGCAGACCGGGGGCTGGAAACCGGAGGCATGAGTATTTCGGCAGGAATATCGAAGAACGCCTGGCCTGTCCCAGGTTATTCGACCGGGACGTCCCCAATTCCCTTTTTCTTCATCAATGATTCAATTTCGTCAATTTCCCTCGGCGCCTCGCCGGAGAGAATCGTGTGCCCCTCCGGGGTAATGAGGATATCGTCTTCAATGCGCACGCCGATGTTGAAGAATTTGGGGTCGACACCTTCGGCATTTTCGGGGATATAAATTCCGGGTTCAATCGTATAAATGATTCCCGGCACCATCACGCTCGAACTTACGTCGTGAACGTCGAGGCCGACCGCATGCCCAAGGCCGTGGGGGTAAAATCTTCTCAATTCATGTTGATTTTTTTCCTTGACTATCCCGAGGGCATATAATCCTTCTGTTAGCACCGAATCGGCTTTTGCGCTCACGTCCCTCCACACCGCGCCTGGCTTCATCATGGCGATGCATGCATTCTGTGCATCCAGAACAAGCTGATAAATTTTTCGCTGCGCCTCGCTGAACTTTCCGTTAGCAGGATACGTTCGGGTTACGTCGCTTGCATAGTTATGATATTCAGCGCCGCAATCAGCAAGGACAATATCGCCGTCATTGATCGTCCTCCGATTTGTTTCATAATGCAGGATCACCGAATTTTCCGCCGAACCGACAATGCAAGAGTACGCATTGAACTCGGAGCCCAGTTTGCGAAAGACATATTCGTAGACCGCCTGCAACTCGTATTCAGTCATCCCCGGCTTGCACGACATCATCGCCTGCCTATGAGCAACCGCGCTGATGTGAGCAGCTTTCATCATGAGTGAAATTTCTTCAGGGGACTTTACCGCGCGGTATTTTCTTACTATAGGACCGGGGTCGCGAATCTCAACGAGTGAATTGCCCGATTTCAACCGGTCAAGATATTCACGAACAGGCTGCAGCAGATCCGCCAATTCCCCGCCCGCCTCCGGAATGGCAGGAACATACAGGAATTTTATCCCACTGGTGTAAACAATCGAGGGAAACATTTTTTTGAATTTCTCATTTGTGAATGCCCGTTGAACACCGAGCAGCGCCATTACACCTTCCGGTCCGAAACGCCGCCCCGTCCAACGCTCACTGCGCACGTCGCGAGGTTGGACGAACAGAATCTCACGAACTGTGTCTGTCTTGGTTGAATCATGGTCGTCGCGGAGCATAATCCCCTTCGGGCTTATCACCAATACAGCATTCGGTTCATTGAATCCGGTCAGATAATAAAAGTTGTCGTCTTGCCTGAAGGGGTAATCCCCGTCACCGTTTCGGTTCTTTTCCGACGCAGAAAAGAACATCGACACCGCCTCTGTGCCGATTTCTCCCATGAACCTTTCTCTTCTTTCTTTATAGACAGAGTTCGGAATTTGATCTTTATCGTAGACCAGATATTTCAAATCCTGCGGAAATGCTGCCGGAGAAAACAGCATCGACAAAAGAAGAAGGCAATAAAAAATAGGGTTCCGTTTCATTGGGTTGAAAAGGAAAATTTATCGGGTTGTTTTAGCTGGCTTTTTTCGTGTTGAAGGTTTCCCACGTTTCGCTACCAGATCGTATGAATGGTCTATCATCGCAAAAACCTCACGCGATGGTATTGTTCCGTCGAGGGTTACGGTGTTCCAATGTTTTTTGTTCATGTGGTAACCGGGTGCAACTGCGGCATACTGTTCACGAAGTTCAACGGCGCGTTCCGGGTCGCATTTCAGGTTTATTGTTAAGGGACGGGCATTTGTGCTGACGGAGATAAACATTTTCCCGTTCACTTTAAACACAAGCGCGAACTCGTTAAAAGGAAAACCTTCGCTAATGTCCCCTTCTTGTTTTAAACAATATGTGCGAATGGTTTCTAAGTTCACCTGCATCCAGCCTCCTATTTCTTCTTATGAAAGTTTCAAGGCACAACAACCAACAACAAATCGCTCCGATCTTATGCAATGGAAAAATCCCCGTCCGACTGATCGTCGATCAGTTTATGCATAACACCAAACGGCGGAAAGGGAAGAATGCATTGATTGAGCAAGAATCATTTTCTTCTGAGAAGGCGATGGGAGGGGAAAGAAGTGATCTTTAAAATTACAAACTTGGAGCGAACGATATGCCGAATGCAATATCCGTCACATAGTTAAGCGACGACGAATACTGATTCAATACGTTCGGAAAACCGTACATGTAACGCGCCTCAACAAATCCGGTGAACGAGGAGTTCACTGCGATTTCGATTCCAGCGCGGGCAGAAGGAGCGAGTGTTCCTGCGATGCCTTCATCCATCTGCCAGCCCACTGCGTTCACTCCGGCAGCAACGTACGGACGGACCTTCCCTTCAGAAAAATAGTACAGGACGTTGCTCCCAATATAGCCGAGCCCGAAAGTGAAGCCGGATCGAGGCTGAGAGAATTGATCAGCAGAATAGACGTTCGATTGGTATATGTAAGGGGAATTCTGGAACGATTGTCCCATCGATAATGAAGAACTGTAAAAAATTACTCCCGCATTAACCTCGAGCCTCAGTGGAGAAATTTTGGCAAGGAGTGCGTGAAGATCAATGTTGGCTCCATTACGGGCCGTATTGTCGATTTTAAACCCGGCATATCCGGTCGTGATGCCGAAATCTGCCCGATCGTTCATTTGGGATGAATGGAGTTCACTCGCCGACATCTCGGAACGAACTTGGTCATCGCCGAGAGGGTATGAAGTTTGCGCAAAGGCAACCGTGACTCCGGTGAAGAGGCACACGCACAACGCTAGTTTCATAGCTCCAACCTCCTAAATAGCTTCACAATTGAAGATACACAGCGGAAAGATTCATGTCAAGTCCCTACAAGGTATCGCCTCGCAATTCACGGATTCTTTTCCGGGCCGGCTCGACCAATAACGAATTAGGGTATAACGCCAGAAGCTCTTCATACGCACGAATTGCTTCGTCTTTCTCCTTCAATTGATATTGATACACCTCGCCGATGCCAAACTGCGCTTTGTCCCGAAGAATACTTTTCGGATAATCAGTGAGCAGCTTTTGGTATGAAGCAAGAGCTTCACTATATTGGCTGGTGGCGATGGAAAGTTTCGCCTTCTCGATAAGGGCGTTATCGACAAGAGGAGCATCGGGGAACGTCTGGACGGTAGACGCAAATACCGGAATGGCCTCCGAAAATTTCTTCTGACGTTCGAGCAAGGCAGCTCGCACATATTCCTTTAATGCGTCAGTATATCCCGGCTGATTTTCTTTGATGAAATGGAGAAGACGGAGCGCATCGTTCGCTTCATTGTCGGAGAGAGCCTTTGCAATTCCCTGAAGAATGGACGATGCGCTGTCAAAATTGCATTGGAAGTATTGAATCTCCGCCAAATGAAATCGTGCCCGCGTTTTCTCTTCTGGCAGCGCATACGGCGATGACAAAATCCCCGAATACCGGTGAGCAGCTTCATTGAGTTTCCCCTGCACAATATGAATCTCGCCAGTGGTTTCCAGAATTGCCGGTTCCATCTGCCGGGCTGAGGGAAGCGTGAGCAGAGAATTGAGAATCTGCACTGCGGCATCTAAATTAAAATAGTCTCTGTATTGCATGAGACCCGCACGGTACAATGCCTGCGCGCTGATTTCTGATCGGGGATACTCCTTCGACAGTGAAAGATATAGCTCCATCGCTCCGTGATAGCCCGGTTGTGACTCCGAGAGAAGAGCACCGGGCGCCGAATGCATGACGTTCGACGTATCGGCTGCCGCACCCCGTTCCTCTACTGCTCGTGCATACCCAAATTTCGCATTCGGTAATCGGGGTATCATCGGATATTTTTCGATCAAGTATCGGTATGCTTTGGCAGCAACGTCGTAAGATTTTTCCTTAAACACCAGATCGGCAAATGACTCCATTTCAATACCGTTCGAATGAGTTGTCTCGTCTACCTCTTTGGCAACTTCGAATGCTTTATCAAACCGTTTCCCCTCCATATAGAGCCAGAGGAGCAAACGGCGTAACACAACACTTTTAGATTCCCTTGCGACAGCTTCCTCAACCGTGTTGGTTGCTGCCGCAAGACCCTCTTCACTTCCCGTGAAGCCCGCTAACCTCGATTCGACGAGGTCAATTTCGTGTTCATTGAGGGAGAGCAGCGTTATGAATTCGCGGGTCGCTTCAGCATAATTCATCATCAAAGAATAGAGCATCGCCAGTTCTCCGGCAAACAACGTCGGCTCGCCGATTTCCTTTCTTCCGCGAAGATACGTAGCGATCGACTTGTCGAAAAGGCGGTTGTCTGATTGGACCATGCTCACTATTGTATAACTCACAGGGTTTTTCGGCATTACATCGATCGCTGCATTCCACATAGAATCCGCGCGCGCTTCGTTCCCCGATTTATAATACAGTGCCCCCACGGCTGCCATATTGTTGATATCCCCAGGCTCCCGATTCAACCGGCGGAGACTTATGGCAATTGCTGCGTCGTAGTTTTTCAATTGCTCGTAGCATCGGCGAAGGCCGTCAAAGTAGGCATAGTTCACCGAATCGGCTCGGACCAGGTCTCCATATAATTGGCAGGCGCGGTCATACTCCCCCGCCTGTTCAAAGCTCTGGGCTAAACGAAACTTGTTTTGTTCGTCCTGAGTTTGAGCCGATGTGCAGGAAAGGACCGCAAAAAGGGATGTAAGAAATAATAGAACTTTCATGGGGAACAATGACATAAAAATTTAGATACAGCCAACATGCTAAAATTTCAGCCTTTCATGAAATTTCGGGAACGCTCTGCTGATTTCAGCGTGTTCACCATCAACATGGCGATCGTCATCGGTCCGACACCGCCCGGAACCGGAGTCATTGCGCCCGCAATTTCTTTCACCGATTCAAAATCAACATCCCCAACAAGGCGATAACCGGTCTTTGTCGAACGATCTTCGACGCGATTGATGCCAACGTCAATCACTACTGCCCCAGTTTTTATCATCGGCGCAGTGATGGCCCGAGCTTTTCCCATAGCGACAATGAGGATGTCGGCCTGCCGTGTATAATAACCGAGGTCGGCAGCGGCAGTGTGAGCAACCGTCACGATCGCATTGCACCATTCTTTTTTTTGCACCAGGATATTTGCAATCGGCTTGCCGACAATGTTGCTCCGTCCGGCAACGACAACGTGCTTGCCGGAAGGATTAATCGCACTCCGTTTCAAGAGTTCCCATATTCCAGCCGGCGTGCATGGGTAAAATGTCTCTGCACCGATCATCATCCTGCCGGCGCTGATAGGATGGAATCCATCAACGTCCTTGGCCGGTGAAATCGCTTCAATAATTTTTTGTTCGTTGATATGTTTGGGAAGAGGAAGCTGAACGAGAATGCCGTGTATTTTCGGTTCACCGTTGAATGCATCGATCATTGACAGCACTTCGGCTTCAGAAATTGACTCGGGTACTTTTTCCGTGACAGAATAGAAGCCTAACTCCTCGCAAGCTTTCCCCTTGCTTTTCACGTACGACTGCGATGCCGGATTTTCACCGACAAGAATGAAGGCGAGGCCGGGGACGACCCCTATCCGCGTTCTTAATTGCATCGCCGATGCTTTAACTTCGTGTCGAATCTCTTCGGCTATTTTCTTTCCGTCTATAATGAATGCTGACACGATGGACGTTTCATTTATTGTAAGCGATTCCGGGTTCAGGGCTAAATCGTGAGAAGTATGATGATCGTTCTCCGACTTTTTACGTTTCTTGTTTTACAGTATTCTCAAAATTTCGGGAAGATAATTTGTTCTATCCGCAAGGCTTTACCGGTCTCAACTTCTACTTCGACCGCAACAGCGCAAAGGTGAACGTCATTTGTCGCCGTCTCATATTTGTGGGGCGTTTGCTTGAGGAAACGATGGATGGCCTGTTCTTTATTCATCCCGATCACCGAATCATACGGTCCCGACATGCCGACATCGGTTATGTATGCTGTGCTGCGCGGCAGGATCTTAGCGTCGGCAGTGGGAGTGTGGGTGTGAGTTCCGAAGAGAGCGCTGACACGGCCATCGACGTACCATCCCATCGCAATTTTTTCCGCGGTAGCTTCGGCATGAAAATCAAGGATCGAGACTTTCGTTTGCTCGTTGATTTTCCCGAGCGCCCAATCGACAGTTTTGAACGGGTCGTCGAGCGGCTGCATGAACGTCCTTCCCTGGACGTTGAGAACTCCGACTTTTGCTTTTCCTTCCAGCTCGTAAACTACAAAACCGTATCCGGCATTTTCACGGGGATAATTGAGCGGACGCAAAATATTTTTGTTCCCACCAAGCACCTTGCGGGAATCCCAGCGATCCCACACATGATTGCCGGAGGTGATGACATGAACGCCGAGGTCGAACAGCTTTTTCGCATCTTCTTCTGAAAGGCCCTTGCCGTCTGTGAGGTTTTCACCGTTCGCAATGCACATATCGATATGGTGCTTCTCGAGAAGGCTTTTGAGAATTGTAGAAGCCATCTCCATTCCGGGCTTCCCGACGATATCGCCGATAAAAAGGATATTCAAATGGGAGGGCAAATTTCTATTCCTTGTGTGAAATTGTGAAGAATTCCTACACAAGAAATATAGAGGAAAATGGGGTCAAATAAAAGAGGTTTCTCACGCGAAGCCGGTGTAAGTTTTTTTCCGATTCCGCGTGAGAATTATTTTTTGAAAAATCGGGCGAATTATCACGGCTCTTTTATCTTCTTCGATGCGATAGTATAATACACAACCAGGCCGATTCCACCGAAGATAAGGATTACGCCCGGATAGATGATTTCCTCAGAATGGTACCAACTGTCGAGAACCATCGCTGTGAGAGTTCCCAATCCTGCAAATATTGCTAGCAGACCCCATTTCAAGCTCGATAGCGGATTTGTCGCGAAGGCTTGGCGTTTGTACAGTTCCATGTAATCGGACGGATTCAGTCCTTTCTCGATGATGGCCTTCCGCTCGATGTGCCTGGAGTCGAAGAACTTCCAAAGAACAATTGCCGTAAGAATAAATAACGTGATAGGAACCAATATACCGATCATCGCATCCTCCTTGAAAAGTTGATTGACGTTCGCTTGCCTCTTTACTATCTTTGACTTGAAAATCGCGATGAAGGTTGCGACAAAATGAAAATATTTTTTACGCAACCCTGAACCTTCTTTTGAAGTCTAAGAAGGTATATACACTAATGCAGAATTGATGAAACCGCTGTCGGATCATGAGATCATTAACCGTGTCCTCGTGGGAAACACGCGTTCATTTGCAGATCTTGTAGAACGACATCAGGACAAAGCGATGACGCTTGCCATGCGGATGCTTCGAAACCGGGAAGAGGCCGAAGAAGCGGTTCAAGACGCCTTCGTGAGGGCTTTCAATGCGCTAGCGCAGTTCGAGAAGCGGTCAAGTTTCTCGACATGGCTGTACCGAATTTTATTCAACGTCTGTTCGACTGTTTTGTCGAAGCGCGAAGTGCCGTTACAATCGATTTCATCAAACAACAACGAGGAAAAGTCGGAAGAGGAAATTCCGGATTTCAGCGAGATTCCGGATTCGGTTTTCGAGGGAGAAGAATTCAGGCAGCATGTCATAGACGCAATGAACGAGCTTCCCCCGTTGTACAGCGGAATCACGACGATGTTTTACCTTGACGACTTAAGCTACGATGAAATTGCAAAGATCACCGGATCGCCACTGGGGACAGTGAAGGCACGTTTGTTCCGCGCACGGGTTATGCTGCGTGAGGGAATCCTTCGGCGAACCGAAACCAAGGAGCTTGTACGATGAGCCACCCAACAACAGAGGAGCTTTTTGAGTTCATAGACAATCGGCGTGGCAAAGAGGAGACCGACAAGATTGCAGCGCATCTTGCCGTGTGCCCCGCTTGCCGCCAAAGAGTCGAGATGGAACGTTCAATAAAGCACATTGTGCGGCATGAGCCTCTTTTTAATGCCCCGGCAGGTTTAGCCGCATTAGTCATGGTGAACGTCGCTCCGCCATCGCGCGACTCGCTGGCTTTGCGGGTTCTCGGTAAACTTGGAAGTCTTGTAGCGATGGCTGTAGTTCTCGCTATCATTGGATTCGCAATCGTCCGGGTATCAAGCGTGAACGGCCAATCGGACAAAACGCTTTTGTCAATTACAAAAATCACTGAGCCACTCTCAACAATGTACACGAAAGGGATGCAGACATTTGATCACGGTACGACTACGATCACAGAAATAATCGAGACTACCGGCGACGTGCAATTCTGGAAAGCAATCTTTATTATTGCGCTGGCAATTGGAGTACTGGTTGCAGTGGATCGGATGTTTGGAGGGCGCTTTATTAAACTGAGGTCATAATTTGGGAAATCGCTCCATTGTAATCCTCGTTATACCTTTTCAACTGCATAACGTGGCTGTGAGCGGTGAGATAAAAAGAGCACCTCAACTTGTCGCGAGAGATGCTCTTTACACTTTCGGCTGGAAGTTTGCCACTTCTTCAACGATCGTATCGACGATCTCACTCTCTTTCACGCGCTTGATCATCTCTCCTTTGCGGTAAAGGATTGCAACCCCTTTGCCGGCTGCAATACCGATGTCCGCTTCGCTTGCCTCGCCGGGTCCGTTCACAACGCAGCCGAGCACGGCAATTTTTACCGGCTTCTTGACTCCTTGAAGCCTTTCTTCCAACTGCGCCATAATGCTGAAGAGGTCGACTTCAATCCGGCCGCATGTCGGGCACGCGATCAGTTCAATGTTTCGTGATGCAAGGCCGAGCGAGCAAAGAATTTCTTTCCCGACTTCAACTTCTTTCACAGGGTCGTCCGTCAGTGAAACACGGATCGTGTCGCCGATACCTTCTGCCAGCAGCGTGCCGATGCCGACCGCGGACTTAATCGTGCCGACTCGCGTAAGCCCGGCTTCCGTCACACCGAGGTGCAAGGGAATGTCCGTGCGTGCCGCAACCAACCGATATGCTTCGATCATCAAACGAACGTCGGTGGATTTTACGGAAATGATAACGTCGTGAAAATCAAACTCGTCACATATCCCGACGTGGCGCATGGCGCTCTCATACAACGCTTCTGCCGTCGGGTAACCGTGTTTTTCGAGAATATCTTCTTCGAGGGATCCCGAGTTCACGCCGATGCGAATCGGAATGCCTTTATCTTTCGCCGCCGTCAATACTTCCCGGATGCGGTCCTTCGAGCCGATATTGCCCGGATTGATCCGAACCTTTGCGACGTTTGCCTGGATTGCTTTCAGTGCAAAGATATGATTGAAATGGATGTCGGCAACAATCGGGACCGGGGATTGGCGAACAATTTCTGCCATCGCTTCGGCCGCCTCTTTATCGTTCACCGTCACGCGAACAATATCGCAGCCTTCCTCTGCAGCAGCTTTTATCTGAGCAACCGTCGCGGCAACATCGTCCGTCTTCGTCTTCGTCATTGTCTGGACGGAGATCGGCGCTCCTCCTCCGACTTTTATTCCGCCGATGTTGACTTGGCGCGTTTTCCGCCTCACGCCGACTTTGTAGTGAACATGCGGCGTCTCATCTACCCGCGGTTGTTCAAGAACCGGTAATAATGTGTCCATAGAAAACACAAAACAATTAGTTTAGTTTTTTGCTCGCCTCGAACAGCATTTTCTTTTCCTCATCGCTCAGGCTCTGGTATCCCGCTTTACTGATCTTGTCAAGGATGTCATCGATACGCTGCTGGATCACCTGCGCTTCTTCTTTCCGCTGATTTTCTTTGATATCATAGACCTGAGCTTCGGTGACATTTTCATAACTATCGTTCGGACGACGTGGTGCTGTCCATCCGGAAAAAACATTTCGTGACCGGACCGAGCTTTGCGACCGTGAAAAACGGAACCCGTCGGCAAGAAGATAAATGAAACCGACGACCGCGCCGCCCAGATGGGCGAAGTGGGCAATCCCGTCAGTGTTACTGACGGAGACAAATTCAATCACCATATACAGAACGACAAAGTATTTTGCTTTAAGCGGGATAAAGAAGTAGATAAAAATCAACCGGTCAGGGAACAACAGCCCATAGGCAAGCAGCACACCGTAAATTGCCCCCGATGCGCCGATTGTCGGTCCGACTGATGTGAACAACGGACCGATAAGGATGTTCGATAAACCCGCACCTACACCGCATATCAAATAATATGTCAAGAATTTTCGCGACCCCCACGTGTTCTCCAATTCCATCCCGAACATCCAGAGGGCAAGCATGTTGAAGAAGAGATGACTTAAACCTGCGTGCATGAAGAGGTAGGTGAAAAGCTGCCATACTTGAAAACCCTGCCCAAGCGGGAACAACGCAAACCATTCGTTCATAACGAGGGAGAGCGAGTAATCGCCAACGCGAAAATTCCCCAAAAAAAGCATGACAAGGAATACCCCGGTGTTGGAAAGCAGCAATGTCTTGATCACCGGCGGGAAAAAGCTGAATCCACCGAAAAAACTGGGACGGTAATAATTATATTGATTTCGATTGTACGCCATTGCTTTTTTTGTTCTCCTTGTACAATATAACCGACCACAGCCTGAGAGGCAAATGGCTGGTCGTGACTCATTTTAAATAATAGCCTTGAAGTCATCCTTCTTTCTCTGGTGCCAGAGAAAGAAGCAAAGAGAGCTTCTCGGAATCGGAATGCTGGCGATGCTTTCCTGCACACAGCTAAGAGAAAACTGCTCCCCCTTGCCACCTGCACATGCCAGCCGTTTTCTCAACGCGCGCATCGCCCCCACCCCCACTGCCCCCGATTCCGAGGATACAACACATGCAGCTTTTGCAACATTAATCGAAATCGTCAGGTTTGTGGACGGGAAGGATTCAATCGAAGGGTTTCAATTTCGGCGCTTGACCATCAAACCACAATATTCGACGCCCTCTTGCGCCGAAATTCACGGCATGTGCGACTAGGATTGAATCCGTGTGTTACGATTTCGAGAGATTTCTTTGGTTACTTTCTTCCTCGGAAAGAAAGTAACATGCACTAACTCCATTAAACCTCAGAAACTCGTTTTTCTTTCTCAAAATGAATCACTACCAAATGGCTGCGTCATAGGGTAGTGGTACGTTTTGCAGTATTAGTCATGGTGAGCGTAGTCTCACGAAGTGACGCCTTCGGCAGACCCATGACAAAAGCTATGTAAACCCTTCGACTTCGCTCAGGGCGGCTATTCTCTGCAGAGGCAAAACCTACCACTACCGGTCATACCGCTATTGTTTTTTATCTGTCAGTGCGGCAACACCGGGGAGAATTTTCCCTTCGAGAAACTCGAGTGAGGCGCCCCCCCCTGTCGATACATGCGTTACGCCCTTTGCCATTCCCGCTTGTGTAATAGCGGCAGCCGAATCTCCACCGCCGACAATCGTCGTTGTCCCTTTCTTCGTCGCTTCTACTAACGCACGCGCGACGGCATTGGTTCCGGCGGCGAAATTCGGGAATTCGAAAACACCCATCGGACCGTTCCAAACAACGGTCTTCGATTTCATTACTTCATTGGAGAAGAGTTCAACAGTCGCCGGGCCGATATCGAGCGCCTGCCAGTCTACAGGGATCTTATCCTTCGTAACAACTTTGCGTTCTGCATCGTTCTTGAAGTCGCTTGCGACAACGCAATCTACCGGCAAAAGAAATTTCACGGCTTTCGTTTGAACGCCGGTCAAAATTTGTCCTGCCAGTTCGACCTTATCCGCTTCAAGAAGCGACTTTCCAATTTCCAGCCCTTGTGCCTTATAGAAGGTATATGCCATTCCGCCGCCGATGATCAACGTATCGACTTTCGATAAAAGGTTTTGAATGACGTTGATCTTACCCGAAATTTTCGCACCGCCGAGAATAGCGGTAAACGGACGGACGGGATTATCTACAGCGGCTCCAAGATACTTCAATTCTTTCTCCATCAGCAATCCCGCGACTGAAACGGAGATAAATTTTGTTACGCTTTCCGTCGATGCATGAGCACGATGCGCGCTGCCAAAAGCATCATTGACATATACATCGCCGAGCTTTGCAAGGGACTTCGCAAAGGCCGGGTCGTTTGCCTCTTCTTCATTGTGGTAACGCAAGTTTTCCAAGAGAAGGCATTCGCCATCCTTCAACGCCGCCACTGCAGATTCTGCCGGTTGGCCAATGCAATCAGCGGCAAAGTAGACTTTCTTCCCCAAGAGTTTTTCCAATCTGATTGCGGCCGGCTTCAGACTGAATTCCGGTTTCGGTTTTCCTTTCGGGCGGCCAAGATGGCTCATCAGGATCGCCTTACCGCCGGATGAGAGAATTTTTTTTATTGTCGGAAGAGATTCGACGATACGAGTATCATCGGTGATATTTTGTTTTTCGTCGAGCGGTACGTTGAAGTCCACCCGCACGAGGACACGTTTGCCGTGAACATCGATATCATTGATCGTGAGCTTTTTCATTGTCTTCGCTATGTATGTTTATGGTGAAGGTGAGGATCTGGGAGCCGGTTCGCCTGAAGAAGCGGACCATTATGGTTTAGTATAAGAAACAAAAGGGCTGAACTCGCGCTACGAGCTTCAGCCCTTGTTCAGTAGTCGCTGGTTTTATTACTTTACAATTCCCGCCATCTTTCTCACAAGATCGACAACACGAGTTGAATAACCCCATTCATTGTCGTACCAGGAAACAACCTTGAAGAACCGCTTTTCCCCTTTTAAATTGTTCTCCAGGGTTGCACGGGAATCATAGATTGAAGATCGGTCGTCATGAATAAAGTCTGTGGAAACAACCTCTTCGTTGCAATACCCTAAAATCCCTTTCAAATACGTTTCGGACGCTTTCTTCATCAACTGGTCAATTTCTTGAATTGATGTGTCCCGCGTTGAACGGAACGTGAGGTCGATAACAGAAACATCTGCCGTAGGAATGCGGAACGACATACCGGTCAGTTTTCCTTTTGTTACGGGAAGAACTTCGCCCACCGCTTTCGCTGCGCCTGTTGAGGAGGGAATAATATTGATCGCTGCCGCTCGCCCACCTCTCCAATCTTTCTTCGAAGGTCCGTCGACGGTTTTTTGCGTTGCCGTGTACGAATGGATTGTCGTCATCAAACCTGTTTCAATGCCGATCCCTTCCTTCAAAATAACGTGCACAACGGGTGCCAGACAGTTTGTAGTGCACGATGCATTGGAAACGATGGGATGCTTTGCCGGATCATATTCATTGTCGTTCACACCTATGACGAGCGTTTTAACATCCCCTTTCGCGGGCGCCGAAATGAGAACCCTCTTTGCACCTGCGGTGATATGCCCTTTTGCTTTTTCAGAATCGGTAAACAGCCCGGTCGACTCGATAACGATGTCGACACCAAGGTTCTTCCATGGTAATTGCGAGGGGTCTTTTTGTGCAAGAACACATTTAATTTTGTGACCGTTGACGACAAGAACATCATCCTCTTCCGATGATGCACTGCTTTTTTCACTGCTTAATGTTCCTCTGAAATGTCCGTGCACCGAATCGTACTTCAACTGATAAGCGAAATACTCGGCGTGCGTGCTCACATCAACAACAGCAACAACATCGATCTCTTTGCCGAGATACCCTTTATCCGCCATCACATTGATGATTTGTCTTCCAATTCTTCCGAATCCGTTGATACCTACTTTAACAGCCATTCGAGCCTCCAAAAAATAAAAATATTCGTCTTTGTAAAATTGCACTTCCCTTATAATTCACACTGCATTGAAAATTTACCAAGAAATTGGAGCAAAGTCAAATTGAGAAAGTATGCCATTGTGAATTTAAAGAGGGCTGTGTTTCCTGTTTCGATTGATTTTTGTGATCGCGGGGGAAAAAGAATGGGCTAACAACATTGAAGAGAAGAAATGATTTCAACAACAAGCGGCCGCCGTCCAGGGAACAGCGGCCGCTTCGAACACGTTACATGTAACTGTTCAGCGCTTTCATGTAATTAGCCCGCTCCAACGCGGATGGGTTGGCAACAGATTTATGGCTCATACTGCCACGCATTTGATCGAGGGATTCGTATTCCCGTTCGATCATCCATTTTTGGACGCCGGTGAGAATTTCCGCGATCCGTTTCGGACCGTTTCGCAGCAGCGATGAGCATACCATCGTAACATTCGCACCTGCCATCGTCATCTTGATGACATCTTCCCCGGTGTGAATGCCCGTTGTTGCGGCGAGATCGGCTTTGACCGTTTTAAAGAGAATGGCGATCCATCGGAGAGGCAATCGTGAAGAATCAGAACTGCTCAGCACCACGCTCGGTTCAACTTCGAGCTCGTCCAGATTGATATCCGGCTGGTAGAAGCGGTTAAACAGCACCAATCCGTTCGCACCGCGTTTGTCGAGGCGTTTTGCCATGTTTGCCATCGAACTGAAAAAGGGTGAGAGCTTCACTGCAACAGGAATCGTCACCTTCGCTTTCACGGCCTGAAGAATTTCGAGATACATTTGTTCAACGTAGCTTCCCGTTTTTTCAGGATCGGTTGGAACGTGATAAATATTCAACTCCAGCGCGTCGGCCCCGGCATCTTGAATCTTCCTTGCATAATCGGTCCAACCACCGACCGTCGAACCGTTCAAGCTTGCGATCACGGGGATATCGACGGAGCGCTTCACATTCTGAATATGCTTCAAGTATTCTTCCGGACCGAGGAAATAATCTTCTTTTTTCGGAAAATATGAAATCGCTTCAGCGTAGCTTTCCGTTCCGTACGAGAGGAAATGGTCGAGTTCGTTCGTTTCGTGCCGGATTTGTTCTTCAAAAAGGGAATATAGGACGACAGCAGACGCGCCATAATCTTCCATTGCTTTAATGCCGTCGACCGTGCGGGACATCGGCGATGCCGAAGGGACGACCGGGTTTTTTAATTTGAGACCAAGATATGTTGTGGAAAGATCCATTGATGCCTCGCGATTGCTATTTCATAAAAGTATGCCAGTAATTAATTGGCCGGGCTATTCGGCCCGGCTTTTGGGTTCGCTATTTGCTGTGCCCGCCGTTCACGCCGTCAAATTTCATGGCAGCAAGCTGTTCATAATAATGCCACTTCGCAGTGACGTCCTCCTGGGCGAGTTTCATCAACCGCTTCGCTTCTTCGGGCGCGCTCTTCGTGAGCATTTTGTAACGGATTTCCTTGTACGCGTAATCTTCTAATTTGAGCTTCGGCGCTTTCGAGTCGAGCCGGAACGGGTTCTGTCCTTGTTTGGCGAGGTCAGGATTGTATCGGAAGAGTGGCCAATAAGCGGACTCAACAGCTGCCTTTTGGCTCTCAAGACCAAGCTTCATGTTGATGCCATGGGCTATGCAATGGGAGTACGCAACGATGAGCGACGGGCCGTCGTATGCTTCGGCTTCAAGAATTGCCTTCACCGTGTGCAGATCGTTTGCACCCATCGCAACGCGTGCAACGTAGACATTTCCGTACGTCATTGCCATCAATGCCAGGTCTTTTTTTGCAAGAAGTTTGCCGCCGGCGGCAAATTTTGCAACTGCGCCTCGCGGCGTCGATTTAGACATCTGGCCGCCAGTGTTGGAATACACTTCGGTGTCGAGGACAAGAATGTTCACGTTACGGCCTGATGCAATAACGTGGTCCAGTCCCCCGAAGCCGATGTCGTACGCCCACCCATCGCCTCCCATAATCCACACACTCTTCTTCACCAAATAATCGGCGAGAGAACGGAGATGTTGCGCGTCGGTCGAAGATATGTCTTTCAATTTGTCTTTGAGAATTTCAACTCTGCCGCGCTGCTCATAGATCTTTGCCTCACTTGATTGGTCGGCATTAAGGATTGCGTTCGTTAATTCTTCACCGATTGCCGGTGAGAGCTTTTTCAACAACTCCGACGCAAATTCCTTGTGCTTATCAATTGAGAGGCGGAAGCCGAGGCCGAATTCCGCATTGTCTTCAAAAAGCGAATTCGACCACGCGGGCCCGCGTCCCTCGGAATTTTTCGCCCATGGCGTAGTAGGAAGATTGCCTCCGTAAATCGAAGAACAGCCGGTCGCGTTCGCCACAACGGCTCTGTCGCCGAATAATTGCGTCACTAACTTTACGTACGGGGTTTCCCCGCAGCCCGAACAGGCTCCGGAAAATTCAAACAACGGCTGGAGGAACTGCGAGCCCTTAATCGTATCGACCTTTGCAGTGTTGCGGTCGGCTTCGGGCAATGTGAGGAAGAAATCCCAATTCGCCCGTTCTTGTTCGCGTATCGGCGGCTGAGGAACCATGTTGAGAGCCTTGAGCCGGGTTTCGGTTTTATTCTTCACGGGGCAGGCCTCGAAGCACAACTCGCAGCCGGTGCAATCTTCCGGCGCGACCTGAATCGAATATTGCATCCCTTCATACTCCTTGCCGCGGTAGGGTGTGCTCTTGAACGACGCCGGTGCGTCGGCAAGATATTTCTTTTCAAAAACTTTTATGCGAATCGTTGCATGGGGGCAGACGAGCGCACACTTGCCGCACTGGATGCAAATAACTTCGTCCCATGCGGGAATTTCGAGTGCGATATTGCGTTTCTCCCATGCTGCGGTGCCGGTTGGAAATGTCCCGTCGACCGGCAGAGCGCTCACCGGAAGTTTGTCGCCGAACCCTGCAATAATTTTCGAGAGGACATTTTTCACAAAGTCGGGCGCCTTCTCAGAAACGACCGGCGGCAACTCAAGCGAGCTATCAACCTTTGCCGGCACTTTCACTTTGAAAAGATTGACCAGCGTCTGGTCAACGGCATCAAAATTCATCTTCACAATATCCTCCCCCTTCTTTCCGTACGTCTTCGTAATAGACTTCTTGATCGCTGCAATGGCTTCATCTTTCGGAAGAACACCCGAAATCGCAAAGAAACATGTCTGCATGATCGTGTTCACCCTTCCCCCCATTCCTGTCTTCGCAGCGACTGCATAACCGTCGATGACGTAGAAGTTCAATTTCTTTCTGATGATTTCTTCCTGCGTAATTCGCGGCAGCTTGCTCCATACCTCGTCAGCGGGGTATTGGCTGTTCAAAAGGAAGGTTCCGCCTTCGACCAAATCCTGGAGAACGTTGTATTTCTCCAGGAACAACCATTGGTGACATCCGACAAAATTTGCTTTGTCGATGAGGTAAGAGGAACGGATCGGCCGGGGACCGAATCGAAGGTGGGAAACGGTTGTTGTTCCCGATTTTTTTGAATCGTAGACAAAATACCCTTGAGCATAATTCGACGTGTCCTCGCCGATAATTTTAATGGAATTTTTGTTGGCTCCGACCGTTCCGTCCGCGCCGAGCCCGTAAAACTTCGCGCGCACAACATCGTCCTTTTCCGTTGTGAACGTAGCGTCGTATGCGAGGCTCGTATGCATGACGTTGTCGTTGATGCCTACGGTAAAGTGGTTCTTCGGCGTCGATTTTTTTAGTTCGTCGAACACCGCTTTCACCATTGCCGGCGTAAATTCTTTTGACGATAATCCGTACCGGCCGCCAATGATGCGAGGATAAGACGCGAAGGGGGAAAAACCCTCTGCCATCGCTTCACCGATCGCCGTGACAATATCTTGATACAACGGCTCACCCGCACCACCCGGTTCTTTTGTCCTGTCGAGAACTGCGATTGATTTCACTGACTTCGGAAGAGCTGCGGCAAAATGCCTGACGGAGAACGGGCGGAACAAGTGCACTTTAAGCACGCCGACCTTCTCTTTCTTATCCATCAATGCCTCAACGGTTTCGTGGATGACCTCTGCGCCGGATCCCATAATGACGATGACTCTTTCGGGGTCGGGCGCTCCGAAATAATCGAAAAGATGATACTGGCGCCCGACGAGCTTTGCAAATTTGTCCATCGTTTTTTGGACGATGTCCGGGCATGCAGCGTAAAATGGGTTCACCGTTTCACGGGATTGAAAATACGTATCAGGGTTTTGAGCGGTCCCCCGGAGAACCGGGTTTTCCGGAATCAGCGCCCGTTTGCGGTGCGCAAATACCAATTCATCATTGACCATTGCGCGGATATTGTCGACCGTTAATTGTTCGATCTTCATGACCTCGGCGGAGGTTCTGAAGCCGTCGAAGAAATGAAGGAAGGGTATTCGGGATTCCAGCGTGGCTGCTTGTGCGATCAGGGCAAAGTCCATCACCTCTTGTACCGAATTCGAAGCAAGCAACGCAAACCCTGTCGAACGCACGGACATCACATCACTGTGGTCGCCAAAAATTGAAAGGGCTTGTGTCGCGAGCGATCGAGCCGAAACGTGGAACACCGTCGACGTCAATTCCCCCGCAATCTTGTGCATGTTTGGAATCATCAACAACAATCCTTGAGACGCGGTGAAGGTTGTCGTCATCGAGCCGGATTGCAGCGCACCATGCACGGCGCCTGCGGCTCCACCTTCACTTTGCATCTCGGCGACGAGCGGAATCGTTCCCCAAATATTTTTCCTCCCTTCGGCCGACCATTGATCGCACCATTCACCCATTCCGGATGAGGGTGTGATTGGATAGATTGCGATCACTTCGTTTGTTTTATGCGCAACAAACGCCGCTGCTTCATTTCCATCAATCGTTACCATTGCCCGTTTTTTCTCTGAAAGATCGTTGCTGGCCATTTTTTATTGTCCTTTGTTGCAGTAATGAGATGTCTGAAATTGATGTTGTTCTATTGCAAAAAATACAAATACCGTGCTACTTTTTCGGTCGCAAAAGCGAAAGAAAAAAGTGTGTCGAAAAAGAAAATTACCAATTGTGGAAATGGAGTTGAAGTGATTCTCAAAAGTGGGAAGCAAAAATACGCGGCAATATATCGGTGGCCTGTGAAAAAAGAATTTTCATCTGATACTTCCGGTATAGAATATTTGCACTAACCGGAGTCGAGCACTTCCCGTATGCGCTTCAGAATCGTAGCGGGAACATATGGCTTCTGAACAAAATCTTTTGCTCCTTTTTTTATCACGTCGGCCCTCATCTTCAGATCAACAAAACCGCTTGCAAGGATGACTTTAACATTCGGATTAATCTCACGAAGCTTTTCAAACATTTCCCATCCCCCGAGTTTCGGCAACCCCATGTCGCTCAACACAAGGCCGACCTCGTTTTTTTTTCCGCGGAATACTTCGACTGCCTCTTCCCCATCAACAGCAGTGATAACGCGGTAGCCATCTTCCTCAAGAACCGACTTCAGTAATTCCAACAGCATCTTCTCGTCTTCAACGAGCATGATCAATTCTTTTTTGCCGATACCTTCATCCGGCTCCGGTTTCGGAGCCGGTAGAGGTTGAGCAAGGTCGCCAGCCGATCCTTCGTTCATATCGATCCGTATTCTTCTGATGCCACCAATGAACATTTCATAGGGAGCCGCTCCGAAAGGCCGTCTTTATTCATCATTCTCGTGCATTCACAATTTACAGGCTGACTTGCTTATGCAATTGTTCCAACAGCTCAGTCGATTCGTACACTTGGACGTCTTTTATTGCATTATGGATGCGTTGGAGCGATGCTTCAATTTGATCGAACTGGCGGCTGAGGTGAGGGTCGGAAGAATTGTGTTTCCGCAGTTCTTCTATGGTGGAACCGATGACGGCGAGCGGGTTATTAATTGTATCCTGGAGAAGGCGAATAACGTTATGCAGCACAACTGAGGCAACGGACGATTTTTCCACTTCCGAAAGTATTTGCTTTTTGTTGGACTCGTCCGATTCGTATTTCTGCTTCATCGCCTGAGCGCGGGCGACAACATAGACAACCAGCCACATCCAGATGAGAGAATCGTATTGAAGAATAAAATCGAATAACGATAAGTGTGCAACTGCGGACTTTTTAAAGAAATTCAACGTGGTAAAAAGATAATAGGCGTAAATTCCCATGACGGAGAAAACGATCGGATACTTGTTGATCCAATAAAGTAATTTCTTCCAGATATTTTTTACCATTATGCCCTCTCCTAAAAAGTTTCCTTGTGAGCGATTCAATCTCCCCTTGATCAGCAGCCATTCGGTTTTATGCAATGGTACGGTTTTTTCCCGCGAGACACAAGACAACCAAATCACGCACAAAAAAGGGGAATAGAGAGGTTAGAAATAGACCCGGAACGCGGGTTTTCACCGGCACAAGCGGTCGCCACAATGAATGATTGAACATCGGGTCACAAGAGTAGCAACACCCGGCCGCATTCTTCAACGGCAAGAAATTACTTTCATGCACGGGCTTCCGGTCTAAGGCATACGTCACTGCAGCCTGCAACGGCAGGATGATGAAGTGCTTCCTAACGGGTTATCTGCATCTGTTGTACTTCGCTGATCGTCCCGATGATGAGCGGGAAATACCGGTCAAGCGGGCAGTCGAGCATATTTCGCACATAGCACTGGCCTTCGGCGGTCTGTTCCTGGCAATGTGAGCAGACTTCCCGGCGCAACGCCGTGGAATAGTCTAAGATATTCTCGCTGTGTGTCGTCTGAACAACGTGCACAACCCGGGAAAAGTATTTTTTGAGTCCGCAGTCAAACTGTTGGGACAGGCGGCAGTTCCCGTGGCGGTCGCCGTCGATACACTTCACGCATACTTTCTGCTGCACAGCGTTCCAATACTCCTCAAGCATGATGGTTCTCCTTTATGTTATGAAAGACAATCGTCAACATCCCTTTCAGAAATTTCGATCGGGAATGAATTGAAATTTTTAGTCTCATGGTTCTTTGCGTCCATTGCAAGAACTCGGGGCGTAGAGCCGCGGTCGGAGCAGGTTGTTAGATCCTGTATCATCGCAACAACAGCCGTCAACGCAAACCATCTCCCTTTGTTCATCGACGTCATCCATCCTAATTATATTTCAACGTTCCTTGCTTTCATTGTCATGCGTGATTCGTACGTGAACTGTTTCCTGTTTTTCTTGACCGAGGCACGCGGTACGGAAACGGCAGCGCGCGCTGTACTTTCATATTATTTCTTTGACACCCTCAGAGCCAAACGTCCGTTGCGGAATCTTCAACCGATTGGGGAGCCTTCGGCTGCCGTATCTCATTCATCACTGTGGCAATCCCCTCGATCCGGGTGTGCGCTTCCATAACTTTTGCTCGGACCTTGTCAAAATCCAGCGGGAAATGCGGATGATCGCGGTACCAATCGAGAACTTTTTCCATTTCAACGGTCAGCACAAAAACCTGATTGCTCTCTTTTGCAATCCAGTCAAGTTTATCTTTTGGAACTTGCACACAATTCATTGTCTGAACCCCTTCATGGTCATTGGTAAACTGCTACGAATGCGAATAGTACGTCTTAAATTTCGAACGAACAGCATTTTGAAGCTCGTCGTGAAATTGCGGATGGGCGATGGCTATCAAAGCATCGGCCCGCTGCCGCATATTTTTGCCGTGTAACGATGCAACGCCGAACTCGGTCACAACATAATGAACATCGGCGCGGGATGTAACGACGCCTGCGCCCGGAGACAATTGCCCCACGATGCGCGATATCGTTCCGTTCTTCGCCGTCGACGGGAGAGCGATAATCGGTTTGCCGCCTTTAGAAATCGCCGCTCCGCGAATAAAGTCTACTTGGCCGCCAAAACCGCTGTAGATCGTCTGCCCGATCGAATCGGCGCAGACCTGGCCGGTAATGTCCACTTCAATGGCGGAGTTAATGGCAACCATGTTTTCGTTGTGAGAAATAATGAACGGGTTATTCGTGTAATCGCACGGATGAATCTCAAAATACGGGTTATTGTGAACATACTCGTACAGTTGTTTGGAGCCGAGGACAAATGTTGCAATCACCTTTCCCGGATGGAGCGTTTTTTTTTGGTTTGTAATAATTCCCTTTTCTATTGCCCTGACAACTCCGTCTGATACCATCTCCGTGTGAACGCCGAGATTATTTTTCCCGTCGAGGTTGGACAGCACAGCGTCGGGTATCCCTCCGATTCCAAGTTGCAACGTCGAGCCGTCTTCAATGAGTGCCGCGATGTGCGAACCGATTTTCATTTCAACATCGGAATAGCCCGTTCCGTGGGGAAGTGTTTCAAGCTCTTCCGAGCACTCGACAATTTTGTCGACATGCGAAACATGGATAAAAACATCGCCAAGCGTCCGGGGCATTTTATCATTCACTTGAGCGACAACGATCTTCGCGCTCTCGATCGCGGCTTTCGTTCCCGCACATTCCACCCCGAGGCTCATGAACCCGTGCTCGTCGGGGGGCGAGAGATGAACGAACGCCACATCCAGCGGAATAATACCCTTAGTAAACAACGCCGGAATCTCGGAAAGATGTACCGACACACAGTCCGCGCTTCCATCGGCTATCGCCGCACGATCAGCCGGGCCAACGAAGAGGGAATTGTGCCGGAAATGTTTTTCCATCCCGAGCTTTGAAAGAGGGTCGTCGCCGATGAGAAGCAAATGATTGAGCTCCACGTGAAGAAGCTCCTGCTTCCGCTCTGCCAAAGCACGCGTTAAGAAGAGCGGGGTGGCCGCGTTGCCGCTGACGAAGACCCGGTCTTCAGACTTCACCGTGGAGACGGCTTCTTCCAGCGACACAACTTTGGATTTATATTGTTCCAGCCAATTCATAGGGCATATTCAGCTTCGGGATAACTTGTGAGAAGAGACGATAAATTCGTCAACTGTAAATCAAAAATCCTTGCAACTGCACTGTTGGTACAATGGCCTGCAAACGTACACACACCTTTGGCAAGACCGGAATTTGCCCGAAACGATTTTTCAATTCCGGTGTTTGCAATTTCCAGCAAATACGGGACCATCGCGTTTGTTAGCGCGGACGTGGCAGTGCGGCCGACGGTTGCGGTCATATTCGGCACGCAGTAATGAACGACGCCGTGACGGACGAAAACAGGGTCGCTGAGTGACGTCGGCCGGCTGGTCTCAACGCATCCACCTTGATCGATGGAAACATCGACGATCACCGAGCCGGCTTTCATTCCCTTCACCATTTCTTCTGTGACAATATGGGGGGCCTTTTCACCTTTCAGCAACACCGCGCCGATAACGGCATCGGCATCGCGGACAGCGCGCGTAATGTTATAATCCGTTGCGGTCGCGGTAGTAATCTTCCATTGCAAAATTTCTTCAACCTGTCGGAGGCGCGAGATATCTTTGTCGAGGAGAATGACGGAAGCACCCATT
Organism: uncultured Bacteroidota bacterium; assembly: GCA_963717445.1. Lineage (GTDB taxonomy): Bacteria > Bacteroidota > Ignavibacteria > UBA10030 > UBA8401 > JAGVPT01. Next base: position 3,335,731 of record OY970334.1, on the reverse strand, counting down.
CCTACGGCAATGCGAGCTGCAGTCCTTCCGACCGTGCCCGCACCGAGGATAACGACAGACGCCGGTGGAACTCCAGGGATAGCTCCCAACAAAATTCCCCGGCCTCCCTCTTTTCCTTGCAGATAGTGCGCGGCAACGTGCATGGAAATTTGCCCTCCAATCTCGCTCATCACCTGCAATACTCCTAGTTCGCCCCGGGCATTTTCGATGAGCTCGTATGCAAGCGCGGTCACTTCACGCTGAAGTAGCGCTTCGATCTCTTTTCGCCGTGATATCGCAAGATTAAGGAAAGAAAAAATCGCTTGCCCCTTCGATAACTGCTGCAGCTCTTTTTCCGAGGGAGGGGAAATCTTTAACACGAGCTCGGATCTGTTGATGATTTCTTCCCCACTATATGCCGTCACTCCACCGGCTGTGATATATTCTTCGTCGGTGAAGAGAGCCGCCGCGCCTGCCAGCCGCTCAACATGCACGGTGTGCCCAACGACGACGAGCGCATGAACTCCGGCTGGGGAAAGAGCGACACGCCGTTCCAAACGGCCGGTCTCTTTAAGTATTCCGATGTTCATAGAAATTGGTTTGTAGTCTACTCTCTGTGCCGCGGTTTTTGTTATTGACGGACGCAAGCACAAAGGAAGCTTCAGTTCCCTCTATCCTTGATTGCATTCATCGGACATACGGAAATCGCCCGAAGCACATCCTCGAGCTCTCCCTGGCTTTCCGGCTGACGGTACACATAATAGAAGCACGCCGAATCGTCAAACGTGAAGCTGTGAATGGCGTACGACATGCAAAGCCCGCAGCCATTGCAGGAATCCAGCACGTGAAATCTTCCGGCGACATTTTCTGTCAGCGGTTTTGGCGTCGTTTCTGTCATCATGGTAGCTCCATTCAAAAATTAATGACGGTAATTGTGAATTTCCTTTTCCATTCCTATGCTTCGTGCTTCCGATGAAGCATAGAGACAAGTAATCCGATGAACAACAATATCGTGCCCGACCAAACAAGGCTGATCAACGGCTTCATGCTCGCTTCGATCTCCAACACCTCACCCGCCGCAGCGGGCAACATATTCGGGCGAACCACCTCCAGCGTCACTATCGATTGTTTCGACCCCATGTCGATATTCATGCTGACAAGCTGGATATTTGCACCGAGGAGCTTCGAAGCAGCGGGTTTAAACGTCGGCGCACTCTGCTGGGTGTACACTGCAACCGGCGTTACAGTTTCTTTCCCTTGTGCGGAGGTCAACTCCAGCACTGACCCTACAGCCATCCCGCCTCCGCTTGTCATCGCATCCATACCGTGACTTCCCATATCGAACTTCACAAACGTCGCCTTGACATTTCCCAATGAAACCGTTTCCCCTTTTTTAATGGACACCATTTCGCCGCCATGTTCGTCAGTGTTTTCAGAACGATCTAATGAAACGGGAGAAATGTAAATGTCGCTCGTCAAAAAAGATTTAATATCGGGACGGCGCATGGTCCCCTGATCGCCCGTTTCAAACATGACCGGAGAAAGTTGAAATCGTGTCGCTCCTTTTTCCATCTCGATATCAAATGCAAATTTTTTCCCCTCAACCGGTCTGCTTCCTTTATAGGTGAGCGTGTAGCCGAATGCCTGCTGGGGCATATTTAATGAGAGTGCGAGATGCTGCTTTTCACCATATTTTCCCGACGCAAGAACGCCGAGAAAGAAGAGCGCCAGCCCGATGTGTGCAATTTTTCCGCCCATCAAACGAGGGTCGCCTTTTGCCGTAAGGTACGCGATTTCAATATTGACAAAGAACGCAAATGCAGACGAGAATCCGAAAAAGAGCATCACGATATCGCGGACCCCGAAATACGCCATCGCTGAAGCGACAATCAAAGAGGCGATGATCCACTTGAGCGATCGTTTGAACAGTGCTGAGCCATCCTCATTCTCCCAGCGAAGAAGAAGGCTCCACCCGATCAAGAGAGCAATAGCGGCGGCAATAGGAAGACTCATCGTATCGTAGAACGACGATTCGACGGTTGTTTTTGAAAAAATCGGCAGGCTCGTCCCAAACAGAACAACCGCAGACAATGCCAGCAATGCAAATGAGCCGAGGCTGACGACAAATCCCCGCGAAGGATATTTTAACGGCGCAGCGTGAATCCTCAGCTCATGACGACGAAAATACATCATCCCGAAACCGAGAAGAGCAACGGCGACAAGAAACACGATCAGCAAACCGTACACTGCAGCCCCCGGGTCGGTAAATGAATGGACCGATGAATCGCCAAGAACTCCGCTTCGAGTCAGGAATGTGCTATAGATGACAAAAAAGAACGAGAGGATCGCAAGCACAAAATTCATTCGCACGAAATTTCCGGTCCTTTTTTGAATCACCATCGTATGCACTAACGCCATCAGCACAAGCCATGGAATAAGCGATGAATTTTCCACAGGGTCCCACCCCCAATAACCGCCCCACCCAAGAACGCCGTATGCCCAATACGCGCCGAGCATTATTCCCACACCGAGAATCAATCCTGAAAATAGCGCCCACGGGAAAGCGCTCGTCACCCACGAGGTGAAATCTTTCCGCCATAAAGCTGCTACCGCAAAACTAAAAGGAACAGCGGTCACCGCAAACCCTATGAATAATACCGGCGGATGAACGACCATCCAAAAATTTTGCAGCAAGGGGTTCAGGCCTTTGCCGTCAGCGGGAATTTGACCCGGAAGGATTTGCCCGGGGAAAGCATCCCAAATCATTGTGAAAGGAGATTTGAAAAGAAGGATGAGCACGAGGAACGATTGGGTCGCGAGAAAAATTGCCAACACATGTGCTTCAAGCTTGCGCGTTCTTGTGTAATGCAGCACGAAGAAACTCAGGATGGACGAACAAAAGGCCCAAAAGAGGAAGCTCCCTTCTTGTCCTGCATAGAATGTCGAGATGAGAAATTGGAGCGGTAATTTTCTGTCGCTGTAATTCCAAACATAAGCAAACGAAAAATCATGCCGAAGAATATTTCCTAAGAGCAGCGCTGCCGCGGCAATAATAGCGGCGGCGCTAACGTAAAGTCCCTTCCTTCCAAGGCTCAGGAGATTCTGCGTTCCTGATGCAGATTGATAGTATGACCACACCGCAACCAGACCGCTCACCAACGCAATAACCAAAATAATCGTACCTGCCATCACTCCGCTCCGTTCGAAATACTAGAAATTTCTTTCAGTCATCTCGTAATCAATCTTTCCGTTGATATGTTTTGCCGGATTCATGATTTTACCGTTTTCATCAACGATTCCCACGTGGCAGCCACCGCACTCGGTGACGGGAAGATCCGACGTTCCATATCCCAGATGCCCCTTTGGCGGCAGACCATGACAGGTGCCGCACGCCGCCTCATTTATTCCTCCTGTCCATTTTGGAGAATAATTTGACCCAACGATCATAGAATCGATATAGATGTATTGCCTGTCTGCAGGTGCAGATGATTTTTGCACCTGCCAATTTCCGTGGCAGAAAGTATTGTTGCATTGTAATTGAGTGGCATCGTAGGCCGGATGTGGAACAAGCGCTCCGTTTCCCGAAGATAAATTAGCGAGCGTATCATTCATAGCAACTATCGCAGGCAAAGGATGATCGAGATGCCCTGCAACATACACTTGTGCCGGCACCGTATGGCATTCCTGGCACTGAAGTGCTTTCCCAATCGTCGCTTGCAAATGTCCCTGATGTGCACCGACGCCTCGGCTCGTCGTCAACGTATCACCGCTCACATCCCGAGGAGGAGCCCACAATGCGATGTTACTGACCGGGGCGTTGAACGTACCATGACATGTATTGCACGCTTCCGGTCCATTTGGCTGAGTATGACAGGTGAGACAGGACAACTGCGCTGTGCCGCCTGCGAAATTTCCCCCATGGCACGATTTACAAGTCGTCATGTCCCAATTTAATTGTCGAACTGCATTGCCGTGAAAATTCGTCGACGAAGGGTCTGTAAACCCAACTCCATGGACGCTCAGCGTCGGAGCCGTTGGTATTTGGTCATTCTTCAATTTACTGCAACCCGCCAGCAATCCAAGAGACACGACGAAAATAATTCCACGATACACACTTGTTTTCATAGTTTGCTCACTTTTTTCCATGACAATACCCGCAAAAACCTTGGCCTGCGATTCCACCCATGGAGACCGGTTTTGCATTAGGATCGGTGTGACATGCAAAGCATGTTGCACCGGCGTTCGTATGCCAATCACCGTGGTTGCTGGTCATAAATCCGCTCGGATGCGTTTTTGGATTTGTGCCCTTGATGCCGTCCGGGTCCACGTGACATTTCATACATACGGGGTCCGCCCCTTCAACGTCATGGCACGACATGCAACTTTCGATTTCGCGGCGGGCAAGGCGTGCGTGTTCTCCGCCACCTGTCCCGACTCCGATAGTGACAAACCCAGCCGCTTCATGAGAAGTAGGAATTGTTCCGCCAAGCGCCTGGCTTCCGGTCTGGTGGCAATCGTTGCAAAACGCCTGTTCTTGGTGGCAAACCTGGCAATCCGCGGCATGGCCCCGCGCCTCAATACCATGAGTGAAACGGTAATTGATATCGTGGATCGACTGTCCTTTCAACGCTTGCGATTTGTCGTCCCCCATTGTGCGGGGAGAGATCATGCCGGTTTTTTCTTTAGCTGACAACGCCGTTAAATTAGACCCGTCGTGGCATTGCGCGCAATAGCTTTCTGTGTGGCACATTGAGCATTGCGAATCCATTGCATTCAACCGCGCGAGCGTTGCATGGTTCTTTACAAAATTTCCTTGATTATGTGATGCCGGGCGGAGTGTAGCGAGATTCGTGTGACATGTCTCGCACTGGTTATTGACCTTTGTATTGTTATGGCATGTGTTGCACGTTGCCATTGTGGGCATGTTCGCCTCAGAAGCATAGTCAACCTTATCCAAGCCGGTGTGGCACGTTACGCATTCCATCTTCCCGTCGGTCACATGCTTCTTGTGATTGAACCTGAGTTCCCGCGTTTCTCGAGCGAACCCCTTGGGATTTTTCTCGTCGGCGTGGCAATACCCGCACGTTTTGTTCACCTGGTCTTCATGGCACGTCTGGCACACTGCGTGTCCGGGAATCAGCGTATCCGACGATACCTGGCTTGTCGCAGCTTCAGCGTGACATGTCGCGCAATCAATCCCAAATTCATTGATATGTTTTTGATGGGAGAATTTGATCACCTTCACAGTGTCGGCATCCGCTTTGGCATTGCCGTTGTCCGACCAACCTCCGCCGAATGCGGCAACAACCACTGCTGCGAGACACGCTCCAAACAAAAGAATTTTGTTTCTCATAGAGTTTCCTTAGAACCAACTGAGACGATCACTGAACCAGTAGTTTACTTTCAAAAACACGCGGACGTTGTTTGAGTAGAGCGGATTACGCATCCATTGCACCTGGGCATCGGTGGAGAACGCAGGCAGTGGGCGGTATGTGGCTCCAACGCTGCCGTTGACAACGGTATTTTTGGGAGCATCATCGGACATTTGATAACCTGCAACACCGAATCCGATGTTCGGCACAAATTTCCGTTCCATCATCGGATACACTGCCTGGATGGACAGGCCATTCAAGTCGCCCTCGTAGCCAAAGTTTTGCGTGTAGGAGACGTTAATAATATCGTACGAACCGCCGACCGTTACACGCTGGCTATTGTCGTCAACGTACTGAACCAACGCATAACGTGCGAACGTGTGAAACAATGGCATCACCTCATAATCAAGACCGGCTTCTAACTCCTGGGTACTATTGGTGTTGAAAACAGAGAAGATCGAATTGTACGCAACCTCCGGCTGACGGTAGAGGTAGTCGGCGGTTGCACTCAGTGAAGAAAAAATTCCAACACGGGCTTCCATTTCAGCCCGCGAAATTCTCTGGAAATTGAAATCATAGTCCGAGCGGCCGTAGAGGCTCGCACCATTCATGAAACTGTACCGTGCATCGACACTGGCATATTCTTCTTCCGTCGGCGAGTACGCGATGAGAATTACTTCCGGGTCGAATAATGAATCGGCGCGAAGAGCGGTAAACGGCTCCGGCTTACGTGTCATCTTCATATAGCTCAGGCCGACGATACCGTTCTCGACCGGCTCCACCGTAATTTGTCCCCCATACAGCGAATTGTCCGGAAGACTTTCTTTTAGGTCGATCGAGCGCGATTCAATGATATTGTATCCTCCGTACGCCGTGACGCCAACTCTTCTATCAAACAACATTGCTTTTGCAACCGCACCGTCGATCAAGCCATTGCCGACTCCCGCAAAGACGTACTGACGGCCGACAGAAATGTCTCCGACGTCAGCGATGTTTCGCGCCCTCAGGACCAACGACGAAAGCTGCAGATCAGGGTCAGTGCCGATTGTTGTACCGAAATCTTTTGAATACTGAAAGTTCGTGTTGAATGAAAAATTCTGCTGGGAAAGGTCGAACTGGACGTTCTCAAAACCGCGCATATAATTTTGAATGTCCAGATCTGCGTTCCGGCCCTGCCAGCCATAAAACGATGTCGTGAATCGTCCCGTCGCAAGCTGTGCAGACGCCGTTGCTGTCACAAACAGAAGAATGAAAAATAGTATTTTATATTTCATAGCGGCAATTCCCTTTACTCATGTGGTGGGAATAAAGACAAGGATTGTGCCATTCATACTTACAAATTTTCTTTCATTTTCTTCGATTTTATGTAATTATGCCGAACTTCCTTCCAAGTATCAAGAATAGATTACGCCCCTTCTATAAAATAGGAATCCCGCTTCATCAGAAGACGAAGCGGGATTGTTTTGCGGTCTGGAGGCTTTGCCGAGCCTCGTGGGATAAACGCCGGTATGTAGGTTACCGGCGGGGGAAGTATCGCTCCAAGGATGGAGCGAATACACTTTATTTCGCGGCAACAGGGATAGGATGCTTAATCTTTTCCCACGCCTCTTTGTACTTAAACTCCTTGAATGTCGGACTCTTACTATTGTGACATTGTGTGCAAAGTTTTGGGTCGTCTGTAGCGAGAATCAAACCCGCAGCTTCGGCTTTCGCTTTATCTTTCATAATCGGAATTGATTTGTAGTCTGATCCCGGTCCGTGACACGATTCACACTGAATTCCATCTTCCATCTTCAAAACAGCCGTAAGCGATTTGTCTACTCCGTATCCCGTTACGTGGCACTTAAGGCATTCAGGGGCTTCGGACGCTTTCACTTTCAAACCATTTGCTTTCGCAATGTCATCTGCCTTCGGCGATTCGAGTACCTTAAATGCACTGGCGTGCGCCGATGCCTTCCAAATATCGAATTGCTTTCCTGCCTTCTCAGTCCTATGGCACGCGGAGCACATTACGACTCCGACGTATTTGTGCTGTGCAACTGATGGGAAAGCAAAAAGAGCGACGAGCGCAACCATCACTAACATCTCTACTAATTTTTTCATCTCAGGGTTCTTTCCTTTTAGGTTTGAAGTTTTTTGCCGTTCAAATCCTCAACGATTTATCTCTCAAATAATGTGCCGAGAGAACGGCGCTGGATTTCCCCCCTTTTTAAGGATTTCTGGAAATCACAATCTCAAATACAAGAAGATATGATTAGCAAAATTTGCAATGATGAGAATGGTAAACATGCATAATTCCCTTCTTTTTGTCCCTGATAGCGCAACTCGTCGGTTTCCGAGAAGGATCCGCGGCATTCAATCAATTAGGGTTTTACCTTAGCCACGATGATATTGAGAATTAGTGTGATCGCGAAACAGCGCCATGAAAAACTTCAGAAGCAGCTTTTTGGTATTCACGATTCATACGATGATCCGTTAGCTCCGCTGCCTTCGTTCTATTCTCCTGATATAGAGATACAATGACGAAGCAAGAATGGTGATGATGATAGTCGCAAACCCTAATCCGTAACGCCGGAAATAGTATTCATCGATCGCCTGTGTAGCTTGTTCCGAGACGGTCGCAGTGACCAGTAATCCCTTTTGCACGACATTATGGAATTTTTCTTCATTGAACGAATGCACCATCGTTCGTGATTCGAGCCATGCCTGCCTTGCATCACGCAATGTGAACTTTGCCTCAGATACTTCCATCCCCTTTTGTTCAGCCTCATTGATCAGCAACCCGGCATGTTGCTCGGAAAATTCAAGACTATCGATCAACGTGCGCATTGTTCGCGCAACGAGAAAGCCCTTCACACTTTTACTTTCAGTATGACACCGGCTGCATGTCGCATCGGATGCCACACCAAGAAGTTTATCCGTCGCCCCAAGAATCCCGTGGTTTCCATGGCACGTTTCACATTCAGGGAGTTTACGATCATCGAACGCTTTCTTGTGCGGACTGGACGAGAACAAATCGGCATTCAGTGCATGGCATGTCCCGCATACTTTGGATACCGATTCTACGCCGGGGGGAGCGGCACCGTGATTGCCGTGACAACTGTTGCATGCGGGGGCAGATACATCGTTCTTCTGTAGAAGAGCAATACCGTGAACGCTTTTGGCAAACTCTTCAAATTGATCTGTCGGAATCTTATACGCTTTCATCAGGACGGAGTCGCTGTGGCAGTGTGCACATGTCGCGGGAATATTCGTTGGGTAAACTTTCGATTTTACATCTTTCGCTGAACGAATATCGTGACTGCCATGACAGCTTACGCACTCCGCCGTATGCGGGTCGCCTTTTGCATTACGGATACCGTGTACGCTCGTCCTGTACTTATCGAGCTGGTCGACCGGCAATGAAGGGTTGTAGGTTCGCATGTACACAGCGTTCGCATGGCACTGTGTGCACGTTTTTACCACATGTAACGGGGAGACGGGTGAGGCCGGACTTTTCACCGAAACGATTCCGTGCGCCGAGTGGCATGTTGTGCATTGCAGAATATGTTCTTTTCCGTTGGTTGAAAGTTTTCCGTGGACACTCGCTTGAAGATTTTCCCATTGGTCGGTCGGTAATTGTGATCCGTACCGCCTCATGACTTCCGGATCAGCATGACAGCTCGCACACATTTTCGAAATTTCGTCTCCCTTTGGCGCACCGATGTAGCCTTCGTTCTTGTTCATTGCTACTTCTGCGTCCTCAGATTTCGAGTTCCCGCCGTGGCAATCCGCGCACGACAAACCCTTCCTGAAGTGAACATCATGTTTGAACAACTTCGACGGCGCATCGTCGAGCGCCTCGTGACAGGTCAGGCACTGGTCGCCGGCAAATGCCGCGCTTGCCACACTCATCAATACGGCAGTCAACACAACTAAGCGCATCTTCATGATGCCCATCCGATCATTGTAAAAATTATCATGTAGAAAATAACAAACAGCCCGATGTACGTAATAAAGCGGTTCTTCTCTCCTCGAGCGCTCTTTCTATCCCAGATCGGGACAAGCATCCAGAGCAATCCGGCGACGCCGAACAGCATAATCCCGAACACTTCGCCGTCAAAAATCCAAAGTTTTCCCGGAATGTATTTCAGTGTCTGAAACATGAAGAGGAAATACCATTCCGGTCTTATTCCCGCAGGGGCCGCGGCAAATGCATCCGCTTTTTTCCCTAATTCCCACGGGAAGAAGACCGCAAGAATTGCCAGCAGATTCAGCACAATAAGCCATAGCAACAAATCCCGCAAAAGAAAATTCGGGAAGAATGGCATGGTCTTTCGTTCGCCAGCCGGTTCATTTTCCGGCGACAACGGCTCGCTCATTCCCTGCCGCTGCACCAGAAGAAGATGAATACCGAGGAGTACGGTAAAAATCCCGGGAAACACCGCAACGTGAAACCCAAAAAACCGTGAGAGTGTTGCGCCCGTTACCTCATCGCCACCGCGCAGAAAAATCATCATTGGTTTGCCAACCAACGGAACAATGCCCGCGATATCCGTGCCAACCTTCGTCGCGAAGTACGCAAGCTCATTCCACGGCAACAGGTATCCGCTGAACCCAAAGCCAAGCGCGAGAAAGAACATCAACATGCCGGTGAACCAGGTAAGCTCACGGGGCTTGCGGTACGATTTCTCGAAGAACACGCTGAACATGTGAATCATTATTGTCAGGATGAACAGGTTCGCGGTCCAGCTATGAATCGACCGAATGAGCCAGCCAAATTGGACCTTCGACATGATAAACTGTATGCTTTCGAACGCGAGTTGCTCGCTCCCTTTATAGTACATCAATAAAAGAATTCCTGTCAGGACCTGAATGATAAACAAAAAGAGCGAGACGCCGCCAAAATAGTACCAAACCGAATGACGGTGAACCGGAACGTATTTCTTTCCCATGAATTTTATCAGGTCATCCAACTCGACCCGTTCATTCAACCAGTCATAACATTTCTTCAATGATTGTTTCATGATTTCTTGGAGATGAAGACCTCCCCTCCTTGAATGTTGACGTTGTATTCATCCAACGGACGCGGTGGCGGTCCCGAAACATTCCTGCCGTTCACGTCGTACTTTCCGTTGTGACATGCGCACCAGATCAGCCCCAAATCTTTCCGGTATTGAACGGTGCATTCGAGGTGCGTGCACGTTGCTGAAAACGCGCGGAGTTCCCCGCTCGCAAGTCGAAGAAGAATCACGGGTTTACTGCCGAACTTCACGATCGTCCCGCTGTCTTTTTCGATATCGGAGAGCTTGCCGACTTTCACGCTGCTGACTTCCACTTCAGCCTGGCTCGGGGGCTTGAGGTATGAGATGACCGGGTACAGGATGGTGCCGATCCACACAACTAAACTTCCGCCGAGAATGTATTTGAGGAAATCTCTCTTCGATTGCTGAGGTTGAATCGGGGGATGCTCAATCATAATTCACACAAGGCAATAATAAATTATCGGAAAAATCGGTTTCCATTTTTCAGATGCTGCGGCGCAGCAAAACATCGGGACCATGTTCAGCAACGTCATGCGATTACGACCCGCTGCTGTGACAATCGCTGCAATTCATTTGTTTCCAAGCATCGCCGATATCGACAGGATGGCGGTACTCGACTCCGTTCAACGACACCCGAAGAATGTCATGGTCAAGCTTCTGCGCGAGAATCACATGACATGTATTACAATCTCGCGAGAGAACCTTGCCGTTATCGCCCACGTGCTTTCCGTCGTGGCACCGGAAACAGCCGGGCGAGTAGAGGTGCCCTATATTGTTGGGGTAGTGTTTCCACGACACTCGCATTTCTGGAAAGAAATTCCTGCTGTATATTCGTTTGATGCACTCAATGGCAGTGTCAAGGTCGGCCTTCATCGAGCGAGCAACGTCGGGATATCGCTCTGCATACTGTTCGCGAACGAAGATGCCGATACTGTCCATCGCCCCTGCTTGCGTTGCGTACGGCTTTTCTAACGCATCCACGGCCGTGGCTTTGATTGCCGGAATGCGTGGATCGATCCAACCCAGCGTCATCGCCTCATTCACCGATTCATTAGACGGACGATAAATATGCGTGGGACGGTTATGGCAATCGATACAGTCCATCCGGCGTTTTTCGCCGTTTTTAAGCTGCTCTTCGCTCAACCCACCGTCAGTCGAAGTATATGTCACGACGGTGCCGTCCGGCCTTTTTGATTGGATCCATGGAATGACCTGCCTCTGCGAATCGGTAGCAACATACGTAATCCTGTTGCTGATGTTCATGTGCCAGTGAATTCCGGAGGTCGGGCCGGATTCACTGTTCCCACCGCCGATTTTCATCAGAAGGGAAATCCACCACTCGGTATTCTTCTCATCGGAGAGAAAATAATGTTTCACAACCTGTTTTTCCGAATAGAATTGTTTTGGCCAGTGGCAATGCTCACACGTCTCTTGCGCCGGACGAAGATTTCTCACCGGCGTCTCGATGGGCTGCGAATACTTGTGAAACAAAACAGAATACACCTGGTATGCACCCGAGAGCTTCGACTTCACATACCAGTCCGCTCCCGATCCCACATGGCACTCGGCGCAGGACACCCTTGCGTGGGGAGAATACAGGTACGCGGTGTACTCCGGCTTCATGACGCTGTGGCAAACTTCGCCGCAGAATTGCACCGACTCTGTGTACTGGTACGCTTGGTAACTTCCGAACGCGGAAAACAAAAGTAGAATGATGACAAGCCCCGAGAAGAAAGCAAACATTGACCGGTGATGCGGATTGTTGAGGTCGATGCGGGGAAAACGATTTTCTGAAACATGCACCCGTTTCCGTTCGAACACCATTCCGACAACGGCTATCGCGAGACCCATGAGGAGAAATCCGGGAAGAATCACGAACGCGATGATTCCCATGTAGGGACTTTGATGGCCAGCGAAGGCTTCGAGAAGGAGGAGGAATAAAATCAGCCCGAAGCTAACAATGGCAAGCGCCGCACCTGCAAAACTTGTCGGGTTAAAAAACGATTTCGGTACGAGCCTCTTCATGATTGTTGGATAATACCGTTATAGAAAAAGAGAAGCAAATGAAGAATTAAGTTCGTAGCGCGGAGTCCTTAGTGCGGAGTCCTTAGTTCGTAGTCATGAGTCCGCTGTCTACTGCATTTAACTTACAACTTACAACCTACAACTTTTAACTTTTCACTTTTCACTTTTCGCTTTCTCCTCTTCCTCAATCCGTTTCATCTCTTCGGCTTTAATGCGGCGCAGTTCCAGCGGATGTTCGTCGTGCATTTCTTCTTCCGTGATCGTTCCTTTAAGGAATGCAAGATTAATCGGGTACACGTCGGGGTTAAAGATGACAAAATAAAAATGCCAAATCACGATGGCGAGCGTTGCGAGCCATGCCTCGTAGTAATGCACTGCTCCCGCGACATCCCACCAGAGCTTTCCGATGAGTCCGAGGAATTTATTATCGAACCAAAGAATAAACCCAGTCCCCGCCATGACTACCGTTCCCCAGACTAACGCCCAATACTCGCTCTTCTCCACGTAACTAAACCGGTCAAATTGCGGCTTCACTTTACTAATGCCGAGATTGTACTTCGCAACAGCTATTGCGTCGTGAACATCCTGTAACTTCGGAAGCAAATCACGCAAGAGCTGTCTTCCTCTCGGCACAAAGAGTATATAATAGACATGATACAGGCCTGCCAGAATCAATACGACACCGGCGATTCGATGAAGCAGGCTGCGAATCTCGAAGACTGCCGGACTGATTGACCGAATCGGCGCCACCCACCACGCGTCGGGGAATTTCAACATAAAGCCGGTGATGACAAGCGTTACAAAGCTGACAATCAACGTGCCGTGCTGCAACCGTTCATTCAACGTCATCCGGACATACAATGAGTGGCCGAGGTCTTCTTCGTAGATTGTTCCTCTTCTCACGCGCAGTTTTCGCTTCGATTTCTTTACGAAATCCAACGCATTATGTGCAAACATTCCGCCTATGGTAAGGATGATGAGAAGAATATATCCCGATGTAACATAATAGAGTAAATCCTTGTCCTTCGCGGTCACAATAAGATGCACCGGGTCTTTTGTAAAATTCTCGTTCGCTCCGGGATGGCATTTTCCGCACGTGACGGCAAGATTCGCTTTGTTCACCCTCGACTTCGGATTACTCGACGGTAAAATATCATGAACGCCATGGCAGCTCGCACAGTTCGCGACCTCCACGTCCCCCGCCTTTGTCGCAAGGCCGTGGTAACTGTTGTCGAAGCTTTGACCTCGTTCGGCAGCAAGCCCGAATTTTTCGCTGAGCCGTACCGAATTATGGCAGGGCGAGCACACCTGCGCGGAGACGTGAAGTTTTGAAACCGGTGAGTTTGGGTTTTTCGGCGCGAGGATATTATGCTCACCGTGGCAATTGGTACACACCGGCACATCCTTGTTGCCCGCCAGAAACGCCGAACCGTGTATGCTTCCCTTGTATTCCTCGGCAATGGAGGCATGGCATTTTGCGCACGTGTTCGGGATATTGAGCCTGTTCACCGATGATGTCGGGTCGCTCCCTTTTTTTATTCCGTGGCTGCCGTGGCAGTCGACACAATTTGCAGCTCTCCCGTTGCCGTTCTTGAGCGCCATGCCATGCACGCTTTGCTCGTATGACATGACAAAGTTTGCAGTCGGCATATACACGGGCGTTTGTTTATTCTTCACGTGACATGAAATACAAACCTGTTCTTGCACGATCTTCAACTGGGCAGAATCGGCTTCCGCTTTTACCTCCGTGATATTTTTTGAATGACACACGACGCATGTAGGCGCATTCAAGTTTCCGGAAAATAAAGCTTTGCCGTGAGCCGATTCCAAATATTTTTCTTTTTCCTTGCTGTGACATTCGCCGCAGCTTTGAACGACATTGGTGGAATTGAATTTTGTTCCGGGAATTTTTGGCGACTGGACATTGTGTGTGCCGTGGCACTCCTTGCACATCCTGCTAACGTCAGCGCCCGCTTTTGAGAGAAGTGTACTATGAAAAGGATGTTTCGCTTCTACATTTTTGTGACAGGTCTGGCATTGAACCGGCGTGATCTTTTCTTTGTGCGGAATATTGTTCGGGTCGAAACCTGTGTGGCACGCTACACAGACAAATGTTTTATGCGCTGAATGAGCAAGTATCCGGTCATCCATGTACAACGAAATAGTCTTCCCGTTCCGTTCAGTTGTTAACGTGCTGTCGGAATGACAGGTAAGGCAATCTTCTTTCGTTTGTGAAATGAGGAGAGGTGAGAATTTTACTGTAATGAAAAGCAGAATGAGTATTCGACAGATAACATTTCTTTTTATCAACATACTAAAAAGGCACCTTTTGTTTTGCACACTAACCCACACGTTGAAAAATTCGGCAAGGATTGTGCCAATAAATTCAACATCAAAATCAATTAATTTCTGCGGTTTAAGCTTATCTCTTTATTTGGTTTTCCTAGATTGAACTCCAGAAAGCGCCATTTCCCAAAAAATAGGAATAAAATACCTCATTCCCAACAAATAAACCGAGCGATCAGTCGAAGGACGGATAATCCAGTTCGTTTTCCAAAAGGAGAAGAAGGTGAATAGAGTAAATACTAATTCGGAAAATATCTTAAGAATTGCAAGGAGCGACCAATGAGCGCCCAACATTTCTTCTGATGAGATTAATTACAGATGCTTGCTTTGTCCCGATGATCGGGTAGTGGGCTACTTTGAGTATTCAAGATAAAAAATGAATTGTCATGCCCGCGAAAGCGGGCATCCAGACCTAATTGCATGGATTCCGGCTTTCGCTGGAATGACATTTACTTTGAAAGTGTACCACTACCGATGATCGCGGTTTTGCAAAATATCCCAAAGCTATAATCCATAAGTCAATCGCAAAGAAGAATTAATGGAATTCGCTTGCCTCTTCTCATGAATGCGAAATCCTGATCTTTCTCACTGCGCAAATAGGAATCCCATGACTTTCCATTAAAGATTTCAGCGATTGCATTTGTTTTTTTAGGACGCATAGGCCTAAAACTGGCAGGAAAATTGCACTCTTATCGTTGAGCAATTCCGTCAATCATTATGCACAGACATTGAGGTAATAATGGATCGCAGGTCATTTATTCTACGCGCAGCAGGAATTTCAGTTCTTGCAGGTACCAGCTCCACTCTCGGAAATTTAAAATTGTTCGGCGGCACAATGTGGGAAAGCACGCCAACCGGCAACTTCGATCTTGTGGCCGTTAAAGGAGGCGAGCCGGATGCGATGTTCACCAAAGGAATGGAAGCCCTTGGCGGGATGAAATCATTCATCAAAAAAGGACAAAAGGTTGTTGTGAAGCCGAACATAGGATGGGACGTTCCTCCTGAACGGGGCGGGAACACCAATCCGAAATTGATTTCGGAAATTGTCAGGCAATGTATCGGGGCAGGGGCAAAAGAAGTTGTCGTCTTCGACAACACCTGCGACAACTGGCAGCGCTCCTATAAAGACAGCGGCATCGCTTTGGCCGTAACCGACGCAGGTGGAAAAATAGCGCCTGGAAACACGGAGGGCTATTTTCACGATGTAACGATACCCGGAGCAAAAAATTTGACAACGGCAAAAGTGCACGAGCTGATCCTCGAATCGGACGTCTTCATCAACGTCCCTATTCTGAAAGACCACGACTCGGCCAGGCTGACGATGTCGATGAAAAATTTGATGGGAACCGTGTGGGACCGCCGTGCATGGCATGCCAACGACCTCCACCAATGTATTGCTGATTTCGCGGCGTATCGAAAACCGGACTTGAATATCCTCGACGCCTATTATGTCATGAAGCGCAACGGGCCCCGCGGCGTTTCGGAGGATGATATCGTGAAGATGAAAGCGCAATTGATCTCAACCGACATCGTCGCCATCGACGTTGCCGGGGCAAAGTTGTTCGGCATTGATCCGTCCGAGATCCGATACATTCAAATAGCCGCGCAGCAAAAAGTCGGGCGCGCAAACCTCGACCAACTTAACATCAAACGAATCTCCCTCTGACCGTGCGCTATCTCAGGATTATCCGATGGGGTGTCGCAACGCTGTCGATGCTTCTGACGACAATTTTCTTTTTAGATTTCGCCAACCTTGTACCACCAGTCTTTATTTCTTCAATTCTTTCGCTGCAAGCAGGGCCAGCGATCATCCATGTTCTCGGTGGATCGGGGACCGCCCTGATCGGAGTCGGCATCGTCTTGGCGGCAACGCTGTTGGCCGGAAGAATCTATTGCTCTCACCTCTGTCCGTTGGGAACACTCCAAGATATTTTCATCTGGACCGCGAAAAGAAATTTTAAGCACCGAAAGTTTCCGTATAAAACGCCGCACTACGCACTCCATTATGGAATTTCTCTCATCATCATTGCCACCGCTCTATGCGGGAGTCTTTTCATCCTGAATTTTTTCGAGCCTTTCAGCAGCTTCGGCAGAATCCTCTCAAACATTGTTCGCCCGCTCTTTTTTCTTCTTAACAATGCTGCGGCGCTTATTCTCACAAAACACCAGGTGTTTTTCCTCTATGAAATTCCGCTCAAAGGGCTTGCCGTTTCAGTTGTTGCCGCATCAATTATTTTTTTTGCAGGCTTGTTTTGGCTCTCGTATTACTATGGGAGATTTTTCTGCAACACGTTGTGCCCCGTCGGCGGAGTTCTGAGCCTGTTTTCGCGTTTTGCGATATTTCGAATAACAATCCAAAACGAACAATGCATCGATTGCGGATTATGCGAACGTGTTTGTCGTGCACGGTGTATCGACAGTAAGAAGCGGCAGATTGATTTCGCGGCATGTGTCGGCTGCTTCGATTGCCTCAGTTCATGCCCGACAGTCGGGATGAAGTACACATACGGGAAAGCCAAGCCACCACAGCAACCGCCGGTCGATGCCGGGCGAAGAGTGGTTCTTGCCGCCGCATCATCCGGAATTCTGATGTTTGTTGGAATGAAACAACCGTCGCCTTCAGAGAATCCAACGTTTGAGGAATCACGAAGAACACCCGTTGTTGCCCCCGGTGGACGGAGCATACGCCGATTCACGAGCCGTTGTACAGCTTGTCATCTCTGCGTGAGCACCTGCCCGACGCATGTGTTACAGCCATCTTTTTTTGAATTCGGGATAGCCGGTGTGATGCAGCCACGAATGGACTATTCTGTTAATTACTGCAATTTCGATTGCACTCTTTGCGGCCAAGTATGCCCCACCGGCGCAATTCAACCGATCCTGCGCGAGGAAAAGAAATTACTTCAGATTGGTAAAACACATTTTGTAAAAGAAGATTGCATTGTTGAAACGAAGAAGACCGATTGCGGCGCATGTTCCGAACACTGCCCGACAAAAGCTGTGAGGATGGTGCCGTACGGCAAGCTCTTTATTCCTGAAGTAGACAACCAGTATTGTGTCGGCTGCGGCGCGTGTGAGCACGCGTGCCCGGTAACGCCCCGCAAAGCTATTTTCGTGCAATCGAATTCCGTCCATGGCGTCGCGAAGAAACGAGAAGAAACGAAACTCCCTTCGCCGGTTTCAACACAGCAGGAATTTCCGTTCTGAGAAACAACCCTCAATAATAAATCCCGCATATAAAGCGGGATCTCTTCTGTTCGTGTAAATCCGGCAGTTACAGCAAGCTATTTCAGGAAACCGTACTTCGAAATGTGTCGATAGGCAAGGTACGATGCCCCGCCGGCTTCGACGGCGCCAAGCATCATTCGGAGCGCTTCAAGAGGGTCATCGTTTTTTCGAGTGAAACCCATCTGCCAGGAAAAATCAGCCCGCTTCTCCGCGACGGGGGGTTCCGACAGCAGGGCATTACCGAACGAACTGGTTGGAAATTCGCGAGTAATTTCGACGTCAGCAAGTCGTAGATGGGGAAGTAATGAAAAGCTCTTGAGAGAATTTTGGGAACCGGGAAAAACCAAGCTCTTCGGAATGAGTGTATCGGTGGATTGGAATTTGTTGAGTTCCTGCGCTGTAGTAGCCGCTCTGCTGAAAACCACAAGAAACATCATCGTGGCAATTTTCATAGCCTATCTCTCGTTGATAAGTATGAAAAAGTTACCAACTTGTTCGAACGAAGTCAAACTTTTTCAAGACATGGTAGTTGGCTACTTTGAGTATTCAAGATAAAAAAGTAATTGTCATGCCCGCGAAAGCGGGCATCCAGACCTAAT
The DNA here is from genome assembly GCA_963717445.1 of uncultured Bacteroidota bacterium. GTDB lineage: Bacteria > Bacteroidota > Ignavibacteria > UBA10030 > UBA8401 > JAGVPT01. The sequence continues at coordinate 3,317,158 of OY970334.1, read as the reverse complement.
TGAATGGATTCCGGCTTTCGCCGGAATGACATTTACTTCGAAAGTGTACCACTACTCAAGACAGCCTGCGGGATTTCAACGCACTAGGGGGGCCTACCTTTTTTCCAGCTCTTTATGCAATTTCTCTTCGGCAGAAATTGCTTCCAAAACTTGTTCAATTTGGACAGGCTTATAGAAGACCTGGCTGGCAAGCTGCCGGATTTTCTTTTCCCATTCCGGCTGGCCTTGCCGGAAAGCATAAAGGACTATAATAGGGACATGAGGGTTTTCGAGTCGCCGTTGTTCGAATTCCGCAAGCAATGCGGGGATCGAACGTTCGAGGTCGACAACAAGCAAAGAAATGCATTTGTTATTTCTTTGAAGCGCAAGCTCCTCAACCGTCTCTGTCGCAACAATCCCGTACTGATCCTGCAAAAGAATCGAAAGACTCTTCGTCAAATCCTTGTCCGCAGAGTGAAGGAGAATGTTTTTCTTCTCTCCCGAAATCGTTTTCTTCCCGGCGCGCTTCATTGAACTCTTTAATAAGATTGTATTCGGCGTTAGCATATAAATCCTGCGATTCGTAACGCATGGAACAATCCTTCTCAACTATTATGCCACCAAGACTTTCCGAAAATCTCCTTTAAAGCAATTTGTTTTAATGCCTTGTGGAGTGTTGAAAGAAACAACGCTCTCCGCTTTTTTACAAAAATCAAAAAAAAGCGGGGATTTTCTCATTAATGAGAGTAATAATCTGTCTTACAGCATCAATGGAGAGAAGAAGTAGGAGCTTGCAGATAGACGGAATGAAGTCACATTCGATTCCATGAAAGAAATCGGATTGATACAGTATCCCCTTTGCTTATACTCTCGTTTTCTTTCGGGACAACGATAAGGCAATTTGCTTGTGCAAGACCGCCCACCATGTGAGATCCCTGACCAATAGCCGGTCTCACTGTCAATTGTCCATCTAGTGAGCGAAAGGCAAAAGCTCTGATAAATTCTATTCGACCACCGCTCCTTTTCAAATCGGACTCGATCACCGCGGGATAAACCAATCCTTCAGAAAAAGGAATCCCCATCATTTTCCGGAGAGCGGGCATCACCAATGTTTCAAGAGAGACCAGAGCAGAGACAGGATTTCCCGGCAAGCCAAAGACAAGTTTTTTCCCTCTCGTCCCGAAATAATTTGGCTTTCCAGGTTTCATAGCTACTCTCCAAAAAATCGTTTTCACCCTGAGGTCGTTAAGAGCTTGTTTGACATAGTCAAAATCCCCCACAGAAATCCCCCCGGCTGAAATAATTACGTCGGCTTTCTTTAACGCGCGCGCGAAAGCTTTTGAGATTTGTTTTTTGTTGTCGGGTGCGTGAAGTATGAGGAGTAGAGAAATACCTGCTGATTTCAATGCAGCCGTCAGAGTGTACGAATTCGAATCGCGAATCTGTCCTTGGCGCAATCTGGCCGAAAGGGATCGAAGCTCATTCCCGGTAATGACGAGTGCAACACGAGGCTTCTGATACACTTTCACCGATGCGAAGCCAAGCGTGGCGCACATCCCGATAACGGGGGGAGTCACGACGGTCCCTTTGGGGAAAACAATTTCTCCCTTACTAAATTCTTCTCCACGCCGCCGAAGGCCGGCGCCTTCCTTTATTCGCGATGTGAAGACAATCGCATCTCCTTTTGCTTTGACAAATTCTTTCATAACGACTGCGCCGGTTTTTTGGGGAAGAAGTGCGCCGGTCATTATTTTTATCGTATGAAACGGTTTCAACAATTGAGGCCGGCCCAATCCGGCGGAAACTGTCGATTGCATAGCCAGGAGCACCGGATGTTCCTCCGATGCACCGCTAATATCCTGAACGCGGACGGCAAATCCGTCGACGGAAGATGAATCAAAAAGCGGAATTGGCTCTTTCGCTCTTATCTCTTCGGCGAGAACGAACCCGAGCGATTTGCCGATGGGAAGTTTCACCGGCAACAAACGCCGCACATGCTTCAATATCTTTTCTAATGCTTCGTCAAACGTGAGCATGGAGATTTTTCATTTTTCAGAACGAGATATTTCTATCAAATGATAGTTGATTCAGGAGGAAAAAACAAGCTTTAAGAATGATCTTGTCGGTACATTTTGAAAAGCGGTGCCGTAACTCCGGCCATTGCAGAAACGCAAAGTCCGACACCGTCCCAGGTTTTTAGAAGGAAATCACGGTACCATTCGATTTTCCACGACCAGAATACAGATCTCCCCATCCGATAAAAATTTGCATTTGAGAATAGAGCCTTCTGAAAAGTCAGGAAAGCCTGTCTCACGCAGAGCCGCCAAGGCGCGAAATATATAAAAAGTAAAACGTACGCGGCTTTGCGCCTTCGCGTGATGACCTTATTTGCTTATTTGGTGAGCAGAGACATTTAGCTCTTTTTGAAATGAGAGCCAAAGACAGCCGCTCAGAATGAGTGTATCGCGTATGATGACACCAAACCCTAATTGTTCCGAATCGATCGATCCAAAGCACCCGCAATCACCATCCGTTCCCCGAACAAGAGCAATAGCAATAACAATGATAAATAATGAAACGAGCGCGGCCAGCAGAGTGGCAATTATCTTTGTCCGAAAACCGACAACGAGAGCCATCCCCAACCAGATTTCACTTTGTACAATCAGGATCATCACGGGCAAAATCATCCATGAAGGAAGAAGGTCCAGCCGTTGAACGGTAATCAAAAAAGACCGAAGATCAAATAACTTACTACATCCTGCAAAAATCATCAGACTTCCGAGGACGAGACGCAGCGACAAGGCGAAAAAATTCTTTCTTAGCATACTCATAGACGTTCATCCCAACCTGATGCCAATGGTCGTTCCGCCCAAGAAGGAAGCAATAAGGGCAACGGAGCCGACTCCGATCGCCCAAATTGACAACGCCGTAAACCTTGCAGTATTTTTACTCATCCCGGTGATACTATTCAGTCCAAACGATAACGTCGCAAAGTACCAAATGATCACAGGGTTAATGCTATAAAGGAAAATAGCGAAAGGGAGGCTTGGATGCCGGCCGATCAAGAATAGGTCGAGGCCGATCGGAAATCGGTTATGTAAGATATAAGAATTCATTTTCATTATCTGCAGCCGCATGAGAATGAAATTTATCATTTCGCCGATTAAAAAGATAATTCCGCAAAGGGAGACAAGTGAAAACATGGTTCTATAGTTAATCCTTTTTTGAGGATTGAATAATGATGAGAAGAAGTACAACAGCAGAGCCAAGACCGACCACAGCACGAAAAGGCAAACAGACATCGAAACGAAAGCACCGCCAAGGACGGTGAAATCGGCAACAAATGATGTGCCTCTCCAGCAGCTCTTCAGCCATGTCAACAAACTCGTTCCCGCAACGACAGTGAAAAATGGAGCTTTCCAAATCGGTTCTGATTCTATTCGTTCGAAAATGTCCTTCGATAACAACACTGCAAATGAATTCCGCATAAAATCCCCCGCTAGAATTGATTTAAAGTATGCCCAAGAAATTCACAAACATCATTTCCCTTTCCTTTTATAGAGGAGACTGATAGCCAATATCTGATCACCCTGTGAAAATACAATCATGATTACGCTCTCATTTTTCAAAAGCCATTTTGACGCTTCAAGATTTACGGTAAAAAAAAGCTTTGCCGTTTTTTTCTTTTCCGTTTTGTACTTTTCTCCGTATCTGGCCTTGAGATAGGCGCGCAGCTTTTCCGCATTTTTCTCATCAAATTGAATTTCCACAAATCGCAATCCCTTCTCAGTGTCGGCTTCTCCGAATGTCAGCATCACATGAACATTCGTATTCATCAATGAATCCTGAAACGCAAGAGCCGTGTCGCCCAACACCTCTACGTCCCGATGTATACGATCTTCTACTTCCCGCATATTCATTCCCCATTGAACGGTTGAAAGCGCCGGCAGGTCGGATCCCGACGCAGGTATTTGACACTTTGATATAGAAATAAAGGCAAAGAATCCAAAACAAAACGCCTTCCTTGATATTCTCCTGTCAAAATTCATATTTTCCCCCCGTGGTTCGAGTGAGCTTCATTCGAGGAAGCTGCCGATATACCGTGTTTCATCATCACGCTAAATATTTTGCCGCCCTCTCCGTTTAACGCGGGAGGGCGGCAATGTTCAAGCTAGTACGGATATGACATGCACAAACAAAGCTGGGTTATCCAAAGATCCACACAGCAACACGCTATACCCCCGAAAGCGGCACAGCCCGTTTTACCCCCGGTGATTTGGACCATTTCATTCGAATCAAGCTGAGCTGACATTTTCGGCTGAACGCTGACAGGCCCGAGCAATGTCAACATCACTAAAAACACCATCAACAACGAGATTGCTTTTCTCATAACTCCCCCATGATTGATTGTTTCGTTGGTTAGTTAATTCCTGCTCACCGCGGGCTGTTCATCCCGGAAGAACTCCACTATGCGCTTTAACGCCCGAGCCAAAGAAGATAGTGGTCATTCAAGCGGTCAAAACCGGCGAGCAAGGTTTCTATTTTCCTTTAAAAACCAGCGCCTCACCATGCCATATTTGAAGCAATTTCACTGCCGGCATTCTCAATTTGCCTATTGCCGGATCGCGTAAAAACACTATATCATTGCAAATACTATCAGCTACGACAAAGTGATCGTTGTGCACAAAGAGCAATAGTGGAAATGAAGAATTTGCAAAATCGTTTAACGTCAACCGCCAACCTTCTGCATGCAAGCCCTTCAGCTCCGCCATCTGTTTTAGAGCAAGCATAGTGGCGCCATTTTCTGTCATCGGAATATTCCGTTCGATTTCGTCAATGGTGCTCGGAACTTTGTAATAGTCAAAAATCATTTGTAAAGCAGTTGGACCGCAATTATTAAATCGTGTTTGCACGAGCACCCCTTTTTTCTCTTCGCCTCCTTTTTGCAAATTCCAAGGGGAACTTCTCCGTCCGATATTCGAAGGATAAAAAATCCATGAAGAATTAAGAATACCTGCCGCCAACACAACCGCTGCAATGCCAAGAAATCGCTTTTTGTTTGCCATGATCTTCATTATTCGTGATTCAAGGAACGTTTGCAGATGAAATGAATCCCTCAATAAGATGCTCATCGACTGCCAATGAATGCTCGCCGGTATAATAATCCCTTAATACTCCAAACTCGTCAATACAAAAAAAAGCCGGAATGATAGTCACTTTAAGGTTCTTTTCCAACTGTTCATGGTCCGCAATGACGACAGGAAATTTCAGGTCCATTTGAGCTGCTAAAGCTCTAGTCGATTCCAGATTATCGACCGATACGCCGAGGATATCCAGCTTTTCTTTGAACTCCGGCAACAACTCATCGAGGTTGGTCAATTCCGCTCTACAATGACTGCATCCGGGTGCAAAGAAAACCAAAAGAGATTTTTTACCATTCGAAGTGTCGCGGACAAAAGGTTGGCCGTCAACGGACATCGCCGGAAGAGGGGGCATTTTATGCCCGATCTGTACAGGAGGGAGGGCCGAATGATAATAAAGGTATAACGCTACCACTGCAGGCGCCGCACAGAGTACAGCCAGCGAGACGGCAGCGAATGCCCTACGTCGTGTATAAGCTTGCATTGGATTCAGTCATGATAATTAAACTTGTAAAGTTTAACTCCCCGTTATCACACTGACGTTATAGGGTTAGATATTACGTGGATGAAAGATAAGTGTTACGAGTAGAGTTGTCAAGAACAAATTGAAAAAAAGTGAATTTTGAAAATTCAAAATATTTTAGATATTACGTGGATGAAAGATAAGTGTTACGAGTAGAGTTGTCAAGAACAAATTGAAAAAAAGTGAATTTTGAAAATTCAAAATATTTTTGCAATCGATTTATTTTTTAATTAGGAACGGTCGGAAGACCGTTCCTAATTAAAATCAAAGGAACGGATTTCCATCCGTTCCTACATTAATAAACTTTCGGGATTATCTTTATCCATTTCCCATTGCGCAGGATTATTGTGGATATACGTTCTTATTCTGTTTAATTCATATTCATTACGAACAATGCGGTCGTAAATTTGCGGCTGCCATATATCTATCATGCCCATGTTTCGACGTACTAACAATGTTACGGTTGATTTGAAATTACGAATAACCAACGACAACGAGTGTTTCTCCGGTTGAAATTTCTTCTCGCTCAGCGTCCGTTCATTTTCCGGATTATTAATGAAAACGATGGCATGTACATGATTCGGCCTTATCACAAATTCGTCCATCCTCATATACGATAATTTCATCGGGAGATTATTGAGACATTCTTGTACAGTCTTCCCTATGACTGAAAGCCGCGGTTCGCCGTTGCGTATCGTCCCAAAATAATGCTGCCTCTCTTTTGTGCAAATTGTCACAACGTAATAGGCAGTACTTGCATAATTAAAATATTGCAGACGATATTGTTTGTGATACTTGTATTTGATGAGCCCCCCAATATCTCAATGTCTCTCCCCCTTCAGCATATTGAACACATGCAACAGTGCCGGAAGAAGAGCATCGAGCGATTCCGTCACGGCATTCTTCGAGCCGGGCAAACTTACGATCATTGTTTTGCCGCGAACGCCTGCAACGCTTCGTGAAAGCATTGCAAGAGGAGTGCGCGCCTGTCCGTACGCTCGCGTGGTTTCCGACACGCCGGGAATTTCTCTCTCGATAATTTTTTTCACCGCCTCGGGAGTATTGTCGCGGGGACCAAGTCCCGTCCCACCCGTGGTGATGACAAGATCCAATTTCAGCGAGTCGGTGTAATGCAAAAGCTTCGCTTCGATTTTTTTTGAATCATCGGGAATGACCGCATAGTCGGCAACTTCGATACTCAATTCCTTCAGGCGTTCAGTAATAATTTTTCCGGACGTGTCTTTCTTGTTCCTTGCTGAAACAGAATCCGACATCACGAGGACGGCAGCGCGGAGTTTCATTTTCTCAGCTTTGGCGAAATCGGATTTGCCCCCTTTCTTGCTCAACAGTGTAACGCCGACGATTTCCATCTCGTCGTCCAACATTTTCATCATATCGTACAACGTCAGTGCAGCAACCGATGCACCGGTCAGCGCCTCCATTTCCACGCCGGTTTTATAGATTGCTTTTACTTCGACCGTCGCGACGATGTCGGTTTTCCCGAGCGTGAATTCAACGCCGACGAAATCGACCGGAAGCGGGTGACAGTATGGAATGATCTGGCTGGTGTTCTTTGCCGCTTGGATCGCGGCCACTTTTGCAACCTCAAGGGGGTTCCCTTTGGGAATCTTATTTTCGCGGATAAGTTTTATTGTTGAAGAAGAGACACGCAATGTTGCCTGCGCAACCGCGGTCCGGAGTGTGGTTATCTTTCCTGAAATGTCGCGCATTGTTTACCTTATTGGTCGACTAAAAAAATGTTTTTACCGCAAAGGACTCCAAGGAGTATTACCATTTGTTGAGTTGCAGCCCTAAAAAGGGCGACTTAAGAGCGAAAGTCAAGTTCGGGTTTAGGCATAGCCAACCGATAGCTGGAAACTATCGGATGGCTATGATCATATATAACGGAAGCATCGTCCTTGGAAGCACTCTTTAGCGCTATTTTAATGGCTGAAAATCCGGATGTCCAGTTTGCCAAAGGACGAATGAATATTGGTTTGCAAAATTTCTAAACGCGACTTCCTTATCTTCGGTAAAATGTCCGCTGTCGTAGTTTACCATCATAAGAATGGGTTTCCCCGAGGTTGAAGCCTGTTGGAGTGCTGCTGCAAATTTTCCCGGTTCCCAGGCTATCACTCGCGGGTCATTCCAGCCGCCGACACAAATAACGGCAGGATATTTCACCCCGGCGCGCACATGCTGGACGCCGTCCATTTCGTACAGCGCAAGACATTCCACCGAATCTTTCACGGTGCCGAATTCCGGAATATTGCCGGGGCCGTTAGGAGCAAACTCCATTCTCATGGCATTTGCGCATCCAACATTGCAGATTGCTGCTCCAAATAAATCCGGCCTGTCGGTTATTGCACGGCTGATGAGAATTCCTCCTGCACTTGTGCCTGTCCCTGCAAGCTTCGACGGGGACGTGTAACCATTTTTCACGAGATACTCGGCGCACGAAATGAAATCTTTCCATGTATTGGGTTTGGTCGTTTTATAGCCGGCTTTGTACCACGAGTCTCCTTTTTCACTCCCGCCGCGGACATGAGCAATTGCCATCACCACTCCTTTGAGTGCAACGGATCGAAGGATAGAAAAATTGGGCGTGTAACTAATACCATACGCGCCGTATCCCTCGAGCAAACAACAGTTTTTGCCATCGCGCACCATCCCTTTCTTGTAAATAATGGAAAGCGGGATCATCACACCATCATTGCCCGGCACTTCCACTTCTTCAGCGGTTAAATTCTCGAAGCCCGGATAAGAAACATCGGAGTTAAACATGCTTTTCGTAAACGACTGCGTCTCCGCGTCGTAATCGTACCACGTTGTCGGTAATGTCCACGAACTAATTGTGAAGACAAAATGATTCGTGTGTTCGTCCGGACAAAACACATTCACAGTCCCCGCTAAAGGAAGAGCCAGCTCCGTTTTCTTCCCGTCTGCGAAGTGATACTGAATGACCCTCCTGACAATTCCATTAGAGTAGACAACAAGCAGATTATCTTTTCCTTTCACGATGTATTGCATGGCATCCTTATCTTCCGGCAACACGGTTTCTGCGTGATCCCAATCGGGATGATCGATGCTCGTTGAGATCAGTTTATACTTTGGCGCATTTTTTTCCGTGATTGTGTACACTTTGTCGCCGTGAAATTCCATCCCCCGAACCAAGCTGTCGGAAATTTCACAGAGAACTTTCCATGACATCTTCGGCTTGGACATTTCTTTTGCAGGAGCATAGAATCCTCTGATCTCATTCCTCACGTTCGAAACAACTGCAATGACATAATCGGGGTACGATTCGTCGATGCTGGCGATCGGAAATTCGTTCGGTGCAATGTGGAGGTCAGGATAACTTTCGTTGCTGAAAAAATCGATATCGCTTGCAGGATCAGTGCCGAGTTTGTGCAATTTGGTTTTTGTGTTCAACTCAAATTCGGGGCTCTTATTGTCCGCAGTCTTTTGTGAAAAATAGAAAAACGATGTATTGTCGAGCGTCCAGCCAAGAGGACCAAACCAGCTCGGATAGATGCTGTCGGGCAGAATTTTATCGGAATCAACATTTAAGACCCGGAGCTCGGAAACCTCCGCGCCCGCGGCAGACAGCCCCAGGACAATATTTTTTCCGTCATAGCTTGGCACAATGCTTTGGATTGTCGTTACAATTCCAGGCCGATAGGTCGAGGGGTCGAGCAGCAGTTTCTCTTCGCCATTCCATCCTTCGCGATAATAGAGCTTCCCCACGTTTTCACCCCCCTTTGTTTTTTTGTAGAATAACCTTGTCCCCTCGAACGTGATGTCGGAATAGTTGGCCGATTTTAGCTTGTCAAGCGACACCCATTCTTTTACGAGCGAGTCTCTTCCAGGAATCCTCGCCAAAAGGCTGTCGGTCAAATTAGCCTGGGCTTTGAACCATTGCTCCACTTCTTTGCTTTTCATATTCTCCAACCATCTGTACGGATCTTTGTATGTTATACCCCAATATGTGTCGGAGCTGTCAACGGTAGGAGTAGGAGGGTAGAGCCACTGGGCTTGAGAGCAAACACCCAACAACAATATCATCATCAAACAGAAAAATTTCTTCATTGTGAAGTTCTCCTTATTGTAGAAGTATTTGATAAAAATGGTCCCAAACGTTTTGGCCGCTTTTCCCTATCTGTTGAAACAATAGCATCCAAATTATCATCTTTTTTATCGAATCTCCTTCAATAATAGCAATTTTTTTGTATAAATAAACGTCCCTACTTGCCTTAATATGTAAAGACGAGAGGGCATTTCTGGCTTATTTGACGATACCCTTTTGCCGTTGCCACTCGGAATATAGCAACGGAAGAAAAACCGGCTCTTCCCGAAGCAATGCTTTCAGAAAAGATATTTTAGCTTTGCTGCTCATTTCGCTGACCAAGGCAAATTGCGGGGTTCTCTCCGCATCTCTCGAAGAATTGGACTCTCTTGGGAACCACTCGTGAAGGTATCCTCCAACATTGAGGGCGTAAGTAATGACCTTGCCGTTGCCAGGATGAAGCGGCTGAAATGTGAAGTCGATTCTTTCACCCGGCAAAAGAACAGCGTAGTCGCCGTCATCGGAGGCAAGTGTCTTTCTAAAATCTTTGCCGTTGGTCCCCGCCGCTGAAATAATGTTGACCGGCTGTGGGGCCAATGGTTGAGCCGCACTCCAATCAATTCCAACGGCATCAAGCTTCCAAACATCCGACAGAGATGTCAAGCGAATCCTTATCGAATCTCCCTTAACATCCGGCGCAGTGAATCGAATGACTTTCGAAAACGCAACTTCATTCGCTTCCGGTTTCAGCTCACCCATAGGATTCCATTGTCTGCCATCCCATACAAAAGCTTTAAGATTGCTTTCTTCCAACCAATGCTTCAACACGGCAATCATTTCAGGGTCGTGCTCTATGGCGTCAACGAACGCCAGCGATTGATCCCCCAAAATTTGACCCATCAGGCGAATGACGGCATCAAAAATTCTTGTGTTGATGGCATGCACAACGAATGAAGCCGTTTGCTTGAACGCCGGCTTTGCAAACACGACCTCGACGGTATCATAGAATCTGCTATCTCCTGTCCTCGCGCTAATGTTCGATTCCCAATACACTCCATCGTTGCTCCGGAGCGCGGTTGTAATATCGCCTCCAGTTTGATCGTACGCCCGATCCGGCGGCATACATTCATGCACAGGCCAAAATTTCTTTTGCTCATCGACGCACACAAACGCACTCGCATCAGCCTCAACTCCAACAAGATTCACGCTGTTCAGGTAATGTGTTTCGGGGCGTTCATTTGAGACACGAATTCTCACTGCATTATCATCCATGTTGAACGAATGAAGAACGGTGCATGTGTTGAGTTCTAATGCCTTGCCCCAAGCGACACCGATAGCTTCTCCTTCAATGCAATACCCTTTACCATCCCAGCTATAGATAAAGGGACACGAACCGCCGATGTTGTGATTGGTAATAACCGGCGTTACAGATAAACCGTGGTTTTCCCCCAATGCTTCGATAGCGGTGATACCAAAAATCGCAATTGCACCCCCCGCCACGATGCCTTCCAAAACACTCGATTTCCGAACTTGGATATATTCAATATTGGAAAACGGAATAGTACCGCTAAACGAAACTTTTTTTATGCCGTCGTCCAAAGAGCCTGTCCCAACAATCGCAGAGTCAATCAATTTATAGTTTTCCAATCGAAACACTGTTTTGTCTTTCGTCATGACAGAAATTTCGCCGGTTTTTATAGGGTCCGCTAATTCCGATCTGCGCGTTACAGTCTCGTTGTAGGAACATCCGCCGGCGATCGTTCCAATAAGGATTAATGCCAACCATTTTTTAAAAGACGTATTCGTATTCATAAGCTCCTCCATCAAAATCAAAATGTATAGCTAAGTCGCGCTCCAAAAATAAAACTGCTCAAGCTCACTTGAGCAGAAATTCCCTCGGGCAATGAAGTGTTCATCATCGGCGCGGCAAGATAATTGACGGACAAACAGAGGCCGAAACCATGGTCTGAACGAAGCTCCACCCCGCTCAGGATCAGCCATCCAATTGACCCTCCTTCACTTTTGATGGCGTCGAGATAGTTGCCGAGCGAGTCGATAGGTGTTCCATAATTCACAGTTTCCGAATAATGATATTTTCCTATACCCAGTCCCAAATACGGATGCATCAAGCGAGGATCGGGGAGGTCGAATGAATAGAGAATCGAACCTGATACACCGCTAAATGACTCGCCCCCAGCGTCATGATCTGCCGCCTCCAACAGGATGGAAACGGGGTGAGCGACTCTGATTTCAAGCGAGTACCATAAAACCGGGGCGACGTTCAATTGCGGAGTCTGATGAGGAACAGGAAAATTAGCGCTTGCGAGATGGTCCTCGATGGCGCTATAGGCGGCGTTCAATCTGCTCAAATCCAGCGAAAAGGAAGAGACGCCGACGCCGAAACTCATGGTCGGAAATTCTTCAATTTCTATTTCATTCTCGTTCTGGGAAATTGGAAGAATATCCGATCCGAAGATACTATATCGATATGCAGAATCAGCAGTAGCATTCTCCCCTTCAATTGCGAGACTCTTCGGCGGGTCGTCTCCCATTCGATAGCCGCCAGATTGGATATCTTCATAATGGTCGATCCACTCTTGCAACCGAAGCAAATATGCCTCACTGCAGTTAAACACCGAGTCCTTGATTCCGGCTGGGGTTTCATACTGAATCCAACAGTGGTAAGCACTATCGGAAGTTCGATAAAAAAATGCATGCGAAAAATTTTGAAACTGCTGGAACAATCCGAATCGCTCCTGATCGCGAGAGTTAATGACTACGCCGACTCGATTGCTGACGATTATCCTTTGCATGGAGTCCTGCGCATCCGCCTTTACCGCGAGCCATAGCGCAGCAATAAGAGAAAGCAACAACGCTGTTCGAATCATGGTGCCCTCCGTGGCTTCTATTGAAAACTTTTTAAAAATATCGGCTCTTGCGCGGGGTATCGCGCATACGATTTAAGGGCTGAAAAATCATTGCCTGGAAGCGGACCTACTTTAGCGTCGTTTGTTGAGGAAGCTATGCCGGCGATTGTGCCAACAATAAGCCCAACTCCACCGAGCAGAACTCCGCCAATGGCAGCTTTATCCCCTGCTGTCATGCTTAAAAATCCTGGCGGGTCGTTGCCGCTTGCCAGACCTATGGATCCGCCGGATGCAATTCCTGCAAGCAGGCCAATTCCCGCGCCTCGAAGGATGTAAGATTTGCCTGAAACCTGAACTGCGACAATCTCCCGATTTTTTTCTACGACGATTGGGGAATTTTTGGAGGCGAGGAGGTTATCGCTCAGTCCTTGATTCATAGAAAGAAGAATCGAACTATCTCCGACGAACAACAGCTCACCTTTAATTTGACGAGTATCGATGAGGAATAGGATAACTTCCGCCCCCTGAGAAATTAATTTCCCCGTTGGAATACAGACAGTTAAGATTAAATATGCACACAAGACTTTTTGTAACATGTAGGACCTCCCGAAGAACATACCGAAATTCATCTGATACCTTTTTCATTCTACGGTCCAATGTAATATTGAAAATGGCGAACATTGTCATGCCCATGTCAATGAATTGTAAAAAAATTGTCGGGGAATTGGAAAGCATCGCCTGCGTTTCGATTCCGAAACTGCTCTCTTTCGAGCCAAAAACTTATCCGCCTCTGGCTCCGGAAAACGGGGGAAGTTGCTATCGTTTATATTGAGATGCCGCCGACTATTTCACAAATTTGTAACCGGCGGTGCGAACTGGGGGAGATATCTTGGAGTGGATGGAATAGCTTCAAATTTCTTTCGCAAGGGAAAAATATAATTATCGACCCCGTGTTGCAGAAGTTATATCAAATTCTCAGACATTGACCGGTATATCAAATACAAAAGACATTGCCTTTGCGCTCGACAAAATGGTTCGTCATCAGACATACCAATCCGCCCGTGTCAACGGCAGATGACTTTTATCATGGTCAGGCTTTACAAATAGCGTTTGGTAAATCGTCTGCCGATTCATCCAGAATCCAACGCCGGCGCTGGCGTGGGTCAAACGCCAGATGCGATATGTGGGTTCGTTTGTTAATTTGAGCGCTTCGTTGTGATGCGCTTCCAATCGTTTCAACCAGTGATGGAGGGTCAGAGCATAGTGTTCGCGCAGGCTTTCAACATCACGCGCTTCAAAGCGGCACATTTCTGCAGCGCGCAAGGTTGTGCTGATGGGTAAAACATCACCGTCGGGGAAAACATACCGCTGAGAAAACGTACCTCTTTTGGCCTTCGGAGTATTGAGGCTGGATGCAACGCCGTGATTAAGAAAAAATCCGCCCGGCTTCAACAAGCGCCATGCCTTTTTGAAATATTCGGGAAGCATCGATTCACCGACGTGCTCAAACATTCCCACGCTGACGATCTTGTCATACTCTTCAGATTCATCAATATCGCGGTAATCGCGGACCTCCGCCCGGCACTGGCTTGTCAATCCCTCATTGTGGATCCGTTCGTTTGCCAATTGAGCTTGAGGCTCGCTGACAGTAACGCCCACGGCCGTGACGCCGTATTTTTTTGCGGCGTAAATAATCAATCCGCCCCAGCCACAACCGATATCGAGAAGCCGGTCGCCCCGACGCAATCTGAGTTTGCGGCAGATGTAATCGAGCTTACGTTCTTGTGCCGTATCCAAATCCTCATCCGGTGAATTGAAATAGGCGCATGAGTAGACCATCCGCTGACCCAGCCATAACGCAAAAAAATCATTCGACACGTTGTAGTGATACGCAACCGCCTGCTTGTCGCGCTCTTTGGAATGGAGAGCTCCTTTCAATCGAGCGGCTTGTCGACCGATACGCGGCCTTCCATCCGAAGGGAGTTTCAAAAGTTGCCGGCCAAGACGGACTTTTTTAGCAAGCGTTACATCCATCTCGAAAAGACGGCTCGCCATCTCGATTGACGCTTCGATGTCCCCTTCAACATCGAAATCATCGTAGATGTACGCTTCGCCGAGTGCGACCTCATTCACATGCAGAAACATCTTTCGTAAAGCGCCTGGATGCTGCAGTACCATCGTGAAAAGAGCCTTATGACCCGGCTCGGGCTCCCACGTAGTACCATTCCAGAGACGTACGGCAAAGTCACGCGGATGATAATTGGCAAAAACTTCTTGAAGGATAGAAAGACTCAGCCCTACGTAGGGGTCCGGGGTTGAAATCGCTGTTGTATTCATAGTCATCGCCTTCTTTTTCACGATTGATGAAGATACTTTTTCGTTTTCTAAATAGACATCCTGTTGTACTATTGCAATCTTGTAATCGGCTGAAACACTACTTCACAAACTTGTAACCGGCCGTGTGAATAGTAAGAAGATGCTTCGGTTTTGATGGAATAGTCTCAATTTTTTTTCGCAGGGAGAGAATGTAATTATCTACAGTGCGCGTCGTGGGCGTTACATCGTAGCCCCAGACATTGTCGAGCAGGGTATCGCGCGATATGACTTTACCTTCGCGTTCGACAAAATATTTCATCAGTTGAAATTCCTTCGCGCTCAGTTTTAATTTTCTTTTTCCTTTTGTTGCCTCCTGCTTTGTGAAATCAACATGGACATCGCTGAAGTGCGTCTCGTCGATTGCGGAATGGATTTCAGTGTGACGGCGCAACAGGGCTTTCACGCGAGCGATCAATTCCCGGAGGCTAAACGGCTTCGTCATGTAATCGTCCGCCCCGATTTCCAAGCCCAGCACTTTATCCATTTCCTGCTTTTTGCTGGTAAGCATAAGGATGGGTGTTTGCACGCCCGAACCTCTTAATTCACTGCAGATTTCCCTCCCATTTTTGTTTGGAAGCATGAGGTCGAGGATGATGAGAGCAACGGTTTCGCGCTTGGCCATCTGGTATCCTTTTTCACCGTCCGTTGACGACAGGACTGAAAAATGCTCTTCCGTAAGGGCATCGTGTAGACCTTGTTGAATTGCGGGGTCGTCTTCGATAATCAAAATTGTTTTCATTACCGTCTTACCTTGCACGTTGTTGAAAAAAATCGTACCGCCAAGGCGCGGAGCACGCCAAAAGGAATGAGGGAATTACTCCCCTTGAGCTTTAGTAAATTTCTTGACGTTCTTGGTGTCTCTGCGGTTCGTCTTCTGTTTCATTCGAACGGGGAAAAAAAGAGTGAACGAGCTTCCTTTGCCCGGTACACTGCGGACTTCCACTCGCCCGCCGTGTTCGTCCATGATATGGCGCACCAGAGAAAGCCCGAGCCCGATCCCCTGAACAGCGCCGCTATGCGAGGGTTCCCGGTAAAATTTTTCAAACAAATGAGGTAGCGCTTCTTCGGAAATGCCGTCCCCGTGATCGCTGACGCGACACATCACATAACCGTTTCGTTTCAACACCGCGATTGCAATGAATTTTTCCTGAGTCGAATACTTGATCGCATTCGAGACGAGATTGATCACTGCTTGCGCAACCGCATCTGGATCCGCATAGATGATCTGTGGTAAGTGCGGCGGATGAAATTCCACTTTGAATCGATGCTTCTTCAACTGGTACCTCATGGTGTCCAGAACTTTTTGGACCACAGCACCTACGTCAATATCTTCAAAAATGTATTCTTTTCCTCCTTTCTCAATCCGGGCAGTATCAAGAATATTCGTCACCATCCGGTTCAGCCGCTCAGATTCCCCGTCAATAATTCGCAAATACTCCTTCATTTTCGCATCACGGGGAGAAGCACGCCGTTTCAACAACTCGGAAAATATTTTGATTGATGTCAACGGCGCACGTAATTCGTGCGAGACGTACGAAACGAAATCGGATTTGAGATTGCTCAACTCTTCAAAATGCTTTTTCTCCCCGCGTTCCATAATAATTCGCTCCTGCAACAGCAGCCGCTCGAGTATTTCCGCAGACTCGGCGCATACCGTTAGAACGAAATCCATTTCGTTCTCATCATATTGCTTGTTAGCAGAACGGGGGCGCAATGCGACCATTCCAAGCACCTCGTTCGATTCTGTTTTCATAGGGATGCAAACGCTGCACCCGCATTCCGTGAGAAAAGCTGAGTGAGCGAAATTCATGGAATCGTCTGCCGTAGAAATTGATTCTTTCATCGCCAATACAGGAGACGATGCCAAGGCGGCGGCAATGATCGTTGTCAAAGGGATTTGCCGGCGAGAATCCAAACCATAAGCGGCAACAAGTTGTAGTCGGTCATTTTTCATGGTATACACTGCCACCATGTCCGAAGGTACAATGTTGCGGATCGATTCGGTAAGCCGGGCACACAACTCCTCACCGCTCAGCGCTGAATGCAGGCTTTCGGTTGTCGCCGTCACCGCCGTGCGAAAATTTGTACGCGCTGCAAACAGCGATTCGTCAACAAGCCGTTGAATTCTTCTTCTTAGCGGGTTGATGAGGAGCGCGACAACGAGCGTCACCGCAACAACGTATAAATATTCCCCAAACACTGATTGGCCGCCTATCATAGAGGTCAGGAAGAGCACGACCAGGATATATGTTCCACCGATAAAGAGGGTCAACACCGAGTACACGATACTGCGATTGATGACGACTTCGATGTCGAATAACTGGTATTTGATAAAGGAAACTGCGAATGCGAAAGGAATGATCAAATAGGCAATCGTTGTATATTCTTCATCGATTAGATACTTCGAAAACAACAGCTGCGGCAAAATATACAGAAACAAAAATGGGATCGCCCCGACAATAAATCCCCATAGTATCCATTTCGTTCGCTGGCGTTCTTCTTGTTTCAAGGCTGTAGCGTACGAATGGATAAGGTTGAGAATTCCCCCCCCGATGTAAAAAAAGAGCGCGATATGGAATACGTCGTAGACCGATTGAAACCGGGTAAAGTATGCAATCGAATCGAGCCGGAGCGCGCCGAGATAAAAATAGAGCGATGCCGTCAGCATCGCCAGAGCGGGAATGAATGTGAAGAGAGCGATCATCAGTCGAGAGCCCTCTTTTGGCCTCGGATAGAGCGTCGTGAAGAAAAAGAAAAGAGGAACCCCAACTTCATAGGAACCAAAAAAAATGTACGGGCGAACGACTCTTTCAATTGTGTTCGGAAAAGCCGCCCCCCACGTAACCATCACGACCGAGGCAAAACAGATCATCATCCAATGAAGCACGCGACCGGCAAGGTCGCGCCACCCATTCCATAAGATGTAGACGCCAACCCCCCAAATAACAACTCCAACAAAAAAAGTAATAATGACAAATCTCAGCGAAGAATAGAATGGAATAAGCGTGATAAAGCTCTCGTGAATCTCTCCTCCGCGCTGATACGTCACCAGCACTGTATCCCCGATAGAAGAAATATCAGACAAAAACTCAAGCGCTTCCGGAATGGTAACAGCTTCCCCTCGCCAGCGCATTACAATATCGCCCTTCGTTACACCACCGCACGCTTTGCGGTCAATAATATTGCCCACAAAAGGGCGGTTATGGCGTTCATCAATCTCAAACGGGGTTGTAGCGCGTTGGATGATAGAAGGAATATGCACGATACAGACTATAAGGACGATGCAATCAATCGCAAAATAAAACCAAATGCGCGGCGAGAACTGCTTCATAGCACATTGTCGAAATGGGAGATGAACGAAAGGACGAGCTATTGTAGAAAGGAAAATATTAAGAGTCAAGCGCCAGGAAGCGATGGAAGCGAATCAGATTTGATGACAGCCTCCTTCGGGAAAGGAAGCAACGTTCCGCTGTACGGGATCCCTCCTTTCATGTTTTTGGAAAGCGGGATGAGCTTCTCGTCCGAGGAACCTCTTTGCGGGAATCGGAATCCACGCGATACTTGTCAATACAAAAGCCTGAGAAACGGCTTAGACCAACCGCCCTCATGCCCACCATTTTCTCAACGCACACATTGCCTTCCACATAACACGCCGATTCCGAGAATTCTTCACGAGCAGCATTTGGAGCAGAGAAATTAACGCTATCTATTTTTCCATCCCGATGGAAAAAATTCTTTCGAGGTCGTGTTTCGAATAGACGCGAAATGCAATGAGCGTCTCCGATTTTTCTATACCGGCCACTTTCCTGATGTGGTCGGTGACCAAATCGGCGAGGCGGTCGTTGTCTTTCACACGAATAATCACCGCGAGGTCATAGCGACCGGCGACCGAATGAACTTCCGTGATGCCATCAATATCCGCCAATTGTTCGGCCACGGGATTGATTTTGTCCCGTGCAACAGTCAAGAGGACAATTGCAGTCACCATATCATTTCTCCTTTTGCAATTTTTTGTAAATATCGGCGTCGTGAATTGTTTCAATATCTAATTTGGATGCGTCGGTTGAAACAGCAAAGTGCTGGCGATGGCGTTCGATGGGCATGAGTTAAAGAGTGAAGCCTGTTTGAATGAAGCTGTGAGTTATAGGTTGAGGCCTCTGAAAAATTGTCTCTCGCCAAGCCGCGAAGGCGCAAAAACTCTGTTTTTAAATTATTTTGCTACTTTGCGTCTTTGCGTGAGCCATACTTTTAAAATTATTCAGAAGTCTCAGGTTATAAGTTGTAAGGTGTTAGCTGTTCATTGTTGATTGTTGATTGTTGATTGCTCAAGGTTTATAGAGACCCGCTTTGTTCACTCCCAGCATGCCGGCTTTATACGTGCGTTTATCGACCAGCGAGAGCGACCGCGCCATGGCGGCGTCTATAATTTTGTAGATGCGGATGTTGTTCAACGCATCACCGATAACATCAAGGGCCGCGTCTGAAGTTGTCCAATTCAATTTGTCATAGGCTGATAAGTTAAGGGGGCGCGTATACTGTCGAAGCGTTTTTTCATAATCGACGTTATAGAACGATTCGAAGTACGACATCACCAATTCGCGCAACGATATGTAGACAGGCTCGCGGTACCGTAGTCCGACAAAGTTCGATTTTGCAATCGCGCCGAATCGTCCGCGGCGGTTGAACAGAGCAATCACATGGTCATCGTCTCGAACCGAATCCATGTCGACAATGAGGGGCGGAAAACCGATTCTTCTCAAGGCCATGGCTGCAAAAACTGCCCCGTCATAGCAATGTGCCGTACGGTCGCTGAGAACACTTCGCGGCGAACGGTACCGCGATTCGGCGCTGTACTCGAGCGTATCAAGGAATGACTGAATCTTGGCGGGAGATGTGAGGGTTGAAATTACCCTCATCTCAGACTTGTTCCAATCAAAGGCATTACACTTTTCGTTGCTGCCTATCTTCATTGGTGGAATTGGAAAATTTCAAAAATCAGGTGTGGCTCAAGCAACCCCACCCTTAGTCCCTCCCCTGTGAGGGGAGGGAAACATGTTCTCATTTAAGGATCTGTTCGAGGTGATGTTTCAGATGTCTGACATAATCTTCAATCAAAAATTCCAGTGTCACTGCCTCGTTGTTGCCGATAGCACAATGATTGCCTAGCGCGCTGTCGGGAATTGCAGCAATGAGATGAAGAAGGTGGAGATTATAGCTTTTCCACAGTTGAAAGAGATTAGCCCACGATTCATTTTGGTACTGTTGCGTTGTTACCCAATCTTCCTGATCGTAGCCAGGCAATTTGAGTTCGGCGCTCAATTGTGTGCGTACAAAACGTTGGTGATTGTTTGCGGCGGAATCGATAAGGTGGCCGAGAATCTCCTTCTTCGACCATTTCTCCGGTGCCGATTTGCTCTTGCTCCCTGATTCCGAAATTCGAGCAAGCCTATCCGACGATTGCTCGATCAATGATTTAAATTCATCAATAGTTTTTCGCATTCCGCTGTTTCCTCTCCAAAGAATTTACCCTCCCCTATGGGGGAGGGCAGGGTGGGGTCTACTTCTCATCAAACGCTTGGTTGCGGATCATCTTCACCATGTCGTATGGTGCCGGATCGCCGCCGAGATATTTGTGGAACCAATCAAGATGCGCATTGTAATACAACGGCATCGATTTCACTCCGTTCGGCCAGTGGCCGTCGTTAGGGAAAACAATCAAACGAGACGGCACGTTCATTTCCTGGAGGTCGGTAAAAAACTCGAGACTCTGCGGATAGGGGACGCGATAATCCCTCTCACCGGAGATGACGAGGCAGGGAGTCTTGAAATTTTTCACATACTGATTTGGCGACCACTTTATATACAAATTGGAATTCCATGGCACCCCCCCCAAATCCCACTGGGGAAACCATAACTCTTCCGTTGAACCGTGCATTGCCGTCAAGTCGTAAACGCCCATCATGCAGGCAATCGCTTTAAAGCGGGTCGTGTGGCCTTCAAACCACATCATCATATATCCTCCGAACGACCAACCCATCGCTCCCATACGGTCCTTGTCGACGTACGGAATTTTCTCTAGTGAGTCGGCTACCGCCATTAGATCCTGATATACCGCACCTCCCCAATCTTTTGAAATCTCCGCGGTAAATTCCTGTCCGTACCCTGTTGAACCGTGAGGATTCGGGAATGCAACGATATAACCGCTCCCCGGATAGACCTGCCAGTCGCCGCGAAACGCATCGGCCCACTGCGATTGCGGTCCGCCGTGAACATTGAGAATGAGCGGATACTTTTTTGCCGGGTCAAAATTATGCGGCTTAACGATAAATGTGTGAATTTTTTTCCCTGTCGGCGATGAGATCCACATTTCTTCGGCGGGACGGATGTCGACGGAATCCTCGACCGGTTTATTGAAAAAAGTCAGGCGCTTGAGGTCTTTTCCGCGCGTTGTTGCACGCCACATCTCAACCGGTTCCCCCACGGCACGCCGTACAATGGCAAGTGATTTTCCGTCGGGAGAAATATCAAACGCGTCGATCATTTTTACATCCACTACCGGCGTGATCTCTTTTGATTTAAGTTCGACATTATAGAGAGGCGTGTGCCCCTGCACATCGGCGGTAAAATAAATGCTTTTTGAATCGGGCGCCCATGTAAAATCATCCACCCAATTATCAAACTTTTCCGTCAGGATAATTTTCTCTCCCGTCTTCCTGTCATACAATGCAATGCGGAAAAGGTCCGATTCATACGCCGGCACGGTTTGCATCCGGTACGCAATATATTTTCCGTCGGGGGAATAACTCGGGTCGCCGTCGTATGCTTTATTCTCTGAAGTAATATTTTTTGTCTCGACACTCTCAGTCGAAACGACGAACAAGTCGGAGTTTGTCGTTTCGGCTTCGTTGACATCATGGTTCGAGGCATAGCATACTTCCTTCCCGTCCGGCGACACTGCAACTCCGCCTCCTTCAAGCGAGAAGACGGGTGCGTCATAGTCCCCGGGGGAAAGGTCGGTATACTTTTTAGAATCGACGTCAAACACGAACACATGCGAGCGCTTGCCGTCCTTCCAGTATGTCCAGTGCCGGTACAGAAGGTGGTCGGCCATGTGCGCCTGGATCGGGCCGCCGCTCATACTTTCTTCATTTTTCTTGTTACAATCGCTGTCAGCGCCGCACTCCGGAAAAACGTCGCTCGTAAATACAATATGCTTGCCGTCGGAGGTCCACACGGCATCGGAAACGCCCGGAGAGAAATGTGTAAGCTGTACCGGTTCCCCGCCGTCGAGCGGAAGGAGCCAAGCCTGCATCCCTTCATGCCGGGTCGAAAGAAAAAGGATCGATTTTCCGTCCGGCGACCACCGGGGGTGATTGTCGGCCGCCGGATTGTTCGTCAACTTTCGGATGTTGTTGCCGTCGGCGTCCATCAAATAAATTTCGGAATTGGATTTCCCCTCGGGGAGATTGTTTTCCGTAACGGTGAACGCAATTTTTCTTCCGTCCGGCGAGATTTGCGGATCGGCGACCCCTTTAATATGATACAAATCTTCGATCGCAAACGGCCTCTTCTGCGCAAACGCCGTTGCCATCATCGCGACCGACAGGAAAAGAAGAAATATTTTTTTCATCGGATGAGATTCCTCGATTGGTGAGTGGTGTTCTCTGAGAGAATACGTTCAGTTGAAGAAAGACGAAAGGAGAAGAGCCTTTGCAAGACGGGATGCTATGACTCGATCATTTCTTCAGCACATCTTCAATCGTAGCAATCAACTGCTGTGTTGAAAAACCTTTATCGAGATATGTGATGTTTGCTTCCGACTGCCATGCTCCGGCTCCCTGGGCTTGCGCAGTCATCATGATCACAGGGATGCGGGCCGTCATCGGTTCCTGCTGTAAATTCTCGACCATCATGAATCCGTTCATGTTATCCATATTAACGTCGCTGAGAATGACGTCTGGCCTGTATTTTGCAGCAAAGTCGAGCCCCACCATGCCGTCTTCGGCCTCAAGTGTGTTATATCCACGCACTTTCAGCGAAGCCGCAAGTGCTTTGCGAAATGCCGGTTCATCGTCGACGATAAGGACGGTTTTCATTCAACATCTCCTGTCATTGAATTGTTGAAAGTAATAAAAGCTTCAGAGAAAATCAACAAAGTTTTAGCTCCTCTGAAAGAACAGTTTGCATTTGTTCGTATTTTGATAAATAAAAAAATCCCCGAAACATCATCTGCTTCAGGGATCGTTTTAACAACAAAAGAAGACTTAAGTTACTTGAGTAATAACATTTTCTTCACAGCATTGTAATTGGCAGACCTGATCGAATAGAAATAGATGCCGCTTGCAAGACGAGAGGCATCGAATTGCACTGTATAGCGGCCGGACGGTTTGAACTCATCGACCAGCGTTGTTACATCTCTCCCCAGAACATCGAATACCTTGATGGTGACATGACCACTATTCGGAATCTGGTAACTGATTGTGGTCGCTGGATTGAATGGATTCGGATAGTTTTGAAGAGATCCATTACTCACTGCTTGTACTGAATCGCTTGAACTACTGCTTTGATCCGTATTGAAGTTGACATTTGGCATTTTTCCAGTTTTCGGATCGACATAATACTTGAATTCCTCTTCAGCAGCCGATAATTCCATCGGGGTTGATAAGCTAGCCTGACTTTCGACCTTAGTCAGAATTGCTGAAGCAGCACTCACGTCGTGATCAAAATATAACGCGATATCGAAATTGTTTAGCTCTGCTCTTACTGAAAGCGGTGTGTTAGGATTCGCAGCTATGAGAGCGTCGTTAACCTGTTTAGCGGAAGTAGAGTCGCCCTGCTTAAGATACAATTGAGCCAAAAGGAGCTTGTGATCAGCGGCGGCTTGCTTTGGCAGATTGTTGAAATATTGGATAATAGCCGGTGTTGTTTCACTATCTGCGCAGCTGTAGAGGTACACATAAGCCGCCTGGTTATCCGGATGGATATTCAAGTATGATAAGAAGAAATTTTTTGCTTCTGTGTACTCATTCTGGTCCCGTAGTCCTACTCCGATTAAAAGAGAATCAATCGGAATTGATTGAGTTGCCACAGCAGTTTGAATTGAATTCAGAGGGGTGCTGTGACTATTGCTTTGTACTAAGGTTGGTACGACTACATCGTTATCCTCTAGTTTGTTGGTTGGAATTGGGTGGCCAGACCATGGGTCAGCAGTAAGGGGATACGTAAAGTAACCATAGCATCCCGAGTACACGTAGAAGGTAAACCTTCCTGGAGGACCTCCCCACCAGTCGCACTCTGCATAAAGTCCACTCGCAGTACCGTCCCCGTTACCGACAAGAGCACCATAGGTAAAACCATTGATGCTGTTCAAACCCCATGAGGGGTACGAAGTGCTGACTCCAAATTGACCATAACTCAAATGATACATCCAGAGTCCATACGTGCAGTCTGTGACGCGGTTGTTCTTGGTGATAGAAGAGCTAAGGTATGCGCTGGGCGAGGAGCCCCAGCTTCCCTGAATGCCCGCTTTATAATAGTCAATATCGTTCATTCCCACCGTTCCACTCGAAGCATAATACGATATTCCCGCAGCGGTCTTAGCATGATTGGTATTCGAAATTACATCATAATAGCAGTTGTTGTTAGAACCACCTGAAATATATATCCCATTGTAAGAATTCGGATTCTTGATCGAGTCGTATTGGGCCGTAAAGTTTGACGATGAATTGACATAAATTCCGTTGCCGGAATTGTTCGTGATGTTACAGTTTTGGATGGTAACATTGTTAGCACTGGTTACATCTATCTCCGTCCCGTTTACGATGTTTGCATAAGTTATCGTGGAGTTTGACGCTCCGCTCCCGTTCAACTGAATCGATCCCCAATTGCCGGAACCTCCGCTTAGAGTGAATGTTGTGGCAGGTGGGGTTGATGCACCATTAACAAATATTTGCCCATTCACTATTAACCCTACGCCTGATGCAAAACTTGCAGTAGCACCTTGATATACAGTTAACGTTGCTCCCAGTGGAATAGTACGTGTGGCGGTGTATGTCGCCGAGGAAACTTTATAGAGTCGCCCTTCACCGGGATTGAGATTGTCCGTAAAACTTCCATTCGGCGCAATAATCCATGTATTGCCGGAAGCAACATCGGAGATTTCCCACGACACACCATTTGTGCTGAAGTTCGCGGTGATAGCTCTGCTCTCCGTGCTTAAAGTCCTTCGATTAACGAGCATGAAATATTTGTTATTTTGTGCATCGGTGAACTCTCCTAGTTCGACGTACGTTTGGGCAGCGGGATCTTGTGTTGTGCCATATTTTGATGTGACGGTTGGTATATAGGTTCCGGTCGAACCGCCGTTAAGAGAATGTATGGTGAAACCATTTTGCCAAGTCAATTGCAGAACTGTTGCACTTATTTTGTCAATCGCCGCATTTAAAGCTTGTACCGCATAATACCTCGCGTTCGGAACTTGAGCGTTAGCAGGGTTTTGGGTCAATCCTGAATAGATCTTGCTCTTATAACTATCCTTGTAGGCGTTACCGACCTCATCAAATAGACCGTATGTTGCCAAAATAACATTATTATCAGCCGGCGGTGGGGTTTGTGTATTCAGAGTGTAATACGCCAATCCTTTTGCACCGTAGCACATAGAGAGAAAACCTTGCACCTTTACCTCATTAGGCGTCGGAGCTCTATGTATCGGGCTAGAAACCCCTCCATTTAGCACGCTGTCTTCCGCTTGCACCTGGATTGCGCAGACAAGTGGAACCGGATTTGCACCTGAAAAATTTTGCGCAAGTTGTATTGCAGGATAAAGCCCGGACGATGCGTTGTTTGGCCTATTATTATTGATCAGTGAGTCCAACGCACATTGAACACTGCTATCACTCGCCGTTGACGCCGTATCATACCAGTACCAGAATGGATACTTGTCGGTCATGATGTAGGGAGGCCTTCCTTGCGAATTCCCGTATTGGAGTATGTAAGCAGGGTAGTCGCCAGCAGCTCCGTTGACGTATTTACCTTTTGCCGAGAGTGCCTGGTTAGAAAGATAACTCATCTCATTTACAGACCTGTAAGAATTCGGCCAAGGTTCATCGATGTAGAAATGCGAGTAGAGTGAATTATTAACATAAGATCCAAACGTGGCTTGGTACTGCGGTTCCAATGTATCACTTATAAGTGATGTCGAATCGCTTCTAACGAACAATCTTTCATAATAATTGTCGTAAACGGTAAAGTGATCGATATACAAGTTTTTCTTATTCGTCCAGTAGACGGTAATCTTCAGATCCTGGTTGCTTCCATCATTTTTAGTAAAGTACGGAGAAGGAACATCCGTATAGCTATCGCCGCTAAAATCCTTTACTTCTAACGGATACGTTAATGTATCGATCGTCGATACTTGAGGTTTGGCGTTTTGGGTTGCGAAAAACGCATCGCTCTTTTGAATTCTCATCTGGCTCGACGAAATAGCTGATTCAAATATCTTTACAATAGCGACTGTATCTTGGTCATTTGGATTTGTCCAACCATCGATTCGAGCATTTAATTTAAGGAGGTATTTTACCGAGTCGAGGCCGTCAATGTGCGGTGTTCTTGCCTGATGATAGTATGGGAGGTCTGCTTCCAATAGATTGCCCGGTGAATTCGAGTCGACCGCTGCAAAATAAACAGTATTGCGTCCATCGGGCCAACTCGGATTGCCAATTGCCGGCGGATTTGTAACCCATACTGAAGTTAGACTAGTTGTTCCAAAGCCATAACGGTTGATAGGGTCATAGGTGCATGTACTCCCGCCAACTTGGTAGTACTCATCATTGTTTGCATTTCCTTGACCGGCAGCATACGCACCGCCGATGAACCTGGGAATGGGGTTATAACGCGAGAGTCTAAATGTAAAATATAGATCAAGTACATTGAGCGATGGATTGTATGAACTAAAAGGAATTGCCCCAATAGTGCTATCCCCGGTTCCCCATGTTAAAGAACCACCGAAGGTAACAATATGGCTAATGTCAAGTTGTTGCAACCTTGGGTAGTAATACGATGAATCCAGATATCCTTGCCAATTTTGCGGATTGGATGTTCCGTAGTAAAGCGGAGACATCATTGTCGTAAAGGGGTCGTAATAACCGATCTTCGGAAACTGAGTTTGGAAGTTGATTTGCGCACAGACATTAACTGAAATAATTAGAGTAAGAAGAAATGTTTTCATTGTTGGATCCCCTTTCTTTTCTCATTTGGTTAACACCATCTTCTTTGTGGCCGTTGTAGTTTGTTCTTTTGTTGTTGAGGTGAGCTTGATAAAATAGACTCCGCTAGAGATGCGATATTTTGATGCGTCAAATTTTGATTCGTGCTTCCCGGAAGTCTCGTCTTCATCAACCAGTACGGCAACATCCTTCCCGAGAATATCATACACTTTCAATGAGACATGACTCCTGACTGCTAATTGATAACTGATCACTGTCGCCGGGTTGAAGGGATTCGGATATGGATTATCCAATTGGAACTTTTCAGGCACATAATTCAATCCTTTCACGCCCGTCATTGGCTGCTTGAAAGACGTGTCGCCTTTGAAGATTCGCAC
Organism: uncultured Bacteroidota bacterium; assembly: GCA_963717445.1. Taxonomy (GTDB): domain Bacteria; phylum Bacteroidota; class Ignavibacteria; order UBA10030; family UBA8401; genus JAGVPT01. Next base: position 3,289,605 of record OY970334.1, on the reverse strand, counting down.
AAAACCACTCCCGATACATTCACCATCATACGCTTGGCCAACGCAGATGTCAGGAATTCCATCACCATTTACATCTCCTACTCTTGCAATAAGTTTGCCATACCCATTATCGTCTCCTCCCCACCATTGTTCTCGTAAATCCGGCATTGGATTTCCTCCTACCCATAACCGCGCCTCGCTATCACCAAATCCCACAGCCGCGTTCACCAACAAATCATTGTATCCATCTCCATTGACATCTCCCGGGGATACCGCATCGAGGATACCTGTATTCTGCGTATTTAATCCTATCTTGGGAATTGTATCTATCGGCAGGCTGCCGTAGAGAATAGAATTCAAATAATAATATTGATAGAAGGTCCCATAGGAATTAATGAGGATGTCGTCCTTCTTGTCTCCGTTGATATCTTGAATGATTTTCATCGAAGTCGGGTCGAAGGTGTGTTCGTTCTTGTAGTAAGTCACATACGGCGTCATATTCCATTGACTGTTGCCTTTGTAGATACTGATGAAATCATTCTCAGCTCCGCTCCACGAACCGCCTGTTATTGCAACGTCTGTTAAGCCGTCTCCGTCTATATCTCCGGTTGTTACATTGTAGTCATAGAGCCTGTGGTTATTTAATGTGTCTCCTTTTATTGTCGCATACGGAATTGTGTCAAACACAGGATTCGCTTTATAGATATAAAATATCCCGTAGACGGAGATATTGTTAAATGGATAACTGGGATCAGAGATCATCAATTCACTTTTTCCGTCGCCTGCAAAATCTTTGAGCACGTACATATTGTATCCAAAATTCCACCCGTTACCTTGGGGTGCTTCGAAATGAATATCGGGAATTGTATCAGGATGGCTTCCACCATAATAAATATTTACTTTCCCCATCTGGGTTGAACCTATCGTATCCTGGTATGCTATGACGATATCTTTAATACCATCCCCGTTCACATCCAATGCAACAATTGATCTTGCGACAATGTGGACTTGCCAAACAGGATTAGTGCTCATCGGATTGCCGCCAAAGAAGATCATTGCCTTGTTCGCTTGACAATCGTAAATGAGGATATCGTCATACCCATCATGGTTCTGATCACCCAATGCCACTACTCCGTATTTTGCCGGCGAGCAATCATACTCGAAGATGAGAGAGTCGAATTGGGCAAAAAGTGAAGGCGACCAGAGAAATAGTAGAAGCGCGACGAGCTTGTTCATAAAAAAATTCCTCTCAGTATTCCTGAAAGATAACGATATCTATCGTAACATCTCGCCGAACCTAATTTTCGGGAACTGAGATGTAAAGTCGATCATTTCAGAGGCATTGTTCGAAACCATGAGCATGAACAGAATAAATGATCCTGTTCTTATCCATGATCCTTATTTAGGGATAGTAGGTAATAAAGAAATGTGTCCCCGCCAACCCCAAGGCAAACTTCGTAAAAAAGAAGATGAGTGTCAATAGTTTATTCAAAAATATTTGCAGAATTTATTTAGACTAAATCTAAAATGAAGACGTCCACAATGCTCGGAATGAAATAATGGTAAACTCTCACGTGTATCTATCATGGCAGAAGGCAATTATGGAGAACCGGTCTTGCCTAAATTAACTTGCAATTGCGGGATTGATGGAATCCGTTACAAATCCCTGAATCGGGATGGAAAACTATTGCTCAACCGGAGTTGCGATTTCCCAAGTTCGACTACTTCTATATAGAGTTTCGCGTAAGATGCAGCTACGAATAATTGAGCTTGTAATGATGCCGTGCGGTGACCCAACAGTTTCGTGATTCGCGGTAAAACAAAAAACCCATAGTCCATCTGCTGAGATCAGCACGTCCTACGGGTCAAAGCCCCCATTTATATCGCGTGAAAAGCTCCTCTGAAAAAATTCTCTTCCTTCACTTCAGAAAAACGACCGTCCCATCAGAAAATCCGTGCTGAAAAGTGCGTTCATCTTCACCTCCAGCAGCAAATCAAGAAAACCGGTCTCAGTGGTTCCGACGATGAGGGCCCGTGAAGCTTCGATTATCACGAGCGGGTAAATGAATTACGGAGAGGGAAAAGGCGGGAGGAGTGAGAGCTTCTTCGTTCACAATACAGTAAGCCACATCATGCCACTTCATCGAGCCACGGTCACCAAAATTTCACTTTCAAATTCAGCAAAAATGGAATTTAGCCGGGCTTTCTCCTTTTCAACGCATGGAGGAATGGATGCCAGGTTTTCGCCTTCATACGGCGTCTTCGCCGCAAATTGGAGACACAATTCCATTCCGTTCTCGAGGTTGGCTTTAAACTCACGCAGTTTTTTGATTTCCATGTCGGTGAAGCCGCACCGCTGCACGATCTTTTCAAAATAATCGACGTACATCTGTATCTCTTTCGCGAACATGTGGGGGCGTTCGGAGGGAACTAGCGACTCGCCCCGCCCGTAAATGTGGTCGACCATCTCTTTCAGCGTGTACAGTTTTTTAAACCATGCAATGTTTGGGCCGGGGCAAATTGCCTGGGGCGAGTTCGATGCCGGTACAATACCGAGCGCAATAAGGGCACCATTGCCAAGATGTTCACAGAGGCACGCCTTGTCAATGACTGCACGTCGTGCTTTTTCTTTTTCTGCCGCTGGCATATCGGCAGTGTCGATCACAGTAAGCTTTTGCTTTTGGTACTCTCTCGATGCGACGCAAATTGGAAACGCCGTGTACTCCGTGTTCGAGATAAGAAATCCTTTGGGACAAGCTGAGCCGGGCTTTCCATCTTCGGCCTTTTTGTGGATCGAGATTTCAGACCCACTCCGGCGTACGTTATTGAACGGAACGCCAAGGGGCGAGAAACCGCTCACATAGAGATCGTCTTCTCCCGCCTCCTTCAACAACTCGCGTGTTGCATCGTCCACACACGTGGCCTCCGGCACAAGGAGAAACGGGCTGGCCCATCCTGTCCGGTCCATGCCGAAATCCTCCATCATTCTCCGCATCTCACCGTTTGTGCCGATCCCTCCTTGCACGGTAATCAGCGGACGCGTGTTCTCAGCCACTTTCGGGTACTCCCATCCTATCGTCTCATAATATTTTTTGATAAGGGGTTGAAACTCTGCCACGAGTTCATCCCGTTTCTCTCTGAATTCCTTTAACAGACTGGGAAGCAGGTGGCCGTTCGAAGCAAACGCGTGCCCGCCGCAATTTAACCCAGATTCGATACGGAATTCGAATACCTCAAGCCCCTTTTTCGCGAGAAGCCTCCCTTGAATAAGCGTCGAGCGGAAATCGGTCACCTTCAAAATGATTTTCTTTTTCATTTCGCCGGTTGTGTCTCTGTAAAAATCCCTGAAGCGGGTAATGTATCCGAAAAGACTCTGGTTGATGCCGGCAGACAGAATGATGCTCGACCTGAGTGAACTGTTTGCATATCCCCTGAAAGCGGCTTTCGCATCGGTGAATTCTTCGCTCAGGGGTTTGCCATGTTTATCGACGTTGATGCGGTCGAGTTTTACCATAATGTTCACATCGATGGATCCGGGCACCATCGTATGAGTCAATTCTTTTTCCAGCGCTTCCCGTTCAAGCCCCGGTTTCATCCTTACAAGTTTTGCGTACTCTCTTTTTGGGTTGGAATTGTCGGGTAGAAGTTCAAAATATTTTTTCTTGTCGTTCTCGGCAAAAAAAGGAAGCGCCTTTATGGCATTCATTTTCCTTTGGACAATTTCGCTCACCGTTTCCAGGTACGCGGTAATTCTTCGCGCCCTGCCGTCTTCAGCATAGCGGGGTATCTTCTCGTACGCGATGCCGAATTTTTCGTTGTAGTGTTTACGGATCCGCTCCAACAATAAATCATCGACAATTGAGATGACAGAGGTGATCCCCAAAGGAGCTACGCGTATCGGGGTGTCGACAGAGTGCCCCGTTCCCATGACTGGAATATGAAACGTATGATACGAACTGCTCATCGAACTCCTTAGAGATTATGGATAGAGTGATTTCTCTGATTGCGCAGATTTTGCGCCGATGGCAAATTGCGCAGATTGAGAAAATACCAGACGATGGTTTTTTATCGAATGGAGACGCACGGCGATAGCGTGCATTTTCCAGTGGGGCGAATGATCAGGAGAGATCCAAGGAGTCCGAAGACTGGAAGCCGGCAATGCTACGAGACATGAGCCATTATTTTAATATACAGATATTTTTTCTCATTTCAACGTTTCCTAACGCGATTTTAAAATAATTCTTTAGCGATTCTTTTTGTTCGGAGGCGGAAAACCGGAGACTGCAGACCGAAATTATCCCTTCTCCAGTCTCCGGCCTCCCGACTCCGATTTGCATCATCCTTGCGTCCCCGCGAAGAGCGAATGAAGGTTGAGCGATGGAGCTTTGGTTTTACTCGCCAGCGACACGTACGTTCGCGCAAGCGCGTCCTTTCCTGCCCCGAGCACAGTGCTGATCAAGCCAAGCGCTTCAGCAAGCTCACCCGGCGAAAGATTTTTCAGGATTCGCATCCAGATCGCTTCCTCAAGAACATTAAAGGCTGTCTGGACCTCCGACAGATCGAACCCGGCTTCAAAACGTTCGCGTCCGATCGTCTCCGCATGCGCAACCATCGGGCCAAGGTTTTTTTCCTTCACGGCTCGAGCAGTCAACGTGTACAACGCTTTCAGGCGTTGATGGGTATGCTCGGTTCCGGATTTTTCATAATGTGCCAGACGTGCACGGGCAATTGAAGCCTCTGCGTCCGAAAGGATATCGTTGGCTTGGTCATGGAGGAGCTGATCGAGACTCATAGTGATAGTGAGAATTATGTTATGTAGTAATGTTACCCAAAACAGTGAATGATCCACAACGTTCACTAAGAGCACGAGGAAAAAATATTCCTGAGGGTTGGTACATTATGGATTCTTTATGAAAGAAAGCATTGACATTCAATAAAGAGGGTCTAACCCTTAGTGCCGTTTCGTGTTGTCAGTGGATTTCTTATATCGCGCTGCGTGAGTAATACACTCTATTAATGTTTTTAACTCTCATCGGTCACGCAGCCTTCCGACGCAGACGAAACATTTTTAATATATTTAAAGAGCATCCCGCTTTTAGCTTTCAACGGAGGTGCTTTCCATTTCTTCAGCCGCTGCACAATTGTTTTCTTGGGGACGTTGAGGGCCAGCGTGTTCTTTTCTCCATCAATGGTGATGACGTCTCCATTTTTTACTACAGCGAGAACGCCGCCTACTTGTGCTTCAGGAGTGATGTGCCCGACCACAAAGCCGTGCGTACCCCCCGAAAATCGACCGTCGGTTATCAGGGCGATACTTTTGCCGAGGCCCGCTCCCATAATCGCCGACGTTACGGTAAGCATTTCCCTCATTCCCGGTCCCCCTTTTGGCCCCTCATATCTAATGACGACGACATCGCCCGCGTTAATTTTATTTTTTTCAAGCGCTTCAAGCGTCTCCTCTTCTGAGTTGAAAACTTTTGCCGGGCCTGAAAAACGCATTCCTTCCTTCCCCGTTATTTTCGCCACGGCTCCCTCATTTGCGAGATTGCCGTAGAGAATTTGGATATGCCCGGTTTTTTTGATGGGGTTTGAAAGCGGAAAAATGATTTTCTGCCCCTCTTGCAGGCCCGGCAGGTTCTCCAAATTTTCTCCAAGGGTTTTGCCGGTTACTGTAAGGCAATTCCCGTCAAGCAGTTTTTCTTTGAGAAGCATTTTTTGAAGTCCCGGCACTCCGCCGATCGCCTGGACGTCTTCCATCACGTATTTTCCGCTTGGCTTCAGGTCTGCGATAAATGGCACCCGGTTGCTGATAGTCTGAAAATTGTCGACCGTCAATTTTACTCCGACAGACTTTGCCATCGCGATGAGATGCAGGACGGCATTTGTCGACCCGCCAAGGGCGATGACAACTGTAATGGCGTTAAGAAACGCCTTGCGCGTCATAATATCCCGCGGCTTGATATCCTTTTCAAGTAAATTCAGTATTGCCTTGCCGGCATTTTTGCACTCGCTGATTTTTTCTTCGCTCGTTGCGGGGCTGGAGGAGCTGTATGGAAGGCTCATTCCGAGCGATTCAATTGCCGATGCCATTGTGTTGGCGGTGTACATTCCTCCGCACGCCCCCTGTCCGGGGCAGGCATGGTGAAGCACGTCGCTCAACTCTTTTTCGCTCGCATTCCCCGCGATGAATTGTCCGTAGCATTCGAACGCCGAAACAATGTCGAGCGACTTGCCGTTAAGATGACCCGCCCGAATCGTACCGCCGTAGATCATCATGCTCGGCCGGTTCAGCCGCCCCATCGCGATGACGGACCCCGGCAGATTTTTATCGCAACCCGGGAGAGAAATATTTCCGTCGTACCACTGTGCACGCATCACCGCTTCGATGGAGTCGGCGATAATTTCACGCGACGGAAGGGATGATTTCATCCCTTCCGTTCCCATCGACATGCCGTCGCTGACGCCAATGGTATGGAAAATAAGTCCCACAAGCCCGGCTTCCTGCACACCTTGCTTTACAATTTTGGCAAGGTCGTTCAAATGCATGTTGCAGGTATTTCCCTCCCAGCCCATGCTGGCAATACCTACCTGAGCCTTCTTCATATCCTCATCCGTCAAACCGATGCCATACAACATCGCCAGCGAACCGGCCTGTGAGCGCTTTTGCGTTAACTGCGAGCTGTATTTATTCAGATCCTTGCTCATTCTTCCGGTACTCCTTCTAGATTTTTTCTCCGTTTTCTTTAATGGTTGGCATACAAAATATTGAAACTCTCGTTCAGCAGCAAGTAGATTTATTGGAAAGGAAAGCCCCTAAAGAAAAATGGCCGTCATGCTGAAGGCGACGGCCACTTTTCAAGGCTGTTCTCACAATCTCGTTCAGAGATACTTCCGAAGAAATGCCAGCGTTCGCGGCCAGGCCTTTTTTGTTGCACGAAGATTTGCACCGTCGCGGTCGCTTTGTGCCCGGAGAAATCCATGCCCGGCCCCTTTATACGTTTCATGTTCAAATGTTTTTCCCAGTTTCTTAATTTCGACCGAAGCAGGCCCGACGGTTGCTCCGACGCGAGCGTCGTCTCCACCGTACAAGCCGAGCACAGGCACATTGAGCTTGAGCAGCGTTGCTGAATCGGGGGATGTTCCATAATAGATAACCGCTGCTTTCAAATCAGGGCGCATGCAAGCGTACTCGAAACCCCGGCCACCGCCCCAGCAGAACCCCACGATCGCGCACTCCCTCTTCGCGGAAGGAAGCCGAATTGCAAACGCACGCACGTAGTCCAAGCGTTTGTACGCTTCTTCCGCAGAAAGATCGCGAATCAACATCACCACAGAATCGCGGCTGGAAACCGATGCAGTTCCGCCGCCGTTAGGCCCGAATCCTGAAATAAGGTCCGGCACCACAGCGATAAATCCTTCTTTGGCAAACTGGTCTGCAACGGCGCGAATCCAATCCGAGAGACCGAAGATCTCGTGGATGATGAGAATAACAGGAGCATTGTCTTTCCGTTCGGGATAGACAATCCAGGTACGAATCGACGTTTTGCCGTCGTAGTAAATATTTTCCCATTCACCATGCCTGGGCGATGAATTGAGCACTGCCCGCGCATTCTCTTCGCCCGGCGGCAAAAGGGGATTTGTCGTTGAAGGCTTTTCCTGAGCAAAGACCCCCGATGAAAAAACAAGCACAAAAAGAGTGAGAAGCAAATTATTTACATTCTGCATATTGCAACCCTTTGATTGTTTCAGTTGACCGCTCTTCGCCAGAAACGAGAGTCATTATTCCATTTAAGAATAAAGCAAGTCAATATAAATGAAAACCTAAGATGTTGTCAAGTTCTTTACCGTATGGAATACTCCAAAAAAATCGGTTGCAAATGCAACAATGTCAATAGATACATCCTATTTTCCCCCCTGCAATTCATTCAAACCGTTCTCGATTTCTTTTCTCGAAAAATTTCCTTTGCTCAAATCTTCATCCGATTTTTCTTCGAGCTTTTCATAGTAACGGATTCCCTCCGCAACAAAACTCGGCTCTTTATCGATGACTTCAAACAAAATGTCCTCTGCTTTCGCGTACTGCCCGGCGGCTTCGTAGTAATGAAAAAGTTTTTTATCGATATAGACCGGAATGTCTATCCCTTTCAGCTTACCGGCTGCGAAATCGATAGCTTCCGCAAAATTTTTATCAAATCGCTCCTTGTTCTGATTTGCCGCTTCCGTCAAAAGGCTTACTGATTTAGCGTATGCGTCCGTGCTTTCGGCGTTCTTCTTTTGAAATTCCAGAATTTCTGCTTCCTCTTTCAGCAGCATTCCCGCTGCAAGGCATTTCGGAATCCCCAAGCTTACATCGAGCGACAGGAGGTCGATAATTTGGATGTCGGATAGCCGCCGAAGGACGTTGAGTTCGACGCCAAGCAATTGCTTTGATGTCTTTTGAATCTCGTCCATCGCCTTGGGATATTCGCGCGCATTTTTGAGGAATAGAATTTCCTCCAATGCTTGGACAAGCATGTGGATCATCCGCATGATGTAGTCTCGCTCGATCATGGCATGGAAGGAGTGTGATAATAATTAAATGGAAAGGTAGCGAGAATTGAAACCGGAAGCAATGTGAAGGGAACGGAAAGGGGCAGAACCGCTCCCGTGAAGGTCGACGGATTAAGAAACTGACCCGTCCGGTGATTCGGTTTCTGTCGGTGTCGATGAGCCGGTTCCGTACACGACGAAATCAAACGAACGCAGACGGGCAAGTTCCTTGAGAAAAGACGATTGCCCTTGAGAAGATAAACGCAGCATTGAGAGAATTGTTTCAAGAAGCTGGACTCGCCAATGCAGAATAAGCATGGAGGGAATGAAACAAAAGCGGTCGCCATTGAAGAAATGACGGCCGTTTGATTTCGAAACTATGGTGCCGGAAACGCTACACCCTCTATTTGCTCTCCAACTTTTTGATCTCGATATTGCCGTTGGTTGTTTCGAGCGTAATGCTGTCGCCGCCGCCGTTCAGTTTGTAGACAGCGTGGATCTCCTGTTCATCTTTACTACCAGTCTTCGATTCCTCTTTGAAGTCGGAATGGATATCATAATCGTCCCGGTGTCGCCCCCATTCATAGCGGAGTTCGATTGTGGCATCGATGGTTGCTTTGGCGTTGGCAGGGACCGATAGAATAACGTTACCGCCGGAAGACCGGAGTTCACTTGGGCCTTTTCCGCTCGGAATTAATTCCGCCTCAACGTCTCCTCCTGCTGTTTTCGCATCGATTGAACCGGAGATGTTCTCGAGGCGGATATTTCCACCTGCGGTCTTCGCTTCGACCGTACCGCTGGCGCTGCGAAGCTCAATATCCCCGCCGGCAGTTTTAAGAGAAGCGCTGCCGGAAACTTTTCCCACCTTGACTTCTCCGCCGGAAGTTGAGAGTACGGCATCGCCTCCGACATCGCCCACCTCGACATCCCCGCCGGATGTCGAAGCTTTCAACGATTTGCCTACTTTTTCAACCTTGATATCTCCGCCGGAAGTTTTCACTTCCGCTTCACCGGTCACAGTGCCAAGCTCAATGTTTCCACCGGAGGTTTTCATCTCCATTGTCCCTTCAATATCTTCTGTGCGGATGTCCCCGCCGGATGTTGAACCGGTAAGTTTTCCTTTCATCGTTCCATGAACTTCGATGTTGCCGCCGGACGTGCGAACGTCGGCATCGAACTGTGCCGGAAGGTTGATTTTGAATAACACGTCGCGCGAAGAATTCCAGCGGGGGCGGTATTCAACACGCACGGTATTTCCGGATTGAGTGAATTTCACGTACTGCATATCGTCTTCATCGATGCCGTCCACCACGAGCGTCACCGCGTCCTTTTCCCAAGTGTTGAGCTGGATGTCTCCGCCGTTGACGCTGACCTCGAGCTCGCCCCCTTTTGCAACGGTAAACGACTGCGGCCCCTTTCCCTCATCGCCATCGCCCGGCGCGGCATAGGTGTTCATCGATAGTACAAAGAGAGCAGAAAGTGCTATACTGAATAATGTTTTCATCGGTGTGCAACCTCCTCTACGACGGTTCGCGCTTGTCGGCGAACGTAGTTATTATTGTCTGATTCTATCTTTTGTTTGAGAATAGTGAGAATATCTTGATCCAGGCGATGTCCTTCTATGCTCGCCGCTGCAAGTCCGTTAATCGCTGCGATGCGCATTCCGGAATTTTTATCGTGTGTAAGGGTGTAGACCAACGCTTGTTTGATCTCATCGTCGAGCGTATACCGCAAAAGCACACGCAGTGCCTCTTGCCTGACTCCCGGATTTTGGTCGCCTTTCAGTGCTGAAATGAGAGCAGCTTTCACTTCCGGGTCAGGATTTTTTTGATCTGGGGCTTGTGATGCAATCGCATTCACGGTTTGAAGGCGAACGCCTGCATTATCCTCGTTGACAAGCGCACGGGCGAGAATTTTCTGCACTTTGTCGTCATTAATATTCCCCCGCACATGCATCGGCGTCACGGCTTCAAATGTAAACTCGACTGTACCGTCTTTTCCTCCCGCATCGATGAGATGGAGGTCCGACGTTCTTGTATTGCCTTGCGTAAATGATTCGGCCCCGCCATTCGATTGCGCCGCTTGTTCGACTGCTTGCCCGATTGCCTGGGGTTCAACGCGAGTCGCTTTGTCTTCAAACCTTTGAGGTTGGGAAAAAATCAAATATCCGACAAACACGCCGAGCGCGGCCATCCCGATTCCCCCAAACGCAATTTTATACTCTTGAACGACCAATTCCCGCACCGATTCGCCCACTCGCTCCCATAAAGATTTCTTTAACCGAAATTCAAGGAGAGACGAATGCAATTGTTGCCGCGCCTCTCGAAGCAGACGTTCCGTTATCTCGACCGGCGGGTTTTCTGCAATGATCGATTGAAATTTCAGGAGGTCCCTCAACTCATCGCGGCATTCGGCGCATTCGACGAGATGAAGGTCGAGCAATTGCCGGGCTTCGTCGTTCAACTCGTCGATCGCCGACAGATGAAGCCATTCTTTGTATTGAGCGTGTTTCATTTCATTACTCCTTCAATCAAAAACACCCTTAAGTCGTTCTCGCATCCGCTGCGTTGCTGTGAAGAGATGTTTCTTCACGGTTCCTTCAGTACACTCCATCGCCTCGGCGATCTCCCTCAATTTCAACCCTTGATAATGTTTTAACGTAAAGACCATTTTTTGCTGGGGCGATAAAAATTCCAATGCTTCCCGGACGTATGTTGAAATCTCTTCGGAGATCGCGTGCTCGTCCGGCAGCGGGTCTTCAGAGATCGCAACGTGCGACGGGTGCGGCTCTCCTTCATTTTCGTCGTGCTCATCATCCAGCGAAAGGTGAGACTGTTTTTTTTTCCGCGACCGGTGCGTGAGACACACGTTCGTTGTTATCCGGTAGAGCCACGTCGCAAATTCGCTTTGCATCTTGAACCGACGAAGCCCCTGATAGACACGAAGAAATACTTCCTGGTAAATATCTTTCGCGTCGTCCGAATTCCGGACGAACCGGGCAGCAATGGTCAGGACCTCCTTGTCGTAACGAAAAACCAACTGCTCAAAGGATGAAAAATCGCCTTGCTGGGCTTTTAGAATGAGTTCGGTATCGTCTGGCGCCATAAGTTCTCGTGCTTATGAGGTTAGACCTGGCAATGGAAAAATAGTTGGGGAATCGCGGGGGAACGCTAAAAAACACTTCGAAGCATGAGCAAAAATCCGAAAACGGCCAGCGGAATGCCGACCGGAGCGGCAACTAAGGTTACCGAAAGTCCTATCCCGATGATCATAAAAATAAAGCCGCTAATGCCTGCAACAACGCGTCCGGTCAATCTCATGAAGAAGCTGAACAATGACCAAACGATGACAAAGGGTAATAGCAAGATCGGTGTTCTCTTGCGTTGATTGTCCATGGGGGTTTCCTTTCTGTGTGCCTCAAAAATGTACAGACAATTTTTATGGAGTGGAATGAAAAGGCGGAGCGCCCGAATGTACCGGGCCGCTCCGCTTTCGGGGCCAACAAGGAGGTCAGGTGAATTAGTTCGTCCGCGTGCCGAGTATGTTTTCGTGCAATTCCGCCTCCACTGACTCAAAAAATCCATCCTCAGATTTCATTTTCTCTTCTTTTGCAAACAACTCCGGATTATCGCACACGTTCGATGCAAGGTATGCTTTGTATCGAATCGAAGGGACATTGGCGTGAACCGAGAGACTATCGATGACCTCCTTTACCTCTCCGATATTACTTTCCGGACAGAGCATCTTAATTTCTGCCACTCTCATTATTGCGGACTCGGTCAATCCCCGGTTTTCAGAGCGTAACGCTACCAACAGATTCACCATTGCTTTTCCCGTCCTGCAATCATACACGCGGCTTTTCAGCGTTTGACCCGTTACCCCGCCGTAGATGACAACCGCCATCAACGCTATCATTATCGTTGTGTGCTTTTTCATGACTACCTCCGTTGTGTGAATGTGCTCATCGTTTTTGTTCATCGTTGTGAATGAGTTTCTTGTTCACTTGTCTATACGGAGGAAGACTTCAAAAGTTATGTCAGGGCCATAAAAAATTTTCACCAAGCGTCGCGAGAAACCCGTCCAACAGTACACGCTGTCGCTATGGTTCGATGAACCGCTCGCATAGAGAAACGACAGGATGAGAAAATGACAACAATAATTTCTCACCTGCTGGCAGTAACGCGGTCGCAAAATGAAAACGTGGACAAAAAGAAAAGTGGTGATTCGAAAGAGAATTTCTGACTGGCAAGTCCCGTCTTACCCAGCGTTGACGACGAACTGCGGTGCGTTATTTTCAAACGCAACAATGTTGTCCACAGTCGTCTGCAGAATGCGCTCGACAGCTTCCACGCTGTCAAATGCCATGTGAGGAGTGAGAATGACGTTCTCCATTTTGAGCAAAATATTTTTTTGAAGCATGGCGTGAAGTTTTTCCACCGGGACGTTTTTTGTCAACATCTGGTTTTCATCCTTCACAAGCTCTTCCCCCTCGAACACGTCGAGACCGGCGCCGGCAAAAATACCCGAGTTAAGCGCATAGTGGAGCGCCTGCGTTTCAATCAAATCCCCCCGGGCAGTATTGATGAAGAGCGCCCCCTTTTTTACTTTCCCGATATTTTTCATGTTCAACAAGTGGTGGGTCTGTTGGTTGGAAGGACAGTGTAACGTAATAATGTCCGACCGTGAAAGGAGGTTGTCGAGCGATGCGTAGGTATAATCGAGCGTTTCAGCAAGAAAATGATTTTGTTTCAAATCGTACGCAATGACGCTCAGCCCGAAGCCTTTTGCCATCCTGATCACATGCAGGCCGATGCTCCCCGCACCGATAACGCCGAGCGTCTTCCCCTTCAGGTCGAACCCTTGCAACCCTTGCAGCGAAAAATCATTCCGGAGCGTGCGCATGTACGCTTTGTGAATGTTGCGCGACAGAGATAAAATGAGCGCGAACGTATGTTCCGCGACGGTATTCTCGCCGTAGTACGGAACGTTACATACGGCCACTCCCTGCTTTTTCGCTCCATGAATGTCGATATGGTTAAAACCGGTGCTTCGCGTAGCGATGAGCTTCAGGTTTTTCAACCTCTTCATGAGGTCTTTTTTCACGAGGGAGTAGATGAAAACGGAAAGCACGTCAGTCTTAGCAAATTTCCCGACGGGAACTTCCTGGATGGGCGCTGGAAAAAATTGCGCCGAAAAATCTTTACCGATTCGCTTCCGCAAAAAATGCTCTTCGGGCTTTGTCGTCTCAAAAAAGGCGATGCTTTTCATCCTACTCTTCCTTTGTCGTTGATGAGTGTTTCACCGGAAGCTTCAGCTCCTCCATCTTCCGGTAAAGCGACGAAAGGCTGATGCCGAGTTCGTGCGCTGCAAGTTCCTTGTTGAAATCGTGATGCTGCAACGTTTCCTCGATGAACCGGCGCTCAAAACCGCGCGTCGCCTCCTTGAGGGTCGAACTGTCCCCTGCAAGCATCGCGTCTCCGACGGTAGAAAGCTTCTGCATATTGTCGGGAAGGTGAACGACATCGACATATTCATTCTCACAAAAGATCATGGCACGTTCGATGACGTTCTGCAGTTCCCTCACTTCCCCTTTCCATTGATAATGGATCAAGACATTCATCGCCTGGTTCGTCACGCCCTTAATGTTTTTCCCCATCTGGCTCCGGTACGTATTAAGAAAATGGCCGACCAAAAGGGGAATGTCGTCCACACGCTCGACGAGCGACGGTAAGTGAATTTCGACGACGTTCAACCGGTAAAAGAGATCCTCCCGGAATTTATTATTTGCCACTTCCTCGCGAAGATTCCTGTTCGTGGATGCAATCAACCGGACGTTGAATTTGAACGCGTCGTTGGATCCGACGGGAAATATTTCCCGCTGTTCGATAGCGCGCAGAAGTTTTACTTGTAAATGGAGAGGCATCTCGCTGATCTCGTCCAGCAGCAGCGTTCCGCCGTCCGCTACTTTGAACACGCCGTCCTTGTCCGCTACAGCGCCCGTAAACGAACCCTTCTTATGCCCGAAAAGCTCGCTTTCGACAAGGGTCTCGACAATCGCTCCGCAATTGATTGCGGCAAAGCGCTTTCCGGCTCTCTTGCTGTTGAAATGAATCGCCCGCGCCACAAGTTCCTTACCCGTGCCGCTCTTCCCCGTAATGAGCACAGTCCCCTCACTCGCGGCAACTTTTTCAATCGTCTGGAAGACTTTCTTCATCGCCGGGCTTTGCCCGATGATATTGTGAAAATCGTACTGGCGGTTCAATTCTTTACGGAGCAAGGTGTTTTCCAGGGAGAGGCTTCTGTGCTCGAGAAGTTTGCGGACCCGGAAGATCAAGTCGTCAAACTCGATCGGCTTCAACACATAATCGTACGCTCCTTTGCGCAACGCTTCGATCGCTGTTTCAATCGAACCATACGCCGTGATGATAATGACGAAAGTGTGAGGGGCACGTAATGAAATTTTTTCCAGCAACTCCGTCCCCCGCATTTCCGGCATCTCGATATCGGTAATCACGATGTCGTACGAGGAAGCCATGATTTTTTCCAGCGCCTGAGCGCCGTTTCGTGCCTCATCGACCTCGTACCCTTCTTTGCGGAGGATAAACGTCAGCGAGTCGCGGATGATTTCTTCGTCGTCGACAATTAATATTTTCTCAGACATTGTTTGTTCCTTTCAAAGGCAAAATAACAGTAAACGTGCTTCCTTTTCCTTCTTTGCTTTCAACGCGGATATCGCCGCCAAAATTTTTCACAATTCCGTAACTAACCCATAATCCAAGCCCGGTCCCCTTTCCGACTTCTTTTGTCGTGTAGAAGGGGTCGAATATTTTTGCGTAATCGGCTTCAGGTATTCCTTTGCCGGTATCTTCGATAATAACTTCAATGCCCTCGGGGGTGACCCGGCTTGTCATTCTGATCGTTCCCGGTTTCCCCTCGCATGCATCAACGGCATTCATCGCGATGTTCAGGAAAACCTGCACAAGCTGGTCGTGAACGACGGACACCTGCGGCAGGTTCTCATCGAGCTCGATGACAAACGTGATATCGTGAACTTTCTTCCCGTATTGGACGATGTTGATGGCATCGCGAACGATGGTATTGACATCAGCTTCCTTGACTTCGTAGGCGGACGGGCGGGAAAAGTCGACGAGTTCCCGAATAATCTTTGCGATGCGGTTCACCTGGTTCTTCACCAGCTCGAGCTTCTCCTGCGCAAAGTGATCCTTCGTTGTCCGCTGAATCACCTGCACGATGGATGAAATCGACGTCAAAGGGTTTCCGACTTCATGCGCGATTCCCGCCGCGAGCGTTCCGAATGTTTCCATTTTCTGGGAACGGACAAGCTGCTGCTCCAAAAGCTTTTGCTCGGTGATATCACGGTGGGCTCCTAAAAACCCTACGACCGTTCCGCGATGGTCGATGATCGGCGAGATGACAAGCTCCGTATGAAACAATTCTCCGTCCTTTCTCCGGTTCTGAATCTGGCCGACCCATTCTTTTCCTTTTAGGATGTTATTCCACATTTGCTCCCAATATTCCTCGTCTTGCTTGCCGCTGTTGAGGATGCTTGGATTTTTTCCCAGCAATTCTTCTTTTGAATAACCGCTGACTTTTTCGAATGCCGGGTTGACAAAAATTATTTTCCCTTGTGCATCGGTGATCTGAATCGGACTCATCGTGTGCTGCATGACTTCCGAAAACCTGAGGAGGTCAAGTTCCTTTTTTTCCTGCTCCGTGATATCATTCGCGATGAGTACCAACATTTCTGGTGAATCGGGATCGAGCTTTTTGAGCGTCAACTCGACATCCATCGGACGTTTACCGTCGTAATTGAATTGAGAACGAAGGTAAAGGTCGGTGCGAATTGTTTTAAGGGCGTTGGCCAGATCCTCTCTCTGACTCCCTTTCAACAACTCAAGGATCGATTGCGTAGGTTTTCCATTCATGCCGTTAAAAAACTGGTTGGAAACGCTTGCGTTGTAGTCGAGGATGGTCCCCTTTTTATCGAGAATAAATATCAGTTCCGGCAGAAGGTCGAACACCCGGCCATATTTTGTGTGCACTGCATCCATCAATAAACGTTACGCCGATTTGGTCTTGCGATGCTGGCTGTACATTTTATTAACGCCAGTAGGCTCGAAACAGATTCCTTTCTTGAATAGTAACACTTTTTAGGACAAGAAGACATTAATTTTCCAACATTTCGGAAAAATTATAACATAGAATGTCTGACCAAAATGATGCCAAATCAGCAATAACGGGGTTTAAGGGAAAACGACTTAAGAAGGGGCTAATAGGAGACGTTGTTCAAAATCGATGCAAGAAGCAGCCACCCACAATATCCCTCCTGCAGAGTCAATCGAAACTGCCAAGAGGGACATCGAAGAAAATAAGCTCTGAGTTTTCAACTGCGAATAGAGAAAGGAGGTTTTCTTCCCTGACTAATGCCGCATCGCCGGAAATTAATGACGTGCCATCGATCTGCACTTTCCCTTCAACGACATGGAGGTATGCGCCTCGTGTATTTTCTACCGGAGCTTGTATTTTTATCCCGGCATCGAGCGATGCAACCCGCATTGTTACATCCTGGTTAACAAAAACACCCCCAAGCTCTCGTCGTTGAGAAGCAACCCGAAGAAACAGGTTTTTTCTCCGGTCGCGCGAGAAATTTTTTTGTTCGTATGACGGCTTCAAGCCTTGGTGATTCGGCACAAACCAAATTTGAAAAAAATGAACGGGCCTATCGTTTGAGGAATTCTGTTCAGAATGCGACACACCCGTCCCCGCCGTCATCCGCTGCACATCTCCTTCACCGATCAGCCCTTTCGTTCCCATGCTGTCGCGATGCTCGAGCGTACCGCTGACGACATACGTGATAATTTCCATGTTATCATGGTTGTGCGTTCCAAAACCCGTGCCGGGCATGACAACGTTGTCGTTGAGCACACGAAGAGGACCAAAATGAACGTGATTGGGGTCGTAATACCTGCCGAACGAAAAACTATGATAGCTTTTCAACCAGCCAAGCTGAGTTTTTCCCCGTTCATTGCTTTTTCTAATTTCAATCATCTGTTCAGGTATTTGGCGTTGCGTGTCGCTTATTGCTTCACAAATTCCAAATTGAATACGAGGTTCACCGTTGCGCCTGCCACAAGCCCGCCGGTCTCAATCGTTCGATCCCATTTCAGCCCGTAGTCGAAGCGATTGACCGCGAGAGTTGCTCTCCACCCTGCACGAAGTCCTTTTCCCGATGGAATGACGCCGTTGAGCACCGCGTCAATTGTCACTTCTTTTGTTGTATCCCTGATTGTGAGATTGCCCTTAATTTTGTAGTGACCGTTGCCGATTTTTTCGATGGATGTGCTTTGAAATTTAATCTCGGGAAATTTCTCCGCGTTAAAAAAATCGTCGGTTTTCAAATGGCCGTCCCGCCGGTCGTTTCCCGTATCGATGCTTTTCACCGCAATCGCAGCCGAGATCGTTGCATCGGTGAAATCGTCTTTTGAAGAGACAAACGTAATGTTAAAATCCCTGAACGTGCCGGTCACTTCAGAAATGACCATATGCTGCACGCTGAACGTAATGCTCGAATGGGCTTGATCGATGGACCAACCCCCCGAATCTGCAAATGCGGTTGTTGTAACGAGGAGCGTGGCGAAAATAACAAAAAAATTCCTCTTCAATATGACTTCCTTTCTAAATAAAATAAGATTGTGGCATTCAATTGATAAAAAATTCGATACTCATATTATCCGGACTCTTTACACGCAGAATCTCGTGATGAAGAACATCATGCTGTTGTATCTCAAACCCAGCGCCATATTCTTCAAGCCGTTGTGCAATATTTTGCATTGCTTGTTGATCGGGGACATAAATTCCAAAGCTCAACAATCCTGCCGAGTCGGATGGAGGAGAAGGCACACCTCGTCCCGCCCAAGTGTTCACCCCGATATGGTGATGGTAACCGCCGGCTGATAAAAAGAGAGCCCCCGGGTATGACCGTTGTGTCACGTCGAAGCCAAGCAGCCGGTGATAAAATTCATCCGCTGCATGCAAGTCGGAAACGTGCAAATGAACATGGCCGATGTCGGTGTTCGAATCAATAATGTCGGCGTCTCCCTCGGTTAACTCACCCAACAAGCTCTGCATGTCGAGCGGGAGAGTCGCCATCTGAACCTGGTCTTCCTCCATTTTCCATTCCGCTCGCGGCCGGTCTGCATATAATTCAACACCGTTTCCGTCCGGGTCGGCCAGGTAGATCGCTTCGCTGACGAGATGGTCGGAAAAGCCCTGGAAAGAAGTATTGTTCAGATACAACCGACGGAAAACTTTAGCCAGCTCACGCCTGTTCGGAAACCGGATAGCGACGTGGTACAAACCCGTTGACCGCGCAGGTTTCGGTCGGGCGCCGGGATATTCCGTCAGCAGAATGTGGTACGGGCTTTTGCCGGACGCGGAAAGAACGACCGTGCTTCCAGCGTCAATCGCTCTCTTCATCCCCACAAGGGTCTCATAAAATCCGAGAGAACGCTCGAGGTTGGACACTTGTAGATGAACATATCCGATATGAGTCTGATCGGGAAGGCGAAAATCGTTCACGGTGTTACCTTCACTATGTTTTTGAAAAATACTTTGAGTGTTCATTAGAAGCCATCTCAAAAACGCTTGATTATGTCCTTCTGAAGGAATACTGACAGATCATTGTCATTCTGAACCCCGTCGCTTTTCAGACGGGGTGAAGAATCCATGACAATGACATCCCTTGACTCTACTAGGCTTCCATGTCATGGATGCTTCTCCCGCCGCAGAACGGCGGGATCAGCATGACATTTACGGCTGCTTTCTGCATGAAAACCATTTTTGAGATGGCTTCTAATAACGCTGTATCCTGTTACTGACATGCGAATTTCGTCAAAAGTTCCGACACGCATCTTAAAACCAACTTTGGGTTCTTGTACCGCACCGACGCCAAGCGCGCCAAGAATACTTTCATAAAACCAGCAAATAACCTTTGCAATCTTGGCCGCTTGCGCAGAATGCATCACTTCGAAAGCAATCACTCACAAGTTTTTTGAGAACGGGCGCTAGTAAATCAAATGATCGATGCTATAGAACCCGCCGCCGAGAAGAACCAGGACAAGCGAGATGACGGCCAGCGTCAAACTAAATTCATAACCCTGTCCTTTTCCATCGCCTTTTCCGCTCAAAAAGAATCCCATCGGAAGATGCACTTTCAATGTCGCGACGAGCATCATGATGAAAATTCCGAGCGCAGCAAACTTAGTGAATACACCGATGAGCAATGCAATCCCGCCGACGAATTCAACAAATGGACCGAGGTACGCCAGCAAAGTCGGGACATGGACTACGTTTTTGAAGTAGCCGACCGTTCCCGATAACCCGTAGCCTCCGAACCATCCGAAAACCTTTTGAGCCCCATGCGCAAAAAAGACGACGCCGAGGATGATGCGCAATAAAAAGAGCGCAACCGAGAGTTGATCAAAAGTGAAGTTCATAGCTTTTCTCCTTATGTTAATCGTTAATTGTTGATTGAATTGTTTAAAAAACTTGTCCGTTCATTCGACAGCATAGGTGAGGGTGAATCCCAGATATTGCCGAATACAAATTCCGAAAGCGGTTTCCTGACTCGCGGCACCATCTCCCTATCAATCAAAGGTTGCGGCAAAAAATCTGCCTTTCCCTCATACCCCAATGCAATCACCGCAACAGGTTCGTATTCGCCCGGGATATTGAATGTGGCTCTTGCCCTATCGACGTAAAATCCTCCCATCAAATGCACAGCTAATCCCAGGGATGTCGCCTGGATAGCCAGATTCTCCGTTGCGAGGCCGACATCGTGGAGAGCAAATGTATTCGTTTTCCGGGTGGCATTGTCAGTTACCTGGGCAACGGAAAGGATAAGAACGGGGGCATTCTCCGCCCAGATTTTATTTCCTTCAAATAAAAGATTCACCATTCGTTCATGATCTTCCGCTCGGTTCTTCACAGCGACGATAAATCTCCACGGCTGTATGTTGCTCGCGGACGGGGCCCATCGTGCAGCTTCAAGAATGCTCTTCAGTTTCTCGGGTTCAACTGTTTTTTCAGAAAACGCCCTTGTGCTTTTCCGCATGCCGATAAGAGGATGAAGCGGGTACCATTTGGCTGCCGTCATCGTGCCCTGCTTTTCATTATTTTTTATTTCCGTGTTCATTGAGATCCTCATCGATTTAATATACTTAACCTAAAATATTCAAATTTAAAGTATTAGTCCAAAAAAAATTAAAACTTTTCCTGCAGCGCCATACCGAGCTTTTTCAGCAACGCAGAAAGCTGGACTTGCTCATCCTCGGTCAGTACCGATGCAACCTTTGTGACGAATTGCGCATGCTTGGAAAAGATGTCGTGGAAGAGCTTTTCTCCCTTCAACGTCAGCCGGACGGTAATCGCCCTGCGATCTTTCGGAAAAGGGACCCGTTCGACCAATCCGTCCTTTTCTAAATTATCGATCACAACGGTAATGTTCCCGCCGCTTGTCAGCATCTTCGAGCAGAAGCTCCCCATTTTCATCGGTCCAAGATGCCCCAGCGCCTCGATGACGGAAAATTGCGGCTGGGTCAGCCCGTACCGCTGAATATCCAGATTTGTCAGCCTGCTGAAGGTCGAACTTGCCCGAGCCAGTTTTACCCATAGGCTTAGCGCGAGGTCGGCTTTCTTTCCGTATTTTTTCGTCGTTTTCAAGGGTATTTACTTCAAATTTAAACTATTCAAATTTAATACATTTTTCTCTTCGTGTCAAGTACTTTTTTAAAAAATATTTCACCGGCTGGTCGGGAAAAATCAACTTTGGTCAGACAAGTTTGACCCTGCGCTTTTTCTCCGTGGCTCCCTGTGCCGCCTCTGTGTCTCTCTGTGAAACAGTTTTTTTACACAGAGCAACCCCGAGATTCATAGAGTTCCACGGAGAAACAGTGTTTTCGAACAAATCCTCAATACCTCTTCCAATGACAATATTGCAAGTTAGAGAGAGCGTTTACGCTATAAGCACTTCTTTTTCCATCATCGTACATCGGATCGACGAATCGCAGCCTTCAAGTATCCGCTGAATACGTTCAGCGTCCCCGTAGAATACCATCGACAGATTGCGATCATCGAACACTTCATCGACCACTCTCCGGGCAGTGATTTCTGTAACTCCATCGATATGGCTATCGTACGCTTCTTTTCCGAGAATCGGAATCCCGTAGCGGTCTCTGCCCACCCTGCTGGCAAGCTTGAATTTCAAGTCCAGCTGGTACGAATACCGGTTCTTGAACGTTGCATTCCGCTGGCGTAACCTTTCCTGAAAGCCTCCTTCGTCCGAAAAGACGCGTATCAGCCGAAGCAATTCAGGAATTAATTGCTTCGAAGTTTCGAGCGAAGGGTCGGCATAGAACCCGATCCGGCCTTGGCGAGTTGTCGCGGGAACGATAAAAGCGTAAGCGCCGTAACACCAGCCTTTCTTGTTGCGGAGTTCGTCGAACAAAAATCCCTCGAAGCTGCCAAGCGCATCGATAATAAGGCTGATGTCAAAACGCCGTTCGTCCGTCGCGCCGATTCCCTTCTGCGACCAAATAAGCCGATCGTTCTTTGCTTCCGCCGATTGGACGATGAAGGCATTACGGCCGTTCGTTTCTTTGAAAGGAACTTCGGGCCGTAGGGTAAATCCGTCTATCGCCCTTCCCATTATGAAACGTTGCGCGTGGTTTTCGATTTCATCCTTCGTCAAATCTGAAATTGAAGTGAAGTACAACACAGAAGCTGCGCGGACTTTTGAAAAGAAATCCACAATATCCTGGCGCACAATACTGACAACGCCATTTTTGGAGCCGATCTTCCCCAACTTCGTGCCATCGAATAATACAAATTGGTTGGCCGCCGAAAGCACTCGCTCGGCATCTTGCAATGCCGCTTCAAGTTGATTGAGTTCCGCTTTTTTCAATAGGTCCAGTTCATACTGCGGGAAGCTCGCTTCGCGAATGATCAACAAAACAAGGTCCAACACTACAGCAAGATTCTTCGTAAAACAGGAAATCGAAACGACAAAATCGGTTTCTGAAACGCTGGAGTTGACTTCCGCCCCCAGCAATTCAAACTTTTGAGAAATAGCTTCTCTGCTAAAAGCAGACGTTCCCCGAAAAAGCATCTTTGCGGTCATTCGGGCAAGTCCCGATTTTTCCTCAGACTCGTGTTGCACCCCGGCGCCGTTAAAGACAAGCGTAAGATGGGTCATCGGGACACGCAAATCCTGTTCGTAATAGAGTTGATGATTTGTTATCGGCATGTGCCTGCTACGCTTCCTTTGTAGGAATTAATTTGACTGTAGTCTCCTTCCCATCAAGAAGATATTGTTTGACAACCCGTTGAATATCCATGATCCGGACGCCTTCAATCTGTTTCATTGCTTTTATCTGGAACGACAGATCGCCGGTGCAAATGAAACTGTCGCCGAGAAGTCGCCCGAGCTGTGCCGGAACGGTGACTGCACGGTACAATTCCCGCTGTAAATTATTCTTTACAATTTGCATCTGGTTATCCTCGATCTTCCCATTGGCGAGTTCTCCGACAGCCGAAGAGAAAATGTTCTCGATCGACTCAAACGATTCCCCCGCCGCACACTGAACAAACAGCTCAAATGTCCCCATGTCGCGCGACATGTATGCGTCTGAAAATACTTCCGTCGCTTTTGCGGTGTTGAGGAGTCGCTCGTTCAACACAGCCGATTTCCCGGATGTGAGCAATTTGCCGACTGCTGCAAGTGCCGGATAATCGGGATGAAGCATGTTGGGAATATGCCATGCCTTGGCGAGCATTCGCCGGGTGGCCTTCGGATGGGAAATTGTCGTCTCCCGCTTTTCCCGTTGGACCGGTTCGCTTGTCACCGTTCGATTGTGCACATCGGAAGGCTTCAGTAGACTGTATTTCACGCCGATCGATTGCATGACCAACTCTGGAGAGACGTCGCCGACGACGATAATGAGCGAATTGTTCGGAGCGTAATAATGATCGTAGAAGTTCCGGGCTTCCCCGACGGTAAAACTTTCAATCGACGCGACTTCGCCAATCGTCGAGTATCGATAGGTGTGTTTCGTATACGCCAATCCATACACCGTTTCCCACAAGAGCCTATTCGGGTCGTCGAGCCCTCAATTTTTTTCCGTGATGACAGCTCCTTTTTCAGTCTCAAACATTTCGCCGTCGATGACAAGGTTTGCCATGCGGTCGGATTCGAGATCGGCGGCTAGTCCTACCTTGTCGTTCGGGAAGGTAAAAAAATAGACCGTCTGGTCCCGAGAGGTGTACGCATTGATGCCCGTGCCGCCGTTATTGTTCACAATGCGTTCAAATTCCCCCATTCCTCGTGACGCAGTTTTCCGAAACATCATGTGTTCAAACAAATGAGCAAGCCCTTGGCGACCAGCAGGTTCGTCCGCCGAACCGACATTGAACCATGTCTGATATGTAAAAATGGGAGTCGTCGGGTCAACGACAATCGCAACCAGCAAACCGTTTACCAGCTGATATTGATTGATCGCAAGATTACCCAACAAGGAAATGTCTTCGAGACGGCGGTAGTTGACGAAATTCATTTCGGGCTTTGAACGATGATTGATGATGATTGAAAAGAGGTGTGCACGATTCAATCGTCTTCCATTATCCTAAGAAGCTTGCCTATTCTTCCTGGCTGTGCCCAGTTGCATGTTCCTTGCATGCGCTGGGACGATAAATAGAGCTGGACTATTGGATTCTGAAGCTGCTCCAAAATTTTAACCGCTGTGTTACGATCGCCAGCCGGGATGTACGCATGGAGAGACTGATTCCCCTGCCAACACATTCTATTTTCCCCGGAGAAGATTTTGGGCGCGTACGTCTTTTTGCCGTAGGCTTCCCAAATAATTTTGTGCGCTGCAAATGAATACGTTCCGACACCCAGCAGCGCCCACCAATACCCTTTTGAAATCCATACGTTGATAAGTGTGCCCTTCCGTTTCTGTAGAATTGATTTCTGCGAAACCAAATATTTGTGGAGCGCGGGTTCCCTTTTTATTTCTGATTCCTCAAGCGGCTTGCCTGTCGCCACATTGTACGGAAGAAGCACGTAACGCTGGGGAACAATCCCAGCCGGACCAAAATTATCTTTCGTCACCATTGGAAAGAGATACCTTAAAGGAAGGTCAATGTTCTTATTGATGTTGTTGCTCACGCGTGCCGTTTTGCGGTCAAGTCTAATGATCGAATCGAAGATAAATACTTGATTCGCACCGCAGGTGTTCACTCCCTGCCGTGGTTTCGACTCTACAGGAATTTCAATCTTCGAAAATGATTCAAACGCCTGAAATGAGCTGGCTTCTTCTCCGATGCTCAGCGGGTCATTTGAATGAAAGGCAGGCTTTGCGAACTTTTTGGCCCATTGACCCGATTCAAAAGTAAAATAGGGAATTGGAAACCTTTGCTTTTTATCCCGTTGGAATTCGGCTAATCCGAACCGCGCCGCGACTCCGTCGAATATTGGTTTATTGTTGAAGTCGAATACGCGGTTAATGGAAAAATCAATTCCTCCAAGCTTGTAAGCCCGAAACGGTCTGTGTGCCGAGTCGTTCAACAAAATTGAAAGAGGCATGAAAAAATACGCCGCGCCGTTCTCTTTGAGATTCTCAATCAAGCACTTTGCGATAACGAGTGCAGCAATATCGATGCGCGAGCCTCCGAGCAAGAGTTCTTTGGAATTTGGGACAAGATGGTACCGGAAGTAATACGGCTTCACTTTTTCCTTGTAGCGCAGAGGCAATTCATTGAAGTTTCGCCAGGGAGGATTTCCAACGACAATATCGGCTTTCGTTGTACTCTTTGAAAGAATGTAATCTTGATTCTTAAAATTTCCTCGGGGGAAGTTTACGCTGTACGACTTTTTCATCTTGAAAAAAAATTTTTGGACGAATTTCGCTTCTTTTTCGATTCCGATTAAGCGCCCCAGCATTTCATTCGTAAGAGGAATGTGACGGTCGATTGCAACCGCAAGAAACGCTTCGAGAAAGTTTCCTTCGCCGGCAGTCGGGTCAAGAACCACCGCTCCGTCAATCCACCGGTCAAAGAGATTATTCTCGGCAATAACCCACGTGGCCCAATGTAAAGGGGTAAAGAAAGCTCCGATAGGGTTGTTTTCTACGGTAGACAGATTTTTCATATAAAGTTAAAAGTGAAAAGTGAAAAGTTTCTTTGCATGGGAGGAAATGTCGAGTCAAGCTTTTCACTTCTCACTTTTAACTTTTCACTTGAAAACTACTTTCTCGCCACGAGATTTTTCTTAAGCCTTTTGTACGTCGCTTGAATCGATTCCGACACCAATTTTGTATCTGCGAGCGTGGGCATAAAATTCGTGTCGCCGTTCCAGCGCGGTACAAGGTGGAAGTGAATATGCTGATCGATGCCGGCTCCTGCAACACGCCCAAGGTTCGCGCCGAAGTTAAACCCGTGCGGCTGCGCCGTTTTATCGAGAGCCTCCATTACGCGCGCTGTTGCCCCCATAACATCAGCATATTCTTTTTTTGAAAGCCGGTTAAACTCCGACGTATGAGTATAAGGGATAATCATCACGTGGCCGCTGTTGTAGGGGTACAAATTCATCATCACAAAACAGAATGGCCGGCGGAGAAGAATAAGGTTGCGGGAATCGTTCTTTTCTTCCGCAGCTTTGCAGAAAAGACAGCCGTCTCCTTCATTATTTTTTGTTTTCGAAAACGATGCAATATACTCCGACCGCCACGGTGAGAAGAGGCGTTCCATGATTTCCTTTCAGATGCTTGTTGAGTGAATATATGGAGGATCGGGGAGGGAAGCAACCTTGGAGTTTCGATTGACGATTGGCGATTTTCGATTTTTACAGCGATGAGGGAACCTAAAATAGAAAAGCCTCCGTGGTTGGCGGAGGCTTATTGCTCTCGTGGAATCTGGTGCCGGTGGTTACCGACCCAATTATTTCAGCAGCATCATTTTCTTTATTTCAGTTTTGTTGCCGCTCTCTAACTGATAGTAATAAATCCCGCTCGATAATTTTGATGAGTCGAACGTGAAGGTTTGCACTTCACCGTCGTTGAATTCACCATCGGCGATGGTTGCAACTTCCTGGCCAAGGAGATTGTACACTTTCAGCGTCGCGTGCCCTTTTGTGCCAAGGACAAAGGATATTTTTGTCGATGGATTAAACGGATTCGGATAGTTGTTATCAAGCCAAACTGTGCCCGGTGTGACGCCAACCGTTGCTTCTATGGTCTGGCTATAAACGAAGTTCCCGCTATGGTCGATTTGTTTTAACCGATACGAAAATTTTCCGACCCTTGCCGACGCATCGGTGAACGAATAGCTCTGCGGCGCATTCGTCGTTCCATGTCCCGTTACAAACCCAACCTTCGCCCAATTGTTAATTGTTGATTGCTCATTGTTAATTGTACTCCGCTCTATATCAAACCCATAGTTATTAATCTCCGTCGCCGTTGCCCAGGCAAGCTCAATTTCGTTGTTAAGCCCGGTAGCAGTGAAGGAAGTGAGTTCAACTGGAAGCGCTCCCGGAATTCCAAGACTGTACACCGTATTCTGAAAAATTCCGGTTCCAGTCATTCCCGTGACTTGCGCTGTGTAAGGGTCACTTCCTGCCGGAGTACTTGTTGTCAGCAATGTCCAATTAGTTCCTGATCCTGAATAGCGTGCTACTTGTCCGCTGTTGCGAGAGCTTGTGAACGAAGCTCCTTCTTCTGCACCATTCCATTGCAAGTTCATAGTAATATTACTTCCGCCGTTTGTCGCCTCATTGATTGTCCATTGATCACCTACGACACCAGCAGTACTCAAGACATTTGCCGTGCTGTTCGCCACACGAACTGAATAGTTTTGGGTGGTGCCGCCGTTATTGAGAATAACAGGATTATAGGAAGAGCCTGTTCCTACAGGAAATGTGACATTAGTACTTGTGTTGGGAACGCTTTGGATTAGGAAGCCTGCGCTATTCGTTACAACATATTGAGAAGAACTTGCCCCAGAAATTGTACCTGGTGAATTACCCATGGTTAAATTGTGTGAACCAAGCGCAATCTTCCCGCTTGAAAAAGTCAGTGTCCCGGTGACAGTTGTACTTGCTGCTAAAGTGACTGTGCCGGTAGCACTGATTGTAAGCTGTCCCAACTCACCCGAAGTGGGCAATTCATTGCCTGTCGTGACATTTCCCGAATATATAAGATTAAATCCCGTCGGAAACGTCGGCGCAGTCCCAAGCGTTCCTCCGCTGCAGTTAATGGTAGAGGCTCCATCAAGAGTGAGGTGTGTACCATTGCTCAAAGATCCACTCATTAATGCAAGCGTACCTGTCAGCTCTACATCTGTGTTTAGAACTACACCAGCACTATTATTTACTGTAATATTTTCAGCGTTAGTCGGATAAGTAAGAGCATTGCCTGAAATATTCTGGGCTGAACTCCCATTAAATGTCAGTGTATTTGCATATGCACTTTGCCCACCGGTGAAATCGATAGTTCCATTATTTATGACGTTACCACCGATATTATATGAAGTGTTTCCAGTTGTCGTTGCTCCAAATGACCCCCTCAGAACACCACCGGAACTTTCAGTCGTAACATTTCCAGAAATGTTCCATGTGCAATTGCCTGTGCCTGAACCAACTGCACCTTCCAAAACCGCTGAAGAGCCATCAATGTCAACATTGCCTGCCACGGTATGAGTTTTGGCAGTCGAATTCGTTCCTCGTAATTCGCCGCTATTCAGAAGAGTTAAATTGCCGTTTACTGTAAGATTGCCGCTTATCGGAGCATTCAAGCTGGAACTCCAAGTCAGATTGCCATAGGTAGCTGCCGGCAAAGCGGTTTGAGTACCATTAAATATATACGTACTGGTAGTAGCAAACGACTGCGAGCCACCCGGAACTGTTGTTACCGTTCCACCTTGCTTGAATGTAGCATTACTCTGCAAAGTAAAAGCTCCGCTGACATTCAATGTAAAAGTGGAAGCATCTAAAATCCCGGTGCCAGCCACGGTACAACTGTTAAGATTAGCAGTTGACTCGTCAAGAGTTACCGTATGTCCTGCTTCAATAGTTACATCATCGCCTGACACCGGAACAACTCCGCCAGTCCATGTGGTTGTGCTGCTCCAGTTGCCCGTCTGGGCACTCGTGATCGATGCAGCATCGGTCGTTGCACTGAATAAAGCGATAACAAGGAATGCTGTCAAAATTGTAAGAAGTTTTTTCATCAGTGTATCCTTTCGCTGTTAGATGTCCGATAAGATTTTAATTTGCGATACTGGAGTGGCGAACAAGAATGGAGCAGTTGATATCTATGGAGTAAATTACCCAAAGACTCATGAAATGTCAAGGTCGATTGCGGAGAGTGTGACGGGGCGCAGGGGAAGAACAATTAAGAATTATGAATTATGAATTAATAATTAAGAATTAAAAACCTTAGCCATATGTCATTCCTAATTATTAATTCATAATCAGTAGTGTCCGGTTATAAGTCGAATAGATTCAATTGGTTATCAGATGGTGTCACAATAAAGTGCGTTTGATTATCTGTAAGTAGTTGAAAAATATGGATTTTTTCAAAAAGCGAAACGCTTAAGATTTGTAGAATTGTGTAAAGCGGCAGATTGATGTTTAGGCGTTTACGAACAATTGCAATCAGTACGTATGCAGAGATGGCAATCCATACTTGAGTTTTCACGGCGTTGGAACTTGTTCCGTAAAAAGATTTAATCCGAAGATGTTGTTTAATCCATTTAAAAAAAGTTTCTATTTCCCAACGAGCCTGATAGAGTTCGGCGATCGTCAAAGAGTTGAGTTGGAAATTATTTGTCAGATAGACATATGTTTGGTCATGGGCAGCATCATAATATTTTATCCGTCGTAATTGATCGGGATATTCTTTAAGAGAATAGAACACTTGTAATCTGACTCGTTGATCAACTCTCACGCCAGTAGTCTTGTCTACGGATAAGGATGCAACTCTGATAAAGCGTAACGATTTTTTTGCACGAATAACAAAAAATGCTTTTTCATTTTCGATCCGGTTCAATCGAGAGAA
Organism: uncultured Bacteroidota bacterium; assembly: GCA_963717445.1. GTDB lineage: Bacteria > Bacteroidota > Ignavibacteria > UBA10030 > UBA8401 > JAGVPT01. Next base: position 3,259,969 of record OY970334.1, on the reverse strand, counting down.
ATCGACATATCCTCGATCAAAGACATAAAATGCGCCTGGCTCATACACCAGCGTATCCATAAAGTTGACATCATGTGCGTTTGCGGCAGAAACCCTAATAAAAGTGGGTATTTTCTGCTGGACATCAAACAGCGTATGAAGTTTGATAGCCGCATTTGTTTTTTGATACACAGCAGCACGCGCCCATGGAAAAAGAGTCAAACAGAGATCGATCGTTGTTGAATCAAATGCATAGACAGCGGTGTTGATCTTTGAAAACATCTTATCGTTACGATACAGCACTCGTGCTTCTCGAATCAAATGCTGAGCAATATCATGGTACATCTGCCACGGACGATGCTCGTTTGCATCGGCAAGTGTTGATCGAGAGACTCGCGAACGAATACCTGCATGATACAGTTTTGTTCCGGCAGCACGAAGACATGTTTCAACATCGCGCAAACTTTCTCTATTCGTCAGTTGTGCGAACAGCATGCAGAGATAATGTTCCCAACAGGTAAAGTGACGGACACGTTCGTTGCCTTTATGTTTGTCAACGATAGTATGGAAAACATATCCATCGATATAATCAGTTAATTGAGTAAAAACTGTTCTGCCAATATTCATGCCACTGCTCCTAAAAAATGGTGGAATTAATCAAAATAATCCCATTTTTTGAGCAGCGAAATTCAAATCGGAGAAAATAAAAAATCGCGAAACTTGCTTATTTCAAAGAACTTAGAACTATATCACTCGTTCTTAACCGGACACTACTGATTCATAATTCTTAATTATTAATTGATACTTCTTTTAACCTTTGCCGCAGCATGGTATTTCTCTCCCGCACTTCGTCATTGCGAACAGCAATGGCAAGAGCTTTCATCTCACCAACAAGAATAAGGTGTTCGCGGGCACGTGTCACCGCAGTATAAATTAAGTTGCGCTGGAGCATGATATAATGGGCCATAGAAACAGGCACAATGACCGCTTTGAACTCATTTCCCTGGCTCTTATGGATCGTCATGGCATAGGCGAGGGTCAGTTCATCCAGCTGCTCAAAGGTATATTCTACTTTCTTCCCGTAAAAATTTACAATAAGTAATCCGTCGTTTCTCTCCACCCCGGAAATCCGTCCGACGTCGCCGTTGAAGACGTCCTTGTCGTAATTATTTTTCGTTTGCATCACTTTATCCCCCATAAGGAATTTTCGTTCGCTCCCTTGCCAGCAAATTTTCGAATGTCCGTTCAACGCAGCTTGCAATTCCTTGTTAAGCTCGCGCACCCCCGCCGCTCCGTTGTGCATCGGCGACAGTACCTGGATATTGTCGAAGGAGTCGTATTGAAAATTTTGCGGAAGAATTGTGGAAGAGAGCCGCACGATCGTTTCCTTCATATGTTCCCCGGACGTCTCATCAAGAAATTTGAAATCGGGAGAGAAAAGAGGCATCTCCCCCGCGTTTACTCTATGGGAGTTTGCAATAATCGTGCTTTCTTCAGACTGCCGGAAAATTGTATCGAGCCGGACCGTCCCGATTATTTTTGCCTCGATCAAGTCGCGGAGCACTTGCCCGGGGCCGACCGATGGGAGCTGGTCGACATCGCCAACAAGAACGAGCTGAGTCTCCGGCTTCACGGCGTTGAGCAATGCAGCAAACAGCTCAATATCCACCATTGAAACCTCGTCGACGATCAGCATGTCGCATTCAAGCGGAGAATCGGCGTCGCGCCGGAACATTCCCGATTGCGGTTCGTACTCAAGCAGCCGGTGAATCGTTTTCGCCTCGCGGCTGGACAATTCGGCAAGGCGTTTTGCAGCCCGGCCTGTCGGCGCGCAAAGGAGGTAGTTCACCCCCACCTCGTCGGCCAATTCGATGATGCCGTTGACGCATAATGTTTTTCCGGTGCCCGGCCCTCCGGTGAGTATCGTGATCGGCTTTTGAATCGAATGTAGAATAGCGTCGCGCTGCTTGCTGTCAAATTCAATCCTGTGTCTCTTCTCGATATGCGACAACGATGAAAGGAGTTTATGCTCCGAAAAAGGTTTTGAACCTTTGCGGAGGAGCTGCTCGATCTTTTCAGCCGCTTCTTGTTCGGCTTGATGAAGCAGGAAGGGAAAGAGCTTGTCGTTTTCCGCAGCAAGAAATCCATTGCGAATACTCTCATCGATAGCCCGGTCGATTTTTGTTTCGTCAACCACGAGGAGCTCTGCCGAACGGCGGGCCAATTCTTCTCTGGGAAGATAGCAATGACCGGCTGCACGGCATGCATCGTTAAGGACAAACCGTATCCCGGCTTCGAGACGATACATACTTTCCGGCTGAACTCCGACGCGCTGGGCAATCGAATCTGCAATCTGAAATCCGATACCCTGAACATCTTGAATCATTTGGTACGGATTATTCTTCACGACACCTGCAGCGCCCTTGCCGTACGCTTTGAATATCCTTATTGCCTGGCTGGTGCTGACGTTATAGGATTTCAAAAACGTCATGACGTCCTGCATTTGCCGCAATGACGATGCCGACTCGACGATTTTGTCGAGTTTCTTTTTTCCGACGCCCTCAACCTCCAAAAGCCGTTGAGGAGTTTTGTTGAGGATGTCAAGAGTCTTCGCGCCGAATTTTTTGACGATGCGCGACGCCAGCGCGGGGCCAACACCGTAAATAAGCCCCGACGACAAATATTCCTCGACGCCGTGTAGTGTGGTGGGCTCTTTCACCTCATAGCTTTCGAACTGAAATTGTTTGCCGTACTTAGGATGTGTCGCCCACACGCCCGAGATGCTGTAATCGTCCCCCTCCCGCGGCTCCATCATATAACCTACAATAGAGACGGTTCCTTCGACGGTTTTCAGCGCGCCGATAAGGTACCCGTTTTCGTTGTTCGTGAAAATTATTTTGTGAAGGGTTCCCCGAAGCGTAAGTTGTTGACGTCCTGTTGGAGGCGGCATAGTGTGAGTTTCTTTCCCCTATAAATGTAAAATAAAGTAGACTTTATCTCTGTGGAACTTTGTGACTCTCTGTGCCACTCTGTGTAATAGAAAAAGAAATTTCACAGAGATACACTGAGATGGCTCAGAGAGTCACGGAGGTTAGAGAACGTAAGGTCATATTCTTTCTTTCACAGCGTCAAACACTTCCTTCACCGACAGAAGGTTCATGCATTCCATATATTCCCTGCCGGTTCGGTTACAGACGTTGAGATGGCAGGGATGGCACGGCACATCTTTTCGAAGAGGAATATGTTTCGCCGAACCGCCCGGAAAAGCAACAGTATACGGAAACCAAATGTTCTCTTCCCCGGGACCGAAAAGACCGATTGTCGGCGTCCCAACCGCTGCCGCGATGTGCATAGGCCCCGAATCGTTTGCAACATACGCTGTACAAAGAGAGAGAATTGCGGCCAGTTGTCGCAGAGGAAGAACGGGCAACGATAGCACCCTTCCGACGACGGCACGTTCCACTTTTCCCGCAGCTTCGCCGTCCCGAGGCCCCTTCGTCATCACGATTTGTGCATGAGTCTTCGCAATAAGGATGTCGGCCAAGTCGGCAAATCGTTCTGCCGGCCATAACTTGGCCGGCCATGTTCCCCCGGGATGTAACGCAATTAACGGTTTGGACATATCGATTCCCTGCCACTCCAAATACCGCTGTGATTCTTTCTTCTCGTCTTCCGTTAGAAAAATTTCGGGAGCGAAATATTTCGGCTCGATGCCGATGACGTTCAGCGACTGATAATGGAACTCGACAGCCGATTTCGGAACGCCGTCGTCGTGTAGCCGGACGGTGTACAATTTTCCCCTGCCGTGCAAATCCCCTCCAACCCTGACGGGCGCGTGCGTAGCGTATGAAAGAAGTGCGCTCCTCGGATTGCAAAACAGGTCAACGACAAGGTCGAACCGCTTGCGATTGAGCCGGTAGAATAATCGCAGTTGCTGCACGACGGTGTTTTTGCTGAAATCGATCGAGAAAATTTCGTCGAGATACGGATTGTGCTCGAGTAAAGAAACAGCTTTGCTGTCGCCGAGATATGCGATGTATGCACCGGGAAACCTCTCTCGCAAGGTATGGATAAGCGGCGTTGTCAACACGATATCGCCGATGTACTTTAGACGAGTGAGAAGAATGCGGTCGTACTGCTTTAGCATAGAAAATGTAAGTAGAGAGATGTGTGAGTATAAAGTTATAAGTTTTAGGTTGTAAGTTATAGGTTATAGGTTATAAGTAGCAAGAAGAGGGTAGGTTGTTCGTCTAAAACTTACAACCTACACCCCCCCACCGTCGCAGATCACTGGCGCCGCCATCGATTGACAAACTCGTCCCAAACAAGATCATTCACCGAAAAAGGAACGATCTCAAAATATCGTTCGTTCTCATGTTCAAAGCTTTGCCGAAATGGAATAGCGAAACTCTGGTTGCCCCCTAAGTCGTAATACCACACTTCATTGAGCTGTCCCTGGCACTCGACATAATCCGGCGGGCCGCAGACAATATACGAAATTCCCATCGGAGTTTTCCATCCCTCAACACACGAGGAGAATAATTCATTCGCCTCTATGACACGGTCGTGAAATTCCTTCCGCCGCACACTGCCACCATGGTCTTCCCAAAATCGGAGTAACCGGTTGAGGCGATCACTCTGCGTGATCCCGACACGTATGCTGTCAACCTCTATCGGCCGGGCGATATACGATATCGCTGCAATTTCCTCATCAACCCCCTTCAGGTGGGGAAAAGACGACGTATACACAGGATACTTTGCCGTGCTGACGCTACTGTCTGTCGTTCCATTCCTGTAAATAAAAATCTTCCTTGTTACCGTGGTTACTCCTTCGGTTAATTTTGGAAAGTACTGAAACACCTGAACGACGCCATCGATGGGAGAAACAAAAACCGAATCGGAACGGTAATAGATCGAATCCGGAGCGCGCATGCAAAACTCCATCTTTAGATTATACGGAGGCATCAACGAAACGAGTTTCGTGTCGGCACTATCTCGCCGGCCAGCGATGGAATATGTGAGAGAAAGCCGAACGGTATCGCTACGCCTGACGTTATAAAGCTCTTGAAACATTCCAATCGAATCTCTTGCATACGAAAGGCCTGAAGGAAATATGGGTCTAAGAGAAATTGCCTGCTGCTCAGGCCGGGCATACTCAAACAGCAAGTAATCGCTTGCGCAAAAACTCTCTTTAGAAAAACTTTTTACTTCGACTCTCTGGCGGCGGTGAGACTGCAAACGGCTCTGGTTGTCGAGAACGACAACGTCAAGCGTATAGCTTCCGGGAGGAACGAAAAACATTTTGAGAAATGCATCGCGGAGAGAGGAAACTGTTTCGGCGTACGATTGTGCAACCACCGTACGGTCGACATCGTTGGCGCGGACAACCTCACCATCCTGATCTCGCAGCACAAACGATACGGTGTATGATGCCTTGAAGAGGTCAAAATCCTTTTCGAAATGAATACGCGGGTAGGGGATTTGAACATAGATGTCGAGCCTGTTTCCATCCTTTGTGTCGACATTGAGCATGAATGTTTCACACGCCGGCAGCGAACGCTGCATCGATTTGGCAGTGTAATAACACTGTGTGCCCTGTTCCATGCTTGATGAGCATCCGGAGAGCATCAGCCCCGCTGCAGCGATAACCACGAGAATCACCTTTCGTGCACGAATGTTTAATCCATCTCCGCAGAAACGATATCGCATCGCTCGATCCATCCTCCAATCTGCTTCACCATCGTCGGGGATTGTGTGAAGTTTTGAGCTTCCCAAAACATGCTTTTTGCTTTTTCAAACTCACCCGCCCGGTAAAATGCCTCGGCCCCATTCATCAAGCAACGAAGAGAAAGCTCATGGTCACCCAACTGCCCCGAGACAGCGTAAAATGCCGTGCCCGCATCGTGGTAACGTTTGACCCGGAAAAATTCATTTGCTTGAAGGTATTCCGCAACAACGCGAGAATCGTTAAACCCGAGAAGGCTCTTCAAAATCTCGGCGCGAGTGGAGTCTGAAAGACTGCCGTAAAAAAAATCACGAAGTCCAAAATTCAACCGGGGTTCCCGCACAATCATACGGCGCAAAGCAGCGGCCTCTGAAAAAGCTTCGCTGTAACTCATTTCTTCAATATGCCGGTACACCCCGAGCGCCTCCGGCACGTCCCCAAGAAACCATAACGCATCTCCGAACATCAGCAGGATACCTGGGTTGAACCGCAGCATGGAATGCTCTCCCAACGCATTGTAGGCATTCACTACGTCAGTAAATTTTTTTTGACAGATGAGGGATTGAAACAACCCTCGAAGGGCAAACGAGGTTTGTGCGTCGTCGAACGACGCTGAAAACTCACTTTCAGCCTCCGCAAAATTCTTCACTCGAATTGCCTGGACGGCCTTCGAGTTCATATCAGCCGTAACGCGGGCACACGTTTTCCGGAAAATCGATTGCTGAGCAAAAAGCGTTCTCACGGTCTCGCCCGGAAGCGCCGAAGCGTCGACAGTTTTCAAATAACCCTCCCAATCGCCGATGAGCACGTCGAGAGGGACGCCATACACATCAACGAAATGCCCTGCCGGGAAGACTTCTTTAAACCTCCTCACGCCAAAGCGGTCGATAAGATAGCGCGTAAACGAAGCGGCTACGATGTACGTGTACGATCCTTGCTGCAATGCAAATCCCATGTAATCGAACAACGCTGCCGGATTCCCGAGCAATTTCTCGCGCTGCATGGCTGCAGCATATTCATGCGGTGAGAATTCTCCCCAGTTCCAATCAATGGCAGTTGCAAAACCTTCGTTGAGACCCATGCGGTCGCTCGCCCCGATAAGCGGCAACCCGACGTTCGCCGCCAATACGTGGACCAATTCATGGCGGAAGGTTTCTTCAAATGAATCGAGCGTCAGGTGGATCTCTTTTCGCCAGGGCTTTGCGATGTTTGTCGTTGCAGTCCCGATAAACCGGCGCTTCGCTTCCGCGGTAGGGTACAGATAGACAGAAATTTTTTCGCCGGGACCGAGCGATTCCTCCATCCGAGCGACATCAACACCATATTGATATTCCGCCTCCGCTTTTAGGAACCGGACAGCCCGGTCGGATATTCCTTCTCTCGGATAGAACAAGACAAAATGTGTTGTGGTTGCCATCCCCCCCAATTCCGATTGGATGTCGGAAGCTGAGAATTCAAACCCTAGTGTGCTTCGCTGAAGGTGGCCATACACAAGAAGGCAGAGGCAAATGAACGCAGTGAAGTAGAGAGTTCCGTCTCCTTTTCTGACCCTGAACGCTTGAATATTTTCGTGCCGTTTGTAATCGGACCACACCATTCTGACAGCAATAAAAAAAACACTGATGAAGAAGAGCGAAGCGACAAGCGTAAACTCGCGATAGAGGATGAGAGTCGAGAGGTTGTTGAGCGATTCATCGTACGTGATACCGGGAAAATATCCGATTACAAAGTTGTACGCAAAGAGCTGCGGCTCGGTATAGGTAATAACAACAATCTGAGAAAGTATGGCGGCAATAATAACAATGAAGATGAGACGGGCGCGCCGGAAGACAACTCCTAAAGGCATGGCCAACGATACTGAAAAGATCATTGAACAGACCGGCAGCAACGCATAGTATGCCAGTCCCTGGGCAAACGAACAATTCTTAACGGCAACGGCATTTACCGACATCACGGCAAGCGGAATAAGCAAAAGGATTCCGTTGACGGCAAAGTAGTGAACGAGGACGAGAAGAAATTTTTTCCGCGATATCGGCTGGTGAACGTGAATCCTGATAAATCCGATAGTCAACAGCCCGCTGATGAGCGCAGCGGGAATCGTCAATGCGGCAGAAAATTCATAACCGACATAATTAAAGAGAGGAACCTGCGTTAGTGCCCCCGCTATTAAAAAATAGAGCAGCGCAGCAGTCCGGACGGAATGTAAACGGAAATATGCAAGAAGAATTTTCATTGCAGCGAGCAGTTAAAGGCGAGGGGACAAATGTTGTAAGTTGTAAGTTTTAAGTTATAAGTTGTAAGCCATAAGTGAAAATCCAAATTACCACGCGTCGTTTTACGTCGATCAAGCGAAATGAGATCTTTATGCTGCTCTTAAAACTTATAACTTAAAACTTACAACTTTTAACTCTACTAAATAATCTTGATCATATCTAAAAACATCACCAAAAAGAACAAGCCGAAGAGGAGCAGAAAAACAGCAGAGATTCCTGATTTGATCATCATCTCACGGGTGCGCTCTTTGTCGATCACGACCTTCGGATAGGTTTTGACGGTCATATCGCCGGTGACGGATGTCTGGCAGGAAAGTCGAATATTTTTTTCAATCCGGCGCGCGTAGAACGGCGTGCTGCTGATGAGCGTTTGTTCCTCATCTTCCCTCTTTGCAGAAGCGCCTTTGCCGTCGACAACTTCCACACGGCACGTGCCGCACAATTCGAACCCGTGGCAGTTGATAAGTTTCGAGAAACCGATGTACGGGGAGACGCCGTTGTTCAGCAAAGCACGGCGAAGGTTTGCGCCGACGGGAACTTCAATCGTCTTATTTTCATTGGCAAGCGTAATGACTGGCATGCTGGACTAACTCCGAATTAGTGATGGGGATTTTGAATACTCGACTGGATAAAAAATATCAAAAATTGAGGAGGGAAGCAAGAACGGAGAGAAGAACCTTGTCAAGGTTCTAAACCTTGACAAGGTTAAAGAAGGTTATTCCATCTCTTCAGCGTGGTGCTTAACAATTTTCGCGTCAACAAGGTACACGACATCTTCGGAGATATTTGTTGCATGGTCGGCAAGGCGTTCAAGATGGCGCGAGAGGACAATAATATGCGCTGCGGGCTCAATGATTTCCGCGTTCGCCTTCATTTCAGCAACTAAGAATTGGAAAATAGATTTGTTAAGGTTGTCGACGAGGTCGTCCTTGGGCAGGATTTCCCGCGCAAGACCGGGGTCGTTGTTCACAAACGAGTCGATCGCATGTTTTACCATCTCCCGTGCAATGCTCGACATTTCAATGACTCTCGATTTCCTTAGAAGCTCAAGATGGTACTGGAGCGATATCGCCCGTTCGGCGATATTGACGGCAATATCTCCCATACGCTCCAATTCATGGTTTATTTTCAACGCTGCCATAATCAGCCTCAGATCAGTCGCAACGGGCTGGGTCAGCGCAAAAATGCGCTCACATTGAGAGTCAATTAGATTGTCGTATTCATCGACTTTCCGGTCGCGTTCAATCACGAGCTTTGCCCGCTCAACGTTCGACTCGAGCAGCGCCATGGTCGCCATATCGATTTGCTCATCGACCAGGCTTCCCATCTTGATGATATTTGTCCGGAGTTGATCGAGCTCTATTTCAAAATGTCGGGGCATGGGAGAAAAAAATTAAGAATTAAGAATTAGGAATTAAGAATTACCCGATGAAAGACCGTTTATCCAAATCGACCGGTGATGTAATCTTCCGTTTGTTTTTTCTGGGGAGATGTGAACAAGCGGTCGGTTTCACCGAACTCGATGAGCTGGCCAAGATAAAAAAAGGCGGTTTCATCGCTCACTCTGGCAGCTTGTTGCATGTTATGAGTAACAATGATAATAGTGCATTGATCTTTTAACCCAATAAGCAATTCCTCAATCTTGGCAGTAGCAATGGGGTCAAGTGCGGAGCATGGCTCATCAAGGAGAAGAACTTCCGGACCAACGGCAAGAGCACGGGCAATGCATAACCGTTGCTGCTGCCCGCCGGAAAGGCCATAGGCAGATTCATGGAGTTTGTCTTTGACTTCATCCCAGAGCGCTGCTTTCTTCAAGCTGCTCTCAATAATTTCCGCGGCATTAGCTCGTTTGGCTATTCCATTGACGTGCAAACCGTATGCGACGTTATCATAAATGCTTTTCGGGAATGGATTCGACCGTTGAAAGACCATGCCGATGCGGCGACGCACAGCACTTACATCCTGCTTCCGGATATCTTCGCCGTCAAGTTTTATCTCACCTTCCAGCCGGGCACTTCGCACCGTTTCGTGCAAGCGATTCAACGTACGAATGAATGTCGATTTCCCGCAGCCTGACGGACCGATGAGGGCCGTAATCTTGTTCTCGACAAACGAAAGGCTGATATCATGAAGCGCCTGAACCGAACCATAATAGAAATTGATGTTGGATGCAGTGAGCTTCACCATGGTAGAATCCTTATCATTCTTCATTCCGATTCCGGATTGTTGCTCCGAAGGAAGACCTACAGCTTGTGTGCCGGTGAGTTCTTGACTTGTCACCTCAGATGTATCGCTGCTGACCATTCTTGAATCAGATTTCATATTCATCTATGCTGCTCCTCTGGGAATATAAATTCCTCGAGATAATACTGTTCTGGCTATAATATTGATGACAAGTACGAACGCTAACAGGATAAAGCCCGCAGCCCATGCTTGGCGATGCCAATCGTCATATGGGGCAATCGCGTAGGTAAAAATCATCACTGGAAGCGTCGCCGTAGGTTGATTATAACCAGCGCTCCAAAATTGGTTGTTGAGCGCCGTGAACAAGAGCGGAGCTGTTTCGCCCGCAACCCTAGCGAAATCCAACATGGTCCCCGTAATAATCCCTCGCATTGCCGCAGGAATCACGACGGTTACAATCGATCTCCACTTTGGAGCGCCTAAAGCCATCGCAGCTTCTCGAAGCGAGAGAGGAACGGCGTGGAGGAACTCTTCCGTACTACGAACTGCAATGGGTATCATCATAATCCCCAATGCTATTCCCCCGGCATATGCCGAGAAATGGCGCATGGGATGCACGACAAACGTATAGACTACAATGCCCATGACGATCGACGGCACCCCATTCAAGAGGTCCGTGGCGTACCGGATGACAAATGTCATAACCGAACTGCCATACTCGTTCAAATAGACTCCCCCAAGAAATCCGATCGGGACACCGATGAGGGAGGCCATCAATAGAATTTTACCGCTTCCCACAATCGCGTTCGCCATGCCACCGCCTGTTTCTCCAACAGGAACGGGCAATTTCGTGAAGAAATTCCAGTTTAGAGCCGTCGCTCCATTCCACACGAGGTACCCAAGGATGAAGAAAAGAATTGCGACGGTAAAGAAAGTGCACATGCCCGTCAAGGCAAACATGATAAAGTTACTAATTTTTTTTCTCAATGCAACTGAAATCATGCGTGACTCCCTTGGCGTGTTGTTGTGAGAATAAGGAGGCGCGCTAAACCGTTGATAATAAACGTCACAGCAAAAAGGACGAGACCAAGTTCAATCAGCGAGCTGAGGTATAAGTCCCCTACGGCTTCAGTAAATTCATTTGCAATGACGGCCGCAATGGAATAACCGGGGGCAAAAAGCGATGCCTTTATCTGTGGAGTATTTCCAATCACCATTGTTACGGCCATAGTTTCACCGAGTGCCCGTGCCAGGGCTAAAAAAATGGATCCCATGATACCTTTCATGGCATAAGGAACGACAACACGCCATGTTGCCTGCCATTGGGTACTGCCAAGAGCCATCGACGCCTCCCGCTGGTCGCGAGGAACGGCCATGAGTACTTCGCGCGATACGGAGACGATGAATGGTATAATCATGACTGACAACACCACACCCGCGGAAAAAAGACTTACACCATAGAATGTTCCCTGGAAGATCGGCAAGAAGCCCAGCGTTGTCTTCAAAAATGGGACTACGTAATCCTCCAAAATTGGAACGAGAACGAAGATTCCAATCAAACCGTAGATGACGCTTGGAACTGCTGCCAGAAGTTCTATGAGGAACGTCAATCCATCAGAAATCCCGTGTGGAGCCATCTCCGCCAGAAAGATAGCCGACCCCACTCCCTGCGGAATAGCGATGAGCATAGCCACCAGAGAAGTAACGACCGTTCCGTAGATAAACGGAAGAGCTCCAAATGTTCCCGCAATCGGATCCCATGTCTGTGTAAATAGAAAATCCCAACCGAATTTATGGCGGGGAAGGTCCGATTCAACAAAAAGCTCGTACAAAATCAGAGCTGTGATAAAAAAAATTGTCGCTGCCGCTAGGAGTGTCAAAAGATATGCAATCTCGTCACCGGCATGCAGGCGTTGCACAAAAGTCCGCACCCTGCCAGAACGCGGCAGGGCACGGGAATCAACCTTGATATCATTCGTCATTAGTGAATCTTCTTAAAGGCTTTATGCTCTTTCGCCACAACCTCCTTGGGCAAGCTTGCATACGACAGAGCGTTCGTCATTTTTTGTCCTTCGGTCGTCATCCACTGGAGAAAATCTACGATAATTTTTTCCTTTCCGGAATCCTGGATTTTCTCGGGAATCAACAACCATGTGAAGCTCGAAACCGGATATGCAGTTTTTCCTGGCGCATTCGTAATTGAAACACGGAAGTCATCCGGCATGTTCCGCGAAGCGCCTGCAGCAGCAGCTGTTACACTTGCAAGGTCCGCTTTGATAAACCTCTTCGAGGAATTTTCTACCTTGCCATACAGCATCTTGTTCTGGAGTGCATAGATTAATTCAACATAGCCGATTGCGTACTCTGTCTGTTTAACCTGGCCTGAGACACCTTCGTTCCCTTTTGCTCCAAGTCCTACAGGCCAATTCACCGAAGTCCCAACTCCAACTTTTTCTTTCCACTCGGGACTTACTTTCGCCAGAAAATCAACCCAGATGTACGTCGTGCCGGACCCATCGGATCGATGAACGACGACAAGGTCGTGATCGGGAAGGTTGACATCGGGGTTGGCTTTAACAAGCTCCGGATCGTTCCACTTAGTAATCTTCCCCAGGAATATGCCAGCCAGAGCGGCGGGCGTAAAGTTCAGTTCGGCCGTTACACCCGGGAGATTGTACGTCGGCACGTCGGCGCCCAGAACTGTAGGAAAATGAAGTATAGTACAGCCGCGCTTTTGTTCGAAGTCCTTTATTTGTTGATCGTTCATGGGCCCATCGCTCGCACCGAAATCGACTGTACCTTCAGTGATCTGTTTGATTCCGCCTCCTGAGCCGATCGATTGGTAATTGATCTGGATATCGGGATGAAGTTTGTTGTATTCACTGAACCATTTTGAATAAATCGGATAAGGGAAAGTTGCTCCCGCACCATTGAGTTGCGTCTGGGCAAGCACTACTTCGCTGAAAACCATGGACGCGACGAGCAGCAACAATGCGATTGTTAGAGATTTCATTTTTTTATTCCTTCGATTTTGATGGTTAATTACGATTCGCTATCAGAGATAGAGATACCAGAGTGTCAAACGAGCCGTCAATGACGCTTTGATCGATGGACCGACAACCGGTGTTTCGTATGACTCCCATACAATATTTGGAGATATAAAAATGTTTTTGTCTGGTTTGAACACTAAACCGCCCAAGGCGTAGTTTCGTGAATCGCCTTTTGCGGCGTTGTCGCTTCCTGTGTTCGGATCGAAATTGTCGTATCGAGCAACGACGGCCAATTCCGGAACAAAATAGTACACGCCGTAAACCCAGTATCCAAGTACGTTTCTCGAAGCTAATGAGCCCGACGAGGTGACATATCCATTAGACTGCTGCTGCATGAATCCTTCTGCTCCGATGTTCGTTTGGGTCGGTACAGATGCAGTCAACGTGGACCTCCCGTAGCCGACATAGACCGCTTCCGTCAACGTGCCGTTGTTCACGAGCGCCGTTTTGGTTAAGTTCTGAATATCTCCCGCCGCTGCATAATCGACATATGCCGTCGCCATCCACATCTTATCAGGTACGACTTGTATATCAGCATAGTAACGTTTGTATTTGTTTTGCTCGGGAGTAGTTCCATTAGTCGATCCAGTACTCAATCCGCTGCCGGAGTTGTTTCCAATCATCAGCCAATAATTCAACATCCCATCCGAAGTCAATTTCCCTCTAAGGGATAAACCTAAGTCGACTGCACCAACGAGCCCCTTCTGATCCATGATAGTCTTTTCTAAGAATCGAAAACCCCAGTTAGACTCTGAAATTGCGAAACCCGGCGTCAACTGATTGCCAAAAGTCAGTGTGCTTCCTGTAAATATCTCTTTCCATGCAACCCATGCTTCTTTTACAAACGGAGCCATTTTGCCGCTGACCAGCTCATCCGCTGATGATCCTGCCGGGGGAGCCGTAACGCCGGGATTCGCAGACTGATCGGCCTCAAAACGTAACCGCGCCGCAAACACCGGTGAAATATTATCGTCCATTGTGAAGTATATCCGACGGAACTGGAACGCTTGCATGGATTCCGGTCCGGGAGCCGCCGAGCTCAACGCAGAGTTGGCTGGTGCCTTCACGTTGAACACCGGATCACGCGTAACGTTGTAATAGTAATCACCAAACATGTAGCCGCTGAATGTCATCTGCGAAAATGCAGATGCCGTCCCAAGAAAAAGCCCAACTGCCAAAAGAAACAAGTACTTTTGCATGTGTACCCTTTCTGTAATTAATGAGTTTGTATTGATATGATTGAGTTAAAGATGAGCTTGGTGTGCTTTAAAAGTGCGCTAAAATACATTTCTTACAATAGCTTTGTATTACACGAATGTTATGAAATTGTTAACAGGGGGAAGAGAAGCATTCCGGATAAAAATACCTCAAAGAATCCACGAAAGACACGAAGAACACGAAGCAAAAATTATATATCACTCTTTGCTCAACACTTTCGTGTTCCTTCGTGAACTTCGTGGATAATGAGCATGTGATCAACGTGTTGTTACGTCAAATCCGGCGAGATACTCCTGAGCCAACCGATGCTGTTCTTCCTCACGCTGGCTCCTCACGGGGAGGGCGAGAACTTTTTTGAGCGATTCAGCGGCAGCCTCCTTTTTCCCCATCGCCATGTACGTCCAGTACATTTCATAAAAGGCGTACGAGTTACCCGGGTCGTACTGGATCGATTTTTCAAGGAGCTCTTCTGAGTGGGAGAGCGAACCGTTTATGTCCGCGCCGAAAATAATGCGGGCAATGGTCCGCTCAAACCATGAAAGCTGCGAGCTTTCCCTTTCAAAAACTGCAAGAACAACGTACGCGAGAGCGAACGTAGAATTGAGCTCGATCGCTTTTTCGGCATGCAACCGAACTTCTTTCCCGATACGTATCTTTTCTGAAACAGAATGGAAGGGGATAAGACTTCCTTCGGTCAATGCCATCCAGAAATGAGCTGAAGGCATATTCGGGTTCAACGACAAAAGCGTTTCTGCGTACGCTTCGGCATGCAGGTAATACATCTCGGAACTTGTATCAGTTCGCAGATGGAGCCAACCAAGGTCGCAGTACGTACGTGCGAGGCGAAGTAGCGTTTCGTTGTTGTGCGGCGCTAGCTCATACGCCTGATCGTAATAGCCGCGTGCCTCCTCGGTAGCCTGACGGGCAAAACATGTGTCTCCAGTTTGAAGCAGGCGTTCAAGCTCCTGGCCTTCAGAACCGGAAGATAGAAAAACGAGAAAGAGAAATACATTGCAACCGCGGGTCATCTATTGCCCTATTGAGGGAATCAATGATGCTCTGAACGGCATTAAGATAGGGATATCTTTTTACTGGCGTATTATAGCCGTATTAACAATGTGTTAAGTAAACAGAGCGTTGGTTCAGCACATTTTTCCAATCACAAAAACAGTGCGATTTGCAACTCGACCATGCCTAGCTCTAAAGGAACTCCAACAGGCGAATCAACGTTTAATTATGGGGAAATTTTTTGGACTAAAAGAAACGGATTCTACAAAGAACTGCCGTGGAAATTTTTGAGACCATTGCGAAACGGGTTAGCGTGAGAGAAGTACGAGAACAAATTTAACATTCGGAACGTCTAAAACTTCATGCCATAAAACAACTACAATCAATACAGAGAAAATTCGTTCGTCCGTTGTATTTATTTCTTTAACCTGGAATATTCAATCCACTATATTATTTTTACCACAGCCTGTTTTATGCGTAATAAAAAGTTCTTCTTTTTAGCATTGGTCACAATTGTAAGGTTTTCGGGTTTTGCACAGACAAAAACAATCATCGGATTGAAAGTAGCCATAGATTCGGCACTCTATAATTATCCCGAGTTGAAAGCAAAACAATTTCAAGTTGAGAGCGCCACTGCCTCTGTTACCGATGCAGAAAATCAAGTACTGCCTTCCTTAACATTCAGCGACCAAGTGGATTTAGGTACAGATAACGGTGTGGGGGGATCGTATTTCCCGATGAGCATTATTCCCTCTACTTCCGGAGGAATAAGAACGGATAATATTGCCAACACGTTCTCCGGCAACATCGGCGTCGCTTATTTACAGCACGAGCTCTATAATTTTGGATTGAACGGGGCACGCATACAATCGGCGAACTCGTTGGTGAATTTCAGTAAAGCTGACTATGCGGAATCATCCTACTTGCTGCAGTTTCACATCGCACAGTTGTATTTTGAATTACTCAGACTTCGATTGCTCGTTACGATCCAGCAGAGAAACATCGACCGTTACCGAGTATTGTATGACTATATCAAAGCGTACACGTCGAGCGGAATTAAGCCGAGCGTTGATTCGTCCATTGCCAAAGCAGAAGTATCGGAAGCAACGATTCAATACATTCAAACGGCAGAAACATACAATAAGTTTAAAAAAGAGTTTATCTATTACACCGGTTTAACGGTTAATGATTTTGATTTAGATACAACAATTTATTATTTGCCGGAACCGCGGGTCAATCAATTACAAGACAGTATTTCCAGTGAGATGGTAAACAGCAGCAACCCTGTCATCGCGTATTACAATAATCGTTGGGAGTATTCTTTGTCGCAAGAAAATTTAATCGAGAAAAGTTACCTTCCGAAACTCTATTTAGTTGGCAGCGCATGGATCCGCGGCTCAAGCATCAGCCCGAAAGACACGTTTGGAAATTTATCGACCGGCCTGGATTATAATCGGAATAATTATATGGTCGGATTGGCATTAACGTACAACATTGTTGACTTGATTCATCAAAACGATAAGGTGGCTATTCAGCGCTATCAAAGCGAATCGTATCGTGAGGATGTCGTTCAACAACAATACCTTTTGGAAAACCAGCTGCGGCAGGCAGATATTGCTATCGGAGCGGCACTTGCGACGGAAAAAGAGGTCCCGCTCCAGCTCAGGGCAGCTCAGGATGCATTCGCTCAAAAATCGGCGCAATATAACGCCGGACTTGCAAATATCACAGAACTTACTGAGGCTTCATATTTGCTGTACAAAGCAGAGACGGATGAAGTTGAAGCTTCGTCCAACCTGTTGAACACTCTGCTTCAAAAGTCAGTAACCAACAATACGTTAAACACTTTTTTAGCCAATTTTTAATACTAAAATTATGATAGAATTTGCGCTGAAAAGACCGATCACTATTATCGTTATTTTTTTAGGGATATTGATATTTTCCATCATCGCCATTTTCACGATACCGATTGATATCTTCCCAAAGCTTAACTCGCCGACTATTTATGTTATCGAGACCTATGGAGGAATGTCCGCAGAGCAAATGGAGGGATTTTTTGCTACGCGCATGCAGGACCAGTTTCTGTATATCAATGGGGTAAAAAATATCCAGACTAAAAATATACAGGGATTGACGCTCCTGCAGATGACATTTTATGAGAATACCGATATGGCGGAAGCATCGGCGGAAGTGGCGTTGCAGGTGAACAGGGCGATGAAGTTTTTTCCCCCCGGCGCAGTTCCGCCGCAAGTTATCCGGTTTGATGCCTCATCATTGCCGGTCGGAGAATTGGTATTCAGCAGCAAAACCCGTTCCCTGAAAGAAATTTATGACTTAACGACGACGCGCATCAGGCCAATGTTTGCGACGGTCGCGGGATTATCGGCACCCCCTCCGATGGGCGCCAACTCTCGCACCTTATTGATGAACATCGATCCTGAAAAACTCCGGAGCTACAACATTACACCCGATGAAGTGGTGCAGGCTATTGTGAAGAACAATATTATCACTCCTTCTGGTAATGTCCGGATTGGAAACACGATGTACATCGAAACGAATAATTCTTTGGAACAGAAGGTAGAAGAATTTAGAAACATACCGATCGTAACGAATGGCCCTTTCACCATATTTATGAGTGATGTTGCGACGGTTTCCGATGCGTCCGATATCACGGTAGGGTACGCGCTGATCAATAACAAACGGTCCGTTTATATCCCCGTGGTGAAAACTGCCGATGCCTCAACCATGGATGTTGTCAACGGCTTGAAAAGCCGGCTCCCAGAGATGAGAGATCTTTTACCAACTGACGTGACCGTCTCGTATGAATTTGATCAGTCCGTGTTTGTCATCAATGCGGTGAAAAGCCTTGCAACGGAAGGCGCCCTGGGGGCCATACTTACCGGTTTGATGGTCCTCCTGTTTTTACGCGATTGGCGGAGTTGCCTTATTGTCGTGATCACTATTCCGGTTTCTGTTATAAGCGCCGTCATGTTCTTAAAATTGGCGGGTCAAACCATTAATTTGATGACGTTAAGCGGGCTGTCCCTGGCAATAGGCATATTAGTCGACCAAGCGACGGTAACAATCGAAAATATCCACCAGCACCTTGAAATGGGGAAAGCTAAAAAACTCGCGATCTACGATGCATGCAAAGAAATATCATTTCCGTTGCTGCTTATTCTCCTTTGTATCCTTGCCGTATTTGCTCCCTCCTTCGTGATGAACGGTGTTCCAAAAGCAATGTTCTTGCCGTTGTCGCTCTCTATCGGTTTCGCGATGATCATTTCTTTTCTCGCCGCTCAAATGCTCGTCCCCGTTTTGACCAATTGGATTTTAAAAGAGGAACAATATTCCCACAAACATGGAAAAGTACACGCCCATGCCGGGGAAGCTCTTGACACTGAAGAAGAAAAAGAGGTAGACGAACATCTGGATTATGAAAAGCAACATCCCGACGAAAATGATTTTTTCCAAAGAATAAAAATCCGTTTCCTTCAACAATTAATTAGACTGTTTCCGAAGAAACGAAAATGGGTAGTGCTCTACTTTACCACTGCCCTGCTGGCAACAGGATTGTGTTTTTATTTTATCGGGAAGGATATGCTGCCGAAAGTTAACTCGGGACAATTTCAAATGCGCATCCGGGAACCCGACGGAACGCGGTTGGAACGTACCGAAGAAGCAGTTCACAAAATATTGGCAATCATCGACTCAACGGTAGACAATCATATTTCCATCAGCTCTGCCTATGTTGGTTTAATTCCGAGCAATTATGGAACAAGCAATTTGTATGTTTTTAACAGCGGTACTCATGAAGCGGTGCTGCAAGTCGGATTAGACGAAAATTACAAAGTCAATATCGACGACCTGAAAGAAAGGCTGAGATACAGCATCCATAGAGATTTGCCCGATTTGCAGATAAGTTTTGAACCAATTGAGCTTACCGAAAAAATCATGAGCCAGGGCGCATCGACACCGATCGAAGTACGGGTAGCCGGAAAGAACATGCGTGATATTGAAGCGTATGCAGATAAGCTTCAGCAAAAACTTGCCGCTGTTTCTTTTCTCCGCGACGTGCAAATCCAGCAACCCTTAAAATATCCGGTCATCCACATAGATTTTGACAGGTTGAAAATTGCACAGATGGGACTGAATCTTTATGACGTGGCACACTCGGTAACCGATGCGACATCTTCCAGCCGGTTCACGGAAAAAAATCTCTGGCTGGATGTGAAGAATTCATACACTTATCAAACGCAGGCAGAAGTTCCCGAATACATGATGAATGATATGGACCAGATAAAATCCATTTCGCTGGTAAAAGGGATGAACCGGCCGATCCTTTCCGATGTGGCTTCCTTTTCCATCGATACGGTTGCAGGAGAATATGATCGCTCCGGACCAAGACGCTTTGTAACAGTCAGCGCCAATATCAATAAAAAAGACCTCGGGTCGGCAACCAAGGAAGTTGAAAATGCGATCGATAAAATCGGCCAATTGCCCCTCGGAATGAAAATGGAAGTACGGGGAATGTCAAGCTTGTTAACGGATACTTTTTCAAGCCTGCAAAACGGACTGTCTGTTGCCGTCCTCATTATTTTATTACTGCTTGCAGCCAACTACCAATCCTTCAAACTTTCGCTGGCTGTGCTGTCAACCGTGCCTGCAGTGTTATTCGGTTCGCTTGTGTTTTTATTGCTGACCGGCTCAACGCTGAACTTGCAATCGTATATGGGAATTATTATGGCAATCGGTGTATCCGTAGCCAACGCTATCTTAATCGTCACCAATGCAGAGGATCTGCGTTTAAAATATCACGACGCCTCGAAGGCTGCAAAAGTAAGTGCATCCATCCGATTACGTCCAATCCTCATGACCGGCTTTGCCATGATAGCCGGAATGATTCCGATGGCATCAGGCCTTGGAGAAGCGGGAGATCAAACCGCTCCTCTTGGGAGGGCAGTCATCGGCGGTTTGGCTGCATCGATGTTCGCTGCGCTTTACATGGTTCCATTAGTCTATTCATTAGCCCAAGAAAAATCTTCTTTTGAAGATCCTTCTTTATTACCTGAAAAAACAACATAAATCATAAAAAATTAACCACGATGAAAAATACTATTTGCCTTTCCGTCGTCGCATGCTCTCTTGCAATAACACTAAGTTCCTGCTCAAAGAACGAAGCGGCAACGTCGAAAAACCCCGCCTCTTTTAATTCAACGACCTATTCGTTGTACGCGGTAAAAGAACACGCTGTTGCAGACGTTCTGCGTTTGCCCGCGCAACTTAGCGCGTATGAATTTGTCAACATTTATCCTAAAGTTACCGGATATATTAAGGACATTACGGTAGATATAGGGTCGCAGGTAAGAGAAGGACAAGTGATCATGGAGATGGAGGCGCCCGAGGTAGAGCAAAATAGCCTGGCAGCGTATGAAAGATATTTAAAAGCGCTGGCATCATTTAGCTCGAGCAAAGACAGTTATTACCGGCTTTTGGATGCCGCCAAAACTTCGGGAGCTGTTTCTCCGAATGATCTTCAAATCGCCCAAGCGAAGATGGAGTCGGATAGTGCTCTTTGCAATAGCGAAAAAGCGAATTGGGAAGCAATGAAATCGTTGAAAGACTATTTAATCGTCAGAGCTCCTTTCGACGGAACCATCACGCAGCGGAATATTCACCCCGGGGCGCTGGTTACGGTCGGTAACAAAATGGATGGGGCACCGATGCTGGAATTACAGCAGATTTCCAAATTGCGTTTGCAGGTAAAAGTCCCCGAAACTTTTGCAACACAATTAGCGGTCAATCAACAAATCTCATTTACCGTTGAAGCCCTGCCCGGCAGGACGTTTACGGGTACGATCAGTCGTCAGGCCAATTCATTGGATGAAAAATATCGAAGCGAGTCTGTAGAAATAGATGTCCTGAATAATGACCATCTCTTTATGCCCGGGATGTATGCAGAAGTGTTGCTTCCTATGACAGGACATTCGAATGCCCTCATCGTGCCGCAATCGTCCGTTGTCACGTCGACAGAAAAAAAATATGTTATTAGAGTTACAAACCATACCGCCAACATTATCGATGTGAGCACCGGAAACGAAAATAATGGAATGATCGAGGTATTCGGCAACCTCATACCGAACGACAGCATTATTGTTAAAGCAGGAGACGATATCAAGCAAAATCAATATATTAATTACTAAGCGCTGAGCGGCATTGGATGAAGTTTTGCACCGTACGAGCTATTTGCTCTTGAAAAAGTGATCTCGATGAAATTCATACATCAAGTCGCCGCTACGAATGAACCGGGCGGCACCATTCTCATTCGACTCTCTGTCGGGCTTATCTTCTTGACGCAAGGGATCCTGAAATTCACCGACCCGAATTGGGGCGTCAACCGGTTCACAAAAATTGGATTTCCTTTTCCGGATTTCACAGCTCATTTTGTCGGAACATTCGAAATCATCTGCGGCTCATTGGTCGTGATCGGCCTTCTTACACGCCTCGCCAATGTACCGCTCCTCATCATCAACCTCACAGCCATCGCGACAACAAAAATTCCCGAGCTTTTCCGCCCTGCACAAGGTTTTTGGTTCGTGGTTAGCGATGCGAGAACGGACTTTGCCATGCTGGCGGGGATCGTCTTTCTTTTGATTGTAGGATCGGGTGCGTGGTCAATAGACGCACGCTTCCACAAAATCACGTCTCACGCGGCGGGTGAGAAGTGAGCGTTAACGTGGAACGCTTTTTCAAAGAGCTCTTTCTTCCGGTTGGCACCCCAAACTTCAAGTTCGATCTTTGCTTTGTTTGACCGGCGTAGATGAAAATGCACCGTCGACCGCGACCGCCGGCACCGCAAACTTTTGATGACCGAGAAATGCGTCCGGTCGAGTCCGTCGGCAATGCGAAGAATCGCCGCGAGCTTGACAACGATGTCCCGTTCATCGGCGCTCAATTTTGAGAACCCCTCGTGCTTCATCTTCGGATGGCTCTTCCGATGGTACCGGGCGACGTTGGCAATAATTTCCTTTTCATTCTCCGTGAAACCGAGAAGCTCCGAATTGCGGATGAGGTAGTACGAATGACGATGGTGCTGGGCATGCGAGACAAATAACCCGACCTCGTGAAGTAATGCCGCCGCTTCAAGATAGACTCGTTCGCCGGAGCTTAATTTATGCAGCGGCGCTGTCTGATCGAAAATATCAAGAGCGAGCCTGCCCACCTGATGGGCATGTTCTTTTTCGTACTGAAAACTTTCCGCGATGTGAAGAACGCTGGTATACCGGATATCGTGGAAATGGTCGAACTTTTTCTTCCGGTGATACTTCTCGATCGTATCAAGGATGATCCCTTCGCGAAGCGCGTACTCCGAGATCGTCATCCGTTTCACGCCAAGCGCCCGAAACGCCTCTTCAAGAATGATCACACCTGCAACGATAATGTCCGCCCTTGCCGAGTCAAGTCCGTCGATGCCGGCACGATCGTCCGGGTCGTTCTTTTCGAGAATCAATTCGGCGACTTCAGAAAGCTCCTCGCCCGAAAAAGTAAAGTTGTTGATCGGCAATTCCCCCTCTTCATCCCTTCTGAGCCTGATAATATGCGCGATATTGACAATCGTTCCCGAAGTCCCGACAGCGATCTCGTAATGATGCTTTCGTGCAGCACGGGCGATCGGACTTAACATTCCCCGCACATATTGGCGGCATTCACGGATCGACTTCGAAGAAGTCTTTCCATCTTCAAAGAAACGCTGGGTCAATCTCACGGCACCGATCTTCAAGCTATTGCTGTAAAGGATATTTCTTTGATGGCCGACTAAAAATTCTGTACTTCCCCCTCCGATATCCACCATCAAATGCCGTTTCTTGAATATCGGCAACGCTTGAAGAACTCCGAGATGAATGAGCCGCGCTTCTTCAAAACCCGAGGCAACTTCGATCGTGATACCCGCTTCCGTTTTCACGCGGCGAAGGAATTCGTCCTGGTTTAAAGCTTCTCGAACTGCGCTCGTCGCAATTGCACGGATAGGAGCGCGGTACGAGTCGGCAATCATTTTACACCGCCGCAGCGCATGGATCGCGCGTTCAACGGCGCTCCCCGTAAGATATTTCATGTCGCTCGAGCCGGAGCCGAGACGGACAATTTCTTTTTCACGCTCGAGGATTTTGAAGCTCCCCGATTCGGGGTAGACTTCAGCGACAAGGAGATGGATCGAATTGGTGCCGATATCAATGGCGGCGAGGTTTTTCTTCAGATTCTTCATCTTCGAGGACTGCGAGAATTCCCTGTTTAAGTGCGCGGTTGGTTTCTTCGAAACTTTTTGCGGCATCGATAACCTGGAAATTGAATTCATTGGTCATCCGGTCGAATTCTTTCAAGATAAGCTTCTGGTATTCGACAAAGCTGTCGTAAAAATCGTCTCCGAGACGCATATCCATTCCGGATTCCCAGTAATCCAACCCTTCACCCGACTGTTCTTCCCAGTATCGCTTATGCAATGTCTGGCTGTTAATCACGCGCGGAATCAGGTCCTCAATGTTAATACGCATATAGAATATGGCGTCAGGTTCCACTGCAAACCCGAACACTTTCCGAATCCACTGACGGTCGCCCCCCCTGACAGATGAACGGGCAAAGGCAGTGTGGATGTAGCGATCAGCAAGCACGACAAAACCTGCCCGGAGTGCCGGGATCACTTCGTGCTCAAGACGGTCGGCAAAATCTGCGGCGTACAAGAGACTGAACGTATCAAAATTAAGCGTGTGTCCCGATTTTGCTTCATTGATTGCCTTTCCCATCAACGGAGACCGGGTCCACCCCGTAGTCGTGACACCATAGCCTTTTACTTCAAGCCATTTTTTTAATTCTTCAAGCTGCGTTGAACGCCCGACGCCGTCGGTCCCTTCAATCACGATGAGCTTGCCGGTCAGATCGCTGACGTCAACATAAGGAAGGCCGGCGCCGTAAAAGGTTTTTTTTCTATGCGACATAAACATTCTCCTTCTTTTGGAGGAACGGAGTCGGCTTATAGTCTTTTAATCTCTCGCGAACGATCTCGCGGATAATCGTCTGTTGTTTCTGGATCGATTCCGTCGCATCCATGACCGTTAATCCGTACTCTGCAGAAATTTTGTCATACTCTTCAAGGATTTTCGATTGAAATAATCTGAAACTTTCTCTCGGGTCGTCGCTCAACCCCAAATCCATCCCGGCTTCATGGAATTTAAGCTCTACTCTTCCGTTCAAAATACGCTTGAGAGAAATGTCGATCGGGACCTTAAAATAGAATTGAATATCGGGCTTCACCGCGAAGCCGTAGAGGTTCCTCACCCATTCGGGATGGACTCCCCGGACTACATCGCGCGCAAATGCAGTGTAGACGTACCGGTCGGCACAGACGATCATCCCGGCTTTCAACGGAGGAATGATCAGATGCGCTAAGCGGTCCGCAAAATCTGTCGCATGAAGGATGCTGAACGTTGTCGGCGTGAGTAAATTTTTCTTTTTGCCCCGTTTAATCGTCTCGTTGACAAGGGCGGAAGAATTCCATTCCGTAAAGAAAATCCTGTACTTGGAATTCAGCAGCCACTTCTGCAACAGTTCCAATTGCGTCGATTTACCGGATCCGTCAATCCCCTCAACGATGATAAGGATGCCGGGGTACGGGCGGGGTTGGTCAAAAAGTCGGGCCATGCGATTGTCCTATCGGTGTTATTTGAGTTCACGAAGTTGTTTCGGTTGCAAATGCCAATGAAGCGTGCCGGCTCCGCGCGGGGGCACACTCGATACTTCGATGCAGCACATCGCCCCTTTTTTGAATTCGATAACGGAGTGCTCGGAACCAAGAAGTGCGGACGCAAGGAAGCCGAGGTCCGGTTCATGTCCTACAATCATGATATGATCCAGGTTCTTGTACTTCGCAAGATAGAGTAACATTTTTTTTGCCGAACTTCCCGGCAAGAGTTCTTTGCAGACCTCGATCTTGTGGTCCGCTCCCAGCGCTTCGGCTGCAATCTTTGCAGTACCGTGAGCACGGATAAGAGGACTCGTTAATAGCACATCGATTTTGTCGATAAGCGTTGCAATGCCACGTGCGCTCTTCCGCATTTTTTCTTTTCCGTCGTCGGTGAGAGGCCTATCGTCGTTCGGATAACCGGCAGTTCCCCTCTGCACGGCAATGCCATGCCTCAAAAAATAAATGAACACTTCAATCCTCCGGAAATTTTAGTGATGTCATACAAGTGCCGTTTCCAAAACCAAATGATGTATTTTTCAATAACTAATTCACCGCAAAGGTCGCTAAGGACGCAAGGATTTCTTAGTCTCTTGATAAAAACTTCTTTGCGGCCTTAGCGTCCCCTGCGTTTACAATACAAGATTTAAAATCGGAAACGGCACTAGAAGCCATGGCATGACTTTTCAAATGGTTCAAACCTTGTTCATGGATTGAACGATCCGCTGCTTGAAATTTTCAATGCCCCACCGTTCAACAACGGCGCATGTCTCGTTGAACATCGCCCCCCTGCGTTGTTGTTCACCATGGATAAGGTCAACGAGAGCCTTCGTTCGTATTCTGTCATTTGGATTCACGGTAGCGCGGTTGAACGACCGTATCTCGCGAAGCTGGATATTCAGCGCTGGAATATTCACATCGCAATCATGGACTTGACCCATTAAGTCGAGCAGGTGTTTCACTTCCCTCAGGCACGCTGAAAAGTCTTCGTCAAAAGCCTCTTCAAAAAATTCCATCGCGTACCGCAGTATCTTTCCCGAGTTCCGCATTCTATGCAAATCGTCTTTGAGCCGCGGATGCGTAACGACCCGGTCTCTGTGTGAAAAAAAATCATCAAACAAAACTGGTAAAAGCAACCGGGCATTTTCGCGAAAACTTTTGTTCGGTTTCAGAACGGCGTTTGTAGCCATGATTGCTTCACAAGGAAGTCTTCAAGAACACAGCAAAGGAGTCGGCATACCTCGTCCTCTTGAGCAATTTCAATTCGCGCATAAGATTTCTGCGGTCGAGAACACGGGCAGTCGTCTCCCTGGCAATTAACAGGTCGATCACTTTGCGGTCGGCGGGTTCGAGGTTCTTTTTGTACACGGATAGCGATTCCAAAAAAACGTCTCGCTCTCTCACCGCGCCCAATGAACGAATAAGCGACTGAAGCCGGGCATCCTGTTTTTTAAGTTTCTTTTTCGAAAAACAGTTCCGAAAAATCCTTAAGACCGCCCTGAGCCGCCGAGCCGAGACACGCATATCGTGAAGTGCCTCAACGTCTTCACCCTTCATCGTCGCCGCTTCATACGAAAAAGTTTCCTGAAACCGCGTCAATGTAATTTTGTGAAGGCACTGTTTGAGGCTTTCGTTCGGGTTGAAGTCCAGAATTTTCCAAGGCTTTGCCATACGTATCTATTTAATTTTGCTAAAGCAAATCAAATGTGCAAGGCTTTGCAGGCGATTGAATAATAAGAAATTGTTAAATTTATTGGCAGATGTTTTGAGCCACTCTTCTTAAACCCGAATTTGCGGCATTTAGGAGATAAAAACAGAGTTTCTCACCAATTGAACAAATAGAACATCATCGGTAGGTTCATAGAATCCTGATCGACGATGTTACTTTCTTTCCAAGAAAGAAAGTAACCAAATGCCGCTTTACGGCATCCCGCCTTTTTTGTTTTTAAAGCGGGAGAAATCTCTCGTCCAAAGGACCCCTTTGGGGAAATCGTAACGCACTGATTCAATCCCAACCGCACATGCCAACAATTTCGGCGCACAATGATGTTGGAACGTTTTAAGGTTGCGTTCTGGCACCGAAATTGAAACCCTTCGATTGAATCCTTCCCTCCCGCGCACCCGACGATTTCGATATATGTCCAAAACTAGATGTGAAGAATCCTCGGAATCGGCGGCAATGGGCGCAAGGAACGATGCGCGCGTTGAGAAAACGGCGGGAATGTTAGGATGGCCTTGTGCGAGCCGTTTTCTCCGGCTCGTGCGATGGCAAGCATCGCAAGGGTTCCGATTCCGCGAAGCTCTCTTTGCTTCTTTCTCTGGCATCAGAGAAAGAAGAGAGCGAAAAAGTCTACTCAAACTGAAGCACTGCCGAATGTCCGGCTGTCGGGAAACAGAAAATACCATTACGTTTTAAGCACAAAGCTGAACGCTGTCCCCTTTCCCAGCGCGCTGTGTACCTCAACTTTACTGCCGTGTGCCTCGACAATGTGTTTCACAATCGCAAGTCCCAATCCTGTGCCGCCGACCTCCCGAGACCTGTCTTTGTCGATCCTGTAAAATCGTTCGAATATCCTTGTCAGATGTTCTTCGGCAATGCCGGCACCTGTGTCGGCAACGATGATGCGGACTTTGCCATCTTGAAGTTCGGTGGAGACGACCACCCCGCCCCCTTCTCGATTGTATTTAATTGCGTTGTCGATCAGGTTGCTCAGCACATCGCGGAGCCGTTCTTTATCGCCGAATACTTCGATCTCGCCGTCTGTCTTCATCGATAATCGGAGATCAACGTGGCGTTGAATTGCCGCCTGCTGAAAATCGTTTACAACGAGTTCAAGAAATTCGTTGACGCGAAAATACCGGAAGCTCATCTTCATTTCTCCCGATTCGATCCGGGAAATATCGATGAGGTCGTTCAACAAGGCATTCAACCGTGCCGCATGTGCAGAAGCTTTTTCAATAAAGAGGCGATTCACCGACGGGTCGTCGACAGCGCCGTTGAGCAGAGTTTCCAAATACCCCTGTAGCGTAAAGATGGGCGTGCGAAGCTCGTGTGAAACGTTTCCGAGAAATTCGCTTCGTGCACGCTGAAGCTTTTTCAGCTCAATAATATCGGCTTTGAGCTTATCGACGAGCTCGTTCACTGCACGCGCGACATGGCCGATTTCGTCGTCCGAAGTTGATTCGATGTGCTTCTCGAGGTCGCCGCCCCGAATTTTCTCGACGCTTTCAGCGATGGCGACCATCGGGCGGGAAATCCTTCTAGAAACAAGAATGCTTGCCCCGATGATGAGCGTTAGGGTAATGACCCCAGCCCAAAAAACGTCCCACCGGATGGCGTTGACGTTCTTTCTCATCTCCTCCATGTGTGCGCTGACGCGGATGAAGCGGACGTTGTTCATCGCAGCGGATGGAGCGGAATCTCTGTATTGCTTTGCGACGTAGAGAAAGTCTCGTCCCACCGTCACGCTATGGCGGATATTCACTCCGATGGTTTTCGACAGCGCTTCTTGCACTTCCGGCCGGAGCAAATGATTCTCAACCCCCGCCAGTTTTTCGAACGGGACATCCGAGTCTACAACAACTGTTCCGTCTCCCGCAATAAGGGTTATCCGATCCCCCAGGACATCCGCCAGACTCCGGATTGATGCATCCCGCGCCCGTTCATCCGGAAATACTTCCTTCGCGAGAATAGTATGAACGACGTCTGCCTGTTGTTCAAGTTCACGGATAAGACGATGTTCGAACAACGATTCTATTTCAAGGCTTGAAATAAATCCGACCGCGGCTATGATAACAACGGCAAGAGTGAGATACGTGAGCGTTATTTTGGTCTGGATGCGTTTCATTGTCAGGCTTTGAAGCGGTAGCCGACTCCCTTCACAGTCTCGATCATGTCCGCATATTTTCCAAGCTTCTCCCTGATTTTTCTGATATGAACATCGACCGTCCGGTCGACAACGAATACCCCTTCGCCCCATACTGCATTAAGTAAAACATCCCTCGAAATCACGCGGCCCCGGTGACGGGCAAGGTACACCAGCGTTTCAAATTCTTTCTTCGGAAGAATTAACGCTTTCGAACCGAGTGTGACGGTATAGTTCGGCACGTTGATTTCAAGTTCATCGATCGTAAGAATATTGGATGCTTCTGACAGTGTTTCTTCTTTTTTGTCCCTTCGCATAGCAGTACGCACCCGCGCGATGAGTTTTTTTATGCTGATCGGCTTGACGATATAATCTTCGGCGCCGAGCTCGAGACCTATGACTTCATCGATTTCGGAGCTTTTGGCAGTCAGGAAAAGGACAGGAATAGATTTTGTCTTTTCCACGCGTTTCAATTCGCGGAGCACATCCAAGCCATTCATCTCTGTCATCATAATGTCAAGAAGAATGAGATCGACGTGACGTTTCACCTGTTCGAGCGCTTGTTTACCGTTTCGCGCCGTAAGGACTTTGTACCCCTCTTTTTCAAGGTTATATTGGAGCATTTCGACAATGTCTTTTTCGTCGTCCACAACAAGAATACTTTTTTGCATTGCTCGAGTTCCTGATTATCGTGAGATGTTATACGGATTGAACGTTACGACACTGCTGAACTGTTGGTACGTACGAAGTTTTTCCACCGGCGACATGTTTTCAATGAGCGGGATCGGCCGTTCATTATTGTAGTGGTACAAGTACCGCGCAGCCTCCAACTGCAGCTCGTCCGGCGAAGAAAAAGGCCTTGTGGTATACGGCTCGATTTCATCAAACCGTTTGATCCGTTCCATGAACCTATTCACTGCAAGTTTTTTCTTCGACGGAACCTCATGTTTGATGCCGAGTTTGCGCAAGTTCATCGTGAACGCATGCGTCCGTGACCGCGGTTTTGAAACACTGGCAAACGCATTATCGAGCGGCGTTTGAATATAACGAATTAAAAAAGGAAAATGCATCAATCCAAACTGAACGAAATCGAGCGCAGAGAGTGTCGAGTGGCGACCGTAGATCTTTGTGATGCGTAGCCGCGAACACTCGTCGATCGCGCTGTATTGGACAAATTGCTGTTTACCATCCTGATTCTTGATGAACTTGAACGTAAGGATGACCCGGTCGCCGGGAAGAAGTGCGTCGTTAGGGTGCACTTTTCGCAGGTGCGATTTCTTGAGCTTCATGTCGACGCCGGATTTCCTTAGCAGTTTCCAGATCGCGCTTTCCGACAAATCAATATCGTACCAGATGGAAAGATAGAGCTTCAACCGCTTCTGTCCGAAACCGGTTTTTTCACGGAGTTCGCGCAGCCGTTGAATGATCGCCGGGGGCGTGGCGCGGGGACTATGGTGCGGGCGCCGTGAACGATCCCCAAGGCTCGAAACGCTGTTCGAAGATTTCCTGTACCGCTTCAGCCATTTGTAAAATGTCTTGCGGCTGATGGAAAATTTCTGGCAAAGAGAAGGAACGTTTTTCCTTTCTTCATATTCCTTCATCCATTCCACGCGCCGTGCAACAGCGGTGTCGAGGTCACTCATGAATGTCCTGCTGCGAAAATTTGTTTGGAAACACGGAAAAAAGCGGCGTCACGACGCCTTCTTCACTTTTTCAAAACGGTGGACGACCCGGGTCTCTCCGCTCGCTACAACTGCGACAACAACAACATCGCCTTCGGATGTTAATAACATGTCCTTTGCGCGCGTGATCGCTTGGTCTTCGGTTCCTTCCACCGTCTCGTGAGCAACGGCTTTCGGGACTTCCAAATATTTATATACCGAAACTCTGTACGTCATAAACCTCCTTTTGAAATTGCCAACTGGGACATCTGAAAAATCGTCTCTCGCCAAGGCGCAGAATTCTGTTTTTGAATCATTGTGCAACTTTGCGGGAACGATACTTTTGGAATTATCCGGAAGTCTCCGACTCACAACATGTTCGTTCCCACCGCTTCCCACAACAACTCGGCCACGTCTTTCACCTCGACTCGTTCGCTCGCCCCCTTAGCCTTTACCCCATCGGTTATCATCGTCATACAAAACGGGCAGGCCGTCCCGATCGCTCCCGCATTCGTCGATAAGGCTTCTTCTGTTCGTTCTATATTAATGCGCTTTCCTTCTTTTTCTTCCATCCACATCCTGCCTCCTCCGGCCCCGCAGCATAATCCCTTGTCTTTGGAGCGGGGCATTTCCGTCACGGATACTTGCGGGATCGAGTGGAGTATCGCTCGCGGAGAATCGATGACACCGTTATAGCGGGCAAGGTAGCATGAATCGTGGAATGTCATTGTTGCGGGTCGGGGTTTTGAAACCGAAATCTTCCCGGCCTTCAGCAATTCCAAAAGATAATCGGTGTGGTGGACAACTTCGTAAGTGCCGCCAAACTGAGGATATTCGTTCTTTAAGGAATGGAAACAATGCGGACACGTGGTGACAATTTTTTTTACGGCGTACCGGTTCAGTGTCTCAACGTTTTCAGCAATTAACGTTTGAGCGAGATACTCGTTCCCCATTCGACGCGCTGCATCCCCGTTGCATTTTTCTTCGAGGCCAAGGATAGCAAACTTGACTCCGGCAAATTTCATCAACTTGGAAAAAGCTTGCGTTACTTTTTTGTACCGCGCGTCGTACGCTCCGGCACAGCCGACCCAAAACAGAACATCGACTTCGCCTCCATCCGACATACGCGGAATATCCATTCCCTCAGCCCAATCGGCGCGGGACGAGTGGCTGAAACCCCATGGCGTGTAGTTGCGCTCAAGATTATCGAACGTGGAACGAAGCTCGGGGGGAAAACGGGATTCATTCAACACGAGTCCGCGCCTTAAGTCTATAATCTCGTCCACATGCTCGATCATGACGGGGCATTCGTGCACGCATGCCAAACATGTTGTGCATGCCCAGAGCTCATCCTCCGAGATGAATTGGTCGACAAGCGTGTGCGCAAAAATTTCACTTTCATCCTCGGCCTTCATTCCACCCGCAAGCAACGGAGCTTTTTCCATCGTCCGGCGGCGTGTATCCACAATAATTTTTCGCGGTGAAAGATGCTTGCCGGTAAGGTTCGCAGGACACACCGAATCGCAGCGGCCGCATTCTGTGCATGTATAGCCGTCAAGCAATTGTTTCCAGGTTAGGTCATCGACATCCGATGCACCGAACGTTACGGCCGATTCATCATTCAAATTCATGGGCTTCAACGCCCCGCGGGGTTTTAGACTGGAGAAAAAAACATTCGGGATGGATGTCAAAACGTGGAGATGCTTTGAGTACGGAAGATAATTCAAAAAACCCAGGACGAGAACAATATGAGTCCACCATAACCCACGGCTCCATTCAAGTGTAACGCCGTTGCCCGAAAACAGCGCTGCCATTGGTGAAGAAATGGGGTATCCCAGACCGGCGCTATACAGCCCAAGTGAAATACGTGTAGCGTTTTGGAGAAGCAATGCCGACACGATGAGAAATATCCAGAGGAGAATCACGGCAGCATCAACGTTTCCGTGAGCATCGACCTGAAGCCGTTTTACCCGCAATACGAATCTTCGCCAGGCAGCAAGCACGACCGAAACGATGACAAGCACACAAAAAATCTCCTGGGTAAACGTGATCAAAGAATACAGTTTCCCCAGAAATTGAAAAGAAAAATGTCCGGTAATACCCTCGCCGATCGATTCAACAACCGCAACGATGAGCGCAAGAAATCCCCAAAAAATTGCAAGGTGCATCAATCCGGCAAGAGGCTCTCGGAGCAGTTTGCTCTGCAAGAGCGCAATCTTTATCACCTTTTCCAACCTTGCCACAGGGCGATCAAATCGGTCTTCGTCTTTGCCGGTCTGCAGATATGAGAGAAGCCGCCGCACACTCAATCCAAAGAAAACAAACGATGCAAGGAGAATGAAGGCGAAAAGGATGTTTGAGAATCCCATCATGCTTGACTCGAGATGTGTTATGCGCTAAAAAATTTAAAGCGTCAACGTTCCTTCCATGACTGTAACGGCGTTCCCGACAATTGCCACAGATTTTGGCTTGCCGTGATCAACCTGAACCTCCACCTTTACACGGCCCGGCCTCCCGATGGCGTCGCCTTGTTCGCCGATCATTTCGATCAAGCCGTCGGACTTTCCAACGAGTCCTTGCTCGATCATGTACACACCTAATGGCCCGTTGGCGGAACCTGTCACGGGGTCTTCGTTGATGCCGTCATTCGGCGCGAAGAAACGGGAATGAAATGTCGACGAACGGTCAACCGTTTCGGTGGAGAAAACGCAAAGACCTAAGAGCTTTCTGCCGAATAAAACTTTTTTCATGAGCTGAAAGTCGGGTCGCATGTCGTAAAGAACAGAGAGCCGCCGAACGGGTAAATAAGCATTAGCGCTGGTAACGCAAGGCAGCCGCTTATCGAAATCGCTGTTCTGTACTCCCAGCGACCCGAAAAAGTCAGTCTTCAAGTGCTGACTCTTAACAAACTGAGGCATCGGGAGTGAGAATTTCACTGTCGCGCAGCCATTTTCTTTCGTGACATGAACGTCCAGAATGCCCGAAGCAGTTTCAAGACGATATGCATGGGATCCGTTTTTCTTCATGCCGTAAAAATTTTCTTCCGCAAGAGCATGAAAACCGGCAATCGTCGCATGACCGCATAACGCCACTTCGTTTGTTGGCGTGAACCATCGAATACGAAGGTCTGCATGCTTAGTCGACGCATGAAGAATAAACGCCGTTTCGGAAAGATTCATTTCCCGTGCAATACCCTGCATCTGTTCTTTGGTTAACCCGTCTCCTGCGAGGACAACCGCGGCCGGGTTCCCAGCGAACGCCTTCGATGTAAACGCATCGATATATTTTATCGTCAAGGATTTCATCATCGTCCTGCGAGCGGGACCGCAACAAGGGTATTTTTGTCTTTGATATAATAGACCGTCGCATCATCCACAAAAAAAGAATCTGGAACGGCTGCGGGAGTTGAAGAATTTAAGATATCCGCGTAGACTTGTTTACCGCTCGCCTCGTCGATAATGCACAGTCTGTTCTGAAGGATGTCGAGATTTTTCGCCTCATCATGCCCGTGAATTACGTGAACGTTAAACACGAGCTTTCCGTTGGAGCGAAGGTATTCCACCTGACCGCGGATAGCACTTCTATCACAATACCTGTCGATCATGGGAACAATAATCGGAAATTCTGCAGCCGCATCGGTGAGAGATTCCGGAAAGGTGAAGTTATCCCGGTTGCGGCTTGTGGTTTTTTTATCCTCGAGGTCTGCGGGAAGTTCTTTTAACTCTTGTATCAACTCTCCGGTGGCAGCGTTAAGCTCATAGTATAATCGTCTTTCGAACAAATCGCGAAATGCCATTACCCGGTCGGATGTGGCATAAAGAAAAGCATAATCATCATTCTTCCACAGTTCTCTTCCTGTACCCAGATCGACGGCGACGATTTTACCATGCTCTGGCATATCGGGCTTTTTGAAGCCGTGAAGAAATACTTTATCGTAGGCAATGCCTTCAATCCCGATCCACCACGGTTCGCCAAACGAAATATTTCTCCAGAGCACATCCCCATTGGCAGCATTCAAGCAAAAAAAGAAAACCTGTTTTTTTTCCGTATCACGGTCTTCACCGACGATGAAATTCGTCTCCGAAAAAAGGAGGCGCCAGAGAACGCCGGAACGTCGTGTACGACCACGAGGGTTTCAACTGTTTTTGCTGAAAAAGGGACGGAATATTCATGAACCAATGATTGTAGGCGATTACGATGATTTTACCAAAATAATTCATTTTCTCAAGACTTTCAATGTACATTTTTGCCCGGCTGTGTCTTACATTAATCGGAAATGAGAGACCCTGGTTTGTCCCGGAGAGCTTGAAAGTAATCAAATACCTCCCTACATTGGGAAAAATTTCTACCACTAATGTTTTTCCTCCCGTGACTCAAATTCAACTCGACGGCAAAAGCTTAACGATCCCGGCTCTTTTTGCGGCAGCAACACAAACTTCGCACATTTCACTTGGTGACTCTTCACGGAAGGCGATGCGGCGTTCACGCGCGCTCGTCGAAGAGTGGCTTGCAATGAAGGAGCACATCTATGGTGTCACAACGGGCTTCGGCGAGTTCAGCGATGTTAACATTCCGTTCGAAAAGATCGAAGAACTCCAGCACAATCTTATTGCAAGCCATGCGGCGGGAACCGGCGAGCCGCTACCGGTGGATGTTGTGCGCGCGATGATGATTCTGCGGGTGAACGCTCTGGCAAAGGGGTTTTCGGGCATTCGGCCTGGGACCGTTGAATGGATGACAAAATTTTTTAACGCCGGACTCGTTCCAGTTATTCCGTCACAAGGCTCCGTTGGTTCAAGCGGCGACCTCGTGCAGCTTGCGCATCTTGTATTGGCTATGATGGGAAAAGGAAAGGTTATTTCCGATTTTCGATTTCCGATTGACGAATCAAAATTGAAAATTGAGAATTCAAAGATTGCCCTGAAAAAACACGGGCTGAATCCGCTTAATCTGACTGCGAAAGAGGGTCTCGCTCTGATCAACGGCACACAAATGATGACGGCGTACGCCGCACTCATTTCTTACAGGGCAAAACAACTGTGTGCACTTGCCGATGTTGCGGCGGCGATGAGCATTGAAGCGTTAAAAGGAAGTGACACACCGTTTGATGATCGTATTCACCGGCTACGACCCTTCAAAGGCCAGAGGGAGTCGGCAAAAAATCTGAGGGCGCTCCTGCACGGAAGCGAGATTCGTGAATCGCACCGCCATAACGACCGTCGGGTGCAGGACGCATACTCTCTGCGTTGCGCGCCGCAAGTGCACGGCGCATCGCGCGACGCGCTTGAATACGTGGAAAGAATCGTTTCCATAGAAATAAATTCTGCAAACGACAACCCTCTGATCTTCCCCAACGAACGGCAGCATCTCGAGGGCGGAAATTTCCACGGGCAACCGATTGCACTTGCAATGGATTTTGCGGCGATTGCTCTATCCGAGCTTGCGAATATTTCCGAGCGGCGTACTGAACGGATGGTCAACGGATCGCTCAGCGGTTTGCCTCGATTCCTCACACACAACGGCGGCCTCAATTCGGGTTTGATGATTGCCCAATATACTGCCGCATCGCTTGTCTCGGAAAACAAAGTACTTGCGCACCCTGCAAGCGTGGATTCCATTCCTACCTCTGCAAATCAGGAAGATCACAACAGCATGGGCTCAATCAGTGCACAGAAATGCTCGCGCGTGTTGAGAAACGCGCAGACCGTCATTGCCATCGAGATGCTCTGCGCGGCACAAGCGATTGACTTCCATGCGCCGCTTCAATGCGGCAAGGGGACACATGCTGCACACAAAACAATTCGCGCATCGATCCCGCATTTAACACGGGACAGGGTGTTGTACATCGACATTCAAAAAGCCCTTAAGCTCTTGCTTGACGAATCAATTCTCCGCAATGTCGTAAAAGCGGTGGGGAAATTGGGGTGAACAATACTGCATCGTTCTTTACAAAGACCGCGTGAACTGTTTTGATCCCAACGGCCAGGGCAGGTCCTCATCAGGCCGATTCGGCGTGACCGAGTCTTCGTGAAACGAAACCTATCATGTACGTAACAATGATAGCGATAAAACAACCCGCCACAACGCACAACATTCTTTCAACCGCGATATTCCATGAGCTTTCCTGTTGTTCGTGCATTAGCACGATCACCAACGATGCAAGGGCCGAACGAGTTGCATTGGTAAGCCTCATGCTTATGCCGATGGAAATGGTCATCACAACTCCAAGACACATCCCAAACAGCGTGTGTTGTTGCTTAGTAGAAATGTCATGTATTTGTGCTTAGTAGAAATGTCAGGGTGCAGCTTGATGAGTAGGTTGAGAGGTGGATTTCCTTTGTTTTGATATTGGCTGTGTTTTTGGTTGAGTGCTATGATACGGTTTTGGATATTGCCGATCAAATAGTTTATCAAGACGTTGTTGAGCACGAACCGATCCGACGAGTTTCCATCGCCAGGGGTGATCGGTTGGTGGATTAGTGATCGGCCGTTTGGGGCTGAGAGGCCTGTTGGATAATATCTCGTAGCGCAGTTCATGATCGTTCCAGAAGATATGGAGAGAGTCATCGAGCCAACGGCGGACAATGATTTGTGTTCGTGGTGGCGGTAAAGGATCATTGGATCTCAGGAGTTGGATGAAGGTGTTCTTCAGTGTGATGGTCGAGTCGTTATGGAGTTGGCGCGTAGTCTCAAAGCAG
This sequence comes from uncultured Bacteroidota bacterium, assembly GCA_963717445.1. Lineage (GTDB taxonomy): Bacteria > Bacteroidota > Ignavibacteria > UBA10030 > UBA8401 > JAGVPT01. The sequence goes on along the minus strand of OY970334.1, from coordinate 3,222,574 downwards.
AAGATATTTTTGAGATCGAGACCAACAGCAGAACGGTGAATGTCATCAAGGCCTTTGGAGTGGGCAAAGCGCTGATTATGTTCGTTGATATATGATTCTTCGAGGTATCGGTTGGCATCATCGATGGTTGAGATGTTGTGACGGCGGAGGGCTTTGATGAGACGATCCTGATGAGTGCGATTCGAACGTTCGACGCGTCCCTTGGCTTGTGGTGAATGAGCGTAGATAAGCTCAACGCCGAGGGATGTGAGGGCACGGGCCACATCGGTTTGACAGTGATGGTTATTGTAGTATACCGAGCCATGGTCGGTGTAGAACTGATGAGGAATCCCATAGCGCTCGACGTAACTCTGGAGTATGCGAAGGACATCTGCCGTATTCTCGGATGTTGAAAAACGGAGGAAGACTTCTCCGGAGGCATCATCGATCGCAACCAGGAGACAACACTCTGGTCCTCGGCCTTCAAACCAGTCGTGAAAACTACCGTCGAATTGCAGAAGTGCGCCAAGAGCTTCACGCCGGGCACGCTTCCGACGGTGGAGTCGAGCGGCTCGGGCTCCGTTCCAGAGCTTAGCCCCTTTGAGCCATTGTCGGAGCGTATCGGAGTCGATCGTGATGTGATGGCTTTCGGACAAGACTTCTGAGAACAATGTCGGTCCATAATCGCTGTAGCGTTCTTGGTAGAGCTTCAAGACGTGAGTACGAACAATGACCGGATAGCCACTGTTCGATGTCTTGCCTCGCAGTCGGTGAATGATCCCTTTATCGCCATCCTTTTTGTGACGCGACAAAAGACGATACATCTGCCGTTCACTGATCTGCAGGCTTTCAGCAGCTGCGCCAACCGTGGTATCTCGGTGGTGTATTCGGCCGATCACTTGCAGCCGTTGTCGTTCTTTCGTGCTCATAGTCAGGGTCTCCGTCATCTTGGGCTCCTTGCATTTGTGTGGGTTCCAAAGATGGCAATAACCTGACATTCTTAGTAAGCACAAACCCTGACATTTCTATTAAGCTATTACACATCCCAAACAGCGTGGGCACGTGAGTGAGAAATATTGCGATGCCAACGATTGAACCGAGGATATTCGCTTTCATTCTGTCGAACGCTAATCGGTGCGACGAATCTTCTTCAGGTGAAATCACCAGCAGCACCGAAATCATACTCCAGTAAAACTGATGCTGTGGGAAGCATACATACAGTGCATAACAAAGAGAAAAGCCGCATACGCATTTCAGCATATACATGAGAACGGGAAGCCTGAAAATGGACGACATGATATTGTGTAAAGGCCGAAGCATGTTCTTTTAATAACGATGCAATAATCAACCGACATTGTAAAAAAAACTTCTGAACAATTCCAAAAGTATGGCTCGCGCAAATCCTTAGGGATGGCTTCGCCAGACGCAACGTTGCAAAATGATACAAAACAGCATCTTCACGTTTTTGCGGCGTAGCGAGAGAATATTTTTGAGATGTCTCAAAAAATAGTCATTCGAACAAAAATTACAATTTATCAAGCTGCTGCACTATCTTCATTCCCCGTGAACGAAACCCTGCGCTTCCCGTCGGCATTTGCTGTTCAATGAGAATCCGTATCTCATTTTTTAACTCCGGCTCCTGCCGCGCGATATTCGCGAGGACAGTCATCGAAAACACTTTCACCGCAATAGGTTCTTTAGCAGCACCAAACAACTCAAAGCATACTGTGGCAATTTTTCCTGCAAGCCGCCGGGGTATCTCAACATCCTGAAGAATTCTTATCACATTTCTTTTCACCGCGACATGAACGCCCGGTTCAAGCATACGGTCGATCATCCTATTGAAATACGGAACGACAAGCTCGGCATGTTCATCCGCACAATGCTTGACAATCCATGCCGCGCGCTGGGTAACACGATATTCGCCTTTTAAAAACAGAGCCATTAACTCTCTGAAACGCCTTTTGTCCCTGCCGACCCACTTTGCAATCCGCAGACTTTGCCGTTTCGAATGTTCTCTTAATATTTCCGCTTCAAGATTCATGGCTTGAATTCGTGAGTTGACAGATAGACCGGAATAACTTTACTGAAAGAGAAATCTAAAAGCAACCGGGAGAACAGCGCCAAATTTTCTATAAAGAAATAACTTGACATTAAGCCAATTTTGGCGTATTTTTTTGTGTAGATTTTTGCACAAAATAGTGCTCATTTTGTGCATCGTTCTTTTACATAGGCTTTCTGCCCGCAACGGTATTAAGTTAACAATGCCCAATATTAGAATAACTATTTCGATGAATTACTGGACTAACTATTACCTTGCATACTTTGCAAGATGGAGAACTATATGGAGAACTTACTGTCAACCCAAAAGAGCCGATTACAACTAAACTTAACGTCTGATTTAAGTGAAAAATTAAATGCATGGGCAGTAGAGCTTGATACGACCCTTAGTGAACTCACTCGCAAGGCTTTGAGTGCGTATATTGAGGAATTAGAGCGAAATAAGCGTGAGCAGGAATTAGCGGAGGCTTGTAAAAGTTATCGCCAGTTCAACAAGAAGTTTTCCTCCGAATGGGCGAAATTTGAGACGAGGCTTTAATGAGCGGTATTCAGAGGGGGGAAGTGTACGATGTAATGCCTGATCCATCTGTAGGAAAGGAAATTCAGAAAAAAAGACCCTGTGTGGTAGTTTCGTCAAATACGGTTAATGAGTTTTCCGGTTTAACAATAGTCTGTCCCATCACCGATGGGGTAGGGAAAAAAGCCGATGTAATCCACATTCTCATCCGCAAGGGTGAGGGTGGTACAACGAAAGACTCCATTGTTTTGTGTGAACAGGTAAAAGCAGTTGATGAGGGAAGGCTTGTCGAAAAACGTGGAAATCTTAATGCAAGCATAATGCATAAAATTGACGTAGGATTGAGAACGGCTCTGAGCCTTTAAATAGAAACTATGCCCGCACTCCGAATCCATGTGGGGGCTTTTTGTATAACCAAGCAAATATTCTCTGAGTCCACAAAAATCCCTCCTCCCGCTCTAACCGTTTCACCCCTCCGATAAGCCCTAACCACGACAAAACCCTCTCGATCCTTAATGTGCCTCGCTTTCGAATTCTCTGATATTTTGTAAATATACCACTTGTCGTTGGTCTTCATTGATTTTGCCAATGCGAATGCTTCTTCTTTAGGAAGCCATTTACTGAGGCAAAACATTAGTTGTTTCTCTTTAAAATTTTTTTCCTTACCTTTGTTCATATCACTCAAAAAATTTAGAAGGGGATTGCCAAATGGGAAAAAAACACACTCAAAGAGAGGAACCCGATTCCAATAAACAGATAAACAAAAAATCGCCCGATACTTCTTTCTTGGCAGAACGCAATACCCCAACAGTGTCCCCCACACAACAAAAAAATGACCCCGCAGAAGATATAAAGCATCCGTGGCGAACTGATTTCAAAAAGAACCGCTCTGCGTACATTTTGGGAGCTGTAACCGCTTGCCTTGTCGCTGTGAGTGTAATACAGGCGTGGATTAGTAAAAATGCTACCGAGGCCGAATTGCGAGCCTATGTAAGCGCCGTTAATCCTACACCATTTTCCTTCAATGGTGAAGAAATGATTAAGGTCGCTATTGTAAATTTTGGAAAAACTCCGGCACAAAAAGTCTGGATTGGTTACAACTTCCATTATTGGACAAGAAATCAATTCGCGTTTAACCCTGACACTTTCACGCACAACTCGACAAGTGCAGACGAATTCACCATTGCCCCAAGTGAAAGCCTCGTTCTTCCACTTAGGCACTACGATAGCCTTTATTATTGGAGACCAACCCCGCAAAACGAGAGACAGTTTTACGGGAAAATCATATACTTTGACAATAATGGCGAAAGACGCGAAACTGTGTTCGGGTTCCAATGGGAATACATTAGCGGATGCTACCGAAGGATAGGAGGACATAACCACGGCGATTAACAGGTAGAACGCCCACCTCTTATTTCGGTTTAATCTATTCATATTCAAAAGACCCCACTTCCAAGAATTCATTCCCGTTGGAACTTAGGACTTTCATTCGTACATTATAGGTAAATTATTCTACCGACATATTTTCTCGGCCCCCCATGAAGCTGACCAAAAATTTCCTTCGTACAGGTACCCAAAGTTCTCCTCCACGACCACCTCGACGGCGGCGTCCGGCCACAAACAGTCATCGATTTAGCGCGCGATCAACAATATACAAAATTGCCGACAACGGATGCCGGTGAACTCGCGGAATGGTTTCAGCGCGGGGCGCAACGCGGAAGCCTCCCTCTCTTCCTTGAAGGATTCGAGCATACCTGCGGCGTTATGCAAACGGAAGAAGCGCTCGAGCGTGTCGCATACGAAACCCTCGAAGATATGAAAAATGACGGCGTCGTGTACCTGGAAACGCGTTTCGCCCCAGTCTTCCATCAACAAAAGGGGCTACACAACGAAAGAATTGTGAAGGCTGTTCTTCGCGGATTAGAACGCGGAAAGAAGGATTTTGGAGTCGAGTACGGACTTCTTATCTGTGCGATGAGAAATATGGACCCTAAAATATCGCAGGAGATTGCAGAACTAGCCGTTGATTTTCGAAGTCAGGGAGTTGTAGGATTTGATCTCGCAGGCGAAGAAGGAGGATACCCGCCAAAAAAGCACATCGATGCGTTTCACTACATCCAACGGGAGAACTTCAATATCACCGTTCATGCCGGCGAAGCGTTCGGCAAAGAATCAATTTGGCAGGCCATTCAATGGTGCGGTGCGCACCGGGTGGGGCATGCTACACGGTTGATCGAAGATATGAGGGTAAAAGACGGACAGGTGTTGAGCATGGGAACGCTTGCGCAGTACGTGCTTGACAAACGCATTCCACTCGAAATCTGTTTGACAAGCAACCTCCATACCGGCGCAGTTAACAGCATTGATGAACATCCCTTCGGAATTTTTTATCGCTATAAATTCCGTGTTACCTTGAATACCGATGACCGCTTAATGAGCGGCATTACCTTGACCGATGAGTATTGCACCGCCGCAGAACATTTCGGGTTGACTCTTGAAGAGCTTGAGAAGATCACAATCAATGCAATGAAGAGCGCATTTATTCCATATAAGCAGCGCATCGCGATCATCTATGACGTGCTCAAACCGGGATATGTGAAAGCAAAAAATGCGTTGAAGAAAAAGTAATTATTGATTTCTCTGATTATCAGATTCTGCGCAATCCGAGTAATCTCATCTAAGGAAATATTTTAATGCGCCTCTACTTTCTCCGCCATGCCGATGCAGAGACCGAAGGGCACGCCAATGACATAGACCGGGAACTAACGCCAGAGGGAATTGCGGAGGCAGAACGCGTTTCAGACGCCGTTCACCTCCTGAAGCTGAATATTACCGCCATTCTCACAAGCCCTATGGCGCGAGCCAAAGCCACCGCAGAAATCGTTGCGAAACAATTCCCATCCATTCGCATCCAAATTCTTGAACAATTGATATCGACGGCTGACCCGCTGAATTTGTTTCGCGAACTTCAGTCATTTCCGCGCGATAGCCGGCTGCTACTTGTAAGCCACAAACCTTTTGTCAGTCGCTGCGTTGCTCACCTTATCAACATAAATGGCGAGCCAAAACTTAGCATCAAGAAGGCATCGCTCGCCTGTGTCGAGGTCGGATCGCCGGTACAGCGGGGTGCAGGCGTTCTCGTATGGCTTCTCACCAACGAACAAATGCAATTGATGAGAAAATAGCCCACCGTGTTCCCCATCCCCCACATATCTTCTACCAATTTCCTCTTGAAATATTTCCATCAATTTTGCTGGATTTTCTGCATTTTTTTTAATTAATTAGTGCTTTCCAATTTCATATCGTTCACAAACGCAAAAGTGGAAATGAGCGCATATTCGTTCGTGGTTGATTCATCCCCTCTGCTTAAAAAGCTTCACGCCCTCGCACAAAATTTATGGTGGTCATGGAATTTTGAAGCCCAATCGATTTTCCATGATCTCTCACCCGAGGTATGGGAGCGGACACATCACAATCCTGTCGCACTCCTCACAGAGATGTCAAATGAAGAGGTACAGGCTCGTCTTGGAGATGATGAGTTTGCGGACAGGATAGAAACCGCCTGGAAAGATTTTGACGCTTACATGAACAAGAAAAAAACCTGGTCGTCGTCTGAAGCGAAAAGGCTGAATGGACCGGTCGCATATTTCAGCGCCGAATTTGGTTTCCACGAAAGTTTGCGAACCTATTCAGGCGGGCTCGGTATTCTCGCCGGGGACCACACGAAATCGGCAAGCGACCTTGGAGTGCCTTTTGTCGGCGTTTCACTCTTCTACCGTCAGGGATATTTTGAACAACGTATTGCGGCCGACGGCTGGCAGAACGAGCAGTATGTTTCCGCCGACCCGGCTAAACTTCCCTTAAAAATCGTCGTTGACGAAAACGGCCAGCCTGTACGTTGTTTGGTGAACATCGGGTTCAGCACTGTGCGATTCCATACATGGAGGCTGAACATTGGGCGCAGCGTCGTGTATCTGCTCGACACCAATGTCAAAGAAAACGAAGAGCGTTTCCGAGACCTCACGGCGCATGTCTACGGCGGCGACAGCACCACACGCATCTCTCAGGAAATTATTCTCGGGGTTGGAGGGGTACGATTGTTGCGCGCGTTGGACATTCATCCTTCCACATTCCATATGAATGAAGGGCACTCGGCTTTCCTTACGCTTGAGCTTTTACGGGAAGAGTTGGAAAAAAACGGCGGCACAAGTGCGGCTGTGGAAAATGTCAAACGGCAATGCGTGTTCACAACTCATACGCCGGTCCCAGCAGGGCACGACCGCTTCCCACGGGATCTGATGGAACATGTTTTTTCATCGATGACCAAAGCAATGAAAATTTCGACTGAAGAACTGATGAATTATGGACGTGTCAACGCCGACGATGTGAACGAAACATTTTGCATGACCGTGCTCGCCTTGAGAATGTCGCGTGCAGCGAACGGCGTCAGCGAATTGCATGGAGAGATAAGCCGCGAAATGTGGAAACCATTATACCGAGACATCCCGGCGAGCAATGTCCCTATCGGATACATTACCAACGGCGTGCATATCGGCGGCTGGCTGAACGAAAAATCGGAACGCTTCTGGAGCAAGCATCTCGGGAAGGAATGGCAGGGACATTACCTCGATCACGGATTCTGGGAGAACGCAGTTCAAAACAAAGTCATTTCGGATGAGGCATTGTGGTCGCTGCGGTACGAACTGCGGCGGGGCCTTGTTGAATTTGCCCGGCATACGCTGCGCGTGCAGTATTCTCGTTTCGGAAACGGTACTGCAGTGTACGAAAAAGTGCTGAACCCCGATGTTCTTACGATCGGATTTTCGCGCCGGTTCGCAACGTACAAACGCGCACCGTTGATTTTTACCGATCTTGAACGCACAATCGAATTATTCAACGATGAAAAGCTGCCTGTACAATTGATTTTTTCCGGGAAAGCACACCCGCGTGATGATGAGGGGAAAAAATTTATCAAGCATATCATCGAGCTGACAAACAATCCGCGCCTCTTCGGAAAAGTTGTCTTTCTGGAAAATTACGACATCGATGTTGCGCGGCATCTTGTGGCCGGCGCCGATGTTTGGCTGAATAATCCGCGCCGCCCGCTTGAAGCCAGCGGCACGAGCGGACAAAAGGTGGCCATTCACGGAGGGTTAAACTGCAGCATCATGGACGGGTGGTGGCGTGAAGCGTGCGACAACACCAACGGCTGGGCTATCGGGAACGATGAAACGCCGGCACTCGCCGAACATCAGGACATCATCGACGCTGAAAATCTTTTTTCCGTGATCAAGAACCACATTGTTCCCGAGTTCTACCAGCGCGACGAAAAAAATATTCCCCGCCAATGGCTGCAGCGCATCCGGCGGTCAATCGCAACACTTGTTCCGCAGTACAACACGCACCGGATGGTGGCGGAGTACGTCAGGAAATACTACGTTTGAAGCCGGTACTGGAAACTACGGACAAAAAAAATTGACGGCGGGCACAACTTTTTTCCCTTTTCTTCGTTTCTTATAATTGAAGAGAGGAGGAATAAGAGTATGAAAACATCATTCGGGTTTGGAAATCTTTCGCAGGAAGAACGCCGGGCGATTGAAGAGCTTCTGCTCGACGAAATGGACAAGCAGCAATGGGATGCCATCACATACTCTGTTATTTTGTGCGAGGAAGTGATTCTCACACTACAATAAATCATGAGGACCATGCTTAAAATCATTACGTGGACGGCGGTCGTTGCGGGAATTGTCGCGCTCCCTTTTCTGATCCGGAAGCGGTACGAACAATCGCAGTATCGAGAACGTCAACGTCCGCTACGACATCGACGATTATATTTCCGAAGTCAGCCTGTAATCTTGAACGGGGTTCAACCTGAGCGGGCGAACTCCCTCTACGATATTTTTTCTACCTTCACCATATTTGTGGTGCCGCGTGCAAGGAGGGGAATGCCGGCGGTCATCACAATATAATCCCCCTTGCTGACATATCCCGATTTCAGCAGTTCTTGTTGAATGATTGCCAACGTTGAGTCGGTATCACCGATATTCGGTACTAAAATGGACCGAACGCCCCACACCAAATTCAATCTTCGCCTGATGCGCTCGCGGTCAGTGACCGCGATAATTTTCCCGTACGGCCTGTACTTAGCGATTGTTTTCGCCGTTTCACCCGAGTGAGTAATAGGGACAATGGCAGCCGCTCCGATTTGTTTCGCCAGAACGCATGCCGCGCGCCCGAGGGCTTTGAAAACTTCAGTTTGCCTGTCGCTTATTTCATCCGGAAGGCCAAGCTGATCGCGGTACTCTTCTTCCGCTCGCCGAATAATTGAATCCATCGTTTGAACGACCTCGACAACGTACTTTCCGACAGACGTTTCACCGCTCAGCATCACTGCATCGGCGCCGTCGAGCACACCGTTCGCAACGTCGTTCGCCTCGGCGCGTGTCGGGCGCGGGTTTTCAATCATCGACTCAAGCATTTGCGTTGCAATGATCACCGGCTTACCGGCAGCGTTCGCCTTCTTGCAAATCATCTTCTGAGCGATGGGGACGTCTTCCGTTGCACATTCAACGCCGAGATCGCCCCGTGCCACCATGATCGCATCCGCTTCATAAATAATCTCATCGATATTTTGCAGGGCTTCCCGTTTTTCGATTTTTGCGATAATCGGCAGCTTCTTCCGCTTGTCGATTTTCGAAATAATAAAGTTCCTGAGGCGGCGTATATCGTCGCCCGTGCGAACGAAAGAGAGCGCGACGTAATCAATGTCGTTCGCGATACCGAACTCAAGGTCTTCAATATCTTTTTCGGTCAATGACGGCGCGCTCACCGCCACTCCCGGCAGGTTAATGCCCTTGTGTTCCTTTAGAATTCCGCCGTGGACGACCTCGGTCGTAACATCGGTTGCGGTCGATTTCAAAACCTTGAGCTGCAGCAGGCCGTCGTCCATCAGAATGGTGTCACCGGGCTTAACGTCCTTCGGCAAATTCTGGTAGGTAGTGGAAACACGTTCTTCGTTCCCGGCAATTTCGTTGATGGTGATCGTGAATTTCGAGCCGTCGTTCAGTCTCACCTCAGGCAAGGCGAGCTTGCCCGTCCTGATCTTCGGCCCCTGCAGATCCTGAAGAATGGCGATCGGTTCGCCCGCCCGTTCTGCCGCTTCACGTACGGCCTTCATTGCGGCATGATGTTCTTCATGGGTGCTGTGTGAAAAGTTCAGGCGCACCACATCCATTCCGGCCCGGATCATTTTTTCAACGACATCCACCGAGGAAGACGCCGGCCCGAGAGTGCAAACAATTTTTGTTTTGCCGTATAGATTATGAATTCGCATCGGAAAGGTATCCTTTGTTTATTTGGCAGGAAGAAGAATAAGCGTGTGTTTCGTTACCACTGCAACACGCGCGCTGTCGATCGGCATTTGATGGTATTCCCCGCTCAGCCACAACGGCGTCTGGTCGGAATAGTGTTCATGCATCGGCTGTCCCGATTCACCCGTCGTAATAACTGAACGTGCGCCGTTGATGTCGGAGAAATCGATGATTTGCCGCATCGAGGGTCCCAGGGTTTCCTGGTATGGAGCCCCCAGATAATACTCTCCATTGTTGAGCGTCGTTCCCGAACCCCCCACAGGGAACGGACCAATGTTAAAAACAGCACCAAGGGGGGGCTGCGCACCGAACGGGTGCCGAAATGTTACCGTGTGGAGGAGCCCCCATTGCCACGTTTTCATTTCTCCGCCGAGCGTGGCTTTCAACTCCCGAATTGCTTCCCCCAGACTTTTTCTGATAACGTTGTCGCGCGTTTCTACTTGCGGCGTTGACGGATCGTCAAACCACCAGGACGAAGGATTTCGCAACAACGCGGGGACGGTGCGATACGGAATGTTCGCCATGAAAATATATTTTTGATACAACGCCTCTCCCATTTTGGCTAGAAAAATGTTCTTCAACAAATGTGTAAAGAATACCTGGAAGAGCGTCGCCGGCACGTCATCTTTCGAAAGCTGGAAATGCCAGTTCTGAAAATATCTTAACGCAGTTTTGATATCGGCATTAGTGACCGTTACAGAATCATACGCGTGGAGAATATACGGCGTCGTTTCCTTGGCAAAATATGAAAAGTAATCTCCCTGGATCCGCTCAAAATCTTCAACCGAGAATTTTTCCTGTTTCCGCAACAGCTCGTCAAGGCGCTGAATCCGGGACGGCGGTTCCCATAGGTTTGAGATATAGTACGGGTACGAATTGTCGGTCATTTTGTTGTTGGCCGTTGCAATAAAATGCTGCGGGGGGTTGTACAGGGATGGCAATCGTTCGAACGGAACAAACCCTGTCCACTCATACTGGCCGGTCCAACCGGGCATCGGAAGCGTTGGGTTTTGCGCTGAGCGAATCGGCAGGCGAACCCCGGCGAGGTAGCCGATATTTCCGTCGATGTCGGCATAAACGAAGTTTTGACCGGGAACGGAAAATTCTTTGACCCCGCTTTTAAACTCGTTCCAATTTTTTGCTTTGTTGATGAGGATCAGCGAATACAATTCATCGCTGACATCTTGCCCCGTCCACCGCATTGAGACCAAAGCGTCTTTGGTAATTGAATCGACGGGGTTAACATCGTTGATAATCGGACCGTGGTGAGTTGATTTGATCGTCAAAATAACCGAGGAAGAGTCTTTCACAATAATTGTATCTTGAATGACCGTCATGGGGATCCACACATCACGAAAGAGATACTCCCCCGTTGAATTTGTCATCTCGAGATAAAAATCGGCGTCGTCTGCCATGACATTTGTCAGTCCCCAAGCGATATGCTGATTATGACCGATGACGACCATAGGTGTGCCGGGAAGAGAAACACCGGCGACATCGTATTCGCCCCCGTGGAGATGAAGTTCGTACCATTTTGACGGAGCGGAGAAACCGAGATGCGGGTCGTTCGCCAGCATTGCTTTTCCGCTGACGGATTTTTGCGGACCTACAGCCCACGCATTGCTCCCGATGTGTGTTCCGGTTATTCCGTACAACATCCTAAATCCCTGGTCAACGTCGATAAGCTTGAGCATGTTATCGGAAAATAAATTTGTCCGAAGTTCCTTCGGGACAATGACGGGGGCATTCTCAGGATAGGTGGGAAAAATCTCCCGTGCTTTTTCCTCACCGAATGTTTTATATACATCTCCCAGCACCAGGTCGACGTACCACGAGATGTTCAATTCCCATGCCATCAGCCGGGCGACAAGGAGCGAATGGATCGGCTTCCATTCCTCGGGTGTGTAATTCAACATATCGAATTCCACCGGATATTTGCCGCGGTGTGATGTGATGAATGCGTTTACGCCGTCGCTGTACGCTTGAAGTACGCGGCGGGACTCAGGATGCAAATTCTGTTCGAGCTTCTCGGCGATCCGCTCCATCCCGATTGTCCTGAACAGTCGATCAAAATTTAGCGTTGATGATCCGAAGACTTCCGACAACCGTCCCTCACCGGCCCGCCGAGCTACGTCCATCTGCCACAAGCGGTCTTGTGCATGGACGTACCCTTGAGCAAAAAAAAGGTCGTGTTCATTTGCCGCAAAAATATGGGGTATCCCAAACTCATCCCGTTGAATTGTTACAGGATTTTGTAATCCTTCAACGACGAGAGTGCCATCCACCACTGGAAACGACTTCGTCACAAGATAACGTAAGATGAGAAGCGTAACAATCGTGATAACAACCAACGAGCCCAAAATTCCGGTAAAGATTTTTAACTTGGACTTCATAAAATTTCTACTGGGTGGTGATTCCCGTGTATCGATGATTATTATTTCGGGATTTGGTACTAGTGTTTTACCATTGAGTTTCCGATGCTACGCCGTGCGCGGTGCAGACTAATTTTTCAGGAGCAAGGGGAGATTCCACTCGATCAGGTACTTCCGAAACGCCGATGCCGGAAGCTGCACGAACAAAGGGTGCTCTTCAGGGTCGAGCCACCGCATGAGAAACACCATATCCTTCTCGCTCAATGCAGTGCATCCGGACGTTCCCGAGCTGTCGAAACCGGCGACATGGATGAAGATACAACTTCCTTTGCCGGGAATCGACTGCGGATTGTGCCTGATGACAATTCCGTATTTATAATATCCGGAATCCAATTTCATCACCTCCGAGGATTTCCACGGAAGTTTCCCCGCTGAATCTCTTTTGACCTCATTTTCAGCGATGAGCGAATTGTAGAACACCGAGCCGGTGTTGTCGACACAATGAAGCAGTTTGGTGGCCTGGCGGTACGGGAAACGAATTCCAGGCGGGGGGAGCGAGTCGTATCCAAAAAAATCTCCAAGTTCGAACACACCCGCGGGAGAACGGCGGTCTCCTTCCACTTTTTCCCGCTCGCCTGTAGGGTTCGAATGAAGGCCTATCCCCCAGGCAAGGCCGGAATCGGCGAGCATCACTTTCCAGGGAACATTGTACTGCAGCCATCCCTCGTCGGTACGGTTGAATAGGTACATTAAACCGAATGTGGAATTCCAATCCGGAGCGACAACGAGCACCAATTGGTTGGCATTTTCAATCTGGGCAGCGCTGCGGGAAAAAAAGAAGAGAAAAGAAAAAAGAAAAAATTTCGACACCGTTCGAAAGCGGCCGTGCATAATTTTGACATTCGAAGACATAATTTGTACATTGATACGGGTTTTACATTGAACACGGAACGTAGCGCAGCCTGGCTAGCGCACTACCTTGGGGTGGTAGGGGTCGCGGGTTCGAATCCCGCCGTTCCGACAAAACACTGAAGGATTGAAACATCTGAAAAATTATCTCTCGCCAAGCCGCAATGGCGCGAAGATTATATGTTTAAATCATATTGCGACTTTGCGTCTTTGCGCGAACCACACTTTTTGAATTATTCAGAAGTCTCGGATTAAAACTAAAAAAGTCTTTGCCGCCCTGCAAAGACTTTTTGCTTATTACATAAAGCACAAAGATTCCACCTGTGTCAACTTAATTTCACAAGCAACTCTTCCAAAAACGTTTTCACCTCCATCAGGTCTTCCTTGAGTTTCGGGTCCGGCTTGCTGGAGACGATGCCGGCCTCTTCCGCCGGTGTGTGGCTCGGCTGAGCTTCCGCTGGGAGTAATTGCAACTGTTCACCGCTTTCGACTTCGGGCGTCCATGATTTCAGAACTTGCTTAGCGCCTTCAATCGTGTACCGTTCTTCCCGCAGAAGTTGGCGGATATAGAGGATGAGTTTGATGTCTTTGTTTGTGTAAATCCTGTTTCCCGCTCTGTTCTTTGCCGGCTTTAATTGCTCGAATTCCGATTCCCAGTACCGCAGTAACGTACTGCTCAAGGTCGGTTATTTTGCTTACTTCACTGATGGAATAATACAATTTTTTTATTCCAGTGGATTTCATCTCATCCTCGCCGATTGTGTGATGTATGGAACCATTGCAATAGTATAAAAAAGTGTTGATAATTGCAAGCAGTTCTGTTGTAAGCATCCTCAACATTGATCGGTATTGGGGTCTCTTGAGTTTGATATAACTGCACCCCTTCGACTCCGCCGCGACGGCTCATCCCGAGCATGCCGAGCGCATCTCCCGAAGGATGCCTTTGCCAGAAAGATGCCGTCGCGGCTTCGTTCGGAGTGAACATCGTTATTGGGAGTTAAAAGACCCCGCTACCGATTGGACTAGTATGTAAAAAATATTTGCCTTTAATCAAATTTCGCGTATATTTGTCCAATACCTTTCGAACCATTAATTGCTAAATGTTTTGGATATCCCCTCCTCCGTTTTTTGATACAACACAATAGCTATATCACATTTAGGAGTAAGCAATGAAAAACCCCTTCTTCTTATTATTCTGTTGCTTGCTGTTGGTTTCAACATCCGCGTTTAGCAACGGGTCATTGGATTCAACGCTGCAGAAAATGGCGGGAAGTGCAGTACAAGGATATGTTGGACCGATCGTCTCTGGCTTCGGAGCTGATCTCAACGGAGGCTGGTTTCACAAAGCCCCGAGTGCGAAGATGTTCGGATTCGATCTGGAATTAGGTGTAGTTGCAATGGGAGCACTTTTCAATACCGCCGACAAAACCATTCCGGCGGGTGCCAATGGACAGTTTAGTCTTGATGCAACGCAGACTGCACAAATAGCATCAACTATCCCAGGCTACTCCAGTCTTCCTGCGAACTATCAATCTGCGATTCAGAATCAAATCTCCAAAACAGTCTTCAATGTGGGAATCTCTGGACCGACCATTGTCGGATCAAAAACTGACACCGTGAAAGTTAACTTTCCCGCCCAAGCGATTACCGTAAACACTCCCGGCGGGACTAAAACATATGACATCCCAGCCAATGTCATTAATACAGGCGTGACCGGATTGCTCGGCAATCTCAGCTTCATCCCCCTGGCAGCACCGCAGTTGAGTATCGGAACCATTGTCGGAACACAATTGACGTTCCGCTATTTACCGAATGTCAAGCTCAACTCGGATATTGGGGATCTCAAGTTCGTTGGTTACGGTATCCAACACAATCCCGGTGTTTGGTTCCCGAACCCGCTTCCGGTTGACCTTTGTCTTAGTTTCTTTACCCAAACGTTGGATGCCGGAACAATCTTGACAACGAAGGCAACTGAATATGGAATCAATGCGAGCAAGACATTTGGCCCTGGTCCGGTGAGCATTACACCATATGCAGGCTTCATGCTCGAAAGCTCAAAAATGACGTTTGACTATACATCAACTCTTCAAACCCCTGGCGGGGGGACTCAACAGGTTCATGTCAATCTCCCGTTAACCGGAGAAAACAAATCTCGTTTGACTCTTGGACTGAGCTTGAAACTGCTCGCAACAAACATTAATGCCGATTACAATTTTGGAACATTTAAATCCGTAACAGCAGGTTTGATGTTTACCCTTTAATTGTATCGTTTTTCAAAGTATGAAAGGCCGGGCTCGACGTTGTTGGGTTCGGCCTTTTCTTTTTTCATCCCTGCTTGCTATATTGGATGGGTAGTGATATTTCTTCGTTCGTTACGTCGAGCGAGATAATCTTGACCCTCAATCAATTTTGCAGTTGAAAAACTACTCACTTCGACACATTGTTTCATTGATCATTCCTGCTTTGTGGCTGTCGCTTTACGGTTGCGACATCGGACAGGACAACGAAGACCCCGTTGTAAAATCGCAGGATCTCAGAACGGCGGCAGTTGAGTACATCAACGAACACGACTATCTCCACGCCGAGCAGGTTCTGTCTGAAATCATCCCCTTAGACCAACAGCTTCAGCAATGGAACAGGCTGGCGGAAGACCGATCCACCACGGCAAAAATTCAGGCTTCCCTCGGACTTTTTTCCGCCGCCATCGAGAATTACACGGAGGCATGGAAGTACTACAGGCAAGTCGGCGATCATGCTGCCGAAGTACGGTCGATGAACGCCCTCGGAAATTTATCCGTCGGGCTGGGAGATTTTGAAAATGGAATAAATATGTTAAGCGACGCGCTCGAGGTGAGTAAACTCTCTTCAAATAACGAACCCGACCCGGAAACGAGCATGAATCTCGGCAATGCATTTCTCCGATCGGGCCAGTACGAGAGCGCCCTCGACCAGTTTGCGGCGGCGCTTGCCGTCTTCAACAAGCGAAGATATTCGCCGGCCATTGTGAGAGCACTCTCCCGCGTCGGCTATACCTACGGCAAGCTTGGAAAGCGAGCGGAGGCGCTGGGAGCCTATGCCACCGTGGAGAATATTATCAACTCCGTGCCAAACGTTATTGTAAAAGGGGATTTCAATTACGATCGGGGGAGAACGCTTGAATCGCTTGGGGAATGGACACCGGCCGCACAATCATTCCATGACGGCATCGGCATTCTCGAAAACCTTCCTAGGAACGAAAAGAACGAAGAAACGAATGATCTTTTGATCCTCCTGTACACGGCGCTCGGTAAAGTCTACGCACATAATTTTGCATATGAACTAGCAGAGCAAAGTTTTATTGAAGGATACTCGCTCGCAAAAGACTCCGGCAAAAAAATTGCCATCGGATATTTACTGATCGCGATCGCAGATTGCGAGAGAAAAATCCATGCCGTGAGTCCGGATCAACAGGCATCGATTGCGGCCGGAACATATTACGAGCAAGCCATGACGCTGTTTTCGCGGATCGGCAACGTTTCGGGAGAAGCGTTCGCAAATTACAAGCTTGGCACGATGAAAGAGGAAGAAGGTAACACCGATGCCGCGCTCATGCTTTACAGACGGGCATTCGAGTTATGCAGCGACCAGGCGGGTGAATTCAACAATTGGGCCGAAGACGAAGAGTATTTCGGGTTGCGCGAGGGGGCGATCAAGGAAGGTATACCGTTCATCCGGGAAACTTTTTGGTACGAGCCGCTTGTCGTTGCACTTGCACGGGAGGGACGCGCAGAAGAAGCGTTGGATATTTATGAGCAGGGAAAAGCGAAATTCTTTTCAACTCAGCTTCGCTCGTTTCCATATGAATTTCGGGAAAAAACCACGGGACAAGTCGTAGAATCGATGCAGCGGCAAATGCAAACGCTGTCCGTCAAAGAAGCTGAACTCGAATATCAGAAAGGGCTTAATACAAATCAGCGGGATGCAGAGCGGATCGCGTCGCTGGCAAACGAGGTGACCTCGACAAGCGATGAATTATCTAACGCTGCCTCGGCACTGACACAAAAGTATCCGCAGCTTGAGATCCTTTTCCGCACACCAACTGTTCAAGAATCGGAGCTCCGTTCAGCACTGCCGTACGGAACGGTCGTGCTGGATTACCTTATTGCCGGCGACCGCATCGTGATTTTTGTGATTTCATTCGACGGCATGGGACGCCAAATGCCTGTGAACATTGTGGAGGTACCGGCGTACAAGGACATCGTCCTTCAAAAAGTACGTCAATATAATGTGATGTTGGATGATCATCTTCGCTCTATCGCGACGGAGCATTTTCAAACGACTGATTTCGAACGATTGTCGGAGGAGTTATATAATTATTTTCTTCGTCCGGTGGAACGGTTTTTTGTCCAGCGCGTGGTCATCATTCCCCCGCGGGAAATGGAAGGAATTTCATTCCATTCGTTCACTCGGTCAACCAGCGAAGGGGTGAAGCCGTTGATCGAAATGGTGGATGTTTCGTATCTCCCCTATCTCTGGGCCGTGAAAGGCCTGCAGCCTCCGCTCCGCTCCACCAATACCGTCATTGTCGTAGGAAACCCCCGCGGGAACAACTGGCCGCTCGATTTTGAATTGCGCGATGTCCGAAGTTTTTTCCGGGAGGCAACGGTGTTTGTATCTCAGAATGCAAACGAGAAACTGTTGTTTAATTCGTTTGGGGATGTGCTTCAGCTTTCAACCGATTTTGCTACCGATACCCTCTTCCCCGGCCGGTCGACGTTTGTCCTCTCAAGCGGAAGCATTACCGACCCCGATGCCTATATCCCCATTGCGAATTTCCTCCGGCTCTACCCATTCCCGGTTGTCTATCTTTCCGACCAACAAACTTCTACATGCGGATTGACGGCGATTCATGCCTCACTGCTAATGATGAACGGCTCATCCAACATCATTCTCACCATGAAGCCTTCCGAATCGAAGGCGAGCAAATTCTTCAGCGAGAAGTTTTATTCTGTGCTCGCCAAGGGAGGCAACGTGAACGATGCATACCGGTCGGCGGTTGTGGCAATGAGCAAGTCGCCAAATTTCAATGCGCCGTATCAATGGTCCCAGTTCTACAAATTCGGTAAATAAATAAAAATCCCCGGAGCCTCAGAGACTTCGGGGATTCGGTTCGTTGCCGGCACACGCTCCCTAGTTTATTCTTCCAGCTTCACTTTCACGCTCCCCAGACCGGATTCAACATAAATATTCATTCTGCCTTCTGCCGAAGAATAGTTCGGCGTCACGTACACACCTTTTCTTTCTTCGTCGAAATCTTTGTCGATGGAAAAATTAGAAAACCAGTTTTCCTGGTAATACACTTTCGCCCCGGTCTCTTTCGGAATAACGATCGTCACTGCCCCCAGGCCGATTTTAATTTTCACTTCGGCTTCGTGATGCAGTTCGCCGTCAAAATTCAAATAGTATGAGCCGACACCCCCCTCGAACGTCATCCGTCTGAAATTCGCGTTACATAGCTTTTCCCCAACGAATTTACTGACGCCGGATTTGATTTCAAATTCCTCGATCTCGCTCTTGTTCGGTTCGCCGAACAGCAGGGTCGTCGAACTTGCGCCGGCTGACATTGTAAATTCCTTCACATCCAGACCGGTCATATCGAAATCCCCTCTCCCCGCGCCAAGTTCTGCGTCAATCGAAAGAGGGACGGCATCGGTGAACCGCATATACCATTTCCCGCTTTCAAAGATACCATCATTCTTTTCTTCGTCACCATCGTTGAAGTTCAGCGAAACAGAATTCCCGCCATCCGATTCGCGAGACAAGTCCAGATACCCGACGTTGTTTTTGATCCGGTAATCGATATCGACGTTCGGCTTGTGGCCGTCATCCATTTTCAAGTCGAATATCATCACCTTATCGGAAACGCCTTTGGAGCAGACCACCGTCCCGAACGACGATTCGAGTTTTATGTGGATCTCTTTCTCTGTTGTCCGTTTTATTTCCTTGTGAAGACCGCCGGCAAAAGCCTGCATTGCCAGCACCGCGGAAAAAACGAACGGCGCCGCCTTCAACAACGTATGTATTTTCGTGTTTCGCATTCGACTGAACTGCCTGTCGTAAATTTCTTACCACTACCTTGTGAACGATAAACGTCCTCCCGAGCACCAAGGATTCCGGACTCAAAATGAACGACCAAAAGCATGGTGGGGAATCCTCCTTTTCGTACTACGGAAAAAGAAAAGAGGAGTTACACTTTCTTTCAATAAAGTTGAATCTTTTTGCGAAGGTTTTTATAGAGCATTTCGCGGGCGCGGAATATATGGGCTTTCACCGTTCCGATCGGAAGCCGCAATTCCTTTGCGATTTCGGCATAATCTTTCTCCTCCGTATGGCGCATCAGAATGACGGTCCGGTATTTTGCCGGGAGCGATTTGATCGCCTGGTCGAGAAGCTTTGTTCGCTGACGTGCGATAAGGTCGCGGTCCGGCTCATACGTCGAATCCGGAATTTCAAATGAGTACTCGCCGTCGGACGACTCAATGGGCTTATCAATCGAAAACGTTTGCAGCTTTCTTTTCCGGATATAATCGATGCAATTATTGGTCGCGATCTTGAACAACCACGTTGAAAACGCGAATTCCTCGTTAAAGCTTGACAGCGATTGGAATGCCTTGATGAATGCCTCTTGCGTTAGATCCTCCACCTCATCTTTTTCGTGAATCATCCGGTAGAGCAGATTGCATATCGGGTCATGATATTTTTTCATGAGCGTGCGGTATGCATTCTGATTGCCCGCAATCGCTGACGCAATAAGCCGAGAGTCTTCAGCACGGGAGTCGAGTTTACGCTGGGTGAGAGCATCGCCTTTCGGCGGGAGAGTTTTCGGAGTTTTGCGTGGGGATGAAGTCGTTTTTGCTCTCGTCATTGAAGATAGGATTGAAGTGATGATGTTCCTAGAAAGAAAGTAGTCAAAAATTCCAGGAAGTGCAAGGATGAGCGGGGAGTCCGGCGAAGGTCGCAGATGCTCATAGGTCATACGTTTTGCGTTGTGCGTAATACGTATAACGTAAAACGTACAACGAGAACGCCTCCTCTTTTCCGCCTTGAGATTCCACCCTTTTTTTTGTACTATGAGTTGACGGAATTCTGCTCTATACTCACTAGATCAAAGACTATCGCTATGCCAGTAACAATTATTGTGGGGGCGCAGTGGGGCGATGAAGGTAAAGGAAAAATAGTCGACCTGCTGAGCGACGAGATCGATATCGTCGCGCGGTACCAGGGGGGCGCCAATGCCGGACACACAGTGGTCATCGGCGAGAAAGAATATGTCCTCCATCTTATTCCTTCGGGAATTTTTCACAAGCATGTCTCATGCGTCATCGGGAACGGCGTCGTCATCGACCCGATCGCTTTGATGGATGAGATCGCCATGATTAAATCATTCAACATCAAAATCGAAGGACGGCTTTTCATCAGCCATAATGCCCATTTGATTATGCCGTATCACAAACTGCTCGACAATATCCGCGAGCAAGGGGCAAATAAAATCGGCACGACTGGACGCGGTATCGGGCCGGCATATATCGACAAGTATATGCGTACCGGTATTCGTGTTGTCGACCTCCTGGACAGAAAAATCCTGTGCGATAAATTGAAATCGAACATCGAAGAAAAAAATCAATTGCTCAGCAAAGTGTACGGCTCCGCCGTGCTCGACGTCGATGCAATCATCAGCGAGTATGAGGAATTCGATAAAAAAATCGACCCGTATGTTACCGACACCTCCGTTTTTTTGAATTCTGCACTGAAGAAAAAGAAACGTATCCTTGCGGAAGGGGCACAGGGGGCGCTTCTCGACGTTGATCATGGGACATATCCGTTTGTCACTTCTTCCAACCCGACCAGCGGGGGCGCATGCACGGGCTTGGGAATTCCTCCGACGGCGGTAAAAAATATCATCGGCGTCGTGAAAGCATACTCCACGCGGGTTGGCAACGGTCCGTTTCCGACCGAACGCACGGACGGCATCGGCGAACGGCTTCGTGCTGTGGGACACGAATTCGGATCGACGACCGGCCGCCCCCGGCGCTGCGGCTGGCTCGACATGGTGAGCATGAAATATTCGCTGGGAATCAACGGCGTTCAAGAAATTGCTTTGACCAAACTCGATGTGCTGGATGAGTTTGATGAAATCAAGATTTGCACCGGCTATAAAAAAGAAAACCGGACAATGAAATCGTTTCCTTCCGACCTTCAAACCCTCGAACGCGTCGAGCCGGTCTATCGTCCCTATACAGGATGGAAGGAAAAAATATCCGGGGCAAAAAAATACAGCCAGCTTCCGAGGCAGGCCCAACGGTACATCGATGCAATCGCAACATTGTCGGGGGTTCCGGTGTCAATCGTTTCGGTTGGGGCACGCCGCGACCAGACAATCCAGCGGTAAAATATTTTACATCTCCTATTGCAACGCGATGAGTATGGTCATTCCTCATGAACCTTAGCACGCGCAGTCCAAAATCCGGGAACATTAAAACAGCGTTGTTGGTGGCGGCCTTCGTCATCATCATCCCGATCCTTGTGTACACCCATAACCTGGTCGACCGGCTCCAGAAAAAGGAACGCGAGGTTGCGGCGCTGTACGCGAAATCCGTCGAGTACCTCGCCAGCAGCCCGTTTTCGGGGGTCGAATACAATTTCATTTTTGACGAGCTTATCCGCGCCATCGATTTCCCGATTATCGAGTCCGATGCACACGACGTTGAAATAAAAGCTTCCCGAAACATCGAGATCGATACAACGCTCCCGAAGAGCGAGCGCGATGCATACCTCCGTTCACTCATCCCCGATATGGACAAGATGAACCGCCCCATCATCGTTTCGTACCAGGACACGATTATTCTCAGCCGGGTCCACTACGGGGAGTCACAGCTCGTTACACGCCTTCGGTGGCTTCCGTACATCGAGATCGTGATTGCTTCACTCTTCATTTTTGTCGGATACATTGGTTTCAGCTATATCAAGCGAAACGAGCAGAGCAACATCTGGGTCGGGATGGCACGGGAAACCGCCCACCAACTCGGCACGCCGCTTTCGAGCATGATGGGCTGGGTCGAGATCATGAAACTCCAGCCGCAGCCGACGATGAAATTGACCGAAACGATCTCAGAGATGGAAAACGATCTTCTCCGCTTGAATAAGATTGCCGACCGTTTTTCGAAGATCGGCTCCAAGCCGGATTTACGCGAGGAAGAGTTGAGCGAAGTCGTGAAAGGGGTGATCCTCTATTTCCAAAAAAGAATTCCTCAGATGGGAAAACGGGTCGACATCATCATCGAACCAACCGATCCTGTGCACGCAAAAATCAACCGGGAATTGTTCGAG
The DNA here is from genome assembly GCA_963717445.1 of uncultured Bacteroidota bacterium. GTDB lineage: Bacteria > Bacteroidota > Ignavibacteria > UBA10030 > UBA8401 > JAGVPT01. The sequence goes on along the minus strand of OY970334.1, from coordinate 3,200,000 downwards.
TGGGTGCTGGAGAATCTCGTGAAGAACGGACTGGACGCGATGGAAGACGGGAAAGGAAAAATATCATTCCGCCTTTTACGATTAAACGGCGCGCCGGTGATCGACGTTACCGATACAGGAAAGGGAATAGATGCGGCATATCGAAAAGATATTTTTCGTCCCGGCTTCAGCACGAAAAAACGAGGATGGGGACTTGGACTCAGCCTCTCGAAAAGAATTATTGAAACCTATCACAAAGGCAAGCTTTCGGTCAAGGAAAGCAAGCTCGGGATCGGGACGACCTTCAGGATTAAACTGAGACCCTAATCACATGCTTTGTTGAGGGTACTGCGGCTTCGGCTTGAACACCGACCAGCCGATCAAGCTCCCAAGAACCGAGAAAATAACGTCGATGATGAGATTAAGAAAAAGTGAGAACACCATCCCCAAGAACGATATCTTCTCTTCCATACCCTGATTGATCATCTCCTCGACGTTCGACGGCAATTCCACGTTCATGCGATGGATGATTCTCATCATCATCTCAATAGCGATATTTCCGAAGACGAGCATCACCACTACACTGATGACAGTGCCGGCCACTGCAGCAATGACTCCCGTAAGCGTGCCCAAACGGACGCAGTCGTTTGAGGTGAGAGGGTCCATGTCTGGCGCCAGCTCCTGTTTGTAGAAGAAGACTGCGAGAAATCCACCCAGCAAAATACCGGCACAGCAACAGACGTTGATGAGGTTTAATCCGGGGATTGCTGAGATTCCCGCAATAATGAGCCCGCCATACAACGCAGGCATCAGTCTATCGGGTTTTGGTTGCATGTGAAATCCATTTTTGATTTTGATTACGCAGATTGCGCTGATTTATCGCCGATTGCAGATTCCGCAGATTTTGAATTGAAGGAGCCTCCCGCAAACCAGCCGCTCTGTGGGGCAATCGTAAGCCCGAAAGAAACTGGCCGGTCACTTCTTCAAGTGTCGGGACAAGAGCGATGCTCAAGGCAAATCCGAACAGCGCCCCCGTCGTCATCCGTGTAAACACATTGCTCTCGTGAATTCCGAGTGCCGCAAGCCCTACGTCTATCCCCATCGGGATGAGAGAAATGACAAGGATGAACGAAGATTTTTGCAGAGCGATGGCCGTTTTCTTCAGCAGGGGGAACACGAGCATTCCGCATAAAAAAGAAGTGTAGATTGCCGTGCAACGAATACAAACGCCGAATTTAAAACCGGCGATATGAAATGAGCGCGAATCAATTTGGTGACAGACACGGGAAAACATTTCGTAAAAGAAGGAAGCCGCAAGCGCACTCTTTCCGCCGAAGGAAGAGAGCATGGGAGTCGCTACGATCAGGGTGCACCATAAAAATGCTGCGGCCAATAAAATACGGCGTGGTGTCATACGTGGAAAACAGTATAATAGAATTGAGAACAAGAATCAAGTTGACACCTTCTCAGGTAGTGGTCAAGTTTGCTTTCTTGCGAGAGGTGACGGACACCTCACTCCCAAAATCCAATTATACCAAAATATTTGGTAAGGTAAATCGGTAAGGTGTCCGTCACCTTACCAAACTTGAGCACTACTCCTTCTCAATTCATTACACCAAATATTCCAATATTTTTCAATTTACCGGGTAAGGTGTCCTATACCTGCCGAATTTAAAAAAATGTCGGACACTTTAACCGTGCCCGACATTCTTATTCCTTCAGTCTGTTCCAAAGAAATCTTTCGGACTTTCAAGATATTCTATGCAAAATCTGCGTCATCCGAGAAATTACTTCATCAGTAACATTTTTTTCGTGTCGACAAAATTTCCCGAGCGAAGCATATAGAAGTACAGCCCGCTCACAAAGTTGGCGGCGTTGAAGCTGACACGATTCATCACACCCGCTTCGACATTTCCATTGACCAGCGTCGCGACCTCTTCACCCAACACATTATAGATCTTTAACGTGGTGTAGCCGGTAGCCGGTACGGCGAATTCGATGCTCGTCTCCGGGTTGAAGGGGTTTGGGTAATTCTGTCCCAACATCATTGTGTTTGGCGCCATTGCAACCGTTGCATCAACGGTATTGCTGTACTGGAATTTTCCATCGTGGTCGATTTGCTTGAGACGGTAGCTGTATGTACCGAATGTAGCAGCATTGTCGACAAACGAATAGCTATGCGCCTCGTTGCTCGTCCCGTTTCCGCTAACGAAACCGATCTTCGCCCACCCCCCTTTAGTTCCCCCCTCTTCGAGGGGGGACAACAGGGGGGTGCGTTGGATCTCGAAACCATAATTATTCACCTCGGTCGCCGTCTTCCAACTGAGTTCCACTGCATTCCCCCGAGCAATGCCTGTGAAAGAAGCAAGCTCAATTGGAAGCAGCGCATTCGCTGTGACAGTCACACTATCAACCCGGTCACTGCCGCTAGTTGCCACAGTGCCTGCATTTATATTTGTAGTAGAATTATCAACTAACCTGACATAGACAGTTGGCTGGTTATCTATTGTAGAAACAGAACTGAGATCAATTGTTCTTATTGAAGCACTCTTTACACTTGTCGACACCCAGGCATCATTGGTAACCATGTAGGAGCTGTTTGCTCCTGAAGCATCAGTAAAGGTTGACCCGTCAGCGCTATATTGAACTTTGAAATCTCTAGGACCTGTACCACTCCCCATCTGACTCCAAGTAACACTGATACCGCTATAATTAGCTGTGCTGAATAAAAATTGATAGTAATCTCCCACGCTCCAACATGTAGAAGAAACGGATTTTTGAGAACCATTTCCTAATGGATTTGACCAAACAGTTGAAGAATTTGTGTGATATCCAGTAAAAGCAGATCCTCCAGTCTGGGAACCAGCATCTGCTAATGTAGAACCTCCAGAAATACTAGGAGTAGTTCCTGTATTAGCCGTGGTAACTCCTTCAAAGCTCCATTGAGCAATTGTTGTTTGTCCCAACGCCATTATACTTAACAGCGCGGTGGCGAAAAATGCAGCCATCAAAACCAAAAAGATTTTTTTCATGGTAATTCCCCCTTATGTGAATTGTAAATTTGTAATTTGTTTTTTTGAGGAGAAAAACTTTAGAGTGCTTCTTGCGGGGGAGATGGGAAGATTTTTAAACAACCTATAATGAGGAGTAAGGAATAATCAATCAAGTTCTGCCGGGGCTACCCCCTTTTCCCTCCAGGATGGAAATACGCTCTTCGTGGCTCGAAAGAATCTTATATATTCCTTTGTGTCCTTCTGTAAACGCCTGCATCATCAACTCAAAATACTTTGTCAGCTTTGCGTCGAGACTTCTTTCGACACCGCCGAGCCTTGTATTCGAGCTGTGTGAACCGGCTGTCGGTATAGTCCTTCAGCGATTGCGCGGTAGTTTCAATTTTTGCCTCAAGCCGTAGCTCGGACGTTGCGATTTCTTCTCTGAGGTTTTCGCGTGTCACATATTTCGGTACAGCGGTTTTCTTTGCCATCGTGTTATTCCCCCAATTTAATTGGTAAATGGTGAAATGTTGCAACAACTTTTATCTCATCCCCAATTGTGGTGCCCCTGAATCTCAAAATAGTCAGTACAACAACTCAGAAGCCGGAATGAGAAAACCTCTCATTCCGACTCCTGAATTCTGTATCCAGTATTCTGTATTCTAAAAGTTAAATACTACGCGTTCACTTACTTCATCAACAACATCTTCTTCACTTGCATGAACTGCGATGTCTTTCCATCAACAGGATCAGCAATGATGCGGAAGAAATAGACCCCGCTGCTTGCCATATTGCCGCGGGAATCTTTTCCATCCCATATCACCCTGTAGTAGCTCGGACCCTGGATATCATTTACCAGCGTCGCCATTTCCTGGCCGAGCACCGAGTAGATCTTGACGGTCACATGGCTTTGGGTAGCGATTCCGTACAGGATTGTCGTTGATGGGTTAAACGGATTCGGGTAGTTGTTTTCCAAAACGAACGTTGTCGGAATACCCGAGAACGCGTCGGCCACGCTCGTGACCGTAATATGTGTAAAGTCCGCAGTGTCACGCGGGAAAAGCTCATAACCATTGTTCAGAGTCGTGCCGGATGAATATTGACCTCCTATACAGACAAGATCAACGGGATATGTGGGTTCAGCCGATCCGCCTATATCGGTGCTCGCATTTATGTACATTTGAGCCGTATCCGCTTTCTTGTCAGTCACGTAAATGGTGGCACTTGAGGAAGCTACAGGCCACGTTCCAGATGCCTTGAAAAGTGTGTCGATCTGGATCAACAGCCCTTCATAGCTCTCAGAATTCGTCACATATTGACTAAGCGTGATGAGTTTCGGTTTCGGAACCACTGCCTTATGTTTCAATAATGCAAAGTGGAGAGAATCCAACACAAGCGGTGTAAACTCTGTCAATCCATGGTACTGGGCGACCGTCCCGACAACTGCTACTGAGTCACCCACGACAAAGGTTTTTCCTAAACCGTAAGCAAAGACTTCCACGCCTGCGGTGGTATCTTGAACAAAATATGCGGTGTTACTTACCTGAAGATTCGGCGACGTGATAACGCCCGCGATCATAAGTGTGTCTCCGATTACCGAATGAACAGCTATAAGATTGGAGGAGTCTCTGCGAGCTTCAGAAATCTTTACGAGCGGGGCAAATTTTGTATGAACAATATTTACGGAATCGCTCGGCTCAATCTCATAGCCGTTGTTGAGGGTCGTGCCGGATGAGGTACTGACTGATGATCGCCACAACATTGATCGGATATGACGGCTCAACCGATCCTGCAATATCTGTACTCGAACTAATGTACATCTCGGTCGAATCTGTGCCGCCGAGGGTGGTCAAATAGATCGATGCACTGGTAGAAACCCCAGGCCACGTGCCTGATTTCTTGTAGAGCGTATCGATCTCGACAAGCAACCCTTCGTAACTTTCAGAATTCGCAACATATTGGTGGTACGTGAGATGCTTCGGCTTCGGAACCGTTGCGTTATGTTTCAAAATTCCGAAATGCAAAGTATCTAAAACATCGTATGATGGTTCAAGCGGATAAAACTCCGTCAAACCATGGTACTGTTCGACAACTCCAATGGCAAACACGGAATCACCGATGACCATCGTCACCGGCGGCAAGGCATAGCCGAAGATTTCGACACCTGCGGTAGAGTCTTGAATGTAAATTGCCGTTTGACCTCCGACTGATTGGAGATTTTTAGATGTGATGACCCCGGCGATTATAAGCGTATCCCCGGTAACGGAGTGGTCGGGGATCAAGTCGCCGTTGAGGTCTTCCCTAGCATTAGCGATCGTTGAGTAGGTAACGCCTGTCCCGATCGCCATCACGGTGTCTTTAGCATGGGTTGTGTCGTTGCTGAGGAAAACGATGGAGGCAGACTTTGCTCCTAACGCGGTCGGCGTGAACGTGATGTAAAACTTCTTCGTCGCTTGTGTATCGAGCTGTGCCGTAGTCGGCGTTACCACGAAAGTAGGGTCTGACGAAGTAACACCGGTGATTTTCAATGAATCATATCCGGTGTTCTTTACCGTCACGCTGTCCTTCCAGGCATGTCCGACCCAAACTCCGTGGTAATCTTTTAATATTGGAGTTGCTGAAATGAGAGGTGCCTTGAGAAGGCCGTTTCCTGCCACTTTGAGTGTGTCCGACACCAAGCCGCCATTATTGAAAAATACAATGGAGGATGTAGTAACACCGGCCGCAGTCGGCATGAACTTGACGCCAAATTTCATGGAAGCCCCAACAGCGAGGCTGCCGCTTGTCGGACCAACCGTGAAGAAAGGATTTGACGAAGTGACTGATGTGATATTCAGAGTGCTTGAAGCAAGCAAATTCGTAACCGTCACACTGTCGACGAGGGTGGAATCTAAATAGAGCTGGCCGAAATTATAACTCTTCGTCGATATCCCGAAACCCGGCACGATCGCATTGCCGGTGACGTACACTGAATCAGGAGATGACGCACCGTCGCTGTTAAACACAATCGCTGATGAAGTTGTCACAGTCGCAGTCGGCGTATATGTGACATAAAATTTCTGTGAACTGCCGACAGCAATGGTTGCACTCGTCGGCGAGACAACGAATACGGAGTTTCCAGATGTGACAGATGAAACGTTGATTGATGTCATATCATTATCCGTAATGATCACCGAATCCTTTACAACTGTTCCAAGCGTTATATTGCTGAAATTGATAGAATTCTTGCTCAGAACGGCATACTTGTTATTGATGTTCTTCCAGGACTGAACAGCTCTTATGGCGCCGACTCTTCCCCTGGGTGCTTGTGTCGCAGATCCCTGACGTATTGCGACACCGTAGACTGTATCGTCGTCTGTTGTCGATTTGTCGGCAGTCGTTTCGAAAACAGTTGGAGTCGGTTCAGTACCGGAAATGTTTGGATTAATCCACATTGACACGGTATCATTTGCTGACCCGGGAACGAACGTATATTTTACTACAATCAAATAGGGTGTACCGCGTTTATAAACTGAGTCTGACCAGGCGACATTCGCGAACGTAGACCCCTTTAAAATCCCGAAGGAAATACTGTCCCTAGTAAAGGCCTTCTTGGCATAAAGTCTAGCGGAGAAAGTAGTGCTATTCTTAAATAAGTGAAAGAAATAATCGGCAGAGGTTTGCGCGCTGTCCAGCTCAACCAATAACGAATAATAGATGGTACCCGAAGTTACTCCATTAGGATAACTTGCCCACACTTTATTAATATCTTCGCCTGTTGTTGTCAATGTAGATGCGCCTCCAATACCAGAGCCGATGTAACCAGCATAGGTTAATCCAACAGTGTCTTTCTCGGGATTGGTCCCCACGCCGCTGTGTCCTAGCCAGCCGTTAAAGCCATTAAGAGTGTCGCCCAAAACATAATTAAAGGTTTCTGTTTCGAGGACTTGCGCAGACACCCAAGTGCTTGCGAAAACCAACAGAATTAAAACGGCAGAAAAAGTAAAAATCTTTCTCATAGAGTTTCTCCTTATAGGTTTTTGGGGTAAAAGGAATTTCGATTGAAACACGTCAACTAAACTTCTTTAGGTGTCTCCAAGTATACGCCTCGGAGATGAACAAAGCAGAAGATTTGTGTTACGGAATTGTTATGGTTTGTTGAAGCAATTTAGGCCATGCCTTTAGCGCGGAAAGGATTTATGCTTTTCGGTTTCCGACTGCGATTCCTTTGCAGGGCTCAATCTCTTCCCGGCAACTTTGTCGCTTCCCAGTAGGTAAGAAATTTTTTACAACTACGCAGCCGTAGCAAATTACCATTCGTGGTTAAGGACGGCGTTTTTTGGAGACACTTTTCCCCTAAGGGGATCGAAAAAATGTGTTAGAATGTTGAATCGGTGGTCAAATGAACAATCGACCAAAATGAATTACATCTCTTCTGTTGGAATATCAAAATTGAAGGGATGAAATGCAAGTTAATTTTGTGTTATGAATTACTATTTTAAGGAACTTCCGGGTATAGAGAATCCCCATGCTCGCAAAATTTTTTGGGATTCCGTTTGCGAAAAGGGGAATGATTGCGTATCATTGGCGGATGTGAACTTTAAGCTGGGTTTCTCTCATAGCGATGCGAAAAATAACAACGTACAGGTCGTGCTCAGAATTCCGAAGTTTTTACCAAAAACATCGGTTCGTGATTGTCGAGAAAAGAATGCCAACCTAAGGGTTCCATCGAAAAAACATCCTCAGAAAGAGCCTTTTGCAGCGTTGGAAGAATCCAGCCACTTTGCGCAGGGCGATATCATAGACCAAAGTTAGGCTATCTGAAACTTTATCACACTTCAAGGAGATCATCGTTATGTACCGTGCTTCCCGCACCACACTCCTGGCGGCAATGCTTCTTTGCTTCGGCAGCTTCGCAGCACAATCCGCGCAAAAGAACGACATCGACTCGCTCATTGCTGCAAGCGACTACTATTCCACGAAGACTTTTGAAAACGAAAAATCCCTCGACGTATTAATGAAAGCTTATGCCGCCGATTCGAATAATTATGAGATCCTCTGGCGCATCAGCCGGGCGTACGCCGACATCGGCGAACTTCTCCCTACCATGACGCAAGAGGAGAAAACAAAACAGTTGGAAACATACCAGAAATCCCTCGACTTTGCCGAGCTTGCTGTAAAAGCAAACCCAAATGCAACAATGGGCTACACGCGGCGCGCAATTGCCAACGGAAGAGTGGCGCTTTTCAAAGGCGTGTGGGATTCAATCGATCTTGTGAAGCAAGTAAGAGCCGATTGTGAAAAAGCCATCGAACTTGATAAGAATAATCCCACGGCATACTACGTGCTCGGCCGGACGAATGCCAAGCTCTGTGAGAAACCAAAAATCATTCGCTGGCCGCTCGGGTTGAGCTGGGCAAATTATGAAGACGCTCTGGCAAATTACGAAAAGGCAATTGCGCTCAAGCCAACGTTTATTATGTATCGTCTCGACGCGGCGCGCGCGTACACCGAAGTTGACGAGTACGATAAGGCGAAGGAACAGTTGACGAAAATCGCCACGTTACCAACAGAAAATCAAAGCGACAACCAATTCCGCAGAGAAGCGAAAGACCTGCTCGAACAGATCAAAGATAAATAGCACATCATCTCTGTGACACTCTGTGCCTCCTCTGTGGATCCCTGTGAAACAGATTTTGTTACACAGAGGGGCACAGAGATTCACAGAGTTACACAGAGACACAAACCTTTTATCGCATATTGCGTCTAAGTGTAGGCGATTAAAGCTTTCACACCACAATGGAGATTTCATGAAGAGAGTTCAAAAAACGGCGGCACTCCTGTTGATACTAGCACTTACCGGTTTCACATTTTTTTCCGCCGGCTGCAAGAAAAGCAGCAGCCCTGTTGAGGCAACGACGATTCCCATCACCACCGACATTTTCCCGCTCACGGTCGGACACAGAATTACCTATACCGGCTACCTCCGCTCGATCGGAACGGACACGAACATTGTCGCAACAACCTATTCATCGAGCTGGACCGTAGTGTCGAACGACAGCGCAACTCCACTTGGAGGCTCGTCGAACCTTGTTATTGATTCTATAACGGCTCCGACCCTCACGGCGACCCCTCTTTATATCCTTCGCGTACCGCCGACCGGCGAGGCAAATTTTTCATACCTCGAAAACATCGTTCTCCCACAAGGCGATTCTCTCACGTGGATTCTGGTCGGCAATATCGGGTACGGCGTTGCCGCCTTCTGGACAGCATTCGACGACACGGTGAATAATGCAGACTCGACATACGATTTAAAAATTGTGGGCCAGTTCGCCGACGAGGAAAGCCTCAGCGTCGGCGGTCAAATGTTTAACACGTATCGGACAACGTTTACTCAAATCGTTATCCAGGATGGTGTAGTTCAGGGAAACGGTATCGGATCTCCTCTTGCGACATACTGGTTTGCTTCGGGGATCGGTCCCGTCAAAATGATTGTGGATGCTACGGACAACAAGAGCGGGTATGAATGGGATTTTAAGAGTAAAAATTTTTAACCCCCATTTTTACGCTCGGCGTAGTCCGATTCTAGTGAGGGGGTCAGTTTGATATTCGGCAGCAGGTTTCTCTTGAATAGTGATTCAATGTCGAGATATTGACAAATTCCGGCAAAGGGAACTTCGGAATGCTTTCCTATGAACCCGCTGTCTCCTCTTGCTTTTGATATCCGAGAGTGCTATACTTGACCCACCTTTTATCATGCTGCAGTTTCAAACACACACATTACCGCAATAGAGAGCAACGAAACCACTAACCTATCGAGACAAATTTTTACAAGGAGGTTACCTTGAAAAGAATGACCCTTCACACAGCCTGCCTCTGCATCGCTGCGATCCTGGGAAGTGCAATGGCTTTTGCAGGAGGATTCCAGTTGAACGAGCTTGGCTCCAGAGCGATGGCACAAGGCGGCGCGTTTGCAGCCCGCGCGTCGGACCCTTCCGCAATCTACTTTAATCCCGCGGGACTCGGATTTCAATCGCAGGGAGAGCTTTATCTCGGGACAACGTTTATCATGCCGCAGGTTTCCTTTTATGGTCCCGTCGCCGATGCGAATGATCCCGCGATAAGGAACGAAACAAAAATGGTCAGCCAAACATTCACCCCCATCAGCCTCTACGGCATCTATCCCGTGGCGAACAACTTTACGGTCGGTATCGGTGTGACTAATCCGTACGGTTTGGGAACGGAATGGCCCTCCGACTGGGTTGGAAAATATATTACAACGAAAGCCGACGTGCAAGCTTTTTACTACACGCCGACCGTGGCGTACAGAGTGAGCGACCAGCTCTCCATCGGCGCCGGACTGAACATTGTAACGGGGAGCGTGAAGCTGCAGCAAGACGAGAACGTGATCAACACTGACACCCAAGTAATGATCGATATGAATGCAAAGACAGCGTACGGCTTCAACGTCGGCGTGCTCTATAAATTTACTCCCGACCTGAGCGCTGGCGTGTCGTACCGTTCCTCCGTAAAACTCAATGCATCAGGAAACGTGAGTTTCACACCGCAAATCCCGGTCGTCAACGTTATCGACGACGACGTCACCTCATCGCTGACGCTCCCTGCGACTGGATTCGCCGGCCTAGCGTACAAAGCCTCGCCGAACCTGACCGTCGAAGCCGATTATCAGTACATCGGATGGTCATCCTATAAGGAACTGACAATTGATTTCAAGAACGACCCGACCAAGGATGTGACCGAGCCGAAAAATTACAGCGACACCTACATTATACGCATCGGCGGAGAGTACACGATGGATGCGCTGAAGATTCGCGCCGGATATTTGTACGACCATTCGCCCGTAGCCTCGGCGTACGTCGACCCCATCCTTCCGGATGCAAACCGGAACGGTGTAAACGTAGGACTCGGATACCAGTTTACGAATGCAATCTCGGCAGATGTTTCGTACATGTTCCTAAAATTCGACCAGCGCCAGGCTGTGAACACTGTCACCAATTTTGACGGGACCTATAACGCCCTTGCAAACCTCATCGGTGTGAGCGTGGGCTATACGTTCTAATTTATGAGTTTACGAATGTCCAACTAGCATGGAGTACAGAACAATGAAAGCGAACACCTTCATCTTTGCGGCGTTGGTCGTCATCGGCGCTCTGGTGGCACAAGGGTGCACCGACTCCGCCCCATCCGGGCCGTCAGCCAGCCTCGGCAGCGTAACAGTGACGAAATACGTTGCCGTCGGAAACAGCCTCACCGCAGGATACCAATCGAACGGGCTGTACCAATCGGCGCAGATCTACAGTTATCCAAACTTAATTTCGCAACAGTTGACGGCTGCCGGCGCAAATTTGCCTGCGCTCCAGCAGCCGATCTGGCCGGATCCGGGGAATCCCGATCCCTCGACCGGTAAGGCAGCACGGTTTGAGCTGATCAATTTGACCGGACCGGTGGTTGGTCCTGCAGGAGAGACTGTAACCGCAGCTGCACCGCCGAGCGCGGGAACGCTGGCAAGGCCGTACGACAACCTCGGCATACCGGGAGCCGTGATATATGATTTTCTCGACACGACCAACTTCGTGACGAAAGCAGCAGCGAGAGAAAACGGATTCTTCGCGGCCATCCTTCGGAGCTCAGCCTTCGGCAATAGCATACTCGCCCAGGCATCCGCGCTGAAACCGGACCTCGTCACATTCTGGCTTGGAGCCAACGACGTGCTCGGTTTTGCTACGAGCGGTGGAACAAGTCCTGCTGCACCGACAGACGCTGGAACATTCTCGTTTTTGTACGGTCAATCGATCGGTGCATTGCGCACGGCACTTCCCAATACAAAAATTCTGGTAGCAAATATTCCCGATGTTGATGCGATTCCATTTTTCACAACGGTCGGCCCGGAGTTAGCCGCGGGACTAAAAGCCGTAGAGGCAGCTAATCACGCCGTTGTAGGCCTATTCTATGAGAAGCATGGCGAGGTAGTTGCTTCAAGCTACACGAACTTCAACAATCCCCAGACCGACCCTCTTATCACATTGAAGGGGGGCGCGTATGCAGCTCTGTTAGGCCAACCGACAGGACAATGGTATCGTGACCTCGCCGCTTCATTGGGCGTTCCAGTTTCCTTGGTGATCGGCACCGGCATTGATACAACGCAGCCCTTCGGACTCGACCCGCGCAATCCATTCCCGGATGCCCTGGTCCTCGATGCGGGTGAGCAGGCGACGGCAGCTCAAGCAATTTCTGCCTTCAACAATACGATCGCGTTGGTCGCTTCCGCAAATAATGCCGCACTTGTCGATATGAACGGTTTCTTTAATACGGTGAAAACATCCGGCGTGACTGTCGACGGAGAGACATTTACCACTGCGTACATCGCAGGTGGACTATTCAGCCTCGACGGCGTGCATCCGTCCTCGAAAGGGTACGGCATTGTCGCGAATCAGTACATTAAAGCAATGAACGCCAGCTTCGGCATGCACGTGCCGTACGTCAATATCAATTCTTTGCCGGGGATTCCGACGGTACAGGTCCTTAGCAAATCGGCCAGTGAGAAGAGTATTCCCGTAATTCCATACAGCGCATGGAAAAGCTTCAACGCGCTTTGGGGTGCGGGTTTTTAGATGTGTCGCGGTCATAAAGATCTAAAAAGGGATGCGTATTGCATCCCTTTTTTATTGCCTATACCAAAATAGGCGTCCCACACCTTCCATATATCCTTCTTGAAATCTGATATTTGAAGAATTTCGGAAGAAAGGTGCACGAGTTGATATGCAAAGCCCCGGTGAACTTTTGATTAAAAAGAAAACTTTCCCCTCACAAAAATAGACTTGCCGTAGCTGCCATACTCAGTAAGAGGGGCTCCGTTGAAAAGTAATCCAATTGCCATGAGATCAACATTTGTCAATGCAGACCAGGAGACGGAGGGAACGAGTGCAATCGATCGGTCATTAGGATTGAATATTAGAAAACCCGAAAGCTGCACCAAGGGATGTACGTTGTACGATATTTCCTGGAAGAGAGACCAGCGGGCCGGCGTCAATAAATTTAGAGTGGTCGCAAAAAGTTGGGCTGTTGAAGCATTATGAGTAACTCCCCGGTCGTTGTATAATCCTTCGGTATGAAGGTAGAGCGTACTGGGAAAAGTATAATCGAATGACAATGCCGCCGATGTCGTCCATTTGTCTTGTAAGAAAGGAAAAAGAACAACCGCTTCATCGCTCGGTTTTGCAGTCAGCAATTCTCCCTGAAACCCCGCACCGGCAATATTGCCAGCCCATGCAAAACCGAAAAGCGGCTGATACCCCCGCTCTCCGCCAAGAAAATGAAAATCGTAATTCCATTGGTTCAGAAGAATTTTCCCGGCGATAACTGTATGATCACGCGTGTCTCCCGGTTTCACGGCGACCTCCACTTTCGAGACTTCACTGCTGAAATACTGGAAACGCGCAACGTCCGCACCCGGACGCTCTTCATAATCAAAATCCAAAATCGACATAGGGTTGAACAGGTCAGTCGGATTCCACACGAGGTTGGTTCCCCACGCGATGCGCTGCCTTCCGATAGTAACGTCGAATTTTCCATAATTCTCATCAAGCCACGCACGGTCAAGCTGGGAATATCCAACCGATGAATTTGTATTCCACCAAACAATACCGGCGTCGCCGAAATCGTGCTGAGATTTGATGGTCGAAAGAAAATCGGGAGTCTTCTCGACAATTCCTCCGAAATAAATCCTATTACGAAGATCCGCTGCGAGCGTCAAACCCTCCGTGGGGAAAAAACGGCTGTTGATTCGCGCATGAATAAGATTTTCATCGGTTCTTCCGATTGGCGGCACATCGACGCTGCCGTACAAATATTCCATGTACCCGCCCAATTCATATGGGGATAATTGTGCCATTGATTGATTCGATATGAGAATGTTTACTGCGATGAGAAAAAGGAAGGGATGTATGCCCAAAAGTCTTGTGTGCATGATGACGATTGCAATCTCTATTGCTTATAATGCCGAGCCGGGTTTTTGCGTGCGGTCGTCAGCGATCTTTCCATCTTCAAGCGTTACCACGCGTCGTGCCCGGCGAATCACCTTGGCATCATGTGTGGAGAAAATGAAGGTCGTCTTTAATTCCTTGTTTAGATCCTCCATGAGATCGAGTAAAGATTCGGCTGTGCGGGAATCGAGGTTCGCCGTCGGCTCGTCGGCGAGAACAAATGCAGGATGAGATGCGAGCGCCCGCGCAACCGCAATGCGCTGTTGCTGTCCCCCTGAGAGCTCCGACGGTTTGATGTCTTTTTTGTCTTCCAGTCCGACGCGCTTCAACAACTGTACCGCGCGGTCGCAGCGCTCTTGTTTATCGACGCGTTGAAGAAAAAGAACGAATTCGACATTCTCAAGAGCTGTGAGAACGGGAATAAGGTTGTACGATTGAAAAACAAACCCAATGTTATGAAGGCGAAAATCAATTAATTCGCCTTCGCTCATCGTCGAAATGTCGGTGTCGTTGATGATGATCGTGCCGCTGGTTTGCTTGTCCAGGCCGCCGATGACGTTAAGAAGCGTTGTTTTGCCGGACCCGGACGGCCCCACGATGGATGTAAATTCACCTACATCAATTTTCAACGTTACGTCTTTGAGCGCGTGCACGGGGATAACTGCCTGGTCATAAATTTTGTCGACGTTTTCTAATTCAATGACAGCCATACTATCGTCCTTTTTTATCCAATCGTTCGTATCGCTTCAACAGGTTTCACACGAATTGCTTTCATACCAGGGTACAGCCCTGCTATAACCGATGTTATCACCATCATGATCGCGAGCTCAACATAGGTGAAGGTCTGATTCATCGGGTACAGGATCGACGGAACGCCAAATGACGATGCCCCTGCTGAAAATACCGTTAGATCAATTCCTCGAACTCCAAAATATTCAGTCACGCCCCACCCTACAACAACTCCAATAATTCCTCCCGTGAAGGAAAGGAAAAGCGATTCTACCATAATCATCGAGAACAGTCGCCGGCGATTCAATCCGATGGCAAGAAGAATGCCGAAATCATGGATGCGGTCGAGCACCGACATCAATAGCGTATTTGTCAGTCCGAACAAGAGGGCAAAAAGAATGATACCGAGCAAAATGGTATTTTCGAAGGCCCCAGTGTCTGCGGTATATTTCAATTCCGGTGCGAGCTGTTTCCAAGTTTCCACTTCAACACTCGGGAAAGCAACACGCAGCATGTTTGCCGTCGAATCAACCAACGCCAATGACCGTGTACGCAGAACGATTTCGTGAATCGGTGCCGGAGTGCCAAGGAGACTTGCGAGATCCTCCTGACGGATAAAGACATTCATACCGTCGAACGTGGAAGCTTCGGTTTGGTAGATACCTTCAACGCGGAAGGCGCCGTCTATAATCGTGCCGTCGGCAGCGGAAAAGCTCGCGACAAAGCGCCCGTGAAGTTTTAGTTTCAGCCGATCGGCAAGTTTCTTCCCGATCACAACGGAATTTTTTCCGTTAAGGTACGTTCCTTCGATTAAGCGTCGCGAAATTGAGGTAACTTTTTGCTCTGCATCCGGTTCCACCGCAATGATTCGCACGCCGTCTGCAGCCGTCGCGGATGATGCCATCCCTTCGATAACGCTGTGGGTGACAACGAACTCGACTGTAGGAGTGTGTTCAAGTATGCTCAGGATACCATCCACATGTGTCAAGGTTTGGCTGATCTCCTGGTCCCTCACGAAGTCGACGGAGTGAATCTGAATGTGTCCAAGCTCGCGCGAGATCGCGGATTGCACCAGCGCTTCATAAAGACCCGATAAAACACCGGCGGAAAACAATCCGCACGCCAAGCCAACAGCGGTCGCCGCGAGAATGATGAAGCTCCGTTTTTTATTCCCCCAGATATTTTTCCAGGCAAGAATCATCATCATCGCCGTACCGCTCCTTGACCCCGCAGTGCTGCAACGGGGCGAATTTTTCTGATGACAAGAACCGGATACAGCGTAGTAACAAATGCAATGAGGAATACGGCAAAAGTTTGTGCAACAAAAATGCCGGGGTCAAGGCTTAATGGAAGCAACGGCTCAATTCCCCACGAAAGCATCGCTTGTGCCGTGTCTCCCCAGAGACGGATCGGATTATCGTGGAAATAGAGAACAATGGGGAATGCGCCCACCATCCCGGCAAGAGCTCCTACCATAGAGACGAAAACCGCCTCGATACAACTCACGGTGGCCAACGACCTTCTCTTCATTCCTAATGCGATAAGCAAGCCGAATTCGCGACTCCGCTCGATTGTCATCATCATAATAGTGCCGAAAACACCGAAGCTGATGACGATGTAGAGAATGAGCAGCATCACTATACCTGCGCCGTTGTCTGCCTTAATCGTTTGCACTACTTCAGGCATCATCTCCTGCCAGGTCATCGTTGTCATGGACGAGTCTATTCGTCCGTTGAGGGTTTGCTGTACGGAAGAAAGGTTGTCGGCATCGTCAATCATCATTGCAACGGATGTCACCCTGCCGTATGCGTTGAAAAGTTCCTGCGCTTTTGGGAGAGCGAGGATGACCATTGCATTGTTAAGCTGCGGGAGAGGGTAGTGAAGAATACCTTCCACCTTTAATTGCTCTGCGGCAGTCACCCCCTCATATCCTTGTCCGAAAAGAATCACCGAGTCACCCAGCGCTACATGCAACCGCTCTGCAAGTCCTTCAGCCAGGAGCACTCCATGCGAGGAGTCGGTGAGATAGCTGCCGCGGATGACACGGGAAGCGAGATTCGACATTTCGTCTTCTTTGCGTGGAACTATTCCCGTGACCGGGGACACGCGCGTATCGAGTCCATAAGAGATGAGCGCGACGGTTTCAAGCCGGGGGTTAACGTGGGTAACATGCGGCAAAGCCGCGATGGCCTGAAGCAAGGAATCATTGACAGGAATGCTCTCGTCGAACGAGCGCTCGTCCCAATAATTTTTCCCTTGCAGTTGAAGATAACCGGTGTACAACGATACGGTGTTCTGTATCATGTACGCGTACGTGCCCAACTGCATCGACCGCATAAACAGGGCAAGCAAGACCGCAAAAAATATCGACGATGAGGCTAATAATGTCCTTCGCTTGTTGCGCCAAAGGTTCCTCCATGCAAAGTCGAGGTAAAATAACATTGACGTTTTCTCCTACCGGACCCGGCTCATATTCTGGAGCGAAAAGAATTCCGAAGTGATATCGGCGTTGAACCGGAGTATGGTGTACTCGAACGTCGTTTTGTTTCCCGGTTTGTTGTGCGGGATCATCTCCCAATATGCCGGAATGCGATGTCCGTCGAAATCATGCGGTTTGCTGCCGACCATGGTCCGGATAAGGTTGCCGTCTTCATCGTAGAAATCTTCCTTCAATTCCATTAAACCGTTTTTTGAAATCCAGAAGATGACTTTTCCCCACACGACGCCCGCATCCGGCTTGGGCTTTAGTTCGATCTTATAGCAGTCTTCATCCCCAACTTTTTCTTCTCCGCGAAAAGTATGGGTGTAGTCCTCAATGATGGATGACTGGCGCACAAGGTTGTCGTTGGTGAAGTCGGAACCCATCCACGAGGTAAGCATCATGGATGGAGGAATCTTGATTGTTTTTTGGATACTCGGAAGCCAATTCCACACTTCGCTTTTCCGTTTCAGAGTAACCGTTCCTTTATCACGAGCCGGTTCTGTCACATACACCAGTGATAAGTCCGGTTCGATAGACCATACTTTCATCGACACAGCGCGGGTCCATGTCGGTTTCACAATGGTCATCGTGACTTCGGCGTAGGTGCGTTTTCCCCGCATCAGCGCATCAGCTTTGCGGACAATGTCCGTTGCGTCCTGTGCCGGCAGCAAAGACGGAACGAAAAGCAACAAAAAGAAGAAATGTTTCATGACAGGATAGTGTGAATGCATGTAAATAGAATTGTGATCAGACTTTTTCATCTCCAAAAATTATTGCGCTGGCGCTTTTACACAAAAGTAACGGGTTGAAATCGGACCGATATCAGCAATCGATTCAATATGTTCGCTTCCGGGACCTAAAATCGCCGGTTCAAGAAGCTCATAAAACGCATCCGTCATCAGAATATATTCATGCAACGGGACGGTGTTCTTAAGTAGCCGATGTGCGATGATAACGTCTTCTCCTGCAATTTCCACAAATTGTCTGATACTTCTAAATGCTGCTTTACCATAATGAACAATTACCTTAAGGCGCAATTGACGAATATTCCGGCAGGCATCGCATGGACAGGTAGCTCGATCGGATTCGAGCTGTTTCGCTTTTGTCTGAAAAACGGGGAACGCCCTCATTACCTGGTCTAACACGCTCTGTGCAACTTCTAATGGCGTGGAGCCGGATTCTGCATACATGAGCACTGCGTCTCCTTCAAACTTGTTGAGCAGCAAAGGGTGTGTGGAGCCCTCAACGATTGCATCCAGAAGTTGAAAAATAATTTCTTCTGCATGAACCATACTGCTTTTGTGCGATTTAATAAAACGAGTATATCCGCTGATATCAATCAACACAATCGCGATGTCTCTTATGTCCATTTGTGAATCTCCCGGCTTCCTCATAGATCATTACAACGTTAAAAATGTAGGAGTAATCGGCTGGAGAATCAAGAACAAAAGAAAGCTCAATGTCGCGACTGACCGGAGCGGTGCATCGGAGTTGCTTCTCGTTGGAGGACGACGGGGATTCATCGATGCAGGTCGCGAGATGGATTTTCAAATTTTTCTTTCGAAATTGAAAAGCGAGCGTCAAAGGACATTTAACAACCGACCAGATAGGACCATGGGTGCCTAGGTTGCAATTAGAAGCGAACTAAACTACATTAGTAAACGACCACCATCATAGATGGTGGCTTTCGAAAAGAAAAAGCATGTCATTCCGCGCTTGACGCGGAATCCATTGTCGATCAACCGAACTGGATTCTCAACGAGTCGAGTCTTCGACCGGTTCTTCGCCCGCCGTGGTGGGCATAGCCAACTGAACATACCCACCGCCAGAGACGGTGGGTTTCTGCTGCGCATTCATATTAAGGCTTGAGCCGTTCTTTATGGAGATTCTTTCAGGCGACGGAAGGACGGAATGAGAACTTGAGTAACCTTATTTGGATTTGGAGATAGCCAGGCCTGGAGCAACTCCAATTAAATGGATAAAAGAATCCCCGAAACATTATCTGCTCCGGGGATCGTTTTAACAACATAAGAAAATTTCGGTTACTTAATCAAAGCCATCTTCTTCACAGCGTTGTAATCCCCGATCTAAGAGAATAGAAGTAGATTCCAGACGAAAGACGGGACGCATCGAACTGCACCGCGTAGCGGCCAGCCGGCCTGAATTCATCAACCAGAGTCGTAACTTCCCTGCCGATAGCATCGAATATCTTTATCGTTACCTTGCCATCTTTCGGGAGTTGATAGGCAATGGTAGTTGTCGGATTAAACGGATTGGGGTAGTTCTCAATGCCGTATTCCGTTGGTATAGTGTTCGCATTGTCAACTATGGCCTCTCCTTTGGCTTTTTGTGCAGCTTCTTTATTAGAAGAAAAACCAGCAGCCGAAACATCACTTGCCGTTGTCAAAGCTGTCATCAATCCTTGATCAAGTGAAGAACCAAACCTCGTTTTTACGTCCTTCAATGCCTGGGCTGAAATCGATTCGGCACTCTTATCATACGCCCGCAACGAAGCAAGAAGTAATAATTCTTGTTTCTCGATCTCCGTTCCCGGGTTTTTGGTGATGAGGTCGTTAGCAAGAGAGACTGCATTTGCCGTATTCCCTGTTGCCATATACGCCTTCGCAAGAAGATCTTCAGCAGTTTGCGATAGACTGTCAGAGCCAACCATATAGGATTTCAAATCTGAAACTATCGTGCTATCGCCGGATTGAAGAAAGACGGACAAGAGCCGAACCAATGCTTGTTGTTTCTCCATAACGGAGGCACTTCTTCTGAGAACTATTCGACAAAGGCTCGATGATGTTGAGTAATCTTTGTTGAGAAATGCATTCGTCGCACGCTGATAGATATCTGAGACTGAACCCGAAGAGTCAACGTTAACTATCATATTGCTCCCTCCCTGTACTATCACGTCTCCACCTCCTCCTGGACATCCACCTTGTGATGTCAGCGAATTACTATAATCAATATAGGAACCAGATCCAGCATAGATCTTGCTCGTATTCGGTGGCGATTGGTTCCACCAATTATATTCCGCTTCGATAGTCGCACCGCCATCTGCGTATGCATCGTAAGATGTGCCTCCGTAGATATTATTGCATGTACCAGAGTAATACCTTCCGTTGTACGAACCGAATCCCATTGAACTTCCAGTACCTCTGCACATTAAATTGTAACTATTCCCTATTATCGTGTTCAATCCGTTCTGGTCGCTCCCTGCTGTGACAGAGGAACCGCTGTATGAGCCCACACCGATAAGACTACCGGTTATGTAATTTTGTTGAACGGTCCCCCATGCGGACGAAGAAAAATACAGATTGAAATATGAACTGCCGCCGTTGTCTATAAATTGGTTTGCTGAAATCAATGGGACGCCGGTCGTGGATCCGATCAGAATAATCCCATAAAAATGATTATTCTCAATGAAGCAATTTGAAATAGTGGGATTTGGATTTCCCTGAATGACAATCCCGTTACCAGCACCACAGTTTTGGATTGTCGTTTCATTGAGCGTGCCACCTTTGGCTGTCGTATAACGTACTCCGTTAGATGAACTTGACAGACCGTCAATTTCTAGACTGGTAATAGTCGGCGTGGAGTTCGAAATCGAGACTGCCTGGGAGCTGGAAAACGTCGAATTATTTATCGTGCATAAGGTAATTGTTGCTGTATTGACGTTGGTGATGGTCAAAGGAGACGAAGCATAAGAAATAATACAGTTCTGAATTGTCGAGCTGTCGTGGTTTAACGCGATGCCATTCCAGCCGTTTGATGTTGACTGCGTAAATGTAACTTTCGACGTTGATGTGCCATTAACAATTAATTTTCCGTTAACTGTTAAACTGGTATTTTGTGCAAACTGTGCCGTTGCTCCGGCGCTTACAGTCATAGTCGTTCCTGCCGCTATGGTGCGCGTTGATGTATACGTGGCCGAACCAACCTTATACAGCTTACCTTGACCAGGCTGGAAGCTGTCGGTGAAATAATTGCCGCTACTGCTGGGACCAACGATCCAACTATTTCCGGATGCTACATCAGAAATTTCCCAGGAAGTGCCACCGGTGTTCAAGGTTACTGTAATATTTCTACTGTCAGTGGCCAACGTTCGACGATTAACAACATAAACGTAATCTGTGGACCCAGCTTTAAAATCTCCAGTTTCGATATAAAGAGTATCGGCAACAATATTGGTGGAAATATTAGTCACTATCCCTGACCAATTTCCCGATGGAATGTGAGTGTTCCAGCTCATCGCCCCTTGCCATGTAAGAGTTGCGAGAGTTGGGCCGATTACCTTGAGATTAGCATTTACAGCAGCAAGCGCATCCCATTTTTCTTTATAGCCGGTGTAAATACTATCGTATGAGCCGCCGGTTGTCGGGAGCCAGCCCATATTGCTATAATGATCCTCGTGAATACCATTGGAGGAAACCGTGAGAGAAACCAAACCAGGAAATGCGAAGGAACTATCATTTGAAAGATCGGTTCCATATGGATAGGCAATTATTCCCTTTGCTCCGTAGACAATTTCAGTATTTATCATTGCCGTCAATTCATTTCCCGTTGGTGGACGTAAATCCGGATTGTTTGAACCGTCTCTATACCCATGATTAGGCGTAGTGCGATAGAATTTACCATGCAGTTGTGGAACGGCCCACCAAGGCATGGATGTTATCTGGGCAGAACTATCAAGCGAGTGCAAATTGCCGGTTAGAGTATCGAACTTCATTTGCACCGAAATAGTATACTGTCCATTGCCTAGCCACGGTGCAACACCTGCAGCAGACGCTTGCTGTGCATTCATCGAAGGAGAGGGGACACTGGCATCAATGACGTAATCGCCGTCAAACAAATATTCATTTGGTTGAGCGTCCTGCAAGAAACGGGATAACCAATTGCCTCTATACCAATTTGCCGTAATCGCTCTGCCGCGCGCGGAGCCGGTTCCAAAGTCCGATTGTAATTTCGAATCTATATATCGCAATGGAAGAAAAACTGGAACAAGCGGCTCATCCTGTAAATACAATCGCTGCATATTCGTATACTGCTGGCCGACATATTGATTTACTTCAGTTTGAATCGCTCCATCATACATTCCGCTGTATAAATTGCTGCTCGTAGAATCATCGATTGTCACATTAGCGAGATACGTCGTTCGTTTTCCGCACCAATATACACGCACATCAATTGAATCATACAAAGTTATTGTATTATTTCCCAGGTTGTATCCCATCAGCGTAAATCTGAGGGGCCTGATGGGCGGAGGAGTTACTTGAACTGAAAATGGCAGAACGAAATTTTGATAAGTACCACTTCCTTGAAAGCTATAGTCGAACACGCCGACAGAGTCAAGGCTGTATTGCTTTCCCCCGGAGAATCCTTCCACACTCAATAACGCAACACTATCGGTCGGTGGAGATTCTTTTATGATGGCCATTTGAAACGTTACAAAATATCCTAATTTTCCATAAAAGTAATTGTTGTTTGGATTAGGGCTTTTGGCCATGTAACCAACTGGATATGAATTGGGGATGCATTCTTGAATTGTGTCGCTTATTGTTTTACCCGTTGTTTTGCAGCTGAAGAAATTCCACATATTAACCTGACTTAATGGGGGCGAATTTCTCCCTGCCTGAAACACCATTCGTTGCGCAGTCGAAATGTTGTAAAGTGTATCGCGTATATTAATCGTATTTAATCCCAATGTTTGAACCCAACTTGTGTCAACGCCAATATGTTGACTGCCACCCCAACCGGACTCCCCTTGCACCCAGGAAATGTTCAAACTGTCTTTCATGTTTTCATAATCGACGTTAGTATTCCTAAAAAGAAAAACTCCTCTTGGAATATCCGTTTGTGCATTTAGATTCACAACCCCACAAACCAACAACACAGTTAACATCGTAAGTAACTGTTTCATAGTTGTTGCCCCTTTCTGTTTTACTTGATGAGCGCGAGTTTCTTCGTTTGTGAAAAGATATTTTTCCCTTTGACCGAAGCTGTCATTGTGTAGAAGTATATACCGCTTGCTAATGAACGTCCGTTAAATTCTGTTTTGTAGCTTCCCGGTTGTTTCTCTTCATTAACTAATGTTGTTACTTCTTTTCCAATCGCATCATATACTTTTATCACTATGTTGCTGATAACTGTCGATTGATAACTGATAACTGTCACTGGGTTAAAAGGATTGGGGTATGCATCGTAGAGAACGAATTGTTGAGGCACTGCCACTTTATTCTCTTTTACCCCCGTGACCGTTATGTTGCTGTCTCCTAAAAATATTCCCCAATACCCTTCAGTGTCGTTATACGGCCTAAGTGAGGGATATATTGGCGCACCGATAATGATATCGCCCAATCCATCGCCATTGACATCTCCGACAGAAGCAATACTTGCTCCAAAGCGGCTTGCCTGATGTATTCCCGATGCTCCAACAGCCGCATCAAATATGCCGTCAATTTTCGGACCGCCGCAATAGATAAAAACATATCCGTCTGTGTTTGTTGCATCCGGACAGCCGACTGCGATATTGTCGTATCCGTCCCCGTTCATATCGCCGGCATTGACGATGACTTCACCAAAAGATACTCCTCCTGGGTCTTGCAATCTCAAATCCGGTACTGTGTTAAAGACAGGTCTCCCATAGTGCACGTTAATCCACGTCGTGGAATCAGCAGTTGTCCACAAAAGATCATCAATTCCATCACCATTGACGTCAAAACACGCAAGGCCAGAACTTGAAAGGGGAAAGGTTTTCATTTGCAAACCGAATTTGAGAAGACTATCTCCTGTGGAGCCATAATAGATATTTACATAATCATACTGCAAGGTGTCCTGACCTGAAGATCTGCTTCCACGCACAATTAAATCTTTTAAACCATCATGATTAATATCTCCTACGGCGACCGCCGTACCTAACCCTCCTTGTATGGTTGAATCGCCCAAAATGGTTATGTCTGGGGTGGCACTATGTATAGGGTTCAAATAAATATAAACTTTCCCACTTATCCTATGAAAGAAATCATCAGTCAGAATTAGATCCGCCTTACCATCATTATTAATATCACCAACATACTTCACTGAAAAATCTGCAGGCTGCTCTTCTCCCGGTATGACTAATGGATTTTGCATATCAATACCCGTTGCTGTTCCCCAATAGATAAATACCGTATCAGACTGAACCGAAGAAACATTGGCAAAAACCACGTCTGTATAGCCATCGCCGTTAAGATCTGCCGCATAAATGTTTCTCCCCAAAAAAATATTCTTCATTGCTGTGTCGCTTACAGCGTACAGGGAATACAAATCTGTAATACCACCGGTCGATACGGTTACATTATAGGGAAAGTTCGACGTCGGCTTAATACCGGCCACGGCGACACCAAGCTCCTCGCCGTTGTCTGTTCCATACACCTGGATCCATGGTTTTAGCACTACCTGGTTTTGGGCAGGAAGCAGACGTGTGCAAAGCACAAGCAATAGCAAGATTTTTAGAATCTTCATGGTGATCTCTTTCCAAATTTTCGCTGTAAGCTCTTCTGATTTACCTCCGGCGGAATTGCGTCTTCGGACAGGAGCAGTATGACTACGAGGTTTGAGGTTGGCACAGACTTGTTCATGGCAAATTCTTTCCGATATTTGCTGGAACCCACACTTCGGAAAAGCATACTCCGTGCAGTTGAGGAACGCACCATAACTGTTTCCCGCTACCGGATACAGTAACTGCGGCAGAACCTAACGGCCCGATGTAATTTTTTTGAATTGAATCTTGAAGCGTTTGAGTATAATCGACCGATGACATGAGTACTATTCCCACGTCAGTGGCTTCGGCGTCTGTCATATCCGGCGTGGGGATATCGGACTTAATAGCATAGAAGTCGGTAAGCAGTTCATGCGGCTGTGCATCGAGGAAAAAGCGGCTAAGATCCTGGTATTCAGCGGTAATGCCGCTTCCCTTGCCGCTTGTGGTATCATCCGGTGCATATTTTTGCAAGATTTTGCCTTGGACATAATTAAAGGAAAGGAATTGGCTGATGTAAGGCTCGTCGTTTAGATAGAAACGATTTACTAAGGGATACGCGGTCTTGAAGCTAAGGGCGGAGTTTTGTATTGCAGCATCGTCCGTTCCTGAGAATAATTCATGTCCGGGACTGTCTTCGATAATGACCTGATTTAGCCATGTCGTCATATTTCCGTACCAATACACGCAGATATTGATATTATATTCATTGTTTAACAAGCACCCACTCGATTGGCTGGCATGGATAGGTGATCCAAGTAAAACTCCTTGCGGTTTTTGCACTTGACCCTGTTGCGACGGGAGGTTAAAGTTCAGAACTTTTGTTTCAAAATTGTTGTCCGTAAAGTCATGGTTATATATATCCTGCGAAGCTAGGAGACTACCGTTATTCACACACCATGCCTCTAAACGAACAACCAGCGGGTCGCCGGAGTTCGGGGGCGTTCTCTTTAGTATAAAACTCGCCATGTAACTTGTTTGACCGTGGTATTCATTATTTGGTACCGGGCTTTCCACCATGTATCCGGGATAGTCGCGGTTAACAGCGTCTTCTAGCGTGCTGTCCTGAGTAGAACCAATTCGAGTTGCGAAATAATCCTTCAAAGGATTGCTACTGTTTTGTGCCGCTAGGAAAACCATATGTTGGCCCGAGGATTTTGGGTAGATTATTTGGTTCATCTGTCCCATGACATTCAAATTGCCGCTATTTTGCAGAACGTTTGTAAATTTATATCCAGAGGAATCCTCGCCCTGCGCTTGTACCCAGTTGAGACCAAGAGTATCATGCATTTGGTGTTGGAAGTCGACATTGGTGTTGCCGAATAAGAACACTCCCCGCACAAAATTATCCTGTGCAGAAAGAATTGAACAATTCAGAATGAGAAAAATAAGCATCTTTTTCATATGCCACCCCATGTTATTTTAGAAGTATCATTTGTTTTGTAACGGTTTGTGCGTGACCGAGGATATCTATGGCCCTCAGCCTGTAAAAATATGTTCCGGTGGGCAGATTTGTTCCATCGAACCTCACCGTGTAATTTCCGGCCGATTGTTCTTTGTTCACTAGTTTTATCACTTCTTTTCCAAGCTCGTTGTAAACCTTCAATGTTACGAAGCTGTTTACTGATAATTGATAGCTGATAACTGTCGCCGGATTAAAGGGATTGGGATAATTTTGGAATAGTTCGAAAGTTTTGGGCGAAACGGCTTTGGTTTCTTCCACCTTTGTAACCGGAATATTCTTGCTGCCGAGAAGGATCACGAAATATCCTTGATAGGTATTCCACTGATAGTCTCTAGCACCAACGAGTATATCGTCATATCCATCACCGTTAATATCACCGATGCCTACCATCCTTCCAAATTCGCCAAAACCGCTCTCCCCCCCCAGAGCTGCCGCAGCATCATAGCTCGCATCCATCTTCGGGCCCCCGCTGTACTCAAAGATATAGTCGTCACCATATTCGTCTGAGCTATTACTGCTTATGAGAATGTCATTGTATCCATCGCCATTCATATCGCCTGCATTGATAACATTCTCTGCCCAGTAGTTCGGCAATACCATAGATGGATTCGTATCGATGTCTCCATTTTGTGAGAAATGGATATTTACACACTCTATTGTGTCGTTAGCACTTGTCCACACTAGATCCTTGACTCCATCCCCATTTACATCAAATGCTGCAACGCCAGTACCGTAGTTACTACCTCCTTTGATATATTTCCAGGCAGTTGTGTCTATTTGATTCCCGCCAAGAAAGATTTTAATGTAAGCATACGTTATCGTTCCATTCGGTCCGATCCCCCTCTGGTTGCTTCCTTTTACAATTATATCATCGAACCCATCATTATTTAAATCTCCGGTAGCAACGCCCCAGCCAAATCCAGATAAAGTACTATCACCTTTAAGAGTATAGCTGGGAATCGTATCCATTGTGACTCCCCCGAAAAATACGTATACCTTGCCTTGATCAAAGTCATTTGGATAATATGGATCGGCGACCACAAGGTCGTCATATTTATCCCCATTGATTTTCCCCACCGCAAATTGAATTCCAAAGATATACCCTGAAGTTTCGTTGGCATTTGGTTCTGGGTATTTTGTAAAGAAGGCAGTTGTGTCAAAAACACCGGGTGCCTTGCCTAAATAGATCTTCAACGGGTTCCCGCTGACAACCAAATCCATAATCCCATCCCCGTTAAAATCTCCCAACATACAATTGCTTCCGGCCAATGTGTACTTAGGTACTGTGTCAACAGGGCTTTTGATCTGGTAAACGTAAATCGTTCCATTACCGTCACCGACTGCAATGAGCGTGCTGTCATTTCTCTTGCCCAAGTAACTAACGCTTGAGCCAAGGGTCTGTCCGTTGTGGCCCACCACCTGCATCCATGGTTGTAAGGCCCGCTGATTTTGAGAATGCAGAGAACAACAAACAATCAACATTGAACAGAAAATGATTGCGCATTTCATGACTCAAACCTCCGTGGGTACCCTGTCTGTGATGTTGGCTGGAAAAGACATTGATTGAAACGAAGAATATTTCCCGCTTAATTCTCTTTCAAACATTTATATCCACTTCGATGAAAAAAATGGAAAATTTATTTTGAGGATAGAACCCAGTATGTTTGCATCTCACTCCCCGAAGTGGGTCTTTGAAAAGACATTTCGTGTGGACGCTAAAGAATACGAATAAGAGGACGTAGGCGCAATACCGCAATTCAGGCATTTTTCTCGATGTCCTTGCGACGTTCTTTTGAACCTGATTCCATCTGTAAATGCATTCGCCATTTAGTTTACTATAATTCTCTCACCGACAGCGATTCATTGCATTGCAGCGAAGGGAATTCGTCGGAATAGCAGCCTTTCCTGAGGGCAGGTCAGAAGGGATACTTTGATTGATTTCCTAAAATTATTTTCTTACCATTTATCTGCGACACTAATTAACACTCCTTAACAATGGGTACAAAATCTTACTGAAATCGTAAAGTTCTGATGAGATTTTGGCACCGGAGAAGGGGTATGCTTACAAAGTGTTGGCGATGTTGTTCAGATTTCCATGCCGAGATGGTGGAATTGGCAGACACACTAGCCTTAGGAGCTAGCGCCGTAAGGCATTGGGGGTTCGAATCCCCCTCTCGGCACTCTGCTTCTATCAGTTACGGACACGATGACCTTCCTTAATCCTTTTGTGCTTTTCGGCCTCGTAGCGGCGGCCATTCCCCTTATTCTTCATCTGCTGAATATCCGTAAGCTTCGCACCATTGAATTCAGCACGCTGACATTTCTTAAAGAATTGCAGAAGAGCAAAATGCGGAAAGTGAAGATCCGGCAATGGCTTCTGTTGATTCTTCGAACGCTCATCATTCTGCTCATCGTCTTTGCCTTTTCGCGTCCGGCGTTAAAAGGAACTCTCGCCGGCCTCGGAACACATGCTAAAACAACGATCGTGATTATCCTCGACGATTCATACAGCATGTCGCTCCGGAATGACCGCGGAACGTTTTTGAAACAAGTCCAGTCGTCCGCCCTTAGCCTTGCCGATATGTTGAAAGAAGGAGATGATGCCCTGCTGATCAAGCTCTCGGACCTTCCGCAAGCGACAATCGCCGAGCCGACCCACGATATTCTACGGCTTCGCGAGGCAATCAGCCGGGCCGAAGTAAGCTACAAACACCGCACCGTCGAAGATGCGCTCCTTCTTTCATCGCACTTGCTTCAACAATCAAAAAATTTCAATAAAGAGATTTACATCTTCACCGGCAACCAGAAAACGACCGTTGTCAATCAACGAGCTGCGGAGAACGCGGATCGGCCAGCAAAACTCTTCGATTCCAACGTCAGGCTCTTTTTTATTCCTCTTTCAGACCAGCCGTTTGAAAACGTGGGAATCGAAAAAGTAGAAATCCCCCCGACGCTCTTTCAAAAGGGGAGGCCGTTTACCGTGCGTGCTGACGTTCGAAATTACGGTACGGTACCCGTGCGAAACCATCTTGCCAATTTGTTTCTGGATGGAGTGCGGGTGATGCAGAAAAGCGTCACGATCGACGGAGGCAGGCAGGCCTTTGTCGAATTCACGGCAACGCCGAACAATACCGGTTTCTTGTCCGGACGTGTCGAACTGGAAGAAGACTCTTTTAACGGCGATAACGACCGTTATTTCAGTATCAACATACCCGAGCGGATCAATGTACTTCTTTCATCGTCAGACCCAAAAAGCTCAACATATCTTCGCCTTGCCCTCACGTCACATAACGAAGACGAAGGATCAACCGCACTTGCCTTGACGGAGCTTTCTCCCCAGCAGCTTACGTACGCAGCGCTGGTGCAGAAGGATGTTGTGATCCTTTCGAACGTCGCAGCTCTGTCGCCGTTGCAGGCTGACCAGCTCAACGAGTTCGCCTCACAGGGGGGCGGGATCATTCTGATCCCGGGAAATCTGTTGAATGTCGAACAGTACAACTCCTCGCTCCTGCCGAAACTTGGACTGCCTGCTTTCATGCCGGTTGAAAAACAGAAGACGCCGGGAACATATCTTTCATTCGAGAAAATTGATTTCGGCCATCCGGTATTTCAAGGAATGTTCGAAACCGCAACAGGCGCGCGGAAAGAAAAAAATGAAATTGAATCCCCGGAGGTTGTTGCATCAATCCGGTTTGCATCAGAAAAAGAAATCCGGTCGATCATTTCCCTCTCCGACGGGACTCCGTTCTTATGGGAAAAAATATATAGCCGGGCTGCGGCTGAGAGAAACTCTCCCCATATTCTTGGCTTTGCCGTGGCGGCAACTTCCGACTGGTCCGACTTTCCCATGAAGGGAATTTTTGTTCCACTGTTGTACCAAACAATACTCTATGCGGCCTCGGGGGGAAGTTCGCTCATTGCTTCCCCATCCGTAACGGTAGGAGAGCGAATCGACATTCCTCTCTCAATACTCGGCAGGAAAAACACCGGCTCAGAGGAGACGCCGACTCCCACAATCCAAATTTTCGACCCCGAAGGGAAAGAAACGCTGGTGCAGCCTTACGGAGTTCAATCATCCGGCACTGTTCCTTCGCCCGGAATTTCATTCGACAAAACATCTCTTCCGGGTATTTATTCTGTCGTGAGGGCAAGGGACACGCTTGCACAGATACCTGTGAACGTCGACCCGGTTGAATCGGCCCCGGAACGGTCAACGCCCGGTGAGGTTATGACGATGGCCCAACAATACGGGATCGGACACGATGCCATTTCATTTGTGAAAAATCCTGAATCGCTCAGCACGGTTGTTCTCCAGAGCAGGTTTGGGGTCGAGCTGTGGAACTATTTTCTCATTGCAGCAATTGTCGCGGCATTGATTGAGATGATTGTTGCGCGCGAACCAAAACAAGAAGCGGCGTGACGCCGCGTCCTCTATCTTAATAATGAAAATTGCATGATTGACCTCGTTAAAGATAAAAAGGAGCGGGCCATCGTTGTCGGATTGGTGACGAGGAACATTCCGAAACGGCAAGCGGAAGAGTACCTCGACGAGCTTTCATTGCTCGCCGACACTGCCGGCGCTACAGTCATTCACAGGATTTTGCAGGAGCGGAATAAAATCGACCCTGCATTCTATATCGGAAAGGGAAAAGTGGAGCAGATCGCGCAATGCGTAGAGGATGACAACATTGCAAGCGTGATTTTCGACGACGACCTCTCTCCCGCACAAGTGCGGAACCTGGAAACAAGCATCAACCGGAAAATCCTGGACC
The DNA here is from genome assembly GCA_963717445.1 of uncultured Bacteroidota bacterium. Classification (GTDB taxonomy): domain Bacteria; phylum Bacteroidota; class Ignavibacteria; order UBA10030; family UBA8401; genus JAGVPT01. The sequence continues at coordinate 3,169,076 of OY970334.1, read as the reverse complement.
GAAGCGGATTGATCCTCGATATTTTCGCGAGCCGGGCAAAGACGAATGAAGCGCGCACGCAGGTCGAGCTCGCACAGCTTCAATATCTTCTCCCGCGCCTCACCCGCGCATGGACACATTTGTCGAAACAGTTCGGCGGCATCGGAACGAAAGGCCCCGGCGAAACGCAGATCGAAACAGACCGGAGGATGATTCGCCAGCGCATCTCACATCTCCAAGAAAAGCTTGAGAAGATCGGACGCCAGCGAGAAACCCGCCGAAGCGGGAGAAAAGACTTCGTCAATGTCTCGCTCGTCGGCTACACGAACGCGGGCAAATCCACGCTGCTCAACACGCTCACCGACTCAAACGTCTTTGTTGAGAACCGCCTCTTTGCGACACTCGACACAACGACACGAACAGCCGTCCTCTCTCCTTCAACCAAAATCCTTCTTTCCGACACAGTCGGCTTCATCCGAAAATTGCCGCACCATCTTGTCGCATCGTTCAAAGGAACACTCGAGGAAGTTGTTGAAGCCGACATCCTCCTCCACGTGATCGACGTCTGCCATCCGAAGTTCGACGAGCAGATCCGCGTTGTGAAAGCGACGCTCGAGGAATTGGGAGCCGCCGGTAAACCAACGCTCTACGTCTTCAATAAAATTGATGCGCTGCAGGACCGGGAGCACTTGCAGGAGCTGCAAAAACAGTTCTCCCCGTCAGTGTTCATATCGGCCGAACGGGGAATTAACCTCCTCGGATTGAGAGAGATGATTTTGAAAGCGATCCACCACTCTCGAATCGACGTGACCTTCTCGATCGCGCACACCGAGCACAAATTGCTCTCCGCGCTGCATGACCTCGCTGAAATTGAAGAAAGAATTTATGAAGACGGCAATATCATTGTGAAGGCAAAGGTAAGCAGCCGTAACAGCAGCCGGGTTCAGGAAATCCTGAAACAAGCTCATGCCACGGTTCTCTCCTTTCAACCTCCTAATGAACCGGCCAAAGGAAGCGCGTAGATTCGGGCACCTGATAGATGTATCATACCAAATATTTCGCATACCGCGCTTCTTCCAGTAAAGGTGTCCGACATTTTGTATGAAGGCAAAACGTACCACTGCCTTGACTCTCTAAGCCATAATACGTAAATTCTTCCGGACACCAATTCTTTATTGGCAAATCTCTTCACGCCGAAACTACCTAGCCGACCATGGAGAACGCAAACCTGACGATCGAGAACCTCCGTTCGAATTCCCTCTTCAAGTATATTAGCGACAGCGACCTCCAGAAAATTTCCAAAACCTTGAAGGAAGAAACGTTTAGCGCCGGAACGGTTATTTTCAACGAAAATACCCGTGGTGGCCGGCTTTATCTGATCCTCGACGGAAAAGTAAAAATCTCCAAGATCACAAAATACGGCATGGAGACATCGCTCGCCATTCTCGGAAAGGGAGATTTTTTTGGAGAAATGGAGTTGATCGAAGATCAGTCCAGGTCGGCAAGAACCACAGCTATTGAAGACACCATCGTTGCGGGCCTCTCCGGCCAGGATTTTGACAACCTGATTAAATCCAATCATGTCGTGACGTTGAATTTGCTGAAATCCATCAGCAAACGGCTCCGGTCGACAGATGAGATTATCGTACAAGAGCTTGAAAAGAGTCTTGAAATTTCCAGGATGCAGGTTGAAAAGCTGAATTTGTTGATCGACGCAGCAAAGACCGTCAATTCCACACTTGACCTTGATAAGCTCCTTGACGTCATTCTCGAAACAGCGATCAAATCCATCTCGGCTGACCGCGGAACGCTCTACCTCGTAGACGAATTGAAATCTGAAATCTGGTCCAAAGCATTGCGGGGAAGCGAGGTCATCGAGATTCGCCTTCCTATCGGCAAAGGTTTGTCCGGGTACGTCGCCAAGACAGGAGAAACAATCAATATTCCCGATGCCTACAACGACCCCCGCTTCAATCCGGACGTAGATAAAAAATCGGGCTTCCGAACGAACAACATGCTCTGCATGCCGATGCAGAACCGCGATGGAAAAATCATCGGCGTCTTTCAAATGTTGAACAAAAAAGGAGGGCCGTTCACTACTCAGGATGAAGAATTTATCAATGCCCTTTCCATCCATGCCTCCATTGCTATCGAGAACGCGCGGCTTGCCCAAGAGATGATCAATAGCGAACGCCTCTCCGCGGTCGGAAGGATGGCAAGCACGATCATCCACGACATCAAGAACCCGATGGGAACGCTCCGTGTCTATGCCCAGGTCATGAAGAAGAAATCGGGGAACGAGGAGGCGGCAAAACTTGCGGACGAAATGATTCACCAGGTCGATCGGTTCGTCAACATGGCACAGGAGATTCTCGATTTCAGCCGCGGTGTAAGCGCGACAAACATCGAAGAGGCGGAGTTCGGGGAAGTGATGGAGGGCGTGCTGGCATTCATCGAAAAAGATTTAACGAAACGCAACATCAAGCTCGAGCAAAACCTCACTTTTAAAGGGAAGGTGAAACTCGACCAGGATAAAATCATCCGGGTCTTCTACAATATCGCCAGCAATGCTGCGGATGCGATGCCGACGGGAGGAACGCTCACGGTAACAACGGCAGATGCCGACGGAATGGTGAAAGTCGATTTCAAAGACACGGGTACCGGTATGCCAGAGGAAGTAAAGCGGAGAATCTTCGAACCGTTCGTAACGTATGGAAAAAAGCACGGCACCGGACTCGGCATGGCAATCGTGAAAAAAGTCATGGATGATCACAAGGGGAAAATTGAAATCGAAACGGAGATGGGAAAAGGAACGATAATCCGCTTGCTGTTTCCGTTGTAAAAGGCATTAGGCATTAAGCAAAAGGCAATAGGCGTTATTTTGGGTACTGGAATCTTTTCTTATGCCTAGTGCCTTTTGCCTAATGCCTGTTCATCATGAGTTCCCTAAATAGTTCCTCACCAGCTCGCTGCACGTGTAGCCGCTTTGTGCCGCTCCTTCGATCGTCGCAGGCAATTTCGTATCGGTCCAATCTCCCGCCAAAAATAAATTCTTAAAAGACGTTGTGTTCGCCGGACGATACCCATCAGTTCCTATACGCGGAGAGAATGTTGCCCGCTTTTCTTTCATGACCAACGAATGGAGAAGCGCCGCATCCGCACTCGCCGGGTAGAACCGCCGCAGCTCGGAAACCGCCAGCGTAATCATCTCGTCTTTCTCCCGGTCAATAAAATCCACTGCCCCGCTGATGACTAAGGAAAGGTATTCACCGCCCTTTCTTTTCTCAAAGATTCTCGATTTGTTAAATACCCAGTGGATCGGCGAATCGAGAAGCGCGACAAAATCTTCTTCCATAAAACTCTTGTCGAACCAGAGGTGAATAGTCACTATCGGCGACGAGACAAATCGATCGGAAACGGAAAACTCCGGCATCATCTGGAACGCCTCACTGCCAAGTACTCTTGGCAAGTCAAAATACGGGACCGCCGAGACGACGGCGCGGGGGAAAATTTTTTCACCCGAGCTTAAGAGGACCGACACGACGGAACTTCCCTCCATCACCAGGCGGTCAACAGAGGTGCCCATTCGGATTTCACTGCCGCGGCTTTTCAAAAAATTGACTGCTCCATCCACCAAGACGCTGCTGAGTCCTTCTTTGGGAATCACCATTGATGAATCTGTCTTTTTCCCCAGGAAAGCCGATTGAAGAACTTTTGCGAAAAGCGCGGCCGAGACGATAACCGGGGAATCGTTGAGCGTTCCAATGGCGATGATGTTCCACAAATATACTTTGTTTTCTTTCGGTTGATGAAGCTCGTCAAGCCATTGTGCGACGGTCATAGACTGGAGCCGTTTATCGGTTTCCGGGTTGACAAAGAGAAGCGCGGCACCAACGCGCAACAAAGAGAGCCGCTGAAACACCGTGAGGCTTTTCAATCGCAACAGGCCAATCAGGATATTCAGCGGCGCGGGAAGCGGTGCAGATTGTAAACGAAAGGCGCCTCGTTTTGCATGGCGGAATATCACGGAGAGTTTTTTCTGAATGACGACACGCGAGGTTGCATTGATCGTCGAGAGATACTTCAGGGTAGCGTGGTAGCAGCCCATCATAAGATGCTGCCCGTTGTCCACTTCATCCCCCGTTTCGTTGTGGACAAACGAGTACGTCCTGCCGCCGCAGTGGTGTTTTTGCTCGAGGAGGAGGACGGAAAACCCGTACGATGCAAGATTGACCGACGCTGTTAATCCGCTGACGCCGCTGCCGATGACAACAACATCGGGGCTACGGCTTTGTTGGAGGTGCATGAGGAGTGAGCGTTCTGTTTTTCCACCACACCTCGATGGTAATCAGAAGCTTTGTGAGATTAAAGAGGCGGATGCGTTTCGTAAACACATTGTATTCGGCCCGTTCAATGTCCTGCAGCAAACGAAAGTAGATCGCTTCCATAATCTGTGCGGCAAGGAACAACGGCTTATCTTCTTCCGAAAGATGCTCCAGCGCCAGTTTAAAATAGGAACGGGCGCGTTCGCATTCAAATTTCATCAAACGAATGAATTGAGGATTGTACGTCCCCGCGAGCAATTCTTCTTCGGTATAACCGAATTCTGCCAAATCTTCAAGAGGAAGATAAATCCTTCCCTTTGCTGCATCGGCCTTGATATCCCTGAGAATATTTGTCAACTGCAAAGCGATACCGAGGTTTATTGCGTACTCTTTCGCTCCTTCGTTCTTGTACCCGAAAATTTCGGTGCAGATCAACCCCACGGTCGACCCCGCACGGTAGCAATATTCGCGCAACTCACCGAAGGTGGAATAACGCATTTTCAACAAATCCATTTCCATCCCCTTGATGAGGTCGTGAAAATGGTTCAGCGGTATGTTGAAATGTTGAATAATCTGACTCAGCTTGTTCAGCAGAGGATAACGGGATGTTCCTTCTATCGCGCTCTCAAACTCACGCGACCACAAGCGCAAACGGACATACTTGCGCTTGACGTTTTCGTCCTCATCGACGATATCATCCGTAGTCCGGCACCATGCATACACAACGTTGATCGCGTCGCGTTTGGGTTTCGGAAGAAGAAAAAACGAATAATAAAAATTGCTTCGTTTGTTCTTTTCAATGATGTCTGCAACGAGAAGGCTTTCCATGTCAGCGAGCTATAAAAGATCGAATACCGATAAGCGCCCAATCATATTTCGATAACGCGGGGCGATGATGAAGCACACTGTAATCGTCTGACTCGATTTTCTCTAAAATTCTCACTCCACCGTGGTACGTTAAACGCAGGTCAAACGCAAAGCGCTTATCGATTAACCCAAAAAGGGACTTCCCATCGAGAAAAAGTTTCTTCGTTCGTTCGACTTGAAATTTCAACAGAAGGCGGACGTTATCAGTTCCGCTGCCGCTTCTCAGATCCCCTGCTGTCAAGCCGAATCGTTCAAAATCCTCACGTGGAATATAAACACGATTTCGCTTTATATCAATACTCAAATCCTGCCAAAAATTCGTCAATTGAAGACTCGTACAAATTGCATCCGATAGGCTACACGTCTTATCGTTTGCACAACTGAAAATATGAAGCAAAATTCTTCCCACCGGGTTTGCCGAATGGCGGCAATAGAACAAAAGGTCCTCGAAAGTATTGTATTCTCTTCCGATGCAATCCATCTGAAATGCAGCGATCAAATCGAAAAACAACGACTGGGGAATTGAATACTTTACCACAGTTTCGGCCAATTCCTGGAAGAATGGAATACTAATCTCTCCAGCCAGCGCTTTAACGAATTCCCCTTCCCACTCGCTCAAACGCTGCAGTCTGGTTTCTTTCGAATCTTTCCCCTCGTCAGCAATATCGTCTGCGACCCGCGCAAAGGCATAAACAAGACGGATCGGTCCCTTGAATTCTTTCGAGAGAATAAAAGAAGCGACGGGGAAATTTTCGTAATGTGTTTCGGCGAGTAACTGGAGGGGTTTTGCCACGATATGCTATGCTAAGCTCAATGTGATTGACGTTTCCGTCAAAATATCCTCATTTGTGAGCGCACTTGCAACCTTCCTCCGGTTACAAAAATCTGAATTTTGTTCCAATAAATTTTGGGAACTACATACTCGATTTGAGCCGAATAGCTACTCCTTAAGCTCGCTATTCTTAACGGTGTCACCCCTCTAAGTATATAAAATGATCAAAAACTACTAAATCATCTTGACTTTCCTAACCATTCGGTTTAAATTCTATTGTAGTGAAAGAGACCTTTCCGCTAGAAATTATCCGAGCTTTAGGTTTCGCGAGTTTAAATCACTTTCCAAACACCCGTAATCTTTGTTATAAAAGTAATCAGGAGCGATCGATGGAGAGACCGTTGCATGTTCTTATTACCGAGGACGAAGAATCATTTGCCGACGTCCTAGCCATGGAATTAAAGGAGACCGGTCAGTACCAAGTCACGACAGCGTACAGCGGAACTGAAAGCATAGAACAATTAAGCTCCAATAAGCACATCGACATTGTGTTGCTGGACTTTAATCTCGGTGATATTACGGGCTTGCAGGTTCTCCAATGGATCAACGAACAGAAAATGGAAACGCCTGTGATCATGATGACGGCTGCGGGAACAGAGGAAGTTGCGGTCGAAGCCATGAAACTTGGAGCCTACGATTACGTCCGCAAGGAACATCTTGAAATAAACCACTTCCCGATATTGCTGCACGGCGTGTACGAGCGGTACTTATTCCGCAAAGACAAACAGGCTCGTGAAATTGAAGAGCGCGAGAAAGAAAAGATGGAAGCCGCTGTGCAGATGTTCCAGACCACCGTTCGTACAATCGCTCACCACATCAATAATGCGTTGGCAATTTTCAAACTCCAATCGTCTGTTTGCGAAAGAAATGTGCAGAAGATGCTCGACCCGGCTCTTGCGAGACCCCTCCTTAAGCTTGTTTCCGATTTGCGACGGCAAGCTGAGACAGTCGAGTCAATCGTCCGTTCGCTTGTCGGTATTTCAGATATTGTCTATACAAAATACGCAGGCGACCAGGACATCATCGAAATCAGAGCGCAACTGGAAAAGAATCTCGAGACTCTAAAAGAGCAAAAGCTGGAGATGATTCAAAAATAGCGACATATTAAATTTTTATGTTTTAACAATTCGCTGAAGTTTTCAACTCCCACCATTCTTCCCCTTTTCATGTTTTTCGGCGGTTTCTGAGCCCACAATCCAATACGTGTTTCTTAGTAGTGCTCAAGTTTGGTAAGGTGACGGACACCTTACCGATTTACCTTACCAAGTATTTTGGTATAATTGGATTTTGGGAGTGAGGTGTCCGTCACCTCTCGCAAGAACGCAAACTTGACCACTACCCGTTTCTTGACTCAGGGCATAAAAATTCGTATTTTTTACACGGGACTTACTGCTTTTGTCTATCGGCATGGACGATCATGGCTGAAAATCTGAACGAACGGGAAAGAACAATATTACGGAGCATTATTTACAGCTTCATTCAGACGGCTACGCCCGTCGGCTCGCGGTACATTTCCAAGCGCAACGGTTTGGATTTAAGCCCCGCGACAGTCCGCAACGTCATGTCCGACCTGGAATTTTTAGGATATATCGATCACCCGCATACCTCCGCCGGAAGGATTCCGACCGACAAAGGTTATAGGTTTTACGTCAATTCGTTGATCGAGCTGGAGGCGCTTTCTGCTCGCGAGCAATCGACAATCCAATCCCAGATACACACGAGTGGGGATCCGGATGAAATCCTGAAGGAAACCTCGAGGATTCTCGGAACTATCTCGCATCAATTGGGGGTTGTTTCAACACCTCGCGTGAGCGCAGGCGTGTTCGAAAAACTCGAACTCGTCTCGATATCCAGCTCTCGGATCATGGTGATTCTTTCCATCCGTTCGGGTTTAGTGAAAACCATCATGATGGAAGCTCATTCGGAAATTCCCAAGAGCAAATTGGAGGAAGTCAGCAGGCTCCTCAATGAAAGGCTTTCCGGATTGACCTTGAGACAAATCCGGAACACGTTCGCCGACCGTGTTCGGGATATGCAAAATGAGGAGACCGGCCTCATCCGCTTGTTTGTGGAATCGGTCGACAAAGTCTTCGACGAAACGCGCAACAAAGAAAAAGTGCACATCGGAGGAACCCAGAGCCTTCTCACGCAGCCGGAATTTAGCAACGCGGAAAACTTTCGCGGCATCATCGAATTGCTGGAAAACGAGGACATTATCGTCCATATCCTCGAGAAGAAAGATCTCGGTGAAGGAAACATTTCTATTTCTATCGGGTCTGAAAATGAAGATGAAAAAATGCGGGAACTCAGCGTCGTTACTTCGCAGTATGCGGTCGGCGAAGTCAGCGGCACGGTCGGCATTATCGGAGCAAAAAGGATGGATTACTCGAAAATGATCCCCCTCGTCGATTACATGGCGAGGATGATTTCTTTACTTTTTCGTCCTTAATTTCGTAAAACATTTTTTAGTTTCACATACTCATACGGGTGCGAGAGAATATGTTCGGAGAGAAAAACGATCATGAGCAGGAAAAAGCCGAAGGGGTCTCGGGCGAGGAACAGCCTGTTCGGGAAAAATCGGAAACGGCAATCCTGACTGAAAGAGTGGCGGAGCTGGAAAAGCAGTCCGCACAGTTAAAGGACCAGCTCCTGCGCAAAGCGGCAGAGTTCGATAATTACAAACGGCGGACGGAGAACGATTTTGCCGCTCTCACAAAATTTGCAGCAGAAAATATCATCGGCCAATTAGTCCCCGTCCTCGACGACTTCAACCGATCATTAAAGAGCATCAAAGAAAAAGGGGGGAACGATCCGCTGGTGAAAGGGATCGAACTTATCTATACCAAATTCCTTAAGGTGCTGGAAGCTCAGGGATTAAAAGCGATGGAGGTTGTTGGAAAAGAATTCAGCGTCGATGTTCATGATGCATTGATGCAAGTACCCCGTGCCGATGTTCCGCCGCACACGGTGCTTGAAGAAGTCGAAAAAGGTTACCTTCTCTTCGATAAAGTGATCCGTCATGCAAAGGTCATCGTTTCAACAGCGCCTGTTGACGAACCTATTCAGCAGCAAGCTAAAACGGAGAATTTCGAAGACTGATTATGGCTACAAAACGTGATTTTTACGAAGTGCTGGGCGTCGCCCGGAGCGCATCGCAGGACGAAATAAAAAAAGCGTACCGCAAGCTTGCGCTTCAATACCATCCGGACAGAAACCCGAACAATAAGGAAGCCGAAGAAAAGTTCAAAGAAGCTGCGGAAGCCTACGAAGCGTTGAGCGACCCGGCAAAGCGACAGCGATTCGACCAGTACGGCCACGAGGGGATGCGCGGCACCGATTTTAGAAGCTACACCGACATTAACGATATCTTTTCCAATTTCGGGGATATTTTCGGCGGGTCGATATTCGATGATGTTTTCTCCGGCGGCAGGCAGCAGCGCCGGCGCGCAACAGGCCAAGCCGGCTCCGATCTAAAAGTGCAATTGAAGCTGACGCTCGAAGAGATTGCATCGGGAGTCGAGAAAAAAATCAAGATTAAGAAGTGGAAGACATGTCAGACATGTTCCGGCAGCGGCGCAAAACCGGGATCGTCGAAAACAACATGCCCGCAATGCGGGGGCACGGGGGAGCTTCGGCAGGTTTCCCGTTCGATGTTCGGCCAATTCGTGAACATTACGACGTGCTTGAACTGCGGCGGCGAAGGGCAGATTGTCCGGGACCGCTGCCCGTCATGCGACGGCGAGGGGCGCGAGCAAGGTGAATCGACAATCAAGGTGAATGTCCCCGCCGGCGTCTCCGAAGGAAATTATATTGCAATGCAGGGGCAGGGTAATGCGGGGCGACGGGGCGGACCGACCGGCGACGTTATCGTCGAATTCCATGAAGTTCGCCACGAGCATTTTGTCAGGAACGGCGACGACATCATCTACAACGCTCTCATCAGTTTTCCGCATGCCGTATTGGGCGAAGACATTGAGGTGCCGACGTTGACCGGGCGATCGCGCGTAAAAATTGACCCGGGGACGATGCCGGGAAAAATGCTGCGGATGAAAGAGAAAGGGATTCCGCACCTCAACAGTTATGGACGGGGGGACCAACTGATCAGGATTCAGGTTTGGGTTCCGACCAAGCTGAACGCGCGCGAAAAAGAATTGCTGCGAGAACTTTCGTCGAGCGAACATATTGTCCCGACGGAAGATGAAAAGAACGCCAACAAATCGTTCTTTGAAAAAGTACGGAACGCTTTTTCATAACGGGAACAATTCCCGTTCCATTTCTCGACAATCGCTAATTCCATGAAGCTGCTGAAACGCGTGCAGGATTTTGCCGCATTTACAAAAAACGAACAGAAAATCTTTTTGTTCCTCTCGGTCGTATTTATTGCCGGCGTATCGATCAAGGCATACCGAGCGTACTTCGCGCCGCAGCCTGTCCGTCAATTCGATTATTCTGCGCTCGATAAAGAATTCGAAGAACGCTCGAAGCACCTGACGTTGATATCTTCATACGACGGAAGGAATGATTTTACAATGAGTAAAGCCGCTCCGGGGGTCAAAAAGAAAATCAACTTAAACGCGGCGACCAAAGATGAGCTTGTTTCACTTCCGGGAATCGGTGAAAACATCGCCGAACAAATTCTGATCTACCGGGATGAACACGGTAGTTTTTCATCCGTCGAGCAACTACGGAAAATTAAAGGCATCGGCGCAAAGAAATTTCAAAAACTTCGACCGTACGTGAGCGTCCAATGAAAGCAACCGAACGTCATATCGCCCTCATTCTTGAACAATCACAAGTGACCGCCGTCGAGATCGCGCACAGCCCCAAAGGCCATACGCTGACGGCTGCCGGCTCCTTCACTTCGTCGCTCAATTTCGACGACCAGGACATGTTCAGCCAGCCGGGGGCATTGCAGCGTGAGCGCGCGTTTGCCCAGGAGCTCCTGACGTTCTTCAAGCATATCGGGAGCGGGTCACGCACGTTTGCCTTCGGACTGAACAGCAAGATGATCGTAGTCCAATCCATCCCGACCGATGCATCGCTCACCGAATCGGAGCTGGAACAACATGCTGTATGGGAATTGAGCCAGTATGCCCTTGTCAAGAATACGAACGCTTTCAATGTAAGCTCGATGGTGCTGGACTCCAACGAAGAGATGCAAGTGAACACGACGGCCGTTGTCGCTGTGCGGAAGATATTCCTCAACTTTCTGGCAAACGTGTGCAAGCAGCTCAGTGGAACGCTGAACATTGTCGATGTCGACCACTTCGGCGCCGAGAATGCCCTGCTCTTCAATTATCCCGACCTCGCTTCCAAACGGGTACTGCTTGCCGGTGTGGATGAAAATTCCTTCGATGCAAGCGTTGTCGCTCATGGAGAGACGAAAAATTTCATAACGCTGGAATGGACGACCGAAAACGACATGGCACAACTGGCCGAGTACGTGCAAGGAGAAAACGTTGAAATAGTTTTCTTCCATGGCAGAATAGTCTCTCCCGCGATGGTGGCAAGCCTGCAACAGCTTGTTTCCATTCCCGTTGAAATCATGGATCCATTTAAGAAAATCACCCTCCCTAAAACGCTGAGAGATTACCGTGAAATAGAAAATCGTAGGCAGGAGTACGCATCCGCTGTAGGCCTTGCGTTGAGAGCGGAATAGGGATGCGCGTCATCGCAGGGAAGTATAAAGGGAGGCAGTTGCGCACGGTCGCCGATTTGTCCGTCCGCCCAGCGACGGGCAGAGTGAAAGCGTCGGTGTTCAATATTTTGCAAAACAGGGTTGATTGGACCGAAGCAAGCGTGCTCGATTTGTTTGCGGGAAGCGGGGGCTTAGGAATTGAAGCGTTGAGCCGCGGCGCGCGGCGCGCTGTGTTCGTGGAAAACTCCAAACGCGCTATCGTATTTTTGAAGCAGAACATTTCAGCGATCGCCGATTCCACCGAGTGTGAAATCATTGCCGCCGATGTGTTCGACTACCTTGCGCGGCCGCGTACACAATTTGATATAGTGTTTGCCGATCCTCCGTACGACTTCGAAGTGTTGAACCGGTTGCCGTCATTGATCTTCCAGAGCGGAGTGGTTTCCCGGGAAGGGTATTTGATCATCGAACATCCGCAACAACTGCGGTTTGAACAAAGTCGCCTGTGGAAGGCGGCGGTGGTGAGGAAATATGGCAGAACTGTTGTCACGTTTTTCCAATCACAGCACGAAGGCCGACCATGAAGATCGCACTGTACCCAGGAACATTCGACCCGGTCACAAACGGGCACCTTGACATCCTTGAACGAGGAATGGAGCTGTTCGATAAAGTCATCGTCACCGTGGCAAAGAATTCTACAAAATCTCCCCTCTTCGACGAAACGGAGCGGGTGGAAATGATCCGCGAAATCATCAAAATAAACAAGTATAAAAATGCCGCTGTCGAAAGCTTTGATGGGCTTCTCATCAATTTCGCGCAGAGGAAAAAAGCCGTTGCACTTATTCGCGGCTTGCGTGCTATCTCCGATTTCGAATACGAATTTCAAATGGCACTCATTAACCGAAAGCAGGACAATAAGATTTTCACTGTATTCTTAATGCCTCATGAACGGTACACCTATCTTAATTCCAGTATCGTGCGCGAACTCGCCAGGCTCCACGGCGAATTCAGAACCTTCGTTCCGCCGAACGTCTATGCACGGCTGAAAAAGAAAGTAAAGGAATTCTAACTGAGATATCTGATTAATTGTCTCTCGCCAAGTCGCAGAGGCGCAAAGATTCAATTTAAAAATTAATTTGCGACTTCGCGTCTTTGCGTGAGTATTGTTTTTGAAGATACTCAGAAGTCTAAACTCAACAAGAAAGGACATACCACAGCATTGAAATCGTTATCGAGACAAGTCGCGAAGGCAGAGCCTTCGATGACGCTGGCACTTTCGGCAGTCGCCAAGAAACTGAAGGCGGAAGGAGTGGATGTCGTAACGCTGACGGCCGGCGAGCCCGACTTCCCGACCCCGTTTCACATCAAGAAGGCGGCGATCTCCGCCATCGAAAACAATTTTACAGGATATACGATTAATGCCGGAATCCAGGAACTGAGGAAGGCAATTTGCGACAAGTTCAAACACGATAACAATATTTCCTTCGACCCTTCGCAGATTCTCGTGTCGAATGGCGCCAAGCATTCCATCTATAACGCCGTGAGGGCAATCTGCAACAAGGGAGATGAAGTGATCATCCCGGCGCCGTACTGGGTCACGTATCCTGAAATAGTGAAGCTCGTCGACGCCGTACCCGTGATCATCGAGACATCTGAAGAGAACGAGTTCAAAATGACACCGGCGCAGTTGAAACGCGCCATTACCAAAAAGACGAAGGCGCTTCTTTTCTGCTCGCCCTCAAACCCTACGGGGACCGTCTACTCGAAGGAAGAAATTGAAGAGCTTGCTAAAGTTACCGCGAAGGCCGACCTCTACGTTATCTCCGATGAAATTTATGAAAAGGTCATCTACGACGGGACTCAGCACTTCAGCATGGGATCCATTCCGGAGGTCAAAGACCACGTCATCACCGTCAACGGCGTCTCGAAGGCTTTTTCGATGACCGGGTGGAGAATCGGCTATCTCGGTGCGAAGAAAGAGATTGTTTCCGCGGCCGAAAAAGTGCAAAGTCAGATAACCTCCAACGCCTCATCGATTTCACAGCATGCAGCCCTTGCAGCGCTCACCGGATCGCATGATGAAGTCAACACCATGAACGCCGAATTCCTGCGCCGTCGGAATTTCATTTACGGGGCAATAACATCCATCAAAGGAATTTCTTGCGTCAAACCAAAGGGAGCGTTTTATATTTTCCCTAATCTCAGGGGGTATATCGGAAAAAAGATTCAGGGGAAGACGCTCAAATCGGCGGACGACATTGCTCAGTTCTTGCTTGATGACGAACGGGTGGTTGTCGTTCCGGGAAGCGGGTTCGGGTCGAAAGACCATGTCCGTATCTCGTATGCATGTTCAATGGAGGAATTGGAAAAAGCGGCGGAGCGGCTGCACCGAGGGTTCAAAAAACTTTACGGGAGTTAGAGCGAAAGTATGCCAACCTACGAATACCGATGCAAGAAATGCAAACACGAATTCGAAGAAATCCAGTCGATGAGCGCGGATCCGTTGGTACTTTGCCCCGTATGTAAGACGAAAAATCTCGTCCGCATCATAAGCAAGGGGGGTGGAATGATTTTTAAGGGAAGCGGATTTTATCAGACCGATTACAAGAATCCGAGACCGGACGCAAAAGAATCAACATCCGCATCAAAGAACACAAAGCCGAATCCGGCGCCAAAGACAGAGGAAAAGCCTGCAACAAAACCAGACACTTCCTCAAAACCTGCGAAACCATCCGAATAGGAATGCCAATTCGGAAGCACTGGGAATTTTGGAATGATGGAATGTTGAAATGATGGAATGATGGAATGATGGAATAATGGGGTTACCTCTTCCAATATTCCATCATTCCACCATTCTCTATCCTCTAACGACCACTCCTAAATTTTTGGTCCCGCCTGAATTACTTCCTGCGGGCACCCGTCCTCGAATTTTTTGAAATTCTCGATAAACCGCGCAGCAAGCTGTTTGTACTTTTGCATGTAATTCTCTTTGCTGGGCCATGAGCCTGACGGATCGAGCACGTTAGCAGGAACACCCTCGCAGCTCGTCGGAACTTCAAAGCCGAAGATCGGGTCTTTGACAAATTTTGCTTTTTGCAATTCGCCGCTCAGTGCGTCGTTGAGAAGTGCACGCGTGTGTCCAATGCTGATCCTTTTGCCGATGCCGTACGGTCCTCCAATCCATCCTGTATTGACCAGCCAGCAGGTAACGCCATGCTTCAATATTTTTCGTTTCAGCAAGTCTGCGTAAAACGACGGATGGTGCACCATGAACGGAGCGCCGAAACAGGTACTGAATGTCATCTCTGGCTCTTTGCCGAGCCCGACTTCTGTTCCTGCAATCTTCGACGTGTATCCCGAAATGAACTGATACATTGCCTGGTTGGGAGTGAGCCGTGCAATCGGCGGCATGACGCCGGAAGCATCGCACGTCAATAAGATAATATTCTTCGGATGCCCACCCATTTTTTCCGGTACGGCATTGGAAATATATTCGAGCGGATACGACGCTCGTGTATTTTCAGTGATCGATTCATCGTCGAGGTCGATCAACCTTGTCACCGGATCGTAGACGACATTTTCCAGGATTGTCCCGAACATTTTTGTCGTTGCATAGATTTGCGGTTCGGCAGTCGGCGAGAGGCGGATGACCTTTGCGTAGCAGCCTCCTTCAAAATTGAACACCCCTTCATCACTCCATCCATGTTCGTCGTCCCCGATTAAGCTTCGTTTCGGGTCGGCGGAGAGGGTCGTTTTCCCGGTTCCCGAGAGGCCGAAGAAAATTGCCGCATCTCCATCCTTGCCGATGTTCGCCGAGCTGTGCATTGCCATGACGCCTTGCAACGGAAGGAGATAATTAAGAATTGTAAAAATAGATTTTTTTATCTCCCCGGCGTAGGCCGTGTTACCGATGATGCACAATCGCTGCGCAAAATTCAGCACGATAAACGTGTTTGTTGCCGTTGCGTCGATCTGGGGGATTCCTTTGAACGAAGGTACAGCGATCACAGTGAAGTCGGGAACGTGCCGGCGGTACTCTTCATTCGTTTGGGGAAGAATGAACATGTTGCGTGCAAACATGGCATGCCAGGCATGCTCGCTAATGATACGAATCGGCATCCTGTAGTTCGGGTCGGCGCCGCCGTAACAATCCTGCACAAATACATCTCTTCCCTGCAAGAATCCCTGGAGCCTGTTATAGAGGTCGTTGAATTTGTCGGTGCTGAACGGGCGATTATACTGTCCCCACCAAATTTGATTTTCAGTCGACGGTTCTTTCACAATAAATTTGTCGGTCGCAGAGCGCGCAGTATGTTTACCTGTGCTGGCGACGATCGGACCGAGATGGGAAATTTTCGCCTCGCGCCGGAAACTTATTTCCTCATACAACGCTTCCGTCGGCAAGTTCCAGTACGCCATACGCAAATTTTCGAGGCCGTGGTTGGCAAGCCCATAATCACTTTTCAACGCAGAGGCTTCGCTTTGAGCAGGGGTTTTAATGTCTAAGATGTTGTTCATAGCCAGTCCCTCACAAGTTTTCGGTCGCCAATATAGATTTCGTTTGGTGATGATGGATCGAGCGCCCATTTAATTCGCGCAATGCCTTCGGTGATGTCTTTGATAGAGCCGGCATAACTGATACGCAGATGGCCCTCCATACCGAATTCTTTACCGGGAACTGTGACAACAAGAGCTTTTTTTAACAGAAGCTGACAGAGGTCCACAGATTTATTAGAATATGCCCGGAAATCCGGCAAGCAATAATATGTCCCATTCGGCTTTGTACATTTTACGCCGTTGAAGGAGTTGAGCTCCTGCATCATAACGTTGCGGTTATTTTCCAGCGTCATGCGAAGGCTTTCGGTGACGCTTTGCAGACCGGTCAATGCACCTTCTGCAGCCGCTTGAAGCAATACCGACGTGCAGGAAGTGATTTGTCCCTGGACGTTTGACATGATCCCCACAAGCTCTCTGTTTGCAACTGTCCACCCGATTCTAAAACCGGTCATGCCGTACAATTTCGAAACACCATTCACAACGATAATGTGGGTCGACTCAATGTCTTTCTTTGTGTATTTGTAGCACACTGGAACAGTCTTACCGTCAAAGACCAGCTTGTGATAAATGTCATCCATGATGACGTAAATCCCCTTTGTCTCGCAATATTCGACAATTTGGGCGATAAATTCTTCCGGGTAAACTACTCCGGAAGGATTATTGGGACTGTTGACGATGATCGCTTTCGTATACGAGCTGACGGCCTTCAGAACATCTTCCATCCTTGGATAGAATCCCCCGTCTTCCGGTGTGACAATGACCGGTACGCCATAGACCATCTTCACCATGTCCGGGTAACTAACCCAGTACGGGGCAAGTATGATGACTTCATCCTGAGGATTGACGATCGAATAAAGGACGTTGAACACTGATTGTTTAGCCCCGGAAGAAACGATCACATTTTCCGGCGCTGCAACACGGTCATAATTCTCCTCCGTATATTTGATAATTGCCTTCTTGAGCGACGGGATTCCGTCAGAGGGAGTGTATTTGATATCGGCAGCGTTAAGCTTAGCGGCCGCACTAAGAATTGCATTGATCGGAGCCTTATTTTTTGGCTCACCGGCGCCAAGGTGAATAACTGCTTCCCCTTTTTCCCGCAATACCCGCGCCTCTTCGTTCAATTTCAACGTCGGAGACTCAGCGATCGATTTTGCAAGCTGACTGACGCTCATAGTATGAAACCTCCATTGTGAAAAAGATGTGAGTGGATCGAAGGAAAGTTCTGTTCAATTCTAATGCCAATATTGATCACGCAGACCGGCTCAGATTCGGACGCAGATTGCAGATTACCTCCGATGATTTCATGGATTCATGCACGTTTTAGCCATAATAGATAAGAAAGTTTTAAATGTCATCGAGCAAACAACTTTGTTCTCAACTATGCGAAGAGGAGTTACTGATCGTTGGCAAAAATGACAAAATTTTCGGTTTGAACCAAAGAAATGAACAAACATCCTGATAGGAGCAACTTATTGGACAAGTCCTCTCCGACTCCCCTCGTTCTATGTTACTTCAGCAAAATGATCTTCTTCGTAAATGCATAACCCCCTGCCTCCATCCGGCAAAAGTATATCCCGCTGGCACTATGGTTTGCTTTCCATTCAACATGATAGGTTCCTGCAGTTCTTCTCTCCGAAACAAGGGTTTCAACTTCTTCGCCTGCGAGATTATAGATTTTTACAATGACAAACGTTGGAGATCCAATCGTGAATGAAATTGTCGTGCTCGGATTAAAAGGGTTGGGGTAATTTTGACTGAGGGCAAACTGATTCAACGAACTCGTTCGTGAAGCCGCTACGCCGGTTGCAGACTGGCCGCTCCCATCTACATGTATTGTGTCCGGCGATGATGGAGCATTGCTTGTAATGACAATCTCTGCATTTGCAGAACCGGTCGCTTCGGGGATAAACCGCAAAGTATCGATAAATGATTCCCCGGGAGCAATACTCATGGAGGTTGTCACGGCAGAAAAGGGACTTCCCGATGATACGATATTCGTAATTTTGACGGAATCTATTCCCTTATTTGATATCGTCACTGTTGTATCTTTGGCACTTCCCAAACGAACATTGCCGAAGGCTATCATTGTCGGTGAGACACTTAAAGAAATGAGCGTGAAGGAATCGGGAACAAGTCCCGCATTCACCGCGGCGGTGTACCAAAGATTGGCCAAGTCGACAGTGGCATCCTGAATCTGATTTTGTGTCATGGCGCCTGTTCCTGCCCACAGTGCTGCATAATAGGAACTGCCATATTTAGCGTCAATTGACTTGGCATAATTGTCGGCTTTAAAAATAGAGTCAGCAAGCCCATTGCCGTGAATAATAAAGGCGAAGTTTGTATCGATCGGCACCGGAATGAAGTGCGCAGATTTCGCGACGACGGCGATCTGGCTCAAGTAATTGTAGGTGTCCAGCATGGTCGATTCATATCGGGCATGGACTCCGTTATTGCCCGTCAATTGTCCGTCGTAGTTGTTCGTCACATGTAGCGGTTGATGCGCATCGCCGACATAGTGCCCCAAATCGGCAGCAAACTGTAGCGCCCTGACCGAATCTCCTCTTCGAAGGCAATTGGTCAGCGAATCCAGCGACCAGATAATTGCCCACGGAACCACGCCGGTATTTGTCACGAAGCCCAACCCGTGTTTTGCGACCAACGTGTCATAGTTGTGAGAAAGTGTGCCCGTAGCAAACTCAGGGTAATCTTCTATATCGATGAAGTGCTTCGGTGCCTCGGTTGGGTCGCTGCTTTTGCGATTGTCGGCGTCGGCTGCGTGATCGCTGATCCATTGGATGTTGTTCGCAAAGAACGGGAACGATGGAGGCAGATGTATCGCCGCTTCCTTGTTAATGAATTTATGCGTCGGTCCGCCCCAGCTCCATGCAAATGAAAAATAAAAAACAAGCATTAAACTCATAAAGCAAATTTTGCGTGCCATCACAATTCCTTCTACAATAAATACTTTTCAAAAGTAACCCCCGGCGTTATACTTCATCGCATTTCCTATTTTACGACCCGAAAACCATTTGATCGAAGAACTTTTGTAGCATTTCTCGCAATGTCAGGCGATTCGAACGATATTCGGAATGTCCCTCCTTGTCCTTCCCTTACCTTCAATAATTCGATGTCTTTGATGTTTATCCCGGAACGGAACAATGTTGCCGTCAACGCTGCAAGGGTTCCGGGTTTGTCATCGACCCATACAAAGAGGTCGTGGAGGGAATGAAGAAACCCTTTCGTATTTTTCGGGATCGAATCGCGAAACGATTTTGCACGGATGAACCTCTTACCGACATCCACCAGCGAACGCTGTAAAAGCCCTTTGCGGAATTCTCCCAACGATGTCTCAAATTCCTCCAACGCTTTTCCCGCTTCATACCTGTTGGTCGAGAGAATATCCTTCCACAAGGTAAACGGGCTTGAAGCGATTCGCGTCATATCCCTGAAACCGCCGGCGGCAAGCTGCAGAAAGGCGGGGTTACGTGCATTTTTGCGCGCCGCATAATCCATCAAACTTACAGCGATAAGCTGCGGAAGATGGCTGATTGCCGCCGCCACACGGTCGTGGTCTCCTGCATCCATCGTTAAAATTCTCGCGCCGATTGATTTCAGCAACGATACTAACGGCTGGATGTTCTTCCCGCCCCTACGAAGCGGGCATAAAACATAAACCGCATTTTGAAAGAGGAGGCTGTCGGCATATTCGATGCCGTTCCCTTCCGAACCTGCCATCGGATGGCCGCCGACAAATATTCCGTGCGACGAAAAATATTTTATTGCGCATGATCGAATGACGCCTTTCACGCTTCCTACATCCGTAACGATGGTTTGACGAGGAATAAGGCGGGATATCTTAGGGAGAAGATTCAGGATTGACCCGACTGGAGTGCAGACAAAAACAATTTCAGCATCGGCTACAGCACTTCGAAGAGTCGGTGCGGATATATCGATCGCTTTTCTTTTTTTTGCTTTGCGCAGCACATCCGGTGAATCGAATCCGACAATTATTGCACGCGGATTATTCTGCTTAAGAGCAAGACCCAGAGAGCCGCCTATAACGCCGACGCCGATGATGGCAATCTTCATGATCAATTAACAAGGAACAGTAAACAGTAAGGAGCAAGGAGTAAGGAATGCTAGCCTTAAGAAATTTCTAATTTTCAATCCCTAATTCATAATTCTTAATTATTAATTGCTTTACGCAATGCTTCTTCCAATGGCTTCTGCAATAATGCGAACTTGTTTCATCAATTCGTCAAATTGTTCGGGGAAAAGCGATTGTGCCCCGTCCGATTTGGCATGGTCGGGATCATTGTGGACTTCCACCATGATTGCATCGGCGCCAGCGGCAACTGCAGCGCGGGCCATCGGCGTCACTTTATCGCGAATCCCGATGCCATGCGACGGGTCCGCGACAATGGGCAAATGGCTTTTCGCGTGAATCACCGGGATGGAACTAATATCCATCGTGTTTCGAGTGGCTGTTTCAAACGTTCGTATGCCCCGTTCGCACAGAATCACTTGCTTGTTTCCTCCTGAAAGAATATACTCCGCCGACATCAGCCATTCTTCAATCGTCGCCGACAAACCGCGTTTCAACATGACAGGCTTTCTTGATTTGCCGAGCTCTTTGAGGAAATTATAATTCTGCATGTTGCGTGCGCCTATTTGAAGGACGTCGGCATATTTATCGACAAGCTCTATCTGGTTCGAGTCCATCACTTCGGTAATGACAAGCAGTCCGAACTCGTCTGCGGCGCGGCGCATCAGCTTCAACCCTTCTTCGCCCATGCCCTGAAATGAATAGGGGGACGTTCGCGGCTTGAATCCACCCCCCCGGAGAAATTTCGCCCCGTGCCCCCCCACATGTTTCGCGATGGCAAAAATTTGCTCCTCGCTTTCGACCGAGCATGGCCCCGCCATCACAACAACCTCTTTGCCACCTATTTTCACTCCTTTGATATCGAAGACAGAGTTCTCCGGATGGAACGATCTGCTCGCGAGCTTGAACGGGTCAGTGATCCGGTACACGTGTGCGACACCCGGCAGAAGTTCCAACTGCCGTGTATCGAAATCCGGTTTCACTCCGATTGCCCCAAGCACAGTCTGATTGATGCCGGTCGAGCGATGGACGTCAAACCCGAAATCGTGAAGCACCTTGATGATACGTTCTATATCTTGCTCTGCGGCATGTTGTTCGAGTACAACAACCATGGAGTATCCTTTTGCATTAGTGAATTGAAACTTTTTTGTTTTTCAATGGGCAAGAATACGGGAAACAGAATACAGGAAACAGAATACAGGAGACAGAATACAGGAAACAGAATACAGAATTCAGAAGCTTTTACGAATTGCGTTGGAGTATGCATAAAGAAGTTTACTAACCTCTTCAGCTGACTTTGCAAGTTCCTTCGTTTCCCCATAATGTAAATCTTCCGATAAAATTAAATAGTATCTGCATTCTTCCAACGAACCTTGAGCAATATTCATGAACCTTATCTTGTCAGCTTTTCCCTTCTTCTTAAATCCCTCGACAATATTCGCTGCTACTGAAACGGCCGACCTTCTCATTTGCGACATCAACCCGTATGTTTCCTTTACAGGAAAACTTTCCGTGAACGAATAAATTTTCAAAACAAATTTATGTGCTTTTTGCCAAACGATCAGTTCTTTGAAACTTGTCGCTCCCCTTTGATCCATATCCAATTCCCCCTAACTAATATTTTCTGTATTCTGTATTCTGTCTCCTGTATTCTGTATTCTGTCTCCTGTATTCTGTCTCCTGTATTCTGTCTCCTGTATTCTACCTCTCACTCATACCGGTCCAGTTTAAAACTCTCCCCAAGGTACAGTTTTCGGGCTTCAGGGTCATTTGCGAGAAATTCGGCCGTACCGCTTTTTAAGATTTTTCCCTCAAACAACAGGTACGACCGGTCGGTAATCGAGAGCGTTTCATGCACGTTATGGTCGGTGATCAGAACACCGATCCCCCGCGAGCGGAGACTGGTCACGATCCTCATGATCTCTTCGACGGCGATCGGGTCGATACCGGCAAACGGCTCATCGAGCAAAATGAATTTCGGGTCGGTCGCCAGGGCGCGGGCAATTTCCGTCCGGCGGCGCTCACCGCCGGAGAGAACATATCCTTTACTCTTCGATAAATGCGTCAGACCGAATTCCCTGAGCAATGTGTCGCATCGAGCAGCTTGTTGCGCGGGAGTCAGTTTCGTCATCTGCAAAACAGCCAATACATTTTCCCGCACTGTCATTGTGCGAAATACCGACGGTTCCTGCGGAAGATATCCAACTCCCGCATGGGCCCGTTTGTACATCGGCAGCCGTGTGATGTCTTTTTCTTCAAGATATACATGCCCTCCATTCGGCCTGATCATCCCTACGATCATATAAAACGTCGTCGTTTTTCCCGCTCCGTTCGGACCGAGTAACCCTACAATTTCTCCCTGTTGCACCTCCACCGAAACATTTTTTACGACCGCCCGCTTCTTGTATAATTTCACAAGACTCTCGGCCCGAAGAACAATCCGGTTACTTTTTGTTGTGGAAGCTGATTCCGGCGAAGATTGAGCGCCGGGGTTAAAAGAGCCGGGTTGTATTTCGGTCATAAACTTTTCAGAGTAGGAAAAATGGATTTGAGCGTTGGGCGGTCTGTCCTTAGGACAAAACCGTCGAGATTATACTTGGTCTCCTTTTTAAGCACCATGTTCTCGGGATAATAGGTTCCTTCGATCCCTTTTACGATACGAATCACGTCAATTTTCCCTTCAATGAATGTCATCGTAATTTCATCACCGCTCGTTTTGTTGCAGCCGTTCGGGTCCTTGCCATCGTACAAATAATATAAGCTGATGGCATTCTGGTCGACGGTCATCTCGTGAAGTTTATCATTCTCGAAGAACATCTCAATTTTTCTCCCCGTCAACTGATTGTACCGCTCAGGATAGGCGCTATCGCTGAGGGAAAGGGCGAATGTCCTTCCGCGTATCACTGCTCTTTGCAATTTATTATGCACCATGTACAGCGAAATCGAATCACCGGAAGCCTGATTGTCATCATACCACACTACCGGTTCCTGCCGCAATTCAATGATTTGGCTTCGGATATAATATTTCGCCCAACCGCACTTCACCGACATCGCCCCGCGAGCCATAGCTACACTGTCCGTTGCGATCAATTTTTGCGTCGAATCGTCGTACGATTCCATGAGTTTACTTTTGACGACAAGCGTATCGATTTCTCCCTTCGACGACGTATCGATTTGCATCAATCGCGGATGCACTGTAAGCTTGCTGTAGCGTGTGTCATCATAATGTTCCAGATAATCGCCGAAGAGTTGGACATTGTTGCTGGAGTTGATGACCTTCACGTTGTGCACGGCAATCGACTCCCGTTCTTTTTCAAGGTACGTCAAGTCGTCGCTGAAGATTGTTGTTGTCGAATCGATCACGCGGACATGAGAATGAAAGAACGATTTCTTCTCCTCGGTGAAATAAGTTCCGGAGTCGGCAAGCAGCACGACGTGACCAGTTTCAAGCCGGACACCGTCTTCGCAGACAGCTTTTTTCGTATCACCGTAATACATCCCTCTACTCGCCGTCAACGTTACCGTGTCCCTGACTACTCTCACCCTGCCGATCAATTCGACTTGGTTCTTCGAAAGATGTTGCACCGCCCGGTCGCACCAGACAAGCACATTCCCCTGAACCAAATGAACGTTACCGGTAAATTCGCGGATGTCTTCCCCGTTCACGCTTTTGCCGACAAAGACATCGGCGTTCTTCAAAACTATATTATCCTTCCCTTGTGCAAAAGTTCTCCAGCACAAAAGGAAGATAATGACAAAGGATACACCGACACATCTTGAAACCAAACCGGCATGACTTGCTATACTATGCTTTGGTCTCAGAACCCTCTTTTCTCTTTTCTCTTTTCTCTTTTCCATCGCACCGGTCATTGCGGTTTCGCGGTTCCAGTCACTCTGAAGATTCTGTAGTTTCTCAAACTTTGGTCGGACTCAAAACCGTGCCCCTGCAGACTCTCTTTTGGGGAAGTGATTTTGACGAACTCATCTGAATGGATAAGCTGGCGTTGGTTGTCCCAGAAAAGTTTTTCCGTTTCAACGACAACTCCGCTATCCGACACAACAACGACGTTTCCGATCGCCTCAAGGTTGTTCGTGTTCTCGTCGACCTTGCCCGACCGCGAGGTGAGGACCGACGAGTGCTTTCCGTGCTCGTCAAAAAAATCGACGTGGACACCACTGTCGAGCAATGTCTGCTTCGACGCTTCGAATGCAGAGATGTGCCCCGCCTTTAAAATTGCTTTAACGATTCCTGAATCGGTGAACGTCACGGTGGTATTCCAGCTCTCCTGAGTAGGAAGCGTTGCACTGGAAACTCCTCCCAGAACGGAAGGCTTAATTTTCTCTTCGCAACCGCTGGAAAGAAACAGCACGCAAGCGGCGAGAAAAACGATGTGCCTCTTCACCGTGTTATCCTCGTTCCTGAGTCGCCAAACCGGCCTTCACCAAATCGTGAATATGGACCATGCCGAGAGGCCGGTGCTCCATATCCACGATAATCAGCTGTGTAATTTTAAACGTCTCCATTTCTTGAAGAGCAACAGCGGCTAAGGCTCCGAACAAAATCGTTTTGGGATTCTTTGTCATCACTTGTTCTGCAGTAACGCCGGAAACATCGGGCGTTTTTTGCAAAAGGCGGCGCAAATCGCCGTCAGTGATAACACCGCGGAGAATTCCCCCGGCATCTACCACGCATGTAGCGCCTAGCCGTTTGGTTGTCATTTCAAGGATCGTATCTCTGAGGCTGGTCGTCAGTGACACTTTCGGCACAAGCGCTCCGCCGGTCATCAATTCTTCGATTTTCAGGAGCAGGCGCTTGCCGAGATTTCCGCCGGGATGAAACAATGCGAAATCTTCTTTGCTGAAATTTCTTTTCTCCAGCAGCGTGATCGCCAAGGCATCCCCCATCACTAACGCCGCAGTCGTCGAGGATGTTGGAGCTAAATCATGCGGACAAGCCTCTTCTTCCACTGAGATATCGAGAACAACGTCGGACTCTTTCGCAATCGACGAATTCACATTGCCGAGCATGGCGATGATCGGGACCTGAATCCTTTTGAACATCGGAATGAGCTGACAAATTTCCTGCGTTTCGCCGCTTTTCGACAAGCACACGACGACGTCCTCTCTCCGTACCATTCCCAGGTCGCCGTGGACTGCATCCGAGGCGTGAAGGAAAATCGCCGGTGTGCCGGTGGAGTTCATCGTCGCCACTATTTTTCGTGCGATAATCCCGGACTTTCCCATCCCCGTGATCACAATTCTCCCTTTCGCCTCGAAAATTATACGAACGGCTTCTTCGAACGATGCATTGATTTTGCCGGCAAGTGCAGCAACCGAGTGCGCCTCGATACGAATGACTTGCTTCCCCTTTTCAATTTCAAACGATTCGTTGGTCATTTTTTAAAAAGTGAAAGGACTTTGTTGACGAGAGTTGTTTTTGTTGCACGCGGCACGACGATTCTGCCAAGTTCTATTTTTTTTCTCAGTTTATTGTATTGCACAAACGCAGCTCCGAGGTCTACATCGGAGAACGTATGAAGATGCTTGAAAAAATTTTCCGCGGGCAGGGCGGTCTCGGGGTCGCGAATATTCTTGTGGAGCATGAGTGCGTTATGAAAATTCGTCACCGGAATGAGGTGATTCACGCAGTCGAAAGAGTCGAAAATCCACAGCCTCTTGTCGGAGACGCAGACTGCCAGCGTTGCATCACTTCCGCTTTCTCTATGCATGGTAACTTCGCGCAGCTTCGATCCGCACGCCGGACATGGCTTCGTTGGAGACCAGAGGGAAAAATTCCATCGCCGCCGTTCCGTAAAATGCTGTGGAATCGTTTCGCCGTTCAAGTTGACGATTTCATACTCAAGCTGGTTTTCGAACAACTCGCGCAGCGTTATAGAAATAGTAACGGTCTCCGCCTGGATCACTCCATAGGCGAAGACTTGCGGCAGCGGGAATTCCACATCGGGAAGAATTTCCCTCCCCGCCAGAATATAATTTCCGGTACCACGCCTGCCTTCTCCGACAACGACCCACTCCGAAATATATTTGCGATACTCGTTGTAGCCGGGACGTGCAGCCGGAAGAAGCCAGAGCAGTGTTTCGCGTTCAAACGCAGACAAGGGGCGCGGAAAGAGTGCCTGCTGTCCATTGTGCGGGGAAACGTGACTCACGACCATCCATTCTTTTTTACGAGGGAATCGATCTCCATCGCCTGGAGCAACAATTCTTCAAGGCGCGACAGCGGAAGCTGGCTTGCGGCATCGCTCAGAGCTTTAGACGGGTCGGGATGCGTCTCGATGAACAGGCCGTCGATACCGACAGCGACACCGGCCCGTACAATCGGAAAAATATATTGCGGCTGGCCGCCGCTTTTCCCGTTGTCGTTGCTCGGAAGCTGCACGGAATGCGTCGCATCCAAAATCACCGGGTAACCGAACGAGCGCATCACCGGCAGACCGCGCATGTCGACGACAAGGTTGTGATAGCCGAACGAAGCACCTCGTTCAGTCAGGAGGATTCTTTCGTTTTTTGTCGATGCGACTTTTTCGACCGGATGTTTCATATCTTCCGGCGCGAGAAATTGTCCTTTCTTGATGTTCACCGCTTTACCGGTTTCACCCGCAGCAATCAGCAAATCGGTCTGGCGGCAAAGAAACGCAGGAATCTGGATAACATCGGCGACTTGCGCCGCGGCATGCACTTCTTCCGTTGTGTGGACATCCGTAAGAATTGGAATGCTCAACTCTTTTTTCACCTCTGCCAAAATCTTCAGCGCTTCATCAATGCCGATAGTTGTAAAACCGCTTACGCTTGTCCGATTCGCCTTCTTGTAGGAGGATTTAAAAATAAACGGCACACCGAGCCGTGAGGTGATCTCTCTAATTTTGTCAGCCGTCGAAAAGATCATATCCCGGTTTTCGACAACGCAGGGACCTGCAATCAAGACCAATGGATTGTCCCCGCCGACAGAAATTGAAGAAATTCTAACAATTTTCATAAGTTTTCACCATCAAAATAGCAATCTTTTCAAGGAAAGTAAAGGTGAATAAGGAGGTGATAACGGCTCATTTTAAGAAAGAAGAGGATTGGATTGATATATGCCGATGTCTGTATCGATTTGAGATAGTTACTTTCTTCCCGAGAAAGTAACCAAATGCCGCTTTACGGCATCCCGGCTTTTTTAGTTTTTGGAGGGGGAGAAATCTTTCGTCCGAATGACCCCTTTGTTTCTTTTCCCAGAGGGATTCCTTCGGAACTCTGGCATCAGAGAAAGAAGTATAGATCGATCATTTGGCGACCGATAGTAAAACAAAAAATATTGCTCCCCCTATTGCACACACCCAGTTCACCATGTCATTATCAATCCAATGCACACCGCCGATCCGTGTGGTCGGGGATTCACAATGAAGTGTACGCTCAGTCATTTTTCCGCAAACCGCGCACCGATATTTTGCCTGCACTGTTGCACCGAGCACACTGTCAACAAGAGACCCAGCCATGCCTGCGAATATGATCATGATGGAAGCAGAAATAAGCGCGGTTGCGGTCATCCAGAAACTTCCGCTCAATGCAATAAAAAAAGCGCCGCATGCACCGCCGACGATCCCGATGGGAGACACTGCACCGCTTGTCCCGGTTTCAACTTTTTGAAACGTAATGATCGAGCGGGGGGAACTCTTCGCGAGCAGCCCTATTTCCGTCCCCCATGTGTCTGCCGTAACCGCCGCAAGCGAAGCAAGATATACACCGTACCATTGATGATATTCCGGGAAGAAGTAAGAGCAGAGAACTACGATCCCGGCAACGCCTCCGTTTGCGGCAACTTGCCCCGCGTCGCGAGTGTCTGTTTTCTCAAACATCAACTCGAATTGTGCTTTGCGACCTTTGCCCAATTTTGAAAGGAGGCTCGACGAAATAAAAAATGCGACGATAGGAATCGACCATTGCCATCCGCCGGCTCCGAAAATAACCGTTGCCAGAAAAAAAGTCGCCACGCTACCGCTTCGTGAGAGAAAACGAAAATGGCGAGATGCAAAAGCTACTGCGACCGCCAGCAATGTTCCTATAACAAAATGCATAAGAGGGCAATGAGAAATTCAGGAGACACAATATGGGAGACAGGAGACAGAATACAGGAGACAGAATATAGGAGACAGAATATAGGAGACAGAATATGTGCTGTAAAGTATTAGTGTCGTTAGAATTTTTGACTATCTAAAAACCAACCGCTAATAACCAAGACCTAGCTTCCAGAGACTGCATTTCAAAATCAGGCATCGGCATTCACTGCCGCTTGCCCCATAATTTCGCACAACAGAACATCCATGACAAGCTTCGGGTCTACGGCGGAGGATTTCAGTTCCCGGTCGGCGCGAGCAAGTGCAAGAAAGGCGTTTTCCACGGCGCCGGGAGAATAGCGGCGAAGCTGGAAGAGGTACTCTTTAATAAAAAAAGGGCTGACCCTGACGGCGCCCGCTAATTCGAAATCCGATTTTGCTGCGGCCTGAAGTTCGCGAAGTTTTGCCATGATGATGAAATGGCGGGTGAGCATCACAATAATCAATTGTGGCGATTCTCCGCTATCGATCATGCGTTCCACAATTTCGATCGATTTGGAGATATTCTTTTCGCCAACCATCTTTGTCAATTCAAAGACGGTGAATTCTTTCGAAATGCCGACCACAGCTTCAACGTCTTCCAATTCGATCGTCGGTTTCGCTCCGACAGCGATCAGCAATTTTTCTATTTCGTTTGAGACATCACGGAGGGAATTGCCGACGTACGCCTGCAAAAGTTCCGCGGCTTCCGGCGTCATTGCCCGTTGCAACATCTTAACGCGGCGCTCGATCCATCCCGGTATCTCGTTATCATACATGCGGCTAAATTCACCGCCGACAGATTTTTTTTTCAACAACGGGTACGGTTTCTTGCGTGTATCGGGTTTCGAGGCAATCAGCATGAGGCATGTTGTCGGAGAGGGGTGTTCGAGGTACGGCTCAATGAGCTCTTTGTTGGAAACGCGGTCGAAATCTTTCACAACGACAACCCGGCGTTCTGCCATCATGGGAAAAGAGGAGGCGATGGAAACGATGTCTTTCCCGTCTATTTCCCCGCCGTGAATAATGTCGAGGTTAAAGCCTCTGGTTGCGGCATCGACGCCTTCTGCGACGACAGCTTCGATAATTTCATCGATAAGAAAATCTTCCTCGCCGAAAAAAAAATAGACCGGCGCGAATTCCTTTTTCTTGATGGAAGAAAGAAAAGCATCGACTGAAATTTTTCCTTTGCTGCTTTTCGCCATAGCACGTAGAGTATTTATTTAACGGTCATTTTCTTGATGACCACTTTTTGAATCGGATTATCGTTGCGGTCGCGCGGGACTGCCACGATCTTGTCCACAACATCCATTCCCTTCACCACTTTTCCGAAAACGGTGTATTGGCCGTCTAAAAATTTTGCAGGAGCAACAGTGATATAGAATTGGCTGCCGTTCGATTTGCGTTGCGGATTTACTTCGTCACCCAGCCGCGCTGCAGCAATAACCCCCCGGTCATGGGTCAGCCCGATCTCGGCATCGATCGTGTACCCGGGCCCTCCAAGGCCGTCCTTCGAACGGTCGTCCCCTCTTGAATTTGGGTCGCCCCCTTGAATCATGAAACCGGGAATCACGCGATGGAATGTTGTTCCAACATAAAATCCTTCCTTCGCCAGTTTGCGAAAATTCGCGGCGTGTTTAGGCGCTTTATCATCCGCCAATTGAACAGTGATGTTCCCCATCGATGTTGCAATGACAACAAGCCCGTGATGTACCTTCGTTGCAGTCACAGACGATTTTCCTTTCTTTGTCGAATTTGTTTCCTGGCTCATGGAAGATGCAAAGAGTAACACCAATCCGCATAGGAAAAGAATAAATATTTTCATTATGTCCTTCCTATAATTATTTTGATCTAAACACAATAGCGAATGTTGACGCCGCTTTCGCCTTCCTAACCCCACCCTGGCCCTCCCCTGTTAGGGAGGGAACCAGGAAGAATCGTTCTAAAAATAATATGTCATTCCAAAACCAAGGCCTACGACAAACATCGACAGGGATGCTACCTTTCCTTGGTTTTGCAACACTGTACCGTCATTGCTTTTCAAGCGCCCTAACAACTCCCAGCGCATATTCCCTCCGATGTAAGCGTAAAGATGGTCATCAAATGCGGTCTGGCCAACTGCCTGTGCTTTCAAGCCTATGCCATGAGTTGAGTAAGTCTCGTCAGTACCGTAATATGACCACTTCTGCTCCAGGGAAGCAGTATGGTAACCGATTCCGCCGCCAAACTTCAAGAAATATCCTTTGCCCGACATCACATAATGCACCATCGCCGTCGGCATGTTGATGTTGTAAAAAATCGTATACGTTCCGGCAACAGAGGTGGGAAGCGTATAAGATTTGAAGAGGTATGAATATTCCAGCGCCCCGCCCCAATCAACGCTCAGGGGAAATTCCGCGCCTCCGAAAAACTCGACATCGCTCCCAAACGTGCTTACCTGTTGCGTCGGGTCGGCGAGCGTGTTGAGATAATTTACCAGTCCCGGTGCAGCCGAAAAGGAGATCCCCATCCCGCCATAGATTGAAAAAGTGTTCGCCCGTTCCTGTGGGCCATTCACGGTATCCGTTTCGGATTGCGCGCGCGAGGAGCTTGTAGAACACGCCAGAGCGATAGCAACGATCACAGCCGAAACAGACAATTTAGAGTCCAACGGGAAGCCCGCTCTCGAGCGATTCAATAATTTTAAACGTCGCACGCGTTGTAACAACGAGACTTTGGAACGGGATGAGGTCGTTCGCCAGATGCACGGAGTTGATAAATCCTTCGACTTCAGTTTTATGTCCTTTTTCAACCGACGCCGTCTCGTAAACTTTTCGCGCTCCGCCATGATAGGTTTCCAATACCTTGAAGTTGTCGATAATTGCCGTTTTACCCCCCGAGAAGATTTCAACCCGTTCTTTCGGGAGAGCGGAATCTCCATTCGAGAGATACGTAATCACTCCTATCGAACCGTTCGAAAGTCGGATGGTGATTGCAACATTGTCGGTTTGCGACCGTTCTCCGCCCAGCGATAACGACTGCGCAAAAACCTGCACTGGCTCACCGTTCGTGACATATTGAATCGTGTCGATGAAATGACATACCTCGCCGATAATTCTTCCGCCCCCTTCCGTAGGATCCTGACTCCAATGATCTTTCGGTAAGAAGCCGGCATTCACGCGGTAATTGACGAGCATCGGCTCGGCAGCATCGGCAAAAAAAGCTTTTGCCCGGCGAACCGATGGGGAAAACCTCCGGTTGAACCCGACCATGAATCGAAGATGGGATTGTTTCTTCGCCGATTCATAGGCCTTGACGACTTCGGAAAGCTCTCTTTCGTTGAGTGCAAGCGGCTTTTCCACAAACACATGTTTGTGATGCTTTATTGCTTGGACACACAACGACGCATGAAGGTTGTGTCGAGTTGCGATGAACACAGTATCGATTTCTTTCAAAGCGTAAATTTCTTTCGGATCTGTTGTTGCAAATTCAAACCCGAATTTCCGCGCGACATTCTTTGCATTCAAGCCGTTGGATGTGCATACACCCTTCAACGTTACGCTTTTTGTATTGATGAACGGTATAAGGGAACTTTGCGCAAAATTCCCAGCACCGATAAAACCGACCGAGAGCGAGCCTTTTGACTCACGCGGCTCCGTGACAGGAACAACGTTCTGGCCGGTTTTCCTCTCGTGCGGATACTCCAGCAACACGCCGATATAACGTTCTTTGGTTCCCCCTGCAATCATAGCATACGCCGTTAAAGCCTCCTCAATGGGAAACGTATGAGTCGTCAACTTCTCCACATTGACCTTCTTCTCTTGCACCAGGCGAAGGAACTCCTCCATATTACGCTTCTCTGTCCAGCGCACAAACCCAAGCGGGTAATCGTGTCCTTTCTCTTCGTACGATTTATCATAACGCCCGGGGCCGTACGAGCGTGATATTCTAAAATTCGAGCTCCTTCATGTAGTACGGAGTCCGTGGAAGAGCAATGCCGACATCCCCTACGAGGACTACACGAGCTTTGTCGCGGGCGATCTCTCCGGCAAGCTGCACCGGGTCGCTGCTCTTCGTTGCCGCGGTGATGATGACAGCATCAACACCAAGCCCACGCGTCTGTGATTGGATATCGGTCATCAATCCTCTTGAAGTTCGGGGGAATGCAACATCGGCACCGAGAGATTTCGCGAGCGAAACCGAACGCTGGTCAAGGTCGATCCCGATCACCGAACATCCGGCGGCTTTCAGAATCTGTACCGTGAGCTGCCCGACGAGTCCAAGACCGATAACGGCAACTGTTTCTCCCAGCGTAGGTGCGGTTTGCCTCACGCCCTGAAGCGCAATTGCCCCCACCGTGGTGAAGGCTGCTTCTTGCATCGAAAGTCCCGCCGGAACTTTCACGCAAAGATTTTTCGGCACAAACAACACTTCAGCATGGCTTGCGGAACTGCCGCCGCACGCAACCCGGTCCCCCACGGTGAAATCATCGATATCGTTCGCAACGCCAATGACAGTTCCGGCAGAACTGTACCCGAGCGGACCGAACGCCTCAAGCTTTGCCATCACCTTTCTGTACACGTTCCAGACACCCTGCTGCCTCATCTGGCTCAGGACAAGCTTCACCATATCCGGATTCGACCTTGCCTTGGAAAGCAGACTCTCTTTCCGTTTCTGTACGGATGATCGCTCTGTGCCTGCGCTGATCAACGAATATTCGTTGCGGACAATGACGCCGCCGCTTCTCAAGGCCGGCTCGGGCACATCTTCGACGTGCATCGAACCTTTCTTCATTTCCTGTGAAACCTGTTTCATACATTTCCCTTTATTGTTAACCCCAGTACCGTTATCCGGGCTCTCTCACAATTTCAGTAACTCGAATATGGTCCCTAAAAAAATAATATAATCCTATGACCGTCGTCAGCAACACGCCGATTTCGTGTGTAAGAATCGAATAACTTAAGGCTGTTACGCCGTCGATGTGATATAACCGGGTGAGGGTGAAGGACGTGAACGAATGATACGTGCCAAAACCGCTCGGCGTCGGGAAGGCAAAAGCAACGGTGGAAACCACGAGCAGGATAGTCGCGGAACCGAAATCGAGCGAGTGGTTAGCCATCGCATCGAAAGCGAAAAACGGGATATACATCAACAATAAATAGAGTCCCTGGATAATATAGCTTGTGATGATGATCATCGCAAATTGACCCGGGTATTTAGCGATTGCAAAACCGCTGATGAACGATTCAAAGACGCGGTCGAATTTGCCGCGGATTTTGACCGGCAGGAAGACCAGGCTTCTCTTGAGGAGTGAAAATATATATTCTGCCTTGAAAAACAGGAATATAAAAAGCAGGAATGCACACACCGATCCGCCAAGGAAGAAGGGTTCCATCGAAGAAAACGAGGGGAACAGCTCCGCAAACGAATCGGAATAAAAAAACATCACCGCGAGCAGGATAGAGAAGAAGCTGATGATATCGATAATACGTTCGATGATCACGGTACCGAACACAGCAGATTTCGAAATCCCTTCGAGTTTTCCAAGCGTGTACGGACGGACAACTTCTCCCACACGCGGTAAAAAATTGTTGACCATATACCCGATCATCACGGCGGAGAAGGAATTCCGAAGGGTGACGTTCTTCTTCATGGGGATGAGAAGGTATTGCCATCGCCATGCGCGAACGATATGGCTGAGAATGCCCCCGACGATAAGATAAAAAATCCATACGAAGCGGACCTGCGACAACGAATTCCAAATAGCGTCAAGATTCTGACCGCGAAACGCCAGGTACATGAAAAGCGCCGTGACAAGAAAGCTGACGGTATACCGGATGAATGTTTTAGCCTTGTTCATTGGGAGAAAAGGGGCTTACTGGTGAGTCGCATGATGTTGCTTGGGCCGCATGTCGATGACCTCGACATGTTCCGGAACTGTAAACACGAAGCGGTCATTGGAAATTCCGGTATTGAACCGAACGTTCTTCAACGTATAGACTGTCCGCGTTTCATTCATGTCGATATACTCGACGCCCCGGATGCTCCAATCGGCATCATCAATCCATACTTTGAGCGATTTCACAAATTTATCCGTGCCGGAGTTCGGCGAGAGCTTTAGCGTGTACGCCGCGTGCCCGTCCGGCCCGCTCTCATCGATGAGCGCTGCGCGAAAATTTTTCGGAAGTCCGACAAGAAATTTTTCAGGAGAGAACGTGTAGGGAGTTTCTTTATATGTATCGATAAGGACTTGTTTATTCACGGGAGAGTACGCCCACACTGTCGTCCCATCGGTCACAAGAGTCTGTTCTTGCGACTCGATGCGGTATTTGTTTCCCTTCTTCATCATCACTGTCCCGGTAAACGTCTGCTCGATTTTAGCGTACTTCAAGGAAACAGTTTGGGTAAAGTCCGCCGTTGCATCGTCGACGTTTGCGTAGGTTTCCTGTACTTTCTCAATGACTTCTGCAGCGTTTAGTCTTGCGTTCTGACCCGAGTGCAGAGTGGTAAACACCGCTTGCAGGAAGGTCAACACCAGGAAAAGAATCAACGATCGTTTCATCATGTCAAGCTCTTCAAAATGGCTTCAAGCTCCGCTTCGCTTTCGACAAGCACCTCCCTCGCTTTGCTGCCATCGAACGGTCCGACAATCCCGGCAGCTTCAAGTTCATCGACCAATCGCGCAGCCCGCGAGTAGCCTACTTTTAAACGCCGCTGCAGCAATGAAACGGATCCTTGCTGGTGCCGCACAATTGTCCGCGCCGCTTCCTGAAACAATTCATCGCGCTCTCCCCCGCTGGAGCTCATCGAAGCCCGTTGTTTCTCCAGCACCGACGGCAATTCAAACGGCCTGCTGTAGCCTTTCTGCCTGCCGATGTGATCGACGATCGATTCCACTTCATCGCTCGAAATGAACGCATTCTGAATGCGGATCGGCTTCGGGCTGGACGACGGCATATAGAGCATGTCGCCGTTGCCGAGGAGCTGCTCGGCGCCGTTCATATCGAGAATGGTGCGCGAGTCTGTTTTTGAGGCAACTTGATATGCAATGCGAGCAGGAAAATTCGCTTTGATAACGCCGGTGATGACGTTGACCGAGGGGCGTTGTGTTGCAAGAACAAGGTGAATGCCGACAGCACGCGCAAGCTGCGCCAGCCGCGTGATAGGCTCTTCGACATCACGTGCAGCGGTAATCATCAAATCGGCAAGCTCGTCGATGATGATGATGATGTACGGGAGCTTCCGGTGCTTGAACGTATCCGAATCTTTCAGCCGTCCCGACGAGATACGCTCGTTGTAGTCGGCAATGTTTCGTACGCCTGCATGAGCAAGTTTGTCGTAGCGCTGTTCCATCTCAAGCTCGGCGGCCTTCAACGCCAGAACGGCGTTCTGCGGCATCGTGATAATCTTTTCGTCGACATCTTTTGATACGGCAAGGTAATGATGTTCGAGTTTTTTGTAGAGACTAAGCTCGATTTTTTTCGGGTCGATGATCAGGAACTTTACTTCCGATGGATGGAGCCTGTAAAGAATGCTCGCAAGGATGGTATTAATGCCGACGCTTTTTCCCGAACCCGTCGAACCGGCGATGAGCAGGTGGGGCATTTTGGTGAGGTTGTCGACATACACTTCGCCGGAGATTGTTTTTCCCATGGCGAGCGGTAGCGCCGCCTGCGCATCCCGAAATTTTGCCGAATTGATGATGCTGCGAATCGTCACCAGCGACGGTTTATGATTCGGTATCTCGACGCCGACCGTCCCTTTCCCCGGAATGGGCGCTTCAATCCGGATTCCTTTTGCCTGCATAGCAAGAGCGAGGTCGTTAGCGAGGTTGACAATTTTGGCGACCTTTACTCCCGTTGCAGGAACAAGCTCATACAATGTCACAACCGGGCCGGGCGTGACACTGACGTTCGCGACCTCGACATCGAAATCGGCAAGTTTTGCGCGCAACAGCTCGGCGTTGGCTTTCAATTCGGCGTCATCGATTGCTTCGGCCTGACGGTGGGAGTTCAGCAGATCCACCGATGGGAAAACGTAATCGATCTCCTCATCCTGAACATCCCGCTCGTCCAAATCGACTTCTTCTTCACGCACCATTTCCTTGATATGGAGCGGCGTCTCCTCTTGCGTTTCTGTCGAGAGGTCTACAGCCGGCTCTTCTTCGCCTTCAGGGTTCTCAACCGGCTGAGGCTTACTTCCGGCCGGCGGCTCTTCTTCACGCGGCAATACCACCCTAGGCTTCACAACTCTCTCCGGTCTAGCCGATACCTCTTCTGCCGGACGCTTCACTTCTATCCTCGCCTTCTGTCTTTCTTTCTCCGCCGAATGGATAGCACGTTTTTCTTTCCATCGTTCAACCATGTTATTCAATCCTCCCACGATCGACACGAAAAAATTTTTCACGCGTTCGGAAGTAACATGAAGATCGAGGTCAATAGCGAGCGTCACCGTAACAAAGAGGAGCGAAACGGTAATAATGATCCCTCCTGCGGAGCCGATTAATTGTTTAAGAACGTTCGAAAGAAATGCACCGACTGCCCCGCTCCACTGCGGCGAGAGGTCTTCGGACATCCCGACAAGCCTCAGCAACCCGCACAGCGTCGACCAAAGAACAACGATAGCGATGACATAATTAGTGAAATAGACGAGTCGGCGAATATCGCTGCGGCGGAGCGTCATCCATCCCCATGCAATGAATAAAAACGGCAGGACGAATATTGCGTAGCCAACCGTCGAGTTGATGAGAAAGTTCGACGTTATCGCTCCGACTAAGCTAAGCCAGTTGTGTGTGTTGTTCGCTTGCTCTTGAAGTTCGCCGGTAAATATCTTGTAGAGCTGGGAAAAAGGGATGTCGCCGCTCGCTTCGTCGGCGGGAGAATACGAGACAAGGCATAAGAGGATGAGGACGCCCAGCACCATGACGAGGAATGAAGCGATCTGCTTATTGCGGCTGGATTTTTTCTCCCCGTTGTTTTTCTTCCGGCGAGCGGCCGGCTGTTCCGTTAAGATTGAAGTGTCGTCCATCGAAAAAATTTATGATCCCTCTTGAACATCAAGAGTAATGGAGTGCTTGGTCTCATCCTTTTTCAGCTTGATGACGTTGCCGATAAGGAGCGGCAGCACGGGAATGGAATCGACAGTGACGCATGTTTTAAGGTCGCTTTCAAAACCGATGTCGACGAGATATTTTCCATGGTCGGAGCTTTTTGCCATTTTGAGCAGATTCTTGGCGACGGTTTTGTAGAGCACCTGCGCGGCGCCGGCCGCATCGTTCACGTCGACAACGACGGGGGAGCCTTCCACAAGCATTTTGACCAGCATACCCGCGCAAACCGCATCTTCAATGCAAAAAAGCTGCTTGTCGCCGGCACAGACGATGGAAAAGTCTTCGCCTGCCTGGCGTATAAAGTCTGCAACGAGCGAGACATTGATAAAACCGCCGACCGCCATTCGCTTGGCGTACTTTGCCTTCGCCATTGCGGAGGACCCGTTTGTCGTGCAGAAGATGATGGATTTCCCTTTCACCGCGTCTTCCGTATACTCGCTGGGAGAATTTCCTAAGTTGAATCCGGTAATGATTTTTCCGTTTCTTTCGCCCCCGCGAAGGACGACATCGCCAAAAAGGTTTCCCGACACTTTCACTGCCGATTCGATCGAACCGACCGGGATAATTTCGCGTGCGCCGTTGTTCAACGCTGTGACGATGGTCGTGCTCGCCCGCAGCACGTCGATCACGACGACGTTCTTGTCTCGCAGTTGCATCTCGTCGACTTGAGCCGGTGAAAAGTAGACGTCAATTTTCATCACAACACCTTGTCTCTGTAATCATCGTTAACGCTCGAAGAAAATCCCTTTTTGGTTTTAGACAAAGCTTTAGGTTATGGGTATTAGGTGTTAGATAGCATGAGCACTTCTTACTTCTTATCTCTTTTCTTTAAAAACGGCAAGGCAGCAATTTTCCCTCGTACCGATTTACCCCGCACATCGATGTGCACCGGGTTTCCTACCGAAGAGTACGGCGCGTCGACATAGCCCATGGCAATCCCTTTTTCGAGCGTGGGAGAAAATGTCCCGCTCGTCACCGAGCCGACGTGCGTCCCGTTCGAGTGAATTGCATACCCGTGGCGGGCGATGGCTTTCTCTTCAATCTCCACACCCACAAGCTTCCTCTTCAAGCCTTCAGTGTTCACTTTTTCCAGTACCGGCTTGCCTATAAAGTCACCTTTTTTGAGCTTCGTGATCCAGCCGAGGCCTGCCTCCAGTGTGTTGGTCGTTTGGTCGATATCGTTTCCGTACAGACAGTACCCCATTTCAAGCCTCAGCGTATCCCGGGCACCAAGTCCCACGGGTGTGATACCGCAATCTTTCCCGGCCTTAAAAAGAGATTGCCACACATTTTCCGCATACGAAGGAGAAAAATAAATCTCATAACCGAGTTCACCGGTATACCCTGTCCGTGAGATGATCATGTCAACTCCGCTAACGCTCCCTTCTCTGAACCGATAGTACGGAATCGATTTCAGATCGACGGAGGTGAGCCTCTGCAGTGCCGTGCACGACTGCGGCCCCTGGATCGCAAGCAGTGCCGTGGCGTCACTCGTGTTACGGAATTCAACGTCGGGCATGAGATGACGGTTCATCCACTCAAAATCTTTATCGGTGTTCGATGCGTTCACCACGACCATGAAATGATCCCCCCCAATCCTGTAGATGAGAAGGTCGTCGACAATACCTGCATCGTCATAACACATCGCCGAGTACTGCGCTTCTCCGGGGACAAGCTTCGCAACGTCGTTTACCGTTACACGCTGGAGAAATGCCTCTGCATTTTTTCCTTTCACGATAAACTCACCCATGTGCGACGTATCGAACACGCCAACGGCATTGCGCACGGCTTTGTGTTCTTCGATAATGCTGGTGTATTGCACCGGCATTTCAAATCCGCCGAACGATACCATCTTTGCGCCGAGCTGCCGATGGATCGTGTGGAACGGCGTCTGTTTCATTTCTTTTGGCCTTTTTTCCAGTCGGAAAGAAACCGTTCAATGCCGATATCGGTCAGCGGATGTTTGATAAGCTGGTCGATCACTTTGAACGGCATGGTGCAAATGTCGGCCCCCATCATTGCCGCGTCGATGACGTGAAGCGGATGGCGCACGCTGGCGACGAGCACCTGCGTATCGTAGCCGTAATTATGGTAGATCGTTACAATCTGTCCGATCAACTCCATTCCGTTCTGGCTGATATCGTCCAGCCTCCCGACGAACGGGCTGATAAAAAACGCACCCGCTTTGGCGGCAAGAAGCGCCTGATTGGCAGAGAAGCAGAGTGTCACGTTGGTGCGGATCCCCTCGGCCTTCAATGCCTTGACTGCCTTCAGTCCGTCTTTAATGAGCGGAACTTTCACGACAATATTTTCGTGGATCTTTGCAAGCTCGCGTCCTTCTTTCATCATCCCGTCGAATTCGGTCGAAAGCACCTCCGCGCTCACCGGTCCGCTGACAATCGCGCATATCTCTTTGAGGAGAGGAATGAATTCTTTCCCTTCTTTCGCGACGAGGCTCGGGTTTGTCGTAACGCCGTCGAGGACTCCGAGGTCGTTTGCTTCCTTTATCTCTGCGATGCTTGCAGTGTCAATAAAAAACTTCATGGAAAAACTCCTTACGATTTATACTGAGCAGTGATGTCTTTGTCCTGCTTCCGCGAAATGAACCGGAATTCATCGATCGCAAGCCCTTTGTCTTCTTCAAGCTTGATCTGAACAAAAAACCGCAGCTTGATTTTTGTCAGCCGGCTGATGGTTCCCCCCGTTAAGTGCTGCGCGATACTCGGGTGCACGCGAAGGATGAGGCGAAATTCCTTCGATTCCGATTTGAACCGGCGGATCCACCGCTCGATCTGACTCACAATGGTCGTCTTGGATTGAATCAATCCGCTGCCACCGCATACAGGGCACGGTTCTGTGAAGCTATGGATGATGCTTTGCCGGATCCGCTGTCTCGTAATTTGCACAAGGCAGAATTCCGTCATCGGCAGCACCGTCGCTTTGGCCCGGTCTTTCCGGAATTCTTTTTTCAGCTCATCGTAAACTTTCTTTTTGTTCTTCTCATCAGCGATATCGATGAAGTCGATGACGATAATGCCGCCGAGGTCGCGCAGGCGGAGCTGCCGGCATATTTCGCGGGCGGCTTCAAGGTCGGTTTTCAGGGAATTCAATTCCTGTTCCTGTTTTGCTGCGTACCGGCCGCTGTTCACATCGATGACTGTCATCGCCTCCGTGTGGTCGATAATGATGTAGCCACCGCTTTTCAGCCAGACTTTTCTCGCCAGCGTTGTGGCAATTTCTTTTTCAACGCCGAACACATCGAAGATCGGTTCCCTTTTTCCGTAGTATTCAACCTTCTCCACCATTTGCGGGGAGACGAGCTTGACATACGTTTTGATCTCCTTAAACAATTTCTTGTTGTCGATCACGACACGCTGAACATCCTCGCTGAAGAGGTCGCGGATGACGCTCGACGTTGTCGCCATATCTTTATAGAGCAATGCAGGAGCGGTCTCTTCCTTCACTCCCTTTTCAATTTCCTTCCACGTCGTCAAGAGCGACTCCAGGTCCTGAAGAAACACCTGTTCATCCTGGTTCTCTGCGTTCGTCCGGACAATAACGCCGAACGACGGCGGGAGAATGCTGCGGACGAGTTTTCTCAGGCGCCGCTTCTCTTTGAAGCTGCTGATTTTTTTCGAGATGCCGACTTTTCCGTCAAACGGGAGGAGTACAAGAAAGCGCCCGGGGAGAGAAACTTCCGTTGTGACGCGGACTCCCTTCTTCCCGACAGGTTCCTTCGTCACCTGCACGATGATTTCCTGGCCCTTGGTGAGGTTGACGTTGCGGTGCTGTCGCTCATAACGGGGCCTGTGGTCGTGACGGTCTCCGGTTCTTACGGGCGGCGGTTGAACGGCAACGGCTGTCGCTGTGCCATCCGATGGCGGCGCAGCAACGGGAGGGGCTGGATGAGGCGACTCTTCGTCTTCATCGTCCGCTTCCGTATCGATATCGGAGTCTTCTCCGAGCATTGCGTTATACTGGCCTAACGATGCCCCGATATCGGAAAAATGGAGGAATGCGTCTTGCGGAAGGCCGACATCGATAAAGGCGGCCTGGATTCCGGGCATAACCTTCGCGACCTTACCGACGTATATGTCCCCGACCAGCCTTTCCTTTTCCGGTGTCTCGACGAAAAGTTCGGCAAGCTTACCCTCTTCGGTAATTGCGATCCGAATCTCGTTCGCGGTGGAGTTGATAACTATTTCTTTTCTCATGAAACAAAATTCCTTGTATTGCGCCGAATAAAATAATTGTTAATCCCCTTGTGGCACGGAACAATTGAATAGTGGAATAGCGCAATTTCCTGTCTATCATTGCTTGTGTGATGGATTTTGAACATCTGTGAATCTTATTCCCCGCTTAGCAAGAAGGCTCTACCTCGGACCCTTCACAACGGCAATCCCAAACTCAACTGCCTTTAAGAGTAACCGGAACATGCCTTTTGCCGCACTAAAAAGGGACGTTTGCCCTTTTTATAAAAATTCAAGGTAAAAGTACGAAAAATATGAGCAGCTTGCAAGTTCTTTAATTGGCAAGGACTATTGTCATAATCCCAATAAAAAAGGTCAAGCTTACTGTATCACACTTTCGGTAGCGGGCCGTTGCTTCCTTCCGGACCTGGCGGGGTTGGGCGACTTACGGTTGTACAGGGCTTGACCTTAACAATTAGCAATCAACAATTAACAATGATCAATCATTCTTAATTTTTAATTCCTAA
The DNA here is from genome assembly GCA_963717445.1 of uncultured Bacteroidota bacterium. GTDB lineage: Bacteria > Bacteroidota > Ignavibacteria > UBA10030 > UBA8401 > JAGVPT01. Next base: position 3,126,869 of record OY970334.1, on the reverse strand, counting down.
TTCTTAATTGTTTTTCCGTGGAGCTGATCGGGATCGAACCGACGACCTATTCGTTGCGAACGAATCGCTCTCCCAACTGAGCTACAGCCCCGAGTATATCCATTGATTAATTTTTGTTTTGTGGAACTGACCCTCCTTGGGAGGGCGACCTATTCGTTGCGAATCCCGCCCTATGGCGGGACTCTCCTCTACGAGTCTACGACTCGTAGAGTTGTAGACCAACTGAGCTACAGCCCCCTGTTAGAATCACTCTTTCAACAACTTTTTTCTGGAATTCATTTCGCACTTAGGAAGATAAGCTGCGACTGATAGTCCATTCATTTAATACATTATACAAAACAATACTATTGTTTGCAATTGGAGGTAGTGCCTTAATTTGGGATAGGAATAAAGCTTGTTCGCGCAAAGTCGCTGAGGCGCAAAGAGAATTGATACGTTTTCCTTGCGGCTTGGCGTTTTTGCGCGATACTTTCCTCTTCCCATAAAAAACCTTTGAGCTTTATTCTAATTAAGCCACTACTCAATTGGAGATTATAGTCTCCGAAATGTATTAAAATTACCCCATAAACACATCGAATGGAAACGGCCTGATGAAGAAACAAGGATTGCAATGGCCGTTGAATGCTTTTGTCATGTGCAATTATCAGGCAATGCGTTTTAGCAAGACTGAGTGGCTGCAACCTCAATACTATGTTTTCTTTTTTCCGATCATTAAGTCCGTTCCGAATGGAGTGTTCTTCCTTCGGATGTCATTGAACCCGGCTTCGGTCATCCATTGCCGAATCTCCGATTCCGTGTATGTATCGCCAGCTTTTGTTCCCACAAGCATATTGAGTGAAAAGAAAGCGCCGGCAAGCGGAGCTGTCCGTTCCTCCTTCATGACGTGATCCAACACAACGAGTCGTCCGCCCGGAGTTAGCGCATCGTTCGCCTTCTTGAACAGGAGCCTGTTGACTTCGGCGGAATTGCTATGAATAATCGCTGAAAGGAACACGAGGTCAAATCCGCTCCCCAGTGAGTCGGTTTCATAGTTTCCATCCGCGGTCTCTATGCTGTTAGTCAAACCTTCCCTTTCAAGGAATTTGCGTGTCAGAACGGTCACTTGTGGGAGATCGAAGACGACTGCCCGGACCCCTTTCTTTGTTCTAACGAAAGCCATTGAGAATGCCCCGGATCCGCCCCCGACATCAAGGACTCTTCTTACACCTCGAAGATTGATCAGCCTTGCCACGATCCCTGCCTGCCCCCGCGCACGCATGTGCATGGCTTCTATAAACGCTTCGAGCCACTCGCTTCCCCGATCACCGATCTCACCACGCACGGTGACAGATGATCCTTCGCGCACCGCCTGCGTGAGTGTGCTCCATGTCTTCCACAGAGCAACCTGATGCATCAGGCCGCCGAGATAATCGGGTTTGTCTTTCACAAGATACCGGGTTGTGAGCGGAGTGTTCTTGAATCTACCTTGCTTCTTCTTCAGGAATCCCATCCCGCACAGAGCGTTCATCAACCTGTCCGTCGCACGCTCAGATGTCCCAAGTGTCTGTGCAATTTCTCTGGACTCCTTCGGGCTGTCGCCAATCGCGCTGAAGATGCCAAGCTCGAATGAAGAAAGAAGAACACGTGCAGGCCGGAACGCGTAGATGGTGTCAAGTATTCGTGAGGGAGATTGCTCCCTTTTGATTTTTGTTGAATGTGTGGCCATAAAGACTCTCGAGTTTGTTTTGAAATAAGAGACTACTTCAGCAAGAGCATCTTACGAGTCTGTGCGAACGATCCGGTCCTGATACTATAAAAATACATACCACTGGCGAGATTTGATGCATTCCATTGCTCACGGTATTTCCCCGCCGGACGGACCTCATCGACAAGTGTTGCAACTTCCTGGCCGAGAATATTATACACCCTTAACAATACAAACGATTGATGTGCAAGATCGAAGGCGATCGTTGTACTAGGGTTGAAGGGGTTCGGATAGTTTTGACTGAGTTCAAACTTGTCGGGGACGATGTTTTTTTCAGCGACGTTGGTCGCTACTGACGTCTGTAACACGATGTGATAGATCGATGCTGTCTCAAGCGGATATGAGAACGAGTTGTTGGAAATACTCCCCACAGTGTCAGCTTCTTTTATTTTTGAGCTACTTTGGCTGAGTTCCCAAACTCTGCCGCTTAGAATTTGATGAGACGATGAAACTAAAAAATTTCCCATTACGCTTGCATTGTAGTTCTTGTTGATGACGATAAGATGGATCTCGTTCGTTCCCGGTGTCGTGGAACCGTAAATCGAACAATTAACGCTGTCGCTTGTCTGTGATGGAACGTAGTACGCACCAAATGCGGAGTTCGCACCGTCATAGTTTCTGTACATCTCGTAGGCTGCCGAGATGTATTGAGATGGACTACTAAGAGGCCAGATCGTGGCGAAATAGACCCCGTATTTAGCGAAGATGCCTAAGACATCATCAACGGCTATCGCACCGGAGATATCGTTTTCACCACCATAGTTGAATTCAGAGAATGACAATTTGGTGCCGGGATAATATTTATTGATCGATTGCATCAGTTTAGGAATGAGCGGCAGATAGCTTTTGTAATACTCTTCGATCCAGCTATTCTCCGCGTAACTTTTGTCCCAGAGCGATCGGGGAGCTTGGACTCTCGCCGCATTATCTGCGGCACTTGTAGCAGCCTGGTCGGTTATTCCGTTCTCGTCGCTCCCTACAGCCGCCGAATACCAGTGCAAATCCAGAACATCGAGAAGTCTTCTCCCTGCTGTATCGCTGGCCTTTTTCATTTGATCTAGATAATAATCGAGGAACCATGTATACAGCTTGCCTGCACTGACAGCGCTCCAATCAGGAGCATTCTGAAAACTATAATAGCCATCGAACCCGTATGAGACCGGTCCGAATATTTCGGCAGATGGATCAATGTTTTTCACTGATTTGGCTAAAGCAACCGACCGTTGAATAATTTCCTGGCAGGTCGTCTGTGAAGGGTGAAGCCGTGGGTGTGATGAACTCCAGAGATCCGGTTCATTATCCAGGTTGTATCCTTGAATGCCTGTTGCCGAATTTGCTGCACCATTTTTGTTTACGAGGAAGTTTACATACTCATCCATAAAAACCGTATCGTTGCTCAAGTTCGGTGTCAGCGACAATGCGCTTCCTTTGACAAACTTTACATACGCCCATCGTGAAGAGGGAGCAATTTCAGTCGAATCGACCACTCCGTTCTTGTCCTTTGCGACGAAGCCAGCCATCTGAAGTGTGGCCAGCGTGTACGCACCCAATTGCAGCGCCTGATTATGAAATGCCTCTGTCACGATCCCTGGGAGAGACGAGCTGTCCGGAGAAATGTTAAAGACTTGCGCAAGATAGTCATCGCTTTCATTGAGGTAGTCGACGCCAGCATTTGATGCGTTATTCTCCCAGTTGTATCCTGTGAGCCTGTCGCCCCCAAGCCTGAGGGCAGTCCAGTTTTCGCCGCCGTTAAGGAGTTGATTTGTCCCGTAAATGTGAGGGCTAATCGGAGTGAGTGAATCTATCACAGTGACCGTGAAGTTGACGCTCTGTGAATATAGACTGACATGCGCCAGAACCAGGACGATAAGAAGTCCGACTTTTTTCATTCAATTTTCTCCACTTATTCAGAATTTGACTCAAATTCCTTTTTACATTGAACCAGATTGCTTAGTCCGGACCGAGCAAGAAAGTAGGGCCGAGGAGGGGTCTAAAAAAATTTTCAGCTTTATCAGGCAAGGGTCTCTTCTGATCATAAGCTACCTGACCACGATGAGAAATGCAAATTGACCGTGCTGCTGTTCCCGTTACTCAATCGGGTAAATTGCTTCGAATTAGCAGTAGGCGATTGCTGCTTTTATTAAGTGGAAATTGGAAGATTCTTCACTTTTTCGAACGCACAAAGCAGGGTGATCAAAGAACTTTACCGGAAGATCTTTTCGCGGTATGCTTTTTTAAGAGGAAAAGGCGCTGCATGGGTGGAGGAAATTTTATGCCAGTTCTTTTTGCATCCTTTGGTGAGGAATTGTTACTTCAATGAACTCTTCGCCGATGTTTTCGTACCCCAGTTTTTCATAAAACCCAACAACTGATTTTCTTGCGTTCAGCACCACCCTCCTGAAACCTTGTGTTCTTGCGAAACCCTCCGCATAAACAACTAGCCTTGCCCCCACATTCTTGCCCCTCCAGATCTCGTCGACTCCGACTTGCCTCATTTTCACTTCCCCTCCAACCAGCGGAGTCAGGATAAGAACTCCGACCAAATTTTTCCCATCAAATGCACCTAAGTGGACATCATCAACCTCCTTGGTGAGGTCTTCATTAAACAAGCTTAGCCCGAGCGGTTTTCGCAAAACCCTGTCTCGCAGCTGGAGTTCTTCCTGATATTCATCGGTGCCAAAGTGAATTTGCCGTAATTCAATTTGTGGGTTCAATTCCATACGGGTTATTTAATTGTTCTCTCTTTTTCGACGTGGAGGTTTTCGGACTGTGGAATTTCGGATTATATAATGTGATTGTCAATGGCGCTTTGTCATCGTGAACCAAGAAAAAATCTTGAACTTCAGACGGAATAGTCGTACACTAATTACACTCTTCACCGGTTCCTGTAACCCTCCGATACCCGCAACGTGTGTGTATCTAAGAAAATTCGTCATGAACAACTCATATTCCACCAGGAGGACGCCGTGGTTCATAAACGCTTTTTTAGTTTCCTGCTTCTGCTTTTTGCTTGGAGTGCACTGGCCGCTCAGCTCAACATCAAATTCGTAGAGTACGATCTTCCGAACGGCCTTCATGTTATCCTGCACGAGGATCATTCATCGCCGATTGTTTCTCAAGTGCTCGTCTACCACGTCGGTTCGAAAAATGAACAACCGGATAGGACGGGCTTCGCCCACTTTTTCGAGCATCTGATGTTTGAGGGCTCCCCGAATATCCCTCGCGAAGGATTCTTCAAGATGGTGCAAAACGCGGGGGGTGATCTCAATGCGTCCACAAGCTTTGACAAGACCGTCTATTTCATCAACATGCCTTCGAACCAGTTGGAGCTTGCAATGTGGATGGAATCGGAGCGAATGATGCATCTGAAGATCGATTCGATCGGCATCGAAACCCAGCGCAAAGTTGTCAAAGAAGAACGGAGACAAAGCATCGACAACAGGCCGTACGGATCGTGGTTCGAACAAACCTTTTCGCACGCTTACAAAGTCCACCCGTACCGGTGGGTTCCGATCGGCTCTTTTCAATACATCGACAGTGCAACGTACGACGAATTCTATCAATTCTATAAGACGTTCTACGTGCCGAACAATGCCTGCCTCGCTATCGCCGGAGATATCGATATCGACAAGACTAAGGCATTGGTCGCCAAATACTACGGAGATATTCCAAGAGGGACAAAAGATATCTACAGGCCTACAGCGGTTGAGCCGCCTCAGACCGCTGAAGTGCGGGATACGGTCTATGACAACATCCAGCTTCCCGCCGTCATCGAAGCGTACCACATGCCGGCACAGGGGACCAAAGACTACTACGCTCTCAGCATGTTAACGACGCTTCTGTCGGGGGGAGAAAGTTCGCGCTTGAACAAGCGTTTGGTCGATAAAGAAAAAATCGCGGTCGCAGTCCAATCATTTCCGTTGGACCTTGAAGACCCGTCGCTTTTTATTTTGCTGGGGGTCGCGAATTTCGGCAAATCGCCTAACGAAATAGAGGCGAGCATTCAGGAGGAAATAGAACGAGTCAAAGATACTCTTATCACCGACAACGAGCTGACAAAAATCCGAAACGAGGAAGAGACGGGCTTCATCGAAAAGAATTCCACGGAACAGGGTATAGCCACGGAACTGGCGAACTATCATGTCTTTTTCGGTGATACGAACCTCATCAATTCCGAGATCGACAAATTCATGGCGGTAACAAAGGAAGACCTCCAGCACGTCGCAAAGGAATATCTCACGGAAAAGAACCGGACCGTTCTCTACTACTTACCAAAAACAAAAGTACAGTAGCATAAAGGAGCTTTCACAATGAAAAAATTCTTTTTAGCCACGGTTGCGCTGTCGTGCATGGCATTGGGAGTCGCGCACGCTCAACTGGACAGAAGTAAAATGCCGGGACCAGCGCCTGCGCCCGCAATCGCTTTTCCTAACTACGATGTCATGACAACCCAAAATGGCATTCGGGTTATCATCGTGAAAAATTCGGAGCTTCCCACGGTCAGCATCAGTTTGCTCATCGACAGAAAGCCCGTTCTCGAAGGAAAGGATGCCGGATTGATCGATATCGCCGGTCAGCTGCTGCGGAGCGGGACAACGACGCAGACGAAAGATCAACTTGATGAGGCGATCGATCTCATCGGCGGCGACCTCAGCTCAAACGGAACCAACGTGTACGCCTCAGGGCTCTCGAAATACACGGACAAGCTTTTCGCTTTGATGGCGGATATCACCCTCCACCCTTCCTTCCAGCAGGATGAACTTGACAAGCTTATCACACAGACGAAATCGGGACTACAAGATAGAAAAACCGACCCCAGCATGATTGTCGACATTGTGAGAAGAAAACTGATTTACGGCGCCGACCACCCGTACGGCGAGGTCGAAACGGAAGAAACAATCGGCAACGTCACACGGGAGAAATGTATCGAGACCTACAACACCTATTTCAAATCGAACCATGCGATCATGGCGGTTGTGGGGGACGTTGACAGGGACAGCGTCATGTACCTCGTCAATAAATATTTCGGCGGATGGTTGAAGGGGACACTCCCCTCGCCGACGTTTGCCACCCCGCAACGGCAGGACAAAGTGCACGTCGCCTTTGTGGACAGGCCAAGCTCAGTGCAGTCGGTGATCAGAGTCTCACAGGTCGTCGACCTGCCGCGGATTTCACCCGACGTGCTTCCGGCACAGGTGATGAATACGATCCTCGGCGGCGGCGCGTTCCGGCTCTTCATCGACCTTCGCGAAAAGCATGCGTACACGTACGGCGCCTACAGCTCGCTCTCTCCGGACGAACTCATCGGAAATTTCACCGCTTCAACGTCGACGAAGAATGCCGTCACGGACAGCGCGCTTACCCAGCTTTTCTACGAGCTCAACCGGATCCGCGATGAAAAAGTCGACTCGACGGAATTGCAGATGGCGAAGAACTACCTCAGCGGGTCGTTCGTGAGAGGTCTCGAGCATGCGAACACGATCGCGGAAGACGCGATTGCGATCGAGCGGTACGGACTTCCAAAAGATTACTACAAAACCTACCTTGAACGGCTCGACGCCGTAACTGCGGACGATGTGCAAGCGACCGCCAAAAAATATCTCGACCCGGCTACAATGCTTGTCGCCGTTGTAGGAAATGCAAGCGATGTAAAGGACAAGCTTGCGAAGTTCGGGCCAATCGCTATGTATGACGAAGAGGGTAACCTCATCATACAAAAAGCTACACCGGCAGTGACGGTAACGCCGGATGAAATCTTTGCAAAGTTCATCGAGAAAAGCGGCGGAAAAGTAAAAATAAAAGCGATGAAAGATAAAACCATCGAGATGAGCGGCAAGGTGCAAAACGTGGATGTGAAGCTCAAAATCGTTCAAAAAGCTCCCAACAAAATTTTTGCAGAAACAGAAATGGTGGGAATGTTCAAGCAGCGGCAAGGATTCGACGGAAAGCACGGCTGGTCTATTTCGCCGCAGGGGACAAAAGACCTTACCGGAAACCAGTTGGAGGAGATCAAATTCGAATCCATCTTCGACCTGTACGATAATTACAAAGCGTTGGGATTCAAGGCCGAAGTGAACGGCGTAAAGACTGTGAAGGGAAAAGATTGCTACGAGATAACGATTTCAAGCGATTCAGGAAGATCGATGCAGCAATATTTCGGGGTAGATGATTTCCTGAAATACCGCGATGTGAAATCGGTTGCCACGCCCAACGGTCCGATCGAGCAGACTACGGATTACTCTGACTACAAAGATTTCGGCGGATATCTCATCCCGGCAAAGATTGAGCAAACCGTGATGGGCCAGTCGTTCGAATTCACGACGGACAAGTACGAGGTGAATACAAAGGTGAGCAACAAACTGTTTAGAAGGCCGTTACAATGATCAATGAACAATCAACATAGAATAGCGATTACTCGACGACCCCATTTTTCCCTCGAAGATCCGAAGGATTCCGTCGGAGGATGCCTTCGGCACAAGTGGGGAGAGGACATAATCCCTCCCCTCTCAGGGGAGGGTAAGGGTGGGGTCGGTAAGATAAAACAAAAATCCCGCCCGGTTATTCACCGAACGGGATTTTGCATTCTTCACAAGATGTCGGACACCTTATCGTTGAATTATTTCGTACGGTAAATCAACAAGGTGTCCGACATCTACTAAAGTCCCCCAAAAAGCTGTAGGACTTTTGATGAAATGACTTCGTCATTTCATCAAAAGCATCTTCTTCACATCGACGCGATCGGGTGCTCTCAGGACGTAGAAGTAAATCCCTGAAGCAAGCCGTGAGCCGTCGAAGGTCACTTGTTGAATTTCGTCAGCCGGAAGAGTGCCGTCGAACAGCGTTACTACTTCTTGGCCGATACTGTTGTAGATTTTTACATTAACATGTCCGGCCGTCTTCAGAGCGAAATTAAACTTTGTCGACGGGTTGAACGGGTTGGGATAATTCTGGCTTAACTGGTAATCTGAAGCCGAAAGAGTTGCTTTTATCGTGACCTCGGAGCTATAGGTAAAATTCCCATCGTTGTCGATTTGTTTGAGGCGGTAATTGTACGATCCTGCTTCACTCACCACATCGCTGTAGCTGTAGTTCTGCTGCGTATTGGTCGTTCCTTTACCCGTGACAGAACCTACTTTTGTCCATGTTGAAGAAGTAGCCGGCGTGGTGCTGGCTACTTGTCTCTCAACATCGAAACCATGATTATTGATTTCGGTCTTCGTTGCCCATGAGAGATTGACAGTGCGTCCCTGAGCAAGAGCGGTGAACGAAGTAAGCTCGACGGGAAGAGGAGCATCCGATGGACCATCAAACGTTCCAGAACTAGTAATATCAGTACACTCTCCACTAGTAGAAACCCCTGGACTTGTAATTTCTTGAACTTGAGTAACCGAGCCAATGCCCCTCCAAGTACATTGACTCAATTGTGTGGCGTCGGTGATGGGAATCGTAATGCTCCCAACGGTCGTAAAAGTTGAACCAACTACTGGACCAGCATCGAGATCTCCTCCTACGAAAACTACGGTAATACCCGCATATCCAGTGCTCTTGCTAACAGCAACAGCGTCGTAATCATCATTAGGGGGGTTACTCCAGGGTCCATCATTGCCAGAAATTAATTTCACGCCACTGTTGGGTCCAAGCGCCGCTGAATTGTAATTTACAATAAAAGTACTAGTCCCGAGCTCAAAAGCATCGCCCGTACTCTTTATTTGAAAGTCTATCTGCAGTTTTGATCCCGTAATCAGTGTTTGCACTGTTTGCACCTCGTACGAAATTGAAGCGTGCAATGTCGCCAACGAAAAAAATGACAGCAAGGCGATCAAGAAAATAGTACTTCTAGCTTTCATATCTAAATCTCCTATGAGTATGTTAAAGAAAAGACTACGGAACTTGCACTTGTTGCCCGACATTGGTGACAACAGCACTTACATCAGACGCACCTACTCCACCATTAAGGTCAATATCATACAACGAGTAAGCGTTAAGAACTCCTACGTTTGTGACAATTAAACTGATATCAGTAGCACCCACTCCACCATTAAAGTCAATATCACCATCTGGGATTCCAAAAAGGGAACTTGAAGGTAATGCTACTAGCGCAGAAGCCGCCACCGGAACAAGACTAGCATTCACATATGCGGTTGTGGAAGAAGAAGTAAAATCGTATGCCGTTGCGTTTGGCAACGCCACCAGCGCTGCACTCATAACCGGAAGGTGATTCCGGTGTTTGAAAACTATATAGTGAGAAAGATTGTAACCATTCTGAGTATCGGTCATCAAAACACCAGCTGTCGTGCCATCTACATCATATAAATTACCGTCTTTCTTGAGCAGGCCTGCCTTTTGAGCGACTGTGCTTCCGTTGCTCGTTGCTCGTAGTTCTATTAGGACCCAATCTACAATGGAATTTGACGTTAGAGCAGAACTTGTGGTTGTTTCAGTTCCCCCATAATTAAACCTCGCCACATTATAAGGAGCTGTACCATACGGTTGCGTCAAAGGTATCAAAGAATTTTTTGCCAAAAGTGTATCCATCGATCCGATACTGCCTATGAAAGGACCTTGCAAAATTGCCCTCACAAGCACTCTATAAGTGAATGTATTATTCGTTGCCGTCACATCGTTCAAGGAATGATGACCCAAACTATCAGTCAATGTCACCGCAGGTCGGGCACTGGTATAGCCTGAGAACGTGCTGTTTGAAACCGTCGTGCCGGTTGGCGATCCTCCAGAGGTCGAGTCGCCCAGGTTCATTAATCCATCGCCTTGCGCTGTGCCTTTAGTAAATGCACAATGCGAAATAACTGCGTTACTGACTTTACTGAATATGAGCACACCAGCGCCACCGTTGTATGTGGCGTTGCTGCTGCCGTTATTCGTAAGCGTAACCGACCCCGTGTCACCAATCGTCACATTGTTGATTTGATTTGTCCCATTACTGTTATCACCGAAAAGGTAGATTCCTGCGGTAGTATTGTTGCTTGCATTAATTGTTCCGTCGATTATTATGTTGGATATTGTCGCATTGCTGGATGCATAAACGTTGACACCGCCTCCTGTCGTGGCATCACCAGTAGTACCGTTCCCGGTAAATGTTCCACCAATAACTGCCACGCCTGAGGAGTTGTTACCAATAGTCAGACCATGATGGTGGTTTGAAGTTGCCCAAACATTTGTCGCCGTCGATGTACCTGAAAAACCATCCAGATCGATACCCGACCCATTTGAACCGCTCCCATTCCCACTCGCGCTCGTACCATTTATCGTGTAGTTACTTCCTGTAACCGCATTAATTCCTTCGTGCGTGTTGTTGGAATAGCTGCCGTTGGTAATCGTCACGCTTCCGCAATTGCTCAACTGAGCGCCCGAACCTGCGTTGTTACGGGAAACGACTCCCGACAACGATAAACTTGTCAGGCCGCTTGCGGAGATACCGTCAGTGACTGAGCTATCTACCACCAAGTTTTTAACAGTGGCACCGCTGACAGTCACCGTAATTCCCACTCCTGATGCCGGATGGTCTTTAGCACTCGTATCTACACCGGCAAGCGTGATCGCTTTGTTGAGGGTCAGCGATTCGGTATAGTATCCTGTGCCAACATTGACAGTCTGGCTCGTCGCCGCATCAATACCACGCTGGATTGATCCACTGTTCGTTGTGACGTAGAGGTTGCTTGCATCTGTTGTAACAAGGCCGAGAGACGCATTGTCGAGTTTGTGATAAATAAGGTCTTCCGTCGCGTAACCGTCCGCTCCAAAAGTATTTCCGGTTGTCGCAGTAACAGGATTGGTAGAAATGTAGGTCGGAGAACTACTAGAAGACGCCAGTGTTATGGCAGGGGTCGCTAGACCATAGCCCGAGAATGTGCTGTTACTTATCGTAACGCCACTCGGCGAATGGGAACCGGTGTTGTCGGTTCCGACAACCGCCACGCCCGCTCCGTGTGCAAGAGAACCTTCAGTAAACTGCGCTGTTATGTTCACCGTTGTTACGTTTCCCGCAACTGCGACACCTTCACCTATACTTCCGCTGCCGTTGCCGGTAAGAGTTACCGTACCGGTTGCCCCGATCGTAACGGTGTTAATAGAACCCGATGACGCCTCTGCATAAATAATTATTCCGGCGTTCATGTTCCATGTGGAATTTATTGTCCCCTCCACGGTGATATTTGAGATGCTGCTGCTTACAGAATGTATATTGATTCCGCCGCCCGTCCCCGTATTTCCCGATACGCCGTTGCCGATAAACGTTCCGCCGTTGACTGTAAGGCCATTGGAACCATCGCCTATTGAAATACCATGAAGCTGGTTACTGCTGGCGGTAATATTTGTCAGCGCCGATGTTCCCGTGATATCATCGACATAGATTCCGGACCCAACCGCGGAGGTGCCGTTGACGCTTGCAATCACTCCTATAATGTTAAGGTTTGAAACATTGTGCGCATAAATTCCGTTGTCCGCTGCACCGGTTACTTTGAGATTCTGGATGGTTACACTACTTGCAGTGACATTGATTCCGTTTCCAGAAGGAGGGGTGATGACGCATGTTGAGTCGACCCCCATCAATGTCAAATTTGTGACATTAATTGTTACACTCTCATTGTACGTATGGAAAGCAACGAGTTGAACAGCATCGCCGGAACTTGAAGCATTGATCGCTGCCTGGATGGATGCAGCATCTCCCGGCACTGTTCTGATTGTCGCTAGGGCAAACGAGGTACTCAGCAGCAACAACGTACCAACCACTGCAAAAATTCTTAAATGTGTTTTCATCTCACAACCCCTCTCGCTATTAGTGAAAATTGTTTTCATTGTATATTTAACCGATGAATGAATGATAGTAAAATTGTCAACGTTGGAAAAACTACGGAAAATGTTTTTGGCCTACCGCGCGTGTATTTCCTTCAACACTCGCACCGATCAAAAACCTCTTGGGATACACGGAACAATTTGGGATTATTAGGCAACTGCGTGATTAATAATAGTATATTCGTCTGAACTTGTCAAGTGTTTCTCGAAAAAAAATTCCTTCACAACGCAAAATTCAGGGCGATTTGTTCTTACACTTGACGGCAATATGAATAAGTAACTTTCGCATTTTTTTGCGTTTATTTTAGCAACAGCATTTTTTTGATTTCATGCCGGCCATCGGCCGTCAGCGAATAAAAATACACTCCGGAAGCAAATTCTTTTCCGTCGAACTCTACCTCGTTGATTACTCCCGCTTCCCCAATGCCGCTGAAAAGCGTTTTCACTTCTTCCCCGAGACTGTTGAACACTTTCACCTCGGCAAATTGTGTGGATGCTAATGCAAATTGAATCTTGGTGGATGGATTGAACGGATTCGGATAATTCTGGCTTAACGTGTAATCATCCGGCGTGAGTGTAACATTCACTTCAACGGTAGGACTGTATGCAAAGTTCCCGTCGTGGTCGATTTGTTCGAGGCGGTACTGAAATTTTCCTGCCGACGGAACGGCATCATTGTATGAGTATACATGTTGCACGCTGCTCGTTCCACTCCCCTGAACAAACGCAAGCTGATCCCACCCTGCACCCCCTCCCTTGCCCTCCCCCTGCAAGGGGGAGGGTTGGGTGGGGGTGGGCGCTCGTTCCACTTCAAACCCGTAATTATTTATTTCGGTAGCAGTCGCCCAGCGAAGTTCGATTTGCCTCCCTTGCGCCGATGCAGTGAAATTTGTCAGCTCAACGGGCATAGGAGGATTATAATTCGTCACTGTTACGAGGCCAAGGTTGTCGCCTGGGTCATCGTTATAATCATAAATAAGATTTTCAATCGCAGTAAGGTCACTTGCCCCGACAAAAGTATCACTATCGGCGGTAGCTGGATTGATGGAGGTGTATGGATAGACTCCAGCGCTCAATGAGATCGCGGGTTCACTTGACGAATAGCCGCTGTTGAATGTGCATTTCTTAACTATTGTGTTTATCGGAGATGAATCACCCGAGAAATCGATGCCGACAATGAGTACACCAGCGGCAGTTGCCGAACCTATCGTAAAGTTTCCTGTAATCGTAGCGTTCTCTACATTGCCTAAAACAATTACGCCAGCTCCGCCGTTGTTCGTTAATGTAACAGTACCGCTTGCACCCACCGTAACCGTCTTTATCGTGTCTGCATTGGAGTCGGTATCGAACCAAATACCGGCTGTCGTGTTGTTGCTGGCCGTCAGCGAACCAATGATAGAAACATGCGATATCAAAGACCCGCCGGAAGCATACACATTAATACCGGCCCCCGTGCCGTCTCCTCTGCCCGTTCCGTTGGAGTTGAACGTTCCGCCATTCACTGTGACATTCGCGCAGCCGGAACCGATGGATAATCCGTGAGTCTTGTTGCCGGTACATGAGACATTGACGACTGAGAAGTTAGAGACATTGCTCGCCGAAATTCCAGTCGAAGGAGAGTTCGTCACAGAAAGCGATTGCAAAAGAACATTATTTGCAGTGACGGTAATTCCGATACCGCTTGTCGGCGTGATGATGACAGATGTACTCGCACCGAGCAACGTCACAGACTTATTTACGGAGACAGACACATTGTACGTTCCATTCGCAATAGCAATCGTATCGCCGGTTGACGCCGCGGTGATCGCACTCTGGATGGTCGAGTACGGCAATGGAACACTCCGCTGTGTCGCCATCATCGTACCGAAATTCAGAATCATGCCTACCATACACACAAATATTATTTTCATGCCGGTTAACTTGCGATGGCTTCTGGTTTTTTTCTGCTGTCGATCGATGCAGAGAAAGCGCACCGCCAGGCGCCGGTGCACCTCAACAATTTCATCAGCACAGCATAAGATTATGCGGCGGAAGCCACTCTTCGACCGCGGCGTTTCGTTTCTCTTCGGGGAAAAGCTTTTGAGAAAAATGAAGCTTTTTCCCCTACTAAGGTATTCCGGCCGGGCTACTATTCCTGTGATAGTCATCATCTATTTGAAATTACGGACAAGCGTTACTCGCAATTATTTTTGTGCATTGTATCCATCTCAAAAATGCTCACGCAAAGTCGCAAAGCGGAAGGAAAAGTTATCTTAGCGCACTCTCTGCGGCTTTGCGAGAGATCGGCTTTTCTTCTTGAGTGAATTTTTGGAACACCTTTTAATCAAAATTCCATCAAAGTCGCAAAGCGGAAGGAAAAGTTATCTTAGCACACTTTGCGGCTTTGCCAGAGATCGTCTTTTCTTCTTGACTGAATTTTTGGAACACCTTTTAATCAAAATTCCATCAAAGTCGCAAAGCGGAAGGAAAAGTTATCTTAGCGCATTCTGCGGCTTTGCGAGAGATCGTCTTTTCTTCTTGACTGAATTTTTGGAACACCTTTTAATCAAAATTCCATCAAAGTCGCAAAGCGGAAGGGAAAGTTATCTTAGCGCACTCTCTGCGGCTTTGCGAGAGATCGTCTTTTCTTCTTGAGTGAATTTTTGGAACACCTTTTAATCAAAATTCTATGCTGATTCCCAGCGATGGCACGATGCCGAGCGCCGCCGGCTGCTCAGGCCGATTGTCCGCTTGATTCCAATCGGGCGGTTGAAGCTCTTTGCGGTCATAGACATTTTCCACATCCAGATAAACGCTGAGGACCGACTTCTCATAGACCCACTTTCGCTCAACGCGGATATCCAAGCTATGGTTGACGCCAACCCTCGCAGAATTATAGTCCGAGCTGAGCCTGTTAAATGTCCCGGTGGTATACGGAGTATATGGAATTCCCGTATAAAAACGAAAAGTACTTGTGGCTTCCCATCGCTCGTCTATGATATATCCCCCTCCGATATTCAGTCTCCATCTCTCGTCGTTGCTGCTTGGACGGCTGACGCCATTGAGTGCTGTGAACATTGTCTCGCTATAACTCAGCGTCATCCTTGCGTAAAAAGGAGTCTCGGAGAGGCGCTTCTCTATATACAGATCGACACCATGAGAGAACCCCGTTCCGCCGCTTTCTAGCCAATCGAGTCCAAATGACGAGTACGCATCCGTAACATCGCGCAATTCAGTCCCGGTGTTCACCATAACAAGGTACTGACGCGTAACGCTTGCCGGATAATTGAAATAATCTTTTATGTATCCTTCAAGGCTGACTTTAAGGTCGCTTTGAAGATAATGTTCGATCCCTACAACATATTGGTTCATTTTCAAAAAGGTCAAATCTTTGTTGAGGTTAAGGGGATTTCCAACAATCCAGATGTAAGAAGGTGATTGGAGATATCTTCCGATGCTTCCAGTGAGTTTTGTCCCCGGGGAAAAAGCGTACGAAAGAGAGAACCTGGGTCCGGCGGCAAATGATTGTGTGATGATGTCAAGATAATCCCCCCTCACGCCCCCCGTCAGTGTTAAGTTCCCAATAATCTGCGAGAGTTGAGCGTATGCACCGGCTTTATGAGCAGATGTATCCCGCGAAAACTTGATCGCTAACACTTTAGGGTCTTGAGTAAACCCGGTCTCTAACGCCTGCAAGTCCATTGCAGTCTTCAATTGCGCGATTCTTCCCTCAGCTCCAAGTGCAAATTCCGTCGACTTCGTTAGTTGGATCTCGACATCTTCGCCGATCGATGTCTCTTGTTCGGAAGAAATGTTCGATACGTGCGGATTCCCCGCATTCAATTGCACGAGAGTATCTCCTTTTTGAAGGTAGTTAAAATCGGAATATGAAGTTCGGGCTGTCAGCATTGAATATCCCCAACCGAACCCGTGGCGCCATGTTATTCCTCCGACCGCTTCATTCTGATTGCTGAAAAGCTGTTGGGAATTGGACACCTGATTAGACTTCGTATCGTTGAAAAACCTGATTTTGTCGATTGCACCTATACCCAACGCTTCAATTTTATCGTCATCTCCAAATTGGTACGTTCCCTTCGCAAGGAAGTCCCAATAGTACGGCGCAAAAGCGAAGCCGTAATATTTGAAAACAGGGTCGAGGTAACTTCTTCGGGCAGAAAAGAGATAGCCGCCTCCATCGGCAATTGGACCTTCGAGATTGAGACCGGCCTCGGTGGCAGATACATCCGCTTTCACGCGGTTCTCGTCCTTTCGTGCATCGCGCATATCAATGGAGAGGACGGATGAGAGCTTATCGCCGTAGCGTACGCCGAAACCGCCTGCCGAGAATGAAGCGTTCTCAACAAAATCAAGGTTGACAAAACTAACCGATCCGCCGCTCGTCCCTTCGGTTCCAAAATGATCGATGTTGGGAAACTCGATATTGTCGATAAGAAAAAGGTTTTCGGAAGTACCACCCCCCCGGACCATCAGGTCGTTCCGGTCCGACCGCGTCTGCACGACACCGGGAAGGCTCGACACTGTTCGCACAACGTCGTCAAACGCGCCGGCGGTGTTCTGGATTTCTTTATATGAAAGATATTCTGTGCTCAAGGGAAGGTCAGGAACAACGAATTGTTTTCCCGTCACCAGTATTTCTCCGACTTGAATAGATTGTTCCGTGAGATAAAAAGAAACTTCCACCTCTTTCGAGGCGCGAACAACGACATCCCTTTGAACCAACGGAGCATACCCGACAGCGGAAGCTTGCACTTCATACGTGCCCGGAGGGATATGCGAGATGATAAAGTGGCCTTGCTCGTCCGTTGCGGCACCGAGGGTCGAACCGACGATGATGACCGTCGCGAGCGGGATCGAGTCTTTCGTTGCGCTGTCGTACACTCTTCCCACAATCGATCCCGAACGGGTTTGCACCGGAGATGATAACGCAACTGACGTTAGGACGAGCACCACGGCGAAGGATCGCATACCTCGTCTATTGAACCGTGGTCCCATGAAATAATGATGTTGAGGGGGTAGAGAAAAAGAAATTTAATGAAACAGCACAAACTCAATAATACAAAGATAGCTTAAAAAACCGAAGAAAAGCAAGGTGCGTGTAAAAGATGTCGGACACCTTGCTGATTTGCTTTGCCAGTGATTTCAGGTTGGCACGATTACACGGTAAGGTGTCCGACATCTTCGTAGCGCGGTAAAAGATGTCGGACACCTTGGTGATTTGCCTTGCCAATGATTTCAGGTTGGCACGATTTCCCGGCAAGGTGTCCGACATCTTCCACAACCGCAAAGTAAGTATCTGCTTACATAAGTGTTAGGCAATGATCTACAAGCTATCCGATTGCTTTGAGCAATCGGATAGCTTACACTTAGGATCTTCTTGATTTACGTCCAATGGTTGAGTAGCTTTGGTAGATCAATGATCAGTTATCAGAAAACAGTTATCAGTATGAAAGAGATCAGGAAACATTTGTTTCGAAGAAGGAGTTTTGCGGGCATTCTGCTTTCCTGTTTGTTCTTCGCTTCGCTTGGTACGGCGCAGAACGCAAGCGATTACTTCCCATCGAACCAGGGGAATACATGGAGGTATGAACGGTTTTCGCTTGACACACTCCAGAATCCGATCACAAGCTCGATGACGATTGTTTCCGACAGCCTTGCAATCACAGAACAAGTGAGGGACACAACGGCATTTCTCCTTCTCAACGGCCAGAAGCCGCAATTCGACACGACGTTCGTGAACGACCAGGGTTCAACGATTTCCGAGTTCGTGGCAGGATATCCCCGCATTACATCGCTGCTGCCCGTCGATTCTCTGGGTCTGAGTTTTGTCTGGGACTATTTGAATTGGTATCCGTTCATGAACTTCGCCTCGACGCAGGGAGTGAGAGATACAATCCTCTATATAAAGAACAAAACCGTGACGTTCCAGGGACATCCTCTGACTCTCGTCATTTATGTAACGACGACAAAACTTCCGGATACGTCGATTACGGTTCCGGCAGGAACGTACCTTACAACCCCGTTCCGGGACACGCTTTTTGTCAACCTCCCCAAAAGCGTTCCCCCGTTGGGGCATATTGAGGTTCCGTTGTTCCAGCTTGTCTACACCTGGTATATTTCAAAGGGCCATTGGCTCGTTGAAGAACTCCAGCCTTCAACCTATTATCCGTTGAATAATGATCCGCTTTATAACGTCGCCACAACGCAGTTGCCGGGCTTTGTGAGGCTGCTCGAAACCGCCTCGATCACTTCTGTGCCGGGTAATTCGACAACTCCGCACGAATTTACGCTTGAACAAAATTTTCCTAATCCGTTTAACCCGACGACGGATTTACGATTTACGATTGCCGATTTACGATTTGTGACGTTAAAAGTATTCGATGTTCTGGGACAGGAAGTCGCGACGCTAGTGAACGGCGAATTGCCCGCAGGGGCGTACGATGTTGCGTTCGACGCGCGCTCCTTGTCAAGCGGCGTGTACTTTTACAGGCTGACTGCCGGTAACTTGGTTCAAACAAAAAAAATGATACTGGAAAAATAGTTAAAAGTGAAAAGTTTGATTTTCCGATGATTTTGAGATTTTAACTTTACATTTTTAACTTTTAATTTTTAACTTTACACTATTAACCAACAATGCCTCGTACTCTTTTACACCTTTGCTATCTGCTCGCAGCTTTTGTACTCCTCCCCGGCTGCAAAAAAAATAATCCCGTAACTCCGCCGGCGGTCGATCCGGCGCTGGTGGGTGTATGGTACAATACTGCGGATACGGTTGGGTTCGAAATCGTCAGCGACGGAACAATTCGAAATCTGGATGTCGATTCGACTGGCGCGCTCCAGTACGCGCCGCCTGCGGATACCGTCGAAGGCGCGCTGATTCTTACAATTGAGTCGGCAAGGAATGGCGCAATTTCAATCCAGGGGTCGTACAAATCAAAGACCATCGATTCGACGTACACCTCAACGGGGACATACGCTTTGACCAATAGCAATAGTGTCCTGACCCTAACTCTTCTCACCCCGATCAATGGAGCTGGGGAGGTTACGTTTATCTACCAACGGTCGAGCATTGGGGAGATTGTTGTTCGCCGCAGCACGGCTAATTCTTCGATTGGTTCGAAACAATAACCCCGGTCACCCTGCGAAGCGACCGAGTCGAAGGGATAGTTCCACTGTTTAAATCATTCGCTCTCATCCTTCGACTCTCCCGTTCCGCTTTAGCGGAACGGGATTGCTCAGGATGACTTTAGAATAAAATAAAATTTGCCAGTCACCCTGAGCGAAGGAGTGAAACGACTGAGTCGAAGGGTGAGCGAAAGAAGTAAAGCACCAGAGTCGAAGGGTGTGCGACTTTAGAATGAAATAAAATTTGCCAGTCACACTACGAGGAAACGAAGCGACTGAGTCGAAGGATGACTGTTGATTCAAATTAAATCGATACCGGGACGGAGGACGAACGGAAGGAATACGCTGACTGAAATCGAAGAGAAACTGCTAGTGCCAATTCTCAAAAAGAATCTTGTGTTTTTGAACCGCAAAGACGCCAAGCACACCAAGGAAGTTTTCATAAAATCAATCAAAACAACCTTTGCGATCTTGGCGCCTTGGCGGTGAAATACAAGAATATTATTGAGAAAGAGCACTAGTACGCTCCCTTCCCCATGATGACCACGTACAGCGTCGCAAAACAAATCTCTATATCGAACATGATCGATTTGTTCTCAATGTAGTAAAGGTCGAGCAGCACCATTTCTTTGAAACTTACTTCCCGCCTGCCGGAAACCTGCCACAACCCCGTAACGCCCGGCTTGGCGTTGCTGCGAAGTTCGTAGTAGCCGCTCATCCTGTTGTCCGGCGAGATGTTCCTGAGGTCTGCCATCGAAAGAGGCCGCGGCCCGACGAGGCTCATGTCCCCTTTGAGCACCGAAAAGAATTGCGGCAGCTCATCGATGCTGAATTTTCGGAGAATCTTTCCGACACGGGTAATGCGCGGATCGCTCTCGATAAAGAACAATCCCCCCGTTCTCTTATTTTCCTTGTAGAGTTCCTCTTGTTCCTTTTCAGCACCTTTTCTCATGCTTCTGAACTTCAGCAATTCGATCTCCTTTTTTCCCTCCGCGAGAGCCCGTTTTTGCCTGAAGAAAACCGGACGTCCGTCTTCAATCAAAATCGCTATTGCGGCTGCGAGTGTCACCGGCAGCGTGAGCAGAATGCCGGTCAGCGCACCGATGATATCGAAAGCCCTCTTCGTCATCGATTTGAGACGTTCCGTGGCTATCCTTTTGCGCGAATAGAGAGGAATGCCGGCAATATCATGGATCTGGGGAAACCGGAACATCGAATCAAATTCCGGCGATAGGATTTTCAATTCGATATTATTCATCCGGCAAGTTTCCAGAAGGTCCGGCATCTTTGCAGCATCATCCAGCGAAGGGACGAGAATTCGGTCGATCTTCTTTTCGTAAATGACCCGGTGGAGGTCTTCGGGGCGGTATCGCGGACTATGAGTGCTTGCCCCATTTTTCCGGGGAGACGCATCGTCCACTTTTTCAATGATCCCCTCAACGCGGCACCCGAGCTGTGGGATCTGGTTGTAGGTCTCTAAGATTTTCTCGCTCACGCCATTGTAACCGATAATCAAGGCATTGAATGTCCCGTACCCGGCTCGCTGCATCAGAGAATTGATACCTGAAAGTAGCATCCGTCCGGCGACGAAGCCGACCGGCAACATCGCAAACAAAAGAAGTGAAAACCCCCGCGGGAAATTTTCCCAATGGAACAGAAACAAGAAGGAGAAAAATGCTGGGGCTGTCAGAAGAAATGCCTTGAACCCGATGGAATGTTGTTCCCTCGCCGGCACATGGTATGCTGCGCGGTAAAGCCCGAGCACTGAGGCAAAGAAGATAAAGATCACCCCGCACGCCAGAACCGTATCATAAAATGAATCCGGTGTAAGGCGGGGGGCATAACCGATATTGCGCCGGACATAATAGGCAAATAAGGCCGAACACCAGAGAAACATGCTGTCGACGAGGAGCGCAAGAATAATGTATATCTGTCTCCAATTGCGTTTTAAAAATGTTTTGAGAGCGGTTCTAGCCAAGAAGGTAACTCCTTCCGGACCGGATGCGCTCACAATCCTGCGCTACGACTGCGAAAACTCTACGCCAATCCAACCGCAGAGTAGGGGGGAGCATACTCATCGGCGATAATTTTTTTTATTAATTTAGTTAATACGGCACATGCGCAGGGACTTAGGCATGCGGGGATAAGGAAATTTTTCCAACTTAGATTGTTATCTGCCCTACAGGAATGTTACTTCAGCTCGATCTCAAAATCCCACGGTTCAGCGGGAGGCGAAATCTTCCCCTCTTGCTGAATCACTAAAATAAGTTCAAAATTTTTCTTTAGAATAGCAAGGAATGTTTTCAAAAAGATGTCCGACATCTTGCAAAAGTACCCCGGATCGGGAACTTCTTCGAAGAGACTCCTTCGACGGACTGTTATAAGAACATTCTTTGCTTATCGTTAATTCCAACGTAAAACATTATCCCGGCCAAATGCGTGTTAGTTATCACAGGCTGTGCGAATTTTTAGAAATAAAAAACTGACCCATTATTCGCAATATTTTTTGGAAGGTTGCTAAGTGCGAATTTATAACTAGAGGCTTCTGAAAAATTGTCTCTCGCCAAGTCGCGAAGGCGCAAAGACTCTGTTTTTAAATCATTTTGCCACTTTGCGTCTTTGCGCGAGCCATACTTTTAAAATTATTCAGAAGTCTCATCATTACAATATTCCGAATGGAAAGTGAAAAGTCACCGCCTAATACGGAAGTTTAACGCTTCATTGACAATAACGTTTTTTTCCCCGAATCGTTCCCGATTCTTATTCAGGCAGTAACAAAATATTTGTCTCGTCGATTTTCTCAACGTTCCCTGTCGTTATGTTCTATCAGCTCTTTTGTTTCTCGGATATGCGAGAGCGTGGAAGCTCCGAACAGAATCGACGTTACACCTCGTAGCCGGGAGACATATTCTAAAGCCTCTCTCGGCGGAATAGCTCCTGCGGCAAGCACCTGCATTGCGATAACGGGATACTCGGATGTCCCAAGAGCTTCCTCGTACACTTCCCTTCCTCCCGGCATCCGGAATCCGATTTTATTGATCGAAGTACAAACAACGGCGTTGCGGATGTTACTTTCTCGGAGAGTTTTCAATGTCATTGGAAGGTTCATCGTAATGAAGCCCGGCGTTGCCTGATATTTCTTTGAAACGTAATCGGCAAAGTCAACGAGAAAATCTTTCATCCCCAATCCCAAAACGAGGTCGGTGACGACATTCTGGAGGAACACAGCCCCCGTTTTAAGCCCGCGGAACATCTTCATTTCGCTGTCGATCAGCAACTCCATCATAGACACATAGTCCCGCGTAGCAAAGGATAAGCTCCCTTTAAAAGCCGCTGAAAAAATATTACCCGGCAAATATTGCTGCAAAGCGCCCACAATCCCAAAATCCGTAACGGCATTCGCATACTTATGGGCATACGGCATGCATGGATAGAACTGAAAGTTGGAGTACTGTTTCGGTTGTGAACGGACATGGTCGGCAACTTCAGCGATACGATCGTGCGTAGTACACATGAAAGTATGAAGTCCTAAGTTATAGGTGGCGTCGATGACCTGAATAATCGCCTTCGTTTCACGAAACCGAATCGACTGTTCGCGGGCCTTTTCGTCCGAGAGATGGTTGACTCCGAAGAATTGATTGTCGCCAAAAAGAATCCGGTCCATAATTTACGCTTCTTATAGTAGTGCTCTAATTTGGTTTTTGGGAAAAAAACTAAGTAGTCCATCCTGAGCGACGGCGCTTTAGCAACGGAGTCGAAGGATGTTCCAGTCGTTTGTCATGGTTCTGCCGAAAGCATCACTTCGTGAGACTTCGCTCACCATGACTTTGCAGACAAATTAGGACACTACACTTCCTTTGCATCCGACCGCAGCATTGCAATCACTACATCTGTCCGCATCGCATCTTCAAATGTATTGTATCCCGTCGGTTTCCCTTCACTAACAGCCTGTATAAAATGATCTAACTGGAGAGAATATTCTTCACCCCGAAGGTAGAATTGAATGTCTTCCTTGAAATCGGTCAAGTACTTAATATTCCACCCTTTCACGAAACCGAAATCGGGCAAGTCTTCTTTGAGGTAGACCTTCAATTCCTGAGGGTCTGCAACAATTTTTCCTTTCTTACCGGAGAGAGTTACCCGAGTCGACATTTTTCTGTACGTCTCGTCACTCCAATTTACGGCAAGGCTCGCCGTTATTTTCGCCGGAAAAAAAAGATTGGAGTAGACGGCATCTTCGACTGCACGGGAGAAGATCTTTTTGAAGATCGTTCCTTCAACCCGTTCGGGCATTCCGAGATAGAAGTTGAGCAAGTTGATCACATGTGATGCGTAGTCGTTCAGGCATCCTCCCCCTTCGGATTTGTCGGAGCGCCATGTCTTGTTCGCTTCCTTCAGCACGACGGGACCGTACGCTTCTCCGAGCACATGGACGATCTCTCCGATGACATTCTTTTCGAGGAGC
Organism: uncultured Bacteroidota bacterium; assembly: GCA_963717445.1. Classification (GTDB taxonomy): domain Bacteria; phylum Bacteroidota; class Ignavibacteria; order UBA10030; family UBA8401; genus JAGVPT01. The sequence goes on along the minus strand of OY970334.1, from coordinate 3,102,729 downwards.
CTTTTCACCTCGCGATAGACCGAGACAAAACGGTAATGGTATCCTACTTGCGTGATCAGGTTTTTGCGACGAGCGATGTCGACAAGTTTACGGTCATCCGAAACGCTGAGCGTCATCGGTTTTTCCAGAAATACGTGCAGACCTCGTTCGAGAGCCTGTTCTGCCATTTCCACATGAAGACCCGTCGGAGTAGCAATGACAACAGCATTGAGTGATCCCTTCTCAAGCATCTCTTTGTAATTATCGTAGACATGAAATGAAGAGTACTTGCGGAAGGCCCCGAGCACAAGTGAGGAGGTGTCGCAAACGGCAAGGGATTCCACGCCCGGATGTGCACCAATAATTGAGCAATGAGAAATTCCCATCTTCCCCAAGCCGATAATTCCTAAACGTGCCATCAGTCAAATGCTTTTATTCGTAACAGTGCGAGAAATAGGTGCCAAAAAAATAACAGTTGATTGCCAATATTTCTTCTAAAAATCTCCGGTCTTAAAAAGATACGAATTAGCCATTCAAGGCCCAAGTCTATCCAGATTTTTCCGGGCCTTTTGGAATTTCCTGCATACCAGTCAAAAACGTTTCCAACCGTGCAAATAACGTGAGCGTTGAGCCGATCTTTGTTTTCATAACTCCATTTCTCTTGTTTCGGTGCAGTCATTGCAACAAAAAGCACGTCGGGATGGAACGCATTCACAGCCGTAACTATACGCGCATTTTCTTGTTCGGAAAATTCTTTTGCAAAGGGGGGTGAGTAGTAATCAATTGCTGTATTCGGATATTCAGCAGAGTATCTCCGTTTAATTTTCATCAAAGTGTCCGACGAAGAACCCAGGAAAAAGACTCTTCCTTTTAGCTCATCCATTTTTTTTGAAAAAAAAGTGAACGCATCCCAGCCGGTAATCCTACGAACCTTCATGCGCCTCAATAGAAGTGGTGCCAAACCGAAGTATAGCCCATCCAGTATCAGAATATCTGATCGCTTCAGGGCTTCTTTCGTCTTTCCGTCTTTTAAGGCAAGCCCGTACGAGTTAGGGCTAATAGTATTAATAAGCACCTTTCCGTTCAGCGGAACCGTATTGAGATCACTCACCAAAAGTTTGTAACTCTGGAAATTATAAATACCTGAACAGCACTGAGGTGCTATTTCCACCCTCTCAGCCAATTCAAAATCTCCAATATTTATACCCAGGAAAGAGGATTATAGTGAAAAAGGGTTCGCCAACTAGCAAGCCTTCTATGTTACGGTCACGTAGATAAAAGAAAGGTCTTTTTAGTAGATCTATGTTTTAATAATTTCGGTTACCTTGTTTCGGAAAAATTTGAATATTTCTAAAATATCTTCTTCATAGAAATAATATACTAAAGAAATCATTCCGGTAAAGAAGACTATGATTAAGAAAATAAGAAATCGCCTTGGCCCCTTTTTCATCACCGGATCTTGGGCATTTTCGAGAACATTGAGAATGGGCACATCCTTTATTTCTTCAATTTTTACAAGCTCGAGTTGTTGCGATAATTCAAGATACACAGATTGCAGAATCTCCACATTTCTCTCCTGCCGCGCCTGTTCTAGGATCAATTCGGGAGACTGGTCTATTGTTCTATTCGATTGCTGAAAATTCTTAAGGCTATCCTCAGCAGCCGACAAGGAGTCTTTCACCTGGTCGATCCTTTTTTCAATATAGAATCGTTGTTCGCTTGCGTACGATTTTCTTTGCTCTCTGACATACTTATCAAGTTCCGAAACCAATGTATTCGCTATTTCCATCGATAATCGTGGCTCGGGTGTTCTTATACGAATAGATAGAATCTGGCTTAATCGATCGTCGTCCATATCCAAAATGGAACTATTAAAATACTTAACCATCCGCACAAATTTTTCTCGTTCAACTGATTCTTTCGTTTCCGCGACGGTCGCTTCGATTTCGTAGTATTGGATCAAATTTACAGAATCTGCGAACTTCTCTGTTTTATATTTCTTGTAAATAACATTGTTCAATACTGTTTCGCTAGTGGAAATACTTTCATAGATAAGCGGTAAAGTAGCTTCCCCTAATCCGCTAAGGGCTGCCAACGATGCGAGGCCTCCAAGCCCTGAAGCGATATCAGTCTTATTGCCGTAGTCAGGCAAGATCATAATTGTCGAATCATAATATGGCCGAAAATAAAAGAGCACGAGAGCTAAAGTGGCTATAACTATGACGACATTTGTCCAGATAATCTTCTTACGTTTCAGCCATAGCTTGCGTAGTGGGAGTCGGTATTTATCAAAATATTCTTCTAAGAACGCAAGACCGAATTTATTTTCATTCATGTGATTTAATTTCTTGTTTATAGGCAGGGATGCAATCAAATGAAACTTCTTAAATCGATTACATTCCCGGCTTCATGATATTTGAAATAAATAGTGTAAAAATCGAATATGAGTTAATAAAAAACAACCTGATAATCTATAAGTGATTCTTAAATTCACCCTTTGAGAATACGTTGCATTTTCCCTCAACGGTGGCGTCAATAATTATTCTCCCATCGTTCTCATAGCCGATTTTCGCTTGTTGGTATGCCAGCTCCGATCTATAGAGGTCGGGCAATTCCCATTTTGTGCCGGGTGGAAAATAGTTTGGATGAAAATGACTATTATCTTTCGTGTTTGGGCGAATCTCAATTTTGTTAGGGGTTCCTTTTTCAGAAAAATTATGGTCTAATCCGATGATGACGACTTTCTTAAATCCCATAAAATAGATGATTTGTAGAGTCGCAACGGTAACTGTACCGCCTAATGATATCGGAAGCAGCAAATCACCGGTAAAATTATCATTAATAGAATATTTAGTGTATACAAATATTGCTTTTGTATCTCCTACAAAGAGCTTTCTGCATCTCCAGTTCAAAAACTTTGGCACGTCAAGCATTCTAACGTCTTCGGCAAATTGATTCAATACCAATTCATTTACCGCTGAATAGTATGTAGGTATGAACGGATATTTATCTCTCAATAAATAGGCCCTATTCATTGCAAAAACAATCTTCCCTTTTAGAACTGATAAATCCATTTTTGAAATGCTCGGCCCATTTGCAATTAAATAGCATACCTCGCCTTTGTGGATATTATACAGATTCGAAAGGGTCCGCTTATTTAAGCGAGATCTCTCGCTGTATTTCCATGCGAAAAGATCCGGAGCCGAAATAACTCGCCTCGAGATTGCGGAGAGTACTCTTCTTATTGTTATATCTTTCGCTCTAAATCTTTTTCCAAAATTTGCTTTCAGCTGTTCCTCTTTAGATACTTGATACTCGTCGATTCATATTCTGAGATTTCTGAGTTATTCGAGGGTCAAATAATCTTAATATCTCGAATCATTCAGAAAGATATTTTATATAGTAATAGTTGCCTTTAGGTATCCGGATATTCGTACCTTTGTTTGCGGAAAAGCTCTTTCCGTCAAACGCTATAACCTCTGCCTTTTTTCTCACAGTGTAATCTACATCCGTGGATTCGGCAACCGGAATAACCAGCAAATGTCCGTCGGGAACATGGAAAGTGTACTCTACCCAGCCTTTGTTTTCTTTCATACCGATTGGTTCGCTGCTCGTCGTATTGTTAATGATGTGAGTCATAACAGAATAGATGTCCGCAATTTTTGTCCTTTTACCGTCAATGATAAAGTTACTCGTGACGTCGCTGCCATATGGCTTATCAATGGCATTATATAAAAATACTTTTTCAATACCCGATGACAATAGACTCAAATGATCCCGGACAATATTTTTACCGATCTCTTGCTGTTTAAGTGTATCGTCGAGAGAAAATTTCTCCTCGTAATTATATTCCGTCACCCACACGGATTGTATCAAAGGTAGTTTATCGTATATGTACCGAACCTTCGCTTTGATTATTTCCCTGGAAGGAAGTGGGTGCTGAGGATCTGAATAATGATGAAAAGAAAAAATTCTGAAAGGAGCAAAATTCCCTTTCTCAAAGAAATCTTTAACGAAATTCACATCTCTGTATCTTTTATACTGGTCAGGTGGAAATTTACCCGGCGGTTTGAAAGAATCAGATGTCAAATAATAGGCCAGGACAGGGCCGACAAAAACATTGGCCCCGCTTAATGTTTTCGAAACATCTTCCACAGCTTTCACAAGCTTGTTATAATTATCTATTTTCCCACTGGAGTCGGAGACTAAAAAGTGGATATCCGGTTCATTCCAAATTTCCCAGGCATAGATAAACTTTCCCCATCGTTGGAGCACAAATTGCACATAATTACTCCAATCGTTTATTTCCTTTGCTATATACGCGTGTGGACCAAAGTATTGGCTTACGTTGGGATACGATGCTGCTGTGGGATCACTTGAAGCCCAAGTCGGCGTCAAATATAGATTTCCCAGCAAGTTAAAGTTCTGTTGCCGCAACGATGCAACGAGTGAATCATTTAGGACAAAAGAGCCCTTTGTCGGTTCAACTTTTTCCCATGTAGTAATATTGCTGCCTTGAAGCCTCAACCAATCAACTCCCAAGTCATGAGCAAATTCTATCGATTTTGGCGAAAGATCAATGTGGATGCCAAAACGACCACCAGGGCTCGGTTGACTAACTAAAGCCGAGGAGTTTAAGCAGATGATAAATATTAACCCAGTGAATTTAGTCTTCAAAGAGATTGTTCTTCCTAGAAAAATTATGGTATCATGGCATCTGGGAAAAAGACTCAGTTAATTTTACAATGAGAGTTGTTCGGTTGATTTTTATCGTTCTTGATGAATGAAGTCGATATTCTTCATCATAGAGACAAATGAATTCCCCTAATAACATTACCAATAAATTCTATTTGGTCTTTTTTAAGATTAGAGCCCGAGGGCAAATACATTCCGTTTTGCGCCAGCCAATCGCTTACAACATAATTGCCGTTACAATCACAGCCATATTTACTCAAAGATGGTTGAAGATGCATACCTTGAAAAAAATATCTGGTATCTATTCCTTTTTCTTTTAACATTGCCATCAATTCATCCCTAGACTTCCCAAATTTTTCTTTATCGATTACAACCCCATTCATCCAGTAGACATTTTTATTATTGGGTAATTCTTCCTGAAACAGTATCCCCGAAATGCCCGATAGATATTCTCGATAAAGTCTGTGATTCTCTCTTCTTCTGCTGACATACTGGTCAAGCTTTTCTATTTGCGCCAACCCAATCGCTGCATGAATGTTGGAAATTCTGTAGTTAAAACCGATATCATTGTGTAAATAGTTTCTTTCCCCTTTTACAGGAAAGCAGAGATTTTTATAGTACCTGCATTTTTCCGCTAACCCATCATCATTTGTTATTACCATTCCCCCTTCTCCAGTCGTTGCGATTTTATTGGCAAAAAAAGAAAACGCGGCTATATCAGCCAAATTCCCGCATTTTTTGCCGAAATATTCAGCTCCGTGTACCTCAGCTGCATCTTCGATAATTTTAAGACCATATTTCCTAGCGATCTCAGTAATTCGATTCATTTCACAAGGGTGCCCATAGATATGAACTACCATTATGGCTTTAGTGCGTGGTGTTATTTTTGCTTCGACCTTTAATGGGTCTATATTCCATGTTCTGGATTCAGCGTCGACAAATACCGGTCTTGCACCAGTATAACAAACCGCGAATGCAGTGGCAATCATTGTGAAATCCGGGATAATCACTTCGTCCCCTTCTTTGATTCCCAAGGCAGCCAAAGCTGTATGAATTGCTACCGTTCCATTTGTAACGGCGACTCCGTTTTTGACCCCACAGTAGTTTGCAAAAGCATTTTCAAAAGCTCCAATATACTTTCCAGATGAGGATATCCAACCCGATTCAAGTGCCTCGAGCACATACTCTTTTTCCCTGCCGGCCAAAAATGGTTCGCAAACCGGTATGAATTCTCTCTTCATTAATTCTCCGCTAAACTAAAATCGAATTTTATCCTGATCACCCAAAAAAGGACCCTGTTTTACTTCAATCATTTCAGTTTCTTCCAGCATTTTAAATCCGTGTCCGCCGGATGCAAGAAGAATCACGTCGCCTGTTTGCAACTCACGGCTTTCAATAAATTCCTTTTCATCAGAATAAAAGTCGATCTGGACTCTCCCTTTTTTGATAAATATTGTTTCCAGAGTATGAAAGACGTTTCTTTGCACTACATTGTGGGTATGTGCCGGAATAATATATCCGGTCGGCCGCTTCATGTAAGCAAGCTGTTGTGAATATTCATTTGGCGTAAAGAAATGAATCCCATCTTCCGAATAGTCCTTCGGGATAATAATTGCAATAATTTTATTTTTAAAGACAACCTTTAACATATTGTTAAAATATTCTCTCCGAAAGTAAATTTAACGTATTGAACGTAATTATGATGTTTGAATACCGTTTTGGATAAGCCTATCTATCCTTGATATAAGAATAAAGCTTATTATAAAGACCATTTGTGAAAAAGATTCAATGTTAAATACGGATTCGCTAATTGCCAATATTATAATTGAAATTGCGAGAGTAGATATAGCTTTTAATTCAAATGAGAAGTGTAAATTTTTTGAGATGTTTATAAGACACCAGACACATCTGACAATGAGGGCAATCAAAAAAGTAAGTCCGAGAATTCCGATTTCATAAAATGTTTGGAGGAACCCATTATGGAAATGATCGTAAATTGGATCTGCACTTATCCGAATTACTAGATGATATCCGAGAAGGTCAGCCAGTCGGGCATTCGATATCATTTCATAACCTTTTATCCATCCATTTAATCTGCCGGTGGCTTCAAGCAAGTTATTGCCGGCATGACCGTGACCAATAAATATTGCATTGATAAAAGCAATATTGACATACGTGAGAATGAATTGAACAATATCTACCCAGAATAGCGGAACCAAAAGAACAGCAACGAATAAAATGTAAATATATCTTCTGAAGAATATTTTCCTGTTCACGACAAGAAAAAAAGCACCGAAGACCGCGATAATCGGACCAATGCGATCAATGAGTAAAAGATAAATAAAGGACAGACAAATAAGGAAGCACGAAAGAATGAATCTCCATCCATACCTCACTTCGCGCATCGAATCAATCACATAAAACAAAAGTATGATAAGAACGAAGCCTGTAATGAGAGGGGGGTCTATGGTCGAGGTAAAGAAAGCGACTTTAAATAAGTTATAGAATCCTCCAGATTCGAATTTGCCATACTCTAAAGACGGAATAAATATTAGAAAGACAAATGTTAAAATCAAGCTTATCAAAAATACTCTTATTGAACGATTAATGTCAGAAATGGTATCGTGAGCATTGATCATTAAAAAAAAAACAACAATGCTCATGGCTATGTTGAAAGACGATATAAATGATATGTGCAGATAGGCATAGTTTCTTTTCAAATATAAAATCTCTAGTAATCCTATAAGCGATAGAAGTAAGAAGTCTATATTATGCATACTATTCTTGTTGAGCGAAAGCGAAAATAAAAAAAAAGGAAACAGAAAGACGAACATTGCTATAGGAGGATAAACCAATTCAGTTGCTATGAAATACATCGGAATATATAGAAAGATAAACGTTCTGATAATAGAACTTCGCATTCTATTCTTCACAGCCATGACAATAGCTAACGTGTAGTGGCAAATTTACTTTGATCTCTATGGAGCTAAGGAATCGTTGATTTTGTAAAACAGATAAAACTACTCTTTTAACGTGATTGTGGCGGACAATCCTGTGACAATGCCCTATGAGGTTATTATCTGGGTTTTAAAAAATAGTTTATTCTTTGAGAACCCATATTTCCCTTTAAAAAATCTAAAACCCCAAAGAAATATCCTGAGCTGGCTAATGGTCTCAGTAAAACTAAATTGTAAACCGAGAATGTTAAGGCCGCTAATATTTCACTTAACAATACTGTAAAATATTCTGGAAAGGAGAAGTTTTTTTTGTAAAAGTACAGTTTGTTTCGTGTTCTCAAATAAAGTTTAAGAGCGCTTGATGATGATTTGCCAACCTTATGCAAAATCTTCGAATTAGATAAGAATGCCACCCTATATCCCAACTTTCTTGCGCGAAAACAAAAATCAATCTCTTCCCAGTATGCGAAATATTTTTCATCTAAACCGTTCAACTGTTCAAGAATTTTACTTCTTATCATCATGCTTGACCCGGGGACATAATCAGCGTAAACTATTTTTTCTTGTTTTGCATCAAACTCCGTAATGAATTTGTTTCTGCCGAGCCGATAATCCATATTGATCCCTGCAACCCATACCTTTTCCGGGTTCTCGTAGTAATAGTTAACGGCTCCTATAATGCCCAAACCAATATTTTCTGAGAGTTTCTTCTTGAGAATCCCAATGATATCATCCAAAATGACCGTGTCATTATTCAACAGAAAAACATATTCACATTTCTTTTCCCACGCTCCTTTGATGCCCATGTTGCATGCCCTGGCAAATCCAATGTTCTTGCAGTTACTTATAAGTGTTAATTGAAAAGGATAATCCTGAACCGTCCTTTCATCAAACGAAACCGATGAGTCATTGTTGACTAGGATAACGCAAAAATTTTTAGGATCGCACTTTGCTGCTAATGAAGATAGACATTGTAACGTATCGCACATTCCATCGTAATTAATTATTACAACAGCAACGTCAACATGTTGTTTTTGAGCATTCATTGGCATCGAATGTTTGCGTTATAACTTTGAAAAAAAGATTCCGGTTGCGTCTAGAAATAATGAGGTATTGATTTTCCAAACAGATGAGAATCTCAGCTCGTGATTCTCTCTCAGGCATTTGTCCTTATTGTCAACTCTAAGTGATGCTCAATATTATCAATTGACTGCTCGAACCCCCAGTGCTTCAACACATACTCGCGAGATTGTTTGCCAAATTTCTTTGCAAAATCTAAATCGTTTGTGAATTTCATAAGCAATACAGCTATTCTCTCCGGATCGAAATCATTGACAACGAATCCGTTCACCCCATCCCTAATTGTTTCTTTTACTCCTCCTTCAGACAACGTGACGACTCCCGTTCCACATGCATTTGCTTCAAGCGGCGCGAAACCAAATGGTTCCAGAACGGGAAGATAGAGCATCACACTCGCTTTATTTAAATGGTCTAATAAGACTTCATCCGGGACTAAAACTTTTGGAATAAAATCCACCCCATGTAGTTTCGCAAATTCTGTTATGTAATCCAAATACTCCTTTTTGAATACATTTCCAATCCAGATAAATGGCGCTTTTTTATTTTCAGGAATGAAAGAAATAGCTTCAATCGCTCTTTCTATTCCCTTTGAAGGGACAAAAGCTCCTACGCCGAGAATAAATTGTTCTTTCGGAGTTTCTATTTTTTTAAAAAGGGATGTATCGATGCCGAGATAACAGACTTTTGCATCCAAACGGTATGCACGCATGACACTTTCCCTTGAATAAACGGAGTTCACTAAAATTGTGTTATACGATTTCGCCGACTTCAACTCCTCCCTTGCCAGCAAACTATAGTAATTCATTTTATAAACGTGGATCAATCGCTTTGCAAGATATTTAGCAGGAGAAAATGGACTCCATTCCGGTGCCTTCCACAAAAATTCCGGATATGCCTCATAGATGGGTCGATAGGGTTCTCCAAGATAGACTGCTTTAGGAATTGAAACGTATCGACCAATATGGGGCATAAAAAAAATAACATTTGAATTAGCGAAAAGTATATCGAATCCCCCGTTATTTATGTCTGCAGCGCATTCTCTGGAATGCTCATACAACGCGGAAAGCTTTTCCTTGATGTGGCTGTATGAATTTAAATATTTGATTGTTTTTATCCGTCGTCGTAATTTTTCTTTTAACGGATAAATTCTTTCTTCAATGATCGATGAAAGAGGTAAATAATTCTGATCCGCTGTGTCTGGACAAAAACTGACAACTTGATGACCACGCTGTACTAGGCCTTTGACATGGTTATAAAGCGCCCTTTTCCCTCCTCCGCTATTAAGGTTATGCCAAACAGCTATTTTCATTTTTATAACTTACTAATGATCTGGCATAGAGATTCATTCGATTGATGGCTGTTTAGAAATATCAGAAGTATAAAAACCTATGAGATTATCATTGAATTGAAGGACAAAATGTCGAGGCTCATATCGCAAAATCTTTTTTGCCATTGCTTTAACTTTCTTGTATAACCACCACACAAGTAGATTCGGACTTACAATGTTTTGTCCGAGAAGATAGTTTTTAGAGGTTCTGGCATCACGTGCTTGGTTAAACCAATAAGAGAGCTGATTGATATAGCTCAACCGTTGAAGAGGACTGGTTGGGTCAACACTAATGTTTCGTTCGCGCTTCGTGCCAGTTTCGAATGATTGTTTTACGATCTCTAGCAATCCTTTCGAATATCGGTTAAAGTCGAAATGCCTCAGGTATACCTTTTTGCATCTATCTCGTAAGTCGGCAATGTTCATTGATTCTAGAAATGAAGGATTCGTCTGGGACATCTTTTGAACAACAATGCCAAGGTCATTCTGTCTCACTAGATTGCTCATTTCGCCAATTTCATTTATAATGACAGGAAGACCTGCTTTTAGATACATCGCGAATTTTCCCGAACTCAAACCCATGAATAGAGTATTCTTACATTCGTATTTTGAACTGAAATTTGGTGTAAAAAAACTAATCCCTACGTCCGCCGAAGCCATCACATTAAGCAAGCGTTCAATCGTAGTTATTCTAAGATCTGAAAAGTATATTTTGCCTGTATCATACTTTTTCCGGAAGTTGCGCATTTCTGATTTGGAAAATGCAATATACGAATGTAGCACCAAAACCCATTTACTATCCCAATTATTTACTTCACAAAGCAATTCATCAATCATTGACCTCTTTGTAACCGCGCCGCTAAACAGCGCAATTTTTTTGCCAGCAGGAATATTGAAATGCTCTCTTAGTAAATCGCTCTTGGGAATATCCCTTTCGAAACCGTCCGATACCGGCACGCAAAATATTTTTTCTAAAGGAATTCCGTACTCTCTTGAAACCAAAATAGCTCTTGTTTCATCTTGTGAAATGGCGAACGAAACATTTTTACACGCATTTATTTCTATAGTCTTATATTCAACTCCTGCTTCATCGGCAAAGAGTATTTCATAGGAAACAAATCCAAAGGGAACACTCATTTGTTCTGCAATGACAGAAGCAGCAATGATGGATTGATCAACGCCGATAATAAGATTGTAGGCGCTCTTGAGTTTTCTAAGACAAGGGATGTTTCCTTCCAGCGATCCCCTTTTGCACAAAATCAAATTCGAGTTTGGATATGACCAGTCCTGTGAGTAGTTGTTTTCCAAAGAAACAATATCAACATGAAACGCATTATCACATAAGAGCTTGACAAATGCGCCGAGGTTTGGATTTATACAAATAGCGCCTGTTGGTTCAATAATAAGAATGTCCATCAATAGACCTGAAGTTTTTCAAATACTTTTCAACTCATAAAAAATACAATCAGTGCAAGCTCGACTCATTGTGACAAATCGCCCCTCCTTTTTTGCAGACATGCGGTATTGCTATCGTGGAGCATGGTGAAATGCCACCCTCGTTTTTCTGCTTCGCAAAGACTATTCTCAAGTCCTTCGCCATGGACATTTTTGACATATTTATCGGGATTACTTTCTGGAACAAAATTCGAAAAAAAGGCTGGATGCGCGTCGTGTAATGTCTCGATGTGTTCAGAATAGCTGTGCTTTTGTGAATTTGACCAAAAATACTTATCCCTCGGAGACCGACCATCAAATCCCCAAAGATATATATCTTTGGCCAGTGTGCAGCCCAGAGGAAGCATGAGTAGATTTAAAATGTTCCCAACCTTCGGCATTGAAAATTCTTCTATCAAGTCATTATAGATAATGGTGTGGTCGCCGTATGAGATCGGAATTAATCTGTCAGCCACATCACCCAGCTCCCGTATAACAATCTCGTGGAAGATAAACGGATAGATAAATCTGGTTTCACTTTCCAGAAGCCTTTTCCTTAGGTCAGTTCGAAACGCCTTTGCGAATGGTGTAAATCCAAAATGATAAATAGCGTCGCCCGCAACAATGAAATGGGGTTCAATATGATTCCACAATTCCCTATCGCGAACAATGGTATTGCACACTATCCTGTATCCATCGCCCCATGAATACTCCAGTGCCTTTTCAAGGGAGGGACCTGTACCGAACAAATAAGCGCGCTTAAAATCATTTAATCTGACGTGTTCAACAAAGCTGACAAATTTATCTTTGGCCGCTTTGGTATCGGGAATCGAAGAACACACGTACAAAGAGAATTTAGCCCATTCCCATCCATCTATCGGATTGTAAATTTGATCAACATGGAATACCTTTTCTCTGAATTTTCGGAGAATCCTATTCCTCAATGTCATTCGCCCTAATTGTAACAAAGGGTTTTTCGATGCCAAAGCCCGCGCGAACGAACATGGTTCCAATATCAAATCTTTATTGTGTGCATAGAATCTAAATCTCTCTTTTAGATCCGATAGTTTGTTTTGATCTTTAATAGGAGGGTAATACAATGTCTTGTTGTTATCCTTGCTAGTCAGTCCATATATATATTGGATTACTCGAACAAAGTAACCAAAACATCGTAGAGTTATTTTTTTCATCTATGCTCTATCTCAAAATAAAACAATTAGTAACACAGAAAATCAACAAAGTAGCAAATGCCGGTATAGAAATCTGTTTCTCAAAATTCCAAAACGACGAATGTAATGACTGATAGGAATGTTTTGCAGCATACCATGAATAAAATGAGGAGTAGCCGATTATGATGGCTAATGGGAAAGCATAAACACCTATAAGTCTTATTAAACCAAAACTAATTATTAAATAGATCGTTCCAGTAATTCCATTCGCTACATGCCAAATTATGCGATTGGTTGTAGAGTATATCTGAATGTGCATTGCGCCGAATCGCTCAATAAAAAAACCAACACCAAACAAGCCCCATAACAATGCATCCGGAAATGCTGCTTTACTTCTAATGAGTGTGAATAGCGGCTGTCCCAATACTCCCATGGCAATAAAACTACTCACAAAAGCCCAGTAAGAGATTACCATCCCCCGCTTTGCCGTTGTTATTTGGCGATCAATATTGCCTTCGGCTCGAAGGCGGGCAAGCGTTGGAATTTTACTGTAGAAGGGACCCAGAGAAAATGAAACAACGATTTGGATCATTCTTAAAGCAAGGACATAAGAAGCGACTTCACCTACATTTCCGTATTGTGCGTAGATCAATCCGCTCGCTTGAATTATGACATTTGACATTATTACACCGACGGCGCTTCGCCATGCTGCCCCATAGAGAGAGGTGAATACTTCTTTATTGAATTTTTCTCTAAAACTAAACTCTTTGAATTTTCCGTTTTCCACGTGGCGACACAAGAAATAATCCCTGACGACAATAACAATATTCCATGAATAATAGACAACGACCAAACTTAATATCGTTCCACGAAAAATCAGGGCGAGAAAACTTGAGAGGACTTGAAGAGTCGTCAATATAACATTCCATCGGGTCACCAACGCTACATAGTTCAACCCCTGCAAATAAATCACAAAAACATTTCCAAAGAACTGAATTGTCCCGGCAGTTATCACAATTCCCCAGGCGATCCAGGCCTCGTTCGGATTCTGAACTAAACTGATCGGCCGGATAAAGAAGAACGTTCCCCCGAACACGTAGGCCAAAATCACGAGAGCTGTTAAACCCAAATAAACGTGTTGAACTGTACCCCAGAGGGTCCTTATTGTATCCCAATTCTTTCCCTGCTCTCTTTTTACTATGTGGCTAAAATCTCTTATTTCGGTTATTTTGGCGCCACCGACACCGTATGAAATTGCGCGTATGAATGTATCCACGAAGCCCATGTCCGCAAAGAGTTGAATAATGGTTACCGAACTGAATAGATACCATAGACCTATTTCCGCTGGAGAAAACTTGCGGAGAATTAATGGAAGCACAAGAATCGAGCTTAATAATCGAGCGCTGAAACTGCCCCAAGACATTATCGTCGGCGAATCCCAGATTCTTATTGCTATTTTTTTAATTTCGTTTTTCAAATAATAAAGCTAATGGTATTTATCTTGGTAAAGTCTACGTTTTAATTCAGCCGTTCATTACAGCTGGCATATTGGGTGTTCAGCATGACTCACACTGGATCATGCAACCGACCGCTGATCCCGCCATCAACGGAAATTGTAGCGCCGGTAATAAAACTCGCGGCATCGGACGTTAAGAATAAGGCAACTTGAGCGACCTCTGCCGGATTTGCAATCCGTCCAAGAGGATGCATTTCGGAGAGCTGTTTGAATAGCTCCGGTTTTCCTTCAAATCCAGCCAAGAGCATTGGGGTTGCTGTTGCGGCAGGAGCAATAGCATTTACACGTATCCGTGGACCGAGATCAACTGCCAATGCACGGGTCAGGCCAACTAATGCTGTTTTACTCGTGGCATAGGCGATAAATCCGGGTTTTGTGTTCGTTGCATGAACGCTCGAAATATTCAAAACATTTCCCTTCACTTTTTCCAAGTGAGGCAACAGCTCCTGGATAAGCAAAAAAGGAGCCACGACGTTCGTGTCGAGGGTCTCATGCCATTCCTTCACGGTCACTTTTTCTGTGCTGTTCAACATCTGGATCGCAGCATTGTTAATAAGCACTGACAAACCGTTGCCCTGCAATAATGCGACAATCTTTTCGAGCGTGTGTTTCTTGTATTGACCATCACGTGTGAACATCGACAAATCGAACTGAAGAAACTGATCGCACGCAACGTTGTCATTCGGATTTCGATCCGACGCAATCACACGGTATCCTGCTTTTTTAAATTCTGTGCAAAGAGCACGGCCGATTCCGCCTTCTGCGCCGGTAATGAATGCTGTTTTCATATTAATGGACTTTCAAAAATTCAAACAAAAGGGAAATAGCTTTTTCACTGGCCCTGCGTACAGCATCGACGGTATTGGAACTATTATGGGATCCAAAAATATTCCTGTCAAAATTCTTTAAGCGAGAATTTACAGGAAGGGGTTCTGTTTCAAATACATCCAGCGCGACAGAGTGGACCTTGCCTGATTCCAATGCCTTTATCAGTGCCTGTTCATCAATCAACGGACCTCTGGAAACATTGACAATTCTCACATTATCCTTGCATCGGCGCAAAACCCACTCGTCCAACATATGATAGTTTTCTTTCGTGAGTGCGCAAGTAAAAACCAAAAAATCGGCTTCTTCAATTCTAACCGACCATTTACTCGATGATACTTTTTCCAGTTTTTCAACCTCATTATAGAACGGATCATAGATGATAATCTTCATATCGGCAGCTAGCAGCCTCTTCGCCGTATTTCGTCCAATATCGCCGAAACCAACGAGCCCAACGGTTCTTCCGGCCAAGGAAATTCCTGCGGGTTTAATCCAGCCTCCTTTTCTTACCTCCCGGTCGATCGAAAACGTTTCACGCGCCAACGCAACAACATAACTAACAGCAATATCTGATACTTCGGCTCCGAACATTCCGGGCGTATTGACGATCGGCAAACCGAGCTCTTTTGCAGCAGCAACATCGACATTGTCGACACCCACTCCCCACTTTACGGCAGCCTTGAGATTTCCGTTGACTCCTGCTACAAACACATCACGAGTCGCTGGATCATCGCCGATGATCCAGCCGTCAAATTGCGGCACCAATTCTTTTAATTCATCAACGGAAAGTGTTTGCACGACGTCGGGAGCGTGAAGGCCTATTCCTTTCGCATCAAAAAGGGGGCGAAATTCATCAATCATTCGAAGCATGGGCGGGCATGTTACTATCACTTTCATGAGATATATTTCCTTACCGGATGTAAAGAAAGGTATTTGTCAAAATTGCCGGAATCATTTTTATCGATTGCGATAAAATTTCCCCAGGCTATACTATCCAGCAAGGGAGTCGGATATAAACTCAATCTTCTAAACTTGTGAAGACTTCCATATTTTTCTATTGGAAACCATTCAGACAAATATACTCTATAGTTCAACGAATAGAGTAAATCTCCGATATCCCGATGAGTGTAACCGATTGTTTCCGTTTTCTTATTATCGAATTCAGCGATAATGATCTTCGGCCGGATGTCCGCGAAAGGAAAACCTCTCAACACAAAGAGATCGTGACCTTCAGTGTCAATCTTCAAAAAATTAACATCCGCTATTTTCTTTTCGTTGATATAGTCCCTGAGACTGATCGACTGGACCGTATGCGATTTCTTATGCGAGCTAAATGAATAGAGCGACGATATCCCCGGAGATACAGCGGAGATAAAAAAATCATGGTCTTCATTACTCCTATCAGAAACAACCCGACTATCGAAAACAAAGTTTTTATATTCAGACAATGCTTGGATCGTCTTTACTTTCGTTTGAGATTTGTCCGGTTCAAAACCATACACAACCCAACCGGCCTTAAGAAATGGCAGCGACACATCCCCCCAACACACTCCAACATCGATTACAGTGCCAGAGGTGATGCCTTGATATTTCAAAAGAAAATTGACTATCAATTCATTTTCGTCAAACGAGCGTCTAAAACCAATCAGGTGTTTTTTAATGATTTTTGGCTCAATTCCAAAAAACAAAAAAAACGACTTAACTATTTCTTTCATATACGCTACTTCTCGGCCATTACAAATTTGCTTACCGCTTCAGCGATCATCCAATCCGTCTGGTCATCGATATCAGCAGATTCGATTTTAGGAATTACAAAGAGCGATGGCTTGTTCCCAATCCGAGCGTTGGTTGCGATAAAGCTCCTTTTCGAAAAAATGTAAAGGTTGGAATTTTCCTCGAACCAAGATTCAAGGTCCTGGGTTCTAATCAGGTTTTTCGGATCGTGGTTGACCGCTGAACCGTCCTGCCGGTAAAACCTTGTTTGAACCTTATTCACCGTAAAGAGAGAATCGAATCCGTTGGAGAGGCCGTCTCGGTACTGCATGATTGCTTTTTGGATTGTATCAGTACTCAAAAGAGGGTTTGTCGTATGAGTCATCAGATACGTTTCAGCTGCAACGTTCGCCACGTCGTCTGCCAGGACAAGATTCATACTGACGAGATCGCCGCAAATCTCGGGTCTACGGTCTCGAATGAGAATGCGATCTGTATCTCGTAAACCATGTTCGGCAAGGATAGAGCGAGCATCCGTATTGATAACAACTTTTTCAATTTGTTCAATGGCCAGGAGCGAATCTAATATCCATCGAAAGAGCGGTTTCCCATTGAATAAGCGAAAATTTTTTGCCTTCACTCTTTCGCTATTTGCCTTCATTGGCAATAGCGCAATCAATTTATACATTATTGTTCGCTCTTTTATTCGTCAGTTTTGCCTTTATTTTTTCAAGCTTCTCTAGATTTCTCGGATAATAAAATCGTATCATCATTTCATGGGTTAGTTCAGACCTGGAATTGATACCGGTATACGTTCCCCAGTACTGCATTGACCGGAACACGAAAATCTCGAAAAAACATCTGAATATTTTTCCTGACTTCAGCGCCCTCATTTGATCGCTAAAGATACTTCGCGCCAACAAACTTAAGAACTCATTCAACTTCATGTGCGAATCCGGAAAAATCCGTTTCAAGGCTATCGCCTCGCGTTTATATCTATTGAATATTTTTTTCGGAGTTTCCTCATGGATGTGGATGACAGAAGCAGTCACATTATATGCCAAAACAAATCCGTTATTTAGGACCCATTTGCCCATTTCAACATCTTCCAAACCGGTCAAAGACTCGTCATAGTGGTGCCGTTCCCAGACTGATCGACGGATTGCCGCGTTGGCATTATTACAAAAGGGTGAGGTCTGTTTGAAATTCGATTCTTTCGGAAACTGCTGTGAAAAGACCTGGTGTTCGGAGAATTTCGTCAGATAGTTCCCTAATTGTCTTCCATATGCTACTGCTACAGCAGGATCGCGGAGCGGTTTAATTAACTCTTCGAGCCATGTTTCGTCAACAGGTATTACATGTGCGCTGGCAATAACAAAAAATTCTCCACGTGCAACTTTGCAACCTTCGTTAAGTGAATATCCAAAGCTAAAATCTTCCGGTTTAATAGTAATAATGCGAGCTGAAAAATTGTTGACAATGGAAAGAGTACCATCGGTCGAACCCGAATCGACAACGATGACATCAAGGCTTCTAAGTGTTTGCTCTTGGAGCGCCTGAAGTAAGTTACCAATATGCTTTTCCTCATTAAAGCAGCGAATGATAACAGAGACCGGTCCTTCAGCAATTGCCTTATTTATCATTGCTTTTTCTTAACGAAATAGAAACCGTAAACGTTCGTTTTTCGAATGGCTTCATAATCATACAAGTGCCCATCCCAATTGCTGTCTGCATGTCTTTCGGGTAATTTGTGCACGGCTCCAAAACAACTGTATAATGATCACGCCACCCCCCTAATGCCATAAATAACCAACAATATGGAAAAACATCCATGGGATACGTGATGACGAATTCTTCCTTTGTCCTGTTCCTTCTTAATCCACACCAACCTTGAGGTAAACGATTTACATAAATGAATTCCTGCAGTATCTTTTGGCGTGGGGGAATCATAGAAATATCTATTTTCTCCGACAATTTGCCCTCAACGAGTGGCCATAGAAACGGGCCTTCGTGCCCAAGTATTTTGCTGAACGATATATCAACGGGAATTATCTCCCCGCCTGGCATGAGAATTTGGTCTCCAGCTTCAATTCTCATGGCAGGATGCAATTTAAACAAATAAGGGTAGGTCTGAGATGAACAATTTTCTATTTTGTACTTTATAGCTAGCCTCGGCAAGTCAGTCTCGAGAAAAATTGTTTTAGATATTATTGCGGGAACCGATTCACATGACATTTCCATCGTAACAGTATGTTCCTTTTTTTCCTTCATGTCCCACGATGCTTGCCAAAGCTCACCGTGGTCCTTCAACATTCTCCCATTTACAACGCCGGGCGCATCATTGGGAAATAGTTCCTCGAACCCGCCACACCATACATCATCATACAAGCCTGCGGAAGAATGCTGAATTCTTTGTTGAAGGTTATAGTAAATCCATTCATCATTTTCCGCATGGGAAATAATTGAAAGGATAGCACCCCCACGACCTGGATCTATTTTGACAGTACAGTAACGGGAATGTAACTCTTGCATAAGAAATGGATTCCATTACTGGATCAAGGAATGAAGAGGTGACTTGAAGTATACGACTAATTTCGAAATCAATCGATACCACGCAATTAGCATTCGTGGAGAAAAACCTACAGAAGAGTTCCCATCTGCGATGGATTAATCAATACCGCACAATTGACGAATCAAGTGCAAAATCACGAAATGCGTAGCATAAGTCAATCTCTCCACAATAATCCAAGCACCAAAAAATAATAGGCTCCAAATAAACAATTATTGCGAGCGCAATATTAAGGAATCAGATTTAGTCTCAATGTCTCTCAACTTTCTTTGCTCTCTCCTCAAATCTACGTAGTCTGGTCTAACAAATTTGACTTTTTGCTGCTCTTGCCGCCACTTACTTAGCCTGATGTGCCAGGTAAATAACTGTGTCCACAGACATGGCGATCATAAAAATATCTTTAATCGTTCTCCCAAGATCAATTGCCAGAAATTGAGGAACGGGGAAGACGGCGGTACTATTGCTAACATAGTGGCCGAACCGTCTTCAATCTTCGAATTGCCATGGAACAACCATTTAAGCCCGCACCTTCCAATGTCGCCCCTCGAAAAGAAGATGTTGAATATCTTTCCCAAAATCCGAAATATAGACTTTCAAAGTAAATCCCCTTCCAGCGCTTTGCCTTCTTTCAACTGCTTGAGGGCTTCTTCTTCAAAAACTCGGTAATCAAACCAAGGTGATTCCTGTGTTTGTTCTTCAACTCCCATATCTTTTTGCTCCTCTTGTTCTCAGGTGTAACGCTTCTACTTCTCTTTTGCAAATTAACACAGTTTAATGAACAGACCTCATTTTTCCTCCACAACCGTTCATTTTATCGACGTAAGAGGACATTGCGTCATTGTCAAATGACGTTATGACATTGTAACCGTTCATTTTCTTAGTGTCAACTGTCAATTTTTGCTTGTAACACTCATTTTAACGATGTCAGCGGTCATTGTTACCGTGTCGCACCTCATTTTGAGAATGTTACGCCTTTTTTTTCCCCTGTCGCCGTTCATTATTGCAATGTCGGCATTCATTTTTTGAATGTCACCATCCATCATTTGAATGTCATCGTCCTTTTTTTCGATGTCAGAGCTCATCGTGGAAGTGTCATACTTCATTGTATAAGTGTTACACTCCGTTCTTCGCAATTCACTCTTCATTCTCTCAATGTAACGAGGCATGTTGTAAGTGTTAGTGCTAAGTGCTGAGACCTTAGTGCTTCGTCCCGAATCCAAGACTTGGTAATCTATGTTTAAATATAATGCGCCGACTAGGTAATTGTGGCGGCAGATATAGCAATTGCAAAAATGTCCTTTATCGTTGTCCCTAGGTCCGGTCCTGAGTCCGTAGTCCGGAGTCCGTAGTCCGTGGTCCAGAGTGCTTGGTCCTAAAGCCAAGACTTGGTAATCTACATTTAAATATAATGTGCCAAGTGGGTAAAGCTGGAGGCCTTAGCCTCGACAAGGATTCCCGGCTTCGTCTCCACCTCAGCTCATCCGCTTCAGCAATTTCTCCATCAAAGCGACATACATAGGAAGCTTCTCATAGATTTTTTGGGCAACGTCCTCATGATACGTATGAGAAGTCAAATTCCGGTCATCGACCATTTCCAAGGCCTGTACCGATTCATCTTCATCAACGAGTCCGGCATTCTTAGCCTCCCGAAAGCAGGATTTCGGCGAATAAGAATCGATACCTTCCTCCTCACGAAGATACAATTGCAGATACTTCCATAGTGCTTCAACAGTGTATTCAAATCGCTGAATAGCAGCATCCCGGGTAATCTCAGAAAACCCCGAGAGCTGAATATCCTTCATACTATTCAAAGCCCGGACGGCATCGGCCCTTTTACTTTCGAGCAAATCCATACCCTATTTCCTCCACCAAATAGCAGTCTCCAGAGCAGCCTCACGAAATTTTCCGGAAACGAGGGAAAAATCGACCAGTTCAACGCTATAGGGTATATTAAGGTTCTCAAGCTTCTCACGCAACAACACCAGTTTCCTTCGTTCCCATCCATCCCGAGGTACAATGGCTACATCGACATCGGATGCCCGATTCATCTTCTTGTTCGCCATTGAACCGAACAGGGCTATCGAGACATCTTCGTCCGACAAACCGGCGAGGACGACTTCTTTGATCTTTTCGATGTATGCGTTTTCTGTCTGAGCCAAGAGAATGCCTTTTATGAGTCCGTAGTCCTTAGTCCGTGGTCCGGAGCCCTCTGATTATTGTCGATTGCTCATTGTTAATTTGGTCCATCCCTTCGGTGACTTTCTCAACCAGCTTTCAATGAATTCTCCCTCCCATAAAACAGGTCGTCTGCGATCTTTCCGAGATCGTTCCTGGCCTTTTCGTACACGGGTTTCTTTACCCACCGGACGAGGTCGAATTTTTCCACGGGAAACGATTTGATGATATTGTAGACAACCTCCGGCTCGACGCCCGCTTCTTTGCTCTTCGCCTCTTCAAGAACCGCTTTCCATGAGAATTTTTTATGCCTGCAGAGAAACCAGATATCCGCTATATCTTTCGGCTCGAAGCGGAACAAGGCACTGACCTTGTTCGATAAAATGTTCCGCCAGGCGTCTATTCTACCCAGGGTTGCATTCTTTTCAAAGCGTCCGTAATGAGACGCCACATCGTTCACGAAATCGATTCTCAGGGAGCACTTTCTGTCGCCGGGCGCGTGGACAAAAACCTGGACAAAGTCGTTTAGCCTTTTGACCGTCGCCCGTTCTATCACCACTTCATTCCGTTGTTCCGCTTCGTAGAACTCTTCAAATACTTTTTCAACCCATTCGTGAAATGCCGTGTCGGCAACGAGGAACAAATCCAAATCGTCCGAATACCGGTGGTTAAAGTAATGCCTGCTGAGCGCGGTACCACCGGTGAGATAAAAGGGTGTGTTTAACTTTTTGATAATACGCATCACCCCATCCTGTAAAGGATAGAGCTTCTCCGTATAAAATTTTTCGTATGAACTCATACCGCTCCCGCAATTCTTTTTGCCGGATCGCACCGATCGCTTCAACGGTCAGCAGCGATTTCACCCGTTCTACTCCAAGAATATCGAGGATCGTATGCCATCCCAACCGCTCCAGCATCCTCAGGAACACTTTTTCCTGTGTTACGCCATGATCCCGTTGTTTATCCACTATAATGGAATACAATTCTCTTCCCGAAATCTCGGTATCCCAAAATACTTTCTTTAATATATCGTGTTTTTCTTTTAAAGTCATTACGGCCTGTCAGTGAACGTAGTTGGGAGTCCGGGGTCCGAAGTCCGTAGTTCTGAGCCCGGAGTCGGGAGTGCGGAGTTTCTTTCTCTTATCTCTTTTCTCTTCTCTCTTACTTAACCTGATGCGCCAGATAGATGATCGTGGCGGCAGACATTGTTATTGCGAAAATGTCTTTGACCGTTGTCCGTAGGTCAGGTCCTTAGCTCTTAGTCCTTAGTCTGGAGTCCTTAGTCCGTGGTCCGGAGCCTTTTGCTTACTGTTTACTGTTCAATGTTCACTATTTGGCTTGGCGCAATAGATAAATGACAGCGACCGCGTTCGGCATGCTGTTTCTCCGCGCTGCCGTTGGAAAAACAACCGGAAACGGTTTTGCTCACAAAAGTTCGCCGGTATCATTACGATCTTTTTTCCGCCCTGAAACTTTCTTATTCACAATCACGTCAGCCTTAATCTTGACGAGGTTCACAAACGCATGAAACTCCGTCTTTATTCATGCCACAACACGGAACAATCAGGCAAGCATCATTTTCATGGGCTCAAGAGTCCGGTGGAATGGATTGAGCATAAGCCCCAGAATTTC
Source organism: uncultured Bacteroidota bacterium (assembly GCA_963717445.1). Taxonomy (GTDB): domain Bacteria; phylum Bacteroidota; class Ignavibacteria; order UBA10030; family UBA8401; genus JAGVPT01. The sequence goes on along the minus strand of OY970334.1, from coordinate 3,079,658 downwards.
AAGCGTTACAATGCCCAACAAAGATTCATCGCCTTCTTCCCCTAAAATCACAGGGGTGTAGGCCTCTCCCTGCACCAGTGAAATGATACACTCCGATATCGATCTTTTGACAACGGTGCCGTCGGCAAGAGTAAAATTCATTTCTCTTTTTGGAATAAGTCCTATTGCTTTCCAATGATCCCGTGAAAGCAGTGTATATGTTGCGCCGCTGTCCACCAAAAATTGCGCCGTACTTTTCTTGCCGGTCGGACCATGAATGGTTCCCTCAACGAATGTTAAGCCCATAATTGCATACCCTTTCTTCTTTTCCATTATATCGGGAGTTCTGAGTCCGGGGTCCGTAGTCCTGAGTCCGGAGTTTCTTTCTCTTATCTCTTTTCTCTTTTCTCTTACTTAACCTGATGCGCCAGATAGATGATCGTGGCGGCGGACATGGCTACCGAAAAATATCCTTTATCGTTGTCCAGACATCCACTCCTGGCGTTGCAGGCGTAGGTTTTTTTTGTTACAATGTCCGGGATCCCTCCCAAAATTCCGGGTCGGAGCAACGGGGGGCACGCATCAGGCATAGGCCAGCTTCCCTTTTGCGACGGGAACCTCTCTGCCCAATTCCGCCGCAGTATCGATCCACTCTTGAATGGCAACTTCGGCATTTTTTACCGCTTCGTCATACGTCGTGCCGTCGGTCATACAACCGGGGAGCTCGGGTATTTCGACAACGAACGTCTCATCGTCCGTGCTCCAATATATCACCAGCTCATACTTATGCATCGTTCTCCTCTTTGTGAAGTTTATACTTCAGGAACAAATTTCTTACTTGTTTCACTTGATATGGTTTTGCCTTACCATCTCTCAGCGGCTGTAAATTTATGATCTCCGGCACAAGTTCCTTATGAAATATGTGATGTCCGCCTTTTATCCTCTCGCCGAATCCCAGTGCAAGAAGCAATTTTCTAAGGTCCTCAAACCTTACGTTCTTATCCGATAGTCCTGAGAGGATCGCCTCCTGGACCTTGTCCTTCATACCTTTACCCTCTCGGTCGATGTCTTTCCAAATTTAACATCTCGTGTTCAACTACCTTTTTTCCCTTTTCATCTTCTTTCGTTCTTCGCCGTTAGCACACGCGCTTCGGCAATCACATTCTCATTTCCGCCTGCCTTGCAATTTCCGGAGCGCGGCCAAATCCGCTAGATCTTTCGGGCGACCTGCTTTTTTCTTCGAAGCGATCAGATTGATAAGTCCAAAGTCCTGAGTCCTTAGTCTTTGACTACGGACTAAGGACTACCAGAATTCCGCCGTTCCCAAATCGCCGGTGTTGCGCGGTTCGGCATACTGTGCCACAGCATACGCGCCCACAAGAAGGTACTCAACGTTCTGAGCGTTTAACAGCCGAACAAACTCTTCGTAATCCTTTTCTACTTTCACGATACTCCCGTTCCTTTTGGAACAGTGTAATATACTGCTCGCGCAATACCTGCACGGCACCGATGCGCTCTTCCGGAGTTCTTGTCCCCCAAAAGTCCACATTCGCGGCCGCTTTGTCGGATTGTCTTATTTTTCTGATCGTTTTTTTCATACAATGTTCTGAGTTCGGGGTTCGTAGTCCTGAGTCCGTAGTCCGGAGTTTCTTTCTCTTATCTCTTTTCTCTTACTTAACCTGATGCGCTAGATAGATGATCGTGGCGGACATGGCTATCGCAAAAATGTCCTTGATCGTTCGAGGAACGATAGACGCATTTTGCCCGAAAAAAAAGGAGCTGTTTGAAATTTTTTCAAAGGTCAATAGCAAGATGTCCTGCATCTCACTGTCCGGATCATACGCCAAAGTGTTTAATCAGAGCAGTGTAAAAATCCTCGAGATCTTTCAGGTTGTTCTTCAAGATCGACTTGAGGACTTCAATGTCCAGCGTCCGGTATTCATGCACCGCGATGTTCCGGAATCCAACCATTTTCTCCATCCGCGCACAAAGGTCTTGCGAGATGATCCTGTTATTCACGAGAAGTCGAAAATTCTCCCGAAGATCCTGGGGCACACCGAGCCCCTCGGCACCGACAACGTGTGCAGCAAGATCAATGGTGGCTTGAACTGCCCGCTGCAGATTCAACGCGAAAATATCCTGCGTATCCAGATCATCCAATCTCGTTGGGTCGAGTCCGGTGACATTCTTGATTCTTTTGAGGCACCGCTGGATAATTGCGATCTTCGCTTGAACAACATCGCGGTCAACCATAAATCCGGCCGTTTAAGATGGATTGTTCGATGGGCCTTCGCACAATCTTGATATCACTATAACGTCCGACCGTCTCTGCAAAAAACTCAACGCTTCTTCGGGGGTCGCGTTCGATAATCTTTAATCCTTTTCTCAGTACCTGCATCGCAACGATAGGCCCGGCGGTGTTTAAGCAGAGCACATCGACCTCCAAACTTGTCAGCGCGGATAATCGATTGCTGAGATCGACAAGGTCCATCGGACCGGGCACGGAGCCGCTTCGGAACAGGATGGCGACATCGAGATCGCTCTCCACGGTCATTCGTTCCTGTACAAACGAGCCAAAAAGATAGACCACCGCGATTCGTTCATCGAGCTGAAACGCAGCTTGTAAAGATTGCATTATGGATTGGTCGCTTTTCATATGTCATAAGTCCGGAGTCCTTAGTCCGTAGTCCTTAGTCCGGGGTCCGGAGTTTCTTTCTCTTATCTCTTATCTCTTACTTAATCTGATGCGCCAGGTAGATGACCGTGGCGGCAGACATGGCTATCGCAAAAATGTCCTTGATCGTTGTGCCAAGGTCGGGTCCCGGGAATTGAGGCGGCGGTGGCGGAGGAGGTACTTTTGTTACGATGATCGACGAACCGTCGTCAAGTGTCGGGTTGCCGTAGAACAACCAGCCAAGGCCATGTCTCTCCACGTTACCGTTGGGAAAGCGGACAAGAGCATAGTTTGCGCTGTCTGTTACTCCACCGGCTCGTTCGATGTAATCCCACATATTATCCCCTTTGATGTAACTGACAATGCCGGGATTGTTCACTTCCCCCGAAACTTTTACGGAATTGGGGGTCTTGGGGATCGAGATTAAATCGCCTTTGTGGAGAACGATGTCGTAATCTCCCCCCGGCTTTCGAAGCGCTCTCTCGAAATCTACGTTCACCCTCTGGCTATCCCTCATCATCGTTCCACCCAAAAGAAAGGCCGACTTCTTTACCCCTCCTGCACGCTCGATAATATCGGATAGTCGTTCGTTGGGAGACTTGAGAGCATATTGCCCTCCGTACCTCACTTCTCCATCTATCGTCACCAATTCCTGGAATTTGAATTCCGGGTTCGGACGGACAAAGACGATATCGTAACGCTCGAGATGAAAATTATTTGCCCGTTCTGCATCGGTCTGGAGCTTTCCGCCTTTGGTGCTGTCGTCCAGATCCGGCAACCCTGCAAACCTGATATACACCAGCGAATCTTCTCCCATTCCCGTCGGCTCGACCCGATCAATTTCCGCATCAAGCCTCCAGGCGTCTTCGGTGTACCCGCCAGCGAGAAGAATGGCATCCTTGAGTGTCATGTTGGTAGTAAGATGCAACTTGCCGGGCCTGCGGACACTTCCCAACACCTGTATCGTGTCGTTCCTCACTTTTGCAACTTCGATTTCGTAGATCACCACCTCGTCGTCGGGCTGTAAGAGCATGTTCACCCCAGGGACGCCGTTGAGAAGGGCACCGAGGTTGAACGGTATCGTTCTCTTTGTAAGCCCGTCGGGGTTGAGCCGGATAAGGTCTGCACGCGTAAGGTAGGTCTGATCGCGGTAAATGGAATCTTCCAACCCTCCCGCTCTGAAAATAAAATCGTACAGCGTCAGGCTGTCGGCATACGGATAGGTGCCGGGGTTGTGCACGTGCCCGCGGATCGAGACCGTCCTGTGGCTGGAGATATCCCATATCGAATAGACCATGACAGAATCATACTCTTCCAGCTCGATGTTATTGTTCGGATCGCCTGCCATAGCTTTGCCAAGGTCGACGTGAAGGACTTCAACAGTGCTGTCTAAATGCACACGCGTGATGTCGGCACGCTTCAGATACGTTTCGGGAAGCAAGCTGTCGGCCTGTATCACAAGGTCGCGTATGGTGGGAGCTTTTTCCAATTGGTATGTGCCGGGACGGAACACCGCCCCTTCGATCATTACGTAATTTTCTTTATCCTCGTCGATCGGGAAAAGAGTAACCGCATCTCCGTCGGCAAGAGTATAATCGCCCTTGTCGTTGACGACTTTCCGGAAGTTGACGTCGGAGAGAGTGCGCTCGTAGTCGCCCCTCACCCGGTCCTCGAACGGAATGATATGTTCGATCTGCACACGCTCGAGATATGTTGTAGGGAGAATGCCTCCGGCAAAGTCGAGGACTTTTCTCAAATTCTCGTCCGGCAGAAGCTCGTAGATCCCCGGCAGCCGGATTTCTCCGCTCACCGATACCGTTTTGCCGCGGGGCGGGACAAAGATGATATCGTCGCTCTGGACGCGCACATCGTTGATCTTTTCTGCTCCCGTAAAATATTTATAGAGATCGATATGGGCGATCACCCTGTTGTTGCGAATGAGCCTCACGTCCCTGAGGCTCCCTTTTACGGTCGGGCCTCCGACCCAAAAGAGAGAATTGAAAACATTCGCGTACGTGCTGACGGAATAGCCGCCGGGCGAATGCACCTCACCCATGATGAATATCTGTTTCGGACGGAGGCGTGCTATTGTTACGTCGAGCCAGACTGTGCGCGGGGAAGAGACAAGTCCTTTGTACGATTCGGACATTTCTCTTATTATCGACTTCTGAGCCTGCTCAAGAGTCTGGCCTGCGATGAGAACAGGACCGACTGTGGGGATAAAGATTCTCCCTTCGTTATCGACCTCGAGGTCGTTGCGCTGCTCGACCTGCCCCCAGAGGTTGATCCGGATAACATCCTCCGGGCCTATCAAGTATTCGGGGTCGACAGGTCCCGCTGTCGGCTCGAACGCCGCGGGCGCATTCAGAAAAACATCGTAGCCAAAATAACGCAACCCGCCGGGGCCGATTAATGACGAGGGTTTCACTTCGGGATGCGGGGCTGTCGTATCGAGAGCAGTCGGCGTGGGATTCTGAACTATCTGGACAACCGATTGTGGAACCACGTGCTGTGTCGTATCGACCGTGGGAAGCGATGTAGTTGCTGCCGATCCGCCAGGCGCAGGGAGCTTGTTCAGATAACTCTGAAGATCGATGCCGTATTGTGCCGCTTTCGCCTGGGCTTGATCCATCGTCATTCCGTACTGGCTGACTTTTGCTTCGATCTGGCCGGGGGTCATTGTCCCGAGCTTCGCTTTGGCTTCGGCGATTTGTTCTGCGGTTTGAGCGGAACAAGAGTAAGAGAGAAGAATAAAAGAGAAAAGAGAAAAGATCGCTTTACTCAATATCGAACGGTACATGGCCGTTTTTCAACTTTCTTGTCGTTATTGGAATGACAAATTCTGTGCAACGCGTAAGAATAGCAGTAAAATATATGAAAAATAGTGACTTAGCGCAAGAGAAAATCGGGAGGCGGGAGGCGGGAGTCCTTAGTCCGGAGTCCAGAGTCCTTAGTCCGTAGTCCGGAGGCCGAAGTCCGGAGTCTGGAGTTCTACGTCATCTGATTACATATAGATTACAACTCAGAGCTTACAACTTGAGACTTCAGAATAATTTTAAAAGTTTGGCTCATGCAAATCCACAGGGATGGCTTCGCCAGACGCAAAGTGGCAAAATGATTTAAAAAAAAGGTCTTTGCGCCTTTGCGGCTTGGCGAGAGACAATTTTCAGAAGCCTCAGATTACAACTTGAGACTTCTGAATAATTTTAAAAGTATAGCTCACGCAAATCCATAGGGGTGGCTTCGCCAGACGCAAAGTGGCAAAATGATTTAAAAAAAAGGTCTTTGCGCCTTTGCGGCTTGGCGAGAGGCAATTTTTCAGAAGCCTCAGCTTACAACTTGAGACTTCTGAATAATTTTAAAAGTATGGCTCATGCAAATCCATAGGGGTGGCTTCGCCAGACGCAAAGTGGCAAAATGATTTAAAAAAAGGTTTTTGCGCCTTTGCGGCTTGGCGAGAGGCAATTTTTCAGAAGCCTCAGATTACAACTTGAGACTTCAGAATAATTTTAAAAGTATGGCTCATGCAAATCCATAGGGATGGCTTCGCCAGACGCAAAGTGGCAAAGTGATTTAAAAAAAAGGTCTTTGCGCCTTTGCGGCTTGGCGAGAGACAATTTTTCAGAAGCCTCAACTTAGAACTTAGAACCTATAACTTAGAACTTTCCGCCAAACTCCTCCATAAATCACCCAATCCGTTTTTAGCAGCATACGTCCCAATAAATTCGAGGTCGATAATATCCGGAGAATGCGTTAAGATGTTTTTGATATCGGCAAGATGCCTATCGGAATGGCCTTCTTGAAAATATTCAAGCTTTCGTATGATGACGTATTCCGGCGGAGCGATGAAGAGGGTGGTTCCTTGAAAATCGATTTTCTTTTTGCGCTCCAACGCCCAGGTATGAAGTTCGCTTTCTCCCCTCAAAAAAATGTCGGCCTTGAACCCGGTCTCAATATGAATAAGCTTAAAATATCCCCGCTCAGAACGGAGTACCTCGTCTCTGATGACTTCGATGGGAGCTACATAAAACTCCCGCGCCGGAAATGCTGCGACAAAATTTGCAATACCGGAAACGCTTAAATCGAGAATGATGTCGATATCGTGCGTGAGACGCGGCTCGCCGTACACGATCGATGCAACCGAACCGGTAATCATGTAGTTCAGTTTCTGATCGTTGAGTCTCGAGGCGAAAAGACCGAAGAGATTACCTTCCTGCATGTTTGAAAATCTCCGTTAATTTTCCGTCGAGTGTCGCCTTGTCCCATTCCGGGTGCTGAAGCTTGAGCCATGCCCGCTTCAGCTCTCTTGCCGTGTAATAAAGGGTCAGGGAAAGGCCCAGCTTTTTCTCAGCAGTCATCGATGCAAAGCGCAGCATGTCTTGTGGGTTGGGAGGCATGATGAGTCCTTAGTCCGGAGTCCTTAGTCTGGAGGCCGGGGTCCGGAGGCCGGAGTGCTGGGTCATCGATTACTTACAACATATAACATATAACATATAACGTATAACGTATAACTTACAACTTACAACCTTTAATCTACACCTGCGAATAAACGAATGCGGGCGTACAATCAATAAAAATTGTATTCTACGGAAACGAGTGCATCGAGCCGGTCGTCGTAATTGCTGCCCACGCGTGGATATTGGAACACACCGGGGATGTTCGCCTGCTGCGAATAACGGGAGATCAGTAAGTGAACATTGACGAACATATCGCGCACAATTTCATACTGCCCCGTAACGCCGTACGACTGCTTTTTAATGACCGGGCCATAGAGAAACGGCGGTGTCGGCAGCATGTATTGGAATTTCGTGGAATCCATTCCCCCTTTTCGCAAGGATTCAAATGCCAGACCGACTTTCAAATCGCGGTAAGGCCGGTAATTCGCTTCGAGGTATAAGTCGTCCGCATTCTGGCCGATCCAATCGCCGAGATCATATTGACTGCTCTGGTATGTTGCGTCGGGATATTTATGATTGTAGACCCAGGGGTTTGTCCGGGTGTATTCAATCAGCATATCGGTGTTCGGATAGAGAAGGTCATACGCACGGGTGCCGAGAGTAACTCCGATCTGGTTACGTTGTTGAGCCGGGTTGAAAATCTCCGTGGTTTTGAGTTCATCGATGAATAACGACGAGTAGAAATCGAAATTCTTCACGCTGCTAACGTCGACCGAACCGAACACCTGCTTATTGTCCTGGTCGTTATCATAATGTTCGGCAGCAAAGTACAGCATAACCGGAATCAGGTAGATAAGTTCCGGGTTTCTGCCCCCGTATATTTCCGATTCACCGACAGCGATGTTAACGCCGTTCGCAACCGAGGCTTCGAGCATTTGCGCAGCCATGTACTTTTGGGCATAGATCGGACGGTAGCTCAGATCCGGCGGAAGACCTGGAACATAGTACGAATCGACCGAGTCAATGATGTCCGTGCTTAACCAGCTATGGATGAAGGTGAAGTCGACATCTTTTCCGAGCTTTGCACGGAGTTTTATTTGGGGATACGAAGGGGGTTTGTCCGAAAGTATAACATTCCCATGGTACCCTGCTCCCCAGACGTTCGGCATTTTTTCTATCGAAAGGACGAGAAATGAGGCAACATCGAAATTGATCTGAGCGTCGGCGAGGTCAAAATCGAAACCGTCCTTCGTATAAGTCCCTGAGTAGATTTGCCCCTGCATTGGCGTGAGGTCATTGCGGATGCTCGTGTACGTTCCTGATTCGTGGTTGTCCCTGAAATACAAATACGTTCCGATGAAGTTCCCAAGGTACCCGTAGCCCATCAACCCATTGGACCATATCTTGGTATTCGTGTTGGTCGGGTTTGCTTGAGCCGAATACCCGCCGATGAGGTCGATGTTAAATGTTCCCGGCGTGCTGCGGTACGGGTACAAATGCCAGCGCTCTTCGGGCAACTCCTTTTCATAGCTTAGCTGCTTCAGCTCTATATAAAATTCCTGTTTGAAAAACTCAAGCTGTTGTTTCTCAACGGAGGTCAACTGGTTTGCATGCTGATCGATAATGATGAGATAGGCGGCGACTTCCCGGCGAGTTATCGGCTTCACGGCATCCCGGTAATCGGTGATGATACGCTTGCCGTTCATTCTCTTAAGAAAATCGTACACTTCGTGAGAGGGATGAACATAGACCGACTGCGATGTCGATTGTGCAACCGCAATACAGCAGAGGAAAAGAATAACAACGAAGCGTCGTATCATATACATAAACAGGGTTTGAGGTTAGAGGGTTTAGTCTGGAGTTCTTAGTCCGGAGTCCGTAGTTCTTAGTCCGTGGTCCGGAGTCCTGAGTCGTTAGTTCGGAGTCCGGAGTTTTTATGACTTATTCCTTACTTTTTTTCCTATCTTCGATACTTGAGCATTCAAAAAAAGGAGATCGTCTTTGTCTCTATACCGGCCAACAGCTTCCTTGTTTTTTATCAGCTCGTGTAGACCGATATAATGAATCATTATCTTTTTCCCTTTTATCACCGCCGATGTATCGTTACGATGCTCCCATGCATCTTTGAACTCAACCTTCTCGATAACATTCATCAAATCAATCCTGTTCGGCGGCACACCAAACTGGAATACCGTACCTTTGATTAACAGCTCTTCACTTTTACGTATTCCAGGCACGCTATGACCCCAAAATTCCTCAAGCGCAGTAAAAAGATTGATGGCATTCTCAGGTTTTCTTTCATAAAAAATGTCGATATCGCCTGTCAGACGGGCATGACCGTAGTAAATCACCGCTTCACCTCCCACGATAAGATAGCGCACCTCGTGCCGAAAAAGGAGAGAAAGAAGCTCTGTTACGTCAACTGAAAAATAGAATCGTTTGCTCATTTCTTATTACCGTTACGGCGTGTATCGGTAAGTTTCTTTATTCGTCGTGCCGATGCGGCCGCGCGCGAAGAGGCTGTTCCGTATACCCGCTTCCGCAGATCCTCCGCCACATGCTGCCGTTCATCAGCAGTCATCGTAATCTGTTGCAGAATATCCCACTGCTCAGCTTCTCTAAAATTCTTCGCTTTGTTGAAAATTCGTTGCATGTGAGTTCGGAGTCTGGAGTCCGTAGTTCTTAGTCCGTAGTCCTTAGTCCGGAGTCCTGGGTGCTGAGTCTCAATTTTAAAGCATCTAATTTGAGACATCTGAAAAATCGCCTCTCGCCAAGCCGCCAAGGCGCAAGAACTTGATTTTTGAATCATTTTGCGACTTTGCGTCTTTGCGTGAGCCTTACTTTTAAAATTATTCAGAAGTCTCAATTTATAACTTACTACGTAAAACTTACACCTAAAGCCTAAAACCTTTCACTTTAAACTTTTCACTTTTCACTCCTTACGCCTTATACACTCCCCCGTGCTTCCGAACGACAATGTTCCTCGTATCGACGATCGGAATGGTGAATTGCTCAAAGTTGATTTTTTTGTAATCATCGTGCGCCGTTGCGACGAGGATGAGGTCGTAGGCGTTCGATATCTCGACCGATTTTCTTCCGGCAAATTTGGGGAATTCGCGAGTGTGCTTGATCGCCGGGATATACGGATCGTTGTAACTGACCGATGCTCCTTTTTCTTCAAGCTTCTCGATCAAATGGTACGAGGGAGATTCGCGGTCGTCGTCGACGTTGGCTTTGTAGGCGAGACCGAGCATGAGAATTTTCGCCCCCTTCAACGGTTTCCCTACTTCGTTCAACGCTTCCATCACACGGCTCACCACAAAATCGGGCATCGCGGTGTTAATTTCCCCCGCAAGTTCGATAAACTTGGTCGTGACGCCGTACTCGCGCGCTTTCCATGTCAAATAGAACGGGTCGATCGGAATACAATGCCCGCCGAGGCCGGGGCCGGGGTAAAAGGGCATGAAGCCGAAGGGCTTTGTCTTTGCGGCTTCAACAACGTCCCACACATCGATCCCCATTTTCATGAACGTGACCTTCAGCTCGTTCACCAGGGCGATATTGACGGCGCGAAAAATATTTTCCATGAGCTTCGTGGCTTCGGCGACTTTGACGCTCGAGACCGGGACAGTCTTTACCACGATCTGTTTGTACAACGCATCGACAACGGAAAGTCCGTCGTCCGAAGTCGAGCCGACGACTTTGGGAATGGTCTCCGTCGTATAGTTCGGATTATTCGGGTCTTCACGTTCCGGCGAGAAGGCAACGTAAAAATCTTTGTCCACCTTCAAGCCGCTTTTTTCGAGGATCGGCACCATCACTTCTTCCGTCGTGCCGGGATAGGTCGTCGATTCGAGCACAACCATCTGCCCTTTGCGGAGGTGCGGTGCGATCGCCTCGCACGTCGTCACAATGAACGACATATCCGGTTCCCTGTTCTTGTTGAGAGGCGTTGGGACCGCAATGAGGATGGCGTCGCATTCTTTCAGGCGTCCGAAGTCCGTAGTCACGGAGAGCCGTCCGGTGTCAATTCCCTTTTTGATTCTCGCTGAAGTGATATGTTTTATGTATGAGGCTCCTTTTGAGAGAGAATCGACTTTGGATTTGTCGATATCAAACCCGATGGCGCGGAATCCTTTTTCGATAAAACAGTACAAGAGTGGAAGACCGACGTATCCTAATCCGATAACGCCGACGACGAAGGTTTTGTTTTCGAGTTTTGCGAGTAGTTCGGTTTTCATGGTTGTTAGTCCGTAGTCCTGAGTTCGTAGTCCGGAGTCCGTAGTCCTGAGTCCGGAGTTCGTAGTCTGTAGTCTGAAGTCGGGAGACCGGAGGCCGCTATTTTGGCTCTTGTCTCCTGTGTTCTGCCTCCTGTCTCCTGTCTCCTGTTTCCTGCCTCCTCAATATCCTGTATCTCAAATCCATAATTCTTAATTATTAATTCTTAATTATTAATTGTTCCTCTGTACCATTCAATCGCCTTCTTCACCCCTTCCGCCAGCGGAACTTTTGCCTTCCATCCCAGAGCATTGATCTTGCTGACATCCAGCAATTTTCTCGGCGTGCCGTCCGGCTTCGAGGTGTCGAAGACGATCTTCCCTTGATACCCTACGGTTGAGCCGATCAACTGCGCCAGCTCGAGGATCGATACGTCCACACCGGTGCCAATGTTAATGATTTCGCTGTCGTTATACCGTTCCATGAGAAAAAGGCACGCGCTTGCCATGTTGTCGACGTACAGGAATTCCCGTTTCGCTTTTCCCGTTCCCCATAATGTCACCGATGGTGCCTCAGAATTTCGCGCGTCAACAAACCTGCGAATCAACGCCGGCAGGACGTGAGAATTCTGCAGGTCAAAACTGTCGTTCGGGCCGTATAAATTTGTCGGCATCACTGAAATAAAATTCGTTCCGTATTGTTTGTTATAGGCCTGGCACATTTTGATGCCGGCAATTTTTGCCACGGCATACGCGTCATTCGTCGGCTCCAGTTTGCCGTCGAGGAAGTAGTCTTCTTTGATCGGTTGAGGGGCAAACTTGGGATAGATGCAGGAGCTTCCCAGGAAGCAAAGCTTCTTCACCTTGTGCAAATACGACGAGTGAATGACGTTGTTTTGAATCTGTAAATTGTCAAAAATAAACTCGGCAGGGTATGTGCTGTTTGCATAAATCCCACCGACTTTTGCTGCCGCTAAAAAAACATATTCCGGTTTCTCCTTCTCAAAAAAATCTCTCACTGCGCCCTGATTTTCAAGCTCCAACTCCTCGTGCGTGCGCGCCACAATATTCGTAAACCCTCCGGATCGGAGTGCGCGTACAATTGCCGAGCCGACAAGGCCCCGGTGGCCGGCGACGTATATTTTAGATAGGTAGTCCGTGGTTTTTAGTCCGTAGTTCTGAGTCCGTAGTCCGTAGTCCGGAGTCCGAAGTCCGGAGTCCTGAGTTCTGAGTCCGGAGTCCTGAGTTCTGAGTCTGGAATGCTGAACTTCAAATTTCTAATTCATAATTATTAACTTTGCCCACTACCCCTGAGATATTTCATTAGTCCTCCAATCAGGCGTTTGGTTTTTAGTGTTTGATCAAAACCATTTTGAAATTCTTTTTCGTCGATATAATCAACGTCCAGAGCAACATAGAGCAAAGATTGGACCTCAGTACCCGATCGATAGGCGTAATTCAAAAAATTCAAAAATATTTTGTCCGAACCTCCGTCGAATCCTTCGGCGATATTTGCCATTATTGAAACCGCTGCACGTTGTATCTGATCACGCAAACCGAAGTCTTTCGAAAATTGACCACGAGTCGTCAATGCATAGACAGTTCGAGTCAATTTTCTGGCTTCCTTCCACGATATAATATCCTCAAACCGAACAATTTTCATATTCCCCCCTTTAATTGAGCCTTGAACTTATGACTCAGAACTACGGACCACGGACTCAGAACTCCGGACCACGGACTTTGGACTACGGACTCTGGACTAATACCCTCTTTTTGAAATCTTTTCAAAATCTGCCTTCGCCATGATCTTCACCAATTCATGGAACTTCGTTTTGGGCGCCCACCCAAGTTTTTCTCTGGCCTTAGCAGGGTCACCGATCAACAGCTCTACTTCAGTAGGACGATAATACCGCTGGTCGACATCGACAAGGATTTTTTTCGTCTTCTTTTCGATTCCCTTTTCATCCGCACCCTTGCCATCCCACGTCAGTTCCATGTCAAGCTCTTTGAAAGCCAGGTCGGCAAATTCACGGACAGTATGTGTTTCGCCCGTTGCAAGGACGAAGTCTTCCGGTGCGGTCAATTGCAGCATTCGCCACATGCCGTCAACGTACTCGGGAGCGTATCCCCAATCCCTCTTTGCGTTCAAATTACCGAGCGAGAGTTTTTGATCCATCCCTAATTTTATTTTAGCGGCAGCTCGCGTGATTTTTCTCGTTACAAACGTCTCACCGCGTCGGGGAGATTCGTGGTTGAAAAGAATTCCGTTGCAGGCAAATATATTGTACGCTTCACGGTAATTAATAATAATCCAATAGCCGTACAGCTTTGCAACACCGTACGGGCTGCGGGGATAAAAGGGTGTTTTTTCATTCTGCGGAACTTGCTGAGCTTTTCCAAACAATTCACTTGTCGACGCCTGGTAAAACTTCGGCTTGATGCCGACCTCACGAATGGCGTCGAGAAATCTCACCGTTCCGATTGCATCGACTTCAGCCGTATACTCGGGAAGCTCGAATGAGACTTTGACATGACTTTGTGCGGCAAGATTATAAATTTCGTTCGGCTGGATCCTTTCCAGAATCCGGTTCAAATTGCTTGTGTCGGTAACATCGCCATAATGGAGAAATAATTTCTTCCCAAGGATATCAGGATTATTATAGAGGTGGTCTATCCTCGAAGTGTTGAATGAGCTGCTCCGGCGAATAATACCGTGCACTTCGTATTCTTTTTGGAGAAGAAGCTCCGCGAGGTATGAGCCATCTTGTCCAGTGATGCCTGTGATGAGAGCCTTTTTTGTCATAGCAAGTTTGTGGTGGTTAGTCCTGTGTCCTGAGTCCGGAGTCCTTAGTCCTAAGTCCTTAGTCCGGAGTCCGGAGTCAATTTATCTTGTACCCTTTCTCTTCTCTCTTATTTTTTACTTTTCCATCCACGAAGCGAGCAGGTCGGCAAGGGTTTGCTCCATTGGAATTTCCGGTATCCAGCCTGTGGCTTTCTGTAACAGTTCACTGCTTCCCGCAAGGAGTTGAATATCGTAACCGCGCAATCTCTTTTGCTCCACATGGAGCTGAAATTTCACGCCGGTAATCTTCTCGTAAAGACCGATGATCTCTTCAATAGAAAAGATTCTGCCGGAGGAGACATTATAGATAAAATTATCCTTGTTGGATATACTCCCAAGGAGCCAGTATGCCCGCGCAACATCGCGCACATCTGTAAAATCCCGGCGTGGCTTAATGGCGCCAACGTTTAGAATCGGGGATCCGTGGTCCTTTTGAATAACGGAGATTTGACGCGCTAGAGAAGAGCAAACAAACGACGCTCTCTGCCGCGGGCCGGTATGATTGAAAGGGCGCGTGACAACGATGTTCAACCCCTCATAGGTTTTGTACGTCTGCGCAATGTAATCAATGCTCGTCTTACTAGCGGCATAAGGATTTACCGGATGCGGAATCGAACTTTCCGAGTGGACTTTCGGCAAACCGGCGGTTTCGCCATACACCTCGCCGGACGTAATAACAACTATTCTTGGTGCAATACCTATTGCCTTAATCGCCTCAAAAATATTGATCGAACCGATAACATTAACTCTGAATGTTTCAGCCGTATGTTCGAACGAACTTGGGACGAATGGTTGTCCTGCGAGATGAAAAATAATGTCGGGTTTGGCTTCCTTCAGGATCGTGAAGATGGATTGAAAATCCACAATATCGCACTCATACAGGTGGATCTTACTCTCATGAGAAGAAATGTTGTCCCTCTTCTCACCGTCCCGTAAAACGCCGGAAACCTCGGCTTGTGTTGTGCGAATGATATAGTCTACCAGATGGCTACCGGCAAAACCGCCGATGCCGGTGATGAGTACTTTCATTTGAAATGCAGAAATAGGTTTTGAAGACCACGATGAACCGAGAGGCTCATTACATCCGATCGTTTATACCTCATTAATATACGAAATCGGAGAAGCTCTTTCAACGATCGACTCTTTGATTTTGTAGGGAACGAAACAAGGAACAACTTGCATGCGATGAAACGCTTAAGGGAAAAGAAGGACGATGTCCTTTTAGACATACATATTTGTGGATTTCGCCGCTTTGACTTGATCTTCAATCCAAGGATATGTCAACTTGATTCCATCCTCAAGATATACATTGGGTTTCCAACCGAGGGAATAAATTCTTTTGTTTGAAAAGTTGCGAGATTGAACTCCAACCGGACCCGGCACATATTTAATCTCGATCCTTTTTCCTGAAACCTTGACTACCATGTCAACCAACTCAGCTACTGTTACATACTGGGGACATCCAATATTTACCGGACCCTTTAAATCCGAATGCATCAAAAGAAAAATTCCATTCACCATATCGCTCACGAAGGTGTATGACCGAACAGCCGTGCCGTCTCCCCAAACTTCAATAGTGCCATCTTCTCCGGCTTCGGCCACCTTTCGACAAATTGCAGCGGGGGCTTTCTCCCGACCACCTCTCCAGGTTCCCTCAGGGCCGTAACAATTTTGAAACCTAGCAATTCGTACTTGCATGCCGTAGCGTCGTTCGTACGCCATCGCTATGCGCTCAGAATAAAGTTTCTCCCAGCCGTATTCGTTATCGGGGTTGGCAGGGATCGCATCGACTTCTGATAATTCAGGCTCGTTGGGCTTCATATTTCGATAAACACATACAGACGAGGAAAAGAAATAACGGGGGATGCTCATTCTTGCCGCCAGATCAATCATATAAATGTTGATAAGCGCACTATTATGCATAATCTCGGTTTCGGCAGAATGAATGAACCCCATTCCCCCCATATCAGCAGCAAGTTGATACACTTCGTCAAATTTGCCGCCGTCAATTGTCAATGCGGCGCGGCAATTTTCTTCGAGGCGAAGGTCAAGCAACATAAACTCGTCGGCGGCATTTGGCGACCACTCGTGCGGCTTAATGTCCACACCGCGAACCCAGTAGCCTTCGGTTCTCAGTTTCTTCACCAGATGACTGGCGATGAAACCACCCGCTCCGCACACTAAAGCTTTTTTCATCGTCCTTCTCGAAAATTATTATCACTGAATCCTTTGCTCACTGCCTTTGTCGGATTCGATGAACACTGAAAAAATCGGAACAATCGACGGGAATCGGCCTGAGTTATCACGTCAATTTCAGTTTTTGCACAAAATAGTCTTTTGTCCGCATCAACCCTTCCCTGCGAGGCACCAGCGGCTCCCATCCAAGAATGTTCTTTGCCTTTTCAATATTCGGCTGCCGAATCCTTGGGTCGTCCTGGGGGAGTTCTTTAAAAACGATTTTGCTCGTGCTGTGAGTCAACTGAACGATCTCTTTCGCAAGTTGGAGCATCGTCAACTCGGCCGGATTTCCGATATTCATCGGAAGAGTGTACCCGGACATCATCAGTTTAAAGATGCCGTCGATCAGGTCGGAAACATAACAGACGCTTCGCGTTTGACTTCCGTCGCCGAACACTGTGACATCTTCTCCCCGCAACGATTGCGAAATGAACGCCGGAATTGCGCGGCCATCGTCGACCCTCATTCGCTCGCCGTAGGTATTGAAAATCCTTATGATCCTTGTTTCAACATTGTGGTAGCGCTGGTACGCCATGGTCATCGCTTCGGCGAATCGTTTCGCTTCGTCGTACACGCCGCGCGGCCCGACCGGATTGACATTTCCCCAGTACTCTTCGACCTGCGGATGAATCTCCGGATCGCCATATACCTCCGATGTCGACGCGAGCAGAAAGCGGGCCTTCTTCGCTTTCGCCAGACCGAGAGCTTTGTGTGTGCCGAGCGATCCGACCTTAAGCGTTTGGATCGGGAATTTCAGATAATCGATGGGGCTTGCCGGTGACGCGAAATGGAATATGAAGTCGACGTTGCGGTCGAGAAAAATATACTCGGTGACATCGTGCTGAAAAAATACGAAGCGCTCGTTGCCGAATAAGTGCGCAATGTTCGCAGTATCGCCGGTGATCAAATTATCGATGCAAACAACAGCGTGCCCCTCAGCGAGCAGCCTGTCACAAAGATGCGATCCGAGAAAACCGGCCCCTCCCGTTACAACGGATGTTTTTGTCATTACTTTCTTGCTTCTATATAAGGATTATTTTCCAAGTGAGGAACGTCGAGTGAATGGTAAACAGTAAATGGTGAATAGTCAGAAACAAAACAAGCCGTTGAGTTAGAAAGACAAATCCTTCTGCTATTCACCATTTACTGTTTACTATTAACCATTCTGAATCTTTCTGTTCAACCCACTGAGCAATTTTTGAATTTTAATGAGCTGGCTTTGAATAGGATCAAAAGATGCCGAGGCAATGTATCGCAATCGCAAAGAGATTTCAATTTGAGTATCAATCTCGCTCAGCGAAGCCTGAGAAACATTTAAGAAATGGAGTTTATCATTTTTGGATCTTCTCGCTAACCCCTCTGCAATATTTGATACGACTGATACGGATGCCCGCCGTAGTTGCGCCTTTAAGCCAAACTCTTCTTCCTTTGGAAATACTTTTGTCAATTCATAAACCTGCACCACCAATGCCATCGCCTCTTGCCACAGTAATAATTTCTTGTGCGGCCTGCACCCATTCATGTCCCCTATTTGATTCTCCATCTTCCCCCTTTCACTATTTACTCTTAACTGTTTACTATCTTCTACTCTCCATTCCTACCGATCCCGAAATACGTAAACCCTTTTTCCCTCATCAATTTCGGGTCGTAAATATTCCGTCCGTCGAAAATGACCGGGCGCTTCATCAACGCTTTCATTCTGTCAAAATCGGGGCGACGAAACTCGTTCCACTCGGTGATGACTGCAAGCGCATCCGCTCCTTTCAACGCTTCGTAATTGTTATCGAAAAATTCTACCTTCCCGTCGAACTGCCCTCTCATTTTCGAAATCGCAATCGGGTCATGAGCTCGAATTTTAGCCCCGAGTTCTAGTAAACTGTTCATAATCACGAGCGAAGGCGCCTCTCGTATGTCATCTGTTTGCGGCTTAAAGGAGAGTCCCCACAGCGCGATGACTTTTTGTTGGATCTGATTGTTGAAATGACGAAGTATCTTTTTAACGATAAGGCGTTTCTGCTTCTCGTTCACTTCGTCAACTGCCCGCAATATCTTGAATTCGTACTCATGCTCCTGGGCGGTTTTGATCAGAGCTTTGACATCTTTGGGAAAGCAAGAGCCGCCATAGCCGAGGCCGGCAAAAAGAAACTGCTGGCCGATACGCGGATCGCTTCCCATGCCTTTCCTCACCCAGTCAACGTCGGCGCCGGACTTATCACAAAGATTGGCAAGCTCGTTCATGAAGGAAATCTTTGTCGCGAGGAATGAATTCGCCGCATATTTCGTCATTTCCGCGCTCCGTTCGTCCATCACCATAATGGGATTTCCCGTCCGCACAAAAGGCGCATAGACATCCATTAACACGGAGATCGCTTTTTTGCTTTTCGAGCCGATAACAATTCTGTCGGGCTTGAGCGAATCCTCGAGCGCAGAACCTTCCTTTAAAAATTCCGGGTTCGAGACAACATCAACATCTTGCTTCCCTTTCTTCCTCAAAATCTGCCGAATTCTGTCTAACGTTCCGACCGGAACCGTGCTCTTACTCACTAAAATTTTATACTCGTTGGCATACATCGCAATCTGATCAACCACCGCCAACACACGAGTTAAATCGGCTGAGCCGTCTTCCGACTGCGGCGTCGGCAGGCAGAGAAAAATGACTTTCCCCCGCTCGACCGCCGCTTTGAGCGATGTCGTAAACTCAAGCCGCTTCTCCTGGGAGTTTCGCCTTACGATCTCCTCAAGACCCGGTTCGTATATGGGGACGATCCCCTTTTTTAAGTTTGAGATCTTCTTTTCGTCGATGTCCATGCACACAACCGAGTTGCCGGTGTCTGCAAAGCAAGCGCCCTGGACCAACCCGACGTATCCTGTTCCTATGATTGAAATATCCATGCTTTCTTAGTCTGTAGTGTTTAGGTGCGGAGTCCGAAGTCCGGAGTCCGTGGTCTGTTACTTATAGCCTGTAATTCCATCAATCCACGATTCCCCATTCTGATTCTCTTCGCTGTGTGCATTATCAATTACAACAACTTGTTAAGATTCTCCAGAATATCAGAACGATCTATTTCGATAAACTGACTGGCCGTGGCTCGAAGATACTCAAGATCCATAGAATTCGATAGTCTCTTTATAATGTCCTTGACGTCCAACATATCGCGTTCACGACGTGCCACGAGTTTGAATAGTATCAAGTCTTCTGGAGTGCAGAAATTCGCTTCCACCTCTCCGTATTGAAGTCTTTTTTGCCGTTGAATGGCCACTCGTTCAAACTCGCTCAAAGCTGCAGAGATGTCAACTTTCACGCCGAGTTTTTTGTGTACTACAGGAAGAACGAAGAAAGTTTTGAAGAATTGAAGGGGTTCCGGCTTTATGGGCATAAACTCAGGTAAAAAGCAGTCGTAAAGCTCAAGTATTGACTCCAATTCAACTCGAACAACGATATCTATGTCGATCGTTGTTCTTCCCGAACCATAGACGAGATTCGCCAATCCTCCGATGATAACATATGCTAAATTGTTTTTTTTGCAGAGGCCATCGATCGTAGAAAGTGTTTCTTCTGTTGCACTGAGTTTATGCGTTTCCATAATTGGCCAACTTGCGAAAAGTCCTTTGCCGATCCACTCTTTCCGCAGTGTTGTCTTCCCAGATGATTTCATGCCCTATGTATTCTGCGAAGGTGCGAAAAGTTGCCTCCTGAAGCGCTATCATTTGTTCAATCGGCCCTTGGGAATCATTGGCGTTCAACTGCTCATAACGCATCGTGAACAGTTCATATTCTTCCTTTGTCATGGTACGATCGGCCCTTACAGTGTGACGGTTAAGGTAGCAAAAAAAAGGAGGAAAAGAAACAGGAAAAATATGAGGTGGAGGCTTTACGAATAACCTGTCGGGGATTACAGAATTGCACTATTTCTTTCTACCCAATATTCCAATATTCCATTATTCCAATATTCTATTATTCCAATATTCCATTATTCCACAATTCCGTATGCCGTTTTCCGGCTCCTGAAGGCTGTTCATTGTTAATTGCTCATTGAGCCTTGTTAGTATGCCCCTTTGCCGAACAGCACTACCGGAACAGTCTCAAACATGATTTCCAAATCGAACATCAGTGAATGGTTCTCAACATAGTATAAATCCAGAAGGAGCATTTCTTTAAATTTCACATCGCTTCTTCCAGATATTTGCCACAATCCGGTCATGCCAGGTTTAACGGTCGCACGGTCCTGCACTGTTTCCCAAAACTCTTCTGATTCATGTAATTTTTCGATATCAGAGAGAGGTAATGGCCTCGGCCCTACAAGACTCATTTCACCTTTCAACACGTTGAACAATTGTGGAAGTTCATCAATACTGAGCTTGCGAATGATTGCGCCGACCCGGGTAATGCGGGGATCGTTCTTCATTTTAAACAAAGCACCGTCGGATTCATTGTTGTCAAGTAACTCTTCTTTCATTTGCTCTGCATTGTTGATCATGCTGCGGAATTTTATGAAATCGAATTCTTTTCCCCCCTTAACGCTTGTGCGCCGCTGAAGGAAAAAAATAGGGCGGCCGCTTTCTATATATATTGCAGCAATGGTCGCAAGAAAAATCGGACTAAACAAAATGATCGCAACGGAGGCCCCGATAATATCGAACACTCTTTTAAAAAATAATTTAACGGTATCGACATGATATCGCGGTGGAGTTGTAAGCGTGATTCCTGCAATATCATAGATTCGGGCAATTTTAAGCAGCTCTTCGGCTTGGGGCGACAATATCTTGAGCTTGATGTTATGCTTTTCGCTGACTTGTTTAAGATGGGAATAACCGTTCACAACCATTTCGGTTGTCGGAATGAAGACTCGGTCGATGGCATTATCCTTTATAGCATCCTCAAGTTGATCAAAAGTGAATTGCGGCTGCAATGAGCTGACAGGGTTGACTGTTCTCGCCACGAAACCTTTGACCTTGTACCCAAGCTCGGGCAACGAGCTAAACCGCCGAAAGATGTTGAAGGCTTCGTGTTCATAGCCCACGATTAATGAATTGTGAAGGCCAAACCCGAGTTTCTGAAAAAACAAGTTGACTCGACGAAGAAAAACTCTGCCGATAACAAAAAAGAAGGGGAGAGAAAAGAGGAAGAAAATCAATGCACGCCGGTCGACATAAAGTCCTTTCATGAGAGAGGTGATGGTCAGCGTCACAAGCACGCAGAGAATATATCCACGCACCATGATCATGTTTTGAAGACTGAGGCTAAGATGAAATGAGCCGCGGTACAATCCCATCATCACCGCAATAGTAATATACACCACCACAAAAATTATGAAACAGGTGAGAAGAACGCTGTCGCCAGTCCTCGTCCCGAGACCGGGAAACCGTTTCAGCCATATAACCAGGCCGGCCGAAGCGGTCATGGCGAGCACGTCGACCAGTTGCGATATAGCGACAAAGAATAATTTCCAGTTACGTTTGAACATGGTGGTGAATAATATAAAAAAATTAGATTAGAAAAACCCTTATTTTGGGCGAACGGTTTTTCGCCCGGAAATCCCTTTATTTGCTATTATTTTGAGGGACAAGTAATATTTAGGCCGCAAATTCAAAGGTAATCGCTTCTGGTATAGCCCCACATTGAATGTTTTTAAGAGTGTTTCATGGTATCGGGGTACTCGAGCAAAAATTTATCTACGGCATTTTGCCAAGGATGGATTTCAATGTCCAGGTCTCTTTCCAGAGAAGCATTTGACATTGCAGAAAAAATGGGACGTTGCGCAGCACTCGGGAACGTAGCCATCGGAACAGGAATAATAATTGTTTGAGGAGATATCGAACGTACAATGTATCTTCCCCATTCATACCGCGAGGCATAGTCCGAACTCGTGAGGTGATACAATCCCTTCAATCCTTTCTCTAACGACAGCAATGTAAGAGACACCAAATCCAAAGTGCTTGTAGGTACCGAGACTTCATCGCAGCTTAATTTTAGAACAGGATTGTTCTGAGCCCACTGACTCATTTTATAGATAAAATTTTGGGTCCCACTGCCGAACACCCAACTGGTTCTAAAAAGTAGGTACGAGCCTCCATATTTTTGCATTGCTTCTTCGCCCGCCAATTTGCTTTTCCCGTACACGTTTAACGGGTTGGGAACCTCACTTTCGTCATAGAGGTTACCCTTCTTTCCGTCGAACACATAATCGGAACTATAATGGACTAAGAAGATACCGAACTGCTTGCAAAGCTTTGCAATATACTCAACCGATTTGCCATTAATTAAGTACGCTGTGTCTGTTTGTTGTTCTGCTTGGTCCACCGCATTGTACGCGGCGCAGTTGATAATGACTGTCGGAGCTTCAGCCTCAACATACCGGGCAAGTTTATCAAAGCTCGTTATATCGCAGTCTTTTTCTTCGGGTGCAATAACGTTCTCTCTCCGAGCTACAAGCTCCTTTTTAAATTGCTTACCTAGTTGACCGTTTGCACCGAGAATAAGAAAGGTATGATGATTCATGATATCATTGGCTAAGTTTCATTGAGTATCGTAGTGACAAAACCCGACCGTTGTTATTTCCGTATGCTGAAGCCAACCCATTATAATTAAAAATAGTGAATTTATTTATTTGATTATTTCGAAGGATGAGGCTGGGCTTCCAGTGGTTCGTGGGGCGCCATTCCGTGACATGATTAACCATCAGCTAAGGATATACAAAATCGCTATGTAGGTTTCTGAAGAAAATCCCTTGCAGATCTTTGACAGAAACAATGGGGTGTTCTATTTTCCAATCGATACGCAAATCCGGGTCGTTGAAAATAACAGTTCGTTCAGAGGCTTTGTTATAGTATTGAGTACACTTATAGAGAAAAATAGCCATCTCAGACAGGACAGAAAATCCGTGTGCAAATCCGGGAGGAATCCAGAGTTGCTTCTTATTCGATGCGGATAGTTCCACTACTATATATTTGCCATAAGATGGCGAACCGATTCGAATGTCGACCGCCACATCAAGCACGTTTCCCCACAAAATTTGGCAGAGTTTGCCTTGAGCAAAAAGGCCGGTTTGAAAGTGCAGACCGCGAACGGTATTTTTGGATGAGCATGAAACATTGTCCTGAACAAATTTTAAGCCGCCAATAGTTTTTGAATATTGTTCTTCATGAAATGATTCAAAAAAGTAGCCCCTCTCATCCTCAAAAACTTTTGGTTCTATAATAAGAATTTCTGGGATGGCGGCAGGGATAATGTTCATAAAATAACTTTACCGAGTAATGATCGGAAGGAAAAATCCCTTTGCAAGTGTTCTTGAGTGAAAGAATATTGTGTCGTCAGCCTTTTTGAACTTGTTCATTGATCCATTTATAAGTTTTTTCGATTCCCTCTTTCAACGTCATTGAATAATTCCAACCTAATTTCTCTCTAATCAAACGGTTGTCACTATTTCTGCCACGCACACCTTGGGGGCCAGCGATATGTTTTATAATGAGTTTTTTGCCTGCTACTTCCATCACTATCTCCACCAATCTATTGATGGATACCATCTCTTCAGATCCAATATTTACCGGACCATAAAAATCCGATGAATCCATAAATCGTCTCACAGCTTCTAAACATTCGTCGACATAGAGAAATGATCGAGTTTGTTTACCATCACCCCATATTTCAATTTCGCTACCATCCTTTGCCTGTGCTACTTTTCGACAAATCGCCGCAGGCGCTTTTTCTTTACCATTATTCCATGATCCTTCCGGACCGAAAATGTTATGAAACCTTGCGACCTTTACGACCATTTTGTAATTTCGTTGATAGGCAAAGAACAAGCGTTCACTAAATAATTTCTCCCAACCGTATTCACTATCAGGTGCGGCAGGATATGCTGATTCTTCAGCGCATTTGGGATTGGCTGGATCCATTTGATTGTATTCAGGATACATGCATGCCGAGGATGAATAAAATATCTTTTTAAGTCCAGCTTTTTGGCCATAATGAAGGATGTTAAGGTTTATAGTTGCAGAGTTATGCATGACATCGGCATCATGTTCACCCGTAAAAATATAACCCGCGCCGCCCATATCTGCTGCCAGTTGATACGCTTCATCAAAGGGACGATCGAGAACTTTTTGACAAACGCTTTGATCGCGTAAATCGCCAAGAACAAATTCATCCGCAGGAAGATTTCCGTATTCATGCTGCTTTATATCAACACCTCGAACCCAATACCCCTCTGTTTTTAATCGTTTTACTAAATGACTACCGATGAAACCACCGGCACCGCAAACAAGAGCAGTCTTCATCTTTGTTCTCACTTGATTACTTAATTTCATAAAATAATAGCGATGTACAGGTAACGTTAAATGTACCTACAATATAAAATCAAAACAATCCTTGTCCATCACAATCTTTTTTCCAATCTTCCAAAGCACTTTTTAAGGTGTAGGAAAACCGGTAGCCAGCAGCAAGTGCAGCATCGGAGGAAAGCCAAGTAGAGTAATGCAATTTTTCAATTCGTCTATGATGCACCGGATTTTTTATACCAATATTATCCAAAAATTCAAAGGCATAAGAAACAATTAACAAAGACTTAAAAGGGATGGTTGGAATGAATCTCTTCCATCTCATCAATTCGCATATTGAGTCACAAATATTTGCGATCGTATCAGGTTCCGCAAAGACAAAATTATAGACAATTCTATCTTTAGTATCATTTGTTACAAAGAATAGAAATTTTACAACCTCTTTTACGTAAATACTTCCTTTAATCGTACTCTTTTTCCCCACATACACAAAGAGATTCTTTTTCAATGCTTTTACTAACCTTGTATAATTGCCGTTTTCTCCTTTGCCAAAGACAACACCAGGTCGAATAATTCTTAGGCGATGTTTTGGGTTACTATTCTTCCAATTCATCAATACTTCTTCTGCCAATAATTTCGAAATTCCATAGGCTGTATCAGGGGCTGTAATATCTTCCTCAGAATTCCTCTTTTCACCTGCTTTAAAAACCATCATGGTGCTCGTGAAGACAATGCTCATGATATTATTGTCTACGGCATATTCGCATACGTTTTTTGTCCCAATGTAATTGGTTTCAAAATATTCCTCCCATTGATATCCCGGCTCTTTGCAAAGTGCGGCAAGATGATAAATAAGCGAAATATTCTGCAGCTGAACTCTGATTGGATTCCGAATGTCAATCGATTGAAATACTATTTTAGGATGTTTAAGGCGAGGGGGAAAAAAATCAAACACATAGATCGTTTCAACATCTAGATCACGGCATAACAGCTCGAGAAAATGCGTGCCAATAAACCCCGCTCCGCCGGTTACAATGCAGTTCATTTTATCTCACTATACCTTAGAGTTGAATCAAATCTATCCGCAATTGATTTTTCCAAAAAATGGACTTCAGCAAATAATCTTGCGTTTCTACGCTACAATTTACATAATTCTTTATTTTTCAAATTAGCCTCTATATAATAAATTGCACATTGAAATCATCGGGCAAAACGTCTAGCTTACTCTTGTTGCGAGAATCCTTTTTCGAAGATAAATTGTCGACCGACACCGAGGCAAATAGTGGATTACCCGAACAATGATAGGATAACATTTATGCAGGCACTGAAAATGCCCCTGGGCCGCTACTCAAGAAATTACGCAAACCATCCGTAGAACATAACGAGATAAATAATTTGACATAACGAAAAAAATTAAGGACAATCACATTATCTAAATCTAATTTCTTCCAGAAATACGCGCCATTATAAACTTTCTATTACTGCTCGAGTTTTTGGAGATATCGGTTATTGTTGAAGTAGTAGGCTCTCGCCAAAAGGCTCATGCATACACAACTATAAATATTCCAGGCAACGGATATATTTTTTGCCCATTTATGACCCTTTGGAAATAACACGATGTCATCGATTGGGGGCCAATTATGGACCACCGATAGATTTTAAAGGCTAATATTGTCATGGTCTTCAATCAATTGCGAAGTATGCTTTCAAATTTGTTGGTGATATGATGAATATTGAAGTTGTTCTCGGCATAAACCCTTGCGTTGGAGCCAAGTCGATCGCTAAGTGCTTTGTCTCTTCTGAGCTTTCTCAATGCATTTATCAACTCGTCGATCGAATCTGGTGAAATCACTAGTCCACACTCGTTCGCGGAAGTAATTCTTGCAGCAAGATTGGAATGAGAGACTGCAACGACTGTCGGGCGACCTGCACAGAAACAAGCCCAGACCTTGGACGGGACGCTGTATATTCCTGCTTCCTGTTCGAGCGTCACAAAGAAAATGCCGGCTGTTCCCAAGACCTCGGGTAGTATGGTGAAAGGTTGGAATGGAATGAGGAACAGATTGTCCAGCGCACAATTGTTTTTTTCAGTCTTTAAATACTCCAACCCCGCTCCTTCCGAAACGACTACAAATAAAAAATCTTCGTTCTTCATCCTCTTTGCAGCTTCCGCAATCATTCCCGGATTATGTTTGTACCCTAATGTTCCCGTGTACATTACGACAAACTTCCCTGCAAATCCAAATCGCCTCGAGAAAATATTATCTTGAGGACGTACAGGGATACTTTCGATCGGCGCCCAATTTGGAACAACAGATATCTTCTTTTCACTAACTTGCCAAGACAAGAGGATGTCTTCAAAATCTTTGCAAATGGCTACGACATGATCTGCACGTGTTAACAGCCTCCTTTCAAGAGATTCATAAAACTTCCCTGGAACAAGCGATAAAAATCCAAGTTTCTTTCTCAATATTGACTTTAATGCAAGACTGTGAATATCCTGTAACCAGTAAATGAATCTGACCCTTTTAGATTGAGCCCAGGCGATTATTTCTCTTTGTGCCAACAACGGTGAATTGGCCGAAATAATTACATCCGGTTTGAATTTGTCAAACTCAGGTATCAGGGACTTGCCGTATTGGTACTCTAGAAAGAAACGAGAGAAGAGATTCGGTCTATTAATGACTCCCGATCCAATACCCTTGATTTCTAAGTCGATGACATTCGTTGTTGTGTCACCTTTAGGCCCTAGATAACCTGATGAGAAGAGGTGCAAGACCTTATGATCTCTGGACACGAACTCGCGACTTAGACCGAATGGGAATGGATGACCACAGTAATCATGTATTAAAATTCTCAAGTCAATCCTATTTTTAGTAAAAAAGCTGTCCTTTCAACCGAAAGAGTTTCCTTACGGTTCGATTTGATACTACTCGCCTATTATCCCGGATATAGGAGAACTCACTTTTAATCTTGCTTGCCGCGAAAAAAATAAATCTTGCATTCTTATACTTTATCACATGATAGAAGAACCAGATTATTGCGTACGATAAAACGCTCCATCGCGGCAAATTCAACATAGCAACCTTAACTCTGTTCTTGTAATTGATCACTGAGAATTGCACAGGATCGCTTACCCGGCTGAGCTGTGATTTCTTATGGAAAACGACAACTTTCGGAAAATAGTGGATTTCAAACCCCGCATTAATCGCTCGCAATGAGAAATCCTGCTCCTCATGGCCATAGGGGAAAAAATCCCGATAGTACCCAATGGAATCAATCACTTTTCTGTGGAATGCGTGACCTGCGCCTATGAACCAACTTGTTTCGGCTTGTTCGTCCGGATCATGATGATTATACCTTTTAAAAGGATATTCATCTTTGTTCAGTGTCAAACTATGAAAGTTGAGAATCTTGAAAGCCATGATCCCGACGGATGGGTTGTTCTCTAAGTATTCAACAACGTTTGACACAGCAGAATTGTCCGCAAATACCGCGTCGTCATCGATTTCGATTATGACATCACCTTTGGCGACTGTCAGGACCCTTGGTTCTACCCCCGCTCACGCCGAGGTTCGTCGGGGACACTAGGTACATGATTCTGTGCCTCTTGCACTCCTCGGCATTAACACCTGCTACCTTTTCGTCAGAACCGTTTTCAAGTACTATAATCTCGGATTGCTGATAATCCTGCTGGATGACATTATCGAGTGTTGCAGCTAATTCCTCGGGTCGGTTACGCGTAATAATGCAAAGAGAAACTAGTGGGTTCACTGTTAAACTGACCGTTTGTCATTCAAAAGGTTTGCAACTCCAAGAAAAACTGTTACCATAAACGAAGAAACTCTAATTCCACCAATATTGTAGTCAACAGTCAGAGTATTTACGAAGATCGCCATTGCTGCTGCAAAGAAAACTTTGTTTTCAGGATAAATGCGCAACGATTTAAAGGCTCGAATAACCGGTATTACAAAAACCAAGAGATATAAAACCATCGCGAT
This sequence comes from uncultured Bacteroidota bacterium, assembly GCA_963717445.1. GTDB lineage: Bacteria > Bacteroidota > Ignavibacteria > UBA10030 > UBA8401 > JAGVPT01. The sequence goes on along the minus strand of OY970334.1, from coordinate 3,051,033 downwards.
AATCCCCGATTCCACAGCAACATCGATATAATTGTTATGAAAAGGAACGCCTGGGTCCAACATGTGTGCGATAGGTAAATCAGATCCAAGAATCAGATCCGATGATGATTTGAAACCATAGCCGATAAGAGGTTCTTTTTTTATTAACTCATAAGCAAAAGCCCACAACATGAATCTGGAATTATCTGCAGCTTCTATCCTGAGAAACGAATATAAGAACTCACTCTTTTCGATTAACCATGAACCAACAAAGAACAACCCACAGAGAATGATTGGAATAATGAGAAATAGTATCTTCAATTTCATAAAATACTTTGGCGGGCTCAAATACAAGAGAGCAAAAATCACGAGGGCTACAAAAGCTCCCCGCGCATCAGATAAATATAGTCCAACAAGACACGCAGCCATTGCAAAATAGTACAGAAGCGATGTTCTTCTCGGTTTAATGACTATACCACTGATGAAACCCAGCAACATTTGTGTTCCAAAATTCAGCGGATGGAACATGATACCAGAGTAACTAGACAGAGACGCATATTCTTTTGTGTTGAGAGGGAAGAACAGCAAATTTTGCAATCCCAATGCTGCCAGCCAAGCTGTCATCGAGATGATTGCTGAAGAGTACAAAGCCACTTTGAAGAAGGAGTTCATCATCCCCGGCACACAAACAAGGGAGTGACTCAAGTAAAGGTAAATGAGTATGCCTGATACACAATAAGTGAGCACCAGAAGTATCATCTTGACATTGAAGAAAAAAATTGTCTGCACGATAACAAGAAAACCGAAGTACGCAAAAAGGAATTTATTGCGCTGGTAGGATTCCCCGATCACTTTAGTCCAGTAACTTTTCGTCCTTATTATCAGGAGAAAGATCGAACTGAGAATCAGAACAGTCAAAATATACTGATATATTTCAGATGATTCATGTACGAGGAACGTCTCATAGAGGATCGTGAGAGAAAAAATCCAAATCAACGAAGACAACCCGATAGTTCTTGTTTTGGCCATACCCTGCTATCAATATTTGTGAGAAATTCTTAAAATACCGTCCTTTTTCACAAACAGTATATCGACTTGAGCAAGTGCTTTATCGAGAGGTCTATTGTGGCCTTCAAGAATATCGTAAACCCTATATCCCTTTCCACTCATTCGAGCAACAACGTTTTTGATTTTCGATCCATTTTGATGAAACCCTAAGAGACGTTTCCATAAATATAACATCACACAAATTCAAGACCCCATCAACGTCTTCAATGACTTTCAGTCCATGCCGCCGGACATCTATCTTCAGTAACACTGCCCCTTTGATGTTTTCAAGAGAATCCAAGCGAATCGATTTAACAACACGCTCCTTTGCGACACCCCATACCTCCGCTGATGTCTTTCATCAAAGAGCTCGCATATGGGGATAGGTGCACATAAACCTACTCTCGCCGTTGAAATCGGTTGCAGCTACTCTCACTAGTACCCTGTTGTGTTTAGCAATAAGCCTTTCCAAAATTAGATAATATTCCTCAATGAGTTCCAAGAGAATCATTTGGGCATTCGGGAAAGCTCCATAAAGGTCAATCGTCTCATCAGCGAGTCCCACATCAATGACCGTGGATGGAAGGAAACCTCGTTTGATGAGATACTTGCAGAGTGAAGATAAAGTTTTTCTGTTAAGGTCAACCTTAGAAATACTAAACCGGAAAAATCGAAACAAACCCTTCACAATTTTCTTTAAGAAAATAAATGTCATTTTGATCTTAATTAGGAGAGATATCCGCTAAACTTGAGCCATTCAGCGGTGACACGTAAGCCATCTCTCACTGGAGTCGGACTAAAATGAAGTATTTCGATCGCCCGCCGGTTTGAATACCTTACGTTCTTTTCAAAAAGTTTCTGTTCGCTCGGATCAACTGAGGACTTCAAAATTGTCTCAGCTCTCTTCATAACTACCTTGGCCACATGATACCGTTCGTACAGCTTGAAAATAATAGGGCGCAATCGACCCAAAACCAATTTTACAGCGAATTTAATTGGGCGAAGCAGAGCATTCGCGACTTTTACACCAAGGTCGTTTGACGGCGTGGCGAGAGGCTTTCCGATGCTGTCTGAAATTAAGGAGAAGTATTCCCTCCACGTCACATTCTCGGAAGAATTAATATTAAATGCTTTTCCCGTAGACTCATCATTTTGTATGCACTGGTGAATGGAAGCAACCAAATCGTCCACATAGATCAAATTGCATTGACCGTTTCCCACTCCATTCGGCAACATCCAGTAACCAGATGTCATCCTTTCCACGGGGCGGACTGACCAATACTTGCTAAATATTCCATAGACGATCGATGGTCTGAGAATGACGACTGGCAATCCCTGTTTGATAGATTCCCAACAGAGTTTTTCTGCCTCAACTTTGAGATCTCCATATTGGTCTCCATTCTTGACGATCGGAGCGCCTTCTTCAATGACTCCAGTTTGAACCGAATCGTAGACCTCAACGGTGCTCAGGTGTATGAATTTCTTCACATGAAATTCCTTTGTCACACGAAGGAGCAAGCGCGTACCATCGACTGTATCCTCCGGCGAACCGACTGCGCAATGGACAACATAGTCAACCCCATTCATCCCTTTTCGCAGTTCATTTTCGTTGTTGATATCAAACACTCTCATATCAATAGGAAATCTCCCGATTCTAGCGGCTTTGGCCCATTTACGAATGTTTGCCCTAACTTGATAGCCGTATTTTATGTGAAATAGTTCTACCACTCTCCCTCCTATGAAACCGCCAGCCCCCGTCACTAGGACGGTACCATTTCGTTCATTCATTTCTCACACTCCTCTCAGAGCCAAGTCATTTGGAATTTTTTTCTCATTGCATAACATTCATCAATAAAAACAAGCGAATTGCACACATCTGGCGGTTGAACTGCTGGCGCCGAACCTTCCTGAATACAATTTAAAAAATCACTTAATACAATGTAGGCAAAATTATCGAAGGAGCGAATCTTACTCGGAGTTTTTACTATCTTCGGTTTTCCATTCGCGTTGAGAACTATGCGATCCCATTCATAAATACTCCCCTCAATTGAACCCATATCACCTTCGATACGGAAGCGGTTCGCCAATTTTGTTAACCAACTTAATCTGACATTGCCAATTATCGATCCAACCTTGAAATCTATTTCGCAGACAGCTTCAGGTCCGCCGAATGAATCATCTTGGAATGAGACTACAGAGGGCTTCTCAACGAGCCACCAACACAAGAGGTCCAAAACGTGCGGACCACGATCCATCAAAACCCCCTTTTTGCCTGAATTGAAATAGAACCCACTCACTGTTGGCCAGGCATATTCAGCACCTTCGTGATATTCCACTCTGCAAATCTTGCCGATCACACCGGTTTGGAGCAACTCTTTAACCTTCTTGTAGGAAGGAAAGAACCTTCTGGTGTTGTTTATTGCCACAGGGGTCTTGTACCGCTTTGAAGCGGCGATTATCTCTTCAACCTCCGTGGAATTTTCAACAAGTGGCTTTTCGCAAAGTATGGGGATACTTCTCGAGACCAAAGACATTATGATCGAAAAGTGACTTGCTGGTGGAGTGGCGATAATGATGCCGTCAACTCGGTCATTGACCTTGGAATAGTCACTAGCCAAGATGCTAACACCAAATTTGTGTGCGAGATAGTTGAGTCTCCCCTCGTTTCGATCTATCAAAATTATTTTGCCAATTCGGCTTCTTTGTTTCAACATTGCGGGCAAATAAAAGTTTTCGGTCATCGCTCCACAACCGATTATCATTATATTCTCAGTTTTCATCCGTTTTCCAATTCATTTTTTTAGTTTCTTGAAGATGTAAAGAGGATAATATTTCTTTAGCTATCATAATGTCTGATGTTGGAGTGGTGGGAGCTATTATTCTGTCCAGCAGCTCATGTTGTTTCTTGATAAGTTCCTTTTGTTGCTTTCTATCGGAACAGGCAAGATCGCGCAGAATGTTCGCCAATTCTTGTTCGCTCTTGATAACTGGCAAATCATATACCTCACCAAAATTAGGGTGTTTTGGATCTATTGGAAAATCTACCATCAATGACGGAACATTCAACGCAATTGATTCAATGAATACAAGAGAACCCATGGTGAGTGTGACATCAGATATACGCAAGATTGATTCCAAATCGGCCTCGGCAGGCACAAACTCAACCGACGGAATGTCCTCCTGAAGCCAGTGATATTCAGAACGATCTTGCCGTGGATGATTTCTTATGATTAAGTAAAACTGCTGATTTTGTCTTACGAAATCGACGAGAAACTTGAGCTGTACGTTCTGCCTCCCATTTGCAACGGCATTACCGTGCCAACTCCAAGCTCCGACAATATACGTGATCGTAAACCCCTCTTTTTTATTTAGAGTGAATTTGCGCTTAGCGTTCAAGTCGAACAGGTACTTGAATCGTGGTACACCGTAGGCATATACGTTCTTGGCGCCGCGCTGTTCGAGGATCATTTTGATTTCATCTCCCATGATGAAAATCTTGTCACAATCTGTAACGCATTCTGAATTTTCTCGACGCAGAAACTCCATTCCAAATAGATTACACAATGTGAGACGCACGATTTTCCTAAGAAAACTATCGATCGGGAGACGTTTCCTGCCGCTGCCAGATAATTCCGAAACAAATGATGGATAGATTTGGATTGTCGGTAGATTTCTCTTCTTTGTTTCAAACAAAATGGATCTTACCACCCAATTGTCGATGCCACACACCACAGCGGAATATTTAGAAATAAGCCGTCTATAAGAGGGTTGGTTGAGCTTTATGATGAAGCTCTGTACAATTTGGTTGTAGAAATTGAGGGGTTTCGCAAGTTTACGATCTAACGGAAGATCGAAGAATTCAAACTCATTCCCCGCGAGCAGGTTAGCTATATTCAACTTGAAGTAATTATCCTGAGAAGCAAATTCACATTTCAATCCACCTGCCGTGAGAGAATGGATTTTCCTGGCGACCGGGAGCATCGACAGAACCTCTTCTTTGTTTTCCGCTAGGAAAAGTACCGGTTTCATGAATAAAGTGTTTGGTTTCTAAGAGCGAATATTTTCAATGAAATCATAAAAGTCTCCTTAGGTTCCGATAACTTAGGAACCCAATGTTGTTGTCTGCTTCGTGTTGAAGCAAAATGCACCCCTGCAAATACGCTCACCTTGAGTCCACTACATGCTATTGAGATACGTCTAAATTTAGGAAACAATCGCTTGTTTTGCTTCCATAAGTTTGGGCTTTACAAAAAACCATACGAGTGAAACCACAATCCCAATTTTGACTCCTACCGACAATAATAAAGAAAGTCCGTTGAAGTACACAAAAAATAAGATTAGCAAAATGGAAAAACTGAATAGCGGAAGGATATCTTTCCATGGAAATGGAATGAAATAGCAATGACGTTTACAATAAGAATACTGCAACAAGAAACCAAGCGTTGTTGAACAAATCACAGTCACCGCCGCTCCCTTCATGCCCCAATATGGCACCAATATGAAGTTGAGCCCCAAATAGCAACACGCTTGAATCGATGCAATGTAGAAATTCTCTTTCATCTTTTTGCTCTGCTTGATGAAGAATCCGGTAAGACCATATCCTTGGCTAATCACTATCCCAAGAACAAGAAGTGGTATGATTGTTGTAGCCTCACTATAGCGCACGTCAAAAAAGAGCCTTACAGCCTCGGGGGTGAAGAGTCCTATAATTGTAGCTATGCTAATCATTGAAAGCAGGAAGAGTTTCATCGAGGCTGATATGCTTTCTCGTCCGCGACCTCCTGTATCAAGGTTAGCAAGTTGGAAGAATTGGGGTTCGTATGCCATTGTGAAACTCGTACCTATCACAAGAAGTATATTTGCAACATTGGCCGCTAAAGAATACACACCTACCATTCTCAATGTAGAGAATCTTTCTACGAAAATTCGATCCGAAAATGTCAGGATCCAGTTCAGGATCAGCGTGAGGAAATAAGGGAGAGAATACCGTAGAGCGTCTTTGATAATCTGCTTATCAAACACAAAGAGAGAAACTCGTGAGAGGAAAACGATATATACAGGACATACGAGAATACCCCCGTAGAGATACCCCTTGAGCATTCCTTTGGCACCCTCCCCCAACCCAACGACAAACCAAAGTATTAGTGAGGAAAGGAGCACGGTCTCAAGAAAAGAAAGTACCACATAATTCAAAGCTTTTTCAGACATTCGCAAATAGATCTTGAATATGTTCGGGATGACCATTAGGTACGTATACAGAATCGCATAGCTATAGTATGGGTAGAACTGAATGGAAGAATAGATCTGGGCTACGTACTTGTTGGCCAAAAACAGTATGACGATTATGATCGACGCAATGGATATGATGATCAAAGTTAACGATCCGATCAATCTCCGCCGTTTTTCTTGCGATGTGTAATCCCAGAAGAAGCGTGTGATAGCTGTTTCTAGGCTCAAGGAAAAAAAAATGGCAATGATTGCCTGGAATGCGATCATTGACCCAACAATCCCATATTCACCCGGACTTAAATATTTACTATATAGCGGCAGAAGAAATAAATTGATGGACTTCGTCAATACATTTCCAAGAGTATAGATTGAGGTGTTTTTGACGATGTTTTTCATGTATCAACGCTATTCCGGTTTAATTCTTCTGACGCAGGACTTATTTTATGCATACCCCCATTGAGGAGCTTCAATACCGTCCATTTCCATACGACTTCCGAGGCAACGTGAATTTCTTCACCCCTAGGACAATGCACCCAAAACCCTGACGCAAATCACATCCAGTGAGTTCTCCGCAATTTCTCTCGTAGGTGAGGGAATAAGAAAATCATTGTACTGGTTCTCTTTTTTTAAAGCATCCTACTTAATAGAGGTACCGTCCTGATCAAGTTCTAGCCGTCAATAATAGAGGCAGGTATGTTTGTTGGCGTTTCAGCCCATTTAGGAAAGTTCATAAAATTTTTTCACGTCATCCAATATTTTTTCCCATTCTTGCCTTGCTTCCGGTGTTCGAATCACATTCTGGATATTGTGCATCCTTTGCATTGCTTGATACTTTGCCCGTGTTCTCATCGGGCGAATGGTTCTGATGTAGAAGTCTATCATCGGTTTAGGAAATGAATTCTTCAAATTCAATTTTTGTCTTCTTGACCAAGTCCGAAAAGATCCTTCAAAATAAAAATAGTCTGCTAAGGCTGACTCAAGAATTGAATCGCATTCTGCATCTTCGATATGAGTGATATTTTTCAGATGCGCAGAAAGTGAACGCAGCCAATTTCTATACTCGTCTTGATTCCTTTTTTTTACTTCGGACAGGTTAAGAGTTGTTTGTCCCCAAGATCCTGGGATTATTTCTCGTACGCCATAAAAAACATCTAAGACTTTTGATTTTCCATGCATGAGTGATATAAGAGTCTGACCTACCTCCATGAGATTGTTTTTGTGCTTGCGCATCGAGGTGAAACAGGCCTTGAGCGTGCTTGTTCTATGCACTGCGTAAAGCAACTGCATATATGGCTTGACACCACTCATTAATCTTTCACGAACATTATCCGAGTTTATGTCTATTGAACTGGAATAATCATAGTAGCTGCAAGCGAAAACCTCTCCCTTGATCACTTCGAAAATCAGATAGCGTCCTTGGCAAGAATCATAATCCTGCGATTTCATAAGGAAATCGACGCACGAACTGACTCCGCCAAGAGTAGCAAAATCATCATCCGCGCATAGAACAGCGAATGGGGTCTGTACGAGTTCAAGACCCAAAAGAACCTGCTCAGAAAAATCCAAATTTGGAAGGTGAAGATATCTAATTCTTTCAGACGTGACGATATTTAACTTTGGATCATTGGCAGCGTCGGCTATAAAGATCGGTACATCGAATTTTCGATAGTAAGCGAGTGTGCGATTCAAATGTGTTGGCCGGTACTTGGTTGGTACAATAATGGAGATCAAATCGCCAAGAGCATCACTTCTCAAACAATTGTCGGAGACCATAATGAGTTTTTTTTGTAGCGTTATAGCAAGAGCAATGTCTTGCAGATATCTAGTACTTTACGATAATGCCTTGACCTGTTGGAATAGGAAATATCGGTTGGCTCTTCTTAGACAAAAAAGAATCAACGGCGGCCCTTGTATCTTTGTAGTAGTCGCTATAACAATAATCGTCAAATAGAACTATTCCTCCTCGTTCAATTTTGTCGCAGAAATGTTCTAAAGCAGCGATTTCAGGATAATGGTTGTTCATATCAAGATGCAAGAATGAGACTTTTTTGATTGGTACGCTGTTGAGTATTTCAGGCACAAACCCTTTAACCAACTTAACGTTTTCAAAGCCTGAGAATTTCCGGACACATTTCTCATAAAGCCCAACTTCAAAGTACGAAGGAATTTGTGAATCGAATCTCTTTCTCTCAAAGTCGGTCATCTTATCATGAACCTTCAGCCCTTCGAATGTATCAAATAGATAGAATTTTTTTTCCCTCTTGCCAAACTCGAGATACGTACTAATCGTAGACGCAAGCACTCCATGGAAGACTCCACATTCGACAAAATCGCCGTTCAGTTTCAAGGCATAGTCAGCGCAGCAACAAGCCAAGTAGGCACGGTAGTAATCATCCCTTTTTTCAGCTCCGATTTGTGCTTCGGCGAATGCTGCCATGAATTTCCTGTTTTCTAAAAAGGGAACAACGTGATTTGTTACAAGACCATCATAATCGAACGTCGGATTGAGTATGTAACCAATATTCGCACCCAATGTGTTATGATACATCAACCTAATTCTTTCAAGAATTTTCATGGATTCACTACTTTCATAAAAACTGCCTCAACGTGGAGTTTCGACTAATAGAAGTAACAATGTTAGCGTAACGGTTATTCAGAGAAGCCAACGGGCTGCGAAAGGCATCTACAACAGGAACACCGTGTAGACCGAAAATTGCCTTCGTTCACTCTAAGATGGATACAGGTAGTACGTATGCGATCTTTATCATTTTGCACAGAATACGTTTCTCAAGTCATTAATCTTACTGGTATTGCCATTGAGGATTCCCCAACATCATCGCGTAAAATTTAAGCATTTTTCGCTGATCACTTATTGACACAAATGAATGATAATTGCCCTCTAAAAAAGCTGTCACCTGCCTCCACAGGCCAGGTTTGAAGTCTCTGTCGAGTTTATCATCAAGCTCCACAAAATCTGATGTAAGAGAGCCTACGTTTTGGATTTGCAGTCTTTCTAAAGGTCGAAAAATTAATCGATGCTTACGCGTAAGTATTTCAATGCCCCACCTTCCCGGTGCTGCCCAATTCGCTTGATAAGAAAACAGAACTCCTTGTTCGCTCTTCCCAGCTCCAGCAAAGATGGATCCGCAAGGATGCCACTGAAGTTCTCCTCCCACATAACAAGATAATTGCTCGGGTCTACCCCCAATAAAGAATGCCAAATCGATAACATGCGTGGAATTATGGAGGAACCATTCTGCTTTTACCCCTTCCGCTTTTTCTAAGGTGGCAATCACATGGCTCCATTCTGTAAACTCGAAGTGAAATGACTTCACGCCCCCATCTTCATTGATGATTTCCAATCCTCTCAACACGGAAGTGTAAAAACGGCGATTGTAGCCGACCAGTACATTTGCCTGATGCGCTGTCGAAGCTTCATCAACCGCCACGATGTTGTTGAAGTCAAACCCTCCTGGTTTCTCTACAAGAATGGTTTTGACATCGCGTCTTAGAAGTGACAGAGTCACATCGCCGAGTTCCCTTTCATCAACCGCAACAATTGCATGGGACGGTTTTGATATTCTTGAATCCAACCATTTCTCGATCCCCCCCGTTCTGGCAGATATTCCCGTTAGATTTTTGTATTTCGTTGCTGTCTCTTCGCGTCGACATACTGTATCAAATTGCACCCCCTTACGGAGGAGAACCTTCGTGTATTCGATCGCCATTGGTCCTGCGCCAACCAAAAGTAGGGGTTCATTCATTGGACTATCGTCATATTTTACCGGAAATGATCATCACATTATATTAGGTGAACGGGTAGCAATCAAACTCTTTACCCGAGTTCTGATTAAGGTGGGCCAGCAATGGACGCAACAAGTTCATATGAATCTTAGCTGACTGCTCGTAATCGACAAGAGGGCAGGTACCCTCCATAAGAATACCCTCAACGAGTTTCCCGGTCATTTCGCTTTGATATGGAACTCTTGCCTCGATTTCATTCCATCTCCAATTGTCCGCACTGCGCGCTATCCAAGCCTTACCCTCATTTTCTCGACTAAGGAATCGCACTTTCTCGCTGAAGATTTGAACCAAAACCGGCGCGTCGCCGTTTTCCGAACAAACAAAATTCCCTTCGCTCCCATCGGCAAACACTGACTTCAGCACACCATTGAACTCGAGAAAACCCTTTCTCTTGCTTTCAATCGGTTTTTCCGAGAGGTGGCTCGTGTCGACGACAAAGTCCACACATTCCGTCAGATATGCGATGTGGTCCAAATAATGAATCGCGTTCGTCACTAACCCAAAATTGCTTCCGTACACGTTGTAGTGTATTTTGGTCCCCGCTATCTCAGGTTTTAGATTAGCGTAGAAAGAGACGTACCGCATCGTGCAATTAACCCAAGCTTTGGATCCCTTATTGTGTAATAATCGAGAAATCGCACTGTAGTCTTCATCTCTTTGAAACAACAACTTTTCCAGTATAAAAAAAGCGACTTGACTTTGTGCAGAAAGCTTCTCAATTGCCGTCCTGCGTGCATCAGAATTGGTTGCGACGATTGCGATGTCAAATGAATGACCAACGCTATCTAGATCACTCAGATAATTGACCTTATGATTGCCCCCAGAAGTCTTAGAAGTATCGAAACGATCTTTAGCGATTCTTAACGATTGTTCTGAAGGATCAACCACGTAAATATCAAGGGGAGTTGAAACCCCCTTTAAGGCTTGAAGATGTCTACTACCAAGTTGCCCCGCTCCCAAAATCAAAACGGTGTTCATGTTCGCTAGTGTTTTTTTGATTTTTAGTTTTAACTAGTCAACGCCTCTGCACCACTAGTCATCAACTCCATCTTTATTCACTGTATACCGTAATCTCCACTCTCCATTTGCTTGAGCCCAAAGGTGGGGAGACCGAAAGTGATCACAGAGTTCAAGGAATTTCTCGGGTTTCATCTCAAGGTAGTCCATGATTTCTTTGAAATACCGATCAGGAAATTCGCCATCGAAGCGCTTGACCAAGGTCAGCCCTTCTTCGCGAGTCAAGTGTTTGTTTCTGATTTCCTGAGATGCATCATAGGTCGCTCTTCCGATCCCGAATTTGATAAAAGTTGTGTAATAGTGGAGGTCATCAATTTTATCATCTATGCTGTTGTACTTACTGTATGTTCCTTGGGTACGAAAAGGTCGAGCTTGGAAACCGGTGTTTTCTACAGCATAATAGTAAACTTCCTGCGGTGTCCATTTTAGGTAGTAACCGAGATAATGAACTTCAATGTTGTTTTTTTCAATTTCTTCAGCAGTAGCGGGTAGAAAAGTCATTAAATCTACTAATGGCACATCGTATCTTTCCTGTAACTCTTTAATAGAAACCCCTCCAAGAAAAACCGTGTTAAGATTCTTCATAGTAAAAATGGATTTGTTGCGTAGTGAAGTAGTATTATCCGCAATGGGATTACCGTATTCTGCTTCATTTTCCCCATAAAAGATTAATGGGATGCCAAATTTCGAAGCAATCTTAGGCGCTAAGTTCTTTTGCCCTAATATGAATGTTTGGAACGGGTGGAAAAGATTTTCAATTGATAGTCTTGTCAACAACCGCATGACCCTCCCGTTTTGATTGAAGCTCATATTATCAAATCCACCAACTTCAATCCATTTACGGAAATTTCTGTATCCATAGTCAGTGTACATAATTGGAGGCCATGTTACAGTAAGCGGATGCATTCCGTATTTATGTTTCAAAACATGAGATTGGAACGCGCTGTCTTTACCGCCGCTACCTGGGACTAAACAATCATAATGCCCATCATTTCTTCTGTACTTGTCCAGTAATTTTAGTAATTCCTCCTCTCTCCTTTTCCAGTCAATTCTTTCTTTGATTTCTGCTTGCCTGCATGCATCACAGATACCGTCATCACCGATATTCAGCGTAACTTTTTTGCTCTTGATTGTGTGTTCGAACTCTGCCGTCGATGCCGGTCTTTGGTTTGACATTACGCATTTTTTGCAGAAGATTACCTTTTCTGGCAATCCGTAGAGTGTTCCAAGTTTTTCACTCATTATTTGGTCTCAGGTACTCATTAATTTTTTTTGCAAACTCTTCGTAGACTTTAATCCCTTCCATGCCACTCTTTTCCGGATGAAATTGCGTGGCAAAGATATTTTCTACACAAATACTTGAACAGTATGAAATGCCCATATACTCTGTGTTTGTGAGAACTACTTTCGCATTTTTTGGTTCAACATAAAAGGAATGAACAAAATACATATACTCCTTATTATTAATATTTTTCAAAAGCGACTTTTCCCAACCTCCATTAATGCTCCTATTGATTATACGATTCCATCCTATTTGCGGAACCCTGACTAATTCACCCTTGTTGTTCACATTTGGAAATTTTTTGACTTTTCCCTCTACCAAGCCCAACCCTTTATGCACACCAAATTCTTCGCTTTCCGTAAAGAGGAGTTGAAAACCCAGGCAAATGCCCATGAATTGTTTTCCCGACGCGACAAATTCTCTGATCGTATCGACAATATCTAATCTGATTAAATTTCCCATAGCATCACCGAAAGCGCCGACGCCTGGTAGAATTGTTGCATCTGCATAGAATATTTCTTCTTTGTTCGAAGTAATTATTGCGTCCAATCCTACGTAATTACAGGCGTGCTGGACACTATATAAATTGCTCAACTCAAAATCTATGATTGCAACTTTATTTTTCATGTTTAAATTGCAATTTTTGATAACGAGATACGAACATCTATCAAATGTTCGGCTAAATAATTTTTTAAATGAATCAAACTTTCCGGTACCATTTTTGAAAATGTCTTGCCGCTCTTCAGAAATTCAATATTCCCTTCCTTGCCTTTGGCAATATCAATAAAATCTTTAGAAAAAGAGCCATAATGGAGAATGGAAGCGATCGCCGCAGCAGATGCATTTCCTTCTCTTATTACTTCAAGCACATCTTCCTTCTTTCCAGCACCACCATGAGCAATGACTGGAATTGAAGTGTTATCAGCGATCATTTTTACCAATTCCAGATCATATCCCAAGCCTGTCCCTTCCCTATCTACCGATGTAATGACGATCTCACCAGCTCCCAATTCTTCCACTTCCTTTGCCCACCCCAATACCTCAACACCAGTAAACTCCCTTCCATTGTCAATAAAAGCAAGATACCTTCCATCTGTTTGCTTAATTGCTTCAATAGCAACAACAATAGTTGAAGACCCGAATTTCAATGAAGCCTCACGAATAAATTTTGGATTCTTTATGGCTGCGGTGTTTATGGACACTTTATCAGCGCCAGCCCGTAACACACCCCTGATGTCGTCGATTGTTCTGATCCCCCCTCCCACGGTCAGAGGGATAAAAATTTCTTTAGCGGTTCTTGAAATAATATCATGTAGTGAATTTCTGTTATACAAGCTTGCAACAACATCCTGATAAATCAACTCATCGGCGCCAGTTTCATAATAATATTTTGCAAAATCTTCCGGCTTTCCTAAAACTCTTAACCCTTCGAGATGAATGCCTTTTACCAAATTCGGACCTTTTATGTCTAAACGTGGTATAATCCTAATGTTCATCTTATTTCCCTTTTTTCACAATAATTTCTGCAAGTGTAAAATCTTCTTCTGAGTCAATATCAATAGAAGTTTTTTGGTCCATAAGAAATGGGATAGTATTATCTACATCAAAAGACCTGTAGTTCATAAAATCCGCCGTTCTCATAATATAGATTGCGCCATTCAATATATATATTTTGGGCAGATCCTGTCGTCGAGCAAAGGTGTCTGGTTGGGAAGTAAAGTTTTTCAAATAGTGATCATCGCCTATGATCTTCATCCAATACGGATTCTCTTCTACCTCTTTCACTGAGACCAGGCATTTATAGCCTGGGTTGGAAATAAACGTTTCTAACGCTGAGTCTATTTGATCGCAGTTTCGCAACGGTGAGGTCGGTTGCAAGAGAGTTAGAATATCAAATTTCTGATCTTGATTTGTTCCAAGCCACTGAACGGCATGAATGATGACGTCATTGCTTGGCGTTTCGTCTTTCGCTAGTTCTGATGGCCTTACAAAAGGAGCTTCTGCTCCATATGCTTTTGAAATAGCTGCGATTTCTTCTGAATCGGTTGAAACCATTATTGTATCAAGATATTTCGATTTCTTTGCTTCATCAATCGTCCATCCAATTAGTGGTTTCTCCGCCAACAGTCGAATATTTTTCTTGGGTATTCCTTTGCTACCGCCTCTTGCAGGTATTATCGCGAAAACCGTTTTACCGTTTATCATAGCTTCAATTTCTCAATTGCGTTCTTATACTCTACCCATTCGCCGGTATCAAGCCATGAATTTTCGCTTATTGGATAAACACTTATTCTTTTCCCTAGTTTTTGAACTGCTTCTATTAAATGCGTAATATGAAAAAATTCATTTCTAGGAATGAATTTTAGTAATTCTGAATCTATGATATACATCCCTGTATTAACTAAAAAATCATACTCCGGTTTTTCTTTTATACAAGTTAAAGTACCGCCATTTTCAATTTCACAAATTCCGTACGGTATATTATAGTGTTTGAGGGAAGCAACTACAGTAATATCATTATTTTTATCTTTGTGATGTTTTACAATGTCTGCATAATCAGCATCAATTATTATGTCGCAGTTAGTTAAAATTAAATCACCTTCCGTTCGCCCCTCAAGCTGCCTTAACGCACCGACTGTACCGAGCGGTTTTTCTTCATATAAAAAATTAAGTTTATATTCCGGCTGCAGTTCCTCAAAATATGATTTAATGATTTTTGCTTTATGATTTACAGAGATGTAGAAATGATTTACCCCATAAGCTAAAAATTTATCAATAATTATTTCTAAAATTGTCTTATCCCCTATCGGAATAAGAGGTTTAGGGAGAATTCTGGTAAATGGATCGAGTCGTGTTCCTTTTCCACCGGCCATAATTACTACTGGAATATCAATCGGTTCCTTGGTTTGCGTTTTGATCTCTCCCTGAAAAAGCTTATCCCAGACCAAGAACTCAACTATTTTTTTATTTTGATCAACAACGGGGACATACGTAATCCCTAATTTTAAAACCTCTTCTTTAACAACATCCAGATCGTAGCCTAGATCAACAGAAAAAGTCCCTTTGAAACACACTTCTCTCACTTTTTCATTAATTGGACCTTCTTTTAATATCCACCTTCTGACGTCGCCGTCTGATAAAGATCCTACCAGCTTATTATCCCCTTCAACAATGAATAAAATTTTTTGCCCATTTTTGTCAAGTTGCATTAGAGCGTCTTTTACAGTTGCATTTCTATCTAAAAGGATATTAGAGAATTCTTTTATCATAGAATCAATTGGCATTAAAAGGTAGGTACAGTCAAGTTTTTAACGCAACAGAGTTAATAAGTTGATTAAAAGTTTCTTTTGGAGTAGCAAAATCTAACGCTTTACGCGGACGTTCATTCAATAGGTTTTGAACATGCTTGATTTCCCTGCGTGAGACCTTTGTGAAGTCAGTACCTTTAGGAAAGAACTGCCTGATGAGCATGTTCGTATTCTCATTCGTGCCGCGCTCCCAAGGACTCTGCGGGTGACAAAAGTAGACCTGCATCTTGGTATGTTGAGTGAACAGTTCATGTTCAGCCATTTCTTTACCGCGATCGTAGGTCATGGATAGTCGCATTTGTCGTGGCAACGACTTGAGCTCACGGGCAAACGATCTGCGAACACTTGTCGCATCTTTGGCCTTTAACGGGACCAAGATCACTGTTCTGGTAGTTCTTTCGACAACACTGCCCAAGGCTGAGGCGTGACGCTTTCCCATGAGCAGATCTCCTTCCCAATGGCCAGGAACACTGCGGTCGGCAACTTCTGCAGGACGTTCTTCGATGGAGATCATATTGGGAATACTGCCCCGTGTATCGGTTGACTGTTTTCGGTTCTTCCGTTTTCTCTTGTGTTGCCGAAGATAGTGAATCAGTTCCTTTTTCAATGATCCTTTGGGCAACAGGTAGATATAGGTATAGATGCTCTCGTGTGACACGTTCATTGCGGTTTGGCCTGGATAGGTTTCTTGCAACACCCGGGCAATCTGCTCGGGTGACCACCGCAAAGTAAGTTTTTCGCACACGAACTTCCAGAGCCTCGGATTATCAAGTTTTCTCTGGAGGTGTCGCTGTGATGCTCGCTCTTGAGCTTGCTTGTGTGACCGAACAGCGCTATACTCGTTCTGGATTCTTGAACAGCGCGCTATTTCACGACCGATTGTGCTCCGATGTCGCTGTAATCTGCATGCTATTGCAGCACATGATTTATGCTGAGAAACCATTCGGCTGATGATCTCTCGATCTTCGGCGGTAAGTCGTATATATTGTTTGTCCATTCAACAAAATACCCTTCTGGATATTTTGTTGCGTTAAATTCTTGAACCTAACGTATATTATAAAATTCTTTCTTTATTAAAGATTGCAAGTTAATATCTTTCAATATTTTTTTAATCTTTAAACTCGTTTTTCCATCACCGTATATATTCGACTGCAATTTGCATTTTTCTGAAAATTCTTTGCTTAATCCTTTTTTAATCGCTGATATGACCGATTCCTTTATGGGTTTGCATTGAATAATTGACTCTGAAGAAATGCGCCCCTTCTGTCTATCGCCAATATTAACTGTCGGTTTCTTGAAGAAAGGCATTTCAATAATACCACTGGAAGAATTGCCGATCATCATTGTGGAATATTTAAGCGCTGATAAGTATTGCGACTGACCTAATGAAAAATAAGCTGCTGCTCTATCAGGATGTTTAGCAACATATTCGTCTATCAAATTATTAATTATTCTTCCATCGTTATCTGCATTAGCCTTAGTAAAAACTATTTTATAAGACTTAAACTCGTCTAAAGCTCGTAATAATTCTCTAATTTGTTTTTCTGACGTCTGATTTTCCAATGTAACCGGATGAAAAGTAACAACAAAATATGGGGTGTCTAATGCAAAGTTCAATGAAGTCTCTAATCCCTTTTTCGTTAACCATTTCATCTCTATAATGTTATCTAAGCCAATAGCCCCAACATTGAACACTCTGTTTGGCTGTTCGCCCAATTGAATAACGCGGCGACGATATATGTCCGTTGAAGTAAAATGAAGTGCGCTCATTTTTGTAATCGCATGACGAAAAGCATCGTCACTCGCACCTTCGGTAAGTTCGCCCCCATGCAGATGTGCAATAGGAATCCGGGCAACATGGGCTACAGCAGCAGCAGCAAAGGTTTCAAAACGATCGCCAAGAAGAATGATTAAATCGGGGGCAAGGCGAGCGAACGACTCTGATAGACTAATACATCCTAAACCTATAGCTTTCGATACTGCTATCGAAGAGTCTGAGCTAAGTAAAATCTCTACTTTTTCATTAATCGTGAATCCATCATTTTCAATTTCACGGTAGGTAAGTCCAAACTCGTGTGAAAGATGCATTGAAGTTGCAATGATTTGAAGTTCAAATCCTTTATCTGCTCGAATTTTATCCATCAACGGACGAAGCAAACCATATTCAGCCCGAGAACCGGTAAGAACACATATTTTTTCCTTCATCCTTGTTTTCATAACTATAGCACAATCAGTTCATCTTGAATAAAATCTTTTGAAGCTCTTTTTCCGATCACTTTGTTCCATTCCATTGGGCTAATGCCACTACCCGGTCGTTTAACAGTAAGATTTTTTTTAGTAAACACCTGACCTTCTTTAATTGCCTGACTCGCTACAATACTTTTTCTTGCAACTACTTTGTTTTTTAATTCTGATGCCATCGGATGTTTTATTCCATCACCAATTGATTTTTCAATATTTCGAATCGCTTGTATCATTGCTTTGAGTTCATGAGGCTCAAGTGAAGCTTTATGATCTGGGCCCTCCATGTTTTTATCGAGTGTAAAATGCTTTTCTATCACCGTTGCTCCCAACGCAACCGCAGCAATTGGAACTTCAATTCCGAGCGTGTGATCAGAATACCCAACATCAACCCCAAATATTTGTCTCATACTTACCATCGCAGTTAAATTCACATCGCGATACGGTGTCGGATACTCCGTATTGCAATGCAATAATGTTATCGATTTTCGATTCTTGCCGTTTTGCATCAACACATTCAATGCGTCATCAATTTCCCCAACAGTGCACATACCGGTAGACAAAATGAGCGGCTTTCCATATCCAGCAATTTGTTTTAGGTAGGGATAATTAGTTATTTCACCGGATGGAATTTTAAAAAAGGAAAATTTCAATGATTGGAGAAAGCGTAAACTTTCAAGATCGAATGCGGTTGAAAGAAACCGAATATTGTTTGTTTTACAATGTCGAATGAGAATCTGATGATCATTTTTGCTCAATTCGAGCTTCATCAGCATGCCAAGTTGATCATTGTTTGCGCTTGTTAATCGTTTCTGGTAATTGGCTTTACCGGCAAAACGAGTTGCAAGTTTCGCCGAATTAAATGTTTGAAATTTTACTACATCAGCACCTACATCTGCGGCTACCTCAACCATTTTTTTTGCACAATCGAGATCACCGTTGTGATTTACTCCGGCCTCAGCTATAATAAGTGTTTCTTTCATCGAATTTTCCTTGCCGCATTTCCAACATACGTTCCTGGTTGTATGAACGATCTTACAACCACTGCGCCCGCCCCTACAATAATATCATCTGCAATCGAAACGCCATTAGCAAAGACTGCGTTGCTTCCGACAAATACACGATCACCAATAGTGCAATCACCATTAACGACTGCTTGAGTGGAAATATGAGTGTGGTCTCCAATTTTTGCATTATGTTCAATTATCGCGCCGGTATTGATAATCGTATTTGCACCGATTCGTGCATTCGCATTTACAATTGCGCCGTGCATAACAATTGTCCCTTCACCAATTTCTGCATAAGAAGAAACATATGCACGAGGTGAAATAATTGAAGGGATGGTGACCCCAATTTTTTTTAGCAATTGAAACGTTGAAATCCTTGGTCGAGGATTTTTGATGTGTCCTATTGTTACGAAAAAGTTCCTGCAACTCTGTAGGTACCTCTCAATATCGTCATCTGTTCCAATAATCTCATACTTCAACACCCTTATTTTCTGTTTTTCCGGCAAATCAAGAATTCCGAGAATCTCAAATCGCATCGTTGAATCGATAACGTCGATACAGGAGAGACAGTGTCCGCCACCACCAACAAGAACAAGAGGATCCGTCGCCATTTTACACCCTCGGAGAACTGGGAAGATTGACTACCCTGTCTTCTAGCCAATGCGCTTTTTCCAATGTTGTTGATTGGCAACGGCAATACATAGGAAGTTTGTTCATTAACGTCCAAATTGGCCGAGTCATAACACCGCTTGAATTCGTAAATTCTAAAAAATCATTCCGTTCTTTTCGGCCTTCCAGAATAATGCAGTTAAGCCAATAATTTACCTTCGTTCCTTTACGCTCTGTAAAGAATGGAACTCCCTGTGATTCAAAAAAATCATGGTACAATGAAGCAAGCTCACGCTTGGAATCTAGAAACCCCGGAAGTGATTCCATTTGCGCACATCCGAGCGCTGCATTAATATTCGGCAACCGAAAATTATATCCCACCTCGTCATGAAAAAATTCGTACGGGTGAGAAATTTTCGCCGTTGTTGTAATATGCTTTGCTCGTTTTCCAACAAATTCATCATCGGTTATAATCATCCCGCCACCACCCGTCGTCACTATCTTATTGCCATTAAAACTTAGTGTCCCTAGGGTTCCGGAAAGACCTGTATGTTTCCCATTATTCCAACTCCCCAATGATTCGGCTGCGTCTTCTATCAATGCTATTTTGAATTGATCGCATAGCGTTTTAATTCGTTCAATCTTTATCGGATGACCAAATGTATGCATGGGGAGGCAAGCCGAGATTTTCTTTTTTGTCACTGCATTGTAGCACCCGTCTTCTCGCATAACTGTATTGGAATTCAAAAACTCGTCAAGGGAATCCGGAGACATTCCCATGGTCTCTACATCGCTATCAATAAAAACCGGGGTTCCGCCGGCATGGACAATGGCATTTGCCGTGGCAACAAATGTAAGCGCTTGAGTCAACACTTCATCACCGTGCTTGACCCCGACGAGCTGTAAGGCTATTTGTAAAGCGACGGTACCATTCGACATCGCGATGGCATATTTTGCGCCTGTAAATTGCTTGACGTGGTCTTCAAAAGCATTAACGTAGCCCCCAACCGACGAAACCATTGTAGAATCAATAGTGTCTATCACATACTTTTTTTCATTTCCTATGAACCTTGGAGTATGCAAGGGAATAAATTCTGCATTCCCGTAAAGGTTCTTGATAAATTTCACAATTTCAATAAATCTTCGATCAGACATTATACAGTTCAGATTTGTACATATTTAAGTTCGATTTCAAAAAATCAATCGTCTCTGCAATTCCTGCCTCGAGTGAGTATTTTGGACTCCAGTGTGTATGAGTAAGAATTTTTGTATTATCGCAACAAAGACGTTCCACTTCGCTTTTTTCTGGTCTCACTCGTGGTTTGTCGGACTGAATCTCAATTTCAATCTGCATAAGATTCGCGATCTTTTGAACCAAATCACCAACTGAAACCTCTTTATTCATTCCGATATTTGTCACCTCGCCGTCTAATGACTCAGATTTGAAAATTTCGACGAATCCATTCACAGTATCTTTGACGAATGTAAGGTCCCGGGTGGGTGTTATATTTCCTATTTTCACGATTCGAGATCCATTAAGAATCTGAGTAATTATGGTTGGAATGATCGCTCGTGCGGACTGTCGGGGCCCATATGTATTGAATGGCCTGACAATTCGGATCGGCAAGTCGAATGATCGGTAATAGCTTATGGCAATTTGATCTGCCGCTATCTTTGAGGCGGAGTACGGCGATTGGCCAACCATTGGATGTTTTTCGTCAATCGGCACATATTGAGCTGTGCCATACGTCTCACTTGTTGAGGTAATCAACACCTTCTTAAGTTTAACAGCTTTAGAGGCTTGAAGAACATTGTATGTTCCGGTGATATTTGTTTCTATATAGGCTTTCGGTGAAACATACGAATACGGTATGCCAATAAGCGCTGCTAAATGAAACACCGCATCACAATTCTGCACTGCATTATATACGGAATCATAATCTCTAATATCGCCAGATATTATTTCAACACTATCCTTGACATCCGACAATTCTAACCATCCCCAATTGTTTTTGGAATTGTATCTGACAAATGCCTTGACATGATAACCCTCATTTACTAATATCTCTGTGAGGTGTGAGCCGATGAAGCCCCCTGCACCCGTGACAAGAATATTTTTCATATTAGTGTTAGTTTATGGTCGAAGATCGGCCAAAAATAAGATCTACCAGCATAGAGTTCACTCGCAAGTCTATGCTCGCTTTAACCTATACCCGAAATGGGCCGGCCACAGAAAGATGAAGATATCCTAAATAACACCCCAATATACCAACAAAGCATTCTAGATGCGGGACGTATTCTTTAATTATTCGAAGTCCTGTGAGAGGCATGCTTCAATAAAGATTGTACAGCCACAATTTTTTCCCCATATTTGTGTTTTAGATACACAAAACCCATCCCTCCAAAAAAAGAGAGAAAAAAGGATGCAAAAACTATGATGCTCCGTCTCGGCTTTTCCTTCTTCGCTGCGGGTCTACCCGCATCCATGATATTTACTATCGGAATATTTTTTATCTCTTCTATTTTCGCAAGCTCATACTGTTTCTTCAATTCTTCATATAATGTTGAATTAATCTGCACCTCTCGAATAAATCGTTCTTGCTCCAGTAATAACTGAGGAGAATCCGCAACCCTTCTATTGTTCTCCCGAAAATCCTTTAATGCGTTCTCCGATTTCTCCAAATCTCCCTTCAACTCTATTAATCTTCCCTCAATCCATTTTCTCTCTTCAGTGGCATTCGTTGTGCGTTTCGTCCGTACGAATAGATCAAGCTCGGATGCGATAGCATTGACAATATCAGCAGAGAGCTGTGGATCTTGTGTTGAAAGCGAAATTGTGAGGACAGTCGTCTTAGAATCGAGTGAGACTTCCAATTCATTTCTCAGAGATTTCAGCATTAACTCGTACGCTAATTGCGGATCTTTATCATCCAAATCCCAAATTTTCAAAAGATCTACAGAGTCGGAAAACGATGCGGTCCGGTATTTTTGATAAATCACGTTCTTAAGGACCGCTTCGCTCGTCACAATGGTGGGATACAGTCTGGAAAGTGATACTTCTCCGCCAACATTCACTCCCGCTAGCGATGCAAGATTTGAAAGGCCGGCCAATTTACTTGGATTTGTCTCAGGCAAAATGACAACGGTTGACCTGTAGTACTTGGGAAGGAAGAGACTAATGATGATTGCCGCCACTGTTACTGATATTGTGATAATTCCGATGAGCTTTCGAGACCCCCAGAGAACAGTGAACAATTCCTCATAATTAAAAGGGGGCTTTTCGCTCAGGGTTTCTAATGAGCTGTTATCTTCCATGTACCAAATGTTCTAAGTTCTAGTGGCTGAGTTTGGTATAAAAGCGTACCCCTCGAAGGGTGGTACAACAATGGGAATTAGTATATTACATCATTTAGGATTGTTGATCCTGTACACACAACAAACACATAGAACAATATGAAACAAGACGAAGCAAAAAAAGTTCAGCGAGGCACATAAGCTACTGGCTGAGGGAACGAGCAAAGCGCAAATAGCGCAAACACTTGGCATACGAAAAGCAACGATTATCAAATGGCTTTCAGAAGCCTCGTATCAGGAAAAACGAGGATGGCAGAAAGATAAAGCTCGTAAATACACGAATGAGATTATCGCACAACGCATATGTGAACTGAAACAACAACGTATAGAACACAATTACTTTGTGGGCGATGATCATGTTCAAAAGGATTATGCTCAACGATATCCCAATGAATCATTGCCCACCCTTTAGTATATTCACAGAGACCGTAAGAAAAGCAAAGCTACAAACACGAAAACCGAAACAGCGACACCTCGGCGGCTCTGAGTATCTTCTGTATCCGATTCATTCGATACGATCGTTGAAAGGGATTCATCAATCAGCTGACTTTATTGGGAAGAAGTATATCAGTGGTAGAACCGAACCAATTAATATTTTTTCTACCAGTTATTATTTTCCCTTTAAGCTGTATCAAATCAAGCGAATTGAAGCTGAAAAAGCCATTTATGCCATAGAACAATTACAGAATCTCTGGAGCCGGTTTCCGAAACCGCACGTGTTGCGATTAGATAACGGCCTCCAATTTCGAGGTACCGCCAGCGGTAAGCGAGCACTGGGTACATTCTTGATCTACTTGCTCAATCTCAATGTCATACCGTTGTTTGGATCGCCTTCAAAGCCGTGGACGAATCCTCACATTGAAGGACATAACCGAGTTTTTACTGAAAAAGTGTGGAGAAAGAATTTCTTCACATCGCTCGAACAGATTGATCAAGAAAATGAACGATTCAACAAGAAGAGCATTGACCTCTTCCAGTTTAAATATGCCCAACATGTATTTGACAATATTTCGCGTTTGTTGGACAAGAACTCTACCATCAATGTAGACAAGCTACTGACTCGAAAAGGAAAAAAACTCTACTTCATTCGCTTTGTTGAATCATTTGAATCCCAAGGAGAAGCACACGTTACTATCATGAACGAGACCGTCTCCTTACCGGAAAAATATACTCACCAGTTTGTTTTTGGTGAATGGAATATCGAAACAGACATTCTTTCTCTTTACTCCGAATATGATAGAACAATATCTTTAATTTACAAAACTCCCTTTAGACTCAACCTGTAAAGGGGTACGCTTTTATACCAAAGTTAGCATCTAGTTTTTAGTGATGCAATAAAATTACTTCTGGCCGGCAACCCATAATTCGCACTCTCTTAAATTCAATCATGCAACCATGTCATCAGTTAAATATCAATGTAAATACCGGAGCGGCGAAAGAATCTCGTCTTTCTTCGTAAAATGGAAAACTCTCAAATGATGCCTTCTTTCTTCAAAAATTCTTTTGTACGGGCAAAGAGAACGCCCGCATCTGTTTTGAAACCAGCGTAATCATCTTTGGTGACAGCATAGGACGCATTATACCGCCTCTTCTCGATACTTCATAAGCCGTGCGAAAATATGCGATACTTGCGTAGACACGATACCCGGCTTGACAAAATGAAGACCGAGGAGACGCAGAGCACCTTCATGGGTTTTCGGCTCAAGTCCTTTTCCCATGAGCAACGCACGGACGCAATGGAAGAAGGCATAGTACAGTCTTGATACACCTCCGGCATAAAATCCTTCACGTTCTAATGTGTCTGCTTCCTTCAAACATTCTTCCGCAGGCACAATCTCCTCACGAACATTGTTGCGTATATTGGCCTCGGTCAAATCGGTATTCCTTCTTTCTCAATATTGAGAGCGAGCCTTCTCTCACGCTCCAGAAGATGAGAGAACTCTTTCCATGAAAGAACGAGAGATGAAATGATGACAAGATACCGCGTTTCCACCTCGACGACAATGTCAATGATCCTTCGTTTCATTGGATTGTCCAAGTTGTCGACAAGAATGGCCACATCAACGTCCGATTCCGCATCATAGTCGCCTCGCGCCTTCGAGCCGAATACGTATAACCCTTTCAACCGGCTGCCGGCAACTCCGATGACACGCTCCTTAATTTCTGAAATGGCCTTTTTTTCGTCACCCGTGAGGTGTTCAAGGCTGTCTATAGATATCGAATTTTTCCCGGCCACCGTTCCCATTCCATCTCTCCATTCCAACATTCCATACTTCCTTTATGATTACTTCGTCACCTGCACAAGCGCCACCGTTATCGCCGCGAGACTTGCCATCACTGTAGCCCAGTTAGTGAGAATCTGCAATGTATTGTCCGGTCTTTCGACCTTCTGGGGAACGTAGACAAGACTGCCGGGAAGGATTTCATCCCCGGGGGATAAGAACCAACCTGATCTCCATTTTTTCCCGTTCGGCAGCGTAACGTAAATGCGCCCAACGTCCGCAGAGTCGGTGGCGCCACCTGCCTGCGAAAGATAGTAGCCCAGGCTCGCTCCCTTCTCGTAAAGCACCGCCGACGGGACAAAGACTTGCCCCTTCACTTGAACAACATTACTATTGAACGAGATATCTACAATGTCCCCTTGCAACATTTCAATATCGTCGCGGGACATTGGATCGGAAAGTGCAGCCTTTAGGTCAATCGGAACCAAACCGGCATTGTCCAATGTCCGGGTAAGCCTTGATCCTTCCAAAAACGCCGTCGACTTCAACCCTCCTGCACGGGCAATGAAAGAGGAGAGCCGCTCGCCCGGAGTTCGTATAGCATACTGACCGGGATATCTCACTTCGCCTCTAATCGTCACCAATCTCGGCAAAGAAAACTTCGGACTCAATTTTATCGTCACGTGATCTAAATCCTGGAGAAGAAAATCGTGGAGAGAGTCAACCTGCCAGTAATCGGGCGACAGGGTAAATTGAAAAGTCTTTGCTACAGAGTGTTCATTTGTCGTGTCAATGCGTGTGACCTCAATGCTATCGACGGATGCATCCTGGGTGATTCCTCCTGCCAAAATTATGAGTTTCGAAATAGTCAATCCGTCGGACCTCCAGTATTTTCCGGGTGTTCGAACACCGCCCGAGATATCAACACTCCTCTGGGGAAAGAAATATTGCTGGGGATAAATAGTCACCTCGTCCAACCTTTGTAGTTCCAGATTATTCGCAGGATCGCCCGCCATCGCACGGTCAAGGTTAAAGGTGAGAACTTCTTTACGGGAATTAGGAAGTGTGCGAAGGATCATCGCCTTTTCCCCGAACGTATCCTCGAGGAGACTATCCGCCGCGGTGATCAAATCTCGAACTCTCATTCCCGGCTGCAATTGGAATTTTCCCGGTTTCTTGACGTTTCCCAAAAGAGTGACGAGATTCTCCCGAAATTGATTCACAGCGAGGATTGTTACAACATCGCCGTCTTCGAGATCTAACGGGCTTGACAAAAGTTGTTGCACATTATCGAAACGTACATCGATATCGAGAATATTATTACGAAATTGTGACCGTTCTTCGAACGGAATCACACGCTCGATATGGATTCGGTCTGTGTACGCATCAAATTGAAGGCCTCCGGCGGTTGCGATTAGGTCTCCGAGCCTTTCTTTCTCTTTCAATTCATAAATCGCCGGACGCATGACTTGCCCAATGAGCGCAACGCGCCGCCCTACGGGTCTCACGAGAACAACATCGCCGTCTTCCAACCGGACATCTTTAGATTTATCTCCTTTTATTGCGTAGTCGTAAACGTCGATTACTGAGGCTGCCTTTGAAGAAAGCTGCGGTGAATCGCCTTTCGACTCTGAGCGCATCACTTTTACATTACGAAGAGATCCGTTGAGTGTTGGACCGCCGGCATGGTACAAAGCAGTAAATGCGGTTGACATGGAAGAAAGTTGGTATCCGCCCGGTCTGGTCACTTCTCCCAGCACATAAACCTGAATCGATCGAAGTTTTCCGATCGAAACGTCGAGGTACGTGTTAGCTGAAGGGGATCCTTCTTTTAGTCCTGAATAGATCCGCGTCAGCCTTCTCACAAGAACCTGATATGTTTTCTCCAGCGTCATTCCGCTCACCAACACCTGCCCTATATCGGGGATTGTAATTGCTCCCTCCTTTGTCACGGTAAGGCGGTAGTAAAGTTGTGTCTCTCCCCACACCGTGATAATGACTTCGTCACCGGGGCCAAGAATGTAACTCAGAGGCGGGGCTACGTTTGGAGAAGGCTCAAATGTTGTTGCAGAAGCCTGAAAAATATCGTAACCGAATGGCTGGACAATTTCGGTTCCTGTGCGCCCGCGAAAACCAGGAATCTCTTGTCTCAGCTTCGAAGCACGCAGGATAGAATCTTGCTCTGCTGCGGTTAGGCGCGGTAAACCTCTCTCCTCGGGTTCCTCTTGACCGGCTTTCGGTACTGTCGACTGTTCATTGCTGGGCGCTTTCTGCAGAAACTGCTCAAGCGTGATACCGTACCCCTTTGCTTTTTGGATGGCTTCTTCTCTTGTAAGGCCAAGCTCTTGAAGTTTCTTGTCAATTTGCTCGGGGGTCATCGACTGGAGTATTCCTTCCGCTTGAGCTTTCGCTTGTTCTTGAGTCTGGCTAAACAGGGGGGCAAAAAATAGAGATGACAGCAATGCAACGAGACAAAGTTTGAACAATAATTGTCGTGTCATGTAAAAGTGATTTCTGTTCCACAAAATGATAAACGACTATGCCCAATACACAACATGTCTCCCATGGGTTGGGCATCAATTGGTCAAGTCACAATTCACCGTTTAAGATAAAGATTCTAAATGATTTTTCCAAACAAAATAATGGACCGGTAAAGGTACGTTTCAGCATCTTGGAACGGATTTCCGTCCGTTCCTACTTTTTCGGCGGATGGAGATCATTGAACAATATGGGGGATTCTGTATAAGAAATTTGTGAGTCTTGTTACGGACTCTTATCCAGCAAAATAGCGTTCCCGGCAAGCCGCTTATCGTGCCGGTTGAAACTGACCCCACCTTCGAAAGGTGAAGGAAACGCCTTCGTCCGAATTTCCTCCTAACTGCCAAAAACAAAAATGCCCCGTGCTTTTTGACACGGGGCATTAAAAAATAAATCAGGCATCGACCTACTCTCCCATACAGTTACCCGTATAGTACCATCAGCTCTGCGGGGCTTAACTTCTCTGTTCGGAATGGGAAGAGGTGTAACACCCGCGATATAGACACCTGAATTTTAAAATTACATCGAGAAGATTCCGCTCTCGCGAGCGGAACGAAACCGAAGCATTTTCCAGCAACCTTCGGAAGGTTGGCCGGAAAGAGCAACAAGACATTCGTTATTGTTACATCGATTGAGCAAACCTTCCGAAGGTGTGTTCAACCTTGATGATTCTTTCAAGCGCACTTTCCAATTAAGTTTATTGATGCACACGTTGTGTAAACAATAAAAAATATTGGCAAGCCGCACGACTTATTAGTACTACTCGACTCATGCCTTACGGCATTTACATCTGTAGCCTATCAACCAAGTCATCTCCTTGGAGTCTTTAGGGGCTTACGCCCGGGAAGCCTAATCTTGAGGCGGGTTTCGCACTTAGATGCTTTCAGTGCTTATCCCATCCGGACGTGGCTACTCTGCGATGCCACTGGCGTGACAACAGATACACCGTCGGTCCGTTCATTCCGGTCCTCTCGTACTAAGAACGACACCTCTCAAGCTTCCTGCGCCCACATAGGATAGGGACCGAACTGTCTCACGACGTTCTGAACCCAGTTCACGTACCGCTTTAATTGGCGAACAGCCAAACCCTTGGGACCTTCTCCAGCCCCAGGATGCGATGAACCGACATCGAGGTGCCAAACCTTGCCGTCGATATGAACTCTTGGGCAAGATCAGCCTGTTATCCCTAGCGTACCTTTTATCCTTTGAGCGATGGCGCTTCCACGCGCAACCATCGGATCACTAAATCCTAGTTTCCTACCTGCTCGACTTGTAGGTCTCGCAGTCAAGCTCCCTTGTGCTTTTACACTCGGCGCATGATTACCAACCATGCTGAGGGAACCATTGAGAGCCTCCGTTACAATTTAGGCATATGTGTTTTCCTGTCAACCGGAATCTTGTAGCACATTGATGGTACGATGAACTCGTCAACAATCTCCCGGAATCTCTCGTATGATTTTCCCGAGATGTATATCTGAATCCCATCGCTCTGCTTGCGTTCGCTCGCTTCGAGAGCAAACTTCGCTCGCAAAACATCCATCAATCGCTTCACATCATTCTGAACAAAACCTTGGGTGTTAAAGAGAACACCCTTCGATTCACGAGACTTGATCGAGCCATCATCCATATACCAGTAAGCGATCGCTCGCCCGGTGAGGTATCGATGGATAAGTTTTGGAACGCACTTTCTTTTCTCATCGTAAAACTGGTGAGCATAGAATCGAAACGCCGGGTGACTTACAGTCTGAAACCAGATGTTGTTATGTGTTGCATCCTGTTTCAGTTGCGGCGGAGTGAGAGTCCACTCTTTGAAAATTTCATACAGGTGATGCCCGTACTCGCCATGCTCGGCACTGTACTCAATTTTCAATCTGTATGTTCTACCGTTGTTCTGCGTTTCTAAATGCGCATCTCCGAGAAGCACTCCGACAAGGACTTCACGTTGCATGTCATTGAGCTTCAGCAAAGATTTTGCTTTTTCAATTTCTCGCGAATACATATTGGTTTTGGGTTGACTAGAATCCCGACTCGTTTTGAATTGAGACTTCGTATCGCTACAAAGATCAGACTATATCACTTCCGCTTCTGATGAATGTTAGAATCGGAATCCGGCGTATAGTCGTTGAGGGGTCACTGCAATTTGCGATTTGCGATTGCCGATTTTCAATTGCAATCTTTTGCAAATCGAAAATCGGCATTTGTCAATCGGAAATGACTAGACTTCCCTGCTGATTGTCCGCACCGATGAATGTTTTACTCCAGCAATTGCGTCGGAGTCCCATCGGATGCTGCATCACTCGACAAACTCAGAACGGAGAGTTTTGAGTTCACCTGCGAACGGATGTTCCAGCATACAGCCAGATGTTTGTCCCGCCTTTACGGCGGGAAGCCCCATATTTATATTGCGGTCGAGGCGACCGCCCCAGTCAAACTACCCGCCTACCACTGTTCCTACTCCGGATTACGGAGCAAGGTTAGAATTCCAACAAAACAAGGGTGGTATTTCACTGTTGGCTCCACCGAGGCTAGCGCCCCGGCTTCAAAGCCTTCCACCTATTCTACACATGCTTTGTCCGAACCCAATAGTAGGGTGCAGTAAAGGTGCATAGGGTCTTTCCGTCCATATGCGGGTAACCGGCGTCTTCACCGGTACCACAAGTTCACAGAGCCCGTGGTTGAGACAGTGACCAAGTCGTTACACCATTCGTGCAGGTCGGAACTTACCCGACAAGGAATTTCGCTACCTTAGGACCGTTATAGTTACGGCCGCCGTTTACTGGGGCTTCGGTCGGGGGCTTCGTCCCGCTTGCGCGGAATTGACTCCCTTCCTTAACCTTCCAGCACCGGGCAGGTGTCAGTCCCTATACATCGACTTAAAGTCTTAGCAGAGACATGTGTTTTTGTTAAACAGTCGCTTGGCCCGTTTCACTGCGACCCCATTCAGCTTGGATTGTACACCCTCACCTACTAGGGGCACCGCTTATCCCGAAGTTACGCGGTCAGTTTGCCGAGTTCCTTAACCACGGCTCACTCTAGCACCTTAGAATATTCTTCTCATCTACCTGTGTCGGTTTGCGGTACGATCTGTCTGCAGTCTCTCATACGAAGTTTTTCTTGGCAGCGTGGTTAGATCCAGTTGTGGCCCTTGCGGGCACCCTGTTCCCGCCTCGGGATTAACGAACGTGCGGATTTGCCAACACGTTCTCCCTACACGGTTAAACCACCTAAGCCAGCAGGTGGCCGGATTTCACTTCTGCGTCACTCCTTATGATCAAACGACTACAAGCAGGTACAGGAATATTCAACCTGTTTTCCATCGGTTACGCCTTTCGGCCTCACCTTAGGATTCGACTAACCCTGAGACGATTAACGTTGCTCAGGAAACCTTAGATTTTCGGTGTCCAAGTTTTTCACTTGGATTATCGTTACTTATGCCTACATCTGCGTTTCCATCCGCTCCAGCAAGAGTTATCTCTCACCTTCGATGCAGATGGAATGCTCCCCTACCACAACCATCGAATGATGGTGTCCGTAGCTTCGGTACGAAGTTTAGTCCCGATAATTGTCGACGCTGGGTCGCTTGACTAGTGAGCTATTACGCACTCTTTAAATGATTGCTGCTTCTAAGCAAACATCCTAGTTGTCTGAGCAACCTAACATCCTTTCTCTGTTAACTTCGATTTGGGGACCTTAGCCGACGGTCTGGGTTTTTTCCCTTTTGGCAATGGAACTTATCTCTCACTGCCTGACTCCCATGAAACGTATCTACGCTATTCGGAGTTTGTCTGGGTTTGGTATCGTTGTGACGACCCTAGCCCAATCAGTGCTCTACCTTCGTGATACTATAACATGAGGCTAGCCCTAGAGCTATTTCGGGGAGTACCAGCTATCTCCGAGTTTGATTGGTCTTTCGCTCCTACCCTCAGTTCATCCGAGCGGTTTTCAACCCACATCAGTTCGGACCTCCATGGCGTTTTACCGCCACTTCATCCTGACCAAGGGTAGATCACACGGGTTCGCGTCTGCCGCACGTTACTAAAGGTCGCCCTGGTTAGGACTTGCTTTCGCTACGGCTTCTCTGCTGAGCAGATTAGCCTTGCAACGTACGAGCAACTCGTAGGCTCATTAAGCAAAAGGCACGCTGTCACTTCCCCGTCAATGCAAGCATCGACGGGGTTGCTCCAACCGTTTGTAAGCATGCGGTTTCAGGTACTATTTCACTCCCTTCTTAAGGGTTCTTTTCACCTTTCCCTCACGGTACTTGTTCTCTATCGGTCACGAGAGAGTATTTAGTCTTACCAGATGGTTCTGGCGGATTCGTACAGAATTTCACTTACTCCGTACTACTTGGGATACCTTCAGGAGCCATTTCGTTTTCGCCTACAGGACTATCACCTTCTATGGTTTAGCTTTCCAGAAAATTCAGCTAACAAAATGGTTTCTGACTCCTCGACTGTTTTGCGATCCAGTCAGAAGGTCCCGCAACACCAACGGCACAACGGTCGCAACCTTTACTGTGCCGTACGGTTTAGACTGTTTCCTTTTCGCTCGCCGCTACTTGGGAAATCGATTTTCTTTCTCTTCCTTGGGTTACTGAGATGTTTCACTTCTCCCAGTTGACTCATACGCGCCTATGAATTCAGCACGCTGTATCCCGACATTACTCGGGGTGGGTTGCCCCATTCGGACATCTCCGGGTCAGAGGCTGTTTCCGCCTATCCGAAGCTTATCGCAGGTAGCCGCGTCCTTCATCGTCTTCTCGTGCCAAGGCATCCTCCGCATGCTCTTAGTAACTTAACCAAAAAATCTTTTATTGAACACACAACGTAGAATCCCGCCCAAGAATCTGGACGAGACGGTGCATCAATAAACTTATATGGAAAGTTGATCTATGAAGCTTGTTACATAATGCTTTTGGTTTCGAAAAAATCTTTGTTACGGACGTTTGTTCGCCCGTCATCCTAAGATGACAGACAACTACTTGTCCCCATATAAGATTTTCTCTTCTCGATTGTCAAAGAACAAAAAAGATTTCCGAATTTCGATTGCCGAATTACGAATGAAAACCCTAAATCTTCATCACTGCAAATTTACGATTACATTCGAAAATTGGCATTCGCCAATCGTCAATTCTTTTGTGGAGCTAATCCTCCTTCGGAGGATAACTTCGTGGAGCTAACCGGGATCGAACCGGTAACCTCCCCGCCTAGGCGGGGCGCTCTCCAAAATCTGAGCAATAACTCCTATATGTAAAGAACAAACAAAAATTTTTGATTTCAACTTTCGATTATTTTAAAATTTGCAAATCGAAACTTGAAAATCTCCTCGTGGAGCTAACCGGGATCGAACCGGTAACCTCCTGGTTGCAAACCAGGCGCTCTCCCAATTGAGCTATAGCCCCAGGTTAATTTCCGATTGCCGATTTAAGTATTGTCGATTTAAGTATTGTCGATTTAAAAAATCGGCAATCGTCACTCGACAATCTAAAAATTCCCTTGGGCGCCGATCCGTCTAAAACTTGCGCTCGCCGTCGTGGGCCTAAGTGGAGTTGAACCACTGACCTCACGCTTATCAGGCGTGCGCTCTAACCAACTGAGCTATAGGCCCATTGGAGTGAATTCAAAGTTAAAAGTTAAAAGTGAAAAATTAAAAGTTGAATACAAATCTAACTTTGAATTTTTAACTTTTGAAAAAAATAAGTGTGCACAGCAGCAAGTAACTACAGTCAAGGAATAGTATTCTAAGTTGATATCGTCCCATCTTTCGACGGGGACATGCTCCTTAGAAAGGAGGTGATCCAGCCGCACCTTCCGATACGGCTACCTTGTTACGACTTAGCCCCAGTCGCTGGTTTTACCTTAGGCACCTCCGTCCCTTGCGGGTTCGGACAGCGACTTCGGGTACCCCCAGTTTCCATGGCTTGACGGGCGGTGTGTACAAGGCCCGGGAACGTATTCACCGTAGCGTGCTGATCTACGATTACTAGCAATTCCAGCTTCATGAGGGCGAGTTGCAGCCCTCAATCCGAACTGAGACCACTTTTTTGGGATTGGCTCCACCTTGCGGTATTGCAGCCCTTTGTAGTGGCCATTGTAGCACGTGTGTGGCCCTGGGTGTAAGGGCCATGAGGACTTGACGTCATCCCCACCTTCCTCACTACTTGCGTAGGCAGTCCATTTAGAGTGCCCAGCATTACCTGATGGCAACTAAATGTAGGGGTTGCGCTCGTTGCAGGACTTAACCTAACACCTCACGGCACGAGCTGACGACAGCCATGCAGCACCTGTACAAGACCCCTTGCGGGTAATCCCCTTTCAGGGACTAGAATCTTGCTTTTCAAACCCAGGTAAGGTTCTTCGCGTTGCATCGAATTGAACCACATGCTCCACTGCTTGTGCGGGCCCCCGTCAATTCCTTTGAGTTTCAACCTTGCGATCGTACTCCCCAGGTGGAATACTTAATGCGTTAGCTTTGGCACCGAGCCTTACGACCCGACACCAAGTATTCATCGTTTAAGGTGTGGACTACCAGGGTATCTAATCCTGTTTGCTCCCCACACTTTCGAGCATGAGCGTCAGTAATGGACCAGGCGACCGCCTTCGCGACCGGTGTTCTTCATGATATCTACGCATTTCACCGCTACACCATGAATTCCATCGCCCTCTTCCACACTCAAGACTTGCAGTATCGGAGGCAGTTTTACAGTTAAGCTGTAAGATTTCACCACCGACTTGAAAGCCCGCCTGCGCTCCCTTTACACCCAGTGATTCCGGACAACGCTCGGATCCTACGTATTACCGCGGCTGCTGGCACGTAGTTGGCCGATCCTTACTTTAGAGGTACCGTCAATCCCGAAGAACGGGACATTCTTCCCTCTCTACAGAAGTTTACGACTCAAAGAGCCTTCATCCTTCACGCGGCGTCGCTGCGTCAGAGTTTCCTCCATTGCGCAATATTCCTCACTGCTGCCTCCCGTAGGAGTCTGGACCGTGTCTCAGTTCCAGTGTGGCTGATCATCCTCTCAGATCAGCTACCCATCGCAGACTTGGTGGGCCGTTACCTCACCAACTATCTAATGGGACGCAGGCCCATCCATTGGCCTCCTTGCGGAGTTTAACAACATCTCCATGTGGAGCCGCTGCATCATCCGGTATTACCCCCGCTTTCGCGGGGTTATCCCAGACCAAAGGGCAGGTTACCTGCGTGTTACTCACCCGTGCGCCGGTTTACTAAAGATATTGCTACCTTATTCTCCCAGACTTGCATGTGTTAGGCACGCCGCCAGCGTTCGTCCTGAGCCAGGATCAAACTCTCCGTTGTAATTCAATATCTTGAGTTATCAACTTCGAGTATGATTAAGTTGGCTTATTGTGTTAATTAGCCAAGGTTAAAACCTTGATTGTAATTGACTTAGAAGCTGTGCACACTATTTTTCAAAGAACAATTTCTTGTAAACTTAAAAGCCCGTTTCTGAACGGGCTTTTAATATACGAACTAAAAATCCAGTTGTCAAGCCGGTTTACAATAATTTGAGGATTTTTTGCAAGGTGCAGAAGTGTCGGACACCTTTTCACATATCCTTCCTCAAAGTTTGATAATTTTTAGTTCTCTATCGTCCAGGTGTCCGACACTTGTATCTTTCTCAATACAAAAACATCGGTTTGCCTAAAACCACCGCAACTCTCGGCAAATAATTTTGTTCGTCATAAAGCTCCTGCACATCTACCCTTTTTACTCCTTGTGTCAGAGTATTGATCGGAACTGTCGTGTACTTTCCTTCACGCAACGCAACCATTTGGCCGGTCTGCTTTTTCAAAACCAAATCCGTTGCAAGGTTTGCGTAGCTGATCGCTACCATTCTGTCCAGCGCATCGGGCTCACCGCTGCGCATGAGATACGCAACCTGTTGATAGATAATGTGGGACCCGGTAATTTTTTGGATTGCTTCGCCTGTAATCTGTCCGATGCCGCCAAGTTTCTTATGCCCGTAGGCATCGACCTGGCCGTACTCGACAATTTTTCCGCCGACCATTTGCGCCCCTTCTGAAATTGTCATGACTGCGTAATTGCTCGGATTATTTTTTTTGTCTTCCACAAGAAACTTTGCAAGCCGTTCAGGATCGAAGTGTACTTCAGAAATAATTGCCCGGTCAACGCCGGCGAGATAGGCGGAAATAAGCGACGTCTCTCCGGAGTTTCTTCCGAACAATTCTATCACGGCAATACGTTCGTGCGATCCCGCGGACGTTCGTAAGTTGGTGATGAACTCCACGCTCCGCGTAACCGCAGTCGAGAAACCGATGCAATAATCGGTACCGTAGACATCATTGTCCATCGTCTTCGGGATCGACACAACCGGAAATCCCTCGTCATGCAAACGGACGGCATAACTTTGGGTATCGTCGCCGCCAATAGCGATCAACACGTCAACTTTGAGGTGTGCAAGATTGCGCAACACGTGCGGCGTGAAATCCGATGCGGGGTCGCCTTCTTTCGGCGGACGTTTTGGATCCTGCAAAAATTTCGGAATCTCCGTCCACTTGACTTTTCCGGGATTGGTTCTTGAAGTATGGATGAAGGTACCTCCCGACCGATCAATGGTGCGTGTGCTCTGCTTCGTCAATGGCATTGCCCACTTTGCCTGAGTTTCTTTATCATCGATATTAAAGTTCAGCAGGCCGCCCCATCCCCGCCGAAATCCGATCACATCATGACCGGCATCGGCTGCCCGATAGACGACTGCTTTGATACATGGATTCAATCCCGGCACATCGCCGCCTCCAGTTAAAATTCCGATTCGCATAGTGTACTCCTGTACGTTTTCAGTTAAATGAGAGAGTTAATATCCCACTTTTTCATCGCTTCGAATGTTGCATAATCAGTGAGATCATAATGAATAGGTGTGATTGAAACTTTATTGTTGAGGACAGCCCTCTGGTCGATGTCGTCATCGTGGTCGAG
Organism: uncultured Bacteroidota bacterium; assembly: GCA_963717445.1. GTDB lineage: Bacteria > Bacteroidota > Ignavibacteria > UBA10030 > UBA8401 > JAGVPT01. The sequence goes on along the minus strand of OY970334.1, from coordinate 3,014,435 downwards.
CTCGAGAAGATCTCCTTTGAGCCAAAAATATTCTCTGTCGTCCGGGTCGCGGCGTGATTCAAACTCATCGTTCCAAACGGATTTTCCCTGCTTCGTGATAACGATTCCTTGAATTTCCGATGCGGCGACCGGTGGAACGTTGACGTTCAGGAGCGTTCCTTTCGGTAAACCTTTTTCAAGAATTTTCAAGGCCAGCTTGCGCGCAAACACCGCGGCGTAGGAAAAATCAGCCTCGTCGTACGTCGTCAATGAAATTGCAAATGAAGGAATTCCAAGAATTGTTCCTTCGGTTGCAGCCGAGACAGTCCCGGAATAGATCACGCTGATTGCAGTGTTCGCCCCGTGATTAATTCCGGAAATGACCAGGTCGGGCGGGTGTGGAAGCAATGAACGAACCGCAAGCTTCACTGCGTCGGCGGGAGTCCCATTAACCGCATAACCGAAAAAAGCGCCTTGCTTCTCTACCTTCTGAACACGCAAGGGAGAATTCATCGTGATAGCATGTCCAACGGCGCTCTGCTGCTTATCGGGGGCAACAATAACGACATCACCAATTTTTTTGATTTCTTCCACGAGTGCATGGATACCTGGAGCATGAATTCCATCATCGTTGGAAATAAGGATCAACAATTTCTTCATCGACCAAACTAAGTGCTAATTTTTTACTTCTGAATATAGTCAAAGATGGAATTCCTATCAAGAACTTTACCGGTTTCCGAACAACTTAAATAGATCGGCACTCAACGTCCCGCCTTGACTTACCAGTAACAATTATCTATATTATACGCACAAACATCGCGGGGTGGAGCAATTGGTAGCTCGTCGGGCTCATAACCCGAAGGTTACAGGTTCAAGTCCTGTCCCCGCTACAAGAAAAACGAAACGCCTCCTTCAAAGAGGCGTTTTGTTTTATAAGAGGGAGCAAATTCGCGGGGTGGAGTCCGCCAGAGGCGGAGTAGCTCGTCGGGCTCATAACCCGAAGGTGTTTTAGAGTCGGAGATTCGCCGAAACGAAGTGAAGGCGGAGTTCAAGTTGAAGCGCAGAGCCGAAGGCTATGCGCTGAAATCCGCCATCTTCATGGCGGATCCTGTCCCCGCTACTAAAACCCTCAGAGTAGTCTCTCTGAGGGTTTCTTTTTGGGGGAGATGCCGATGACATTCTATGCTTACGTTCTCATGAGTGATGAAGGATACCACTACACCGGATCCACTGAAAACCTCGATATGCGTCTTCAACACCATCACCTTAAAACTACCCACTTTCCTAAAAAAGGTACAAACTGGAAAATCATTTATTCAAAAGAATTTCCAACTTGCTCTGAGGCGATGATCTATGAGAAATGGTTGAAATCTGGTGTCGGTAGGGAATGGCTAAAAAAGAATATTCCGGGGTGGAGTCCGCCGCAGGTCGAAGACTCCCTATGGGTCTATCGACCCGTAGGGTCGTAGACGACTCGTTGAGCGGAGTAGCTCGTGCCAAAGGCATCCCTCTCGGGATCGGGCTCATAACCCGAAGGTGCATTAGAGTCAAAGATCCGCCGAAACGAAGTGAAGGCGGAGTTCAAGTTGAAGGGCAGAGCCGGAGGCGATGCACTGAAATCCGCCATCTTCGAGGCGGATCCTACCTGCTCCGACGTTGTGTGTCGGGGCCCCCGCTACGAGTGTCTTGATGAACGGCGACTTCGTAAAAGTCGCCGTCTGTTTTCACCCACCTTCAATATCAAATCACTAAGGTCAATGAAGCATCAAGGTCCCGGTGAAATGGGCCTTTGTGTTGTGCCTTGACCAGTTTTTCAACTTCGGTAAAATGAGCAATCTTCAAGAAAAAGAAAACCTCGCAGATATATGTTCACCTGCGAGGTCTTCTTTTTACAATCTAAGCGCTCACTTCCAATTCTACTTCATCAACAGTCCTGTTGCACATCAACGAGATTTCCGGTCAAATCATTTCCCGACAGACTACGTCGGGATGAATATGCAAAACAGGTTCACTTGACCATCAACATTTTCTTCAGCAATTGTTTGCCGTCGTATTGAAGCCGGGCAAAGTAGATTCCGCTCGATAACTTCGTCCCGTCGAAGGTTGCTTGGTGATACTGACCCGCCACGGCATTCCCATCGAAGACCGTCGCAACTTCCTGTCCGAGCGTATTGTACACTTTGAGCGTCGCACGTCCGTCGGTCGGAACCGTGAACTCCAATGTCGTCGCGGGGTTAAAGGGATTTGGATAGTTCTGAGATAATCCAAAAACCTTCGGCACAACGACTTCCACTTCCACCGTCTGCGAGTACTTAAACGATCCGTCCCGCTCAACCTGCTTCAGCCGATACGAATATGTTCCGGCGGCTGGATTCTCATCCGAGAAGGAATACTCCTTTGGGGAGTTGGAGGTTCCGGCACCCTGGATGTAACCAACTTGCTGCCAACTGACAACTGATGACTGATTATTGTTGACTGATCGTTCTACATCAAACCCTTCATCATTCGTCTCCGTTGTCATCGTCCATTGCAGGATGACATTCGTATTCGATTGCGTTGCCGTGAAAGCAGATAACTCAAGCGATAACGCAGTCACATTTAATTCGCTGCTCGGCGTACCGACATTGCCATGAATATCTACCCCGGCGATTCTATAATAATAAGTATCTCCTTGCGTCGTGGACGAATCGGTAAATGTCGTATCGGTTGTCTGGGCAAGCTTTGTTGAGTCGCTCAACGCAAACCCATCCGTTATGGAGCGATAAATATTGTAACCCTTCAAATCGGTGTCGGTCTTGTCTTTGTCCCACGAGAGGACAACCTCTCCGTCCCCCATGGCGGCAATGCCACCCCCGTCAACGCCAATCGGCGGAATATTGTCTACACTGTGCCCCGACACGACGTTCGACCTCCAGAATTCGCTTGCATCGTCCGTCTTGGCCGTGACACGGAAATAGAACGTACCATTCGTTCCGGACATCGAATCGTACGGAGTGGATGCCGTGTACGTGTACTTCGGATCGTATTGAGGAGTAATGTTCGCAATTACCTCCCATGAATACCCCGCCGATGGAGGCAAGTAACTCCGCTCGATTGTGTACGACGAGATACCGTTGATTGTTTTAACGTCCAACGCGCTACGTACCCAATTGATAGTGACTTTTCCCCCTTGATCGTTCGGCACATCTTTGACTGACATAATATGCGGAACGATAGGCGGCGAAGACGAAAGATAGATATACGCCCGTCCCGTGGAACTGCTGTAACCATACGCTCCCACGATCACATCGCTGTAGCCGTCTCCGTTTACATCTCCTGCCGTCGAAACTGAATGGCCAAAGTAATTGCCTGTCGCTTCTCCGGTCATCGTTACATCGGCAACGTTGTCCATGCTTGGGCCGCCGTAATAGATATACGCCCGTCCCGTACCGCTGCTGTAACCGTACGCTCCAACGATCACATCGTCGTAGCCGTCCCCGTTCACATCCCCTGCCGTCGAAACCGACCAACCAAAATAGCTATTTGTTGTTTCTCCCGTCAGTATCGAGACTGTGTAAAAACTGAGGCACGTTCTTTGACATGTAAGCTCCCCTTTGACGACCCGCCTGGTCCGTTGGGAACGAAGCTCTCCGCGGGGCAACTATGGCGTTTGAAGGTGGAGGATGAGTTTCTGAGTTCCTATGATATTGAGCACTCGTTTGATATTGTATGTGAGATTGATCAGCGCGACTTCACCGGCAACATTCTTGAGGCGGCGTAAGAGCAATGTTCCATAGCCCCAGATTTTCTTAATGGTGCCAAAGATATGTTCGATGACGGCCTTACGGTGTTTGATGATGTCGGCTTCCCGCGCTAGGCGTTGCTTGAGTCGGTCCAGGACAGCTTCATGTTCCCAACGGTACACGTATCGGCCACGTGGTGAAGTTGTGCACAGCCTACGAACAGGACAGTCTCGACACGCCCTGGTTCGATAGATACGAATGAGGCGACTGTCTTGTTTGTGAGTGGTTGTATAATACTGTAATGGATGTCCTTGTGGACAACGATAGGTATCGGAGGTCTGGTCATAGATAAACTTATCGTGGTAATAGTCCGGTGCTGGCACGTTGGTCTTCTTCGAGATTTTAGGCTCTGGCACAGGAACATAGGTAGTGATCCCGCTGTCTTCGCAGCTTTTGAGATCAACGGTGTCGTAGTAACCGGCATCAGCGCAGACATTGAGCGTTTCAACACCGAGCATTTGTTTGGCTGCCAGGGCCATCGATGAGAGATGATTGCTATCAGCGGCATCCTGTGTCAGTTCGTAGTCCACAATAAGCTTATGTTTGGCATCGACGGCTGTTTGCACGGCATAGGCCCCTTCGATGCGGCGTTCGTTCTTCATTAATCGGCAGTCAGGATCGGTTAATGAGACGTACTTGTCACCACTTCGTTCAAGCTCGGTGCAAGCTTCTTCAAGATGTTCTTTCTGCTGATGGAGCAAGGCGATTTTCTTTTGGAGTGCTTCTTTGCTGAGCGGTACAGAAGTTCTTGTATTTTCATCAGCATGATCGTTGTGGTCGAGTTGCGCAAGATAGTCCTTGATCGACTCATTGATGCGAGCAATACTTTTGTCCAGTTGTTTCTTATCTTTGATGCGATCGCGGGCATTGGAGGCCGTAAATTTCGTGCTGTCGATAGCCACCAATTCGTTACCGAAGAGTTCCAATTCTTTACAGATAAGCACGAACTGCTTGAACACAGCCCGGAGCGCTGTGGTATTGTTCTTACGGAAGTTGTTGATGGTCTTGTGATCGGGCGAGAGGCGTTTCAACAACCAGAAGACTTCGAGATTGCGTGTTGTCTCGCGTTCCAGCAAACGGCTGGAACGAATGCGGTTGAGGTAGCCGTAGAGGTACAGCTTCAACAAATCCTTCGGATCGTACGGTGGACGTCCGGTCTCTTCGACTGTCGCATGCGAGAATCCCAAACTGCGCATTGCCAGATTGTCCACGAAGGCATCGAGGAAGCGCACGGGATTCTCAGGACTCAGGTAATCCTCGACCGCTTCCGGAAACATAGTGATTTGCTCTCGTGCTATACCGCTGATATGATCCATGGAATTGGGCTATCAATGTGATACAAATGTTTTCGTGTTAGACGTACAAACAACCAAAAGGTTTCCGAGTTTTTACACAGTCTCCATCTTATCGGCAATGCTGTCCATGATTGAACCACCGTAATAAATATACGCTCGTCCCGTGTTGCTATTGTAACCATTCGCTCCAACGATCACATCGCCGTAGCCGTCTCCGTTCACGTCTCCTGCCGTCGAAACTGAACGGCCAAAGTAATTACTGGTCGCTTCTCCTGTCATCGTCACATCGGCAACGTTGTCCATGCTTGGGCCGCCCTCATAGATATACGCCCGTCCTGTGCCGCTGTTGTAACCAAACGCTCCAACGATCACATCGCCGTAGCCGTCTCCGTTCGCGTCTCCTGCCGTCGAAACTGAAATGCCAAAGTAATTATTTGTCGCTTCTCCTGTCATCGTTACATCGGCAACGTTGTCCATGCTTGAGCCGCCGTAATAGATATACGCCCGTCCCGTGGCGCTGTTGTAACCATACGCTCCCACGATCACATCGGCATAGCCGTCTCCGTTCACATCCCCTGCCGTTGATACTGACAAGCCAAAGTAATTGCCTGTCGCTTCTCCGGTCATCGTTACATCGGCAACGTTGTCCATGCTTGGGCCGCCGTAATAGATGTACGCGCGTCCCGTAAAGCCATTGTAACCATACGCTCCCACGATCACATCGGCATAGCCGTCTCCATTCACATCCCCTGCCGTCGAAACTGAATAGCCAAAGTAATTACCCGTCGCTTCTCCTGTTAATGTCACATCGGGGGAGGTGTGCATATTCGGACCTCCGTAATAGATATACGCCCGTCCTGTTTCGCTGCCGTAAGATGGCGCTCCTACGATTACATCGGCATAGCCGTCTCCGTTCACATCCCCTGCGCTCGAAACTGACAAGCCTAACCAATCACCTGTCGCTCCACCGGTAAAAGATTGATCCGGTATGTCTGTTCCGGTAAGCGAGTTTTCGTAGAGATACACCCGTCCCGTGGAGCTATTGTAACCAAACGCACCAACGATCACATTGTCGTAGCCGTCCCCGTTCACATCCCCTGCCGTCGAAACCGACCAACCAAAATAGCTATTTGTTGTTTCTCCCGTCAGTATCTTATCGGCGACGTTGTCCATAGTTGAGCCGCCAAAATAAATATACGCCCGTCCCGTACTGCTATTGTTACTTTTTGCTCCAACGACCACATCGGAGTAGCCGTCTCCATTTACATCTCCAGCCGTCGAAACTGACAGGCCAAAATTATCACCTGTCGCCTCTCCGGCCATCGTCACATCGGCGATATTGTCCATGCTTGAGCCGCCGTAATAAATATACGCTCGTCCCGTATAGCTATTGTAGCCATTCGCTCCGACAATCACATCGGCATAGCCGTCCCCGTTCACATCGCCTGCCGTGGAAACTGAAATGCCAAAATTATTACTTCCACCTTCCCCCGTCATCGTCACACCGGCGGTGCTATCCATGCTTGAACCACCGTAATAAATATACGCTCGTCCCGTGTTGCTATTGTAACCATTCGCTCCAACGATCACATCGCCGTAGCCGTCTCCGTTCACATCTCCTGCCGTCGAAACCGAATAGCCAAAAGCATTATTAGCCGCCTCACCAGTCATCTTCAGATCGGCAACATTGTCCATGGATGATCCCCCGTAATAAATATACGCTCGTCCCGTGTTGCTGCTATAACCATACGCTCCGACGATCACATCGGCGTAGCCGTCTCCGTTCACATCTCCTGCTGACGAAACTGAAATGCCAAAGTAATTATTTGCCGCCTCTCCTGTCATAGTCACATCAGCAGTGTTGCCCATGTGTGGGCCGCCGTAATAGATATACGCTCGTCCCGTGTTACTGTTGTAACCACTCGCCCCAACGATCACATCGGCATAGCCGTCCCCGTTCACATCCCCTGCGGACGAGACTGAAATGCCAAAATTATTACCTGTCGTTTCCCCTGTTAAAATCACATCGGGGGAACTACTCATGCTTGAACCACCATAATAGATATACGCCCGCCCGGTGCTGCTGCCATAACCAGGGGCTCCAACGATCACATCGGCATATCCGTCGCCATTTACATCGCCTGCCGTCGAAACCGAATAACCGTAATTATCACCAGTGTTTTGACCATTGAAAAGGAGATTGCTGATAGCAGCAGTTTTCTCGACAGATTGGGGAGACGTTTTCCCGGAACTCATTTTTTTGTAGTACGCCTTTGCAACGGAAGCGATTTTGGCCATCTCCTCTTTGCTTCCCGCTCTATATTGAGCAATACTTGTCGTTTGCAGAAAAAGGAGAATAAAAAGAAGAGAACTCAAAAGACGGAATACACTAAGACCAACACAGCGGGCTCGACGGTGTCTGTTGACCGCTGCACTTGTGGTTAAATTCTCGATGTGGTTTTTCATACATCCCTCTCCGGAATTAGTTGTACGAATGCTTCGATTATTATTTCAACAATTGCTATTGACGTATCATCCCAACTTCGTGAAACGAAAACCGGGCAATATACATTCAGCTCAACGGTGTTGAATCTTCGAAGAGCAGACCAATTTCTGCGCTTTAGCAGCACTGAGATGTGCTGGAGCGTATAGTATGGCAGGCGGAAGAAGGGAGATGTTTTTATGCACCTGGATCCGCAAAGCTCGAAACAAATAAGAGAACAGCTAACTCTATACGTTCTTCTTCAAGATCTTCTTTGTATCGCTTAGTCAGGCATAGTAGGAGGGGAATCAAGAAAATTGTACGGAATAGGAATGAGAGAAGCAATAAGGGGGCATTAGAGTGTGATACGAATCATTTAGCTCACGCCGAACGTTGCGCATGGATCCGATCGTCGTTGAACGATGAAATCTGATCCAAATGATAGTAGACTTGAGTTACCGTCATGGTTGTTGAAATGGCCGAACAATTGTGATCTAAGCAGATTCTGAAACAAACGAAAAACAGAAGGCGTGGTGGTCAAAAAAACCTCCAAGCTTCATATCTTCAAACGACCTACAAGCACAATTGGCGAAGAAGTGCTTGTAGGTGGACACTGTAGCGTGCCCCCGCTACAAGGTCTAAAGAAGAAATCCCTACTGTTGAAAGACAGTAGGGATTTTTCGTTAATGGATGGAAATTCTTGCTGTTGAAGTAAGCTTGACACGTTACCCGACATCACCTTCAGCCCAGGCTCACCTCTGGGCTTTTGCATATTAATAACTCATGTTACGCAAAAGGACAAAAACCTATGTTATGTCGCACCTCTGGGGCTTGAACATAGATCCTTGTGCCTTACTACAACCATTTCGCTCCTATCGGAGCTTTGGAAATTGGCGTTATTTCTGTCAAAGTCCATTAGTTTATCGTCCCGGAGGGACGACATATTTGTAGAACCAATGATCCACCTGTCTTCAAACTCCGTAGGAGCGACATAAAAACCATTCTCACTATACCGCTGCGTAACATCAGTTAATAATCCAGATGCCGGCGAGATTGTCGCAGATGTGTCTGGTTTTGGATTTTGTGTTGAAGATGCGAGAGCGATTGGGCTGAGCTTGTTCATTGCAAGATCGTAGAATACAAAGAGCCGGCGATGGCTCTTTGTGGTAGTGGTCAAGTTTGCGTTCTTGCGAGAGGTGACGGACACCTCACTCCAAAAATCCAATTATACCAAAAATATTTAGAAGCTATCTCAAAAACGCTTGATTATGTCCTTCTGAAGGAATACTGACAGATCATTGTCATTCTGAACCCCGTCGCTTTTCAGACGGGGTGAAAAATCCATGACAATGACATACCTTGACTCTACCAGGCTTCCATGTCATGGATGCTTCTCCCGCCGCAAAACGGCGGGATCAGCATGACATTTACGGCTGCTTTCTGCCTGAAAACCATTTTTGAGATGGCTTCTAGTAAGGTAAATCGGCAAGGTGTCCGTCACCTTACCAACCTTGAGCACTACCCTCTTTGTTTACAGTAAGCGCAGAGTTATTATATTGAGACTTCTGAATAATTTTAAAAGTAAGGCTCACGCAAAGACGCAAAATGAATCAAAAATCAAGTTCTTGCGCCTTGGCGGCTTGGCGAGAGGCGATTTTTCAGATGTCTCTATATTGTATTTAACCCAGCAAAAAGCTAAATTCTCGTCAACACTCACGCGGCAAAGGGTTCCGTGGTTGCAGTTCCCTTGCACGAAGAGTGCATCTGCCGATTTTTCACTCTCTATATATGGGCAATCCCCTGCACGAAGCGCCGGAACACAAAATCGCTGCAATCGTCTTGTAATTACCTAGTTGAGACTCCTGAATAATTTTAAAAGTATGGCTCACGCAAAGACGCAAAGCGGCAAAATGATTTAAAAACAGGGTCTTTGCGCCTTCGCGGCTTGGCGAGAGACAATTTTTCAGAAGTCTCTAGTTTTAAAATTTATCAATACATAGGATGTTAAGAATTGCAGCCGGGTAAACAACTATGCGACGTTAAGACACATTCGGAAAAAAACTTTATATAGAGAATAACTGATGAGCATCACAATTGGTGAACTTAAAAAGAAATCCTGCGCACTCAGGCTGAATGCCCTTTTATGATACGGGATACGATGATGAACTGTTATCCATATTCGCCGGAATTTGAGAAAGCAACATATAGAAAAGTCACTCTGCGATTAATACCATTTCTTATCCTTTGCTTTATTATAGCCTATGTGGATCGAATTAATGTTGGATTTGCAAAATTAGAAATGCAAAAAGATCTGGGTATGAGTGACGCTGTTTATGGAATGGCTGCGGGTATATTTTTTATTGGCTATTTCTTTTTTGAAGTACCCAGTAATATGGCACTACAAAGACTCGGCGCTAGAAGGTGGATCGCCCCAATAATGATTATCTGGGGCTGTATATCATCCTGCACGATGTTTACAAGGAGTGCAGCATTTTTTTATATCATTCGGTTCGTTCTAGGGTTATTTGAAGCCGGATTTTTCCCCGGCGTTATCTTGTATCTAACTTTTTGGTACTCACGCAGACACAGGGCAAAGATGGTAGCCGCGTTTATGACCGCAATAGCCTTATCCGGGGTGATAGGGGGACCGATCTCGGGTTGGATACTCTCAAACATGTCTGGCATGTACGGATTAAAAGGCTGGCAGTGGTTATTTTTTTTGCAAGGAATTCCGTCAGTTGTTGTCGGATCGTTGGTGTATTATGTGCTTGATGATAATCCAACCAAAGCAAAATGGTTGACGGCGGATGAAAGAAATTTGCTCGTTCAACGATTAGCAGAAGATGAAGAAATAAAAAATGCCCAGGGACATTCTCCTCACACGCTAAAAGATGTATTTAAGAGTCCTGCGGTATGGTTGTTTTGTTTAGTGTATTTCGGAATTATCATGGGGACTTATGGCATAGGATTTTGGTTGCCTCAAATCATCCAGGATTCAATAACAAAAAATGTTTGGAAGATAGGATTAATTTCAGCAGTCCCATGGGCATTCGGTGCAATAACGATGGTTTGGAACGGGCATCATTCCGATGTAACGGGTGAAAGGCGCTGGCACATTGCTTTGGCAGCAATAATTGGTTCTGTTGCTTTTGCTGCAAGTGGAATTCCGGGCATTTCTGGATTGGCTGCTGTCATTGCTCTTAGTTTTGCAACGGCGGGAGTGATGTCGGCTCTATCAAGTTTCTGGGCGCTGCCGACTTCAATTCTTTCAGCAACGGCTGCGGCGGCAGGAATAGCATGGATAAATTCTATTGGAAATTTGGCCGGATACGTCAGCCCTTATATAATAGGAAAAATTCGGGATGCAACGCATAATATGTGGCACGCTCTGCTAGTTCTGTCGGCTTTTTGCCTCATGTCTGCATTGATTGTTTTATGTATGCCTCAAAAGAAAAATACCATAAATAATTTGTAATTCATTTCGGCCGGAGTGCTGGCTCGTCCGGATATCGTTTCCGGGTTTACGAGGCTTCCCTCTGGCCGGCGTTCTCGAAAGACGACAGCAAAAGTAAACGCAGAGGAAATTTCGGTAGTGGTCAATTTTGCGTTCTCGCATGAGGTGACGGACACCTCATTCCAAAAATCACATTGTTCCAAAATATTTGGCAAGGCAAATCGGTAAGGTGTCCGTCACCTTACCAAACTTGAGCACTACCGAAATTTCGGAATACGTGAACCAAATCCTTAAATGAGCCTTCTGAATAATTTTAAAAGTAAGGCTCACGCAAATCCATAAGGATGGCTTCGCCAGACGCAAAGCGGCAAAATGATTTAAAAACAGGGTCCTTGCGCCTTCGCGGCTTGGCGAGAGACAATTTTTCAGAAGCCTCTAAATATGAATTTTATTGAATCACTGCCTTACATCATCGGATTCGTTACGCGGGGTGAATCCGGGTTATTGATGTGGCTATTGTATTACGTCAACCATCCTGAATACTGGTTTCTCATTTGCGGGTTTGCTGTGATTGTATCGAATCTTTCTTTCATGCTCTATTATTATCTCGGATTTTACGTCGACCGCTTTGCCGCGCTTCATAATTACGGCGAAATGTTTAAGAAAAGGATTCCCGCTCAGTTAATTCGTATTCCAACACCGTTCGCGATCCTTATGATGAGGTTCTTCATTGGAATCCGTAACCCTGCCGCGGTGTACCTCGGCATGAAAAGATTTTCAGTTTCACAATTTGCTTTATATAATTTCCTTGGCAGCATCATCTGGATAGTGTTGTGGTTTGGTGTCTTTGATATTGTCCGTGCCGGTGCACATAATTTTCTCACTCAGTACCGAACTGTGATATATACAGGTTACGGTGGATTATTGTTTTTATGGTTAGCCGGAACTGTCATAGTGAATGTTGTTAGAAAAAAACCGCCATCATTCATGAATTTCTGATATGCTGGGCTTGATGGATAACCATCCCGGGCCGCCCATCTTACGATATTCCGGATGGTTGTTCCCTGCGTTTCTTGCATCCTCCATCTATGCCTTACAACTCACATCGCCCCCCCTACTAGATCTAAAGGAGAAATCCCTGCAGTTGAAAGAGAGTAGGGATTTTTGGTTTGGGGCTTAACTTCAACAAATTCTTTGACCTTTTTTTGATTCAACCATTTTTGCGGAGTATTCATCCACCGCAACTTCCGTTTTGGACGTTAGGCTTGAGACTCACGGCTTGACATTGAGCGCTTTTCAGGGTAACATTGCTCCGACACGCCGGCCAACTCCAGATTGAAAGATGTTGTTAAGTATAGAACGCGAGATGCTGCTGAATTTCCGTTGAACAGACGATATGAGCTTTCCAGACCTAGAAAGGAGATTCCTATGAAATCACGTTACGCATTCTCCATCAAATTTTTCCTCATTCTCATTTTGGCGTTCGCAACATTTTCATGTAACGGTTGGGAATATCGGAATGAGAAAAAAACGAAGCGCATCGTTCTCGGCGCAAACGAAGTGCATGAAGGATGGTATTTCGCGGCCGGAGACCAGGTGGTTATCGACGGGACGGTTAATGGCGATGCGTATGTTGCTGGTGGGGTCGTCGACGTTGAAGGAACGATTAATGGCGATCTTCTCGTTGCGGGCGGCATGGTGACAGTCGGAGGGACGGTATCCGACCATATCCGTGCAGCAGGAGGCACTATCAACATCAACGGGAAGGTGGGCAAAGACATCAGTGCGGTCGGAGGATCTATCATTGTTGGGAGGTCGGGAGATGTTTCGGGCAACCTTCTCGCAGCTTGCGGCAACCTCGAGATCCTGGGGAACGTCGGGAAAGAAGCACGAATGACATCGGGAGATGCGCAGATCAACGGCACAATCAAGGGTGATCTCAATTTTATCGGCAATTATCTTACGGTTGGACAAGGTGCGAATGTAGGAGGGAATTTGCATGCGATGGTAAAGGACAAAGAAAAAATCAATATTGCAGATGGAGCTGTGCATGGAAAAGTAGAGATTGAACAGAGAGAAAAACACGCTCGCGCTGAAATCCTCGGATATTCGGTATGGGGATTCTGGATGAAGATCATCTGGTTTTTCGGGTTGCTCTTTGTCGGCTTGCTGATGGTGCTTGTCGTTCCCGCCCGGCTACGAAGTATGGGAACGACGATCATTGGCCGCTTCGGAGAAGTTGCAGTATGGGGGATTCTCGGCATGATTGTGATTCCAGTGCTGTCAGGGATCTGCTTTGTAACGCTTATAGGCATACCGGTTGGCCTCTTCCTGATGACATTGTTCCTCTGGCTTCTTTATTTTTCTCAGTTTGCACTTGCACTCGTCATCGCGGAGACCGCATTTGTGCTTGAAGGAAAGGGACGGTTGGTCTTTTTCGGTGCGCTGGCCGCAGGATTGGTCATCGTCGAAGTGCTCACATTTATTCCTTATGTGACCATCCTTGTCTGTTTGGCAAACTTTATTCTTGGCGTCGGCGCTATGTTGCTCATGTTGAAGGGAGGATGGGGAGAGATGAAGAAAGCGTAGAAGTTACGCGGTGTGCTCAGATGAAGTGTATTCGCGCTAAGACGCTTTTTGGCATTTCGAGCGATCAGATTTCTTTCACATCGAAGCGGCTGTTGCTTTGAGTTTTTAGAATGGGTCTTATATCGTGATCGCTCGTCCCTTTGTTTCGGGCAATGTCCAGATCCAGCAGCCAGTCAGAAGTGCGAAAAGAGCGGCAATCGAAATGCCCCCTGCTAGTCCGTATGACTCGGCGATCACGGCGATTGCGACGGGGGTGAAGAATTGAACTCCTCGTGCCAAGTTGAACGCAGATCCCATCGCAGTGTTCCGTATCGTTGTTGGGAAAAGCTCCGAAAAAAGGGGACCGTATCCGCCAAACATTCCAGTCCCAAATCCGACGAGGAACATGAAAATGAGTATGGCCCCCGGATACGTAGCGATAACGTCCCAGAGAAGCGTGACCATCATGAGGCCAAGCGCCATGATGAAGGAGTAGATTGAGTAAGCGGGGCGCCGACCGAACCTGTCTGCAGCAAAACCAAACGTCGCATACCCGATGAATCCCCCGCATTGCGTTACCAGCATCCATACTGCCGATTTCGTCATCGAGAATTGCCGCTGTTGATAAAGATAGCCCGGGAGCCAAGAATAGGTAAACCAATACGCGGACATGTCGAATACGGCGAGGACGAGCGAGAGAAGAAAGAGCTTACGATACGGCCCCCGGAATAACTCGATGAACTTGCCCCATGTCGCGTCCGCAACCGCCGCTCCCCTCACCTCCCGGCTTTTTCGTCTATGCTCCAGCCAGATATCCGATTCGGGAAGATGCTTTCCGATGAAGACGACGAGTAGTGCCGGAAGGACAGAAAGGAAAAAAGCACTTCTCCATCCGATGAGCGGTGCGATAAATCCGCCGACGATCGAGGCAATGGCAATTCCGACCGGGGCTCCGGTTTGCATGTACGCTCCATAGCGTCCGCGAACGCGTGGTGGAAAGGTTTCGCCCACGTAGGTTTGACCCGTGGCCCATTCTCCACCGACACCCAGCCCGGTGAGAATGCGAAATACGATGAGCATGTTCACGTTTTGAGCAGTGCCACATAAGAAAGTTCCGACACTGTAGCAGAGTATCGTCAATTGGAGAGTTCTCTTTCGTCCATAACGGTCCGAGAAGATGCCGAAGAGTACGCCGCCGACTGCCGTAGCGGCCAGCGATGTCCCCAATGCGTATGACAGTTGCACGTTGTCGAGATGGAGCTCTTGACCGATCGGAATCAGCAGAAAAGTGTAAAGAATCAGATCATAGAAGTCGAACACCCATCCTGCCCAGCTCATCAAGAGGATCCGGCGATGTGTCTTTGTAATGTGCTCAGATTCATTTAGAAATTTGCCGCTCATGCGGGAAGTATAAGGTTTCGGAGGATGGGATGCAATACCAAGGCAACATAACCTGACAAAACGAGGAGGCAGAGGCCGTCAGGTCGAATGAGTAACGAAAGCAGATGCTCCCTTCATTTCTGAAAATATTTTTCCGCGACCCGCCGTTTCAAACTTATAATATAAATTTCCCACGCATGATTTTGGAGAAGTGGCGTCTATGGAGACCGAATTGTCTCTGGATGAAAAATTCAGAATCACGGGTTGAGGCTCATGAAGAGTTGACATTGAACGCTTTTTCAATTAACATTGCGACGAAACTATGAGAACATAAAACTTTATCATACGGCAATGATTCGTTAGGATATTTTTCATCGTACGCAACCTATTATTCATATAGAGAAAGTAAGCTGCCATGGAAAAGTTTTACTTTCTATTATCTACGATGATTTCTTTTCATTCATAACGACGAAGGAGCTTCATCATGGAAGAAAATATTCAATTCAATCTAAATGGTAAGCCAATAAAGCTCAATATAGACAGCGACCGGTTGCTGCTTTGGGTTTTGCGCACTGATCTGGGATTGACAGGAACCAAATATGGATGCGGCGAAAGCTTTTGCGGCGCTTGCACAGTCGTTGTCAACAATGAAGCAGTCCGATCGTGCCAAACTACTATAAAGGATGTCCGGGATAAAGAAGTTGTTACCATCGAAGGATTGGCGAAAAACGGTGAAGTGCATCCCTTGCAGAAAGCGTTCATGGAGAATGACGCTATGCAATGCGGGTATTGTACCCGGGCATGATTATGAATGCGTATGCGTTGCTCCATAGGAACCCGCACTCTTCGGCCTCGGAAATCATCGCCGGTATGGATGATAACTTATGCCGTTGTGGAGCCCACACCAGAATTGTGAGAGCCATGCAAGCTGCCACTAAGGAAATGGAAGGAGGATTCTAAGATGAGAGACGATCGACTATGGGAGCTCGACTCCTCGGACAACACGACTGATTTTACGATGAACAGGCGGGAGTTTATCACAATTACCGGCGGTGGGATTTTTCTTTTCTTCATGATCGGGGATCTATCGGTCCTTGCACAGCAAAGGCCGGGTAGAAATCTCCCAACCGATTTCAACGCCTTCTTGAAAATCGGCGAAGACGGACGAGTCACTTGCTACACAGGGAAAATAGAAATGGGCCAAGGCATCTACACTTCTTTGGCGCAAATGTTGGCCGATGAACTGGACGTTTCACTCGACGCGATCGATATGGTCATGGGAGATACCGACCTTTGTCCGTGGGACATGGGGACTTTCGGTTCGATGTCAACGCGCTTCTTCGGACCGGCCCTTCGCGCCGCCGGTGCAGAAGCCAGACGCGTTTTGCTGGATCTTGCCTCCAAACAACTCAACACAGATGTAGAAAATCTGACAACTGAAAATGGAATTGTCATCGACAAAAAAAATACACAGAACCGGATTTCCTACGGCCAGCTTGCTAAGGGCAAACACATAGAACGCCACGTCGCTTCGGCAGCCGTAAAAATACCGTCGGAATTCAAAATTATGGGTAAACCCGAATTGCGCAGAGATGCGGAAGTAAAAGCGACGGGCAGCGCAAAGTATGCCGGAGATATTCAAATTCCCGGAATGCTCTATGCAAAAATATTGCGGCCCCCAGCACATGGCGCCAAGCTCATCGATGTTGACCTGTCCGAGGCGAAGCAGGTAAGGGATGTTCAGATTTTCAGGGATGGTGATTTTGTTGCTGTCCTGCACAAATATCCGGACATCGCGGAAGCCGCTCTTTCAAAAATCAAAGCGAAGTACAGCAAAGTCGAATCTGACATCGACGATAAAAACATTTTCGACCATTTGCTCAAAGTCGCGCCCGAAGGTCAGGTCGTTGCCAAGGAGGGGAATCTTCAAGAAGGAGAAAACGGGTCGAAGGAAATTTTCGAAGAGACCTATTTGAATGATTACGTTGCGCACTCGCCGATAGAACCGCATACCGCCGTCGTGAACATCGAAGGAAACAAAGCGACGGTGTGGGCCTCAACGCAAACACCTTTCGAAGCCAAAGAGGAAATTGCCAAGGAGCTTGACATTCCGTCCCAGGATGTGCGAGTGATAACGCCTTTTGTTGGCGGTGGGTTCGGTGGGAAGAGCAGAAATCTTCAAATTGTGGAAGCTGCGCGTCTCGCAAAATTAAGTGGAAAACCGGTTCAGGTTGCCTGGAGTAGAAAAGAAGAATTTTTTTACGACTCTTTTCGGCCGGCTGCGATAGTCAAGATAAAATCAGGCATCACGGAGAAAGGCAGCATTAACCTTTGGGATTACCATGTTTATTTTGCGGGCGAGAGGGGATCGCAGGAATTTTATAGCATTCCGAATCATAGCACAATGGCATACAATGCAAGCTGGACAGGCGCTGAGGGTTCCCATCCATTTGCGACCGGACCGTGGCGTGCCCCGGGAAATAATACGAATACTTTCGCAAGGGAATCTCAGATTGATATGATGGCTGCGAAGGCGGAAATAGATCCCCTGGAGTTTCGCATGCAAAACTTGACTGACAAGAAGATGCAACATGTGTTAAAAGTTGCTGCCGATAAATTTGGATGGAGTCCAGCGAAAGCGCCGAGCGGCAGGGGCTACGGCATTGCATGCGGGATAGATGCAGGATCGTACGTTGCCACGATCGCCGAAGTTGAGGTTGAAAAAGTCTCTGGCCTCGTTAAGGTTGAACGGGTGGTGTGCGCTCAAGATATGGGGCTGGCAATCAATCCCGAAGGCGCTGCAATGCAGGTCGAGGGGTGCATCACCATGGGAATGGGATATGCTTTGACGGAGCAGATTCATTTCAAAAGCGGTGAGATATTCGACCTCAATTTTGATTCCTATGAAATTCCCCGTTTCTCCTGGCTGCCTAAGATTGAAACGGTCATCCTCGACAATAAAAATTCTGTTCCGCAAGGCGGCGGCGAGCCGGCAATCGTTACGATGGGCGGTGTGCTTGCCAATGCCATTTATGACGCTATCGGGGTCAGACTGCTCCAGCTTCCAATGACTCCGGATAGAATCAAAGAGGCAGTGAAGAAAGGGTAAGGTTTTTTTTCATACTCCAGATCGCATTCCTGCTTCTAGGTCTAAAAGAAATCCCTATTGTTGAAAGACAATAGGGATTTTTTTATGGTGTAGCGACAACGAATCGCGTGATTTTTGTTTTGGGTTAAGTGATTGTTGCGGCCAAATCCTCGCACACATTTCGTTCTATTGTTTCTTGCGCAGATTACTTAAAGAACATAGATATTCTTCTTGGCGCACATCTCCTTGAGTACCTTTGGCCAGACAGTTACACTCACTTCGCCCAAGTGAGCCTTTTTCAGCAAAAGCATATATGTCCGCGATTGACCTATGCCCCCACCAATACTTAGCGGGAGCCCATTTGTAATGATACCCTGATGGTAAGACTGCTTTAGGAAATCGAGCTGGCCTGACATCTCAAGCTGTGTTTTGAGAGTCTCAGCATTGACTCTGATTCCCATCGATGTCAGTTCATGCCGGCGCTTCGTCACGTGGTTCCAGACGAGGATGTCGCCGTTTAATCCGTGCGTTGTCTTGCCGTGATCGGATTGGTTCTCCGTTACCCAGTTGTCGTAGTCGGCGGCCCGATTTTCGTGCGGGAAACCGTCTTTCAACGGCCAACCAATCCCGATGATAAAAATGGCCGGATACTTTTGAAGGATCGCCGTTTCACGTGCCTTTCTCGGCAGGTCCGGGTACATCTCAAGAATATCTTCGGCATGAAGAAACGTAAGTTCGTCAGGCAAGTTAGGATATTTCTTTGTGTGCAGCTTTGGATACCGTCGCTGGATATATCGTTCCGCCCCTGTGAGAACTTTCCAAATTTTCTTGACCACTCCTTGAAGGTAGGTGAGGTTTCTTTGCTTCGCAGTAATGACTTTCTCCCAGTCCCACTGGTCTACATAGACACTGTGATCGTGATCGAGAAAATAGTCTTTGCGAACCGCTCTCATGTCCGTGCAAATGCCTTCGTTAACCTTCATTCCAAATTGCTTGAGCGCGACGCGCTTCCACTTGGTCGCTGCCTGCACTACTTGAGCATCAATCGGATGCTTATCATAATCATTCGAGATATGAAATTGAATCGGCGTACGCGAGCCATCCCGGTCCAGGAGATCATTGACGCCGCTCTCCACATCGACAATGAGTGGAACCTGCACCATCATGAGATTGAGTTCTTTGCAGAGGTGGTCTTCGATGTAGCCTTTGAGGTCAAACAACGCTCTTTGTGTTTGTTTGGGGTCCAGCAATGAACGATAGTCTTGCGGCAAGATTGTTTCCAATTCTTCATAATTACCGATACCCGGTCCTGCGAGGTCAGCTTTCTTATCTGCCATAACGGAAAAGCTCCTTTCGTCAATTGGTGAGTACTTATGTTGAGCAACAGTTCGTCCCGCGAATAGGCATTCTCAATGGGCGTGTCGAGATTCTTGCTATTGAATTCAGACAGACTTCCCGGAACGATGATAGCCGTTCTTGGGAGTCCGTAGTTTGCCCGACATCCGTTCTTTCACTTGAATCTGGTCGAATGTGAAAATGTGCTTCTCCCCGGAGGCGACAAACTCGACAGTGATGCCATGCCCCCCTACTTCGATCAACGTAATTTCTTCACCCCGGCGCGTTTTAGTAAAGTCTACCAAATATCCAGGGTGGACATCAATGAGATATGCCGATTCTCCGAGGTGACTTCGTAGTCGTGATGTGTATTCCACAAGCCCTCCTTTGTGCATTACGATTCCAAAACTCAGAAGTTCAATGTACAGATGCTATGAAAATGCAAAAGCCTCGCTCATCTTCCTAATGGCGGAAGAATCCCGAGGCTTCTCTCTATCAAACTCCTAGTGTGCACTGCTCCGCATCTACAATCGCCTACATTGCGGCTCAGAACTACAATATGTCCCCAGACCTGTTTCTGCATGTGGACGAAGGGAGGGAAAAGAAGAAAGATGCAAGTTCATTTTCCCGAGGTCAACATGGTGCCGCCATAGTAGGGCTAATTTTCATAAGAATCAAGCGGATCTCCACAATAAACAGGGCGGCAAAGAAACATCAACATTGATGTCAGCCGTGTTTAAGTCAGCGAACTTTTGCTCTTTGCCAAATCGGCGAGTCTAAAAACGCTTGCATCCTGTACCGACCGATGGCTTTGTGCAGTGTAGTCTTAACGAGGTTGCTATTTCGCTGAAGATTAAGTAATATTTGAAAGGTTTTTATCCCACTTCGTCCATGTTGGGAGGGCGAAAGCTATGAAAAAGAGTAACGCTGCTTGGCTTGTTTTTCTAAGCCTTTTCCTCATCGCGACAAATAGTCTGTCGCAGAACACCCAGAGTGATAGACAACCCGCCGTCGCAGGACAATTCTACCCGTCTCAGCGCAACGAACTAGAAGCTGAGTTAAAAAAGCTATTCTCAAAAGCCGTCCCGCCAAAGAACATCAAGAACGTCATCGCGATCATTTCACCTCACGCCGGATATGTCTACTCCGGTGAAGTTGCTGCATCCGCGTTCAACCAAATCAATCCAAAGAAAGAGTACGAAAACATTTTTGTTCTCGGACCGAGTCATCATGTGGCTCTGGAAGGAGCCTCCGCATATGCATCGGGTAATTACGTGACTCCGCTGGGAACGGTTAAAGTAAATACACAGCTTGGAGAGCAACTCGCAAAAGAAAATTCGGTGTTCACTAACGAGATTGAGCCACACGTGTACGAACATAGTATAGAAGTGCAGCTCCCTTTTCTTCAATACTGCATGAAAAAGGAGTTTCAGATTGTCCCGATCGTCGTCGGCGCTCCTTACCCCGAGACGTGCAAGCAGATGGCTTCAGTTCTGCAACCGTACCTTAACACCAAGAATCTATTCATCATCAGCACCGATTTCTCTCACTACCCTTCATACGACGATGCCGTGCGAGTCGATACATCGTCTGCTCATGCGATCCTCTCGAACTCCGCCCAACATTTGATCGAAGTCACTCGAAGCAACGAGCAAAAAGGGATTCCGAACCTTGTCACGACGATGTGCGGTTGGTCTTGCGTGTTAACACTCCTCTACATGACGGAGAATAACCCCAACATCGACATCAATCTCATCGAGTACAAGAATTCGGGTGATTCCGAGGTCGGCGATAAAAACAGGGTTGTCGGATACTGTGCAATTGTTTTTTCACTGAAAGACAAAAGTGAGAAATCAAGCGACGGACTCAATGAGAACGACAAAAGGAAATTACTTTGGATTGCGCGCAACACCATTGAACAATACATACAAGAAAAGCAAATACTGTCGATTGATACGACTTCCCTTTCTATGAATACAAAAGCTAAGGGCGGCGCATTTGTTACCCTCACCAAGAATGGCGAATTGAGAGGATGCGTAGGACGGTTCGATTCAAACGAACCGCTCTATAAAGTTATCCAGCACATGGCGATCGCTGCTGCAACGGAAGATTATCGCTTCCCTCAGGTCCGAGCCGATGAGATTGGCGACCTGCAGATCGAGATCTCAGCCCTCACACCTATGAGAAAAATATCTTCTATCGATGAGATCGAACTCGGACGCCATGGCATCTACATACGAAAGGGAGACCGCTCCGGCACATTCCTTCCTCAAGTGGCCACCGAAACCGGCTGGACAAAGGAAGAGTTCCTGGGCCATTGTGCCCGTGACAAAGCCGGGCTGGGGTGGGATGGATGGAAAGACGCAGAGATCTATGTGTATGAGGCAAATGTATTCAGCGAAAAAGATTTACGACGCTGAACGAAGAGGGGCGTTGTTGCGAAGCCCGTCACTGTTATGAATTCCCTTCAAAATCCTATGACGATCGACAGGAAGCTAGCGGCTGCTGTTGTCGCGCTGGGTGCAACGTCGATTGTCACGCAAGTCATATTACTTAGAGATTTTCTCTCAGCCTTCTACGGAAATGAGCTTGTTATCGGGATCATCCTCGCCAACTGGATGATCATTACCGGTGCAGGTTCATTCTTGGGGAAATATTTCCACACGCTCAGCTCCAACGACAATTTCATCGCCGTGCTATTAGCGTCGATAGCGATACTTCCCGGAGTTACTGTTTTTTTGTTGCGGCTGCTCAGGAATGTCGTATTTATTCCCGGGAGTATGGTTGGAATAACCCAGGTATTGTACTCTTCATTCATCTTGTTGTTGCCCTATTGCCTTGTTTCAGGATTCTCGTTCACATTGTTAGCACAAAGGCTTTCGAAGAAGTATGATTCAAATCTGATCGGGCATGTCTACGCTCTGGAGTCCGCTGGAAGCGTGTTGGGCGGCCTGACATTCAATCTTGTGTTGATTTTTTATCTTGAAACGTTCCAGAGCCTCATCATTTTGATGGGCGTCGATTTTCTGGTAGCACTTTTCTTGTTGTTCAAACATGGCAAGAGCGCCGTCGTTGCGGCCGCTGCCTCGGGATCAATAGCTCTTATTGTTCTGGCATCGGCGATGAATCTTGACGATCTCACCCGGCGTCTTCAGTTTCAAGGTCAAGAACTTCTTTTCCACAAAGACACACCGTACGGAAACTTAGTGATAACAAAGCAAGCCGATCAAATGAACTTCTATGAAAACAACACGCTCCTTTTTTCGACAAATGATGTGGTGGCCAACGAAGAAGCCGTGCATTATGCAATGATTCAGCATGCGAGTCCCAGAAGCGTGCTGCTGATATCGGGCGGGATTTCCGGAACGACGCAAGAGATTTTGAAATATCATGTTGACAGAATCGACTACGTCGAGATAAATCCCTGGATCATCGACATCGGCAAGCGTTACACCTCCGCGTTGGCGGACAAGAGAATCCATATTATTAATCAAGATGCACGGTTGTACGTAAAGACCGCTTCACAAAAATATGATGTCGTGCTGATAAACTTGCCGGACCCAACCACCGCCCAGCTCAACAGGTACTACACCCTCGGCTTCTTCGAGGAATTGCAGCGGGTGCTTAACAAGAATGCCGTTCTCTCGATGAGCTTGGTCTCATCGGCCGACTATTTGAGCAGCGAGTCGCGCCAAGTACGGTCTGTCATGGTTAATACTCTCGGTGCCGTATTCAAGAACATCCTTATTGTGCCCGGTTCACGAGACTACTTCCTCGCCTCCGACGGCTCCTTGGATATTCACATCGGTCGTCTTATAAAAGAAAAGGGCATCCCAACCGTTTACGTGAATGAAAACTACCTCGATGATGAGTTGCTAAAACAAAGAAGTGAGTTTATCGCGAACACGCTGGATAAACACTCACCCATCAACGAGGACTTTACTCCGGTCTCCTACCACCGCCAACTTCTCTACTGGCTCAGTCAATTTCAGGACCATTATTGGGCATTGGCGGCGGGCGGAGCAGTTGTGCTTATTTTCCTTGCAAGGAGGATGAATACAATCACCTTCGGAATACTCACAGGGGGATTTGCTGCATCCTCGATTGAAATCCTGATACTGATCTCGTTGCAAATAATATACGGATATGTCTATCTCCTGACTGGAATAATCATTTCGATTTTTATGGCTGGATTGGCTTTCGGTGCAATATTGAGCTCTAAAGTGCTGCGTCGCTCTGACATTCAGAGTTTCATTTCAGTGCAAGTATGTATCGGAGGAATTGCACTCATTTCCCCGCTGGGACTAATTTTTCTGAATAGCCATTCGACAAATTTTTATCTCGTGCATACGATATTCTCTTTTACAACCTTCGTTTTTGCACTGTTTATCGGTGCAGAGTTTGCAGTTGCTTCCCGTCTTCAGAAAGGGAATGTTTCGACAATTGCTTCAAACCTGTATAGTGTCGATCTGGTCGGATCCGCTATTGGAGCTTTGTTGGTAACCGCATACCTTATCCCGCTACTCGGGATAACGAAAGTGTGTTTTATCGTGGCGGGACTGATGTTTGCAAGCGCAGTTGTTTCCATCTTCAATCGAAAAAAATACATAAATATCGCTGCTTAACTGATCGAAAAGAAAATAAAAATTAAGGTGTTACAATGAACGACAGAACGGAATCAACAATAATGTCCAAACGGCAATTCATGAAATGCTGCCTTCTCGCAACGGGCGGATGCATTCTCGGCTTTGACAGACTGAGCTCGATTGCAGGGGTGGTAAACACTACTCTCGGCATGCCGTCTCAATCCGACGACTTATGGAAGTGGAGCAAAGAGGCTTCGTTCTATCTCAAAACAGACGGAGGTTTGCTCTGCCAGAAATGTCCTCATGGATGTGTATTGCAAAATGATAATGATGTAGGCAAGTGCCGGAACAGAGTGAGCTACCAGGGAAAAATGTACACCATTGCCTACGGAAACCCGTGCGCCGTCCATATCGATCCTATCGAGAAGAAGCCGTTGTTCCACTTCCTGCCGTCGACGCGGGCATTTTCAATTGCGGCTGCGGGATGCAACCTCCGATGTCTGAACTGCCAGAATTGGCAGATATCACAGTTCAGTCCAAAAGAAACCGACAATATCGACCTTATGCCGCCCCAGGTAGTCGAACAATGTCTGAGCAATCGCTGTGAATCCATCGCGTACACATACTCCGAACCGACAACCTTTTATGAATACGCATATGACACTGCGAAACTTGCAAGGGAGAAAAAAATCAGGAACGTTTGGAAGTCGGCCGGATACATCAACGAGGCACCGCTCCGGAAGCTTTGCAAGTACATCGATGCTGCAAATATAGACTTGAAAGGTTTTGACGAGGACACCTATTGGCGGCTCAACGAGGCAACGCTCGCCCCTGTGTTAAAAACACTCCAGGTGTTCAAAGAGGAAAAAGTCTGGCTTGAGATCACTAATCTTGTCATCCCCGGCTGGACGGACAATCTTGACACGATACAAAAAATGTGCGATTGGCTGTGCAAGAATGGTTTGGACGAGTGCCCGCTGCACTTTAGCAGGTTTGTGCCGTTGTATAAACTGAATCAGCTTCCGGAAACGCCGGTATCAATATTGGAGAAAGCACGAGATGTCGCCCTGAACGCCGGAGTGAAATATGCTTATATAGGCAATGTCCCGGGCAATAGCGCAGAAAATACGTACTGCCATAAATGCAAGAGAATGATCATTGAACGAAGAGGATTCACAATTCTCTCCAACGATATCGTCAAGGGGAAGTGCAAATTCTGCAATGAAAGCATTCCTGGGGTATGGAGTTAGAATGGTACGCTTTTATCTTGGTCGATAGCTTTCACACCGTCAATTGACTTGACGGCCATTGCCGTCATGATGGGAGGGTTCTCTTTTGAAACCGAAGTATACTTATCGTCAGAATGACGATCCCAAAACCGAGTAAGACAGAGCTTTCGAGCCAGAGTTCTCTAAGACCAACCCCTTTAAGAAAAACCCCACGGATGATCACAAAGAAGTATCTCAAGGGGATGAAGTATGTGAACAATTGAATGACCTTCGGCATGTTCTCTATAGGAAAAACGAACCCCGAGAGAAACATCATTGGCAGGATGACAAAGAAGACCGCGGTCAGCATCGCTTGTTGCTGGGTGCGCGACACGGTGGAAACGAACAAACCTGCGCCGAGTGTCGTCATCTGGAAAACAATGCACAGGGTGAAGATAAGCATGACGCTGCCTTTCAGAGGAACTCCAAACCATAATGTCGCAACCAAAAGGACGAGAATGATATCAACGATCCCAATCAAGAAGAATGGGGCAAGTTTACCGATGATGAGCTGGTACGGCCTGATTGGCGTGACCATCAATTGCTCCATCGTCCCCGCCTCATTCTCTTTTACAATTGCCAGCGATGTCAGGATCATCGTCAACACCATCAGCAATAACGCCAGCACTCCCGGAACCATGAAATTGCGGCTCTTCAGCTCCGGGTTATACCAAACACGGACCTCGGGATCAACCACTGCCGGCCTTGCACCCCGTCCTTTCACAGCTTCGAATTTTTTGATAATAGTGTTCTGCGAATATTGTTCGACGATCATTGAAACATAATTCAATCCGATTGTCGCGGAGTTTGTTTCGGATCCATCGGCAATGACTTGAAGCTGTACTTGCTCGCCGGAAAGAAGATTGTCGCTGAAATCAATGGGGATGACCACGGCGATCGAAGCCGCTCGCGTATCGATTGCACGGTCGATATCTGCGTACGAGCCGGCGTAGCGAACAAGCGAGAAATACCCGCATTCCGTGAATTTCGTCACAAACTCGCGGCTCGTTCGCGAATCGTCCATATCGTACACGATCGTCGGAATATCCCGCACATCCAGTGTCGCCGCATAGCCCAAGACAATAAGTTGAAAGATGGGGGCAAAAAAGTTTAGCCCGATCATTTTGGGATCACGCCGAAGCTGCTGAAACTCCTTCTGAATAAATGTAAGAATTATTTTCATACGACTACCAGCTCTGCTTCTTCATTCTCGCTGCGCTGATGGAAATAACGATGACGGCAAAGGCAATCAGAAAGAGGACCTCGGTATAAAACGCTCCGATACCGACGCCTTTCAGGATAATACTGCGCAGCACGACGAGAAAATATCGTGCAGGAATCAAATACGTTATAGCCTGAATAGCCACGGGCATATTCCTGATCGGAAAAACAAAGCCCGATAAGAGAAACGTCGGAAGCATGGTGAGAATAACGGCAAGAATGAATGCGACTTGCTGTGTTTCAGCTACGGTTGAAATAAGCAGTCCCAGACCCAGACAGCCTGTAAGAAAGATGAGCGTAATGGCGAGAAGAAGGGGTACGCTTCCTTTGACAACGACATCGAAGAGGATGAAGCTCACAACGAGGATAATTATTGTGGCCACAAACGAGATGATCATAAACGGAATTGTTTTCCCTATGATGAACTCGAGCGGCTTTGTTTGTGAGACAATGATCTGTTCGAGTGTGTTCTTCTCCTTTTCCCGAACAACGGAAAGTGAAGTGGAGATGACTGCGGTTACCATCAGGATAAACGCGATCAAACCGGGAACGAGGAATTTGGCACTGCGGAGTTCCGGGTTGTACCACACACGCGGGCGATAATCGATAGGCATCGCGATATCAACTCTCCCTGCATGCTGAAGGGATTGAATGACGATTTTGGTGGAGTAATCCTGGATGATCGCCATGATATATCCGATGGCGGTGGTTGCGGCATTCGAATTCGCTCCGTCGACGATGATCTGAATCGGCGCATTTGCCCCTTCTTTCAAGTGATGGGAAAAATCGTTGGGAATCACGACAACGATTCTGCATTGTTCCTTTCCTAAGAGTTCGTCGATCTCGTCTTTGTCTTTCAATACGTACTTGAAGTCGAAATACTCAGAGTGAAGAAATTCTTCGGCAAACGCTCTGCTCTCACAGCTTTTTTCTTCGTCATAGAGGCCGAGTGAGGTATGTTTCACATCGAAGTTGAGTGCATAACCAAACATCACGATCATGAAGGCAGGAATGACGACGAGTATGCCGAGGGTTCGCTTGTCGCGCATCACTTGCCTAAGCTCTTTTTTTATGATAGCGAGTACTCGATGGAACATGATACCACCTTCGGAAATCGCTTTACGGCTGAGATGTGCGATCTTGTATGTCAAAACCCTTCTCTACAAAACCTTGAACGCCTGGCACACGCTCAGACTGCCACCAAATAGGAAAGCCTCTGCCGGCTTTCGCCAACAGAGGCTTCTAAGTTCTCTTCACTATCTTTTCCCCGCACATAGGAGTCCCCTGCCGACAAAAGCTGGGGTCTATCTTGCATTGGGCAAAATATCCGGTAATTCTCCGCTATTGTCAAGCAACAAATCTCTGCTGTTGAGAGACGGCGGGGGTTTTATCTTTATAGCAGGAGCCTCACCCGGTGAGCTCATAAGTATCGGCTAGACTCAGCATAGACTGTTTGTTGATTGCACCTTATCGGCAACGCAACGACACCCCATAACTTCATCCAGTTTATGTAACTGATTTGGGATCTATCTTTGCAATCAGGGAGGAGACCAAAGCGGCACAGTACATCATCATCCATGGAATGATGGGGAAGTGGTAACGCGCTGCGCCATAGTAGACAAGATATACGCCGATGAAATAGAGCATGACCACAATCCCTATAAGCGGCCATCCGTTGCCTTTTCCCAATCGTAGTCTTTTCCAGCAGCCGAAGAGAAGTGAAACTATCAGAAGAACAAACATAATAATTTCGTATATCGTATTGGCTTGATCGAGCCGCCACAAGAATCGCTTTGTCAACTTCGATGTGCTTCCTGTACTGATGATGTTCCAGAATATGCCGTCGCCGTGGTCAAAGAGGGCGATAAACTTTTTTGGCATCAACGTCAATGTTTGGAGCGGATGAGTTCTTATGTAACCGATCGCTTCTCTTCTCGCTGTTTGATTGAGTTTGTATTCATCCTGCGTGTTGTTATCCTCAGGAAACCAGGGTATGGCAACCCATGTCCCATTTGCTTCCGGGCCATTGCCGATATAAAGATTCAGTCCATCATTGTTTGAAAGAACAACATCGTTATAAATTTTGTAATTGCGAATGACCCACGGACTTAATACGGCAATCAAGGCAGCATAAAGGATGATTTTGCTTTTCAACCGATTAACCAGGCTCCCCTTTTCCCACGAGAATTGAGGAAACAAAAGGAGAAGCAACGCGGGCAATAAAAGGGTCTGCATTTTAACAAGGGTCGCAAATCCAAACACTATTCCCGCAGTTACCAAACGCGCGGGATGCACTTCTTCTTTGATCGAGATCCCGGGCAACAGAAGTGCCACGCCGAGAAACAGTAAAAATAGATGAGTTACCTCCACTCCGAGAAGAGACGTGTAGGCGATATTATTCGGATAAATTGCAAGGAACAATAGGGAAAGCCTTCCGGATAGTTCAGACCTGAAAATGACCCGTGCTATCCAATAAGCAAGCGCGAGCGACACAACGGAAAGAATAAGATTTGCCGTCTGGGCCACGATAATCGAAATCCCAAATAGCCTGAAGAGCATTCCCAGAAACAATGGATAACCGACAGGGAAATATGCAGTGGCAAATCCGCCATGCTTGGCATAACCAAGCCCTCGGGCAATCGACACTGCACATCTGAAATAAAAAGAAAAATCGCTGACGGGATTGGGATGAAAAACCAATATCCAGCAAAGGCGAATTGCAAAAGCTGACGTCAGTATGGTTGGAAGATACCAAACAGAAAGGAGAATCGAGCGAACCGAGTTACTTCCTTTCCCGATTAGCTCGCGATCTTCCCTTTGTTTCATCACGGAGTCGGACATTGCAGTACATTCAATTGTATGGTGGTATGTTATTTCTGTTGTTTTCTCTGCTACGGAACTGCCGCTCCCACATTTTACCGCGCTGAGTGGCTGCTTCGGCCAAGAACTTATTTGCAGCCAGTTACGGTGGCAGTGTAAAGTTAGCAAATTTTTTCAAGCATTCTCAAAATGAATTTAGAGCCGGCGGCGCCACTCTGACAGATCCCTATAATAAATGTAATGACGATAAGGTCAATTTGCCATTCGAGCGTTAAACGGAATTCTTGTTTACAATGTCAAAGAAGTAAGTAGGATGACAAGACCAGAATTTGATTGTACATTGCATGTCGATATTGCCTTCAGCCATCTGTCAAGCAGGCTCAATCGCTCCTCATTCTAGAGATACTTTCCCCACTCACCAGATAGGAGTCACAACATCGGCCTGAATTGTTACTAGAAGCTATCTCAAAAACGCTTGATTATGTCCTTCTGAAGGAATACTGACAGATCATTGTCATTCTGAACCCCGTCGCTTTTCAGACGGGGTGAAGAATCCATGACAATGACATACCTTGACTCTACTAGGCTTCCATGTCATGGATGCTTCGCTCCGCTCAGCATGACATTTACGGCTGCTTTCTGCATGAAAACCATTTTTGAGATGGCTTCTAGTATCCATGCTCCAGACCCAGATGCAACCGGGAATTTTGTGCCGATGCAATCATTGCCATTCGCTTACTCATTTCTTAACCGATCCGTTATTCTGTTTTTCCGAAGAGGAGTGATCCGCGAAAAACCTAACGCTGCGTTCCAGCTTCATGGTAAAGGTCCGATTGAAATAAGTGACGGGCAAGGATGCCATTTTGTGCCCCAAATTTTGCCAATTAACGTCTTTGAAAAAGTCATTCTGCCGCAAATAGTGAATCCCTTGGATTCACCCGGGTGGAAGTCTTGTAGGCTGCCATCGATCGTCGCCGAATTTCCCCGCATCGGGCCCATGCCGTATTCCGGTAAATATTGGAAATAATTTTGCATGAAGATACTGAACCATAACATTTCATCGTTACAACTTTTATTTTTCGTCATCTACTTGATCCTATGTTCCCTTATGATTTTTACCCCGATCATGATCACGGGGTCTGTCCATATAACAAAAAAATTTATCATCGACGAAGATGCAATGGAAGGGCTCCTTCTTGTGTTTCTGTTCGCGCTGAACCTTTTGATATTTAAATTGTATAAACAAACAACTTCCAAACAAGAAGAGCTTATCGATAAAATTGAGCGCGAGAAAAAGAAGGCCGACGAAAAACTTTTTGATTCGTTAAGTTATATCGGCAAAGTGAACGTCCAGATTGAAGAAATTAAATCGATCTTCAATACCACGAACACGCTGCCGGAAACCAAGAACGATTTTAAAAAAACCGCTCGAGTCCTTAGCGAGCGCGTCCTTGGGATCGTAAACACAAATTGGGCGTTATTTAGAATTATCAACATCGATACCGGTCGAACCATTTTCGAGTGCTTTGAAACGAGGCAAGGCTTTTCTTGCCGCTATCCGCATGTGAGCAACAAAATGATCGTTGAGAAACAATTCACGTCGCCATTTACTACGGTAGTTTCAACTCCGCCTAACGTGAATGTTCTTATCTGTTGCGCGATGCCCGTGGAAACAATCAATACTGATCAACGTGTTTTTATTCAGGCTATCATAAATGAAATTACCAAACTATTTATTATTTCAAACTCCTCACATTACAGGGATGAACACGGAACATTTGCGGAAAGCAAGTCGAATAAAAAATAGTGAAGCAGTAATGGTCGTCCGAAGGGAGTATATCCTGAAGCACAGTGAATGAAGAGTGACCTTCGGTGCGGTTGTGGAAAGAAGGGTTTGCCAAATGCCTGTAACATATCGATTCGACTCTACGATTATTGTGGTAGAAATGACCGGGAAATATTCGATGAATACCCTTCGCACGACCATTCTCGATTCGTTAATTGATTCTCAGGGACCAGACAAGCCGTTTCTCCTCTTTAATTTTGACGAATCTCGAAGCATATTTATTAGATCCTCCGAAGATATCAATATCATGGCAAACTTCATCTCGTCGCTGGCCAACCGGTTTGGTAACCGTCTTGCATTTGTCTCTTCATACGAATTGCCGTATGGCTTAATGCGTTTCGTTTCTGTGAAGTCGGTGGCTTGTGGAATCGAAGCAGAAGTTTTTTGGACCTATGACGAAGCTCGGGAATGGTTATTGTCGTGAAAAACTGATCGCCGGACATTCATCATCCGCACTCTGTTTGTTGTCGCCCTGAAGTCTCCTTGGAAGAAAGAGGGTGATAGAAGAGGAACAAAAGAGGTATGCTGTTTTCCCGGCGAGAGATTACAGTGAAGCCTTGAAGCGGAATACAGTCGTGGAAGTGGAGAACATGCTGTTGAGCGAGGAGGGTGCACAACGTGATCCTCGGAAGAGAATCAGAGCAGGCATGAGGGCGAGCTAATCTGAAGGTGGTGGTCTATACAACAACGCCCGACCGTTTCCGATCGGGCATTTAATCTGCGCTAAATCTGAGTAATCTACAATCTGCGGTAAATCTGCGCAATCCGCGCAATCATTTAATTTTTATATCATGTACTTTTTCTTTCGCTTCTTCCGTTTTAGGAAGTGTGATCGTCAGAAGGCCGTCGTTGTATTTTGCCTCGATGTCGCCGCTCTTCACCCCGCCGGGCAGGTTAAACGAACGTTCGAACGAACCGTAACTTCGCTCGATGCGATGATAGGTTCCGTTTTTCTCTTCAGCTTCGTTCTTCTTTTCCCCGCGTATTGTAACGAGGCTATCAAGTAACGTGATTTTAACGTCCTCTTTCTTCATCCCTGGAATCTCCGCACGAATAATGTAAGAATCGTCCGTTTCGGAAAGATCGACCGCCGGACCCCAATCGCCCGGGAAAAAGGAACCGTTATCGACCAGATCGCCCCGGAAAAAATCGCTGAATACACGGTTCATCTCGTTGTGCAGTCTGTCCAAAACACGCGGAACTGGGAGGTCCCTGTTCCAAACTTCCATCTCTTTCGCTGGATTTCTCTTTATGAGTGACATCGTGATTCTCCTTTCTTCAAAAACATTTCCTTCATTGTCTTAAGCAATCTTTATTTCTTTTGGAAGAAATTGTTGTTTCTTCTTCAACGTAATTTTCAAAACACCTAATTCATACACGGCGTCGACTGTTTGTGTCTCTACATCATCCGCGAGAGAAAATTCCCGCCGGTATTCGGCCGGTAATGCATTGTCGTAGACCAGCGCCGTTTCCCGCGTAAACCGCTCCTGGACTTTCGCCGACACTGTCAAGGTCGATGCGTTTATTTGCGCAACGATACTCTCTTTGTCGGAGCCGGGAATATCGAGACGCACAATGTACGAATCGGCTAATTCTTGAATGTCGACGGCCGGACGAAGAACACGGAACGTATCCGCAGTGTTTGGTTCTGTGCCGTTGGTCTTTACTTTTTCAACTTCCTTTGTCATACTATAATTCTCCTTTTCAATTAACGAATAGAAATCTCTTTTGGCTTTGACGCTTCATGTTTTGGCAACGTCACCCTCAACACACCGTTGGTGTATTCGGCCGTGACCTTCTCTGCGTCGACGTTTTCCGGCAATTGGATAGTCCGAGAGAATGACCCGTACCGAATTTCACCTCGCAGCAATGCTGAATCTTTCACCTCAGCCGGGGCCTTCCGCTCGCCGCTGATTGTGAGCGTACCTTCATGAAGTTGCAGCTTCACGTCATCTTTTGGAACGCCGGGAATTTCTGCAATGATTTGTACCCCATTGTTGTCTTCCGCGATATTTACAGAAGGATAATCGCTTGCACGGTCAACAAATGAAAATTGAGTAAACAACCCGGGAAACTCCCACTCGACCGGTGCTGTGCGCGCAAAAACATCATCGAATACTATTGGTTCATATCTGAACAACATAACTGCCTCCTATTTTTTTGTTTAATGTGTTTGGTGTTCATTCATGCGGCTATAACGCTCAAACGACATGCCAAACAAATTAGTTGAAATTTGAAGGAATTTCGGCAGGAGCAAAAATTGTGAATTTATACCGGCAGACAGGCTGGCAAAAGTTCTGACAAATCAACTACTGTTCTATGAAGGAACGGCAGGCGATGTGACAAAAATTCGGATGGTGAAAATGAGATCGCGGCACCCTCACCCTCGGTCCCTCTCCCCGTGGGAGAGGGATGTCACGACGAAGTCGGGACAAGGAGAGGGCATTTTCAGTGTATTCCCTGCTCTTCCAGAAACCGTTCGGCATCGATTGCAGCCATACAACCGCTTCCCGCCGCCGTAACTGCCTGACGGTAATATGAATCCGCAACGTCGCCCGCAGCAAATACACCCGGAATATTTGTTCTCGTTGAACCCGGTTGTACTTTCAAATATTCTTTCTGATCCATGTCGAGTATTCCTTTGAAGAGCTGTGTGTTCGGCTGATGCCCGATCGCCATGAATAACCCGTCGGCTTTCACAGGTGTGATTTTTCCAGTCGTTACGTCTTTCAGCTTCAGGCCCGTCACTGTTTTCTTCCCGTTGAGTTGCTCGCCAAGTACCTCGTCGATGATAGAATTCCAGATGACAGAAACTTTAGGGTTTTTCAATACTCGCTCTTGCATGATTTTCGATGCGCGGAACTGATCGCGGCGATGAACGATCGTCACTTTCGATGCGAATTTTGTAAGAAAGCTTGCTTCTTCCATCGCGGTATCCCCGCCGCCGACGACAAACACTTCTTGATTTTTAAAAAAGAATCCGTCGCACGTCGCGCATGCCGAGACGCCGTATCCCATATATTGGGCCTCGGAAGGAATATTGAGAAGCTTGGCCGAAGCGCCCGTCGCAACGATCACCGCCTCGCCGAAAAATTCTTTGTCATCTACAACAACTTTGAAGGGACGCTTAGAAAAATCGACTGCGGTGACTTCCTTGAACTGTGTATCGGCGCCAAACCGCTGCGCCTGCTCGCGGAATAGTTCCATCATTTCGGGACCCATCACTCCCTTCGGAAAGCCCGGATAATTCTCAACTTCGGTCGTGATCGTCAACTGGCCCCCGGGTTGTAGTCCTTCGAAAACAAGCGGATGTAAATTTGCCCTTCCGGTGTAGACCGCTGCTGTCAGTCCTGCGGGGCCAGAACCTATAATAACAACTTTATGATGATTGTCTGCCATATTTTTTTTACCTCAGTGAAAAGTTAAAAGTTAAAAAGTAAAAAAAGAAAAACCCTAAAGTAAAATTCCTAATTTTTAACTTTTAACTTTTACCTTTTAACTCTCTTTTTGCATTTTTCACTACCGTCGCATTACGTATCAGTCCCTCCCGTTTCGTCCGTTTAACGGGGCTTTTGCCGAACCTCTTCGAAAACTCATCCGGGGTCAAAGATGTTAAACCGTCGAGAGAGGGTGTAACGTTCCCGTCGCGGGGAAGAAACTCTTTGTCGTGGGTCGGCTGCTGATACTTGTTCCATGGACAAACATCCTGGCAAATGTCGCATCCGTACACCCATTGCTCGAACAATGGCTGAAGTGACTTATCTATTTCACCCCGATGCTCGATCGTAAGATACGAGATGCACTTGTTCGAATCGACTACGTACGGCTCAACAATCGCTTGTGTCGGACATGCATCAAGGCACGCCGTGCACGAGCCGCAGAAATCTTCCATCGGTGTATCGCACTCAAGCTCCAGCGTGGAAATAATTTCGCCAAGAAATACCCATGAGCCGAAATCTTTTGTTATCAGGTTCGTGTGTTTGCCCCTCCATCCGATCCCGGCACGTTCTGCCCATACTTTGTCCATTACCGGGCCGGTATCGACATAGTACCTTCCGTCCGATTCCGGCGCTAGTTGTTTGATGCACTCAAACAGCTTTTTGATTCGCGTGGTGATGAGAATATGATAATCATCGCCCCATGCGTACCGGGATATTTTTCCCTCGCCCTGTTTCGGATGATGTTCGGCAGGTGTGTAATAATTTGCGGCAACAGAAATAACGGACCGCGCCCCCGGGATAATTTCCCTCGGATCAATTCGTTTTTCGACATTCTTTTCCATCCACCCCATCGAAGCCTGATAACCCCTATGCAGCCATTCTTCGAGCCGCTTTCCCTCTTCCGTCAACGCCTCGACTTTTGCAATGCCGATCTTGGCGAAGCCGATCTCCAGCGCTTTCGCTTTTATTTGCTCAGTCAGTGTCGCCATGGTTCCGGTTGTAACTCATTTTGAGAAAAAGAAACAAGTGCCTGACGTATTTCCATATTAATTGTTGTTACTTTCTTTCCGAGTTCCGAAGGAATGCCTTCGGCAAAAGAAAGTAACCAAAGAAGTCCCTCGTCCGAAGGACCCCTTTGGGGAAATCGTAACACGCGGATTCAATCCCGCTGCAAATGTTGCATGGGTTATATCCTCGGAATCGGTGGCATCGTGCGCAGGGACGATGCGTGCTTTGAGAAAACGGCTGGCAAGTGATGAAGGCCTGTGTGAACCGTTTTCTCCGGCATGTGTGGTGGGAAAGCATCGCGTGGGTTCCGATTCCCCCAAAGGGGTCCTTCGGACGAGATGCTCTCTTTGCTTCTTTCTCTGGCTCCAGAGAAAGAAGGGTAATTCACTCAAGGTCATTATTTAAAATGCGTCACTATCTTGCTTCCGGATAAAGATTTCATTATTTCGTACTTCAACTTCGTACGTTTTGACCTTCCCGTCGGCATTAGTCGAAATGCCCGTGCGCAAATCGTAGGTCCAACCATGCATCGGACAGGTAACGGTGAATCCTTTCACTTCTCCTTCGTGCAATTTAGAGAAATGCTGGTGCGGACAAACGTTGCCGATAGCAAAACAATCCCCTTCGATCTTGAAAACGGAAATCTCTTCACCGCGGACCCTTGCAAGAAAGCCTTTCTTTTCTCTTAAATCTTGTACTCTTGCGATTCTATACTCTTGCAATGGTCCGTTCATTCCAGCATTAATTTTTTATCCACGACGAGCCCTTTTTCTCCCTGTTTCAGCGTTACGGCTTCGGTGTCCGGATCGTGTTCAAGGAAAAGTATCCACCCTTCCTTCTCAGCCCTGGGTAAAATCTTCTTTTTTTCTTCGAGCGTGACAAGGGGACGGACGTCATATCCCATAATGTAAGGGAAGGGAATGTGAGAGGCCGTTGGAACCAAATCGCAGCAAAAAAGGACTTTGGTAGAATCATCCGATATCAGAGGGAGTTGCTGCGCCGATGTGTGACCGTTGCACACGATCATCCGGACTCCGGGAAACAATTCTTTCTCTCCGTCAATCAATTTCAACATTCCGTTCTCATGCAGCAGCATAAAATCTTCCTTCATGAAACTTCCGCGGTCTTTCTCCGTCGGGCGCTGCGCCAGATTCCAATGTTCGCGCTGGACATGATACACGGCGTTGGGAAAAGCCGCTGCGACTTTTCCATTTTCAATTTTCGTGCTGCCACCGCAATGGTCGAAGTGAAGATGTGTGAGGATAACGTCGGTAATATCATTGGGAGCAATTCCCCGTTTTGCCAACGATTTTTCCAAACCAAATTGTGAAGTGTCAAGACGATAAATATCTTTCAACTTTTCAGACCATTTCGATCCGTTGCCGTTATCGACAAGAATGATTTTCCCGTTGCCGATGAGAAGGAGGCAACGTGCTGCCAGCGTAATGCGGTTGCGGGAATCGGGGGGATTTGTTTTCGACCAGAACACCCACGGCACAACGCCAAACATCGCGCCGCCGTCGAGCGCAAAGCGCCCGGTTTCAATCGAATGAATTTCATAACTGCCGACGTTCATAATTCGAATCTCCACGAAGCAAACGAAACAAAAAAGGTCGGCTCTCCAGAAAGAAGAACCGACCTTTATGATTATCAACAGCGATTATTTTCTAAAATGAGAAGTCGCGGGAGCAAGGTCGGTAAATGCACGCTCCGGGTGAATCTCCTTTGCACGCTGGAACAAGACTTCTTCAGTTTCCACATGGTTCGGATCAGGCACGCAGCAATCAACCGGGCATACTGCCGCGCATTGTTCCTGGTCGAAATGTCCGACGCACTCCGTGCATTTTTCGGGGACGATATAATAAAAGTCGTTCGACAATGCATCGTGCATTGCGCCTTTAAATTCCCATTGAGCCCCGCCGGCATAAATTGCCGTGTTCGGACATTCCGGCTCGCACGCGCCGCAGTTAATACACTCCTCGGTGATCATTGTTGCCATATACGTATCTCCTTCGTTTCTAAAATATTCAAAATTATTGTTGATTCACAAATTGTATGATCGGAATTAACCCCGCGTCGAACGGCGGCACCTCCATACCCTGCTCACGCTGCACGACCCATTGAAGACAGGCCGATGTTTGAGCCAAAAAAGTTTTCAGTTCGATGCCGTAATACGCAGGTTGAAACCTCTCGAGTTTCGCGATCCCTTTTGAAAACTGGCTCCGCGAGCCGCGGAAATTTTCGTTGTCGAGATGATAAAAGCCGACAGCGATTTGAATGATTCCTTGAAAAAAAGTCCGATCGCTTCCTCTCCACTCCATCCATATATCTTCAATAACATCGTGGCACTCAAAAAAGTGGCGGTTGTTGAACAACTCAACACCCTTTTCGAACCTTTCTCTTTGAGAAAGTATAGTAAATTCCGGCTGAAATTTCAACTAAAAAATGCCCTCTTCCAAACAAACTCCCTACAAATAGCGATGTTCCAGAATTTTTCCTGATCGATCAAAGACATACAAAAGGGGTGCACCGGTCGGTATGTTTAATTCAAGAACCTGCTCTTTGGTCAAATTGTCGAGGTGCATAACAATGGATCGAAGGCTGTTGCCGTGTGCTGCAACGATAATATTTTTCCCCTTGATGATTTCGGGAAAAATTTTTTTCTCCCAGTACGGCAGAGTCCTAGCCGCCGTATCTTTAAGGCTCTCGCTGATGCCTTCCGGGTTCAGTTCGGTCTTGTCTTTCGGCGGAGGAACGTCGTAGCTACGCCGCCAGATATGCACTTGTTCTTTTCCGTACTTCTTCGCCGTCTCTTCTTTGTTGAGCCCTTGAAGTGCGCCATAGTGCCGTTCATTCAATGCCTGGTCAAACTCTGTCGGGATCGGCGGATGGCCGGTCACTTGCATAATGATCGACAGCGTTTTCTTTGCCCGTTGAAGAACGGAGCAAAAAGCTTCATCGAATTTGTACGTTTTCAATTTTTCGCCGGCTGCACGCGCCTCTTGCTCTCCTTTTGCTGAAAGGGGAACATCAACCCAGCCGGTGAAACGGTTTTCAAGATTCCATTGCGATTCGCCGTGACGAACAAGAATGAGATTTGCCATTGTCGTAGTTTTCCTTTAGTGAATAGATATAGATTTGAACCGCAAAGACACCAAGGCGCCAAGAATTATTTTCTCTGCGTCTTGGCGCCTTAGCGGTTAGTGTTATTTGATATTAAAGTACTTTGCCTCCGGATGATGGACAATAATCGCGTCGGTCGATTGTTCCGGTTCAATCATGAATTCCTCCGACAACCTGACACCAATCCTTTCCGGCTGTAAAAGTTCAAAGAGCTTCGTTGAATCTTCAAGGTTCGGGCACGCCGGGTAGCCGAAACTATATCGCGACCCCTGGTATCCCTGGCTGAAGAGCCGTTTGATGTCGGGCGAATCGTTCCCGGCGATTCCCAGTTCTTCCCGGATCTTTTTGTGCCATAACTCGGCAAGGGCTTCTGCCGATTCAACGCTCAACCCGTGAAAGTAGAGATACTCCTTATAGTTATTCGACTCGAATAGTTGCGCTGAATGTTTCGACGCGCACGCTCCCATCGTCACCAGATGAAATGCAACAACATCCATCCGCCCGGAATCGACCGATGCAAAATAATCCGACAGGCATAGGTACCGGTCTCCATTTTGCCTCGGGAACGTAAAACGGAGACGCTCCGATCTCTGCTTCTCATCGTACACGATCAAATCGTCTCCATCGGATTGGCAAGGGAAGTATCCGTACACGACTTTCGGGTCGAGCAATTTCTCGGCCTTGCACTGCAGTTCCAATCTTTTAAGTTCCGGATAAATATTATCGACAAGAAATTGGCTGTATTCCGAATCCGTTTTCCTTCCTTTACGAACTTGCCACTGTCCTTTGATAAGAGCCGTTTCGTTGACGTAAGGGAAAACACTGTCAAGCTGAATATTTTCCACTACCCGGGTTCCCCAAAACGGCGGAACTGGTATCGAGACGTTCGAAGAGACTTTGGAATGAACCGTGGATGGCGAACCGGCATGTTCACCAAACCTCTCTTTAAGGATCAACGCAATCTTCGCCTCAGAACCAGTAAGCATTTCTTCGGGCTCTTCTTCAGCTGTTGCTTGCGAAGTCGTTTGCGTTTGGAAACTCGTAATGCCCTTCGTTTTCAATTGCTCCATAAAATGGAGCCCGTCAAATGCGTCGTTGGCGTAAACAACAAGACCCCGATACAATTTGCGCAAATCCTGTTCAACATAACGACGTGTCAGTGCAGCACCGCCGAGAACAATCGGCGGTTGTAGACCCCGTTCATTCAACACTTCAAGATTTTCTTTCATGACAAGCGTCGATTTCACGAGAAGCCCGCTCATGCCAATCGCATCGGCGTTGTAATCCTCGTACGCGCGCATAATATTTTCAACCGGCTGTTTAATTCCCAGGTTATACACTTTGTAGCCGTTGTTGGTGAGGATAATGTCCACAAGATTTTTCCCGATATCATGGACGTCTCCTTTCACCGTCGCAAGCACCATCGAACCTTTGCTGCTGCTTTCGGATTTCTCCATAAATTGCTCGAGGTATGAAACGGCAGCCTTCATCACCTCCGCGGATTGCAGGACGAACGGCAGCTGCATTTCGCCGCGCCCGAAGAGGTCGCCGACAACTTTCATCCCGTCGAGCAAAATATTGTTGATGATATCGAGAGCGGAATACCGCTTCAATGCTTCATCCAAGTCGGCTTGAAGATTTTGCTTATCCCCGTCCACGATCCGGTTCTTTAGCATCTCTTCGACCGTCGAGCCGAGAGATTTCTTTTCTTTTTTTGCGTCCCCCTTCTTATCTGCATAATAGGCCATCAACTCCGTCAACGGATCGAACACGCATTTCTCCCCCTCCCACTTCCGTTCGTCGAAAACAAGCTGGCGCGACAGTTCCCGGCCACGTTCATCGATCTTGAAAAGAGGCATAATCTTTTGTGCGTTCACGATCGCCATGTCAAGGCCGGCTTCAATGGCATAATGGAGAAACACAGAATTGAGCACATGCCGGATATGGGGCGCCAGTCCGAATGAAATATTACTGACACCGAGGAGCGTCTTCGATTCCGGAAATTCTTTCTTAATCAGCCGGATTCCCTCGATCGTCTCGATACCGGCCTTGCGGAATTCCTCATCGCCGCTGCCGAGCGTGAATGTGAGCGTATCGAAAATAAGGTCGTGCGGCTTCATTCCGAATTTGTTGACGGATAAATCATGCATCCGCTTTGCGACTTCGAGTTTCGCCGGCGCAGTCTTTGCCATTCCCTTTTCATCAATCGTGAGAGCAACCACCGCTGCGCCGTACTTTTTGCACATCGGCACAATTTTCTTAATCCGCTCTTCGCCGTCTTCCATGTTGATGGAATTCACAATGCATTTCCCCGCAAAAAGTTGCAGCGCCTGTTCGATCACCGGGGCTTCGGTCGAGTCGATCATGATAGGGAGCGTCACTTGCGTGTTAAAACGAAAGGCAGCTTCTTTCATATCGCGGACTTCGTCCCGCCCGACGTACGCAACGCACAGGTCAAGCACGTGAGCGCCTTCTTTGGTCTGCTCCTTTGCCATGTTGACCATCGAATCGTAATCTTCCGTTTGGAGCAGCTCTTTAAACTTCTTCGACCCGTTCGCGTTGGTCCGCTCGCCGACGATAACAGGAGGCGGCTCGATATGAAGCGGCGCGCTGATATACAGACTCGAAGATGACGGAATAAAATCTACAGTCCGTTTTTTGGGGGAAAGGTTTCCTACAGCGGTAACAAGTTGTTGAAGATGTTCGGGGCGCGTTCCACAGCATCCGCCGACAATGCTGACGCCTAAGTTCTTAACAAAATGACTCAGATACTGCACAAATTCTTCAGGTGTCAGATGGTAG
The DNA here is from genome assembly GCA_963717445.1 of uncultured Bacteroidota bacterium. GTDB lineage: Bacteria > Bacteroidota > Ignavibacteria > UBA10030 > UBA8401 > JAGVPT01. Next base: position 2,972,958 of record OY970334.1, on the reverse strand, counting down.
TGCGCATGTCCGCCAACGTTTTCAGGGAGCCCGGCATTCGGAATGCATGAGACCGGAAACGGCGACGCGGAACAGAGGTAACGGATGTTGTCCGACATTTCCTTCGGGCCCGTCGCACAATTCAAACCGACAACGTCGATGTCGAACGGCTCGAGTGCCGTGAGAGCGGCTCCGATTTCTGTCCCCATCAACATTGTCCCCATGGTTTCAATAGTGATTGAAGCGATGACTGGTACGCGAATCTTTTTCTCTAAAAAGTAATTGAAGATCGCGGCAAGCGCTGATTTTGTTTGCAGGAGATCCTGACAGGTTTCAACGATCAGCAGGTCGGCGCCCCCTTCGACGAGTCCGAACGCTTGCTCGTAGTACGATTTGCTCATCTCGGCAAACGAAATATGACCCAGCGAAGGAAGCTTCGTTGTCGGACCTATCGAACCGGCAACAAATCGCGGATGTGACGGAGTTGAAAATTGTTGTGCTACGTTCTTTGCAAGTTCTGCAGCCTTAAAATTCAACTCGTATGCGCGGGTATGGAGGTTGTATTCGGCAAGAACGATCGAGGCGGAACCGAATGAATCGGTTTCAATAACATCGACACCGGCAGAAAGAAAATCCGCATGGACTTTTTCAACCGCCGACGGCTTTGTAACGACGAGGTATTCGTTGCATCCGTTGAAATGTTCGCCGCCGAAATCATCGGCACTGAGGTTTTGCGCCTGAATGTTCGTCCCCATCGCACCGTCGAAGACGATGATTTTTTCTTGCAGCAGTTGGTTGAAGGATTTCATTGTGGAGAACACTGGTTTGACGTTGTACGTGTTACGTTATACGTTTAGCTGTTATTAACCTTTTTCAACAAAGAAATCAGCTTTCGTTTGATTTCGTTTACTTGTTCGTTTAATTTGTCGTAATCGTTCCCTGCAACATAATTCAAGTCTTTTGCGAGAAGAAGGAAGTATTCAACTTCACTTGCTGAACCGATCGCTATCGAGAGAAAATGATGAAATTCTTTTTGCGACATTCGTCCGCAACCTTCAGCGATATTGGCACCGATCGATGAGGATGCTCTTCGGATTTGATTTGTTAATGCGAATAGTTCATCCTTTGGAAATTCTTTCGAAGCGATGTAAACGTCTAACGTTAAAGCGTGTGCCCTTTCCCAAACATTTAGCTTCCGAAAATCCTGCATATTAATACCCCCTTAAATCGTAAAACTTATAGCGTAAAACTTAAAACACCCTCGCCCCAAAAACAAAAAACCCCAACACATTTGCGCCGGGGTACAATTGGTAAAAACTCATTGTCCGACGCTTTAGCTATTCACAACGCGTGGCTGCAAGCTGTCGATTCAAATCGCCACAGCAATAATGTACAAAAGAAATCAGCGAATCGCAAACAAGTCCAGCTAAAAGCCAATTGCTAATACCCAATCGCCTCAATGTTCTCTCCCACGTAGCGCTTTTACGGTCTTTTTTTTGCCATTAGGTTCATGGCATTCTCAAATTCTCCCATCGTTCTGTGCACTACTTCTGCGGCAGGAAGAATTTCTTTCACAAGCCCGGAACTTTGCCCCATCTCGAATTCTCCTTCTTCCCAGTTCCCTTCGAAAATTCCCTTTCGTTCGCGGCCGTTGCCTAGGAGTTCAAGCAACTCTTCCTTCGATTTCCCCGACGATTCCTCCTTTTGAGCACGAAGCGCGAAGGGGTTTTTTATCATGCGAACAGGGGTGATTTTTTTCAGAGTAAGAATCGTATCGCGGTCTTTTGCTTCGACGATGGCTTTTTTGTAACGGTCATGAGCGGAAGACTCAACTGTTGCGGCAAAACGCGTTCCCATTTGAACGCCCTCCGCACCAAGAACCAATGCAGCGAGCATTTGCCGTCCATCGACAATTCCTCCCGCAGCAATCACCGGAATGGACACGGCATCAGCAACTTGCGGAACGAGCGCAAGCGCTGCAATTTCATCGATGCCGTCATGTCCACCTGCTTCAAAACCTTCGGCAACGACGGCATCGACTCCCGCCTCTTCGGCTTTCAAGGCGTGTTTTACAGAAGCAACAACATGAACGACGATACATCCTGCGGATTTTAGTTTATCAATGTATTTTAGAGGATGCCCGGCGGAAGTGAATATGATTGTAATTTTTTCATCGATGGCCGCCTGAACCAATTCGTTTGCATCGCCGCGCAGTAACGGGATATTCACACCGAACGGATGACGGGTCGCTTCTTTTGTTTTCCGAATATGCTCGCGCAGAAGATCGGGCAACATTGAACCCGATCCGATTAACCCAAGCGCGCCGGCGTTCGAGACTGCTGACGCAAGCTTCCACCCGGAAACCCATACCATTCCCGCCTGTACAATTGGAACTTCAATACGGAATAATTCAGTGATTCGCGTTTTCATCACGCGCGGGGAGGGATCAGTTATTGCGGTACGAATGGTTTCCCAAATCATGCAGCACGGAAGCCGGATTCGCTTCAAACGTGAAGGAGTAGAACGTCGTACCTTTGTCCATCGGAATCAATTTGATTGAGCGCTCGCCAAAATCTCTGTTTTTAACGATGTGAAACAATTTCGGTTCGTTAACAACAACAAGAGTATTGCCCTCGTCATCGGTGGTGATGTCGTTGCCGTATTCTTGGGCCGTCAACGCTTTGTCGTTTTGGAGCACGAGGACAACGGCACCTTCCTTTTTTGCAGACATCACGACATTGACATTATTTCCTGCGTAGCGAAGTGCTATGTAACCTTCATTAGCGTTTCCCTCGTATTCAAAGGCCTCGCTCTTCGCAAACCAATTTCCCTGTGCATAAAACTTTCCTTCAATGTACACTCGCGCATCATTATAATCGCCAGGGAGCTCCGGACTGTATCCCTCCACATTGCCAAGCGATCCGTGCAAATAGCCTGTGCGGATTGCAGGCGTCGCTCGCTCGAACGACGATTGGGTAAATTCGTCGGCGTGTGAAAGCCCGATCAACAACGGAAGCTCACCATGAAAACCGGCCTCACGCAAAAGCGTCTGGATCGCTCGTTCGGTTCGTTCATAACCGCCTTCGCCGGAATGGGACAAATAAATACTCCCGTCGCGTTCAAGCAGGAACATCGTCGGCATTTCCTGCACTCTGTACGCATTGCGCATCATCGATGTATTGTCCGTGGCAACGGGAAAATGGAGGCCGTACCTCTGCAGCGAACCTTCTACAAACTTTGGATTGCGGGCAAAAGAGAACTCCGGAGAGTGAATGCCGATGACGACCAAGCCCATCTCGTTGTACTGGCGCGCCCACTCCTCGACAAACTTCATCGTGTGAAGCGAATTCTCCGACGTATAATCCCAGAAACAAAGGAGAATAACTTGCCCTTGCATCGCACGAATCGTGAGAGGGTCGGAATTGAACCAAAAATCTCCGTAAATCTCGGGCGCTTGTACTTTTTGTGCAGGAAGTTGTTTCATTCTGCTGCAAATATAGGTAAATCCAGAGGGAAGTGCAAAGGGGGTTTTAAGTTATACGTTGTACGTTTTACGTTGTACGTTTTAAGTAGTAAGTTATCGGTTTTAAGCCAAATGAAGCGGGTTATCTATCGATTGCACTCGATTCCTTCTCGCGTTCTTACAGAAAACGTAAAACTTACAACGTAAAACGTACAACGTATAACCTACAACTGGCTACTGCTCTCAATCACGACGACAAACTCCCCTTTCTTATCGAGTTTTGTCAGCGTATCGAGTAACGACGGGCCCGTACCGTGAAAAATTTCTTCATCGGGAAGCGTAAGGTCGAATGCAACACAAAGGCGTCGTGAAGAACCGAACGTGTCGCTGATATCTTTTAGGAGTGCGAGCAGCCGGTAGGGTGTGTCCATCAACACAATCGTGCGCCGCTCGCGCTTCAATTGCTGAAGCTCTGCAATGCGCCGTGGGCGCTTGGGTGAAAGCCATCCGTAAAAAACAAACTGGTCGATGGAAAAGCCGGAGACAGTCAACGCCGGCATAAGAGACGACGCCCCGGGGATTGGAACGACTTTAATTCCTGCATCGATGGCTTTCCGCACAAGAAGTTGACCGGGGTCGGAAAAAACCGGCGTTCCACAGTCGGACACAACGGCAATGTTTTTTCCTTTGGCGAGATGGTCGAGAATGATAAACGTTGCCGCCGCCTCGTTATGTTCGTTGAGGCTTTCCACCGGCTTCTCAATCCCAAAATGACGGAGCAAGCGTCCCCCTTCCTTGCGCTCTTCATACACGACAATATCGACCTGCTTCAACACTTCAATGGCACGAAACGTCATATCGGCAAAATTGCCGATCGGTGTCGCGACAAGATAGAGCGAACCTTTCATTGAATTTTCTCGGGCGACATGTTATTCCCGAGGATTGGAGCGAGTTGGGAACGGCTCTTTTTTCTCTGTTCCCATTCCTGCACAAACATGATGATGATCGCGGTTGTCGGAACCGCGATGAGCAGTCCGATGAAACCAAGGAAGAAAGAGAAAACGAGCAATGAGAGGATGAGAAGAACAGGATGAATCCCTACCTTTGAGCCGATAATTTTCGGCGACAGTACGACGGCCTCAAAAATATGGAGCGCGCCGATTGTCGATGCCGCGAGAATCATATGTCCTGCAACCAGCGATGGACTGAACGAGGCCACGATCACCGAGAGCACCAGCATGATGATGAGTCCAAAGTATGGAATCAAGTCCAGAACGCCCGCAACAATCCCCAGGACAAGCGGATATTGAATGCCAAACACAGAAAATAGGACCGTTACAAGCACGGCATTGATCGCTGCAACGGTGATGGCGCCCCGAATATACCTGCCGAGGAGCTCATCCACGCTGGCATAATACTCGCTTGCGCGCTCCCGTTTCGAACGGGGGAGAAGCATTCGCACCCGGTGCCTGATGATCGGAAAATCTTTTAACACGTAAAACGACAGGAATGGAATGATCACCATATTCACAATGCGGGTGACGACTGTCGAAAGGCCGCTCACCAGCCCGAACGTTCCTTCGAGAAGTCTTTTCATAATAACTTCCAACCGCGGTGCGAAACTGGTCATAAGCATATCGCGCAGCTGTTGTGTGGAAATCCCATATTTTCGCAGAGAAACTTCCATCCGGTTTGAGAACATCCAATTCGTAAAATCATTCGTGATCATCGACGCCGCTTCCAGAATGCCTGAGAACTGAGTGAATGCAATCGGCAGCACAAGCAGAACAACTACCGTCAAGACGCCAATGCCGCAGAGAATAATGACGAGCGAAGATGCCCAGCGTGGAACGCCCCGCGTCTCGGCTTTCGTGATCAGCGGATGAAGGATGTAGGCAAATAAGAGAGAGACGGCAAATGGGGCAAGAATCCCCACGATAGAATAAAGAAACCAAAGCGAAAAGAGTAGAACGGAGAGCCACATAATATTTCGCGCCATAACGTTCGACCGGAGGGGATACAGAAGAAAGAGGGTCGCTCCGAGAACGATAAACGGTGAAGCAATAACCCGAATTGTATAGATGAGAAACAAAAAAAGGACAATACCGGCAGAAAAAATAATCGCCTCCACCCTGTTCATTTCAAGGGTGGAACTCCGCACGAGCTCTGCCGGTTGTTCTTTAATTTTTTTCCGTCGTGGCATAGAGAGGAATTTATTTGCGGCATCTCATTTCATACCGGTATGACCAAAACCGCCGGCACCGCGGGCCGTTTCGTTCAACGAATCAACCTCATCCCACAATATTTTGGTATAAGCACTGATCACCATCTGAGCGATGCGGTCCCCCTTCTTTATGGTAAAAACATTTTTCCCGAAATTCGTGAGGATAATTTTTACTTCACCCCGATAATCCGAATCGATCGTTCCCGGCGAATTGAGAATGCCGACCTGATGCTTGACTGCTAAGCCGCTCCGCGGTCGAATCTGCGCTTCATACCCCGGAGGGAGTTCTATAGAAAAGCCTGTCGGGATAAGAACGGTTTCTCCGGGTTGAATTGCAACATCGCTCGCAACCCCAGCATATACATCCATCCCCGCAGAGCCTTCCGTCGAATAGTATGGAAGTGGAATGTCCGAAGTGCCCGATGAAACTCGCGAAATACGAATCGTAAGTTGAGACAAAGAATCCTTCAAAATTTTGGTAAATGTACGGAGTGCGGCAGGCAAATGCAAACAAAGCAGGAGAGCGCGTGATATTCGCTTAGTTTGAAAAACATCATCGAGGACAGCCCTGATGAATCGGGAATATCAAAACATATCAAACAGGAATATCTTAACTTACCACGAGGGTGAAACTGGGCCATTGGTGTCCCTTACATTCCTTCAGAAATTAGTTACTTGCAAATGAGGAAGTCTTTGTTTTATATGGGCTTAATGAGTTCGTTATCTTTGATGGAGTTTGGTTTGCAAATGAAATCGTATGCCTGTGGGAAACTTTAGGTCGCTTTTCTCCGTTTATTCAGTAACAATACTTGACAATTGACAAATACATCTGTATAATTCCATCGGTTTTGTCCAGTGCCTCTGAGTAGGCTCGATAGGGTTCGCCCCGCTGGACTTCATGTAGAAGGGCCCGCTGCTGATGCTAGCACGCGGGCTCTTTCTTTTTGTATCCTATCCAATAGATCCTTCCAGCGATGATTATCTGGAAATACTTTTAATCCATCAATTTTTTCAGACGCTGTCAAGGTACTTTTGTAAAAGTAAGGGAGAAGCTTTTGGAAATGATCATATTTTTCATTAACGCTTCTGAAGGCACGGTAAACATTGTAAGCACCTAGGTCTGCGAGCTGTACACCATTGGATAAATAGCTCTCAACAAAAAAAGGCATCTCTACGACGTGTTGAAGCCTGATACCGGCAGAAGTCTGGCTCCGCTGAAAAAACGCATGTTTCATTGCTATAGACCGATTCATTGCTTTGTCTGTGTTATCTAAAACAAACACCGCCTGCTGATTAGGATGTTCATGGCCAATAAAAGACTCTCCTCGCTCTAAAATGAGTTCGTAGACTTTTTTCGTGACCTTTTCTTTGTCCATATATTCGAGAAGGCAACTTTTATCGACTACGACAGCAATTATGGTAAAGTGGCGGGCTTCTAGTTGATCATAATATAGCTCGACTAGATCTGATAGTTCCATATCCGTCAAATGCATTAAGAAAGGGTGCACAGCTCGTTTTGATGGAATTCGTATATCTACCGAGTGAACTTCAGCATCTGCGAGATCAAGTTGAACCCCCGTTCGGTCAAAGATGTTTTGGATGAGCTTAAGTTTCCTAGCGTTCAATGTGTTTTCAAAGTGTCTCCACTGATACTCGTGAAGTCCAAGGGCTAACATTACAAACGGTTCATCCCGTTTCACTTCTGGATTTCGATCGCCGGAATCGTCTAAGTAGAAGAAATACATGTGTGCTATGATGTCATTGAGGGCAGAAAAACTTTGTTGATCTGACTAATTCGCTGGGGTACTCTTAATCAATTAATTTTGCTGTGGTCTTTCCTGTAACCTCCAGCGCTTGGCGATATCAACCAACTTTTCATCGGTCATTCGTTTCGTGTTCCAGCCTTGTTCGAAATCAACATCGCGCGACCGAGGAAGCTTCTCATCTTCTAACTTCGATATCAAGATTCGGGAAGGTAGCATGGCCGCCTGTCCTACGAAAATTGCTTCCCTTTGTCTCAGGCCAGATAGTAACTTAGTCAATCCTGCAAGTGAGTCAGGAAGAATTGATTTCACATGTTCGCGGTCAGTGTCATTCGTGATCCGAAGAACCAACCACGTGTTGCATTGGGATAAGACGGTGGCCTCAACCTCGCTCGGTCTTTGAGAAATCAGAAACAACCCAAGCCCGTACTTTCGCCCTTCTTTGGCAATTCTACGGATGGCCTCCTGGGCTGCCTCATATTGTGATTCACCTCGATTAGGTACATATCGATGTGCTTCTTCACAAACCAAGAGAATTGGGTCTTGCTGTCTTTCGGCGGGTGACTGCCATACTTTCAAATTGAATAATGTCCGGGCTATAACCGCACTAGCAACTCCAGCTACTTCGTTGGGAACGCCTGACAAATCTACAATTCGAACGGAGGGGCCTTCTCCGACGAATTGGGATAAAATTAGGCCAAACGGGTCGTTTGCTCCATTCCAAGCACTCATCATGAAATTCATCCGGGCATCGCGTTGCAATGTCTCCAACTTGTTTATCACAGAATTGAATGGTTCCTGTTCTTTCTTATCTTTTCCTGGGGGACGTTGACCGTCGACCTCTTGCTTGAACTTATCAATTGAATATGGAATTGGTGCATCTACCGTAATTTTAGTTGCATCGATTCCAACTATAGGAGCGGACGTAGACCGCGCATTCAATAGAGCTGTCTTTACAATGTTCGCCTGAGAGGTTGCTACAAACTCTGTCTTACCTATTATTAGAGCAAGAGTTTCTTGAAGATTCAATAACCAATAAGGAAGCTGCAATTTTCCTTCGTCCGTTGATAAACGTTTATGCTCCGGAAACGCAGCACCGTACTCGTTGTGTGGATCCAGAATAATGATCCGAGGATTCCAAGTTGTGTATCCGGATTCCTTATAGTGGTCCAATATAGCATGTAGAATAACTGCGACGGCAGCTGATTTCCCCGAGCCAGTCGAGCCGAGTATAGCAGTATGCTTCCCAATTAGTTCATTCAAGTCCGCGTGACAGGGTGTTCCTCCTGAACCCACATGCTCTCCAATGACGATAGTTGAACCTATCCCATGTCCATAAATAAACTTCAACTCACTCGATGGAGTAAGGAATACAGCCTGTTGCGGTAATGGAAAAGTCGATACTCCACGTTCGAATCTTAGTTCCCATCTGGCTGGAGTCTCTTTCGAATTTAAAATCCACTCTCCTTCACCGAATAGGTCTGCCTCGATAATGCGCGCATCGTCAGAAACATTTGAAATGATCGTACCAGATTCTCTTTCGTATTCGGTCTTCATCCTGAGACGGCCCACATACCCATAAATGATACGACAACCAAAGTGGATCTTGATTATCGAACCGAATTGTCCAATCGGATATGTTTCACCTGCAAATACTCTAGATAATTCCTCGATTTTTGGATCAAGCTCCGCTATGATATGCGAGCCATCAACTTCGATTATCTTACCAATCGCAAGATTTTCTATCGGATCGTTCGGACTGTGATTTATCATACTCATCTCTCACCTCTCAAGATTCTCGTGAGGTTTTCAAATTTCCACCAAGGTAGTTCATCCGTTGAACTGATTTTCATGTCGCCGTGAAAAAGGCCTTTCTTTGAGAAAACCCGCACTTGATCGCGGGTATTTACATCTTCGTTCCAAAGTTTGAGTTGTCCCTGAAGAGTCTCGTCCTCCGTAAACACCAGAACAGTAAGCCTTTGGTCGGACTCTCGCAGAGCATTGTCAATTTCCAGGTTTATGTGGGTATCCGCGAATCTATATCCACAGATTGTTAAGACCACTTGTGTTCCAGACTGAGGTCTTAGAGACCTTCGCATCATTTCAATTATCTTGGCAAATGGGTCTCGTTGAGTTTCAACATACTTTGTTGATGCTGGCCAAATGAGGACCTTTTCCCTTGGGGTAATATTATATGACCCGTTGCTAGTTCTCAAGCGCCGAGGTAACTTGTCATCATCTTCAAGCAAACACCAATCGATCGACCCATGCACTTTCAGAACCCTTGCACTAACATCCGATTTACTGTACATGAGTTCCTCCCACCAACCTGTCGACCCACCATTGAAACCATCGCAATATGGTACACGTTCAAGGCCCAACGCATCTTCAATGAGGGTATCATAGTTCAGGACGATATACTCCACGGGTCTAGCGCTGGCATCTTTTCCAACTCTAAGGGTACGGTGAACTGCTTGAGTGAATTGTCGGTGAGTTGTAATGTCCAACTTCTTCGTATCAAGAGAGTTGGATATCTGTTTCTTGATTTCCTCGAGCGCTTGATGCAACTCCTCAATTGTGTAAATCTTCCCATTTACTCCGATTGATGTTTTCGTCGCACCCGTTCCTTTCCGTCGGCTAGCAATGGCAAGAAGATCGACAATTTCACTCATATAATCTTCAATGGTCGGTGCCCCTGTACCATCAAACTGCTTTTTGATTTCCTCAAGTATCTCAGGGGACTTCGATCCTTTATCCATCCCTTTCAAAACTTCGTTGGTCAGTTCGCTTGTAAGCGGTAACCCAGCACACTTGCTACATCCTGCGCCGAGCATGAAAACTCGGTTCGGTTGAGACATTAATTTTTCAAACTCGATGAGAGCATCATTAAACGGTGATTTATTAAGAGAACTTAAGCTATCCATGTCTTCAATTCCTCCATTCTCATGGGATCTCTATCACCTTCAAACCTTCAATCCCCTATCATTGACAATCTTTGCTGAAACCCGCTTACGATTTCCCCATTCGATCAACTCAGGGAATTAGGTTCATCAATTTGTCGAGAATCAGGTTTTGAATTCCATCGGTGAGCCTTTGAGCGCTCGCCTTTGCAGCAACGCTCAGCTTCAGAGCTTGCATCTCATTGAGGCTTTGGATGTTTTTCATGTTTTGTACAAAATCTTCTTTCGTTATTTCTCCCGACGCTAGCTGGTTGAGGTATCGTTCAGTCTTTTCTCCTTGCTTGCGTATGAAATCGTCCTCATCGGCCTTTACCGATCTTACAAGCCCAGTTAATTCCGACTTCGCCAGCGATCCAGCATCGTCCTTCAAGTTATTGACAAAATCCTTCCAGTCTCCAGCCATATCATTCCTCTATTCGTTTTTGTTTTTTAGCCGTTCGGTCGAAATTGCGATGTCGAAAGCATCGGAAATATTTTCAACCTGATTATTCATTTGAGCAACGCTCCATTTCCCGTTTTTCATCCGATGCTGAATATCGTTTTCAAACATATCTCGAATAATTTTGATCTGTTCAGCCGTCTCATGGTTTTTCAGTCCTTTACCTTTCTCATATTCGAGCATTTGGTTCAGCTTTAATCGAATGTCACGAATTTCCCGCGTGTCTATGCTGTCATCTACAAGAGATTGGTAAAGTAAAACGACTTGAGGCTTTAAATCGGTAAGACTCTTATAAGTGGTGGCATCATAGTAGGTAATGCCAGGATTAAGAAAGGAGCAAGAGAAACAGAATGGTAGAAAAAGGAAGGCAACGATTCTTAGTAGGAAGATACGAAATTGAGCCCATTGTAAATTATGAAACCGGCGATCTAAGGTAACATCTCGAGTATCATTGATTCCCATTTCGGAGAGAGTACTCAAATTGAATTCCCCTCATAGATTTGATAATCAGCAAGCAGTTATTTCTGCCTGGACTATTATGAGAATGTAAAGAAATATAAGGTCGATGGCAACTGAGGAAGAGGGGAAAGTTTACCTTGGGTTAGAAGCCCCCATGACGGAGTATTGTGTAACTCAGTAAATCACTTTATTCAGCGGGTACTCGATAATCCCTTCGGCGCCTGCGCGTTTAAGCTGCGGAATAATTTTCCGGACAATGTCCTCATCGATGATTGTCTCAAGCGCAATCCATTGGTCGTCGGCAAGCTGAGAAAGGGTCGGTTTGCGAAGCGCTGGAATGAGCTGCAATACTTTGTCAACATCGCTTTTGCGAAGATTCATTTTTAGGCCAACTTTGTTACCGGCATTGATCGCGCCTTGAAGGAGCATTGCAAGGCTTTCAATCTTCTCACGTTTCCAGGCATCCTCCCAGCTTTTCTTGTTTGCAATCAATTTCGTGTTCGATTCGAGCACGACATCCACGATACGAAGCTTGTTGGCACGGAGAGAACTTCCGGTTTCCGTTACCTCAACGATCGCATCGACAAGGTCGGGGGTTTTCACTTCAGTCGCTCCCCACGAAAATTCCACTGTTGCATTGACCTTGTTCTTCGCCAAATAATTTTTCGTGATGCTGACGACTTCCGTCGCGATGCGCTTCCCTTCCAGATCCTTGACAGACTTCACCGCCGAACTTTCATGGACGGCAAGCACCCACTTCACTTTGCGCATGCTCTGCTTCGAATAAACGAGGTCCGAAACGCTGATCACATCAGCGCCACTTTCGACGATCCAATCGTACCCGGTAAGCGCCGCATCGAACACGCCGTCTTCCACGTAGCGGGGAAGCTCCTGTGCGCGGATCAGCATCGCTTCGAGTTCCTCGTCGTCGACCGACGGGAAATAGGACCGGCTGCTGACGGAAAAATGAAAGCCGGCTTTCGAGAGGAGGTTGAACGTCGACTCCTGCAAGCTTCCTTTCGGGACACCAAGTTTAAGTTTCATCGATGTCTATAATCCTGCCAAGTGTTGCGTGTGAAGATTGAGTGAAGGGTAAAAAAGGCCGTACAAGAGCCACATAACGGTACCTATGGAAATCGGAATCGATAAATTATCATCGATGCCGACCGACAGCGCTTCAACGATCGTCCCGATAGCGGCGGCAACGATCGCGATGAAATATTCTCCCGCACCGGAAGAAATTTTAGGGGTTGCAACAATGACAACGAGAGCCGAGAGAAAAAATGCCGCACTCCCTTCAACGCTTTTGCTGAGAAATTTCTTTCTGCCGAATCTCCTCCCGACCAGCGCCGCTGCGGAATCCGAAATGATAAGAACGGCAAAGGCGGTAATCGTAATAAGCTTGGGGAAAATAATGACGCACAGCGTTGCCGAGATAAGAACGTGCGTCGCCCCGTTCAGGCGTTTGCTCCTCTCATCATGTTCGTGCGACCGCAAAAGCCAACCGAACGTCCTATAAAAAATCTTTGCCGTCGATGAATGAAAATATCGAAGGAGATCGACAAAGAGAAAGGCCAGCGTGATCGGCACAAGCAGCATCAACGCTTGATCGCGCGATATGAAATAATAAATGATCGGAATGCTCAGCGAGCAGAGGTGAATGCTTTTCCTGATAACCTCGGCTTTGTAATCGATATTCCTCTGATCGATCATGTCTATTTCTTCGACCGCGGTTTCGTCTTGATGCCTTTATTCTCCTGATGGGTACCGTTCGAAGGATGCACGGACGAACTCGCTCCAACCGGCGCGATCGTTACTCCGGCGATAGCAACGTTCTCGCCGTTGCCGTTCTTTCGTTCTACGGGAGGAAGCGTTTCACCGCGGAGAATCCTGTCGATCTCGTCGCCGTCAAGGATTTCCCGTTCCAGCAACGCGTTCGAAAGTCTGTGGAGCTTGTCGATATTATCCGAAAGGATTTTTTCCGCACGTTTCATGCACGACGTGACAATTTTCTTTACTTCATCGTCGATAACGTTCGCCGTGTCTTCGCTGAAGTCGCGGTGTTTCGTCACTTCCCTGCCTAAGAAGATTTCTTCTTCCTTTGCCCCGTAGGTTAACGGACCGAGCTTGTCGCTCATTCCCCACTCGCACACCATTTTGCGTGCAAGCTGCGACGCCCGTTCAATGTCGTTTCCCGCGCCGGTCGTCAATTCATTAAAAATCAACTTTTCCGCCGCCCGACCTCCGAAAGCGTACGTGATCATCGCCTCGAGGTACTGTTTGGAATACGTATGCTTCTCGTCCATCGGTAAATACGTTGTAACGCCGAGCGCACGTCCGCGCGGAATAATCGTCACTTTGTGCACCGGGTCGGCTTCCGGGAGCATTTTTGCCACGAGCACGTGACCGGATTCATGATATGACGTAACACGCTTCTCCCGGTCCGAAATAATAAGACTCTTTCGCTCCATTCCCATCATCACTTTGTCTTTTGATTCCTCAAAGTGATGCATCGCGACTTCTTTTTGATTCTGCCGTGCCGCAAGAAGAGCAGCTTCGTTCACAAGGTTCGCGAGGTCCGCACCCGAAAGCCCCGGCGTCCCTTTCGCTAACACATCGAGCTTCACATCCTCTCCGAGCGGAATATTGCGCGTATGGACTTTCAAAATCCCTTCACGTCCCCGCACATCCGGCCTGTCGACAACAACCTGCCGGTCGAACCTGCCGGGGCGCAAAAGCGCCGGGTCGAGAACGTCGGGCCTGTTCGTTGCCGCAATCAGAATGACGCCGATATTTTGTTCAAAGCCGTCCATTTCAACGAGCAATTGATTCAGCGTCTGCTCACGCTCGTCGTGACCGCCTCCCAATCCTGCGCCACGATGGCGGCCGACAGCGTCGATCTCGTCGATAAAAATAATACACGGAGCGCTTTTCTTTCCCTGTTCAAAAAGATCCCGAACGCGGCTTGCACCGACCCCGACAAACATCTCGACGAAATCTGCACCGCTTATGGAAAAGAACGGAACCCCGGCTTCGCCTGCGACAGCCCGTGCAAGAAGCGTCTTGCCCGTTCCCGGAGGGCCGAGCAACAATACGCCGCGAGGTATTTTTCCGCCTAGCTTCTGAAATTTGCCCGGTTCTTTGAGGAATTCGATAATTTCCTGAAGCTCGGCTTTTGCCTCGTCGGCACCGGCAACGTCGGCAAACGTGATACGGATGGAGCCTTCGCTCAACATTTTCGCCCGGCTTTTTCCGAACGAAAAAATTCCCTTTGTCCCTCCCCCCTGCATTCGGCGGAAAATAATGAGCCAGATTCCGAGGAGCAATATCCAGGGGAGTGCGCCAACCAGCGCGTTAATCCAAACATTATCTTCCTTGGTGATATTAAAATTAACGTGATGCGCCGTCCAGTTTGCAATTACCGAATCGTCGATGTTGGTGTACGGAAGCGTGAGGGTGAACTTCTCCACGCGAACTTTTTTCCCGGTGGGAAGCGTAATGTCTTCCGGCTCGTTGAGCGTGCCGTGAAAATCGAAATCGTTAAAGTTCGATTTCTTGATGACGGCCCGTCCGATTTCGTTGGCGGTAAGAAATTCCTGGTATTGTGTGTATGTCACTTCATACTCGGTCGCTTCCTGTCCCTTGAAAAGCGTCATCACCAAAAACACCGCCATGATGATCGCCGACCAACTGAGAACGACACGCAACACCTTGCTCCAGTTAAAGTCGTCTTCGCCGCGCAGCATCGGCTTCTGGCCTCTTCCTTTCAATCCTTTGGGCGGCAGGAACTGGCGGCGCTTCTGCGACCCGTTCGGCTTCTGGTTTTCGCCGTCATTTTTTTCTTCCGGTTGATGTTTCTCGTCAGCCATGGCCAACGCACTCCTCTCTGAGAATGACAACATTATTTTTCAAGTTTGTACACGCCGCGCAGGTTGCGGACTTTCTGCGCGTAATCTAACCCGTAGCCGACCACAAAATCGCTCGGGATTTTGAAGCCGACGTACTCTATGGGATACGGAATTTTCACAGCATCCTTTTTATACAACAATGTAACAACCGCGAACGACTTTGGGTTCTGTTGAAGGATGAGTTTCTTGATAAAATCGATCGACAGTCCGGAATCAACGATATCTTCGACGATAATGATATGACGGCCGGCGACTTCACAATTCAGGTCTTTCAACAGCCGCACGTCCCCCGATGAAATTTTTGCATCGCCGTAACTCGACAGCTTGAAAAAATCTACTTCGCAATCGATCGTAATTTCACGGATCAAGTCGGCAAAAAAGATGAACGAGCCGTTGAGCACGCCGATAAAAATCGGGGTCTTCCCTTCGTAATCGCTGTTCAGTTTCTTCCCGAGCTGCTTTACACGCTCGTGGATTTTCTTCTCGCTGAGATAGAGCTCGAACGGCTCGTTGTTGACGGAAATCTTCTTCTTCATGCGTTGCTGATCGAAAGTTTGTACGCTTCCGTGGATGCTGGAGTAATTTTGTACCGTTCATCAATTCGGCAGCCCGCGACCCATACAATGTTTCCGTCGGATTCGAGGATCGGTATCCTGCTCTTTTCCGCCCGCGAAATTTTCATATCGATAAATAAATCGCTTACCTTTTTCCTGTGCTTCATCCCGAGCGGGACAAACGCATCCCCCTCTTTCCACGAGCGAACGCATAAGGGAAATTTCACCTTGACGGCGTCAACATACTCTGTAGACGAATGAGCCCCCAACTTATTGGGAACGTTTTTGCATTTCTTTACAGAAAGCGAGAAAAAATCGCTCGTCACCTTCCCTTCCTTCATCAAAACAAACGAAAAACCGGGAGTTGCACTTCGCAGGGAGAGAAGAATATGGTTCGAATCATTTTCTGCTCTCCATCCGTTTCCACAATCGACACGAGACCCTTTTTCAGCGTCGAGAAGGGAAAGCACGACGGCGATTCGTTCGGCGGACGGTTCGATGCCCCTTCCAAGAAATGCATCGTGCACAATCATGTGTTGCATATACGGATGCTGTCTTCTCAGTTCCCTTTTCAGAAAAAGAATCTCCCCGTCATTTTCGGATACCACTGACGACCATGCGCTTTGAATATGTCCTCTGAGATACTCTGCGCAACTCTTAAAAATAGCCGACGAGCTCGACAGCGATTTGACGAGCGATGGGTTCACCCTCTTCTCAAGCAGCGGGATGACCTGCCTTCGAAGGAAATTTCTGCTGTACTTGTCGCTCAGGTTCGAAGAGTCTTCACGGAACTTTAATCCCCTCTCACGCGCATACGCGACGATCTCCTGCCGCGTGGCAAAAAGCAACGGACGGATAATCGACGCACTGTCCCGCTGGACAGGAATCCCTGCGATGCCGTCAATTCCCGTCCCCCTGATAAAATTCAGCAGCAGCGTTTCGGCATTGTCGTTAGCGTTGTGCGCCGTTGCGATGACATCCGCATGTAATTCAGACTTCTTTACGAGGAAGAAAGCATACCGGAGGTTTCTCGCCGCTTCCTGGATGGAAATTTTTTTCCTCTTCGCTTCCCTTTTTGTTTCTACGCGAGCCGTGAAAAGCCGGAGACGGTAACCCTTGGCCAGCGACTCGACAAATTTTTCGTCAGCAATTGCTTCATCCCCTCGTAATTGATGATTGACGTGGAGGATAACGAGCTGCAACTTCCATTCGACCGAGAGCGTGACCAACAAATCGAGCAAAACGACGGAATCGATTCCTCCGCTGACGGCGACTAATACCTTGTTCCCTCGGTGAAGAAGATCCTGCGATTCTATAAAACGTTTAAAGCCTTCATAGAGCGCAGGCAATCGTGACTTCTTTGCCATAGCTTCATCAACACTCCAATAAAAAACCTTTCCATCGTCTTCCACACCCGATCGAAAGGGCAATCACAATTAAGGCGACTTTCAGTAGCGGGGGAGGGATTCGAACCCACGACCTACGGATTATGATTCCGACGCTCTAACCAGCTGAGCTACCCCGCCGTATTAGATTTAGAGAATGTCTTCAGCGAAGTCCCACAGGGGACTAAGCTACCCCGCCGTATTAGATTTAGAAAATGTCTTCAGCGAAGTCCCAAGGGGACTGAGCTACCCTGCTCTCTCAATTCGATCAATTTCACTATTTGAGACATCTGAAAAATCGCCTCTCGCCAAGGCGCAAGAACTTGATTTTTGATTCATTTTGCGACTTTGCGTCTTTGCGTGAGCCTTACTTTTAAAATTATTCAGAAGTCTCCATTTGTCGATGTTTCGAAAAGCCTTGAACGGGAAACCAGTTGCCGCACGATAATTTGATGTTGAACTTAAATATATGAAAAACTTATGCGATCCGCAATTTTGAATTGTGAACAAAAATTCCCCGAAGCTCATTTTCAGTGGGATCATTTTTTGCCTTACCGCACACATAGCCAGTCAGTTGATATAGTGATAGTCATGACGTTGGTAACGTTTTTCTAACCGAATTTATTATGTAAGGATTATTTCCTTTCAGGATCGTGAAAAATATTTTATTGGCGGCTTCTAAATGCGGCCGATTTCCCCTGACGAGAAAAGCGATCCAGTTCCCAATCAGTGACCACATAAAAAATAAACGGTTTATCGAGGTAAATCTTTGGCTCTCCCACATGAAATAATGCAATGCCAATCCTCTTTTATAGTAGCTTTCCGCTTCCGATAATCGATTGGTTTCTATTTTATGATGATACGCCGGGACGTCCGTTAAAACGTGTATTGCGGGGAAATCAGGAAAATGGAGCGCTACTCCATAATGATCGCCGATGCCATGAGCATCCAGAACTTCATCGAACGGACTTGAAAGAAGCCAGTCCCTTCTAACAACGCTTGCTCCCAAACTATAGAACGCTGTTTTGAATGTGGGGTTTTCAAAAGGTGTGACCAGCGGCCATCCGGCGAGAGAGTAAGTATTTTTACGTTTTAAATAAAACCTGAAGACAAAACGGCAAATAAATCTATTGAAATATCCCGCTTTTATTTTTTTTATATCACACCAAATACCTTGCTGAAAAATGAACTTCCAGTATAATTGTCCGATTGATCCCACAGGGTATTCGTATCCCCATTCTCCCGCTTTATTTTTCTCGTTCCAGGAACCGGTTACAGCCTTAGCTCCTGGATTGGTCCGGATGAAAGCTTTTATTTCCGAAATATAATCTTGCGGAAACTCAAGGTCATCGTCGCAAAGAAAAATATAGGAACCGGCTGCATTTTTTATTCCAGTGTTGCGTTGTGCGCAAACGGATGGCCGGGAGCGGATATATGTTATGTGTAAGGAAGGAAAACCGTTCGTCAAATTGTTTTCGTCACCGACAGGGTCACTTGCATCAACGATGATGACCTCGTCCGGCAATTCTGTTTGTAAGGCGAGGGACCGTAAAGTACGAAGCAGGCTTTCGTACCGATTGTATGTCGGGATAACTGCACTGAGCGTCATTATTTTTTATCTCGATGATACGTTGTGTGAAGAAAAGGCAGGGAGTCCTGACGAGAATCGTCATTTATTTTTTTCTTTCCCTGTTTCGGACTCTTCAATAATGAACGCCTGAGCAGAAATTAAAGCTTGGATCTACGGTTACTTCGGGGGAGGTTGATCGGAAAATTTGAGATTCGAAGTGACGACAATCTGTTCTTGTTCCACCCTCAAATTCTGATTGAATGGAGTAATGTAGACTGTTTTGGATTGATTGTCCGGGAGCGTAACCAGAACGCTCGGCTGCACAGGCTGAGGCCCGGCGAACTCAAATTCCGGTCGATAGAATTTTGAAATATCGACATCACCGAGATGTATTTTCTTGCCGAAAAATTTTGTATATACTTCGAAGGATGCCTTCAGAACTTTAACCGATATTCTGTTCGTTTCTTGATGATATTTGATCTCCACCTCGCCGTTTGCAACTGATCCATACGAAAATATTCCCACCTTTACACTCGCATCGGCGGCAAAATCCGCCGCGTTTGGCTTAAGGTCAATATGGGCGTTCTTTACGGTCCACGTGTATTCTCCCTTCATCCCCAATACGTTGTATGGGGCTTTCCCACTCACCGGACCGATGGCATCAAAAAAGCCGTTCAACGTAGATTGGCGGACGATGACTATCGCATCGGGCCCCTGGGCAATCGAAGTTTGGACGAAAATGAAAACGGCGATGATGAACGAGGCAATCGTGGTTGCGCGCATTGATTTATCCTTCTAGAAAATTTTGAAAATTCATTTCGTCAATATCAATAAACACAGGGTCGGTGTCAGATGGTAAATGGTCTGACGCCGCTTTTGTCCACCTGGCTGATGATAATCGGAGAAAGACTTGGCTTTGTGCGGCCGACGCTGAAAGCCGTTGCGATACGCGCCGCCGCCGGATCGACTGCGGATTTCTTGTCGGTGTAGAATACAGCAAGCATTTCCGCTGCACTCACCGGGTCGCCAACTTTCTTCTTAAGCATGATGCCTGCCTTCGGATCGATCACATCATCGACTCTTGTTCTTCCTGCACCAAGGGCAATACCGGCGAAACCGAGTTCCAGTGAGTCGATGGCCGTAACGTAGCCGCTCTCACTCGATGCGACTTCCCGTGAGAATTTTGAACGAAGATACTTCCCAGGCTTTTCGATGTATGAAATATCTCCCCCTTGCCGTTTAACAAGTTGAAGAAATTTTTCATACCCTTTGCCGTTGCGGACAACCTCCTTGCATCGCTCGATTCCCTCTGCCAGTGTCGCTGCCTTCTTTCCCAACAGCACCATCGTCCCGCCAAGAATGTACGCTAGCTCCATTATGTCGGGAACATTTTTTCCTTTCAAACAATCGGCAGACTCTACAACTTCGAGCCAATTCCCGATATTATATCCTATCGGTTGATTCATATCTGTGATGAACCCGACCGTCTCTTTTCCGAAACTGTTGCCGATCCCGACGAGCGCCGTCGCCAATTCCACTGCCCGGTCATACGTCGGCATGAACGCACCGCGGCCGGTCTTCACATCGAGCACAAGCGCGTCAATCCCTTCCGCAAGTTTTTTGCTCATAATGCTTCCGGCGATAAGAGGAATACATTCCACTGTTGCGGTCACGTCCCGAAGAGCATACATTTTCTTGTCAGCAGGGGCGATCTCTTTGGTTTGACCGATCATCACGGCACCGACTTCGGCAATGGCTTTTTTATACTCGCCGATCGAGAGTGATGTATTGAAACCGGGAATAGATTCGAGCTTATCCAGCGTTCCGCCTGTGTGCCCGAGGCCGCGGCCGCTGATCATCGGGACGGGAACTCCGCACGCTGCAACAATCGGCGCCAGGAGAAGCGAAATTTTGTCGCCGACTCCGCCGGTAGAGTGTTTGTCGACTTTTACTCCGGGGATCATCGATAAATCAATAACCTTGCCGGAATGAAGCATCAACCGGGTAAACGCGCGTGACTCTTCACCACTCATTCCGCGGAAATAGGTCGCCATCAAAAAAGCCGACATTTGGTATTCGGGAATTTCCCCTTTCACAAAGCCGGTGATGATAAATTGCAATTCATCGAAAGAAAGAGAAACACCGTCACGCTTTTTGCGGATCAGTTCACTAGCAGTCATATTATTATAGAAGAGTAAGAATCTGGGGAAAGCTGTCGATAATCCATTGCGGTTGAGCGTCGTTGATCTGCTCGCGCGTGCAGGTTCCATATGTCACTCCGCATGTAGCAATCCCGGCATTTTTCCCGGTGAGAATATCCCTGTCGGTGTCCCCGATCATGAGAGTTTCTTCATTCATCCACCTTTGCTCTTTCAATATTTTATTGAGAATAGATGGATTCGGTTTATGAGGCATACCGTCTGTTCCCTGCAACTGGGAAAAATATTCGGCGATGCCAAAATATGTCAGTATCTTTTTTGTCGTCTCACTCGACTTAATTGTCGCTGTCGCAAGGTTGATTTTTTTGATGTGGAGGATTTCGATTGTCTCTTTGACGCCGGGAAACAACTTAGTGTTTTCGAGGGCGCGCGGCCGGTAATAATCCCGGTACATTATTGCGGCTTCCGGAATTTTTGGATGGAGACGGTCCGGCAGTAATAACGTAAACGTTTCCTGCAGTGTTTTGCCGATATGGGGATATAAATCTTCTTCCGTATAATTCTCAACGCCAAGCTGCTGCAGAACCCATAACTGTGCCCCCGCAATGTCGCGTTTGGAGTCGAGAAGCGTTCCGTCAACATCGAAAACAATGTTTTTAATCATGGTGGTTTGTCGGATTGATTATGGCAAGAATGCAGGAGACAGAATACAGAATTCAGTTTTAAAAATCTTTTTGTTTACTGTCTTCTGTATTCTGTCTTCTGCTCCCTCACATTTCTACTTTCACCGTAAATTTACGCTTGCAGCGGTTGCACTGCAGCTCTACCGTAACCCAATTATTTCTTTCATAGTAAGCAATTTCTGCCAGCTCTCCATCGCACGAATTCACAATACAACGCTTCAGGTCGACTCGATAGGCCCGGCTTTCTGGATACGTTTCGTGAGACGAATCATTTTCCGTTGTCATCGCGTCGCATGAATTAAGCGTTCGCCGAGGAAAATTCCTGCTATCGATTTTCCATCCACAATCTCTCCCCGCTCGACCATCGCAACAGCTTCGACGAGCGGCACGCGGAGAAGTTTAATGGTTTGCTCTCCCTCTTCCAATGATTGTCCCTTCGGCGACAAAGAAAGCCCCTGTGCCATGTAAATATGGAGCCGTTCATTGCAAAATCCGGGGGTGGTCATTATTGTCGTCAGCTTCGTCCATTGTTGCGCGACATACCCTGTTTCTTCCCGGAGCTCGCGTTCGGCGCAATGCTGCGGGTCTTCTTTGTTATCGAGTTTACCCGCCGGCAATTCGATGACATCCGCCCCAATCGGATAACGGTACTGTTTCACCAACAGAATGTCGCCGTTCTCGAATACGGCAAGAACGACGCCTCCGCCAGGATGCTCGATAATCTCCCTGACCGTTTCGTTGCCCGAACGATATTTCACGTGGTCAACAATAAGGTTAACAATCTTTCCGACGTATACTTTTTCTCTGCGAAGAAGTTGAAAATCCATCGTCATTCTCTTCCTCTCGTTTGGACTATCCGTTGGGGAATGGCAAACGCAACCTTCGCTTTCATGAGCGCTTCGTACGCTTGAACGCGAAGCTTTTCTCCAGTCGGAAACTGTTGATTGAACGCTGCGACGCGGCAAAAAAGTTTGAATCGAAGGCCTGCCTCCTCGAGCTTCATAAGATTGACTTCGGGAGTCGGCGTCTTCAGAACATCGGGATGGGCAAGGGCGAGATCCAGCAGAATTTTTTTAACCTTGGCAACATCCGAACCATATGCAACGTTCACTTCGACAACCACACGCACGGCAGGAACAGGAAAGGAATAATTCACGAGTCGCGTTTTGATGAGCTCGCTGTTCGGAACGACGATCAAGTTATTGTCTGAATCTAAGATCTTTGTGCTCCGAAGTCCGATCTCAAACACATCTCCCTCTTCCCCGGTAGGAATCTTCACCCGGTCCCCGATACGGAACGGACGGTCAAGCATGATGACAAACCCCGAAATCATATTCGAAATCGTTTCCTGAGCTGCCAGGCCGATGGCAAGAGAACCGACACTGAGCAGCGCCAGCAGACTCGAAATGTTCTGCCCAAAATGATCGAGCACAACGATCACCGCGATGACGGCAACGAGGATATTGACAAAGCGATTGACGAGCGGTGCAAACGCCCGGTCGAAATTCGACGATTCCTTTTCGGCAACGGAATGAAGGGCATGCCTGATCAGCGTATCGGCAATTTTGATCCCCAATGCCGTCAGCACAAACGCCATCAGCAGGTAGAGAGCAGCGTCCGAATACTCCAGGAATTTGAAGAATGAAGTGTTAGCGGGTGTCAGACCCTCGCTGAGTTCACGAAGGCCTAAATACATTCCCGAGATGGCGCTAATAGCCATCACACGCTCGAGAACGATCTCTAAAATTTGACCATCAAGATCGGTCTCCGTGCGCGATAAAATTTTTCGTCCGGCAATATCCAGGAAAAATTTCACTGCTTTGCCGACAACAAGCACGACGAGAAACAATACAAAACCGGCGACGGCGTGGAACAAGAGCCCGGTCCCGAGCATTGCTTCGGCTTTCTTTAAGAGCGAATCGCTGATGACAACGAGAAGTGATTTCATTGGAAAATCCTGCAGGCTATTTCCTGCTTCCCGGTTTCACCGCCGGGCTTCCTTCCCTGCAGAGCGGGCACGAATCAGCAGTGTAGGTCACGACGTCCATTTGAAGGACAGAGAATTTTTTTGTGCTGAATGTAGTTTTACCGTTGCTCCGGTCGACAATGTAGCCGACCCCCGCGAGCGTAGCCCCTGCCTTCTCGACGATATGGATAATATCATTGACAGAGCCGCCCGTCGTTACGACGTCCTCGACCACTAAGACCCGTTCCCCTTTTTTAATGTCGAACCTGCGACGCAAATTCATGGCGCCATTTTCCCGTTCGGCGAAAATGGTCCGAGCTTCCAACATTCTGCCCACTTCGGTTCCCACGACAATTCCGCCGATCGCCGGCGAGATCACCAGCTCAATTTCACTATACTCAAAATGCTTTGCAATCTCTCCGGCAAGAAGGTGCAAATATTTAGGATACTGAAGCACTTTCGCGCATTGAAAGTATTGGGAGCTGTGCAACCCGGACGTGAGCAGGAAATGACCTTCAAGAAGCGCATCTGTTTGTTTGAAAATTTGCAGCAATTCTTCTTTTGGAAGATTCATAGGGAATAATAAAGAGGAGTCAAGTTTTCAAAGCCACTTATGATGATTTCATTTTTAATTCTTAATTCCTAATTCGAGACTTCTGAATAATTTTAAAAGTATGGCTCACGCAAAGACGCAAAGTGGCAAAATGATCTAAAAACAGAGCCTTTGCGCCTTCGCGGCTTGGCGAGAGACAATTTATCAGAAGCCTCAATTCTTAATTTTTCTCCAACAAATTACCATTCATCTTCGATGTCTTCCAATTCCTCTTCCATCTCCGTTTTTGCGTGGATGTCGTTTGCCTCTGTTGCAAGTTCTATTCCCTGACGATAGGTTTTTTTTGCTTCTGCGGTGTTGTTCACCTTGCAGTAGCATTGTCCCAACTGGTGATATGCAGCGATGTACTTTGGGTCGCGTTGAATCAATTCTTGGAGCGCCGCCATTGCGCGTTCCGTATTTCCAGCGCTGTTATATTCCAACGCGAGGGCGTACCGGGAAAACGAGTCGTCCGGATTTTCGAGCAGAATCTTGGTGAGCGCTATAATGCGTTCCTGGTTCGTCATTCGTTTGTCGGCTTTGCTTACTTGAGTGCATTAATCTGTTCGGCCAGAGCAAAATCCTTCATCGTAAGCCCGCCGGCACTATGGGTGGAGAGACTCAGTGTAACCTTGTTCCATCGGATATCGATGTCGGGATGGTGGTTCATTTTTTCTGCAAGGAGCGCGACCGATTGCACAAACCCCATAGCACGGGCAAAATCTTTGTGGACAAAAATTTTCCGAATTTCAACCCCCTTACGTCTCCATCCTTTGGACGACCGTAGTTGAACAACAATCTGTTTTTCCGTCAACAACGTCATGCGGTATGCTCCTTTACGCTTCTACTTTGAATGGTTCCAGCCTGTCGCTGAAATCGGGCTTATAATAATCCTGACTCTCAAATTCCTGCGCCCAGCCATTTTCGAAACCGAGCGTATCCAGCAGATGCAGGACTTTATCGTACTCGCTTTCGCGGATACGGCGGTCGAGCAATTCCGTCGTCAACGCTTTGTGTGTCGGGTAATATTGAGACATCACGCTTAACGTCACACGATGATCAAGCTCAGTTGCTATCCATCGAAGCGTTTCCTCCGAAGTTGCAATATCGTTCGGCAGGACGAGATGACGGATGATCAATCCACGATTCACCAAGCCGTCGTCGCCGTACTCGATATCGCTGCCGACCTGCCTGTGCATTTCTTTCACTGCCGCGCGGGAAATTTCAGTGTATGATTTCACCTTCGAATATTTGTAGCCGAATTCATCGACGCTGTATTTTAAATCCGGGAGATAAATGTCGAAAATACCGTCGAGGAGTTTCAGTACTTCGACTGAATCGTAGGCATTGGTATTGTAGATGAGAGGGATCTCAAGCCCTTGCGGAATTGCAATCGAAAGAGCCCGTACAATCTGCGGAACGAAATGGGTCGGTGAAACAAAGCCGATGGCGTGCACTCCTTTAGCCTGAAGCTCAAGCATCATCCCGGCCATCCGCTCGAAGCTTGTTTCATTCACCCGCTCGGCCTTCCAGTTCTGACTGATTTGAAAATTCTGGCAGTAAACGCATCGCAGATTGCAGTTCCCAAGAAAAATATTTCCAACGCCGTGTTCGCCCCCGAGTGCGGGCTCTTCGCCGAAATGCTGGCAATAGGATGAAACGATCGGAAAATAACCGGAGTAGCACCGCGCAAGCTCGTTCTTAAACCGGTTGTTGCCGCAGTCATGTGGACATACCGTGCACGATTGAAGCATTGCCTCCAGTCGTTCCAATCGCCGTTGAAATTCCCCGGCAGCAAACAACGGAATGTACGATGGAATAAATTTCATTCGCCTACGTTAGTGGTGGAACAATATAAAAAAAAATGGGAAAGAATTCCAGAGGGAGAACATACAACCGCCAAGTTTGCCAAGGGTTAGGAGAGGATGATCCTTTTTAATCCATTTTTAAGAACCGTAGTATTAAAGTTAATAAGCAAACCTAGATGAAAGCCGGTCGTTTTTAGGTAGGATAATAATTGAGCCGAGTGCATTGGAGCTAGGATTGCAACTGCTTTGAGTTCGACAATAAGATTGCCGCCGACCAAAAAATCCAGTTTTCCTCTGCCAACAATATGACTCTTATAATCTACGCCAACCTCAACCTGCCGAGTAAATGGAATATCGCGCAGGTTCATTTCAATCGATAGCGCCTCTTCGTACACCGATTCTAGAAATCCCCGACCGAGCAAACGATGCACTTCGATTGCTGCCCCGATTACTTCATGAGCAAAAAAATCAAGTCCTTTGCTTGGTTCATTCATAAATCCCCCCCTTGGCTATCTCTGCCTTTTGGCGGTTAGAAAATTGGCCTTTATATTTTTTTTAATGCTTGTTCAAAATCTGAAATCAGATCATCAATTCCCTCAACACCTACAGAGATGCGAATCATTCCCGGCGTTACGCCGTGCTGCCGTAATTCTTTCCCGGACATGTTCACATGGGATGAATAGACCGGAATGCTGACAAGTGTTTCCACTCCTCCGAGTGACATTGCATTGACCGCAACGTTGAGCGAATCGCAGACTTTTACGGCTGCTTTCACGCCGCCCCGAACCTCAATTGTTACCATTCCGCCAAAACCTGTCATTTGTTTCTTTGCAAGGACATGGTGCGGGTGTGATTCCAATCCGGGATAGATGACGCGGGAAATTTTCGGATGCTTTTCTAACCTTTGCGCGAGTTTAAGTGCATTTTCATTCTGGCGGGAAACGCGGAGTTCGAACGTCTTCAAGCTTCTGAAGAGCAGGTATGCCATAAACGGATCGGCACAACCGCCGAAATATTTCGACGTTGTTTTAATCTTGTCGATGATTGATTGTTTGCTCACGATAACGCCAGCAAGAATATCGCTGTGGCCGCCCAAATATTTTGTCGCGCTTTCTATGACAATGTCGACGCCTGCGTCGAACGGCTTCTGATTCAAGCACGAGGCGAATGTATTGTCGATCATTGTCAGGATTCGCGTGTGAAACTTTTTTTCGGCTTTTTTCACAAGTGTTACAATGCGTTCCATTTCCACAATATTGAGCGTCGGATTTGTCGGTGTCTCAAAGTAGACAAGCCTGGTCTTCTTTGTAATAATCTTATCGAGACTCGAAAGATTCTCGGGGTCGGCATAATGTACGCCGATTGTGCTGTTCGGCAGCGTATCGCGGAAGAAACGGTATGTGCCGCCGTACAATGCCGGCGTGCTCACAATTTCTTCCCCGGCATGGACAAACGTCATTACGGCAGTAGAGATGGCGGCCATCCCCGATGCAAAGAGCGCTGCGCTTTCCCCCTCTTCCATCAATGCGATTTTTTCCTCGACGTTGTGCACGGTCGGATTGTGGTAACGCGAATAGACGTACACCGAGGTATCGCCGTTGGCGTACCGAATCGCATCGTCCGAACTGTCGAACCGGTATGTGGACGTTTGATAGATGGGAAGTGAAACGGGGCCTTTGTATGGATAAAGTTTTTTTCCGTGGATCGCTTTTGTTGCGAGCGAAAGTTTTTTGGGGTTCATAGTTGCTAAGAGTCTTTTTGGTAAAAATGGGATGAAGCGTATGAGAAGGAAAAATTTACGTCGAGCAATTCATCAACCCCACCCTGTCCCCCTCCTGTAGGGGAGGGATTTTCTCTCTCTCGCCTCCAGATCGAGGAAACTGAGAGGCGATCGCAAAAAACGTCATTTATTCCAGAACGGTACTACATCGAAAAATATTTTTCGAACTCATCGATAGTATCCGTCCTGTAATATTCGCCGCGTTCCTTATTTAATACATATCCGGGACGGTAATTTCCTTTCGCAATGGAGGAGAGTGCCTCGCACAGGACGTTGATTTCTTGCTTGGTATTATATATGCCGAAACTTGCACGTACGAAACCGGGGAGCGTCGAGCGGTCGCGGGCAAGAATGCGCCGCTCCATGTCTTTCGATTCCTCTTCGCCAACGTGCAGCAAACATTTCACATAAGGGTGGGCGCAGAAACAGCCGTTGCGCGTTCCAATGCCCCATTCGTAACTTAAAATGGCGGCGACCAGCGCATGGCTGAGATCGTTGACATTAAATGTTATGACGCCAAGCCGGTCGCTTTCACCCGTGCTATTTTTGTCGCCATACAGTGAAACGCCCTGAATTTTCTTGATCTTTTCAAGCGCATACCAAGTCAGCGACGCTTCATGTTCGATGATATCATCCCATCCGATTTTTCCAAAAATCCGGATCGCTTGCGCCAGCGCAACTGCCCCGACGATATCGGGGGTACCGGCCTCCTCCTTATCGGGTAAATCCGTCCAATAAGCATTTTCCAAATTCACAATGTCTACAGTGCCGCCTCCGACATATTCGGGGTCTCCCTCTTCGAACGTTTGCCGGCATCCGACCAGCACGCCGACGCCGAACGGAGCGTACATTTTATGGGCTGAGAATGCGATATAATCAAGATGCCCGGGGTCGTTTTTCATTTTCATATCGATAGGGCGATGCGGAACAAGCTGAGCCGCGTCAACCATAATTTTGGCGCCGATGCCGTGTGCCCATCGGGCGTAGGTATGGACCGGGTTAATAAATCCCGTGACATTCGACGCCCCGCTCACTGCAACTAATTTGATATTCGACTTGTGAAGCGAAATTTTCTCTTTGAAATCGTTTTCATCGATGCGGCCATCCGCAGTGACGTCGATGTGAACAACATGGGCGACTTTCCGCCATGGCAATTCGTTGGAATGATGCTCCATCACCGATGTCAGCACAACATCGCCCGGCTGGAAGGAAAAACGATGGGCGAGTTTGTTGATCGCTTCGGTGGTGTTCTTGCAAAAAAGGACGACGCTGTCGGAAAGGTCTGCATTGACAAATTTCGCGATCGTCTCGCGTGCTTCTTCGAAGACCCGCGACGATAATTTCGACTTGAAACCGGTGCCGCGGTGAACGTTCGAATACCATTTCAGGAATTCGTTCACCTTATCCGTGATGAGTGAAATTGTCGGTGTGCTGGCGGCGTTGTCGAGGTTGATGTACGGCCTGCGCTTTCCACCGAGCAATGGAATCTCTTCATCGATTCCGACAATGTATTTTCGGACGGTATGGATGGAGATTTCATCACTTTCAATTTTCTGAAAAGGTTTTGGCATCCCAACGGCTACGGTCATAGGCTGATTCTCCTCGGTAAACAATCTCACAGCAAAGTACTTTTTTTGATCCCCAAGGTCAAGCGCTAGAGAGATGTCGGACACCTTGCTGGTTTATCTTACTCAATATTTCGATATATCCTGATTTTATCGATAAGGTGTCCGACATCCACAAAACTTTTGCAATCCACTCGCCTGCAAAATGAAGTGCCCATGCAATCGGAGCGTACACAACTAATGCAAGAAGGAACAGCGACACAAATTGGCGCGATGCGAGATAGTGTTCCCGATACGCCCTCCGGAACACATAAAACGAAAAAGGAAGATTGACGCAAACAGCGGTGATGACTCCGGGATTGTATTGCTTCATTCGGATCGACGCGGCGATATGCGGAACGAACACGTTGAGCAGCACGATGGCCTGAAGAAGAAAAAGAAGATACAATTTCCCGCTCTGCTTCTCGCCGTTTACACACAGCGCCGTCACGATGAACGGCACAATTGTCGCTAGCAAAAGTGAAAGAAGGAGCTGCGCAGGGGTAAAGCGGATATCGATCTTGACCGGTAAACTCTCTTTGATAAGCGGCAGGTTCTCCATTACCCAGTGAGGCATCGTCAGCGCTTCTTCAATATTGTGCAGAGTAAGAACGATCGGAATGAGCCAAAGTATTTGTTTGAATGTCAACGATCGATCTATCATGCGAACAAGATTATTCATCGATTAGACGGCGCCACTCAATTATCATCGTTGTCGTCGCGGCCTCCCGTTATGATGAACGCGCTGCGAACGGGCGCAGGCAGTTCAGAGGCCGCCCCCTTCACCGATTTCCAAATAATTTCGTTGAATTCATCATCCGGCACCATATCTTCTCTCGAAAGGTTGAACGCTTCCATTCGCACCTGCCCGTACGCGCCAAGTGCATTCTTCTCCCGAAGGTCGATGATGTTGTTCCGGGCAACAAAGGGCGTCACATCCGGCGAGGACGAGAACGAGGCAAACATCGGCGTCGCGCTTGCATCGGTCCTGGCTCATTGGAGGCAAGCCGAGAATCAATTCCATCGTGCGAAGCATACCGGAGGTGGAATACATCGTATGGTCGACAAACTTCCGTTTGGTGTAGGGGCTGACGACCAGGGCAATCGAACGGTGGGCATCGACATGATCAGGCCCGTTTTGCGCGTCGTCTTCGAGAACAAAAATTGCCGATTCTTTCCAGAACTTGCTGTGCGAAATTCGCTCGACAATCATTCCAAGCGCCCGGTCGTTATCGGCAACCATCGCACGGGGAGTGAGCGCACTTTTCTTCGTACCCGCAGTATGGTCGTTAGGCAATCTGATAATCTGAAATTGAGGCAGCGAATCACCCGTTTCGTACGCATCGAATTCCTGCGTCCATGCTTTCGCGCGTTCCACGTCCGGATAATCCAAATCCCATCCCCGATACTGTGGCGAGGTATGGTTCAGCAATCCGGAAGCCTTTATGGGTGATACGCCGTTTGCCGTATCGTCAGTATACAAGAATTCACCGTAATTCCTAAAAGAAACGCTGTGCCTGATGCAATTGTCCCAGATGTATCCGATGCTGGGGCTTGCGATCCCTTCTTGTTCGTAGACATACTCGCCACCGCGACCGCCGTAGTATGTGGGCCACGTTTTCTCGACAAAATCCGTCGCGTACGCCGCCATCGACCAATTGTGCCCGTCGGCGCTGACTTCGGCGTCCTCATAATAATTATCGAGCAGTGCAAATTCATCAGCAAGTGCATGTTGATTCGGCGTAACGTCTCGACCAAAAAGGCAGAGCGTCGAGTCGCCGTTCCCCTGCGGCAAATCGCCGAAAAGTTGATCATATGTCCGGTTCTCTTTGATAATGTAAAAAACATGTTTGATCGGAGAACGGGTGGAGGGCGATTTCGGAATAGGGTTCTGCTGGTCCCATGCTTGATCAGGGTGTGTCCTCGTGATGGGCGTATTTTGAAAAACTTGAGCCGAGTACTTTTCCAATGCTTCTTCCGTTGGCACGGGGATGAACGACAATGTCCCCACCAGGAGGCTCGCAATGTATTCGTGGTGCGGATTTGCTTTCGATATCATCCCTTTCCCGTTGGCGACAAGCAAAAGGTTATCAACAGAACGGACAACCGTCGGGTACCACCCGGTGGGGATAAACCCTTTGGAACGGCTGTGGCCGAATTTTTCGACATCGATCACTGCCAAAAAATTATTGTCGGCGTTAGCGACGTACAATGTTGAATTATCGGGAGAAAGGGCGAGAGAATTCGGTGTACTGCCGTTGAGCGCGTCTGGGGAAAGAGATGTCGAGATTGTTTCGATAACTTTCATCCCTTCAAGGTCGATAACCGATACCGTATTGAAGTTCGCATTTGCAACAAAGAGCCGCGCGCCGTCCTTTGTCTGAACCATTTCGTTCGGATGATCGCCGACGGGTATGAATTTCCTTGCCAACATCGAATCAGCATCCACGACGGCAATTTCGGATCCTCCCCACACGCTCACGTACACACGATGCCGCTGTTCGTCAACCGAGCAGGAATAGAGCGGCTGAGAGAAAGCCAGAACCTTCAAAACGTTGCCGCTCGACACTTCAATTTTATAGAGCGAGTTATTTCCTTTTGTCGCAACATAGAGGATGGATCCTTCGCTGTTCATCGCTATGCCGGCGGGCGAAATATCCTGCTCGGGATATTCTTTCCCGAGCTGGAGAGTCCGAAGGTACGATGCGGAATCATGTTCAAGTGCATACTCATGTATCCCGTTGTCGTTCCCGGCGGAGACATACATTCTGCTCCCCTGTTTATTGAAACACACGCCCATCCACGTTTTCTTGATCGGCAACGTCTGGACGACACGTTCCGTATTGATATCGACAAGCGAAATGGTCTGCTTTCCTTCCCCGCTGTTTACGATGGCGGCAAACTTCCCGTCGGGCGAGATTTGCATTCCTAACGGAAGATCGCCAAGGTCGATTGACCTTCCTGCGGGAGAAAGAATCCAGCCATTCGGCAAGAGCGTCCTGCCGTCGTCCATTTTCCCGGGGAGGCGTCGGTCAGAATTTGCAGGGATCGCCGAACAGGCGGCAAATAAAAAAGAGAAGCACAATAACGTTAAAAGTTTCTTCATGAACGGCTCCCGTTCTTTTTCAAAACACTGCTCGCACATAATATACAAACTGACATGTTGAATGTCATTCCGTTTTTTGTTAAGTTTTAAGTATCTGAAGCGCACATTCAACAGCATGCGACATTCCTAAAACCTTGAACGCACTGTTGACTATCTCATTCACGGCCTGCACTGCCGCGAGGGAACAATCGCATGTTTGCAATCTTTCTTGCTATTATCAATCCTGCCAAAAGCCTCCATAAAGAGTTTGAACAGGAGGCTATCCCCCACACAGACATTCTCTATAATTATGCGCTCCGGATGACCGGCAACGCGGATGACGCTCGCGACCTCCTCCAGGAGACATTCCTCAAGGCATTTCGATTCTGGGATAAGTATGAAAAAGGAACGAACGTCCGCGCATGGTTGTTCCGTATTATGAAAAACACGTATATCAACGTCTACCGGAAAGCCGTTAAGGAACCCGATACCGTCGATTACAACGATATTCAGAATTTTTACAACGTCATTCGTGAAAACTCCACCGATGCAAACGATTTGCAGGAAAAATTATTCGGACATTTGCTGGACGATGACGTTACTAAAGCCCTCGAGTCGCTTCCGGAAGAATTCCGCACGGTCGTCATCTTGTGCGATATCGAAGGCTTAACGTACGAAGAAATTGCAGAGTTTGTTGAATGCCCGGTGGGGACGGTGCGATCGCGATTGCATCGGGGACGAAAACTTCTTTACGCAAAACTTTTTGAGTATGCAAAAAAGCGCGGTTTTGTTGGAAAGGATTGAGCGATGAAAAAATTTACCGTGAAGGTGTAGCTGTGGATTGCCGCGAGTTCCACGAGTTGATCAGTGAAGCAGTAGACAAGCGCCTTCACGCAGACATCATATCCCGCTTTACGGCCCACGCCGGGGATTGCCCTTCCTGCCGCAATGAATTCGAGATGGAACAAATAATCAAATCGGTTGTCCGTGCAAAAGTGCAGCGCCAGAGCGCTCCGAGTATCGTGCAGGCCTCTCTATTTTCCGAGGTGGAGAAGCTTCATCCCTCGTCAAAAAGTTGGCTCACGGCAATCTTCGGGGGAGCATTTTTGAACCCGGCGGTTGCGCTAGTGGCACTCGTTCTTGTTGCCGTCGGCGCAGTCTCTCTGCTCCAAAAGAACAACGCTATTCCCATTTCCAGCGAAAAAAATATTATCACACAGTCGTTGAACAACTACAGTGCAGCTATGACCGGCGCGCTTAAGCCGACGCTGGTAAGCCATGACCCGGA
Source organism: uncultured Bacteroidota bacterium (assembly GCA_963717445.1). Classification (GTDB taxonomy): domain Bacteria; phylum Bacteroidota; class Ignavibacteria; order UBA10030; family UBA8401; genus JAGVPT01. The sequence goes on along the minus strand of OY970334.1, from coordinate 2,939,289 downwards.
CGATATCAAAGACTTTCTTTCGAAAGATACGCCGTTCGAGGTGAGCGTTGCAACGTTGAGCGGTTGCGATTGGTGCGGCGGCATTCTTTCAGAAATCAACGGCGTACGCCTGGCCCACGTTGTTTACAAAATAGGCGGTGAAGGACTCCTCTACGTTTATCAAGTGGACATGAACGAAGCAATGAGCGGCAATAGAATCGGGTTGCCCGAAAATGCCAAGGCCGCGCTTGCAAAGACCGGTTGGTATTTCGAACAAACGCCCGACCTGTGCAACGTTGTCCTTTGGAGACATAAGAACACGCTTTGTGCTGCAGTCAGCAAAATAGGACGAGATAAAATGATCGCTCTTTTGAGCGACAAAGACCCATGGTAAACCGATGATGAACAACATCCAAACTCATTTCCATATTTCCAGCATGAGAACATTTTTCACGGTAACGCTCTTTTCGTTGTTGATTCTCTCCGGCTGTGCAAAAAAAGGCGAAGAGAACTCATCCGCACAATCCGAAGTTCCGTCGTCGGGCGATTTTATCGGCAACGTGTCGAAAGTGAATTCAGTTCAGAAGGGCGAAGGGACCAAAGTAGCCGATTTTAGCTGGACGGACGAAACGGGCAAGCAAGTATCGTTCTCGGATTTTTCGAAAGATAACGTCGTCTTGATAAATTTCTGGGCAACATGGTGCGGTCCATGCAAGCGGGAATTGCCCGACCTCGTCGCTCTTCATAACGAATACAAAGACAAAAACATCAAGATCATCGGCATCTCGGTCGACCGCGACGGCGACGTGGTCAACCTTGTTCACACATTTGCAGTGCAGGCAAATCTCGCATACCCGATCGTCATCGACAACGGAGAGCTCGAACAGGCGTTTGGCGGTATTCGAGGCATTCCTACATCGTTCTTTGTAAACAAGAAGGGGGAGATCGTCAAGAAAATGATCGGCATGCAAACGAAGGAAACTTTTCAAGCGGAACTTCTGGCAGCTTCGCAGTGAGAATTCATATTACATGCCGACGAGCAGCCGATCCCCCAAGTACGAGGGCAATCCCGCGTTAATAATCTTCTTCCGCGCTGATTCGGCGTCATACGCTGAGACAACATGTTCATACTCAAACCGGCCGATGTCAAAAACCCCGAAGCTCAAACGGTTGTCGCCGTTGCGCGGTTGGCCGACACTCCCAACATTGATAATATACCTCTTCCCTTTTTCCACTTCAGTTGACTTCATATCCTCGCAATATACCTCGCTTCGATGAGTATGCCCTATCCAGCATATTGAAGTTGTGAAGAATTGGAAATTTTCCTGAGCGTCGTATGAAGTAATAATGTAGTTCCACTCCTCAGGCTTATTCGGTGAGGCATGAACGAAGGTACAGTGACGCTCAACGCTGACATACGGCAGGTGTGAAAGGAATGCAATGTGCTCGGGTGTCAATTGCCGGGCCGTCCACTCAACCGCCTCCCGTGCAAAACGATTTAAATTCACTGCTGTGTTTGCGTTGAGCACCGCTTGGTCATGGTTGCCGATGACGCATGAAACGCCGCGATCCCGCATGATTGTAATGCACTCATTTGGATCTGCACCGTAGCCGACAATGTCGCCGAGGCAGTACACATGATCGATCTCTTTTGTGTCGATGATTTTGAAAGCTTGCTGGAGAGCTTCCAGGTTTGCATGGATATCGGAGATAATTGCAATACGCATAAAAAGCAATGTAGTAGAAGTCCCTACAAAAGCAAATGCGGGTAGTGCTCAAGTTTGTTAAGGTGACGGACACCTTACCGATTTATCTTGCCAAATATTCTGGCATAACGTGATTTTTGGGAGTGAGGTGTCCGTCACCTCCCGCTAGAAAAACAAAATTACCCATTACCGAAATGCGGGGCATTGGTACATTTTGAATATTCAAAATAAAAGAGATTTGTCATGCAGCGTGCCGAAGGCATTTTCGGGAAAAGCTGGCACCCATGCCCAATTGAATGGATTCCGGTTCCGAAGGAATTTCGCTCGTCAGAGTGCGACGGAGTCTGTCGACTGGAATGACATTTACTTTGAAAGTGCGCTACTACACCCGCCTACCGCTTCTTGAAACTCTAACGAAATTCCACTACCTTGTATACAGCGGAAGCTAAATCTGTCGCTCGCAGATTTAGCTTTTTAATTTTTCCTTTTCATTCTTTATTTTCTTATGTGCGGCATCTGCGGTATACTCCATTTCAATGGAAACGCTCGACCGGTGGATGAGGATCTCCTCCAGAACATGACGGAGAAGATCAAGCACCGCGGCCCCGATTCGGACGGAACGTATATCTCTCCGCAGAAAAATCTTGGATTCGGTTTTCGGCGGCTTGCGATCGTCGATCTCTCCCCTGCCGGTAACCAGCCGATGTGCAACGAAGATGGTACCGTCTGGATCATGCTCAACGGCGAGATCTACAACCATGCAAAACTTCGCCCCGCGCTCGAAGCTGCGGGCCACCGTTACAAATCCCGCAGCGATACCGAAACCCTGATCCACGCGTACGAAGAATATGGACCTCAATTCGTACAAAAACTTGAGGGGATGTTTGCCATCGCCCTCTGGGATTCAAAAAAACAAAAACTCTTCCTCTTCCGAGACCGGATCGGCATCAAGCCCCTCTACTATACCGTTGTGAACAACCGCCTATTGTTTGCCTCCGAGATAAAAGCTATTCTCGAGGACCCCTCGATACCGCGCGAGGTTGACGAAACTGCCCTTTCACATTACTTCACGTTCATTGCAACGCCGGCTCCGCAAACGCTCTTCAAGGGGATTAAAAAACTTGAAGCCGGACATTTTTTAGAAGTAGCGTTGGACGGTACGGTCAACAAAGGGGAATACTGGAATGTCTTTCAGCCGGTCAACGGCGAGGATGTGAACAATGAGGAATACTGCACCCGGCGCATCATCGAGCTGCTCCGCGAATCCATCGAAAAGAGAATGATGAGCGATGTTCCGTTCGGTGTATTTCTCAGCGGCGGCATCGACTCGAGCACAAACGTAGCATTGATGAGCCAACTCATGAATCGCCCTGTTGACACATTTTCGGTTGCAATAGAGGGACAAGAAAATGTCAATGAGTTTTCGTATGCCCGGCAGATCGCGAAAGAATTCAAGACAAACCACCACGAAATAGTCATCAACGACGACGACTTCATCAACCTTTTTCCAAACGTCATTTACCATCACGACGAGCCGCTCGCCGACCCCGTCTCATTTCCCCTCTATTATGTTTCAAAACTGGCAAGAGACAACGGAACAATTGTGGTCCAGGTTGGAGAGGGAAGCGACGAGCAATTTTGCGGTTACACGCTCTACAAACGCATCATCCGCTTGCAGGAGCAATTTCGGCTCATCCGCGCCATGCCGGAATCAATCCGTTCAACAAGCTACATGCTGCTTTCAACGCTCTTGAAATCCCTTCGGGTCGATTACCGTCAGAATTACATCAAGAATTTCCTGACAGCAAAAGAGCCGTTTCTCGGCGGGGCGACTGCGTTCGACGACAGCGAAAAAACAAAACTTTTGAACGCGTTCGCAACACCATCCGGGGCTTTAGTCGATGAATCATTTCGCGCCGTGCCGGGGGGCGATTATTCAACGAAAATGATCTACTGGGAATTAAAGAATCGCCTTCCCGAGCTGCTGTTGATGCGCGTCGACAAGATGACGATGGCAACGTCGGTTGAAGCGCGCGTCCCGTTCCTCGACCATAAACTCATCGAGTTTTCAATGAAAATTCCGTGGCAGCTAAAAATCAAGAACGGCGAAACAAAATATATTCTCAAGAAAGCGGTGGAAGGTTTGATCCCCCGCAATATTATCTACCGGAAAAAAATTGGCTTTGCCGGGTCGGGAAAAAATATGTTGACAAAGAAAATCCTTGAATATGCCAAACCATACCTATTCGAGCACGATGACCCGTACACCGATACGACCTACATACACAACCTTATCGACGAATACGAGCGGACCGGAATCAACTATTCGACTCAGATTTGGAGCCTTATCAACTTTAAAATGTGGCACAAATTCTGGATCGCCGGAGAGAAAATTTCATAAGCCGGAAATCCTATTACGACAATGACGGGAACCAAATGATCAATGAGCAAGACGAACAGTTAAAATCGCAAGTGAGGGAATATTGGAACGCCCACCCGTGCGGAACTCAATTCACTCACTTAGCATGGGGGTCTAAAGAATTCTTCGCTGAAGTTGAACGGTTCAGGTACGAAACTCAGCCGTTCATGAATAGCATTATTGGTTTTGACCGTTACAAGGGAAAAAAATTATTGGAGGTGGGGTGCGGCCTCGGGACAGACCTTCTCCAATTTGCTAAAGGCGGTGCGCACGTCACTGGAGTCGACCTCACTCCTCAAAGCATCGAACTTGTCAAGAGACGTTTCGAGCTTGAAGGATTGACCGTTGACGCTCGCGTTTCGGATGCGGAAAACCTTCCTTTTGCAGATGCCACGTTCGATGTCGTTTATTCATTCGGCGTACTTCACCACACTCCAAATACTCAAAAAGCGATCGATGAAGTATACCGTGTCCTGCGTCCGGGCGGGAAGATCGTCATCATGCTCTACCACAAGAATTCGCTTCACGTGTGGCTCGGCATTCCACTCTTCACTTTATGGAAATCCCTGAAGGGGAAAAATACTACATTGTCGCGCCCGACTCTTTTAGAGGATTGGGTGCGCGTGTATGACGGCGGTGAAAACCCGCTCGGAAAAGCGTACTCAAAATCCGAAGCCGAACGAATGTTCTCACGGTTTCGGAATCGAAGCTATTCACTTTGCGATTCGTACCGCCGAAGGTTTCCGAATTTCGTCAACGCAGTAAATCAAAAACTTCTCGCCCCCTGGTGCGGATTCTGGATGGTCATTAAAGGGGAAAAGTAAGGAGAGCATCTGTAATTTTTAGGGTCGCTCCAACAAAACAAGGAAGCCACGAGGATTATCGTGGCTTTCTTGTTTACAGCCTCAAACATTTTACGATCTTGAAATCGTTTCAGTGTTTATTGAGGTACTTTTACTTCATGAGAAGCATTTTTTTCGTAGCAACAAACCGCTTGCTCGGATCGCTCAACGATACAGCCTCAATGCGATAAAAATATATTCCCGATGCATAATTTGCCTGCCATACTTTCTCAAAATAGCCCGCCCCGACTTCTGTGTCCGCAAGTTCTGTAACTCGTTGTCCGAGGATATTGAAGATCTCAATCTTTACCCGGCTTTGTACAGGGACACCGAACCGAATGGTGGTGGATGGATTGAAGGGGTTAGGATAATTCGACGAAAGTTCAAAATCCGCAGGAATATCTTCCCCCATCCGATACATTCCTTCAATTTGCCATCCCCCCTCATGGAAAAGAGCTTGAATAGCCGAATCACTAATCACGCCGTTGTAAATGCGGATGTCATCAATGTATCCGTTATAAAAGTTGTTGGGGGAGTCGGGAAGATTTAAGCCTGCACCGATCGTCAACGGCTGTGCCGTATTCATCGTTCCGGTGCCGGGAGTTCCGACGCTTGCCGTTGTAACTAAGTTGATGGTTGCGTTAATATAAAGTTTCAGTCGCTCAGCCGACGGTAAAGACCCGTCGTACACATAAACAAAATGAAACCAATTACCAGGTGCGACCGGAGTACTGGTGACCTGTGTGTAACGTCCGACAGAGCCATCATAATAAATACCGGCGTACACATTGTTGTCGTTGTAGTGAGCCATCCCCCATTCGTAGATGCCCGCATTGCCGCTTCCCGATTTACCCATAATGAAACCGCCCCCGCCCGCTTTCGAACCGGGAACAACGGTTTTGGCCCATCCCGAAACACTAAATTTTGCCACGGGAGCGGAAAAGACGCTATCCAAAATATCACCGACATAGATATAACTATTCGTTCCGTTAAAGTAGTACGCTAAGTTAGGATGATTAAATCGATCAGCTGCCAACGTGGCGTTGACTACCGCCCCATTGTATCCGTTCCCACTTGAGTCGTTAGCGTTACCGCTGAATGGATAATACAATTCCAGTTTTGGCATTGAAGACAGCGGCCATCCCCCCTCGTGATAGAGAGACTGAATTGTTGCACTATCCACCGCGTAATTATAAACTCGAATATCGTCAATGACACCATTCCAATACCCCGTCGTCGGAAATTGAGGCTGTACTCCAATTGCAGAGTACGAATGGCCAGGCCATTGAGCCAGCGGTAAACTTGGAACCGGCAATGAACCGATCAATATCCCGTTAATGAAGAAATCTATTTTTTGCCCCATGGTATATCGTCCAACTAGAAAATAATATGTCTTTGCTTTTAACGTGTCGGGCATGTTAACAGAATACCAATTTTGATCGCCATATACACCGGTTTCGATATTAACGCCAAAACCAACCATGGTGCCATTTGTTGTTTTTGTGATACCCAATGATGCTTCCCCTTGATCTAAACCTTTATATATAATCTCATGAGTATTGTAATCCATAGTATCTTTCATTACCCATGATGCAAATGTGAAAGCCGAGACCGTATCCGGAAATAATTCAGGAATACCAATAGATGCACCTCCTGTAAAATGATACGCACTGTTACTTTTTCCAAAGCGATCGGTTGTTAACGTTGCTCCATAAACCGTCCCATTGTATCCGTTTCCACTCGAGTCATTGGCGTTGCCATTGAATGGATAGTATGCAACAAGTCCAGGCTCCAAAGATTTCGGCCATCCTCTCTCATGGTAAAGAGATTGAACCGTTGTGCTGTCTAAAGCCCAATTATAAATGCCGATATCATCAATATTCCCATCATAAAAATTTCCAGGAAGTGCTGGATTGTTGGTATACTGAGTTGCACCGATTGTAAGATTTTGCGTACTATTCACAGTCGCAGTGCCGAGTGTTCCTACATTCTGGTACACGGAACTATTCGTGGACACTCCGTTAACATAGAGTTTGACACGCTGCATTTCTGGCAAACTCCCGTTAAACACAAGAACAAAATGGAACCATTGGTTCTTGGTCATTGGACTGGTGAGGGCAATATAGTTTTGCGCGAGCGTGTCGGAGAAAACTGCTCCGTAAAGCACACCATCATCGTGAGTCACGTTCCATTGATACGGTCCGAGATTACCGCCTCCATTTTTGCCGATAATAAATCCGCCGCCACCGGCAAAGCTTCCGTACGTTCTCGTCATCGCCCATCCCGAAACACTAAATTGTGCGACGGGGGCGGAAAATACGCTGTCGAGGATATCGCCGCATCGAATAATAGAAGATGATCCATCAAAGCTATACGCGCTGTTTGCAGCACCGAATCTGTCTGCCGTGAGAGTCGCTCCGGCAACGGTGCCGTTATATCCGTTCCTGCTGGAGTCGTTAGCATTGCCGTTAAACGGGTAATAGAGTACCAGGCCTGGTTGCGAAAATAATGCCCAGCCCCTCTCATGATAGAGGGATTGAACTGCTGCACTATCGAGCGCCCCATTGTAAATTCGGATATCATCAATGTTCCCATTATAAAAATCGTGGAAAGAATTAGGATTGTTAGCATAATGACTTGCGCCGATTGTAAGATTTTGTGTGCTATTTTCCGTCGTTGTCCCTAATGTTCCTACTTGTTGATAAAGGGAAGTGTTCGACGACTGTCCATTAACATAGAGTTTAACACGCTGCAACTCCGGCAGACTACCGTCAAACACAAGAACAAAATGAAACCACTGGTTTGTTGTCATCGGACTGGTGACTGCAACGTAGTTTTGCGCGAGGGTGTCGGACATAACTGCCGCATAAAGCACACCATTAAGGTGAGTTACGTTCCATTGATACGGCCCGGCATTTCCCCCTCCATTCTTGCCGATAATAAATCCGCCTCCGGGCGCAATGCTTCCATACGTTCTCGTCATCGCCCATCCCGAAACACTAAATTTTGCAACGGGGGCGCAGAAAACACTATCCAGGATATCTCCACAGCGAATAATGGAAGTGGACCCATCAAAGCTATATGCACTGTTAGCCGCACCGAACCTATCCGTCGTAAGCGTTGCTCCGGTTACAATTCCATTATATCCATTTCCACTCGAGTCATTGGCATTGCCATTGAAAGGGTAATACGCAACGAACTCTGACTCTGCGGTATCTGTGACCGCTTTTTGGTACATCCAGATTGCACCGGTATTACTATTGTCAGTTCGCCCCCCCACGATACCCGTGAGGGCGTCTCCGGAAATGGCGACAGACCATCCTTGCTCGGAGGTGCCGGTTGCACCGCTTCCGACGAGTTTGCCCCCTTGCTGATTCCAAACTCCATTGCTTAATGCATAAACCCATGCTGCCCCTATATTACCATCGTCAGCGGGTCCGCCGACAATAACAACACTGTCATCCCCAGAAATCGCCACGGAGTACCCTTGATTAGCTGCGCCGACGGCGCCGCCCCCGTATAGCTTGCCCCCGTTCTGTGTCCATGTTCCTTCGCTTCTTGAGAAAATCCATGCTGCACCTGATCCACTATTGTCGTAAGGACCGCCGATGATTGCTGTATTTCCATCACTTGAGAGACGAATACTTGCCCCTTGCTGCGCACTTGTTGCGGCAGTACCCACGAGCTTGCCTCCCTGCTGTGTCCAAACGCTGTCGCTTCGAGTGAATACCCAGGCGGCCCCTGTATTAGCACTGTCAGTGGGACCTCCTATAATAACCGTGTTCCCATCGGAGGAGATTCCGACTGAAACCCCCTGTTGTGGAGAACCTGACGAATTGGTGCCAACTAATTTCTTTCCTTGTTGTGTCCAAATACCGCTTTTTCGCGTGAATACGCATGCTGCTCCCACTGCCGCATATTGTTGACCACTATCAACTGGTGCTCCTATAACTGCGGTGTTCCCGTCACTTGATAACCCTAAAGAATACCCAAAAAATGGAGTAACTGATACATCGCTCCCAACGATTTTGTTTCCTTGCTGCGTCCATGTATTCCCACTCCTTGTGAATACCCATGCGGCACCGACATAGCTGTTATCCCACGGTCCGCCGATGATCGCCGTGTTACCATCCCACGATAGAGCTACAGCGACACCCTGCGCTGAAGTACCCATGGCGCCCGATCCGACGAGCTTCGTTCCCTGCTGACTCCACACTCCATTTAGACGAGTGTAGATCCACGCCGCCCCAACGCCTCCGTTATCTTCGTGCCCGCCGACAATAGCCGTATTACCGTCCCCGGAAATGGCAACCGACATCCCCTGATAAGCAGCTCCCGCGGCTCCTGTGCCGACGAGTTTATTTCCAATCTGATAAAATTGAGCTTGGGCCTCCATAACAAAGCAGATCATCAAAATAAAGATGCCCAAAAAATATAAACGCATCATAGCATTAAGGCTTGAAGAATGATTCCGAATTTTTCTTCTCAATAAAATAGTATCATGTTCCATATTGTCTCTCCTCGTTCATAAATCCCATGCGCCAATATGCGAATAGACTCAATGATGATTGTCTTCATTGCATAAGTAAATCGGACATATTCAACGATGTGGAAAATCGCTTTACGGGGAGTCTTTGTGCTGGATATTTTGTCCCTCTGGGTTAACACTTCACTGAGCCAGCCAGGTGACTTTTGGGGGAAGAAATTAAGAAGAATAACGATGTGAAGAAAACCCCATTGGCCCCGTGTACCGGGAAGTAGTTTATGGTTAATTACAATTAAAAGCAAATGTGAAAAACACAGAAGTCCCTTCGATTGCGACAGATCAAGTATTAACTCGTACTTCCGGATATAATAGAATTCAGCCAGATCGGGAGGAAGGGGGAATCCCTTCTCTGTGCCAACTTTGCAATTGCTCCAAAAAATGAATAAATTGGAGAGCATTTTTCACGCAAAGAGTCGAAGAAAGTTCAACATGAAGAAAATCACCTTTGGAATTATTGGCTGCGGCAGAATCGCCCAGCGGCACGCGGAACACATCAACAAGATGGCTCAATTGGTTGCGGTCTGCGATACAAAGCCGGGAAAAGCAAAAGACCTCGGCGTTAAATATGCATGCCATGATTACAGCCACATCGATGATTTGCTTTCCACTGAAAAAACCATCGACGTTGTCTCGATTTGCACACCGAACGCCCTCCATGCGGACCATACTATCAAAGCACTCAACGCCGGCAAACATGTGCTGTGCGAAAAGCCGATGGCCATTACTTCAAGCGATTGCCGCAGAATGATCGACGCGGCTGAAAAAGCAAAAAAGAATCTCTTCATTGTTAAACAAAACCGCTTTAATCCGCCGATTGTGGAGATGAAGAAGGCAATTGATCAAGGCCGGCTTGGAAAAATCTACAGTGTTCAATTGAACTGTTTTTGGAACCGAAACGATCGCTACTACGAAGAATCTGATTGGAAGGGGAAAAAATCTCTGGACGGCGGCACGCTGTACACGCAGTTCAGCCACTTTATTGATTTGCTGTATTGGATGGTCGGAGATGTTGCAAGCGTTCAGTCGATAACGAAAAATTTTGCCCATCCCAAAACCGTGCAATTTGAGGACACCGGAGTCGTTCTTCTTCAATTTCAAAACGGGGCAATTGGAACGATCAATTACACTGTAAACAGTTTTAAGAAGAACATGGAAGGCTCTATTACGCTCTTCGGCGAAAAAGGAACAATGAAAGTTGGTGGACAGTATTTGAATGTGCTGGAATACCAATCAATCGACGGCTATGAAATAAAAGATGTTCCTCAATCCGCCCCCGCCAATGAATATGGATTTTACCAGGGATCCATGTCCAACCACGACAAGGTGTATGCGAACGTCATCGACGTCCTCTCGAAAAACGCACCCATTGCGACCGGCGGCCTTGAAGGGATGAAAACGGTAGAGATCATCGAAAAAATCTACGCCCGAACTGCATAATACATTGCAGGAATTTATGAATTACAAGATCCATCCGAATGTCACGATCGGCCGGAATGCCGTGATCGAGGACTTTGTCATCATCGGGGTTCCCCCGCGCGGCAAAAAATCGGGGGAGTTGGCGACGAGTATTGGGGATAATGCCGTCATTCGGTCGCATACGGTCATCTACGCCGGAAACATTATCGGCGATAATTTTCAAACCGGCCATCATGTGATGGTCCGAGAAGAAAACCGAATCGGAAACAATGTCAGCATCGGAACGTTGTCGGTCATTGAGCATCATGTGACGATCGGCTCGAATGTTCGTATTCACACAAGCGCATTTGTCCCTGAGACGTTGATTCTTGAAGACGGCTGCTGGCTGGGACCGCATGTCGTCATTACAAATGCTCTCTATCCACTTTCGCCAAACGTAAAAGAAGAATTGCGCGGTGCGATTGTTAAAAAAAATGCAAAGGTCGGAGCGAATGCAACGTTATTGCCCGGTGTGACAATCGGCGAAAATTCTTTGATCGGTGCGGGAGCAGTCGTAACGAAAGACGTACCTCCGAACAACGTGGCCGCCGGGAACCCTGCCAAAATTATCAACACCATTTCCAGCCTCCCCTATAAGAAAAAAGAATGAATATCCCTCTCGTAGATTTGAAGAGTCAATATCTTTCAATCAAAAATGAAATTGACGGCGCTATTCAAACCGTGCTGAACCAAACTGATTTCATTGGCGGAAATGCCATCAAAACGTTTGAAAAAGCTTTTGCAGACTTTAGCGGCATTCGACACGTCGTAGGTCTCGCGAACGGAACCGATGCGATCCATCTCACGCTTCGCGCTTGCGGCATAGGAAACGGCGATGAGGTGATCACTGCTGTCAATAGTTTTATCGCAACTTCGGAAGCTATCACCGCAGCCGGTGCAAAGGTCGTCTTTGTCGATAACGACCCTTTGACGTATACGATCGATGTCGCAAAAATTGAAGAAAAAATTACCCCGAAAACGAAAGCAATAATTCCCATCCATCTGTACGGACAGCCGGCGGACATGAAGCCAATTCAGCAGATTGCTGACAAGCATAACCTGATCATCATTGAAGATGCTGCACAGGCCCACGGAGCTTTATACGACGGGATGAACATCGGCAATTTCGGGAAAGCCGCAATCTTTAGTTTTTATCCGGGAAAGAATCTTGGAGCGTACGGTGATGCGGGAGCGGTTGCAACAAACGATGAGAAGTTCGCTGAACATGTTCGAATGCTCGCTAATCACGGTCGTCTCGAAAAATATGAACACAAACTCGAAGGATACAACAGCAGACTCGACACACTGCAAGCAGCAATACTCAGCGTCAAACTTCGCCATCTTGATGAGTGGGTCAAACGGCGGCAATTTCATGCGTCGCATTTTAACGATCTACTGCAGGGCCACGACAATATCAAAGTTCCAATAGTCCGTAAAAATTCCAGCCACGTCTATCATCTCTATGTTATCCGCGTGGATGAGCGGGAGAACGTGCGGAACGCGTTGAAAGAAAAGGGTATTGCAACGGGGATCCATTATCCGATACCGCTGCACATGCAGCCTGCGTATTGCTACCTGCATCATCGTCCGGGAGACTTTCCCGTTGCCCAACGGTACGCATCGCAACTCCTCAGCATCCCACTTTACCCTGAACTTACCGACACCCAGGTAGAATACATTGCCGGGGCACTGATTGATGCTTGCAACAGCAGCACGTGATTTCCGGGCGTCTCGTATGAAGAGCGAGTCAAAAGGCTTCCTCCACAATAAGGATATCGTCATCGTCACGCTCTCGGAATGGGACGGGCCCCGCCGCATTCGCCACCACCTTGCCCATGAGTTCGCAAAGCAGGGAAACCGGGTCCTTTTTATCGAGGGGTTTTATACATTATCGAAGTTTATCAAGAAGCCCGACTTCTCAAAATTTTTCCGATTTCTTCGCGGCCCAAGAGAAATCGGAAAAAATCTTTTTCTTCTCTCGGTTATTCCTTTCTTGCCGTTCGGAGAATTCAGTGCATTTGTGAGCCGGTTGAATTGGAGCGTTGCGCGAGTTTTCATGAAGCGGGCGATGAAGAAACTTGGGTTCCGCGGCAGCGTGCTGATCATCTTCGCCTATAATGCAGACTCGATCGTTGGCCGCTTCGATGAAGAGATCTCTGTCTACTTTTGCAACGACGCCTTTGATAAATTGTATACGCGAGAATCGCTTCGCCGAAAAATCGCCGCGCTTGAACAAAGGCTCATAAAAAAAGTAGACGCCGTTATTACCGTCTCCGAAAAATTGACGGAAGAAAAATCTCCTTTTGCCAAAAAAATTACTACAATTCACCACGGCGTCGATTACCAGTTATTCGAAGATGTCCTCCGCTCCGGGGCGATTCCTGCAGAATTCGCAAAGATGCAGAGGCCGGTGATTGGATATTCGGGAGTCATCCGCCACATCATCGACCTTGACTTGCTTGACTATGCTGCGGCGCAGCGGCCCAACTGGTCGATCGTCATCGTCGGTCCCGTGACAGAAAGCGGCAAACGGTATTATGAAAAAGTTGAAGAGTTGAAGAAGAGGAAGAACGTGTACTTTCTCGGATCAAAACCCTCCGACGATGTGCCCCGATACATCAATCAGTTCGATGTCTGCGTATTACCCTATACCTTGGAAGAAGTCTCAACATACTATGCCGCTCCCTTAAAGTTTTATGAATACTTAGCGGCAGGAAAGCCGGTTGTTTCGACCGTCGGGCCGCGGGACTTGGAAGAGTTCATCGTGCTCAACGCGACAACAAAAGAAAATTTCGTGGAAGCAATCGGAAGGGCTTCTACGATGACGTTTGTTGAATATGTCGCGAAAAGAAAGGAAGTAGCCCGGCGTAACAGTTGGCAAGAGCGCGTCAACGCAATAGCCGAATTCCTTTCCACGATTTAATTGAGAATTGAGAAAACCTGCAGGTTTGCCATAGTTTGTAGGGGAATTTATATTGAGGAAATGTTTTATGACAGCAACGGAAATGCAGAAAATCGATTTCATCGACCTGAAAGCACAGCAACGGCGCATTCGCGCTTCACTCGAACAACGAATCAGGAAAGTGATGGATCACGGTGCATACATTATGGGGCCGGAAATCGGCGAACTGGAGAAACAACTTGCGAACTACGCCGGCATCAATCATTGTGTAGTTTGTGGAAGCGGAACCGATGCGCTCCTCATGCCGCTCATGGCGTACGACATCAAGCCGGGTGACGCGATTTTTACATCGCCGTTCACGTTCATCGCGACCGCTGAAGTTGTCGCGCTGCTCGGGGCCTCAGTCGTTTTTGTCGACATTGATCCGCGGACGTACAATATCGATCCTCTCAAGCTTGAAGAGGAAATTCAAAAATTCATGAAAAATAATCCGGAGAAGAAGGCACGGGGGATTATCCCGGTCGACCTTTTCGGTCTAACAGCCGACTACGACCCCATTGAAGTTGTAGCAAAAAAATACAACCTTTTTGTCCTTCAGGATGCGGCGCAATCGTTCGGCGCGACGTACAAAGGAAGAAAAGCTGGAAGTATGGGAAATGTTGCCGCCACATCGTTTTTCCCGGCTAAACCGCTCGGGTGTTACGGAGACGGCGGTGCGGTCTTCTGCAACGATGAAGCGATGATGCAAAAACTCCGCTCCATTCGAGTGCACGGACAAGGGAGCGACAAATACAACAATGTCCGCATCGGCATCAACGGACGATTGGATACGATGCAGGCGGCAGTCCTGCTGGCGAAAATGGAAATCTTCGACGAAGAAATAACCTTACGCAACACCGTTGCCGCCCGGTACACGGAAAAACTCAAACTGGCCGTCACGACTCCGTTTGTGCCGAAAGAATGCGTGAGTGTGTGGGCGCAATATTCGGTGCTCGCTGAACGCCGCGACGAAATGCTTGTGAAATTAAAATCTCGCGGGGTGCCGACGGCAATCTACTATCCGAAACCACTCCATTTGCAGGAAGCGTTCCGCAATCTCGGATATCAGCACGGAGATTTCCCGGTGAGCGAACGAACCGCAGATTCCATCTTCAGCGTGCCGATGCACCCGTATTTACGTGAAGATGTCCAGGACTATATCACAAAAGCAATCATCGAATAACGGTATAAAAATAATCTTAGAACTCATGATGAAAAAATCGCTTCTCCCACGGCTGAAGAAAATCAAGATGCTCGCAACCGATGTCGACGGAGTGCTCACCGACTCG
This sequence comes from uncultured Bacteroidota bacterium, assembly GCA_963717445.1. Classification (GTDB taxonomy): domain Bacteria; phylum Bacteroidota; class Ignavibacteria; order UBA10030; family UBA8401; genus JAGVPT01. The sequence goes on along the minus strand of OY970334.1, from coordinate 2,924,112 downwards.
GGAATGTATTATTCGGAACGAGGAGATGAGTTAAAAAAATTCAACACGCGGGATGGGATGGGGATGGTGCTTCTTCGAAACGCAGGGTACAAACTCGCGATCGTCACCAGTGAAGATACAAAAATTGTAGAACGGCGAGCCGCAAAACTAAAGATTACCGACCTTGTTCAAGGCGCGCGCGATAAAGTACATGCGATGGAGCTTTTAATGAAGCGGCATTCGCTAACATGGGAAGAAGTGGCCTATATCGGCGACGACGTGAACGACCTTGAAGTAATGGGGCGTGTGGGATTTGCTGCGACTCCCGCCGACGGAACCGAACAAAACAAAAAAATCGCTCACTACATCACGAAGAAAAAAGGGGGCGAAGGGTGTGTGAGAGAACTCTGCGACATATTGCTGTCGTTGGAGAAAATTTGACGGGTTATTCTTCTGCGGATTGATTCTTTAGAACAACAGCACTGGACAATGTTATGCAGATTTTGGTTCAGGCTGAAGCTTTCACGACAACCAGCGTCAGGTCATCATGCGGTTCAGCGCCACCACGGAACTTCTCAACGGACGTCAGGATAGTTTGCTGCAAATTCTCCGCACTGAGGCTTCGGCCCGATTGCACGATCGTATGAACCGTCTCTTCGCCGAATTGGTTTTTCCCTTCATCCATAGCCTCCGTCAGGCCATCGGTATAAAAAACAAAAATCCCCTTTTTTGACAAAGGCTTCCGGATTTCCTGAAGTTCTTCTTCGAAAATTTTTCCCCGCTCCAGCCCGAGACCGATACCGTGCGCTTCAAGGAACTGCAGTTTGCCGTTCACGCCGATGAGAGCTTTGTTATGGCCGGCACGGCAAATACGCACTTCCTTTTTCTGCAGGTCAAACACTGCAAGAATCATCGTGATAAATGCTTTTCTCTCAATTCCTTCGAAGATACGGCGATTGATATGGATGAGCATATCTTTCGGCGTTTTGTACATGTGGGCCGCAAGTTGCACCATCCCCTGGATCTTCGACATGTATAGGGCTGCCGACATTCCTTTGCCGGAAACATCGGCTACGACAACGAGAATTTTTTTCGGGCCAAGCTGAATGTAATCGAAATAATCTCCCCCTACCGTCATTGCGGGAATTGAAACTCCGGCAATATCCAGCCCCTTCACTGCGGGGTTTTTCTTCGGAAGCAGGCTTTCCTGGATACGGCGCGCGATGTCAAGCTCATGCTTAATACGCTCTTGTTCCGCAAGCTCTTCATACAGGAATGCATTTTCGATAGCGACGGATGCCTGCTTTGCGGTCGATGAAAGAAGCTGTAAATCTTCCTGTTCGAATGTCGATTCGGATAATTTCTCGCCGACGAAGAGCGCGCCGATCAGCTTTTCCTTCGAGCGGATCGGAATGACGTACTGAAATTCCTGCTGCCGAAAATTCTCCTTGATGGCCTCCGGGAGATAATCGACGCTGAACTCTCCTTTGAATTTCTGAATCGCTTCGACCAGCTCTTTATCCGATATGAGGCAGAATTTTTTCCATGCGCTGCCGTCGAACCCCTGCGTTTCCGTACAGCAACAGGAGCGTTCATCGCGGAAAAAAATAATGCCGGCACGCTTCAATTTCATAAGCCCGGTCAGCTTCTCCACTATTCCGCGGGCAAGTTCCACCATGCCAAGTTTCGTTCCCATCACCTCCGCCAGTTCGCTTGCCGCCCGCCTGTAATCATACCGTGTCCGGTAGTACAACCTATCAATAAGCTCCTGTCCCTTTCTCCCGACAAATCCGATAACAAGCGTCAGGACAACAGCAGTCCCCATCAACACCGCTTTCTCAAACGGTTCCTGCTCTCCCGGCAGCGTCGGTGTGCCGAGGATTTCAATCGAAGAACCGGTGAGCCGAACATTCGGCAAATGCATTTTTGTTTGAGGGAGGGTGAGAAGAATTTCAAATGCGACTGCCGCCAGCACAAGGATCCATACCCACGAAATGATTGAGTATTGAATATTCCGCCGCACGCGCAAATCCAAATCGAGCAACCGGTATCGTCCGATAGAATAGAGATTCGATAACGGAATAGCTGCGAGCACCGCCCCCATATATCCGAAATATGTCTGACTGCTCGTCAGGTTTACAAGATATCCAAACCCAACAACGAGGAGCAAGGCGATGATCGAGACCCAATTGATAATGCGGGACAATTTTTTATACTCATGACTGCATTGTTTCCAGAAAAAGATGGACACGCCGGCCATGGCGAGAATCATCGCTCCAATACAGATGAGTCCGGAATTCGCTTTTATGATCAACACAATAATAATGCTGAGCACAGCAAGGGCATAGATGCCTATTCGTATCCAGGGTCGCGCCAACAGCTCCGGCCTCTCGATAGGAAAGTAGATTCTGCTGTGGAAGGTGATTGCCATCCCCAGAAAAAGCGCACAGGTCATCGTGAAAATCCGTATTCGTACGAGCGTGTCGATATACGCGTCGCGCTGAAGCAGCGTCACAACAATAAAGAAGCCTAATGCAAGGAAAGAAAGTCCTGTAAGCCGCGCAGCTTTCAACCCGGGACGCTTGAGCGACAAAAACGTTCCGGTCACCATATACAGCATTCCCGACAGGAATACTATAAGGAGCGAGATGGGAAATCCGAATGATGCTAATGTGACGTTTAATCGCAAAGTCTGATTGGCGCGAAGGATCTCATAGACAATCGATTTTCCAATTTGTCCTTGTCGCATGATTGAGTCGGCTTCAAGAACATTATTGAATCCTTGCCCGTTGATCCGCAGAATCAGGTCGCCGACCTTCATTCCTGCGCGGTCCGACGCACCCCCTTCGGTAACGTCACAAACGTTGGCCGTTGGCGGAATTGCACGAATCATTCCGGAAGAAAAATCTATCTTCTTCACTCTGAAACTTAGTCGCGTAGTCTCGGTCGGCCGGTCGATCGTAATGACGAGGGAATCACCGCCATTCTTTGCAACGATGCCGTCAATGTCCGAAGGATTCGCCGGAGAGCGGCCGTTCACCGCGACAAGAAGGTCCCCGATGCAAACTGAATCCGTTTCGTGCGAGGCAAGAGTTACAAACGGGATGTACGAAGTTTTCTTGATGACAACGCCGGAAATATTTTTGACAAAATAGAGCCTCGACGAAGAATTCATGAACAAGTTTTCATCGGTGGGCGAGCTGGCATAGCGATAAAAGGCAATCACGGCAAGCGAAAACAAGTAGAGCGCCAAAATACTGATAAGGGCTCTCACAACCTTTGGGTGTTCGTCGAAATATTTCATAGGCTTGGCAATTTGAATTGCATGAATATACGAAAAATTGAGCAAATCGTTGCAGGGAAATCCTCCTGAAAATGTGGAACTCTCTTCTAAATGATATGAATTACGTGGTATTTTCCACCTTTTTTTAATATCTTATTTCCGCATTTAGACCAAGGAATTTCAAGTTTTAATCATCCTTACATACAACACTCCTAAAGGCGGAGCTTTTTTAAGACATAAGGTTATGTAGAGTTATATTTCCGCCTTCACATAATTTCGTCCGCCGACCTACCGGGGACGACAAGATCGATACGAATGCGTTCATGAACGTTACCCATCATTTTTTCGCCGCCTCGGCATGACAGCTCCAATTCCGTATTTCAAAAAACAATCGGGATTTTGGGCCGGCGCAGCTATTTCTCTGATCTGTGTAGTCTATCAATCACTGTATCGCGCAGTACCGTGGAATGGTGACTTGATGATAGGACTGCCAATTGCAAAAGAATTTGCACATCCCGGGCTTTTCTCACCTTATGATTTGATTGTCTCATCGGGCATTCGTGAACCGTATCATCTCTATAAATATTTGGGGGGCTTTTTGTACGGCATACATGCCAACATCGACTTCATTTGGGAAGGATTATTTCTCTGTTTTCTTTTCCTTACGTTTCTGTCGTTCTGGTTCCTGTCGCTTGAATTGACGCAGGACAAGCTCTCTTCAGCGTTGGTGTTAGCCTTTATCGCAGTCGCTCATCCGCTGCGAGGGTCCTTGCATGCCGCTGCGGTTCCAACTCCCTCATTCGTGACAACTTTGGCAGCTATGCCGCTGGCAATTGCGGCTATTGTTTTTTTATTGCGCAAACGGTTCTTTGTTGCCGTCGCGCTTAGCAGTTTTGTGTTCAATATTCATCCCTACGTAGGAGTGCTGGCAGCATCGGCAATTGCGGCGGGTGTTTTTTTCAACTCCGGAGAACGTTTGAGTAAGCGAGCTGTGGCGATTGTGGGGGGAGGATTGTTTGCCCTGCCTAACGTCATCTACATCCTATCCCACTTTTCAAAAAACTTTGTCCCTGTCGGGTATGACTTCTACGCGCAGTTCCGGCTATACGCAATGCATGTGTTTGTTGACGAGCATTGGCGCGAAGGGTATGGATGGTTCTTCGTGAATCTCGCGGGCGCTGTCTTATTCGCTAGATACATCGATCGATGGAAACGCAGCGTTGTCCGGACATTGTTCGCCTGCTGGTTTGGGTTGATGGCCGTGTACGCGTTCAATTCATACGTTACAAAGAGTACCCCCATTTTGGTCATGTTCCTTTTCCGCGCAACGTATTTCATCAAACCGATTGTCTTCATTTTCATCGTGCACGGAATCAGACGATGGCGCATTGAATTGAGAAATACTCTGGGGGATATATCATGGTGGAAGCCGTGGGAACTAAGTGCCGCGATTGCACTTCTTTTCTTCTCGTCGATTCTCCCGATGAACATGGCTGTAGTGGCAGATGCCCTTGCCCTTCTGGCGTACGGATTCATCACAAGACAAGTAGCTCGGGATACGAAATCCTATCAGTTTTTTTTCGGGTCGGTACTTTTCGTCGGAGTTGCATTGCTTCTTACTCTCATTATTTTTCAATTTTCCCGCTTCGCCGAATCCCAAGCGGCGGTCGAGAATGTCGTTGTGGGAATTGTCGTGGTATATGCACTATCATTGCTCTGGGTGTTCAGAAAATTAAATCGGACGATTCAATCAATCCCTCTCGAACACAGTCAAAGAACTTTGACTTCTCGGGCAATTGTCGCGGCGCTCTCCGTCGTGCTGATTCATCATCTTATTATTTCGTTGAAGGACAGACACATCCCTTTCGTGCCCGACCTGGATAAAATCGAAGAACGCATAATGATGCATCGGGCGCCTGAAAGGACTGCTGCGCTGATGCAATGGGCGCGAACCGCTACACCTCAAGGTTCCCTCTTTGTCGTCCCGCCGGACGCCTGGGATGACTTTGGAGCGTTCCGTATTATTGCTGAACGGGGGCTTTATATCACGTGTAATGAGGTCAACCAACTTGCCTTCGATGCTTCCATCTATCAGCAAGGGAATCAACGTGTCGCAAGCCTTGGCGTCAAAATCACAGGGCCTCATACGTTCGATGCAAGCGGATACTACGAACTGACGTTGCCCGATTTGCAGAGACTTTGCGCGCAAGATCACGCCGATTTTATCGTGTTCGAAAAAAAGCAATTGCACGGAGTTTTGTCCTCGTTATCGACTGTGTATCACGATGAAATCTACGTTGTCATCAATTTGCACGATCTCATGAAGAAGTAGAAGCGACGGCCCGTACAGAGATATTCTTTCGCGAGCGATACACCAAAGCCGGAAAAATGACAGGTTTCAAAAGAGAGGTTCACTTTTGTTTGTTCAATTACTAAAAGGAAATTCCGTATGATTGAGGGCGTTGTTGTTAAAGACTTGATAACTCACGCCGACGATAGAGGGTTCTTTCGAGAGATTATCAGGGTTACCGATGATTTTTTCAAGGAAGGATTCGGGCAGTGCAGTCACGCGGTGATCTATCCCGGTATAGCAAAAGCATGGCATATTCACAAAATACAAATCGATTGGTGGTATGTAGCGAGCGGTGTCTTAAAAGTGGCTTTGCACGATACCAGGAAGGATTCACCGACGTTCCATGAAACGATGGAAATGCTGATGGGTGATAATCAGCCGGCAGTAGCGCTTCGCATACCGCCCGGGGTTGCGCACGGATACAAATGTCTTAGCGGGCCGGCTCACATGTTTTATGTAATGTCTCATATCTACAATCCAGAAGATGAAGGAAGAAAACCGCACGACGATCCGAGCATCGGTTACGATTGGGTCAGCGGGCCGCAAATCAAGTAATAAAATTCGGCTAAAAATTAATATCCGCATCGAAAAGACCGTCACATGAAAAAACGAACGCTGATATCGATCATCTGTCCCGTTCATAATGAACAGGAAAGCATTCCGGTGTTTTACTCGCGATTGCAACATGCCATTGCACCGCTGCGGAAAATCTATGATTTTGACCTCACATTCATCAACGATAGTTCAACGGACAATACGTTAAACGTCATCGAGGAGCTTCGTACTAAAGACTCTTCAATTCAGGCTCTCACTCTTTCCCGGAATTTCGGTTATCAGGCTGCAGTGCTGGCGGGAATGAAGTACGCTCGCGGCAACGGCATTTTTACGATAGATGTCGATTGTGAAGATCCGCCCGAACTGATTCCTCAATTTGTTGCCAAGTGGAAGGAAGGTTACGATGTTGTTTATGGATTGAGAGAAGGCAGGCCGGAGGCGCGTATCATCATCAAGTTGCGCAGGCTGTTTTACCGCTCATTGAAAATAATGGCTGATTCAGACATCGTTCTTGATATGGCGGAATTTGCTTTAATATCTTCTCATGTCCGCGACATCATCGTTGATAACCAAAACACATTTCCTTTCCTGAGAGCGGAAATCGGTTACGTGGGGTTCTCACGAATCGGCATCAAATACGACAGGCAATTGCGCGTACGAGGCAAGTCCCATTACAACATTTGGAGAATGTCGGTCTTTGCTGGAGGAGGTATACTCACCTCATCAACGTTTCCGATGCGTTTTGCATTTTACCTGATGCCATTATTCGTCCTGCTTAATATTTTCTTGCTCGGTCTAAATTTGATAACGAACTCCGCCACTTTCTTCAAGGTGCTGGTAACATTTGATCTCGTCTACGGCATCTCGCTTTTGACAGTCTACGGTTTATATATTGCCAGGATATATAAAAACAGCATCTCCCGGCCTGTATTTGTCATTGATTGGAAGCGAAGTTTTTACGATTCATCAAAGTTAGTTGACAACAATTCAATCAGAAGAGTCTCGAATAAATAAGAAATCCGGTAGCGGTAGGTTTGCACCGGAATCGGTCTTTTGACCGTTCCTCATATTTCCGACAAACGTCAAGAAACTAAAGGAACAGTGAAGCAAGAACGTTGTCCCATCTGCGGTTCGTCTGAAATTTCAATTTTTCTTGGTGAGGTGAAAGATTACATTACAGGCGAGAAATTTACTGTCTCGCGATGCCGAGCCTGCGACATCGGGTTTACATCACCTCAGCCTGAAAACATGGAATTATATTATCCAGCCAAGTACCGGAGATACTCGGAATGGGTTTTAATAATTTTAAGGAAGCTGTATCATTATCAGACGAAGAGGTGGAGTAAGCTCTTCACGAAGCCGGGTTCTGTCCTGGAAATGGGTTGCGGTGACGGCCTTATGCTCGAAGCGCTGCGGGGCAAAGGGTGGAATGCCTTTGGCACCGAGCGTACGGAGAAAATGGCCGATTTTGCCAGAAACCATTTCGGCCTTCAAATTTACGTAGGCGGACTCGAAGAAATCCCTCGTGAAAAAAAATTCGACTTGATCATTTTATTTCAGGTGCTGGAACATTTGAACAACCCGGTGGCTTCTTTAAAACAATGTGCCGACCTTTTAGAGCCGGGGGGAAAGCTCATTATTGCCGTTCCGAATTTCAGCAGCTGGCAGTCGAGATATTCGTCTTCATATTGGTTTCACCTTGATGCACCGAGACACCTATTCCATTTTTCCCCAACGTCCTTAGGCAACGCTTTGAAAATCGCCGGACTTACAATTTCCAGCATAAGCTACGTTTCATTGGAGCACGACCCATACGGGTGGCTTCAAAGTATCGCAAATAAACATTTCAACAACAAAAATAAATTAACGCGCCAATTAATGAAGATAGATCGATTTTCGTTTGGAAGTCTCTTATTAATATTGGCAGGCATAATATTCGCAATCCCGATTCTCGTCGTGTCCTTTGCAAGCTGGACCGCCCGCAGCGGGGCAATTATGCAAGTAGTAAGTTCACGCAGCAGCGATGTAAAGAAAAATCATACGCAAAAGGAAATTCTTCATGCTTGAGTCAAAATCGCAGACGCGATGCAGGGTTTGTGGCTCCGCTTCGCTCTTTCATTACCTGAATCTTGGAAGTACTCCCCTTGCAAATTCATACCTACAGGAAGAAGAATTATCCGCACCGGAATTCCGTGAGGAGCTTGCAATTCAAGTATGTCCCGCCTGTGGTTTATCTCAATTGACAAAGGTTGTTCACCCCGAACTGATGTTTAAGAACTACCTCTACGTTAGTTCGACAACCGAAACATTTCGCAATCATTGCACCGAGATGGCCGCGACGTTATCGAAGCGTGCACATTGCACGGCCGGAGACGTTGTATTGGATGTCGCCAGCAATGACGGATGCCTGTTGTCGAAGTTCAAACACCTTGGAATGAAAGTGATCGGGGTTGATCCTGCCGTTAATCTTTCAGCGGAAGCAAATGCCGCCGGCATCAAAACCTTAAACGCGTACTGGTCAAGTTCAGTTGCCGCCGAGATCGTCCAAAGCCTTGGAAAACCCAAGGTGATCACCGCAACCAATGTGTTTGCTCATGTTGATGATGTGCATGAATTTGTGAAAGCGGTCGATGTGTGTTTAGCAAAGAAAGGAATTTTTGTCATTGAATACCCATACGTTCTCGATTTCATCGAAAAAAACGAGTTCGATACTGCATATCATGAACATCTTTCATATTTTGGAATTACTCCGACCGTGCATTTGATGAACATGCACGACATGCAGGTGTTCGACATTGAATATTTCAAAGGACTCCATGGAGGCACTGCACGAGTGTATGTTTCTCGCAAAGATGATTATCCTGTCAGCGAGAATGTTAAAAAATATCTCGACCGGGAAGAAAGTTTTCACATCACCGGCAAAGAACCGTACACGTCGTTTGCCGAGCGCGTTATGCTTAACAAGGAACGGCTCCTCGTCTTATTAAATGCCGAGCGTAATAAAGGGAGCGTGATCTGGGCGTACGGCGCAAGTGCAAAAGGGAATACCCTGGTGAACTTCTTCGGAATCTCAAGTGAAATGGTTCCAACCGTTATTGATGATAACCCGAAAAAGTGGCATTATTATACTCCGGGTTCCAGAATGAGAATTACCGGTATCGAAGAGCTTAAGACTGCAAAGGTTGACGGCTTGCTTCTTTTGGCGTGGAATTTTCAAGAAGAAATTATTCGAAGATGTAACGCTGTAGGATACAGGGGCTCGTATATACTTCCGTGCCCTGAACCGAAAATCGTTTCTTAGAATTTTTATTGAAAGGAGATACCGCTTTGAAGGTCGTTTGCATAACCGGTTGCCTTGGATTCATGGCATCCCATTTTACGCGGGCATGTCTGAAAAAAGGGTGGCAAGTCTGGGGTATAGATAAAAAAACTTACGCTGCACGAACAGAGTATCTTGAGGAGTTTACCAAATATGGCTCGTTCAGGTTCCTTGAAGCTGATATTGCCGAGCAGGATCATTTGTATGAAGTTGATTATGTCTTCAACTTTGCTGCAGAAACGCATGTCGATAACAGCATTATCGACAGTACCAGATTTCTTCACTCAAATATTTTAGGGGTGAAAAATTTGCTTGAACTGGTACGGGCAAAACGCAATTACGAAATGCCCGTATTTTTTCAAATCGGAACCGACGAGGTCTATGGAGATCTAACATCCGGAAAACATGCCGAAACAGATCCATTAAAACCGAGTAATCCGTACTCGGCCAGCAAAGCAGCGGCCGATATGCTTGTGTTAGCGTGGCACCGCTCGTATGACGTACCGTTCACCATTGTCAGGGCAACAAACAACTATGGGATCGGCCAATATCCTGAAAAACTGATTCCCAAAGCGGTAAAATATTTATCCCTCGGGAAAAGGATTCCTTTACATGGAGACGGTTCGTACATAAGAAACTGGCTCCATGTGGAAGATATGGTCAGTGCTGTTCTTCATGTTGCCGAACATGGAGAACGAAACAGGATCTATAACATTTCGGGGAATCATGAAGCATCCAACAAGGAAGTCATCACGGAAATCTTGAAATGTTATTTCGGTAAACCGGTTCCATTGGAAGAACACGCGCAATTCAACTATGTCAGAATGGGAGAAGATGTCCGGTATTCTTTGGATGATTCTGCTCTTAGAGGTTTAGGCTGGAAGAATTCAAAAAAATTTGACGAAGAGCTGCCGCTTATTGTTGAACATTATAAGAACAAGTTTACATGGTAACCGATTGTATGGAGAGGGACATCCGCAACTTTTGTCTTGCATCCTCCAAGGTTGAATCCATTCTCTATGAATCATCGGCTGCCGTAAGTGAAGCACCTATAAGAACGTGTGATGGTCTCATAATTCTTTTTGCAGCGCATGGATAAAAAAGATTGTGTGTTCGCATCATTCATAAAGACTCCGCAACAACGTCATCAAGCAGAAGGAACATGTGGAAGCAGTATCCGGACTCTTGATGACAACATGGTACAACTCTTTCTCATCGTATGCTGAAAGCCGTCAAATCGCTCCTCTCCGCTTCACTCATTTACGGACTCGGTACGGTCGCGAGCAAATTTGTCGGTTTTTTTTTGCTGCCGGTGTTCACCCACTATCTCAAGCCTTCAGAATACGGACTATTTGAAACATTCAATGTTTTGTTCTTTCTGCTGAGCTCAATCGGCTCGCTGGCGATGGATTCGACGATGGTCCGGTTTTATTACGATTCGGATGAGTCGCGCTACCGGAGGCTGGCAATGTTGTCGTCGTTGTTCCTTGCTCTCATTGCGGCAATGATCCTCGCTGGATTCGGTTTTGCCTTTTCCCCCTCGATCAATGCCATGCTTTTTAAGGGGGCAAATAACATCAGCACGCTTCATATCACGATGCTTGCGGTGGTCGTCTCCGTCATCAACACCGTTCAACTCGCATTGTTTCAAGCGAAGCGCGAGCCCGGAAGGTATTCCGTGCTGACCTTTATCCGCTTTCTTGCAATGTACGGCTTCAGCGTGTTCTTCCTCATGAAAGGCGAAAGCGTCTATGGCCTGATGCTTTCACAATTGATCGCGTACTCGATCACGGTAGCAATCGGATTTTTGTTCGCGCGAAATGATTTTCGTTTTACGATGTCTCCGAAGATTTCAAAAGAGATGTTGACCTTTAGCGCGCCACTCATTGTCGGCAGCGTAAGTATTTGGTTGTTAAGCTCAAGCGATCGTTTTTTCCTGCTGCGGCTCTCGACGCTGAACGAACTCGGCCTCTACTCGCTCGGCAGCCGCCTGGCATCCGTTGTGCTGTTTGCGGTGACAGCGTTCCAGATGGCGTGGCCGCAATTCGCCCTCTCACGTGCCAACGAGCAGAACACAGCGTACACCAACGCGCGCATTCTGACATACTACCTCTTCGTGGGGATTCCCCTTGTCGTTGCCATCACGCTTTTCACGCCGGAGATTCTTAGGATTTTTGCAACGTCGTCATACGCCGGCGCCGGCTCAGTGGTGTTGTTGCTTTCGTGCAGCTTTCTCTTTAACGGATGCTACTTCGTCTTCTTCATCATCCTCTCGTTGACGAAGAACACTGTTTCGATTCTCCCCGTGACGATCCCGTCGTTCATTGTAAATGTCGGGCTGAATTATTTTCTTGTTCCCGCCATGGGGGGAATGGGCTCCGCCATCGCTTCGGCAACAGCATATCTTTTGATGGCAATCCTTACCTATATATTTACAAATCGCTTGCTTCCTGTCCGATACGAATGGGGAAGAATCACAAAGATGATTCTTCTTGCAGGAGTGATGATTATTGCAGGCAGGATTTTTTCATCCGATTCGTTGCTCTGGAATATCGGGATGAAATCATCGCTTGTGCTTTTCTACTTTGCCGGATTGGTTGCGGTCAAATTCTTTTTTCCGATTGAATTGCAGACCATCAAGAACATCGTTCGGCACCGTTTTACCAACGAAATTCAATGAAGATCCTCGTAACACAATCCGGAATGAAACATAGCCTTGGAATGATCCGGTCCCTGTCCAGACAGGGGCATGAAGTCTACGGGCTGGTTGAGCGCGGAGAACAACATCCTCTTGCATCGTACAGCAGGTATTGCCGGGGGATATTTTCCGTCGATCAGCACAATGAGTCCGCATTTCTTCATGAATTGATTGAACTACTGGCGACCACGAAATTTGATGTTCTGATTCCAGTGGGGTACCCCGTTACTCATTACGTCGCAAAACACGCCGCCGACATTTACCGTTATGTCAAGTTTCTCTCTCCCGACCCTGCATCGGAGGCAATCGCCAACGACAAATATGAAATCCAGCGATTAGCCGAGAAGGTAAGTGTGCCTTCGCCTCGAACCTTTCTTGCCCAGAGTCAGGATGATATCAACGACAACTCATTAAAACTTGGTTTCCCAATCATCATCAAAGGAAGAAACGAAAGCGGGCAGGGAATCGTTGCGACAGCGCACAATATCGACGAGCTGCGCAGCCATTTCCAAAAGCTGATAACAAAATTTTCTTTGACCCAAGAGACCTACCCCATATTGCAGGAATTCGTACCCGGATGGGGATGCGGATTTTTTGCAATGTATGATGAAGGCAAATGCAAAAGAGAATTCATGCACCGGCGGATTCGGGAGTACCCGCCGACAGGCGGTGTAAGCTGCTGCGCCAAATCTTTTTATGACGCGCGACTCTCTGAATACGGGAAAAAACTTCTCGACGCATTGCATTGGCATGGTGTCGCGATGGTGGAGTTCCGGTTCGACCGGAGAATCAACGATTATCGATTGATTGAAATTAACGCAAAGTTCTGGGGATCGTTGGATTTAGCTCTCGCAGCCGGAGCCGACTTTCCCGGCGATTATGTAAAAATTGCATCCGGCCAAGCGGTCGAGTTCTCGAACCGTTACAAAAACATAACATATCAATGGCTGTTGTCCGGTGATTTGATGTATGGTTTGCGCCGGCCGTTGAAAATGCCTTCAATTATTTTTACTGCCGTAAATCCGTTTGTCCGTAAAGATTTTTTGAGGCTCGATGACCCTTTTGTCTTGTTCATGAAAATCATTAAATTATTGAGAGAAATTGTCTATTCAATCTTCAGAAGAAAGTAGATCTTCTGCATTCCTGCCACGCTGCGAGGAATTTGGCTACCAAAGTAATATGCGTACTTTAGCTTTTCATGTACATTCAGCGTTTTCCTACGATTCTCTCTCGTCTCCAAAGTCTATTGTGCGCTTTTGTCACAGTCACGGCATCCAGTCGGTGTGCATAGCAGACCATGATACCATTCGCGGCTCGGTAGAAGCCGCAAAGTTTGCGGATGAATATGGAGTGCAAACAATTATTGGAGCTGAATACTATACTGAAATAGGCGACGTCATCGGCCTTTTTTTGCAGGAGGAGATAGCTTCCAGAAACTCGATGGAGGTCATTGCAAAAATAAAAAAACAGGGAGGGATTACGGTATTGCCTCACCCTTTTCATGGGCACCGGTTGAACGATGAAGTGTTGCACGCAATAGATGTGATAGAAGTGTTTAACGGTCGATGCACTGAAAGCGAAAATGTTCAGGCTTTCGGCCTCGCAAAGCGTCTCCGAAAGCCGATGGTTGCAGGCGCCGATGCGCATTTCGTCTCCGATGTAGCCGGATGTATCATGACATTTGCCGTTGATCGCAAGATACGTCCAGATGATTTTATTTCCACCGCTCGTACGTGGAGAGCGACCTCGACGCATCCGCTTCGAACTCGAACCTCTCAGATAACAAAAGCTGTGAAGACGTTAGACCCCCCGTTGTTATGGCGGTCCGGCCGAAGCTTCGTTTACACGATGCTTCATGATGTACACCCTGCCTCACACATCGAAAAGAAAATCTATCAACACGAATGGAACAATGAGCAAAATGACTAAACCCGACCTCAGGCAGAGAAACGACCATTCGTACCGCTTTATCCTCCAAATGCTGGGCGCCCGGGTACCTATCAAAAAGATTGCTCCATCTCTCCTGGAGAAAACTTTCTATGAAATAGCGCGATTGGAAGAGACTGAGAATTCAGCAAGGGATATGTGGGGAAATTGGGATTGGCAGTATACTGAAGCTCAACGAACGGGACGGATGTACATTCCGACGATCGATAGAGACATTGTGAAGTTAAAAAAAAATACCGGAAAAAGACTCCATGTACCTCCCTGGCCAAACGGTAAACGGTTTGCACTTTGTTTAACGCACGATGTCGATTTCGTTTCTCGCATCTCGCTGAGTGCCAAGGCGGCGCGCCAATCTTTCGGCGGGCTGCTGAAAAGCAAATCAACTCCACTGAAAAAAGCTGTAAAACTCGTCCGTCTTGGGGGACAATTTTCATTACAGCGATTTCTTCTTGCGGGAAAAGACGATCCTTTTTGGCAATACGAAAAATGGCTTGCATTGGAAGATCGTTTTGGTTTTCATTCGACGTTTTATTTTTTTCCGTCTCCTCTCTTGCGAATACATGAATGGGATTGTTCATACCAACTTTCAGATACGGTCAAATACCGGGATAAGAAAATGACCGTTGTTGAAATGATTCGTGAAATAAAAAAGTCCGGATGGGAAATAGGATTGCACGGCAGTTACTATTCCGCGTTCGACCAGGATTTGCTTTCTTTCCAAAAGAAAGCTGTTGAAGATGCGGCAGGAGAATCTATCATTAGCACCCGCCAACATTATTTACATTATGATGTCCGCATAACGCCAAAATTGCAGGCGAATGCAGGCTTCAAAACAGACTCCACTCAAGGCTTCAATAGGTCTGTAGGATTCCGATCTGCAACCAGTTATCCATACTATTGCTGGGATTTCGAGCAGGAAAGTGCCATGCCGGTACTTGAGATTCCTCAACATATCATGGATGGCGGATTGTTTACAGAAAATGCATTGGAGTACAATATCGATCTCGCAATAAAGCATTCGATCCAATTGATGGACGAAGTTGAATCTGTCGGAGGATGTTTAACTTTAAGCTGGCATCCGCATAACATCACAAACGAAATGTGGTGGAATGTGTACAAAAGCCTGTTGGAAGAAGCTTCCCGACGGAACGCCTGGGGATGCTCTGCCGGTGAACTGTATCACTGGTGGAAAGAGCGGGAAAAAATTATTATGAAATAGAAATTTATTCCACAGACAATAAGGGCACCATTACATGTGCGGCATTTGCGGCATGCTGAGCATTGCGCCTCACCGTCTTAACGCGGAACTGCTCAAGAAAACAAATATGACTCTCCGTCATCGCGGTCCGGACGACGAAGGGTATCTTCTCGTGGATACGGCGAGCAACCGGCTTGAACAGCGGGCGGGCGATGATTCTATTGCCGTTGCAAAAGCGAATCATCAGCATATTACCTCGCCGTTTCAGGAAAACTATAATCTCGGACTCGGCTGGCGCCGCTTGAGTATTATCGACCTCTCTCCTTCGGGCCATGAACCGATGTCAAACGCCGACGGTACTGTGTGGCTCATTTTTAACGGCGAGATTTACAACTACATCGAATTGCGAGAGCAGCTCGTTGCAAAGGGATATACATTCAGGACGAAAACTGACGGTGAAGTCATTATCCACTCGTATGAAGAATGGGGAAGGGACTGCCTCAATCACTTCAACGGCATGTGGGCGTTTGCGTTGTGGGATGCTCGTACCAAAACACTCTTCTGCGCACGGGATCGTTTCGGCGTCAAGCCTTTTTACTACTTCAAAAACGAAAGCGGGTTTGCGTTCGCCTCGGAGATCAAAGCTCTCATGCTTCATCCCGCGGTGGCCCACAAAGCAAATCATCAAATCATCTTTGACTACCTTGCGTATGCCGTCATCGACCATAGCAATGAGACATTTTTTTCAGGCATCAAACAATTGCCCCCTTCACATTACCTTGTCATCGACGGTGACGGAGCGTTTACGCTCCAACGGTACTACACGTTGCAATGCAATTCCGGCTTCGAACGGTATCGCGAACAAGAAAGTAAACGATACGCCGAAAAATTCAAGGAACTTCTTTTCGATTCAATAAAAATAAGGCTTCGCACGGACGTCCCGCTCGGCAGTTGCCTCAGCGGCGGGCTTGACTCTTCAACAATTGTTTGTATCGCCAATTCGTTGATGTTCAACGACAACGTTATCGACCGCAGTCTCATCGGGGAACATCAGAAAACATTTACGGCGGTGTATGACGACGCAGCGTACAGCGAGAAACCGTTCGTAGAAAAAGTCATAGCCCGGACGAATGCCGAGCCTCATTTTGCCCGCCCCGACGGCAACAAATTGTGGGATGAACTTCGGAGGCTTGTCTATCACCAGGATGAACCTTTTAACTCAACGTCTGTATATGCGCAGTGGAATGTTATGCGGCTTGCGTCCGAACACCATATTACGGTTCTGCTGGACGGCCAGGGAGGGGACGAATTGCTGGGAGGATATGCATGGCACGTGCCGATCTATCAAGCGGAATTGCTGCGCACCCTGCGATTCGGCACACTGTTGAAAGAAGTAGCCGCAACATCATCCATTACGCAACGCCCAGTGCATCGGCAACTCGCCGAGCTGATCGCGAAGGCGGGTCGAACTATTTTGCCCCAATCAGCGTACGAATTTTTCGCACCGGGTTTCGAGTCGATGAACCATGAATTCTCATCTGCACACAAACGCTCATCGTCGGTTCTTGCCAAGCGTAACGACAATCTCCAAGAACGTTTGCTACAGGAAGAAACGGAATTCAATCTTCAACAACTCCTTCATTACGAAGACCGCAATTCAATGGCCTTTTCAATCGAAGCGCGCGTCCCGTTTGTCGATTACCGCGTCGTCGAGTACGCAATGAGCATTCCTGCATCATATAAAATCCATAATGGCTGGTCGAAGTACCCGTTACGCCGCGCTGCGGAGGGAATCCTTCCGAAGGAAATTCAATGGCGCAAAGACAAAATGGGCTTCGTTACTCCGCAGGATGAATGGATGCGCATGCTTCGGCCAATGATTCGAACCCTTTTGCTGGATGGACCTCTTCGTTCGAAGCAATTCTTGAATGAGCTTTTCCTTCAACAAATCCTGAGCGAACATCCAAAGATCGCCGGCGATACCCTATGGCGAATTATCAATCTTGAAATGTGGATGAGAGTATTCGATGTTGAATAAATACTGGCCGGAAGCAAAAGCGATCATCCTCGAGCATAAATTTTTCTTCTTCCTCCTGGCGTTCTATTTTTTCCTCTCAACATTCATGCTGGGAAATTATCCACGCGTATGGGTCGATGAGCCGTGGGAATCAATCACGGCATCGACACTTGCGCACGCAGGAAAAATGTACAACCCGGTGCTTGAAAACTACAGCGGGTTCGACAAGGTCTTTCTTCAACCGCGGCTTGTTATGGACATTGTCCTCGCCCCAGCGTTCGCAACCTTTGGAGTAGGCCCTATGCAGGGCAGGCTCGTTTCCGCAGCATGCGGAGCGTTGTTGATGGTCGGGGTGTACCTCTTCACGTTGAAATTTATTTCCAGGCGCGCAGCCCTTCTTGCCGTCTGGTTTGTGATGATCGAAACGATGATGTTCATTTCCTACCGCACCATCCGCCCTGAAATTTACCTTGTGACACTTGAGGTGTTTTCGCTGATGTTTTTTTTCCAAGGGATTCGTACCCAATTGAGCCGACATTTTTTCCTGTCCGGTTTACTCTCCGGCATCGCACTCTGGACTCATCCGAACGCCCTGCTTTTTGTCTTTGCGCTTGTTGCCGTTCTTTTCCTGACCTACAAGATACGCGCCTTCACATCGCGCTACAGCTGGAGTTTTGCCGCGGCAATTTTTATCGGCATCCTTCCATACCTAGTGTATGTCATCGCGAACGACGCACAGAATTCGTTTTCGACTTTTTATCTCCAATTAGACAATAGGACAGGTGCGCTGGCGCAACCCCATTGGCTTCTCACAAGCCTCACCGGTGAGTGGGGCCGTGTTCTCGAGTACACACGATTTCCGTCCAGAGTAGCAATCGTCATCATTTTTATCTGTGGCTGGGGCTATTCACTATTTTCAAAAAAACGAGAGGTGCGGAATACGGCAATCGTGATTGGCGTAGAAGCATTTTTTTCTTTCCTGCTGATCACAAGCAAGACTATTTTCTATTCGACATCCGTTCTCCCGCCTCTTTGTATCCTTGCGGCTGTCACTACCGACGACTTGTTGGGAGAGCCGCAAGCGATTATGGTGAGATTGAAGAGAGTTGTTCAATTGCACTATTGGCGCGAGTCACTCGCTGTCTTACTCTTTATCCTTCTTTCATTGAATCAAGTCCTCGGCGACGCAAACTTGCTTTGGGAGCAGAGAAATTGCTCTTACGCAGAAACGATTGGGCTCCTTCAATCTGTCATTCCGCCACATGCGCGAGTATGGGGATCGATAACGTTTTGGTACGGGTTTCAACATCAACCGTTTCGATCCCAGTACACATATCTGCGGGAGATGGAATCTTTCAAACCGGAGTACATGATTACCGGCGATGTGGAAGTGTGGGGAAAGGATTTTTGGGCATCGGTGCGCGAAAAGGCGAATGAGACCGTTACACAACGGGGGACGCTCATCGCTGAGTTCCCAAAAAATTGTTATGGCACGCTGCGGGTGTACCGGCTGCAGTGGTAGCCTTCTATTGAAACAAGGGCGGCCGTTCGTTATCTTGATACAGCAAACCATTACGTGATGACTATCGTGAAATCGATTTCTTTTGTGGTTCCCGTCTACAATGGCGCAATGATGGTCGAACGCTTGCATGACCGCCTGACCGCCGTTGCCAAAAAATCGTTCGGCAAATACGAAATAATTTTTGTCGACGACGGCAGCGCTGACGGAAGCTATTCCGTGCTTCAGAAACTGCAAGCAAGAGACTCCAAGGTTTGTGCCGTGCAGCTTAGCAGGAATTTCGGGCAGCACAACTCAACGCTCGCCGGACTCTCGTGTGCCCAGGGCGAAATCGTCGTCACGCTGGATCAGGATTTACAAAATCCCCCCGAAGAAATTCCGCGTCTTATCCAAAAGCTTATGGATGGGTTTGAACGTCGTATACGGGCTGCCGGAAGAACGGGCGCATAATTTTTTCCGGAATGTCACATCCGACTTCAGCAAGTGGATTTCCAGAAAGATTTTGTCGACTGCGCTGAACGGTAATTTCAGCAGCTTTCGGGTTATGCAAAAATGGGTCGCTGACGAAATTGTTAAATACAATTCATCATATACTTACATCGACGGGCTGATAAGCTGGACAACCACAAATATCGGCGGCATTACCGTCAGAAACGACAAGTCTGATTTCGAATCGCACTACACTCTCCTTCGGCTGATCAATCATGGATTGAATCTTTTGGTGAACTTTTCCATCAAGCCGCTTCAGGTCGCATCCATGCTCGGACTCTTAAGCGCGTTTGTGGGATTGGTCGGCGCGGCGATTGTCGTCATCCAGAAAATTATGTTTGGAGTCCCCGTGCAAGGCTGGACCTCAATCATGGTCGTTGTGCTGGTCATCGGCGGGATGCAGATCGTATTCTTGGGTCTGATCGGCGAATACACCGGCAGGATTCTGATGAATTCAAACAGCTCGCCCAAATTCATTATTCGCGAAATCAAAAAAGGAACTCGTCGCGGTGCCGGAAAGCAAAAATAACGTTTGTGTCGTGCTGGGCGGCTGCGGTTTCCTGGGATCAGTCATTACGAGACACCTCGTTGCGCAAGGGCTGAACGTTCGCGTCTTCGACAAAGAGGGACAGGACACCTACCGTATAAAACCTATTCTTGAAAAAGTTGACTTGCAATTCGGCGATTTCTCAAACCTTGGGGATTTGACACGCGCGCTCGACGGCGCTTCCACCGTGCTTCATTTCATCGGAACGACCATTCCACAAACCTCGATGAACGATATCAAATACGATGTTGAGACGAACGTTCTTCCGACTGTTCGACTGCTCGAACAGTTGAAAGAGAGACGTTCAACTCGAATCATTTTTGCATCGTCCGGGGGAACGGTGTATGGTGCATCCGAACCGGGCCGGCCGCTTTCAGAAAATGATCAGACGGAACCCATCTCGGCATACGGTATTTCAAAATTGATGGTGGAAAAATTCATTACGCTGTTTTCGTTCAACTACGGCCTTCCGCACGTCATCCTCAGATTCTCAAATCCGTACGGACCAAGTCAACACCCGATGCGGCCTCAAGGTGCGGTCAGCGTTTTTTTGAACAAAGCCCTCAAAGGAGAAGAAATCGCGATTTGGGGCGATGGAACAATCGTCAGGGATTATCTCTATGAGGACGACCTTGCCGCCGCAGTCTCTTCGGTTGTCAAGAAACCGTCGCTTCAAGGGGTCTTCAACGTCGGTACCGGCGAGGGAACATCGTTGAATCAAATCGTTATGCTTATCCAAACAACGTTCGCGGTTGAATGCCGCATTGCATACCACGCCGAACGAAAATTTGACGTCCCCTATAATGTTCTGAATATCAACAAAATTCACACCGCAACCGGATGGAAGCCGGCCCGCACTCTTTTTGACGGGCTGAAGGAGATGAAAGACCTTATGGACCACCGTTCATAATTTTCCAACCATGTTGAGACATTCCCGGTTCAAATATTTTGCCTTCGTCTTTTTGAGCATTGTGCCGCTGTGAACATTCTCCGCTTCTGCATACTCGCGATTCGAAGAGCGGGACCGTGGCGATTCATTTCGATCGTCGCCTTAAAGCTCTACCGAAGAATGTTCGCAAAATACAATGACCGCTCGATGCGGCGTGCATCAGCACAATCCTTTTCATCCAACCCTTTCAACCCGGTGCTTCCCCTCAACAATGAAACGGCACGGCGTTTCAAAGCGCTGTTCCCTGAAGCGTTCTCTTCGCTCCTCATGGCGGCCCAGGCAGCACGTTCCCACCGTTTCGAATTCCTGGGGCATACGTTTCAACACGGCCGAAGGATCAATTGGCATTTGGATCCGGCATCAACGAAGGAATGGCAAAGAAAAAATTACAACGAGAACGGTCTACATTATGAAGGATCGCCTGTTGATCCCAAGCTTGTATGGGAATTGAACCGTCATCAATATTTTGTCACGTTAGCCCAGGCGTTTTACGTCTCTGGCGATAGGGCTTACTTGGACGAGCTTGTTGCACAGTGGTTGGACTGGATCGAAGAGAATCCGTACAGAACCGGCATTCATTGGGCAAGCCCGCTCGAAATCGGCATACGTTTGATCTCATGGACGCTCGCGTTTCAATATATTGAGCACCATCTTTCACAAAAAGACCGAACGGCAATTACGAAAAGCGTGTGGGAACAATCGTTCTTTCTTTCATCGCACTTATCGCTGGACAAGATAGTTCGAACGAACCATTTGATCGGTGAAACTGCAGGATTGTACATCGCCGCATCATCGTTCACTTTTCGCGAATCCATGGGTTGGAAACAGCGGGCACAATCAATTCTTGAACAAGAGATTACAACACAGGTCTTCGACGACGGTGTCGCGAAGGAGCAGTCTTCGTCTTACCACCGGTTCGACGTTGATTTTTTTCTGCTCTGCTATTTAAACGCAAGAAATTCCGCTTCGCCATTCTCAGCCCGTTTCGGGGCGCAGCTTCAGAAAATGGTCCGCTATCTTCTAGTTCTGCAGTCGCCCGGATTCAGCCTCCCAGCGTATGGCGACTGCGACAACGGCCGGGGATTTACATTGGCCCCTTCCCCGAATTTTTGGGATGCAAGGGGCACGATCGCCGTAGGGGGAACGGTGTTTCACATCGAAGAGATGTCCGACGCTTCATTTTTCAATGAGGAAGCATTCTGGCTTTTAAGCGAGACGGAATGGAGTCCTCCAAAAAGCGACCGAACCATTCCACCCTCTGAACCCTGCACAATTTTCCCCGATAGCCGGCATGTTGTTATCGGAGAGAGGCAGAAGGGTGATTATTGTTTCTTCCGAGCCGGGGAGTTTGGAATGGGGGGCAATGGATTCTCTTCTCATAGTCATAACGACCTATTTTCTCCGATCATCCATTTGAGCGGAAATTCTATACTTGCTGATACAGGTACCTCCATTTATCTTGGAAACGATGAAGAGCGCAATTATCTTCGCAGCGCTCCCGCTCATAATGCTACATTCTCGCCTGGGTGGAATCTTTTTGAGATCAAACGCGGGTTTGGGTGGAAGAAAAGTATCAACGGTATAATTACTCAATCAACCCGGTCGGAGAAGGAAATCAGGATTGAATGTGCGTTTGAGAAACCTTTTACCGATTTGTATAAACGAACCATATCCTATCAACCGAACGGCCATTTTTTCATGGTTGAAGATTCGTTCTCCAAAAATATCGCGGACATTCACACCTATTTTCATTTTGACCACGGCTTGATCATTCAGGCGGAAGAAGAGTCCGTGATTATTCGCAAGGGCGAGAAAGAGATCGCGCAATGTATTTTTCCCGGTCACTTGAACTTGAAAGTCGAACAGGGTTGGGTCTCAAAATCGTACGGCAAGAAGGATGCCTCAACAATCCTTCACTTCGCATGGAATGCTGTAGCGCATCAGCCTGTACGCTTTACATTTAAAACAATTGATCAATGATTTGGAAAAGGCACTAATCGATGGAAGAGCAACTATACCGGAAGTTTTTTGAAGTTGAAACAACACATTGGTGGTTTACGGCACGGCAAAAAATCGTTTCCGATGTCATCGAACACGACATCACTCTTCCATCCGGGGCAAAAGTCCTTGACGTTGGCTGCGGGACCGGGGCCATTCTTGCCATGTTCCAGAAAAGATTCGAGGCGTATGGCACAGACACTTCTGCACTCGCGATTGAATTCTGCCGTCAACGTGGACTCGCGAATGCTTTCTGTTGTACGCTCGATACTTTTCCATACCCCGATTTGCACTTTGATCTTATCACCCTGCTCGACGTTATCGAACACATCGACGACGATATCGGAGTATTGCGGCAGGCTTGCGCATTCACAAAGCCGGACGGTCATATTCTTGTGACTGTTCCGGCATATCAATTTCTCTGGAGCAGGCATGACGACTTGAATCATCATAAGCGCCGGTATGGTAAATCGCAATTAAGGAGTGTGCTTAGAGCAAGTGGATTTACTGTTGAAAAGTTGTCGTACTATAACACTCTGTTGTTTCCCACAGCTTTGGTTTCCCGTATAGCGGAGAGATTCATCAAACCTAAAACCGATACAACGCTCGACCTTCCTCCTCGATTTATTAATTCTCTCCTCGAATCGATTTTCGGCTTTGAACGATTCATTCTAAGAAAAACTCCGTTTCCTTTTGGATTATCTCTTATTGCCTTGGCAAAAAAGAGGATTGCGTAATGTTGTATCCTTTGCTCCCGGCAGCGAAACGGGAGCATCGCTGAGTCCGCAGGTTGACTCTCATTTCATTCTTATTTATATTTCCCCCACTTTAGTTTGCAATCAACATATCAACTACAATTAGCAGGAGATACAAATGTCAGACATTTCACTTGATGCTCTCGGAATGGTTGAAACAAAAGGACTTGTCGGTTCGATTGAAGCCGCGGATGCGATGGTGAAAGCGGCTAAAGTCACGTTGATAGGCAAGGAACAAATTGGGGGGGGATATGTTACCGTGATGGTCCGGGGCGATGTGGGAGCAGTGAAAGCGGCAACGGATGCTGGAGCAGCAGCGGCACAGCGAGTAGGCGAGTTGGTTTCGGTCCATGTAATTCCACGACCGCACAGCGATGTTGAATTAATTCTTCCGAAGCGACCTGCCGCAAAGTAACAGTGTCATCTTTTGATTCATTAACAGAGTGCATGTAGTATGATGGACTTTGCTTTCGGCATGGTGGAAACAAAGGGTCTTGTTGGCGCAATTGAGGCAGCAGACGCAATGGTGAAAACATCAAACGTCCGTTTGGTAGGAAAGGAACGGACAGACCCTGCGATGATTACGATAAAAATTATCGGCGATACTGCCGCTGTTCGTTCCGCTGTTGACGCGGGTGCAGCCGCAGCGAAGCGAGTCGGCCAATTGGTTTCGCAGCATGTTATTCCTCGCCCGGCTGAAGGCATTGAAGAGTTGGTTTTTGCCAAATCTTTTCTTTCGGAAGAAGAAATCGCATCATTGTTAAATGGCAACCCGTTGGGAACAACCGCTGAAAGCGTGACCGGCGATGGAGGGGAAGAAGATGTCGCCTTTTTGCCGCCTCAATCGAACGAGCGGGAGTCATATCTTGCCGAGCTTACAGCAATGACGGTCCATGAACTCCGCTCATACGCCCGAAGCTTCAAAGGGTTGGCCATTTATGGAAGGGAAATTTCAATGGCAAACAAGGAACAGCTTCTCGATGAGTTAATGAAGGCAAAATTTCGTGATTAACAACGTATGATCAGATTGCAATGACGCTCCATCTTCTGCTGTTATGAAACGAAGATGGAGTTTTTATTTCTGCATTGGCGGCAGCCGGTATGAAGAACAAGAATCTTCACGTTATTATTTTCTCGACACTCTTTGCGGCGGCGTTATGGCTTTCTATCAACCTGGGGTACGATTATCAAACGGCGGTTTCAATTCCCCTGGTTTTAGAGAATATCAAACCTAACCGGTCGTTGGCAAAGTCTGTTCCTTTATCCGTCAAGGTAAAAGTCCGCGCATCCGGCTGGCAGCTCGTCGGGCTCTATTTCGTCCCCAATGTTCGGTACGTTCTTGACGTTTCAGACATCTCCAGTAGATTCAACTTTGTCACAAATAAAGATATCATGGAGCGGTTGAAACTGCCGGAGGGAATCCATACCGTTGAAATTAAGCCCGATAGTATCTTGGTGTTGCTCGACGACAAAATAAAGAAAACGGTTCCCGTAGAGCCTGTCGTCACGATGAATTTCCGCGATGGATACGGCATTGTCGGAGACATCAAGTCGATCCCGGACAGCATCACGCTCACCGGAGCAAAAAGCCTTCTTGACAAAATCGACCGATGGCAAACCGACCCTCTCCAATTCTCAAATTTAAAAAGCGATGTTAACACCCGGGCCGGGCTTTCCGATACGATGTCGTTCGGTGTCACTCCCTCTCCCGCAGCGGTCTCCATTCAAATCGATGTGCAGCCGATTGCAGAAAAAAGTTTCAAGGGAATTCCAGTTGAGGTGGACCAGGTACCCGGGAATAGGGTAGTCGTTCTCATTCCACCCAAGATTGACATTATCGTCCGTGGGGGGATAGAAGAGGTGGCGGCAGTTGATCAAAAAGACTTTTCTTCGTATATCGATTACAAATCCATCTTGCTCGACACCACCGGCTTCATTCAACCGGTGGTCACAACTCCTAAAAACATAACGATCGTGCGGCAGGTACCGGAACAACTTCAATATGTCGTGAGGAAATAAAAAAGCTCAACCGGCAAGGATTGAGCTTTTTATTGGGGGAAAAGACTTTGCTTTCAGAAGGGTTTATTAAACCGCAAAAAGACGCTTGGCGGGGATTTAACATCGTTGCGCCATGCGAACCCAAGCCGCCAGCCGTCATCGTGCCAGCCTACTGCAAATCCGACATCGGATTTAATGGTGTTTCCATTGATCGATGAAAACCCCTCCGTGATCGTTTGCTTCGTCGAAACCAGCGATGCCGCGCCGGCATCGGCAAGAACGATAAAATTCAGACTGCTCGGCCAAAAAAATTCATCGTCCATGAACCGGCCGTTGAGCACGTATTCAAAATTTCCCAGGAGCATTCTGTTGCCGGCAAATTCCTTAAAACTATACGCGGGGAGCGTGTTCGCGCCTCCAATTTCGAATGATTTTTGCGGGATGTAATCTCCTTCCAGCGACCCGGCACGAACTCGAACGTTGATCTTGTCGTAATCGGAAATGGGCTGAAAACGGCGAACGTCGATTATGGCTTGTGTAAAATTAAAATCTCCGCCAACGCCATTGCCTCCTTGCTCAAGGCTCGCAAAAATATTCCAGCCGACCGTGCTTCGGCCATGCCGTTCGAGCGTACTCAAACCGGCAGTACCCAAAACACTATGCATGGTCCCTTCCGCTACTGCCGGGTTGTCTCGAAAACTATGGCTCGGCCGGAACAACGACCAGTTTGCTTCCTTCGACAGGGACGAATAATCATCGATAAGGTAATCGACTCGGAGTTGTGAAGTAAAATCTCTTTCTTTCGTGTACCTCCCTGCGTTGAGAGAAAAACCTTCGCGGGTGAAATAATCCCTGTCATCTTCGTGCCAAAAAAGTGAGGTGATGTTGTTTTCACCCAACTTCATAATCCAACCATCTTTCGTATCCGTGAGGTTGTGCCCTTCTACACCGATTTCGTACAACGCATTATCTGTTGCGAATTGTCTATCGATCCCCAAATTAAGCCGCCACCGATGGATATCAAAAGCGTAGCCCGCCGAGCCGTACCCCGAGATAATTTTGCTCCCATCCCAATAAAATTTCTTCTCGGTACCTAATCCCAGAAACAGTCCTTCCACTCTGTTATACCGAAACAGGAGGTGATCCGGAAACTGGCTTTCGTCGAGCCACAAGTCGTTGAATTTGTATGACCTGCTCGGTTCATACCCCGGCCTCGCGTAAACGGCGTCGCGCGCCGATGAAGTTTCTTCGGCATACCCTTCAATCTTTCCGCTCCCTTCCTTGACGATCTTGCCGTTGATAGAACGTGCATTGCCGGTAATTTTTCCTCCATCCTTCACGATAATATCTCCGTTAATTGCCAGGGCGTCGCCATGCACGAGGCCGATAACGGTAAGCGTTCCGCCTTTCACGACGACGTTTCCGTCGATCGTGTCGCTCAGGTCAATGCTGGTGTTCCCCGAAAATGTAACCGCGCCTTCCGCAGATAAATACCTGCGACTCATTGATGCAGAATCAAGGTCATCGTCCCGCTCCCGCTCGCGCGCCATCGCTCCGATGTCGGACTCTATTTTCTGGATCAAGCCATCAACAAAAGAACCGATGCGGTCGTCATTTGTCAAACTGTCCATCGTCTCCGGTGCAAAAAGATAAGCGCTGTGATCTGCTTGAGCAATCAATAAACCGGGACGAGCGATAAGAGAGAGGACCAAAAATCCA
The DNA here is from genome assembly GCA_963717445.1 of uncultured Bacteroidota bacterium. Classification (GTDB taxonomy): domain Bacteria; phylum Bacteroidota; class Ignavibacteria; order UBA10030; family UBA8401; genus JAGVPT01. The sequence continues at coordinate 2,896,789 of OY970334.1, read as the reverse complement.
ATAAAAAGTAATTTTTTTCTCATGGTGGGTGCCTCGCTGGGGATGTGTCAGATTCTTTCTCCACTCCCGCATACGGCGTAGTTCCGCAAAAGTTACAATTCAGATATAATTGTTATTGTGATTCTTCATCGAATTTCGTTTATTTTGCTATTAACATCAATCAAAAGAAAAGCGAAGATGAAGCTTTCAGTAAACATCGATCACATTGCGACCCTCCGCCAGGCCCGTGGAGGTGCGGAACCCGACCCTGTTGCAGCAGCCGCTATATGCGAGCGAGCCGGCGCAGAGGGCATCGTGTGCCATCTGCGTGAAGACCGGCGCCATATTATCGACCGCGATGTCCGCCTGCTACGCGCATCACTAACCACAAAATTAGATTTGGAAATGGCGGCAACCCAAGAAATCATTTCCATTGCTCTGAACATTGTGCCGGACCTTGTTACGCTCGTCCCGGAAAAACGTCAGGAATTGACCACCGAAGGGGGCCTCGATGTTGTGAAACATCATGCGAAGCTCGAAAAAGCAATTCAAAAATTTCACAACAAGAACATTGTTGTCAGCCTTTTCATCGACCCTGTCAAAAGACAAATCGATGCATCGAACGATATCGGGGCGGACATGATTGAAATTCACACCGGTGAATATGCCGAAGCTCGTTTGCCCGCTGTTCGGCAAAAACTCTTAGAGAAGATTAGCAGGCTGGCTGAGTACGGGAAGAAGCTCGGATTAGGGGTGAATGCGGGCCACGGCTTGAACTACGTCAATGTACGTCCCGTCGCGGAGATTCCTTTTATCGATGAGATGAGCATCGGCCATGCCATTATTTCGCGGGCGATGTTTGTGGGATTGGAGCGTGCGGTCAAAGAGATGCGGGATCTTGTCGCTCATGCCTGAGGCGGCGTATCGAAGGAATGGTCAATCCCCCATTGTAAGCTTGCGGATGTTGTCGCGAAGCTTGGCAGCTTTTTCGTACTCTTCTTTCTCAATCGCTTCATGGAGCGATGTTTGCAGTTGATCGAGCTTCGAGGCGTGTTTCTTGATTACAGCCGGGGGGTCGGTTTTCTGCTCCGTACTCGTTTCTTCTTCCTCTGCATCGGCAACAATGCCGGCTTCGTTCAACACCTCTTCCGCTACAAATATCGGGACTCCGTATCGCACCGCAAGCGCGATTGCATCGCTCGGGCGGGAATCAACTTCCTGGCTATCGTTCACTCCCTCGATAGTTATTTTTGCATAGAAGGTTCCATCCCGCAGTTCATTGATGTACACGTCCTGCAGCGACACGCCGAATGTGTCGATGATATTCTTCATCAAATCGTGCGTGAGCGGCCGCGGCGGTTTAATCCCTTCCATCTCCAACGCGATCGATTGTGCTTCAAACGCGCCGATAATAATCGGCAGCCGCCGATTGCCGTTCATCTCCTTCAGGATCAACGCGTACGCCCCTCCGCTTGAGGGACTCGTCGATAACCCCAAAATGTCAACCTGAATTTTCTCCACGACCTAGCCTCTTAAAGAAATTCTCCCTACCTAAAGCGAGTATATAAAAAAGAATTCTGAATAGCAACTCATGACATCACATTTGCATTCTATTTTTCTCTCGCTCTTTTGAGTTCCGCCGTCAGTGCCGGCACAACGTCAAACGCATCTCCGACGATGCCGTAATCGGCGATGGAAAATATTGGCGCGTCTTTATCTTTGTTGATGGCGACAATGTATTTCGAGGACGACATGCCGGCGAGATGCTGCACCGCTCCGGAAATTCCAACGGCAATGTAGAGAGACGGCGCCACCGTCTTTCCAGTTTGCCCCACCTGCTCGTCGTGCGGTCTCCATCCTGCATCAACGACGGCACGCGAAGCTCCGACTGCGGCATTCAATGTTGAAGCGAGTTCCTCAATGAGGGAAAAGTTTTCCGGGCCTTTCAAGCCGCGGCCACCGGACACAATAATGTCGGCTTCTGCAACGTCTTTCTTGGCGGACGACGTTTTTATTTCTTTAGTTATCGTCCCGAAGTCACTGTCTGTCAGCGTGACGCTCTTTTTCTCTACAACAGCCGAATGGGAGGATGGCACGCCGCTGGAAAAAACGTTTGGCCGAAGCGAAAACATTTTTACCTGCGATTTCACCCGTATATCGATTAACCCTTTTCCCGCGTACACAGGACGTGTCGCAATAATCTCACCATTGTCGATACGAAGAGCGGTGCATTCCGTCGCCAGCCCCGCATCGAGCTTCACCGACACTCGCGGCGAGAGGTCTTTTCCAAGAGAGCTCCCCGGAAAAAAAACGACCTCAGCCGACTCTTGACGGATAATTTCGGCGACAACTTTCGCGTATGCCGTCGTCGAGTAATTCTCGAGCCGGGCGTCTTCAACAACAAACACTTTCGAAGCCCCGTACGCCCCAACCTCTCCAGCCATTGATGAAATATTTCCACCTACGACCAGCGCTACGACCTCCGCCGAAAGCTGGTCTGCCACTGTTTGTGCCGCCCGCACAATTTCAAAGGCGGTCTTCTTAAAACGATTATTTCGTTGTTCTGCAAATGCTATGATCTTCATAACTTTATTATTTCAGGATGCAATCAGATTACTTTTGCCTCTTCATGCAGAAGACGGAGTAACTCCGGAACAGCGGAAGCATCCGTTCCAACAATCTTGCCGGAAGCTTTCGCCGCCGGTTTTTTTAAAGCGAGAACCTCAATTTTTAATTCGACAGGGGTGATCGTCCGTTCTTCAATCGGCTTGCGTTTTGATTCCATTATTCCTTTTAGCGAGGGATAGCGGGGCTGGTTCAAACCTTTTTGAGCAGCAACAACTATGGGAAGCTTGGAATGAACGACTTCGTGTCCCCCTTCGACTTCCCTTTCTGCAACGACAATGCCTCCGGCAATTTCCAATTTCACGACGACCGAAATCGAGGGGAAACCGAGCATTTCGGCAACCAATCCGCCGACCTGAGCGTCGTCATAATCGATGGATTGTTTGCCGCACAGCACGATGTCAGGCGAAAATTCTTTTGCGTAGTCGGCAAGCGCACGCGCAACGCCATACGAATCGCGCGTTGATGCATCCTTGAGCAAGACAGCTCTATCGCAGCCCATTGCCAACGCTTTGCGAAGCGCTTCTTTGTGTGTATCGCCTCCAACCGTTGCAACGACGACTTCGCCGGAAAATTTTTCGCGTAGTTTCAACCCTTCTTCTACCGCATACTCATCGTACGGATTGAGCATAAAATTAACCGCCATTGTATCGATAGTTTTTCCATCGGAAGCAACTTTTACTTTCGTCTCAGTATCGGGAACGTGGTTAACGAAAACTAAAATTTTCATGTCCGTTGAGAAGGAATCAGAGAAGCTCTTGGAGAACGGTAAGAAATATTTTATTCTCCGGTTCAGTACCGGCGTTAACGCGGAGCGTTCGTTCCAGCATAGGATACGAACTGACATCGCGGACAAGAACGTTGCGTTGAAGCAGCCGTTGAAACAGCGTGCCTGCTTCGTGGTGTGTCCTAAAGATAAGAAAATTTGTGTCGGAAGGAAATACTTCAACTCCCTTGAACGAACGAAGCGTATTGAACAAATGCTTTTTTTGATTTTTGATGAAGGCGATCCGCTCGTCGATGAGTTCTTTTCGCTGCATAAGCTTTATGGCAACCGATGCTGAAAAAGCATTAACGCTGAATGGAATTTTCGGCTTCAACAGCTCGCAGCATAACGCCGGTTGTGCAAGAAGATAGCCGATCCTGAGGCCGGCCATGCTGAACGCTTTCGAAAACGTCCGCAAAATTACGAGCCGTTCGTGTTTCTCGAGCAGCGGTAGAACGCTTCGCTTCTCAGAGAATTCGATATAGGCTTCGTCGACAAGAACAAGAGATGAGGTGCCGGTAAGGATTTTCTCCACGTCCTCAACTGAAATCGATTGGCCCGTGGGACTATTGGGAGAAACGAGCACAATAACAGCCGGGTTTTCTTCTCGGGCAAAACGCAAAATGTGTTCTGTTGAAAACGAAAGGTTGTCGTTCATCATTACCGAAATCACCTCTCCATCGAACACTTTTACTGCTTTCTCATACAAAAAAAATGACGGGGATGGAATCAACACTTTTGTTCCTTTTGACACCGTTGCCATCAAGATTGTGTACATCAGCTCGTTCGAACCGTTCCCCGCAATAATCCCTTCCACAGGATGACAAACGTATGACGACAGGGCTTGCAAGAGCTCGGCAGGAAATACTTCCGGATACCGGTTCCACGGTTTATTCAGAAACTCTTCAGTAAGTTCGCGCTTGATCTCGTCGGGTACATCGAATGGATTTTCATTTTGATTCAGTTTGATCAACCCGGGCTGAAGCGTTTTTCCCTTGACGGCATATGTCTCCAATGCTCGCACGCTTGGTTTTATTTTATCGAGAAAATTCATGTCTGCTTCTTCCTCCCACGCAAACGTGCCGAGAGAGCATGTGCCGTAAGCCCTTCATGCTCGGCAAACCGTGCAACTTTCTCACTTACGGATTCCATCGCCCGCCTGGTGTAATGGACAACGCTCGATTTCTTGATGAACGTATCAATTGAAAGGGGTGAAAAAAAACGGGCTGTTCGTTCTGTCGGGAGGACGTGATTCGGCCCGGCAAAGTAATCGCCGACAACTACAGGAGTGTAGTTCCCAAGAAAGATCGAGCCGGCATTTTTTATATTTTTAAGCACCGCGTTATCATTTTTTGTTACAATCTCCAAATGTTCAGGTGCAAGTTCATTGACAATCTCTGCCCCCTGCTGTAAATTTCTTACAAGTAGAATCGCCCCCCGATTTTTCAATGCGGACACAATTATTGATTTTCTGGGGAGACTCTTCGCCAATTTCTTCAATTCCGCCTTCACTGCTCTTGCAAGACGAGGACTTGTCGTAACAAGAATTGAGGAGGCAGACTCATCATGCTCGGCCTGTGCTATCATATCAGAAGCAATAAAGTCGGGGCGCGCATAATCGTCGGCAAGAACGACAATTTCACTCGGCCCGGCAATGCTGTCGATACCAACTTTCCCAAAGAGCATCTTTTTTGCCGACGCAACAAAAATATTTCCAGGGCCGACAATGACATCAACGGCAGGAATTGTTCTTGTGCCGTACGCGAGAGCAGCGACGGCCTGTGCGCCTCCAACGCGGAAGATTTTTTTTATCCCGAGGATAGCTGCTGCAGCGAGCACATCGGGATGGACGTTTCCTTTGTTGTCGGGGGGGGAAACCAAGACAATATTTTTCACACCGGCAACTTGCGCAGGGATAACGTTCATCAGCACGGTCGAGGGATACACGGCCTTCCCTCCCGGCACATAAACTCCCACGCGGTCAACCGGAAGATACCGCTGTCGTAGCTCAGAGCGAAATTTTTCTTGTACCTTCCATGATGACCGGCGCTGGCGGGCGTGAAATCTTTTTATATTCTTCCCTGCTTCAAGAAGGAGATGATGAAATTCAGGGTCGGCGTTTGCCAAGGCATTCTGAATTTCCTGTTCAGAAACAGCAAGGGACTTCAGTGCCGCACCGTCAAATTTCCTGGTGTAAAATCGGAGCGCATCGTCGCCATCAAGCTCAACACGGCGAATAATAGTAGCAACCGCTTTTTCAACGGCCTGAGATGACGAACGGGAATTTCGAAGAATAGCTGGGGAAAAAGCGTGCGAAGCGCGAACGTCGAATTGTCGTATCATAATCCTTAGGGAAAAAATCTGAAAAAAATATACCTATAAATCGTACGACAATCAACGAATGGATGAGAGGAGGATGCTAGGTGGGTGATGTCGAACACCTTCATAAGTTATCCGGCCAAGTATTTCAATTTATCGTGATTGACAGGATAAGGTGCCCGACATCGAATGATACTATTTTTCGGCTATGAGCTCTTTGATTTTCTGGACAACATCATCATCCGTGGGAAACTTTTTCGGTGCATATCGTGCGACAACTTTTCCATTTCGGTCAACCAGAAATTTTGCGAAGTTCCAGCCTATGTCTCCTTTGAAATCGGTTCCCGTCGTCAAGTAACGGTACAATGGATGCTGGTCGTCTCCTTTAACACTGATTTTAGAAAACATATCGAATGTTACGTGATACGTATTGTCGCAGAACGACTTAATTTCCTCGTTTGTCCCGGGTTCCTGCTGACCGAAATTGTTTGCAGGGAATGCAAGAATTCTAAAACCCTTGTCTTTGTATGTTTCATAAAGGCTTTCGAGGTTTTTGTATTGCGGGGTATTTCCGCAGAACGATGCAACATTCACGATTAACAGCACATCGCCCTTGTAGTCGGAGAGCGGTTTATCTTTGCCGTCGATTGTTTTCATCGTAAAGTCGTAGACCCCAGTAGTTTTCGTCATCGTTTTCTTCTCCGAAGTGGTGTCTTGCGATTCAGCAGAAACCGCAACACATAAAGCTAACGCCATCGCCAGGACATATTCTCTCTTCATTGACGCCTTTTCCTTTCTTGTTGTGAGGGACATTATGATAACGAATAGAAAAGAAAGTACGTTCCTAAAAAAAGGGTTTCACCATTGCCGATGAAACCCTTGTGCCGTTGCTGAATGATCTGCAGGGTTCTACGTCCCGGCGCTGTAATCTTCCATATACAATTTCTGCTCCGGCGTCAATGTGTCGATTTTGATCCCTTGCGTCGCCAATTTTACTCCCGCAATTTCCTGGTCTTGCTCGACAGAAATGTCATACACCTTGTTCTCATATCTCTTCCCCTTCTTAAAGATTTCAGCAAGGCGGAGCTGCGACATGAATTGATTCGCAAACGACATATCCATTACTTCCGAGGGATGTCCTTCCGCGGCGGCTAAATTTACAAGTCTCCCCTGGGCGAGGACATAAATGCGCCGTCCGTCTTTTGTGATGTACTCTTCATTGTTCGGGCGGATTTCGCGAACGCTCTTCGTTTGTTTTTTCAAATCACCGAGATTAATCTCGCAATCGTAATGTCCGGTATTGCAGACGATGGCGCCGTCTTTCAACAATTTGAAGTGGCGGTCGACGATAATGTCCTTTACCCCGGTTGCAGTAATGAAAATATCGCCGATTTTTGCCGCTTGATCCATTGTCATAACGCGATACCCTTCGAGGGTCGCTTTTAATGCGGCGGTCGCTTTCACCTCGGCAACAATAACATTCGCCCCAAGCCCTTTTGCTCGCATCGCAACCCCCCGGCCGCAATGCCCGTAACCGGCAATGACGACATTTTTTCCGGCAATCAGTACACTTGTCGCACGAATGACGCCGTCAATTGTCGATTGCCCCGTTCCGTAGACGTTGTCGAAATCCCACTTCGTTTCCGCATCGTTCACGGCGATGACGGGATATTTTAGCGCGCCGTCCTTCGCCATCGCTCGAAGCCGATGAACGCCCGTAGTTGTCTCTTCGGTTCCACCGATAATTTCCGGGATCAACTCTTGATGCTTGTTATGAACGGTAAAAATCAAGTCCGCTCCGTCATCGAGCGTCAGGTTCGGTCTAAATTTCAGCGTTTCGTCGATGCACCAATAAAATTCCTTCACGTTCATCCCGTGCCAGGCAAAGATTGAAACGCCGTCATCCGCAAGTGCGGCGGCAACCGCATCGTTGGTCGAGAGCGGGTTACATCCGCTCCAGCTTACCTGGGCCCCGGCTTCAACAAAAGTTTTTACAAGCACCGCTGTTTCTTTCGTGACATGTAAACATCCTGCAATCCGGAAGCCCTTCAAAGGCTTTGTCGTCTTATATTTCTCGCGCAATGCCATAAGCACCGGCATACGGGATTCGGCCCATTCGATAAGCTTATGCCCTTCCGTGGCTAATTTTAAATCTTTAACTTTAAAACGTCCCTTTTTCTCGTTCATTATTTCTCCAAAATCATATAATAAGTTTTTGATGAAGAGCGATTATTGTGATGATTATTTTGCCGCTCGTTTTAATACCGGTACCAGGTCGAGCGCTTCCCATGTAAAATCTTTATCGTCGCGGCCGAAATGGCCGTACGAAGCCGTCTTTCTATAAATTGGACGGAGGAGGTTGAGCCGGTCGATGATGCCGCGCGGGGTCATATCAATTTCGTTTTTCAAAATCCGGGAGATTTCCGTATCGGGTATTTTCCCCGTGCCGAACGTATTCACGTAAATCGATACCGGTTCGGCAACGCCGATTGCATACGCGACCTGAATCTGGCACTCCGTCGCCAGTCCTGCAGCAACAATATTTTTCGCAAGATGCCGTGCTGCATACGCGGCACTACGGTCCACCTTTGAGGGATCTTTTCCGGAAAATGCACCTCCGCCATGGGGCGCCCGTCCGCCGTATGTGTCGACGATAATTTTTCTTCCGGTTAAGCCGCTGTCGCCGTGCGGTCCGCCGATTTCAAAACGGCCCGTCGGGTTGACGTAGTATTTCGTTTTCTTGTCGAGCAAATGTTCAGGGATAACCTTCTCCACGACATGGTGAATCACGTCTTCGCGAATGCGTTTCTGCGAAGCGTCTGCGTCGTGCTGTGTGGAAATAACAACAGTGTCGACGCGAACAGGCGTACCGCCGTTGTACTCGACCGTCACTTGCGATTTCGCATCGGGCCGAAGGTAAGGCATCAAGCGAAGATTTTTCTTCCGGATTTCAGCGAGACGGCGGACAAGCTTGTGTGCAAACATGATCGGCATCGGCATCAATTCCGGAGTTTCGTTGTTAGCGTAACCGAACATCATCCCCTGGTCGCCGGCGCCGCCGGTATTCACCCCGCGGGCGATGTCCGCAGACTGAGAGTGGATGCTCGAAATCACCGAGCATGAATCCGCATCAAATTTGTATTCTGCTTTTGTATAGCCGATTTCTCGGACGGTCTCACGTGCGAGGGTCTGAAAATCCACGTATGCATTCGTTGTAATTTCGCCGCCGATCATCACCAATCCGGTGGTCACAAAGCATTCACACGCAACGCGCGAATATTTGTCCTGTCGTAACAATGCATCCAAAACGGCGTCTGAAATCGCATCGCATACTTTGTCGGGATGCCCTTCCGAAACGGATTCCGACGTAAAAAGGTACCTCATTGAATTTTTGCTCCTTGGCAGTTGAATGTTTGATGATTCGGTTCTTAGTAAAATTCAAGTTCTGACGAATCGCCGATGTTGATCCTTTTGTAGCCCCCCTTCACCAAGGCGTTGCTGCCGATGATGGATCCTTCAAGAAGGGCGCTCTGAACGGTTGACCCCTCGCTGACGATGGAATTCTTCACGACGGAGTCTTCAACAGTAGCCCCGGCTGCGATGGTGGTGTTTGGACCGATGACAGAATGCTTCACAATAGAATTGGGAGAAATGAAGACGGGCGGGATAACGACAACGCCCTCGGGGATAGAATGGGTCGAATTCTGATTTAACAAATGTCTGTTCGTTTCAAGCAGTGTTTCCGGCTTCCCACAGTCGAACCACCCGTCAATAGTAAACGTCTTGATCTTCTCTCCGTGTTCAATCATTAATTGCAAGCCGTCGGTGAGCTGAAATTCACCTTTGGTCCGTACGTCACTCTTAATCATCCCTTTCAAGCAATCGAGTAAAATATCCGGACGCTTAATAAAATAAAGGCCGACAATTGCAAGATTGCTCGCCGGGTGTTCGGGTTTCTCGATTAACCGTGTGATAAAACCGTTCTTGGTTTCAGCGACACCAAACCGTCGAGGGTCTGTGACTTCCTTCACGCCGATGCTCGAGTATTCCCCTTTTGTCATGGCGGACAGATTCACGTCGAACACCGTGTCGCCAAGAATAATCAAGATCGGATCTTTAGAGATGGTATGACGCGACAAATAAATGGCGTGGCCCAACCCCAAACGCTCTTCCTGCTCAACAAAATCTACACTGATGGAATAATTTTCTGTGATATACTCTTTGACCTTATCGCCTAAATAGCCGATAACAATTGTTGCCGAATCAAATCCCCCTGCGATAATTTTATCCATAATGTGGCCGATAATTGGCTTTCCTGCCACATTGAGGAGCACTTTCGGTATAGTATATGTATGTGGCCGAAGTCTGCTCCCAACTCCAGCGACCGGTATAATAGCTCGCATCCCTTTTCTTTTTTTGGAGCATTAATATACCGAACTCCCCTGCGATAATCAACCGAAGCACAACGAAATTATTTCTTGGCTTTCTCGTTGCACAAATAGCTTGACCTAACTATATTTGACGTGCAATTCTCCACGGCGCGAGAATGCGAAACTTCTGCATTACCGCTCGCGATTCATGAATCAGGACTTTATCGGGCTTATTGCGAAATGGTTTGGAAAATACTTTATAACTTTTTCATCGTGCCGGCAATGTGGTGCGCATTCCAGCTCAGCGGCTTCTTCAACGAAAAAATTCGCCAGGGAATCGGGGGCCGGCGAAATCTTTTAAAAATTATCAAAGAAGACATTCACCGTTCGCACTCGCACCATCGGCTCTGGTTTCATTCCTCTTCTCTGGGAGAATTCGAGCAAGCGAAACCGATCATCGCAGCCTTAAAGCAATCGCACCCCGGCGTCAGCATTATCGCCACGTTTTTTTCGCCGTCGGGGTATGAACACTCAAAATCGTACAAGCTGGCGGACATTATTTCATACCTCCCGTTTGATTCTTACCGGCAGGTCAACCATTTCGTCGACACCGTTCAACCGACCGCGGTCATCATGGTGCGTTACGACGTGTGGCCAAACCTGATCTGGGCGTTGCAGAAAAGAAATATTCCGACGATGATCGCAAATGCAACGATGAAAAAAAAATCGAAAAGAAAAATATTTCTTGTTCGACAGTTCCACCGCGCCCTGTACAATTGTCTCTCGTTCATTCTTACTGTGTCGGACAGCGACAGACTCTCGTTCGCCGATTTTTCGTTATCACACCCCGTCGTTGAAACGATCGGCGACACCCGATTCGACCAGGTGAAAATGCGAAGCGATGAAGCGGCCAAGAAACACATTCTCTCTCATCGCGTTATCAAAGGGAAGAAAATATTCGTCGTCGGCCAAAGCTGGGATGCCGATGATAACGTCGTTCTCCCCGTTCTTTTTAAGACTCAAAAAAGAATGCCCGAGTTGTTGACCATCCTCGTACCGCACGAACCGACGATCGAACACCTCGAACAAATCGAGTACCGTCTTGAAGGACAAACGTCGTTCATCCGGTTCTCCGGAATGAATCAATACGCCGGTGAAAAAGTGATCCTCGTCGACAGCGTCGGCATTCTCGTTCCCCTTTACAAATATGCTCACGTTGCGTACGTCGGAGGAAGTTTCCGTCAGGGAGTACACAACGTCCTGGAACCGGCTGCATTTTCGCTCCCCGTCCTCTATGGGCCCAAACACACCAATTCGCAGGAAGCCGTTGCGCTTGCGGAGCAAGGAGGCGGGTTCGTTGTCAAAGACGAAAAAGATCTATACCGGATTCTCCGCACGCTCCTCGAAAACGAATCAAAAAGAATGGAAGCCGGCAAAAAAGCACGGCGCTTGGTGGAGAAAAATCTCGGCGCCACGGATCGATTTTTAAAATATCTCACGCCGCTGCTCACACCGGCATAGTCCTTAAGCTTCGCCCCCCTCCGGTAGTGACTCATTTTGAGAAAGAAAAACGAGCGTCTGAGGTCTGTTGGAGTCAGTGTACGTCACTTTCTTTCCGAGAAAGAAAGTAACCAAAGAAATCTCTCGAAATCGTAACACACGGATTCAATCCCAGCCACACATGCCGTCAATTTCGGCGCAGGAGAGCATCGAATATTTTGGCTTGATGGTCAAGCGCCAAAATTGAAACCCTTCGATTGAATCCTTCCCACCCGCCGACCTGACGATTTCGATTAATGTTGCAAAAGCTGCATGTGCTGTATCCTCGGAATCGGCAGCAGTGCGGGTGGGGAGGCGATGCGTGCGTTGAGAAAACGGCTGGCATGTGCAGGTGGCAAGCGGGAGCAGTTTTCTCCCGGCTGTGTGTGGGAAAGCATCGCCTGCATTCCGATTCCGAGAAGCTCTTCCCGCTTTCCAAAAATATGAAAGGCGGGATCCCGTACAGCGGGACTTTGCTTCTTTCTCTGGCGCCAGAGAAAGAAGGGTGATTTCGAGACGATCATTCAAAACGAGTCACTACCCCCCTTCGAGCTACTCGTGTTCCTCGGAAAAAATTACTATATTACAAAAAAGAATCAGATGAAAATCGGCACAAATGTATGACGATTGCGTATTTCGATACTATTGGCGGCATAAGCGGCGACATGACACTTGGAGCATTTGTTCATGCCGGCGTGCCGATGGAATTTCTCCGTCAGGAGTTGTTAAAACTTCCTGTAGAGGGATACTCGCTCGGGCAAAAAATCATTGAACGGAATGCAATTGCCGCGATGAAGTTGAGCGTCATGGTTGAAGGAGAAACCGAAATTGCGGAACCTCACTCCCACGAACATCATCATTCCAACGATACCCACTCACATCATCTCGGCAGCGTCGCTCATCCGCACCATTCGAGAAGCCTCAAGGACATTCTCGCACTCATTGAAAAATCGACTCTTGCAGCGAGAGTCAAGGACCGGGCTTCAAAAATCTTCACTATCATCGGCATGGCGGAAGCAAAGATTCACAATACAACGCTCGATGAAATACATTTTCATGAAGTGGGCGCCGTTGATTCGATTGTGGATATTGCCGGCACGGCCATTTGCATGGAGTATTTTGGGATCGAAGCTGCCTATTCGTCTCCCATCAAGCTGGGAAACGGCGGTTTTGTAAATACCCAGCATGGGAAAATGCCTAACCCGACTCCGGCAACGGTCGAAATTCTAAAAGAGTATCGCACAATGTTGACAGACGTTCCGTTCGAGCTCACGACACCGACGGGGGCAGGCATTATTAAAGCACTTTCATCGGGTATGTTGTCGATGGAACAATTGCGCGTAAAATCCATCGGATATGGAACAGGTACGCGAGACATCCCGCAGCTACCGAACCTGCTCCGAATCTTCATCGGCGAACTCGAAGAGGGGCACGACCACGATGAACTTGTTACCGTTGAAACAAATATCGATAACATGAACCCGGAAGTTTTCCCTTTCGTGCTTGAGCGGCTTCTTGCCGACGGAGCCCATGACGCGTTCATGATACCGATCGTCATGAAGAAAGGGAGGCCGGGAATTCTACTTTCGGCGCTTGTCAACAGGGGCAAACTCGATGCCGTGCTGAAAGTCATCTTTGCGGAAACGAGCACGCTTGGCGTGCGCATTCAACCCGTGGAACGGCGCAAGCTGCAGCGTTCCTCAAAAACCGTGAAGACCCTGTTCGGGGAGATGAAAGTAAAAGTCATTACGATCAACGGTGTTGAGCGGCTATCGCCGGAATTTGAAGAATGCAGGCGTATTGCCGTCAAAAAAAATATTCCATTGCTCGAACGTCTACAAACAAGTCGAGGCAGGACTTTTGTAAAGCGCTGTCCGTCCCCTCCACACTGCTGCCATGAAACAAATTCTTGTTGACGTTGCACTGCCCCTTCCGCTGTTTCAATCGTTCACGTACACTGTACCCCCCGACATAGCTCAACGTATCGGCACCGGAAGCCGCGTGCTCGTCCCTTTTGGGAAAAAAACGATTTCCGGTGTCGTAGTCGGATTTCCATCGACAACATCCGTCAACACACTGAAGCCGATTTATGACGCGCTTGATGCTGCCCCTGCCATCTCTCAAGAATTAATGAAGCTCGGCACCTGGATTGCTGAATATTACGCCGCCCCGCTGGGAGAAGTGTTGAAAGCGTTCCTTCCCCAGGGAATTTCGATTGAGAATAAAAAATCGATATCGTTGAAACAGCCTGTCAACCCTCATAAACTCGCCCGTTTTGAAATTTCTGCACCACAACGGACAAAAGTTATCAATGCGTTGTCAAAAGAGAGAAGTCTTTCCATCTCGCAGCTCCATAAAAAAACAAAGATCAAAGGCATCTATTCTATTTTATCGGACCTAGCCGATGCGGGCATCATTGAAGTAAGTGACCGTGTATCGGCCGCGAGAACAAAACCAAAACTCGAAAAGTTTCTCGTAAAGAAAACCATCCCGGATAATTTTGCACCGACGGGAAGGTCGCAACAAAAGCTTCTTGCCCACATCGTGCAACTGACGGACGAACCGTATCCGCTTCGTTCTCTCCTCAAGGAAACCGGCTCTTCACTCTCCTCGTTGAAGGGATTCATTAAAAAAAATATTGTCGAGGTCATTCAACAAGAGGTTGAACGGTCAATAGTTTTTTCGCCGGGAGCGGGTGCATCACCCATTCTGCCCGTGCAATTAACGTCCCATCAACGACATGCGTTGCAGGAAATCGGTGCATCGATCAAGTCGGGCGCCTCAAAAACATTTTTGCTGCACGGAATTACGGGAAGCGGTAAAACACAAGTGTACATCGAAGCGATACGCGAAGTGCTTACGAAAGGAAAAACCGCCGTTGTTCTCGTCCCCGAGATTTCTCTGACGCCGCAAATTGTCCGGCGTTTCCGGCTGCACTTTGGAGACTCCGTGGCCGTCATGCACAGTCGCATGTCGGACGGCGAACGTTACGACGCCTGGAGATTTTGCCGCAGCGGTAAATACAAAATTGTGATCGGCCCCCGCTCAGCGATTTTTGCACCGCTTGCAAACCTCGGCCTCATTGTGGTCGATGAAGAACATGAAGCTTCGTATAAACAGTTCGACACCGCTCCCCGTTACAACGCGAGGGATGTCGCAATTATTCGTGCGAATTTTGCGAATGCAGTCACCGTCCTCGGCTCCGCGACACCTTCGATTGAATCGTTCCATAATGCGCAGACGGAAAAATACACCCTCCTAGAATTACCCGATCGAATTGACGCCGCTGTTCTCCCTTCGATCAGCCTCGTCGACATGGGGGATGAACATAAGCGGCGTTATGTTGCAATGAAAGAACAGGCTGTGAAAATCGGGAAAAAAGCTTTTGAAAAGGGGTTCCATTCGATTTCTTTCTTGCTTGAGGACAAAATCCGCGACAGGATATGCAAAGGCGAAGGAATTATTCTTCTGCAGAATCGACGGGGTTTCGCGCCGTTCATCGAATGTCTTGAATGTGGATACGTTGAGCGGTGTGAACAATGCGACGTTACCATGACGTACCATCTCGTCAAAAAACATTTGCGCTGTCACTACTGCGGTTCGGTGAAGCCGCTACCGAATGTGTGCGCGCAGTGTAAAGGAATTCAATTGAAACTCCAGGGATTCGGAACACAACGCGTCGAACAAGATCTGGCAGAATTGTTTCCCGGTGCGAAAGTGTTACGCATGGATTTGGATACAACGACGCGAAAAGGCTCACACGATAAAATTCTTCAGCAATTCGGAAAAGGCGAGGCAGACATCTTACTCGGGACACAAATGGTTGCAAAGGGATTAGACTTTCCGCGCGTGACGCTTGTCGGAGTAATTTCCGCCGATACGCAAATACTGCTCCCCGATTTTCGCTCTGCAGAGCGTACGTTTCAATTATTGACGCAAGTGGCCGGGAGAGCCGGGCGAAGTTCGCTGAAAGGAGAAGTGGTCATCCAAAGTTACCAGGCGGGCCATTACAGCCTCAAGTATGTCATCGACCATAATTACCGTGGATTCTATGAAGAGGAGCTGCAGTACAGGCAGTCGGCCATGTACCCACCGTTTGCACGGCTTGTGCTGGTCGAATGTAAAGGTCCCGATGAAAAAAGAGTCTGCGACGCTGCTGAAAAATTTGCCATACGGCTAAAGAGCATTTCCCCACAATCCATTATTTTGGGGCCGGCAGCGGCGGTAATTTCAAAGATCAAAAACAATTATCGATGGCAGGTTATTGTCAAAGCAGTAAAAGCGAACGACCCGAATGCTGCATCTGTCCGGAATGCAGTCACCCGGGCCGTTCAAGAAATTTCTTCATCCTCTAACGTTCAACGCGGTGTCCAATTCATTATCGACGTTGACCCGCAAGGAATCATGTAACGCCGTTAGCCACCAAAACTGATAAACACAGAAGCTGCCGTAAACAACACCCATAAGACGCCTACCGCCGCAAGCGCTTTTCCCGTTGAGGCCGAAAATATCTTCCCCAATCCAATCGAGATAACTGCAAGATACCAAAAAGTGAACACGCTTATAGAGCTAAGAAACTTGTGGAGAGTATTTGTCGGATCATATTGAGAAACCAGGAGGGCAAGGCTGGGCGTCGCGTAAAGCGAACCCATCGCGACAACAAGGAGCAATGTGATGATCGATCCAAGCACAGAAATGTACATCGACAGTCCAACCACTTCGAGGGTTTTTCCGTACGATGCCGACGATTTGAAACCCCATCTCCCTACGAGCCAGAATGCAAGAGTAGACCCAAACAACATAATCGCCGTTATGGCTACTGCGAACACGGAGCCTATAATCATGAACAGTGGTGAGCCAGCCTTTGGAATCACCGCCGCGGCCTGGTCTGCCTTTTCCTGCGTTAGCTTTCCACTGTCGATTTTCTTCTGAAACGACTTTTCTTGTTGCTCCCGCATCTGGTCCTGAATCGGAGCCTGAGAGAATGCAACCAACACAAAGATGACGCTCACAATCATTGTTAGAATAAGAGGCACCGACCAATTGGAGGCTTGCTTTTCCGATTTGGCAACATTTTCAAACAACTCACCCGGTGCAGAAAAAACGTTCATCAATTTATCGGTAAAAGACATTTCAGAACTTCCTTCTGAAACTGGCGGTGTTGTATTCACTTCATCCATAATTGGCTCCTTTCGGTAGGAAAGCAAAAATGAGTTAACTGATGCCTCGGGTCAATTATAGCAAATCTGGAATGTAGTGTCAACGTTAGTAATGTTATGTTTTGGTTTCTTTTTTGAAGAGTAATCATTGCGGGGCTTTTGTGCCGAGGCAATAACCTTCAACGTGCAACGCTACCTCAACGCTTAAGTGAAGGCTCATTGCGGCCTTCCTTGCAAAATCAACCTAAATTAAGTACCATAATCCAACAAATATAGGGTAAGGCACGATGTTCATTTCTTTCGAAGGATTAGACGGTTCCGGCAAAACCACGCAAGCATCCCTTCTCGCTGAAAAACTTCGGGATCAAAATTATATTGTAGAGTTTTTTCGGGAGCCGGGCGGAACAGAGATTTCTGAGCGCATCCGGGAAATACTATTGGACAAAAAAAATCTCGGCATGAGCCAAATTACCGAGCTGTTCCTCTTCTCGGCAGCACGGGCGCAGCTTGTCAGCCAGGTGATCAAACCGGCACTGCTCGATTTAAAGATTGTCATCTGCGACCGTTATGTCGATTCGACGACCGCGTACCAGGGCTTCGGGAGGGGTTTGAGGATTGGCGCTGTGAAAACGATTAATGCGGTGGCAACATTCGGATTGCTTCCGGAGATCACGTTTTTGATCGATGTCCCGATCGATGAAATTGTCGAGCGGCGGCACAGAAGCGGTGTGGCAATTGACAGGATGGAAAGCGGAGGGCGCGAATTCTATGAAAAGGTTCGCCAGGGATATCTCGAACTTGCAAAGGAAGAACCGAAACGTGTTTTACTCATCGACGGTTCGCTGCCGGTCGATGTTGTTCAGAAAGAAATTTGGAAATCTCTCGCTGGGCGCCTGCCTCGAAAAAGAACCTGAAGATTACTTTTCCCGCAAAACGATGGGTCAGCATCTTTTCATCCCTAAAACCAATTTTTCCAGGTCAACAACACCCTCCATGACAATCTCGCTTCCGTCGACCGATTTTCCTTTTGCATCGAACGCGTGGAATGACGAATACCCGCTCAGGTCGCCGATATCGACAATCTTATTTTTTTGCCGAACGATTCCCTTCCCATCAACCGATTCTTCAGTATTGATCCCGACGTCAACGACAACGGGCGCGACACCATTTGCAAACGTCAACCTTATTCCGCGAATAATGAAATCATAAAGGTTTTTCGTGTTTTCCGGAAGTCGCTCGTACCGGGAAACATCGGCATGTCCGTACTCACCGGTTGCAATGGAGTAACAAATTCCAAGAAGAGCCACACAGTTCAGTTTACGGATAGACATTTTTTCCGGATCGCCCACCGACCCGCCAGATTCGATCAACACGGTGCTCGTTCCCCATTTTTGAATATTATCGCCAAAGGCCCGCGCTTCGAACGAGTCGTCGTAGCGCGAAATATGCCCTTCAATGAAAGGGGAAAAAATATCGACGAGCGAGGCGGCAATTTGTTTTGCGCGAAGGCGAACTGCATTGTCGCTCTTTGCATAATCGTAGGTCGGCGCGAGCAGCGCGATGGTAGCTACTTTCCCCGTTGATCCAACGGTATAGCGCGGTTCCTGGTCATGAAGATTGAAACCAAATTCCGGCGAATATTTATCGCGCGTTTGTTTTAGCAGTTTCGCTTCCTTTGTCTGCAGTTGCAACGCATCCCGGTTAATGTCGATTCCGTGAACGCTACGCCGTTGAAATCGTTCTGCACCGTCCGGATTTAACATGGGAATAATCAGGATGGAGGTTTCTGAGAGAATTTTCTTGACCTCCGGCGTTGTGTGATTCTTGCTGATATACGAAAGCATGTCGAGTAAACCCATCGTTGCCGTGGGTTCATCCCCGTGCATTTGGGACCACATGAAGATTTTCTTTTTCCCGGCGCCTATCGACAATAAATTGATGGCACGTCCTTCGGAGGATTCCCCGATGTGATCGATGTTGAGAATGTTTTTCAATGATGTCTGCAGCCTCGCCAGAATATTCATCATGGCGCTTTGTGTGAGCCGCCTGGATGTCACTTCTTTTACTTTATAGGCTTCGTACGAATTATAGAGAGCCTGAGTAAACTTAGCTGTTTCTGAATCTAATCCTGGTACGCTCATCATCAACATTGCTTAAGTGGGAAAATTGTTCTTTCGGGTATGTGGGGCGTTGTTGAATACCGCGAATGAATATTCTTCATGGCGAACAAACTGCTCACTGAATAATGTACAAACATTTTTGAGAAAAAGATACGACCCGCGCGTATAGATGTGGGACACCTTATCGGGAAAATCGCGATATATTGAAATATTTGGTAAGCTAAATCAGGAAGGTGCCAGACATCTGCATAAGGTAGTGACTCATTTTGGAAAGACTTAATCAAAAACGGATGTCATGCCAGCGAAAGCTGGCATTCAGGACGAAAAAATGGATTCCGGCTTTCGCCAGACCTTATGTTTAAAAAGAAGAAGCCTCAACATTGTTTTGTATATTTGAGTTGTCGAAAAACAAACACACAAACAATGCGAGGCTTCTTATGCAACCCAAATGTAGTGAAGTAGATTTTAGGGGTCAAGATATCTATGTCGGTATCGATGTTGGAAAGAGAAGTTGGAAAGTCTGCATCGTGACTGAATACGTAGAACATAGGGTCTTTACTCAACCGCCCACCCCAGCGATGTTGGCAAATTATCTTCATCGAACATTTCCAGGTGCCAGATACCATAGTGCGTATGAGGCAGGATTTTCCGGTTTTTGGGCGCACGAGGAACTCCAAGCGCTCGGAATCGACTCTCGGGTCGTTAACCCGGCCGACGTGCCGACGACGCAGAAGGAGAAATCCTTTAAGACCGATAGGATCGATGCCCGTAAACTTGCCCGGTCCTTACGCAGTGGTGAACTGAGACCGATTTATGTTCCACCGAAGGAGGCGCAAACATACCGGTCATTAGCCCGACTGCGGAGCGTGTTGGTTCGTGATCAAACTCGTTGTAAAAATCAGATCACATCCCTGTTGCATTATTATGGAGTACCAATCGACGAGTTATGCATTCGGACGCACTGGTCAAGGGCGTATCTTCGTGTGCTTGAGACTACTTCCCTCCACACCGAGCAAGGCACAATGGCATTGCGTATTCTTCTAAGTCGATACTATGCTATTAGAACCCAGGTCTTGGCGCTCACAAAAGAGATTCGAACCTTGGCACACGAAGAGCCTTTTCGGGAATCTATCCGGGTCTTAGTGACTGTTCCCGGCATCAGTGTCATCACCGCCATGGTCTTGCTCACGGAACTCATCGATATCAATCGGTTTGCTTCGCTTGATCACCTTGCCAGTTATTGTGGCTTGGTTCCTGGTGAACGCTCCAGCGGCGAACGGGAAATCATCACCGGTATTACCCGGCGACGAAACCCCTTCCTACGCGCGATGCTTATTGAATCGGCGTGGTGCGCCGTACGCCATGACCCCGCATTGTTGGCAAAGTTTGGCTCATTAAGCAAACGCATGAACAAGAATCGAGCGATCGTTCGTATTGCACGGAAACTCTTGAACCGAATTCGTTTTGTGCTCGTGCACCACACAGAGTATCAACGATCTTTGGCAGCGTAAAACTGATATTCACAGTGCTCCGTTGGCATCATCACGGGGCGAGCGCTATGTCATTCCTGCAGCATCAGGGCTAAGGCTCTGAGGTCTGCTCTTCGCCAGACTGCGTCGCCCCTTTGGTATCCTGATCAAGGTTCTGCAGCGTCTTCTCTTTCGGACTGTCTGCTGATAAAAGACTGCATTGGATCCCTGTGAAACCATTGGATAACTCTATCACAAAAATACTCTGTTGAGACTTGCATTTTAACATAAAGGAATGACATTACATTGAAAATGAGTCATTACTCTACATAAAGGTTTATTGATTTTCGCGGCAATGTTTCGTATTTTGATATAAAATAAATGCAAAAAGTTCAAAAGGAATGTTTCATTTCAACGTGACGAAACGTTTCTTTTCCCCAACAGCAAAGGAGTGTTTGAGTGGAAGTATCGTTCAAGACCGTTACAGAGTGCGACCAGGAAATTGCCATCAGCCTTTCACCGGAAGAACTTGCGCCCCATTTCGAGGCAGCATACAAGAAAGCGGCCCCCTCTATCGAGATTAAAGGATTCCGTAAAGGAAGGGTGCCGATCCCTCTCATCAAAAAATACTACGGCGAAAGTGTTGAAGCAGACGCGCTTGACGATATTGCTAACGAATCGTTTAAAAAGACCATTGAAGAGAAAAAGATCCAACCGATCGGCACTCCGACGATCGTCGATATGAAATACAAGAGGGGTGAGCCGTTTTCATTTACAATAAAATACGAGGTCAAACCGTCTATTACGTTAAAGGAGTATAAAGGGATTTCGGTCGAAAAATATGTTCACCCCGTTAAAGAAGAAGAAATCACATCCGAAATACGGCGGCTGCAGCACATCAATGCAACGTTTGAAGAAGCAAAAAAAGTAGAGGGCGTTGAATACGTCGCCACAGTGGATATTCAGGACACCGATGAATCCGGAACTCCTCTTATCGGACAAAAGCGCGAAGGGATGCGGATTTATCTCAACGAGCCGTCGACCGAACAGGAAATACGAGACGCCTTGAAAACCGCGGAGATTGGCGGTGTGTACAGGGCAAGCTTCGAACACAAGCACGAAGACCATTCTCATAAAGTCCACATGCAATTGACGGTCAAGAAAATCGAAAAAGTGATCCACCCTGACTTCAACGATGAACTTATCAAAAAAATTACCAAAGAAAAATATTCGAGTGTGGATGAGTTTCGAAAAGAACTTACGGCGGACTTGGAGCGTTATTGGAGTGACCGGACTGAAAAGCGTTTGGTTGACGACATCACTAACGAGATTGTGCGACGTCATGATTTTGCGGTCCCGGAAACCCTTGTGAAAAGCTTCACCGATTCGTACATCGACGATGTAAAGAACCAGCAAAAAAACAAGCAACTTCCCCGTGGATTTGACGAGCAAAAATACCGCGAATCAGTGCGCCCCTCGGCAGTCTGGCAGGCAAAATGGGCGCTGATCCGGGAACAAATTCTGGAAAAAGAGAATATTCATATTACGGACGCCGACGTTGAAGGACTTGCCGAAGAAGAATCGAAGAAGTTGAATATCGACAAAGAACGGCTCATCAATTTCTACAAGACATCCGAAACTGCTGGCGGAAAAATTCTGAACGATAAGCTGATTACTTTTCTGAAACAGCAATCCTCCATTAAAGAAATTATTACCGACGACGCAAGCAATCTTTTGTCGTAATTTTTTGGCACCAATAACGTAAGAAAGGATTTTCCGGAAATGACGCATTCGAACAAACCCTACGACCTGTATAACCAGCTCGTTCCGATGGTTGTCGAACAAACGAGCCGCGGAGAACGCGCCTTCGATATTTTTTCCCGGCTGCTCAAAGAACGAATCATTTTCATCGGCACCGCTATCGACGACGTCGTCGCGAGCCTCATCGTCGCGCAGATGGTTTTTCTGGAGGCCGAGGACCCCGAAAAAGATATTCATCTCTACATCAACAGCCCGGGGGGAAGTGTTACGGCCGGCCTTGCAATTTACGACACGATACAATATATTCGTCCCGATGTGTCGACGATGTGTGTCGGCATGGCCGCCAGCATGGGAGCCGTGTTGCTTCTTGCCGGCACGAAAGGAAAACGCAAAGCGCTCCCAAATTCGCGCATCATGATTCACCAGCCATGGGGCGGGGTGCAGGGGACGGCATCGGATATCAGTATTCAAGCTGAAGAAATTCTTAACACCAAAACACGGCTTAACGAGATTATCGCCTACCATTCGGGAAAATCTGTCGACCAAGTGATGCACGATACCGACAGGGATAAATACCTTTCAGCCGAAGAAGCAAAAGCGTATGGCCTTATTGACGCCGTGTTGACGAAACGGGCGGTAGAACCGAAAAAGGAAAAATAGCGACAAGTTCGATATTCTCAGAACACCGTAATGACTCAAAGACAAAAAGGCGACGATAAAATTCACTGCTCGTTCTGCGGGCGTGGACCGGAAGAAGTCTCCAGCATTATTGCCGGGCCGGATGTTTACATTTGCGACCATTGCGTTTCGAGTTCGGTCGATATCATCCGGAACAACATGGCGGCTTTTCCGAAAAAAAAAGGAAAAACGAAGACGGGCCTGACGCCGGAGCAGTTGAAAGAAGCGCTCGACCAGTACGTCATCGGTCAGGACCAGGCGAAGAAAACGCTCTCCGTCGCCGTGTACAATCACTATAAACGGATCGATTCGAAAGACCATCTTCAGGCACTCGATGAAGTCGAAATTGAAAAGAGCAACATTCTCCTCATCGGTCCAACCGGCACCGGAAAAACTCTTCTCGCTCAAACGCTTGCAAGAATTTTAGACGTTCCGTTCGCAATCGCGGATGCAACGACACTCACCGAAGCAGGATACGTTGGCGACGACGTTGAAACCATTCTTGTGTATCTTTTGCAGAATGCAGAATACAACGTGGAACGGGCCGAGCGCGGGATTGTCTACATCGACGAAATCGATAAGATTTCACGGAAAAGCGACAGTGCCTCGATTACCCGGGACGTTTCAGGCGAGGGAGTGCAGCAAGCGCTGCTGAAGATTTTGGAGGGAACACTTGCGGGTGTTCCGCCGAAAGGGGGGCGCAAGCATCCGGAACAAAGCCTCATTAACGTGAACACAAAGAACATTCTTTTTATTTGCGGTGGAGCGTTCGAGGGATTGGACAAGATTATTGCGAAGCGTGTGAGTCAAAACCCGATGGGGTTTGGCGCCGACCTGCGCGGCAAGAAGGATTACAATACCGATGAGTATTTAAAGCAGGTTGAACCGGATGATTTATTGAAATACGGCCTTATTCCAGAATTCATCGGCAGGCTTCCCGTGATTTCCACGCTGCATTCACTTTCAGAAGACGCATTGATGAACATACTCGTTGAACCCAAAAACGCTTTGGTGAAGCAGTTCCAAAAGCTGTTCAAGTATGAGGGAGTGGAATTAGAATTTGAGGAAGGGGCACTTCGAGCCATTGTTCAAAAGGCGATGGCGCGCGGAACAGGTGCGCGCGCTTTGCGAGCTGTCATCGAAGAAACGATGGTAGAGATTATGTACTATCTCCCATCGCGACCGAACATCACGAAATGTATCATCACCAAAGACACCATTGCGAAGAAAAATGAACCGATGTATCTTTTCGAGGAACGTAAGTCCGCCTAGCAAATTTTTTCGAACTACAATAGACGAGCCAACCGTGAAATTGCGGCTGGCTCTTTTTATTGAAGCATCCACGAAGTTCACGAAGAACAATTAACCCAGAAGAGCATTTTTCCAGGGAATTCTTTGCAATAAAGAAAATATCGATTTTCGTATTCTTCGCGGATGCTCTACGTGGGTTAATAATTTCCGATCACCCACGAGGCGGCAACGAGCGCGGCGGTCTCCGTGCGTAACCTCCGTTTCCCGAGCGAGACTTGAATAAAGCCCACACGCTCGGCAGCATGAATTTCATCCTCGGTAAATCCCCCTTCGGGACCGACGACAATTAACGCGGATGTCGGCTTGTGCCTATGCCGCAGAGCCTCAGTAATAAAGAGCACTTCGTCGGTTTGTTCGTACGGAATAATTTTAAGGTCAAACACCGATGCATGATGCATGACCGAGTCCATATCCGTCAACGGGTAGATTTGCGGCAGATAGCTGCGGCCCGACTGCTTCATTGCCGATAGCGCAATTTTCTTCCAGCGATTCTCTTTGGATGAATGGGCGATTGTGCGGGTCGTAGAAACCGGAATGAACCGGCGAATTCCGATCTCCGTCCCCTTTTCGATCAACCATTCCATTCGGGACGGATTTTTGAGAACGGCAACGGCAAGCGTCACTTCGATCTCGGCCTCGTTTAGCCGTTCGTGAACGGAAAGTATTTCACACTCAATGGTATGTTGGCGAATAGACCGAATCACGACTTCGTATGCACGGTCCGCCCCGTCGACAACCCATAGCAACTCTCCTTCAGACTTTCGCAGCACGCGAACAATGTGCTTCGCTTCATCGTCTTCGATTGTCAGAAATCGTTCACCGATTTTTGCCGGGTCGGCATAAAAGAAATCTTTGGACACGATTATTTTTCCTTGTCGTACATATAAGACTCTGCTAGATCACCATGAGCCGTGTTAGAATGAAAGCCTCCTTGGCATCCTCTGCGGTTATATTACAAGATTCAATATCGGAAACGGCACGAGTTTCTATAAAGAGGCGCCAAGGTCTAGAATAAGTTGTCCGCGGTGCAACCCGGGTCCTCCGAAAGCGTATTCAACACGTCCGACAAAACTGTACGAAAAAAGGAGGTTCAGCCCCGCCCCATATCCCGAAAGAAAATTATCCAACAAAATCGGCTGATTTCTGTACCATACCGTGCCCGCGTCTCCAAACAGTGTAAAGTACAACGCATAACGAATATCCCTGAACTGCTCGATAGGAATTTCTTCAAGACGGATATACGCGGGAGCGATAATCGGAATGCGAACTTCCGTCTTTGCTCCGATAAGGTCATCCCCTTCGACGATTGTTTGAAATCTGCCGCGAATTCTATCAGCGTATCCGAAAAACACATGTCCGTAATTCGGATCGTCTCCTCCTTGCACGGCGCTTCCGAAGAGGCGAAAAACAAAGGACGAATTGAAATAGATCGGAACGTATCTTCGGAAATCGATTGTATAGCGCTGATAATCGACATAAGTATTATCAAGACCATATTTCGAAACATCAAGTGACGCAAGCGTACCCTCGCGTGAATATTCACTCAGATCGCGCGTGTCATAGACGTAGTCGGCATGCAACGAAAAGAAATTGTCCGTGCCGCTTGGAGACAACGTTCGTCCCGCACGATTGTCGGAAACACTCAGGCTGGTATATTCAACAGTCGCCGTGACAGTTGTATACAGCGAAAACCTTTTCCCGAACGCGACTTGCCCGTCAATGAGTTTTTCATCGAAATTCGGTCCTGATGATTCGGAAAGAAGGCTCAGGTTTTTTTGGATTGAATACGAAGCTTTCGTGGAAAAGTATAAATTATGCTCGGGGTCGAGCGCCGGGTCGATATATTGCACCGAAGCATAAGGATCGTAACCGAGGGCGAATTGAGTATTCACAAGTTCATTCCGTCCGCGAAAATTTGTGTGGACAACACCCGCGCCGTAATAAATCTCCGACCACGAATGATTCTTAAAGCCGACGATCGGAAAGGGATAGAAATACCAGCGCTCGCTGACGACAACAATCAGGGTTGCACTGGAAGAGTCCGGGATGACATGAATCTCGACTTTGTTGAACAGTTGCAGGCTGTAAATACGGTTGATGTCGTATGCCACCGCTTCCCGTGTAAGCAATGATCCAGCTTTGAGCGACATTTCACGTTCGATGATGAAATCTTTCGTCGACTCATTCCCCACAAAAATAACAGCTGACACGTGCAACGTAGAATCGGGAAAATCAGGCACTGCAGCTTGGGCCGAGTCTTGCGCCATGATCAATCGCGGAGACACACTCCAAGCGACGAGGAATAAAACGAAAAATTTCATCCGAGTATGGGTAATAAAAAAGTAGACTTGAAGAAGAGGCTAATTCCCAAGTCTACTTTTAACATACGATAAAAAAATTAACGCATCAAGGCGCGGTGTTCGATAGCGATACAGCGGTCCATAATGACGTTCATTCCAGCCGATTCCGCTTGTGCCGCTGCGCGTTCGTTTACTACGCCAAGCTGCATCCAGACACATTTTGCTCCTATGGCGATGGCTTCATCAACGACAGGCTCAACCTCATTTGCATTGCGAAAGATGTCGACGATATCGATTTTTTCGGGAAGGCTTTTTAGGTCGATGTAACATTTCATACCGAGTACATCGTTATAGTTAGGGTTTACCGGGTACACCCTATATTTTTTCTCAGCGAGGAAAAGTGCGATTGAGCCGCTGTCCCGCCACGGCTTGGGGGATGCGCCGACGACAGCGATCGTCTTCGACGCAGCCAAAATAGCCCGAATCTCTTCATCGTCCGTTATCATGTAATCTGCCCTTCTGCGTACGATTCGACAGGCGGGCAGCTACAAACGATGTTTTTGTCCCCGTAGGTATTGTTAATCCGTCCGACGCTGGGCCAAAATTTGTGATGCCGTACATCGGGAAGGGGATAGACTGCTTTCGTCCTTGAGTAAGGATGATTCCAATGATCGTTCATTGCTTCCATGGCCGTGTGCGGAGCATTTTTAAGCACGTTGTCTTTCGGATCTGCAGTGCCGTTTGCGATCTCTTCAATTTCCTTTTTTATTGCAATGAGCGCATCGGCAAACCTGTCAAGCTCAGCTTGCGATTCGCTTTCGGTCGGCTCAACCATCATTGTATCGTGAACGGGGAACGAGACTGTCGGAGCGTGGAATCCGTAATCCATCAATCGTTTTGAAATGTCTTCCACATCGACCGAGCATTGCTCTTTGAACTCCTTCATATTGAGGATAAATTCATGAGCGACCCTGCCGTTTTCCCCTTCATAGAGAATCTGAAAATGAGGTTCAAGCTTCGCTTTTAAATAATTAGCATTGAGGATCGCGTACCGTGTCGCTTCCCTCACTCCTTCTCCTCCCAGCATTGTAATGTACGCGTACGAGACGAGAAGGATGCTCGCGCTGGACCATGGCGCCGAGGAAACAGCATGGAGAGCCTTTTCTCCGCCGGTCTTGACCACCGGGTGGCCCGGCAAATAAGGGGCAAGATGTTTGGCAACGCAAATCGGTCCCATCCCGGGGCCGCCGCCGCCGTGGGGAATACTGAACGTCTTATGGAGGTTGATATGACAAACGTCGGCACCGATAATCGCCGGGCTTGTAACGCCGACCTGGGCGTTTAAATTTGCGCCGTCCATGTACACCAAACCGCCATTCTCATGAACGATGCTGCATATTTCCTTCACTTTTTCTTCAAATACTCCATGTGTTGACGGATAGGTCACCATCAATGCCGCGAGACTGTCTTTATATTGTGTTGCTTTCGAGCGCAAATCTTCTACATCGATATTTCCTGAACGATCACATGCAACAACGACAACTCTCAATCCTGCCATCACGGCACTTGCAGGGTTTGTGCCGTGCGCGGACGAAGGAATAAGCGCAATATTCCTGCGAGCCTCTCCCCTATCTGCATGGTAAGCGCGTATCACAAGCAAGCCGGTAAATTCTCCCTGCGCGCCGGAATTCGGCTGGAGCGAAGCGGCTGCTAGTCCTGTTATCTGACACAGCGCAGATTCCAGCTCTCTAAAAATCTGCTGATACCCTCCGGCCTGATCAAGGTGGGAAAATGGATGAAGATCAGCGAACTCCCTCCAGCTTACCGGCATAAGCTCGGTTGCCGCGTTGAGTTTCATGGTGCACGAACCGAGAGGAATCATTGAATGCGTCAGCGAAAGGTCTTTGTTTTCGAGGGCTTTAATGTATCGCATCATTTCAGATTCTGAACGATACATCGAAAAAATTGGATGCTGGAGATACGGGCTGGTGCGGTGGAACGGTTCGGGATAATCGATCTTCAGAGAAGAATATTTCCCTGCGAGGTCTTCATGGTGATGCGGTACGTGAGATGCGTGCGCAAAAATTTCTTTCACCGTGAAGATATCTTCAAACTGCGTTGTTTCATCTAACGACAACCCTATATGCGCCACATCGATGCGCCGAAAATTAAAGCCCAGGGACGTTGCAGCGGCATGAATCGCATCGGTATACTTCCCCGCATCGATCTTCAGTGTATCGAAAAAAACCTGGTTCGATTGTTTGTACCCGAGCGCCCGTAACTCTGCATCTAGAATTTTGGCGAGGCCGTGAACCCGCGATGCAATTCTTCTGATTCCAGCCGGACCGTGATAGACGGCAAACATTCCTGCCATGATCGCAAGGAGTGCTTCCGCGGTACAAATGTTCGATGTCGCTTTCTCCCGGCGAATATGCTGTTCCCGCGTCTGGAGCGTCATGCGATAAGCTTTGTTATTCTGCGCATCGATGGAGACGCCGATAATTCTCCCGGGCATATGCCGGATGAATTCGCTTCTCGTCGCAAAAAAGGCTGCATGGGGTCCGCCGTATCCCATAGGAATGCCGAATCGCTGCGCCGATCCGACGACAACATCTGCGCCAAATTCCCCCGGGGGGGTGATGAGCGCCAAGCTAAGCAAGTCGGCCGCGACCACCGCCAGCGCGCCATTATCGTGCACTGCGGCGATAAATGTCCGGAAATCCATTATAGCACCCTGTTCGTCAGGATACTGAACCATCGCGCCAAAATACGATCCGTCGATGTCTATTTTTTCGTGGTTCCCCACAACGACATCGATACCGACAACTTGTGCTCGTGTTTTAATCACGTCAATAGTCTGAGCAAAGCATTTTTCCGAGATGAAAAAACGATTCCTTGGCAAACCGTCCAGGTTCTTATTGACAATGCTGTAGACCATCGTCATCGCCTCCGCAGCAGCCGTCCCTTCATCGAGCAACGATGCGTTGGCGACCTGCATCCCCGTCATGTCAATTATCATTGTCTGATAATTGAGGAGTGCTTCCAGCCTTCCCTGGGAAATTTCAGGTTGGTAGGGCGTGTATTGAGTGTACCAGCCGGGATTTTCAAAAATATTTCTTTGAATAACGGAAGGAGTTATGCAATTGTAATAGCCCTGGCCAAGCATGGACGCAAAGATCTTATTTTTCGAGGCTACCTCTCTAATCCTCTGAAGAAATTTGTATTCGTCAACGGGCGGGGGAAGCTTCAACGGTGTGGACATCCGGATGCTTGCTGGAATTGTCTCGTCAATCAACGTGTCGAGAGAATCGACGCCGATAACTCGAAGCATCGCGTCCAGCTCTTCGCTGCCCGGGCCGAGATGGCGGGATTGGAATTTATCTTCTTGAAGAATCGAATTGATCATTGCAGTAATTATTGAACCGGAGAATAAATGAGGATTACTCGGGAGCCGAATGTTCGTTTGCCGCGGATTGTTTCGGCAGCAAATGAGTCAGTGCATTTTCTGCTGCGGCTTGCTCAGCTTCTTTTTTATTTTTTCCCATCCCTATGCCCGACATTCCGTCGCCGATCGATACTTCAACGGTAAATGTCCGGTCGTGGTCGGGGCCTTCCTCTTTCAAAATTGTATAATGCGGAAGAGACCTGCCGTTTGCTTGTGCATATTCAAGCAACGCGCTCTTGTAATTCTCATCGGCCTCGCGGAGGACCCCCTCTTTCAGCACGCTGGCCAACTGGCGTTCGATAAACCGTCTCGCTTCTTCCAACCCGCCGTCGAGATACACAGCGCCAATGACAGCTTCATAGGCGTCCGCGAGAATCGTGTCGGCCCCTTTCTCCGCCGTCTGCGAGGCACTGTTGCTGAGAAAAAGGAAGTCGCGCAGCCGTATTTTTTTTGCATAGTGAACCAGTGCCTTTCGGTTCACAAGACGTGCTCTCATGATTGTCAGGTCGCCTTCTTCAGCACCGGGGTACATCGAATACAGTCGCTCGGCTACGACCATATTTAATATTGAATCGCCCAGAAATTCGAGGCGCTCGTTCGAATGAAGCTCTGCCACTTCGGCAAACTGCAGGAACGACCGATGCAAGACCGCTTGAAGAAAAAGGCTCTTCGTGCGAATGCGGTACTGCAGCATGCTTTCAAATCGTTTGAAATCGATCCTGGAATATAATTCAGCGAGAGATTGCGCGGAAATTTCTGGCGCCGAGCGGAAAAAATTTTGGATCCATCGACGTAGACTGCTCACACCCGTACTCGTCTTCTTAATTCTCCTGGTATTTCCTGAAGAGTAACGTTGCGTTGTGACCGCCGAACCCGAACGTGTTGCATAACGCAACGTTCACTTCTTTTTCGATTGAGGTATTCGGAACATAGAAAAGGTCGCATTCGGGGTCGGGCTTCTCATAATTGATGGTGGGATGAATCTTGTTTTCGACGATGCTCATCACCGTTGCAATCGATCCAACCGCACCCGACGCGCCGAGTAAATGTCCGACCATTGACTTTGTCGAGTTGACGGCCAGCTTTTGTGCGTGCACACCAAACACCGTTTTCATTGCCGCGGTTTCGTTTCGGTCATTGGCAGGTGTTGACGTGCCGTGCGCGTTAACGTAGTCGACATCGTTCGGTGAAAGTCCTGCGTCGCGGATGGCCGCTTTCATCGAACGCACTGCCCCCTCGCCGCCGGGGGCCGGCTCGGTGATGTGGTGCGCGTCGGCTGTGAACCCGATTCCGGCAACCTCGGCATAAATCTTTGCGCCACGCTGAATCGCATGACCGAGCTCCTCAAGGACCAACACGCCGCCGCCCTCACCCATCACGAAACCATCGCGCTCTTTGTCGAAAGGGCGGCTTGCTTTTTGCGGCGCATCGTTGCGGGTTGAAAGGGCCCTCAAGGCGTTGAAACCGCCGATCCCCATCGGACATATTCCTGCTTCGGACCCGCCGCTGAGCATCACATCTGCATCACCGCGTTGAATCAACATAAATGCGTCGCCGATAGCGTGCGAAGCTGTTGCACATGCCGACGTTGTCGCGTAATTCGGTCCCTTCAGGCCGTACTTCATGGAGATCCTTCCGGCTGCAATATCCGCGATCATCATCGGGATAAAAAAGGGGCTGATCCGGTGGGGACCTTTCGTTTCCACAAGTGTCTCGTGTTGACGCTGAAAGGTCAGCATCCCGCCGATGCCGGAGCCGAAAACAATGCCGGCGCGATCACCCGAAACTTTTGTAAAGTCTATGGCGGAATCCTTCACAGCCTCATCGGCCGCCGCAAAAGCGTACTGGGTAAACGGGTCGACACGTTGAACCATTTTGCGGTCCATGTAATTCAGCGGGTCAAACCCCTTCAACTCTGCGGCAAACTTTGTGTCGTACTGCGTCGTGTCAAAATAGGTGATGGGAGCTGCTCCGCTCATGCCGGCAAGCGCATTCTTCCAGAACTCCCTGACCGTCAAACCAATCGGTGTCACGGCACCCATCCCCGTTACCACGACACGACGCGCTTTTCCGTTGAACGACATGCCTTTATCCTTTGCTTTCTTTTCATCCACTGTGTAAGAACGCAATGCCGACGATTGTCGGCATTGCGTTCCCCTTTCATCGAGCGATGCTCGCTTCGGTGTTACGAAACTTTTGCCGATAAATACTTCACCGCATCTCCGACCGTCGAAATTTTCTCGGCATCCTCATCCGGGATTTGAAGGTTGAATGCTTTTTCAAATTCCATGACCAGTTCGACGGTATCTAATGAATCAGCGCCAAGATCATTCGTAAATGAAGCCTCCGGGGTAATCTGTGCCTCGTCAACGCCAAGTTTATTTACAATGATCTCTTTTACTTTTGCGGATACATCAGCCATACGGGTATCTCCTATTGTTAAGTGATTATATTGCTTTGAAACATTGACAATGTTACATCACGATGCCCCCATCAACACAGAAAACTTGACCGGTAATATAATCCGCGTCGGATGATGCGAGGAAACGAACCACACCGGCAACCTCTCCCGGTTTTGCGATTCGCTTCAACGGAATCATGGCTAAGATAGCTTCTTTTTGTTTCTCATTCAACTTCTGTGTCATGTCGGTTTCGATAAATCCGGGGGCAACGACATTCGCCTGAATATTGCGTGAAGCAAGCTCTTTTGCAACGGATTTCGTGAAACCAATAATACCCGCCTTCGACGCTGCATAATTCGCCTGTCCTGCATTGCCGATAAGTCCAACGATGGAGGAGATATTGATAATCTTGCCGGCTTGCTGACCCATCATTTGACGGCATGCCGCTTTGGTAAAATTGAAGACACTTTTCAAATTCGTGTCGATAACCGCATTCCAATCGCTTTCAGACATTCGCATCAACAAGCCGTCTTTCGTAATGCCCGCATTGTTGACGAGGATGTCGATTCTTCCGAATTCCTGAACCACCTTTTGCACAATATCATTCGCTTGCGCAAAATCGGCTGCATCCGATTGATACCCCACCGCTCGCTCCTGTTGTGTTCGAAGTTCGGCAACGATCGCATCGGCAGATTCTTTTGAACTGCGGTAGGTGAACGCCACAGCCGCCCCCGCTTTCGCGAGATCAAGAACTATTGCTTTGCCGATCCCCCGCGTACCCCCGGTGACAAGCGCAATTTTATGTTGTAATTGATTATCAGACATCAGAGGCTATTCCATTGATGATGGCCGATTGGCTGACAATTCTTTCTGCTTAACGGCCAATTCTTCATATCCGGTCCGTCCGAGAACGAATTCCAATTCTTCTTTACATGCTTCAACAAGCGTCGTTTCCCTATCATCGATAAAAGAACAGCACGTTGTTTTCTGGTACAAGAAGTCATCGAAGGTAACAACACCCTCGTCGACCGTGATGGGGAACGCGACACAATAGAATGGTTTCAGTGCCCATCGTCCGAGCTTTTCTTCTGTTCCTGCGATTTGCAAACTGCACATCCCGGATTTATTGAGAAAGACACATTTATCGTTGATAATTTCCGTTCCAACGATTTTGCCTGAAGGAAAATCTCCGTCGTTCTCAGTCTCACCATCAAACCAACGTGCGTCATCGGTGAGCTGCGTTTCATCCATGTATTTTTTGATAACCTCTTTGTGTGAAAGGATCAGCTCTTTTTCGTTGAGGTCGACGTACACCCCGGCCGAACAACAGGTCGATTCACACGCAAACGGCCCGCACCCTTTTGAAAATCCCTTTTCAAAAAGGATCGGATCGATTTCATATTTTCCTATCCGCATCATTTCTCCCGTCAATTCAACCGCTTAGGTTCGCGCCGCCGCTGAGACATCCGCCGCAGTATCAAACCCTGCGATTGAAGCGTTGGGTACAATTCTTTTCACCAACCCCTGCAAAACCTTACCCGGCCCAATTTCGATAAAGGTCGAAGCCCCGTCAGCCGACATATTCGTAATTGTTTCTTCCCATCGTACTGGGCTTGTCACTTGCTCGAATAACATGGCGCGGATTTCATTTGTTTTTTGCAAAGGTTTCGCAGTGACGTTTGCGTACACTGGAATCTTCGCATCGCAAAATTCGGCCTCATCCAGCACCGCTTTTAATCCTTCCTTTGCAGATTGCATCAGCGGCGAGTGAAACGCACCACTCACGACGAGCTCCTTCACTAATTTTGCCCCCCGTTCTTTTCCCAATGCCATCGCTTTGTGAACACCGTCGACTGAGCCGGAAATCACAATCTGTCCAGGCGAATTGAAATTGGCAGCCTGCACAACCCCCTCTTTCCACGCAGTGCAGCAAACCTCTCCCACGACCTTTCCATCGAGACCAATCACCGCAGCCATTGTACCGGGGTTTTCTTCCCCAGCCTTTTGCATCAACTCTCCCCGCAAACGAACGAGCTTCAGTCCCTCTTCAAACGTAATCACGCCGGCGGCAACAAGCGCGGAATATTCTCCGAGCGAGTGTCCCGCCGCCATTGCTGCATTGCGGGGATTCAGAATGCTCCAAACCGCAAGACTGTGAAGAAAAATGGCAGGCTGCGTATTTTTAGTTTGCTTCAGCTCCTCTTCCGGGCCCTCAAAACAAATCTTTGACAATGAAAAACCCAACACCGCATCTGCTTTCAGGAATAATTCTCTGGCTGCAGGAAACTCACGGAATAAATCTTTTCCCATCCCCACATACTGCGACCCTTGTCCCGGGAAAATATATGCAACCTTGTTCATTTCTCTGCAGGGCTAAAATCTTTTTCCATCCCTAATTCTTCATTCTTAATTTTATTTCGGTCCCTCGATCGCCCACTTCACAAGCACAGCACCCCACGTATATCCCGCCCCGAAGCTTGAAAGAACAAGATTGTGCCCTTTTTTGATTTTTCCATCCTGCCACCATTCGGACAAACATAACGGGATTGTCGCAGCAGTTGTATTTCCATAGCGGTCGATATTGATCATCACCTTCGATTTATCCAACTCCATGCGCTCGGCACATACGTCAATGATGCGCAGGTTTGCCTGATGAGGAACAAGCCAGTCAACGTCTTTACCGGCAAGGTTATTGCGCTTCATAATTTCCGTTGAAACGTCCGCCATTCCTATAACGGCGGCTTTAAACACCGCTTTGCCATCCTGATAAATGTAATGCATTTTTTTGTCGATTGTTTCGTGCGTCGACGGATGCAAGCTCCCACCACCAGACATGTGTAACGCAAATCCCCCCGAACCGTCGCAGTAAAGCTTATGGTCGATAATGCCGACTGAATCGTCGGTTGTCGGCTCGAGAAGAACGGCGCCCCCTGCATCTCCAAAAAGTATGCACGTATTCCGGTCGGTATAATCGACAATCGAACTCATCTTATCCGCACCCACGACAACGACATTTTTGTACGCTCCGGTTTCAATGAGCTGGGAGCCGATCGTTAACGCAAAGACAAATCCTGAGCAAGCGGCGTTCAGGTCAAATCCCCATGCCTTTTTTGCCCCGATTTTTTCCTGAATAAGACACGCTGTCGCCGGAAAAAACATATCCGGCGTCACGGTCGCAACAATGATGACTTCTATTTCCGATGCATCCATGCCCCGCCGGTCCAACATATTTTTTATGGCGCCAACTCCCAAATCCGATGAACCGCCGTTTGCGAGAATGCGGCGTTCGCGAATGCCCGTTCTCGTTCGAATCCATTTGTCGTTGGTGTCGACCATTTTTTCCAGATCTTCATTCGTGAGAATTTTTTCGGGAACGTAATGGCCGACGGCCGAAATTAGTGCTCGCCTTTTACCCATCCAACCTTTCAGAGTTATTTTCGCGTAACAATTGTTCGATGTAAAAATTGATTTTTTTGTTTACCATTTCCTCGGCCCGCAACATCATGTTGGCAATCGCTTTCGGGGTTGAGCTTCCGTGCCCGATAATCGACACGCCGTTCACCCCGAGGAGCGGAACGCCGCCGAATTCCTGGTAATCAAAATCTTTGAAAATCTTCCTCAACGGATTTTTGAGCAGACCCATCAGGATTGTTTGCATCAACCCTTCAGCAGCATAGTTCTTAAATTTTACTTTCAGGAACGAGGGAACACTTTCAGCAAATTTGAGGAGGACGTTGCCCAAAAAACCGTCGCACACGACAACGTCGGCTTTGCCCTGCAAAATATCTCTCCCTTCAATATTGCCTATGAAATTGATCTTCTCTTTACCGGCAACAAACTTCGCGTACGTTTCTTTCGCGCGCTCGTCTCCTTTTGTTTCTTCTTCGCCTACATTCAGCAATCCGACCCGTGGATTCTTCTTCTTAAAAACGTATTCCGAATAAATGCTTCCCATTACTCCAAACTCAAAAAGAAAATGCGGCTTGCAGTCCGTCACTGCTCCCGCATCGACGATGAGCGTCGGACCGGTTTCGGACGGAAATATTGCCGCGACCGTCGGCCGGCTCACCCCTCGAATTCTTCCCAACAACAGAGTAGATGCCGCTGTTACTGCGCCCGTATTTCCCGCGCTGACGAATGCGTCGATTTTTTTTTCTTTATGAAGCATCATACCGACGACGAGCGATGAGTTCGGCTTCTGCTTCAACGCCACCACCGGCGAGTCGTGCATATCAATCACCTCGCCTGCAGGGACAACGGAGAACAAAAGTCCGTCAGTGTTTGTTTTTGCAAGCTCGGACCGAATTGCCTCCTCTTTTCCGACGAAGACGACTTCAAATCTGTTGCCGGTCTGGCGCAACACCTCCACCGCACCCTGCACTTCATGACGCGGTGCAAAATCCCCTCCCATTGCATCGATAGCAATCCGCAGTTTTCTTTCTGCGTGGTTCAAAGCATTTCCGACAGCATTATGGCTTAGTGTTTCGACGATAATCGTTTACGAGCAGCCGATGAGCCGATGTTCTACGCTTCCTTCGGGATGACAATCGAACGACCGTTGTAGTAGCCGCAGTTCGGACACGCCCGGTGCAGGAGTTTTGGCTCTCGGCAATTCGGGCACTCCGCTAACGCCGGCACCGTAGCTTTATAGTGGGTTCGACGCTTTCGACCGCGAGTTTTTGAATGGCGGCGCTTAGGGTTTGGCATTGCAGTGATTCCTTATAATAAATTAGTGGAGACTTCTGAATAATTCCAAGAATATGGTTCACGCAAAGACGCAAAATGATTCAAAAAATCAAGTTCTTGCGCCTTGGCGGCTTGGCGAGAGACGATTTTTCAGATGTCTCTAGTTCTTTTTCTTTAATATTGAAACTTCAACAAGCCCGGCAAGTTTGTTCCAGCGTGAGTCGGCTTCGCCGGGAGCACAATCACAACTGCCGTCGGCAGTGTGGTTCAAATTCTTTCCGCATCTCGAACATAACCCCGCACAATCTTCCCTGCACAACAATTTCAATGGAATAGCAAGGAGAACGACATCGCGCACGGTATCAGAAATATCGATAATGTTGGTATCCGCCGTTAATGTCCGAATGTCCTCATCACGCTCTAGTGAATGATCCTGAACATCCCACACATACACTGTTTGGAACGCCGGAGAAATTTCCTTTTTGAATTCATCTAAACATCTGTCGCACTGAAAGACTGCGTTCGATGTTATCCGTGCACGCAAGAGAATCTGACTGGCCGATTTCTCCAGTGTCACTCTCGCGGCAATATCGCCGATGAAATGCTCCTCCAACCCGAACTCGACAGCGCCCTTTGACAATTCGTATTCATGCGTTCCCTGGGAAAGATTCGAGATGTTGATTTTCACTGTTTCCTCCTGCTATTGCGGCTTCTTGGTTTAACCCTGCCTTACCGTTTCTGCAAAATCAACCAAAATCGTAAAAAAACGAGCCTTTGCTGAAAAAAACATGCTAAATATAGCCATAAGGGAAGAGAGAGTCAAGAATTCTACTTGAAACCGTGTTCAATTCGATAGAAGAGTTATTTTAGGGACTTGTAGAGGGTGTAGTACATCATCTCATCGTTTGCGATACCCAGTCCCGGAAATTGCCTTGTCATAATCGGCAAAAGCGATGAAGAAGCAAGGCGCTCAGGAATAGAAGAACGGTCAATGACATAATCGGGATGAATTATAGCTTCGTATTTTTTTTGCAGCATACCGGTGTCATAGTCAAGACCGTGAAATGCTTTCCCGTATTCGGGCGTGATGAGACCAATATCGCAAATAACCCGGTCCGAGTAATAGCCGATGGCTCCTACATCGGGGACAAAAACCGATGCATTCCCTCCGGTATTATCCCGCAACCATAGCCCCATCGGTTTGAGGCAATTGTTCATCCCCGTAACAAAATTATCGAGATGGGGCTTCATCATCCACCAATAGAGAACCTGGTTTTGAGCAAACGTAACAAGCATGAGCGTGAAGACTACGTGAAAAAATCTCTTTGACGAAAGGTGCAACGCATGGAAAAAAATTTGTATTCCATTGACACCACAAATAATGAGAAATGGCAATATGATGAGAAGATAGCGTGAGACCACTTGAACACCATCAAGGATGTAAAACACCGGCAGCATGACAACCCATATCAGAAGAAAATGTTTACCCTCCCAACCCGACCGGCCCCCGCGAAAAAAGAAACTTGCGATGCACACAAGAATCAGCGGAAACTGGGTTGCCGCCAATAACTTGATAATTACTGAAACGGAGGGAAAAATTTCGCTGCCGGAGGGGAGACCGGTTGATTTCCCATAATACGTGTTGGGAATAATCTTGCCAAAATGAAAATAGGAAAAAATTAACCAGGACAGAATGATAATTCCATAACAAAAAAGGGGGGCAAGCCGATCAGCGATGGTCCGCTTCCTGCTCGACCGGTCGAGAAAAAACTTCGCATACATGATCGTGAACAGAATACCCCCTTCCGGTCTCGTCAATGTCAGGCATGCAAATGCAAATGAGGAGATCATCGGTCGGTTGCGGAGGATAAGCCACACGGCAGCAACCGAGAGGAAAACAGCAAGAGAACTCTCCATGCCCGAGCTTGACCACCGGATAAACCAGGCATCCAGCGAAAAAAACGCCGTGGCAAGAAAAGCATAAGCCTTGTTATGCAAAACCTCCAAGGCGAGGAATTGCATCCCGGCTATTGAAAGGAAGGCAAATATAAAATCTGAGGACTTTGCGACGGAATACGGAGTGAAACCAATTCTCACCCCAACCGCTGTGAATAGCGCCCACAGAGGGCCGGTCGTTCCATAACTTGGCGTACTGTCGTTGAACGAAAATCCTTTTCCGTGTGCAATGTTCTTTGCGTACTGGAAGTAGATGTAGGCATCGTCAGGAGTGTACGCGAAATGCAACGCAACCAAACAGACGAACAAAGCCGCGCACCCGAGCGCTGCGTACACTGAAAGCTTGTAAAGGTAAAGTTCCCATGTAGTATCGTTCCGTGGAATATCCGTCATAATCTCTTGATCGATGTTTCGGAAGGATTACCGCGACATGCACCTGATGAAAATATGAAAGCTTCGTTACACTTACAAGAAGAAAAGATTGGGTCGGAGCAACGTTTATTCTTGCCATCCCTACTTGACAACGAATGCATTATTGTGTTTATTACAAGAGTCTTAGAGGAGCGGTACGCATGAGTAGCTGAAGCGAGAGAGGAACAGCTCGACGACCTTCAACGAAATGGTAAGTACATCGTGCCGCCGAAAGTTGTGCGTATTGTTTCTGCAAACAACTTGGGTTGCAGTGTGAAGAACCTGCAAACTGTCATCCCGTACTGAAAACGGGATGGAGCGCTAACGACGATCTGCGTTTACGTTCGGCGAACTGCTTCGGCAGGCGGTACATGATTTCATTCGATCGATCAGAAAAGTAGAGAGTCTTGCGCTCATCTACTTTTTTCATTTTTATGCAAAGGGTTGACGAATGAAGATCGCATTGCTTGGCTATGGGCGGATGGGGCAGGACGTCGAACGCGCCGCCACAGAACGAGGGCATACCATCGCCGCTCGTTTTACGATAGAAGATCCGCTTCCGGACATCGAAAGAATTCCCGCAGCAGTCAAAAACATCGATTGCGCAATAGATTTCAGCTCCCCGGCCGCAACAGAACACCATATTCGTTCACTTGGACCCCTCCATATTCCTTTGGT
The DNA here is from genome assembly GCA_963717445.1 of uncultured Bacteroidota bacterium. Lineage (GTDB taxonomy): Bacteria > Bacteroidota > Ignavibacteria > UBA10030 > UBA8401 > JAGVPT01. Next base: position 2,856,815 of record OY970334.1, on the reverse strand, counting down.
CGTCGGCACAACGGGCTGGAACGAGCAACTCCCGACACTGCTCGAGTTTATTCGGCAATGCGGAGGCACGATCTTTTACGCTTCAAATTTTTCGGTCGGAGCGAACATTCTCTTCCATACCGCAGCAGCAGCGGCGAAACTCATCGACCGCTTTCCGGAATACGATATTGCCGTCCACGAAATCCACCATCGGCTGAAAAAAGACGCACCGAGCGGTACAGCGCTCAAGCTTGCCGATACGATTCTTCGCGAAGTCGAGCGCAAAACCAACATCGTCACGTCACTGAACAATCGTCAGATCCAACCGCAAGAGCTGCTGGTGTCGAGCAGCCGCGTCGGCGATGTCCCCGGCACACACGCTGTCACTTTCGAATCGCCCGTCGATTCCATCCAAATCATCCATACCGCGCATAACCGCCGCGGTTTCGCACTGGGAGCAGTGTGGGCGGCAGAGTGGGTTCAAGGGCGAAAGGGTGTTTTCACGATGGAAGAATTCCTGTTCAACACATAACACTCACACAATAAGAGAAAGGTTCCTCATGTCTTCACAGTTTTCATTTAAAGGGGTTGCCACTGCACTCGTGACGCCGATGCTAAGCGCTGACGGTGCAGTTGATGAACGGGCGCTGCGCACGCTCGTCGATTTCCAAATTTCCAACGGCGTGAACGGATTAGTTCCGTGCGGGACAACCGGAGAAAGCGCAACACTCACTCACGCCGAGCATCATCATGTGATGGACGTTGTCGTTGATCAATCGGCGGGACGGGTACCCGTCATCGTAGGCGCAGGAAGCAACTCAACGCACGAAGCGATCTCTCTTACGCAACATGCACGGGCGATCGGTGCCAACGCAGTACTCTCGATCGCACCGTATTACAACAAGCCGACGCAGGAAGGTTTCTATCAGCACTACAAAGCAATTGTGGAGGCTGTCGATATCCCGATCTTCGTCTACAACGTGCCGGGAAGAACGGGAAGTAATATCAATGCAGAAACAACGTTGCGCATCGCCGAGCTTCCCGGAATCGCCGGGATCAAAGAAGCATCGGGCAACATGACGCAGGTCATGGAAATTCTGCGCCACCGCCGGGCAAATTTCACTGTTCTTTCCGGAGACGATGCGCTGACGCTCCCCTTCCTTGCACTCGGTGCAGATGGAGCAATCTCCGTCGTTGCAAACGAAACTCCCCGCCTTTTCTCTTCAATGGTTCGGCTTTGCCTGGAGGGAAACTTCACCGAAGCACGGACGATTCACGAAGAATTGCTTCAACTTATGAACCTCAATTTCATCGAATCGAACCCGATCCCTGTGAAGGGTGCCCTTGCAATCATGGGAATGATCGAAGAAGCGTACCGCCTTCCCCTTACGGCGATGTCGACCGATCACAGGTTTGCCGTGCGACGCGCACTGGAAGAGCTTCACCTGATGGAAACCCAGCCATGAACATTTCTTCAGAAACACTTCCATCGATCGTAGAAGAACTCTCTTCCTCGAACACCGTTGAGGACCGCGATTTTGAAGAGAAGGCGTTCGAGCTTTTCATTTCTCTTCTTGACAGCGGACGTATTCGGGCAGCGGAGAACATCGATGGAAAATGGGAGGTGCATGCATGGGTAAAAAAGGGTATTCTGCTTGGGTTCAAGCTCGGCGCGCTCAAGAACGTAGCCGCTTCACGTCCGTTTACTTTCTTCGATAAACACACCTACCCAGTAAAGGAATTTTCACTGGAAGATAACGTACGGATCGTGCCTGGCGGAACATCTGTCCGGCGCGGCGCTTATGTTGCTCCCGGTGTTATTATGATGCCCCCTTCCTACGTTAACGTCGGCGCGTATGTCGGCAAAGGAACAATGATCGATTCGCACGCACTCATCGGCTCATGCGCGCAAATCGGGGAGCGGATTCATATCAGCGCCGCTGCACAAATCGGCGGAGTGCTCGAACCGATCAATGCGCTGCCTGTCATTATTGAAGACGATGTTATGGTCGGAGGCAATTGCGGAATTTACGAAGGGGCTATCGTCAAAAAGAGGGCGGTAATAGGCGCCGGAGTTCTCCTCACAGGTTCCACGCCTGTCTATGATTGTGTCAACAAGATCATTATCCGTAAATCGGATTACGGATCTCTGGTTATTCCTGAGAATGCCGTGGTTGTCGCCGGCTCACGTGGCATTGCAACCGACTTTGGCCGGGCCCATGGCCTCGGTCTTTACACGCCGTTGATTGTAAAATATCGGGATTCACGGACCGACGCACGAACAGCACTGGAGGACGCACTCCGGTAACATCCGTGCGGAAATGAGAAAAGTTTGTGTCCGCACCTCTTGAGAAACGATCTGCTGGAAATGCAGGGTGAAAAAATCTTATGCTTTTTCCTCTATTGCCGGCTGTTCCGCGGGCGGAGTAACGAGCAATTCATCCTGAACGTAATCGACCGTTTCCATCAGCGCATCGGCAAACTTGTCAAAATCTTCTTTATACAAAAAGATTTTGTGCTTCTCGTATTCCTCTTCGCCGACCCTTTTGCTTTCTGTAATCGTGATGTAAAAGTCTTTTTCAGATTTCGTTGCCTTTACATCGAAAAAATATGTGCGCTTTCCGGCGCGTACACGCTTCGTAAAAATCTCATCTTTGTAAGTTGAATTTTCCAAATCAAAAACCTCCTTTGCGTAAGAATTGTGAGTTATTCGCACCGCCCTTTAACAGATGCATCGAGCGGCACAGCGTGATTGATCTCCGTCTGAACCCAATTGGTCACAATGAACACTATGGATTTTTCACCTCCTTAGAACAGCCACTTTCGCCGTTGCAACCTGATTTCCGTTGTCAGCATAAGCAACGATGATGTACACACCGCTCCCCACACTATTGCCGCGTGAATCAGTACCGTCCCAAAAAGCCCTCCCTCCACCTTGTGCGGCAAATTCTTTGACGAGCGCTCCGGTCACGTTGAGAATTTTTATCGTCGTGTTATCGGCAAGACCCATGATGGCGACCGAAGGGTGATCGGGGATAATAAAGGGATTCGGTCCAACTTGAATGGTCGACATCTTTTCCACCGTACCGATCGTTGGAATTTCAAGACTCGATAATCCTTTTCCTGTCCCAAAGTACGCTATCCCCCGCTTCTCGTCAAAGGCGATCGAGAAAACATTATTATCGACAAGTTTACCGTTTGTATTTGCGGTATTGTATTGCGCAATCAACGATGTCCCGTCGGGGGATAAAACAATAACGCCCGTTTGCATCGCAACCCATTTATTGTTCAGCGGGTCAACCGCAATGGTGTTAATGAATTGGCCAAACACAGCTCCCAGGTACACAATGCTAATCTGTGAAGTGGGATCGGCGGGGTCTCCGATTATTGTGACGCCCAGATCTGAACCGAGCCATAAGCTTCCCTCCTTATCCTCTGCAACACAAGTCACTTTTGTGCTTGCTAAGCCGTCAGCTAATGTCACCTCTCCCCAATTGTCATTGGCCAATCCGGACACTGCACCTGTTTCGTTATAGTACACACAGTGAGGAATGATGGTGGATATAAATCCGGGCATGGTATTGACAAACCATTTCGTCCCATTGCGGTCAATTGTGACACCCAGAACTTGGTTATAAGAACTGCTCGCCGGTGACCGGATTGATTCCCATGATGAATCTGGCTTCATTTCCCAAAGGATATATCCGTTTAGGGAACCAAAGTTCGGCACCCACACATTTCCCGCTGCGTCGTATGCAGAATTTCCTGTGACTACGTAAGTGACAGGGTCCGTCCCAACAAAACCGGGGTCGCTATTATCGAAAACGCGTACGATGTTACCTGCACTATTTACAACAGCAACTCCACCCCCCACACCCCCCGGACCTCCCCAAGCGCCAATCCATTTGGAATTATTTGGCCCAATGGCAACGTTAAAAAATTCATTAGTTTTTAACTGTGGCGTCGTAGCCATATTATAGTTTTTCCAACGAGTGCCATCATAGGAATAAAAACCTGTTCCATTCTTACCTCCCGGTCCAGACGATGCAGCCCACACGGTTCCGTTTTCATCAACCTCAACGGAAAAGAAAATGCTGGATGCTGGACCATTGGCAATAAGCTGAGCCCACTGAGAAGTTCCGGTATTCAAAATACCGATGCCTGCTTCCTGCAATCCGATGAACAATCGTTTTGATGAATCACTGGCAGCGCAGGTAATTGTCGCCGGAGCTGCCTCTCCGTATGGCAATATTGTGTTGGCAGAAGAGAGTGTATAGATGTTGTTCTGACCGGCAACGTAAAGCACTGAATCAATGCTCACCAAGGCTGTGACCGGTTGTCGCATCCCGGGAAGAGGCTGCCATGAACCATTTTGATATACGTAAACACCAGAGTTAGAGCCTGCATACACATTTCCTTGAAATACGGTAACGGCAGTTACTGCCGAAGGGATGGTGTATGAATTCCATGATTCAGGATCAGCCAGGTTCAACACACCGGGTTTCGAAATAGCCATACCGCTTGAAGTCCCTACATAGAGTGTTCCGTTGAGAATTGTCATACAGGTAACATTGGGGTGCGAGAATGCTCCAAAGTTCCCGTACGTGTCGCTGAATTCAAATTTTGATATTGAAAAAACGCTGACTCCAAATGCCGTTGCGATATACATCGAATCACCGTTTGCATTGAAAGCATTGATCATCTTTTGAGTTTGCAGGGAAAGGGTGATGTCGGTGATATATTTCCAGGAATTTGCGGACGGAGAATACACATCTATCGCACCGGACATTTCACCTATCCATACCGAGCCATACGAGTCCAATCCGATCGCGGAAACATCGTTGCCGGTAAGTCCTTCAGAATTTGTAAATTTTTGGAAAGTGGAATCCGCGGGAGTGAAGCGAAGTATACCCCCGCTTGTTCCAACCCATACTGCATTCCGGGCGCCCACGAGTCCAACAACATTGCTCATATCGGTATAATTTTTCCAATCACCAATTTCAGCGCTTGCGACCGCGGAAACGGCAACGATTCCACCACACACCACCGACAACCATGTACGACAATGCTTTTTCATACACAACTCCTTTTCCTTCGCATCGATGAAAAACGATTAAGCTCGGATGTATCCGGTAGCAACATGTACCTGCTTAGTTCCTCTTCGACTTGTTGTTAAGTTGTGTGTATAAATTGGCCATTGTGAGAGCGGCTAGCGCCGCATCCCATCCCTTGTTGCCGACAGAGCCCCCAGCCCTTTCCATTGCCTGGTCAAACGTATCAGTAGTCAACACACCAAACAGCAGCGGGATATTTCTTTCGCGTGCGACCGTACCCACTCCCCGGGCACATTCACGGGCAATGTAATCGAAGTGTGGTGTTTCGCCCCTCACGATGGCCCCGAGACAGACAACCGCATCGTAAGCATTGTTGATCGTAATTTTCGCGGCAACTTCCGGAATTTCAAATGCACCCGGGCAGTAAAAAACGTCGATATCCCGCTCGATGTTCGAACCGTGTTGCTGAAAACAATCAACGGCACCGTCGAGCAGCCGTTTGGTGATAGTCTGATTGAACTGACTTACAACGATTGCAAACTTTTTTCCCTCTCCTGAAACGCCGCCTTCAAAAACCCGGGGCATAGTAGTCACCTGCACTGTGAAACATAGTCACGACGACCGCCTCAAAAACAGACGGCGCCTCATCGTATCGACGGTGTTTTCATCGACAAAAAATGAGCCGAGAGATGCGTTGTCGTTCTTTTTACCGCCATGGAAATCCGAACCGCCGCTTTCGAGCAAATAATATTCGCCCGTCACACCGCGGTAATGGGCAATATGTTCTTGAGTATGCGACGGGTGAATGACTTCGATTCCATCAATCCCCGCTTTGATAAGGTGTTGCAGCATGAGGTCGGTAGTATAGCGGCCAGGATGAGCAAGAAAAGAAAGTCCCCCGGACGACGCAATAAGTTGCACAGCTTCGGAGGGGGAAAATTGAAATTTCTTTTCATAGGCCGGACCGCCATTGCCGATGTATCTGTCGAATGATTCCTGGTACGTTTTTGTAATGCCTTCGTCCACCATGGCCGCCGCGATATGAGGCCGGCCGACTGAGCCCGTCCCGGCGTGTTCCATTACCGCTTCAATCTTTAACGGTACCTGGAGGTTATTGAGCTTTGCAACAATCCGTTCCGCTCGCTTGATTCTTTCATGCCGAAAAAAAGTAAGGTAATCGAGCAGCCGCTGGCTCTTGTAATCGACAAAGTAGCCGAGGATATGAACTTCTTTGTCTTCAAAGTTCGCGCTTAATTCGACTCCGGCGATGACTTCGACGCCAATTTCTTTTCCAACCTCGAGCGCATCGGGAATTGCAGCAACGCTATCGTGGTCCGTAATACTGACCACGGAGAGCCCCTGTGCCTTTGCTTTTTTGATAAGCTCGTAGGGAGAGAGTGCACCGTCAGAACAAATTGTGTGCATATGAAGGTCGGCTTTAGCGCCCATAATCTCGTCGTCTGCTCTGCTTCGCGAGGCTTCTACAAGGGAAGCCTTCCACAACTCAGGGGTGCCCGGCCCTCATTGAAGATGAATGAAGTTGTTGGCGGTGTTATACATGAAGGTTCTTAAAGCTTTCATAATCGTTTATGATGAGCCTGTTCCCCTGCAATTGTAAATACCCTTTTTTAATAAATTTGTGGATCATGCGTGAAATTGTTTCACGCGACGTTCCAGCCATGTTTGCTAAATCCTGCTGCAGGGGGAGCTCATCAATCTCCACCCGTCCCTTACGAAACATTCCGATTTCATCTGCAAGCTGAAGAACAACATTGGCGACCCTGCCCGCGGCATCTTTGAGGGATAAGCTTTTTATTTGAGCGTCGGCTTTGCGCAACCTACCGGTTAACTCCCTCAGCAACGCAATTGCGACCATCGGATAATCGTTGAGAAGCTTCAAAAAATCCCGGCGATGAATCATGAATAATTCAGACTTCGATGTTGCTACGACGCTCGCCGAGCGTGTCAGGCCGTCCAGGATTGCCATCTCTCCAAAAAAATCACTTCCACCTAAAATGGAAAGAATCACTTCGCGGCCATCGTCGTCCATTCTAACAATTTTCACTTTGCCGGAGACGATAACGAACAGAGCGGCGCCAGTTTCTTCTTCCAAAAGGATAATACTTCCCTTTTTGTATTTCTTCCGGACGCCGAGCCCGGCAATCTTCTCAAGCTCTTGATCGCTGAGTTCGTTGAAAATCGGAACATTTCGTAAAAAATTAACTTCTTCAAGCATTACGTCGTCCTCACCTGGTTTGCTCTTTAGAGAGGAGTGTCGGAGGTTTTAATGTGTGTGAATATACGGGGTGTTGTGATGAAAGTCAAGCAGCGAAAAACCGAGGCAGTGGCGCTCGATTGTTGATTCCACTCATTGTTTCCTCGCAACAATCAATTTCCCATGAATAGCCTTAGCCACGAGTACCCCTCCATTATTGAGCGTATCAATCACCCATTGAAAATGAAAAGTCGAGGCGACGTTGGATGCATTCGGATAAAAACCATAGTAATCAATTCCGAGGGTGACCGTGTCCGGCTCTGCAAGAAAGCGCCTTAAATTATCAACGCGGAAGTATTTTGCCGGATGTCCGGAATACCATGTTGAGAGTGGGGCGTTTGTTGCATAGTCGACCGGAGGAATCCCGCGCCAATCTGAAAATCCTACTTCGTGCGAATACCACTCGCGTTCGCGTAGTCCAAAGTCCGCAACGACGCAATATCCAATTGCAACGATGAAAAGAATTTTCGCCATTGTGTTATGTAAAGAATCAATGTCAATACTGGAAGATACTACCAGCGGGTGGAGACTTCAAAAAGTCAATTCTCTTATTTTTTCCTTTCAAAAAATAATTTTCCCTTATAGCTTTTAGCGACCAATACGCCCCCGTTCATCAGCGTATCAATAATCCACTGAGTCTTGAAACCCGAAACAACGTTGCATGAAATCGGATAAAAGCCGTAGTAATCAATCCCAAGCCTAACCGTATCCGGTTCTGCAAGAAATTGCTGAAGATTCTCAGCGCGAAGATATTTTGCTGAATGCCCCGAATACCAGGTTGATAGCGGGGCATTTGTTGCGTAATCGACCGGAGGAATCCCGCGCCAATCTGAAAATACTACTTCGTGTGAATACCACTCACCTGCTTGTAGTCCTGTGTCGGCGATGGCACAATAGCCGATCGCCAGGACAAAAAGAATTTTTTCCATTCTGCATCAGTAATGTAAAGAATCAATGTCAATGCCGGAAGATACCACCACCGGGTAGAGACTCTAAGCAGTGAAATCGACCACCCTCTGAAAGCATCCGGCCGAATAAAAAAAAAGAGAATTCCAATGCTTATTAATCCAAGCGTCCATTTATTTAATCTCACGCCGACTAAGGCGATCGGCGTCGTCATGACGGCTGGAATCATCATCCACCAATACCGCCAAGAAAGAACGAGGAACAATCCGGCTACCGCGTACGGTCGCGCCATCCTGCTCCAGAACACGAACAACGGGAACACCGCAACGAATAGCGCCGACTCAAATTTGTACTTATTGGCAACGAAATAGAATGCTGGAACCGTAAGCGTCCCACAGAGGGCCGGAAGGAAGCGAAGCCCGAACTCACTATGCAGCCCAAACAACTGTCCGAACCACTTCGGAATAAACTCCTGATTTCCACCGTTTTGAACCAAGAAACCAAATCCGACCTCGTCGACCCAAAGCGGATTAACGCCTAATCCGCAAAAGCGCAAATATCCGGCAATCAACGTAATGAGCAAAAGCAACAGAATCTTATACTTCATAAAGAAGTTTTGAGATGCCCGAGAGGCCGCTTTTTGCCAAACCGACAGCAAAGTTATCTCCTTAGAAAAAGCGCGAAAATTTTTTTTGTGGATCGTTTTGCGACTTTGCGTCCGGCGAAACCATCCCTTTGGATTTGCGCGAGCCATGCGTTTGGAATTATTCAGAAGTCAAAATTTATGAGAGTTCCAACGATTATGGTACGACGGTAGTTGTCAATTGATTTCTGCGGGAATTGCAACGTCAACGATACGGCGAAGCTACCTCGAAGGATGCTAAAATCTACTTATGCTAACGGAATGCCCTCAGCGTATCGCTGTTACTTTGGCAAGTTCATTCTTCAGGAAATCGATCTTCTTTACAGGAGTTGGGTCAATGCCGCTGAGCATGGCGAGATAAAAACTCACCCAGTCGCCGAGATACAAAATCGAAAACATTCTCGCCAGCAAGCTCTTCCCTTCGCTCTCCACTTCGGTGACGCCGTCCGCAAAATCCCGGATGATGTTTTTCGTGATATTCATGCGAAGCTGGACGCGGGGATTATCTTCGTTATCGCGCAGGATCACGACATGAATTTTTTTCATCAATTCCTTCAACACTTCCCAGCCCACAATCTCGTTATGATTTAATTCTGGAAACACGTGCCCGTACGCCAGCGTCTTTGCATTCTCCGAAATTTGCCCGCGCCATCGCACATTCACCGCATCGAACCTATCAACCGAGGAATAGACAATCGGCAGTTTTCCGTGGAGCGTTTGGGCAATCCGCAGGGGCAAATTGTCCTGTGACGCAGGATCGCCGTACGAACCGGCTTTTTCTTTTAACAGTACGATCGTTTCATCGATTTCTTTCTTTTTCGATTTGAAGAAACCGAGTTTCGACATAACAATCAGCGTGGGAAAAAAAGAGTAGCCCAATGCTGCACGCGGCGGAAGCCCGCCGGGAATCTCAATAACCGGCTGCTTCTTTTTTGTTGCAAATTGCTTCACTGTCCCGCCGGACGTAATGCAAAGAACTTTAGCCTTCCGTTTCACGGCGTCTTTATGGGATGAAATCGTCTCTTCAGTGTTCCCGGAGTAACTCGACACGATGACGAGCGATCGTTCATCGACATACTCCGGCAAAAAATAATTCCGGCTGACGGCGATGGGAACATCTATTTCGTCGGCAAGGTACGAGCGAAGCAATTCTCCGCCGATGGCGGAGCCGCCGAGTCCGCTTACGACAATATTGTTGATTTTTGAAATCGGAAATTTTATTCTCGCTCCTTCGCCGATAACTACTGCTTCCTCCACCTGTTGGGGAAAGTTAAGAATCAGCGAATGCATACCGGACGGATCATGGTGTGTAATTTCTTCAAGTGTCATACGGTTTCTTTCTTTGTGCGGCGGCTGCCTCCGCCTTTTGGTGGACTGTTATTCTGGCAGTGGGATGTCGGGTGCAAGCTGTTTTAAATGCCCGACAAGAAATTCTTTCACTTCTTCAACGGTTGAAAATTTCATCGCTCTTACGGCAATTTTTTGCGCTTCTCTCAGCGTCACCGATCTGATAATTTTCTTAATCTCCGGCAACACGTACGGTATCACGCTGAATTCATCCAGTCCAAGCCCAAGAAGCAACATTGTCGCAACGGGGTCGCCCGCCATTTCTCCGCACATACTAACCGGAATCTTGTTTTTGTGAGCCTCTTTAATGATGTGCCGGATCGTGAAAATGACTGCCGGTTCAAATTCCTGATACAATTGCGACACGATGTCGTTTCCACGGTCAACGGCAAGCAGGTATTGAATCAAATCGTTTGTGCCGATGCTGAGGAAGTCAACTTCTTTAGCGATGTCTCCCGTGACCACCGCCGCCGACGGCACTTCGATCATGACACCAATTTTCATCGTCTCGTCGAACGGATATTTTTCCGCACGGAGTGAATTTTTTGCCTGCACCACCAGGGCTTTCGCCCTACGCACCTCTTTCAAGCTAGAAACCATGGGGAACATCACCCAAATATTTTTCCTCGTGCTCGCACGGAGCATTGCTCGTATCTGGGCCAGGAATGTTTCGGGGCGATCGAGCGCAACGCGGATACCGCGCCAGCCGAGAAAGGGGTTTTCTTCCTCGTATGAATGTGCAATAACTTTATCTCCGCCGATGTCATACGTCCGCATGATAACTTTGTTGGGAAAGACTTTTTCAGCGATGGATTTGTATTCGCGGTATTGTTCTTCCTCCGAAGGAAAAGCATCTTTGCCCATTAATAATCCTTCGGTGCGGTACAAGCCGACGCCGTGAGAACCCTGGGTTTTGGTGAAGCGGATTTCTTCCGCAAATTCAATGTTCGACAACAACTCGACTTGTTTCCCGTCTATCGTCTGAGCGGGCAATTCCCGAAGGTCGTTCAGTCCGTGTTCGAACTTGGCCATTTCCCTGTTTCGCCGCTTGTACTGTGCCACCGTCTCCTCGGACGGGTTGATGATAACGATGCCGCTGTAGCCGTCAAGGACCATCGACACATCTCCGTGCACGTGCGACGTTACGTCCTTTAACCCGACGACGGCGGGGATTTTCAATGAACGGGAGAGAAGTGCAGCATGAGATGTTACTCCCCCCATATCGGTGGCGTAACCCAGTATTTCGTTACGGCTGAAAAGTATCGTGTCCGCCGGGGTTAACGATTGCGCAACGACGATGGACCCTCCTTCGAAACGAGAGATAAGCTTTTGTTCCTGAATATTCCGGATGATGCGGTTTTTGATGTCTTCAACGTCGTGCGCTCGCTCGCGCATATATTCATCCGATGAATTCAGCATCAATTGCTGGTACTTAGTGATTTCGCCATGGACGATGAATTCGGCGTTCTTGCGTTCTTTTCGAATTCGTTTGTAGATCGAGTCGAACAACACACTGTCGCTGAGAATCATGATCTGCGCTTCAAAAATCTTCGCTTTGCTGTTGCCGATTTTTTGTTCGGCAAATGAGAGAATTTTTTGAAGCTCTTTCTCGGATCGGGCTACAGCGTTGCGAAGGCGCTCAACTTCTTTTTCCACATCTTCAGCGGCAACCGTCTTCTCGTCGATATGGGGAACATGCTTGGTGTACACAAACACTTTTCCCATGACAATGCCCGGTGCTGCAGCAATGCCGTGAAGCGTTATTTCATTCGTTGTGATCATCGTTATACTTCGTCAAAACCTCGTTCGAACAGTCCGACAATGGCAGCGCAAGCATCCTCTTCGTCTTCACCTTCAAACCTCAGTAAGAGTGTAGATCCCTGTTCGGCCGCCAGGGTCATCACCCCGATAATGCTTTTGCCGTTGATTTCTACGCCGTCTTTCACAATAAAAAATTCCGATTTGAATTTTGCCGCCATCTTCACCAATGTCGCCGCCGGACGTGTGTGCAGCCCGGCCCTATTCTTGATAACAATATCCTTCTCAATCATAGAAACAAGGGCATCATGTGGCTGTCGGGTGCATCGAGCGGCGGCGGCGCCATTAAAAATTCCTGTTCAACAGCATCTGCGAGAACCAGAAAAGCATGTCGCGGGCGCGGCTTTTCCGAAGGCGCGAAAGCTGCGCATTCGCTTCGACAATATTTTTCGTGATGGTCTGCTTTGCCAAATCGATAACGCCGCAGCGCTCGTAGATTTTTCTAACTCGGGGAATATTTTCCCGCGATGTTCCCCCGCCGGTGATGACATTGAGAAGTAATTTTTTATCCTCTCCGCGGGAACGAGCATATCCTTCGATAAGCAAAAACGTCTTCTTCCCTTCCACGATGTCGCCGCCTATCGTCTTACCGAATTCCTTTTCATCTGCCACGACATCCAGCAAATCATCTTGGATTTGAAACGCCCTGCCGATGGAGGTGCCGTACGATTTCAGTGCAAGAATCTCGGAAGTGCTCCCGCCGCCGATGACCGCTCCCATCTCCGACGCCACGGAAACCATCTTACCGGTCTTTTTACCGATCATAAGGAGATATTCATCGAGGGAAACGTGCTTCCGCGTCTCAAACTCTTTATCGTAAGCCTGGCCCTCACACACTTCAACGACGCCTTCCGTGAAAACATCTACGATATGTGCGATATACGGCGAGCGTGTTTTCAACAATTCGCGGTAAGCAAGCGCAACCAGTTTGTCGCCGACCAGAATCGCGATGTTCGTATCCCATTTGGTATGTACCGTCGCTCTGCCCCGGCGTGACGAAGCATTGTCCATAATATCGTCGTGCACAAGGGTAAAATTATGCAGAATCTCTATCGCGACGGCCGCATGCTGCGCTTGCCGCGAAGATCCTCCCACCCCTTCGCATCCGAGCATGACAAGCAAAGGACGAATTCTTTTCCCCCCGCCTGAAAGAACGTACTGTACCGGTTGATAGAGAGATCGGGGTTCATTTTTCGTAATGCACAATTGGAGCTGTCGATCAACAATTTCTTTGTAGCGTTGATACTGCGAAATAAACGATTTCATTGATGTATAGGCGTGAGAGAATTATTACATTGACACATGAACGAGAGGAGTCTGGCACAAATTTTTCAGCGTCCGAGCCCCGACCAGAAACATTGTTCCTTTAAATTCTTTTATCCAACGGTCAAGATGGCCCGATAATCCCTTTTTGCCGGACGCCATCAGCACCTGCAGCATCGGACGCGCCGCGGCGATCACATCTGCACCGAGTGCAAAAGCCTTGGCTGCCTCAAGCCCGTTTGTCATGCCGCCCGATGCGATCAGGCTGAGGTCCGGCGATGAATCTTTGAGCGATGCAACCTGCCTCAACGCTTCGGCAGTCGGGATTCCCCAATCCCAAAAGAGATCGTTCGCTTGTTCATCTCTCCTTCGGAGGATTTCCACCCCCGCCCAACTTGTGCCGCCGGCACCAGCGACATCGATAATCCTGACGCCTGCGTTGAGCAGCCGCTGTGCAACATCTTTTGAAATCCCCGCGCCTATTTCTTTAACGATCACCGGAATCGATAATCCGCGAACTAATATTTCAATCCCCCGAAGCACGCCGCGAAAGTTTGCGCTCCCTTCCGGCTGAAGAAATTCCTGCAGAGGGTTGAGATGAACGGCGAAGGCGTCTGCACGGATGAGATCAACGAGGCGCTGCACCGGCGACACTTCCGTAAGTTTGGCGACCTCTGCCGCGCCGATGTTGCCGACAATCGGGATTGTGGGAGCCGCCTCACGCGCTATACTGAATGACGAGTGGTACGTCGTGTCTTCGAGCGCCTGCCGCTGGCTGCCGACTCCCATGGCAACGCCGTATTCTTCGCATACTTCAGCGAGATTCTTGTTGATGCGCTTTGCGTCGGCATAGCCTCCCGTCATACAGGAAATCATGAACGGAAAAGAGAGCCGCTTGGAAAGAAAAACCGTTTCAGTCGTGATGTCGGAATAATTTATTTCCGGCAGCGCGTTGTGAACAAATTCCCAATCGTCAAACCCCGTCCGTTTGTGGCGGAACGTAACATCGCGGTTCACGGTGAGAAGCACATGATCTTTTTTGCGTGACGAGGTTTTGGATTTGACGCGCGATTGCTTCATGAATACGGGAATGGATGGACGGTGTGTGGCTCCACAAACGTTCAACCGACTTCGGATGCCGAATTACTGAGAAAATAATAGTGAAAATAGGGAAGAGAATCAAGGAATGCCGGTCGAGAGGGAATAAAGAGAACGGTTTGCGCGGAAAGACGCTCAAAATGCGGATGAGCGGTTTTCACCAATTTCGGCTCAAAAAGGTTGACAGCTCAAAGCGCGCGCATCGCGTCAAGTGATGCCATGACGTTGTTATTTCCATTTACGAAAATTTAATGTTAGGTATCCCCAAAACGGCAAAAGTCATAGCATCATTGTTCACATGGAAGGTATGTCATTACAAAGCGACTTGCATAAACAATGCGCCCGGGACTGGAAGGTCGCGGTACGGCGGAATTTCTACGAAGCCGAGCGAATGATAGAGCGCAATAGCTTCTTTCATCGAAGGAAGCGTGTCCAATCGCATCCTCTCATATCCTATTTTGCGAGCCTCATCACCAATACTCATCGCCAATTTTTTCCCGAGACCCTTACCGCGAAATTCAGCACGGACGTAGAGCCTTTTCATTTCACACACACGACCGTCAACTTTTTTCAACGCGACGCATCCGGCAATTTTTGCTCCGTCTTCCGCTAAAAGAATGCCTCCATGCGGCGGTGCATAAACACCGGGAAGCTCACTCACTTCTTTATCAAGATTCTCGAAACAAAGACTGACATTGAGCGATTGTGCATACTCGATAACTAATTCACGAACGATGCTCATCTGTTCTTGCGATGATGCATGTACTATTTGAATCATTGGGAGAAATTCATTATTCAAAAAGCCCTCTTATCTTCGCCATGAAAGCTTTTTAGACCTATAAAAGAATAGAATTTTTAGAGCAAAAATGCAAGCCTCGTAGTGACTCAGCTTGAGAAAGAAGGATAGATTGATCAAGAGGCTACCATCGAAACTGAGTCTACCGCAAGCCTTGAAAATTGCGCGTATAATTGTTACACTATAGCCATGGACATTCTGAAAGAAATAGTCTCTGCCCTTGAAACGGAAGAGCGGGTTATGCTTGCGACCATCATTTCGACGAACGGCTCGACCCCCGCCTCTGCTCTTTCAAAAATGCTTGTGGAAAACGGCGGGAAAAACTGGCTGGGGACGGTCGGCGGCGGTTGTGTGGAGGGCGATGTTTTGCAGGAAGCAATACGGCTTTATAATTCAGACATTGCAACGATTCTCACCTTCGAGCTTAATGAAACAAATCTTGATCAAGGCTTGATTTGCGGCGGGAAGTTGGATGTGCTCATAGAACCGCTGTTCAAAAAAGATATTGCGTTATTTAAGGAACTAAAAGTAATCCGTGATGAGGGGGACGATTGCATCCTCGCTACGCTTACCTGGCAAAACGGATGTGTTGCCGGGAAAACCTATTTAAGCATGAAATCCGATTGGAAGAATGGAATGAGGGAATGGTGGAATCATGTTGGACAGCCGAATGCATCGACAGTTGATTCAACTATCCGGAAAATCGAAGAGGCAGTCGCGAAAGCGCATCACCGAAATGAGACCCGGCGGATCACTGTAGAACAGGGAGAATTGATTCTAGAACCTCTGAGCGGAATGCCGCACCTTGTCATTTTTGGCGGTGGACACGTATCGAAGTATGTTTCGCGCACTGCATCAATGGCTGGATTCCGCATTACAATTATCGACGACAGGTCCGAGTACGCGAACGCGCAACGTTTTCCGGAGGCAGACTGCACGTTAGCGGTTGAGTTCAGCGACGCTTTTCAGCATTTCGAAATAAAGCCGTCGACATATATCGTCATTGTTACTCGAGGGCACCGTTCAGACGAGGAAATTTTAGAGCGCGTTATCTCATCTCCTGCAAAGTACATCGGCATGATCGGAAGCCAGCGAAAAGTCCTCACCACGTACAAACATCTGATGGAGCGCGGAGTCTCGGCCGAAAAACTGAAGCGTGTTCATGCACCGATAGGAATTGAGATCGGTGCAACGACGGCCGAAGAGATCGGCGTGAGTGTAACGGCACAACTGATCGCTGTGCGGAGAGGCAAGGTAGATGAACAAAAGAATAAGTCCGATGACATGGCGGGATTGATTGCTCAGAGTGCGCAGATTTAACGCAGATTGCCGATTTCTCAGATAGAACGCGTAAAAATTACAGATGGTATGTGTTGAGGCTCGATTGGAAATTACCTGATGTCCAAAGAAAGAAATCCTGCTTGGTTAATCGACGAGCGGGATTTTTTTGTCAGTATGGCTGCGCATTTTTTTGAGGTCATTCGTCATGTATCTAAAACGGTTTTCAATATAACCTTATGATAACTAGAAGCTATCTCAAAAACGCTTGATTATGTCCTTCTGAAGGAATACTGACAGATCATTGTCATTCTGAACCCCGTCGCTTTTCAGACGGGGTGAAGAATCCATGACAATGACATACCTTGACTCTACTAGGCTTCCATGTCATGGATGCTTCGCTCCGCTCAGCATGACATTTACGGCTGCTTTCTGCATGAAAACCATTTTTGAGATGGCTTCTAATTTTTTAGACCATTCTGATCGAGAAATTTTCCCAAAGATGTCCAATTTCTCTGATCTCACTCATTTTGAAGTGGCGGCAAGGCTAAACGACCGCACAACCCGACATTTGTAAAATCATCGGCTGACAATAATTCAGACTTACAGCTAACGACACTCAAAAACATCCGTTAAAAAAATCGCAAAAAAAACTTGCGCAGTTAAATAACTATACATATATTTGTAGTCAAATAGCTACGCAATGAATTTAAGACGAGACGTATTTCAAGCCATAGCAGACCCGACAAGAAGGGCTATACTTCTGTTGGTAGCTTCACAAACCATGACAGCGGGTGCAATAGCATCAAACTTTGACACGGCAAGACCGACAGTTTCAAAACACTTGCGAATACTCACCGAGTGCAAATTGCTCGAACAAGAACAAAACGGCAGAGAAATTTACTATCACTTGAATCCCCAAAAGGTAAAAGAAATAGCAGACTTTATTGAGCCATTCCGCAAAATGTGGGATGAGAGGTTTAATCAATTGGAAACGATCATGAAAAAATACAAATCACAAAAGAAGAGATAACATGGAACGAAAAACAAAAATCATTGCCGAAGACGGCAAACAGGATTTAGTGATCACAAGAGAATTTGACTTGCCGTTGGAATTCCTTTTTAAAGCGTACGTGGAGCCCGACATTGTTGAGCAATGGATGGGAACGAAAGTCCTGAAACTCGAAAGTAAAAAGCACGGCAGTTACCAATTTGAAACAAGCGATCCTCAGGGAAACGTGCTGTTTCGGGCCAACGGGGTTATCCATGAGTTTAGTCCGAACCGGAAAATCACCCGGACATTTGAAATGGAGAATACCCCTTTTGGCGTCCAGCTTGAGTTCTATGAATTTGAAAAACTTATCGGCGACACCAGCAAACTCACTATGCACGTAATCTATGAATCGCATGCACAAAGAGATCAGGTGCTGCAGCTCCCCTTTGCTCAGGGAATCAACATGGCGCATAACCGCTTACAAGAAATTGTCAGCAAATTAAAATAACACATTATGACAAAGAGAAATAAAATCGTCTATTGGGTTTCTACTATCTGGCTTGCATTAGGAATGCTATCAATTGGAACAGGACAGTTAATCAAAATGAAAGCGGGGGTAGGGGGAGTAGATATGATTACACATTTGGGCTATCCTATCTATTTTCTAACAATACTAGGTGTTTGGAAACTTTTGGGAGTTCTAGCATTGTTTATTCCTAAATTCCCCTTAATTAAGGAATGGGCTTATGCAGGCTTTTTCTTTACCACGTCGGGAGCGGCAATTTCACATTTTGCATCGGGCGATTCCATGAATGAAATATTTCCCTCGTTGCTGCTTCTAATCCTGACGGCGGTATCGTGGTATTACAGACCTGCGGATAGAAAAATCATTTCAGTTAATCAATATTAACAAAATAGAAAGGTAAAAAATTATGCAAGCAGTTAACAAACTAGTGATGCTCGCCATTGCTGTCAGCGACATGCCGAAGGCGAAAGCATTTTACGGAGACAAACTCGGTTTGAAAGTTGCGACGGACTACCGCCAAGACGACCACCACTGGTGGGTATCGCTTACACTGCCTGAAGGTGGAGTTACTATTACCCTAACTACCTTTCACGAAAATGTGAAGCCCGGCACGATGACGCTTTGGTTTGCGACTTCAGACATTGCCGCAGCTCACAAAGAGCTTAGCAGCAAGGGAGTCAAAGTCAGTGAAGTCAAAGACGATCTGCACGGTCCGGGGTCAGGCGTAAAGTGGTTTAATTTTAAGGACACCGAAGGCAATCTGGTCCACATGGAACAGGCGTAAGTCTACGAGTGCCTTTTTGTAATCCATTGAGAGGCCGAAAGGCTTTTTTATGGAGAAGAGGTTCTTATAATGGATATTATTGGAAAACAAGACACAACAAACAAATTAAAATAACATACCATGGCAAAGAGTACAATGAACCCTAGGGTTGATTTCTTTTTTAGTAAAGCCAAAAAGTGGCAGGAAGAATTTGAGAAATTGAGAATGATCGCCCTTGACTGCGGGCTGACCGAAGAATTGAAGTGGGGTTGTCCTTGTTACACGTTTCAGAAAAGTAACATAGTTTTAATACATGGATTTAAAGAATACTGTGCACTTTTGTTTTTCAAAGGTGTTTTGTTAAAGGATGCCAATGGTATTCTCATCCAACAAACGGAGAACGTGCAGGCGGCGCGCCAGATTCGGTTCACCAATGTTCGGGAAATAGTTAAGTCGAAACCCATTGTGAAAGCCTATATCTATGAAGCTATTGAAGTGGAAAAAGCCGGCCTGAAAGTGAAGTTAAAAAAGATTCAAGATTTTACGATTCCTGAAGAATTTCAAAAGAAATTAGATGAAATCCCCGCCTTGAAAACTGCTTTTGATGCATTGACGCCGGGACGGCAAAGAGCATACATTTTTTATTTTTCCCAACCCAAACAATCCAAAACCCGGGAGTCAAGGGTAGAAAAATGTATGCAGCAAATTCTCAATGGAAAGGGATTAAATGATTAGAAGCCATCTCAAAAATGGTTTTCATGCAGAAAGCAGCCGTAAATGTCATGCTGAGCGGAGCGAAGCATCCATGACATAGAAGCCTAGTAGAGTCAAGGTATGTCATTGTCATGGATTCTTCACCCCGTCTGAAAAGCGACGGGATTCAGAATGACAATGATCTGTTAGTATTCCTTCAGAAGGACATAATCAAGCGTTTTTGAGATAGCTTCTAGAAGATTCGGTGGGAAAATAAATTAATCAAACGTTAAGTGATTACCTCGCTTTGCGTTCATTCGAACTCCTTTTTGGATGCAGGTAACACTCAATCAAGTAATCTAAAAAAAACAGATTGGAGAAGAAAAAAAGAATTGGCTATTGGATAGTTGCTATACTATTGGCATTGGGAGCGCTGAGATGGCTTGGAGCAAATATTTCATACAAAAAAGAATGTTGATTTAATTGTTCATTTTTGTCGGGGTGATAGGATTCGAACCTACGACTTCTTGCTCCCAAAGCAAGCGCTCTAGCCAGGCTGAGCTACACCCCGTATGTAAAATTATGTAACTACCTTCAGCGAAGTCCTGCCGCTTTTTGGCGAGACTGAGCTACACCCCGATATTTTCTTTTTTTTCTCACTCAAACCCGACTTTCCCACTTAAAGAGCGGGACGCTCTAGCCAGGCTGAGCTACACCCCGTATGTAAAATTATGTAACTACCTTCAGCGAAGTCCTGCCGCTTTTTGGCGAGACTGAGCTACACCCCGATATTTTCTTTCTTTTCTCACTCAAACCCGACTTTCCCACTTAAAGAGCGGGACGCTCTAGCCAGGCTGAGCTACACCCCGTATATAAAATTATGTAACTATCTTCAGCGAAGTCTTGCCGCTCTTTGGCGAGACTGAACTACACCCCGGAAAATTTTTGGGCAGGAGAAATATAAGAATTGTTGACCGGCAAAACAAGATAAGAAGCGGTAGTGACTCATTTTGAATGATCGTCTCGAAATCACCCTTCTTTCTCTGGTGCCAGAGAAAGAAGCAAAGTCCCGCTGTACGGGATCCCGCCTTTCATATTTTTGGAAAGCGGGAAGAGCTTCTCAGAATCGGAATGCTGGCGATGCTTCCCCACACACAGCCGGGAGAAAACTGCTCCCCCTTGCCACCTGCACATGCCAGCCGTTTTCTCAACGCACGCATCGCCTCCCCACCCGCACTGCTGCCGATTCCGAGGATACAGCACATGCAGCTTTTGCAACATTAATCGAAATCGTCAGGTCGGCGGGTAGGAAGGATTCAATCGAAGGGTTTTCCCGAAAGGGATCCCTTTGCGACAATTTCGGCGCTTGACCATCAAACCACAATATTCAACGCCCTCTTGCGCCGAAATTGACGGCATGTGTGGCTGGGATTGAATCCGTGTGTTACGATTTCCCCAAAGGGGTCCTTCGGACGAGAGATTTCTCCCGCTTTAAAAACAAAAAAGGCGGGATGCCGTAAAGCGGCATTTGGTTACTTTTCCCGCTTCTATTAAAAATTTTAAAGAGCGGGATCCCGTACACCGGGACTTCCTCGGAAAGAAAGTGACGTACACTGACTCCAACAGACCTCAGAAACTCGTTTTTCTTTCTCAAAATGAGTCACTACCTAAGAAGCTCTCTCATTGCTTTAAGCAATCGGAGAGCTTGAAACTGATCCATTACCAGCTCACCGAGATAATTTCTATTGGCGCTTCGCTTCAAGTGCAGAGATTTCTTGCAGTAAATCTTTCTTTGTAAACCCGGACTTCTTCATCAGGCTGACGACAAACCCCCGCAGTTGTTCTCTCGTTTCATCATCAATTTCCATACTCGTCATGACAATAACGGGGATCGTTTGTGTTTTCGGATTATGTTTCAGTTGGTACGCAACGTTGAAGCCGGAAATTTCAGGCATCACCAGATCAAGAATGATAAGGTCGGGATGTTCTTCTTGTGCAAGATGTAGACCTTCTCTACCATCCAAAGCCTTCAAGACTGTGCATCCCTCAGCTTCCAAAATCACCTGCACCAGGTCGATCACGGAACGGTCGTCATCGATCACCAAAATTTTTGCCGATTGTTTTCTCTTCAACCCCGTCGTTACCTTACGAAGCGATTCGAGGAGCGCATCCTTGTGTACCGGCTTCACAAAATAATCGACAGCTCCAAGTCCGAAACCGACGTTTCGTTCATCAAGCATGGAAATAATAATCACGGGAATGTCTTTACACAGCGGGTGTTGTTTAAGCTCGCGCAGAACTTGCCAGCCGTCTTTCACCGGAAGAAGAATGTCGAGGGTGATGACATCGGGTTTCCATACTTTGGCTTTGTCGAGCGCCTCGATACCGTTCACCGCAGTTTCGATGACGTAGCCTGCTTCCGAAAGATACGACTGGAGGATTTGCCTCGCGTGCGGCTTGTCCTCCACGATCAGCACACGCTGCGGCTCCGACGAGGGTGAAAGAATGCCTGCGATGTTTCCTGCGATTTCGTCACTCTCGCCGCGGGAGTTGACCATCATCGGCATTCGAACAACAAACGTGCTTCCTTTTCCCCATTCGCTTACCGCCGTCACCGAGCCCCCGTGAAGCTCGACAAGCTTTTTCGTGATCGACAAGCCCAATCCCGTTCCTTCTTGTTTCCTCTTTCCAGCCGACGCTTGCTGGAACGGAAGGAACAGCCTCGGCAATTCATCGGGCCTGATGCCGACGCCCGTATCTTCCACGCTGAACTGGACGGTGTTATCAACCCGCATAACGCTGATTGTAATTTTATTTTCCGGATGGCTGAATTTTATCGCGTTCGAAACGAGGTTCAGTATAATTTGCTTGAGGCGGACATCGTCGGCGACGATATTGTCGAGTTCGTCTGCAATATGAACCTCGAACGACAGCTTCTTTTCTTCCATCTGCGGCTGAAGCGACTTTGTCAGTGCATCGATGAATTGCCGGATCGGAATGCTCATGTAGTGGAGCTCCAGTTTCCCCGCTTCAAGTTTAGACAGATCCAGAATATCGTTGATGAGCTGGAGCAGGTGTTTTCCGCTTTGATTGATAGAAGAAACGTACGATGAAACGGTTGCCGCATCCAGCCTGGACACATCGGCTTGAATCAGCTCCGAAAACCCGATAATGGAATTCAGCGGCGAGCGAAGCTCGTGGCTGAAGAAGGCGAGGAATTTTTTCAACGTTTGATGTGCATCCAGCGTTTGCGCCCGCTGGATTTCGAGGTCGACGTTCTTTACGCGTAGTTCGTCGATCAATCCCCTGCGGCTGATGCCGACAGCCAGCTCGTTGGCAATGAGGGAGAGAAACGATTGTTCACGTTCAGCGAACGCCTTGTCGGAATTCATCACCATCTCCATAACGCCGACGAGCTCCCCTTCGACTTTCAAAGGAATCGCGAGGACGGTTTTCGGCGTCGAGGTCACCAGCATCTCCGGCGCCAGAGCGTAGTACGAACTGCGCGAAACGTCCGAGGTAATAATCGGGGCTCCGGTGATCACGGCGTCAATACACGCAACGGCATTCTGTTCGCTCACCGACCGGGCTGTGAGGCTTTTTTCCCATTCGAGCGACGGAAGCTCGGGTGCGACCAAAATAATTTTTTCATCCTGCGGCCGGAAAATATACATCAGCACGTGGTGGAATGGAAGGTCGTACCGTGCGGCAATTGTGTGCACGACCTGCGCGCAGAGGTTGTCGAGCTGGTTGCTCGTATTGATGACATGAGAAATTTCGAGCAGTGTCTCCCGCTGGCGTTCCTGCTGCTTCTGATGGGTGATGTCCTGAAAGAAAACGGACAGCCCGTTTTCATTCGGATAAATGCGGATATTGTACCACGCTTCAAAATTATTGTCGTGGTAACTTGTTTCAAACGACTGGAACGATTTCGTTGCCATCGCTGTACGATAGCGGTCGCCCAACTCGGCTTTTTCCGCGTTCGGGAAAATCTCGAACACATGCTTCCCGAGCACCCGGTCGCGGGGAAAACCTGTTCCTTCTTCAGCCGCCCGGTTCCAGTAAGTAAACTTGAAATCCGCATCGAGGGCAAAAAATCCTCCGCTGATACTTTCTAATATTTCCTCAGGCTGCATGGAGTACCTTTAGAATGCTTTGTTCATATCGAAGGACAAACACTTTTTAATTAAGAATTAAAAATTAATAATTAAGAATTTGGCATTAGCAGAGCTAAAAGATCGTTCATAATTCTTAATTCTTAATTTTTCTCTCTAGGTGTGGTGGCTTGAAACCTCTGTATGTATCGAACTGAGAATCATAAAATACAATGTTGAAGGTGCTGTCGCGCAACGTCCCACCGGAAGGGTAAAGATAGAACTCAGAAACCGTGTTTGTTGTGTGGGTGGCGGGTTTCCCGTTTTCCGTGTAGAATGTAAGAGTGTAAAACCCCTGTGTGAATGGTGCAGTCTGCAATTGCCGATGAATGTTTGCTTCGCTAAAAATGCGGGGGTCATCCGTCCTATTCATAATCCGATCTCGGGAAACGCACTTCGCCTGATCAGCATCAACAACGATGATTGCTGAACGATGAGATATTGTTCTCCCTCGTATTCGATTTCGATTGCTGAGTCCCGAAGAAAAATCGCATAATCCCCTTCTTCAACCTGAAGCGGAATGTATTTCACCGGTTCTTTCGGAGTCGTCGACCATGGTTCCTGATCGACATAATTTGGATTGACGACCGGATATCCCGGGCCGACCTTCACAATGTAGCCGCTTTGAACCTTTTCTTTTTCTTTCACACCGGGGGGTAAATACAATCCGTGGGACGTTTTCTCCTGGTCTTTTTCCGGTGAGACCAGTACTTTGTCGCCGACAAGAATGATTTTCTTTTTCAGTGATGTTTCCATCTTCGCCGATCCCTTCGTGCACAAATATACGAAGATTTTCTGAAATTGCACAACTCTGGGAGT
The DNA here is from genome assembly GCA_963717445.1 of uncultured Bacteroidota bacterium. Classification (GTDB taxonomy): domain Bacteria; phylum Bacteroidota; class Ignavibacteria; order UBA10030; family UBA8401; genus JAGVPT01. The sequence goes on along the minus strand of OY970334.1, from coordinate 2,832,409 downwards.
TCGTGGTCCTTGGTGCGTAGTTCTGAGTCAGGAATCTCGATAAAATTTTTTCCCGTCGAAATCGTTTGACGACCTAAACGATGTCATCATCCGCTTGAAGCCGGAGTCGGCTAAGATTAGCCGCAATCGAGATTCATTCTGCTTTTTATTCAGAAAACGATGCGACGTTTGGGTCTAGCGCATTCGTGGCAAGAGGGATGAAATAGAGGATGGAAATTTGGAATGAACGAAAAGGTCGGCAATGGCGAGCGGCTGCTTACTCTCTCCAGAGATATTGCAGCTTAATAAAAAATTGGCGCTCGGTTTGTTCGAAGCCGTACGGGCTATCAAAGTCAGTCAGGTCGTGCGTCGAACCCACATAGCAGATGGTAAAAGGATTCAGCTTGTAACTCAGGAGCGGGTCAATTTCAACAGCTTTATTAAATTGATCATATTGTCCGATAAGCCGGAGAAAAACATCGGAGCTGAATTGATAGATTCCCGTGAACCTTGTGATGTATCCATCATAAAAAAGCTCTTGGGTGGAAACGTCCGACAATCGCGACCGTGAGTACGATATATCAAGTTCCAGTTGTGACGTTGGTTTCAGCGCAACCGACGCCGTGATGTTGTGACCGTATCCGAGCAGAGCGGAATCGCGATCAATGAACCTTCCAAGCTGCACATCCAGCGAAGCGGAAATATACGTCGCCGGGGCAGAATTAACCTGAAGCTCCCCGCGGTTGATCTTATTGAATCGTACGCTATGATATAATTCTTCGTTATAAGGTAGAAAAAACAAATTGATGTTTGTCTGGCTCTTCAGCTGCAAATATATTCCGGCGACCGTCCAGTCCTGTTTCCGCGAATTAATATAATCGAACTGGAGATTGTTCTCCATCCATAGCTGGCCCTGATCGATCAGGGAATTCACCGGATAAAAATTATAGTAATTCTGCAAATCAACTATGCGCAAATCGTTTTCGGTAATGAAGCCGTTCTCTGCCTGGAATGTCGGCGAAATATTTTGATACGTCAGGTAGAAACTGTAATCTCTCGCATCACGCCGAAACTGCGAATACAATGCGGTGCCGTTGTATGTTTGACCGTCAAATCCGGGGGTGTACTTTGTGCTGCCGAAAAAACTGTTGTCGGCGAAGATGGTGGTATCGTTAACTTCTTTTGTATTCGAAGCCAGCAGCTGGCCACGGATAGAATAATTGGATGTAAGATATAAATTCCAGTCAATGCCTCCGGTGTAATTGTGTGCATCGGTAAAATTCCTTGCGGTTCCCAGCGCGCCGAGAAATGATTGCGTGCCAAAATCATATTTTGCGCGCAGAATGTTCGAATAGGACCGCAGAGATGTTTCGGCCGATTCGCTCCCCTCCTCTTGGGCAATAGTGAACGGAGAATTTCTATCGCTTGCTGTAAGATAGGCAATGGTAAGCCCGTCCGATTTTTCAATAAGTTTTGCAGCGCCGATCGGATTGTTGATCATACGGGAATAAAAATCGGTGAATTGCGTATTGAATATATCTGCGCCGTCCAAGAAGAAGGGCCGTTTCTCGGGATAGTAAATCGCATAGCTCGAATTGACGCTGATCTGCGTTGCGTCGGATTCAACCTGACTGAAATCCGGATTGATGACAGCCTCGGCGAATAAGCTTGGGTTGGGCGAAAATTTCACTCCTCCGCCGACGCGCCCGTCAACCTTCCCGTTGGAGAATTGGGAAGTCGGGTCATTTTCATCGGTGAGATTCCCCGATTGAAATCCCATAACGTAAGGAAGAACTTCAAACGTGCCTGTCGCTTGAAGATCCCGCAATCCTCGCAATGTTCCCCCTTGACAGATGGAACATGGGTCATTTCTATCGAAAGGTGTCCAGGAGAATTGCTGCCGGCTTGCTCGCGGAAAGTTTCTGATGAGCGCAATAGTCCAATTCTGTAATTTGTTTGATGGAAAATGGATGCTTTTGAACGGTACGGCAATTTCAACAACATAGCCCGTATCGTTGAGCGTCCCTTTCGAATACCAGACGGCATCCCAGCTTGCATCCTCATTGCTTCCGGTCCTCATCAAATCACCTTGTATACCGTACGGATTAGCAACGAATTCGTACGCACGCTGATTATCTTCATAGGTATCGATTGCGACGAAAACGAAATCATCGCCAAAAATATTGTCCCTGTCCGAAATATGTGCGCGGATCGCAGATGGCGCATTGTCGCAACACACAAAGCCAAAATAGATGAACCGTGAATTGTAAAGTATTTTTACAAACGTTCGCTGATTTGCGGGGGTATTCTCCCCCGGCTGGACTTCATAAGGACATTCAACGGTAGGTGCAGATCTCCAAAGAGGGTCTGAGAGCCTCCCGGTTAGCGTAATGTCGTTTTGTATTTTTACGGCGGAGACCGAAAAGCTCTTTTGATTCTTGGAAATTTCAGCCGCGACAGCCTCAGGCACCCAAAAAGCGCTGAAAAGAAAGGCCAGAAGGACTAAAACTTTTACAAAACTCACGATATTCCTGTAATTATTTTCATGGCATACGGCAAATACGTTGCAAGGTTACGAAAAAATATTTCTATAATCAGCCATATCTTTAATATGACTATCGATGAGAACAAAAGGATGGGATGAGCTGAGTAAAAACGGTATAGTGAGAATGTTTTTTATGTCGCTCCTACGGAGTTTGAAGACAGGTGGATCATTCGTTCTACAAATATGTCGTCCCTCTGGGACGATAAACTAATGGACTTTGACAGGAATAACGCCAATTTCCAAAGCTCCGACAGGAGCGATATGGTTGTAGTAAGGCACAAGTATCTATGTTCAAGACCCAGAGGGGCGACATAACATAGGTTGTTATCCTTCAGCGTAACATGAGTTATTAATGATTAATCCACTGCTAAGTGGACAAGGATTCTTTCGTATTTTTACAAAAAGTTCTTCCCGAGATCGGCGACTTCTGCGGTTTAATACAGGATTTAATATAGAAAACCGCGCTAGAACATTCGGCTTGAGATCGTTCTTTGCATGAGGGTGGGATAGGTCAGCTGAGCACAAGATCAGCCGGCTGATCCCAACCTGCTTGACATTTGTGCATAGGAAGAGTACAATTGAACGGGCCTTGTAGATGCTCTTGCTCTTAAAAACTTGCTTTTGAGAAAGAGACATCATCGTGGTCCGTATCCCTCCCGATTTCGCACGCCTTACAATTTAGCAAATACTTATTAAGATTTACGGGAAAACATCCGTGAATCTATCTTAGTTTGAAAGTAGAGCGGTCTGTATCAAGCGGCATCAAGTGTTCTACTCAACGCCGAGCTCTTAGACAAACTACGACATTCCACTTGGTGAATGCGCATTTGGTATATGATCCGTTCGGACAAGCGAATTATCTAGTGTGTTGGTACTAGAGTTAGCTATAGTTGCTCTTTCACTATTTCACGAAAAGAGAAGCCAATGAAAAACATTTTCCGACTTGTTCCTTTGGGATTCCTTTCTGTAGTGTTTTTGCTGTTCACCACCTGCAATTCATTACATGCTCAATGGGTCAAAACCAATGGACCAGGCGCAAGTACCACTACCTATTCCCTTGCGGTCTCGGGTACGAACCTCTTTGCCGGAACTGAAGGCGGTGGCATCTTTCTTTCATCTAATAACGGCATAAGTTGGACTGCGGTCAACACTGGCTTGCCCTCCGGTACCCGGATCGATGCTCTTGCCATCAATGGAATAAACATCTTTGCCGGAGATGGCAGTGGTTTTCAGCGTGGAATTTATCTCTCGACCAACAACGGTGCGAATTGGACTGCGGTCAATACCGGTTTGTTAAGTAAAAGCATCTCAGCCCTTGCGATAAGTGATACGAATATCTTTGCTGGAACTGGCGGTGGTGTATTTCTTTCGAGCAACAACGGGGCAAGCTGGGCTGCGACGCATTTCGGGCCCGGGGTTACGTATGCCCTGGCGGTCAATGGAATGAATCTCTTTGCCGCGAGTAATACTACTGATGGTCCTGCGGTCTACCTCTCGACCAATAACGGTGCAAGTTGGACTGTATCGAATATTGGCTTGGCGGAAACTAGTATCAATACTCTTGCGATCGACGGCACGAATCTTTATGCAGGGACGGCGGGCGATGGCATCTTTCTTTCCACTGATAGCGGTGCAAGCTGGAGTGCAGTCAACACAGGATTGCCGACAGGTTTGCCGTCGTTCGCTGCAGTCAGATCTCTTGCGGTCTCTCCCAACGGAGCGGGCGGAACGAATCTCTTTGCCGGGACCGATGAAGGAGTCTATCTCTCGACCAACAATGGCACAAGCTGGTCTAAGGCGGGTACCGGTTTGACTAGCGGAATAATAAATTCCATAATTGTAAGTAGTACAAATCTCTTTGCGGGAGTTGGGAACTCCGTTTGGCGCCTCCCTCTTGCTTATTTCTCTGCCCTATCTCCGCCGATTTTGAATTCCCCATCCAGTGCGACGTTGAACCAGCCGCTTTCTCCAACGTTGTACTGGATTGGAGATTCAGCTGCTTTTAGTTACCGTCTACAAGTCTCAAAAGATTCATTATTTGCATCTATTGACTATGACGACTCCACAATCACAACAAATTCCAGGCGGGTGAACTCTCTAACAAGCAACACAGCGTATTATTGGAGGTTAATGAGTTCTAATCTCGCAGGAAAAAGTCAGTGGTCGTCAACTTGGAAATTCACAACCCGCTTGATACTTCCGCCAAACGTTATCGCTCCGGCAAACGGTTCAGTCAATCAACCCCTTGCTCCAACATTGTCGTGGTCGGCTGGTGTGTACCCCTCAACCTATCATCTTCAAGTTGCCAAGGATTCAACGTTTTCCTCACCCGTGTTTGACAATTCCTCACTAACGGTGACTTCAAAACAAGTTGTTTCGCTAGTGAGTAACACGGTCTACTATTGGAGAGTGGCAACCACCGATTCCGGAAACACAAGTTCTTGGTCGCCGGCCTGGTATTTCACGACACGCGCGATACTTACGCCGAGTGTGATCTCTCCGGCAAACGGCTCGGTTAATCAACCGCTATCTCCAACATTGTCGTGGTCGGCCGGTGTACTACCCCCTTCGACGTATCATCTTCAAGCGGCTACAGATACTAACATTTCCTCCATTCCATACATCTTCGCGTATCACCTTCAAGTTGCTACAGATTCTAATTTTTCGGCAATAATCTTTGACAGCTCTACCATAACGACTACCTCGGAAAAACTCAGAACTCTGGCGAGCAACACTACGTATTATTGGCGTCTCATGACACTTGATTCGGGAAGCACAAGCGCTTGGGTAACATCTCGCTTCACGACTCGTTCGATCTATCCGCCACCTCTTGTTTCACCAGCTAATGGCTCAGTGAAACAGCCGTTGTCGCCAACATTGTCATGGAATGAAGCACCGTATGCGCCTACGAATCGTCTTCTAACAACGTATTCCCCCCTTTCGTCCCTGCGGAATGTTCCTACACCTCGTCTTCACATGGCCGCAGATACTATCCCAGATACTACAATCTCGCCCAGTCCAAGCCTTTTCGCGTATCGACTTCAAGTTGCCACCGATTCTAATTTTTTATCTTTAACATTTGACAATTCTAATATAACAACGACATCGAAACAGCTCAGCACACTTGCGGGCAACACGATATATTATTGGCATGTCATGACACTCGATTCAGGAAGTACAAGCGTTTGGTCATCTCTGTGGAACTTTATGACGGATGTAAATCCCCCGTCAAACTTCTCAGCACTTGCGGGAAACGATAAAATATCCTTGACATGGCTTGCGAGTTCAAGCTCAAATATCATTAAATACAAAATATATCGAGGAACATCATCACCGGCTTCGACTCTTCATGACAGCACAACAGCCACTTCTTACATCGACACAGGTCTCACGAATGGCACGAAGTATTTTTATAGGATTACGACAGAGAATAATCAATACCTAGAGGGGACATTTAGTGCAGAAGTTACCGCAACACCATTTAACCAACCGCCTCATGCGGCAAGCTTGCAAAGCATGTATGATCCAAATGCTGGAAACATCCAGTCAGTGTTGCTTAATTTTTCGAGTACAGGAAGTTCTGACCCCGACGGAACGGTAGATTCCGTATTCTGGTTTGTCAACGGCAATCTTTTGAGCAAACAACCAAGCCTGACATACAGCTTCGCTCAGGGGACAAATCAAGTCAAGCTTGTGGTACAAGACAATCAAGGGGCCAGAGATTCAAGCATAGCGACGATCAATAGATTGATGTTCAAGGCATCCCTCAATGGACCAGTGTATGCAGGCCCGAGCTTGCTTGGTGAAAATATTCTCTATGTCATTGGCACAGGCGATGCCGTTTACAGGATGAGCGCCGTCGGCAATGTTCTCTATAGTCTCAAGGTTGGAGGAGAAATCCGGTCGTCGAGTTCAATTGCCTACGATACGACAGCCTACATAGCCTCTTCCGACAATAATCTTTACGCATTTTCCGGAAACGGTACTTCGTTATGGCCGGCATTACCTCTGGGAGGAGAACTCTCTGCAACCGCGGCAATAGACTCGGTCGTGAATCTGATTTACATTGGGGTTGCAAATGGCAATTTTGTCGCAGTGGATCGGACAGCCGGAAAAGCGGTCTGGAATTATTTTGCCGATGCACCGATCGTCGGCTCGGCTGCGATGACGCTCGATAGAAAGCTCGTCGTCGCCACGGTGAAGGGAACCGTGTACGGATTTGATTTAAATGCACTCTCGGCATCTCCAACTCCATCATGGCAGATCAGTTTGGCGGACTCAATATTTGGGTCGCCCGCGATTGACGCCGCTGGAAATATCTACTACTGTACCGGAACCGGTAAGATTGACAAGATAACGATGCCGGCCAATCAACAAGCAAGCACTGTGTGGCAAACGCAGGTAGGGGGCAGCATCGATGGTTCTCCGGTCATAGACGGTAGTGGAACGCTGTACGTCGGGTGTGCCGACGGAAAACTGTACGCAATCGATATACAGAGTGGAAACATTAAATGGAGCTATTCAAGCGGCGCACCGATATTTTCTACTCCCACGATCTCTAATGTCAACATGATTTATTTTGGGAATCATGGCGGAGAGGTTTTTGCAATCGATACCAATGAGGTTCTTCACTGGTACTATCAGGACAGCACCAGCATTGACGCACCGTTGTTGTACAACAACGGTGTGCTGTACGCGGGAACAATCGGCGGAAGACTAATAGCCTTTTATGATAATGCCGATTCTTCAACTCGCGGAACTTCCATGACAGCACGTTTGAACAAAGTTAAGAACATAACGAGCGTACCTGTCTGGGGCACCTTCCAGGGAAATAACCAAAGGACTGGAGTCCCCGCAGGCAAAGTGATAACAGCCGTCGCAAGCACGAAAAATGAGATTCCGAATTCCTATTCACTCTCTCAGAATTATCCCAATCCTTTCAACCCGTCGACTACCCTTCAATACGGCCTCCCGGCGACTAGCCATGTCAGTTTACGAATCTATAATATACTGGGTCAGGTTGTTGCAGAATTAGTCAATGGTGAACAAGCTGCGGGCTGGTACGAACTGAAATGGAACGCGAACGTTTCGACCGGGATGTACATCTACCGTCTCGATGCTGTTAACGTGAAAGATCCAAACAATCGATTTGTTCAGGTGAAGAAAATGCTGCTGTTGAAGTAAATTTCCTGAGTTTCCTGCCTTCACATTCACGCCCTGATATATCATCAGGGCGCTCGGTACTGGCTCAGTTTGTCATTCCCGCAGAAGCGGGAATCCAAATATTTCTTTTTTTGCTACACAATAGATGCCCACTTCCGTGGGCATGACAATTTTTTATTCAAATTGAGTCTCTACCGGGCGCTCCTAATTCTTGACTATTCCCCCGCTTCCATCTACATTTATTTTTGGAAGCAAAAACATCGTACCGGCGATAGGTCGTTAATCCCGTGTAAGCGAAGAACTGACTTCACTTCGGAAAGAAAACAGGAGGATGCAAGTCCGCCCTGTTTTTGAATCATCGGAAACTTGTGCGGTAGCACAATGAGAACAGCCACCATTAGCAAAGAAGGCAAGCGCATCACGAAGGAAACATTGCTATGCATTGCATTCATTTGTGGATTTAGCATTACCGCTGTAGCAGGTTCCGGACTAAACCAAGCAAAAGTAGATCATCGCATAGCGTCAATATATGCAGCCGTGCAGCAGAACGTGCCGACGATTGGACATTATTCACCGTTAGCAAAAAAAGGGTCTAACGGCACCGTAGTATTCGATGTTATCGTCTATGCATCATCTCCGGCTGAAGCGCGAAGCCTCGGGATAACGCCGAACTCGGTCTTGTCAAAATTTTTCACCGCACGAGTAACGGCAGAACAATTAGTTGCATTGAGCAACGCATCAACGGTTCGCTACATTAGGGCGCCGCATGTTCGCTATATGACGTTAGATAAAAGTACGGTGGATATGAATGTCGATAAAGTTCATGCGGGAGCAGTTAATGAAACTGAGTATAAAGGAGACGGAGTGATCGTTGGGATATTCGATACCGGAATAGATTGGCGACATTTCGATTTTCGCTCGATTTCCGATACGACAAAATCGCGGATATTATATATGTGGGATCAGACGGATGCGCGCAGCGGATTCAATCCCACAGGATATTCGTACGGAGTAGAATACACACAGGCACAAATAAACGCTGAATTGGGATCATCGCCGCCGGGTGCCGTCAAAGAAAAAGATATTGTCGGTCATGGAACGCACGTTGCAGGAATCGCAGCGGGAAATGGCGCATCTTCCAGCGGGATGTACACCGGAGTAGCACCAGATGCCGATCTTATTATTGTCAACGGATATGAAAACGGGTTTTCTACAAGCAATATCATCGACGGTATGACGTATATAGAATCGAAAGCATTAGCTCTCGGGAAACCGTTTGTGATCAATTTGAGTTTAGGTGGACAAGACGGTGCTCATGATGGTACGGAAGAAGATGAAAGCGCAATTGACGAAATCGTCAGCAATAATTCCGGCTGTCAGGTGGCGGTCGCGGCAGGCAATGACGGGGGTAACGGGATTCATGTCGACGGAAGTGTTGCACAAAATCAAACGCAAATTTACACATTCACCATTCCCTCCTATACTTCAAAAGGTATTACAGAAGGAGATTATGTTGTATTGAGCATGTGGTATCAAGGTGGTGATAATTTTACGGTGGAAGTAACTTCACCCGATAATCATACCGTGACCTCTTCTTATCCTATGGATAATTCTCAAACAACCTCTGATGGATACATTGAAATTGATAATGCCTCCCATGGAGTGAATGCACCGGATGGCATGAATGATTGTGAAATAATTTTAACTGATTCCCCCAACGCAACTCCGGTTCCTAAAGCAGGAACATGGACTGTAAGCATGACCGGTTCAATTATTACTCAAGGTGGGACGTTCGATATTTGGATTGCGGAAGCTTCAATGTTGTCGGTTGTATTTGCAAACCCAACATATACAAAACTGGTAACAATGCCGGGAACGACAAAACAAGGCATCACAGTCGGATCGTATGAAACGAAGTATCAATGGACTGCAATCGGTGGTACGTATCAATATTCGAACGGGAATAACGTCGGAAATTATTCTACCTTCAGCAGTGTGGGACCGACACGCGATGGAAGAGAGAAGCCGGATATTTCAGCTCCCGGTCAAGCAATTGCATCGGCATATTCTTCTACTTCTCCTTTTAATGATCAAGATGTGCTTCCGGGAGGGAAATATATTATTGATCAAGGAACAAGCATGGCTGCACCGCATATTACAGGATTGGTTGCTTTAATGCTCCAAGCAGATCCAACAGCAACGGCAGCCTTGCTCAAAACAACAATAGATACCAGCGCACGCAAAGATTCCTTTACGGGAAGCGGCGGTTGGTCTCCTCAATGGGGGAATGGAAAAGCGGATGCAGTAGCCGCAATACAGACATTAACATCCACAAACCCGCCACTTCCCATAATACTCTCATCATTTGCTGCCACAGTACATGACCGGCAAGTCATCCTTGGATGGAAAACCGAAACCGAATTCAATAATTATGGCTTTGAACCGGAGCGTAAAGCAGTTGGACCTTTGGATTCTCCATGGCTGGGGTTGGGCTTTGTCCGGGGCGAGGGAACGAGCGCAACACCAAAGGAATATTCCTATATCGATAACGTTGAAAGTGCAGGAGCATATTCGTACCGACTAAAGCAGGTCGACAATGACGGCGCGTTCATCTATTCACAAGCCATACCGGTAACAATTGAAGTGCCAAAAGTATTTTCACTAAGCCAAAATTATCCGGATCCCTTTAATCCGACAACTACGATCCAGTTTACGGTACCAAGCGATGGACGCGCCACACTGAAAGTGTACAATGCGCTCGGACAGGAAGTCGTAACCCTTTTTGATGAAGTTGCAACGGCGGGAAAATACTTTCAAGTAACATTCGATGCGTCGCAACTGGCGAGCGGAATATATTTCTCGCGCTTGGAGTTTGACGGAAAGATGCAGGTGAAGAAGATGTTGTTATTGAAGTAGTATGTATACTAGATGTCGGACACCTTGTCGAGAAAATCGCGATATGTCAAAATATTTGGTGAGGTAAATCAGCAAGGTATCCGACATCTTCTCAAAACCTGCCACTTCCCGGGCTTTTGATCCTTGACTCTTCTTCTGCATCCTCATACATTTACGCACATAATTGCCCGAGTTAGGGAGACAAAAGTTTGATCCTCCTGATTCGATGTTTGATGATGGGGGTTTTTGTGTCTTATGAAAATACCGGCAATAGCTTATGTCTCAGCTGCCCTGTACACTATTCCGGCGATTGCCGGAATCCTGCGGTTTCGACGTTTGAATAATGCGATGAAAGTATTCCTCTTATTGTCGCTTTTTTCCTGCGTAGAGATCAGCATAGAATATGTGCTTGGCCGCAACCATATCAATAATGCTTCTCTGTCTAATGATTCCTATCCTATCGAATCGGCATTTATTTGTGCGGTCTATATATTATCGGCGGGGCGCAAAACGATAAAGCAGATTATTTCAATGCTGGCACTTCTGTATTTTGCAATCTGGATTGTAAACAAAATATATTTTGATATTCCGGATCAATCGAACGATCAAATGGCCATGGCTTCCGGAATATTTATTATTATTATCTCTGTCATAACAATCCAGACAACCGTGAGCAAAATGAATCACCCGCTGATCGACGAGCCGATATTTTGGGTATCAAGCGGCACACTTATTTACTGGACGGGCGTCCTTTTCATTCTCGGCTCCAGCAATGAATTGCTAAAAATGGGGACGTCGTATTTCCAAAAAGCGTGGTATGTTAATTGGTCCCTTACCATTGTCGCTAATGCCATGTTTACAAAGGCCTACCTTTGCAGACCCAAAAACCAGCCATCTCAATCTACTCTACTAACGAGGTGATGAGCATGAAATTTCATTCAATAGCGGTCGCACTGTTTCTTTTCACCTTCAATATTTGCTTTGGTCAGATGCATCAAGGAACGGCGGTGTTCGCTTATTGCTTCCATGATGCGATTGTAATCGGAGCCGACAGTAAGTTCACTACCTTTAATAAGAAAAACGAGCTTAGCGGTGTCGGATATGGATGCAAAATCTTTCGCGGAAATGATAGTGTCTATTTCGCCATCTCGGGAAACGCTATTCCCGTTATTGATGGAGAAAATATTATTGAAACGGCTGCTCGTCAAGCATGCAGAAATGGAGTCAGCCTCTCCGCAGTCGCTTCCCTTTTCAAAGTAGAGGCCATCAATGCTCTTGAACCGTACGTTGGAGCCATTCAGCGGCTCGTTGCCGGCGGGATAAAGGGCGATTATGTGTCGATCGCATTCTTCGGGTTCGAGGAGGGAGTCGCCAGCTCTTATGTAATGAAATTTCACGATATCAACATACTGAAAATGCGGGATACGTCCCTTATCTCCGGAAAAGAATCAAAAGTCGCCAAATATCCAATGAGGGTTCAACTTGGGAACGCTGCCGATATTGACAAATTCCTCTCCGCTCATCCCGCTTACCTTGGGCATGGCAGAGATTCTATCACGGTTGAAATCAATAATCTCATCGGGCTTGAGATTTTAAATCATCCGGAAGCGGTTGGCGGCGGCATCTCTATTCTTTGTATTTACCCCCATAAGTACGAATGGTGGCAAGGCGGATGCGAGTGCAAAAGCTTTTAATCCCACAAGAACAACGTAGACAATATTGCTAGTGTTGTGTATCAGAATTTCCTTGAATAAGTGTGGCCAGCCAAATCCATGATTCCCGACGGATTTCGAACGTCGATGGCTTCAGAAATTCTTAACTTATTTGCGATACGGGACACTAGAAGCTATCTCAAAAACGCTTGATTATGTCCTTCTGAAGGAATACTGACAGATCATTGTCATTCTGAACCCCGTCGCTTTTCAGACGGGGTGAAGAATCCATGACAATGACATACCTTGACTCTACTAGGCTTCCAAGTCATGGATGCTTCTCCCGCCGCAGAACGGCGGGATCAGCATGACATTTACGGCTGCTTTCTGCATGAAAACCATTTTTGAGATGGCTTCTAGATAATGGAATCCGGAGGCCGGCCTCCGATTATTCCAGCGTATCCGCAAGATCTACCTTGGCAAGATGGATTGAAGCGGTTTTGGGGGTGCGATTTGGTTCGTATCAAGATAGACGATGTTGCAGTTGAAGGCCTTTTTTTTCCGATCGAATGAAGTCTCTATGACTGTCCTGAACGCCGGCATTGCTTTAAATGTCGTATCGGCGTGAACGTTCATCTGAGGAATTTGTATCTCAAAAGTATGTACGCCTTCCGTTACATTGAAAAGGTATCCGGAGGGAGCATAGAGGCTATCGCTGAAACCGCGGCCCCGCTCGAAAACATCACCATCACAGAGAAGAATGAGCGAATCACCTTCAAAGCCGCTCTTGTAGGCTACACTTACGCTTATACGTGCTGAGGATTGGGAAGAAGGTGATCCACCACACCCAGATGCAAAAAAGAACAGCACGAGAATGAAAGATATTTGTTTCATGAGAAAATCCTCGAGCGTGTAAAACGCAATTTAGAACCGCCTATCTTATTACCTAGAACTTGAAGTTCCTGAAAAATTATCTCTCGCCAAGCCGCCAAGGCGCAAGGACTTGATTTTTGAATCATTTTGCGACTTTGCGCGAGCTATACTTTTGGAATTATTCAGAAGTCTCAACTTATAACTTTGTACAAGATTCTCAAATGTGATTTAAATTAAAATGCTTAGACGGCGGAAGCAATGAAGAGGAAATAAAAAGAAGGAACGAAGCCATAAAAAATCCATAAAGAATAAAGAGAATCAAGGCAGTTTTCGTAAGCGGCCGATAGTGACATGCATAGATGAAACTTTCCATTCACTCGCATCGTAACGCTGTTTCAAGGATAAAAAGGAGAAATCTCATGAAACATAAAATTCTCGTCATTTCAGGCATTCTGCTCTTGGTTCCCCTATTCAGTCACGCCAACGCACAGATAAAATGTGTTTGGATTGTCGAGTCAAAAGGCGGTGAAACGGTTCAAAAGATCGCCATTTCCCTTCCGCTGGTAAAGCTCCTCAGCAACTCGGGAGGAGATTTTGATATCAACGGCGTGAAGATGTCGTACGAATCGCTTTTGAATGTCTACCGGGACGGGTCTGTCAAGCGAATAAAAGACAGCACCGGAAGCAGCGAGACGGAAATCTACGGCGGAAAGTTCGGTGAGGAAATGAACGAACGTTCAGAAATGCGGGACCGCCTCATCATTGAAAGCTCAGACAGCGGGTCCGCGACGAAAATCTCCAAAGTGAGCGTGAAATCCATTGAAGCGGTCGCCATCGTGCTGGCGATGATCGGGTCCAAAGACCTCGACAATGACATCGACAGAATCGAATCCGCACTTGAGCGAGGGGGTGTGCTCTACATCCGGGATGAGCAGAAGGATTCCCGGCTCTGGGTTTACGTAAATTGAATACACTCTCTTTAGAGTAAAGAGATGTAAATGTAACGAGGATGCCAGAGCGATCCAGTTGGGTTTGTTCATTGCGATAGCGCAGATTAGTCGGCAAGAATACGTTAGCGTTCGATGTCGCGACGGACTTTATTCATCTTGAGGTAGCGGTCAATTTTGCTTTTCCAGCGGGAAGTGACGGACACCTCACTCCCAAAAATCACGTTATGCCAAAATATTTGGTAAGATAAATCGGTAAGGTGTCCGTCACCTTACCAAACTTGAGCACTAACTCATCTTGACTTTACTTTGGCGAAAAAGTATTTTTATGTCATGCCAGAGTGGGCATCCATCCCCCTCTACACCAAATCAATTCAAAAGACAGATCACTCCAGAACGTCGTTGCTCGAATGCGTGGGACTTTGGAAATAACAGTCACCTTCACCATACAAGAACCGTTTGAAAAAGATTTTCCTTCCTTCTTTTGCCGTCTCGATAGTTATGATCCGATGTCAACAACAAGCCCCCTGACGTGGTCATGGTAATCGGAAAATCCACCGGAACAGACCGCTCGATCTTGGGAAGACTAAAGAATCGCGACTAGAGCTCGAATACGCGATGGATTTTTTCAAAAAAATATTCGCACCAAAATCACCGGCTCCGACGAACGCCGAGGAATACTATGAAAGCGGTAAGTCCAAAGCTCTATCTCAAGACTACCGTGGAGCAATTGAAGACTTGAACAAGGCAATCATTCTTAACGGGCATCATGCCAACGCCCTGCTGGAACGAGGCAAAGCGAGGGCCGAGCTGAGGGGATTCAAGGAGGCGATAGCGGATTACACGAAAGCGATCTCCCTGCAACCAAAAAACGCTGTGGCGTACCAAAAACGTGCGAAGGCTAAAAATTTCTTGAGAGACTATTTCGGAGCGATGCAGGATCTTGAAACGGCTATTACGCTGGATCCAAAATTTGCAATCGCCTATTTCGAACGCGGAATGATCGCCTTAGTGGGCCTGAAAGATAAAAACAGGGCCAAAATTGACTTTGAACGAGCCTCTGGGTTGGGCTTTATGGTTGCTGACGAGGCATTGAGACAATTATATTCTCAATGAAAAACTCTTTTTGGAAACCCTGTTTTTTTTTATATTTTCGACGAGCGTTTCGAGAACCTTAGCAACTCACGTTACGCATGGTAAGGAATCCACTAAGAACACGAAGTAACACGAACGTTTAAATCCGGTTTCTTGAGAGTCAATGTTTTCTTCGTGCTCTTCGTGAACTATGTGGATAATTCAGTGTTTTGCGCAACATTCCTTAGAAGCTATCTCAAAAACGCTTGATTATGTCCTTCTGAAGGAATACTGACAGATCATTGTCATTCTGAACCCCGTCGCTTTTCAGACGGGGTGAAGAATCCATGACAATGACATCCCTTGACTCTACTAGGCTTCCATGTCATGGATGCTTCGCTCCGCTCAGCATAACATTTACGGCTGCTTTCTGCATGAAAACCATTTTTGAGATGGCTTCTAGTCAATTGACATCGGCATCTTCTCTACTAAGAACACGAAATAACACGAACGTTTAAATCCGGTTTCTTGAGAGTCAATGCTTTCTTTCATACAGAATTGATAAGGTACCAATCCTGAGAAGGATGCTTTCTTCATGCTCTTCGTGAACTTTGTGGATAATTCAGTGTTTTGCGCAACATTCCTTAGTAAATTGACATCGGTATCTTCTCTACTCCATCTACTCATGCCAAGAAATCGATTTGAAATGCTTTAGGCAGTTTGAATCGGCGCTGATCATTATGCACTTTTAACCTAGGAGGTTCTTATGAAGTTATTACGATCTACCGTTCTCCTTCTTCTCCTTTACATTTCACCGGCATTGGTACATGCCCAGCAGACAGTCAATCTGCAAGGAACATGGGAACTGGTCTCTCAAAAGGAAGACGGAAAAGACCACCCTATCTCGGGAAGGCAAATAAAACTCGTAACAGGTACGCACTATGCGTGGGTCCGCCAGGACAAGAAGCACATCGAAGAGCTTCTGGCAAAAGGAAACCAGCGTGATTCTATTTCTGCGTTTGAAGATACGTTTGGAGCAGGCACGTATAAAATTGTTGGGGACACGTATACTGAAACCACTGAATTCTTTTACGCTCCGCAATACATCGGCACCTCACTTGTATTTACGTTCAAACTTGACGGCGATCTCTGGTACACTTCCGGCCACCTTTCGCACTACGAGAACGGTAAAAAAATCGACGATATTCTCCTGGAACAAGTTTTTAAGCGCATCGATTAAAAAGGGTTAAAAGAAGAAGGTCTACTGTTGATTCGCTTGGTTCAGCGCTTGTAAAAATATTTCCGTCGGCTGGGCGCCGGAAACGGCGTACTTCTTGTTGAAGACGAAAAATGGGACGCCCCGAACTCCGATGTGGTGAGCCTCGTACACATCGTTATTCACATTGTCGGCAAAATCGTTCCCGCCGAGCATTTGCCGCACATCGTCTCTGTTGAGGCCGACCTCAACCGCCAATTGAACCAGCGTCTCGTGATCGGCAGTATTCTTTCCCTCCGTAAAATAGGCCATGAAAAGCCGTTCCTCCATCGCATCCTGCAATCCGTGCTTCTTCGCAAAGTGGGACAGGCGGTGTGCATCAAAAGAATTTGCAACTACGGCTTTGTCAAAATCGTAGTGCAATCCCGCTTCGCGGGCCATTCGCGTCACGTGATCGTTCACTTCCCGAGCATAGTCCACAGTCCAGCCTTTTCGTTCTGCAAGATACTCGTTCACACTTTTGTTCGGCTGCGTGACGCTGTCAGGGTCAAGCTGAAAACTTTTCCACTCAACATTGACGTTGTCTTTACCGGGAAATTGCCGTAGAGCAAGTTCCAACCGGCGCTTGCCGATGTAACAGAACGGGCACATAACGTCTGACCAGACCTCAACCTTCATCGTTGTTCCTCACTCTTAGTGAAAAAATTTCAGCCTTCCTAGATGACAAACAGTTCAAGGAGAAAAAATGTTCCGGTTATTTTAGCGGGAGCGGTACCGGTGATATTTCCGAAGAGGGGGCACCGAATTTGCTTGAGGGGCTGGAGATCGTTAACGTGATTTGCATGTCCTATTGCTGCTTTGTTCTTGATTCTCCCATCGATTACCGGTACATTCTTCCGTTAGTTATTCCGGGGGAACGGGCGAAAAATAATATCAGACCTAAACCCTCGGATTCGCGAGTGCGATGATGAGGGTTTTTGTGTTGTTAGGCAAGCAGTGGCTATATAAGGTTGGCATAATTGCGCTTGGCAATTTGGGAATAAGCGAAAAATATGAAAAACTTTAGAATACAATTTTTCATTGCCCTGTTTTCAGTAATGAGCGTTATTCATGTGTCACTTGCTGGAAAGTCCGCCGCCACAAAAAATGGATCCAGCCTGAAGAAGACGACAACGAACGACGTTTACAGGCCAATGGACATCAACAATATTTTTAACTATTACGCAAACAACGGAGATGGATCCTTCAACCAGTTTTCGACCGATGACGAGGGTTTCGAATTCCCGATAGGTTCAAATTACGGGACCTGTGTTTTTGAAGATGGCCTCGTCTGGACAGCCTTTAAGAATGATACCCTTCATTGCGGTGGTTCAACCTACGAACACGGCTTGCAAGCTGGAGGGATAATCCAGCAAGGGACTGCCACGACTTTGCCTCTTCCTGCCGATCCAACCGATCCTGCGAACAGGACGTTCCGAGTACGTCCGGATATCAGGCCCACAACTAATCAAGATACGATTGCTCTGGAAATTTCTATTTTGCAAAACAGTGAAGTTGCCTACATTGACCGCTTCGAAAGTTACAGTGCCAATGATTTGCTTCAGCAGTATTGGAACGATTGGAATCAATGGCCTGCAACTCAGGGTGCGCCGTATACGGATGTGAACCATGACGGCGTGTATGAACCGGGGATAGATATACCGGGCTACCCCGAAGCAGACCAGACAGAGTGGATGGTGATGAACGATGTGAACGCGACGTTGACCATCAACTTGTACGGTTCGAACCCTATTGGAATTGAAGTACAGCGCACGATCTGGGCATATAATAAGCTGGGGGCGTTGGGAAAAACTATCTTCATCGACTACAAGCTCATCAACAAGAGTGGATTTGAGTTAGATACAATGTATGTAGCACAATGGGCTGACCCAGATCTTGGATTTGCCGGAGACGACGCCGTCGGATGCGACACGACAAGAAGTTTGGGGTTTGTCTATAACGGTCAGGCAAAGGACATGAGTTTTTCCAGTATAAATCTTCCTCCCCCGTCAGTCGGATTTGATTTCTTTCAGGGCCCGAAAGTCCCGGGTGCAGTCACTGATACGGCTATTTTCGACGGCAAGTATGTTCCCGGCTACAAGAATTTGCCGATGACAGCGTTTACATTTTTTATTGGCGGCAATGCGACCTTCTCAGATCCGCAGAATGAAGCGAGCGGTCCGAATGGAACTCAGCAATGGTATAACCTTATGAGGGGGCTAATCAGTACAACAGGCTCGCGATTCCCCACAACAATTACCAATGGAAGCAACTATTGTTTTCCAGGCAATCCGGTTACTGGCACGGGTCCAACATATATTGGACTGACCTCGGTCGTATCTCCAGGCGACGTTCGCATGGTACTCTCTTCGGGTCCCTTTACAATGGCTCCGAGGGATACTCAGGAAGTTGTTGTCGCTGCTTTAGTCGGATTGGGAGCTGATTATCTTTCAAGCATCACTGCTTTGAAGGCGAATGACGATGTTGGTCAGGGAACCTACAATAACCTTTTCCAAATTGCAGTCCCCCCTCCGGCACCGGTTGTGCACATCGCTGCGTTGGACAAAGAGATTGTCCTTTCATGGGGCGACCCTGTTGCCTCAGCCAACACGGAGAATTTTGTCACAAAAGGATATGCTCCAGTAGATTATACGTTTGAAGGATATAATGTATGTCAGTACCCGCGCAATAGCCCGAGCGGCGGAAAACTCATTGCGACCTATGACGTCATCGACGGGGTAAAAACAATTCAAGATACAACTTATAGTGAAGCTTTGGGAACGTACATTGTCACGCCGACAGAATACGGCACGGACAATGGGATCAGCCACTCCATCGATATCACGAATGATGCGTTGAGTGGTACCGGACTTGTTGACAACCGTGATTATTATTTTGCGGTAACGGCATACAGCTATAACCCGACGGCAGGATTGGTTCCACATGCCCTGGAGAGTTCACCATCGATCTTTGACATCCGTCCACAATCGACACTAAATGGTGTTCGCTATTTAAATAAACCGGGAGATACGCTTGCCGTAACCCACACCGGTTCGACCGACGGTTATGTCATAGCAAGGGTAACGGATCCTAGTGTATTGACCGGCGACACGTATCAAGTTGGGTTCACCATTGATCCGGTCAGCGGCAACACGTATTGGAATTTGACAGATGCGACCGCATCAAAGACGCTGGCAACGAACGAGATTCAGGCGAGTCTGACATCACCGCCGCCAGGAGGCAACCCCGGTGCTGTGATTACCAATGGAGTCTCTGTTCAGGTCTATGGCCCGCCTCCCGGAATGAACCCGGGCGGACAGGGTGTGGGCTGGAATATTCCTTCGGGTAATAGAGATTGGTCGGCTTTAGGCGGAAGTGATTACGGTCTTGAAGGATTTAACACCTCGGGCACCGGTGGTGCAATCGGTATGGGACAAGATTGGGGTGCGTTATTTGGAGCCGGTCAATCGACCATTACGCCTGATAAGCTGCACAAAGTGCTGATCAAATTTACATCAATTGATACTGATACGACGTTCAACATTGTGAATCCGGCCAGTCCGAATGTGTCGATGGCATACAGGTTTGTGAGACATGCCTCCTCGCCGCTTGCAGACCCATCGTTCTTGCCGATCGTTAACACAGCCCCGGCTGGCGGTTATGATTACCAAGATCGGCGTCCGGTGCCGTTTGCTGTGTTCGATGAAGACAATAACAACCAGCAGCTTGATGTCGGCTTCTTAGAGAACAATGCTGTCGGCGGTAGAGAAGATGGTAAGTATGATCCGCCCACGACGGGTTCAGCGATCGACAACACGTCGGTTACGCGCGAGTATGTGTTCATCTTCGGTACGAACTACGATGCATCAACGAATAACCCGCTTATTCCAGTGGATATTCTCGACGATAACTCGCCGATGATGTGGTTGATCACGGCAACAATGCGTGGAAGTAACTTATTTGCCGACGGAGACGAATTCGAGATTATCCCGGATTACGTCAACAGCCCGGCGGTCACCTTCTCGTTCAAAACGGTTGCTCCGACCGATAATGCGGTGGACCAAAAGGCAGATATCGCCAAGATCAATGTTTTCCCGAACCCGTATTTTGGTTTCAATAGACTCGAAGCTGATAAATACGACCGATGGGTTCGGTTCACCCACATGCCGACGAAAGCGACGATTCGCATTTTCAACCTTGCGGGTATTCTCGTCCGGACATTGGTGAAGAACGATCCTACACAATTCACAGACTGGGATCTGCTCAATGAGCATAAACTGCCGGTTGCTGCAGGAATGTATATCGCCTACATCGACTGCGGAAGCCTCGGTACAAGGACGCTCAAACTGGCAATTATTCCGGAACAGCAGTTCTTAGATCACTATTGAAAAGGAAAGTGAGTGAAAATCACATGACCAAAAAGAAGTTTACACTCATGGCCCGTATAAGCTCCAACAATCGTGCGGCAACCAAGCTGGTTTTGGAGGAGCTCGTTCCGAAGAAATCAATCACATCAACGGATGAAGGGTTTCTTGTAGAGGCGACGATGTTCGGCGACAGCGCGCGGGAGCTAAACCGATCACTGCTCTGTGCGCTGCGCCATGTGGAGCGCAAAACCCGCTTACGCTCAGAATGGACTCGGGGGAAATCAACAGAGCATTTCTTCGACTACGTGCCCAAGGGGCCGGGACGACCGACGAAGTAAAACTCGATGGGCAGCCTTCATTTTGATTCAGCTCACAAAGGCGCCACCGGTTAATTACTCGTAGAGACGTGCCGCTCAAAGCCTTTAACACACTTGAATAGATTGATATCTTTCCTATTCTTTTCTTACATTGATTCCGTCGCGAACGTCTGTAAACGGAAGATAATACTATGGATATTGTTTTTCATTGGGTTGTGCATTATGGCTATGCGGCCTTGATCGGATCTATGATGTTCGGCATCATTGGCTTACCGATCCCCGATGAGACTCTATTGATGTTCGCCGGCTACCTCGTTTCCACGAACTCTCTTCAACTGCATTACGTGATGCTCTCGGCTTTCTCCGGCAGCGTAGCAGGGATATCTCTAAGCTATGCTGTCGGGCGACGCTACGGCATGCCGCTATTGCTAAAACTCCATATTCCTTTTTTCTCAAAAGAGAAACTCGAATTGGCGAGTAATTGGTATCGTCGTTTTGGGAAATGGATCCTCATCGTCGGCTATTTCATTCCTGGGATACGTCACCTGACAGCATTTACCGCTGGTGTGTCTGGTCTGCGCTACCGAAGTTTTGGGATATTTGCTTACACAGGTGCTCTCCTTTGGTCATCAACGTTCGTTCTTCTTGGCAAATTGGTCGGCGAGCAATGGAAGACCGTCAGCGGTGAGATTCAAAGCAAGCTACTTCTCGGTGCGGGAATAGTCGCTGTTGTCATGATAGCAATTGCGGCTTTACAGAGAATGTCCCGATCTAAAAAATTAAAACCTTAGTGAGAATATTTGCAATTCGTTTTTATTGTTATGCCGTCTAGCCTTGGATATTCTCATCCCGATTTCACAAAAACGACCCTAACTACGGGACCGTTTTTTTCTTTTTAGTCTACACAACCTGCCGATGTGATTTCCACAAAAGAATATCTATGGCATAAAAAAGCGCCGAGAGATTTTGTCCATCGGCGCTAATTTTTCTTTAATCATACTGCTAATAAGAGCCTAATTCACTCTTTGCACCGCTGCCAAATCCCGTCAAGGCCACTGAATAAATTTCTTTATCTTGATTTACCATCACATATTTTACAACCCCTCCCGGTACTGAAGAACACCTCCAAACACGCAACGTTAACCCAGATGCCATGCCAAATTCAGCGATATCGGAAGTGAATGTTCCTGCCGGAACCACAACGCTCACCCCACGTTGAACAACCGCTCCATCGAGCGATTCGGGAGTGAGTTGCATAGGAGCAGTGTACCATCCCTCCGTTACTGGCACTTCCTTAGGCGCATCGTCGCCTATTTTTTGCCTCATACGGCGGAGCGATGACCGTTTTGCGTTGAACATCACTTCCATCATTATTTTATTTTTGTCGCCGGAATTCAAACTCATTTGCCACCATTCATTGCCGTTATCCAACCTGGTTAAGAACGCTTTCTGTATATTCATCGTTTTGTCGTTGTTCCCCGTTGTTATCACCCATGCAGTCCATTCTCCGGGGTTGTAAGATGCAACATCCACATTATATCCATACGCTGAAAAAAGATATTGGAAGAGCATCGGATACATCGCAGACATCATTTGAGGCGATGCACTTTCTGTACTGCCGCCATTTGCAGAAGGAGCTGTAGGAGAAGCGGCCTGGGGTGATGCACCTCCCATACCGCTGCTATTCGCAGAAGGGACTGTAGGAGGAACATACTGGGCCGTAAAAGCTTTTCCCTGATCCCCCGGTATACTGATGTTATATGATGCAATCATTTTATCTTGGAACATCACCGACACCGTATATCCCCCCGCATTTCCAAAGTGAAGCTTCACTTCTCCCGAAGCATCTACCGTCAACCGCTCACCATTGCTTGAACTCACAACTGCACCGACAAGCGGTTTTCCATTTTGATCCAAAACCTTTATCGTTGTAGAAAAAAGCTTGATGCCGAATTGGGAAGTAAAACATCCATTCAATAAAAGCATGGTAAGAACAAGCATGCTCAGAAAAGCAATACACAGAATTTTCTTTTGTTTTTCCATTGTATTACTCCAAATTTAGTGATTGTTTTTATAATTTAAATTGCTGGTCATGCTTAAGATTCCATTGGTTAAAAATAATAGGCAAAGATACAAATATTCTTTTTAAGAATGAAATTTTTTTGGCTGATCTATCTGTTTAAAAATTGAGAGAATCTTGAATATTTTGTGGTTGAAACATGATATAGATGTGCATCCACGACAATTCATACGCCGATAACCTTTGACGCGACAAAGTCCTAACGCGCATGATGCCTCAGTTTATAGCCGTCAATAGGCCAAATTGTATGTAAGCAGGGCATTTTTCGTCGAACAACCGTCCGAAGTTAGAGTTGCAGCCGAACAAGCCGATCAACTTGAAGCTGTTGCGAAATGAGCCGCTCATAGGCGAGAAGGGTCACGGAAAGTATTATACGTACGCTGTGACAAACGAAGCCGGTGAAGAACTGGTGCGGTTTGCACTATCGCCGGCACACGATGTAATTCAGTCTCAGCAGCTCAAAGCCGGGTCAGAAATCATCGTAAAGCTCACCGGCAAGAACAAGGTCGAAGTGTCGATACTCGGGAAGGCGGCTGAACCAAAACACACTCCGAAATCAGACAGCTTGAAGAATGTGATGATTCAGTTCATGAAGGATGCTGCGGAGATACTCGCCGCTGTGCCTGATCTCGGTTTTCGGGCAGAAGATGCTCGCGCAATTGGGCTGAGTTTGTTCGTCGCGAGGACGTAGATTCACCGGCTACCTTGCACTAGAGCCCGATATCAAGTCGGGCTTTCTATTTTTAACCGCTTGACAATAGAATTAAATAGATGCATCTTATCATTGTAGGATCCTTCTCATTCGGGATTAGATTATCTTTTTCTGGCGGCGCGAGCACATCTCCCCTCTCTCGCCCCTTATCTATTGAAGACCATCCCTGACGCTCCCACATAGATAGTTTTTTGTCGCTTTCATTGCTGTGAAATATCTTTTGTTGCATTAAAACGCTGTACGCCAACACGTTTCTCACGAACACAATGCCCGCAATTGCCGGCACGAAATCCCAGATAATGTTCTGATTCTAAAACGCGCTTGGTGAGTAGATTGGCTGCGGACGGCTTGTGGCAGATAGAATCATAACACTGCAACCGGGGAATGGAATGCATCGAATTATTCGAGCGGCATATATTTTTACCGTTTGCAAGCAGAAACATATGGCGAGTCGAATAAACTGTCACTATAAGTAGCGCTCAATTACGGCTAACAGGCGAAACGATAAACATTAAATGGTCGATGAAATCGTGGAAACCGACAAAAGTCACAGCAAATATAACACCATACATAAAGGGAGAAAACGCAATGAAGAACCTCTACTTCACCACGGATCTTATTGCCGAAGCGCGCATTCACGATAAAACGAATAACGGAGGGACTAAAATAATTACTTCAGTAAGAAAAGAGTTAATATACTTGTTCTTCTTCGGAGCGGTGACGTTGGCAGCCGGATTAAACGCACAAACCCTTCAGAGCAATCTCTACGGAACCGACGGACAAGTCCTGGCTACAGTTTTAAGTGGAGATACACTTTACATCGGTGGATCGTTCAACTACGTGGGCCCTAATACAGGTGCTGGCGGCGTCCTTGACGTCACGACCGGCATGCCGGACCTTGCCTATCCGCAAGTCGACAACGGATATCCTCAAAGCACTTATGCACAAATTTTGGCGGTCGCTTCTGACGGCTCGGGTGGATGGTACATTGGAGGTGCATTTACCTACGTTGGTTCGACAGCGCGAAACTATATCGCTCATATACGTTCGGATAAGACACTCGATCCAAGTTGGAATCCAAGTGCGAACAGCAGCGTTTGGGCAATTGCAGTCTCCGGCTCGACGGTCTATGTAGGGGGAGAATTTAGCGGCATTGGAGGGCAAACGAGAAATCATATTGCAGCTCTTGATGCTACTACAGGCAACGCTACAAGCTGGGATCCAAATGCCAGCGCCACGGTTCTTGCTCTTGCAGTTTCCGGCACAACGGTTTATGCAGGAGGATATTTCACCAGCATTGGCGGACAAACGAGGAATTACATCGCAGCGCTCGATGCAACAACGAATACAAACAATGCTACCACCTGGAATCCGAATGCGAACCTCTATGTTAGTTCACTCGCCGTCTCCGGCTCAACAGTTTATGCGGGAGGATATTTCACCACAATTGGTGGACAGACAAGGGATTACATTGCAGCACTGGATTCTGTCTCACCAGGTAATGCTACAAGTTGGAATCCGACTGCGAACACCTATGTTAATGTACTTGCCGTCTCCGGCACAACGGTTTATGCAGGAGGATATTTCATCACCATTGGTGGGCAAACAAGACATTATATTGCCGCACTTGATGCTACAACGAATACAAACAATGCCACAACCTGGAATCCAACTGCGAACAGCAATGTTAATGCACTTGCCGTCTCCGGCTCGACGGTCTATGTAGGAGGGAATTTCTCCACCATTGGCGGACAAACGAGAGATTACATTGCAGCACTGGATTCTGTTTCACCCGGTAATGCTACAAGCTGGAATCCGAATGCGAGCAGCACGGTCTATTCGCTTGCAGCGTCCGGATCGACGGTCTATGCAGGAGGTAGTTTCGGCAGTATCGGAGGACAAACGAGAGTTAATATCGCGGCAATCAATACGTCAACCGGGATCGTGACAAGCTGGAATCCGAGTTCAGAGCTAGGTGGTCAAGTCTTTGCACTGGCTGTCTCAGGTTCAACGATCTATGCAGCCGGAAATTTTAACAGCATCGGAGGACAATCGCGAAACAATATTGCAGCGCTTGATGCTACCACGGGAAGTGCAACAAGCTGGAATCCGAGTGCGAACAACGCCGTCAATGCACTTACCATCTCCGGCTCGACAATCTATGTGGGAGGAAACTTCACCGCCATTGGCGGACATACCAGAGATTATATTGCAGCACTGGATGCTACAACGAATACAAACAATGCCACAAGCTGGAATCCGACTGCGAATGGTTTCGTTACTGCGCTTGCCCTCTCCGACTCAATAGTCTATGCAGGGGGAGAATTCACCACCATTGGTGGACAGACAAGGGATTACATTGCAGCACTGGATTCTGTCTCACCTGGTAATGCTACAAGTTGGAATCCGACCGCAAGCCCCAGCGGGACTGTTTATGCCTTTGCCATTTCCGATTCAACTATCTATGTAGGAGGAGCCTTCTACAGCATTGGTGGAGTGTTTAGAAATTATATTGCAGCGCTTGATGCTACAACGGGAATTCCAACAAGCTGGAATCCGAATGCCACAAACTCTATTAAAGCACTTGCTCTCTCCGGTTCGACGATCTATGCCGGGGGACAATTCACCAGCATAGGAGGACAAAATAGAAATTACATTGCAGCACTCGATACTTCAACGGGAAACGCTACAAGTTGGAATCCTAATGCGAGCGGGGGGGTTGTTCAAGCGATGGCCCTCGACAATGCGAATAACACTGTCTACTTCGGCGGTGATTTCACAGCCGTCGCGAACACCTTCAGCACCTACCTTGCAGGTGTGACCAATCCTGGGGATGTGGATTTGCCGGTAGAATTGACTTCCTTCACGGTAACATCATCAAACTCAACTGCAATACTTGCATGGAAAACTGCAACCGAAGTGAACAACGCCGGATTTGACATTGAAAGGCGCTTGGTCAGTTCAGAGCAGTGGACAAAAATCGGAACAGTCCCTGGTGCTGGCACCAGCAACTCACCGCATACTTATTCTTATACCGACAAGATAGAGACTGCGGGAACATATTCCTACAGATTAAAACAGGTCGATCATAATGGAGCATTCGTTTACTCTCAAGCAGTGCAGGTAACAGTTGCAGCCCCGAAAGTTCTTGCACTGAGCCAGAACTATCCTGAACCTTTTAACCCCTCGACGACGATTCAGTTCACTCTGCCAAGTGATGGACATGCAACGCTCAAGGTCTATAATGTTCTTGGACAGGAGGTAGCAACGTTATTTAATGGTGAGGCAACGGCGGGATCAAACCATCAGGTGCAGTTCGATGCTTCGAATCTTTCCAGCGGAATCTATTTTTCGCGGTTAGATTTTGGCGGGAGGATGCAAGTGAAGAAGATGTTGCTGCTTAAATAGTCCTGCCATTGGTTTATCAACACACTCAGCCCAGACTCACCTCTGGGCTTTTTGTTCTTGACTCTGTTTCGAGTAAAAGCTATTATTACATCATGCCATTGGGGGAACCCATCCCCCTCTAAATCAAAACTAAACCACATAAGGGTTGGAAGGGCCGTGTTCGTATGGAAACACATTCATGTGCGATGTCACGTTACGCCATCCTTTTGCTGTTCCTTGCTCAGACTGGGTATGGGCAGATCACCATTCAAGAAACGGATGTTCAACAAATTTTTGACCCTGGTGCGACTATCACAATTCTCTCCGATACAAGCCAATATATAAATGTGGGAAAAACAGGGGGGCCGAATGTGTACGATTTCTCTTCTCTGACATTTCCCGATTCTGCGGCATATACTCTCTATCCATCGTCGCAAATTCCCCAGCTTGCCGCTCGCTTCAATCCATCAAGTCTCGTATGGGGCGCATCTCCGCAAAACATTGACAACAGTCATGTCTTCTTTTTTACGGATACTAGTTTTGTTGAGTTGGCACAAGTTTTTATTTCTCCTGATTCGCAAACATACTTGTATGACTCTCCTAATAGAGAAATTTTACGACTTCCAACGACGTATAATCTTCAGTGGGCCACAACTGACGGAGGGGCGGGAGTAGAGACAACTTACGTTAATGAAAAAGTTGACACAGTATTAATGGTAATGGGATGGAACGGTGCAAGATCCTATAATGTGGACGGCTACGGAACGCTTATGGTTGGAGGAAAATCGTTTCAGTGCCTGAGGGTGAACCAGATTGAGTCGGCATCGGATAAATCATTTAACTATTTCACAAAAGAAGGCCTTTTTACGGTCGACACTTATACAAACCAAAACGATACGGGTGTCGTAGAAGTCTCTGGAGCTACTTTCATCAGCAGTAGCACAGCTGCTACATTAGTTTTAAAAAATGAAATTGCACCGGCAAGTTTTTCTCTCTCTCAAAACTTTCCCGATCCGTTCAACCCGTCAACGCAGATCGATTTCTCACTCCCGCAACAGTCGAACGTGCAGTTGAGGGTCTACAACACGCTCGGTCAGTTGGTGACGACGCTGGTCAACGGAAACCTCTCCGCCGGTTCGCACAGCGTGACCTTTGATGCCCGGAATCTTGCCAGCGGTTTATATATCTATCGCCTCTCTGCCGGCAACTTTACGAGTGTCAAAAAGATGCTGTTGTTGAAGTAAATTTCAAGTTTATCGCAATCACACTCAGCCCAGACCCACCTCTGGGCTTTTCTATTTCGATCCGTGCGAGTTGCCGCTGTACCGGCGCTTAGACTGAGGACAGAAGATGCTCGCGCAATCGGACTGAGTTTATTCATCGCGAGAACATAGTTCCAGATCACAAAAGGCCAGCGACGGCCTTTTTTTAACTTGATTTTTGTACTGAACCGCTTTACCTTTGCTTGGGGTAAGCGATGTCATGGAGATGACAATCGTGAGGTTGGGTTGAGAATATCAAGAAACCTCCGGATTTCAGCTCTGCGGAATGAAAGAGGTTTTTGTATTTATACGGGGCGGGCGAAAACGAAAGAGCCAGACCTATGAAAAATTACTTCCGTTTTTTATTGGTGATGCTCACTTTGATCATCGTCATCACACCATCCATTGCACAGTATTCAGATTCAACGCTGAACGGGCAGTGGCTCCTGCATGTTGTTCCCATTACTACCGTCAATGCAGAGGCAGATACTAATTTATTCTATATTGGTTTTGATGCCAATGGTCATATAACTGACTGGGAAAATTTTGCTGGGGCCAGTGGAACCGATTATGTAACTCCAAGCGGAGCCATTTCAGTACTACTTAGGATAGGTAATGTCAGTGGATCGTCAAAAGATACGATTCAATTCTCCGCGCAACTGACTTCCCAAAACTACGCGACCTTGGGTCCTGGTGCGGGATTATCAAGAATACTCAATCCCGGTGCTCTAACCGATTCGTTGGTTGGCGTTCTAAATTCTCCCGTTGCCGGCCAAAAAAATATTACCTTTCATTTGAATAGTCAAGGCGAAATTATTTCGGCTACCGGACTAACCCCTCCTGTTTCCGGAAGAGTGTATGCCGACTCAGGAATATTTATGGGTCATTTAGAAACAGGAGATAGCACCATTTACACTTTAGATACCTTAAGCAGTAGTTGGGATGAATTTACAATAATTGGATCCTATGTTAATGATACATTGAATGGTGTCCTGATTTTAGACGGTCCACAAAACCTAGATCCTCTTGGCACTGTTAATCTTGTCAGAATGGGCATTGCAACTGTAACCGGCATAGCTCCAATCAAAACGGCAAGTGTGCCTGAGAGCTTTTCGCTCTTCCAAAATTATCCCGACCCTTTTAACCCATCGACGATAATTCAGTTCACCGTACCATCCAACGGACATGCGGTATTGAAAGTCTTCAATGTGCTCGGACAGGAAGTCGCAACGCTATTTGATGGCGAAGCTATAGCAGGAACATATCACCAAGTGCAGTTCAATGCATCGAATCTTGCGAGTGGAATTTATTTCGGCCGCTTGGAGTTTGGCGGAAAGATGCAAATGAAGAAAATGCTGCTGCTCAAATAGATTTCACTTTTGCTTGACGACCACATTCAGCCCAGACTCACCTCTGGGCTGTTGTATTTGTATCTGAATAGCAGTAGTTTTGCGGCAGAGGGGGCGTTCAAAAACCTACCGGACAATCCCTCTTATTAATAGTATCCCGCGGGGTGCAATCCAATCATGACAAAAAACAGCAAAAGGAAAATCGAATATGAAACTGAATATCAAGGCATTCGCACTGACTTGCGCCATACTCTGGGGACTGGGGCTATTTTTTCTTACCTGGTGGATCATTGCATTTAGTGGCTCCACCGGGCATTCGACAATCATCGGCAAAGTGTATCTTGGTTATACGATTTCTCCAATCGGCAGCATAGTAGGGTTAGTATATGCGTTTTTTGATGTCTTAATTGGCGGTGCAATATTTGCGTGGCTTTACAACAAAATTGTGGGTTCTGCAGAAGTTAAGCAGAACTGAGACGAAAGCGCTGGAAAAGCACACAACTTTGCCTGGAAGAACTAGAGAGATTATTCTGATCACGATAGGATGAAAACACCTCACTATCACATCAAGCTCGGTTAAATTGACACACGGTCGGTAACTTATTCTTTCTTTTTTCGACAATGTGCCCGTTTTGGCCGTAACAGGCATATATGAAATCGGCATAGCAATTGCAGTTTATAGAACCACTCAATTCAGGTAATAGACCAATCATAATAATAGGAGGTTTCAATGGGACAGCAACAGCTTCTTCTGATCATCTTGGGTGTCATCATTGTCGGTATCGCGGTAGCCGTCGGTATCACAATGTTCCAGGATAACGCGGTCGATCAGAACCGCAGCGCCGTGATCGCCGACTTGACAACATTGGCAGCCAAAGCGCAGCAATATTATGCAAAGCCAACCACACTTGGTGGAGGCGGAAACTCATTCGTCGGTCTTACGGCAGACGCGACAGGGTTGGGGGATTTAGCTTCTACCGCGTTCACGACCAATGCAAACGGTGCCTACACGATCAAAACGGCAGGAACTGCCACGTCAGTTGTGTTACACGGCGTAGGAACTACAGCTTTGAGCGATGGTACATTTCCTTCGTATGATATGACGGTAACTTCACAGACTCAGGTGCCGACGAAACTCAACTAATAAAACATTTATTCTATCGATGCCAGCCTGTCGCATCATGAATCGTGGCCCCAGACATTCACCATCTGGGGCTTTTCTATTTTCCTTCGCCATTTTGCCAACAATTTCGTCTAATGGAGGAGTGGCAGTCTGTACTTCGCCATAGCCAGCCTTATATAATATGAGACTTGTGAATAATTTTAAAAGTATGGCTCACGCACGAGACGCTAAGCGGCAAAATGATTTAAAAAAACAAAGACTTTGCGCCTTCGCGGCTTGGCGAGAGACAATTTTTCAGAAGCCTCAATATATAGAGAACCTGGCAAATGGCGAAGCCCTCATAGTCCTATCCTGAAATTGGAAATAAAAATTTAGAAATCACCTCTCCCCACCAGTCTCGATGAATCCCCGTCGTCCCTCAAGTAGAAGCATCGTCAGTGGATCGTTTGGTAAGAAATCACGGGGTTGAGGCTCTTGACAGGTTGACATTCAATGCTTTTACGAGTAACATTGCACTTACATACTCACCAAGTCCGGGGAAGACGACGGTGCGGATGACTATTTGACGAAATCATTTACTTCTGAAGAGCTTATCACTGCAATAGCGATGCGATTAATGAGAAAAAAAATTCTGCAAAAGTATTACGAATCGCGATTTGAGGACATCGAAACTCGTATTGTAAAGTCATTTTCCCATGAAATTCGAACTCCGCTCACCGGCATACTTGGGTGCGCTGAGATCCTAAAAGAGGAAAGCGATCTACCCGCTGAAGAAGTCAAAAAGATAGGGGCCGCGATCTATAAATCGGGTCAGCGGCTACGTCGATTATTGGAAAACATCATTCTATTCGGAGAATTACAATCATGGATGAATGATCAAAATACAATCGCAACAATGCGCCGGGAATCAATAACATTGTTGCATGAGGTCATCCGGTCAGCCGCAGAACGGGAAGCTGAGATCCAGAAGCGGGCTGATTCAATCAGTATTGAAGTCAAAGACTCGCCTGTCCAAATATCATCGATGCATCTAACAAAGATCATGGAAGAAATCATCAACAATGCTTTAAAATTCTCAGACCCTGGAACGAAAATATATATTTCGAGCGACAAAATTGACGTTAAGGTAGTAATAACGATACGAGATGAAGGCTGCGGCATGTCTACTGAACAAATCGATAAAATTACCGATTTCCAACAATTTGACCGCCGTCATCACGAGCAACAAGGAGCGGGCCTTGGCTTGGCCATTGCAAAAACCCTTACGGAACTCTACGGAGGGAGTCTCACGATTGAAAGTACAGAAAAGAAAGGCACAACCGTAAAGATAAAGTTATTGAAACCGATGAACGCGTAGTCATGCGCGGGTTAAAACTCGCGCTCAGCTAAACCAGCGGCACGTCGCCGTTCAACGAATCTATGACTCGCAGAGCCGTAGACAGCGTAGCTCCGGTCCGTTAGGGGGCGCAGTATCATCGAGCACAAAGGAGTCGTTGTGTTGAGTTTAAAGTCTGTATCCTTAGTTGGACATTTCACGTTAGTGCTTGCACTGGTTGGCTTGTTCATCCAAGGTTCTCTTTTAGCGTCAGGCTATATTGCAATCATAATACAACTTTTGGCTGCCGGGTTAATGACTTGGGCCCGGATAACATTTGGAAAAAGAAGTTTTCATGCCGCAGCGGATCCCACGGAAGGAGGATTGGTCACCACCGGCCCTTACGCCTACATGCGTCATCCTATCTATGCATCGATCTTGTATTTCCTTTGGGCGGCAGTTTTTTCACATCTCTCTGACATCAATTTGATACTTGGGATCATTGGTACTGTTGGTGCCTCCATTCGAATATATTCGGAAGAACATCTTATCATGCACCAATATCCGCAGTATGCTGATTATGCGGCACGAACAAAAAGAGTGATACCTTTTTTAATTTAAACACGTAGGCTGCCTAACCAGTCGCTCTCCGAAGAGGTCCTTCGGACAAGTCACGCCAAAGGCGGATGGTGCCCCTGGTACTCACTGAAGAGACCAGCCGCCGGTGATTTCGCAGCGCGAAACCCGGACATCGATCAGATGAAACAATAATAACAGACGACAGAGACTCTCCCATGGACGAACATCGAAGGAACAACAGAATGAAACACAACAATGCTTTTGGCGGTATCTATGCTTTGGCGTTCGTTGGCGCCGCGGTTTACTTCATCCAGCATTCTACTGCATTTTGGGAAGGTGTGCTTGGATTTTTGAAGGCCCTTGTTTGGCCGGCGATATTGATGTACAAATTGCTCGAATTACTAAAAATGTAGAGACCAATTCGTGCGATGCGTTATGTCAATCTAGTGCCGTTTCCAATAAATAATCTCGTGTCTTACCGCCAGGGCGCGGAGAACGCCAAGAGTATTGTTGCTCTTTATACTCATAACTTCTTGGCGTGCTTGGTGTCTTAGTGGTTAAAAAATGCAAGATTATTTTTGAGAAACAGCACTAGCTGCCCGGCGCAGCAACGAGCAACCTCTTGAGCAAAAACTGGAAAAGCAAACAGAGGAGAACAAGGGTAGCGGTCAAGTTTGCGTTCTTGCGAGAGGTGACGGACACCTCACTCCAAAAATCCAATTATACAAAAATATTTGGTAAGGTAAATCGGTAAGGTGTCCGTCACCTTACAAAATTTGAGCACTACTAGAACAAGCCTCATGATGAGAAAAATATTTCGTGGGGAAGTCAAAGAGTTCATTCGCTGACGCCAAACACCACGACCGTAAGCTTTTATGATAGCCTCACGCCTAACCTGTTCTAAAATGAAAGTGCCATAAGCTCGTGCTGGCCAACACCCGTATTTAATTAGTACGATGCCACTGCCTGATCCAGATGAATATATGATGACCAAACGGTTTGAATGAACGGCTTATTCCCATAACTAGCGAATCGACCGAAATTATGAAAATCTACGTGATATGTCCTATAAGAAACGCTACAGAGACAGACCTTGAATTCGCTGCTGACTATGTCGGAAAGCTTGAATCTCATGGTATGACAGTCCATTATCCGCCGAGAGATTCTGATCAAACGGAAGACGGCGTTGGATTGAAAGTCAATGAGGCAAATCGCAAAGCTCTATTTTCGGCCGATGAGATTCACGTCATTTGGGACTCGAGGAGCTACGGAAGCCACTTTGATCTTGGCATGGCATTCATGCTTAGGGCGATACGGGAATGTCCCATTGTCGTGGTCAGGCCATTGGAAAGAACATTGCAGAAGAGTTACACGAATGTATTGTTAGCATTGGCAGAAAATTCTTCCCCTTAACATAGATCGATGTAAACTCCCAAGGAACTCTGCAAGAATCCTGGTAGTTTTAGAAGTATTAAAGAGGGAAATGAAATGGTTAACAATATCATTATAGCAATCGGTTTTGCTGCGTTTACGATAGCCAGCGGTGTTGTCTTGGCGCAGGGACAAAATGATTCGTCCGGCAGAGTAGCAGATCGTGCGGATGATATTCACCCGCTTCTCGTTGGGATGAACGTCCCCGATGTTGTGCTGACCGACGTCGAAGGGAAAGAGGTAAAACTGTATTCACTCCTTGAGAAAAAACCTACAGTTCTTATATTTTATCGCGGCGGGTGGTGTCCGTATTGCAATCTTCAAATGGAACAGTTGCACACTATAGAGAGTGACGTCCTCAAAGAGGGCTACCAGATCGTAGCCGTCAGTGCGGACCGGCCGGAGAACATCGAGACAAGCATTGAGAAACACGATCTTCATTATACACTTCTCTCGGACAGCACAATGAATGCAGCGAAAGCCTTCGGACTCGCGTTCAGAGTGGATAAAGAAGCCCTACAGAGATCTAAGAAATACGCGGCTACTCTGGAAGCTGGCTCTGGCTTAAGCCACCACATTCTCCCCGTGCCAGCGGTCTTCATCATTCAGAAAAATGGGAGCATCATTTTTGAGTACGTCAATCCTAACTTTAAGGTCAGATTGAACGCACAAGTGCTGCTTGCCATAGTAAAAGCGGAGAACGAACAGGAAGGGAAGAAGTAAACAGATCCGGCAGAGACATGATGATAGTATTATTGGAGAGGGTTTGAAAATACAACACGATTGAGCAATCCGAACGCTGCCTATACTTGTCCAATGCTTAATTTGAAAGCACCATTCAGCCCCAGACATTCACCGTCCGGGGCTTTTTTGTATTCATCGCTTTGCCATCCACTGCCTGTGTAATAGCCGCCCATCCCTTCTCGCTTCCAATTTTAGAACTTCCCGATTGTCGGCGACGTATTTTGTAAGCCCGAAGATTGCCACGTCCTTCGACAGGTGAAGTAGATACGCCGCGGGAACATCTTTCATTCGTGTTCCTTTGTAGATGCCGCCAGTCATTCGAGTATTATCTGTCATTTAAAAACGCTCTCCTTCCCATTTTGCGCGCTTTCCCCGCATCCTTAATTTCATTCGAGATAATGTCTGAGAATTTGAGCTGGTGCGTTTGACGAACAGAATCGGCTGCATCAAATAGTGTGTCTGCCGGCAACTCTTCAGCCTTAATTCTACCATTACGACTTCGGTAAGTGACTCTGTATGTGTTTCTCATATGTTTACCTGTTTAAATTTGATTTATAAGGCTGGCTCTGAATGTCCCAAAAACAAAGAACCCTCACATCACTTCATAAGAAGGTGACAATGAGGGTATCAGCAATTCATCGAGACCAGATGTCATCGATATGTGAGGATGAATCAATGTAGTCTTGTTCATTACCAAATGCAATTTTTATAAACTTCCGGTTTAGAGACGGAAAGAGCACAAATACTCCTTTTTACTTCCTATCTATCCATATATTGCGACATTCAATATTTTCTGGGTTCATTCGTCTTTTAAGACGTATGATGAATATGTTCATCCTTCCAGTCAAACTTAAGAAAGAGAGTCACGTATGAGTATTTCGAAAACGATAATTGCCCAATTTGCCGAACCGAGAGGATTCCTCGGTAACGTCGCCGGCTACATCATGTCAACTCGGTCATCCAATCTTGAAAGAAGCTTGTGGGGAATTTCCTTATTGAGCCTACAATCGAACGACTGTGTTTTGGAAACCAGTTATGGCCCGGGTATCGCAATCAGAAAAATGAGTGAAATTGTGAAGGAAGGATTCATATGGGGGATTGATCACTCAGAAGTAATGTTCAAGCAGGCATCGAGAAGAAACCAAAAGGCAATTTCAGCCGGTCGCGTGAAATTATTGGTAAAGTCAGTATCTCAATTGCCCGACTTTGAAAGGCTATTAGACAAAATCATAGACATTAATGGATTCCAATTTTGGGAGGAGAGGGTCATCTTACTTAAGAAGTTGCGAGGTCAATTGCATCGAGGAGGAATCATCGCACTTGTTCATCAGCCGCAAAACTTGAAAGCGAATGAGGATGACGCCACTGCAGCCGGTATAAAATTTGCAGAGTATTTGGCTTCGGCAGGATTTGCCGAAATCAAAGTGGAACGAAAGCTGATGCAACCTGTTTCATCGATTTGCGCTCTGGGGACAAATCCCTGATTGAATCAAAATCTACATATATGTGTGGAACGAAATTCTGGAAAATCCGACCTATCAAAATTAAATTCCTATTAGCGAATCGCCGGGATTGGTGCGTCTTTTTTCAAAATGTCCACATCGCCGACTATCGGATGAGATCCAGCTTAAGTATCCCGAAGCATTGCGTAGGGATGGTACACAAATGTTATTATAGTATCATAAGGGTACACAGCATCGTTTTCAGTACCATATTTGTTGGGCCCTTTTGATGTACCTGCTCCTACCGGTGACAGGTTTTTGCGCCAACCAGTGATAGATAATGCGCGTTCCGGTGATAGATATTTACTTCAACATTTTCGTTGACCAGGACTCGCCTCAACAAAGTTGTACGCGTCTCACGACACTTGTTCAGAAGGCTATTTGAATCTTGTTTCCCGAGCGACTAGTGAGCTTCCACGTCCAGATGATAGACCTGGCGCGAAAAGTTGTTAATTTTTTTGAAGATGTATTGGGTGTATAGAATTACGTTGTGGGTAGTTTGGTTTGCACCTGCGACCGCACATGATGTCATTCAGTCTCAGCAATTGAAAGCCGGATCTGAAATCATCGTAAAGCTCACCGGAAAGAATAAAGTCGAGGTGCCGATACTCGGCAAAGCAGCAGATCCAGAACATACTTCGAAACC
Organism: uncultured Bacteroidota bacterium; assembly: GCA_963717445.1. GTDB lineage: Bacteria > Bacteroidota > Ignavibacteria > UBA10030 > UBA8401 > JAGVPT01. The sequence goes on along the minus strand of OY970334.1, from coordinate 2,795,212 downwards.
AGACAGCCTGCGGGATGTAATGATTCAGTCCATGAAGGATGCTGCGGAGATTGTTGCGGCTGTGCCCGATCTTGGTTTCAGAGCGGAAGATGCCAGGGCTATCGGACTCAGCTTGTTTATTGCCCGCACGTAATTTGGTCGGCTAGGATGCATTTAAGCCCGAAATTATCCGGGCTCTTTTTTAAACTTGATTGTCCTTTTGAATAAGTGTATTTTTCCGCGTACAGTTTACCCGGGGGAAACGGGCGGAACATATTGCAGACCTAAACCCTCGGATTCGCGAATGCGATGATAAGGGTTTTTGTGTTTTATGACGAGGGTATCCAGTGGCAATAGAAGGATCGATGCTATTTACAAAATTAGACCTACCTTCTTTGATTATATTATTTCCGAAACTTTCCCCTGGAATATGTAAATTTCGTGCTTTTCGTAACATCAATTCTTCGTTGACAAGGATTCTTTATTTTCAGTAGATGCTTTTAAGATTTTTCCCACTTACGATATGAATACAACTCTGCAGAGGTATCTATGAAAAATATCAGTCGTCTTCTATTACTCCTGGTCTGTGGTGCATATTCTCTTTATGCTCAGGCACCATCACTTGTCTCCTTCACGCCGAAAGCAAACGCAAACGATGTTTCGAGAACTTCTGCCATAACTGTCACCTTTAATAAAAATATTAATCCGGCGACTCTCTCGGATTCTTCTTGCATTGTTTTTGGATCTCTGAGTGGTTCACATGCTGCCACATTCCAATATAACGCTTCGACGTTTACCGCAACTATTACCCCGGTAATCAGTTTTAAATCCGGTGATGTGGTATGGGTAACGCTTACGCGTGCATTGCAGGATGGTACCGGTGATTCGCTTCAGCATTCTTATAGTTGGACATTCACGGCAAAAACGGATTCAAGTTCCGGCATTTTTATGCAAACATCTTCAGCGAGCGTTGGAATTAATCCATTTACCTCTATAGCTGTAGACGTGAATAACGATGGTTATACCGATATCATATCTGTGAATAACGGGGATGGTACCATTTCCATCTTAAAGAATAATAAAGATGGAACATTCAGCACAAGCTCAACGATATCTGTGGGGTCGTATCCGGGATCTGTTGCGGCGCTTGATGTGGATGGCGACGGAAATATGGATTTGGCAGTTACGGTGAGTGGAGAAAATGAAGTTGTCATTTTAAAAAATGATGGGACCGGGTCGTTTACTCAGAGTTCTGCAATTGCGGTCGGTTCCGTACCGTGGGATATTATCGCTGCAGATGTCAATGGAGATGGTAAGGCAGACCTGGTTGTAACAAACGCAGGGTCAGGCAGCATTTCCATCTTAATAAATCAAGGTAATGGTACGTTTCAACCACTACCGGCAATAAGCGTCGGATCCATGCCGGTAAAGGTTACTCCCGCCGATATCAATGGAGATGGATACGTTGATTTGATATCTACCAATTATAGGTCAAATAACATTACTGTTCTAACAAATAACGGTATTGGAGTATTTACCGTAGACACAACGATCGGTGTCGGATCAGGTCCATATTCAACGGTAGCATCTGATTTATTCGGAAACGGGCTGGCTGATTTAGCCGTGAGCAATTACACGTCTAACACAATCTCAATTTTAAAAAACAGCGGAAACGGATCATTCGTTCTAAGTTCAACGCTCAATGTTCCAACGGGACCGGTCATCATCGCCGCTACAGATGTCAATGGCGACGGAAACATCGATTTGGTTGCGGGGAGCACATCTGTTATTTCTATTTTGAAAAATAATGGAGCGGGAGTATTTACTCCAAGCTCCTCCGTCCCTCTTGCCGGAGGAGGCCGGGCTATCACTCCACTGGATATCGATAATGATGGAAGCATCGATTTGGCAGTCACCAATAATGTTCAAAATGAAGTGTTCATTCTAAAGAATAACCAAGCTCCGGTCGGCGTTATACCAAGATCAGGACTCGTTGCATGGTATCCGTTCAATGGTAATGCCAACGACTCGAGCGGAAATGGATTTAATGGCACTGTTGTCAGAGCGACTCTTACGACGGACAGATTCGGCATGGCGAACAGTGCATATAGCTTTGATGGCACTACATCTATCATTCGATGCGGGGATATTCTGGACAGTGTCTTTTGTGCCCCTATAGCAAAATTTAGCGTCTCGGGATGGGCAGTGACAAGAACATACGGGACCTTTGCGGGTGGTGGAGGATTTATTATCGGCAAGAATGGGGGTGGAAATCTCGGACCCTATCAATGGAACGTGACTCATGAGGAGAGCGGGCTCTATGGATACGTTCTTTTCGACACGCTTGCACAAAACTATATTGCTCTCACTAGTCCGATGACCAAGAACCAATGGTTTCATTTTGTGCTTGTTTTCGACGGTAGTTTACCGGCAATGCAGCGCCTCAATCTCTATGTTAATGGACAGTTGTCGAATACCTCAGTTTATAAACAAGTGGGAACAATAGGCACTACAACGACGAATAGCCAACAGCCACTTACCATCGGCGCAACGTATCATGCCAACACCCCGGAAATCCTGACAAATTTTTATGATGGGAACATTGATGACATCCGCATTTATAGCCGTGTACTGAGTGTAGCCGAGGTTGCCGCCCTTTACAATGAAGGCGGGTGGGTTAATCTCCCGAGAGCTCCTCAGAATTTGACCTCTATTTCTGGCAATTCTGTCGTTACGTTAACATGGATCAAAAACACAGAACCGGACTTTCTCCGATATAGAATTTACGGTGGAACGACAAATAACCCAACGACAAAAATAGATTCAACAACAAATGGGATAAGCGATACTACAATAGTCATATCTGGTCTGACGAACGGTGTCATGTATTACTTCCGCGTCACAGAAGTAGATAGCACCGGAAACGAAAGCCCGTTTTCAAATGTAGTCAATGCAACACCATCGACTCAAGTAATCACAACTGGAGATACGACTTATATCTCCGGTTCCACATTTTCAGGTGTTGGATATTTAGGAGAGCTGGATAGCACTATCAGTAGTGATACCACTTCCACCGGTGCGAGAAAAAATCCGAATAGGGTTTATGCACTCTACGAGGGGCAGGTCTATTACCAATTAACCCCGATCTACTATAACAATCCGACCGGTACATTAACAATTGTCGGTGTCCCCGATCCGAAAAACCCGTCGGCAAAAACAAAGCCCATCATCATAATATTGCCATCAGCCGGAGCGGTTCCTTCCAACAAGGTCTACGGCAGCATTAAAATTGTGAATGTTCATTGGCAGGTTATGGAGTGGACTGGAAACATTCAATCCGAACTCTTCTATTGCGGCACGGCGAACAAATTGCCGCAATCGTTGACCATTGACAATTGTTTATTTGAATTTTGCAATATCGATCTTTTCGATTGCACAAATGAATCAGGCGCAATCGGAGGATGGCCGTATGGAGCAAAGTTCTTCATCACCAACTCTTATTTCCGGAACATGTTCGAACCAGGGCAGTGGTGGAGTTCAAGAGTATTTCAATGCAAGCATCCGATCGATACGCTGTGGGTTGAGAACAACACGATCGTTGGAGGAGGTCTCACATTCCTACAGCAGAACGCACTTACTGACTTTGGATATTTCAACCATAACACGATCATCAACAATAAGAAATATTGGCTCTTATCTCCTTATCACCGCGTCTTTTTTGTCACGAATAATATTTTCGTCAACCAGAATTGGACGGGCGAAGATACAAATGTTGTGAATGCGGAGGATCCTTTTGGTAAGGAATTCACAAGCACGATTACTATCGACTCAATTAATGCCGACCAGAACGGTGTGGCAGTGCAGCCGAAGTACAATATAGGCGATTCAACTCAATGGCCGCCAAATTATTCGCCTTTGCTGGCACTCAGCAAGATGCAGGTCTTCATTTCGGACAATATAAACTATTACGATTCGCTGCTGATTAACGGGTACTATCGAAACTCCGCTTACATATTAGCTGACACCGGTAACCCCGAAGTCCCGTATGGCTCGATACCGTCATATTTGGGCTGGTATTATCCGAGCCCTCAAAGGGTAGAAAATATACCGGGTGAGTGGGAGAACTTGCGCACTCAAGCAATATTAGCAGCATATTCGCCAGACCATGGTGGAGGGATGATTGAAGAGCACACAACTACACTCCCAATCAGTCCCATTTTGTACGGCATGACTTCAGCGGTTGTAACCGCAATGGCGCAATGGAATCAGCACCAGTATAATGATCCACGGTTCGCGACTCCAACACCTGCACTTACTTCTACTGCGTACATTTATGGCGACTACAACCCACAAACCCTTCCCGGTATTGTCAGTGGTGCGAAGACAGATGCAATAACCAACACGAACATACTGGGCCCCAATGATCAAGTTGGAATATCCAAGTTCACAGACCTTACCGAGAATTTCAGTCAATCCACGGTTATATCGACAAATGATGGATTTCCAATAGGTTCTTTAATTTGGAACGATACACAAAATGCCGGGTATGCTGCAGCTCATTCCTCCGAGTTGGCAAAGGTCTTAGCCGCTTATTTCATTACGGGAATTACTGTTGTTAAACCGGAACCTGTCGTCCCTTCTGTCTTTAACCTTGCACAAAATTACCCCGATCCTTTCAACCCATCGACGACGATTCAATTCACCGTTCCATCCAACGGGAGGGCAATATTGAAAATATTTAATTTGCTCGGGCAAGAAGTAGCTACGTTGTTCGATGGTGAAGCTACAGAAGGAACGTATCATCAAGTGCAATTCAACGGATCGAATCTTGCAAGCGGAATATATTTCTCGCGATTGGAGTTCGGCGGAAAGATGCAAGTGAAGAAAATGCTGCTGCTCAAGTAATTTCACGACTAGTATATGATTACATCCAGCCTAGAATCAGCCTGTGGGTTTTTGTTGTTGACACTCCCACCGGTTACTGGCACATTCTCACATTTACCTTACCCGGGGGATCGGGTGGGAAACAATATAAGAGCTAAACTTTAGGATTTGCGAGTGCGATGATGAGGGTTTTTGTGTTTTAGGAGGCGATGAATAAGAGACGAATTCGTCTGGACACCATTGCATCTTCGTAAACTCGAGGTGCGACAATGAAGAATACCCTAACGATACTTCTCCTTATTGGTCTGTTCACTGAGATACCTACAAAATCCTCTGCGCAATGGGTTCAGACCACTGGTCCATACGGCGGCGATGTGACTTGCATTGCAGTCTCCGGAACGAACTATTTTGCTGGCACTTGGGGTGGCGGGGTTTTTCTTTCTGCAAACAATGGAACGAGCTGGACAAATGTGGATTCAGGGTTAACAAATACTTGGATCTATTCTCTCGCTGTGTCAGGCACGAATATCTTTGCTGGAACAGTTGGTGGCGGAGTTTATCGTTCTACAAATAACGGAATAAGTTGGACTGCGGTTAACACAGGATTAACCGATAGTAATGTTTACAGCCTTGCTGTCTCCGGCGCATATCTATTGGCGGCAACTGACAACGGCGTATTCCTTTCGACCAACAGCGGCACGAATTGGACACAAGTGAATACGGGGTTACAGGGTCCTTCCGTTCGCCCGGTAGGTGGCCCGGCATTACCGGTTTCTTCTGTTGCTGTCTCAGGAACATATCTCTTTGCCGGGATTCTCGGGGTTGGCGTCTTTCGCTCAACCAACAACGGCGCAAGCTGGACTCAGGTCGACTCCAATTTAACGAACACAGGTGTAGAGGTGCTTGCTGTGAACGGCGGTCAGATTTTCGCCGGCACAGAAGGCGGGGTGTTTCTTTCCACAAACAATGGTACAAGCTGGGCTGCGGTGAATAACGGGTTGACGAGTTCTGATGTCCGTGCTCTCGGAGCTTCTGGAACGAATCTCTATGCGGGGACCTATGATGGGTATGTCTTCCTCTCGACTAACAACGGCGAAAGTTGGACTTCAGTCAGTGCAGGCTTGGCAAACAGTGTTGTTAATGCAATCGCTTTCTCGGGTACTAATATCTTGGTTGGCACTGGTCCCCTTGCTGGAACTGGCAGCGCTGCAACTGGAAGCGGCGTTTTTCTGTCGAGCAACAACGGGGCGAGCTGGAGTCCGACGTGTGTTGGCATAGCGAACACTAGTGTTTTTGGTCTAACCGTCTTAGACAACAAATTATTCGCTGGGATTTTCTACGGCGGAATCTATTTTTCAACTAACTACGGCACCAGTTGGACGGCAACCGATTCGGGATTGGCAAGTGCCTGGGTCCTTTCCTTTGCCGTCTCAGGTCCAAATCTCTTTGCGGGCACTTTGGGGAACGGAATTTCTCTCTCCACCGACGGCGGCGCAAGTTGGACGGCGGTTGATTCAGGTTTGGCGACATCCTACATTGAGACGTTTGCAGTGAGCGGCGCAAATGTTTTTGCAGGGACTGATTATGGAGGCGTCTATCTGACAACCAACAACGGCGCAAACTGGACTCAAGTTAGTACTGGTTTGACAGATTCAAATGTAGTTTCATTTGCCGTGTCTGGAATGAACCTCTTTGCTTTAGGTGAAGACTACTTCGGAAACGGCCTTTACCTTTCGACCAATAACGGCGAAAGCTGGACAAAGATATACTCTGCAAAGCCATACTTTCTTTTCAATAAGCTTCTCGTATTAGGTACGAATCTTTTCGCCTCGACATTCGGGGGTGGCGTCTACATTTCGACTGACAATGGCCTAAGTTGGACTGAAGTCAATAACGGTTTGACAGATAGATATATTCAGGCCCTTGTCGCCTCAGATACGAATCTGTTTGTGGGCACCTACTATGGAAACATTTTTGTTTCGACTAACAATGGGACAAGCTGGACTTCGGTAAATGAAGGCTTGCCAAACATACAAATCAATTCTCTTGCAGTTGACAAGACTAACATTTATGCCGGTACTGAAAGCGAGGGGGTCTGGAGACGTTCATTAGCTGAGATAATAACAAGCGTCAAATCTACTCATACTGAGTCTCCTCGTAATTATGTCCTTTTCCAGAACTTTCCAAACCCCTTCAATCCAACAACAGTTATCAGTTATCAATTACCGACAAACACAATCGTGACACTGAAAGTATATGATGTGCTGGGAAAGCTGGTGAAGACATTAATGGAAGGAAGGCAGACTGCAGGCACTCACTCGGTTACTTTCAACGCCAGCAACTTGTCGAGCGGAGTGTATTTTTACAGGCTTATTTCCGGGAGTTTTATTCAGACGAAGAAATTGATGTTGCTGAAGTAGGGCAATCTCCGAATCGATGAAGCTTATGAATCGCATATTAAGGTTCTTGTTTTTATGCATGTCAGTTTCTGCAAATATGAATTTATTGCAGGCACAATGGATTCAAACAAATGGACCTTTTGGGAACCCTCAGGCTCAATGCTTCGCAACAGGAGGCTCGTATATCTACGCGGGAGTTGCGAATTACGGAGTTTATCGTTCCATGGACACTGGAGGAACATGGGAAGCCGTCAACACCGGTCTATCAAATTATTCAATATTGTCGCTTGCTTCAAGCGGGCCCAATGTTTTCGTTGGAACTTTTCAGGGCGTATTCCTCTCAACTGATGATGGCGCGAGTTGGAGTTCTGCGAGCAAGGGCTTAATGCTAAATGCGCCTATTTATGGACTTGCATCAATAGACTCAATTCTTTTAGCAGGAACCGTTAACGAAGGAATTTTTCGTTCTACCAATAATGGAACAACATGGGCACATGTCGATTCCGGGCCTACCAATTCGTACGTCACCTCATTTGCGAAACTCAACAATACTATCTTTGCCTCGGCGAGTGGAGGAGGTCTCCTGCGGTCAATGGATTACGGAATGACTTGGATACAGTCTGACTCGGGCATAACAAATGGTTTTGGTCAATTCGTTTTTGTCAAAGACGGAATTGTTTTTGTTGGAACTTTGAACGGCCTCTATATGTCATCAGACAATGGGTCATCCTGGAATGAATCAGGCCCCGGCGTTAACGGTAAACCGTTGAGCAGCTTCGCCATCGTTGATTCCAATATCTTCATAGGTATTACTAACGGCAACGGAGTCTTCAGTTCAAGCGACAACGGCACAAGTTGGAAACCTGTGCCCCCTGCTGGCTTGATAGACATGACGATCTTTGCTCTCGTTACGTGTGGTGAGAACCTGTTCGCTTCAACGAGTGATGGCGTTTTCACTTACAAAAATAATGGAGCAACTTGGACACCGGCCAATCTCCATGTAACAACCCCAATAGTGAACTCACTTTCAGTCGATAGTCGAAACCTTTATGCGACGACCGACGCGGGAATATTTCGTTCCATTGACGGTGGCGGAAGTTGGACGACTCTTAATAATGGCTTGACGACGTATGTGACGTCAACTTTCATTGCAAGTGATACACTCTTAATTGCTGCAACAGCCAATGGACCTTTTCGATCTACGGATGGAGGTTTGAACTGGATGCACGTTGATACAAGTCTAAGTTATATTCCTAACGCGTTCGCTGTAATCGATACATGTTTCTTTGCAGGAGTTTCAGCTAATTTTGTTAGATCTGGGGGTATCTACATTTCTACAAATAGCGGAAGAAGCTGGGTGTTGCGAAGCTCCTCTATCAATGTTAGCGCTTTCGCTGTTATTTCCAACGGGCTGGGCGGAACTGGGTTATTTGGCGGAACATACAGCGGGGTCTTTCGCTCTATGGACAACGGGGCAAGTTGGGTGAGCCTCAACTCAGGCTTGACGGATATTAGTGTTGATGCCCTCATCTCAAATGACAAGAACCTGTATGCGGGAACCACAAATGGCAATGTTTTTCTTTCCACGGACGAAGGCGTAACATGGAATTCGATTGGAACAAGCCTACCCAGGCTTCCAGTTCGATCCCTGGCTGCCAATGACAATATCATTGTTGCTGGTACCGACGATGGAGCATATGGATCTACCGATCGTGGCATAACCTGGATTGCACTAAACCTAGGGAATTGGGGCGACCAAGCTGTGCAAACAGTTGTCATCCAAGATAGCCTCGTATTTGGAGCATTGTCCGGGACGCCTTTTATAGGCAGTGGTGTTTGGAGATGTTTAACTTCAAAGTTAGTAACGGGAGTAGACGAAAGGAATAATCGTATACTTTCTAATTTTAACCTTCTCCAGAATTTTCCCAATCCTTTTAACCCAACCACAGTCATCACTTATCAATTACCAATGAACACTCTCGTGACATTGAAAGTGTATGATGCGCTGGGACGGCTGGTGAGGACATTAGTCAATGAAAATCAGACTGCCGGCACTCACTCAGTTACTTTTAACGCGAGCAATTTGTCAAGCGGAGTGTATTTCTACAGGCTTAGTGCTGGAAATTTCGTTAGCACAAAGAAATTGATGTTGATTAAGTAGGCACTGTTTATTAATCAGTTGCCGAAGCGTGTGATGGTTCGGTAGACAAAAACCTCAAAGGAGGCTTGACTCAAATGCGAGTTTTAAACCTCATGCTCTTCGTCTCGTTATTTGCTCTCTTAAGTTGTCAACAAAACGAAGAAATTGTTCAGTCGCCTGAAGAAGAATTTGTTCGATCGCCCGAAATTGCCCGTCCGCAATTTATCTATTCCCACGAAGACAGTGTTGAGGGTGGAGACATAGCTTTATGGTTTGACGGTAGGTTGGTAGCTACACAATATTCAAAGTCGCAACTAATGTATAGTCTGAAATATCTCAGGCAATCCTACGCTGATTCACAGTCATTTGAAAATGTGCTAAGCAACAGATTTCTCTTGCCATGGGAGGCAGGTCAGTTGGCTGTGAAGTTCGACTCTTCGACAGCAATTCAAGTGAGGAATCACAAATATACTGGCTGGAATTTGTTGGACGTGCGCTTAAGGCCCGACACAATTTTGAGGGCACCGGATGCTTTGGATTGGGCAGTACTCGGATTCAGTAAAGACTACAATCCCCTCAGTCTCGCCGATATTTACAGAACCCTTCCGGGAGTGTTATACGCTGAACAAAATGTTCTTACGTTCCTGATGGGTACATTTCCTATGTTTCCTGGATTACAATCAGGCGAAATGACTTACGTCTTTGCCCAAAACTACAACAACATAAGCCCCACATATTTATATTTTCGATATATAAATGGCAAGCCAACCTACATCGGGCAATGGATGTATTATTCTGCCTATCCCCAACCTTGGGCGGCAGAAGCACGAATGAACATAGACAGCTTCGCTGTATGGCATGGGGTATTCGCCCAACCACATTAATAAGGAAAGAGTTTTGTGCGGCTGCACACCGCCGCAGATTTGCTTCAGTTCGTTAGATACTCAGACACATCATTCACAGGGAGACTCTCAATGAATAATCACAAGAATAAAATCCTATTACTTATCTTTACTTCAATGGCAGTTTACTGTTCTTCTGAGGCTCAGACTCAGCCTTTGGATAGTACATCTCTTAAAGATGGCACATGGGCTATCGAATTCGCTATCACTGGAAACTTTACCCTTACATCGTTTCAAGGATCCACAATCGGAGCGTTGTACCGAATTTCAGATAAAAGTGCTATTCGGATGGGAATAACAATTAACGGCAGCACTAACGATGGAAGTACTTCAAATTCTGGATCAATGGATGATACCAGTTATGGTACCGCTCCGGGAAGCAATTCAACGAAATCCGCAAATGTCTCTGTTGTTCTCCAATACCTGTGGTACATGAATCCAAGCGGTCCTGTTCATATTTACACGGGACTTGGTCCATTGGTTTCATATACCTATTCGGATTATTCCAACGATAATCTTTATCTTTATAGCATAAATAATAGCGGAAGCAATCGGGAGTATTGGGTGCAAAACTCATATGGTTCAAGCTCTACACAATGGGGAGCCGGCGGAGCGGGTGTTGTTGGTGTTGAATGGTTTGCATGCAGATGGTTATCCTTGCATGCGGACTACAACGAGAGCATTCAATATCGATGGGGGTCCAATTCAACGAATAATAGTTGGTCTTCTTCAACTTATCCAAATTATATACCTTCTCAAAATAATAGTGCAGGAACGAGCAAAGGATGGGCAGTGAACAGTTCTGGCGTTGCCTTTGGATTAAATATATTTTTGTGAGTATGCTCGTCTAACCGGCCGCGCGTATAGTCTACCATTGATTTGGCTGCACGTTGCCGCAGCTTAGCTCCGGTCCGTTAGGGCGCGAAACAACAAGTGCATTGTCACGCAGAAATACTGGATCAACCGTCTGTTATGGAAGAAATAATTGCATCAACAAACAAAAATGAATAAGCATTCCATGATGTTCGTTGCGCTCGTGTGTTCGGCGGGGATACTCTACGCTCAGCCACTTCATGGGCATCGGCAGGAAAATTATGTTACCGATACGTTGATATTTCATGGGAACGAGGCTGTTGCTAAGCAAGCATCGCTGCCAAAGGCGTTAGAGCGAAAGATACAATTTAAGAAATCTCATAAAATCCAACTCTCCGCTGCCGATATGCAGGAGATTAAAAAAGCAGCCGCAACATTCAGAAACAACCATCCTGCGGTTAGCACAAAAGGGATATTAAAAACGTCTGCCTTTAAATTTTACCCAAGCATCATTGTGATAGATGATACTACGCGCTCATTATACGCGTACGACCAAAACGGCAATCAATTGACGGAACTCGATCAAACCCTTGCAAAGAATCAATGGGCAAACTCAGACCGCTGGTCATATTCGTATGACGCCGAAGGCCGCCAATTGAGCACGCTTGGGGAACAATACTACAATGGCGCATGGGTTGTCATCCATAAGGATAGTGTGGTATTTGACAATCATGGAAACGGAGTGATGTCGTTCATATTTCAATATTCACTTGGCGTATTGTTGAATGAGACGAGTGAAATAATGACATATGATGCCAATGGAAATCAATTGACAAGGCTTTGGGAAGTCGATACGAATGGCACGTGGAACAATTCATTTCTCGAAACATGGACGTATGATCTTAACAATCAAATGTTGTCAGAGCTTGATGAAAACTACACAAACGGTGCATGGGTATACTCAACTCGGTATACTTATACGTACGACGGCTCTGGAAGAGAATTGACAGATCAATGTGAAAACTATACAAACGAAGCCTGGAGTATTGACTGGCAGGACAGCGTAGCGTATGACAGCAATGGAAATGAGTTGGTAGATGTCTTTTTGGGATATTCTAATGGAATATTAGCGGATGGATTTCGAACGGTCAATACCTTTGACGATGGAAATAAGGAGTTAACAAGTATATTTGAATCGTTGGTTAATGGTGTATGGCAGGCTTCTTCGCAGGATACATATACCTATGATGAAAACGGATATCCGTCGACGGACACCACAGAAGCCTACACTGGTGGAAAGTGGGTACTGTCGGAAGTCTATTCACAAACCCATGATGCGCATGGAAATCCATTGACAAAGCAACAGGAAAATTTTAAGAATGATAGCCTGACTGATGCCACTAAAACCATTTATACATACAACGGCTTTAATGAGGAATTAACAGAGAATGGGTCGTCATTGGATACTGTTTGGACGGACGATTACTCGGTCAACTATACGTATGATGAATATGGAAATGCTCTTCATGGAAAGTTTGCCTTCTTAAGTCCTACATTTGAAATCATAACGTTTATCGATACCGACGAAGGAGATATAGAACTGTATGATGTAGGCATGCTTACCATGTATTATGATGGCGGAGTGAATTCGATGTATTGTAGTGGGAACACTGTGGATATATCATACATCTCAATAACAGGAGTGCCATCGACAAACGGAGAGGTATATTCATTTTCATTAGGACAGAATTTTCCAAACCCATTTAATCCCACAACAACTATTTCCTACGGTATTCCTGATGGTACATCCGGCCAAACATCCTTGCGGGTGTATGATATATTGGGGCGTGAAGTGGCAACGCTGGTGAACGAGAACAAACAGCCGGGCTCGTATCAGGTAACCTTCGATGGTTCACACCTCGCGAGCGGGATGTATTTTTCGCGGTTGGAGTTTAGCGGAAAGATGCAGGTGAAGAAGATGCTTCTTTTGAAATAATCCCAAATCAATTCGTTATTGTATCCAAGCTCAGACTCACCTCTGAGCTTTTTTATTGCCTTTTCTGGCAGAAGAATCCGCTTGCCTTCACGGCGTCAAACTCCTCAACTTTCCCCCACAACCATTCTCGAAATTAGAATGAGATTGCCAGGAACCTGTGTATTTTTTTTCAAAATACGGACATTAGGTGTATCGATGGATCCCCATCGTCTCTCAAACAGAAACATCGTTGCCTGAGGAGTCTCGCCGAAAATGCTCATCCCAACTTGACAAGTTCCGCTGAAATACATATTTTCACTCATTGCCAGTGGAGGACTCATCCTCCACTTATTCAACAACCCTTACATTAGAAGAAGTGCCTACCCATCTCTGGAAAGGAGTGTCTATGGACAGGAATAGATATGCGCATGCTGCGGTATTGCTCCTGATTTTGACGGTCGCTCCAAATTTGTTTTCACAAACGGCAACCCCTCCTTCCGGCAGCGGCACCTCCGGCGACCCGTACCTTATCACTTCCCTTGAGAATCTTTACTGGATCACGCAGAACTCGAGCTCCTGGAATTCATATTTCAGACAGACTGCGGATATCGACGCATCGTCAGATAATAGCTGGGATTCAAACCAAGGATTCACGCCGATAGGCAATGGCACGACGAATTTCACCGGTAACGTACGACGGCGGCGGTCACTCAATTAGTGGCTTATACATTAATAGAAGTTCGAGCTACGATGTCGGAATGTTTGGTTATGCCTCCGGGGCAACGATAAAAAACCTTGGGATGATCAATGTGAATATCACCGGGCATGTAGCTGTGGGTGGGCTTGTCGGCGATAACGTTTATGGTTCAGTGACCAACTGCTACTCCACCGGTACCGTGACCGGCAGCTATAATTATGATGGCTCCAATTACGGCAGTTATGTTGGCGGGCTTATTGGGGGCAATGCCTATGATCATGTGAGCCAGAGCTACAGTACTGCGAGTGCAAACGGCCAGATTTATATCGGTGGTTTTATTGGTTATTTAGATGCCGGCTCCGTAATAGAAAACAGCTACAGTACCGGAAACGTGAGTTGTCAATATTCTCATTTCGGCGGATTTGCAGGCACGATGGTCAGTTGTACGGTGACCAACTGCTACAGCACCGGAAATGTCAGCGGCTCCTACGGCTCTGTCTATGCAGGCGGATTAACGGGAGATATTGGCTCCGTCACGCTAACTGATTGCTACAGTACAGGAAGCGTGAGTGGGACAAATTATGTCGGCGGGCTCGTGGGCTTTGATGCGGGTAGTTCGGTCTCCGGTTGCTTTTGGAATACAGACACGTACGGCGGCGGCAGTGCCGACGGAACAGGAAAAACTACGGCAGAATTAAATGTATCGTCTACATTTCTCAATGCAGGATGGACATTTTCCATCACTGCTTGGGCAATGTATAGTGTAATCAACAACGGTTACCCATACCTGCCGGGAGTGACGCAGTTTTCCACCCCAGCCCCATCGAACCTGTACGCTTTGACAGAGTTGGCGACTAACATTACTTACACATCCGCACTCTTAAACGGGGTCGCTAATTCGGGCGGCGATACCACCGTTGTCCGCATCGTGTACGGCACGAGTCCGGGTTCTTACACGGACTCCATCGCAGTTTCATCAAGCCCCCTTGCACCTTGGGATTCTATTCAGGTTTCCGCTTCACTTTCCGGTTTGTCAACCGGAACCACATACTATTTCTCCGTTTCAGCGAAGAATGCCTCGGGCTATGTCCGGGGCAGTCAGATGAGTTTCTCAACTTTGGCGGTGTTAGCACCAACCGCAATTACAAGTTCTGCTTCTTCCGTGGGATACACTTCTGCCACACTGAACGGCATAGTGAACCCAAATGGAGACACCGCAATTGTGCGATTTCTGTACGGCAATGTCGCGGGGACGTACACAGACAGTGTGCTTGCTTCTCAAAGCCCTTTGACGGTTTACGATTCCACTGCCGTGTCCGCAATGCCCACAGATCTTATAGCAAACCACATCTATTACTATCGTGTCTCGGCAATCAACGATTTCGGCTACACCCGCGGCAGTGAGATGAGTTTCTCCACTAAGCGGCCCCCGGCGATATCGACAGTGCCGGGAACGGCTCTTTCCTTCAATTCCGGTTCAAGCCAGTATGTTTCCGTACCTGACAACGCATCGCTGAGACTCACCGACAGTCTCACCCTTGAAGCATGGGTCTATCCGACAGGTTCAGGAAACATGACGGTGATCGACAAGGGGAATTACAATTATTGTTTTGAAATCCGGCCGAACGGACAGACGGGTCTGGGACTTTATAATGCTGCATGGGGCTGGATATACAGCGGCGGTTCCATTCCACTAAACCAGTGGTCGCATATTGCTCTGGTTTTCCAGACCGGAACCAATGGAGTAAAGTTTTATCTTAACGGCTCTCTGTTGAGTCAAGCCACGGCATCCGGTTCTCTGACCACCAACACAGGAGAATTCGCCATTGGCAAACAGGCGCCGGGAAATTGCGACTGCAATTACTTCCAGGGAAAAATAGACGAAGTCCGCGTCTGGGGCATTGCGCGAACGGAACAGCAGATTCGCGAGAACATGCACCGGACGCTGAGCGGGACTGAGACAGGACTGATCTCGTACTGGCAATTTAACGAAGGTTCAGGAACGACTGCAGCCGACTCCATCGGCGGGAATAACGGGACGCTCGTGAACGGTCCAACGTGGACCACCTCCACAGCACCGTTTGGCGGCGGGTCAAGCTCGAGTGTTTTTAATATTTCGACCGACACGACGGCGGCCCTTGCTGGAGTCTCTGTTGCGTTCACAGATCCTTTTGACAATCCTGTAGACCTTACGGCAACGGAGATACTTACCTCTCCGGACTCGCTCCCGACCGGATCTGCAACAGTTTTGAACGACCGTTACTGGGCCATTGACGCATTCGGCACGCCCGGAACCTTCAGTGCAAACCTCACATTCACCGTACCGGCCAGCTTCACGAACAACGGAAGTGCCAGTACTTCGTTGTACACGCTTTATCAACGCGGATCAACGAGTGATATCGCGTGGGGTGCTGCCGTCAGCGGCGCATCGGGGCTGACCGACAGTACTGTCTCGTTTAACGGCATAACGTCGTTCAGTCAGTTCGCGATCGGAACGGACAATGTCCTACCGGTTGAACTCGCGTCACTCACTGCAACGGCAGACCGACTCACTGTGGAATTGAACTGGAAAACGGCGACGGAGGTAAACAGCGCTGCGTTCAACGTCGAGAGACAATCAATGAACAATGAAACCATTGTACAACAAGGGACACCGGGAAGCGCGCAACCGACAATCAACAATAATGAATGGATTACGGTGGGATCGGTTCAGGGGAGCGGTACATCCAACGCTCCGAAAGAATATTTATTTATCGATAGAAATCTTTCGGCTGGAAAATATTCGTACAGGCTGAAGCACATTGACCGTGACGGATCATTTGCGTATTCACAGGAAACCGACGTGGAGGTTGGAGCGGCGCCGAGGATATTAGATCTGGCCCAAAACTTTCCGAATCCGTTCAATCCCACAACGAATATCCAATTTACAGTTCCGAGTGATGGAAGGACCACGCTGAAGGTGTATAACACGCTCGGTCAAGAAGTCGCAACGCTCTTTGATGCGGTTGCTACGGCAGGAGAATATCACCAGGCAACGTTGGATGCCTCGCGGTTTGCGAGCGGTATTTACTTTTCGAGATTGGAGTTCAACGGTAAAATGCTGGTGAAGAAAATGCTCTTGTTGAAGTGACTCGAAAAACAATTCATTAATGTATCGAAGCTCAGACTCACCTCTGAGCTTTTTTATTGCTCCTCTTTGTTAAGAAATAAACAGTTGTGTTAACTATTGCAACCGTAGCGGTTGTTTCGTAAATTGGGTGGTAGCTTGATCGTAACTACTAGTAGCCAACAAGCAAAAAATTCGATAGTTTTTCCTATTGCACCACAAGTCAGCTATCGAAATTCGACTGATTTCGCAACAACAAACCGGCGCCATCGTCTAACGGTTCAGGACGGAGCCCTCTCAAGGCTCAAATACGGGTTCGATTCCCGTTGGCGCTACAAATACCCCTCCTGTGCAACTTTGGTTATTGTGCACCGTTCATATATCCGGGAAAAAACCCAAGCATAGTACCTCACCATGACAAAAATTCTTGTCATCGACGATGAAGATTCACTGCGGGAAACGACAGTAGCAATATTGCGGACCCACGAATTCGAGGCCGTCAGCGCGAGAAACGGCGCTGAGGGAATTGCACTCGCCCGAACGACATTGCCCGACCTTATCATTTGCGATATCAGGATGGAATTGGTGAACGGGTACCAGATGCTCGCCGCTATTCGAAACGATTCCGTGACGGCGACGATCCCTTTTATTCTGATGACCGGCAACCCCAATTTGGAAGGAATGCGAGAGGGGATGGAACTTGGCGCGGATGATTATCTCCCGAAACCGTTTTCGCCCGCCGAACTCGTCTCCGCCGTCAATGCGCGGCTCAAGAAACACCGCGCGATGGTCGAACGTGCGGAAATGAAACTCCAAGAGCTTCGCTCCCGGATGAGCACGGCAATCCCCCACGAGCTTCGCACGCCGCTGAACGGCATCCTCGGCTTCGCCGACATTATGCGCAAAGACTACAAGAATCTACAACCGGCGGAGATCGCAAAAATGTCGGAGCGCATCTACAGAAATGGAAAGCGGCTCCTCCGCCTCGTGGAAAATTATTTGATCTATGCACAGATCGGGTCGCAACCGCTCGACAAGCATCAACAAGAACTTCTCCTTCACAGCAGTACCGATGTGGCAAATATCATTGAGGAACTTGCACGGGAAAAGGCGCTGGAAAACGGCAGGGTCAATGACCTTGATCTGCATCTTGTGCCGGCCTCTGTTGCAATTTCTGCACAATACTTCGCAAAAATAGTTGAAGAAATCGGGGATAATGCTTTCCGGTATTCCGCAAAAGGGACGCCGGTCTATTTCGGAACGGTCCCTGAAGGCGGCGCTCTCCTCATGATGTTCATTGACAGGGGACGGGGCATGACCGCAGAGCAAATCGAGAGCCTGGGAGCGTATGTACAGTTCAACAGAAAGGTTTACGAACAACAAGGTTCCGGCCTCGGACTCACGGTCGCAAAACAGCTCATCGAAATGCACGGGGGGACGCTGAGCATTCAAAGCGACTTTGGCCACGGAACAACCGTCACCGTGCGTTTGCCGCTGGCCGCAGGTTCCACCAGCGCGGAGTAAGCTATCCGATTGCTTTAAGCAATCGGATAGCTGCCCATGATCAGCAGTTCTTGCCCTTCCCATCGCCATTACTTACTTTTACGGTATGGAAAATTCAGACGCGCTCTCTCCGTTCCACGCCGTTGTCCGTTCGTGGTTCGCAAAAACATTCGGCGAGCCGAGCCCACCGCAGCGGCTCGGATGGCCATCAATCGCTGCGGGGAACAACACGCTCATCGTTGCGCCGACTGGTTCCGGAAAAACTCTCTCTGCTTTTCTCTGGTGCATCAATCATCTGGTGGAAGAAAATATTGAATCTGCAAATACGAAACGGACGGACGATAGCGATTTCAAAAACGGCGTCCGTGTTCTTTACATCTCTCCTCTCAAGGCTCTCAATAACGACATCCATCGCAACCTTGAGATTCCGCTGAAGGGAATTCACGAGGAGGCGATTACAGGGGGAATCCATTTCAGAAAACTCCGGAGCGCTGTTCGCACCGGCGATACGACACAGGCCGAGCGGGCTGCGATCCTGAAGCATCCGCCGGATATCCTCATCACAACGCCCGAATCTTTGTATCTCATGCTCTCCTCGCAAAAGGCGAGAAAAATTTTCGCGCCGGTTCGCTATGTTATCCTGGATGAAATTCATTCCATCAGCGGGAACAAGCGGGGCGTTCACTTGTCGCTTTCGCTCGAGCGGCTCGAAAAGGCCGCGGCACATTCTTTTGTGCGCATCGGCCTCTCGGCGACGCAGCGGCCGTTGGAGACGATTGCCCGGTTCCTTGGCGGTCAGGAGTGGCAAGGCGGGAAACCGATTCCACGCCACGTTGCAATTATCGATGCAGGATATAAAAAGAAAATGGACCTGCAGGTGACATGCGTTGCCCGGGATTTTTCCGACCTGCCGACCGATAGCATTTGGACGCTGATTTTTCCGCGATTGATCGACGCCATCTACAAACACAACACCACACTTATTTTTGTCAACAACCGGCGTCTTGCCGAACGGGTTGCGGCCAAATTGAACGAGCTTCTCGGAGAACAGGAACATACTTTTAATGACTATGCCGTCCCCTATTCTTTGACACGCCCGACACCCCAGGCTCATTCAACGGACATTTATGTGCAGGCGTACCACGGGAGCATGTCCCGCACTGCACGCGAGCAAATGGAATCCGATTTGAAGCAAGGAAAACTTCGGGTGCTTGTCGCTACTTCGGCTCTGGAGCTTGGCATCGATATCGGCAGCATCGATCTCGTCATCCAAATTCAATCGCCGAAGGGGATCGCCCGCGGATTGCAGCGCGTCGGGCGGTCAGGACATTTAGTAAGTGCAACGAGCAAAGGGCGCATCTACGTGACGCATCGCGAAGACCTCATTGAATCCACCGTGGTTGCCGGAGCAATGGAAGAACATGCTATCGAAGAAACGCACGTCCCGCACGACTGCCTCAACGTCCTCGCCCAGCACATCGTTTCGATGGTGAGCGTGGAAGATTGGAACGCAGATAAATTGTTCGAGCTTGTTCGCCAGTCATTCTGCTATCATTCCCTTTCAAAAAAAATATTCACCAGCGTCGTGCAGATGCTGGCGGGACGGTACACAAACGAAGCATTCCGTGAGCTGCGTCCACGTATTTCGTGGGACAAGGTGAACAACTCATTATCGGCACTTCCCGGCTCTTCGCATCTTGCAATCACAAATGCCGGAACGATTCCCGACCGGGGTTACTTCGCCGTATATCTTGAGGATATGAAAACGAAAATCGGCGAAGTGGACGAAGAGTTTATTTATGAAAGCCGTGCCGGCGACACGTTTATCCTCGGCTCGAATGTGTGGAAGATGCTCGATATCGATGCAAATAAAATCATCGTTGCACCGGCGCCGGGGCAGCCGGCGCGGATGCCGTTCTGGCGCGGTGAAGGAATCGGCCGGACGTTCGAGCTTGGAGAACGGCTCGGAAAATTCCTGGAAGATTTGTCGTCCGGCGACTCCAACGGCATCGAATGGCTCCATGATAATTATCCTATCGACGCGCACGCAGCGAGGAATATTGTCGATTACATTCTCCAGCAAAAAGCGGCGACCGGCTTCCTGCCTACGCATTACTCGATTGTGGTGGAAGGGTTTCGCGACGAGATCGGAGATCCACGAATCGTCGTCCATTCATGCTTCGGCCGCGGGGTCAATGGCTTACTCGGACTTGTCCTCTCACACCAGCTTCGGGAACGCCTTGGCACTGAAATCCAAATGCTGTACAATGACGATGGAATTCTCTTTCGCTGTTCCGATGTTGAGCGTCTCCCGCTCGACCTCTTCACCGGCCTGACGGCGGCAAAAGCCCAGGACCTCATTTTAGATGAGCTGGTTCTCTCTCCCCTCTTCGGCGCGTTATTTCGACAGAATGCGGCACGTGCCCTGTTGTTGCCGAAAACTCGCATCGGGAAACGAACGCCCCTCTGGCTGCAGCGCCTGCGCGCAAGCGATCTGCTTCAAATCGTCCGCAAGGTGGACGACTTCCCGATCGTCATCGAAACCATCCGCGACTGTTTGAACGACGTCCTCGACTTTGAACACTTTAAAGAAGTGATGGGCAAATTAGAGTCGGGATCAATCGGCGTTCATACTATCCAAACAGAAATACCTTCACCATTTGCATCAACTGTCTTGTTTGATTTCATTGCGGTCTATATGTATGAACAAGACCATCCGAAAGGAGACACCTCAAGCCAGTACCAGACGCTCAACAGAGAATTGCTTGCTGAAGTTGTGAGTCTCGACGCCGTCAAGACAATCATCAAACCGGACGCAATTGACCGGATCGAAGAACAGCTCCAGTTCACTTCTGAAACCCGTAAAGCACGCACGACTGAAGAATTACTCGAGATACTCGTCCGCATCGGCGAATTGACTGAAGAGGAGATTAGCGAACGTTCCGCAACGCACGATAACCAGTTCAAACACCAATTGGAGAAACAGAGAACCATCCTTCCGGTACGGATGAATAATAAAATATTTTTCATCGCATCGGAAGAAGTCCCGCTGTATCTCGGTGTTGCAATGGTAGACCGTGACGCCCTTTCATCTCTCCCCGAAGAATTCCAAACCAGTCCGCTGAAACGGGAAGAATGCCTTCGTTTTCTGATAACGCGAAAGCTCCGCTCACACGCACCATTAACAGTGGAACCGATTGCGCAGCGTTTTGGAATCGAGATAGATGAATGCGAAAGGATTCTCCGTTCGCTTCCTGAAGAAGAGCAGATCGTTCACGGTTCATTTTCCTCAGAAGACGAATCGGTAGAATGGTGTTACAGGCCGAACCTGGAGCGTATCCACCGCGCCTCGATCAACATCCTCCGAAAAGAAATCAAACCCGCTTCGATCGGCGAGTTCACAAATTTCCTGTCCCATTGGCAGCATCGCCACCCGTCGACACAAGAGTCGGGTGAAACGGGTCTTTTAAGCGTCCTCGAAAAAATGGAGGGATACGCGCTACACTCAGAATTATGGGAGAGTGAAATTTTATGGCATCGGATGAAAAACTACGACCCCGGCGTTCTGAGAGCCTTATCGACAAAAGGCGAGATCGTTTGCGCCGGTTCCGCGCCCGGAAAGTCGCAATGGATTTTCAGCGGCGACGGCGCTTGTTTCCTCGAGGAGAAAGAAAAACTGCTCGAAGGGGTTTCGGACACGGCAAAAGAATTGTACGAGTTTCTGAAACACAACGGTGCGTCGTTTCTTTCGGACATACGCGAAGGAACTCCATTTTCGCTTGCGGCATTGAACAAAGCCATCGCGGAATTGTTTTGGGGCGGACTTATCACAAACGACGTCGTTGACGAAGCATTGAACGTAAAACGTTTTAAAACGAAAGACGATTCCCCCCTCCTTTCTGAGCGGATCATCCTCACAAACCCTCGACGCAATCCGCTAAAGTCTTTCGCGATGAGCTCCGTGAGAAAAGCCCTTCGCACAACACCCGGCTGGAATGGACGCTGGTCGCTTCTTCATACACGAAGAGTTCTCGGAGAAAAAGCTTCGCTGGAAGAAAAAGTAGGTCGGCAAGCTCAACAGTTGCTCCTTCGCTACGGCATTGTCGCAAGGGAAATTGCAAAGCGGGAGGACAATCTTCTGCCATGGCCTCTCCTCGCCCTCGAATTTCAAAAGATGGAATTGCGGGGCGAGATACGCCGTGGCTATTTTGTCGATGGCCTTTCGGGAATGCAATTTGCACTTCCGGCAGCGGTGGACATGATAAGAGCAATCAACAATGAACAATCAACAATGAACGGAGGTCTTCCCATTGTTGTTAATGCATGCGACCCGGCAAATCCGTATGGGCTCGGAGTTGAAATCGGAAACGTAAAGGCCACAGCCAATATCCGCATCGCTCGGCTTCCGCTGAATTACTTTGTGTTCGATAAAGGATCGCCTATTTTGTGGATTGAAGGTTTCGGAGCGCGAATTACGACTGTTGCAGAATCATCCCAAGACATTGTCCGTGCTGGGCTGGAGCAATTCGTCTCTAATCTCCGATCCTCATTCAGAAACGAACGCGAAATCATCGTCGAATACTGCGACGGCATGCGTCCAACCGAAAGTCCGTTAGCAGAGACTCTTCGTTCAATCGGCTTCTACAGAGATCGCGCACAGACGATGAGATATGAGTTACAATGAGAGCCGACTCAAAAATGCTAACAGCATTTAAGTTTGAATAGAATCTTCACATGCAGTCTTTACAACATATCGAAATCGTCGGGTGCGCGGGCGGGAGGATTCAATCGAAGGGTTTCAATTTCGGTGCAAAAGCATAATGCCAAAGGATTTGAAAATCTTCACACACCGAAATTGATGACTTGCGGGGAGGGATTGGATCCGTGTGTTACGATTTCGAGGGATTTCTTTGCTTACTTTCTTTCTCGGAAAGAAAGTAACATTATGATAAGAAAAGAAGATTCGAGATGGCTCTTAACATAACTTGAAACACTATCCACAATACAAAGGGACATCCTTGGCCACGAAAAGAAAAATACTACCGCCTCCATCGCAAGATGACAATCGGGACCTTGGTTTAGGCTCAAAGGTCACTCAACTATCCCGGACTCGATTCCTCAACCGGGATGGAAGCTTCAACGTGAAGCGGACGGGACAATCATTTTTCCGTTCGCTTAATCCCTACCATGCCCTCCTCTCAATGTCGTGGATGAAATTTCACACGATGGTCGTCTTGTCCTATTTTCTCGTCAACGTACTCTTCGCGTTTGCGTATTTAGCCTGCGGCCACGAGGCTATTGAAGGATCGGCGGCAACCTCCATGGGAGGGCGATTCTTTGACGCTTTCTTTTTCAGTGTGCAAACATTGGCGACGATCGGCTATGGGAAAATAAGCCCGTCGGGATTTGCAGCAAATGTTGTCGTGGCTTTCGAGGCGCTGACGGGGCTTTTTGGATTCGCATTGGCAACCGGACTGCTCTTCGCACGGTTCTCACGGCCGAATGCGAAAATCCAGTACAGTGAAAAGGCAGTGATCGCTCCGTTCCGCGATATCACCGGCTTTATGTTCAGGATTGTCAATGAGCGACAAAATCAGTTGATTGAAGTCAATGCAACGCTTACCTTCAGCAGGATGGAAACGCACAAGGACAGGCAGGTGAGAAAATTTTACCCTCTATCGTTGGAAAGGGACAAAGTAACATTCTTCCCGCTCCATTGGACAATTGTCCATCCGATCGATGAAAAAAGCCCGCTCTTCGGGGTTACGCAAAAAGAGTTGGAAGAAACGGATGCCGAATTTGCAATCCTGCTGACGGCAATCGACGAAACCTTCTCGCAATCCGTGCATAGCCGTTCTTCATACAAATACGACGAAGTGACGGTTGGAGCAAAGTTCAGGGATATGTTCCTTCCAACGGAAGACGGAATCGTACGCGTCGACCTGCGGCGCTTAAGCGACATTGAGCGGATCTAAAATTTTAAAGGCAGCGATGCTTCCCCACTATATTGTCGACGGCTATAACCTCATCCACGCGATTCCAACACTCAAAAAATTATTGGAACACGACGGATTCGAGGCCCGGGAACAACTTGTGTTCCTTATTTCCCGTTTGACCTTTAAGAGAAAATTCCGCTGCACAATTGTCTTTGATGGAGTGAAGCCTCATGAACCTCATCCCTCGCCGACGCATTCTCCCGTCCACATCGTCTTCTCGTCTCCGATCTCCGCTGACGCAAAAATTAAGTCCATGATTGACCTCTCAAAAAATCGAACGCTTCTGGTCATCGTTTCTTCCGACAGGGAGATTCTTGATTACGCGAAGGCTTGTTCCTGCATCACGCATACGTCCAAATATTTCAGCAATCTTCTTTTTGAAGAGCCGGATAAAGGAGAGGAGAAAGATTCGGCTGCCTTATCGAAAGGACAGGTTGATGAATGGCTGAAGATTTTTGGGGAGAAGAAGTGAGCTGGATGAAATATATGAGGCTCTTGAAAAATTGCCTATCGCCAAGCCGCGAAGACGCAAAGACTCTGTTTTTAAATCATTTTGCCACTTTGCGTCTTGTGAGCCATACTTTTAAAATTATTCAGAAGTCTCTATATTTCATTTTCTAACACCATAGGTCGGAAGGAACGCCCCCTGGAAACAACTGACTCTGTCTTGAGACTCAGGACTTAGGACTAAGGGCAACGGACTTCACCCAATCACCGCTGCGCTTGATTCATCCTTTTGAACGTCTCATTCAACTCTTCGCGCGATGCACGGCTTGTTTGCGCAGAGAAACCGTACGAAATTTCCAGGCTTCCTTTCTTCAACTGCTCTACAACTGCATTCGCGAACTCATCGAGCGGCGTTGCTGAGGAGTGAATCCCCTTACCGCCAAGATCGGTATTCACCGCAGGAGGAATGATTTCGATGATAGAGATCGGCGTTGCAGAAAGCTGATGCCGGAAAGAAAGAGTAAATGAACGGATCGCGGCTTTCGTTGCGCAATAGATCGGCGCACTTGCCATTGGTACAAAGGCCAGGCCGGACGTAATATTAATAATTGCCGGGCGATCCTGCTTAAGAAGGTGAGGAATGAAGAGTGTCGATAAATGGATTGGCGCTTCCAGGTTGATCGCGATCTCCTCTTCGATCTTTTCCCAGCTTGGATCTTGCGCGAATTTAAAGCGCCGTTGAATCCCGGCGTTGTTTACAAGGATATTGACCTTCGGGAACTCCCGCGTTATCCATTCGAACAACGACACCCGGTTCGATGCCTGGGAAACATCGCAAGCATAAATGTGAAGCTTGGGGTATTTTTCTTTTGCTTCACGCAATTTTTCCTCGCGGCGTCCGCAAACGATCACGTCGCTCCCAGCGCCGAGAAACCGATCGGCAAGCGCCAGCCCGATTCCCGAAGCGCCGCCGGTAATAAAAACAGTGTGTGAACCTAATTCCATGAAGACCTCCTGATATGTCGTGAGAACATCATAATGATGTTTTCGGTTAGAGAACAAACAGTGGAAAAAATACCGCGGTGGTTATATAAAAAGAGAGTGATGAAGGAGTTGAAACATGTTAGCACCTAGCTTCGGTCGGCGGTTGAAGTCGCTCTACTTCTACACGACGGCTTTTTGCTTTTCGACTTTTGCCTTCGCGTTCTCCATTAATGCGATGAACTTTGCAAAGAGGTAATCGCTGTCGTGCGGGCCGGGGGAGGCTTCGGGGTGATACTGAACGCAAAAGAGAGGCAGTTGCTTGTGTTGAAATCCCTCGACGGTGTTGTCGTTAAGATTAATGTGAGTCAGCTCGACCTTCGAATCATCCATCGTCTTCCAGTCAACTGCGAAGCCGTGGTTCTGCGAAGTGATTTCAATTTCGCTCGTTTGAAGATTTTTCACGGGATGATTGGCACCCCGATGCCCGAATTTCAGCTTGTACGTTTTTCCGCCCAGCGCAAGCGCAAGCAATTGATGGCCGAGGCAAATTCCGAACATCGGTTTTGTGCCGATCAATTTCTTGAGATTCATGATCGCGTACTTTACCGCGCCGGGATCGCCGGGTCCGTTGGAGAGAAAAATTCCGTCCGGATTCATTGCCAGCACCTGTTCGGCGGAATACGATGCGGGAACAACCGTCAAGCTGCATCCGTACCGCGTCAGTCGCCGCAAAATATTTTGTTTGACTCCATAATCGTACACCACAACGTTGAACCGATCTCCATTGCGCTTAGCATCCGCACTTTGTGGAGCAAGGGCAAACATTGTTCCGTCGATGGCGTCCCATGTGTAAGGAGAGCTGCACGTCACGTTTTTCGCCAGATCCAAACCGTTCATATCCGGCGACGCTTTCGCTTTTTTTACCAGGCTCGCGTCGTCAAGATCTTTTGTAGAAAGGACACCTCGTAGCGCCCCCAGCGTGCGGATCATCTTCGTCAGCATTCGTGTGTCGATTCCCTGGATGGCGATGACGTTATGCTTTTTCAGCCAATCGCCCAGGCTCGAAGTGGCCCGCCAGTTGCTGTAGAAATCGAAATACTCGCGAACGATAAAGCCGGACACCTGCGGTTTGGCCGATTCGAGGTCGTCTAGATTAACACCGTAGTTTCCGATGAGCGGATAGGTCATCGTCACGATTTGTCCTGCGTACAGACGGGTCGGTGAGGATCTCCTGATAGCCTGTGATACTCGTATTGAAGACAACCTCACCGGTAATTTCTCCTTCGGCACCGAAATTTTCTCCGGTGAAGACTGTTCCGTTCTCGAGTGCAAGCTTAACGATCATGGATGGCAAACTTTCCTTTTTTGTTATGGATTAAAAATACGAAAATGGCGATGGAGAGTCAACGGATGGTCTAAAGAGAGAAGAGAAAAGGAAAAAGAGATAAGAGTCGAAGAAAATTTTTAGAGGGGTCATAGTCTAACAGGCAAAAGGCAAAAAGTAACATTACCGGGCGCTTACTATAGTTGAATAGAAAAATTAAAAGAGTTACATTCTTTTGGAATCAATCCGCAGGATGTGTGGTGGGACAGACTTCGGATTTTTTTGTCATGAGGATCAATACTAACAATGCTGAAGGCTTATCTCAAAAAGATTGCCGCAACGACATCTCAAGGAGACGCCAGAGAGGAGAGCTATTACAGGCACTTTTCCAATTTTCTTGAATCGTTTTCTGAAGAAACCGGCAAAAAAAATATCCAGATTACAACACTGCCGAAGAAAACCGAGGGTGGAAATCCCGATTTTCGTGTATGGGACGGAAAACAAAAGGTTGTCGGATACATTGAAGCGAAGAGACCCGGGGAAGATCTTGATGACATCGAAGATTCAAAACAACTGAAACGTTACCGTTCGACTTTCCCTAATCTCATACTGACTGATTTTTACCAATTTCGTTTATACCGTAACGGCGAATTAATTGATAAAGTTTCTGTCGCACGACCATTTATAGCAAAGAAATTACAAACAACTCCCCCCGTTGAGAATGAAGAAAAATTTATTACTCTTCTCGAAAAATTCTTCGGTTTTTCTTTGCCGAACGTTCTCACTGCAAAAGACCTCGCCATAGAATTGGCAAAACGAACCGGGTTCCTGCGAGATGAAGTTATAATTAAAGAATTGGAAGAAGCGGAAAAAGGAAAGGGGAAAATCTTCGGCTTTTATTCTGCATTTAAGCAATATTTGGTCGCTGACCTTTCGCCAGGAGATTTTGCCGATATTTATTCTCAGACCATTACGTACGGACTTTTCGCAGCACGAACTCGTGCAGACGGGGATTTCAACAGAAAAATTGCGTACGATCTTATTCCTCATACGATCGGCATTTTACGCGATGTGTTCAGTTTCATTTCATTAGGCACACTTCCGCTCCATATGGAAGTGATCATCGACGACATTGCCCAGGTGCTTCATGTCGCCGATGTAAATAAAATTTTAGATGAATTCTACCGCAAGGGAAAAGGCGAAGACCCGATCGTCCATTTTTACGAGACATTTCTGAATATTTACGACCCGGAAACCAGAGAAAAACGGGGCGTTTATTATACTCCTGAACCCGTTGTAAAATACATTGTCCGCTCTATTCACGACCTGCTAAAAACGCATTTTAATTTACAAGATGGTCTGGCAAGCAAAGAAGTGACGCTGCTCGACCCTGCCGGCGGAACGCTCACATTTCCCGCCGAAGCGATCAAGCTTGCCGTGGAAGAGTTCACAAAGAAGTACGGCGATGCAGGAAAAACAAAACTGATTAAGAATCAAATCCTGAAAAATTTTTATGCATTTGAGCTGATGATGGCGCCGTATGCCATCGGTCATATTAAGATCAGCTTCTTATTGGAAGAACTTGGATATACCATGAAGGATGACGATAGATTTAAGCTCTTTCTCACCAATACATTGGATATGGAAGACCTTCAGCAAACCGAAATTCCAGGACTCGAATCTCTCAGCGACGAGAGCCATTTAGCGGGAAAAATAAAACAAAAAGAACCGATTCTGGTGATTTTAGGGAATCCGCCATACAGCGGCCATTCTGCAAATAAAAATGAGTGGACGGAAAAATTATTAAAAGAAGATGTCGACGGCGCAACGAGTTATTACAAGGTTGACGGAGAACCGCTTGGAGAAAAAAATCCGAAATGGTTGCAAGATGATTATGTGAAATTTCTCCGCTTTGCTCAATGGAAAATCCATAAAGCCGGACAGGGAATTGTCGGGATGATTACAAATCACAGCTATTTGGATAATCCAACGTTCAGAGGAATGCGCCAAAGCTTGATGAACACATTCAACGAAATTTACATTATTGACCTCCATGGCAATTCCTTGAAGAAAGAAACATCTCCCGATGGCGGAAGCGATGAAAACGTATTCGATATTCGACAAGGAACGGCAATAGCCGTCTTCGTGAAAAGCAAAATCTCCAAAGTTCAGAAGATTTACCATCGAGATATGTTTGGTTTGCGTGAAGAAAAATATGATTGGTTAGGGAAGAAAGCTTTTAGAATAAAAGATTACGAAACGCTAAGGCCGACCACGCCTTGGTATTTTTTTACAAAAACTAATACAAAAGAGATCGAACACTATACCAAGTGGCAAGGCGTAAACGAGATATTTCCTGTGAATAGTGTTGGGATAGTTACTGCAAGAGATAGCTTGACAATAAAATGGAGTGCATCTGAAGTGAGGAAGACAGTTAATTTATTTGCTAAAATGGAGGTAGAACTTGCGAGACAAACATACGTTCTAGGACAAGATGCTCGCGATTGGAAGGTTTCATTAGCACAACAAGATTTAATAAAAACAGATTTGGCTCCAGAACGAATTTGTCAAGTTCTTTACAGACCTTTTGACACAAGATTCACTTACTACACGGGCAATTCGAGAGGCTTTCATTGTATGCCTCGTAATGAAGTAATGCGGCATATGCTACGAGAAAATCTTGCTTTGGTTATGCCGCGAAGAGTTGAGACTGCAGTTCCCTGGTCACATATTTTCGCTTCAGAAAATATTGTCGAACATGTTGCGGTTTCTTTGAAAACTATTGATTATTGTTTTCCGCTTTACCTTTATGATGCCTACCAAAAGAAAAAAGGGATTCCGCTTCAAACGATGATGCTTTTTGAGCCCGAGGTTGAATACGGCAAAGCAAAAGGGAAAAAAGCTAATATTGCCGTTGAAATATTTGAGCAGTTAAAGAAAGCATTCGGCAAAGTTCCAACGCCGGAACAAATCTTTGGTTACTGTTACGCTGTTTTATATAGCAATCTCTATCGTGAAAAATATGCAGAGTTTTTGAGGATAGATTTCCCGCGCATTCCTTTCACTAAAAGTTATGAACTGTTTAAGGAGATGTCTGAATTGGGAGCTGATTTAATTGAATTGCATCTGCTAAAGCACAAATCATTGAACAATCCGATCCTAAAATATCGTGGCAAGGGGAATGAGGATGCGATAGAAAGACCAATGTACGATGAAACGAAGGACATCGTTCGCATTAACGGGCATCGTTATTTTGAAAACGTCACTCCTGAAGTCTGGAATTATCAGATTGGCGGATATCAGGTCATGGAAAAATATTTAAAGGATCGCAAAGGAAGGCAAATGGACGATCCGTCGCATTACTGCAAAATGGGAACATCGATTGCAAAAACTATCGAACTGCAAAAAGAGATCGATAAAATATTTCCAAAAATTGAAAAGAAGGTACTCGAAATGGGGAGCTAAAAGATAATCCATTCAAACATCATCCGCCAGGGGGATCCATGAAAGTAAACGACCACCATCAAAGATGGTGGCTTTTGAAAAGAAAAAGCAAGTCATTCCGCGCTTGACGCGGAATCCAGAGTCAATCAACGGAATTGGATTCTCAACGAGTCGAGTCTTCGACCGGTTCTTCGTCCCGCCTGAAAGCGGGACTCGACCGGAATGACAGGCATAGCCAATCGAACACAACCACCGCCACAGGCGGTGGGTTTCTGCTTTGCACTAAAATCAGAAATTGTTCCGAACGCTCAAATCGAAAACAGGATCTTTGTAATCCGCGGGCATAGAGTGATGATAAGCGTTCATCTCGCCGAACTCTATGGCGTTGAAACCCGCACATTGAACCAAGCCGTGAAGCGAAATACCCGTAGATTTCCCTCGGACTTTATGTTTCAATTATCAGAACGGGAGGCAGATTTGCTGGTATCACAAAATGTGATACCACACAGAAAATTTTTTGGCGGTTCAATTCCGTATGCATTTATGGAACAAGGAGTAGCCATGCTGTCGACTGTCTTGCGGAGCGCCCGCGCCATTCAAATGAACATCACAATAATGTCCCGAAGGGATGGCTTCGCCGCGTGCCTTTGTAAAACTCCGGGAGATTCTTTCAACCCGCAAAGAGCTTGCCTTAAAACTGAGTCAACTTGAAATGAAAGTCGAGAATCACGATGAAGAAATACGGGCAATCTTCGAGGCGATACATCAATTGATGGTTGTGCCCGAGAAACCAAAACGGCCGATTGGATTTTGAAATGTAAAATAATAAAATTTTTTGTATCATAGATGAGGCGAAAATCCATTCACGATCGAGGAGATGTATGAAAACAGTCGGTCTTCTTACCATATCGAATATTTTTATGACATTCGCTTGGTACGGTCATTTGAAATTCAGAGATGTTTCGTTATGGAAGGTGGTTCTCGCTAGCTGGCTTATCGCGTTTTTCGAGTATTGTTTTCAGGTACCGGCTAATAGGATCGGCTCGTATCAATTCTCCGGCGCACAGTTAAAGACCATTCAGGAAGTCATCACCCTCGTTGTGTTCAGCGTCTTCTCGGTTGTCTACCTTAAAGAAGAATTGAGATGGAATTACGTTGTCGGTTTTCTGCTGCTCGTTGCTGCAGCGTTTTTCGTTTTCAAAAAATGGTGATTGGAATTTGAAAACCTGAACGTACTGTCGCGCCAAGACGCAAAGCAGTATAAGGTTCATTTTTAAATATTTGGCGCCTTGGCGACTTTGCGTGAGGCTAACTTTCGGATTTTCAGAAAGCTTAATTCATGATAGAGCGAATTTCCATCATCGAAGGCGACATAACCAAGCAAAACGTCGATGCGATCGTCAACGCCGCGAACAGTACGCTGCTAGGAGGTGGAGGCGTCGACGGCGCAATTCATCGGGCAGCGGGGCCGAAACTTCTCGAAGAGTGCCGGACACTGAACGGATGCGAAACGGGCGAGGCGAAAATTACCAAAGGATACAATCTTCCTGCATGGTGGGTGATTCATACCGTCGGTCCGGTCTGGCACGGCGGAAACAATCGCGAGGACGAATTACTCGCCCAATGCTACACAAGCAGTCTTATGCTTGCCACAAAACATCAATTAAAGACAATTGCCTTTCCGTCTATCAGTACGGGGGCGTACGGATTTCCGATAAAGCGCGCTTCACGAATTGCTTTGAAAACTACAGCATCGTATCTTTCCGCTGCTGTTTTTCCTGAAAAAATTATTCTTGTCTGCTTCTCGCACAGCGATTATCACATCTACTCCAACTCGATGAAGGAATTGACCGATGCCGTCAGATGACCGAAGACCGCTCCGTGTTGAATTGGCGTTTCAGCCGAAAACGTACGACATAGATTTTGCCGGACACGTCAGCAACATCGTCTATATCCGCTGGCTTGAGGATCTGCGAATGCTGGTGCTGGATACATATCTTCCTCTCAACACGTTGATGAAACGAGGAATTGCACCGGTTGTCATGCGGACGGCAATCGAGTACAAGCGTCCCGTAAAGCTTTTTGATTCGGTGGCCGGCACGATGTGGGCGAGCGAGATGGGAAATGTCAAAGGGATTCTTTCGGCGGAATTTATTGTTAATGGAACTATTGTTGCGACAGCAGAACAGACTGGTCTTTTCGTGAAAATGGAGAGTGGAAGGCCGGTTGCTTTCCCGGAAGAGTTCAGACGGCAGCTCGAAGCTTTCCCAAAATAAGTCTAACAAAAAACTGGACGGAGAAAGAGTGTTGAAAAAGATACTTCGATGGGCTGGAATAATTGTGGCGGCGGTTATTATTCTCATTCAATTTCGACAGCCCGACAGGTCGAATCCGCCAACCGACCAATCGATGACCATCGCAGCGCAGGCAGAGTTCACACCGCCGGTGTCGAAATTGCTTACAACGGCGTGCTTCGATTGCCATTCAAACGAAACACACTGGCCATGGTACAGTTACGTTGCACCTGTTTCGTGGCTCGTCGCAGACGATGTCAGAAAGGGGCGGGGAAATCTCAATTTTTCTGACTGGGGAAGATATACGAAGAGCAAACGCGTGTTGAAACTGGGAGAAATTTATGAGGAGGTGTCAAAAGGGGATATGCCGAAACAGGAGTATCTCTATATTCATAAAGACGCCAGGCTCACGGCAGCAGACAGGGATTCAATTATGGACTGGACGGAACGGGTACGGGACGGGTTGACCGGAGGAGGAGAATAATTAAGAATTAAGAATTAAAAATTAAAAGTGAAAAGTTAGGAAGATTTTGCCGAGTGGTGATTAACAGAGATTTTAACTTTTAACTTTACACTTTTAACTTTTTATTTCGATCGCCTTGAGCACCTCAATCGCATTCGCAACCGCCATCGCCCTGTGGCTGATCTTGTTTTTTTCGTCCATCGTCATTTCGGCGTACGTTTTCTTTAAACCGTGCGGTATAAAAAGCGGGTCGTAGCCGAATCCGCCGGTCCCACGGGGGGATTCTGCAATATCACCTCCGACCTTTCCTTCAGCCACTTTTTGAATATTTTTACCGACAACGGCAATGACGGTTCGAAAACGTGCATTGCGCCGGCGAGGCGGAACACCTTTCAAGGCATTTAAAAGTTTTGCGTTGTTGTCTGCATACGTTGCATTCTCACCTGCGTAGCGCGCGGACAGAACCCCCGGTTTCAGTTCGAGATAATAGCATTCCAGGCCTGTATTGTCGGCAAGGGAGAGCAAGCCGGTCGCTTCGAATGCATCGCGCGCTTTCTTGAGAGCATTTCCTTCCAGCGTCGGAAGGTCTTCGATAGTTTTTGGAAGGCCTGGAAAATCGATTAAGCTTTTCACCATCCATTGTTGGGGTTCAAGCAGATTTGATATTTCGTCGACCTTGTGCCGGTTATTGGTTGCGATGAGAATTTCCATTGTAGATCCTTCAGTGAAAAGTTAAAAGTGCAAAATGAAAAAGGATAATGTAGGACTCAGGATATACTCACTCTCTAAATTTTCCTTCATTTTTACCTTTTCACTTTTAACTTTTCACTTTTTCCTTTCTAACTTTCTTAATATCGAGCCTTATTTTTCGTTTTTTGCCATTCCTCGAAAGCGATGAAAGCCTCATTGCGCATCATTTGAACCATCGGAATTTTTCGCCCGGCGATTGGAAGGGCAATCTCCTTATAGATGAAAAAATCGTCGAACCCGATTCCAGCGGCATCGATGTGCGTGTTCGCATAGAATATTTTGTCGGGACGGGCCCAATAGATGGCGCCGAGGCACATCGGGCACGGCTCGCATGAAGTATACAGTTCGCAGCCGGTCAATTGAAATGTGCCGAGAGCGCGGCATGCTTCGCGGATTGCAACAACTTCAGCATGTGCCGTCGGGTCGTTGGTCGAGGTCACAAGGTTTGTCCCGCTAGCGATGATTTTCCCCTCTTTTACCACGACTGTTGCGAACGGCCCCCCCTTGCCTTCACGGATGTTTTTTCGCGAAAGCTCGATGGCCTCTTTCATAAACGTATTGTCGGCCACGGAATCGATAATTAATAATTAAGAATTAATAATTATGAATTACAGATAAGATAACAAACTAAAGACTACGGACTAAGGACTAAGGACTACGGACTAAGAACTCCGCACTAACCAACTAATTCCTTGATCGCCTGACTGATCGTTTCAACACCGACGATGGAAATTCCGTTCGCATTTTTCAAATGTTTGAGGTTGTTTTTGGGAACGATAATTTTTTTGAACCCAAGTTTCGCCGCTTCCTGCACACGTTTCTCGCTGTGGGCAATAGTGCGGATCTCGCCCCCTAAACCGATTTCACCGATGGCGACCGCTTGTGAGTCCACGGGAACATCGCGGAGTGAGGAAACAATGGACGAGGCGATGCCAAGGTCGGCAGCAGGCTCGTCAATGCGAATTCCCCCCGCAACGTTCACAAAAACATCTTGCGAGCCGAGGTTTAAACCGACCCTCTTCTCAAGGACGGCCAACAACATTTGAAGACGTTCGAGGTCGAAACCCGTCGCCGTCCTTTGGGGAAGGCCGTAGCTCGTCGAGCTCACCAGCGCCTGTACCTCGATCAGGATTGGCCGTGTCCCTTCCAGAGTAGCGACAATCGTCGCTCCGGACGCGCCGTATGTTCGTTCGGAAAGAAATACTTCGGACGGATTCTTCACCTCGTGCATCCCGTCGTCGTGCATTTCGAATATCCCAATCTCGTTCGTTGAGCCAAACCGGTTCTTTGTTGCTCGAAGAATGCGGTACGAGTAATGCCGCTCTCCTTCAAATTGTAGAACGGTATCGACCATGTGCTCGATAACGCGCGGACCGGCGAGTATCCCTTCTTTCGTAACGTGCCCGATAAGAATTAACGGGATGCTTTTCGACTTGGCAATTCGCGTGAGCACCGCAGTCGCTTCGCGCACTTGCCCGACGCTCCCCGGCGCACTTTCCAAATCGGGACGGAACATCGTCTGTATCGAATCGACGACAACGATATCGGGATTCCCCCGTTCGATGACGTCGGAAATCATTTCCAAATTTGTTTCAGGAAGAAGAAGGACAGAATTCGATTGCGTTCCTAGGCGCTCCGCACGCAGCTTAATCTGCTTGAGCGATTCTTCTCCGGTGATGTAGAGAATGACTTTATCTCTGAGCTTGAGCGCGACCTGCATCATCAATGTCGATTTCCCGATGCCGGGGTCGCCGCCGAGCAGGACGACCGAACCGGAAACCAATCCTCCCCCAAGCACCCGGTCGAATTCAGCGATACCGGTTTTGAAACGAACGTCCTCAAAGCCGTTGACATCCTTCAGCGCAACCGGCTCGAGTTTTGAAGCGACACCTCCCGATTTGCGGGCAATCTTCGCCGGCGTTGGCGCTTCCTCGACGAACGTATTCCATTCATTGCAGTTCGGACATTTCCCCGTCCAACGAGGAGACATGTAGCCGCACGACTGGCAAACGTATCTTGTAGTTACCTTAGACATTGATTAAATATAGAAGAATATGTGGGGAGATTCAACGAACGATGCGTAAAAATTCAGAGTTTTCGTCGTGTGCCTGTTAAATGAGGATTTGCTCCAAGCTCAACTCGGCTTCAAAATCCAATCGGCCGTTTCGGTTTCTCGGGCGGAGCCATCAATTGGCGTATCGCATCGAAGATTGCACTGATTGAATCATCATGCTTGCTTATCCTCAGTTCTAGTTCCTTAAGTCTCAGTGCAAGTTCCTTGTGATTGGCGAGAATCTCTCGCAACTTCACGAATACTTTGATAAGGAGAATGTTTATGTGGATTGCCCGCTTGCCATGAAGAACTGACGACAGCATTGCGACTCCATGCTCGGTGAATGCATACGGCAGCTCGTTTGCATGCTTCAGAGATGCGAACCGGTGCCAATTTGTCACCAGTTCATTTCTTTCCTTATTCGTTACCTGAAACATGAACTCTCGCGGAAATCGCTCTCGGTTTCTCCTCACCTGACGGTTGAGATACTTCGTTTCTACGCCATACATTTCCGCGAGATCTCTATCAAACATCACTCTTTGCCCTCGTAGCAAAAAGATTCGTTGCTCGATAAGGTCAGACGGCACCAATTGAACGTGTTTCATGGATTCCCCCTTGTGGATGATGATGTTCGAATGGATTTCCTTTTAGATTCCCTTTGTCTCAATATCTTCTGCGAAGCGCTTGCATTGGGAGGAGAGGTTTGATTGGCGTGCGCTTCCTGGAAGTTAGATGTGGATTAATCCTTAAGCAAATTCGTTATCAAAGCGATCATCTGCTCTTTTTCTTTCGGCTTGCTTTCAGCAACGAGTAATGCAAGAGCGGTCAATGCTGTGTCGTTGATTTTCATCGTCCCGTTATTTTTTAACAACGCATTGTTTATTCTCAAAAATTCGAGAAAGAGAAACGCACCGCTTCGTTTATTGCCGTCTGCAAACGGGTGGTCTTTGATCGTAAAATACAGGAGATGCGCCGCTTTTTCTTCAACGCTCGGATATAACTCCTGACCATCGAATGTCTGGTCCACGGCGCCAAGTATTTGTTCAATACCGTGATCTTGTTCTGCGGCAAATAGATCGCTCGCTTCCCCTTTCCCCATCAATTCTTTTTTCAGTTCACCGAGTCTTCCGCGGACTTCTTCGAGCATAAGGAAAACAGATTTTTTTGACGATATGCGCTTTTGTAATTTACCTGAATCGTATGCCTCTAATGTCGTCCACGTATCAGCATACTGCTTGATGATTGTCAGCAGTCCTCGTGCTTCATCGGACGAAAGCTTTTTATCGCGAACGCTGGTGATAAGTGAGATGGTCTTTTGCAGCTCGGCAATGTTTGCCGTTGTGCGGGTAAGTGCTTTTTTGTTGACGGTATATCCTTTGACCAGATGGTCACGAAGGACATTTGTCGCCCAGATTCTAAACTGCGTTCCTCGTTTCGATTTTACGCGATAACCTACGGAAATAATCACATCAAGATTATAATACTGCGTTGTATATGTTTTTCCGTCTGCCGCAGTACGTAAGAAATCCTTACATACTGATTTTTTCTGCAACTCTTTTTCCTTGAAAATATTGCCGATATGCTGTGTAATTGCCACGCGATCTCTGCCAAATAACGCCGCCATTTGTGTCTGACTCAGCCAAACAGTTTCGTTTTCTAAGCGGACATCGATTGCTTCCCGCCCGCCCGCTGTTTTGTAAATGATTACTTTGCCTTTATTTTCGCTCTGATTTTTCATAAATCAATACCGGAAATTACCATGCACGTTGTTGCATTTTTGCATTGACTGAATCATTATTGAATTCATTTATAGGATGACGGAAATTCGGTGAATCAACCGTCGCATTTTTTACGATAGTTGATTTCTCGATATCAATGTTCTTTGCGAAGTGCTTGCCCGCCTCTAGCGGAGAACTTCGCTTTCCTCAGTTCCCAAGCATTTGTCCGCTTGCTTTTTGGCAGATTAGCGGGGAGATCGGGAACGAGGTGAAAATGCCTTAAGGTTTTGAGGAAGGATCAATATAAATCACCGATAGAAATTCTCCGTTAAGATGATCAAAATCCTTATCGATGGTAATCAACGATGCGTTAGAAATTACTGCTGTCGCCGCAATCCAAATATCATTTTTCCCCATATTGCGTGCAGAGATTGTCAGTGACTTGGTAGGATGATACCCTTGACTAAATGCATCTATCTCGCCGTACATTTGAATAACAGCGTCGGCGTCTATATCAACTTGTGGTATCTTTTTTAATAATTCATGCAACGTTGTTTGCTTTGGTGTTCCCCATTTATTCCGATACGCCAACGATGCAAGTTCGCCTCGTGAAATTACTGACATTGCAGCAAGATTTGGGGGAGAAAATGGTGAGAAGGTTTTTTCAACTACTGCGGCATACGGGGCTGAACGTAAATAACCAAGAATGATTACGGTATCGAGAAAGTAGCGTGCCATTATTTTTCAGCGCTTATTTCCTTCAACTCCTCCAAAAGCTCCTCGATACTCTCATCTCCGGGCCACTTGCCCCAAATTTCTGAAACGATTCCTTCAAACGTCCCGACAAGTCGGGACTGCGCCTGTAAAAGCGAATCGGGTGCTTTAAACGGAACGGGTATTGTGTTAAAAATATCGTCTCCAGATTGTTTGGATGTAATAATCTCTGCTTCTAAAAATCTTGGTTTCTTTGAGGGGGTATAATACAACACACCTTTGACGGTTACTTTTTTCCCCCACAAATTCCGCACCTGTTCAATATTGATAGAATTCTCACTCATTTTTCCGCGAACCGTTTGTCCGTTTTCCATCATAAGTTCAAAGCGGCGTTGACTGTGTTGGATCATGTTCAGAAAACCGGTCAATAACGCTGCTTGTGGTTCAGGTGTCTCGTTCCGTATTCTGTTGATTTTTTGATATAAAACATTGTCGAGCCGGAATTTGTCTTGCTTTCTCTTTTCTGAAGTAAGTTCAATTTTCAAATCGGTGCCGTTCAACAGGCGTTTGAATTCCGTCAACGTTTCGAGAACGCCGCGGTCAAGGTTATCGCTGTCGAGATTTTCACTTTCAGCGTCGGCAATAGTTTTTGACAGTACAGTTATTGCAGTTTCTTCCGGCGATGGTACTATGTTCCATAAATCGGGTTGTCGAATCTGCTCTTCGGCTACCGAACCTAAGGTAGGCGCTTCAAAGACCAACACTGTAGATCCCTTTTTAATATCTTTCAGTACAAAGTCTGCTGATGCCGATAACCACGACGGAACAGTTCCCCGTTTTACACTTTCTCCTTCCAACGCCAACCGAAGTGCACGCTCAGAACCTTCGGACAGAATATCAATAATACTTTTGAGCGCACTAAATGTGATTGCGCCGCTTGGCGTGGGAAGACCCTTTAATAAGACTCTATATTGTATGGTATTTGTCTTGGGTTTCCTTTTCATGGCTTGCTTTTTATTGTATGGAAGGAATGACCTTATTTAAGGTAACAAATAAGCGCTTGTACTTCAACATGGGTTTTACGTTCTCAACGAGGACGTTGGGAATGAGATGAAAATTGAGTCTACGCATTTCTATATCATTCATTTCCACCCTCCACAATCTTTATTTCTTCCTCAGTCAACCCGTAAAGCTGGTACACAAGCTGATCAATCTTTTTATCCGTTGCATTGATTTGCCGCGCAATTGGTTCTTTCTCGCTGTCGAAGCTTGCTTTTTCAATTTGTTTGTGCAAATCGAGCATCTTATCGACAAGTGAGACAAGATCGTCGTGCATTTTCTTCTCTTCTGGTTTCGCGAAGTCAATGGCACGAATCGGAAGTTGTTTCAAATCGCCAACAGACAATCTTGGAAAATTTTCCTTAACAATTTTATTCGATGTCAATGGATACAACCATGAAAGCAGTCTCGAATTTAAAATGCCTAAGATAAACTTCATTGAATGGAATTCGTTTTCTCCGGGAATTATATTTAAAATAGTTTTATAATTGCAGTATGTTTCTTCAGTGTAAGTTGCGCATATTTTGTATTCATCTTTTGCGGTTATCTCTCTAACAAGCAATCTCGGCCCAGTCAACCACTCCATTGGTCTGTAATCGTGTAACCAAGGCCCATACTTAATCCACTCCTTTTTTATCCACCTCAGCGAATATCGACCAACATCTCCACCTGATAATTCACGAAGATATTCTTTACTGAGTTTTGTCTTTGAATGAAAGATGCGTTTCTTAATTTGCTCCTTTGTATGTTTACTGCTGTTGTAGGCTTGTGTTCCTAATGAAGCTTTGGCCAATTCGCTAAGTGGCTTTGTCCTCTTAGCAATGTTCTTTAGAATTCCATTCTCAGCGCCAACCGCACGAAATTCGAATCGAAATAGTGGATCATTCATCCATTCTTGTTGCTTTTCGATTCTGCTTTCTAAATAATTTATTAATAGACTTTCTGTGAAATCTGTGGGGAATACTTGTATCGCAATTTCATTTGATTCAACCAATTCATGCTTATCTGGTTTTTCAAAGACTTCGATTGCCGTATCCACATTCGCTTCATCAAAAACTTGATGGTTAAATATTGTGAGTGTCTTGATCAACGAATTTTCTAATACAAAGCGTCGAAGATTTTTCGTGAACTGAAGCGTGAACCATGTATTGGGTGTAATAAAACCAAGCAGACCCTTAGGCTTCAAAAGACCAATTCCACGTTCAATAAAAAAATGATAGAGATCAGCTTTGTATTGAAATGATTTATACCTTTGCTCAAAGTATTGTTTATCAGAATCTGAAATGTCTTCCTTTCCAATGATTCGATACGGCGGATTCCCAATCACACAATCAAATCCTCCGACCCCTTCTGTTCCGACTTCGTCGGAACTTCTCCCCCTCATTGAGGGGAAGAATATTTCTGAAAACTCAGTCTCCCAATCGAACGGATTTATTTTCATCCGTGTGCCATCATCAAACATCTCTCCCTGTGCGCCAAAGTCTGTCCCAATAAGCGAATTGCCGCATTTAATATTGTTTGTCAGCGCCGGCAAATAGACCTCTTTAAGCGCCAGCGTCATTTGCGGGTTGAGCGTGTCGGCATTTTCATTCTCGAGCACTTTTAAATACAGCGACATCTGCGTTACTTCCACCGCCTGCCGGTCGATATCGACGCCATAAATATTGTTCACCAGAATATCCCGCTTTTTGCGGGACGAAAGCCGCAGGTTGCCGTTCACATCGTTGTACGCATCGGGCACATTGTTAATTATCTGAATGTCTTTCGGGTGCTGAGTGTACCATTCGATGTGATAGTCGATCAATTTTTGAAACGCACCCAAAAGAAACGAACCGGAGCCGCAGGCAATGTCGATGATCTTCAGTTTTGCAACTTGCTTGGGGGAAAGGAGCGTGACCCCACCCTTTGTCCCTCCCCCGTCAGGGGAGGGAATGTTCTCTCCCCCTGCAAGGGGGAAACGTTCCGGCGAAGTCGAAACAGAAGGGGTCGAGTAGAGCAGCTTCCCGAGCGTATTATCCACAATGTAATTCACGATGTACTGCGGCGTGTAATAGACTCCGCCGGCTTTGCGCACCTCGGGCTTTTCCGATACGATAACATTCTTCTTTGCGAGATGAATCGTCTTGCCGAGAAATTTCTCGTAAATGCTGCCGAGAATCTCGACGCCGATTTCATTAAAGTGGTACGGCGAGAAAGGATAATTAAGGTTCTGCAGAATTTTAAGAAGAACATCATCCCCTACTTCCAATTCTTCACATTCGTGCGGTGAAAAGAGCAATCCGTTGTACAGCGTCCGGCGCTGTTTGAAAAGCTCGTTGAGCAGGGAATAGAGCGAAATGCCCGTGCGGCTTTTCCACATTTGGAGAACGGCGAGGAGCGTATTCTCTACTTCAATCTCGCGGTCCTCGCAGACGCGAAAGAAGACAATACGGTCGAGAATGCGCTGCACGCTTTCGTTGAGCGTGTAATCGTTCAACTGGCGCCGGTTGCGGGGATGCTTTGCGATATCGCGCGCAAGTTCCTCACGCCACCTGGAAAGGTCATCGAGAAACGTTTTGTCGAGCGCAAAATCGCCTGTTTTCTTTTGAAGAAGCTTTTTAGTAAGCGTGTCGAGTGAACCGGCCTCCACAGCCTCGCGTGAAAACGTATCGTAGAGATTGTCGAACTCGTCGAGGTAGTGCGCGTAGGTTAAGTCGAATTCTTTGATAATACCGAGCTTCGGCTTTTCGTAGAGCGGTTTGTGCGTGCAATCGAAAACGCGGAACTGCTCGAAGTCCGTGAGAATGGAAACCGGCACGCGACCGGAGAATCCGTAGCGTTTTACCTGAAAGATTGCATCCTGATTTTTCGATAGATCGACAAATGGTTTCTTAGCCTCCACAAAAAATTTTGTCTGGCCTTTTATCCGAAAACGGTAGTCGGGTTTTTTAGTCGCTTCTTTAATGCTCGCTTTGTATTCATCCTCAGCGATGTAATCGAGAATTGAAGCATATTCTTTGTATTCCTTGCCGAGAGTTTGCTTCGGGTCGAACATCACTGTTTGCTCGCGCACTTCTTTTCCGATGTTCGTTTTCACCCGGCCTTCGGGAATGACTTCCTGCAAATAGAGCGGTTTCATCCCGCGGTTGGTGATATCCCAGCCCAACGCTTCGAAGAATGGATCGATCAGTTGTTGACGCGCTTGAGTTTCGTTAAAAGAGGAGGATTTGAACTGATGGATATTCTGCTCGAAGAAATGAACAAGTTTCTCGATTGTGGATTTTGCGGAGCTTCGAGTTGTGTCCATGCTATCTGTTTATCGGGGGCCTGGTTTTTCCCCTTCCCTTTCCCGCAAAAAGGTAGATAAAACACCTGTCAATTGCAACGAATCCACCACCCCCTGCCCCTCCTCTTCGGGAGGGGAGTTTGTATTGCGGCTATTGTTCAAAAGAAAATGTAGGATCGCTCATTCCCTCCTCGCCGAGGAGGGGATGACGCGAAGCGTCAGGGGTGGTGCTTCCATTCCACTTGCACATCTTCCATTATTATAATCTTCTTTCCGTTCGAACGAAATTTCGGCATCGCCGAAACGCGCCTGGAAAATGTTTCGCCGACGCAAACCGGTGTCGATGTGCCACCAGTTCGTTTTTTTTTCTTTTGTCAACCGGAAATAAACTCTTCCCCCAAAGGGGTGGGTCTCACGGAAAACGGTATTTATTTCTCTCTATTATCTAATCCTTTTCAATCTCG
Organism: uncultured Bacteroidota bacterium; assembly: GCA_963717445.1. Taxonomy (GTDB): domain Bacteria; phylum Bacteroidota; class Ignavibacteria; order UBA10030; family UBA8401; genus JAGVPT01. The sequence continues at coordinate 2,751,839 of OY970334.1, read as the reverse complement.
AATTCACTTTTTCCAAATCGAACACTTCCGGGTTAAAGTCGCCCACCCATTCGGCCAGCTCTTTTTGGTCTTCCGTTTTGGGATTCTCCAGCGCTTCAAGCAAATCATCGTAACCGCCCATGCCGCCGCAGTCTTCGGGCGGGCATGCCCGCTCACCCGCCAGACATATCGGATAACGGGCGTCTTTTTCAGGCGCTGCAATTCTTTCTACAGTCAATTCATGCTGCCAGCCGTCTCCAAAATCATAGATATAGGTAAACGATCTCTTTTCCTCATGAATCATTCCGCTTAAAGTCATTTTCTTGTGGTCAAACATTTTTACATCCCCATATTCCGGTGAAGGTTCGCCGAAAGAAACTCCGTTAAAAATAAATTCATGGAGGTGAGCTTCTCCCCATCCCATGACAACTTGAAGCACTCTGTGCAGCTTCGAAAGCTTGTACTCTCCCGGCACTACAAACCTTCTCCAGATCAGCGGCTCGGAGCCGCTCAATATCGCTTTTATCGTATAAATTTTCCTTGCTGGTATCGTAAGAATTTTTGTCATTGTTTTTCCCCTCCTATTTTCTATCTCGTTACAAACGATCTGCTTTCAATACAAAAAATCCGCTCCAGGGAGTCCCTTCAGGACAGTTCGCCACCCTGCAAATTCCGCGGATTCATTAACCTTCTCTTCCCGCCAAAATGTGCGCGGTTTGGCAGTTTCAATGCCGTAAATGTAATCTTTTTCGTTGGGGGGTGCAATATGAGGAGGGCAACAAGGAATTTTGGAATTGTGGGATGAGAAAAAGTATGAGGTAGTGGAATATCGGAATGGAATCCATTATTCCATCATTCCATTATTCCATTATTCCACTATTCAGCAGTCCCACTCTACTTCACCAACCACAAACTCAACTGCGGAACATAGGTGATAATAAACAACCCAGCCAAGAGGACAAGGATAAACGGAAATGTGGCAACCGTGACCTGCGCGATTGTTTTCTTGAACCGGAAGCTTGACATAAAGAGATTCATCCCGACCGGCGGCATTAAATAGGCAATTTCAAGGTTGGCGAGAAAAATAATGCCGAGGTGGATCGGGTCCACACCGTACTGTTTTGCAATCGGGACAATAAGCGGAACGACGACGATCGCCGAAAAGATTTCCATCATCATTCCGATCCCTAGCAAGAAGACGTTTAAGATCATCAGGAAAACGATTTTGCTCGCAACTACCTGTCGAATTAACCCAAACAACTGCTGCGGTATTTGTTGATCGATAAGGTAGCTCGTGAGGCCCATCGCCATTGCAAGGATCATAAGAATCGCTCCGACGAGGACCATGCTTTCTTTCATTACCCTTGGAACGTCGGTCGTAAGTTTTAAGTCCCTGTAAACAAACACTTCGACAATAAACACATAAAATGCGGTTACGGCGGCAGCTTCCGTGGCGGTAAAATATCCGCCGTAGATACCGCCGATAATGAAGAACGGCAGCGGAATTTCCCATATCACATTTCTGAATGCCGTCCATAATTTTTTCGCTTCGAACGGGTGCCGCTCAATCTTCGAAGCAACTCCCTGGCGAATACTGTAGATCGCCAAAACAACGACGAGCAAAATACCCGGAACAATTCCCGCCCGAAATAACTGGTCGATCGAAACCTCTGCGACAGTACCGTACAAAATAATCGGCAGGCTGGGAGGGAAAAGCAACCCGAGGCTCCCCGACGTCGTCACGAGACCGAGAACAAATTTCTCGTTGTATTTTTCAGCGATCAAAATCGGGAATACAAGGCCGCCAAGTGCAACGATGGTAATCCCCGACCCTCCAGTGAACGCCGTGAAAATGGCACAGCTTGCAAGAACAACGATTGCCAGCCCGCCCGGCATCCATCCGATGAGCGCATGCGCAAGGGCAACGATACGCTGCGGTGCTTTGCTCTCCGCGAGAAAATATCCCGAAACCGTAAAAAGCGGAATGGCGAGCAGGACCGGCTGGCTCGCGAGGCGGTACATCTCAACAATAATTGCGGCAGTATCGATACTCTGAGAAGAAAATCCAAGCAACGATATCGTTCCGATAATCGCAAAAAGAGGCGCACCGAAGAGGACAAGAACAGCCAGCGCAAGGACGATATAAATAACCGGCATCAGTGCTTCTCCTCGATATGCCAATTACCCCTGACAATTTCCGCCGCCAAGACGAGAGAACGGACGATAAATCGAAACGAAATGATCCCGTAACCGACGGGAATAATAACAATAAAGTACGTTGTGGGAAGATTGAGGATGAGCGTATCCGCAGACTCCGCTTCCATCTGCACGAACGTTATTGCAGCTTCCATCAAAAAGAAACAAACGGCGGCGGCAAAAAAATTTGTAACGATATAAATAATTTTTCGGTACCGCTCCGGGACGAGCTTGTTGATGAATTCAATTTTTAAATGACGCCCTTCCCCCGTGGCAATGACAGCGCCGAGGAAGCCGAGCCACAAAACCAAATGGCGAAGAAAAACATCCCCCCATTCAATGCTCGTGTGGAAAAAATCTCTGAGAACAACCTGGCCGAACGCCATAATAATCATGACGCCGAGAAAAAATATGATCAGCCATCCGGTGATGCGGGCGAGCCATCGGTCGAAGGACAACAGAAGCTTCATTTCTTCTCCCTGGCACGGAAGTCTGCAACCGATTTTTCCACGCGATTGAGAAGGTCTTCGGAATAAAGTTTCCCGACCATCAACCGGCGCGCGTTTCTTCCGATCTCCTCGTAGTGGCTTATTTCACTCGCATCGGGCTTCGTGAAAATAATTTTATTTTTCTTCAGCACATCGAGGGATTTCGCATTGTCTTTGCGGCTGAGCTCGGTGAGTTTTCGCATCAGCTTTTTCCCGTTGCGGAGGAGAATTTCCTGAATGTCCGGCGGCATTTTGTCAAAATCTCTCTTCGCGATGACCACTGCTCCGGACGCGTTCGTGAGAGGGTAGTCGAGCATATATTTTGTAGCGGTGTACCATTGCAATGAAACGGCAGCAAGGGGTGATGTGTACATACCGTTGATGAGGCCGGTCTGGAGCGACGTCAGCACATCGGTAATTGAAAGCGGGATTGGATTAATGCCGAATGCTTTGAATGTCGCCTCGGCGACAGGGTCCCCTTCCCACTGCCACATTTTCACGTTACGCATGTCTTCCACTTTGGTCACAGGAGTATTGGTAAAGACGTACACAAACCCAACCTCTGCCCATCCGAGAAGCACATATCCACCGTTTTCAAATTCTTTACGAAATTCAGCGTCGTATTGATCTATGATGTAGTCTACTTCGTCGTGATTTTTGAAAAGAAACGGGGCGTCGAGGATTCGCACGGGCTTTGCGATCTCACCGATGCCGACGCCGGTGATACCGGCACTCTGAAATTCTCCAAGGCGGATTTTACGAATGACGTCCTTTTCGTCGCCGGCTACTCCGCCTGCGTAAATCTTGAAACCAAGCCGCCCCCCGCTTTCCTTGCGAATTGCCTGGTCGTATTCTCTCATGACGGTAATCCATGTACTCCCTTCCGGGGCGAGGGTGGCAAATTTGATCGTGTATTCTTGTGCAGAAGCCCGACCGGCGAGGATAAGAAGCGCTATGATGAAATGTTTCATGCAGTTATTCCTTTAACAGTCACGTGTTGAACCGGCAATGATTCTTCTCTAGAAAAACAGGTCATTCTCTTTCGCAAGCAATGCCTTTGCTTTCTCCTTCGCGATCGCGTTGACCAGGCGTTGTTCCGGCAGAATATCGATGGAGGCGTCTTCAACCGTTTTCAGCGAAGATTCAAAAAGCGACTTGTCTTGAATCTGGACGGCGTAACTCTGTGCCATAAAAACAAACGGGAGAAGGAATTTCCGCTCTCCGATATCAAGACATCTGTCAAAATGAATTTTTGCGCTGTCGGGTTTACCGCCGAGACTTTTCGGCACTGTTGCCAGCATCGTTCCGAAATAAAGATCAGCGCTGCCGTAATAGAACTTCTCGTCGTTCCGGAGTACAAACTCCATCAGTGAGTTGACCTTATGCAGATCGGCAAGCGCCGACGGATCGGCAAGGCTTAATTTAATAAAGTTTCCCCATGCATTCGCCGTCCAGAATATTATCGGTACATCGTCCTTGGTAAATGCGGCAACGCCGTGTTTGAATTCTTCTGGGCTGCCGTCGAACGCGGCGTTGAATTCCTTATTTTTCCTCAGCACAGATAATCCGTAATCGCGCGCCCGAACGTAGAGCGCTTTTGCACGGTCGGGGTCTTTGTCCTCGACAAACCCGAGAGCGTAGCCGGTGTATGCTTGAGTTAATAATAATGCGAGATGATCGTCGTCATCATCTTTTGAGCGGTAGAGAGCTTCGAGAAGCGTTATGTTTGCAGGAATCGATTGCTCCGCAAGCGTAAGATCGGACTCCTCAAATATAGCGATGAGGCCATTATCGACGATCCGCGACGTTGAATTCACAGCGACCGTTTGTAGAAGACCGCACGACCAACTGTAAAAACCGAGAAGAACAAAAATCGCAGGTGTGATTTTTTTCATAATTTCGTTGTTGAATATAGAAAAAACTATCCTCTTTTCCAAAAGGTCGTGACTCATTTTGAGAGAGAAAAATGAGTGCGACGTTTGTTTGTGTACGTTAACGCCTATTTTTATTTTTGGAGCGGGAGAAATCTCTCGTCCAAATGACCCCTTTGGGGAAATCGTAACGCGCGGATTCAATCCTAGTCGCACCTGCCATCAATTTCGATGCGTAGAGAGTGTTACATAGTATAGTATTCTGGTCGAGCACCGAAATTGAAACCCTTCGATTGAATCCTACCCACCCACACACCTGACGATTTCGATCTTGTTGCAAAAACTGCATAGACAAAATCCTCGGAATCGGTGGCAATGTGTGCAGGCGAGCGATGCGTGCGTTGAGAAAACGGCTGTCATGTAACGAAGGCTTATTTGAGCCGTTTTCTCCAGCATGTGCGGCTGATCGCATCGCGTGGGTTCCGATTCCCCCAAAGGGGTCCTTCGGACGAGAAGCTCTCTTTGTTTCTTTTCCCAGAGGGATTCCTTTGGAACTCTGGCTACAGAGAAAGAAAAGAGAGATAATTCATTCAAGATATCATCCAAAATGAGTTACTATCTTCCAAAATCAATATTTGCAAATCGACCTAAAGTGTTTTACTATAGTAGCGGACGTATCGAAGAAGAAGGAAAATTTGATGAACATATTGGTCGTTGAAGACGAGAAAAAAGTCGGCGCGTTTATTAAAAAGGGATTGGAAGAAGACCGTTACAGTGTCGAGCTTGCATACGACGGGGACAAGGGCGAGGAGCTTGCATCCCAGGGGTCGTTCGATCTGATCATTCTCGACATCCTGATGCCCAAGAAGGACGGGCTGACGCTGTTGAAAGAATTGCGCGCAAAACAAATCCCCACCCCCGTGCTGATGATTACGGCAAAAGGTTCTGTGGACGATAAAGTGAAGGGGCTCGATTCGGGAGCCGACGACTACCTGGTGAAACCGTTTGCAATAGCCGAATTGCTGGCACGCGTACGCTCGCTGCTCCGCCGGGGCGGTCCCGAAAAATTGACCACACTCGCCGTCGCAGACCTTACGCTCGATCTTGTCTCGCACAAAGCGGTACGCGGCGAAAAACTTATCGAGCTTACTGGAAAGGAATACACGCTGCTCGAATATTTCATGCGGAACACCAACAAGGTATTAAGCCGCACGATCATTTCCGAACATATTTGGAACTACAACTTCGACACCGGCACGAACATCATCGACGTCTACATCAACCACTTACGCAACAAGATAGACGGCGAATTCGGAAAAAAACTCATCCATACCGTCCGGGGCGTCGGGTACATGATGAAAGCATCCTGAGATGAAATTCCTCCACTCAATACGGTTGAAGCTTACAGCATGGTACACGCTCATTCTCGGCATCACGTTGTTCAGCTTCGGCGCCACGGCGTACTTCTACACGAAGGAAAATCTTCTGGCGAACCTTGATTACTCACTCCGCAACGAGGTGGTATGGCTGAAAAACTTCATCGAGCCTCAAGCGCGGAAAGTAAAGCTCAAACAGCAGCGGAGCAAGCCGTTGTCCAAAAAACAAGAGAAGAAAGTCAAACGCTCTCATGAGGTGGAAGTCACAGAAAACGACTCTACGGAATTCGACCAAATCTGGAATCAGATTTATGAGCACACACTGCTAAGCCCGAAGAAACAAATCATTCAAATCCGCGACCGCAACGGGGATATCCTCTATAAATCATATAGTCTAGGGAAAGAAGATATTGTCTTCGAAGACATCCCGTTCAATACAACGAAGCTTGTGACGATCTACGACGCCCAGGGACAGCCGCTTCGTCTCGCGGTAACGCAAAATGCCTTCGCGAAAATCTACGTCGCCTACCCGGAAGTTGAAATCGGTGAAGTGCTGGGGAATCTTTTTTCAATTTTCGTCATCCTCGTTCCGGTGGCCATCATCCTTTCCGTCCTCGGGGGATGGTTTCTCGCAAACAAATCGCTCAAGCCGGTCGATAAAATTACGAGAACTGCGCGCGCAATCACCGCCCAAAATCTTGACCGGCGTATTCTCTCGGTGGACGTGGACGACGAAATCGGACGTTTAATTTCTACATTCAACGACATGATCGGACGTCTTCAAAGTTCGTTCGATCAGATAAAACAGTTCTCGGTCGACGCATCCCACGAGCTTCGCACACCGCTTACCATCATGCGGGGAGAGGTTGAACTTGCCCTTCGTTCAAAACAATCCAACGAAGGGTATAGACGAATTCTTTCTAGCACGCTCGATGAAATTCTCCGCATGTCCTCTATTATTGAAAACCTTTTGATGCTGGCAAAAGGAGATATAGGGAAGTCAGCTTTTACATTTGAGAAAGTTGCGCTGGCACCGATCATTCGTGAATTGCATGAAGACACTGAAATGCTCGCCGAAAAGAAACACATCCGCGTCAATCTTGAGACGGTTGAAAGCCTCACTGTCTCGGGGGACACCGTGCGGCTTCGCCAGCTTGTGCTGAATCTTCTGGACAATGCGATCAAATATACGCCCAAAAATGGAACAATCGCATTATCGCTGGTTCGGGAGAACGGTTCGGCTAAAATAATTGTTAGCGATAACGGTATCGGTATTCCTGCTGAAGAGCAGTCGAAAATTTTTGATAGGTTTTATCGTGTAGACAAAGGCCGTTCGCGCGAGATGGGAGGAACCGGGTTGGGGCTTTCTATCGCGCGCTGGATCACGGAGACTCATGGAGGCAAGATATTTGTTCAAAGCGAAGTAAATAAGGGGAGCCAGTTTACCGTTGTGCTCCCTCTTTTACGCAATTAACCGCTTTTCACTTGACAATGAAAATACAAAATCATAAGTTATGCCTGAGAGAATTCTAGCCTAACCACAGTAAATCCACCATACTATATTTATTCCATAATAATGCTTTGAAAGGAGCGATTGTTTAATGAAACGTTTGTGTAGTTTATTACTGGCTGTTGCCTTTGCCTTCTCGCTGTCGCTTGCCCAGGATGCGATGAAACCGCAAGACACGCAAGCCCCGCCTGCGAAGAAAGAGATGGCGAAGAAGACGACGAAGACCAAGAAAATGACAAAAGCCAAGAAGGCGACGAAAGCCAAGAAGGCGACGTTAACCAAGAAAATGGCGAAAACCAAGAAGTCCTCAAAAGGAATGAAGATGAAAAAAGGCGGGATGATGAAAGCAGACTCCACGAAGTAATTCATTATCTATTTCCCTCCATTGCAAAAAACCCTGTTTCGATAAGAAACGGGGTTTTTTGTTAACAACGACTTTTCGTTGCTTGTCGTTCTAGTTCTTTTTATATTTTTTAAAGACAAACTTGCTTATGGCATTTATCCGGCATCTTCAATTCTTAAGGATTCCGCCGATCCTCACACAGCTTCTTCGCTTTCAAAAAAAACCTCCCGTCGGATTATATAACCTGCATGTTATTTCATTGGAAGAGGAGCTAGAGTTTCTCAACCATCTTCCGAAAGAACTCCGCTATGCCCTTCAAAAAGACCCTTCGTTGAAAAATCGGATCGCGAGAATATTCAAGAGCGGAAAAGCCATCGGCCTTCGAACGGTAGAAAAAACTCCGGAGCGCGTTCTGAGCGCCATCAACAACATCGCAGTGCTGAGCCAACACCGGACCATTATCACATGGTTGCCGCGTTTGCTGTTAACGCAGACCAGACCGTTATTTCTTCCTTCCGACCATGAACTTGCGGCAAAAAACAGCCTCGACCTTGACGAAGAAATCGCGGTTATTCTCTCGCACAGGCTGGACTTCAAAAAATTTGTCCTGGTCGATGATGGAAATCTTGGGATCACCGAGGCCGATACAAAGCTCGTCAATGAGCTCAACGAGGCTATCTCGCCCATCATCATTCGGCATGTAACGAGCCGCATGATTTTCGACAATGCCGATACCCGGACAGCAGCGGGGCAGGCGATCATCAAAGCGCTGTTGGTTATCGGGCCGATTGCGCAAGTGCTTGAACTTTACACGCATGGATTTGGAAAACTCGTCGCGGCGTCGACTGACGACGTCCTCGCCGAAACGGCCGAGTTGTTTGCTCTCCGGGGATCCGGTTTTACATGGAAACAACTCATTGTCCGTTCGCGTCTCCTCATCCCGGTCTTTGCGCTTGCCGCGTACGGCGCCTTTCAGGTTGATCCGTTGATCGATAAAGGGGAACTTGCATGGGCAGGAATAGTATTCGGGGTCACATCCGTTGCCCTCTCACTGACAACCGCCCTTCAAAGTATTCGCATGTACAAAAAGTGTATAGACGATTTAGTGAAAGAAGGAAAACTCTCGCTGAAAAACCGGTTTCTCCATTGGAGCGCCGCCGTGAAACAGGATTTCACGAACCCTGCTCGCCTGGGTTTGTTTATCGGAGGATTAATGTCTCCGATTATTTCGATGACCATCTTCGTCTGGTTTCCGCAATTTGTGCACAACGGCTGGGTCCTTGCAATGCTCGGGTACTGCCGAAACGGTGACAGCCGGAATTGTTGTCGTTCTCGCGAGGCGATTGAACGCGCTTAAATTCCAACTCGATGTAAGCCGGCTTCTTCGATCACAAGCCCGCATGGATCACATACGGCATGCGATACCATGACTTTCTCCATGGCATCGGTAGAGATTTAGTCCTGCGCTTTCCAAAAAGGAACGGTCACAGCATCGCTATTCACACGAACACGCTCGTCTTCATTTGCATCTTCACAGTCCATTGAGTATTTTCGTATTCAGAAATCAGCCCATCGCATTCTTGACCGCCACCGTTATTGCCAACACACGTTGTATGAGACTTGCCGTTTCACGACATGATGTGCACCCTTATTGTTTTCCCATATTTCGCGAGAGCTTATGACGAAACAAGAACCACAGGAGTCCGAACCGACGTTAGCCCGCCGCCTAGGGCTAACATCGGCCGTTATGGTTGTCATCGGCTCCGTGGTCGGTTCCGGAATTTTTCTTACCCCTCAGAGTATTGCGGCAACAGTTCAAATTCCGGGCATCATGATTTTCGTCTGGATTCTCACAGGATTGTTAACGCTTGCGGGGGCGCTGACGAATGCGGAAATTGCGGGGATGATCCCGGAAGCCGGAGGCCAGTACGTTTTCTTTCGCGTCACGTACGGCGACCTGACGGCTTTTCTGTATGGGTGGACAACATTTATCGTCTATCAAACGGGTTCCATCGCTGCAATCGCCGTGGCATTTGCGCGTTACTTCGGGTATTTCGTCGACCTGCCTCACCTAAGCCCGGCACTCGAAGCGTGGAAGCTCCCCCTTATCGGGAACATTTGTCCGTTGAAAGATATCGGCGTTAGCCTCGTCGCAATTTCTTCGATCCTTTTGCTTGCCGGAGTGAATTATTTCGGCGTTCAAATCGGCGGGTTTGTCCAGGACTTTTTCACATTTCTGAAAATCCTTGCCATCGGGGGAATTATCGTGCTTGCGTTCACGGTGGGACATGGCAGTACGGCGCATTTCTTTCCGCTGTGGGGAACGCCGGCCTCCGGCGCTTTGGTAAGTGCTATCGGTGTAGCGATGATCGCAACGCTCTGGTCGTACGATGGATGGAACAGCCTCACATACCTGGCAGGGGAAGTAAAAGAGCCAAAAAAAAATATTCCTCTCGCACTTGTTCTCGGAACTGTCATCATTATCCTTATTTATGTGGCGACCAATCTCGCCTACCTGTTCATACTCCCGATCGGAGAAATCGCAACATCAAAACTCGTCGCTGCGGACGTGATGGAGAGAATCTTTCACGGCTACGGCGGGGCAATCATCTCGGCAATGGTGATGATCTCCACCTTCGGAACCGTCAACGCCACCTCGATGACAACGGCGCGCGTTTATTTTGCGATGGCCAAAGACAAGCTGTTCTTCGGAAGCCTGGGAAAAATTCACCCGAAGTACCGAACGCCGGGGACATCGCTGCTCGTTCAAGGTGTGTGGGCGTCGATTCTGACGCTTACGGGAACTTATGACCAGATTTTTACCTACGTGATTTTTGCCGGTTGGATTTTTTATGCACTCGGGGCGTCGGCAGTGTTTGTGTTGAGGAAAAAAATGCCGGACACTCCCCGCCCGTACAAAGTGCCGGGATACCCGTATATCCCGATAGCATTCATCATCGTCGCAACCTGGTTTGTGTACAACACGATAACGCAGCAAACGGCCGATTCAATGGTGGGATTATTTTTGCTCCTGGCAGGAATTCCGTTCTATCTTTACTGGAGCAGACAAATCAAGAAATCGAAGGCGTAAAACGAGGTATCCGACACTTTGAAGGCGTCGGATACCTGGGGCTAGAAATCTTCTGCAAGCGAAACATAGAATATGGGGATAGAGAACGATTGGCCGTTGAATGCCCACGCCACATCGAACCTCAAGGGCAATCCGAACAGAATCATCCGCGCCCCGTATCCAGTCCCCATCAGCAAATCTTGCGCAACATAACTTCCTTCGGCATTCTTTACAAAGAATCGATATGCATTATCATCAGTCCACGACGAGCCGATATCAACAAACAATGCACCGGTAATATTTTGGAGGGCGAGCGGTAAACCGCCGGTAACAAGATAGCGAATAAGCGGAAAGCGAAGTTCGTAATTCATCAACGCGTACTTTGTGCCGTTCGCATCGTTGTAGTCAAAGCCTCGCAACGGGAGCGCCGGCGATAGAAAAGCATAATCTTCAACATTGTTAATCGGGATTCCGCCGTTCGAGAATTCACGGTTAATCCATCCGTCCGTCCCGCCGATAAAAAACCTCTGCGGATCCCTCCCCATGCTCAATCCACCCGCCCAACGAATAACGAAGGAATAATCCCTCCAAAATTTTTCATACGTGCGATAGTCAAGTGTAAACGTCTGGAAATCAAGCGAGTTCGGGCCAGCTGTAATGGCCGGGCTGAACATCGCGGTAATATTATACCGTGTTCCATTATCCGGCGCGGTGATACCCCACAGCGATGTATCGTGAATGTAACTTATCTGGGGCATGATGAGGTTCCGCTCGTCGGTAGGTTCATCCAAAGTCGGATCGTCGAGATTTTGCCTGGAAAGGTTGAGCCATGCCAAACTGAAATCGAACCGATTAAATCTATCCAAGGGATACGATGCCGACCCTCCGATACCCCACGTTTGAAAACGGTACAAGTCGACGTTTCCCAGTTGGTCGTAGAGGTACAAAAACCGTGCGCTGTGAAACCCTTCAATCCCGTAATCGATTTTCATCGGCAAATAGTTGTATGCGATAACGTAATCGCTGTTCTGCAAATCCAGCATAAGGTTTGTAAGAAAATAGATTTGGTGATTACCGAGCATGTCGCTGAAGGCCATTTCTGTCGTTCCCTGTACGCCATAGAATGTGCTGAAGCCTGCATTGCCGTAAATGATATCGGGTGAAAAATTAAGCTTGTATTTGTTGACTTTATAGTTGCCTTCCGCGTCCACGTTATCAGTCGGTTCAATTTGATTTTCCGGTGCTACAGGCTCGGAAGACGGTACTTTTTCTTTCGCCTGTTTGTCGGAAAAGACGTAGTTCTGGAAATCGATTCGCACATGATCGCCGTAAACGCCTGCGGTGTCTTTCTGGGAGGCATTGGCCGCCACGGCGGAAGAATCTTTTGCTCCTTGAGCACCGGGAGCTGGAGTTGTTTTTTGTGCTAATCGCATTTTCTGTTTGATAAATTCCGTCGGCTCAAGCTCTGCCACCGCCAATTTTTTGTCGAACGGCGCCTTCAGAAGGTATATGTCAAATCCCGCTTCGTTCAAGGCTGCAAACGCAAGTTTGTTTCCATCCGAAGACAAAGAAAGTTGAAAGACTCCCGAAATCGAATTGGTAATGGGGCGGTCTGCACCGGTAACAAGATTGCGCTCATAAATATTTCCGATACCATTCCGGTCGGAAACGTAGAGCATTTTTGTTCCATCCGGCCCTATCACAGGAGATGTCGCATCGCTGCCGGGGTAGGAGATGATCCGCTTCATCTCCAGTGTTTCAGTGTTGAGCGAATAGATATCCGATTCAGAGTAATCGTACTTAGCCATTTTGAAGTTTGGAGGCACGGTATTACGGTAAATATTGTCTCTTCTATCCGATACAAAGTAGATCGTTTTTCCGTCGGGGGCCCAGTGCGGGTCCAAGTCTGAAAAAATATCATCCGTGAGATTTGTGAGATCCTTCGTCTTCATATCATAAAGATAAATGTCGGACTGCTTCGCATTGTCGCCGACAAACGCGAGCTTGTCCCCTTTTGGCGACCAATCAACCGAAAAAATTCCTTCAAGTTGAAATTGGATTTTCTCCTGACTGCCGGTGGCGACGTTGACGATAAAAATCGCGTCGCTCTCCCCACTCTTCACGGCAAGCGCAATCTTCTTTCCGTCGGGAGACCAAGTAATGCCAGGAGTTAGCAGATGCAATTCCTCAAAATTTTTAGTTTGCTGTCCGTCAACAATCTTGGTTACTTTATTATCGATGGTGGACATAATATAGACGTCGAAATAATTGTCGCGGTCGGAGATAAACGCGACTTTGTCTCCCTGAGGTGAGATCGATGGGCTCGTATTGTAAAAATCGCCCTCTTTCACGTGGTTTGTGAGCCGTGTGGCAAAATCAGCAGGGTCTTCTCGTTTGGCAATATCAGGCCAATACAGTATTTTCTGTTCTTTCTGCCATCGATCGCTTAATTCGGAAATACTTAAACCGAGAGCGCTTTTAAAGCCCTGCTCGATGCTTCGCGAGCCCTTAATCCGATTCAAAATCTCGGCAATCTTTTGATCGCCGTACTTGCTTGCAATGTAATACCATACCGATTGTCCGCCTCGATACGCAAAGTAGCCGCCGAGATAATCGATCGGGGGAAGATACGTGTGGATCGTTGCATCGCGCATGAAGTTGTCGGAGTTCGTTTCCCAATGGAGTGATTGATACTCTGCCATCCCCTCGTTGAACCACATCGGCAGTTGAAGGCGGACGTTGTTGGAAATAATCGATTGTATTGAACCGCCGTAGAACATATCGTTGAAGACGGCATGCACCAATTCATGGTGAATGACGTGGCGAAATTGTTTGTAACTCCCCTCGAACGGTACCACCACTCTATTCTTGAATAGCTCTGTCACGCCGCCGATACCTTCTTCCAGGTATTCCGATAAGACGTTCGTCTGTTGAAAATCATTATGAGAATTGTAGACCATAATCGGGATGCGATTGTTGATCTCGTAATGAAAGCTCTTGCTGATCATGGTGTACGCAGATTCGGCGGCGGCGGCGGTAAAGTTCGCCAGATATTCGCCATTATCGCTGAAATAAATATCGAAGTGGTTCGTTTGAATGTACCACCATTCGAACTTTTTGTACCTCACCTTGTTCTTGCCGAAAACAGCTTCCTGGGCAACCGCGGAGAAAACTCCGGTCGCCAATAACAATCCGATGATCACCAGGCGCAATTTCATAAATTCCTCGATGAGATTGGGGTGGCTTTTTTCCTTGAACTTCGCACGCTCGTTGCCAATTACTACAACGAATCGCGCTGGATAAAAATTCCTACCTGTTTTTACGTTTCTTTTTCCCCCGTGATGACGATTCCGGTTCTATGCAAGCAAAATCAATTTCCCTGTTTTCAACGTTCACTTTAATAACTTTAACGGCGATGCTGTCCCCGAGGCGAAATGTTCGCCCGGTGCGTCTGCCGACGAGTGAATAGTGTTTTTCATCATGCTCGTAATAATCGTCCCCGATGTTCCGGACATGGATCATTCCCTCCACGAGCAGGTCATTGATCTCAACGTACATTCCGTAGTTTGTGACGCCTGAAATCACCCCCTCGAACTCATCACCGAGATGCTGTTTCATGTATTCTGCCTGCATCACTTTCACCGACGCGCGCTCTGCTTCCATCGCTACTCGTTCCCGGTCGGAGGACCATTTGCTTATCTGCGGGAGTGCATCGGCGAAATATTTCCGCCGAGCATGAGACATCCCTTTCGAATACTCATCAAGCATTCTGTGCACGATCAGGTCGGGATACCTGCGGATCGGAGAGGTAAAGTGAGTGTAGTAATCGAAGGCTAAACCGTAGTGCCCGATATTTCTTTCAGAATACACCGCTTTCGCCATGGCCCGAAGTGAGACCTTGTTGATGACATTTTCTTCCGGGGTACCTTTTACTTCGATCAGCAGCTTCTGCAAATCTTTTGACGAAACAGAAGCGCTAACGTTTAATTTGTGGCCGAATTTTTCAACAAAGACCGACAATTCCCGTATTTTATCCTTGTCGGGTGAATCGTGAACGCGGTAGATGAACGGATAAACATCGGACTCCTTTTTCGGCCTGCCGACATGCGAGGCGACCGTTTGATTGGCGAGCAGCATACATTCTTCCACCAATTGATGGCTTTTCAAGCGATCTTTGATCCGGATTTCCACCGGCTTGCCGTGTTCATCATACCGGAACTTGGCTTCGGGAGAATCAAAATCGATGCTGCCGTTTTTCATTCGCTTTTCCTTCAAAAGCCGTGCAAGGGACCAGAGCATCGATAACGCCTCGGCATGTTCCCCCTTCCCTGAATCCAAAATATTTTCCACTTCTTCATAGGTGAAGCGCCGTTTAGAGTTTATAATGCTCCGGGCAATTTCGTAATTTTTAACTTTCCCTTTCTCGGTGACTTCCATGATACACGAATAGGCAAGCCGGTCGACGTTCGGTTTAAGGCTGCAAAGGTCGTTGGAAAGTTTCTCGGGCAACATCGGAACGACGTGGTTGGCAAGGTACACGCTTGTCCCCCTGTTGAATGCCTCAGCATCAAGCACGGTCCCTTCTTTCACATAGGCGCTCACGTCGGCGATATGAACTCCAAGACGAAACGCACCGCCGTCAAGCATCTCAATAGAAACGGCATCGTCAAAGTCTTTTGCATCGTCGGGGTCAATGGTGAAACAAGTAGTCGAGCGAATGTCCCGCCGGCGTTTGATTTCTTCCGAAGAAATTGCTTCAGGAATATTTTTAACATAGGATTCGACGTCATGCGAAAATGATGAGGGAAGCCGGAATGCTTTTATAACCGACGCGACCTCGGCGCCCGAGTCTCCCGACCGGCCGATGATTTCGGTTATTCTTCCTTCCGGATTAAGCAGCTCATTTTCCCATGACTCAAACGCGACGACAACTTTATCACCCGGCCGGGCCCCGTTCAGTGATTCGTGCGGCACATAAATATCGCGAGGGATCTTCCGGTCATCGATAACGACAAAAAAGAAATTCTTGCTCTGCTCAAGCGTTCCGACAAATTCGTCGTGGGCGCGCGATACGACGCGAACGATTTCCCCCTCAGCTCTTTTTTCATCCCCCTTCCTCTCATGATGACCCGCAAACGGAACAACTTCAACCGTATCACCGTCGAGGGCAGTACTGAGCGATTTCGGTCCGACATATATCTCCCCAAACTCTGAACCCGAGACAGTAACATATCCGTAACCTTGTTTGCTCATCGACAGCATTCCTGTCATGCCCTGTTTCTGAGCTTTTCGTGAATATCCTTTCCCCCGGACATGAGACAATGCGTTCCGGTCTACCATTGTATGAAGCACTTCTCTCAAAGACTGGAATTCTTCTTCTTCCCGTATGCTTAAACGCCGCGCCACTTGCCGTGATTTGAACGGTTCATGAGGATGTGCGTCAAAAAAATCAATGATACGTTGTTCTAAACTGTTTTTCATTATTCTCCGTCTATAGCCTCGGCCTAAAAAGCAAATTTATAGTACACTCGTGCCCCGTCTGTCGGCCGGCGAAAGTCAACAGTCTCCAGCGGGTCGCTTTTTCGGTCGACTTCAAACATGACGTTGCGCAGATTATCGTTCTGGACGATAGAACCGAGCGACCATTGCACACTGACGTTGGCGTTGTTGATATCGTTGAACACTTTTCCGCCGAAGGTCCAGTACGCATTGCCGACGACGCCGTTCAGGCGCAGATCCGGCGATGTGCCCGAATACAGAATTTCCACATTACTCAATGCAGTAAAATTGTTTGCGCGAAGAAAATCTTGCATCACTCCCGATAGAAGCGTGTTGGTGAAACCGGAAATCAAGGATCCTCCGATAGACCCGCCCAGTGAGTTTGCGATGCCTTGCTTATCGTTCGAAGTCAAATTGTCGCGGAATTTTCCCGGGGTTCCCGGCGTCGATGTCAGAAGAAACGAAATCGCGTCGGATTCAACGTCGCCGGTCCGCTGCGTTTCATTATTGTTATCGTCAAACGTGGATAGTCCAATTTTTATTTTGGGGTCGTACCGGGTACCGGTGATCGCGAGCGAAACAACAACTTTTTCCGTCGACGGAGCAGTCGTTTCCTTTTGTCCCGGTGTTTCCGGTTTCAAGTGGCTACCGGTATACGTGGCGGTGATATCCAATTCCGGATTATCGGGCCTCCCCGTGAATTTCAATGTTCCCGAAGCATCAAATTGCTTGTAGAACTGGTAATTAGATTTGTCGGAAACATTGATGGTTCCCGTGAGCCGAACATTGTTTTTTTCCTTGCTTAATTCCAACTTTCCGTTTAAATCGGCAAACAGCTCTTCATTCGTTGCAGCGTTGAAAATCATCCGTACCTGCACGATACCCTGCGTCTGGATCGTCAGCGAATATGCGAGTCCGTCCAGAAAGGAAGGTTCGTTCGAGGTTCGTAAATCTTTCTTTGAAGAGAAAGAGGCAAGCAGGTTCGCGGCGGAAAGAGTATCCTGGGCCGACTTCGACGTATCGTCGACAGAGACAACATTAACATATCGCGCTGAGGTGAGGTTTGAAGATTCGCGCGTCGGCGGAAACGTGAGCGATGCCTGCTTTATATACAACGATCCCGTGACCTTCGAGCTCGCGGAAGTCCCGTCAAACGACAGTCCGTCTTCTCCGGTTGAGGCGATTAAATCGCCGTACACCCCCTGGTCGCTGTTGCGCGATGATTCCTGAAGCACTTTTAATTCGCCTTTTGCGCTTAAGTGGTATTCATCAGGAATAAACCCGTGAAGCGTGATGTATCCGCCGAAACTCATTTTGCCGGAAGAATAGTTCTCATACAAATTTTTTACAGTGAAGGTCGTAAATGATAGCCGATGATCCTGAAAATCAATCTTTCCGGCCGTCTGATATTTCATGTTGTTCATCGGAAATAAAAATTCCGCATCGCTCAACTCCATGCCCCCGTCGAACAAGGGCGTTTCCACCGACCCGGTGCAGTGAACGGAACCTTCCAGCGTCCCTTTCATTTGGTCAACCTCGGCAATGAACGGATCAAAAATACTGATGTCAAATTTTTGTGCCTTAAGGTAGATATCCATTCCTGGCAGAGAAAAGCGGTTGTCGACAGACTCAAAAGCCAGGTCCATCGGAATGGAACCGCTGCAGAGGAGATCGTAATTATCGTGCGATTGGGGCGTCTTTGAAAGTTGAACAGTAAAATCAACGAGTTTATTGCTGTAGTGTATTGCGCTGTTCACGAACCCGAATTCTGTCCCGCGGTAAGCAAAATTTGAAATGTCAAGGTCGGAGACGAGGGTCGGTTCCCGCATTGTCCCTTTGACGAGGCAACTGGCATTTACCGTCCCGCCAAACGAGATGGCGTTCGACTTGAAGTTCTGAGATTTGCCAAAATGATAGATATTCGACAGCATGAAATTCTGCAGACGGACGAATGCTGCGATTTCACCGACGTAGTTGATAGAACCGCCGAGCGTGAGCTGCTCATCCTGGTGGGTAAATGTTGTCGAATCAACGTCTAGGCCCGATTTCCCCATTCGCACTGAGAACTTCTCAGCGTTGTCCAGCTCGTATCCCATGTAGCTGAAAGAAAATGTGTCAAACGTAAGTTCGTATAAATCGGGGTCGACACGGGCACGTCCCTCGACGCCGAATTTGATCGTACTGTCTACGTCGCATTGCACGGAATACTCCACGTGCCGATTATGGAGGTTGAAATCAACAGCGACGTCGCGAAAATACGAATCACCGGTAAAGATATTCGCTGCACTCACCCGCATTTGCATCGTCGGACTGTTGACGGCGGCAAGCAAGCTGTCGCGCGACATGTTTTGAAAATCGTACTCAACCGACCCGTCCTCAACGACGATAAAACTGCTGTCCATGGAATATTTTGCGGACGTGATAGAGATCGAGCCCTTGGCAGAAAGCGTATCGGCATTTCCGCGAAGAGATCCTTCGACGTTGCCGATTGCATTAAAAAGATTTTTCCCAAAGAAAATCGACACCGGCTCCAAATTCTTCAGATGCAATGAATAGTAAAGGGTATTCTGGGGAAGAGACCTTCCGTGCTCAGTAGTGTCTTCGCCGCTGTTCATGCCGCTCGCCGCACCTACAAATGAAGAATCAAAAATAGCACGTTGTTTATAGTATGCAAGCCGGAACGCGTTAATGTGCGATTGCACCATACCGATAACGCCGGCATACGTGAAGCTCCCCTTCAGCGATGCATCGGCGATAGGCGAAACAAGGCGGAACGTTTTATTCCCGAGTGAGTCGACGCCTACATGAAGCTCCGCATGAGCACTATCAAAGGTGTATGTCTCAAACCGAGAACCGGAAAAGTCGACATGCAAATCGCCCGTCATCCCTTCCTGAAGAAAATTCTTCCCCTTTGCGGCCAGAGAAAACGAACACTCGGACGCATAATGATCATCTTTGAGAATTGTCGCAAAATCAAACCGAGAAAATGTTCCGCCGAACGAGTACGACGGAGCCTCCGCAGCGTTGTAATCCAGCATCGATTGAAGGGTAACGTCCCCTTTTAGAATCTGAAGCTTCGCGGAACACGAAATTTTTTTGTTTTCTCCGTCGATTGCCGCCCGCAGGTGAGAAATCGGAATCTCATTGAACGATGAGGAATCTACCGCAATCATTGCTTTAGAATTCAATTCCTCGATCGATGTTCCTTCTCCTTCTATCGTTCCGGAAAAATCCAGGTGCGAGCGAAGCGACGGGTCTGAAAAGAATTTCTGCAAATTTACACCGTTTCCGCCGAACGCCGCTTTGTATTTCATCGTTTTACCGGTCAGGTCCAACCCCCCGTCAACCGAAACGTTTCCCGCCGCCATTGAAACATTAGCCGTCACTTGAAAGTCGAGAGGCTTGCCCATATAATGGAAATCGAGGCCGAGAAGCCCCGCATTTCCAAAATCCGGAATATGAAAAAATGGGAGAAGCTGAGGAACATCGGAAGGCTGAATCGTGGTTCCTTTCGATTCAATATTCAACGTCAAGTCATTCGGACGATGAAGATTCGCGACACTCCCCTCGAGATTGATGACCGAGTGGTTGAAGGCGGCATGGAGTTTTTTTACTTTGATGTTGTCGAATTCCCCTTCAGTCATGCACTCGAGTTGAACCGATCCCCGGAGAAAATTGAGCGAAGGGAGAAACTGCTGAAGATCTTCCGCGGCGACTGTGCTTGGCAACAGGGAACACTCAACCGGCACGAACCGGAGAGCGCTGATGTCGTTAATTTTGAACGCATCGACAGTCGCGATCTTTGCGGACACATCGATACGGGAGCGGGGCGTCACAATCAGAAGGTTCTTTACCTCGGATGCGGTCGCGGTGTGGCGGAGAGAACCGGAAAGGTGCGAGAGCGTAAAGCCTTCGCGTGTAGAAACAAACGAAATATTCTTAATGGACACGCTTTGTTCATGATCTGAAATTGTTGCCGAAAGTTCAACATTAAGTCGTTCGATGTCGAGGTTGGAAAAATCGAATGTGCGCCTGGCAATGGAATCCGGAAGTTTACGATTTGATTGAGCGGTTGAGTCGATGAGCCGAAAATGTCCATTGTTGATGCGCAGGCTCCTCACCGTAACGACCCATGGAGACGGAAGAGAATCGGGCTCCGATTTTTTTTTAGAAAGGCGGTCAACATTCCAAGTTCCGTCGGCAAAACGAATCAGCGAAACGGACGGGTTGTCAATCTCGACGCTCCCCAGCGAAATATGTTTGTTCCAAAGAGGGAAGGGGTCGTAGCGAACAACAGCGTTGCGCGCTTCAAGAAACGGTGCATTGTTGACATAGATCGCAACGGTATCGATGGAAAGACCGGTGACAAGGTTTCCCTTAATCTCGCCGATAAATACCGAAGCGTTAAGGTTTGCATCCACCATCTTATAGATCGTCGACCGGAGCGTTTGCTTAAAAAGGGTCGTCTGCGTGAATCCTGCCGCCACAAACAAAACGAACAGCACCGAGAGGCAAACATACAGCAATATTTTTGAAGTCTTCCGGATCATTTATTGCTTTCCTGGCCGACGTACAACTCCTTGATTCTTTCGATGACCGACGTCGTCGAACGGTGTGGAACAAACGGAAGTGTAAGAACCTTTCCGCCCGATCGCTCAACGACATCCTTTCCCACAACATCGTCCACCTTCCAGTCGGCGCCTTTCACAAGAATGTCCGGTATCAATGCATTGATCATCTCATACGGAGTCTCTTCCCCGAAGATACACACAGCGTCAACGGGGACCAGTTGCGAGACAAGAAATGCCCGGTCGTTTTCATCAACAACGGGCCGGAGCGGACCTTTGATCTTTTTCACTGAAGCATCGCTGTTTACCCCCACAATCAATTTGTCGCCCATCGATTTCGCGGCAAGCAGGTACTCAACATGCCCACGGTGCAAAATATCGAATACGCCGTTCGTAAAAACGACTTTTTTTCGGCTCGATTTCCAGCGACGGCGCAATTCAATCAATTCAGAAATTGAGAATACTTTTCCCATAGCGATTCCGATAATTTGTTCCGAGCGTCAGCCCTGGTAGGAAAGAACTCTTGAGAGTAATGCATCCGGCAAAATGGGAACGATGCCCACCTCACCGCACACCACGCCGCCGGCAAAATTGGCAAGACTCGCCGACTCATGAATTGATGCCCCCGATGCCATCGCCATCGTCAGTGTGGCAATGACCGTATCGCCGGCGCCGGAGACGTCGGCAACATGCCGCGCCCTCGTCGGCAAGTGCGACAGCGAATCCTGATTGTCCAGCAGACTCATCCCCTGTTCGCCGAGCGTAATGAGAACATTTTCCGCGTTCAACTTTTCCTTCAATGCCATTATCGCTTCGCGAACCTTCTCTTCTGAGGTCAGCTTTATCCCTAATGCCTCTTCAACTTCTTTCCTATTCGGTTTGAACACCGAAGCGTTTTTATATTCGAAAAAATTTTGAAATTTGGGGTCAACAGTAACAATTTTTCCATGTTTGCGGGCAATATCGATAATCTGACGAATTAACGATGTGGCGATAACCCCTTTGTTGTAGTCTTCGAGGATGATGCCGTCGAGTGAACTGATACTATTCTGGAGCACGGAGAATATTTGAGCCTGCACCGCGGGCGAAATATCCCGTTTTTTTTCGTGGTCTATTCGAACAACATGCTGGCTATGGGCAATGACACGGGTTTTGATTGTCGTGGGTCTCGATGGATCCATGACAATGCCGTCTATTGGACACCCTTGCTCGGCAAGAAGTTTTGTCAGCAAGGCGCCGTTAGCGTCGTCACCCGCCACGCCAACCAGCAGCGGCCATCCTCCAAGGGATTTTATATTGTTTGCAACATTCGCCGCACCGCCCAGCCGCTCGGTTTCCTTCTCGACTTCGACAACGGGGACAGGTGCTTCGGGAGAAATGCGAGTAACGGTCCCCCAAAGATATTTATCGACCATCACATCGCCAACGACTGCAATGCGTTTATTTTTGAACTTTGTAATGAGATCCTTGAGGCTATTCTCGGAAAATGTCATCAATCGGGTTGCTCGCAAGTGTTTGAAACATTGAGAGATAAGAAAATATAGTTATTTGAAGGGCGACAATCAATAAAAAAGGCTGCTGTGGAAAACCACAACAGCCTTTCTTCCCTGAATTCGGGTGAATGTGATGCTACTTCATCAACAACATCTTCTTTGTAATAACGTAATTTCCGGCTCCGTTAGTTTCAGCAATGAGCCTGTAGAAGTAGATGCCGGAAGCGACCGATACTCCATGATTGTTCGTTCCATTCCAGGTTACTTTGTAGTTCCCCGAAACAATGTTACCGCTGGCAAGAGTCTTTACCAACTCGCCCAGAATATTGTAGACATCCAACTGAATTGTTGCCGAGCGTGGAAT
Source organism: uncultured Bacteroidota bacterium (assembly GCA_963717445.1). Taxonomy (GTDB): domain Bacteria; phylum Bacteroidota; class Ignavibacteria; order UBA10030; family UBA8401; genus JAGVPT01. The sequence goes on along the minus strand of OY970334.1, from coordinate 2,729,082 downwards.
TGAGAATTCGATGTTTGTCGTCGGGTTGAACGGATTCGGGTAGTTCTGGCTTAACACATATGTCGATGGAGTTTTTTGACTCACAACGTCGACGCCGGTCGGATAGAAGCCAAGTGCCTTCTGGAGAAGAGCCACAGTGTATTTTGCGTTATGCATACCACCGCTTCCATCACTCGTAACAAAAGCGTACGTATACAGATTTTGGACAAGATCCGGCCTGTTATAAACCGCGAGGCTGTCTCCGTGGTTCGAGTCCGTTATTGGTTGGCCGGTAGTAGAGTCGATCGGCAGTTTGGCTTTCAGTTGAGCTATTAACCCCGCGATCTCTGTCTGAACTCCCTCGATTTTTCCGTTGCGGTCATAATCGTAGCTCGCTTTGATGTTGTCGAATTTTTGGATTTGGGCTCCATGGCAGGTTTGGCAAGCATCGACGCGGTCGTGCAAAACGCCTGTACCAGTTGTATCTTGCATAGCCAATTGATGGTCAGGCATTCCGTCAGTGGTCGGCATATGGCAGGTGACGCAAGCGTCAGGAACACCGGTATGAGTTGTTAATCCGGTAAGGCTGCTGTCTCCGTACTGGTACGCATTCTGACCCAAAAGCATATCGGTCTGCGGATTGCCATGCGGGCCGTAGTGGCTTGAAAAGCCGTAGTAGGGAGGAGTTGTTGTAACTTTTGTAGCAACATTATTTCGTGACCGATGGCAATTCATGCAAAGTTGACCTAAACCTCCAACGCTGGACGGGATATGATATCCGTTCCGTAGCGTGTCAACGGTAACGGTTCTAATCTGATTTGGATTTGCTGCGCTCATCGGATCATGACAGACTGAGCAGGTCAAAGGGTAACTAGCGTCGGTCGCTGCACTCCAATTTGCATCTGTAGCAGGTTTGCTGTCAGTAACCCATTTCACAAATGCGCTGCCGCTATGGCAAGGGAAACAGCTCGTTGAGGTCGCATCTGTTCCCGCAAGGGGCATTGTTGCATGATCTGACAAAGCCCAGAACATCCCGATGGGTTCCCTCGGGGGGGAATCATGGCATGACTGGCAAACACCCGCATCGAGCGAGAGGCCGATTTTCGTTATATCTCCGTTGTGGCCGTTCCCGGGACCATGGCAGCTTTCGCAACCTATGCTTGCTAATGGAACGAGCGCAGAATAATTCGCTACCATGTTTTTATAGATTGACGAGTCGCCGTTGTTAATTAAATAGCTGCTTCCGGATTTCGTCTTACCTTTGAATGCTGTGGTATCCCATCCGAGTGAATGTGAAAGATATCCAAAATTTCCGTTGTTTGCCGTAAGGTCGTAGCCCGTGGTGTGACATTTCCAGCAACTCGAAGAATACATACCTTGGCCGTTTGCATTGACTTCCAGTTTCCCCATAATCCCTTGCGTGTACATAAGAGCATGGTCTGTAGTTTGCCATTCCGTATTAATTGAAGAATGGCATGTCGCGCATGGTATCGCTGATGGTACCACTGTAGTCGGATTTCCAATGTACGTGCTAACCCAGAACGTATCTTGGTCGGACTTTGCTCCGCCGTTTATTGAGACACTGACAATATATTGTCCAGTAGAGTCTGCCGTGAAGCTTTGATATGGATTGTTGCCTGCGCTGTCAAGAACCGCATTGGAGGCTGTCGGTCGAGAAACAAACGACCATGCGAATGAGGTCACGAGTGTTGCTCCGGAGCCGGTCGTATCCGCAAGCATATAAGCTCTTGCTCCTTTGCCGAACACCTTCAGACCCGTTGTTGCCATGAGGCTGCTCTTGCCTATAGCCGTCAATTTTCCAGGCGACATCGGTTCTACCCTTAGTTTCACTGTTTGCGCGAGTGCTTCCGTAGACATAAAAACGAGAAAGCATCCGACAAGAAATGCCCTAGAAATCTTAGCAAATATTTTCATTGTATTCTCCAAAGTTTCAAAGTTTTAATAAATCTATCACATATTTCAAACTACAAACTCTCCCTTCAGTAGTTCGGGAAAGACATTGTGGCTTCTTATAATCGCAATATTTGTGCCATTACCTAAAGACAGATTACCTTCAATAAGGGGTCTAAAGAGGGAAAATCGGTGCGGAAATGAACGTTTCATTTCTCTACAACCCCATTTTCTTAGAAATAGAGTCATGCGTTTCCAAAAAAGGGGAAAATGAGGTGTGAGCTTTTAACCTCCCTAAAATCGCTGCAAAACCACATTATGAGGAATTGAAGTGCTTGCTCGAAGGGACAGACAAAACTAGAGGGCAAAACAAAAAGGCGTGAAAATCTTAAATCACGCCTTTTTTCAGTAAACTCAAGAAGAAGATTGGTTTCTATAAATCCATCAGGTCAGCCTTTACCGACCTTCAACAAAGACTATGTTAAAACCTGTAGGAGATAGTGAAGTCCACATTCGTAGTAGAAACGCTTTCATCCGTGCGGGAGAGGTTAAGTGATTCATCGCCGTAATTATTATGGAATGTTTTGAACGACCCGAACATCGCCGCAACATCGACCATGATGTCGTCTTGTAGCAAAAGACCGGCGCCCGCTGTATACGTGGTTTGACCGTACGATGATGGATCACCTACATATGGTGATGGCTTAAATGAATATCCCGCCCTCACTCGTAATTCAGTTTTTGGAATTTCAAATTCCCCGCCGACAGCATAGTTTAGTGTTGAACGAAACTGCTGGTCCAAAGATATATTTTCGCTTTGCAGGTCGGCATTGTCGGTCCATTGCAATTGAGTCCAATCGGTGTACTCAACCTGTCCGGACAGCAACAGTCCGTCGAAAGGCGAATACGAAGCTCCGGCGCCGAACACCCACGGAGTTTGCAGGCCGTAGTCATTATATGCATCGTACGAATAATAATAACCCGCCGTGTCATCAAATGCACTTTGTCCGGTATTGGTATATGTTTCATGAATGGTAAGCGAGGTCGGAGTTTTAATTGTGAGGCCGAATCGAGCAATGTCTTCATATCTGTACATAAACCCAAACATAACATTCGCCCCGCTCAATTCGCTGGTAAGCGAATTATCGTAATAGAAAGCGTTGAACTCCCTGTATAAAGAGTCGGGAAGAACGTTTCCGCTCGCATCATAAAATCTCGTCGGATCGTTGTAGACATTATTCACATCCGTTTCCGTATAATTCCGGGCATAATTGTATGTACCGTTGATGAGATTAATCGTCAACCCGAACGATACATTCTCTCCAATATCGATCGCACCGGAGAATGCCCATGTCCCCACGCTCCCGCTCTCCCGGACATCTCCTTGTTGCTGCACATTTTTTTGAATAGGAGTATAGCCGTTTGTATTCTCCAAATACGTTTGGAACGGGATATCAAAATTAGGGTCAGGATCGTAGAGCGACGAGATGATCGAACTCCGCGGATTGAAACCGTTGAATGAAAGCGCGGTGGTAAAATCATTCACTCTGTTATACCCCGCGGAAAAGACCAAACTCCCGCGCGACGTCGGAACCGGAAAGACAAACCCGATATTATCCAGCCCCGTGCTGCTATTCGTTGCAGATGTCGTATTGCCAAAGAAGGTTGCGTTGTTCGAATAATTCGTATTTATAACACCGCCTGTGAATTCAAGTCTACGCATTTGGGCTAACCCTGCAGGATTCCAGAAGGAAGCACTGTAGTCATCCGCAACGCCGATGTACGCACCGCCCATGCCTTGCGCGCGTGATCCAATGCCGAATCCAGTTGAAGAAAAGCGCAGCGCATCATCCGCAAATTGCGCCTTGGCAGTGGATATACCAAGTGCTGCTAAACAAAAAATAAAAATAATTGAACGTGCAAAGAGTTTTGTTTTCATAGATATTCTCCGCTTCTTAATCCCTGCCGCCTCCGCGATTTGAACCTGTCTTTCGTGTAGTTGATGTAGCTGAATTATTGCCCGTTCTCTTGTTGCGACCGGTTGGTGCAGCAACGGTAGCAGTCGGAGGGGTCGGGGCTGTTGTTGTGGTCGTTATTGTAACTGGTGCTGATGCTTGAAAATCGGAACGCGATCGGTCATTCCCGCGAGTACTGCCGATCGTTCGTTGGCGCGGTCCGCTTTCGACCGCCGTAGACGGCGAAGCCGATGCCACTGCGGTTGGCGGAACAGGTGCGATCATTTCATACCACCAAGGCAGACTTGATGCCGGAGCCTGCCAACCGTACGGATCGACAGACGCATCGTGGGGCGTGATCAATCCAGCGTTTTGCATATCATCATTCCTGCCGTCGGATTCTGCTTTGCCGGGACAGGATAAACTGTTCTGATTGTAAGAAACACCTAACGCAGAATCACTAAGAGAAGAGGCTGTTATCGAACCCTCATCTTCCGACGATGCCAGCATCGACGGATCCATCAATACCGTGTAACAGCCACCGAAGGAAAACACGCCGAACTCCAAAAAAAAGGTAATGATCCTTTTTACCATGATGTTCTTCATGGCTATTTGCTTCTGCTACCACCACCTCCGCCTCTGCTACCGCCGCCCCCACCTCTACTGCCTCCACCACCACCGCCACTGCTTCTACCTCCTGCACCCTGTGGAGAAAAACTATGAGGTGCCTGCTGACGGCCCGATGGCCTAGACTGGGAACCATATCTTCTTACCCATGCGGATTGTGTCCGTCCTCTATATTGAGCCATCCGACGGGCATTCATGCTATAGTTCGAAGGAGTTCTTACATTTCTTGCCCGATTGAACATTGATACATTTCCTCTCGCGGATTGCGTACGTGTTACAACTCCGCTTCGAGCTTGAGAATTCTCCGATGTCGCTTTTCCTCTTTCCCACCAGGGAATTTCTTGTCGTGAACGAGTTCGTGCATTTGATGCAACGACGTCCTGCACTGATGAAGTTCGGGATGAAGCGACTCTGCTCGCGGCCGGAATTGTTCCGGGGACGCCGGCTGCGCCGCGCGCGCTTAAAAAGCCACCTTCACCGCGCGTACTCCCTATTGTTCTTAATCTGCCCCCATAAAAGGGTCCACCTCTTCCTCCGCGGTAACCTCCATTGTAATAATGGCCGTAACCATAACCGTAGCCATAGCCAAAACCCCAGCCCCAACCGTAATAAGGATAGCTTCCATACCAGTAGGGATACGGGTAGACCAATGTCGCATCCCATGGATAGCCGTAATCGCCGTACCCGGGATCTATCCCTGTGTCCCAGCCGTACGTTGGCGGATAGTAATAGTCGAACGCCGATCTGTACTGCGACGATCGGTAGTCATCGTCTGAAAAATAATTATTGCCGGTTGTGTCGTTTGAAGCCCCCGAGGAATCGGCATATGCGTAGTCCCCATTGTCACCAGCGCCGGATCCTTCGTCGCTCATTGTTTCCATCCGTGTGTAACACCCGGCAAAAAAGAATCCCGCAATAAGAAAAAATGACAGCAGATTGAAAATGCTTAGGATAGTTTTCATAAATAATTCCTTCCTCGCTTATGGAGCCATCATCATACTAACACCGCAGAGGATTGTATCATTCCCTCAATTTCATATTACAGCGTCCGTACATATTCTACGTGGATCGTTCTATTTCCAATTGTTACGTTGTTTTGATTCCTCACAAGGTTCTTCAGGTCAAATCCAAGCGTGAATCCGTTTCCCCATGACCAGCGCATGCCCGTGTTCAAATATCCGTTCCCTTTACCGACAACGCCGATGTTATCATTCAATCCAAAATCATACTCTGCTAACAATGAAATGTCGGAACCTAATGATTTTTCAGCACCTGCGAAAAAATCAACGGCCTTGTTGCCGTCTTTGTTCTCAAGGCTGTAATTTGCTCCGCCGTGGAAGCTCAAATTGCCCATGAAAGAATAATTCTTGCTGGCAGAAGCAAAAAATCCACGCGACTTAATCGTGAACCGTTCCAGGCTATCAATGTACGTTTCCTTTCCCTGCGAGTCAAACCCAAGCGCGATAGCGGGCATCTCCATCGTTTCATCGAAGAGGCGATACTTCAGACTGACTCCGGGGAGCTTCTGCATGGTAATAATATCGTGTCCGATAATTCCTGTTCCCCCGTATGAAATGCCGAAATTCAAACGATCAAGAGCGCCCGCTGTAAGGCCGACTGTCATTCCGCCGTTTTCAAAGAAATCGACATCCATGGCAAACGCTCCACGCTTTATTAGTCCGGCTGTCGGCATATCTATCACATAACGTGGTTCGATGTTAGCCGCATCGCCTGCCGAATTCTGAGCCATCAATGAACATTGAGCGATCAACAATGAACAGGTGAATAGCAGTCTCTTCACTGATGTTCCTTCCAATTAATTAGACGAGCCATTCTTCAAGAAGTTTACCCTTAGCACAACTTATAATCTGAGACTTCTGAAAAATTGTCTCTCGCCAAGCCGCGAAGGCGCAAAGACTCTGTTTTTAAATCACTTTGCGTCTTTGCGCGAGTCATACTTTTAAAATTATTCAGAAGTCTCAACTTGCTGTAATGTATGAAGAATTCATCCCTTTTTCCACGTTGTGCCGTCTTTGGTATCTTCAAGAACGATGCCGAGCGCTTTGATTCCATCCCGGATTTTATCCGATAACGACCACAATTTCTGCTTTCTAATTTCCTTCCGCACTTCGATGAGCAAGTCCATCAAACCGGCTTGAGAGGTACCGTTTCCGGAAGCCACAGCCGATGCTTCCGTGAGAGGAATCCCGAGAATCCTTGACCCAAACTCATCAAAAAAATTATTAATGGCGTGAAGTGTAGCCTCTGTCGGTAACATGCCCGGCATCAGCCAATCGTTCACGTTCGATGCGAGATCAAAAAGAACGGCGATTGCCCTCGGTGTGTTGAAGTCATCATTCATCGCTTCGATAAATTCTGTCCGGAACGGTCTCAAATCTCTTTCAAATGATCCGAACGAAGATGAGCGTTTCGCAAAATCAATCGCTTCCTGCAATCTCCGTACCGTATTCTGCAATTTTGCAAGGCCTGTCTTCGATGCTTCCAAAGCTTGTTCGCTAAAATCCAACGTACTCCGGTAATGACTTTGGAGTATGAAAAAGCGTATGACGGCAGGGTCAAATTTTTTGAACATATCTTTAAGCGTTACAAAATTGCCGAGGGACTTCGACATTTTTTGACCGTCGACCGTCACCAGGTTATTATGAACCCAGTATTTCACGAACGGTTTGCCGGTTGCGCATTCGCTCTGCGCAATTTCACATTCGTGATGGGGAAATTGATTGTCCAGACCCCCGCCGTGAATATCGAACGACTCGCCGAGATATTTCATCGACATCGCCGAACACTCGATGTGCCATCCGGGAAAGCCTTCGCCCCACGGGCTTTGCCACCGCATGATATGTTCCGGCTCCGCTTTTTTCCAGAGCGCAAAGTCTTCCGGATTTCTTTTTTCCGACTTCACTTCAACACGGGTCCCTTCTTTCATTTCATCGATCGACCTGCCGGAGAGCTTGCCGTAGTTTTTAAATTTCCGCACGTCGAAATAGACCGATCCGTTCACTTCATACGCATGGCCGTTCGCAAGAAGCTTCTTCACGATCTCGATCTGTTCGATGATGTGCCCCGACGCCCGCGGAGAAATATCCGGACGGAGAATATTCAGCGCATCCATGTCTTCGAAGTAACTCCGTGTGACAGTTTCTGCAATCTGCATCGGATGAATTTTGTCGATGCGAGATTGCTTCAGCATCCTGTCCTCGCCGTCGTCGAGCAAATGTCCCACGTCGGTAATGTTTTGCACGTACAGCACTCGATACCCGAGATACCGAAGGTAGCGGGCGATAATGTCGAACGAAATATAACTCTTGCCGTGTCCGATATGCGAATCGCTGTAGACGGTCGGACCGCAGACGTACATCCCGACGAGGCCTTCGTGAAGGGGTTTGAATTCTTCCTTAGTCCGGGTAAGGGTGTTGTAAATTGTTAATGGCATTTTCTTTAGAAGCTGGGTTGTTAGGTGTTGGCTTGTCGTGTTTTAATTGCCGAAATGAAACTGTTAATCATTTTTTGTTCTTCCGACAGCAAACGAAGTATTGGTTCTATCTTCTTTTTCGGGATCAAGTTGAGCTGATGGGAGATCGTCAATTGTGTTTCAAGCTCAAACGCAGATCCAATAGCGATATGCAAAAACCATCTAAAATCTCGTTCGCTATCTCTGCTACACCCCTCCGCGATATTGGATGGAATTGATACAGCCGCTCGTTGAAGTTGAGATTTGAGTCCATATTTTTCTACGTCCGGTAATAGAGGTGTTACGATATAAACTTGGCGAACGATCTCCATTCCATTTCGCCAAATGCGTAATTCCCGAAAATTTCTCATGCCTCCCCCCAATAGCTAATGCCCAAAACCTAACTGCTTTTATTTATTTTCTCCCCATTAGCTCCCGCGCACTTTTCAACCCTGCCTCCGTCACCTTCTCCCCGCTCATTAATTTTGCAACCTCACGAACCCGCTCTTCTACATCCAGCCTGCGCAAACGAGTCGTTGTCCTCTTTCCATCTTCAATTTTCTCAACCGCAAAATGTGTATCCGCCAAACCGGCAATTTGAGGAAGATGAGTGATCGCAATAATCTGGTGAAGTCCGGCAAGTTTCTTTAAGCTTAAACCGACAGCCTGACCGATACGCCCGCTGACACCGACATCGATTTCATCAAAAATAAGAAGCGGGATTTTGTCCGATGCTGCGAGAGCCGATTTCAGCGCAAGCATCACGCGGGAAATCTCTCCGCCGGATGCCACTTTTGCCAGGGGCTTCACATCCTCGCCGACATTTGTCGAAATAAAAAATTCGACCACATCAATTCCCTTTGACGTCGCCTCGTAAAACTCCTTTCCAATCTTTACAAACGCGTCCGATGCTGTTGCACTTCCGTTGTTTGAGCCCATCGCCATTGGCACATTGCCGATGCGTACCGAAAATTTTGCATTCATAATTCCAAGATCGGCAAGCGCGGAGATAATCGCTTTTTCGATTTTCTTTGCTGATTCGCGGCGTTTTTCCGTTAATTTCTGTGCGGCGGCCGAGCAGGTTTTCCGTTCGTCCATAATGGCGGAATCGATAGCGGCAAGCTCTTTTTCAAAATTTTCAGCAAGCGAAAACTCATCGCCGATCTTTCTGCGGTGTTCAAGAAGAGATTCAAGTGTCCCGCCGTATTTCTTTTTTAGTAGTGAGAATTGACCAAGCCGCTCGCGAATCTGCTCAAGTTTTTCAGGGTTGAATTCAATTTTTGCGTTGTAGGATTGAATGAACTTCGACAATTCTTCCACGATAATTTCGGCCGACTTTGCTTCGCCGGCAATATCGGCAAAAGTTTGATCTATCTCCCGTAGTGTCTCAATCTGTTTCCATGCCAAAACAAGATTGTCGTGAACTGAAGATTCCCCTTCATACAAAAGCTGGCTCAATTGTGAGGTCAATTCGTGCAGTTTCTCGGCATTTTCCAAAATTTTCAATTCCGCTTCAAGCGTTTCCTCTTCTCCAGCCTGCGGATTGATGGCGTCGATTTCCTTCATCTGAAATTCGTACAAATCTTTCTTTTCCTTCAGACGCTGTTCTTGTTCCCGCAAACGATGTTTTTTTGAAAAGAGTTCGGAGAGTTTTTTGTAAGATTGATGATATTCAGTGAGAAGCCGCTCGTCTCCACCAAAATCGTCGAGAAAATCGATATGGGTCTCGGGACGAAGCAGTGCCTGGTGATCGTGCTGGCCGTGAAGGTCGACGAGCACATCGCCAGCTTCCTTCAGAAGTGTGAGTGGAACAGGGGAGTCATTGATGAAACAGCGGCTTTGTCCTTTTGCCGAAATTTCCCGGCGGACGATCATTTCTTCCGACAATTCAATGTCGTTTTCTTTTAGGAGAGATTGGATTTTCGGCGAGCCCGCAACGGCAAATGTCCCTTCCACGATTGCTTTCTCCGCCCCCTTGCGAATGACCTCCGTGCTGGCCCGTTCGCCAAGAAGCAGGCTCAGCGCGTCAATGAGGATCGATTTTCCCGCCCCTGTTTCGCCGGTGATGATATTCAGTCCGCGCTCGAACTCAACGCTGATTTCTTCAATGAGAGCATAATGTTTAACGTAGAGGCTTCGTAACATGGAATGAAGTTACACTGAATTTTGGAGAGTTTCAACCGGCAGTAGTGATACACTTTCATGTAAATGTCATTCCGGTCGCCAGACTACGACGACTCGTCGAGCGAAAGCCGGAATCCATTTAATCTTCGGCGGGTAAGAAGAGTGCTTAAGTTCTCAGAGGTGGCCGCAATTTGCGACCACCTCCGACCGAGAAGTTCACCCGCTTTAAGGTGCCAAAATGGTACCATAAAGCCTTTTGTTTCTTCCCCGTCAATTCAACTTCAGAATCCAATCGGACGTTTTGGCTCGTCCGGCAATACCATCAATTGGCGTATCGCTTGAAAGATTGCCTCTATTTCTCCATCGTGCTTCTCAACCTTCATTTCAAGCTGCCTCAGTTTTAATGCAAGTTCCTTATGAGTTAAGAGAATTTCCCGGAGTTTTACAAAAGCTCTCATGATGGCAATGTTCATTTGAACTGCACGTGGACTGTTGAGAACACCGGACAACATGGCAACGCCTTCTTCGGTAAAAGCGTAGACCGATTTGGAGTATTTTAAGGATATCACAATTTGTGATATCCTCAGTATCTCTTTACGTGTAAGCGCAAACATGAAATCTATTGGAAAGCGTTCTCGATTACGCTTTACTCCCTGCATAAGTGCTCGTGTTTCAATACCGTACAATTCTGCCAGATCGGGGCCAAGCATCACTTTATGACCGCGAAGTATAAATATCCTGTTTTCGATTCTTCTTTGTGGAACAATAATCTCTTTTGATTTCATAGATTCCCCCTGTGGATGTTGACATGGACGGCACGATAGCTATGCAGCATGCTTGATAACATTGCCACGCCTTGCTTTGGTGAATGCATACGAAGGGTATCGTCTTCCACCGCAACTTGAGGTGCCAAATTTACTTCCCAAGATATTTTACTCTCTATTAGTCAACTAAAACATAAAATCATTTTGAGGTTTCAAATTGAAACCTCAATTATTTCCAAATGCCCGCGGATCACGAAGATCATGTTTTCGATTAGACCGCGCGGAATAATTTCGAATTTTGATTTCATGGATCCCCGCTTGCGGCAGATGATGTTTGAATGGATTGTTTTTTGGATCCCCTTCGGTTCAATGTCTTTCGAGGGGTGCTTGTCCACCTCTGGCGAAAAACTTCGCTTTTTTTATTCCCCAAGCTGAGATTCGAACGAGTTGAGGGGGTAACGTAGTAGTAGTTGGATCGTTGAAAACTGATAAATCCTACTTAAATTTTCCAAGCCTCTTTCTTTTTAATAACTGTAAATCCCCACCAAGGCCTTTTTAGTTTCATTTTTCCTATATGTTTAGTCATGATGTCATCGTTTTCCGCACATACAGCTAGCATGTGCACTTTATTGATTCCTTCCTGTTCAACTCTCTCAGCCGCAGTTTCGTACCACTGCAGTAAGTCTTCCTGTTCATGAAATCTACTGCCGTCAGTTTTGCACTCTCCTATCGCCATCTCCTTCCCCGCTGGCATTTTAACGATATCAAATTCTTCATGGCCAAAATGATGTTTTATGCCAAATGATTCATCATCTTCAAGAAGAATCACGCTTGAATAGCCTTCTTTTCCTTCTTCTAGTTTGAGGACCAATAAGGCCAGCTTCTCTACAAACATCCCTCTGGTCTTTCTGTATGTAGCACTTCCAATGTGTACACGGCAGAAGGGAAGCAGCATTTGAAAAAAATCTCTGTGTAATTTTGTTATGGTGTCTTTTCTGTCTCCCCGAATTGCGAGGCGGTAATGCCTTTCAAGAGCCATTACGTCGTCGATAATATAGCGCCCCTCAAATACAAATAGGCTTACGAATTCAACTGGATCGACGGGCTTGATTTCTTCCCGATAATAGAAGAGGAATCTTATTAGATCGGATAGTTCGCTCGAGAGAGGATAGGCGTCGTCCTTTTTTTGCAGGCTAAGTCTGCCCAAAAGTGAGATGTGTTCCCCCATAGCGGTGAACCGAAATCCTTATGTTCTTATAGACTGAATCTGCTGTCGAGTTGGACTTTTCTTTTCGTCAAACTCGAAGATTCTTTGAATTGTAGATTCAAGTTCAGATGTCCTGACTTTTGCCTGAATCTTTTCTTCCCGAATTAAAGTAATGACTTTCTCCAATACTGTCAGCATGTCGCCAAGAAATCCATCAAATGCATTGAAAAAAAACGCCTTTTGAAACTCTTCATCCATTTCCTCAATAGACGCCAGAGATAGTGAAAACTGTCTCAATAAAAATTCAAAATCGTCCCTTCCGAAGTCTTCTTCCAAGCTCCGTAGCAAGAGCATAATATCCACATATTTTGGACTTATAGAACGCAGGAATCGACGCGCAAGTATCTCTTCATCGCCAGGATGGAAAGAAATGAATCGATCGAGCTTTTCCTGGAAAAGAATAGAGAGATTCTCTAGTTTCTTGGCAATACTATCCATAGGGCGTTTATGGGATGCTTGATCTGGCGATGTTTCAGTGGCTGGTATAATAATAACACAAGAATATAGAACAGGGTTTCACGAAAGTCAATTTCCATTTAATGAAAAAATCGACTGATTATCTAATTTTTTATTATTTCGTTCCCAGTGTCTCGGGGGAACAAATAACTCCGTTTCAATCTCTTTCGCGAAGTGCTCGTCCGCCTCCGGCGGACAACTTTGGACTAAGGTTCAAATACTTAGATAATCTGGACAGAATGTCCCGTATTGTGTCCAGATAGAACAATTCAAGAGCAAAAGCCTATTAATTGCTGGACATAATGCTGGACATTGTGTCCAGCAAATTATTTTTGATTAAATCTATATTTGATTGATTTGCTAAGACCAAATGGCTTTACCAGCTTTAGTCCTTTAAATCTTGCTAAATGCCTCTGCGCTTTCTTTTCATTAAACTTGAACTGCTCCGCATATTGCGCTTTGCTCACTTCCTTTTGATTATAGATATAAATTAAGCCTTTGCGCTCCTCTTCATTCAATTTGCTAAATATGCTAGACCCAACAAGTGATTCAATGAAGTTATGTGATCTGGGAAATGTTATGGTAAGAAACGGATCTTGCCAAGTAATGTGAGGTAAGGGTAAATTATATTCACCCGGTAACGATTTCATTTCCTTCATCCCAATTCCACGCTCTTCTACATATTCCATCGCATTAAAAATAGCCATCAATTTAGGGTTACGGCTGAGTGATGGTGCATTAAAGCTTTTGAAGTCTTCAAACTTTATTGGGCTAACGGGCAAACCAGGGCTTTTCACTATTATTTCATTGTCGTTAATTATTAAATAGCATTTAGCCTCTTTAATATCATAATCACGATGAACAAGAGCATTTATAACAACTTCCCGCAAAACTTTAATAGGAAAATCATACGTTGTCGTTCGTGTAAATTGTTCGCGTGAAATTCTAGATGACAATACCTTTTTTAACCATTCTTCAACTTTGTCAGGAATAAGCACTAACGCTTCTCGAAAATCTTGAATTTCTGGTTCCATATTTCCGTAGCGTACTTCTACTTTTAGCACTGCCTGCGGAAAACGATTACGCGGGTCTTTACCAAATAATAATATTCCCAAACCAGTAGGTTTATATTGGCTTTGAAAGGTTTGAATTAATTCAGGATTATGTGCAATAGTTCTTCCATTGCTTCTTACAATTTCCTGTTTGTAGCGCCGCTCGTCTTTATCTTGAAAAAAAACATCAATATGATACCCAAACAGATTATCTGAAATATTTCCACGAGTACTCTGCGCAGTAATGTTCCATTTCTGACCTTTTTCAACAATGCCTTGTCTTATTTGAATATGAGAAGTGTTGTCATCATAAGCATGATATGATACAATGTTTGCTCTCTCTCCATTGTTAGTAAATGTGTCAGAAAGATTCTCGCCATTTTTCATCCCGCTTTCCCAAACCAGATATGGCATTACATCGTTTCTTCTAAAAACATCTCTTGTATCAGCTGTATCACTTGCTGGAGCCGACGTCTCATACTCTATCAATTGTTGCTGCTCTAAAAGAGCAAGAAACTCTGGGCTATCCGGTTCCATTTTTAGTTTTGCACGGCTGATATATAGTTTTAGCGAATCTTGCGAAAACTCATTAATAGTCGCACTCTCAACAATTTTTTCTAATGGTGTAAGCACAATGTCTCTGGGTTTCTTAATTTCATGAGCTCGTATAAGTGCCTGTTTAAGAAACTCTTTGTTCTCCTTTTCAATGATATCCTGAAAATCATTATCAAACATTTCCACTTCTATCCCGGAGTCCATCAGATATTTTACCCCTTTACGGTCAATAGCCGGATCGGGATCTTCAATTCCTATCCACACTTTTTTGATTCTAGCATTCACAATTCGTTCGGCACAGCCAAGTTTTGGATGTTTTCTTGCGCCCGGTGCGCACGGTTCAAGTGTGGCAAACAAATAACAACCTGTAATATTTTTATCGCGGAACTTACGATCGAGCAATGTATACTCTGCATGGTCGCCTTCACGAAGTTCTCCCCGATATGCTGTTCCTATTATTTTGCCATCCGGAGAAACCAATATTGCGCCTACTTTTGGGTTTGCTTTATTATCATGACGTTGCTCTGCAATTGACTTCTTCATTTCATCAATTGCCAATTGCATGAATTTTCGCTTGTCAAATTGTGACGGCATATGTTATTTCAAACCGGTTTTTTTGAAAATAACGATCAGAATTTTCCTTTTTGATGTTTTTATTTTCAGGCTCTTTTCACTCCAAATTCTTCCAATATTTCTTTTGCCATACGTTCTGCAGCACTCCAGTCGTGAGTTTTTTGATTTGCGTCGGCTTCGAGTTGTTGCTGAAGGTCTCTCACATACTTTCGATATTTATTTAGGGCAATCTTTATTGCTTTTTCACTTTTGGGTATAAGAAGAGTGTACGTATCGGGTTTGGCGAGCAGAAATGCATATTCAACTTTCAATTCGCTGTCAAGCGTGCAGATTTTTTGACCTGTTTCGTCCTTTATTTCATATTGGCCGAAAAAATGTGTTGACGTAAGTGGTGTGCCGGATGTACTGTATTTTTCAAAATCTTTTTCCTTCAATTCCTCATCAAGAAATTCTTTGGGAAATTTCTTCACGCCGCTCGGTAGACAATCTTCAATTACGGATTGCTTTACCTGATCGTACGCTATAGTCATCGTTTGTTTTTGTTGTCTCTTCCTCATCTTGGGTAACTCTAGTCGCTCCTTTACCATTTCTCGTAAACCATCATAAATGCGAGGCAGATACTCACTCACATCTAAACCCAAAATTTCAAGAAGTATTGAGTCGATTTTATTTCTATCTTTTTCCTTAACTTCTTCGAATATGGATTTGATTTTCCGCTTTGAAAACTTTGTATAAATTTTCGCAAGATCACTTCTTTGCTGTTCAAGAATTGAAGATGGTAACAACACCGGATTTTCTTCTACTTCATACACGGTCAAATCGACCAACCCATCTCCTAGAGACATTCGTGCAGTGCTTTCGATGAACAATGAAAAAAGTGTAGAATTCAATATATACTTGAGAGATTTTTCACCTTTTGTGTAGATTTCGTATAAGCGTTTGTCATTTAGAACTTTGATGGAATTATCGAAAACTTTGTATACTTCTCCGATGCCGGCAGGATGAATAATTTCGGGTAATCGTTCCCTGCCGAGGCTCCACCAAAACTTTCTTCCTTGTACCGAAGGAACTGCTCTCCATGGCGTAGCATCTTCTGTCTTTTGTTTTTCTCCCCATTCAATATACCGTAATGCGCCAACGTGGCTATCTTTTTTGAGCTCAGCTTTGCTTTTATTGCATGCAAATATGAAATACTTCAGCGCATCAGGGTTAATTGTAATACTTTCAGCTTCTTTCGGACTTTTGATTACTTTCAGTAAATATTGATCTTCTATCTCTCCTTTCCAACCTCTTTCATTTTTGCATAATACTTTCCCCTTTTTTGTCTCATCAATTTTCTCTAGGTAAAAGAATTCATTGATTCCTGTTTTGATTCCAAAACGCACATCCGCAATTTCTTTTAGTGGAACAAGTTTACCTTTACATTTATCAAGTATCTCAAAATAAACGTCCGGAGCGCGTAGATACTTTCCCCACTTCGATAAATCTTTCTTCTCAGCGATTTCTTTCTTAAGCGCAGCCTGAGATACCATGCGAACACGCATGTCATCCGTTTCAAGCGTTGAAATATCAGTCGTCACAGCCCGGCATCGTTTGTCATCTTTCGCAAACTCAATTGTGTCAACAATGCTATCATACTTCAGCCAGCGTTTGTCTCCGTCAAATTGTATATCGAAAGGAACAAGTTCTTTCAATCCCTTCTTTAGTTTCACAAAATGAACGATATTGTTGTCCCTGTTTTGCACTTCATTGTTGCGTTCTAATACTGTAATGATCGTATTCACTGCCGCATCCTCAAACCATGGCTCCGCCCAAGACGCAATGACCATTTTGACTTTAAAATGATCGAGGAAAAATTGTTTGAGAATTCCTCCGTAAGCGACATCGAGCCATGCATTGGACGTGATGATGGAAAACTGTCCGTCAGTTTTCAGAAATGTTGCCGTGTGAAGAAATATGTAGGCATAGATATCGGCCTGACCGGAAAGCGTCAGCTCAAGGCTTTTGTTCTTAACCGCGGCTTCAATTTGTTTGGAAGAAACCTTAAAACTGTCCAGTTTATTCTTGAAGGTAAATAACGCGGGATACGTCTGCAGATATTCTCCGGCGAGAAGTCTCGTCAGCTTCGCTTTATTGTCCTTAACTTCTTTTTGAATTAATTCCTGTCGAATGTAGGGGAAGTTACCGACCAAAGCATCAAATTCAGGCAGTGGTAAATCTACTTTAATAGCTTTGGAGCCGGATCGTGGCGGGGGAAAAGGGAAGGAATCATCCTTATGAACTTCAAAAATATCCTTCCGGCGTACACGAGGAAAATTGTCAACATTTCTTACACTCTGCCTGAACAAATTAATAGTCGAAAGTTCCGCAGGGAATTTTCCGATGTCGAATCCCCAAATTTGATTCAAGCGTTGTTCGTGCTTCAACCTATTGCTTGAGAGAAATCGAAGACGGTCGTATATTCGAACGAGAAACGTCCCTGAGCCGCATGTCGGGTCGCAATACACACCGTCTTTATCGCGGACAACGGTTGCAATAACAAAGTCGACCAAATCTTCTCGCGTGAAGTACTGTCCAAGTTCGTGGCGCTTTTGAGGGTCTATAATTTCTTCGAACAATTGGCCGATAACATCTTCTGGCAACTCGCCAAAGTGGTACGCCCGCAGTTCAGAGAAGAGTTCTTCCAAAATCGGGTATGCATTTTTCGGAATGCCCAGCTGCTCAATGGGATCTTCCTCGAAAACGGCCTGCCAATCCTTTTCTCTGGCTTGCGAAAATGCTTTTCGAATAATGAAGCCTAATTCGCCCTCATCGCCATGGTACAGCTCTGGAAGGTCCTGGAAAAAACGTCGAACGGTCAAATAGAAAATTACTTTTGTTACCAGGCCATAGACAAGGTGGTGGGCAAGGATTTTGATTTTATCCTCGGTTGGCGGGATCGCTTGCTGGACAGCGTAAGCTCGAATCGTCTCACGATATACCCTGTTGTTGTTTTTTTCAAGAATAAATTTTTCAAAAACATCGAGAAGTTTCTCTGTTGTTTCACGAATAAGGTTGACAAAGTAAACTTTATCGGGTATAAATTTTGTAAGCTTGCCGGTAGTATTGAGAGAGGTAAGTTCTTGACAAATACGGCGAATATATTTCTTTATTGTAGCTTGCTTATCGCCGCGCAACCAATCTTCAATTTTGTTTAGTACTGGTGTCGGCTCCGAATAAATAAGTAAAGTTCTATTCCCTTTAACTTCATAAGCGTTAATCGTTTGGAAATCCCATGTGAAGGCGTGAGTTACTTTTAGCTGAATTGCCTTTTTGCGGAAACGCTCTAAGTCTTCTTTTTGGGCATTAGGCGGTTTTAATTCAAGATAGGAGAAGGGTTGGTTTTGTATGCGATCCTTCCAGAAAACAATATCGCCGAAGTAAGTGGTGTTCTCGACCTTGATGCCTGGTTCATTCGTCGCTTCAGTGAATGGAAAACTTCCGCCGGCAATGTATTCATTGATCCATTCAACAAGTTTCGAACCTAATTCACGTTCGTTTGTTTTAGTAGGTGACATATTCAACTTGGATTGGCGTATGAACTTTGTGTTGAAAAAACAGCAGCCAACACTTTAGACGCAGTACTTGTCCGTTTCTGGCGAAGAATTTTGCTCCTTTACGTTCCCAAGGGCAATGTTGGAAACGGGATGAAAATACTATGGAATCTTCACCCCTTGTTTGCGCGCTTCATCGAGAATAATATCACCATAGACGTTTACTATATCGCTATCTTCCCGCGTCAATCCCCCTCCTAAATATCTTGTCAATTGTATTTTAAGCAAGGCGAAAAACTCTTGAGAAAGGGTTACAGGATGGCCGCATTCTTTATATGGGCTTAGTGCATAAATGTCAACCGTTTGAATGTACTCAAATCGTGCAATAGATTCTTCAACGCGAAATAAGGGAAAAGGACGCAAATAAAATTTGCTTGGAAGTTTGAATGCCTGTACATTCAGAACAAATTGTTGTGAGATTTTTGCTTTGTCTAACGTATAAAGGGGAGCGCAAAGAAAAATTTGTTCCGATGGATTTGTCGGCCAACGGGTAAAACCTTCGGTCAAAAAAATTGCTGGGCGCATTTTCCCCTTTGTGACAAAAAGGTGTTCGTTGGACGCTAAGTCAAGACTTTTTACCGGAAATTTATACTTGCGATTGTCTACGGTTGAAAGAATTGCAGGAAGGGTTTGCTCTGTGGGGTCAACCGATACATCAATATCAAGAATGACTTTGTCTTTGTTTGTATAGAGTGCGGGTATCCAAACAATCTGACCTAATTCATATCCTTTAGAAGGACCGACTTCGTAATACGTAGTGACGAGTCCCGGTATCTCAATCCCCTTATGAGTCAATATACTATTCTTGTTTAGTGATCGTTACTTTGATTTTTGAAATGTCTCCCATATCAGATCGCTCCCCCTCTTCCCACGCTTCAAGAGCTTGTTTGTACTCTTCAGTAGAAGGTTCCTTTGCCGGTCGAATTTCAGAAAGCTCTGACAGCCGTTTGGAAAATTTGTCGCGAAGTGCGGCAATTTTCTTTTCCGCATCTTTAGAAGCCTTCAACGGAATGACGGCTGCCGATTCATCTTTTTTGATAGTTGAAAAATCGAGGCTTTGACCTCGTCGGTCGACAGCCTGCATCGGCTCAGTTTCAAAATAGACATAATCCAAAAGGTCTTGTAATGGCCTATCCCCCCACATTCCGATAATCCGTTTAACAATCAAACTTGTTTTTATATCAACCAGATCGTTGTAATGCTTCGTAGGTTCTGCAACGGTAAATTTATCAAAACTCTTTTCGGCAGAAACTTTTATTTCTTCATGCTTGAATATTTTCTCTTCCAAAATGGTTCCTAATTCAAACGCATACGGACCATAATGGTAAAATTTCCACTCCAAATTGGTCAACCGTGAGCCGGTTTCGCGGTAATATTCGACTTCAGTCAAATAAAGGTACTTGACCAATTGAGTTTTACCCACAGGGAAATTCTTACTCTGGGCTTCGGAAAGAATTGAAAGAAGTATGTTTTGGGTATTATTCATAAGAGGGGTTTGCAAGCTCCCGCAATTCAGCTTGCATCGCAGACAATAATAAACATATCTCAGTTACCATTATCGGCTGAATTCTATGAAATATAGAGAGTGCTGCTCACTATAACAAGCGAAAAATATGGCGTGCAAATTTACCTATGCAAGTGATGTAATATCACCCATGTCAAGGTTCAAAACCTTGACATGGTTCACCCAAACACCTCAATCTCCGGCACGTCAGGCAATATCCCGAGATAAAATGCGTAGCGAAAGAATTCACCGAGGGCTTCACGCGCTTCGTCGTCAAAACCGTACGCGTAGCGCTCAAGTTGCTGCTCCATCGCATCAACGGGAAGCGCTAGCTCTTTCGATTGCTGCAGGGCAATGGCGGGAAGTGAAGCGACTCCTTTTTCTTGAGACGAGAGAAGCAACGCCCCGATTTCTTTTTTGTATTTTTCTTTTCGGGCGGCACAAAGGAGATGAACGAACGGAAGGTCGGTGATGTCGGTCCATTCGTCAACGAGGTCGAGTGTCGGCCCTTCCCAGCGTGAAGTGAGCAGTGCGTTACCGGTAAGAAGCGCAGCGTCTGCCTTCGCCAACATTTGCTCTACCGGGCCGATCACCGGAACGATGACAATCTCCTGTTCAAATTTTTCGGAGAGGATAATTTTCGCGAGAATGATATCGGAAGAAGAGACAGCACCGACAGCTACGGAAGCGATTGTACGGATATTCCGGTTTATACAAAGGACGCTTGTCCGGCTTTCCCCGCGCGACGATACACCGATGGCGGGATACAACGAAAAGTCGGAGCTGTTGCGGGCATATTCAACAGGACCGATCAGCGCGGCATCGCATTCGCCATTGAGAATGCGCTCGGTGTTCACTCCGGCGCTTTCAAAGAAAAGTCCCGCCGCAGCGGGACTTTCTGGTTGCTGTAATCCGAAAATAACGGGCCGGCAATAGAAATCGGGGACAGCCCCTATTCGAATGGGATTTCCGGGCACTGGAAACTCAGGTACTGGTTTTTTGTCGGATCTGTTTTGCGGCAAGATCGCGCAAGTAATAGAGCTTCGCGCGGCGCACTGTGCTCGATTTAATCTTTTCAATTTTTGCGATGCGCGGAGAGTGGACGGGGAAAATCCTCTCAACGCCGACTCCATCGGATATTTTTCTGATCCTAAAGGTCGCGCCCATTCCGCTCCCGCGCTTGCCGATCACCACACCCTGAAATTGCTGAATGCGCTCTTTGTCCCCTTCCACGACGCGCACGTGGACGTTCAATGTGTCGCCCGTTACAAATTCGGGGATGTTCGTTTTCAACTGAGTCGCTTCTACCAACTTAATCTTGCTCATTGCTTTACTCCGTTCGTTAACCTTTTATTTTTGAATCTTCTGAAAAATACATCAAGAGCGTCTCTCGCAAAGACGCCAAGACGCAAAATATATTAAAAATGAAACATTAGCGGCTCTGCGTGAGAGTATTTTTCAACTGTTATTTTTTATCAATCAAATCTTCCCGGCGCTCTTCTGTCCGCTTCCTTCGTTCTTCATCGCGCCATGCTGCAATTTCTTTGTGATTCCCCGACAGCAGAACATCCGGCACTTTCATGCCGCGGTATTCCGGCGGACGGGTGTAATGAGGGCTGTCCAGCAATCCGTCCTGGAACGAATCCGTCAGCGCCGACTCTCCGTCTCCGATCACTCCCGGTATCACTCTTACCACTGCGTCGGCGATCACTAGCGCAGCCAGCTCGCCTCCGGTCAGCACGTAGTCGCCGATCGAAATCTCCCGCGTGATCACCGATTGCCGAACTCGTTCATCGACTCCTTTATAATGTCCGCAGAGGATCATGATATTCGATTTCAAAGAAAGATCGTTGGCAATCTTTTGCGTAAACGGCTCTCCGTCCGCGCTCACATAGACAATCTCGTCGTACGTCCGCTCCGTCTTCAGCGATTCGATGCACTCGAAAATCGGCTCCGGTTTCAGAATCATGCCCGCACCGCCGCCGTACGGCGATTCGTCAAGGGTATGATGCTTATCGTGTGTAAACGCCCGTAAATCGTGGACGACGATTTCCGCCAGTTTTTTTTCTTGAGCAATTTTCAGGATGCTCTCGCTCAGCGGGCTGGCGAGCAACTTTGGAACTGCGGAAAGAATATCGATTCGTATGCTCATAGCATTCCCTCACTCAAGCCCGTCAAAAAGTCCTTCGGGAGGAGCGATCGTGATCGTTCGATTTTTGGCATCTACAGCACGAACGATGTTGCGCACCGCCGGCACCATCACCTCATCTTCGCCGGCCTTTACAATGTAGACATCCTGTGCGGGATACCTGACGACATCTTTTACCACGCCGAGCACCTTCTTACGGGAATCGAGGACGGACATTCCGATAATGTCGTCCACGAAAAATTCACCCGGCGCCAAACGCTTTCGCGCCGTTTCCTCAACAAATAAAAAATGACCGACCAATGCTTCCGATGCGTTTCGGTCATCGACATCATAAAATTTTATATAGATATCGTTCCCGCGCGGTGAAACTTTTTCGATCTTCTTCTCGACAACTTTGTTTTCACTCTTCCCTACAAGCACGGAAGTAAGCGGTTCAAACTCATCAAGAGAGCGTGCATAGGAGTGTATCTTCACTTCTCCTTTCACGCCGAAGACTTTCGCGATAACGCCGACTGCGCACAGATGAGTGCGAGATGCCTGATGTGATTTCACAACTCTCCGCACATTCCTGAATTACCGTGGTGCACAATTAATCCAGCACTTCAAGCATCGCACGCTTCCCATTTTTTGCCGCGACTGCGCTTAAAAGCACCCGCATCGCTTGAGCTGTCCGGCCCTTTCGCCCGATGATTTTTCCGACATCGGCTTCCCCTACTTTCAACTTGAGAATAACCTTTCCCTCCTTCTCTTCATCAACGAGAGAAACGGCATCCGGGTTATCGACAAGCTGCTTGGCGATATATTCGATGAAGTCCCGCATGTGCACCTCCTGCAAGCTGTTCGAAAAACTACGCAAACATATCGTGGCGGTCGAGCTGTCTGACTGCTTGAGTCTTCTTCCGTACGTCGGAGAGACAAATGCTTCAGCGAACGAAAAAAACCTTCGTTACGCTTGCGCAGGAGCTGCCGGCGCAGCCGGTTCTGGCTGGGCCGGAGCTTCCTGTGCGACAGCCTTCTTTTTCTTTTTCGCGGCGTTGCGACGGGCATTGCGTTCATTTTCTTTCTGCAGTTTTAACGCCTGCATCATCTGCCACTTTTCAAACTCGGCAGCGATCGTCGCATCGTCGGCTTTTTTCCTTTTCAATCCCCATTTTAACCACACCCCTTTCCGGCTCAACAAATTCTTTACCGTATCGGTCGGCTGAGCACCCCGTTCAAGCCAGTAGAAGATGCGGTCTTCTTTCAGGGTAATGGTCATCGGGTTGGTCGCCGGGTTATAGGCTCCCACCGCGTCGATAAACCGGCCGTCACGCTTTCTGCGCGAATCTACCGCAACAATCTTGTACATGGGCTGTTTCTTCTTACCCATCCGTTGAAGTCGTAATTTGACTGCCAAAAATGTATCTCCTTTTTTCTATAAATATGAGTAGATGCCGATTAATATGCAACTCAGTCCGAGAAGAGGTAGGACATCTTGCTAAAACGCACCACCGCCGAATCGCTGGGCCATCATACGCCCGACATTTTTGCCTTTTGTGAAATTTTTCATCATTTTTTGCATCTCAAAGAATTGCTTGAGCAGCTTGTTCACTTCCTGCACCGATGTCCCGCTTCCCGTTGCGATGCGCTTGCGCCGCGACCCGTTGATAATCGCGGGGTGTTGGCGTTCTTCAACGGTCATCGAAAGAATGATCGCCTCAACATATTTCAATTCTTTGTCGTCGACATTCTCCATGTTGCCAAGTTTGTTTGCGCCGGGAATCATCGAGAGCACCTGGCTCAGCGGACCCATTTTCTTGATCTCCTGGAGCTGGCTGTAAAAATCTTCGAGCGTGAACTGCGATTTCCTGATTTTTTGTTCAAGCTGCTGCGCTTTTTCCTTGTCGAACGATTGTTGCGCTTTTTCGACGAGTGTAACGATATCCCCCATACCGAGAATCCGCGATGCCATGCGGTCGGGGTAGAACTGCTCAAGCGCATCAAGCTTCTCGCCGGTGCCGACAAACTTGATCGGCTTCTCGACGACCGAGCGGATAGAAAGAGCTGCACCGCCCCGCGTGTCACCGTCGAGCTTCGTGAGAACAACGCCGTCGAAATTGAGCCGGTCGTGAAACGCTTTTGCCGTGTTGACGGCATCCTGCCCCGTCATCGCATCCACGACGAACAAAATTTCATGGGGCTGCACGGATGATTTGATGCTCTCAACTTCGCGCATCATCTCTTCATCCACGTGCATGCGGCCGGCGGTGTCGATGATCACCGTGTCGCGGGCATTCTTTCGTGCGTGGTCAATGCTGTTCTTCGCAATATTGACGGCTGTGTCTGTCCGGCTGGTGAACACCGGAACATCGATCTGCACGCCGAGCATCATTAATTGATCGATCGCCGCAGGGCGATAGACATCCGCCGCAACGAGAAGCGGGCTGCGGCCTTTAGCTTTCAACATATTCGCGAGCTTTCCGGCAAATGTTGTTTTGCCCGATCCCTGTAGGCCAGCAATCAAAATAACCGACGGCGGCATTTGGGAAATTGCGATGTCGGCCTTTGTTGTTCCCAGCAAGGCAACCAGTTTGTCGTAGATTATTTTGACAATGAGCTGGCCGGGCGCAACGTTTGTCACAACTTCTTTACCGAGCGACTTCTGCTGGACGTTATCGATAAACTGCTTGACAACTTTATAGTTGACGTTGGCGTCGAGCAATACTTTGCGAACCTCACGCAGCATTTCTGCTATGTTCGCTTCGGAAATTCTCCCGCCCCCGCGAAGCCGCTTGAGGACAGAGTCTAATTTTTGAGTGAGAGTATCGAACAAGGCAATTAAGAATTATGAATTAATAATTAAGAATTAAAAAAATCCATGACTGTGGGTTCCAATTTTTAATTCCATGAGTTCTACAAGGAAGTGCAACGCTCTAAAAGAATTAGTAAAATTAGAGCATGGCACAACCCAGATGTTACAACCAGATAACGCAAGAAGAGCGAGATAAAATAGCAGCTCTTTATGCGCAGCGGATTTCTCTTAGTGAGATAGCCCGTCAGTTACACCGAAACAAGAGCACGATATCCCGAGAAATTTCCAGGAATAAAGCTCCGATCCGAAGAGTCTATGGAGCCTGTCGTGCTCAGAACAAAGCTAAGGGACGAAAGATACAAGCCGGTCAACGTCCTCGGCTAAAGAATTCAACTATACGGAGCTACGTGAAGCGACACCTTCGTATGGAGTGGACACCGGAACAAATCGCAGGACGATTGCGATTGAAGCATCCACAGTACAGTATCTGTGTCGAAAGTATTTACCGATTCATTTACGACCCAAATGTTCGGCGTCAAGAGAACTTTGTTCTGGTGCTTCCTAGATCTCACAGGATCCGAAATCGACGAGGGCAACGAAAGACTCATCGAATGTCGCATATTCCTGAGCGAAAATCGATTTTAGAGCGCCCCCGAACGGTTCAGCGCCGGAAACAAGTCGGACACTGGGAAACCGATACCATCATTGCGCGCACCAGTAAAGCTGCACTACTGGCGACAGTAGAACGTACATCACGATATACGAAACTCGCCAGACTGAAACGGCGAACAGCGAAACAGGTCCGGATAACATTGAACCGATCACTGAGTCAGTATGGTCAACATCTTCGCCGAACGATTACCTACGACAACGGCCAAGAAAATGTCGAACATTTGATCGTGAATAAAACACTTGGAACTCATTCGTATTTTTGTCAGCCCTTTCACAGCTGGGAGAAAGGAACTGTCGAGAATACGATCGGCATCATTCGCAGGACATATCCAAAGAAAACAAACTTCGATCTTGTCTCTGCTTCTGATGTGAAACGCTTAGAACGCAAACTCAATAATACACCAAGAAAAATATTACATTACTTAACACCAAAGGAAGTCTTTAATAAAATCGTTGCACTTCCTCATTGAATCCAGCTTCTTAATTATTAATTTTTAATTACCATCAGCCTGCTTTTTTCAGCGCTTCTGCGCCACTGACAATTTCAAGAAGTTCTTTCGTGATGGAAGCCTGACGCGCCTTATTATACGACAGCTCAAGGGTACTGATCATTTCTTTTGCATTGGTTGATGCGTTCTCCATTGCGGTCATGCGCGCCCCCTGCTCGGCAGCATTGGACTCCAGCAGCATGCGCCACATCTGAAAATTCAAATGCTTCGGCACGAGTGCGGAAATAATCTCGTCGCTCGACGGCTCGTAAATGTAGTCGACAAGCGAGCGGAGTTTCTTCTCCTCATCCTTTTCAACTTTCTCGGGGGGGATGGGGAGAAGGAGTTCGATCGCGATACGCTGCTGGGCGGCGTTTTTAAATTCGTTGTAGATGACTACAACTTTATCGAATTGTTTCGCAGCGTAGCCGTCGACAATTTCTTTCACGATGGCCCGGGCGTTGCCGAAATTCAGCGAGTTGAAAATTCCGACCTGCTTGAAAAGAATCTCGTAATGCCGTTTGTTGAAGTAGTCGTATCCCTTCCTGCCGACACAAAAGAGTTTCACGTTTCCGGCGGTAAACAATTCCTTATAGCTGGTGTTGATGTGACCGACGGCGGCGCGAACGATGTTCGTGTTAAACGCTCCGCATAAACCCCGGTCGGCGGTAATGACAACAATTGCAACTTTTTCCACGGGACGCTGTGCAAGCGAAGGATATTTTGTGACCTCAACTTTCCCCGAAAGATGGCGCAGCATTTCGGCCATTTTTCGGGCGTACGGACGCGCTTGAAGAATTGCCTCCTGGGCGCGGCGCAGTTTTGCCGCGGCGACCATCTTCATTGCCTTGGTGATCTTCTGCGTGCTCTTGACACCCGCAATTCGCCTGCGTATATCGCGTAGCGTAGCCATGATTACGCCGATGCCGAAAATGTATCCATGAATTCCTTCGCAATCGCCTGAATGCGTTTGGTGATATCGTCCGTCAATTCTTTCTTCTCGGCGATGATGTCGAGCAAATCCTTATGACGTGTTTCCGTCATTTCAAGAAATTCTTTTTCAAACGGCAGCACCTTATCGAGCGGCAGCTGGTCCAGAAAACCGGATGTGCCAAGATAGAGCATCATCACTTGTTTCTCGACCGGCATCGGCACGTACTGTCTCTGTTTCAGTACTTCGACAAGCCGCGAACCGCGCAGCAGCTGTTGCTGCGTGGCTTTATCAAGGTCGGAACCGAATTTTGCAAACGCTTCGAGTTCACGGTACTGCGCCAAGTCCAGTCGAAGGCGTCCGGCAACTTTTTTCATCGCTTTAATCTGCGCGTTGCCCCCGACGCGCGACACAGAGATGCCGACGTTGATCGCAGGGCGGACACCGGAGTTAAAAAGGTTGGGCTCGAGGAAAATCTGTCCATCCGTGATTGAGATGACGTTTGTCGGGATATAAGCGGCGACATCCCCTGCTTGTGTCTCGATGATCGGAAGGGCCGTCAGGCTCCCTGCGCCGAACTCATCGCTCAATTTTGACGCGCGCTCAAGAAGGCGGGAATGAAGATAGAACACGTCGCCGGGGTACGCTTCGCGTCCGGGCGGGCGGCGCAAGAGCAGCGATACCTGGCGGTACGCCGCGGCATGCTTCGACAAGTCATCGTACACCACCAGCACATCCCGCGCACTGTCCCGGAAGAACTCTCCCAGTGTTGCACCGGCATACGGAGCAATAAATTGTAGCGGGGCAGGGTCGCTGGCGGTCGCACAGATGATCGTCGTGTATTCCATCGCCCCCATTTCATCGAGCTTTGCTACCACTTGTGCAACGGTCGATCCTTTTTGGCCGATCGCGACATAAATACAATAGACCGGCTTTACCCCCTCTTTCTTCGCTTTTTCCGAATGCGTATATTTTTGATTGATGATCGTGTCAAGAGCGACAGCCGTTTTCCCTGTCTGGCGGTCGCCGATGATCAACTCGCGCTGTCCGCGACCGATAGGGATCATGCCGTCGATTGCTTTTAGTCCCGTCTGGAGCGGCTGCTTCACCGGTTGGCGTTGGATAACACCAAGCGCTTTTCTTTCAAGAGGAGAGAACTTATCGGTCTTGATCGTACCGCGTCCGTCAATCGGCTGCCCGAGAGGATTAATCACGCGTCCCAACATCGCCTCGCCAACAGGCATGGAGGCTACACGCTTTGTTCGCTTTACCGTGTCACCTTCCTTAATTTTTGTATCGTCCCCAAACAGAACACATCCGACATTATCTTCTTCAAGATTCAGCACCATGCCGAACACATCATTCGGAAATTCAATAAGCTCGCTCGCCATGACTTTGGACAATCCATAGAGGCGCGCAATGCCGTCGCCGACCTGCAACACGGTGCCGACGTCGTAAATATCGATTTCTTTTTCAAAGCCGGAGAGCTGCTTTCGCAGCACGGCTGTTATCTCATCGGGTCGTACTTCCGCCATTGTCATATCCTTGGTTAATTCAACAAATTAATTCTTCGAAACGGAACCGTTTTTCAACCGCGAGCGCAAGAGCTCAAGCTGACGGCGAATGCTCCCGTCTAACGTCGTATCTCCAACTTTTGCAACAAAGCCCCCCTTCAATATTTTATCGAGGCTGAACGAGACGCGAACTTTCTTCTGCGTAAACGACTCCAACTGCTTAATCAGCGCCTTCTCCTGCGCCGCGGAGAACTCCACGGCAGTCCGCACATTTACGGAAACGATCCCGAGCTGTTCATCCCGAAGGAGAAAATATTGCTCGAGGATTTCGGGAAGCACATCCTCGCGTCGCTTTTCTATAATAGACGCAAGATACCGATGCACAACATCGCCGATTTTTTTATTGAAGATTTCCGCAACGATTGCTTTTTTCTTCACTTTTGGGACAACCGGGCTTGCCAGGAGCGAACGCAGCTCCTTGGACGACTTGATTGCCGATTGAACGGTCAACAGGTCGTTTGCGATTTCCTCGGGCTTTTTATTTTCGCCGGTTAACTCCATTAACGCGGAGGCATACCGTTTTGCAACTCTGAGGTTACTCATCAATTCTTTGGAAGCGATTGGAGAACTTTATCGACGAGTTTTTTTTGCTTTGCATCGTCGAGCGACTCATCAATGATCTTTTCGGCAACATTCATGGCAAGATCGGCAACCTCATTCTTCAATTGCAAAAGTGCGGTCTCCTTCTCGCGTTGAATATCTTCTTTTGCCTGGTCCATCATCGATGTTGCGCTCTCGTGAGCTTTGGCGACGATTTCATTCTTCATCTGCTCGGCCAATTCTCGGCCTTCTTTGAGAATGCGGGATGTCTCCTCGTTTGCGCGCTTCATGGCTTCTTTGTTTTCCGCAAGCATTCGTTCCGATTCTTTTTTTGCTTCCTCTGCTTTGAGCAGCGCATCACGGATGCTTTGTTCACGCGTTTGCAAAGCATTGACCAACGGTTTCCATGCCACTTTGCCCAGGACGAACAGCAGGATGACAAAAGTAATGATCGTCCAGAGAATGAGTCCCGGATTAATATCTAACATATCGATCCCTGTAGAGTTTTACTTGGTTGCAAGAATGATGCAAATTGCGAGCGAAAAGAACGTCACGCCTTCAATAAGCGCTGCCGCAATCAACATCGAGGTGCGGACCTGTCCGGCGACTTCGGGCTGGCGGCCGCTCGCTTCCATTGCCGCTGCCGCGAGCTTGCCGATTCCCAGACCGGCACCGACAACGGTGATTGCCGCACCGAAACCCGCTGCCAGATATCCCCATTGTGTTGCTACGGCTTTTGCGACTTCAATCGGATTTGCTTCCATTATTTTTCTCCTATAAGTATAGATGGTATAAATAGTGAACGATGATCTCTAGAATTTTTTAGTGCGCGTGTTCTTCATGGGTTTCATGGCTTTCGGCCTGCATGCCGAGTCCCATAAAAAGCGCAGTGAGTATTGTAAAAATATATGCCTGGAGGAATGCGACAAAAAGCTCAAGAAGGTCTATTCCAATGGTGAAAAGGACTGACGGTACCGAGACTGCGTATCCCAGCACCGGAGATAATTTTCCGAAGACAAAGATCAATCCGAGCAGCGATACGATGACGATGTGTCCGGCGGTCATGTTCGCGAACAAACGAACACACAATGCAAATGCTTTGGTGAACGTCCCGAGAATCTCGATCGGAACCATGATAGGCCATAAAATCCAATGGACACCGCTGGTGAAATGCGCGAAGTAGTGGCCGAGCCCTTGCGTGCGGATTGCAGACGCCTGAATCATGATATAGGCGATGATTGCAAGACCCGCCGTCACACTGACGTTTCCGGTGGCAGAAGCACCGTACGGCACGAGCCCCAACAAATTCATCAAGAGAATAAAAAAGAAGGTCGTCAATAAATACGGGAGGTACTTGATCCCGCCAATCCCCATGTTGGGGATCGCGATTTCATCGCGGACAAAAACGACGAAAATTTCAATGAGATTACCGAAGCCCGTCGGAACTAATTGCTTCTTATTTTTTCGTGCAACCAGAGCCAGGGCAATGATCAGGATGATGGCAGCGACCCACAAAAAGACCACATGTTTCGTTATCGACATATCGAGACCGAAGAGGGAAAGATGAGGAAGCGTCAACCGACCGAACGGAGTCTCAAGCTCGTGAGCGTCCTGCACATGCTTGAGGAGATGAGCAAAAAGATTTTCGCCCTCTTCATGCACGCCGGAAGCGCGTGCGGTGTCGGCAATAACGCCGGCAGAATCGACAACGGCTTGAGCCGCAGTTTGAGTATCAAAAAGAAAAAACGATGCCACGGAATTACCCTTCTGCTTTCTTGCTCATTTTCTTCTGCATAAAAACCACTTCGAGAATTAAAAAGAGAATATAATATCCCATCAACGAAACGACGAGGGGCACCGCCTGAACATGAAATACTTTTATCAATATCAACAGAGCCCCAAGCATCAGCAACATACGAACCCCCATTCCGCCGAGCACCACTTTCAGGAAGAGCGTGTATGATTTATCAATCGAGTATTCAATCGCCGCGTAACCGGCCAGCACGTTCGCCAAACTTATGATAACCCCTGCAACGCACGCGCGGATAACTTCTGCTGAGGCAAAAGCAACGAGCGGATAAGCTGATAGCAGAGCGCTCAAAAAGAAGACAACAGCAATTTGACGTGGAAAAGAGACCTCAAACTTTCTTTTGCCGCTTTCGTTCTGCATCCAAGGCGTCTTGCTGTTGACCTAACTTCATTACCGATGTTATGAATTTGACCATCCCGCCGACTCCGCCGGCAACGAGCCCGCCAAGCATCAACCACGGCGAGGTATCGAACCGGGCGTCCATCCATTTCCCGAGAAAAAAAAAGAAAACAATTGAAAGAGCGAGCTGAATTCCCAACGTCAGAAACGGAGCAAACCTTCGCAGTGTCGTGCGCTGATCTTCGAACAGCTTGTCATCCCGCTGTTCCATAGGCTCGCGGCCTAATACTTTTGTATATCGTGGTTTACGCTGCGTGCATCAGTCATGGAAATCTTTCCGTCGAACACCGCACCCTCATCAATCACCAAGCGGGCGGATCGAATGTCGCCGCGGACAACAGCCTTTCCCTCGAACACAAGCTTATCGACCGCAATAATATTGCCGCGAATCTTTCCGCCGACAGTAACGTTCTTCCCGTTGATGTTCCCCTCAATTTCACCGGTTAATCCAACCGCAACATTCTCGGCGGCATGAAGTTCGCCCATCATTTTGCCGTCGATTCGAATATTCCCTTGCGTCCGAATCTTCCCTTCGACAGTCGTGCCCGAACCGATAAGGTTTAATTCTTTTACAGCATTCTTTTCAGCCATGGCGACGTTCCTCACTCACATAGATTCGATTGCTATTAAATATTCATCCGGGTTTTGCGGCTGGCCATCCTTCCATAATTCAAAATGGAGATGCGGACCATGGCTCGTATTTCCCGAATTCCCGAGAAGCGCTATCGGCTCTCCCCGTTTGACAAATTCGTTTGCCGATTTCAGCAACGACTGATTATGCTTGTAAATTGTAAAATAGCCGCCGCCATGGGAAAGAATAATCATATTGCCGTCATCATACGTCCAACCTGAAAAGACGACATATCCGTCAGCCGCCGCGCTGATAATCGACCCCTGCCGGCCTGCATAATCAATTCCGAAATGCTTTCGCGCTTCATCAAATCCCTGGGAAACATACCCCACAACGGGCGGATACAACGGGAACGACGCCTGAAACGGCTTGCTCGCTGCCAACCGTTGCGCCGTGATTCCGTACGCAGCATTTTCAGTTTTCGGCTGGGGTTCCACCGCCGTTTGCTGCTCCGTTTCCGGAGATTCATCTTGCAGCGGCGCAACAGGTTCATCATTCAATGCAATTGAAGACGACGTGGTGTCTTTCTTCAAGTCTTCGCCAAGAACACTTCGCAGCTTGCGATTGTATTCCTGAAGCACGATAAATTCTTCTGAAACCTTGCTGAGCCGTGTTTGCAAATCATAAAGCTGGGTTCCGTATTTCTTTTGAATTTCAGTATTGGATATCGGAACCAACATCCCGAGGGGGGTGTATCCGAGAAGCAAAACCACAGCGACCAAAATGACGGCGATGAGTCCGCCTGCAAGGCCAACAATCCGTCCCATCGTAAGAGCGAACGATCGCTTTTCCCCTGCATCTCCCTGCGGAATCACAAGAATTTGAAACTTGCGTTCCTTTGTGATATGATGATCGCGATTTGGAGCCACTCTTGTTCGACCTTCCGCCCACCGTACAGCGCTTTTTTCTTGAAAAAATCAAGAATTGAACTGTAAATATACTGAAGGAGCGCTACAATGTCAACGAGTTTTTGGTTGATTGCACCGATGGAAGCACGGGGTTTGGGGATCGAAACTGAGTGGATTTTTGTCGAGAATGAGCTCCACGACGGATTGGGCGTTGACAGTTTTCGACCGCAGTGTAAAAATCTCGCCGAGCCAACCGCCGACATAGAGGAGACAGAGTAATGTAAAAATTATCAATCGAATTTTTTTCCGTTGAAAAGTATTCTCATACAGAACAAAACAGCCGTAGGCAGCAGCAAGAATAAATATCGGTACGATCGGAAAACGGAACCGAGCGCCGGCGAAAAAAATCAGATGCACTGCCAGCCAATAAAGAAGAAGCGAACGGAGGAAAAAAAATTTTTTCTCGTCCTTACGTGCCGGGCAAACGAGGGCAAACGTTCCTATGACGATAACCGCCACATAGGGCAGGTGAAGAATAATCACCGTCGTTAGCGAAAATTGGCGATACATCGACGATGCACTCCGCATGAATGCCCATTCCGGCTTGTAGTTCATTGCCATGAGAAGCCAATAATCGGCAGCGAAGAAGTGTGCGACTTTTTTCACCTCGAGAACGATAGACTCAAGCGGGCGGGTACGTATGAACTCAAACCCGAGTTTGAATCCAAGATTCGAACGGTCGAATTCATCTTTGGCACCATTAAGAGGATTGTTTTCATTTGGAAATGAATACGAACCGTTTGCGCCTGAATGGTTTCCCACCCAAAAATTTACCCCTGCATTACTCGTAAAAGCGATCCTGTGAAACTCAACATAATTTCGGGCAAGCCATGGAGAAACAGTGATGAATGCCGCCGCGGCAATAATGACGAGGGATCTGACATTCGTATGAAATGGCGTACCGCATCTCCAACGGTACAGAACAATCATCAACGGTAAACAAGCCACGACAGTCCGCAACAGCATCCCGAGTCCCGTCAATACGCCGAGAATAATTAATTGTCCCGGTACGTCTTCGACAACGGCAACCCACACGATGAGTAAAAGGATTGTCGTGAAAATCGTTTCGGTCATCAGAAGCGGAACGTACAGCACTTGTATGGGAAATAACGCCAGAATTGCGGCGGCAGCGAGTCCGACTTTTTCGGAAAACAATTTCTTCCCGATGCCGAATAACAGGAGGCAAGAAATAACATCGGCAATGACTTGGAGCATTTTTATCGGAACTTGCGAATCGCCGAACACTGCGTACGTGGCGGCAAGAAGAAGTGGATAACCGGGAAGACGGAACGCGGTCGGATTGCCTTCAAGTGTGAATCCGTCGCCCCGGACAAGGGCTCTGGCAATCGCATCATATTCTTTGGCGTCCGAAATAAGCGGCGGATGGAACAAGAGTACTGCACCGACCCGGAGGATCACCGCTACGATAATAATCCCAAAAAGAACTTTACGAGTCGGAGAAGCAGCGATGAAGTAGTTCATACGGGGAGAATCCAAATCCTAAACGGACGCACTCTGTATTATTTTTTTGTGGTCTTCTATTTTTTCTTCGATGAATTTCTTCATGGTGTCTTTGTAGATAAGCCGCGAAAATTGGAGCGCCCTTTCCCGTATTTTCTCCGGATCGAACCGAATCCGTTCCGCCCTTGAAATCGCGCGTTCAAGAGCATCGACCGACTGCTCATAAAAAAAAAGACCCGAGATACCATCCTGGACTGTCTCCAACGCCCCTCCCTTTCCGTATGCAATCACAGCCTTACCGCTTGCCATTGCTTCAAGAGGAACGATGCCGAAATCTTCTTCTCCGGGAAATACCAGCGCCGTGCAACCGGCATAGAGCAAAGCAAGCTCATCATCCCCCTTCCAACCGACAAATTCGACATTGGGCCTTGCCGATCGCCGAAGTTTCTCTTCGTCCGGACCTTTTCCCACAATCACCAGCCGCCTCCCGGTCTTGTTGAAGGCCTTAACTGCAAGGTCAACTTTTTTGTAGGGGACAAGCGCACTCACGATTAAATAATACTCTTCCTTTTTTTGCGATATCAGAAATTTTTCCGTGTCGACCGGCGGAAAAATTATTTCCGCATCCCGTCCATAATGCCGCATGATCCGTTGACGAACATGTTCTGAGATCGCGACGAAGTGATGAACCCGGCCGGCGGTCTTTTTATCCCACTGCCTCAGCAGCGGAGCGGCGATTTTCATTGCCATCCGGGTTGCAGCCCCAGCCTGGCCTCTTCCAAAATATTCATCATACATTTCATAGACGTAGCGCATAGGGGTAAAACAATAACAAAGATGCAAAGCGTTGCTGCGCGGTCTTGCTCCTTTTGCCACGCAATGGCTCGTCGAGATAAGGAGATCGTACTCGGAAAAATCGAATGATTCAATCGCAAAAGGAAACACCGGAAGGTACATTCGGTATTTCTCTTCGATGAACGGAAAGTGCTGGAGAAACGACGTGTGAATCGTTTTCGACTCGATCAGCGGCGACATTGCTCCCTTCACATGAAGCAATGTATAAATCGGTGCATCTGGAAAAAGCTCGCACAATGCCTCCAGGCATTTTTCCCCCCCACGCATGCCGGTGAGCCAATCGTGCACTAATGCTACACGCAACGACCGATCTGAAATGCTCATCATTGATTTCAAAAAAGACGAGAAAAATATACAAAGATTGCCGCGAGAATCAAAGCTTGATAAAGGTTTCATCGCTCAGTATATTAACCTTATCACTCTAGCAGGACGATGCCGGCATTTTCCATGGAAGAATACACTCTCTCTTTATATCGCTCATGGTTTCCTTTCCTTGCTACCGGAAAAATTTGGATGAACCATGCCGCGGTAAGCCCTCTTTCACGACGTGTGAACGAAGCGGTTACAGAATACCTTCATCGATGTGCAGTTGAGGAAATCGAAACATATTTTTCGTATTTGCCAGTCGCGGCGAAGGCCAAGACAAATCTCGGAACCATCATTGGAGCGCCGCCTGAACGAATCGCTTTTGTGGGAAATACTTCAGACGGTTTAAACGTCCTCGCTTCGGGTTTGGAATGGCGCACGGGGGACAGGATTATTCTTAACGACAGTGAATTTCCTACCAACATCGTTCCCTTCATCAATCTCAAGCGCCTCGGAGTTGAAATCGATTTTATCAAAACCAATCACGGAGAAATCACGGCTGACCGCATCGAAGAGCTCATCACCCCGCGAACGCGCCTTGTTTCTCTCAGTTTCGTCCAATTTCTCTCCGGCTTCCGTGCCGATTTAGGAGCCGTTGGAGATATCTGCAAAAAACGTGATATTATTTTTTGCGTTGACGCGATTCAGGGGCTTGGCGCCTCCCCGCTTAATGTTCGTTCAATGAATATCGATTTCCTTTCGTGCGGCGGTCCAAAATGGCTGATGGGATTGATGGGACTCGGTTTCATTTTCGTGTCGGCAGAATTGCAGGAACAAATTCATCAGGCATACGCCGGGTGGACGAGCAACAGAAATTTCTTCGGCGATTTTTTTACGTACAGAATTGATTTCGATGAAACGGCCCGGCGGTACGAAAACGGCACACAGAATTTCGCCGGAATTGTCGCGCTCTGCGAGTCGACCGCAACGCTGCTTGACGTCGGCATCGAAAATATTCAAACACATCTCCAGCGCCTGACCGATTTACTCATCGTAGCTGTTGATAACGCCGGCTTCGACCTCATCACACCGCGGGATCATTCAAAGCGGGCCGGCATTGTGACATTTGGATGTTCCAGCGCCGTACAATTGTTCGAGTCTCTTAAAAAGGAGAAGATCGTAGTTTCTCTTCGAGAGGGAATGATCCGTGTCTCTCCTCATTTCTACAACTCGCCCGACGAGGCGGCAGCGTTTCATTCCGTTCTTCTTCAACACAGAAAAACGGCAGCGGCATGACATTCATCGCAGGGGTTTTTCTCGCTATTATTGCATTCGCCTTTGCTGCAACATTTGTGATCTTCGCCGTCGGCCCTATCATGGTGTTGAGCCCGCGGCGCCGCGGAGAAGATTTCTACAAAGCGCGTGGCGAGCCGGTTTCTCCCGCCGACCTTCAACTCCCTTTCGAAGAATTTTGGTTCGTCAATGGGGATCACCAACGTCTGCATGCCTGGTTCATTCCGGCGGAAAACCCCGTGCATGGAACAATCTTTTACCTGCACGGCGTCGGGGACAATAAGATCAGCGGGCTGCGGCTGGCACAAGTATTTCATTCACGGCATTTCAACGTGATGATGTACGATTCGCGGGCACACGGGAAAAGCGGGGGGGAGTATTGCACATACGGCTACTATGAGAAATTCGACGTGTCGAAAGCAATCGATGTGCTTACTGAACGCGAAAAAATGTCTCTCGGAAATATCGGCCTTTTCGGAACGTCGATGGGAGCTGCGATCGCAGTGCAGGCGGCAGGCATTGAGCCTCGAATCCGCGCGGTTGTCGCTGAAGGATGTTTTACGAACTTACGAACAATCACTGTCGACTACCAGAGGCGTATACTCTGGATGCCGTGGCATTTTCTCCGGAACGTGGCGATGAAACGGTCGGAACACATCGCCCATTTTAGGCATCGCGACGTTTCGCCTCTCAACTCGCTCGACCTAGTGAATGTCCCTATTCTTTTTATTCACGGAAAAAAGGACGCACGGATCAAATATCAGTATAGTGAACAACTCTATGCCAAAGCACATGAGCCGAAGGAATTATACTTGATCGACGGGGCGAACCATACCGACATCCATAATATCGCCCAGAAGGAATATGAAGAGCGTGTTGTGACTTTTTTTGAGAAATCGCTCCGGTAATCGACGAATCGTCAAGTCAACGCCAGCTTTACCACGCTCTCGATGTGATATGTATGGGGGAACATATCGACCGGTTGGACTTTTTCAATTGAATAACCAAAGGGGGCAAGAAGCTGCAGGTCGCGGGCGAGTGTCGCCGGATTACAACTGACGTACACAATTCTGGGAATTTTCATCCCTCCGATTTCTTCAACCGCCTTCGGATGCATCCCGCTTCTCGGCGGGTCGATGATCAACACATCGGGCTTTGCATATTTTTCTTTCCACCCAACATCCTTTGTCAACAAATCTTTCAGGTCGCCGGCAATAAACTCGCAGTTACTTATTCCATTGTACTCAGCATTCATCCTCGCGTTGATAATCGAACTTTCGATGAGTTCGATACCGATAACTTGTCTCACGGCGTTGGAAACAAAGATTGAAATTGCGCCCGTGCCGCAGTACAGGTCGTACACGACGTTGCTCGATTTCAAGTCTGCAAATTCCTTCGTTACAGCGTACAGCATCTCCGCCTGACGAGTGTTCGTCTGGAGGAATGAATTCGCAGAAAGGTGAAACAAGTAATCGCCTATCTTTTCGGTGAAGACACCGCTGCCGTAATAGACCTTTTCCGTCTCCCCGACGGCTACGTTTGCCAGTTTTGTAGTAATATTATTGACCACCGTGACGATTTCAGGAAAAGATTTTGTTAACTCTAGAGTCAGTTCTTGCATGATATCCGGTCGGTCGTCAAACGTTACAAGGTTGACCATCACGTCTCCCGTATTTTTCCCTTCCCGGATGACGAGGTTGCGAAGATATCCCGATTGCGGCGGCGAAGTGTACACCGGCAGCGAATGCTCAACGGCAAAACTCTTTACCATATTCAAAATGCCGTTACTTAATTCTGATTGAAGATGGCATTTGTCGATGTCAAGAATTTTGTCGTAACGCTGCGGAATGTGAAAGCCAAGCACAACTTCTCCACTCCCCAAAAGGGGAGGGGAAGGGGGTGGGAGTGGAGTTTCCAGCCACGGTCGGTCGCCGAACGAAAACTCTAATTTATTCCGATAAAAATATATTTCTTTCGATGGAATGATCGGCAGAAGATGAATACCCTTGAACCGGCCGATGCGCTCAAGTGCATCAACAACATGCTGTTGCTTGAACGCAAGCTGAGATTCGTACTGTACATGCTGCCATTTGCATCCGCCGCACGTTCCGAAATATTTACAGCGGGGCGTCGTGCGGTTCGGCGACGGTTGAAGCACCTCAACGACCTTTGCTTCAAGATGCTTTTTCTTTGTCCGAAAAATCTGAGCGCGTACAACATCTCCCGCAACAGCACCTTCAACAAACACCACTATGCCTTCATGGCGTGCGATGCTCGTCCCTTCGAACCCGGAAGATTCGACCGTTAGTTCAAGGATGTCACCCCATCCGGGCATCAGCTCCCGCTTTCCATTTTGGCAATCTCTTGGGAAACTTTATCCCATTCATAATAATTGTCGTTCAGTTTGGCTTGAACGGTTTTGTATTCTGCCGAAATTTTTTTCGCTTCCTCGCCAATCTTGTAAAACTCGGGCCGCACCATGATTTCTTCAATCTCCGACTTGCGATGTTCCAAGCGCTCGATTTCTTTTTCGACGGCCGACAGTTTCTTCTTCAGGGGTTGAAATTTTTTTGAATGCTCCTGCCTCCGCTCCGCCTCGATTCGCTTCTTTTCTTTTTCGGAATGATGATCGGTGCGCTGTCCTTTGCTCTTATTTGTTTGGGTTTGGCTCTTAGCTTTTGGCTCTTCTTGCAACTCCTGCCTCCTGCTCCCTGCCCCCTGTCTCCTGTTTTCTGAATTCTTCTTCCCTGCTTCTTCCCTTTTCTTTGTCAAATAATCACTTACATTTCCCAAAAATGTCCGTATCCCTCCGTGGCTGAACTCCAGCACTTTATTCACGATCGGGTCGAGAAATGCCCGGTCGTGCGAAACAATGAGATACGTTCCGTCGAATTCCGCTAGCGCTTCCTGCAAAACTTTCTTCGAGCGCATGTCCAAATGATTTGTCGGCTCATCCATGATCAAAAAGTTGGATGGGAGAAGAAGCATTTTTGCCAGCGCAAGTCTGCTTTTCTCTCCGCCCGAAAGGACTTTTACTCTTTTGAAAACATCATCCCCCCGGAAGAGAAACGAACCGAGAATGGTCCGGAGCTTTGTCCTGACTTCACCCGTCGCAACGTTGTCGACAATTTGCAATACTTCCTTCGACATATCGAGCTCTTCGGCCTGATGCTGGGCAAAATATGACACAATCGTGTTGTAACCCGGCACCCGCTCGCCGCCGTTGAAGGGTTCAACTCCTGCGACAATTCTTGAAAACGTCGATTTCCCCGCACCGTTTACACCGACAACGGCAATTCTGTCCCCGCGCTCAATGGTATAACTCAATCCGGCAAACACCTTTTGGGCCCCATAACTCTTCTGAAGATTCTTCAGCTCCATGACGACGCGCCCGCTCGGCTGAGGCTGCGGAAAATGAAAATGGATTTCCTGTTCTTCATCTTCAATCTCTATCAGGTCCATTTTTTCCATTTGTTTGATGCGGCTCTGCACCTGTCGTGCTTTCGTCGCTTTATAACGGAAGCGGTCGACGAATTGCTGCGTTTGCTTCAACTGCTGCTGCTGATTTTTGTAGGCGTTCATCACCAGCTCTTTGCGGACGACCTTTTCCTTTTCGTAGAAGGTATAATTTCCGGCGTACTCTTCCATTTTGCCGAGGCTGAGGGCAAACGTCCGAGCGGTAATCGAATCGAGAAACGCCCGGTCGTGCGAAACGAGAATGATTGCGCCGTTGTACTGATGTAGATATTCTTCAAGCCATTGGAGCGATTCGATATCAAGATGGTTTGTCGGTTCGTCAAGGAGCAATACCGACGGCTCCTTAAGCAACAGCTTCGCCAGCTCGATACGCATTTGCCAGCCGCCGCTGAACTCGTCCGTTTGCCGCTCCAAATCTGGAACCGAAAATCCAAGCCCCATCAGCACACGCTCGATCTTCGATTGCATACGAAAGGCATCGAGGTCTTCCAGCTTATGCTGAAGCTCACCATAAATTTCAAGCATCTCCATATAATCGGTACTGGAGGAGTCGAGCGTCGCAAGAGCTATGTGCGCTTCGTCCAATTCCTGTTGTACCAGCAGCACATTTTCGAACGCAGTCTCGACCTCTTTATAGAGTGTTTTCCCCACGGCAGTCACGCCGTCTTGCGGCAAATATCCGGCTGTAACGTAATGCGCCTTGCTCATTGTGCCGCTTTCAGCTTGAGAGAGGCCGGCGATAATTTTCAGCAGCGTCGTTTTACCTGCACCGTTCGAGCCGACAAGCCCGATACGATCGTGCGGGCCGACCATAAGGGACAGGTCGTCAAACAGATACCGTCCGCCGAATTGGACGGAGATGTGGTCGAGAGAAAGCATGAAACAGTATTCAGTATGTCAGAAGTCAGTAATCAGCGAATTACGGAGTAAATATACGAAAAAATGGAGGGAGATGGAAGACTCTTTCTTGCCTTCTAATCCAAAAGAGTCTACATTGGTGCAATTCATCATCAGACAAAATATAAAAAAAATGACCCATCGATGAAAAAATAAATCAGTATTGATATCCTACTTTCCAAAAAGGGGTTTCAATGAAAACAAGATTCGCAGTACACCTATTTACCATTTTCTTGGCGCTTATTTTCACTCAATCTTCTTTTGCCTCGGACAAAAGCATCGTCGGCACCTGGTCCGGAACATTGAAAGTTCAAACGATGGAACTGCGGGTGGTTTTTCATATTCAAACCGATTCCACCGGTGCAATGAAGGCAACGCTGGACAGTCCCGACCAGGGAGCAAAGGGCATTCCTGCCGATAATGTTTCGACTCGACTTGATAGTTTGCTCATCACCATCAACGCCATAAACGGATCCTATGAAGGGATTGCGCAGCCTGGAGACTCGATCATCACGGGAACGTGGAAGCAGGGAGGATTGTCGCTTCCCCTCGATCTTCATCGCAGTGAAGAGATGACTGAATTGCGACGGCCGCAGGAACCAAAACCGCCTTTCCCATACGACGCAGAAGAAGTTTCGTATGAAAACAGCGATGCGGGTATTACGCTTGCCGGGACTTTTACAAAACCAAAATCCGGCGGGCCGTTTCCGGTTTTGCTTCTCATCACGGGCTCCGGCCCTCAAAATAGAGACGAGGAGCTGTTCGGTCACAAACCTTTTTTGGTTCTTGCCGACTACCTGACAAGAAGGGGAATCGCCGTCCTTCGTGTCGACGACCGGGGGACAGGAAAATCGACGGGAGACTTTAGTGGAGCCACTACAAAAGATTTCGCGGGCGATGTGCGCGCCGGCATCAAGTATTTAAAAACCCGGAGCGATGTGAATGCAAAAAAAATCGGATTGTTAGGCCACAGCGAAGGAGGGCTTATTGCGCCGATGGTTGCCAGCGACTCGAAAGATGTTGACTTCATCGTGATGCTGGCCGGCCCGGCGCTCACCGGCGAGCAAATTCTCTACTTGCAGGATTCCCTCATCTCAACTGCGATGGGAATCCCGCCGGAAGAAATTCAAAAAGAGCTTCGACTCAACCGAACGCTCTATTCGCTTATACGAATGGAGCCCGATACGACGAAGCTTCAACAGGATATTCGCTCTGCAATAA
This sequence comes from uncultured Bacteroidota bacterium, assembly GCA_963717445.1. Classification (GTDB taxonomy): domain Bacteria; phylum Bacteroidota; class Ignavibacteria; order UBA10030; family UBA8401; genus JAGVPT01. Next base: position 2,686,847 of record OY970334.1, on the reverse strand, counting down.
CAGAATCGATGGCTGGCGATTCCGCAACAGTGGGTAAAATCAATCAAGAAGCGGTGAATGCTGCCGTCAAACAATTGACATCGCCGTGGTTCCGATTTTTCGTGACGTATGACCCCCTACCAGCTCTTGAAAACGTGAAGTGTCCCATTCTCGCTCTGGACGGAAGCAAAGATTTGCAGGTGGCTCCCCAACAGAACCTGCAAGCATTGGAGCTTGCCTTTAAAACGAGTGGAAATAAAAATGCCACCGCAACGCTGCTTCCCGGACTGAACCATCTCTTCCAGAAAGCCGAAACAGGCGCGCCGCGTGAGTATGCCGAGATAGAAGAAACAATAAACCCGGAAGCGTTGAATGTCATCGGCGATTGGGTTGAAGAAGTAACGAAGTAGAGAGTGAATTGCTTTGTGTCAGCGGGATTTGAAGCAGGAGGATTTGGGGCTACAACACAATTTCCATTCCCTCTTTCGCACCAAAGCATTCAATCGAGCTTTTTTGCCGGGCAAGAAGCTCTTGAGCATGCTTAACCATCCCATCGACGAACGCATCGTCATGGTACGGGTCGTGATGAAAGAGGGCAAGGCGCTTCACTTTTGCTTTGACCGCAAACTCAACAATCGATTCGACCGGTGAATGCCCCCATCCCAGCTTCGCTTTGTATTCTTCAAGCGTGTATTGCGCTTCGCCGATATACAAATCGGTCCCTTCGAGAAATTCGATAAGCTTGTCGTCGAGGTATTCGGGAAATCCTGTAGGCCTCGTTGCTCTTTGTTGCGCCGGAAGCGTGTATTGATACGGCTCGTTGTCGGTCGCATAGACGACACTGCGAGTCCCCTCGGACACGCGATATCCGACCGACATGGCCGGATGGTTTAAATAGAAGTGAGTGATTAAAAGGTTCCCGATTGTGATCGGACCTTTCACCTCCACAATTTCGATCTTCGGGTTCATATCGCCGAATGCAACGGGAAAATAATCAGAATCCATCTGCATCCGCATAATCTGCTGGAGCGTTTTATCTCTCCCCGGCGGCCCGTAAACGACGATCCGGTTTTGCTTTCCGTATGCCGGGAGGAAAAACGGAAACCCCTGGATATGATCCCAATGTGTGTGGCTGATGAAAATATGGACGGTGATCGGCTGGGAGGGAAATTCTTTCTGGAGTTTTATCCCGAGGTTGTGAATTCCGGTACCGGCATCAAAGACAAGGATGTGACCGTTCGCCCGAACTTCGACGCACGAAGTATTGCCGCCGTACTTCAACGTTGCCGGTCCGGGGGTAGCGATTGATCCGCGAGTTCCCCAAAATTGTACCTTCAAGGTCTTTCTCTCTGCCGTTGTTTCATTTTCTCATTTGCAATCTGGAACAACTCGTCAAACTCCACCGGCTTGATAACGTAAGCGTCGGCGCCAAGCTCAAGCGCCTTGTCAATATCGGGCTTATACGACTTTGAAGAGGTGATGATAATCGTTGTTTTGTTAAACGCTGGGTTTTCACGGAGCTGTTTGCATACCCCGAACCCGTGCATGCCGGGCATGATGAGGTCGAGAAGGATAAGTTCAGGTTTCTCCGCCTCGGCAACACTCAAGCCATCAAGCCCGTTGTCAGCCTCGAGAACGGTAAAACCTTTGCGAGCAAAGAAATGCGAGTAAAAACTTCGCAGGAAATCTTCGTCGTCAACGATAAGCACTTTTTTGTTCAGGGAATCTCCGCCAGTGTTTGTAGTATTGGCTTCGCTTTGCCAGAAAAAAGTATCGATTAGTTTATCAAAATGCAATATTTGCCCGGGCTTCGCAGATTTATCCATTCTCTTCTTTCTCTGATACCAGAGAAAGAAGCAAAGAGAGCCTCTCGGAATCGGAACGCATGCGATGCTTCCCCAACGCACACGCCAGAGAAAACGGCTTGCACAAGCCTTACCAGATTTGTTTGCCGTTTTCTCAACGCACGCATCGCCCCCTTCGCACATTGCCGCCGATTCCGAGTTAATTTCCTTAACATTTGTTGTACCACGTCGAAATCATTGGGTGTGCACGGAGGGCAAGGATTCAATCGAAGGGCTTTAATTTCGGCACCGTATTCCATATTTTTGGATATCACCTCCATCACTACGCCGAAATTATTAGCTTGTGCGGCTAGAATTGAATCCGCGCGGTATGATTTCCCCGAAGGGGCCCTTCGGACGACCGATTTCTCCCGCTTAAAAACAAAAAAGGCGGGATGCCGTAAAGCGGCATTTGGTTACTTTCTTTCTCGGAACGAAAGTAACATCATTAGTTAAAATTCTGTGGACTTACCGCAGAAAGAGGATCGCTACACCGCCGACTGCCACACATGCACCGACGATTGCGTGCCATGAAAGTCGTTCCTTGTAGATGACCCGGACAAGAGGCAGCATGAGAATTGGAACCGTCGCTATCAACGTAGCTGCAATTCCTACTTTCGTGTACATAATCGCAATAAGGCTGAATGTAATTCCCAAATACGGCCCGAATATTGCGCCTCCGATGGTCAGCATCAAGGCTCGCTTGTCTTTCAAAAATACTCCGACAGGATTTTTGATGCGCCCGGTGATGAGCGTGAGTGGAAGAAGAACGATAACCGATGCCGCGATTCTGATAAACGTTGCGACAAAACCGTTGATCTCTCCTTCAACGAATGCCAGTCGTGCAAAAACAAGTCCCGCCCCCTGCCCAACCGCAGCGAGAAAACCGTAGACAAGTCCCCTTTTCGTAACTTTCGTTTGCAATGGCGCGCTTTGCTGGTTCGACACCACAACAACAGCGATCCCTACTGTTGTGACAATGATGCCGACAATTCCCCATGGTGAAAGCATTTCCCCCAGGATAATGTACGCAAGCAGTGCGCTGATCGCGGGAGCAAGCGACATGATGAGCATACTGATGCGCGCCCCGCTAACCTGAAATGACTTGAAGAGGAACGTATCGCCAAAGACAAGTCCGATGCAGCCGCTGATACCGAGATAGGCATATTGTCCAAACGAAAGACGGAGGCTGAGGTTGGCCGCAAAAATCGTCAGAAGAAGTAAGACTGCCGCGATGACGAGCCGGACGACATTAACCTGCACCGAACCGATTCTCCGTATCGCCCCCGCAAACATAATCGAACTGATTGACCAAACACAGGCCGTCAACAGTGCGCTGAGTTCACCGATCAATGATGGTATCCTTTACTAGAAGCTATCTCAAAAACGCTTGATTATGTCCTTCTGAAGGAACACTGACAGATCATTGTCATTCTGAACCCCGTCGCTTTTCAGACGGGGTGAAGAATCCATGACAATGACATACCTTGACTCTACAAGGCTTCCATGTCATGGATGCTTCGCTCCGCTCAGCATGACATTTACGGCTGCTTTCTGCATGGAAACCATTTTTGAGATGGCTTCTAGGTAAAAACTCATGAAAAGATATGATTCGAGACATCTGAGAAATCGTCACTCGCCAAGCCGCGAAGGCGCAAAGACTCTGTTTTTAAATTATTTTGCCACTTTGCGTCTTTGCGTGAGCCGTAATTTTAGAATTATTCAGAAGTCTCGATTCCCTTTTTGCATACTCGGCGTGCACAACTGTTTTGCCAACTTAGGGATTGAAAAACACTTTACCGTTCGAGTCATCAGTTCCTCGTTATGTTTTTCGCGGCGCTCAAAGCAACCCGCATCGTCCCGTCTTCCCGCTCGCCGATTTGCTGCCTCCACATCGCATAGTACAAACCTTTTAATTGCAGGAGGTCATGGTGCCTCCCCGATTCGATGATATGCCCTTTTTCGAGGACGAAAATTTTGTCGGCATGCATGATCGTCGAAAGCCGGTGGGCGATGAGAATCGTGATGAGGTCTTTCCGCGTCGAAATATCCCGGATCGTCCCGGTGATTTCTTCTTCGGTCAGCGAGTCAAGCGAAGAAGTCGCCTCATCGAACACCAGCAGGTCAGGCCGGCGCAGCAGCGCCCGTGCTATTGAAAGCCGCTGTTTCTCCCCGCCGGAAACTTTAACTCCCCCTTCACCGATCATGGTATCTAAACCCTTATCGGCTCTCGCCAGCAAACTCTGACAAGCAGCCTGGTGAAGCACTTCCATACATTCGGCATCGGTCGCTCTCGGATGGACGAAAAGGAGGTTTTCCCTGATCGTGCCGGAAAAGAGCTGCGTGTCCTGCGTAACGAAACCAATTCTCTCCCTCAACTGGTTCAACTCAACATCCGTATCTCTTATGGCCGTTGTAAAGAATCAGTCCCGACTCCGGCGCGTAGAGACCTACCAATAATTTTACCAACGTTGTTTTTCCCGAACCCGACGGCCCGACAAACGCAACCGTCTCACCAAGCCTTGTGTTGAATGAAATCCCGTTCAACGCATGAGCCGTCGCGGTTTGATGTTTGAAGCTGACAGTTTTGAATTCGAGGGTTTTGAGGTCTGATACGATAACCGGGTTGACCGGCATCGGTTCTTTTGGAGTGTTCAAGATCGCTTCAAAATTATTAAGCGAGACCTCTGCTTCACGGTAGATGTTGATGACATTTCCCAATTCCTGCAAAGGACCGAAAATGAAAAACGAATAAATCCACAGGGAAAAGAACTGGCCGAAGGTAATCTCTTGCGCATAGATGAGGTAGAGCATCATGAAGAGAATTGCCGTTCTCAAAAAATTTACGGAAGAGCCCTGAATAAAACTTAGACTCCGCAGGTACCGAACCTTCTTCAACTCCAGCTTCAAGATTTTTCCGGTGGTGTTGTTCAACCGCTCGATTTCCTGCTGTGCCAGACCGAGGCTTTTGACAAGCTCGATGTTGCGGAGCGACTCCGTGGTGGACCCCGCAAGCCCGGTGGTTTCGGCAACAATGGTTTTTTGTATCGCCTTAATTTTTTTTCCGAGGACAGAGCTTAAGATTCCGAGAATTGGAATCGTGGAGAAGTACACCGGGGCAATAAGCCAGTAAACGCTGAAGGCATAGATCGTCACAAAAATAACGCCGACCAAGGTGGTAAAAAGAATGTTGATGGCTGCGGCGATAAGCCTCTCAACATCGCTCCGCACTTTCTGTAATTTCCCAAGCGTCTCGCCGCTTCGCTGGTCTTCGAAGACCGAGTACGGAAGCTCAAGCGAGTGTTTCAGGCCGTCGGAATAAACCTGAGCACCGAGCCTTTGCGTGATGACGTTGATGTAGTAATCCTGAAAATTTTTCGCCACCCTCGAGACCAATGCAACCCCGACCGCAGCCGCGAGGAGCAAACCAACCCCTTTGAAAAATTGCTGTGCGGAATATTCCTTAAACCGGGTCACGTATTCATCGATCACATGCCGGAAGATCAACGGATCGAGAAGCGAGAATGTTTGGTTGACTGCAGCGAGGAACAATGCAAAGGCGACCAACTTCCAGTACTGTTTGAGGTACGAAAGAAGAAGTTTCATGGATGAATATTGATCGATTTGGGATAAAGGCTCGTCAAAGATATAGAAATTGAAACTGAAATGCCAAGATACTTAGCCACTAAGGGCACGAAGAAACAATCTCCTGCAAATTGTCACCAAACAAGAAGAAACAAAATAGCCGATCTATTGTAGAATTGCGATAATCTTTCTCAGAGGTGAAGTGTTTCATTGGAATGATGACGACAATTCCTATCGCAAGTCGGACGGGGTATGAGGTTGAGAGAGAAGTTCTTCAAAAAGCTTCCACCGAAGCACCGTATTGCCGGGATTGCCTCCGCGATTCTCAATATACGTCCTGACCATATCCTGTCCCAAATTGTAGTTGATAACGTAACTGCGATACCGCTCGATGAAACCGACCCGCTGTGTCGCGCGCTCCGGAGAAAATAAACCGTAGGTAACCAACCATTCTACGGCATCTTCCCTGCTCCACTTTCCGTCAAGATAATTCCGCGCAGATTCATTTCCTGCATAATCGAGTTTCGCTTTCACCGATTGAATTTTGTAGTACTCTCCCGCTTTCGACGGGTCAAACCCGGCAATCGGAAAAAGAATTTCACGTTCAAAGTTGACTCGTTCTTCGCCGGGCAGCGCCACTTCAATCCCGAAATTGGCACTCCCCTCCGCGATGAGCGATTGCGGACTGAACAACGGATACACCGAAAATTCCAGCCATCCCCGCTCGCGGACGAGGTTTTTCTCCATCAGCGTATTATAGACGTGATGCCCGGGATATCCTTCATGGCATGCAAGATCGACAGCACGGTCGATGAAGATTGGCAAATCCGTGTTGACCTGAATAACACTGAAACTTTCGCCCTTGTACCAATTATAGCCGCTCCACGGCTTATTGTTCACGTACTCGACAGAAAAACTCTCCGTTGATGGAAGGCTAATGTGCTGCAGCGTTAACTTTCGTCCCTCTGCTATTGCAGCTTCGAATACTGCGTCAAGTTTTTCCTTTGGAATCACGAACGATTGTCTGTACCGCTCCAGCCGGTCGGAAACCTTTCCTACACCGGGAAGTAATCTCCCGAGATCATCGAGCAATGCTTTATAATGACTTTCCGAGAACGCAGGAGCAACCGCATCGTACACCTGACGCGACTCTTCATCAAACGAAATTTTTTTACCGGAGAGAAGCGAAATTCTCCCCTTGACTGCAATGAGCTGTGTCGCCATCGACGCATGACGAAGTTGTTCGATCGAATTCATCCGCAAACTATCAATCGCATTCAAGGAATTTAATAGAGCCTTGACCTCTTTGTCGAAATCAGCAAAAGGGAAATCTTTGTTCTTGACAGCAGCACTGCCGGATGGTTTCCATTCTTCCGGTCCGTAATAAGCGTCGACGTAATCAGGATCATACACTCCAATGTTCAGAACTAATTTGATATAGCGTTCGGCAATTGTATTCATGATCGTCTCCAAGAAAGCAATTCGATTCTCATTATCGTGCGACAAGGTAATCAACAAAAATCGATCAAACAAGGGAAGGCCGGGCGATGGTACGGTTTAGAATTTTGAACAGGATTTCCATCCGTTCCTACATTTTTGTGACAGTAGGAACTGTCGAAAGACCGTTCCCGGCGAAAACGTAGTGCTGTTGAACGTCCGTTGGACGAAAACAAATCAGCGGCTGTAGGCGTTATAAAGAAGCTTCAGCGTAGTTGCAACGACGATCGTAATATAAATTGGGCGGATGAGCGCAGTTCCTTTCTTGATCACCATCTGCGAACCGATTTTTGCACCGATAATCTCACCGGCGGCCATTGCGAGCCCAGCACCGAACCAGACAAATCCGCCGGCAAGGAAGATAATGCAGGAAATTATATTGCTCGTAAAATTCATCAATTTTGTAGCACCAGTGGCTTTCGTGAGGTCCATTCCGCGCCAGAACACAAGCGCCATCGCCCAAAAAGAACCAACACCCGGACCGAAGAATCCATCGTAAAATCCGAGAACCAAACCTGCAACAATAAAAAAGAGAGAAATGGGGACTCGAGGTCGTTTATCGGCATCTCCAAATTTCGGAGTGAGAAACGTATAGACGATGATGACAATGAGAAAAAATGGAATAATGTGATTCAGGATATCGGAATCAACCTGCTGCACACTCCAGGCACCGGCCGCCGCACCAACGAGAGTAAAAAATATTCCAAGCCTGGCACCGCGCAGGTTGACAATCCCATGCTTCACATAATGATATGTTGCCGTGAAGCTCCCGAAGCTTGCCTGAAACTTATTTGTCCCCAATGCAATCTTTGGAGGCATCCCGACTGCGAGTGCAACGGGGAGAGTGATAAGGCCTCCCCCGCCAGCGATGGAATCGACCAAACCTGCCATGGCGCCGATGCAAAAAAGGAAAGGATACAGCCAGAACGATCCAAGCATACGCTTCGTTGATTTATGGGAACGAGCTGCAGGCAAAAACAGCGATTAATACGCCGCTGTAAATAACGCGAGCGAGGAGAACTGAAGTGCGGTTTGGAAAGTCGTTTTATCCTTCGCGTTATTTATTTCAAATAATATAACAACGGGTTCGGCGCCAACCGGCACTCTTCGGCAATGCGAAGATTGTTGGTCACCCCCGTATCCCGTAAATGATACATACGCGGAACCAGCTTATCGCGAAGGTCGATCGGCGTAAAGGGGTTGATGAAAATGCTTGTTCCCCCTTCAAACCCGGCGGGGACGTTGACGCGCAATTTAAGAAGCACATGCCACGGCATTTTATAGACTGCATCGATGGGAGTATAATACCATTCTTCGTTGCAGGAGATCTGACCGCCGATCGCCGCATGGCACGCGTGGACGAGATTGCTCACCCCGCGCAACTCGGCGTCGGAATGCTCGAATGGACGGCTGGCTTGCGACTTCGAATAAATTTCAATTGTCGGATAGCGGTGGCCGATGCCGACGCTCGCAACCGCAAAATCATTCTCTGCGAAAACCAAATTATATTGAGCTGAAAAATTCGCTCCGAGCTCGTTGAAGATGTTCGGATCGTCGCGAAGCATTTGAATTTGCAGAAGCATGGAATTTCCCCATTCATCCAAGCCGACGATCTGTTTGTGAAGATGGTCGAACGAGGCTCCCGCAGGCCGAAGCCAGTTTTGGAACACGCTGATGTAGCGGACATACCGGTTGTAGCTCAGCATATCCCGCATCGCTTCGACCGTAAACCTGAAATATTGAAAGTGCTCATCCTGCGTCATCTCGCCGGAAGAACAGAGCTGTGTATCGAACTTCGCCCCATCGGTGTAATGCTTGCGGGCGATGATGAGCTCGTGACATCCGCCGAAGAACGCATCCATCATATTTTCTTTGTCGAAGAGGGACTTCTGCTGAACCTCCCGCTCCGACCTGGCGGACATCTTCAATTTGTAATTCAAAATTGCGTCGAGATGCTCTTTCCCCTTGGGGGTTGCGATGTATGCTCTGCGCCACGCTGCGGCATCTTTTGTCAATCGATAATCGTAATTCTTTTTCCAGTAATCGATCGTAACGATCTCGAACAGGTTTCCGACACGCCGAAACTCCGCAGTCGAATCGTTGTATGTGTCAGGCGAGATACGCGTCAACGTTCTATACGCCCCATCCTGCTTGACAAGGCGGGCCTTTTCCGGAGGAACTTCAAAGTAACGGGTCTCGCAAAAGCTGCAATACTTTTCCGGGCCAGCGTTGTCGATCGCTTTTGCCGTCGCGGGAATTTCGTTCGTCAACGGTTTGTCGCCCCGACCGGGAACCGCCCAGACTTCGGTACCGGTGAAGGGATTAATTTGCTTCACCGTCCCATCGGGCATGATATTATAGAAGAAATTGTAATTGCGGGAAGAATTCATGTGCGCGGCGGGGCTCAAATTGCTGTTGCAGCTTTTAACATCGCTTTCATTCGTGCCGGGGAATTAGCTTCGGCATAAAAGCGGACGAGCGGCTCCGTTCCGGAGAACCGGACAAGAATCCATCCGTTGTCGACAAAAAATTTGTAGCCGTCGGTTTCGTTGATGCGTTGGACGGTGAAAGAGCCGATTTTCTTTGGCCGACTGGAATAGAACGACGCAATTTTTTTCTTCTCTTCCTCTGTGACATGCCTGTCGATCCTGCCGAAATGATATTCGCCGTATTCGTCGAAAAGCTCCTGCACAAGCGCGCTCAACTTTTTCCGGCGCACGGCCATGATCTCTGCAAGCATCAAGCCGACATAAATTCCATCGCGTTCCGGCAAATGTCCCATTACTCCAAGGCCGCCGCTTTCTTCTCCGGCAATAATAATCTTTTTCTCTGTCATCAAACGGCAAAGGTACTTAAAACCGACGGGGGTTTCATTCAACACAAGTCCGTACTTTTCGCACATCCTGGAGATCAGCTCGCTCACGGAGAGCGACTTTGCCACTTCGCCCTTCAAGTGCTTGCGCTCTACCAAATATTTGAGGAGGATCGCAAAAATGCGGTGAGAGTCGACAAAATTCCCTTTCTCATCTACTGCCCCGACGCGGTCTGCATCCCCGTCCGTTGCAATGCCGATGTTGTACCGGCCGTCTTTGACCTCGAAGCTCAGTTCCTCGAGATTTTGTGCAAGCGGCTCAGGATGCCCTCCGCCAAACGAAGGATTAAAAATATTGCGAATTGTTCCGACCTTCGGCAGAATTTTTTCCATCACCCCTTGACCTGCCCCATACATTGCATCGTACAAAATCTTGACGCGAGTCGCTTTAATAAGGTCGACCTCAATTTTTTTCTCAATGTCGTTGACATACATCGATGTCAGGTCGACGAATTGAATCAGCTTTTTTGCGACGAGATCATCAAAGGGTTTTACCTTTAACGGAAGTTCCTTCGCTTTCAAAATCGGTGCGAGAAGCTTTTCCACCTTTGCAACCATCTCGGGGTGCGCGGGGCCGCCGAAATCTCCTTTGATCTTGAACCCGTTATATTCGGCCGGATTGTGGCTTGCGGTTATCACCACACCCCCCGCAGCCCTCATTTTTACAATACCGAGCGAGGTCATCGGTGTTGACGAAATCTTATCGGCAAGCCTTATCCTGACACCGGCGCTCGCTATCACCTGTGCAGTTTTGTGCGCAAAATCTTTCGACATAAAACGCGAGTCGTAACCGATCACCAAGCCGTTTTTGATTTTTTTATGTGACTTGAAATAACGCGCTGTTGCCAACGCAACCTTCGCTACATTTGCAAGGGTATAATCATCGGCGATAACGCCGCGCCATCCGTCCGTTCCAAATTTAATTGTAGTGACCATTGTACTATTGTGGTAATAGATAAATAATTCCGGCTACGCTTAATGCGTCGTAGCCTGTAACGTGAATTAGTTTCCTAAGTATTTCGCGACTGGGTAACTGTTGTTAGATACTGAACGAAAATTAAAAACCGTTTCTCTGATATTGCGATTTGCCACTCCTTCCCTCCAATCGACCGGTGGGGGCTGCCAGACTGCTCATTATTAAAAGACCGAACGTTGTCCGTCGCGAACTAGAATGGACCGTTCGAAACCATCTCCATCCGTTCGGTGATCGATCCTACATAATCTGAGTCAGGAGAGGTTGAAGTCGTGATCATGACGCGCGGATAGTACAGCGTTCTCAGAACAAGTCCTTCGTAGGCAATATAGTCGAGCCACTCTACGTCGAGCGGGCCGCTGCCAAGGTCGATTGTCGTTCTGATTATTGAGCAATAAAACGTCCCCGCCCTTACCTTTGTAAACCCGACTCCGACTACTTCTCTCTCCTCGTAGAAGGGATTACGAAATGAAACCCAATCTCTTCCTTCGGTCAGAGGATAACGATGTACCACCCGCAGCTCGGATCGAATCTGGACACTGTCCGACGACAGCTTCTTCATGACAAAGCGCCACAGCGACGGGGGAAAACTCAGAGGAGATGGTGTATAGTATTCGCTCTTCTTCGCAAGAACCATAGGCACCTGCCCGGAGCCCGAGTACGCGACTTCCACGAGCGAATCGCTTGTCGCCTTATACCAGGTATATTCCGAACCTAGATTATTCGACAACGAAGTTGCCTCGACGCAAACCAGCCCGGAATATTGACCTTCCACTTCATTCACTCCCGCTATCGACACGATTTCACTATCGGCCTCTTCATTTATCACTTGATTAAGCGAATCGATGGTCTGTGATGTCGATACATACTTTTGTGTGCCTAATGCAAGGTAAGGAACCGAGTACAATGCGCTCCCTCCGGTTCCGACACCATTGTTTTTTCCGCACGAGCAAAGGAAAAATGCCGAGCAGAGCACTATGAATTTCAATTGCATGGCGGCCTCCAGGTTGTCGTGACAATCGGTGCGCGAGCACACTATTCCAATGCCGCGCAACCGGTAGTTTCAGGAGTTACCCACCGCATCAATGGAGTTTCACGTTGAATGCGCCCAGCCCTGCATATATCCCGTTCGAATCGAGTTCTTCTTCAATGCGGATCAGTTGGTTATATTTTGCAATGCGGTCCGTTCGGCTTGTCGAACCTGTCTTGATCTGGCCAACGTTTGTTGCCACAGCAATATCCGCAATCGTTGTGTCCTCCGTTTCACCCGATCGATGGCTGATAACCGCAGTGTAGTGAGCGCGCTTCGCCATTTCGATGCAGTCGAGCGTTTCCGTCAGCGTACCGATCTGGTTCACTTTGATAAGAATGGAATTCGCTACGCCCATTTCGATTCCTCTGTTCAGGAATTCCACGTTGGTGACAAAGATATCGTCGCCGACAAGCTGAATTTTCTTTCCGAGCTCTTCGGTCATCATCTTCCAGCCGTCCCAATCGTCCTCCGCCATACCGTCCTCGATAGAAATGATCGGGTACTCTTTCACCCATTTTGCCCAGAGTTTTACCATCTCTTCTTTCGTCGCTTTCTTCTGGGTGGATTTGTAGAAAAGATATTTTCCGTTCTCATACATCTCGCTCGCCGCCGGGTCGATCGCAATGAAGATATCCTCACCCGCTTTGTACTTTGCCTTCGTGATCGCTTCCATGATGACTTCAAGCGCTTCCTCGTTCGATTTCAAACTCGGAGCGAAACCGCCTTCGTCGCCGACCGCAGTATTGTGTCCCTTCTTTTTCAGAACGTCCTTCAATGCATGGAAAACTTCCGCTCCCATCCGAAGAGCTTCGGCAAAATTCGGCGCGTTGGCCGGGACAATCATGAATTCCTGAAAATCGACGTTACTGTCAGCATGCCGTCCGCCGTTGACAATGTTCATCATCGGCGTCGGAATAATCTTGGCATTTGAGCCGCCGATGTAGCGGTATAAGGGGATCTTCAATGATTTTGCCGAAGCCTTCGCCGCGGCAAGTGAAACGGCAAGGATGGCGTTTGCCCCAAGTTTACTCTTCGTCGGCGTACCGTCAAGCTCGATCATCATCTTATCGATGCCGACCTGATCTTGCGCATCGAACCCCGTTACTTCATCTGCTATAACATTGTTGACATTCTCAACCGCTTTCAAAACGCCTTTGCCGTTGTACCGCATCTTGTCGCCGTCGCGCAGCTCAACCGCTTCGTGTTCGCCTGTCGACGCACCGCTTGGCACCGCCGCCCGTCCGATGGTTCCATCTTCAAGTTCGATGTCCGTTTCGATTGTAGGATTACCTCGCGAGTCCAGAATCTCCCTCGCCCAAACATCCGTGATAATTGTTGATGACATATTTTCTCCGATAAAAAAAGTTTCAGTCAGTGAATACATTGAAATTGAACCGCATAAATTAAGCTAAAAATTGAATGAAAATCAATGAAGCAATTTCTCGTCCATTAGATGTCGGACACCTTTTGATTTCGCTCACAAAATATTTTGGCATAGCACGATTCTTGGACAAGGTGTCCGACATCTATTCATCCGCCTCGCTGAATTTCACTTCAAAATTCCATACCTTTCAATATGAATTTTTTGATCGCACCGAACGCGCTCAAAGGGTCTCTTTCGTCGCCCGATGCTGCACGAATAATTTCAACAGCCATCCGGAACATTTTGCCGGATGCGCATTGTCTCCTGTGCCCGATTTCGGACGGCGGCAACGGAACGCTTGAATGTCTTGTTCAATCGACAGGCGGAAAGTTTTATTCGGCTTCCGTCTGCGGGCCGATTGCTTCAATGACCGTGAAGGCACAATGGGGTGTCCTTGGCGATGGAACAACCGCCGTCATCGAAATGGCAGAAGCTGCCGGCTTGCATTTATTAACGCCGAATCAATACGATGTACTTAACGCTAACACTTTTGGCGTAGGCGAATTGATCCGCGAAGCGATGAATTCCGGCTACAGGAAAATCATTGTCGGAATGGGAGGCAGTGCAACCAATGATGGAGGTGCCGGGTGTGCGAAAGCACTTGGTGTAAAATTTTTCGATGAAAAGGAGATGGAGTTACAGGATGGTGGAATGCATTTGTCCCGGCTTCACCATATTAAAATTAAGAATGAAGAATTAAAAATTAAGGAAACAGAAATTGTCGGACTTTCGGATGTAACGAACATACTTTTCGGGCATGAAGGAACTGCGTTTACATACGCAGCGCAAAAAGGAGCAACAGCAGAACAAATTCTTCTTCTTGACGCAGCCTTGAAACATTATGCCTCTATTACAGAGGGTTATTTGGGCCGGGACATTTCGCATATTCCGGGAAGCGGCGCGGCCGGCGGACTCGGCGCCGGACTGATTGCATTCTGTAATGCTAAAATTTTTTCCGGTATCGATTACGTGCTTGATATCCTCTCCTTCGATCATCTGCTTCAACAATGTGATTGCGTTATCACCACCGAAGGAACACTCGACTCCCAAACACTCCACGGTAAAGGAATCGAAGGTATTGCACGCCGTGCCAAAAAATTCTGCAAGCCGGTGCATGCCTTCGCGGGAAAAATTTGGGGAGACAAAGCAACCCTCCAGAAACAACTCGAACTTGCAACGGTTAACCAAATATCGCCGGATGAGGTACCGATTGAAGAGGCAATGAGAAATGCGGAAACGTTTCTATCAAAAGGGATAAGAGATCATTTTTCCACTAAAGTCGCGAAGAACACTAAGAAATAGAAACATTAGAAAAATAACATCACGCGAAGGCGCAAAGCAATCCCTTTGAGAAAAGCGGCGTAAGTTCTACCATCAATGTATTTGGCGCCTTGGCGACTCTGCGTGAGATAAGCTTCCCTGATTTTTCAGAAGGCTCAAATAATTTTCAAGGTCAATGAATGAAACAGTTATTGATGCTCGTCCTGCTTCTCGCATTGAGTTGCTCACTATACGCTGTAACGCCGCTTGTCGACCGGATCGGAATCAATGTCCTGGGAACGTCCCGCCAGTTTGCCTACACCAACAAAGAGGCGGGAACATATTACGGAGAGGTGAACGCTCAAAACTCCGGCGGATGGCAGGGCTGGTTCGTCAATACGCAAAAGATTGTAAACGACTATTTTCTCCAATTGAACGGCAAAACGATCGACCGGACAACTGCTTCAACGACTGTTTTTCCCTATCAGCTTGTACGAAAATATCCAGATAGTACTGAAGAAAGCTTCACCTTCCTCGACAGCGTCAATGCCATTCTCGTGGAATTCACATACAGGGGAACAAAGAAAGTTGAACCACAGATGCGCCTTCAGGTCGCCGGGGGATTTGAACAAGAAAAAAGTTTTATTACGTCAATCAACCTGTGGAAAGTGAAAACGATGCCGGTAGAAAAATCCGTTCCGGCATGGATTGAGGTGAGTTCAAAACGCGGCCATTCGAAAGTCCTCTTTATCATCGTTGCAGCATCTTCGTTAAACGATGTTCGACATTTGAGTCTCAACATCGCGCACAATGCAAACAAGTTGATAGCGGCGCGTAAGGAACGAATGGAGAAACTTCTCCGGGCATCGTATATCAAAACCAACGATGATGAACTTGACATGGCACTCATGTGGGCTAAACTATCGCTCGACGCCCTTATCATGAATCAATCACAATCCGGAATCCCTGTGAAGGGTATTTTTGCAGGACTGCCCTGGTTCAACAATTATTGGGGGCGAGATTCGTTCATCTCTCTTCCGGGCGCGACGTATGTCACGGGGAATTTCAAGGAGGCCCGGGAAATTTTGCTTTCATTTGCGCGCTTTCAGGAAAAAGATTCTTCAAGCACAAACTACGGGCGCATTCCGAACATTGTGACGCCGACGTCAATCGCCTACAATACTGCCGACGGAACACCATGGTTCGTCAAACAGATGTACGATTACATCAAGTACTCATACGATACCGCTCTCGTTCGCGAGCTATTCCCTGTCGTCAAACGATCAATCGAAGGAACAATCAAATACCACACCGACTCGCTCGGATTCCTTACTCACGGCGATGCCGAAACGTGGATGGATGCTGTGGGGCCTAACGGGCCGTGGTCGCCGCGGGGAAATCGTGCTTGCGAAGTACAAGCTCTCTGGTATTATCAATTGCTGATCGGCTCTTTTGAGGCCGAGTACCTTACCGAATACTCCCTGGCGGGAAAATGGAAATCGTTGGCCGATTTGGTGGAAAAGAATTTCAATAAATTTTTTGTCGATAGAGAAAACAAATTGGTGTACGACCATTTGAACGCTGATGGCTCGCCTTCACGCGAGCTACGACCGAACCAGCTTTTTTGCCTGGACATTGTTAACTCGGAGGATATCCGCGAAGCAATGGTGAAAACGGTAACGTCGAATCTCATCTACGAGTATGGCGTCGGCACGCTGTCGCAATCGGATTCAAATTTTCATCCTTTCCATCATGACGAACCATACTACGTGCCGGATGCGGCGTACCACAACGGCATCGTCTGGACATGGCTCAACGGACATGCGATCTATGCCTTGACAAGAAACGATGAAGAGGATCTCGTGTTCACAATCACGAAAAATATGGTTTACCAGATCCTCCATCGGGGATGTGTAGGAACGTTGTCGGAGCTCCTCGATGCACAACCGAGAAGCGGGGAGACAGAGCCGCGTCTTTCCGGCGCGTTCTCTCAAGCGTGGAGCCTCGCGGAATTCATCCGGAGCTTTTATCAGGATTATCTCGGTATCGGCATCGATGCCACCGCCCATACCATCCGCATCAATCCAAAACTTCCGACAGAACTTCATCACGTAGAATGCACTTTTCGCGCCGGCAACTCAGAGATCGATGCACACTACGAGGAGATTGGGGATTCAATCCGCCTCATGTTGAAGGCCGACACGCTGACAAAGGATTATGCGGTGAGTTACTTATGGGTGTATCGCAACGGCGACGCTGCATATATCAACGCAACACTCACGCCGGGCGAGACGCTCACCATTGCTCATTCAATGGATGCATATTCCGTCTATCACAACGACAAAGAAATGCCTTCTTCGCGCGACAGCACGGTATGGTATTTGAGAGATTTTTCCCCTAGGGCAGAATTCGCGGATCTCGCGCTTGCGCAGCCGATGTTCAACTCACGGATTCCTGCACTTCACGCTCCTTTGTATCCGATCCTATCGCTGGAAGAAGTGCGCAGAACAAATCCTGCCGCGAGGACATTGTTCGATAAAGAAGATTCTGCGGGGGACGATCGGGGCGATTCTGGTACGTACATCTATCCTACGAGCGCAAACTTCAAGCCCGGGATTTTGGACATTGTTCATACAACGTTCAGATACGACTCTTCAAACGCGTACTTCACACTCGTTTTCCGCAATCTCGTCAACCCCGGCTGGCATCCCGAGTACGGATTCCAATTGACATTTGCTGCGATTGCAATCCATCGTGGGGAATTCGGCTCAACATCGATTGGGCAAAACTCGCAATTCACTGTCAGCGACCGGTATCGATTCGACCGACTGATCACGGTTGGGGGGGGCATTCGCGTTGCCGATGATAAAGGAAATGTGCTATGTGAATATGTGCCCCGTCCAGGGGATGAAAAAAATCCTATCGGCAGCGTTGCGGGAAAATCGATTGAGTTTAGTCTGCCACTTAAGTATCTTGGGAAGCCAACCCCAGAGTGGAAGATAACGATACTTGTAGGCGCGCAAGACGATCATGGCGGCGCGGGTATCGGCGAGTTCCGTGACGTCGAACGAAATGGGAGCGAATGGATCGGCGGAGGTAAAATTCACCAATTAGATTCCAATGTTTACGATCTCCTCATATTGGAGTAATATTCCCTTTATTTATCATTACTCTGGCTGTCGCTATTAGCGCGGGTGAGGACGGCCTGCGGCTGATTTTGGACACAAAGTAAAAATCCACACGTTATCCAATGCGCATTTTCAGTCTCACACAGTTTCTACTTTTGTTGTTTGCAGGAGTCGGATTCTTTCTTGTGCTTCGAGCGCTCATCATCAAGCACACATTGAAAGGCTTTCGGCTCATCGCGATCGGCTTTGGGCTTGTTTACCTCAACGTCATCCTTGACTCTTTGTACCACAGCAACATTCTTCCGCAGGAATGGAATCAAGAGATCCTTCTCAGAGTTGGATTTATTACAGGCTACTTTGGATTAACGCTTGGCATGCTTCTCCTTTTGCTCGGAAATTATCGTCTCGTTCGCTCACTCGTTCCACAGTTATCGGAGCGATATTCGAGCCTTGTAGAAAAAGCCTTGGTGGGGGTATATCTCATTCAGGACGGCATATTTAAATTTGTCAACGAACGCTTTGCTGAAATTTTCGGCTACAATAGAGATGAGCTATTCGAAAAGCCGATTTTGACGCTAATCTCCCCGGAATCGCAGGCGATGGTTTCAGAAAATATCCGCAAACGAATTAATGATAACGGTGATGCGCTCAATTACACTTTTGTCGGCAAGAAAAAGGATGGAACAAAAATAGACATTGAAGTCTATGGCACCCGGACCATCCATAACGGGAGACCGGCCATCCACGGTACATTGCTCGATATCACCGACCGCAAGCGCGCCGAGGAAACGTTGCGCGAATCAGAAACACGATTTCGCACAGTTGTTCAAAGCCTGGGAGAAGGATTGGTCATCACCGATGTGGATGACAGGGTCATCTACACCAACTCGCGCATGGCCGACCTCTGCGGCTATACCGCGGAAGAAATGATCGGCAAACCGGCATACACGCTGCTGCTCCCGGAAGAGAAATGGGAAGCCATGAAAAAACGGAACAAGGATCGGCTTCTCGGTAAACTCGAACGGTACGAAGTCTTCATGAAACGGAAAGATGGAAAGCAATTTTGGGTTGAGATAAACGCAACGCCGTACCTTGATATCGACGGAAAAATCATCGGGACGCTCGGAGCCGTGATGGACATTCAGGAGCGCAAGAGAGCAGAAACACTGCAATCTGCGCTCTACCGCATCGCTGAAAAAACACACTCGACCGTCGACCTGCAGGAATTCTACTCTTCGGTCCATTCGATCATCAGCGAATTGATGTCGGCAAGGAATTTTTACATCGCGTTGTACGATGCTTCGACCCAGATGCTGAGCTTTCCGTACTTCGCCGACGAGGTTGATCCTCAGCCCAAGCCTAGAAAACTCGTGAAGGGGTTAACGGAGTATGTGCTGCGAACAGGGCAGCCTCTGCTGGCATCGCCGAAAATATCCGAAGAACTGCTGCGCACGGGAGAAGTTGAGCTCATAGGGACTCCTTCAATCGATTGGCTCGGTGTGCCGCTTAAATCCGGCGAATCCATATTCGGAGCGATTGTCGTGCAAAGCTACACGGAATCGATTCGCTACACCGAGAAGGAGCAGGAAATTCTCACGTTCGTCTCGCAGCATATCGCAACCGCAATCCAGCGTAAGGCGGATGAAGAACGATTCCGGGCGATGTGGGAACACTCGGCCGACGGGATGAGGCTCACGGATAAGGGGGGAAGAATCGTCATGGTCAACTCAGCCTTTAGCAAAATGGTGAAACTCCCGCAGGAAAAACTCGTTGGGGAATTCCTCTCTGTAACATACCATACCGAACAACGGGAAGCCGGCCTCGAAGAATACCGGCAAGAATTTGAATCCGAAACCGTCCTGCCGCGCTTTACCGGCGATATCACGCTGTGGAATGGAGAGGAAGTTCCAGTAGAAATTTCAAATTCGTTTATCGTTTTTGGCGCCAGCAATAAAATGTTGCTAAGCGTTTTTCGGGATATCAGCGAAAGAAAATTGCTGGAAAACCAGCTTCTGCATGCACAAAAAATGGAGTCGATTGGCGTTCTTGCCGGCGGTATCGCACACGATTTTAACAACGTTCTTTCAATGATTCTTACGTCGGCTGAAATTTTGAAAGAGAAAACGCGCGATGACAAACAGTTGCAACGGTACGCCGACATGGTTGCCATCGCTGCAGAAAGAGGTGCCGCAATCGCAAAGCAGCTTTTGCTCTTTGCCCGTTCAGAACAGGGAAAGCTTAAACCGATGTCCGTCGCGACAGTCGTGCTCGAAGTCCAAAAACTGCTCGAACATACGCTGCCGAAATTTATTTCGATAAAATCGGAAATCGAAACAAGCGACGCGGTGATCATGGGGGACTCGGACCAGCTTCATCAGGCTCTTCTCAACCTTGCGCTGAATTCACGGGACGCAATAGAAGCAAAATCTGTGAACGGCACGATCATTTTCCGTGTCGCTACAATGCGTCATGGAGAGGTGCAAAAGAAATTTCCCCAAATTCAAAAAAAAGAATACGTTGTTCTCAGCGTGTCGGATAACGGTGCGGGAATGAGCGAAGAAACGATTTCGCGCATCTTTGAACCATTTTTTTCGACCAAGGGAAGGGGAAAAGGAACTGGCTTGGGCCTCTCGATCGTTCACGGAATCGTGCAAAACCATCACGGAATGATCGATATTGCAAGCAGCGTCGGACAGGGAACGACCATGGCTCTTTATTTTCCGCTTGTGAGCGCCGAGATTAAGAACCCCTCGAAAGGAAAGAGCCACAATTTACAGGCTGAAAAGAATCACAATGGAAACATCTCAACGATTCTGGTCGTAGACGATGAGCAAGGATTGCGGGAGATGCTCACAGAGATCTTGGAGGGCAAAGAGTATAGAGTAATTACAGCATCGAACGGTATCGATGCCGTAAAAAAATATCAATCGCACTGCGAAGAGATCGATATGGTGATATCGGATTTAGGGATGCCGCTTATGGGAGGAGAAGAAGTGTTCAACAAACTCGTCGAAATAAACCCTGAAGTCAAAGTGGTCTTTATGACCGGTTATCTTGAAGAAAGCTCGAGAAATGGTATTCTCAGTCGCGGTGTGAAAAGCATAATTCACAAACCGTTCCGCATAGAGGAAATTCTTGAATGTGTGTCAGACGTTCTTGAGCATTGACGCCGCACCGCGGTCATCACCTCCGCGCGAAGCAATAAATTTTCCCGCTCCCCATATTCCTACCGAGATACATAATCCCGGGTACATCGGCTCAATCGAAAAAAAGTATTGACCACCGGAAAGCTGGCCGCATACCAACCACACTGTTGACACAATCCAGCCGAGAAGCATTGCGGCAAAAGCAAACGATGTCGGAATTTTCAGGCGCTCAAAATAACTCGCCATCAACGGAACCAACAGCCCGGGAATGATTGCTGTCCCGATAACGTACCAGAGCTTAACAGCAGACGGAATCCATAGCGCAAGCGCCACGGCAAACACCGCCGTGATCACCAGCCCGATTTTCGTCCAGAGTGTTACTGCAGCCATCTTGACTTCCCTTTTTTCATTCGATAACAGCCGGCCGACAATATCGTTGCCGATCGTCGACGCGCCGATGAACGTAAGACTGCTGAGGGTCGACATAATTGTCGCAAGCATGCCGATATAAAACATTCCCTTTGCCACCGACGGCAACGTTATCTCGGCCAGCATCGGATACGAAAACATGGGCTGCTGCAGATGTGGCATCGCTGCGCGTGCATACAACCCGGCTGTGCTCGTAAAAAAATCGAAAACGAACCAACAAAGCGTGGAGAGAATAATTCCTTTCTGAGCAGTCGCGCCGTCCTTTGCGGCGTAGCAGCGCTGGTGGAACGCCGGGTCGACAAGCGTCCAAAGGGCGATGAAAAACCAGACGACGATGAACTGAATCGAATTGCCTCCATGCCATGTCAAGTGCAGCGGGGGCAAGTTGCGCTGGAGAAAATCAATTCCGCCGAATTTTGCATACGCAAACGGAAGGATGATCGCAAAACCTGCGAACATTAAAATGAATTCGGCGATATTCGTATTCACATCCGACCGGAATCCCCCTGCGTATAAATAACAGACTGTCAGAAATGTGCTGATGAGAACACTCGCAGTAAGGCTGATGCCGAAAATCAACTGCACGAGGATGCCGAGCATCAGCACATAGGGAGCCGGCGAGACCAAAACGAATGTGAGCAGCGCACCGAGAAGCGACGTCTTTGTATCGTACGCATCGTACAATTTATCGGGGATTGTAACAAGGTTTGTTGAACGTGCTTTTTTTGCCAGGGTGAACGCAAAGACGATGGCAAAGAAATAGTACGGCACCCCGAAAACAACCCAATTGGAAATTCCGTATTCATACGAATATTCTCCGACTCCTAAAATCCCGCCATACCATGTGGAAACCAGGGTTGCAACAAATACCGGCAAGGTCAGCGATCGACTGGCCAGAAGATATTCCTCAGCCTCTGTTTTTTCTTTGCGAGACGAGCGAATACCGATAAGCACGACAGCGCTGAAATAGAGAACGATGAGCAGAATATCGATGAAAGAGAAGGTTACCATTCACAATGAGCAATCAACAATGAACAATCCATTAATTAACTTTGAAGCTTCGAGGGCGTTTGACTCGGCAATCGTAATTCGAAAATCCAAAGTAATTCATTTTGACTTCACGACAAACAACACCAGGCTCCCCTTTTTGACTGAAATTTCAACGGGAGATGAAATCACTGTGTTGCTTGTTCCTTCACGGACGCCCAGTTCCAATGATTCATCGTGCAGCGGAAATTCAAGCCCTGTTGTCGTGATTCCTTCACAACGACCGAGCGGCATCAACGAGACGATAGAGCCGATACGCGAGTCGAACGCCAGCCTCTTATCAACAATCTGAATATCACACAATCTATCCGAGAAAAGAAGGCGGATTCGTTTGTGGTATTTTTTCAGAATGCTGAAGTTTGCGAATGAATGGTCGGGTCTTCCCCCCATTGTGCCTACGACCACTGCGCTTCGATACTTGTGTTTTACTAGATACTCGAGCGCTTTTTCCAGATCCGTGCTGTTTTGACTTTTAACACGGATTGTTTCAACGTTCGAAAAAAAACCCTGTGTTGCGGGAGAAACCGAATCCAGGTCGCCGATGATGAGATCGGGCACTACTCCGAGCCTCCGGGCTTTATTGGCTCCGCCGTCTGCACAAACAATGAACGGCTTTTTCTCAAGCAACGCCGTTATGGCTTTTTTTGAAAGAACGTCGCCGTTACATATCACTAGTGCTTCGCCTTCTACGTGTGCCCGAGTTGGAAACATTTTCATAGATATTGTTTATAATTGTGCCGTAAGACCTATAACAAAATTTCTTTCGGCGGCGGGAAAAAATAAATTGCCGTCTCCTGTTTGCATATAGAGTGTGTTCAAGAGATTCCGAACTTCCCCCCGAAGAGTCAAGCCAGCGCTTGCTATCGGAGGAAGCTTATACAACGCTTCAACATTGAACACCATGTATGCATCGTTCTTATCCGCTTCAAGCTTAAAATCGTCCGTGTAAAACGAACCAACATATTTTGCCGAAAGAGAAACTGTCAATTTATCCGTTTGATAATTTACAAAGAGATTTCCCAGAATGCTTGGAAACCCCCCGATTGGATTACCATCCAATTTTGTAGCAAAGACCGCTCCGGTTGAATCAACATCCAAAACAGTCTCTTTGATAATTTTATTCGAGGATAGCGACGCGTTTCCGCTCAGGGAAAATGAATACGGCAGACGCGCCGAACCATCCAACTCAATACCGATGTGTCGGGTGCGGTCCGCATTGCCGACAATCGGGATGCCGAAACGATTCAGCTTACCGTTCGGAACCAATTCATTTGTAAACTCCATCCAATATACGTTCATGGTACCTGTTAAATCGTTCGATTTGTATCCAGCGCCAAGCTCGAAGTCGAGAAGCTGCTCCGGTTTCACAAGAGGTTTCGTGTAATCATACACGGTGTCATTGTTGACAATTTTCGTTTCGAACTGCGGCACAATAGTAGGGTCGTAGGCCGCGTTTTCAGCATCGTAGAGATTGCTTAACGGCGGCTCATGCGATGTGTACGCGACGGAAACATACGTGTTCCACGCGTCGGTAATATTATAATTTAGGCCGAATCGTGGATTGAGAAAATAGTACGGGTAGCTGAACGTATTATCCAAGAACTTTTCATCATCAATTCTGTACTGGTCGTAGGCGAACTGCACGTTTGCCATCAATGAAATATTTTCCTGAAGACGGTAGACTTCACTCGCGTATAACGATGCCATGGTTTTTTCACCATTATACTGATAAAACCGGTAGCTGATGTCATAATTTGCGGGGAGGCTATCGGCGCTCAATATTTGCCCCCAGTGCGTTCCTTTATGGTAACGGAGTTCCCCACCGATCGTCAGCTCGCCGTTTTCATGTGTCCATTCATATCGAGGCAGCCAGCCCCACTGCGCGAGGTCAATGCCGGCCCGGATAAGCGCGGTCGAGATGTCCTGCGTCGGGTGAAAACCATGCGCCTGGTCGATACGAAATGTCGACGTATCGCCGTATTCATCGAAATCAAACCATCCATGTCCCTCATAAAAAAAGAACGTGTTGCTCAGTTTTTGCGTTTCAGAAACCTTCCATTCGTTGAGAATTTCATAATGCGGCTGCGTGAATTGTTCGTTTTCTTCCGGTTGACGGATCAAGCCTTCATCGTTGATATTCATTCTTCGAAGCTGGTAATTGTCATTGTATGATTTCGGCAAGCCGTTGTACACTAATTGATCTTGCAGCGGTCCGCCGAAAAAATGAATACGTGTTGTGGAATTTTCCCCAAGCAGCAGCGCCCCGAAGAAGTACGAATCCAGCGTTGCTCCTGAATGAACACGGTACCCGTCCGAATTTATTTGCCCGAGTTTACCGTAGAACATGTACTTATTATCAACCAGACCCGAATTAAATGCCGCGGAAAGTTTTTTCATCGTCATTGGCAGCGATTCACTGCTGTCGCTGTACTGCTGAAAGCCGAACATGCTTTCAAATTTTACGTACGGCTTCGGCTCAAACGGATTGGTGATAACGTTAATTGAGCCGCCGATAGCCGGTGGACCATAGAACGCGCTCCCTGCGCCGCGCTGCACTTGAACGTTCGACGCGCTCGCAAGAATGTCTGAAAAGTCGAGCCAGTATACCCCTTGGTCTTCGGGGTCATTTTGGGGAATGCCATTCACCATGATGGACAGCCGAGATTGGTCGAACCCGCGCAGCGTCACATAATTGTAGCCGATGCCGTTTCCTCCATCCGAAAAAGAAATCATCGAAGGAAGCTGGGCAAGCAGGACGGGAACATCCTGCATTGAGTATCGCTGTTCGATAAGGCCTTTGTTGAGATTTGTAAATGTTACCGGTGTCTCACGTTCCTTTGCTTCGGTCGCAGTGACAAGAACGGGTGCAAGTGTATATTTCACCGTATCCTTACTCTTATCATCCTGAGAAAAAAGGTGTGGGTTTAGAATGAAAATAAGAGCAACGACAATGATGATCTTTCTCATTATAGACTTTTCGATTTCTTCTCCCATGATGATTACTCCCGTTAAAATTTTAGGAAATAAAAAAGCCGCTACTGAAATGAAATGCATCAGTAACGGCTTCAGAAAAAAAACATGCTATCGTGTTTCCTACGCTGGCATTATCCAGATCAGGTAAATTTATCCCGCACGAAACTGCGGGATCGTTGTAGGGTATATTCTCAGATTCGCCGAAGGCGAAACACCCCTAACGATTATCACTTCAAAGAACAAATTCTGGGGTTAATATACGTCGCCATAGAAGAAAAGTCAAATATTAGCAGACTTCACAAATTCCGCTTCACAAATTCCAAGATGTCGGACATCTCCTTTGTAAGGCGCAGAATCTACTGCTGCGTGGCAACATTGTCTTTCAACCACCATCTTTTTATATTCTTCCATGATAAAAGTCGCCGTCGGAATCATCACCCTTGGCCCGCAAGTTCTTGTTTGCCAGCGAAAGAAAAACTCCCGGTATCCGTTGAAGTGGGAATTTCCCGGAGGCAAGTTTGAGGATGGCGAATCGGTGGAACAATGCCTCCGCAGAGAACTTCGCGAGGAGCTTTCAATCGATGCAACCGTCGGGCAGGAATTTTTCCACCAGGAATGGCTTTATCCCGATTCCGGCTCATTCGAGGTTTTTTACCATCTCGTTCCCTCGTTTTCCGGAACCATTCGTAATAACGTCTTCGAACAAATCCGATGGGTTCATGGCGCCGGGTTGGCGGGGATCGATATGCTGGAAGGGAACAAGGATGTGGTGGAAAAGTTAAATGTTCAAAGTGAAAAGTTAAAAACTAAGTCTGCGTAGCACAAATCCGACAATTAAAGAGCGCCCGGGTATTTTCATTTTTAATTCTTAATTCATAATTCTTAATTGCTCTTTTGAACTCTTCCCGACTTCATTCAAATATTCTTCACTGGTATAAAAATAACAGCCGTCTCCTCCCCTGGCGGAGGACGAAAAATCCGTACAGGATTCTTCTATCGGAGATCATGGCGCAGCAAACGCAGGTGAGCCGTGTTGCGGCTTTTTATTCAGCGTGGCTGAAAAAATTTCCGACCCTTTCGGCATTGGCCGGAGCGACAAAGGGGGATGTTTTACGCGCATGGTCGGGACTCGGCTACAACCACCGAGCTCTTCGCCTGCATCGGCTCGCCAAACAGGTTGCAGAAAATTCTGGGGGGAGGCTTCCCCGGACGATTGAAGATCTTCACGACCTCCCCGGTATCGGAAAATATACGGCACATGCCATTGCATGCTTTGCTTTCGGTGCCGCCGTTCCGGTTGTCGACGTTAATGTCCGCAGAATTTTCAGCAGAATCTTCTGGAAAGTCCGCTCAACGGGGGACATGAAACCGGAAAAAGATATCTGGGCTGTTGCCGAGAAAAATTTGCCACGGGAAAACGCCGCAATATGGAACCAAGCCCTCATGGACCTCGGTGCGCTGGTTTGCACAGCTAGAGCTCCCCGATGCAGCTCATGTCCGGTCAATTCTCTCTGTGCATCGGCCTTCTCAAACACTTTAAAGAAACGAGATCTTACGTCGAACAGAGCCGAACCATCGTTCAAAGGGATTCCCCGCCGGATTTATCGAGGGAGAATATTAAAAGCTCTCCACGGTGCTCCATTGACCTCGCGGCAGATCGGGGAGCGGGTTGTCGACGGCTTTCATGTGCGGGACATGAAATGGATTATGAGCGTGTTGAAAACAATGGAAACGGAAGCGTTGATTGCGATCCATGGTACCGGCGAAAGAACAGTCGTCCACATTGCACAATGAATAGCCATTACAAAAATCTCGACGTTCTTCTGGAAGATTATAAAAAAAAGCGAACGGCAATTCAACGGCGGTTGAACGATTTTCACGCGGTGACGCCAGAGCAGTACTTCTATGAACTTGTGTATTGCTTCATGACCCCACAATCGAGCGCGGTCAATTCAGCGAAGGCCCAGAGAGCGTTGATGTCCTACAATTTTCAAAACGCGGAGATCGACCCGGAACCGTTGCTACACCAGAAAGAATATTACATCCGCTTTCATAAAACGAAAGCAAAACTGCTCATCGTCATGAAGCTGCAATACGGCGACATTCTCCGCAAAATTTCGAACGGAGAATCCGCATTTGAAAAAAGGAATTGGTTGGCGGAGAATGTAAAAGGCATTGGCTATAAAGAGGCAACACATTTTTTGCGCAATGTCGGGCTGAACGACGGCTTAGCGATTCTCGACCGGCACATCCTTAAAAATTTGAAGAAGCACGGTGCTATCCGATCCCTCCCGAAAACTTTGACAAAGAAAAAGTATCTCGCTCTCGAGCTGCGCTTTCAAAAATTCGCGGAGGAGATCGGCATACCTATCGACGAACTCGATTTACTCTTTTGGAGCAACGAAACAGGAGAAATTCTAAAATAAGATTTCTGATAGTTCCAAAAGTACGGCTCACGCGAAGACGCAGCATGATTCAAAAAAACAGGGCTCTTGCATCTTTGTAGCTTGGCGGGACACGATTTTTTCTGATGGCTCAAAATAGTCTTGCGCACGCGGTGCAGCATTTAACGCTCCGCCCACCAAAACGAACAGAGGCACAGTATGCCAACACAAAAGTCATTTTTAGTGCTTGGTGCGGGCTTGATGGGAAAAGCCATAACGTTTGACCTTATCCATTCTTACCCTGACTACACGGTTACACTCGCCGATATCGACGGTGAACGGGCACGCCAAGCCGCCAACGACCTCGATCCGCAAAGAATTCACCCCCAAGGAATCGATGTCCGAAATTATGACGAGATCGTTCGAATGATGTCCGGACACGCGGTCGTCATTAGCGCGGTGACGTTTCATCTCAACTACCTGCTGATCAAAGCTGCTATCGAAGCCGGTCGCCATTTCTGCGATCTTGGACATGATGACGGCATCGTCCAACAACAATTGGCCGAAGCTCCCCGTGCTGCAAGCGCAAATGTTACGGCTATCGTCAATTGCGGTCTCGCTCCCGGTCTTGCAAATATTTTGGCCATGCATGCTTTCCGGCAGTTTAAGAGCGTTGATTCGCTACAATTACGGGTCGGCGGATTACCGCAGCATCCGCATCCGCCGTTGAATTATCAACTTGTGTTTTCTGCAGAAGGCCTTGTAGAAGAGTATACACTCAAGGCAACAATACTTCGAGACGGAAAGATGCAAACCGTTGAACCGCTGACCGAAGTGGAAAGCCTTTCATTTCCCCCGCCATTTGAAAATCTTGAAGCATTCCATACCGGCGGGGGTGCATCGCGGCTTCCACAATTGCTCGAAAAAAAAGTGCAATCGCTCGAATACAAGACCATTCGCTACAAAAGCCATTGCGAAAAAATTAAACCGCTATTTGACATCGGTTTTGCGAATAATGAACCGCTGTCGTTTGGGAGTAATCTTGTTACAACACGTGAATTATTTTTGGAATTACTCAAAAAACGTCTTACATTTAACGAACCGGATGTCGTGCTGCTTCTTGTGTCTGCCCGCGGAAGACAACACGGAGAGGAGAAGCGGCTTTCATATCGGCTGATCGATCTGTTCGACAATAGAAATTCGATGACGGCAATGATGCGCACGACCGCTTTCCCAACTTCTATCATTGCTCAACTGATGCTCGACGGAACAATTTCTCGAAGGGGCGTTTTTACGGCGGAAGAAATCGTTCCTGCGGAACCGTTAATCGCCAAGCTCAAAACACGAGATATAAATATCAGGACATTGTATAGTATATAGCCTATGGCACAACAGAATTCATTCGATATTGTTTCCGAAGTAAACATGCAAGAAGTCGACAACGCTCTCAACCAAGCCCAAAAGGAAGTGGCACAACGGTACGACCTGAAAGATTCCAAGTCCACAATCGATTTCGACCAAAAAGAAAAAACAGTGACCGTCAGTTCGCTCAATGAGTTTACGCTTAAGAGCGTTGTCGACGTACTCCAAAACAAATTCATCAAGCGGGGCATTCATCTCAAGTCGCTGAAATACGGTCCCGTAGAACAAGCCGCCGGCGGGACCTCGCGCCAGAAAATTACGCTTCAGGTCGGAATCGATAAAGACCATGCGAAGACCCTCGTCAAAACGATCAAAGACACGAAGCTCAGGGTGCAGGCGCAAATCATGGAAGAACAAATACGGGTTTCGGGCAAAGACCGCGACGAGCTTCAGGCTGTCATCGCAAAATTGAAGGCGCTCGATTTTCCGCTTCCACTTCAATTCACCAATTACCGGTCATGAATAAAAATACTCTTCGGCATGTGCTGCTCTGTGTTGTGGGATTTTTCCCCGTGCTGAACGGTTCCCTCTTGTTCGCTCAACAGCAAGACAGCTCGGAAATTTTCGTTGTCAAAAATCCCGCTGCATCGAAGTATGTCAGTGCGATCACGATAAACGGGATGCGGTATGTTTCCCTTCCCGACCTTGTTCGTATGTTCGGGTTGAATTATTTCTACAACCCTGTAACAAAGAAGATGGAAATCAAACTTAGCCGCGCCGAAATAAAGCTTGCGGCCGAGAATTCGTTTGTCATCCTCACGGATTACGCGACCCGAACGCAAACGACGTTGCAGGTTCCTGTGCCGACACACGCCGTCGGCGATACGCTCTACGCACCGCTCCTCTATTTCCTTCCGATCTTCAATTCGATTTCCAGGACCGAGCTTGCGGTGGATACGGCACGGGAGATGAGCCTGGCAGGGTTTGATTCTACGGGAGAGCTAAAACATTTCGACGTTTCCAGCGTTTCGGTAGAAAGCCGGAAGAACGGCTATCTTATTCGCATTCATTCATCGGTGAAAATACACGACGCTGACCGTTTCATTCGCAATGACGATTGGCTGTACGTCACGTTACCGAATGTCAGAGCCGATACCGCTGCTCTCAATGCCGATACATTGAACCCC
The DNA here is from genome assembly GCA_963717445.1 of uncultured Bacteroidota bacterium. GTDB lineage: Bacteria > Bacteroidota > Ignavibacteria > UBA10030 > UBA8401 > JAGVPT01. The sequence continues at coordinate 2,656,725 of OY970334.1, read as the reverse complement.
ATTATTGAACAAATGCTCGCCGTCCAATCGCCGACGTCTGTGCAGATTTCTTTCAAACTGCGAAAGAAGATTTCTACGTCGGAAATTGTTCAGGATGAAGGGAGCAACGATTTGCTTGTTTCCATTCAAACCGTTTCACCGCCGTCAAAAAAAGAACTAGCTGTCGAACGCAAGCGGCGGGAAGAGGAAGCAAACCAAGAAGCGGAACAAGCTCGTAAACAACAGGATGACCTTCAAACGCAGCTCGATTCGCAGCGGAAAAAATGGAAACTTGACGTCATCGTGCTCGACGCGGGGCACGGGGGTAACGACCCCGGAACGCTCGGAACCATCGGGACACGTGAAAAAGATGTTACACTCGGTATCGTCCTCAAGCTCGGTAAATTGATCGAAGAACGCCTCCCCGACGTCAAGGTAGTCTACACGCGCAAGACCGACCGGTTTGTAGAGTTGTACCGGCGGGGCCAAATCGCAAATGAAAACCAGGGGAAATTATTTATCAGCATTCATTGCAATTCCCTGGAACAAAAACCATCGCCGACAAACGGTTTTGAAATTTATTTGCTGCGTCCGGGCAAAACGGAAGATGCCATTAAAATCGCTCAAAAAGAAAATGCGGTTGTGCGTTTGGAACAGGATTACCAGGATCGGTATCAGGATATTACACCGGAGAATTTTATCATCTTGACAATGGCGCAAAGCGCGTACGTCCGCCAAAGTGAACAATTCGCTTCGCTTCTTCAAAAAGAGATGGGCAAGAAGTTGTCGTCTGCAAGCCATAGTGTAAAACAAGCGGGCTTTTATGTGCTCGTCGGTGCATCGATGCCGAACGTGCTTATCGAAACGGGCTATCTCTCCAACCGAAAGGACGAGATGTTCCTGCGCAGTCCAAGCGGGCAGCAAGTCATCGCAGAATGTATTCTTAATGCGATACGGCTTTATAAAGCAGCGTACGAAAAGACGTTGAAGGAAGGAAGCTGAGAGAAGCTATCCGATTGCTTTAAGCAATTAGATTGCTCCCTTCATTCGAGAAAATATTTCGAAGAATTTGTGCCTGTCTTGCCATCATACGCTTCAACGAACTTTCTGTAATTATTCCCCCTACCAAAATACGAATCTCTCAGACCAAGAAATCCATCCGATAGCTTCGAGCTATCGGATGGATTGCCGTTTTCCACCCAACGTGAATAGTCTGAATGTCCCCATTGAATGGGCGATGAGACAAGCTTTGCCTTAACCGGATTTAAGTGAATATAACGCGCAAGATGAACTACATATTTGTCTGCCTCAACAAGGATGGAATTTACTTTGCCTTGGAATAGAGAACCGCTAAATTTATATCTTTTGTTAACGGCTTGCACATAAGGATTAAGCGTTGTTTGCACCGTCTTTGAAATACTACCACCTTCTCGTTGAAAGAGCAACAGATGATAATGATTCGGCATTAGACAATATGCAATAATCGAAGTCGAATATTTATTGGAGTTAGCTTTAATGAGTCGAAGAAAATAATTGTAATTTTCCTCTGAAAAAAAGATATCCCCTTTGCGGGATCCCCGATTGTAGACATGATAGTAATAGCCATCACGGTATTTCATTGTTCCCCCTATTAATCGACAGCTATCCGATTGCTTTAAGCAATCGGATAGCTTTTTTTCATCCCCAAAATTTTCCCGTCACGGCGATTTCTTTCAGCAGCGGACAGATGCGGTAGCGCTCTTCCCCCAGATCCGTGTGCAAAGCGCCGAGCACTGCATAGACTTGCTTAAATCCAATTTTCTCTCCCCACTCGATCGGACCCGAAGGAAAATTCATGCCGAGCTTCATTGCCGTATCGATATCCTTCGGCGCCGCAATATCTTGCTGCACGGCGAACATCGCTTCGTTGATGATCTGACATAGTATTCTTGGCAGCACCATCCCGACCCTGTCTTGCACGATTGCAATATCCTTTTTTATCGAAGTAAAAAATTTTCGGGCCACATCAATGGCGGATTCGTTGGTAAACACCGACGGGGAAATTTCTACAACAGAATTCTTGGTTAATGTCGGCAATGCAGCAATACCGACAAGCCGGTGTTTCATTACGATCCATTGCGATTGATCGAGGACGGAGACAGCGACTGACGAACTAAGAATCGCAGTTGTTCCAGGAAGGGCGTTATCCAAAGCGGCCAGATTCTTTTTCTTCCGGTCGAGGTCGAGATTGCTGAGCTCGAGTGCAATGGAGACTTTTCCCCCAATCTGTTTCAGGTGGTTAATTTTATCGGGAGAAATAATTGCATAGTTGGAAGCGGAAACAATCTCGGAATATTCGGCAATGAGCGAATCATCGCCGACAATGAACGCTGAAAGACGATTTTGTTTTGGCGAAGGCGAGTTCAATAGTTGTAAAATCCTTTTTCGCTTTTCTTGCCGAGCCTACCCGAATCGACCATTTGGCGCTGAATCGGATGCGGGCGGTAGCGCGGATCGTTGAAGAATTGTTCGTAGACGGACTGCGTCACCGCCAGATTCACGTCGATGCCGATCAAGTCCATCAATTCAAAGGGGCCCATGATGAATCGGCCTTCGCCTTTCACGATGCGGTCGATATCTTCTACCGAAGCTATTCCCTCACCCAGAATCCGCAACGCTTCGCCGTAGAAAGGGCGTGCAATGCGATTCACAATAAATCCTGGCGTGTCTTTGGCACGCACGCATATTTTCCCAAGCTTCTCACCGAACTCGATCCCCCGCCTCATTGTCTCTTCGGATGTTTGCGCTCCTTGCACCACTTCAACAAGGTTCATCAAATGCGCCGGATTAAAAAAATGGAGCCCAACGACCCGATCGGGTTTCTTCACTCCCGATGCGATGGAAGTGATGGAAAGCGATGATGTGTTGGTTGCAAGAATCGTCTCCGGCCGTACATCCCCCTCAAGATGCCTGAAAAGATCTTTCTTTATCCGAAGGTCTTCGAGAATCGCTTCAATGATGATGTCGCAATGGCCGAGGTCGGAGAGTTTGGTGCGAGCATGGATGCGCGGCAGTGCATCGTTCATTTCCTCCAGCGAAAGTTTTTGTTTTTCGACGCTCTTCTTCATCTCGGATGTAATACGTGCAATACCCTGGAGAATGACCGTTTCGTTGATGTCGTACAGAGAAACGTTGAACTTGTGGAGAGCGGCGACACGAGCAATGCCTGTCCCCATTGTGCCCGCGCCTATAATCCCAAGTGAAAGAGGCATGTTTCGATGTATGAGTTTTAAGTGCTTAGTGCTTAATGCTTAGTCCGTAGTCCTTAGTCCGTAGTCCTTAGTCCGTAGTCCTTAGTCCGTAATGCGTAGTGCAAAGTGCCGGGTCCGAGGCTTGATTGATAAGTGCTTGAAAAGCAAAAACCAACGAAGCCTCTCATTCCCTCTTCAGATCCTGCGGCTCAATAATACTTAAACGTTGGAAGAAAGGCAAAGGGAAGGTCGTTTGTTAAAAATCGGACACGGTATCTAAAAATCGTTATTCATTGAAATATTTAACGATGGATATCAACAAGATGTACAATATCTTTCCAAACACTTCCGCCTTGTTTTTGAAGATGCATTTAAGTAGTTTCGTACATTATACTCTTAAAATTGTCTTCAGAATATGCCCAACTCAAAAGACCCGGAATCTCTCCTTAAACATTTCGAAGAGCGCATTAACCGGGGTGAAAAGATCGAACCGAAAGATTGGATGCCGGACCGGTATCGTCAACAGCTTGTACGTATGATTTCGCAGCATGCACACTCTGAAATTGTCGGTATGCTGCCGGAAGGAAACTGGATTACAAGAGCGCCAACCTTGCGGAGGAAAATGGCGTTGCTGGCCAAAGTGCAGGATGAAGCGGGGCATGGATTGTATCTCTATTGTGCAGCGGAAACACTCGGCGTCAGCCGCCGTGAAATGATCGAAGCATTGTTGTCCGGCAAAGCAAAGTATTCTCACATTTTCAATTATCCGACACTCTCCTGGGCAGACATCGGCGTTATCGGCTGGTTTGTCGATGGCGCTGCAATCGTGAACCAGACAATGCTGGCAAAGTGTTCGTACGGTCCGTACTCGCGCGCTAACCTTCGCATCTGCAAAGAAGAAAATTTCCACAAGAGGCAGGGATATGAAATCGTCGTCACCCTCTCGTCGGGAACGCCGGAACAGCGGGCGATGGTGCAAGAGGCCGTGAACCGCTGGTGGTGGCCGTCGCTGATGATGTTCGGACCCCCCGATTCAAATTCCCCCAACAGCGCGGAACTTCTCCGGTGGAAAATAAAATTGCACAGCAACGACGAATTGCGCCAGCGGTTTGTCGATATCACTGTCCCGCAGGCAAAAGCTGCGAACCTCATTTTGCCGGATCCGGAGCTTCGATTCGATGAAAAAAGTGGCTCTTGGATTTTCGGTCACATTGACTGGACCGAATTTTATGAAGTGATTAAAGGAAATGGGCCTTGCAACAAGGAGCGGATGAACGCGCGCCGTACAGCCGATGCCGACGGCGCCTGGGTTCGGGATGCGGCGCAGGCGTATGCTGAAAAGAAAACAGCGGGTCTATCCACGAAGAACACAAAAATACACGAAGGGTGATGCATTATTAGATAAACGGTATGGCGGAAAAAAATTTACAAGGCGATAACGAAGGAGAATTGTGGGAAGTTTTCGTTCAGAGTGAAAGCGGCGCCCCCCACGAACACGCCGGAAGCGTTCACGCCGTTGATGGTGAGATGGCATTACAAAACGCTCGCGATGTGTACGCGCGGCGAGGGAGCGTTACGAGCATCTGGGTCGTTCCATCGCGTTTCATCACTGCAACAACTCCTTCAGACGCTCATCCTTTCTTCGACCCGGCCGACGACAAAGTCTACCGCCATCCTCAATTTTACACAATCCCGAAAGCGGTTAAAGGTTTCTGATGAGCATCGATTTCCATATCCACAATGCATTGACGGAATTTTTGTTGAGGCTTGGGGACGACCGCCTGGTGCTCGGCCATTGGCTTTCAGAATGGTGCGGGCATGCGCCGATGCTTGAAGAAGACATTGCGCTGACGAACATCGCGCTTGATGAAATCGGCCAGGCATCGGCTTTTTTACATCTCGCCGGTGAAATTGAAGGGCGCGGCCGATCGGAAGACGACCTTGCGTATTTTCGCGAAGCGACACAATTTTCGAATGTCCGGCTCGTTGAACAACCGAACAACGATTTCGCGTCGACGATCGCCCGGCAATTTTTATTCGATGCCTACAGTTATTTTCTCCTCGAGTTGCTTCAAACGAGTGCTCATCAGCAGCTCGCAGGAATAGCGGCAAAGGGTTTCAAGGAGGCAACGTACCATTTGCGCCATTCGAGAGAGTGGATGCTGCGTCTTGGCGAGGGGACTGCGGAGAGCCATCGCCGCCTGCAAGCCTCGCTGAATGATCTCTGGCCATTCACAAAAGAGCTTTTTGATTTTGACGAAACCGAGCGTGCATTGGCCGCTGAAGGGATTATTCCTGCTTTAGACGGCCTTGATAAAAAATGGCGCGGACTGGTAACTGACGTTTTCATCGCAGCAACTCTCACCATTTCGGAAAACAACGTCTACATGGTTTCCGGAAGCCGAACCGGAAAACACAGCGAACACCTTGGCCACATGCTGGCGGAAATGCAGATTGTGGCGCGATCGTTTCCGGGAGCGAAGTGGTAGGTTTTCGGTTCGTAGTCCTTAGTTCGTCGTCCATAGTTTTTAGTATTCAGTTTTGGCAAACAGCTTTTTATTCATAATTCGAGACTGCTGAATAATCTTAAAAGTATGGCTCACGCAAAGACGCAAAGCTGCAAAATAATTTAAAAACAGAGTCTTTGCGCCTTCGCGGCTTGGCAAGAGACAATTTTTCAGATGTCTCAATTCATAATTAGAGACTTCTGAATAATCCGGCAACTGCGCATCGCGCAAAGTCGCAAATTGAATCTAAAACAAAAACTTTGCGCCTTCGCGGCTTGGCGAGAGACGATTTTTCAGAAGCCTCAATTCTTAATTAATAATTCCTAATTGCTCCACATGCGTCATTCGACAAAAGAAGAATTGTTAAAAATACTTAGCGAGGTTCACGACCCGGAAATTCCAGTTCTGAACGTTGTCGAGATGGGTATTGTGAGAAATGTGGAATTCAGCAGAGGGGCGGTCAACGTCGATATCACGCCGACCTACTCGGGTTGTCCAGCCATGAAGGTTATTGAGGATGACATTGTCGCCGCACTCAATTTGAGCGGGTTCACAAACATTTTCGTCAACACGGTCTATTCACCCGCATGGACGACCGAGTGGTTGAGCGACTCAACAAAACAAAAGCTAAAAAAATACGGGATTGCGCCCCCTGGAAAATCGACGGGCGACGTGATCGTCCTTCTTCCCACGATTAAGGAAACCGTAGCTTGCCCCTTCTGCGATTCGAAAGAGACCGAGTTGAGAAGTGATTTCGGCTCAACCGCGTGCAAATCTTTTCATTATTGCAATAATTGCAAACAGCCTTTCGAGCATCTAAAAGAGATATAGGTCACTGCCGACGATGAAAGAAGAGTAGTTGTATTTCGTCCCTCTGCTGAGAAACTCATCCGTAGTCGTTCTTTTTTCCACGGCGATTTACCTCCCTTTAAATTTGGCCTCCCTTTTTTCCAGGAATGCTTTTACCCCCTCCCGATAGTCGTCCGTGTTTGATGCAATCTCTTGGATGACCGCTTCGTATTCCAATAGCGCATCCAGATCGCTTGCGAGTGATTTATTAAGCGTCCGCTTGATAAGACCGATTGTGCGAGTCGGAGCTGCCGCAAGTTTTTCCGCAACATCGATTACTGTTTTTTCTAATTCCGAGGAACGGACAACGCGGTTTACTAAACCGACGCGCTCTGCTTCGGCAGCATCGATGTCGCGTCCCGTCGCGGCATACTCAAATGCTTTCGCCATTCCCACGAGCCGCGGAAGAAACCAATGCGACCCTGAATCGGGAACCAATCCAATGCGAATAAACACTTCAATAAGCTTGGCTGTATCCGACATGATGCGCATATCGCACGCGAGCGCAATGCTAAGGCCGGCCCCAGCGGCAACACCGTTAATCATTCCGATGATCGGCTTTTCAATGGCACGCATTTTTTTTATGAGGGGATTATAGCCCTTTTCGAGCGATTCTTTGAGTGAACGATTCGTACCGTTTTGTTCTTTCAAATCCTGTCCCGAACAAAATGCTTTCTCCCCAGCTCCCCGGAGAACAATGCAGCGGACGGAATCATCTTTCTCGGCTTGTTTGAATGCATCGTTCAATTCTTTCTTCATTGCTTCGTTCAATGCATTGTAGCTCTCAGGGCGATTGAGCGTGATGATGAGAACGGAATTGGATGTTGCAGAAAGAAGTGTGCTATAGGTTGTCATAGAGTGAAGTATCGATGGTGAACAGAAAGGCGTCCGATACCCGGAAAATTGGATGATGTAGTGTTGAATATAGGCCTTTTTTTTCTTAGTATCATTAAAAGAAAGGGGTTGGGTAGTGGGTCAATTTCAAGCTATCCGATTGCTGCGAGCAATCAGATAGCTTAGTAGTGTGGGACGCAAACGGTCAAACAATATCGTGTAGGAGGATTCGTATGAAAGACTTTCTTGTTCGCGCCCTTCAAGAGTGGATTCCGGGTCTATTGATTCTTGTCGCCTGCTCTGCAGCACAAGGCCTCCCCGCAACGGTGCACATGACGCCCGTGAAGGAAGCAAAACTTGTTCCCGTAAAACTCATTGTACCGGAAAAATTTAAGGGGCTGATCAAAGATGACCTTGTGCTAAATGTCCCCGAGGGGTACACTGCAAAAGTGTTCTACGCAGGGGAATTGAGCAAGGCGCGTTTTTTCGCCTGGGGTCCGGACAGTGTGTTGTACGTCGCAAACAAGAACAGCGGTGAAATCATTGCAATGCCGGATCGAGACCACGATGGCGTCGCCGACACGGCGATTGTTGTTGCCTCAGGGTTTCATAAGTCGCACGACCTTAAATTTTACCAAGGGGTAATGTACGTGGCAGAGGAGCACCAGATAACGAAGTGCACCGACGAAAATGGCGACGGCATTTATGAGACAAAAAAAGTCTTTATCGCTAACGTCGGGATGGGCGGCCGTCATCCGGAAGGAGGACATGATACGCGCACAATTGTTTTCGATCCTGCACGAAAAAAAATGTATCTCTCCATCGGCTCGTCGTGTAATGTTTGCCGTGAAGATTATCGGGCGATCATTGAAGAATATAACGATGACGGCACCGGACGGCGCACCTTCGCTTCCGGTATCCGCAACGCGGTAGGTATGACGATGCACAATGGACGGTTGTGGGCAACAAATAATGGAAGCGATTGGGAAGGAAACGATATTCCTCCCGAATGGATCGACGTTGTGCGCGACGGGGGATTCTACGGCCACCCCTTCGCTTATGCAAACGGCATTTATTTCGATTTTAACGCACACGATGAATACCGCGCACTGCTTCCGTTGACGGGGATCGACAGCGCACACGTGCAATCAATGAAACAACCGGCAGCGCTTGTCCAGGCACACTCAGCGCCGATGGCAATCCAATTCTCGAACCCGTCCTTCCCGCCGCAGTTCCAAACCGGAGCGTTTGTGGTATTTCGCGGTTCTTGGAACCGAACAATTCCGACAGGATACAAACTCGTATTTTTAAAATTTAAAACCGACCAGGATACCACCGCTGAATATGTCACCGACGTTGTTACGGGTTTTCAGCCGACCGGCTCCACGTCTCAAAAAACCGTCTGGGGACGGCCGGTTGGAGTGGCCACCGACCTGCGCGGGAATCTGTACCTCAGCTCCGATGATATAACGCAGTTTATTGCAATCATTTCCCCTGCCCGGTGAAAATAAAGGCGCTTTTAACTTTCATTTCTTGCAGCCTGCAATATGAGATTCCCCTAAAAAAAGAAGGCTCCGGTCTAAATACAACTGGAGCCTTCTTTATTTCATGACCAGAGATCAAAAAGTCTTGCTGTTCGCCGTTTGATCCATGTCATTCCCTGCAAGGTCTGTTACATTGCTGTTGACAACAATGATGTATCCAGCCTGCAAGGCCGCGCTCGCTGTCACTCCCAGTTGGACAACATAGACACCGGCCACATTCCCAAGGTAGTTCGCGCTGTTCACGGTGAACAGAACTCCATTTGTATTCGCGAACGAATAATTCCCGATGGTTTCCGCTGTAGAGATTGTAAGAGGCTCGGTAAAGCGCAGAGTATATGTCCACGAATCTGTTCCGCCCGCCGCCGCAACGCTGGAGGTGAGCAAGAGCTGCGGCTTTACACCGTCTGTTACAGTAACAATGTTGCTCGATGCGCCCTCAACGAGGTCTTTGCTCACTGCGCGAACAAGGTACTGAACCGAACTCGCTCCCAACGGGTTAAGAGCGCCCGAGGGGTACACAAGGGACCCGGTGTTATCGCTGAACTGAACTCCATAGAAATCTGCCTGACGGAGTTGGAACGATCCTCCGTCAACGCTCCAGTAAATGTTATAGCTTCGCGCATTGGCGTCATAATTCCACTCAAGCCCAACAACGCCTCCGCCGAAATCGAGGTTGCCGAAAAGTCCTGCGACAAACCTTCGTGTCAGCGAAGGGGCTGCAGGAACCGGCGAACTGCCGTTTGTTGTAAATTGCAGGATCTCGAAATCTCCGATAATATTTGGATTGTTGACAACAGGTAGGTTTGCGTTGTCAGTAAGTTCGCCGGAGTTGAACGCCGATGTCAGATCAACGGAATATTTTGCCGACCCTACGATCCCCTGGGGTGTGACGGTCAACTGCGTGAACGCAGCATTCCATTGTGCTGCAAATGTGATTGCCGTTGCAGTTTTCTTCAATCCTACAAAGGTAACCTTGATATCATCAATGATGGTGTTGCTCCCCAAAGGCAAATCGGTCCGCGTATATGCTTTTTGCTTAATCGGCTCGGAGAACGTGTAGACCACTTGAAGGTTATTGGGAGAAACATCGGAATTATTTTCAGGAGTGAGGCCGATAACAAACGGATTGACGTTAGCGACGGGCGTAATCATGAGCCTTTCCGCGTTAACCTCTGAACGAAGTGAATCGCTGGTGACGTTCGCCGGGAGAGTAAACGCAGCCAATGTTCCTTGGAGCGAGCCATCGCTGCTTCGTGATTGGAGGGTAATCGTCAATCCATTGTCAACGTTTGAAAAAAGATATCCGCCTGAAGCTGAAGTTGTTGTCTGGCCGATGACGACGTTCGGGAATACTGTCGCATCGAAAAGCATCACTGTCGCGTTGGCAACCGGCTGTTGATTCTGGTCGACAACCTGCCCAGTGACCGTTGTATTGAGGTAGGAAATCTGGAGAAGGCTGCTGCCCACCATGTCGCTCACAGCAAGTGAATCACCCGGTGCAAGCGACGTGAATGTGATGAGGACGTTGTTATAGTAATAGTCTCTGTATTTTTTATTGGGGTCTGTTTGTCCCGCATTGTACGACACGAGCGATGCAGTAAGCGTGTATGTCCCTGAAAAAACTGCCGCCCCGTTAACAATCTGGTACTGTCCGACCGGTACATTGGCGAACGAATAGGCACCAGCCGCATCGGAGGTTGCCGATTGAACACCTCCGTCGTATCCCAGAGAAATCACGGCTCCGGACACCGGTGTGTTTGTAATACGATTTTTAATTAAACCTGTGATCGTTCCTTTAGGCTGGTACGTCGATAGTGATGCCGGCTCAATCGGCGTTGAAGAATTTTGTTTGCATCCGGCCATCATGGCAAGAATACACGCGATGTAAATCCTGAATAGTGACAACAATCGATTCATGAGAATCTCCTTTCGAGTACCATTGTTAACGAGCCGTGGAAACTGTATTTCAATCTACATGATGATCGGAATTCCAACCTGTAATCCCCCTGCAAAGCCCTTCAGTGTAAAATCGAGGTCGGCTCGAAGAGGCAAAACAGTTGTTGCATAATTATAGCGGCCTTCGAGAGAAATGGAAACCCCGGACTGCTCTAAGAATTCTACTCCGAACAAGCCATGCAATTGAGCGAGCTGGGCGTTGACCTGCGCAACCCCCAGACGTGTCGTGTATGTGCGCTGAGTGTTCAACCATATATAGCCGGCCCCGCCTCCCCCATAGAGAGATATTGCAGAAATTGGCAGTCTGAGGATATACGATCCGCCTCCATAGTATTCTTGGAGAAAGTTTGTCGAGTTGTCCTGTGATACTTTCAGAACACTCCCTCCAAATTCGGCTTGAATAGCTTGCCACTTCGTAGGACTGATACGTACGCCTGCCAGAGTAAAATAATAATCCTTAAAATCGGTCCCGGCCGGGAGGGAGAAGTTGCTCTCGATAGTATTGTAGACCGCATTGACCCCTGTGAATTTCGGCTCGAAATAGTTTCCCGCAATGAAAACCGAGACCAGGGGCACAGCGGGCTTTTGCGGTGAAAATGTCACTGACCTTTGTTGTCCCCACACTAACGATTGGGAAAGAATAAGCGACGCAATCGCAAACAGGATCAGTACGGAAGTTGGTGCCTTCATAAACGAGTCCTTCCCGAGTGATGGTAGGTGTAAGAAAAGGACGTACATACGACATCGTACGTGAAAATGGTTTTAGTAGCAGTGAGAGGAGTCACATTCGCGGGCGTTCATTACACTCATTTTCCTTTCCAGCCGGCCTTTCTTTTTTCCACAAATGCTTTCATCCCTTCCTTCTGGTCTTCGCTGGCAAAAAGCATATAGAAACTCTTCCGCTCGAATTCGAGTCCTCCTTCGATCGTTGTATCGAACGATTTCAGAACCGCTTCTTTTCCCAAACGAACTGCGATGGGAGGTTTCGCAGCAATGACCTTAGCAAGATTCTTCGCTTCCTCGACGAGATATTCATTCGGCACTACGTTAACGACAAGTCCCCATTGTTTCGCTTCTTCGGCGGTAATCATCGAACCCGTCAGTACCATTTCCATCGCTTTGTATTTGCCGACGGTGCGCGCGAGGCGCTGCGTCCCTCCCGCGCCGGGAATAACGCCGAGATTGATTTCCGGCTGTCCGAATTTTGCCGATTCCGATGCGATAATGATATCGCATGTCATCGCAAGCTCGCAGCCGCCGCCGAGTGCAAACCCGCCTACAGCAGCGATGATCGGTTTTTTAATTTTACGGATACGGTCCCACCGGGCAAACTGGTCGCGCTGCAGCATTTCCATCGCGGAAGCTTCCGCCATTTCCTTGATGTCGGCTCCTGCAGCAAACGCCTTCTCATTGCCGGTGATGATAATACAGCGGACCTCATTGTCTTTATCCAGTTCCTCGAGCACCGAGACCAGTTCTTCCATCAGCTTCATGTTGATTGCATTCAACACATCGGGGCGGTTCAATTGTATAAGGGCATACCCCGATTCCTTCGTCAGAATGATTGTCGTGAGGTTCATGAAAGTCCCGTAAATTATTTTGGGTGGTGGTGAGCGTGCTATCAACCGGCAGTGCTCGGAAGTCACTTTCAACGGTCAATAATTCTCAATGATCGATAAAAGTGTTTTGCCGGAATTGTACATTGTTATTTTTTTATTGAACGGAGTTTTTTATAGTCAATCGGCCGCTTTTCGTTAAATGCCCGGATCCCCTCCACAATCTCCGGGGCAGAAGTGTGAACCGTCAGCCAATCCTTGGCATGACCGATGGTCATCGCCCACGAAAAATTCCGCCAAAAGTTCAACTGTTCTTTTGTATAGCGTGTACATTCAGGCAGTTTATTGACAAGGGTTTCCACCATTGCACCGACTGCCTTGTCGAGATTTCTTCGCGGCACAACCTGATTGATCAACCCCCACGAGAGGGCTTCTTTTGCTTTCAACGTTTTTCCGAGCATGAGTATTTCTCGTGCGCGGCGGTCGCCCACAATAATCGGCAGCCACTGTGTACCGCCCGCGGCAGCAACGCTTCCTCTCGACGTGCCGACATGCTTGATGACAACATCCGGTGCAGCGATGGCAAAATCGCACGACATCTGAAGCTCATTTCCCCCGCCGACGACCATCCCGTTCAACCGTGCAATCGTTGGCTTGCCGATATTGCGCAGCCGCTCAAACGTTTCGATGAACACACCCATCCATTTGTAAAAATCATCGGGTTTCACCAAAAAATCTTCGTTCCATTCTTTGATGTCCGCACCAGTACAGAATGCCTTCGTGCCGGCGCCGGTGATAACGATAACGGCGACATCGTTGTCCCACTGCGCTCTCTGCAACGCTTGGCCAAGTTCCTGAAGCATTTCTAGATTGAGAGCATTGTGTACTTTCGGCCGGTTGAGCGTGATCGTAGCAGAAAATTCTGATTTTGAATAGAGAAGAGTATTATAGGATTTAGGGGAATGGGAATATTTTTTCATACGGTCAGAAGTCGTTCGCTATAGACGGAAGAGAATATCTTTGGCACCTCAGATCGTTTGCGGCGAACAAGGATTCAATCTTCAAACGATTGTATTTCTTCCCTGGAAGCCACATCGGCGTACATCAACGTCACATATTTTGCGGCGAAACCCATAAGGTCCTTTCCAGCAGCCTTGCCGGCCGGCGACGCAAGCGCCGCATCGAGCGTCTCTTTCGAATCAAAATACATCTCGCATAATAAATAATTTGGCGACTCGCCGATTGCCGAGCCGGTGATCTTTGAGATTTCCAACTGCCGCAAGCCGGGGAGTTTCTTCACAATCGGTGTATGCACCTCGATGTAATGTTTGTCAAACGCGGAAACGTCGTCCGGCTTTTTGTAAAGCGCGATAAGTTTGACCATGAAGTCCCTCTTTCTCAAGTGATGTCTTACAACGACGTAATATAGGCGAAGCGTGCGGTAAAATCAATTATCACATCGTAGATTGAAATTTCCCCCCATTTTTTCTATACTATGGCCACCGTACGCATTTTCAATCAGCAATTTTCAATGACGCCGTCCAGAGCATCTTCATCAGAACAATTATCAAGCGTTTCACTCCGCCACATCAAAACCATCGAAAAGATTTTTTTTAACGCTGGGTTGGGTGACAGTGCGCCATTGTTCTTTGCGCCGCTGGAAGCTCGGCTTGCCCATTCCGCCGACGACACCATGGCATCCACAAACTTCCTGCGGTTTATCGAATCAAGCTTCAATCAAACGACGATCCTTCGCGACCTCACCGAGCATCCGGTGCTTCTCGAAACATTACTTTCGATCTTCGGCGTGTCGCAGTATTTTTCCGATGCCCTTATTCGCGACCCCGAACTGTTCCGCTGGCTGACCGCCACAAATATCCTCGACCAATCCAAAACAAAAGAAGAGTTCCTTACTACGTCACGGCAGAGCGCACAGCCGTTTCAATCGCTATCACGAAAGCTCAATGTTTTAAAGCGGTATCAGCGGCGTGAAATGCTGCGGATCGGCGTGAGGGATATCCTCGGCATTGCCGACCTCGAAACTACAACGCGTGAGCTTTCCCATCTTGCCGATGCGATCATCATGCTTATCGCAGAGTTGTCGTGGAACGAATTGAAAAACCAGTACGGCGCTGAACCGGCAACTCCGTGGACAATCATCGGACTGGGCAAATTGGGAGGAGAAGAGTTAAACTACAGCTCCGATATCGACATCGTGGCGGTGTTTGATGCCGACGGAGAAATGGAGTTATCGTCGTCCCTGACCATGACCTATGGAGAATTCTTTGTTCGATTCATCGAACATGTTGTACACAGCCTTTCTCATCCAACGGAAGAAGGATATTTCTACAGGGTTGACATGCGTCTCCGGCCGGACGGAAAAGCGGGGACTCTCATTCGCTCCTTCCAATCGGCGATCGCGTACTACGAATCGCGCGGCGAACTATGGGAACGACAGATGCTGATCAAGGCGCGAGGCGTTGCAGGAAGCGAATCATTTACGCAAAAATTCCTCGGCGCACTTTCACCCTTCATTTATCCCCGAACCTTTTTCGAAAACCCCATCGAGGAAATCTCCCGAATTAAAGCCCGTATAGAATCGGATTCCGACGACAGGAACATCAAGCTCCGGTCGGGGGGAATTCGAGATATTGAATTCATTGTTCAGGCGCTGCAACTTTTGAACGGCGGGAAAAACACTTCTCTCCAGAATGCAAATACGCTCGCTGCCATTACGCTTCTTCACTCAGCCCGATTGCTCTCGACGACCGAAGCGGCACGACTTCGGGAAGCGTATATTTTCTTTAGAATTCTTGAGCACCGGCTGCAAATGCTCGAGTACACACAGACACACTCCCTTCCGGATACGCAGCGCGACCGTCAAAAAATTGCCGCGCGAATGGCTTTGCCGCCGGGCCGGTTTGATAAACTTCTCTCTGAACACTTGGACAATGTGCGCCTGATTTTCAACACGGTCTTTACGCCGACATCACTGCAGCAGCATTCTATTATCGAACGTTTTGTGACGGAAAAACCGGGGTCCGAATTTTCCCGGATGTTTGCCGGCCGTTACGGTTTAGGGACCGGCGAGAAAACTCTCCGGACTCTTCGGAGAATGATGTACGGAACCAACCTTCTGGGGAAAAAAGAATATACGGAACGAACAAGAACGCTCTTTAAGAACATTGCCGAGCCGCTGTTGGAAGAGATCGGCGCATCAATCGCACCGGAGCAGGCCCTCGCTCATTGTGAGCGAATTTTTTCATCATTTCCTTCGCCCGATGCGATGTATTCCCTTTGTTCGGAAAAAAATTTCCGCAAATCGCTGGTGACGATCTGCACTCAAAGCGGGATGCTCGCAAAACAGTTTACACTTTCTCCCGGCCTTGCCGAAACAATTCTGACCGGAGTCAACACGGTATTACACGATGGTGAGGTTCATTTTCCTTCAGTGGAAAATGTCCATGAATGGAAGGTTGCCGAAGAATGTAAAGCGGCGGTGAGGTACATTCTTGACGGCATGGACGAGCGCGCATTATTTCACTCTCTTTCGGAAATTGCGTCCTCCGCCCTATTATTGCTGTACAAAAAAGAGCGGGAAATATTAAAAATCGGGAAAGCGGCTCGATTTTGCATCATCGGGATGGGAAAACTTGGCGGGGAGGAAATGAACTTTGGATCGGACCTTGACGTTGTATTTCTTTTTAAAACGGCTCGAAAATCCGATGCGGAAAAGTGCGAGCAGCTGGCTTCAAAAATTATGACTTCGTGTTCACGCATGACGCCCGGCGGAAAATTGTACGACATTGATGCCCGCCTCCGGCCTGAAGGAAGGAACGCCCCCCTCGCCGTTGCGGCAAAACAGTACCTTGAGTATCTTCGGCAGCGTGCATCGTTATGGGAACGCCAATCGCTGACCCGAGCCAGAGTGATTTCGGGCGACGAAGATTTTTCCTCGTCGGTCATGGAATCGATACGCGAATGGATGTACCGGTCGCCTTTACCGAGCGGCTGGGCAAAAGAAATTTTTTCAATGCGCCGGAAAACGGAATCGAGAAGCCGTACCTCGGCGTCGGAATTCTTCAACATCAAGCTGGGAGCGGGAGGATTGATGGATGTTGAGTTCGCAATCCAAGCGCTTCAATTGTACCGCGGGAAAACGGCGTTTCCATCGACAAATATGTATGACTTGCTGGAACGCTATTCTCACGAGGCCTCGTTTGCAGAAAGGATTGATGCACTGAACAGAAATTATAGACTTCTCCGCCGCGTCGAAACGGCTCTCCGCCTCGGCCTTGACGTGAAAACCAATCTTATTCCGGCGGACGACGAATCGCTCGATTATCTCGCGCGGCTCTTGAAATATCCGTCAACGAATGAGCTTCGTTCGTCGCTTCATGCATGCATGAAGGAAACACGTATGCTTTTTGAATCGCTTCTCCATTCACTCAATTGAAATCATTTGGGGAAAATAAATACCGAGATCACGTCATTGCCTTTTCCCTTTGGCTGGCAGTGTTCATCATCTACCTTCAGACCATTGCGACAACGGTAGGGTTTATCGACAGCGGAGAGCTTGCGACTGTTCCCTACATCCTCGGCATCGCCCATCCCACCGGTTATCCCCTCTGGACGCTTGTCACGCACATCTTTTCCTTGCTGCCGATTGCAAAAGAGGAAATTGTGCGTCTGAATATTTTTTCTGCATTGGTCACCTCTTCCGCCGCAGCGATATTCTTTTATGCGATGCTCCTTCTGCTCCGCTCCGGGGAAAAACAGCAGGAGCCGTACCAGTCAATCATCCCCGCTTTATTCTCAGCATTGGCGCTCGCATTTTCACAGACATTTTGGGATCAATCGACATCGATCGAAGTCTACGCGTTTCATCTGTTCTTATTGAGCTCAACGCTCTTGTTTTTTCTTCGTGCAATATTCAGTTTTATTGAGGAGCGGGTAATCGACCGACACAAATGGCTCCTCTTTGGATTCACACTCGGACTCAGCTTCACAAATCATCTTACAACGATTCTTCTCGCACCGGGATTCCTCTTTCTGTATTTCTCTGTATTCAGGCTTTCAAAAGAAGGAATCCGGGAGATTGTTATTCTTGCCGCTCCTTTTATTCTGGGCCTTTCGGTCTATGTCTATTTTCCATTGAGAGCGGTACAGCAGCCGATATTGAACTGGGGATATCCCGCAACGCTCGAAAGAATCTTTTGGCATGTTTCAGGTAAACAGTTTCAGGTCTGGATGTTTTCGTCCTCGGCGGCGGCGGCAAAACAGTGGAACCATTTCTTGAATGCTGCGCCGGTAGAATTTTACTACGCGCCGCTTCTTTTTTCTCTCCTCGGCGCATGGAGATTGCTTACGCGGGACAGGCGTATTTTTATTTTCATCTTCTTGCTTCTCGCGGGATGCATAGCCTACACAGTAAACTATGACATCAAGGACATCGATTCGTATTTTCTTCTTGCCTATGTCTCGCTGGCTATGTTTGCAGGATTCGGAGCACTCGAAGTCATTATGATGGTTAAAAAAAATTGGGGGGGAATTACCATTTCGGTAATTCTTTGTGCGGTGGTGATAGCGGAACTCTCGGCAAATTGGTCTGAGGCTGATGAAAGCAAGGATTTTCTTGTCCAGGACTACACAGCAACTTTGCTGGCCAATCTGAAACCGAACGCCGTCATTCTTTCGTACCAATGGGATTATTTTGTGTCTGCATCGTATTACTTCCAATACGTTAAGCATATCCGGACTGACGTGACAGTCATCGATAAAGAATTGCTCCGCCGCTCATGGTACTATCTGCAAATGAAAAAGAATCACCCGGCAGTGTACGAAAAATCGAAGAAGGAAATTGACGGGTTTTTGGAGGAATTGTATAAATTCGAACACGACCTGCCGTACGACCCTGCTGTAATCGAGGCGAGGTACAATCGCATGATCGACAGCTTCATCGACTATAGCATCGACAGTGTCGCTGTGTACGTGACCGGAGAAATTGAACCTCATCTTGGCTCACATTACCTTCGTGTTCCTGAAGGGTTAGCCTTCCGGCTGTACAAAGATTCAACGTATCACTCATTAGATTTCCCCATAATCTTTTATCGCCCATACGACAAAAATGATTTGTACTCCCGGCAGATTCATACGATGTACACCAGTATGTTGGTACAGCGTGCACTGTACGAAGAATCGTTCGGCAAAACCGACCTTGCGCTACGTTATGCAAAGAAGGCGTTTGAGATCGAACAAAATCCGCTTACTATTCAGTTGCTTCGAAGATTTTCCGCGCTACCACAATAGTATCAGAACGAATACCCGGTTTCACCATGCTGACTCACGTCCAAGCCTTCCATTTCCTCGACGTCCTTCACTCGCACACCCATCGATGCATCGAGGATTTTCAGGATGACCCACGTCCCTACAAATGAATAGACGATAGCGGCTCCTATGCTTAATGCTTGCACACCGAGAAGTGAAGCGTTCCCGAAAAAAAGGCCGTTGTTGCCTGCTGCATTGATCGCTTTCGAAGCGAATAATCCGGTCGCAAGCGCCCCAAGCGTTCCTCCAACGCCATGGATCCCGACCGCATCGAGTGAATCGTCATACCCGAGTTTTGTTTTAATACCAACGGCAAAATAGCAGACCATTCCTGCCAGGAGTCCGATAACGATTGCCGACATCGGTCCGACGAACCCCGAACCCGGTGTAATAGCAACAAGCCCGGCAACAGACCCCGAAACAGCGCCAAGAACTGTCGGTTTGCCACGGTGCCACCATTCGGTGAAAAGCCAAGAGAGTGTTGCGGCGGCGGCGGCAAGATGTGTAGCGACAAAAGCGGATGTTGCCAGCGCACCAGAGCTAAGCGCACTCCCGCCGTTAAACCCGAACCATCCGAACCAGAGCAGTACAGCACCAAGAAGCGTCAGAGTCAAGTTATGCGGCGGCATTGATTCTCTATTGTACCCTCTCCTCTTGCCGATAATTATTGCCGCGACTAGAGCGGAGATTCCCGAACTGATATGAACAACAAGCCCTCCCGCAAAATCGAGAGCACCCAAATTATGAATCCATCCGCCAACTCCCCAAACCCAATGTGCGATCGGGGCGTACACGAAAGTGGACCAGAGGAGAAGAAACACAAGGTACGTCTTAAACCTAAACCGTTCTGCAAAAGCCCCCGTAATCAGCGCAGGAGTGATGACCGCAAACATCATCTGAAACAGCATGAACGCTTGATGTGGAACATTAGCGGCATAATCGGGATTCGGTTCGAGTCCGACCCCCCGTAATCCCGCCCATTGCAGTCCGCCAATAAGGTGGCCGATGTCCGGTCCGAATGCAAGACTGTAGCCGAACAGTACCCATTGAATGGAGATCACTCCGAGGGCAATAAAGCTTTGCATAATTGTCCCCAAGACATTCTTTCTTCGTACCATGCCGCCGTAAAAAAGGGCAAGACCGGGCGTCATGAGCATCACAAGCGCGGTGGAGATCAGCATCCATGCCGTGTCCCCTGCATCAATTTTCTGTGATGATGCTGCGGATTGATTTTGTGCCGACAAAAAGGCAGGCGTTAAAAAGAGAAGAAAGAACAACGTTGAAATACGATAACGTCTCATTGCAGACCTCGTCTTGTTCGTTGGAATAATGCTGTGCATTATTTTCCACCTCCTCAGTCCGAGCTCTGCGTACTCCTTCTATTGCATACCTCCATGCCTTCGCATCACTAGCCTCACCAGTATTTGCAAATTTCAGTATAGTACCGACAACTTCGTCATCGGGACACATAAGCTCCAAATTCATATTGAACATCCGGAAGTGTACATCGTTGATGAATCGTTTGTTAACTATTTAGGAAATTTTCAACACAAAGATAATTCTTTTAGGAATTATTTCAAATAGGCTTAATTAAATAACTCGCTTTTGTACATTTCTTTCGCTTGCCTTTCGGACTGTGTTTGTCTATTTTCAACCGGGACATTTGTTATATTATAAGTGCCGGAAATTCTTGCGGGGATGAACATCACACACCAAAGTAAACGAATGAAAAATACATTTTACAATGACTTCGACACGCAATGTTTGACCAAAGAACGGACGGCGGACTATCGCTCACCGTTTGAGATCGACCGCGACAGGATCATCCATACCTCCGCCTTCCGAAGATTGCAGGCGAAAACGCAGGTCTTTCTTTCTGGAGAATACGATTTTTACAGAACACGGCTGACGCATTCACTCGAAGTTGCCCAAATCGGAAGATCGATCTGCAAATTTCTCCAACGAGAAAGCCCCCTGCTCTCGCATGAGTTTACCATCGATTCGAACCTCGTCGAAGCAATCTGCCTCTCACACGACCTTGGCCATCCTCCTTTCGGACATGCCGGCGAACGGACTCTCAATGCCTTGATGAAGACATACGGAGGCTTCGAAGGAAATGCTCAAACGCTACGTCTCATCACCGAGACCATTTATTCTTCCAGCGGAGAACGGCAGGGAATGAATCCGACCCGCGCTTTTCTCGACGGCATACTGAAGTACAAGACGACGCACGGAGAGTTAGGAAATCCGGAGAACCATTTTATTTACGATGAACAGCAGGGGTATGCGGAATTCGTTTTCGGGGGCACTTTACACCCGAAGGAATTGAGCGTCGGGCAAAAACTCAACTCGTTCCGCAGTATTGAATGTCAGATCATGGACTGGTCGGATGATGCGGCGTATTCGCTCAACGACCTCGCCGACGGCATTCACTCCGGCATCATCAACAAAGAGAAGATTGAGCGATGGGCGGGCGAACGATCGTTATCCCACGACGGGAACCGTTCACTCGAAGATGTGATTGAGGCTATTTCGACGGGACAATTGGAAAAGATCATTGCCGGAAAAATCGGAAAGTTCATCCAGGCATGCAGTCTGAGTGAATGGAAAAACTTTATGAGCGGGATGACGAACCGCTATTGTTTTCGATTGACTATTGACCAGGCCATCCAGAAAGAAGCCGAATTGTATAAGAGCCTTTCGGTCGACCTGGTCTTTCGTTCGCCGCAGCTCCACCAGCTTGAGCACAAGGGGGCGTACATTCTGCAAAAAATATTCAACGCTTTTAAAGAAAACTATATCGGAAAAGAAAATTCAACGACAAATCTGTTGCCGCACGATACCGAGAGGAGCGTACGAAGCGCGGCAAACCCCCACGAACGCATGCGTTTGTTATGCGACCACATTGCCGGCATGACCGACGGTTTTGCAATCCGCACGTATAAGCGGCTTTTCGATGCAGAATTCGGCTCGCTAGCGGATCTGATTTGATTTTTCTTTAATGCGACGCGTTCAGCATTTCCGGTGTGAACTTATTGAGCTTCACCACTCTTGCCGCTTTCCGGCTCATTGGGGGAACAACCATCTTCGCCTGGGCCTCATTTTCGGCTTCAATGATGGCGAAACCCGTGTGATTGCCGGAGGCACATCCCCATTCAAAGTGCGTCAGGTATCCCAACGCTTCGACTTGTTTAACGGCATGGTAACAATCATCTTTTGTGTGGGGCGATTCTACCAAATATCTATCCATGCGAATTTCCTTCTTCTGATAAAACAAAATTATTTCTTCCAATCATTTAAGAAATTTCTCTCGTTAAGACACACATTCGCCAAAATTTCTTGATGTCCCCCTCTCGCGTCTTGGCGGCTTTGCGTGAGACGTTGATCCAAGATTTTTCATACATCTCACTTTTGCTCGGGCTCTCCATAGTCGTACGGATAAAATAAGTACAACGCATCCGAACTTTTTGGCGACCATTCCGGCATTTTGTGTTTGATCGGTTTGATATGGCGGAGATAAACAACGAGGGCAGCGCGGTCCTCCTCGGTCATATTGGAAAAGGCCGGCCACGGCATGGTTGTCAGTTGGAACACTCTTCCGTCGTGAAAAACACCGCTGCGCAATACCCGCTTCACTTCTTCATCCGTTCGCCGGGCGAGCCCTGTTTCCTTATCAGGAGTCAGATTGCGTGAGAAAGAGGTTCCGTATTGCTTGAGTTCAAACTTAGCTCCCCCTGCGAGAAATTTATCCCAGTCCGGCCCTTGGTCTCCTTGCGGTGTATGACAATCGCTGCAATCCGAATAGGACATGATGTATTGTCCGCGCTGGGCAAGTGCGCGTTCCACCGGATCGTCGATTTTCTCAAGGGACGACGCGACTGCTTCTGCATGAGGGTTGATAAACGCATCACGAGGAAGCATATCGAACGGAGGAATAAGATAAAGGAACGCAAGGAACCCTACAACGATCAAACATGCCACTACGATAGCGACCCGTTTCAATATCTTCTTCATGGCTGCACCCCCTTAGCCTGATCCGCGCGCACGGCGAAATTTTTCCCGGGGCCGGAAGAATTTTGAGACACCGGCTTTTGCTCCTCATCGGTTTCTTTCATAGGATAGGTCGCTGCCGGGATTTGTTCTTTCAGAATCAGCATCCTGAATTTTCCCCAAAGATAGGAGAAGATGTTCAACTTCTCAGGGTCGGGGATTTTATGGTGCACGGGCGGAACGGTTCGCAAGTAGGCAACGATGGCGTTTTGATCATCTTCTTTCAACGCCGCAAAAGCCCCCCACGGCATGGGAAACGGAAGAAATTTCCTCCCGTCGCGGGAGATTCCCTGGGTGAACGCTCGTTTGATTTCCTGGTCGGTCCAATTTCCCAGTCCGGTTTCCTTGTCCGAAGTGAGATTCCGTGTGACGTACTTACCGAATGGATAGAGGTCAAAAGTCAATCCTCCCGAAAATTGTGTTCCTTCGATGATGTGGAGGTCTTCGGTGTACATGGAATGACAACCTGCACACCCGATGGTCCTGACGAGGTACTTTCCCCGCCGAACGGGATCGGCTTTTGCCTGCGCATCGAGCTTCGCATAGAAATCCTTGATTTCATTTTCATTCATTTTCCAAACCGGCTTGCGGGCAATTGAAACAATATAATTAGCCAAGTCCCACATTTCTTTATCACTCGCGGCGCCGGCATACGACGGCATTGGTGTTCCGTCAACTCCTGTCATGAACCGGAGATAGATATCGCGCGCCGTCGAACCTCCCCGGAATGTCCAAGGTTCTGTCAGGTTCACAGCATTGGTTTCAAAATTCCATTCATCCTGGAAATCTTTTGCCACTGCATCCGTACCGGCGCCATCGGTACCGTGACAATCCGCGCACTGCAATTTTGCATAAACTTTTTTCCCTGCCAACACACTTGCCGCTGAAAACGGAACGGGAGTTCCCGTCCGAACGGGATGGGGTTTATCATGCTGAAAGCGAGGCGAAAATTTTTTCACATAGTCCACAACTTCCTTTAATGAATCGCCGGTGATAAACGGCGCCCAATCGGACATTGATGTCCCGTGCAAACCGTTTTTTATTATGGCGAAAAGGTCTTCATCTGTCGGAAGGCTTCCGCTCTCTGTGGAGCGAAATTTGAACATGCCGGTGGTAAAATTCCGCGGCCTGGGATTCAACAACGCTGACGCAGCCCCATCCCCTTTTCCGTTCACTCCATGACATGGGGCGCAGCGTGCTTCATAAATGGATCTTCCCATGGCCTGTTGTGATTCGCTTTCTTTGTCGGCAGGTGCACTCAATGCAAGAGTACCTGCATTGGCCAACAGCCATACCACAAGACACACAAGCGTCGTTCTGCAAAATGTGCTCATCATACCTCCGTGAAATGAAAAAAATGCGAATGTCATTCAACCACTGAATATATTTCGCGTCTGCCTGAATCGACCAGCGGTGCGAATTTCGAGTGATACCACTCGCCAAACTCTTTCATCCCAACCTCACTCCTCAACGATCGCTCAAAATCCGCCAGATCTTCGAATGTGTTTTCGAGAATGAATGCGTAAAAGGGACCTGTATAGTCCGTGAGAACCCGGCTTTGCGGAAGCCCGTGTTTTTTCCGAAGGGCCGAGAATTCTTTCCACGCAGCCTTTGCATCTTTGGCTTTTCCAAATTTCAGTTGAAATACTTCGCGGACGACTATCATGCAAACCTCCCTACTAGTGCCAGTTCTAAAAAGTAAACTTGTACTTTTGAATTAGTTTTTGCAGATTTGAGGGAGCCACCAAGAA
Organism: uncultured Bacteroidota bacterium; assembly: GCA_963717445.1. Classification (GTDB taxonomy): domain Bacteria; phylum Bacteroidota; class Ignavibacteria; order UBA10030; family UBA8401; genus JAGVPT01. The sequence continues at coordinate 2,632,142 of OY970334.1, read as the reverse complement.
AGGATCCCTCAATGAGTTCATTCGTTCGTTCTTTGACAAATGCAGAAGGTCAGCATATCCAACGCATTCTACGTCATGGCAAGAGCCGGACCCCGTTCCGTCGGGCCCAGGTGATCATCCATTCTGCTCACGGTTACACAGTGCAGGAGATAGCCAGAGTCACCTGCCTCCACGAGGAGTACATCCGAGAGCTTATACGTCAGTTCAACGTTCATGGAGTCGCCTTGTTCAAAGAACGGGCTCGTAGCGGTCGTCCCGTCGAGTTCGTGCCCGAGATTAGAGCCGATATTGTCGAGATTGCACTGTCTCCGCCGAAGCTCCTGGGTTGCCCGTTCACGCACTGGTCGTTGGAGAAGCTGCGTGAGCACATTCTGCGGGTGAGTGTGGTGTCCAAGATCAGCCTAGAGACTCTGCGAAGCATCCTCAAAGAAGAGGGTGTCCATCTGCAACGGACAAAGACGTGGAAAGAGTCGAAGGATCCGGCGTTCCATTCAAAAAAAAACGGATAGATCGACTCTACAAGACCATCCCGAGGAGATCACACGTTCTGTGCTATGATGAAATGGGCCCCATTGAACTTCGACCCATCGCTGGTAGAACTTGGGCACCGGCTGCACACCCCGATCGTTTGCCTGCTACCTACACAAGGCCACACGGAACTCGTCAGTGGCTGGCCTTTCTCGACACCAAGAACGATCACCTGTGGGGATACTTTAGTCGCCGCAAATGCTGGAACGATGTCTTGAGGGCGTTCCGATGGATGCGCTCACGTTATCCTGTCAAAGAACGGATTTATCTGATTCTCGACAACTTCTCGCCACACAAACGACCTGAAGTTGCCCGATGGGCTCGCAAAAACAAAGTCAGCTTGATCTGGACTCCGACCAATGCATCCTGGATCAACCACATTGAGTGTCAGTTCACTGAACTCAAAACGTTTGTCTTCACAAACTCAAACTACATATCTCATCAAGAAGTCAAGGCTGCCATCAACGAGTTCATAGACTATCGAAATCGATGCAACGCAAAACACAAGAAAACTTTTTTGAAACAGCACTAGTTCGTGGATGTGGAAGAATAATGCAATAGCACCGTTGCAGGGAAAAAGAACGCTGCCTGAAATGTGCTTCGAGATATCGCGTTGGGGTAGATCGTGTCTACGTATTACGCCGGCCTACATTGTGAATTCAAAGTCAATGATGCCTTGAACCTCCCCGGCTGTGTAGTTACGAGTGTGCGTAAATGTATCTTTTTGCAAAGATTAAGTCAAGAGTGGACATTTACCCCTTTTATCGTTGACTTTTTTGCATTTTTTCGGTATACTAGTAGTCCAATTTCGAAAGACAATCATTTTTGAGGAAGGATGTACCCGATGTTTGCAGTCGTTGAGATCGCCGGGCAGCAATATAAAGTGAATCCGGAGGAAAAACTCTATGTGCCGAGGCTGGAAAATGAAGTCGGCAGCAGCGTGAAATTTGACAAGGTGCTTTTGCTCTCCAACGATAAAGAGGTGAAAGTCGGAGCGCCGGTTGTGTCCGGTGTGTCGGTGGAAGCGAAAGTGCTTGCGCATGTGAAAGATGAGAAGGTCGTTGTCTTCAAAAAGAAAAAGCGCAAAGGCTACCGTGTGAAGCGCGGCCACCGGCAACAATACACTCATATAGAAATTACATCGATAGCATAAGGAAGATTTGAAGTATGGCTCATAAAAAAGGGGGCGGAAGCTCCCGCAACGGACGGGACAGCAATGCCCAGCGGCTCGGCGTAAAACGATTCAGCGGTCAGAAAGTTCTGGCCGGAACAATTTTAGTTCGACAGCGGGGAACGAAGTTTCATCCTGGCGCAAACGTGGCAAAAGGCGGCGATGACACGTTGTTTGCCTTAACTGACGGCGTCGTGAAGTTTCAACGACTCGGCAAAACACGACAGGCAATTTCAATCGTTACGGCCTAAACGGAGAGAGAGTTTCTTCATCCTTAAAGAAATGATTGCTGCGTAGGAGTATTGCTCTTACGCATTTTTTTTCACTAACGTTGACCGTCACCTCTTAGACGACGGTCAACTCGCGTACCTAACTTATTCCTTGGAGAGTACCATGAAAATTACAGTGATCGGGGCAGGCAATGTCGGGGCATCCTCCGCGCAGCGCATCGCAGAAAAAGAATTGGCAAATGAAGTTGTACTCGTCGACGTTGTCGACGGTCTTCCGCAAGGTAAAGGACTCGACATGTACGAGTCTGCACCGGTGGAAGGGTTCGATTCGAAAATCATCGGAACAAACACCTACGACGCAACGGCAAACTCCGACATCGTTCTCATCACCGCGGGCCTCGCCCGCAAGCCGGGCATGAGCCGCGACGACCTCCTTAATACCAACGCCGGAATTCTCAAAACGGTCACCGAACAAGCAGTGGCAAAATCCCCGAAGGCAATTCTCATCGTCGTTTCCAACCCGCTCGACGTGATGGTGTACGTCGCTCTCAAAGTCAGCGGCTTCGACCGGCATCGCGTGATGGGGATGGCAGGCATATTGGACACCGCGCGATTTCGAACGTTCATCGCGATGGAGCTCAATGTCTCGGTCGAGGACGTTACAGCCTTTGTCCTCGGCGGGCACGGTGATTCGATGGTGCCCCTTCCCCGCTACACTTCGGTAGCGGGAATTCCTCTGGGCGATTTGCTGCCGCAGGAGAGAATCGATGCCCTTGTTACGCGAGCGCGCAACGGCGGAATCGAGATTGTCAATTATTTGAAGACCGGGAGCGCATATTACGCACCATCGTCCGCTGCGGTGCAAATGGTGGAAGCAATCGTGAAGGATAAAAAACGCGTTCTTCCTTGCGCGGCATACCTGCAGGGAGAATACGGATTAAGGGACACCGTGGTTGGAGTGCCGATGAAGCTGGGCAAGAACGGCATCGAACAGATTATGGAAATCAAACTCACTCCGGAAGAATCGGCAGCCTTAAAAAAATCCGCAGATGATGTGAAATCCAATATTGACAAAGTGAAATTATAAATAAAAAAGGTGACCCTCACTTTTAGAGTGAGGGTCACCTGCGTTGTCACATCTTCATCGTCATCGTTACTTCATTCCCGTTCTCATTGAAGCTGACCGTTTCCATCAATTGATGCATCAAAAAAACTCCCCTACCGCTTTCGCGCAATAGATTATCCTCGTGGACCGGATTCGGAACAGTGTGGGGGTTAAACCCTTTTCCCTCGTCTTTCACTTTTACAATCAAAACCTTTCCCCGCCGTTCGCATGTTACAACGACTTTTTTTGAAGGATTCCGCCTGTTCCCGTGAATGATGGCATTGTTCACCGCCTCGGTAACGACGACGAGTAATGAACCGAACTTTTCGTCATCGATGTTCAATACGGAGTTCATTTTCAGCAAAAATTCTTCCACATGATGGATATTCTTTGGGTCGCTTCCCATCGCCATATGAAAAATTTTTTGCGCCCGCCGCCGAGCTCGTTCCATTACCGCAATCCTTTTTAAAAATTTGCTTTTGCCGACATCACGATATTCGACACTTCGCGAGTCGGCTGGTTTGTCGCGTTTTGAAACTCCATCCACCCCTGAAGTTCGAGCCGCCACCCTGAAGGCACCATCAGCAAAATTGATGTTGTCGGTCCATAGCTGAAATACCTGCCGTTCGGTACGCGTGTCGTCCCTTCATACAGAAACGTGTTCTGGACGAACGAACGAAATCCACCGGCACAAACAAGTTGGTCCTCTATCGTGTACCGCAGTGCCGGGGAAAAAGTTACTTCCTGGAAGTATTGCTGGGGCCGTTCCGAAAAATCCTGCCATTGCAGCTCACCCCGCTCGTACAGCCGCAGATGGAAGAAAAAATCAAGCCCCGTGCTTGAAGACATATCATACGACGTTGAATCGAGAAATGCAAATTGTCTGTAGGAATAGCTTTCCACCGTAGGGATAAGCGTTTCAAAATCGAATACCGTATAATTGGCAAGCACTTCGAAGATGTTGACCGACTGCAAGGTCGATGAGGGGGTGTAGACCAATTCCGGGGCCAATCGAAAAATACGGTTCCAGTTGTTGTTTGCGCTCCGGTCCGCAAAGAGGTAGACGATATGGTTCAGCGTTACCTCGGCAACAAGGTTGAGATCCAAATATTCATTCCAGCGATGCGATTCCCTGCCGGTAAACGTGATGAGTAGCTCGTCCCGGTTGTCGGTGTTCGCCGAATCCGGGGTATCGTAGCGAAGAATGCCGGCCGAGCTTTCAAAAGAAATAAAATCGTTTGAAGAAACAGGCATAGAAAAAATGCCGCGCAATGATGTTCTTCGCTGGACATTATCCAGTTGTGTTTCCTGTTCCGAAGCGCTTTCTTGGATATCGGGATCCACTCCGTTGATTTTCTCAAGGATGTGCGTTTCATCCCGGTCACTGGCATGGATGCCGACCGAGGCGAAGATGTCGTTAATATCGCGGTAGTTAATGTCGATCCCCCCGTCGAGCTGTTGCTCCTGAACGGTGAAATCGTACGGAATCAGCGTCGGCTCCGATAACGATTTGTACCGGTATGCATTGCTGATCGTCCGTGTTTCGACGAGGGTTTGCACAACCGCCGAAAGCTGTTTTCCGACCGCATAATGAAGAGTGTTCGCCACGCTATAGATTTCATCAACCCTGCTTCGAATGTTGTACTTCACTCCGAACTCTTTTTGCATCACGCTGTCGGCAGGGACGTAAAAATCCCACCGATTATTCGACCATTGAATCCGAAGACTGTCGAACGATCCTTCAAGAAATTCCTTTTGGAAAAACAATTGCGCCCCGTTGTTGCGGTAATACCGGGGAGACAAATTGCTCACATTCAACCGCATCGATGCCAGCGTTTGGTACCCGTCGATATCGACAGTGTCCAGCTGGGACGACAATTTGTAATTCCACCCTTCATCCGTTTGATCCTGCTGGCGGTCGAAACGGAAGCCAAGAAGCGGGGAAACGGAAATGTACGACACGGGCCGTATTGAGATGCCAATGAGTCCCGTATGAACTGCTGCGTTGCTGACATCGAGTGATTGATTATCCGAGAGAATGAACGACGAAGCTTCGAGGTTCATATCCAGCGCCGAAGAAACCCTTCGCGATGCATTCAACAAGAACGTCTGTTCATCGCGGAGCGAATTTTGATCCTGCCTGATAAACGATGAACTATAATTGTCGTGCACATCGGCGGTAAACTCGCTGTCCCGTTCGCTGTAATCGGCTTTGAAATTCCAGAGGTACGTATTCAAATTCTTTTCAAAGCGGACGCCCGCCTCATTTGAATCCCTGGGGGCCGTGACGATGTACCGCAGTGTATCAGTCTGGGATTGAGCAATCGCTGGAAAGACTAAAAGCGCGAGAATGATGTACCGGTGAAACGAATGTGAAACGAAATTCTTCATCCGATCTCTTCGCGCAAGTAGAAAGTTTCGAGGACGGAGATGCCGAAATGCGATTTAGGGAAATCAAAAAAAATCACCCGCATGCCGCCAATATCGGCATCGACGGCAGGAAGAATCGGCGTTGGCTTCATGAGAAAAGAATATCGTAAACGGCATGTTTCGGTTCGCAGCCAAGCAGCTTTTTCGCCTTGCGGTACGAAAGCAGCGATGCTGCGCCGGCCACGACGCGCTTGTGGCGCAGCAATTCGTCGGCGATGTAATTCCCGATTACTCCGCTCCCGCATGTAACGAGAATTTTCATGATTGATTTGTCAATCAGGAAGGTGCATCGAGCCGGTAACAGTTCGTGTTGCACCGATAAATTCAACTGTCATAAAGTTACCGCTGGAATGAGAGTATTGTGCTACGACATGATACAAAAACAAGGGGCGGTTTTCAAGGGGAGAGTGGGTAACGGATCAGTTTCGAGCTCTGCGAGTACTCCCAGCAATCGCAGAGCGTATTGGCTGAAGCAATTCGGAATGTCTACTTCTTCAGTTTGTCATCCTGGTATTTCACAGCCGCTTTCACAAAATCCCTGAAAAGCGGATGCGGGCTGAGCAGCCGTGATTTTAATTCCGGATGAAATTGTCCCGCAACAAACCATGGGTGAGACGGCAATTCGATGATCTCGACGAGTGAGTTGTCGGGAGAAAGTCCGCTGAAAATCATGCCGCTTTCATTCAGTTTTTTGCGGAATTTATTATTGACTTCATACCTGTGGCGATGGCGTTCGTAGATCAGTTCTTTCTTGTATGCCTGATGCGCCTTCGTTTTTTTCTGGACAATGCACGGATACGCACCGAGGCGCATCGTTCCGCCGAGGTTTTTTACTCCTCGCTGGTCGATCATCAAATCGATCACGTTAAATTTTGTCTTCCGGAACTCGGTGCTGTTTGCACCTCTCATGCCGCACACGTTGCGAGCGAATTCAATAATCGCACACTGGAGGCCGAGGCAAATCCCGAGGAACGGAACGGCATGTTCCCGGACATAACCGATCGCTTTGATTTTCCCTTCAACGCCGCGCTCGCCAAACCCGCCGGGAATAAGCAATCCCGAAATATCTCCCAGGTATTCATCGAGATTCGTTGCGTCGAGATCCTCGGCACGAATCCATTTCAACTCTACCGCCACATCGTTGTCGGCACCGGCATGGATGAACGATTCGTTGATGCTCTTGTAGGCATCCTTTAAATCCGTGTACTTGCCGACGACGCCGACCGTCACATGATCGCTCGGGTTCTTGATGCGGTTGACAGTTCGCGACCAGTGGCGCAAATCACTTTTGCCGCACTTCAAATTTAATTTTTCAATGACAATCTTGTCCAATCCTTCTTTTTCAAACATCAACGGGATTTCATAAATCGTATCAACGTCCCGTCCTTCGATAACGGACTGCGATTCGACGTTGCAGAAAAGGGCAATTTTCTCTTTCATTTCTTTGGAAAGCCGCCGTTCGGTTCTACAGATGAGAATGTCGGGCTGCACGCCGATCTCGAGGAGCGTTTTCACGCTATGCTGCGTGGGTTTCGTTTTCAATTCCCCCGCAGATTTGATATATGGAACAAGTGTTACGTGGATGTTTAACGCATTACGCCGGCCTATGTGCAGTGTGAACTGGCGGATTGCCTCAAGAAAAGGGAGGCTTTCTATGTCGCCGACTGTGCCGCCGACTTCCGTGATAATGACATCGTACTTTCCGGACATGCCGAGTTGCCCGATACGCCGCTTGATTTCGTCGGTGATATGAGGAATAACCTGCACCGTAGCGCCAAGATAATCACCGCGGCGTTCCTTTGAAATCACTTCATAATAAATCTGTCCTGTCGTAGAATTGTTCTGCCGCGACGTGCTGGTGTCGAGAAAGCGTTCATAATGGCCGAGGTCGAGGTCGGTTTCGGCTCCGTCGTCGGTCACGTAGACCTCTCCATGCTGAAACGGATTCATCGTTCCCGGGTCGACGTTGATATACGGGTCGAATTTTTGTACGGTGACGCGCAGGCCCCTTGATTTAAGGAGTAATCCGAGCGATGCCGACGCTATGCCTTTGCCCAGCGACGAGACCACTCCGCCTGTGATGAAAATATATTTTACATGATTGGTAGCCAAGTATGCACCATTAGGGAAAATTAAGAATTAGGAATGAAAAATTAAAAATTTTAGCGGCAGCGCTATGTTGCTCCAATTTATTATTTAAGACTTCTGAATAATTTTAAAAGTATGACTCACGCAAAGCGGGAAAATGATTTGAAAACAAAGTCTTGGCGCCTTCGCGGCTTGGCGAGAGACGATTTTTCAGATATCTTTATTTTGAACTTTGAACTTTGCCCTGACCCGGTCAAGGTCTTCCTGCGTGTCAACCGGGATTGAATCGTGCGCGGTCATTGCCACTTTAATGCGGAATCCGTGTTCGAGAATGCGAAGTTGCTCCAGCTTTTCCGCCTGTTCAAGCGGCGTTGGTGTCAATGATGTGTAGTGTTGTAAGAAAGAACCGCGATAAACATAAATTCCAAAATGTTTGTAGAAGATTGCATGTTTCAGCCAGTCTGTCACTTCCGGTGAATCGCGGACAAATGGAACAAGCGACCGTGTAAAATAAAGAGCGAAGTGGTTTTTGTCGATCACTGCTTTCACGACGGTCGGCGTCAGCAACTCATCCAGCGTGGTAATCTTCTTCACCGCTGTCCCCACAACAACTTCATTGTCATCGACCAGCAGTTGAATGGTTTGGTCGATCAACGCCGGCTCGATCAACGGCTCGTCTCCCTGCACATTCACGACAATATCAGCATCGAGAGATCGGGCTGCAAACGCAACCCTGTCGCTGCCGCTTTGAATTGTCGCAGGCGTCATCACAACGTTTCCGCCAAACTTTTTTACTGCCGTTTCAATCCGCTCGTCGTCTGTTGCAACGATAACATCCGTGAGCAAACGGGATTGCTTCGCTCTTTCGTAGACGTGCTGCACCATCGGCTTTCCGCAAATATCCGCCAGCGATTTTGCAGGAAGCCGTTGCGACGCATAACGGGAGGGTATAATACCTATTATTTTCAATTGACGATTGAAGATTTTCGATTGAAGGTAGTATTCTGCGTTGGACAATTTCTGATTTTCAATCGGCAATCGGAATTCGGCAATCGTAAATCGTTAATTGCAAATCGAAAATTGACCATCATCCGATCACCTTCGGAACTTTAAAGAATGTTTCTTTTTTTGCCGGTGCGTTCTTCAATGCTTCTTCGGGAGAAATTGACGGTTTCACAATATCATCGCGAAAGACATTGCCCAGTTCAATGACATGGGACAACGGTTCAACGTTTGATGTGTCAAGCTCGTTTAATTTTCCGATATATTTTAATATGTCGTTGAGCTCGTGGGTCAATTTTTCTTTTTCCTTCCCGTTGAATTCCAGCCGCGCAAGTTCAGCGATGTGTTCAACATCCTTTATTGTTACCGACATTGTTAGCTCTCCTATTAAAAAACGAATTCAGAATACAGAAGTCAGAATGAATGTTTTACCCACTCAAGAAATATCTTCTCTGTAGTTCCGTTCAATAATCCCCCTCACGCGATTCATCAACGCAATTTCCTCACCTCTTGTTGCGACGTGCGACGTGTCGATCGGTTTTTCCATCACCAATTCAATCGGGCTTGGCCGGATATCGAGCGAACTCTTGGGTAAGATTTTGAAGCTCCCATTGATCGCTATCGGAACAATCGGAACTCCCGACTTTGCCGCAAGTGCAAAGGCACCTCGTTTAAACGGGAGCAATTTTCCATCACGCGTGCGCGTCCCCTCTGCAAAGAGAATCACGGAACCGCCGGTTTTGATCGTCTCCGCTGCACGGTCGATGCTTTTCATCGCTTCACTTCCTTTTGCACGGTCGACCATAATGTGGTGCCCCCACTTCAATGCCCAGCCCCAGATGGGAATGTACGATAATTCCTTTTTGAACATGATGCGCACACGGGGCAGCACCGACATAATTGCCGGAATATCGAACATGCTCGCGTGGTTCGTTACAAAAATGTACGCCCCGTCGAGCCGAATGTTCTCCATTCCCCGCACGCGAACGTCAATCCTCCAAAGCTTTAACGTAAGCTTCGACCATGTACTTCCCGCCCAGAAATACGTACGGCCGTCTTTTTCAACGAGAAGGCTGAGAAGAGCGATAATCGACAAACAGGCATTCGTTACAACAACGATAATGATCCGGCCGACGGTTAATAACCCTCGCATTACGATTTCTCCGCAGCGCGAATTCTTTTTTCTATCGACGGGTGACTGTAAAAAAGAAATTCTATAACCGGATGCGGCGCCGTATCGGCGAGGTTCATTTCCGCAAGCTTTCTCATCGTTGAGGTGAACGCTGAAGCATTTCCGGTTTTGTTGAGTGCATAGCGGTCGGCTTCAAACTCATATTTCCGCGATACGACGTTCGACAACGGGGACGTCAAGAGCGAATAAACTCCAAGCCAGAGTGCCAGCAACGGCAACGCTGCAAGCTGGTCGACCGAAGAGAAATCGAACCAACCGAGCGAAAGCAAATAAAGTTTTGACGTGATAAAAAGGCCGACATAGATACTCAGTGTCCCCACCAGGATATTTTTCCAAATATGTCCATGAACGTAATGCCCAAGCTCGTGCGCAAAAACAGTCTCGACTTCGTCATCCGAAAAATGCTGCATGAGCGTATCGCCCAGAATGATACGCTTCGATTTCCCTATGCCGGTGAACCCCGCATTCGCTTTCTTCGTCGTTTTACTCAAGTTGAACGTAAAAATTCCTGTTACGTTCATGCGGGTAGTTTTGCACATCGCGAGGATTCGCTCTTTGAGTGCATCGTTCTCCAGGGGTGTGAATTTGTAGAAGAGCGGCATAATAAAGACAGGCACAATTTTAGATAACAGCATCGAGACGATGAATATTGCCGTTGCGACCGGGAGCCACCATAATTCCTGATATTCCCTCAAAAAGAAATAAAATAGAAGTACGAGCGGCACTGCAATCGGGATGCTGACAAGAAATGCTTTACCCTGTTCCCATAACCATTGAAAGAAACTCTGGTTTGATAAATTATACCGATGCTCGAGAATGAAGCCGGAATAAAAATTAAGCGGGAAAGAAAAGATGCTGCTTAGCAAACCGAGTATCGCCCCGAATAAAAGGAGCTCACCATACGGCGACTGCGTGTATGAATGGACAAAGTTCTCGACGCGTAGTGAAAAGCCTGTGACGACAATGGCCAGGGTGAGAATAAATGAAATCGCCGTCCCGATAAGGGACAGCGTTAATTTAATCCGGCTATATTGTTTTGCTTGAGATGATGGTGCCGGCGCATTCTGGGGCTCTGCTTCAACGGCACGAAGGGTCTTCATGAACGAAACAACGCGAGGGTTGGTCTTCTGTGGTTTTTCAATAATACAAAAAGGGAAGAAGAAAAACAAGGGAAAGATGAACTTTAGCAAAATGTCGGACATCTTGCCAAAAGGCATCATCGTTATTTGAGGTGTCGACCAAACTTAGTGGATAAGATGACCGACATCTTTTGTGGAAAAGCAAAATATTTGACTGGCCGCATACGGTTTCTTCCTATGCGTTACGAGGCTGCTTTCACCGCAACGACAAGTAATCCTGTCCCTCTCGTGTTGGTGATTTTGTAGTCGGCATACATCAAAAGGAGTGTAAGCCATAATGTGAGAATGTAATAGAAAGGAAGAAGGATGAAATTCAGCTTGCTCTTGTTCAGCATCAGCATCGGGTACTTGATGCCGAGCCGCCATGCGGCACTCCCAATGGGACCGTACGTGTACGTAACCTTTTCCATCTGAAATCCGGCGCTTTTCAGCTTTCGTGTGATGTCGTCGACAGAGTAACCGTTGCGGGCGTGCTCCCCGATAAAGCTTGTATCATTTTCATCATCTGCATCCGAGCCGCCGAGATTCGACGGCGTGTTGATCAAGACTTTACCGCCGGGCTTCAACGCCTGGTAGAAGTTCTTAAACACCTGCACATCGTCCAGAATGTGTTCCATAACGTCGACGGAAAGGATAAAATCAAATCGATCCGTATGTTTTGGGATTGTCAAATCTTCGACTTCAAATGATACATTGCTAAGTTTCTTTTTTGAAAAAAAGAAACGGCAATCCGCGATTTGTTCCTCTTTCACGTCAACCGCATAAATCGTTGCAGAAGGGAAATGTTTCGCACAGTAGTACGAATACTGCCCAAAGCCGCTTCCCGCATCGAACATGGTGAACGGCTCTTTCTTCCCTCCCAACAATTCCCGGAGCGCACGTTTCACATACCACTCGCGCAAAAACATCATGCCGAGAACGGCGTAGAAGAACCTTCGTACCAACGGGCTGGTCCTTGCGACATTGCCGATAACATTTTTAATAGGGTCGTATTGCATTTTCAATGATCAATGAACAATCAACAATGAACAGCTATATGACCGGCCTGTTACTTGTTGATTGTTAATTGTTCGATCGCTTCAACCATTCTGTCCCACGAGTACTTCTTCTTCTCGCGCGCTGCGCCGGCGGAGAGTGTTTCTTCCAGATTCTCTGAATAAAATCTTTTGATCGCGTCTGCGAGCTTCGACGGATTGTTCGGCGGAACGACCAATCCCGATACTCCGTCGACGACGACTTCTGCAAGCCCGCCGACATCGGTTGCGATCACCGGTTTATTGAAGTTATAGGCAATTTGAGCAATTCCGCTCTGTGTCGCCGAAAGGTACGGCAACATCACTGCGTCCGCTGCGGAAAAATACTCTCCCACTTTTTCGTTCGGCACGTAGTCCGAAACGACATCGATGACATCGCGAACCTGCGCGTCCGAGATATGCCACCGGTATTTTTCTTCGTCCCCGTAGAACTCTCCAACGACGAGCAATTTGACGCGGAAAGATTTTTTTACCTCCTTCATCGCGTCGATCATGACATGGAGTCCTTTGTATGGACGGATGTAGCCGAAAAAGAGAATTACTTTTTCGTCGCGGATATTCAACGCTGCACGAGCTTCACTTTTTTCAATAGGGAGACCGAAGATTTCATAGACCGGATGGGGTACCTTCTTGTATCGCGGGTTCTCAACTGCCGTCAGCAAATCTTTTTCGACGGTGTCCGATTGAACGATGAAGGCATCGACAAATTTGAACGCATACCGCGTAAACAACGCATCGCCGGGACGGTGCTCGTGCGGGATAACGTTATCACAGATGGCAACAACCTTCGTCTTCCTCCGGAATTTCATCAGCGCGCAGATCGTTCCGATACATGGACCGAAAAAGGGGAGCCAGTATTTAAAAATCACAACGTCCGCATTTCGCCTGCGAAGAGTTATTCCGACCCGTATCCAATTTAACGGGTTCACCGAATCGATCAACTGTTCGCTTTTCACCGGCAGGCCGGGCTTTCCCTGTTCCTCTTGTCTTTTCCCCGGGAAAAAAATTTTCGGATACTGTCTCTTAAAGGAAATGATTTCTACGGCATGCCTTTTTTTCAGATGGGTATAGAGTAGAGCGTTGTAATGGGCGATGCCGCCGCGCAAAGGATATGCCGTGCCGAGAATAAGAATGTTCATTGCGTCCGCATCATCCGGATGCTCGCAGAAGTTGCCGGACTGTTGTGACCACACGCTCCGGGTAGAGGTATTGCATGCAGTCGTTGGAACATGTCGGCGAGTAGTAGCAGTTGCACTCGAACTCCGGTTCAAGAATTTCCCCGAGCCCGTACAGCTCAAATTCATGCTTGTTAAAAATATTATTGAACAGAACGATCTTTTTCCCCAGCCCGATGGTGATGTGCATCGCCATCGTTACTGCCGTAACGACGAGGTCGCACCGGTTGACAAGATTGATAAATTGTTTCAGCGGGTAATGGCCGAAATATTTTGCCCCGCTTGCCTTCGCAATGTTCATGTTTTTTTTGTGCTCTTGTTCCCCTCCGAGGAGGAGCACTTCGAAGCCCGCTTTCTTGAGAGACCGTACCGTGGCAATCCAATATTTCTCCGGCCAGAGGCGCGACGTCCAGCGTCCGCCGCACCCGGTGTTGAGGCCGACAATTTTTTTCTTCCGGTTTAGCTTCCAACGTTTGTCTTCCCACGGCTCGAACGGCAGAATATATTTTTCTCCGTCGAACTTGAAACCGCACACCTCAAAAATTTCTTGTGGATAGCTTTTCGTGTTTGCTTTGTTTGCATCGTCAAACACACCGGTAAAAAACTTCGCCTCGGCATCCTTGTCGGCAGGAGCGCAAACCCCATCTTTCAAGATAAAGCCTTTCTTTTTGTCGGCCGCAATTTGAAGGGCAAGCGCACAGGCCTCACGGTCCTTATCGAGATTATACAGGATATCGAATTTCACAGAGCGGAGCGAAACAATATTTTCCAGCGTAAATCTCATCCTGACGTCGACAAAGTCCGGAAGCATTTCCGGAGTGAGTGTGAGCCACCAGATTTTTGCGTGCGGGAATTCTTTTTTTAGCCGGTGAAGAAGCGGAGTCGTGCGGATGACATCCCCGATAGCACCAAGCTTGATGATCAGGATATTTTTATCAATGGGGTCGTAATACGTGCAGCTCTCGCAGTGAACGCCGTGCTGCTTATGGGGTTTGCACGGGACATCGCCGCGAAAGTAGCGGCAGTCGGTCTTAAGAAGCATGAATTTTGGTGATAACGTTATTTACGGTTGGGTCGGTCTTAGGAAAACTGCAATCGTTGCGCGTAAAGGATTCAACCTCCGTCTTTATCCCTTATTTGATGATTTCCCTGATTGAATATTCCTTCTCAACATGCTGTCCCTTGGTGATCATTTCGCCAAGCAAACCGATCGACACGAACTGAATTCCGACGATAATGAGGATCAACCCGACAAGGAACAGCGGACGATTGCTGAGCGATGTTCTCCCTGTAACCCATTCTTCAACAAGATATCCATCGATGCACAGGCCGGCAAATGAGGAAACCATTCCCCACAGGCCGAACAAATGAAGCGGCCGCGCGATGTAGCGAGTTGTAAAAAGAACAGTGAGCAAATCGAGGAATCCTTTGAAAAATCTTCCCGTACCGAATTTTGTTTTTCCATATTTTCGGGCACGATGCTGGACGATGGTTTCGCCGATGCGATACCCCTGCCACTGTGCAAGGGCGGGAATGTAGCGGTGCAGTTCGCCGTAGACGTTCACGCTTTTTACGACGTTGCGGCGGTATGCTTTCAAGCCGCAATTGGAATCGTGAATCTTTACTCCCGTCATAACGCTCGTGACAACATTGAAAAATTTCGACGGGATTGTCTTCGTGATCGGGTCGTGGCGTTTTTTCTTCCATCCGGAAACGACATCGTAGCCGGATTTTAATTGCCTGATTAAATTCGGAATTTCCGCCGGGTCATCCTGCAAATCGGCATCCATCGTAACGACGTATTCGCCCTGCGCTCTTTGGAATCCGACCATCAGTGCCGCGCTCTTTCCGTAGTTTCGGCGAAAGCGAATAACTTTGATACGGTTGTTCCGGAAATGAAGGTCGCGCAACACACGGAATGAATTGTCGGTACTGCCGTTGTCGACAAAAATCAGCTCATAGCGTCCGCCGAAACGAACGAGCGTATTTTTCAATTGGTCGGCAAGTTCTTTCAACGATTGTTCTTCATTATAGAGCGGAATGACGACGGAGATTTCAATGTTCTGCGGGCGATGCTGGTTTGCCTGTTGCGGAGGTCTGATTTCCTGCGGCGCGGTTCCTGCATTCGGCAATTCACTCAGCGAGCCGGATGCGGCCGGCGATTCAACCGCCTGTACTCCTTCTGTTGAAGCCGGCTGCGACGGTTTCCTGCTCGGCCGGCGGTAACGAGGGTACCTGGGACGGCGAAAGGATTCATCGCGCGGCTTTTGTTCGTTTGTTTCTTCAGCCATACATCGCCATTCATGGTAAACGTTTCGTGACTGGATCAAAGTAACATAATTCGCTTAGAAAAGCAACGAGACGAATCACGAAGATGTCGGACATCTCTTCTATTATACTTCATGAATACCTCAAATTACAACGACGCCTTAGGGTAAGGTGTCCGAAATCTTGCTAAAGAAGGCATCGCCGGGAAAATACTTCTTGCCATTCACATGAAAGTCTATTAAATTTTTCCACTGTTTACAGCCGCATGATTACATTATTCATCCGGTTCTTGATGCCGGTTTAACCGTGTCGAGCGTGAGGCACAAAAAGCTTTTTAAGTCAAAAAAAGCGCTGATCAAAGAAATGATTTCAAACCGCAACTATTGAAAAGAGCCCGATGCTCCTTCACCACCAATTCGTCCGCATTGCGAAGCAATACGAAAACAAAATCGCCATTGTCGACCGGACGACAGACCGAAGAATTACGTACGGGAAAGCGCTTGTCGCCGCGCTTATTCTCTCGGAAAAATTCAAGAAGTACGACGAGGGATTTATCGGGATTATGATCCCGACGTCCGCCGGGTGCGCGTTATCGGTTCTCGGAGCGTTGATGAGCGGGAGGGTACCGGTGATGGTCAACTATTCGACCGGCGCGGCAGCGAACGCCGAATACGCTCAAAAAAAATGCGAGTTTAAAACAATCATCACGTCGAAAGCACTGCTGGAAAAAATCAACTGCCGCAAGGTCGACGGCATGGTGTTCATCGAAGACATCATGGCCGGCATGTCGATGTTCGATAAAATCAAAGCCGCTCTCAAATCGAAACTCCCGGCGCAGAACATCTTGAAAAAAATTTACGGCGGAGATGAGAACGATACGCTCTTTATCCTTTTCACCAGCGGCAGCGAGAAGGAGCCGAAGGCGGTTCAGCTTACGCACCGTAATATTGTCTCCAACGTTGAAGCCCTTGAAAAAGTGTACGGCCTTGCAGCAACCGATATATTTCTCGCCAACCTTCCATATTTTCACATCTTCGGGCAGACGGCAAATTTGTGGGCGCCCCTCTATTTCGGCATGACGATAGTGACATACGCAAATCCTCTTGATTCCAAGGCTATTTGCACCGCTGCCCGTGAAGAAAAGGTCACGTTGATGGTCGGAACGCCGACATTTTTCTGGGGCTATTTGAACAAATCGGAGCCGGGCGATTTTGCATCCGTGCGAATCATGATTACCGGCGCAGATAAATGCCCCGAAGGGCTCCGCCAGGGATTCAAGGATAAACACGGCATTGTCCTTTTGGAAGCGTACGGCGCAACGGAAACAAGCCCTGCGATTACGGTCAACACTCACAGCAACAACAGGCCGGGAAGTGTAGGCAAGGTGATTCCAAACGTTCAGGTACGAATGGAAAATTACGAAACCGGAGAAGAGTGCAAAGTGAACGAGATCGGAAAAATTTTAGTAAAGGGAGACAATATTATGAAGGGGTATTTCGACGACTTCGAGCAAACGTCGTTAAGCATTCGGCACGGATGGTATGATACCGGCGACATGGGGTACATGGATGAGGATGGATATCTCTGGCATGTAGGAAGGCTGAAGCGTTTCATGAAAATCGGCGGCGAGATGGTCTCGCTCATCAAAGTTGAAGATGTTTTGGAAAAATTTCTCCCCCGCGACGTGCAGTGCTGTGTGGTGGAAGTTCCGGACCATTTGCGCGGAGCAAAAATTGTCGCTGCCGTCACTCAAAACATCGATGAAAAAGCGGTCCTCAAGAACATGTCCGAGCATCTTCCGAACATCGCCCTCCCAAAACAATTTGTCGTTCTCGACGATCTTCCGAAAATGGGAAGCGGCAAGATCGATTTCAGGAAAATCACTGATATCGTTCGTGATATGGTTCAGGCACGATAAGTGTTTCGCGCCACTGCTTACCATCGTAAAATTTTCTATCGTCGAGTAGTTGTTCGGGGTTTATGCAACCATCGGGGACATCCTCCATGAAAAAGCTTCTTACTATTATTTTTCTCTGCTTAGTATCTTCGCATCTTTTCTCTCAAAGCTCTGCCGGCACATTTACAATTCTCATGGGCGGCTCTGTCGGGAAGTTCAATGTTGACGCCGGCAGCAACTTCAACTCTGTGTACTCTAACCGAAAGCTTGTCTATACGGGAGTTTTCGGGCTGGGCAACGGTTCAGTATTCGTGATAGGGAAATACCGGGTCTTTAATGCAACCGGGCAATCAACGCTCACCAATATCGCTGCAACCGGATCAGCGGATTGGAAACAAAGTATTCTTTTAACCGGCCTTCGATTCGGGCCTGGCGGATCTGCGCTGTACTTCGATGCGCTATACGTCTTCAACCATGCCGAAGAGAACATTGCGACCGAAAACCCGACTGTCGATGCACTTTCTACAAGTCAAACGATCAATCAAAACGGATTTGCGTTCGCAGCAGGCCTTGCACCAAAAATTGCCGGGCCTCTCGATCTCGACTTCGAGGTTGAGTATTCCTTCATGTCGCAAAAATCAACCATCGCCAACGGCAGTACTGCCCCGGACCTGGGTGGAATGTATTACAGCGCCGGTATCAGCTTTTACTTTAGCAACTGAAACGACTATGAAAAAAACTACTATTCTATTGATAGCCTATGTCTGTGGGTCGTTGTTCGGGTGCACACCGCTGAGCGAGAATCAGGGGAGCAATAACAAGCCCCTCAATGTCGTAGCTCTCGAAATACTTCCACACCCCGATACACTGAACATGGGAGTGAACGATTCGCAAACGCTAACCCTTCGCGGCACAAGCGTGGACACTTCACAACAAACAATGACCAATAGCGGCATTATCACGGAGGTCAGTGTTACCGTGATGTCGACCGATACCACCACAACTCCATTTCCGTCAGACGGGGCGGCATGGTCTTCTTCCAATACAGCGGTGGCGACTGTTCTGAATGGAGTCGTCACAGCTCATAACGAAGGATATGCCAGCATCGCCGCATCCGTCGGAACGGTAAGCACCGCACCTGTTTTAGTAAGCGTGAAAGCCGTGAACACTGCACCGGGATTAAGCCTTGACCCTCCCCTTGTCTCCGTGATTTTTCGGGACACTATCACCGTCACCGGAAATGTGCAGCAGCAGGCAACGTTAATCATTACGGAGTCAAGCTCGGGGCACAACAACACCAATGTGCCGTACGATGCAAACGGAAATTTCTCGGAGACTATTACAGGATTAATGGCGGGGTACAGAACAATTGTCGCCACAGCCCAAAACCCAACTCAACCCAGTCTTGCAACGACGCGATACAAGTACGTTTACTATTACCAATATTTCAGCCCGGCAGCAGACAGCATTTGCGGCAATTGGATTGGAACGACGCTCGGTGAAAATTTCGACTTCAGTATTTCAAAAAGCGTAGTTTACACCCGCTATGACATCAATGGGCACATTGATATCCAATTCGAAGATATCGGAGTCGTAAAGAATATCGTTCTTACAGGCATCATAAACAGCGATGGAACCATGGACGTAACTTTGACACAAAGCTACCAAGGGTTTACTGTGTCGGGAAATTTGAACGGGTACTTTAAGACAATAGGTACCGGGGAGGGAAGTTACAGTGCTTTTGCAAAAAAATCCGGTTGGCCAACGCTCAGTGGGTCGGCGGGATGGACGGCCGTGAAACAACCTTGACGCGCCTCTTATTCCTCGTTGACGACGAAGCCATAGTCCTTCGCGAACTGGACGATGTTGACGATATCGTAAATATCGAGTTTTTTCTTCAGAGCGGTGAAATGCTTATCGACCGATGACTTGCTCAACGAGAGCCGTTCGCCGATTTGCTCCGTTTTCAGTCCCTGCGTGAGAAAGGAAAGAATTTCCATTTCGAGGTCTGTCAAAGGCTCACGGATACGCGAAAGTTTTTCCAGCTCAGCGGAATGTTTTTTGAGCAATCCTTCGACCATAATGCGTGAGACACTCGGGCTGAAGAATCGTTTTCCACCTGCAACTACGCGGATGGCATCTGCCAGCTCTTCCTTCCCAACATTCTTCACAACATAACCGCCCGCTCCCGATTTAAGAATTTGTGTAACGTATTTTTCGTTTTCAAAGCCGCTGAGAATGAGAATCTTCGTTTGGGGATATTTGAGTTTAATAATTCTCGCTGCTTCAACGCCGGACATTTTCGGCATTTCAAGGTCGAGAATGACGACGTTGGGGGAGAATTTTTTTACTGCGGCAACAGCTTCTTCACCGTCGGAGGCCTGGCCAACGACATCAAAATCACCAACGGTTGAAAGCAATGCCGATATTCCGAGGCGGACAACATCATGGTCGTCCGCCATCACAATGCGAATTTTCTTCATAATCCTTCCTTTTGATTCAAGTGATATTTCTCTTCTGATAAAAAGTATTTAATAGAGAAGCCAATGTCAAGGTTAGAATTTAATCTCGGTGGCCGCGCATCCCGCAGACCAGATGTCGGACATGTGGCTTGGAAAAACCCGATCACTTGAAATAGATCGTGGAATAAATCAAAAAGGCTTCCGGCATCTATCCAAACCGCCATCGGCGGTAGCGTCTTTTCGTTGACAAACCAGTAACAGTTTGCTATATTTTTCAACAATTAAACGCTGGAAAATCATATCCATCCTGTTGGCATTGAGTGAACCGGCCAAAAAAATCTCTCGGGCAAAACTTCCTTATCGACCGGAACGTGGCGCGAAAAATTGTCCGGTCATTGAAGCTTCGCGAATCGGATTGTGTACTCGAAATCGGTCCGGGCAAAGGCGCATTGACGGCACTGTTGCTGGCAGAGTTACACAGATTGACTGCCGTTGAAATCGATGATCATCTTGCCGCAGAATTACAAGCAACATACGGGAACGCATTGAACCTGTACCACGACAACGTCCTACATATTGACCCGCGCACTATCGCAAAAGAAAAAAACAGCAAGCTACGCATCGTTGGAAATATCCCTTACAATATTACCAGTCCTATTCTATTCTGGGCCATCGATGCTTCGGATGTCATCACAGACTGCACCCTAATGATGCAGCAAGAGGTGGCGATGCGGCTGGTTGCAAAACCCCGTACGAAGGAATACGGCATCCTGTCGGTCTTTGCCCAGTATTACTCAACACCGGACTTGAAATTCACCGTTGCGCCTGGATCATTTTATCCCGTTCCCGAGGTGACATCGGCAGTGGTATCGTTAGATTTTGAACGGCCGTGTATTTCAAAGGCGGTTGATGACGTGACGTTCCGTGCAGTCGTGCGTGGAACGTTTGGCAAGCGGCGCAAGACATTGCGTAACGGTTTGCGGGCCCTCAACGTGCCCTCAAATTTTTTCCAAAAATCCAGCGTAGATTTGAACCGCCGTCCCGAGGAGTTATCCGTCGGAGATTTTGTCCAGCTCTCGAACGAACTTTCAACGCGCGAACAACCGCCGCATTTAATCAGTCCTGCACGATGACCTTTTTCTCCCGATTCCGGATATCGCTGTTGACGTTGAGTGACATCGCAACAATGATTTTTCTCATCGTTCTTTCGTTGTTGAATATTATTTTCGCCGCTGTGATTCCGCAATGGCTTATTCTTGTCGGATGCAACGTACTTTTTGTATGTCTGATTCCGATCTTTGCTTTGAGGGAGAAGGAAACGCGCTTACTGTTAATCAGATACATTCGTGAATGGTATCCGGTTCCGATTATTTTTTATGTTTTCAAAGAAACATACCTCATGGTCCACCCGATCCATCCTCAGGATTACGACTGGCTGTTGATCAGTATCGACCGGTGGATCTTCGGCGTCGATCCGACCCGCTGGTTGTCAACATTTGCTCACCCCCTTGTGACCGAAATCCTTCAAATCAGTTATGCAAGTTATTATTTAATTTTATTGAGCGTGTTTTTTGAATTGAATTTAGAGAAGCGCCATACAGAATATTTTCTGGGATCGTTTCTGGTGATTTATGCATTCTATTTATCCTATATCGGTTATTTTTTGCTGCCGGCTGTTGGTCCCAGATTTACGTTGCACGATTTCTATAGCTTGAACGAATCATTGCCCGGAATCTGGCTGACGAACCCCCTCCGCGATTTTGTCAACGCAGGTGAATCGATCCCCAGGAACGTTCCAAATGCGATTGACTTTGCGCAGCGAGACGCGTTCCCGAGCGGCCATACTCAGCTCACGCTCACTATTCTCTACATTGCCTTTTCAAATCATCTTAAAAGCCGATGGGTTTTACTTGTCGCCGGCTCGTTGCTTATTATCTCAACTGTGTACCTTCGTTACCATTATGTTATTGACGTTATCGCGGGGGTTATCTTTTTCTTGTTTACAATTTGGAGCGGAAAAAAAATCGATGTGTGGTGGAGAAACGTCAAAAAAAACTTGAAGGCTGCTGAAAGCACATTGCAATAGCCGCAGTAAATACGTCTTGCCTTCCAAAGGGAATTTTCGTACTTTTGTAGCGATAAAAAGCCTGTCCATAATGCGACAGGCTTTTTGAATCTATGGTGGCCATAGTCCCAATTACGCTCAATTTAGCGAGCGAAGCGAGGCTAAATTGATTGCGGAATTGAGGATCCCGCCAAAGGCGGGATTGGTTGCCAAAAACATTCACACGGTGGCCATAGTTCAGTTGGTTAGAATGCCAGGTTGTGGCCCTGGAGGTCGTGGGTTCAAGTCCCACTGGCCACCCGAAGTCAGTGATCAATGAACAATCAACAATTAACAATAGTCAATTGAGAAGTGCGAACCCACAGCCATTTTCTGTTTATTGTTCGTTGTTAATTGTTAACTGACAAGTCCCCATCGTCTAGAGGCCTAGGACCGGAGCTTTTCAAGCTTCTAACACGAGTTCGAATCTCGTTGGGGACACACGATAACCGCGTAGTTCGATAGTTCCTAGCGGTTTTGTACTTTCATCCCACACCACCCACCGCATAAAATTAGCTGTACTTCAAATACACTCTTCAAAAAATTTTTCCATCAACATAGTTGATCTCTTCCATCGTTTGCTTTTGTATCCTCATTGCTGCCTCCTTTGATTCACCATATAAAATTATCTAACGTTGTTGCCGATCGGTTTTTGGGGGGCAATTCTTACGATCAATAGTCCTCTTGAGTTGCACTTTATATTCTACTTTTTCACCTCAACTTTGATTTGTGTGAATGAGTGTGGCGGAAACAAACAAGAGATTCTATTTCCTTCTACGCTGATCTCTGTTGTTACTGGGTTATACTGCTCCTGCTTGTCAAATGTAAATGGATCTTCAACTGAAGCAACGGTTATCAATTTGGATTCTGCTTTTCCTGCAAAAGCGCCGGAAACGTTTATGATCTCCGTCGGAATCGATTTCTCTTTATGCCTGTTAACAACGTTAATATATACCGTATTTGTTTCTTTTGAATACACAGAAGTAACATCAAGAAAAGGAATTCCTTTACACTTTTCAGTATTAAAGGTATCACATTGAACGTACGTATCGATCGCATAGCCGCGACAGTTATTCGAAAATAGTTTGAATGTGTGAAACAGCGGAGACTTAAAGGTTCCCTTTTCTCTGTCGGTATTCAAGAGGCCGGTCATCAACGTAAAGTTAGCCATTTTCACAATATCGGCGTGGCGTATAAAGGAATTGAGACACTGCGCCATTGACAACACAGGTAAAAAATTTCTTCCGAAAGACCCCCACTCATCAACCGAAATATAGATCGGGTTGCTGAAATCCTTCATTACTTTGACAGCTTCAATTTCAGCGGCGGTGGCTTTAATCTTTTCTTCGAAATCCATTGCGCCATATCCTACATGAGCGTAATAGTCGGGTGAATTTTCCCAATAGCGGTGAATGGAAAGGTACTCTATCATATCACCGAGCCCAGTCAGTACTTTCCTGTTCCAATCAACCCACTGACCGTTGCTCTCGTAGTACGACGATCCGGATGCCACAAAGATTACTGTGTTGTCTACAGCTTTCATCGCCTTAGCGGCTTCTCGAGCAATTGCAACGTACTCTTCGGCGCTCTTATGACCAAGTTCCCACGGCGAGCCATCGACTTCATTGCCGAGATCCCATAGCTTGACATCGTACGGTTTCTCATGACCGAACTTAGCACGTAAATCGGAATAGTATGTCCCCTTTTTGGCGTTGCAGTATTCAACCCAGTACCGTGCGTCGTCTATGGTTCCAAGACCGAGATTGACACATACAACATTTTCACTCCCTATTGCTTTGTTCAGCTCGATCCACTCATCTGTACCGACATGATTATTATCGATGCCACCCCACGCAAGATTGATTCGAACGGGTCGCCGCTCCTTTGGCCCGATGCCGTCCTGCCAGTTATACCCCATAGCAAAATTTCCTCCAGGCCAGCGCATGTTGGTGATCTTAAGTTCCTTCATGGCTTCAATATAATCTTTCCTGAATCCGTTCTCGTCTGCAAGCGGTGAGGACGGATCATACAGATTTCCATACATCGTATTAAAATCCACTGTGTCGGGTAATCCCATTCTTCTTCCATTAAAATGAATAGGCTCCATAAACACACCGTAAATCTTCGGGTCAACTTCTCCGATTGTCCTGCTAACGTCAATTTTAATTTCTGCCGTTTGGGCGAACAAAGAAATAGGCAGAGCAATGAGAACATTGAATATGAATTTTTTCATGACAAATTAATGGTTCGTTAGTAAAGGATTTTGCGTCGGCTGCATACACCGGTAATTCTCTCCATCTTGATGTAATGGCGCACGGATTTTTTTGTCCAACTTTGGTCATTGATATAAAATATCCCATCTCTATCGGATGGTAATGCTTTTTTTCAAGCGAATATCTTTTGATGAACTACCGATCTGAATTTCCCATTCCCCAAGCTCCGTTTGTAAGTCATTTGTCCTGGTATCATAAAAAGATAATTCAGATGCCGGTATTTTGAAAGATAGTTCTTTACTTTCCCCGGGTGCAAGTGTAATCCTCTGAAACCGCTTCAATTGATTGACAGGCACTTTAATAGAAGCATGAATAGCGTGAACGTAAACCTGTGCAACCTCATCGCCTGCCATTTGACTTGTGTTTGTTATTGTACATTGGATTTTAACTTCGCCGTTTCGCTCAATTGTGTCTGCATTGAGTGTTAAATGATTATAGTCAAAGCGTGTGTATGAAAGCCCAAAGCCAAAAGGATACAAAACCGGCTGCTCGACATACATGTATGTACGGG
This sequence comes from uncultured Bacteroidota bacterium, assembly GCA_963717445.1. GTDB lineage: Bacteria > Bacteroidota > Ignavibacteria > UBA10030 > UBA8401 > JAGVPT01. Next base: position 2,607,533 of record OY970334.1, on the reverse strand, counting down.
GATGGTCGATAAGGTCATAGTCAGAAAATGAGGGAAGCTGTTGAGTAGACGCGTAAAACGTTTCGGGAAGTTTTCCCCCCGGGTTTACGTCTCCGAACAAGACATCGGCTATTGCTGTACCGCCAAATTCACCGCCGTACCATGCTTCAACAATTGCCTTTGCTTTGTTTTCAGCCCCCGCAAGCGCAACAGGACCTCCGTTTACAAGGACAAGAATAATATTGGGATTAACGGATGCAACTTCGTTAATCAATTCTCTTTGAATTTCCGGTAATTCAATCTCGCTCCTGTCAAGCTCTTCGCGGGAAATATCGGGAGAAGTTCCCACGACAAGAACAACCATATCATTTTTCGCAGCAACCTCTTTTGCCTCCTTAAAATCTTTTTGATCAAAATCCCAGGTTAATCTTGCAACCGCGGCCATGGCATCATCATACTGGTCGAATTCAATCTCGTATTCTTTTCCTTGCTTCAATTCAACTTCTACGCTGCTCGCCTGCTCGGCGTGGTCAGTCCAATCATTAATCAGCAATTTTCCATCCACATAAAGACGTCCGCCGTCATCCGTACTGATACCGATATGATGGATAGTTTCAGGCGGAATGATCTTCCCCCTCCACCTGATGGAAAAATGATCTTCAGGCAGACCGGGAGCTGGAGCACCTGTACCAAAATTAAAGTTTACCATGGAGTCGATGCGTGTGACAACGGGTTTACCGGACAAATTCATATTATCAAAATATTCACCCTTCATCCCGGTCTTGTCGGTTCCTTCAACCTTTGAGAAATACCGAGGTTTAATCGGCCTTAAGGATCCGCTGTGAATAACGGAGCCCATTGTATACTCTGTTTTTATTCCGAGCGCAGATGCTTTCGCCTGTATCCCCTCAAGAGGACTTATCTGAACATCAGGCCAACCGCTGTATACACCGAGTTGAGCTTCAGCAGCGTTCGGGCCAATAATCGCGGCCGATCTTACTTTCCCCTTTTTTAATGGCAATATTCCGTCATTTTTTAGCAGCACAATGGATTTCTGCGCTACTTCAAGCGCTAAATTACGATTTTCTTTGCTGTCAAGTTTATCTTTTGTAATCAAACTGTAAGGAACAATCTCGGGTGGATCGAATTCGCCTAGTCTGAAGCGTGCGGAGAGAACATGCTTCAATGCTCGATCGAGGTCTTTTATTTCCAATAATCCTTTATCGAGAGCCTCATGAAGGTAGCGGCGATACTCGCTTCCGCAGTCTAAGTCGCATCCTGCAAGGATACTTCGCGCGGCAGCTTCCGGACCGGTCTTGAAGAAACGGTGCCCGGAGACCATATCATCGACGGCGCCGCAATCGGAGACGACGTATCCTTCGAACCCCCATTCTTGTCGCAGTAGATCAGTCAGCAAAAACATGTTGGCGTTGACGGGGACATGATTGACCTCGTTGTATGCACCCATGATGGAGTAGGCTTTACCTTCAACAATCGCTTGCTTGAAAGCAGGGAGATAATATTCAAACAAGCTGCGCATATCGACATCCGAAGAACCGGTATGGCGCCGTTCTTCTTCGTTGTTTGCTATGAAATGTTTAGGAGTAGAAACTGTTTTTAAATAATATGGATCATTCCCCTGCATCCCTGTTATGAATGCCACAGCCATTTGCGAAAGCAAATATGGATCTTCACTGTATGATTCCTCATTCCGGCCCCAGCGTGGATCGCGTGCAATATTAATAGTAGGGCTCCAATACGTTAATCCTTTACCAGCACTCACATTCAATGCACGCGCTTCATCTGAGATTGCAGAACCTACGCGATACACAAGATCGGGCTCCCACGTGGAACCCATGGCAACAGCTTGCGGAAAAGAGGTTGCGCCGCCTGCAAGAACTCCATGCAAAGCTTCACTCCAATAATTGTATTTAGGAATTCCCAGACGGGGAATTGAGTCCGATTCGTTAGTCAATTGAGCAATCTTTTCATCAACCGTCATTAAACTTATGAGATCGGAAAGTCTTTCCTTATAAGAATTCGGTTTAACGACGTTGACAACGACAGAACTGCTTACCGAATCTTTGCTTGAGAAGACCAATAAATAATAACCGGGGCGTGGAAATGTAACTTCTGTGACTGGATTGGAGGTATTTTTAAAAACGACTTCAGAATTTTGTGGACATGTCCACTGTACTTGCACATCGTTCGAAGACACACTCCCCTTGAGTTGCGCAGAATGTGTCTTTTCCCAATTGATGATCTGATTGCTCCCGGCATTAACTGTAATTGTTTGAGAGAGACCTAAAGAACTGTGTAAAAGCATAAGAACCACCACCGTAATTGTTGACCTGAAAATTCTTCGTTCCATTGATTCTCCGTAAAAAGGAATTAATCCTTAGTTGTGAACTACCACCGGAGAGCCGGTGGCTTCAGAAAAGATCGCGTCTCTATAAGAGGCGAAAACTACCTTGGTCCTTTTCCTCGCGCTTCTCTTGCTTTTCCTGGTAACGCACACACTTGCGGATCGTTTCCTCATCAACGCCGATGGTACTGATGAAATATCCCCGCGCCCAAAAGTGATTCCCCCCAATACGGTTTCTTCCCCATCCCAGGGTAGCTTTTGAACAGCTTTATCGCTGTCTTCCCTTTGATCATTCCCATGTAGTCCGACACCGAGACCTTCGGCGGAATCGACACCACGACGTGCACGTGATCCCCCTGCACGTTCAACTCCGTCACCTCGCATCCCAACCATTCGCTGATACCGCGAATGTCCCGTTCCATCATCTCTTTGATCGCTCCGCTCAGAACTCGGTACCGGTACTTTGGAACCCAAACGACATGATACCTGTAGTAATAGATCGCACGAGAAAGTTTCTTATATTTGCTCATGCCGTAAATCTACAACCTTTTTTCCGGCAAAGCCAACTGAACATAACCACCGCCATAGGCGGTGGGTTTCTGCTTCGCACTAAACACGATCAGGTTGTCACTATCACCGCACGAAATCCATAACAATTTTAGTTTCTTCCTTGCTTCATCCGGATTTGGAACTAACAACTCGGGTTGTTTAGTGTTTGGGGCAGCCGAGAAACTGCCTACCCAAGCAAATTCATCTTCGTCACCGCCGATGCCGTGCAAAAGATAAAGCACCGGATACTTTTTATCTTGTGAATAGCCCGGGGGAGTATAAACAGTAGCCCTGCGTGTTGTCCCAACCGTCTTTGACGGGTAATAGACTGTATCGATCTTCCCGTGTGGCACATCAACATGTAAAGAGTCAAAACCTTCCGGGGCATGTCTAAGGATGTTTTGAGAATTGGCTTGGAGGCTGAACACTAACAATATAAGAACCGAAATAATCCGTTGTTTCATGGTTATTCCTGCATTTGTTACTTTTACGCACATATTTGACTTGACGTATAATAAATGGATCATTGATGATGAAAATTTCCGCGATCGTGCAGCCACGAATCACGACCTACATCGACATTCCAGGAGGCGTCGAACGCCATACATCGTTTATTCTCTTCTAAAAATATTTTGCCCCGATTAATGTAGACGTTGTTGTGTAAGAAAACAAGAGTGGAGTTGTGGGCAAAAAATCCGGAGGGGTCAGAGTAAGAATGAAATATAAAGGAAAATCTTTTTTCAATTTCACCTTAAATTCAATGCTTCCAATGCCCATTGATCAAACATTGTAGCACAACTTCATTAAAGAAAGGGTGAAATCCTGAACATCCCGAATCGGTCTGAGTTCTAATCACAGAGAGGAAAACACCCGACGGCAAGCAGGAGCCAGGTGCCCTTGATTCGCATGGGTGCGGTTACCTCACGCTTGACGCTTTGAAATAGACTGGCTATCATTTTCCAGTGTTAGTTTTTGGAACAGAATTGCTAACAGGTTGCTAACGCGGTCCCCCCAAAATCACCTCGATGTTTGGCGAATCCAAACGAATTTCGATGCCAATTGAGTTTTTCAAAAAAAAGAGGCGGGGCAGTCTATTACGTATGGCTGCAACTGGAGAGAACCGGATTGGAGACATAGATGCATTGCGGTTATGGTCAAAGATTGCTGAATCTGGTGCAGATAGTGAGCCGTCGGAACGACCGCTTCTCTACGCCACCAGAATGGCCGCGACGAGGATTCCCAGCAACCACACTGCAAGCAGAGCGATGAGAAGCCGGAATGTCCCCTCGTAGATCTTACGCAAGTTTTCAAACACGGCCATCAGTTGCATGACATCGTTCCCCTTCGACCTGACAATTGCCTCCATGGAAGTTGAACCCTCAAACGTCCACCACCCAATGAAGCCGAAAAAGGCAACCATGGAGAAAAAACCGATGGACATCAGGGATGCACTCAGCAGGGAGTCGATCCCCGCAAATGCTGCGATAGCAGCACAAGCGATATACATGAGCCCGATGAACTTCATCCGTTCTGAAAGTAGCTGGATGGTTGCATTCTGAGCCTTCGTGAACTCATACATAATCGTCTTTTGATCCGGTGGTGTCACGTTCTCCAGATTCAAGTCTTCCATTTCCATGGTTCCTCCTAAAGATTGCATTAAGTGTCGATGTACACGACCGCTAAGCATAGTCTCCACCAGATTGAATACGCGTGGAGTGGAAAAAAGGAATGCCTCTGCCAGCTTTCGCCATCAGAGGCGGCTCATTCCTCATCACTGTCTATAAATAGCATGCAGGGTCCCTGTTCGGGCTGGGGTTAATGTGTGTGATAAAAGTTCGTGTTATTTTTGGGGAATGTCAAACTGATTCCATCGTTAATCTGATTTCAAGACCTCGACATTCATAGTGCATTTCTCTACCATCTCCTCGTGCTAGCTTTCGCGTGAATTGCTAACAGGTTGCAAACACAGCCCCCGAAAATCACCACGATTTTTGGCGAGTCCAAACGCATTCCAATACCGAACCGGCTTTTCAAGCTTCTAACACGAGTTCGAATCTCGTTGGGGACACACTACTTAGGAACACACGATTTTGACCCGCATTTTCAGAGGCCAAAACGTCATCAATCTGCCGAACCTCACCTTTGGGTAGGCGCCAAGCATAAAGCCTGACCACCTTTTTTTCCCGATCGACAACGATCCGCTGCACCATTTTTCGTAACAAGGCCTTCTGTTCGGCGAGAGATGCCGCTTGCCGGCAAGAACAAGGTCGAGGTGTCGATACTTGGCAAAGCAGCTGAGCCGGAACATTAGTCGAAATCTACTGACAACCTTGCTGAGATTCTGAAGCAATCGATTTCTGACGCAGCTCAAGCGACCAGGTCTTTTCCCGATATCCCATTCCAAAACGAAGACATTCGTGCTGCATCACTGACAATTTTCATCCAGCGTGCACGGAACTCGTGATAGAAATGAGCAGCCGAGCCATGGCTGCTTTTATTTACATAATGCCCAGGGTTGTGTTTAATTAGACAAAACTGTATTTTATTTCGAACTTCGTAACTTTGCAGCATTTAATAACACAGATAAAATAATTTACCATGTCAGCGAAGGATGATAAGATGAATCAGTTTATTTCAGCAATGTTCAGCCTGACAAGTGCAATAAAATGCGAGTCGGAGCGTTGCTGTAAGATATGTGGCGAAATAAATGAAAAGGAACTAATGATTGTAGCTTTTGTAGGAGACAATAAAAGTGTAAAAATGAGCGACATAGCCGATTATTTAAATGCGCCTTTAAGCACGCTTACAAGTATTGCAGATAAACTCGTTGCAAATAAATTCCTGGTGCGTCATAACTCTGATGAGGACAGGCGCGTGGTGAAAGTTGCTCTCGGTGAAAAAGGTCTGGAATCTTACAAAGCGTTTTTAACCCGAAAGAAAGCAATGACACAAAAAGTCCTTTCCCACTTCAGCGAGAAAGAGCATAATACATTGATCAACCACATCAATAAACTTGCTGCCGCAATAGTGTCTTAAATATAAAAGAAAAAAATTTGCTTATTAATTACGAAGTTCGTATTATTGCACTATCGAATTAAAATACATAACTTATATAACTACTTCAATTAAAGGATAGAAAAATGAACGAAAGCATATTAATAACCGGAGCAAATATTGGGCTTGGTAAAGAGACTGCCCGCCAGTTAGCATTGAGAAAAGAAACAAAAAAGGTAATTCTTTTCTGCAGAAATCAAGTGAAAGCCGAGGAGGCAAAAAAAGACCTTGAGGAGAAAACTGGGAAAAAGATTTTTGAAATTATTATTGGAGATGTTTCGGATGCAAATTCTGTAAGAAAAGCAGTAGAAAAAATAAAGGAACCTATTGATGCAGTAATATTAAATGCAGGTGGAATGGTGGGGAAAACGGCTGCGAAACTTACGCCTTCCGGTATGAATGACTTAGCTGCTACGAATATTTTAGGTCATGTGATCTTAGTGGAGGAATTAATAAAACATGATAAGTTGAAAAAAGCAGTACTATCAGTCAGTGCGGAAGCTGTACCAGGAGTAAAGATGCTTGGAATGAAACCGGTGGCAATGAAAACTTCTTCCGTAGATGAGTTTGCTGCTGTGCTTGACGGTTCATATTTTGGTGATAAATTTGATGTAACGCAAGCATACGGATATGTGAAATATGCAGCAACTATGTGGACCTTGTCAATGGCAAGAAAATATCCCGACCTAAAATTTATTGTTATGAGTCCCGGGAACACGAAGGGAACTAGGGCACCAGATAATTTGCCCCCAGCAATGAAATTTATGTTGAGGTATTTTATGATGCCTATTGTATTCCCATTGATAGGAGGAATGGTGCATAAGCTGGAAGTAGGTGCAAAACGCTTTGTAGATGGCATTTCGGATGAGCGATATAAAAGTGGCGTTTTTTATGCAAGTAAAGAAGGTAAGTTATCAGGGGACGTGGTTGACCAGAGCACTTTTTACACTGATCTGAAAAATACTTCATTTCAAGATAACGCCGATAGAGCAATTCACCGCTTTATAAAATAGGCTATCTGAAGTGGATAGAATGTCTCCGGTGCCGGCGGTCTGTAGTTGAGTGAGCTGTGTGGTCTGATCTTGTTGTAGGTGTTCCTCCAGCGTTTCCGTCACAACCTTTGTCTCGGTAATTGTATCAAAGGGATGTATTGGAGCGCCCGATGTCCATACGTCGGGCTTTTTTTTACTGTACCTCCGATTAGCGGTTCCTTTTCGCGATAAGCCTACCCGGGGGAACATCTTTGTTTTGGGAACAATATTTTGCAAAAAATCCATCTGCGATGGGACGAGTAAAAAAATTACGATTTTACGATTACGATTTGTCCAAAAATTGGATCGATGAAAAATTCTTCCAAAAAAAATCTCAAAAAAAAGTCGTAAATAAAAAAAAGACGCCAAGCCCTTAATTTTCAGGGACTCAGCGTCTTTACGATTGCCTTACGATTACGATATCGACATCAATAAGGATATTCTGAGACATCGCGCAACGGACTTGTGTGTTCTTTGTCCTCGGTTCTCGTTGGGAACACATCAGAGGATGTTGACTTCTTGGCGAGTTGTAGCTTGGATGGTGTTTGATATCGTTGATTTGGTAATACGCTGGCCAATTCTTTTTATTGAGATTTATTTCCAACTGACCTCTTCATAGGTTACCTTTCTAACAGATTTCTTTGCGCAAAAAGAAGGAATGAATCCGTTATCTCCATCTCAATTTGATGGCGTTCTAGCCCTCTAAGGTTTCCAGCTCGAATTTCCGATTCACTAATTGTAGCATCGCTCGACCCAAGAGATCTCTCTCAGATCACGGCAAGTTCTCTCTTGGATTCCCCTTTTGAACAATAATTTCGATCGACGCTTCTTTCAATCCGACGGAATTCGCTGTGAGCTTTATCCTCCCCGGTTCTGTCAAAGATTGAATGACCGCAAGGCACATTCCGTTGAATGCTTTTCGATGATCGGCCTTGTATGAATCATGGTCGCGGGGGTCGCCATTATCAACGCCGGCTATTTTCCCTTCTCCCTCAATTGAAAATCGCACAAGATTATCAGCCGTCGGCACAACATGCCCATCTTTATCGACCACCGCTACTTCCACATTGGCAACATCGTGGGCATCGGCAATGAGTGTGTCCTGATCAACGTTCAGTTCCAACGACGCCGGTGCCCTGGTCGTCCGAATCTCCTCGGAACAAACAATTTTCCCTTCCTTTTTTCCTATGACGTTAAGAACTCCCGGCTCATACGGAACATCCCATTCTACATGAAGGTCGGAGGTAGTAGGCAAAACCCGCGGTCTGTCGTAACGGTCCCAGGCCCCGGAATTACCCTGCCGCGGAAACTCTATTCTTTTTTCGCCGAGCGATTTCCCGTTACAAAAAAGTTCAACGGCGTTGCAATTCGTGTAACAAAGAACGGGTATGACTTGGCCTTCACGCCCCGGCCAATTCCAATGAGGAAAAAGATGGACCATCGGCTTTTCAGTCCACTGGCTTTGGTAAAAATAGTAGCCGTCTTTTGGAAAACCGCAGAGGTCAAGAACTCCAAAGCTGCCGTTCTTGTTGGGCCAGACGGATTCGCCAAGGTAGTCTATACCCGTCCACATGAAATCGCCGACGACATAATCGCGTGTCGCGACGAACTTCCAGAGCTGCTCAGCATCGATCATGTTGAACGTATAATTTGTACGAACCATGGACGAATCATTTCCCAATAAGTACTCGCCCCGTATTCCACCGCTGTTTGAACCGCTTTCAGTACCGATCATTTTCCAATCGGGATGAGCCTGGTGATCAAGACTATAGTACAACTCACGCCGTTCGTGCCATCGGTCGACGTAGTTGTATCCAACAATATCGAGATCCTCGAGGAAGGCAAGAGTTGTCGATCCGCCGTCAGCGGCAATATCATCACATGCTGAAGTGACAGGCCTTGTCGGATCTTCACGATGATATATTTCGACCAGCGTGCGGAGAATATCCGCACCGTCTTGCGTTTTCTGTTCCGGAATTTCGTTGCCGGCACTCCATAGAACAATTGAAGGATGATTGCGGTCCCGACGGATCATCGCCGTCAGATCTTTTTGGTACCACCGGTCAAAGTACTCGTGATAGCCGAATTTCCTTTTCCCGATTTTCCATTCATCAAACGGCTCATCCATCACAAGAAATCCCATCTTATCGCACAAATCCAAGAACTCAGGAGCGGGGGGATTATGCGAAGTGCGGATTGCATTACATCCCATCTCTTTTAACCTGGCAAGCCGCCGTTCCCACACGCGTACGGGAACAGCAGATCCTACACATCCTCCATCATGGTGAAGGCACACACCATTCATCTTTACATGTTTATCGTTGAGGAAAAAGCCCTTACCCACTTCGTATTCGATCTTGCGAATACCGATGATCGTAACTTCCTCGTCTATTTGTTGTTCTCCTTCAACAACGATGGAGCGAAGTTGATACAACGCAGGTGTTTCGATCGACCAGAGTTGGGGGAAGTTGACTTTCAACCACTGGCTTAATTCGGAATGTGCGTGTGCTTGTACGGTAAAGGGGCTCTGAACGCGAGCGACTTCCGTCCCCTCATTATTTAGGAGAACGGTTTGGAGAATTCCCTTTTTTAAGCCTGTATGTTCATTTTCAATTGTTGTTTTCACTTCCACTACTGCAGAGTCAGTTGAAACAATTGGCGTCGTTACTGCAACTCCCCACTCACTAACATGCAGTCGATCCAGTTCCACAAACCAGACATGCCGGTAAATGCCGGAACCGGAATACCAGCGGGTGTTCGGCTGTGCTGAATTGTCCACCCGAACAGCGATGACATTTTTCCCGGGCTGAAGAAATGATGTGAGCTCATAGCTAAAGCCGGTGTACCCATACGGATGTTTTCCAAGATGATGTCCGTTCAGCCAGACATCACTATTCATATAAACGCCGTCGAACTCGATCCACACGGTTTTATTCAATTCGGCTTTCGTCACTTGAAAATGCCGCCTGTACCAACCAACCCCCGTGGGCAAATAGCCTCCGCTCCCCCCGGTGGGCGCATTTTTGTCATATTCACCTTCGATGCTCCAATCATGAGGAAGGGTAACTGTCCGCCATTTTGTATCGTCGAAATCCTCCTTTTGTGCTCCAGTTGTGTCAAACTGCATAAACTTCCAATTCTCATCCATCAGGAGCCGCTGACGAGCTGCGGGCGCTGTAGACCATGCGTTCGTTGTAAGCATGGTTATGAGGAGGGAGAAAATCATTGAATACCTTTTCATGATGAAATCCTTTTAGAAAATTCCGAATTCATTTACGGAGTTGTCGGATACCTTATCTGAAAAATCGATAACTGGTGAAATATTTGGCAGGATAATTCGAGAGGGTGTCCGACACTTACGAATCTACTACTTAATCAGAACAATTTTCTTTGTCTCTAAAAAATTTCCGGACGCCATTGTGCAAAAGTATACCCCGCTGGGGACATTGTTCGCCATCCAGTCAATACTGTAATTGCCGGCAATCTTGAAACTATCGACAAGCGTTGTGACTTCCCTGCCGAGTACATCATAGATAATGACTGATGTACGCGATGATGAGGGAATTGAGTACTCTATCCTCGTAGTTGGATTAAAAGGATTGGGATAGATGTTGAAATTGAAGGAAGGATTGTTATTTTTAGGGGTTTGTATCAGAGTAGCATTGATACCCAAGAATGCATCCATAGCGGCCGTTGGCTCCTCCGTTGCAGGGTTCCATGCGCCGAGTTGATACCCCTGCCAGTTATAGCATTCGGGCTCCCAATAAAACACCCCCAGTCCGCCTGCTGACTTTGTTTTGGCGATGAGGTCCAGAAGATAATGATTGGCGTCCACCGCTTGGTTATACAAGTATCCAGCCTCCACTACCATAACTTTCGTCTGGTACCTGGCGATCATATCCGTCATGTTTATTAATGCCAAACTATCATCTATTGCCCACGGCAAATTTGCCCAATAGGGGTATACCGACATTCCAATGATATCCCATTTTGCCCCATTGCTTTTCAAGCCGTCGAATATCGACCTATACATTGCATTGTCATTTCCATTTGATAGATGAACAATAACCTGGATCGAACTATCAACAGCTTTAGCAGCATTATACCCGCTCGTAATCAATGCAGCAAAATTATTCATATGTGTTGAAGCTCTGCCATCCTCCCATAGCATACCGTCGTTGGTTTCATTTCCAACCTGTATCCATTTGGGAATGACGCCGAGTGATTTTAACGTATCGAGAACGCCGTAAATATGGTTATAAAGATCTGTGCACAATTGGGGAAACGAATCGTTTACCCATGCTGCCGGCTTTGCCTGATGCCCGGGATCAGCCCAGGTATCGCTGCAGTGAAAGTCCAACAACACCTGGAAACCTGCGCTGTCTGCCCTGTGAGCCATATATGCCACGTCCTTCTTTCCGCAGTAGCCACCGCTCGGATTAACCCACACTCTAAACCTCAGTGCATTAATTCCTTTTTCTTTCAACACTTCTAAGCAATTCTCTTTGACTCCCGAATTATTTTTGAATACGTATCCCTGTGCTTCCATTTGCGACAGCCATCCAATGTCCGCGCCGTTGGCAAACTGTGCCCGAGTCTCCAGAGGTTGAAAAAGCAATACCGAGAAGAGAACCAGTGCCCGAAAGGGTTTCGACCACGATGCTGTCTGAAGATCTTTCATCGTCTTTTTCCTCATGAAATAATTTTCTGAATTATTGAACGCTCGCACAAAAGGAATATCGATATACTAGAAGCTATCTCAAAAACGCTTGATTATGTCCTTCTGAAGGAATACTGACAGATCATTGTCATTCTGAACCCCGTCGCTTTTCAGACGGGGTGAAGAATCCATGACAATGACATCCCTTGACTCTACTAGCCTTCCATGTCATGGATGCTTCGCTCCGCTCAGCATGACATTTACGGCTGCTTTCTGCATGAAAACCATTTTTGAGATGGCTTCTAGAAGTTATCTCAAAAACCTGTCACTTCATCCTTCTCCCGAAGGGAGGGCACAGGAACATGCTTAAGATATCGTCTCATCATGTCGATTCCCGGACGATTAACTTCGTCTCTATGACCAATGTTCTCGGCTTTGTTCTTCTGCCTTCAATCATTTCGATAAGCATCGAAGCGGCGTTCTTTCCCATCTCGAACGGGAACTGATCCACTACGGTGAGAGTCGGATACACCATCGTTGTCAGTTTACTGTTTGAAAATCCCATGACGGCAATATCTTCAGGAATTCTAAGGCCAGCCTCCTTGATTCTGCGGAACGCACCAATAGCAACGATATCATTGACGCCAAGCATTGCATCCGGAACTGTTTTCTTTTCAATGAGACCGTTCATCGATTGGTAGCCGTGCGACTCATGCAATTCACCGTGGATTAAAAAGCCGTCAAGGAGAGGCAGGTTTGCCTGCTTCATTGCATCCGTAAACCCTTTCATTCTCTTTTGACAAATTTCCAGTGTTTTCAAACCGGCAAAATGAGCAATTCTTTTATAGCCTTTTTTAATAAGGTATGTCGTCGCATCGAACGCGCTTTTATAGTCGTCGATGATGACTTTGTCGGCAATGACGTCTTCGCAAGCGCGGTCAAAAAATGCAATCGGAATTCCGGCTTTCAATAAATCCTTAAAATGTCCTCCGGACCTGGTTTTTTCTGAAATTGATACGATGACACCGGCGACTCTCTGATGCATCAAGAGATTTGTGTTGATCACTTCGCGTTCATATTTCTCATCCGATTGACACAGGATAATCGTGTAGCCTAGTTTATAGGCAATTTCTTCGATGCCGCTAATCGCTGAAGAAAAAAAATCATGTTTAATCTCCGGCACAAGGACACCGATCGTGCTTGTCCGATTCTTCTTAAGGCTCTGTGCAATCGGGTTTGGCCGGTAATTCAATTCAACAGCGACCTTTTTAATTTTCGCTTTCGTCGATTCCTTAATATCGGGATGATTATTTAATGCACGGGATATTGTGGAAGGAGAGAGTTTTAGTTTTTTAGCAATATCAATGATCGTCTTATGTTTCATTGCGGCAATTGTTCTCGAAAATAATTATTTGATAAAATACATTTCAATTGACATCCCTTTCGGCTGCAAGGCCTCCGCTTGTCAAAGTTTGTTGATGACTTCTTCCGCCGTATGTTTTTCCCGATTATTGCTTCCCCTTTTGATCCCAATATAAAACTTTCTAACCTTATAATGGATCGCTTTTTTGGGGCAGGTCAATCTTTATAATGCAAAATGAACTTTTGAGTATCGTGTTACGCTTCTGTACTCAGCGTACATGCCATAGAGTACCGTTTAACGAATATCGTGCACAATTCCGCAGAAAATCCTGACTCAAATGGAAGAGCCTGCAGTCTACGAAAGACTGCAGGCATGATCCATGCTTCATATCGGAGAAAGAAATGACTGCACTATTTCAGGAGAAGCATTTTCTTTGTCATCGTAAAATTGCCGGCCTGGATCTTATAGAAATAGATCCCGCTTGCCAATCTTGAGGCATCGAAATTTACGGTGAAGCTGCCGGCTTTCTGTTCTTGATTCACCACCCATGAAACTTCCTGGCCCAACACATTGTACACCTTAAGTGTCACATAACTGTTTTGAGGAATGGAGTATTCAATCGTTGTTGTAGGATTGAACGGATTCGGATAGTTTTGGCTCAAAGTGTACTGCATCGGCACTTCTGCAGTAGTTTTTTGAGAAACAGCAGTGATCTGTTCCGGGAACCAGTTCAAATCGCCGAGCGCCTTTCCGTCGGAACCCGCAGACTGAAGGCTTGAATTAGAGTAACGCAAATTCTCGGGGACTGGGTAGCCATAGCCGTTAGATGATTTCCAGGTGGTTGGCACACCATTCCATGTGGGTGGATCGTATAAAGAATATACATAGGGGCGAATGCCCTCCCCCGATCCGCCTTCATTCCAAGTAGTATCAACAAAAGTAACCATGTTGCCCGCTGCCAGTGTCACCAGCGTGGCATTGAATCCCGGATCGGCGCTGTCATTATTCGTTGCATTAATGTAGGGCCATGCTGTTTTATTCGTCAGCATACCGGGCTGGCAGTCTATGAAAGTCGGCCAATGGAGGCTATCGCTCGCCCAGGACCCGCCTTTGTATTGTATCCAATTATTCACTATTTGTTGTGGCCAGAAATAGGCATTATTTGTGATCGTGATGTGCCTGCTGGCTTCCGTCAAGTTGTAAGGAGCCACCGCCAAAGAACGCAGCGAGTCTATCGGGATCAGCGATGATCCCCAACTGCCGGGGGTGTTGTTGTACCATGCGGCAGGGTACGCTGCCGAAGAAACACCGAAGAATATATTGTTTTTTATAACTGTGTTGGTCATTTGGTACAAGTCGAAGGCTCCTCCCTCCCCCGACATAAAAATAGTGTTGTGTTCAAAATCCAGGTATGTGCAACCGTAATTTGATGAACCCAGAACGTAGCCACCCGTCAGAAAGAAGGTGTTGTTTTTGAATATTGCAGTGTCGCACGGGTAAGTGCTCCCATCCACCCACGCGAAGCCCGGATTCTGTGGATTATCGTCCTGGTTATTCCTGAATTCGCAGTTAGTGACATAAAAGCTCTCATGATTATGGTCCCACGTATCAAAAAGGTTTGGAGTACCGGCACCGGAAATATTTTCAAGGATACAGTGGTCATAGATATAGACATCGCTGTCGCCAGCCGGTTCCACAAAACGGCCTGTAAACGATACAGTATCGGTGCGTGTACCTATAAAGTATATGCCTTTGAGCGTGAGTGTGTCATTACCCTGCGGATTGAAAAAATACCCGATCGACGAGTTGTCCGCAGCAATAGACGGTGCGACGACCGGAGGGTGGCCCGTCGTTGGATTGATGTAGCCGACGACAGTGACGTTTCCTTTCGAAGACACGGGCGCAGTCATATAATAAACGGTATCCAGGGCGCCAGTTTGCTTCAATAAAAAAACCGTATTAGGTTTGACGAGTCCTGCCGCATTAGTATCCGCGTTTATAACATTATTGATGTTGCCCGGCGGCAATGCCGATACGATAACGGTATCGGCGGGTGCCGCAAACGACATTGACGGCGCTATCAACAGTACCATCAGAGCCATCAAGAACATCGTAGTGAGTATTGCTTTCATATAAACACCCTTTCATTGAAGTTTATACCTATGTTAGTTGCCTACAGTGAATCTTGGAAATAAATTCAAACAGCAGCGGTTGTTTACATAATATTCGTCCTTTCTGCTTTAGTTTATGTTATGTTAATTGCTGAATTGTGCAAACCTTTTTGGTTTTTTAAGAAATCGAGACATCTGAAAAATCATCTCTCGCCAAGCCGCGAAGGCGCAAAAGACTCTGTTTTCAAATCATTTTGCTACTTTACGTCTGGCGAAGCCATCCCTAAGGATTTGCGCGAGCCATACTTTTAAAATTATTCAGAAGTCTCAAATCATGAGACATGATCTATTTTACTCTAACATCCACCGAAAGCCCACATCGGCTGTCAGACCATAATTAGATTCTGAATTCGGGAAACCGGAGCCTCTCACTAAGTAGATGTCGTCTTCACTGTTGAGGTTATTCACATCAACGTATAACTCAACGCCGGTCAGCGGTAATCCTTGCTTCACGGAAAGATCCCACCGCGTATACTTCGCTTTATCGGAACGAAGCGAGTTATAGAAATTCGTACCATTGTAAACCTCCGCTTGATATATCATGGAGACTAATACCGAAAATTCCTTATAATCATATCCAAGCGAGAAGTTTACAATGTCATCGGGCTGCTGTATGAGTCTGTCGGTGTACGTAGTATCGACATGTATCACTGGAAAGGGATAGACCGGCGAATGTTCCGTGACATTGTAAGGATACTTTGCATCGGAAAAGATGTGGGTATAATTAACGTTCATAACCAATCCGCTCAACGGGTCGGGTAAATACCAAAAATGTGTCTGCCACTCTGATTCAATTCCCCAGACATCAACCCGGTTTGGATTGTTGATATAGGTGGAGAGTGAAAATGTCTTTGTATTGCTGGGAACTCCGGGATAAATGGAAGGATCGGCTATGTACGTCTGCTGACTGAATATCTGATCATCAATCCGTTTCAGAAAAGGACTGACTGCGAATAGTCCGACGTTGTTGTCATACACTGCTACCTGAAAATCGTAGTTCTGCGATTGCGCCGGCTTTAGTGCATAATTGTTCCAGACCACGTAGTGCCCGCTGTTGCTGGACACATCTTCTCTCGGTACAATATCGCTAAAATCCGGATATGCGAGTGTGCTCGTATAGGAAGCGCGAATGCTGAGCCACAACTGTGGATCATATTTCAGAGTAACATCGGGCAGCCAATATCCATGGTACTCATCTTGTGTTACGAGAGCGTGAGGAAGCTGGGATGGATACGGATTCGTGGCATCTGCATCGCCGATAAAATGAGGAGCGGTATAGGAGGTCTTAAGGCCCTGATACCGAACACCGGGAATAATAGTTACCAGAGGACCGAAGTTCATTGTTGCCATGAAGTATTCTGCGCTCCTGAATTCATTTCCAGAGTAATCGCTCGCTAGGCTGCCATACTGGTCCGGGAGGTAACTGGGGACTGTTTGAGGCTGCGTTGTTGCCGCACCCAATGCTTTTATTGTGTTCACTATGGTATTGATGGTACCTGCATTGACTGCAGAATACATCCCATAATTACCCTTAAGGAATTTTCCAAAATTCATATTTGGATCATAGAATCCATGAATGTAGAAGTATTGGTTGCCGGTAGGATCAAAATTATACGGCGCTTGAGTGAGCCACGGGAGAGCCTGAACGAGAGATAATCGAAATCCCGTGGCAGAACCGCTGTATAGACTGCCGTAACCGTCATCATAATTGTAATAACGGGTAGTATACCTGTACGACCCTCCCGCCTTCAATGCGACAGAGACTACATCCGACAGATTGAAATTATCCTGCAAGTCAACCGAGCCTTGTTTATCGTCCTGTTTGTTGAAGCTTCTCCAGGTCGAATTACCTTGCCATATCATATTGTTTACGTTTATCAGCTTCCCGGCTGCCTGAGCTATTTGCATAGGATCTTCATAATTCGGTATGCCGTTTGTCCCGGCTGAAAGCTGATCGAACGTTACATTCCAACCGTTAGGAGTGAGATTATCCGAGTAGGCATTAGAGAGCTTGACATTCAACTTGATTGAACTTACCGTTTGCTCATAGTCCAAAACATTTGTTACAACGTTGAGCACATTCGATGACATCTGTGTTCCGAATTGTATGTCATTTCCATAGTTTGCGAGGTCGTAGGTTTCACTGTGGGATTCGTTTGTTTTGTTTCCATGACTCACCAAATTCAGAAGAGATATCTTGCCGTTGGGCAACCTGTAATCCAATGATAGAATCCCATCGTATCTCTGCTCTATGCTTGGGGAAAATCCTAGATTCAAGCTGCCGAGCACTATTGAGTCCGGCTTGTCCTGCTTGTCGGGTTGATAGTAAGAGCCTCCGAGTTGGTCTGAGGTGAGATTCTGCCTTTGCGCAATACCCTGAACAAACACACCCAGGCGATCGTCGAAGAATCTCTGCTCTAAGCTAGCGACGAACTTGTAATCGTTATACGTGCTCATAAGATTATTATATGCGCCCTGAGCAAGGAAAGAGATCGAAGGTGCGCCGGTCGGTGTTCCCTTTGCTTCCTTGATGTCGAAATTCACCGTGCCGCCAAGAACACCAGCGTCCATATCGGGTGTAACCGTCTTGTAAATTTCAATACCTTCCAGCGAGCTTGAAGAAATCATACTCATGTCCACCGCGCGGCCGCCGGGAGTGTTCGTAGGCGTAGCGTAAGCAACACCAATAGAAATGCTGCCTGCATCGTTTGATGGTATCGGTACTCCATCGATGGTTATCGTGTTATACTGCGGCTGGAGCCCGCGAATCACAACCTGTGTCGCCTCACCGCCCGACCGAATGAGCGATACGCCAGGCAGCCTTCCGATGGATTCTGCTGCATTGGCGTCCGGGAGTTCCTGAATACGTGCAGATGAAACCACGTTTGCTATATTATTTGAAGTTAACTGTTGATTAATGGCCGCATTTTGACCGCTGGCTTGCGCCGTGACAACTACTTCTTGCCCTTCAATGGTTTGAGGTGATAAACGGAACTCTTGTTGAAGTGTTCCGTTTTCCGGAATTGTCACCTCTGCTGTGATCGTCTTATATCCTAAGTAGGAAATCTTTAATGTCTGTTTTCCTGCCGGTACATTATTGAGTACCACCACACCATCAACATCGGCCGCAGCGCCCAAGCTTGTCGTGAGCACAAGAACATTCGCCCCGATAAGCGGATCGCCTGTTGATTTGTCAAGGATCCGTCCTTTAATAGAGCCGGTTCCAGATGCATATAACGATTGAACGGTCAAAGAAAAAGCCACCACCATAACACGAACAAATGATCTCCGAAAACAATGTGTACAAGTGGACATTGTTGTTCTCCTTATGATTGCTAAAAGACTTCTGACTTTACAAAAGTGTTCTCGGCCGAAAATAATTTGCGAAAACGGTTGTCACCATGAGAGCTGGATATTTTCGTGTTCCGTCACAATATGCGTTCCTTCGCTCAAAGACATTTCATACATATCCGGGTCATGATGAAATTTCTTTCTGTACTGTTTTCTCACTAACGTACCAACGTCTTCGACGTTACCCTTTGCGACAAGATTGATCGTGCAGCCTCCGAACCCTCCTCCCATCATGCGGGCCCCGTAGACCCCTGGAACATCTTTGACGAGGGAAACAAGATAGTCGAGCTCTGCGCAGCTTACTTCATAGTCGCGGCTCAGGCCTTCATGAGCTTTATACATCGCGTCACCGACTTCATTCAGATTGTGAGCATTCAACGATTCGCATACTTGCAACAGCCGCAAATTCTCCTCGACAACGTATTTGCAGCGGCGGTATAGAATTGACCCCAAAGCCGGGGCTGACTTGTCGAGCATTTCTGGCGTTACATCACGAAGACTTTGCACTTCGGAAAATTTTCGCTGTATCAGTTTCACTCCCTCGCTGCACTCAATTCTTCTTTTGTTGTACTCAGAGGATGCAAGCGTATGTGAGACGTTTGTATTAAAAAGGAGGATCGTGATATCCCCGAACTGAAATGGAAAACTTTCGAACTCCAATGATCGACAATCCAAGCGGAGAACCTTGTTGTCCATGCCGAACATGTTGATGAACTGATCCATAATCCCGCACTGAACTCCGACGAACTCGTTCTCAGCCTTTTGTGCTAGTGTAACAAGCGTGAGCTTGTCAATTTTCAAGTCAA
This sequence comes from uncultured Bacteroidota bacterium, assembly GCA_963717445.1. Classification (GTDB taxonomy): domain Bacteria; phylum Bacteroidota; class Ignavibacteria; order UBA10030; family UBA8401; genus JAGVPT01. The sequence goes on along the minus strand of OY970334.1, from coordinate 2,588,204 downwards.
AAATAGTATTGAGGGCGAAAGCCAGCCCGGCTTCTACTGCGGCGGACGATGACAATCCCGCACCGATCGGAATATCTCCGCCGAACACACAATTGAATCCGTTAAAATGGTAACCTGCTTTCTTGAGCTGGTCGACGACACCGAGTAAATAGTTCGGCCAACGCTTTTCTGAGTTCTGAATATTGTCGATACTGAAATCGTACCCATCGTGCATGTCCACTGCATACAACCGTGAAAACTTATCATCGCGAGGGGCAATCGCAAAATAGATTGCTTTGTCAATAGCACCCGGAAGAACATATCCCATGTTGTAATCAGTGTGTTCACCGATGAGATTAATTCTGCCGGGGGAACGGATGATCACCGGTTGTTCATCATACAGTTTCTTGAATTTTTCTCCTATGTCAATTACGGGGTTCATCATCTCGTTGAGTAAATTCCTTCTTTGAAACGCTAATCTTTCGGGGAGCAAAATCCTGCAAACGTTTGCAGGAAAAATCAAAAAAAATGATCATTGCATTGCCGGGTTACGGCATCCTCACAGGTGCAGGTGAAAAACACCGGGGGAATTTTACGTTTGAAAACATCTTGAAAAGTGATCGTTCCATTTTTCTTGTTGCAATCGTTCCCGCAAACGTTTGCAATTTAGAAGAATATGTACACACTGTCAAGTACTTTTTTACCAAGGGAGACCAAATTGAGCGGGGGCGAAAATGGCTCGATCTATGCGTGTCTGAGATAATTGGACCTTAAAATTGTAGCTTGTTTGGCCCAAAATGACTGCTGGGAGGGGGATTTGCCATTGGGAACATTGGAATTCGAATTATGATCTGACCGCACATAGCCTGAGATAGAACAAGCCGGATTTTGCAAAATTGATAATTAAAGAGTCCATCAAAGAAATAGCGGTCAATGTTCTCGCCTCCAGCTTCAGCAAACGAATTAATACAAAGGCCACACATTGTTTGCGTGTCGAACAAAAATCTTGATGCGTGAACTTCGTTGTGTGTGCCCTTGTTGGAATTTCCATCGCAACCGCTGATTCGTTTTCCTCGTTCAAGCTCGATTCCAGGATGCCATTATTGTATATTGGATTATCTTCCGGCGAGTGGGATCAATCAAAAGAAAATTATTCGGTGTAAAATAGGAGCACCATTAATGACAAACCGATTTCAGAGTGTATTCATAGCAATGTATGTTTTTGTCATAATTCTTTTTTTGGGGTTGGCATATTTTTCGAACCAAACGTTGGAAAAAGTAGAAGGGTATATCGTGGTTTTGGGCCACGACCATGAAGTGGTGAAGACGTTTGAGGACATCCTTCTTTCTCTTTCTCGGGCAGAATCGAACCGGCGGGGATATCTTCTAAGCGAAGACAAACAATTTTTAGGAAACTACAACGACGCAGTTTTATCGCTTCAAAAATCTTTGCAACATTTACGAGTGCTCAATAGAAATGGCCGGTATCAAGATGCTGTTCTCGATTCCCTTGAATCAAAAATCGATCGGCGGGTCGCAAGCTTGCAAGCATCTCTGCAGTTGGCGATTCGGGACACTTCGGCCGATTCTATACAAGTAATTTTCACCGATAGAGGAAGTGAGTCGATGAAATTGATCCGCGGTACAATCAATAGTCTCCTCGACGAAAGGAACGGCGATCGCAGCGACATTTACTTTGATCTCAATGATTTTGTCTCAGATGTTCAGTCGTTGTACGCCGGCGTTATGATCATTGCTTTTTGTTCTTTTCCTGTCATTGGACTTGTGGCGTACTTTCAATTCCGGCGAGTGAGGATTACGGAGATGGCGTTGCGGCAGGATTTGGCGCTGGCGCAGCAACAAATTCAGCATGCTACATCGCGATATTTGGAGTTGAAACAACGGCTTGAGGAGAAAACAAAAACGGAAGGAGACGCTCTCCCCCATGAGTGAAATTTATGAATTCAAGGGAAACGCTGTGTTAATTCCGTGGGAAGCTCAATTGAGGTCGTGTCCGTTGGATTCTGATGAAGTATCCCAGAGGTAAACGTAATTGCGGCAGTAAAGAAGCAAGAAATGAGAAACTCGAGGCTTCTGAAAAATTGTCTCTCGCCAAGCCGCGAAGGCGCAAGGACTCTATTGTCAAATCATTTTGCCACTTTGCGTCTGGCGAAGCCATCCTTATGGATTTGCGTGAGCCATACTTAAAATTATTCAGAAACCTCAACTACTTCCCGGAACCGAAGATTCTACACATGAAAACCGTTCCGTTATAGCATCACCACAACTATTCTCCCGTGTGACAATCCGTGCAGTTATTTTCCTTCCATGCGTCACCGACGTCCTCCGGATGCTGGAACGCAAGCCCGGCTGCATTGAGTGTTGTCGTGGTAGGCGCCGTTCCCTGGTACAGGATTGTATGAAAAGTGTTGCAATCCTTCGGAATCACTCTGCCGTCGTTGCTTTCATGCTTGCCGTCGTGACACCGGAAACATCCCATGCTCGTCATGTGTCCTATATTGTCCGGATAGGCCTGCCAATTCACTTTCATCTCGGGAAAGAAGTTTCGGCTGTACTGGGCCTTCAATTCTTCGGATGCAGCCACAATCAGACCTTTTTTCTGTTCTACATCAGCAGCATAGTTGCCTTTGTAGTAATTCTCGAGCACTATTGAAATTGAATCCATCGCCGCGGCAGTGGTGGCGTACGGAACAACGAGAGCTTGAATGGAGGCGGTTCGAACATTCGGCAATTCGGTACTGATTTTGCCTAATGCCATGCTTTCATCCACGATGCGAACCGGTGGGCGGTAACTATGGGATGGCTGATTGTGGCATCCGATGCAATCCAGCTTATGTAATGGAAGCTTTTTCAAATCATCGCTCGATGGCGGATTGTCGGTTGAGACATATTCAGTCACTTTCCCCGTAAACTTGTTGCGCGCACGCACCCAGGGTATTACTTGTTCCTGCTTATCCGTCGATACGCACGTCAAATCTTCGGCAATATTCATGTGATAGTGAATTCCACGAGTGGGTACGAGCTGTCCTGCTCCCCCGCCGCCAACTTTCATCAGAAGGTCGATCGTCCAGCGTGTGTTTTTTTCATCCGATTTGAAATATGTTTTCAATTCTTCTTTCTCCCCGGAAAAAAAGGCCGGCCAGTGGCATTGTTCGCATGTCTCTTGCGCCGGACGCAGGTTTTTAATCGGAATAGGGATCGGGCGAGGGTAATTGTTCGCGAGAACTGCATACACTTGGTACGCGCCGGACAATTTCGAGCGCACGTACCAATCTGCACCACCTCCAACGTGACAATCAACGCACTTCACGCGCGCATGTGGCGAATACTGGAAAGAAGTAAATTCCGGGGCCATAACAGTGTGACAGGTTTTGCCGCAAAACTGAACCGACTCGGTCCATTGAAATGCCTGATAGCTTCCATACGAGGTGAAGAGCAAGAAGAGAACAAAAATTAGCGAGAAGTACGCAACTGCCGTTCGTTGTTCCGGAACGTTGAGATTGAGCGTAAAAACCATCCGGCTCGCGGGCATGCCTTTTCTGAGTCGGCGCCGCTCTCTTACGATACCGACAACGATGATGATGAGTCCGAGAAAAAGTGGAACGGGCAGTACAACGTATGCAATAATCCCAAAATAAGCCGGGTGTTTGGACTGGAGGTGGTCAACGATGGTTAGGAAGACGATGGTTGCAAAACTGACACTCGCAACAGCGGCACCTGCAAGGCTGATTGGATTATAAAATATATTAGGTAGATGCCTTTTCATAAAAGCCCCGCATTGGTAAGGGAAGACTTATGCCCGCAAAATAACTGAAGGAGTCGGCGACAGAATGTGCTCGAAAACAAACGCCGTTGTCTTTTTGTACTCATGGCTTGACCGTCGCGCAGTAATTTCGCCTGTTATAATTTCCGCATATCAATGAGCGGCACAAGTGACACCGCGTGAAGCCTCACTTGAACGGCCGGTAAAACTGCGGGCATCCATCACGAAATAGTTTTCTCTGTAGAAGATCGAAACCATTCAATGCAAGTACGGAGGTCATCGGTCCAATCACCGTCCGGCTTAAGCGGAACGGGTTGAAACTTCAAGAGACGGCTCTCGTCTTCGGGTGATGGCATCAGCCATCGCTCAACGGTATAAAGAAAGTTGTTCCAATCATTTGTGGATGGTTGCAAGGATACCGCAAGAATATTAAACGAACCAAATCTATACGAACGGGGGTCTTCGCCGCCCTCCGAATTCTGGCCGTCGAGAATTCGCTCAGTGTCAACGACATACTTGTTGGCCGGAAGGCGGCTAAGAGCTTGGTCTGCCATCATGGGGCGGTGATCCTTGGTGCATTGCATCGTGACCTGAATTTTCACTTCGCCATTATCATCCACCATATAACAATTGAAAGGCGCGTCTCCCTTGATCTCAACGATTCGAAACCCTTGTATTTTCGATGCGATGTTCATTTCAAAGGCCGCTCGCGCAATGAGTCCTACGTTGCCGCGGAGATTAAGCGCGCTGGATTTGTGGATTGCTTCAAGAATGACTTCTGCCTGTGCATTGAATTCTGTTTCAATGGGATGAATCGGAAATTCCTTTCTGAGAAAACTGAAAATTTCCTGGCGCTGATCTTTGGTGCACAGCGCAAGCAGTTGTTTAACCTGTTCAAATCCGTTCATCCTAGATTCCCTTCGTTAGATGACATAGATGTAAACGACCACCATCAAAGATGGTGGCTTTTGAAAAAAAGCAAGTCATTCCGCGCTTGACGCGGAATCCAGAGTCAATCAACGGAACTGGATTCCGGTTCTTCGTCCCGCCTGAAAGCGGGACTCGACCGGAATGACAGGCATAGCCAACCGAACATAACCACCGCCATAGGCGGTGGGTTTCTGCTTTGCACTAAAAACTCCAATTACACGACGTTCTCGCAGCGAAGAAAAACTTCCTTAGTACCCCTCCCCTTCGCCGGACACGGCAGTTTTTCCCTTAAACGACCGGTACACATAAACGAAATAGCCGGTTGCCAGGATCATGCCGATAATCCACCATGCGAAACCAACCCAAAGTCCGTACGGCTGGGCCGAAGTATTGAAAATCGTTAAGCTGAATTTAGGGTCGGTTGAAGCCGGTAATACGGTTGGATACAATCCAAACGCCGTGCTTGCAAGCATCGATGCAATGAAGAGGGAGGAGCTCAGAAATGCACCTGTATCCATTTTTCTTATGTTGCAATATTTCATTCCAACAATTGAAAACACTCCAAGCAGAGGAAAAGCATAGCCTAACGGTGCACTCGAAAAATTTTTCCACACATCCGGACGAATATTCGATATCGCTACAACGGCAAGTATCGAGGAAGCCAACATACACCACCATGCATTCCCCGCAAATGCACGGGCACGATCTTGGACAACTCCGCCTGTTTTCATTGCAAGATAATTGCCTCCATGGACCGTTAATGTAAACAGTGCGACAAGTCCCATGAGCGTTGTGAACCAATCTAGAATTCCGACGCCGGGACCACCGACCGTGAACGTTGTCCAGAGTGGTTCAAAGAAGTATCCTTCGGCATTCAGCGGTACACCGCGAACGACATTCCCGAGCGCCGCACCGAAGAAGATCGACAGCAAAATGCTTCCAACTGCAAAGACGGTATCCCAGAACGACTTCCACATCGGATGAATTACGTGATGGCGAAACTCGATGCCCAGACCGCGCAGCATGAGAAGCCATAACACGATAATCAACGGCAGATAAAACCCGCTGAAGCTCAATGCATACAATAGAGGAAAGGCAAGGTAGAGCGTGCCGCCCGCTGCAAGAATCCATACCTCATTCCCATCCCAGACGGGACCGATTGCATTGAGGATAAGGCGACGTTCTTCTTCGTTCTTTCCGATCAGTAGATGAAGAATACCCGCTCCCAAATCAAAACCGTCGAGGACGACGTACATTGCGAGCATAAAAGCAACAATGATGAACCAAAGAGTTTCCATGAGACGATGAACTTCAGTTATAAGATAGTAGATGTTAGCTCGTTATTTTTTCTCAAAAGCCGCGGGTCCGCCGGCAATATGCTTCACCAGCAGCATAAGGAACAAAACGCCGATCACGAAGTACATTCCCAAAAATCCCAATAACGTAAACAGCGTATTCCCCGCAGAGACGGTTGGTGACACACCGTGTATCGTGCGCATCAATCCATATACCAGGAACGGTTGGCGGCCAAGCTCGGCAGTCATCCAGCCGGCAGTATTTGCAATGTACGGAAACGGAAACGATAACAGAAGAATCCAGAGCGCCCAATGTGTGGTGAATAATCTTTTCCTCCAAAGAAGAACAAGAGACAGCACCATTATCGTAATGAACATCGTTCCGAGTCCGACCATGATATGATAGCTATAGTACAGAAGGGGAATATTATCCGGCCACTGATCGCGTGGATATGCATCAAGTCCCTTCACGGTGGCATTCCATCGATTGTAGGTCAGGAAGCTGAGCATCTCCGGGACATAGAGGGGGTTATCCATGTCAAGCTTTTCCATATCAGGTTGACCGACAATCATCAAATCAGCACCTGCCTTCGTCTCGAACAGTCCTTCCATCGCTGCGAGTGTTATCGGTTGATTCAGCGCGACGTTCTTCCCCTGAGCATCACCGCTCGGGAATGCAACAAACACGCTTGCAATGATACCGCTGATGATGCCCGTTCGAATAAAAATCTTACCATAGTCTTCATCTTTTTTCAGGAGGAGATAATAAGCTCCGACGGCAGCCATGACGAATGCTGCTGTGACAACTGATCCCGCCATGGTGTGGACGTATTGCCATCCACCCCATGGATTTAGGAGGAGTCCCCAGAAATCAACGAGATGGACAGTGCCATTGGCGGCTATTTGGTAAGCGACGGGATGCTGCATCCATGCATTGGTGATGACGATAAAGTACCCCGACAGCCACGAACCGAGCCACACTGCAACTGCCGACAGAAAATGTCCAACCGGGCCAAGCTTCTTTTCTCCAAACAAGAAAAGCCCCAAAAAGCTCGACTCCAGGAAAAATGCGAAGGTCCCCTCCATAGCAAGTGTTTGCCCGATAACACCTCCTGCAAATGTCGAGAACTTTGCCCAGTTGGTGCCGAACTGAAATTCCATTGGAATTCCTGTCACTACACCGACTGCAAAGTTAATGGCGAAAATTTTTGCCCAGAACCGAGCGGCGACATTGAAACGCTCATCGTTCTTCTTCAGCGCAATCATCTTCAACACAACAATCAACAAACCCAATCCCATAGTAAGCTGAGGGAAGAGATAATGATAAGAGACTGTAAATGCGAACTGCAATCGATCCATGATCAGCGCATCTTGCATGAATACTATTCCTCCGTTGGTAAATTATTTTGCTTCATTTCGAGATATTCACTTTCTTCGATAATTTGTCATTCCTTTTTATTTGTGCCGTCAGCGCGATCGCCGCCACCACGCCTGGCAATGCGAGCGAAGATATGGCGAGGCGGTTACGCCAGAATTGTTTAAAATCGATATGAAATGCAGCTTCGAAGAGGAGTCCCGGCAGAAAGACATTGAACAGCAGCGCCTTGGTTAGGTGCGGTGCTTCGAATGCATTCAGCACACCCAACACGAGGCCCGTAAAAACTAGTGCGACCGTATAAGGAATGGCCAGACGTTGCACCGCTAGTGCCACGGCTGTGGCCACGATGAAGAGCAAAATATAAACTGTTTCTGTTTCCATTACGGTCTGTTATTTTGATCCAAAACCGTCGTCAGAATTTCGAACGGCTCGTCTATAAATGCATGACCCTCTCCACTTCCAAGATGTAGATCTTCTTTATGTGAAACACGTCTACGTGCGTTTGAACTTATTGATATGTATTTGTAGGGATGTCAATGTTCTGGCCTACGACTTTCTTTACTTCAGACAGGAATGTTTTATTATTTCTCAAATAGTCCGAGGCATACTCTAGCGCATAATCATCCTGCTTAACTGCTGCCAAGACAATCTCTTTGTTGTCTCGCAGGGAATCTGAGGCATAGCGTAGTGACTCCCCATATTGCTTGACCGCTGCCCGGACAATGTCTTTATCGTCTCGCATGGAGTCCGAGGCATACTGCAGAGCATCCCCATCCTCTTTAATTGCTGCTAATACAATCTCCTTATCTCCCTGCAATGACTCTGAGGCATATTGTAGCGCAATTCCATTCTGTTTAACCGCTGCCATGACAATCTCTTTGTCTCCCCGCAAGGACTCCGAGGCAAAGCCTATAGCACTCCAATTCTGCTCAACCGCTTGCAAGACTACCTCTTTCTCGCCCTGCAATGACTCCGAGGCATATTGTAGCGCAATTCCATTCTGCCTCACCGCGGCCATGACGATCTCCCCGTTTTCCCGCATGGACACCGTGGCATACTGAAGTGCTTCTCCGCTCTGCTTAACCGCCGCCAAGACCAGCTCTTTATTTCCTCGCAAGGAATCCGATGCAAACTGTAGCGCATCTCCGTTCTGCTTAATTGCTGCAAACATAATTTCTTTATCTCCCCGCAAGGATTCCGGGACCCGCTGTAGTATCTCTTCATTCTGCATCACCGCTGCCAACACAATCTCTTTGTCCCATTGCAAGGGCTCCGAGGCATAACGTAGCGCATCCGCATTCTGTTTAACCGCTGCCAGGACAATCTCTTTGTTCTCTTGCATGGACTCCGAGGCATACTGTAGTGCGTCCCCATCCTGTTCAACCGCTGCCAAGGCAATCTCTTTATTTTCCCGCAAGGAATCCAAAGCATACTCTATTGCGTCTCCATTTTGCTTAACCGCTGCCAGGACAATCTCTGTATTTCCTTGCAAGGACTCCGAGGCATATTGTAGTGCATTCCCATCTTGCTTAACCGCTGCCAAAACAATCTCCTTGTCCCCTCGCATGGACTCCGAGGCATAACGCAGCGCATCCGCTTCCCGCTTGACCGCTGCCAAGACAATCTCTTTGTCTCCTTGCAAGGATTCCGAGGCATACTGCAGTGCATACCCAATCTGGTTAACCGCAGCCAAGACAATCTCTTTGTCTCCTCGCAAGGACTCCGAGGCATACTGCAGTGCATTTCCATATTGGTTAACCGCTGCCAAGACCACTGCCCTATTATTCACAATATTCGATGGCGCAGAACTCAAATCTGCATCATTGTTCAACTGATTTATCCAATAATGAATTTCATCCTTGGATTGTGAGAACGTTTCGCCGAAGGAGAGCAAACATACGGAACAAAAAATTAGATATCTTTTCATATCGTCCTCGAATTTTATCAACGATCGTAATTTTTCATTGAACGCTTAAGAAACATAGCAACTCGGTCCACATTGCGCTTCAACATCACCGCTGTTTATATCCCCATATTTGCCAGAAGGGTGCAGATGTTGTTGACGTTTGCTACCAGCGCAGGATGGGATGCCTCGAAGCCCTTAACGGACTCTGTCAAGCCTGCAAGCGAGAGTTTAAGTAATTCCGGATTTTTTTCCCGCCGTGTGACTTCATGTGTAGATCGTTCGATGAAACCGGTAATGCTCTCCGCATGCTCAGAATCGATTTTTGATATTTTTGTGATTTCAGATTCAAGCTTCGAAAGCAAACTCAATAACTCCGTTTTACTTTCTTTCGTTACGGAGCGATCCTGTTGGATCTTGGTCTTGATCTTCTTCATTGTATTTTTAATCATGGTATCTCTTTCGGTTTAATAATGGTATTTTGATTCTTAAAAAAAACCATCCGTACGTCATCGTATTCATCCGTCGCCGTATAACTCATTTTTTTAACGCCGCCAACTTCTTGAACAAATCTATTTCTTCTTCGCTAAGATGTTCCGGCAGCACGATGTCGACTTTCACCAGCATATTTCCAAACTCGTTCTTCTTTCCATAGATTGGCATTCCAAGTCCACGAAGTCTAAGCTCTTTGCCGTTCGGGGTTCCCTTCGGAATATTGACCGTGACTTTGCCTTTCAGTGTTTTGGTCTGAGTCTTCCCGCCGAGAAGAGCGGTGTACAATTCAACCGGCAAGTCACGGTGAAGATCGTTTCCACTCCGATGAAATTCCGGATGTGGTGCGATCTTAACCGTGAGATAGAGGTCGCCGTTCGGACCGCCGCCAATTCCTCCTTCCCCTTTGCCTGCAATTCTCAACATTTGGTGGTCTGCCACGCCCGGCTTGATCGTCACCTTAATCGTTTGACCGTTGAGATGGATGAGCCGCGCCGTGCCATGATATGCTTCTTCAAGCGAGAGGGTCGTCTCTGTTGCAAGATCCTCGCCCTTTATGACAACACTCCGTCTTCCCGGCCGCCGGCCGCTGCGTTGCCCGAACAACATCTCAAAAAGATCATCGACACCTTCGTCGCTAAATGCTGCATTGGATTCTTGCGAGCTTGTACGGTGCGTTTGTCCGCCGCGGCTGCTCGCATACTTTGACCAATCAAACCCACCCGGTTGCGCGCCGGCTTCTTCGTAGTGTTTCCAATCTGCACCGAATTGATCATACTTTTTTCGTTTTACCGGATCGCTGAGGACTTCGTTGGCCTCGTTGATATCCTTGAACTTTTCTTCAGCGGTTTTGTCTCCCTTGGCTTTGTCCGGATGATATTTGTTGGCAAGCGCTCGATACGCTTTCTTGATCTCTTCGGGCGTTGCGGTTTTTTCAACGCCTAACTCTTTGTAGTAATCTTTGAAGGTCATAGTGTTGGTACTTTGTGCTCATTCGAGGTTGCTGGCACACCCAATATTCATCATCCGGCAACCCGTACTTGCGCGTGACGCAGCAGTTTATTATGCAAGAGATAGCCCCGACGCAACTCGTCGACAACGGTTCCAGGTTCACTCCCTTCATGTTTCGCTACCGCGACAGCTTCATGCAAATTGTGGTCGAATGGCTTACCCAGACTCACGAAAGGGAGGACTCCATGCGTTTTCAACAGTCCAAGAAATTTCTGATGGATGTTCCGCACGCCTTGCACAAACGGCTGCTCTTCGTCGCCAGCCCATTGCATCGCTTTCTCCAAATCGTCCATAATATCTAAGAGCGCGAGCAGGATTTTACGCTTGCCCTCATCGGCAACGTTGCTGTTGTCACGCTCAACGCGGCGGCGATAATTCTTGAAGTCTGCAAGGGTCCGGAGATTCCGGTCTCGTTCTTGTATTAGCTCTTCGTTCAATCTCTGGATTTCCGCAGTCAAATCAGCTACGGGTAGGAGGTTCTGTTCGATTTTGTGCATATGTATTCCCGTGATACAATCTTATTAACGTTTCTCCAACTGTGTTTTCGAAAGACCCATGTTTCTTTTTCCCTAATCACTCCTCCAATTGTCGGACGCCCTGCTTCGAGCCAACCTGCGTAGCTGTGGATATGGAGTCAACGGCCGACAAGAACTCGGTAAAAATCTTTTGATTGCACGATTTTAAGAATTAGGATTTCGAGGGAATGTTTTCGTTCTATCACTAGATTCATAGCGCATGGAAAAACCTATCGGGAATTATATTGACCCTCCCATGACAAGTTCAATAAATTTATACTTGAAGTATTTCCTTGGCTTTCTCACGTTGAGTTTCAGCAACTACCAATTGAACACCTCCCCCGCTTTGCAATGATGGAAACATTCCACCACCATCGTCTTTGATTATTGACGCTGCAATGCCGGATGCTTCGAGATGCCCTTTTGCAATTTCGGCGTCTATTTCATTTTCGTATTCGCCAACGACCACTTGTTTTTCTTCCATGCGCTCACCTCATTTTTTATTTATCGGCTGATGTTACACAAAATGCAAAACCTTTTCATGTGTCGCCTCTATCGGGGCTTGATCGCTAGTGCCACTTCCAATAATAAATATTGTATTTGGAGAACTGAGCATTGCTATAAATATAACGCTCCTATCGGAACTTTCATAACTGCTGCAGTCCCTGGTAGTGACTCATTTTGAGAAAGAAAATCGAGCGTCTGAGGTCTGTTGGAGTCAGTGTACGTCACTTTCTTTCCGAGAAAGTCCCGCTGTACGGGATCCCGCTCTTTAAAATTTTTCGTAGAAGCGGGAAAAGTAACCAAATGCCGCTTTACGGCATCCCGCCTTTTTTGTTTTTAAAGCGGGAGAAATCTCTCGTCCAAAGGACCCCTTTGGGGAAATCGTAACACACGGATTCAATCCCAGCCACACATGCCGTCAATTTCGGCGCAAGAGAGCGTCGAATATTGTGGTTTGATGGTCAAGCGCCGAAATTGAAACCCTTCGATTGAATCCTTCCCGTCCGCCGACTTGACGATTTCGATTAATGTTGCAAAAGTTGCATGTGCTGTATCCTCGGAATCGGCAGCAGTGGGGTGGGAGCGATGCGTGCGTTGAGAAAACGGCTGGCATGTGCAGGTGGCAAGCGGGAACCGTTTTCTCCCGGCTGTGTGTGGGAAAGCATCGCCAGCATTCCGATTCCGAGAAGCTCTTCCCGCTTTCCAAAAATATGAAAGGCGGGATCCCGTACAGCGGGACTTTGCTTCTTTCTCTGGCGCCAGAGAAAGAAGGGTGATTTCGAGACGATCATTCAAAATGAGTCACTACCCAGTCCCTATAAAGTTTATTGATATTGAGTCCCGGAGGGACAAAATATTTGTAGTTTAAATTACTCGCGTCTGTTTCAAGCTCCGAAGGAGCGGCATAAGAATTGAATTACGCGTGTTCTACGTAACATCGATGATTAACTACATTCTTTTATTGATTGCAAGATTGTAATAACTGTAATTTTACAGATGACTGCAAGGTCACGTTCAATCTATAGAAGGTGTGCACGTAGTAATCGTCTTCCAAAACTTCATAATGCACGTGGATGCTTTCCCGCCCGCCAATGAGCTTCAATCTCTTCGAGGGTTCGCCCTCTGGTTTCCGGTACAAGGAGATACGCAAAGAGCCATGCCCCGATGCTAACAACACCATACAGCCAGAACGTGGCGGGCTTACCCATAATCTGGGTAAGGGTCAAGAACGACAATGCAACAATTAGGTTGAAGCTCCAATTGGCGGCTGTCCCAACACTCATCGCCCGGCCCCGGATGCGCAACGGATAAATCTCAGAAAGCATCAGCCAGAAAACGGGACCGAGTCCCACGGCGAATGAACCTACATATACACTCAGGCTCGTCACGGCGATCCATCCCAGGCTGCCGGACAATTGCGGAAGCGAAAACGCGAGCCCCAACACGAATAGATTTAACGCCATTCCCGCCAGACTGACCAGTAAAAGTGGCCGCCGCCCGACCCGGTCGATCAGTTGCATAGCCACTAGTGTCAAAACGACGTTGACAATTCCGACTCCGACGCTGGCCAGAATCGCCGTTGATGCTGATGATAAATTGGCGAACTTGAAAATAGTTGGTGCGTAATAGATCACCGTGTTGATGCCGGTGACTTGCTGTGCAATCGCCAGCCCGACGCCAACGATCATCGCCGGCCTCAAGTCCGGACTGAGCAGTTCGGACCAGTGCCCTCTCTGTTGCGCTACGCTTTGCTGGATCTCAATGAGCTCGCTTTCTACCTGTTCCGGGCTTCGAATCCGTTTCAATGCGATCCGGGCGAGATCTATTTCTCCACGGCCAACAAGCCATCGAGGGCTGTTGGGAATGAGCATCAGTCCGAAACCAAATGCAGCGGCTGGAATTACCGCCAACGCAAACATCCAACGCCATGCCTGCGATCCCGCAAATATGTAGTCGATGAAATAGGAGATGACAATACCGCCGGTGAGTGCCACTTGATTAATCGAAACAAGCTTTCCGCGGATATCAACCGGCGCAATCTCGGAAATATAAAGCGGCGCGACAAACGAAGCGATACCGATGGCGGTGCCGGCAACGATTCGGGCAACAATCAAAAGAGCTGTACCCGGTGCAAGCGCTGCACCGATGGCACCCAAACCAAAAACAGCCGCAGTCAGCATCAATAATCTTCGGCGTCCGAACCGGTCGGCCAACGTTCCTCCAACCATCGCGCCGATGAGCGATCCCAATAAGACTGAGCTGACCACAATTTCCTCCATACCCGAGGATAAGGAGAATTCTTCTTTGATGAATAGAATGGCACCCGATATGACACCGATGTCATAGCCGAAAAGCAAGCCGCCGAGCGCCGAGATGGCCGCAGCGAGATAGACAAAACGTTTCCCCGTCGTCTCAACCTTATTCTCCATCAGTCTCACTCCTGCTAACGGAAGCAGACCGATCCCGCTGCAAAGATTCGACCCCAATAATGAAGTCCGCTCCTTCCCAACGATCAGCCTCCGGCCAGTAAAACGTAAATTTGATTTGAATTCCTTCGGTAAGAGATTTTGTCGATAGGTCGGCAATGTGGATTCCCAATCCCACATCGTGAGAGGGCACGTCATGAACTGTTTTCCAATCATCGGCACTCCAATGAATAACAGCAGGAGCGATCGTCTCGACACGAAGAATTTTGCCGGCAGGCATTGAGCGAATTTTGTGATTAAACCGCCACACTATTCTGGGAGATGTGGTTTTCCCTGTCAGATAACGCCGCACAGTTTGTGGCGGCAGGTCGAAGACCCGTCCATCTCGCAGTGAGCGCTGCAATTTGAGATACTCTGCGTGTGCCCATACGAGCGGCATCGCCGATCCTGAAGGCCTGCCAAAAAATAGTTCACGCTCAGGCACATCGGGTGCGTCCCATACTTGCTCCGAGATTAAGCCGCCTTCATTGGCAAAAGATTCCAACGTGGTTAAGAGATGCTGTGCAATTTCAGCCCTACCTGCCGTCAGTTCATAGTGTGCCCGCTCGCCTGTAAGCAGTGGCCACCCACGGCCAATTCCTGTTCCGTCAAATGGAGCGCCATCCTTATGCTCCCCATAACCATCATCATTGTATCTATGCCATGTTGGGCCGGACGGAGTGTCTACTTTAAGCATCGCGTCGATAATTTTTATCGTGTCAAGAATACGAGGGTCGTCGGCACCACGCAATCCAAACCGAACCAGTGCCAGCGCATCGGGACTCACCAAATGAAAAGCCACAAGGGTATCCTCATCCGCCGTTACGTTCATGATGTGCACGGTATTCTGAAAGCGCGACACGCCTTTCTCTTTCTCAATGGAGGCGATCCGAACATAATAGCCGGCGGTGTTATACGTTCGGCACCAGTCCGTTTCCGATACGTACATCCAGCGATCAATAGACGTATACCAAACATCTGCAATCTCTCGCAGGTAAGTTGCAATGGAAACTTCGCGATTCAGCTCGGCGAGGTCTGCCGCCGCTAAGAGTGCGGCGATTTCTGCTCCGACGGTGAAGGGCGAATAGCCGGGATCTTCTTCCCAGCGATCCTCCGGACTTACCGGCCCGTTGCGAACTAAATAACCTGCAGCTTGCCGCACCATCGGCCAAAACTGGATCACATCCGCCTCGGCCAATGCCTTCTCGCGATATGCCAGTTCAATGAGGAGGATGGGTAAAGCCGTCTCATCCATTTGGATTCCATTCCAATATGGCGAGCCATCCAGCCACATATTTTGCGACCAATGTCCATCCGGCTGTTGAGTTGTTTGTAAATAATAGAGCGCCCTGCGTACGTCCTCATGAGCGCCGGCAGCCAGCAAACCTCCGGCCGTTTCCACCATATCGCGCGACCAGACGAGATGGTATCCGCCCAAATCATTATCTCCTTTACTAAATCCCCATGGGATACTGAGGCTAGCGATAAATCCCCCGGGTGCGGTCTTCGATTCGTGGGTACGCAAAACAGCAAGGCCTGTACGCGAAAGATCGTTCTTACTGAACACGCTCTTCTTCTGAGAGTTGTTCGTCTTCATCCATTCCCGCCAGCCGGCAACATAATCGTCCTTTGCTTTGTCAAAACCATCGTGAAGGCTTGCGATCGCATTCCGGGCTGCTCCTTCCGGGTCGTTGCCGAAACCGAGCGATAGAACAAATTTCCCTCTCGACGATACGAGGTCGATCTCGGCAGCCAACGCCACATTGCCGTTTTCAGCACGCGTGTATTCCCAAGTCATCTGTTTATGCGCCTTCAGGTCTTGCCAGCCGTCGGACGAACCGACGTAGCCAACAGATCGTTTCAAATATGGAGCAGAGCATGCAAGTGCCAAGGCGTTCCCTTTCCGCTGGGCAAACAGGAGGAGTGTTCCATCAAATTCATCGACCCAGGCTGTATTATCTTCGCCGAAATTTCCGAGGTGAGGCGCAAGCAGGACAAAAATTTTGTAATGAGAAATCGCACCTTCCTGTGCAATAAACTGAACCCGATGTAATAACGTGTCCCGTTGTGGATCGGTGACAATCTCTTTTTCGATGCGGTAACGCCCATCAAGGGAAGTATTTATTAATTGGAATCCCAGTACGCCGTCGGCCATCCAGCGAACTTTAGAATCGACGTCGCGTTTCTCTTCGGAAAAATAATCCGACCCGTTCGTAATTATCAGCCCCATGTCGCGAACGCAAGCATTGTCGATTTGCGGGAAATATATCTCGTTGAAAATTCCGTGGCTCAATGTAAACCAGACACGGCTCTTATTGCTAAGGGCCGTACCAACGCCGGTTTTCGCGCTGGAAGTCCAGCGGGGTTCAATGCCGGGAGCGCCCGGCGCGTTGCGGTCTGATCCCATCATCATTCTTTCCTTGTTTGTCCACCATTAGCCGCCGTGTGCAAAACTGGGATAATCTGTCATGCCGCCATCGACAAGGATGGTGCGTCCGGTTACGTAGGATGCAACGTCCGAAACGAGCACCACCACCATACGAGCGATTTCTTCAGGCTCTCCTATTCTACGTAGCGGAATTTTCTCAACTAAATCTTGCAGGTTTTGGGGAGAGTTCCAAACAGATTTATTGATCGGTGTTTTGATTGCACCGGGGCCTACTGCCAGCACGCGGACGCCGTGCGGCGCTGCTTCCTGTGCCAGAGTCTTGGTCAGCATGCCGACGGCTGCTTTGCTTGCCGTGTACGCGCTGTAACCGGACCATGCAATTTCTTCGTGCACCGAACTGATGTTCAGTACGACGCCGCTTTTCTGCGCTACCATACGCTTCAGGGCCTCGCGTGCACAAATAAAAGCTCCAAATAAATTCACCTCGATCACTTTTTGCCACGACGCAATATCCGCTTCCCATCCCAAAGCGCGAGCTCCGTCAATGCCGGCGTTGTTTACGAGGATATCAATTCCACCCCAGGTCTCGTCGATGTGCCCGAACATTTGAGAGATGGCATCTGGATCTGAAACGTCTGCTTGAAGAGCGATTGCTTCGCCATGTTGATCCTTAATCTTTTGAACGAGCAATTGTGCCGATTCAGGATGGGTGACATAGTTGATCGCCACTTTTGCGCCTGCATCGGCGAGCGCAATTACAATCGCTTCACCGATGCCGGAATTACCTCCAGTTACAAGCGCGCGTTTCTGATCGAGCCTGATGTTCATCGTTATCTCTCCAATCAATGATGATAAAATATTTGAAGTTCGGACTTTATGTGCATTTCGTGGATGCGTGATGATAATATCTCAGTAAACGACCACCATCAAAGATGATGGCTTTCGAAAAGAAAAAGCATGTCATTCCGCGCTTGACGCGGAATCCATTGTCGGTCAACCGAACATAACCACCGCCAGAGGCGATGGGTTTCTGCTTTGCACTAAATCCTAGCCGAGCACCTTCAACTTACAAATAAACAAAATCCCTCCAAGATAATGCCCCTTTATCAGAAATATTGCTGCTCTCCTGCTAACAGTCCCATGTGGATTTCATAGCAAGCGCAATTGACGTGTGGATGTTTATCAATAGCACCTTTTGCCCGAATGCCATCTATAATATACTAGAAGCTATCTCAAAAACGCTTGATTATGTCCTTCTGAAGGAATACTGACAGATCATTGTCATTCTGAACCCCGTCGCTTTTCAGACGGGGTGAAGAATCCATGACAATGACATACCTTGACTCTACTAGGCTTCCATGTCATGGATGCTTCTCCCGCCGCAGAACGGCGGGAGAAGCATGACATTTACGGCTGCTTTCTGCATGAAAACCATTTTTGAGATGGCTTCTATTTAGTCTACGCGGCTTTTTTTAAAAACGGTTTAGGATTTCGGTGTTCGATAAAACGATACGCTGCTAATTTCACCCGGTCGTTCACAAGGAACCAGGCGAAAGCATAACCCCAGACTACCGCCGCCCAGCCCCAGCCGATCGGAGGCATCAGCACTCCGTAGACAGCGATCAATGTAGCAACGATCTGTGTCCCAAGAACTGCGAAAAATAGAACTCGTGCTGGACGAGTCGACCAGAATGGGCCGCGCGTTCGTGTCAAAAAAATTGTCAAATGCCCTGCTACTGAAAGCTTAAGATACATTAGCGGTTGGATAAAATCGCGGCTGAGGTGAAATACCCGTTCACCTAAATAGAAAAGTCCGAAGGATGCGAAAACGCCCAGCACTCCCAGAACCGAGGCGATGCCCAGCACTGCCCGCATGTTCCATGCTTCCGGTTCTTTCGAGTACCGCACTTTGTCGTAGGCAATGGAGAGAATAGCCCCGTCGTTGAGCAAGGCGAGCAAAACGATCATGACCGCCGTAACAGGATAAAAATTAAATACGAGAATCGACAAAGTCATAAATAACAACACGCGGATTGTTTCTGCAATGCGATAGATTGCGTAACTCGTCATCCGTTGGAATATCTTTCGGCTTTCCTTGATCGCATCAATAATCACCGACAGGCCAGGAGAAAGCAAGACAATCGCAGCCGCTGCACGCGCTGCGTCGGTGGCACCCGATACTGCGATTCCGGCGTCCGCTTTCTTTAGTGCCGGAGCGTCGTTGACACCGTCGCCGGTCATTCCGACAATATGATTCCGCTTCTGCAATACACCGACGATCCTAAATTTGTGCTCGGGGAAAACTTGTGCAAAGCCGTCCGCATGTTCGATAGTATTTTCAAGCTCTTCCGTATCCAACGCTTTGCCCTCTCCGAAGCCGCTGGCATCGAGAATGTTCGCTCCAAGACCAAGCTGTGTCGCTATCTCTTGCCCGATGGCGCGCTGATCGCCGGTCACCATTTTAACATTCACTCCCATGCTTCGAGCCGTCTCAATTGTTTCCTTGGAATCTGGACGCGGCGGGTCAAACAACGGAAGGATTCCGAGGAACTGCCACTTTCCTTCTGCATCCGTTCGGGCTACACCAAGCGATCGGTAGCCTCGTGAGGCAAATTCTTTCGTTGCTTTCTCAACCGATGAGCCTACCGACGACGCATTGGATGCCAACGCAAGGATCACCTGTGGCGCTCCTTTTGAAACACTGAACGTCTTCCCATCGGGAGAAGTTACTGTGGCTTCGGTGCGTTTATGTACCGGGTCGAATGGTTGGAAATGCGTCACGCGATAGTTCTTGAGCACTTGAATGTCCTTTAGACCGCTCAACACTGCGAGGTCGATGGTATCTTCATTCTCGGCACGCGATGCGAGGGCAGCGCTGAGAATCACCTCCGATGCAGGAATCGCATTGACGCTGAAGGGCTCGCCGAGCGTGAGTTTATTCTGGGTGAGAGTGCCGGTCTTGTCCGAACACAAAATATCCATCCCCGCCAACTCTTCGATGGAGGCTAAACGGCTGACAATGGCTTGCTTGCGAGAAAGGAGCCGCGCTCCAACCGCCATCGTCACCGATAGCACGGTAGGCATGGCAACCGGAATGGCTGCCACTGTTAAGACGAGCGCAAACTGGAGCGTGGTCGTCAATTTGTCGCCACGTACCAGAGCCACAGCGAGGATCAAGGTTACAAGCACGACGGCCAGGACGATAAGATAGTTTCCTATTTTCAACACGGCCTTCTGAAAATGGCTGACGGTATGTGCTTCCTGCACGAGCTCTGCAGTCTTACCGAAAAACGTATGTGATCCCGTCGCGTAGACTAACGCTTCACTTTCACCCCGCCGGATGATCGATCCGGAGTAAAAAGCTTTTCCCGGCTCGCACGTTACCGGTAAGGATTCACCCGTCAAAGCGGATTGATCGACTTCAATCGATTCACCTTCAAGCAATCGTGCATCTGCGGGCACGATGTCGCCTAGGCGCACACGAATGATATCTCCCGGGACCAATTCTCTTGCGGCAATCGATATCCACTTACCGGCACGACGAACACGCGCTTTGAGAGCCAGCTTCGCCTTCAGAGCGGCAATGGCATTGCCGGCCTGATATTCTTCCCAGAAACCAACCCCGGCGTTGGCGACCAACAAAACGAGAATAATGAAAAAATCCGGCCAGTGTTGTACGAGTGCCGACAGCGCAATTGCAGCTTCGATCATCCAAGGGATTGGGCCCCAAAAATAAGTGAGAAATTTGAGGAAAGGGTTGACCTTCTTTTCAAGGAGCTCATTATACCCATACTGGGTTAAACGCCGTTGTACTTCCGCCTCGTCGAGCCCATCCGGCGAGAATCCGAGTTGGGTTTTTGTTTCCGAAAGAGGCAGGGTGCCCCAATCGGTTGCATGGCCGGCAGCAGTCGATGGTTGATTACTTCGAGTTGCGTCATTTGTCTTCAAATCTATATCCTCCTATCGGGGTGAAAGAATATCTTTCAAAGTATTCAATAGAGAAATCAAGTTGCAATTTGCACGACGGCGAAACTATCAGCCGGATTTTGAATTGGATTGCAGCGCCTTGCTGGCTGCCAATGCCACCGAGACCTTCGGCTCCAGATATCGAAGCGCCTCAAGCACTGCTATCGAGTCTTTTGAGAGAAGGTGCTCCCGTTCAAGAGCATGAAGAACATGGTGAGCCCCTTCCCGAACGTAAGGGGATTCGAAGTCCGTTTCAAGAATTTTCAACAGAGGCACCAATGCTTTCTTTTCGAGAGCAATAAGCCCTTCTGCTGCCAGCCACCTGACTTCAACACTTTCGTCGGTCAAAGCCTTCACCAATCCTGGTGCCGAAGTCGGATCCATCATTTCTCCAAGAGCTTTGCATCCCTCCCATCGCACATGTTGCTTTCTGTCTGACAGCAATTCCATCAGAGATGGAACAGCCGGTCTGCCGATTTTTACAAGTTTTTTTCTCGCACGCAAACGCTCCATTCCATCTTTGCTTTGGAGATTCGCAATAAGCATTTCAACGTCTTTGTTTGTCTTCATGTTCTCCTTCTATTATTGGTCAGCCTTTATTGGATGCTGACGATTTTAATTCGATCGAACCATTCTTAATGTGAATGTCTCGCTGCGGAAATGGAAGCTCAATTCCCTGCTCTTTGAATTTTTTCATGATCGCGATGTTCAGCCCGCTTCTCAACGATATCGGACGGGCAATGTAATCGCGCGACCACACACGCAAAGCGAAATTCAGAGAGCTCTCTCCAAATTCTTCGAGCACTACTTCGGGTTCAGGGTTTTTCAGCACGCCGGGATGAGCAGACGCAACCTCCATCAAGCTCTTTATCACTGTCTCGGGGTCGGCATTGTATGATACGCCGACCGGAAAGTTAAACCGGACGTCACGGTCGGTGTAGCTCCAATTGATGACCCGGGACGAAA
The DNA here is from genome assembly GCA_963717445.1 of uncultured Bacteroidota bacterium. Lineage (GTDB taxonomy): Bacteria > Bacteroidota > Ignavibacteria > UBA10030 > UBA8401 > JAGVPT01. The sequence continues at coordinate 2,566,627 of OY970334.1, read as the reverse complement.
TGAACTCGGAATTTGGGACAATGATATCGATGTTGTCGTTCGTGCGAACAACAGTCGACCGCAGGGAAATTTTGAGTACGTCCCCCGCGATCGTGCCGACTTCGATTCGGTCACCGACTTTAATCGGCCGTTCAAACAAAATGATCAATCCGCTAACCAGGTTTGCGGCAATATTCTGGAGACCGAATCCTATTCCAATCCCTAGCGCGCCGGCCAACACAGTCAACGAGCGGAGGTCAATGCCGTTGCTCTCCAGAATAACAATAAGCCCGACGAAGACGATCGCGTATCTGACCAACGATGAAATCGCCAGCGCGGTCCCTTCCTCCACACTGTGGCGGACAAGGAGCAGGTTCTCCATCCATTTTTGGATTTTTTTTGAGAGGATGAGGAGGAGTATTAATAGAATGAAAATGTAAAGAGCCTCGCCCACGGTGAGGTGACCCCTGCCTAATCTGAAGATTGAATCATCAAGGATCCTCTGGAGCATCTCCAAAATGTCTTCGAGATATTTCATACACGGACAATCCAATCAACGGCTTTAATACTGCATGCAGAAAGCCGACTAAGTTTTCTTGTACTTCAACTTCTTCGAAAAATTCATTCGGCGGAGTAAGCAGAAGGTATCGAGGATCGTGACATAATAGCCAGAGAAAACAACTTGCCGGATACCTTGAAGTTTTTCAACCAATTCTTATTGTGTAATACAAGGGAAATTCTTAAAAAAGAGCAAAGAAAGACCTGGAAGCAACACTCAGGCCTCTATACCTTCGACAAACTCAATAAAGCAATGGTTTGAATCGAACGGACAAAAAATGATGCGAACATATCGGTAGGCTTGCATTTCAATCTATTGCGAATGCGGTTGCGGCAGCAATATTGAGTTTCCCGATAAAAAGAGGTAAAGAAGATGCTGTTGTAAATCAATAACAGGACACTCTAAGATTTCAAAAATCATTTGACGATTTCGGCTTACACTGAAAGTTGGACACACCTATACATACCCCCCTTTTTCCGGCCGATTATTACTCGCACGACCATTTTACATAGGAGGGTATCAGGTTACGGAACAAACATTGCCGGGATCCGAACCTCACAATTGTCAAAAAAATGACGACTGGATTTGCCGAAGCTTGTTTTTCACTTGTGTCTTTATAGAATTTTTATTTTTTTATCTCAATCGAACCGTGTTGATCTTCCCGCCTTTGCGATCAGTGAAAAGAAACAGCCAATAAATTAGAGATCGGGAACCAGATGACCGGAGTGTGAGAGATGCTGTTGCGCAGGCACGCAGATTAGGTTTTAAGACTTCTATTTTCCATTTGTGCGGAAAATAAAAGGCTATATATTTTCCCAGCACCTTGTAGGGACACTAACATTCGGAGGCTGAATGAAAAGCGGTAGGATATTGTTTTTCTTTTTTATTGAAAAGAATCTGCGGGCAGTATTTTTGCTCTCCGCTCTTTTGTTTATGGCAGAACAATTTTCCTTATCACAGACTCTTCAGAAAAATTTTTACAGCACCGACGGTTTTGTCAATGCTATTGCTGCCTCAGGAGACACAGTTTTCATCGGCGGCACATTCTCGTACGTCGGGCCGTCAACCGGCAACGCTGCGAACATCGATGCTTCGACCGGCACCGTGAACACGAACTTTCCCGCGGTTGCCGGGGGAGATGTCTATGCAGTTGCGCCGGATAATTCGGGAGGGTGGTATCTTGGCGGAGCGTTTACACACGTCGGCGGCATCACGCGTAATCATTTTGCCCACGTCAATTCCGACATGAGCGTCGACACCAACTGGACTCTCTATCCTGACGATGCCGTTTACGCAATTCTTGTGTCCGGAACGACAGTATATCTCGGCGGAGCGTTCAAAAATATTATCCTCACTCCAACATCGCATTCAAGCCGAAGAAATCTTGCAGCGCTCGACGCATTGAGAGATACTTTATTGAGCTGGAATCCGAGGGGGAACAATACCGTTTTCGCGCTCGCCCTTTCCGGTTCGACGATCTACGCTGGAGGATTGTTTACAACGATCGGCGGCGCCGCAGGCACGGACACCCTTCCGAGAAACTGCCTTGCAGCAATCGATACTGTCACCGGCGTTGCAACAGGCTGGAACCCGGGCGCAAACGGCGCCGTGAATGCGATTGCCACTTCCGGTTCCACTTTGTATGCCGGTGGAAGCTTTGATACAATCGGTGTTGGCGACAGCGCGCGAAACCATATTGCTGCTCTGGACACCTCGACAGGAATTGCAACCGGCTGGAACCCGAATACAGACGCCGCCGTTAACACAATTGTGGTTCCTCCATCCGGAGGGTTTGTATATGCCGGGGGAACGTTTGCAACGGTCGGCGGCACTTCGCGGAGCAGAATTGCCGCGATCGATACATCGACAGGACTCGTAACAAGCTGGAATCCAAACGCTGCCGGAAGTGTAAATTCGATTGTTCTCTCCGATTCTCTTGTGTATGTCGGAGGAGAGTTTACGCACATCGGCGGGGCGTCGAGAAACCATCTGGCTGCTGTCGACACAATCACGGGCGCTGCTTCAACATGGAATCCCAACAATCCCGACAACTTAGATTCGGTACTAACGCTCGGGGTGTACGGCTCTGCAGTTGTTGCCGGGGGAGAGTTTATCACCGTTGGACCGGTCGTACGGAATAATCTGGCCGCGTTAAGCGTATCAACGGGAGCGGTACTGAACTGGAATCCTAACGCAAATGGAGGAGTGAATGCCATGGTGCTTTCCGGCAGAACATTGTACGTCGGCGGAAGTTTTGGGACAATCGGCAGCACCTCCTGTAACTGTCTTGCAATGGTGAGCACATCGACAGGAACCGCAACAGCATTCAATGTAAGTCCTAACAGCACAGTTCAAGCACTTTGTCTTTCCGGTCCGACGCTGTTTGTTGGAGGAAATTTTACCAAGATCGGCGCAAACTCGATAAAATATCTCGGGTCGTTCAACACATCCTCAGGCCTCACGGGCTGGAGTCCGGGTCCAAACAATATTGTTTATGCGATAACTGTCGGAGGCTCGACGGTCTATGCAGGAGGTGCCTTTACAACGGTCGGAGGGAATACGAGAAACTATATTGCCGCAGTAACAAAATCAACCGGCAGTGTGGCGAACTGGAATCCAAATGCGAACCAGCCGGTGCTGGCGCTCCTTTTTTCAGACTCGACCCTCTATACTGCTGGAGAGTTCACGATCATCGGAGACAGCTCAAGAAAACGCATCGCCGCTCTCGATACATCGACAGGCTTTGCAACAAGCTGGAACCCAAGTGCCAATAATGAGGTCGATGTGCTTGCAATTTCCACGAGCCAAACGCTTTATGCAGGAGGGTTATTCACTAGTATCGGCAGCGCGTCAAGAAACTACATTGCGGCTCTCGATATTACGACGGGGCTTTCCACGAGCTGGGATCCGAATGCAGATGCCGCCGTTCAGTCGATCGCGCTCGATTACACGAATAACCTCGTATATCTCGGCGGGAGCTTCGCGTCGGTCCATGGCGGCGCCAACCAAACCTTTGCCGCAATCTCCAACCCCGACGATACAAGTTTGCCCGTCGAACTCTTCTCTTTCACCGCCTACCCCACTTTTACCAGCGTTAGGCTGCAATGGAGTACCGCAACCGAGGTACAGAATGCCGGGTTTGAAGTGCAACGTTCAAGCGCTGCTCAGGCAGGTCCTGCGGATTCATGGGAGGAGGTTGGGTACGTTGCCGGCGCTGGGACGAGCAACGTTTCAAAAAATTATTCCTTCACCGATGATCATGCTCCCGCAGGAAGGTGGGAATATAGGTTAAAACAAATTGACCGGAACGGCTCTTTCCGTTATTCTCAAACGGTTCAGGTAAATGTTGCCGGCGTGCCGGCAGTTTTTGAACTTCAGCAAAATTATCCAAATCCTTTCAACCCGGCAACGAATATTCAATTCACTGTTCCAAGCGATGGAAGAGCCGTGTTGAAAGTATACAACATCATTGGTCAGGAGGTAACAACCCTCTTTGATGGAATTGCAGCCGCAGGAGTAAACCATCGGGCAACATTTGATGCATCCCGGTTCGCGAGCGGATTGTACTTCGCCCGGCTGCAGTTTAACGGCAAAACGCTTTTGAAGAAAATGCTTCTCCTGAAATAGATTCACTAAAGGCCGTCTCAAAAATTGATACGGGGCATTGCCTTGATACATGATCCGGTGTTTTTATTGATGCTCGTGTAAAGTACCGTTTGCTCCATTTATCTTTTTTGATACGGCGGTTGTTTCGGATTCACCGGTGGATGTTCCTTAAGAAGCTGCATCACAACCTCAATGCCTTTGTTCAACTGCTCGTCTACCCCCTTGGCGAGGAGCGCAGGGTTCTCCACAACTTCGTAATCCGGATCAACCCCATGTCCCTCGGCGAACCACTCCCCTTCGGGGGAATACATCCTGAACGTTGGAACTGTAACCCCTCCGCCATCGATCAGGCGAGGCACCCCGGAAATCCCGATGAGTCCACCCCACGTGCGCTCGCCTACCAACGGACCTATTCCGGCTTCCCGGAAATAGTACGGGAACGCGTCGCCGCCGGAGCCGCTCCAACCGTTGATCAACATGACCTTCGGACCAAAATTTGCAACCGGAGGCCACTGCCAGTTCTTACCGTCTCGAACGGCCCAGAAGGCAAGTGGCTTGCGGTTCAACATCTCGATAAACCTATCCGGTATCTGACCGCCGCTGTTGAACCTCTCGTCGATGATCAGCCCCTCCTTGTCGAACTGTCCGATGAACTGACTCACGAGATCGTTCTGTCCTGGGACGCCTGTATCCTGGACGTAGATGTATCCGATCTTTCCGTCGGTTTGTTTCTCAACTGTTTTCCTGTTTGATTCAATCCAGGCCAGAAGGCGCAGGTGCGATTCGTCGGTCATCGTCTCGACAATGATTTTTCTGGCTCCATCCATCGTCGGCTTATCATTCAATGTCAGTTCAACAGTCTTTCCGGCCAGTCCCTGGAACGAGGCGTACGGATCTTTCGTGACATCGATTGGAATATCGTTCACCGCAAGGATGTAATCGCCTTCCTTCACATTAAGACCGGGTTGGTCGAGTGGCGACCTTTCAGTATTGTCCCATGGGGCACCCTTGACAATCTTCTGAATTCTATATGCGCCGTCTCCAAGTTCCCAATCGATCCCTAAATATCCCACCGCCCTTTCTTTTGGAGTCTCGACGTCGCCTCCAAAGCGGTAGGTGTGCGACGAGCTGATCTCTCCGATCAACTCACCAAGGATGTAATTCACATCTGCCCTCGTCATCGCACGGTCAATGAGTTTTCCATATTGCGCCCGCATCGCGTTCCAATCGACACCATGCATACCCGGGTCATAAAAATAATCGCGCTGGAAACGCCACACATCGTTGAAAATCTGGTGCCATTCCTCGCGAGGGTCGATCGTCATCTCAATTTGATCTGTCGGCATTTTCTTTTCGAGTTTCTGATCGGCGGCCACATCGGTAATGAAATACGAACCATCCTTGGCAATCAAAATTTTCTTTCCGTCCGCCGATATCATGTAGTCTGAAATGCCGTCGGCGATGGTCTTTTCTTCCCTCTTGTCGAGATCATAATACTCTGCCGTTTTCTTTTTATCGGCAGATCCGCTGTTCGGACTTCTCAGGTAAGCGATTTTTCCGGAAACAGCCTCAAGATTTCCGTAATTACCGGCTGCGGGCGGAAGTATAACGACCCTCTCGGCGATGCCACGAAAATCAATTCTTATCTCTTTCGTTTTTTCTTTCGCCTTTACTTCCGTCTTTTTTTCATCCTTCTTCTGTTCTTCTTTGCTTTCCCCCTCATCTTTTTTGACCGTCGTCGAATCATCCTTCGGCGCTAGGGGCGAAACAAGGGAATCAGAGAGCGTAACCACGGCAATTCTTGTTGAATTGGGATAAATAAACGTGTTGTCCAGGTCGCTGTAGACCGGGTCGAACGTATCGTTCGTAAGGAAATACAAATATTTCCCGTCGGGATCAAAACAAGGAGATGCATCGTTAAAGTACCCGCCCGATATTTCATGGGATTTCCCTTCTTTATAGTCAAAGACATCAATGGCGCTGTACCGGTTGTCCATCTCTTTCGCATACGCAAGCCAGCGGCTGTCCGAAGACCAGGAAAGTGTGAAGCCTTCCAGTGTCCCTTCATAGGCATACTTCTCTTTGTCGACTTTTGTTGTGTTATCTTTGTCGAGATCATAAATATAAATGTCCATTGCCTTGTCGATAAAAGCTATTTTTTTGCTGTCGGGGGACCAGTAGATGTTGTACCTGAAGCCCGCTCCGTAGGAAGTAAGCTTCTTTTCGCTCGCCGGATTTTCCATGTCTTTCAACGTCAATTCGTACTCCCCGGAACGATCGCTCCAGTATGCGGCATACTTTCCGTTCGGCGACCATGATGGATAGCGTTCGGCAATTCCCGAGGTGTTTGTGAGATCGACGACGTTTCCATTTTCGGCAGGAACAGAAAAAATATCTCCCCGCGCTTCGAACAGCGCCCGCTTGCCGTCTGGAGCAATGAAGAAGCTGCTGATCGTCTTCACAACATTCTCAGTCTTCGGCATAAGCGTGATTTCGTCGGTAACAACTTCCATCGTTACTTCATGATATTTCTCCGTCGCAAGATCCAGCAAATAAAGTTGGCCTCCCGCCTCGAACACGATATCATCGGGACCGATTGAGGGGAAGTGAATGTCGAAATCGCTGAAGTCCGTTATCTGCCGAGTTTGCTTTGTGTTGATGTCGTAGGCCCAAATGTTTGCCCGTTCATTCGTGCCGCGATCCGAAAGAAAATAGATAGTCCTGTTGTGCCACATCGGGAATTCATCGTTGGCAGGGTTGTCAGTGATATTCTCGGCAGTCCCCTTCTTAAAATCGTACACCCATATATCGGCCGCCCAGCCGCCGCGGTATCTTTTCCATGTTCTGTACGCTCGTGATTTTGGAGTGAACGCTATCTCCTCACCGTCGGGTGACAGGCTGGCAAACTCACCGTAGGGAAGGATGAGCTTCTCGGGCATCCCTCCTTCTGCCGATACTTTGTAAAACTGATCGAATCTTTGCCGGCCACTCTCCATAGAAGATGCTATGAGAAGATGTTTTCCGTCGGGGTACCAATCGACCATTCTGTCCGGGTAGCCATGATGAGTTACCCGTAGAGGCATTCCTCCCTTCGATGGGATGACGAAAACATCAACATTTCCTTCGTAATTACCGCTGAAAGCTATCTTGGAACCGTCGGGTGAAAATCGTGGAAGGATCTCTTCTCCCGGCGGAGTGGTGAGCCGATTCGCAACTCCTCCCTCCTTCGGAGCAATCCACAGATCGCCCGCATAATCAAAAACAATTTGTGTCTTCGACACTGCAGGATATTGCATCAGCCTCGCATCGATCTGGGCGGAAGCCTGATGCATTGTTCCTATGAATAACATTACAGCGAAAAGTAGGGCTGCCTTTTTCATACTGCTACCTCATATTTATTTTTTTAATGATACGGAATTAACGACCTGCCATCCGAAAAGCGATCCGATACAAAGTTAGAAAATTTATACTATGGATCAAAGAAGTCGCCAACAAGAAGGCAAAAGTAAGTAGTGGAAGAGATCATCGACAAGCCGCAGGAATCAGGAGCCTTTCTTTTATTAGTATACAAACCATGTGAACAAACTGGTGATCTCATAGTTCAAGAAATTATCAACACCTTAGTGAATGATGTTGGGGGGTGAAATACGCGAGAGTCAATTCTATGGGTAGGAAAATCATAACAATAAAGATTTTGCGTTGATTCTTCTCCTATTCTTCTCGCTTTACTTCAGCTATAAAATCTACAGGCCTACCTTTGGGTTGAATTCCAAGCAAGCTTCTTGCCCGATCTAAAGCGTCGTCAATGCTTCCGAAGACGTTCTCTTCGCGAATTTCGTCGAGTAAGCCGTATTGGGTGAAAGCGAAAAGGGGCTGAGCATGAACGCCGGAAAAAATCAACCGTGTTCCCTCTTTTCTGCTTTCGGTCATTACCTCCCGTAACATATTTAACCCGCTGGCATCGATTGCAGGAACATTGCGCATGCGAATAATTCTAATTTTTGGAGGCTTCTCGACCATCCGCATAGCCTCCTTGAATTTCGTGACAGCACCAAAGAAAAATGGCCCGTTGATCTCATAGACCTCAACTCCTTCCGGCACCGCGCGCGCAGAAATGCTATTTGGGTCCTGCACCTCTTCCTGATCCTTCAACTCCCTGGTCACAATTCCAACATTTGTGACCGTAGCCATCCTTCTCATGAAAAGAAGGACAGAAAGAATCATTCCAACTTCAATTGCAATGGTGAGATCAAAAACAACCGTTAGGAAAAAAGTTGTTAGCAGCACCGCGATGTCACTTCGGGGACTTTTTAGCAGCTGTCTAAAAACGTGGTATTCGCTCATGTTATAGGCAACCACAATAAGGATGGCAGCCAAAGTCGGCAGCGGAATAAGTTTAGCCCATTTCCCGAGCAGGATCATAATGAAAAAGAGGGTCACAGCATGAACGATTCCTGCAACGGGCGTTTTGCCTCCATTCTTAACGTTTGTCGCTGTGCGGGCAATAGCGCCTGTCACGGGGATTCCACCAAATATGGGAGATACGATATTTGCGACACCTTGCGCCACTAGTTCCATATTCGACTTGTGTTTACCTCCGATCATACCATCGGCAACGACTGCCGATAGCAGTGCTTCTATTGATGCTAGAATTGCGATCACTGTCGCCGGCATGATGAGATTTCTGACGGTCGCGAGGTCAAACGACGGTATTGAAGGAAGAGGAAAAGAAGAAGGTATGTCGCCAAATCTCGTCTCTATAGTATCCACATGCAAATGAAAGTATTGAACAATGAATGTTCCAACAAAAACTGCGATGATAGAACCGGGGATCTTCTTTGTGATCTTTGGCCACAGTGTGATCACAAGGAGCGATAAAATAGCCACAAAAACAGTTTGTGAATTGAACGTATTCGAAGCTTTGAAGAATGCACCCCATTTTTCGACGAAGTCAGCAGGGACCTTGTCAATCGACAAACCGAAGAAATCTTTAATCTCGCTTGAGAAAATGATAACAGCGATTCCGCTTGTGAAACCAACGATGACGGGATAGGGAATAAACTTTATGAGGGAACCGAATTGCGCAAAGCCCATGATCATCAAAATAACGCCGGCCATAATTGTGGCAATCATCAGTCCGTTGATTCCGTATTGTTGCACTATTCCATACACAATGACTATGAAAGCGCCTGTTGGGCCACCTATTTGCACTCTACTGCCGCCCAGCAAGGAGACGATGAAGCCGCCGATGATCGCAGTAATCAGCCCCTTCTCGGGCGAAACTCCCGACGCAATGCCAAAGGCGATTGCCAGCGGCAGGGCTACGATGCCGACTAAAACACCGGCAATGATATCGTTGATGATTTGATCTTTGCTAAGATGGGGTAACAGAACGAAGAGTTTTGGTCTGAACATAGTCCTACGTGTGAGTGATTGTTATAAATTTAGCAAAAAAAATGAAGAAAACGAAGTTGATGGGTTATCGGGCACTGTTACGGTTTCGTTTCTTTTCTAAAGAGGAAGTCATTGCGGGGAGTGAAACGACGAAGTCCCGGGATCCCGACCGCGGGACAATCTCCATTAAACAAAAGGATTGCTTCTCCCGACTTCGTCGGTCGAAGACTCCCTACGGGTCTATCGAGCCATTGGGTCGTAGACGACTCGGCGAGGATCGCAATGACCCTTGATCCAAAATGACTCAATTCACTTATAGATGCCTGCCGAAGTGGCTTTTAAATTGTTAACGGGGAAGGTCAACCCATTCTATTTTCTTGCTAATTTTGCATTTGTACGCGAAATGCAGTAGCTTTCCAACTGAAATATCGCGAGGATATTACTCCCCCCGGAAAATATCGGAATAGTCACGCGCAATATCTTCTACTGAAGAATAACAGATGGCCAGCATTTTTATCAATAAATCCGTTAAACCAAACAACGAGATGTTGTCAGATGCCCTCGGCCGGTCATACCGATACTGGGAAGAAATCAAAAAGACTCTTGAAAGCCGATATGGTAAGCTGACGGCGGAATGGAAATATTATGGCTCAGGCTCGGGGTGGACACTTAAGTTACTTTTGAAAAAACGGAATCTCTTTTTCTTTTCTCCTTGTAAGAAGTATTTCAGAATAGCCTTTGTGTTTGGGGACAACGCAGTTACCGCTGTTGAAGCAAGTGACTTACCTGTACGAATGATCGAAGAATTAAAAGGTGCAAAACGATACGTCGAGGGGAGAGGGCTGCGCATTGAAGTAAAAAAGAAAGCCGACATCAAAAATATTATTGACCTGATCGCAATTAAGGTAAACAATTAACAAAAATTGACCCTTCTGATAAATCAAGAAAGCTTGCTTCACGCAAAGTCGCCAAGGCGCAGCATACATTAAAAATAAAACTTAAACAGGGAAGAATTTCAAAACATGGTTCATCAAGCCGGTCTAAAAAACCCAACTTCGACAATAGTGAACGTACACCAGAAAGTTCATATCGCCGAAAAATAACTTGCTCCCGTGTTCAGTGCCTGGCCGAGGAAAAACGTACTTCCTATTGCATAAAGAGGAGCTTGCTCAGGTTTTTCCGTTCACAAGTCCAAAAGGATTAGAGTGATTCGTTTGCAGCAATTTATTTTCATCGCTTTTCTTTTCGCCTCTGAATCGCTCTTTGCGCAAGCTTTTTTTTCTGAAAAGAAAGATTTCGCAACCGGAGAATGTCCAATCTCTGTTTCCCTCGGCGACTTCAACGGAGACGGTAAACCTGACATTGTTGTGGCCAACTATAAGTCCGGCACCGTTTCATTTTTCTTAAACACGACTTCTCCGGGCGCTATAACTCCTTCGTTTTCAGCAAAAACAGATTTCATATCCGGAGAACATCCCATGTCTGTTTCTGTCGGTGATTTCAACGGCGATGGCAAGCCGGATATCGCTGTAGGAAACTATATTTCAAACACTGTTTCGGTGTTCTTGAATACAACGACTCCCGGGGCTACAACTCTTTCCTTTTCAACAAAAATGGATCTCACGTCCGGAGAACGTCCGATTTCCGTTTCTGCCGGCGATCTCAACGCAGACGGCAAGATCGATCTTGCCGTCGCAAACTACAAGTTCAGGACCGTTTCAGTCTTCTTGAACACAACGGGCCGAGGGGACACAACTCCTTCATTCTCACCGAAAATGGATTTTCCAACAGGAGAGCACCCGGTCTCCGTCTCACTCGGTGATTTTAACGGAGATGATAAGCCGGACCTCGCCGTGGCAAATTACAGGTCCAATACCGTTTCAATCTTCTTAAACACGACGGCACCGGATGCAAAGATTCCTTCGTTTTCAACTAAAATAGATTTTACTACCGGGGAGCGACCGGCGTCCGTTGCTGTCGGCGACTTCAACGGAGACGGTAAGCCGGATCTTGCCGTAGCAAATTATGGATCACATACGATTTCAATATTCTTGAACACCACCATTCCCGGTGCTGCCGCTCCTTCATTTTCAACCAGAACAGATATTGCGACCGGAATGAACCCGCAATACGTCTGCATCGGCGATTTCAACGGAGATGGGAAACCAGACATTGCCGTTGCGAATTACAATTCCGCTACCATTTCGGTCTACGTGAACACGACAACTCCAGGAGATACGACTGCTTCCTTCTCAACAAAGAAAGACTTCACAACAGGAATAGCCCCATCCTCCATTTCTACCAGCGATCTTAACGGAGACGGCAAGCCGGATCTTACTTTGACAAATTATGGGAGCAATACCGTGTCCGTACTCCTGAATAAGACAGCCTCGGGCAACTTGCACGTCAAATGACGATCCTTCATTATCACGGCGAGAGAATTCGCATCGAATAGTGAATTTTCCGCTGCATACTCTAATTTTTTTGCGGGGTTCTGGTCCGTTACAATTCGTCACCTCTTTTCTTACTGCCGAGGCGAACTCAACGCATATCCTTCCCATTTTCAATAAGACTGATGATGAATTTCGCTCAGAACGTCTATTTCTGCGGGCACAATTATTGTGGAATTTTCTATGCTGATAAGTTTTTCCTCTACGGCGGTTTCAGAACTCTTCAATCCAATTTCAGGCTGACCAGGAGTCGTTATGACAGACAATGGTAATAAAGGTTCGGAAAAGAATTCTTCCAGGCGAATATTTTTGAAAAAATTGGGCGCCACTGCAGCCGGATTACTCATTGTGCCATATTTGAAACCATCGGGAGTTTATGCCTACACCCACACGGAGGGTTCATCGTTTCTCGCAACGGTTGGGATATGCAACACGGCAAACACGCCTGCGGATACCTATGTGTATGACGATGCTGGCGGCGGAGTCAAGCAGAAGGTGAAATACATTCTCGACTTGCTTGATCAGAATCAATCTGGAGGAGTCTCTTCTCTGTTCAGCAATGGCAAGAAAGTTGCGATAAAGATAAATATGACTGGAGGTTCGGGGAACGCTGTCAATTTCAAGCCGAATAAAAATGCAAAGTTTCCTGGCTATACAATTACCGAAGCAATGTGGACCCATCCAGCAGTACTCCAGGCCGTTGGCCAATTTGTCCTCGACGCCGGTGTAAATCCCTCGGATCTGTACATCGTGGATTCTTTCTGGGATGCTACATGGCAGAGTCCTGGCTCGACAGCCCCGTTTGGCTCCAATGATAGTTTTGGATATAAAGCGGTTCAAACGGCATTGGGTTGCAATGTGGTTGATCTCAACGATACCACTGCTGCAAATATTACGACGATATCGACAGGTAGCAAATACTTCAACTTCCCTTCGTTCACGATGAACAAAATATTGCAGACTGTCGATGTCTATATCTCGATCCCAAAGTTGAAGCAGCACTCCGCCGCAGGCCTTACATGTTCACTCAAGAATCAGATCGGGACCGTTCCACAAACGTTATACGAGATAACGAATGATAACGGCCGCAGGGGAGCGCTCCATCATCCGACGAGTACGGCATCGGAATGGAATTATTTGCCTGAGACTATTTGCGATCTGAATGCTGCGCGTCCGGTTCATCTCGCTGTGATCGATGGGATCAAGAACTCTACAGGTGGTGAAGGATCTTGGTGCTCGAATTTTGCGCCATGCTCTAAACATGCGCTCATTGCAGGGCTGGATCCTGTTGCCAGCGACAGCATCGGTGCGAAAATTATGGGACTGGATCCTGAGGCACAGTCCTTGCCCCTCCCCGCGCCCATAACAGACGGTTCAGCAACATCCTCGACAACCGATAGCTACCTTTACCTTCTCAATGCAAAAGGTGTTGGCACAAATCAAGTAAGTGAAATTCAGCTCGTCGGTGATGGAGCAGGTCTGATCACGTCGGTTAAGCAAAACCCCAATCCAGTGCAGCCGTCTGAATTTCAATTGTGCTCGAATTTTCCGAATCCGTTCAATCCGTCGACCATGATTGTTTTCTACATGCCGCGGAATGAATATGTAACGTTGAAAGTCTATGACATCACGGGTCGGGTGGTTGATACTCTTGTTGAGGGTGAGGTCCCAACAGGCGAGCACCGCCTGCAATGGAGTGCAAAAGGTCTTGCAAGCGGAGTTTATATTTGTCGAATGCAGGCGGAAAATTATTCTGAAGCGATAAAGATGGTGTACCAGAAATAGTACGCTGTAAGAACATGTGTCCTACGCATTCACCCCGAGGGAACATAGATAATGGTCAATCCTTTACTCGAAAAACTGCTCAATGTATTTTAGGGGATTTATGCCGCAGGCCGTCTGTTCCCAACACTCGATCCGATTAGTTCCATACACGAACAGGCAGGACCACCATCGAAAGTCCGTCAAGTTCAAGACGATTTTGGATCGCAAACGCCGTCTCGCTGTGAAGAATTCGTTGATACCACTTTTGTTTCTGGAAGACAAGTTTTCCGGCAAAAAAGACCGATTGCTTGAATTCTCGAGAGAGTTCCTTGCAAATTTTTTCTGCTTCTTCCACCGCTTCTATTCCCACGGACATACGCGATGTTGCCAGAAGGCCGAGGTTTGTCGCCAATTGCACATAGTGCTGCAATTCCCGCATTGTATTCTCCTCAAGCTTGTCGACCTCATCGGCTCCCTTGAAATTTCCCGAATCCACAATTGCAACCGAAACAAATACCATTTGCTTGAAATAGCCGGGAAACTGTTTTACGATATTTAACAGGGAATGAATACCGAGCCCGTTGTAACTTTCGACGAGTAAAATGGCCGTCGGTGTACTTGCGTCAAGTTTCCGCGTAGAATCAATCGGCGTATTTTTCGTAGGGAGCCCCACAAGGATATCCGATAACGATCGAAGTTTTGCTGCAACCAGGTGGTAATGCCTTCGGATAATAACGCATAGAAGAATCAATAGTGATGTCACCACAACGGTCATCCACGCCCCTTGTTCAAATTTCTCTATCATGACAATCGTGAGAATCGAAAGACAGAGCACAAGCCCGGTCATGTGCACGGGCAAAGATTTTTTCCATTCTGGATATTTTTTGCGTCCTGTAATCCAGAATTTAACCATGCCTATTTCCGTCAGCGAAAATGTGATAAACACGTTGATGGAGTACATTGTTACGAGTGCATCGACATTCCCTGCGGTGTACAAGAGCGTTGCAACCGATGCGGCGCCAATAAGGATAATTCCATAGTGCATCGTCAAGCGATCGGAGAGCGATGCAAAGCGATGCGGCAGCCACCGGTCGTTTGCCATATTCGCCATGACACGGGGACCATCGATGAAACCTGTTTGCGCCGCAACAAATAAAAGAGCCGCTTCCGATACAAGAACAACAACAACATACCATTCTCCGAAATTGAGTTTCTCAACCATCACGGCATTCAGGGTTTTTCCGGGCTCTTCGGTTACGCCGAGCAAAAGATAAATGAGAAGAATTGCCCCGGCCGTTATGGCAAGCGACGTTGCCATGTACATCATCGTACGTTTAGCCGTCGGAACTCGAGGCTCGCGCATGATTTGTATGCCATTGGACACGGCTTCTATGCCGGTATATGTTCCCGCCCCGCGAGAGTATGCACGCGCTAAAATCACGAACATCCCCCAAAAACCGAGAGTGTTGTAACTCAAATGCAGATTTTGTCCAACCTGCGATGCAATCACCGGAGCTTCGCGAAGGTGTTGAATCATTGCCCCGCCAAAAAGAACGAGATGGGCGACGACAAACGTGAGGAAGATCGGCACCATGACCTCAATAGATTCTTTAATTCCACGAAGGTTCAAAATAACGAGAAGAAGGATGGCAGTGGCTTCGACCGGCACCATCCAAGTTTGCCATGAGTACGGCAAAAAGCTGAAAATTTGTGCGGCTCCTGATGCAACGGAAACGGTAATCGTGAGGATATAATCGACAAGAAGGGCGGATCCCGAAACAACACCGAACGGCGCACCGAGGAGTTTTGTCGCTACGACAAAGCCGCCGCCGCCGCTCGGAAAATGTTCGATGATACGGCTGTATGCATACGAGATGATAAAAACTGTTAATGCGGTCGCTAATGCAAGAACAACTGCCAGTTCTGTATGCCCGGTTAACGCCCGAAATGCCTCATCGGGACCGTATGCCGAGGAGCTGAGCCCATCCGCCCCAAGTCCTACCCAGGCAAGAAACGCTATGAGAGAAATTTTATGGAAAAGTTTTGGATCATGAATATCGCGCGGTTTTCCAATGAGTACTTCTTTGATGCTTCTCAATTACGATCCTTTGCATTGTGAAACTAACCTGTCTCCCAACTTTTGCGTTATGGAACGTACGTGCCTGGCAACAATTGAAACACTGAAGCCTCTTTCATTCCGCTAATGGAATTCCAGAGGCTTCTCACAATCGTGTTCTTCCTCGGACCCGATCGAATTGTAGAGGGAAAATTACCCGAAAAACGGCTCAATATCAAGTCCCGATGAGCTTTGGTAGAGGAACACTTTTTCCAAGATCAGTCTTCTAATTGTCCCTACTCTCGCGAAAACGAAGGAGCGGATGGAAATATTCTTCCGATATTCTACATCTAATTGCCCTTTAGTTCTATAATTCTAGAATTGCCATCTCACGAAATGGATATTTCTTATTCGATTGGCATAGATCCAAACATCAATTATCTCTTGAAATGCCTCCCGCAATGATTGCAACAGTATTCAGTAAGCAGTCTAGATTCCTCGAAATAGCCGGATTTCCAGATGATGTTGAGCAAGCTCTGGCATGCCGGTTGCTTCATTGTCCTAGAGAAATTGTCGTAATAAAACAAAAATGAGCTTTGCCACTTGATTGTAATTTTTTTTTCGACTATTTTACCAATATAGTCGAAAGGACGATTTTGGACGAAAAGCTGACAAGGGATAGAGAAGAGGTCATTTTGCAGGCGGCACAGCGACGCTTTGCTACCTTCGGTTATTCCAAAGTAACGATGGATGAAATCGCAGAGGACATCGGCATGGCAAAGGCCTCTCTTTATTATTATTTCCCGACAAAAGAGGCAATCTTCCGGTCGGTTGTTCAGCATGAACAGGAAGAAT
Organism: uncultured Bacteroidota bacterium; assembly: GCA_963717445.1. Classification (GTDB taxonomy): domain Bacteria; phylum Bacteroidota; class Ignavibacteria; order UBA10030; family UBA8401; genus JAGVPT01. The sequence continues at coordinate 2,549,964 of OY970334.1, read as the reverse complement.
TCCTTGGGCAGACCGATACCACACTTCAACAAAAAAAATCGGCAGAAATAAAACTGCAGGAGTATGTTCAGCTTCGGTTGAAGTTGACCGATCGTCTCAACAATCTTAGCCATTTTCATCAACAAGGATGGCACGATGTGAAACCGATTTTCAAAGATCTGTTTGCGAATTTTGTCGAGCACGAAATCCGATCGGTAACACACATTCTTCAAGAGGGTAAAAAGACGGGGGAATTTCACATCGAACATCCTCAAAGGACTGCGCTGATGATTCTTCACGTGCTGCAGGGACTTCATTTGCGCTTTTTCCGCGGTTACGATCAACATATAATAAACGAATCCGACCGCGCAATTTTTGAACAAGAATCGCTTTGCTTTGTGAATACTATGCTTCATGGTATTCTTAAAAGCAAATAATTTTATTTAACGAAAGGGTATGGTTAATGCCGCAACAAGAAGACCAGCAGTTCAAACAAAAGCCGCCGGCGACAGATCAACGGGAGATGCAGTCAAAGAACGGAAACGGTGATGCGGAACCCATTGAATCGGTCCCTTTGTATCGAAATTTCAAAGTCGTTATCCCATTGTTTATTGTTTTATTTGGCCTTGCATTCGTGACATGGCAATACTACATCAATGCACGCGACTTCATTGCAACGGATGATGCGTATATCGACGGCAACAGGGTCTCCATTAGCTCCAAAATGCTGGGACGTATCGATCAACTACTGGTTGACGAAGGCGACACGGTGCACGAAGGTGAAGTGCTGGTGAAACTTGACGACAGCGATTTGCGCGCGCAGGAAGAGCAGGCAAAAGCATCTCTCACCCTGGCCCAGGAAAATATTTCCCTTGCCGAGGTCAACCTGGACAAAGCGCAAACTGATTTCCGGCGTGATTCTACTCAATTCAAGGGAAATATTATTCCAAAAGAACAATTCGATCATTCGAAAAGCGAGTACGAGTCGGCAAAGGCGCGCAGCAGCATCGCTAAGGCACAAGCGGTTGCGGCAAATGCCCAGCTTGGGATCATCGAAACACAATTACAGAATACGATCATCACATCTTCAATGAACGGCGTGGTCTCGAAGCGTTGGGCACTCGTCGGCGATGTTGTTCAACCGGGCGAATCGATTTTTTCTGTCTACGATTTGAAAGACATCTGGGTAACCGCAAACCTCGAGGAAACAAGCCTTGAAGCCTTGCGCTCAAGCGATAAGGTGGAAATTACCGTCGATTCGTACCCGGATATAAAGTTTTTTGGCAAAGTGTTTCAAATCGGATCAAACACTGCTTCGGAATTCTCATTGATCCCGCCGAATAACGCATCGGGTAATTTCACAAAAATCACCCAGCGAGTCCCTATAAAGATTTCCATTGAACGGACTGCGGGGGCCAACCCTCAACGGCACATCGATCTCCTGCCGGGAATGTCTGTTGAAATAAAAGTGAGGGTGCGATAATCGTGGCAACTTCTTTGCGAAATCAATTACGAGAAGGATTCGTCCGGCGTATTCCATCCCTTCACCCAGAACACGAGACATACCGCTGGTGGGTGCTTGCCAATGTGATGATTGGAACATTCATGGCTGTTCTCGACGCTACGATTGTCGATGTTTCGTTAGCTAAAATTATGGCGTCGTTTGGAATTACCGTCGACAAAGCAGAGTGGGTCATTACCGCCTACATGCTCGTTTTTGCAGTCATGCTCCCTACCTCCGGATGGATTGCAGATCACTTCGGGTACAAGCGAACATATTTTCTAGCATTGTCATTGTTTACATTGGGCTCATTTCTCTGCGGAATGGCATGGAATGAAAACGCGCTCATCACATTCCGAATCATTCAGGCAAGCGGTGCAGGATTGCTAATGCCGACCGGCATGGCGATTGTCACCCGTGAATTTCCATTGCGACAGCGCGGAGTTGCACTCGGATTTTGGTCGATTGCAGCAGCGGCTTCCGTATCGCTCGGTCCAATGATAGGCGGGTACCTCATCGATAATATTGATTGGAATGCAATTTTTAACGTGAATGTACCCGTCGGGATCATCGGTCTATTTGCAACAGCGGTTATTCAACGCGAATATAAAACTGAGCGTGCCCGGTCGTTCGACGTGCTCGGATTCGTATCGATGGCAACATTTCTTTGTGCATTGCTGCTGGCGCTGACAGATGGCAATGCTTCGTGGAATACCGGCGGCTGGTCGTCGCCGTTCATTGTCTCGTGCTTTATTCTATCAGCATTCGCTCTTGTCGTGTTTTTAGTGACGGAATTCACCATCGAGCATCCGCTCATCGACTTGCGATTATTCAGGGATTTTAATTTTAGCGTCGCAAACAGTGTTCTGTTCATTTTCGGGTTCGGGATGTTCGGAAGCACATTCTTACTTCCTTTGTATCTCCAGCTTTCGCTTGGATACACGGCATTTCAGGCAGGCTCGCTATTCTTACCCGTCGGTATACTTCAAGCGATCACGGCTCCAATTTCCGGTTTCCTATCGGACAAAATTAACCCTAAAGTTCCTGCCGGTATCGGCATTACTTTATTGGCGGCAAGTCTTTTTATCAACAGTTCATTGTCGTTGTATTCGGAACACCATCAGATTATGCTTGCACTGTATATCCGCGGATTTGCCATGGGATTGATGTTCACGCCCCTGAATACGACGGCACTTTCCAATATTCCGCGGCACAAAATCGGTCAGGCGTCCGGATTATTTAATGTCATCCGACAACTAGGCGGGAGCTTCGGCATTGCGTTCATGAGCACAATGTTGCTGCGGCGTACTATCTATCACGTGGCAGCGTATGGCCAGGTTGTGAATCCACAATCGGATGCGTTTCGCCAGATAGCAGGACACTTAACGCGATTTAGCATGGATGCAATTGGTGGAAACAAATTGCTGGGAGCGATGCGTGCTACGGCTCTTATTGCGTCGCACATCTCCACCGAAGCCTTTATCCAATCAGTGTGCGACGATTTCCTGGTTGCATCGATGATTACTATTGCTGCGCTTGTTCCTATTTTATTTCTTCGTGTGCGAAAGCAAAATACATCCGAGCATGCTGTAGTAATGGATTAGAAATTTGAGACATCAGAAAAATCGTCTCTCGCTAAGCCGCCAAGGCGCAAGAACTTGAGTTCTGAATCATTTTGTGACTTTGCGTCTTTGCGTGAGCCATACTTTTAAAATTATTCAGAAGTCTCAATTTATCAATCGATAAGACAGGGTTAGACAAGGAATGAGAAACATGAAAAGGGTAGAATTAATTTTATCGATGACCATCCTTCTCGCCGGCTTTGCCGTTGGACAAGATTCGATGACCGTCGAACAGGCCGTTCAACGAGTGCTCCAAACTCATCCGGCAATTGACCAGGCGCTGGCAAACATTAATGCCGCAGAAGCGCGGACCCTGCAGGCTTCGAGCGCCAAGCTCCCGGATGTCACATCGCAGGCATCATACGCACACATTGGCCCGATCGCGGCGTTTAGCTTCCCCGTGTTTGGGACTATCGTGCTCGCTCCTGCCGATAACTACAGCGCACACGTTGCCGGCGAATACACCTTCTATGATTTCGGAAAGACCAATACTGCGATAGATTTGAGCAAGTCCCGAGAGCAAACATTGCGCGATCAGCTGGATTTGACGAAGACAAATCTATCGCTGCAAACCATTCGCGTATTCTACACTATTATTCTTCTCCAGAAAAGTATGAAGGTGCAGGATGAACAGATCGATGCTCTGAACCAGCATCTCTCGGTAACACAGAGACGTGTGGAGGCGGGAACCGCTACAAGTTTCGATGTTCTGACGACGCAAGTGCGTGTTGCCGGGGCACAGAACCAAAAAGTCGATATTCAGAATTCGCTCGAGAAGCAGGAAGCGATGTTAGGCCAGCTCCTCAATATTCCCACACAAAGCCTGCCTTCAATTCACGGGTCGTTTCAAAATGGGCAGATGTCACTGAACATTGATTCTCTCAGCCATTTGGCATTGGAACAACGGACCGAATTGAAACTAGCACGCGACGCCGAACAATCAGCCGAGCGTCAGAAAAAAGCGAATTCGCTCGGCAATATGCCTACACTGAAAGTCAGTGCGGTGTACGGACTGAACAACGGGTATGAACCAAATATTTATCCGATGCGGGGAAACTGGGTGTGGGGTGCAGAGGCACAAGTCCCAATTTTTGACGGTGGACGGGTTGGCCACCAAGAAGAAGAGGCTGAAGCAGCCTTGCAAGCAGAGAAGGCGCATGGTCGGGACGTGGAGGGACAAATACGCTCGGACGTTGAACAGGTTGTGGCGGATGTTCAGGCCGCGGAGTCGAAGGTGCAGATCTCAGAGGTACAACTGCGGCAGGCACATGATGCCGTCGCTATTGCACGGACACAATATGAAACCGGCTCCATCACCAACCTTGATCTATTGGATGCAGAGACTGCCGAATCGGCAGCCAAATTGCTGAATCTCCAGGCGCTCTATCGCTTCACACTCAGCAAGTACGAACTTGACCGCGCAATAGGTGCGCCGTTTATCGACTGATGATTCATTTTCCTAAAATGCCTGCAAGCGCATTGGGTTGTAAAAAAAATCTGCTTATCTTCGTAACGCTGCTTTCGAAAAGAGATAGTCGGGAATAGCAGCGTCAAGCGTAATAGAATCGATGTAAAACTCCGTGCCTTCCCCTTCTTTGAGAACGTCTTTATAGAGGACCGATTTTGCCTGCCATCGGTTTTGAACATACATGACCTCACGTACGTCCATTGTCTTCAACAGCTTTCCGCTCTCTGCGTAGAGATACTCTTTGAGAATGATATACCTCTCTTTGTCGACCCATAGGCGGCGGTGGTCGTACGAAATATCCTCCTTCTTCGCCTTGAGATCGAGAACCCAGCAATTGCGGCCGTTGACCGTGTCATCGGAAATCACTGTCGCCGAGTACAAATTTGGTAAGTGCGGATCCTCCATCATGTCTTCATAAGAAAGATCGGATCCCATCACCGATTGCCGAAGCAAGCTCCCCGATATCATGATCGTTCGGTCGGTAGAAGGAGAATAATTCCATAACATGTCTTTGAGTTTCAGCATCTTCGTTCCTTTTTCCCTGGGTGGCGCGAGGAACTCGGTGTACGATTCGCTCGTGCCCCGCTGCCACGACTTCGATTCAACCGTTCTCGTCTCGCGGCGTCCGTGAATAACCATCCGCGAATTGGAAATCCTTGTATCCGAAAACATATTTTGGTCGACTTTTTTCAGGATATCATCTCCCGAAGAAGCTTCCAATGTGAACGAAAACGCCGACATGGCGAAAAGCAATAAGAGTGGGCGAATCATGTTTCAAGCTCCTTAAACAGTTCCGAAGTTTGCCGCTTGTAAATACCGATGCCGGAAATTGCCGTTCCAAGAAACGTGGCAAGCAGGCCGGGGAGAAAACCTATCACAAAAGTGAATGGCGTGATGTCGGCCCGTATTATGTTGGGCATCATCATCGTACTATCCTTCAGCACCGACCCGAGATCAAACCCTTCCACCTGCCCATAATACGCAACTGCCAGTCCGATAGCCGTGCCGGCAACAGAACCAATGAAACCAATCATCAGCGATTCTGCAAGCAATGAAAGGTAGATATGCCTTTTGTCTTCACCGACCGCCAGACGGACACCGATCTCGCCGTACCGCCGAAGACTTCCCGTCAATCCAGCGTTCCAAAGGACAATAGACATCGCCACCACAAAAACACCAATAATAACGCCGGAGAAGAGTCGAACATAATCGAGATAATCGGAAAGACCACTTTCAGTGCGAAGCGTCCCCATGACCGGGGCAAATGAGATATTGCCTTTCAATGTATCCTTTGAAGAGATCTTGTAACGCGAATTGAAATCCGCCGTCACAGCGTCCGCCCGTTCTTCGTGATAAAGATCGTCCGCAAAAAATCCCAATATTTCTCCTGCTCCATCATGCATATCCAATGCCTGTTGAACATCCGAAATGTCTGCAATCATTGAACCTTTATCCATCGCGACTATTCCAAATCGAACCGTCCCAACAATGACGAAGTTGGTTACGCTCATGCTTCCGTACATTGTCGAGCTGATCAGTGTTGCAGTATCACCGGGCTGGATTCGGAGCTTTTCGGCAAGTTCCTGACCGATTAATATCTCACCATGCTTTTGCGGCACTCGTCCTTTGATAAGAGCCTGCCGGATATTGAGAATCTTCCATTCAGCACTGCCGGCAGAAAGCAGATCCACTCCCAACCCGCTGACGGGAGCCTGCGCTTTTGTTTCACCGTTCACATCCGGAATATCGAGTAGCCCGCCAAACATAATGCGGGGAGTCCAGAATAGGTCTGAATAATCGTGCTTTAACTCCGTCATAAGAGTATCGATTCCCAGCAACGCCAGGTCGTTGGGAACTTGATCCGCCTCTTTTTGGTATGCGCGCGTCATCACTCGGACATGTCCGGTGCTGTAATGTGCTGTCGATTGAATAATCGAGGAAACAGCGCCGTTCAACCATGCGTGCAGAAAGACGGTTAAGACCACTCCAGCTAGCACCGTAAGAAAGGGGAAAAGCGACCGGGAGCGATCACGCACGAGGCCTTTGAAAAGAAAAGAGATCATGAAAATTTCCCCCTGAGCGCATCCGTCGGTTTGAGGTGTGCAATCTTCCTCGTCGGCAGAAAACTGACAATCGTCGTCACAACGCAGACCAAGAGCGTCGTACCGCCGACAAGTGCGGGAGAAAAAATGGGAAAAAGCTTTTCGCCGATCGCGAATCCGAAGCTGTCCGTCTTTGCAGGAAGATCGAATCCGTTGTTAGCAATGTATGCCATCAGCGGAATTCCGTAGAGCGCGGCAACCAGAGCCGCAAACAAACTATGAAGAGCTCCTTCCATAGTGAACAATTCTATAATTTTTATCCTCGTCATGCCGAGAGCCATGAGTGTTCCCATCTCTTTTCGTCTGCGCCATATCGAGAGGACCTGCGTGTCGAAGATTGCGAGCATTGCAAGGAAGAGAAGGAGAAGATACATAATGCTTCCCTGAACTCTTTTCATTTTAACAACTGAGTGGAGATCCCGAAGAAGAAATTGGAGGTCCTTAAACTCCCATCCCGGCACGCTTGTGGCGGGCACAACATTCTTTTTCAATACAACCATGGTCGCCTGGTTTGGCATGTGGGTGAATTGTTGAAGCTGATCGAGCGGAATCCAAATCTGTTCATTGTCAATATCGGGCACTGTGGTTTTGAACACTTCGACAATGTTCACATCCCGTGCGTCAAATGTGCCGTGTACATCCCTCCACTGAACTGTAACGACATCCCCTTTGTGTAACCCCGCATTTTTCGCCATCCTGTTTCCAATAATGGCAGGGATACCGTCCCGGCCTTCTTTCAACAACGACGAAGGGAGTGAAAGCACCGTTTGATCGGGATCGATCCCTTTGAGAATGACAGACCGAAATCGCCCCTGAGGATAAATCGTCGCAGGCCGGATAAGAATTGACGCAGCAGCTTTTCCATCGATAAGTGTTTGAAGCGGCGGCGGAATTTGCGCATGAGCGTCTTCCAAAGTAAGCGGGTCGTAAGGGTCATAGGCCGTTTGCCAATACTGCCCGCCGCCATACAGGGCGTCGATGGTCGCATGTTCCACCTGGTCGTTTAATCCGTCGTAAAAGCCCTGCAAGAAAATGATCGCAACGAATGCAAAAGAAAGGGCTATAACGTTGAGCCAGGTCCGAAGACCTGCGCTGATAATATTCCGAAGAGCAAGTTTGAGTGTAAGCATAGTTCACCTCATTGAGCGAGGTTGGATACAACGCGTTCGTCTTTGGAAATTTTTCCATCGACGAGGGTGATTTTTCGCCTCAAGTAGCCGATAACTTTTTCATCGTGAGTTGCAAAGATAAATGTTGTGTTAAGTTCTTCATTTAACTGCACCATTGTTTTCATAATGTGATGGGAGTTTGCCGCATCGAGGTTCGCGGTTGGCTCATCCGCCAACACGATTTCCGGCTTCTTGACGATCGCCCTTGCAATCGCAACGCGTTGGCTTTGTCCGCCTGAAAGCTGTGCGGGTTTAGAGTCCGCGCGATCGGCCAGACCAACCCAATCGAGCGCTTCCATGACGAGCTTCTTGCGACGAGGAGATTCCACTCCCTGCAATAGCAGAGGAAACTCAACGTTTTCATACACTGTATAGACCGGCAGTAAATTGAATGTCTGAAAGATGAAGCCGATATGGCCGTTTCGCAGGCTCGCAGCTTCTCTGTGTGAAAGAGATTCTATTTTTCGCCCCAGCACTGTAGCGGTTCCGTTTGTCGGCGCATCAAGAGAGCCGATGATATTGAGCAGTGTCGTCTTGCCCGAACCACTCGGGCCCACAAGACCAAGAAATTCTCCTTTCATTACGGAAAGATTGATATGATCCAGTGCTTTCAGCGTAGTTGCACCAAGTGAATAAAATTTGTCAAGATTTTCAATTGTTATCAGGGCTGAGTTCTGCATATATTTTTCCACTTTTATTTCAGTTTCAAGAAGATGCCGGACATCTTCTCGAAAAATGGTAGCTATCTGAAAACTTTGCCAAGCTTAATTGACAAGATGTCCGACATCTTGTGAAAACGAAACCAGCGTTTTAGTGGTTAAAGACAACCATGATTTCGCATCCGGTTCCCGCGAATGGATTTGTGCCTGTTTGATTGTTATAGAGCAAGATGTTTTCGGGATCCCAGAAGCCGATGAGGTAAAAGCTCCAATTATCGTACGTCCGCTGCCAAGTCATCAGGCGGTACCATTCCTGATTCTTCCAATCACGATAGAGCATCGCTGAGATTTGATCGACGACGCCAAGCGGGTAATTGAGCGACAATGCTGAGAAGCCAATTCCATCGGCGGAGGTGAATGGTTCCCTCGGATTGTCGGACCGGAAATACTCTGTTGCCGCATATAAACCGTTCCCCACGTCGAATGTGTAATCGGCTCCTATTGTTCCAAGGCGCTGGTACTTGTCTTGAAGAACGTCATTCTCCTGGCGAATTATCACCGATTCAAACCAGACGCCGATACCGATATCCCATTTTCCGTCCAAACCTAACCGATCTTCCGGAGCGATGAGGTTGCTCGTGTCCTTTTGGATTGGTATCAACGGACTCAAATCCGCCCGCCGGTGATGATACGTGACACCGATTTCACCGCTCCATAACGGCGATTGTACCCTTCCCCCGAATTCAGATGTCTTCTTCTCCGTTGGGGCAAGTTCCCATCCTTTCGTATCGTTGTTGCCGTAAAGCCCCCATATCCAGACGTTTGCGTTATTCAGGAAGGAATACTTGAGAAGCATGGCATAAACCCCGTCCGTCAACTGCAGCGGATCGCGCGGGTCAACCCGGTCAAACCACATCAGCGGCCGGAAGATCATCGCCGAGCCAAAATTGATTTTCTGCAACCCGACTCTTACTTCGAACTTATCCGTTGAAAGCCGTATCCAGCCGCGGTACGGTTTTATTTTCTCATCGTACGCCGGAGATTCCCGTTCAGCATATTGTGCGGTTGTAAAAGTATTCAATGAGAGATCCATGTTTGCATCAAGTTGACCGCCGAGTTTCTGCTCAAGCAGGAGATCCGGAATATAACGGAGGCCTGCTTGAGAACCGGTGGAACTATCATGGTTAGCGCTCACCCATCCCGACGCCTGGCCGTGGAAATCCTCACTCTGCGACAATGCTGTCTTCACAACGCAGAAGAAAAACATAAAAACGCTAACCCATCGAAACCCTGATAACACCGTTTATTCTTCCTTGTCGTGCACTGTGATGATGTTCTGTGCGTTCTTCATCTACGCTCTGCGCCCCGTTCCCTCCCGGCCAATGCCCGGTATGCCCTCCGCTAATAAATTTAGGTAAGCCTAAAATAATATTTAGAATAGCAAAAGTCAAGAGGAGGAAGGGATTGGTTCAACGTATGTAGTGTGCGACTCGGTTTAACATTGTTACTTTCTTTCCGAGAAAGAAAGTAACCAAAGAAAGCTCTCGAAATCGTAACACGAGATTCTATCTCGACCGCACGTGCCGTCAATTTCCGTGCCTGAAGATTGCTGAACATTCCGAGATTGTGCTCTAGCACAGAAATTGAAACCCTTCGATTGAATCCTATCCTCGCGCACACCCGACAATTTCGACTTATCGCAAATGCTGATTGTGAGGAATTCTCGGAATCGGTGGCATTGAGCGAAAGGAGCGATGCGTGTGGTGAGAAAACGGTGAGCACATGGGGGGCTTATGCGAACCGTTTTCTCAAGTTTGTGTGTCTGGAAAGCATCGCAAGGGTTCCGATTCCGAGAGGCTCTTCCCGCTTTCCAAAAATATGAAAGGCGGGATCCCGCACAGCGGGACTTTGTTTCTTTCTCTGGCAACAGAGAAAGAAGTGTAGATTGATCAAGTGGCTATCTTCGAAACTGAGTCACTACCAAATGAAGCTAAAAAGGAAATTCAGGGACTTCACTCCCTGGGGCATAATGGCATTTTCGATTGACGATCGCCGAATAGCGATTGAAACCGAGTGAGCGTTGTTCTAAACAAAGCTACACCCTCCGGTAGGATTTGAATTCTGCGGACGTACAAAGTAAATCCGCATTTTTCATTATGATAAACAGGGACTCGTTTGCTTGCGGCTATCGGTGGTTTGAGAAAAGAGTTGGAATGGATGTAAAAAATTTGTTTTTACATCCCGTACATTAATCTGTATCCAAGCTCCCGGGGCAAGCCGGCACGTAGGATTTTATCCGCGGCGCACTCAATGTCGTACTCGGAGCGAATCAATTCATAGTTCCAGGCGGTCGAATCAAAAATCCCGAATGCAAGCATCGGATTCCCATCGCGCGGCTGGCCGACACTTCCGACATTGACGAGATGCTGTTCGCTTATAGAAATCGATTTAGCTCGACCGCCGGGTGAAAAGATACCCGGAACGTGGGTATGTCCGATAAAACAAATCTTTTCTTCGAAACAATGTATTGCAGTAATTGCATCATCGGGAGTAATAATATAGTCCCACAGCTCCGGTGAGCGCGGGGATGAATGAACAAAAAGGAGGCTTTCCTTTTTTTCGGTCATCGGTACTGATGACAAAAATGTACGGCTTTCGGTTGTGAGTTGCTCCGCAGTCCACTCAATTGCTTTTTGTGCAATGGGATTGAAATCGTGAGGACCGGCCGGATCCAGTGCGGCCTCATCATGGTTTCCCAGCACTACGGTCGAACAAACGCGCCTGACCAGATCGATACATTCATTAGGATTGGCTCCGTACCCAACGACATCGCCGAGGCAAATGACCTCATCGACTCGTCTTTGGTCAATGATGGCCATTGCCTTCGTCAGCGCTTCGAGGTTTGCATGGATGTCGGAGATAATCGCGTATTTCATATTCTCAACTATTTTTGTTCATCCACAATCGACATCTATGTGACAGTAGATTTAGCCTAACAATGCGAATCAAATTGTTCTCCTAGGCTTATTGATTAGGCTCCGGATAATTCTTCAGCAATTCCTGAAATTGTGGATCATTGCGGATCGGATTCCACACAGGGTCAAGACGTAACACTGCCGGTGAAATGAATTGCCCGGAAACCACAGACATCACATTCTTCAAGATCTCCACCGCTTCGCCTCCTCTGCCAAGTCGCGCATTGATTTTGGCAAGCTCAATCAGATAGTGAGACCCGTCGAATGAGTCTTTAGATAGAGGCAAGAGATCGACCGCTTTCTGACCGTCACGCAATGCTTCAGAAGATCTTCCCATGCCGGCATAGGCAAGCCCAAGTGCGATTTCAATGTCGGGGTCATCCGGTTTACTCTTCTGTAAGGGTTCCAGCTCACCAACAGCAGCCTTGTACGCCCGTCGTGCGCCGGAGGAATCTCTGCGTGCGTCGAAAACCTCACCGATTAGAACTGAGCGATAGATGACGAAATCGGCGTATCCAAAAGTTGCAGGTGCACTATGGAGAAACGACTGTGCGGCATCAAAATCATGTGAAAACATTTCGATGGAGAACTTTGGAAAGGAAAGGATATAATAAACAGTCATGTCATTACTCTTTATGGAAGCTGCTACTGTCCGGGCTTCTTTGATGCGTCCTAACATGACAAGGCAAGTCGCTTTGTCGGAAATAGCAGACTGCATGTCTGGCCGGATTGCCGATGCCTGATCAACAGACACAATTGCGTCCTCATACCTGCCTAACGCTGCAAGGGTAGAACCCTTTTCCAAGAGCCAATGCGCGTTCCTGGGGTCGAGCTCTGTTGCCCGCGTCAGGCCTTCGAGTGCATCCTGCCACTCTCCTTGTCGACGGCGGATAAAAGCAATGGCCGCTGCTACGTCTGCGTTATTGGGAAGCGCCTCCTCAGCCTGCTTAAAGTCTTTCAAAGCGAGTGAGTAATCCCTGTGCCCCCAATAATGGACGTAACCCATCGAGAGATGCGCCTCGGGAAGATTGGGCTGCAGATCAAGAGCCTTTTGAGCGAAAGCTCTCGCGCTGTCGATCTGTTCGGAGGAATGGTTTATATGATTCCAATATGCAAGGCTATGCGCGTACGACATCCGCGCCCACGCCAGGGCAAAGGTCGGATCGAGCTGAACCGCTTCTCCGCAAAGCTTTTCACTTTCGAAAAGCGTACCGGCTCCACCCTCTCCTTCGCCGAATTGATCGAGCAAATATCCCGCCTTCAAATACATGTCATACGCTTTGGGATCATTGGTGGGGATGTTTTTTACTAACGCTTTCTCCTCCGGAAGAAGTTGTGCCTTTAAGGCGGAAGCGATCGTTTCCGCCACTTCAGTCTCCACGGAGAAAATATCTTTGATCTCGCGGCTATAACTCTGAGCCCAAATCTGCGCTTCGTTGTTTATGTTAATGAGTTGCACGTTGATATGTACTTGATCTTCCGCTCTCTGAACGCTTCCCTCCAATACAGTAGCGACTCCAAGCTGACTCCCGATCGTGCGAAGGTCCGAGGGACGAGTTCCGTATTTTTCGGATGAACTGCGCGCGATAACTTTCAGGTCATGAATCTTAGAAAGATTTGTCTGTATTTCGTCCTGAATGCCGTCAACGAAATAGGTGTTGTTCTTATCGGGGCTGAGGTTCTCAAACGGCAAAACCGCTATCGACTTCATATTGGAAGCGCTCGAACTACCGCGCAGGAAAATGAAGTACATGCTAACGATAATGATCAGTCCAATCAACAACCCAATACTCCATATCAGCTTTCGGTATGACGTGAAGAAAGATTTAGCGGATTGCCCTGCGGCGGGCCTATTCACGGCAGGGGGTCCGGGAGACAAATGTCCCGCCTCTTCAGGCGCATGTTCGGAACCTGTTAATTCTTCTCCCTCCCCCCGGATAATACGAGTCGACTTCCGCTGTATCCGCCGAAGATCTACGACGATATCTTGGGCTGACTGGTAACGGACTTCCGGATCCTTTTCGAGAGCTTTATCGATAATATTCTGAATCTCCGCCGTTGCGTCGAGCAAATACTTTTGGAGCGGCTCCGGGTCTTCGTTCAGTGTCGAATACATCATCGCGGCTTCGTGTTCGCCGCGGAAAGGGAAATGTGCCGTCAACATTTCATAGAGGAGCACGCCAAGAGAAAAAAGATCCGACCGCGCATCCACCACGCCCCCTTGTATCTGTTCGGGGGCCATGTAGGCTAATGTGCCGACCGTACTCGACGTGCGCGTCAATTTCGCAGCGCCTTTCAACTTCGCCAGCCCGAAATCCATTACCTTGACCTGGTTCTTCGAGTTGATCATAATATTGTCGGCCTTGATGTCGCGATGCACGATCCCCTTGCTATGCGCTTCCTGCAGCGCCTCTCCGATTTGTACAGCATATTCGACAGCTTGCTTCGCGGGCAATGCGCCGCTCGCAATCTTCTCCCTGAGTGTGACGCCGTCAAGACATTCCATAACGATAAACTGCTGTTCGTTATCTTCCTCGATGGCGTGGATCACGCAAATATTGGGATGGTTCAAGCCGGCGGCCGCTTGCGCCTCTTGCAGGAAGCGGGCCCTGTCCTGTTCGGAAATCTTGCTATGCGACGGAAGGAACTTCAGAGCTACGGTACGTTTAAGTTTGATATCTTCGGCCTTATAGACTACTCCCATTCCGCCTTCGCCTAACTTTTCAAGAATTTTATAATGAGATATCGTTTGACCGATCATAATTCAATTATACTCTTTGTTTTCAGGATTCAGCTAACAAGCCAATCATCGCCAACTTTTTCACTATTGCAAATACTTTCCCATCCATTCAATCCATTTCTTATAAACATCGGTTCTACGAACGATATCGCCGGGGAAATGAGTCCCGACGGGATACACATAGAACTCAGTGTGTACTCCGTTATCGAGAAGCGCGTGATACATTTCGTAGCTGTTAACAATCGGAACATTTTCGTCGCCGGCATCGCCCATAATGAGAGTCGGGGCTTTCACATTTTTTGCCAACACTATCGGCGATTGTTCTCTCCAAATATTCCAATATTTGTCGACCCAGGGCGACCCTCCAAAGAAATAGAGATCGCCTTTCTGATAATAAGCAATCGTATAATCCATCACCCAATCATTAAGGGCTGCGCCCTCAACGGCAGCTTTCCATTTTGTTGGATAGTAACCGTTGAGCCATGACGTCATGTAACCTCCGTACGACCAGCCGGATATGCCGATCCGGTTTGTATCGATGACGTTGAGCTGTAGAACTTTATCCAATCCTGCCAAAATATCTTTACCGGGTCCTTCGCCTGTATTTCTATAAATCGCATGTTGGTATGCATCCCCCAGGTTTGTGCTTCCACGGTAGTTTGGTTCAAATACAAAAAATCCCATTGCGGACAATAGGTGGGGCAGAGGAGAAAACCCCAGAGTTGATGCAGCTTCAGGCCCGCCGTGAATTACTAATACAAGCGGATATTTTTTGCCATTCATAAATTCGGCAGGGTACGTTACAACTCCGTCCTCGTCGAACCCGTCAAACCCTTTCCAGTTCACGCTTTCTGTTTTACCGAGAGCCAGGCTGTCAACAAAACTATTCACGTTTGTAAGTCGTTTTGGTTTCGAGGATAACGAAGACAAAACGTATAATTCCGAAGGATGCTCAGACGTATTACCGGTGAAGGCGACGATCCCGTTATTCGATATGCTGATGCTTTGGCTTTCAACTTCCACCTTCCCAAGATCAATTTGTTCGGCGTCTCCATCGATTGGCTGACGCCATAAAACAGAATGAGCCCCTTTTTCCCCAGTGATTAACATTGAAGCAGCATCGGGAAGCCATAGATAATAGTTTATATTTCTATTCAGTTTTTGAGTGACGTCGACATTTTTTCCGTCTCTTCTCACATACACTGCATTACCATTATTTTGATCACCGTTACGGGGCCGTAGAAATGAAAGCATATCCGTACCATGTGCAAACTGGGGACGGCCGGAACCTTCGTCTTCAATCAAGGTTTTCGCTTCATCGCCGCTCGTATCAACTTCCATTATTGTCGAATGCCAGGCATTACCTTCCCACACGTCGGGAAACTGCTGAAAAATAATCATGCTGCCATTATTGTTCCAGGTTATTGGAGAAATACTTTCCTGGTCGGTGCAGGAGCTGAACTCTCCCTTTGTTAATTGTTCGGCTTTTCCTCCTTTCGACGGGACGATCCAAAGATGCCACGGCTGTACTTCAGTACGAACCAGATAATTATTGTAACTCACCTTGAATGCATCTTCATTATGCTTTATGGCTTTGGGATTAGGAACAGTGTCCTGAGCCACAAAAGCTATTTTCGTTCCGTCCGGACTCCATGTAAATTCTTTGACGCCGGTTTTTGATTCTGTGATTTGTACCGGATCGCCGCCATTCATCGGCATCACATAGATTTGTGTGATCTCTGAGTCCGGGCTTTTCGATATAAATGCCAATCTGCCGCCATCGGGCGACCATCGCAATCCGGAAATGCTTTCCCTCTCGAACGTAATACTCCGAAGCGAACCATCGTTCACATTGACAAGGTCAATTTCTTCCTTATTCTTATCGCTCTCCCAATCGGGTCGAGAAACAACAACTGCGATTTGCCCTCCGTCCGGTGATATTTGTGGATCGGAAAGGCGGACAATTTTTCTCACATCGTCCAATGTAAAAACTTTGCCGGTGCTTTGTGATCGACTGATTGGGGGAAATAAAAAAATAACAACCATCATGGAACAAAGAAAGAATGATCTCATGGTAATGCCCGTCTATAAACTATTATCGTTTCGCCGATTATAGGTTATTTTCCGTTTCCGGAAAATTTTCCCTTCAATTCATTGAACCACCCTACAACAATATTGACCTGAGATGTTTGCATCGGCCCCGCTTTTGCCGTCGTGATGATAAATATTTTTCCGTCGGGCGAAACATCCCAAAAGAATCCGTTCCATGAATCTGGAAGATCAATGATTTTTTTAGGAGGCGAATAATCGAATGACGGCGAGAGCGTGACGGTCACCTCCATCACCTGCCGGTTGGAAAGGTAGATTAACGATTTGCCATCCGATCTCCAATATGCAGGAGCGATGCTGCTTGCGCCATTTGTCGATATTTGATATTTCCCTCCACGGTGAGGGTAGGGTACGACGAACAGTTCAAATTGCCCGGATTCATTCGATTCGTACGCCAGCCATCTGCCGTCCGGCGAAAATGAGGGGTTGATTTCATTGGCAGGAGTCGATATATAGAGTTCCGGTTTGCCGGATCCATCCGACGATATCACCCATATATTTCCCTGTTTCCCATACGCTATGTTTTTTCCGTCGGGCGAAATCGATTCAGACGAATTCGGATCTGTGCTGATCTCGCTGTTCAATAACAATTCTTTGCCGCTTCCATCCCACGGTTTTGAAAATAGCCTCCAAGTCGTACCTCGTTCCGACGCATAGATAATATTCTTTCCGTCGTGTGTCCATACCGGAAAATCACTGTTCCCGCCGCCAAAGGTAATGCGAGTCAAGGTTTTTCGATGGAACTGATAGACCCATATGTCGTCGTTTGCCGCCCTGATCGTTAATGCGAGCTTCTGCCCGTCCGGCGACATGGTGCCGTCGCCGTACGCTCCCGTCGTGTCGATCGCATCGGACATTTTCCCTTGCCGGTCGAAAAATTTCAATGAGAGATCCGTTCCGGAAAAGACGCCAAGTGGCGCATACAACAACGTACCGTTATTCGATACGCTGTAATTTGCATCACCCGAAAGGGGATTCAACATGCCCCCTTCCTCAACGGGCAAAGGCGATCCGGTTGCCGTTAATCGATCGACGTCGAATGGAATTGCATAAATCGTTGAACCCCGTACATAAATGATGTGGCCGGTAGGAATGTACTTGGCGTACAGACCCTCCCCTTACGATGACTTTCCTTTCATGGGTTTTAATATTCTCGGCAACAACAAGTGCTTCGTTGAACGATGTCATTGTGTTGTTCTTGACTGTGAAAATAACCGTTTTCCCGTCCGGTAATAGTTGAGGAAAACGCTGGCTGATTTCCCCGCTGGCGGTATCAAGGGTTGTCGCCCGAACTGGGGTTCCGCCGGAAGCGGGTACGTTAAAAATAGAATTGTTAATGTTGCCGAAGAAAATCACATTATCGGGCGACCAGTATCCTCCCCGCATAAATCCGTCTATCGTACAAATATCCTGCGGAACGCCCCCGTATATCGAAACTTTTTTCAATTTTCCGTTTGCAAAAAAACCGATCCATTGACCGTCGGGAGAGAAAAAAGGGTCGCTCGCGTTGTCGGTGCCGTTCATCGGATGGGCTTCAAAATTATCGATAGGCCTCACGAACAGAACCGGGTTTCCGGAAGATACGGCCAAGTACACAAAATTTTTTCCGTCTGGAGAGATTGCAATCGTCGATGCTCCGGCAACGAGAGATGTCGTGAGCGGAAGGTTTTCAGTAAACCTCATCACCTGGCCGGATGATTCATCGCTTTTCCACGGACTCCAGGCAAATAGCAGCGATACAAGCAAAAAGAACACTGTCGATGCCGGCCATCCCCACTTTGTCACCCAATTTCTTTCTCTGCGCTCAGCTTCGCGCTCACCCGATCGCTGCGCTACCGTACCGGTTTGGAATGTTCTGCTGAGTCTCGTCCTGCTCGACGTTCTCTTGAACCTGTTCAGGTCGATGGCCGCCTGCTTTATCGACTGCATCCGCTCGTTCGGATCCTTTTCCATGCACTCTAATACAATCCGGTCGAGTTCCGGATCGATCTCCGGTTTGATCGATGACGGCGGCGGTACATCCACATTCACAATCTCATACAGAATGGCGCTTTCGTGTGCACCGGTAAACGGCGATTTCCCTGTCAGCATTTCATATAAGAGGACGCCAAACGAAAAAATATCCGACCGGTGGTCTGTCTCTTGCCCCTGTACCTGTTCAGGCGACATGTATCCTGCGGTGCCGACAGTGCTCCCCGCTTTCGTCAATCGCGACACGCCGACAAGCTTCGCTAACCCGAAATCCATTATCTGTACGATGCCGTCCTTACGGATCATAATATTTTCAGGTTTGATATCCCTGTGGACGATCCCTTTCTCGTGGGCCGCTGCAAGTCCTTCGGCAATCTGGATTCCGTAATCGACCGCCTGTTTTAATGAGAGCGATGCTTTCTTCTCCTGAAGCGTCTGCCCGTCGACGAATTCCATCACAATGAATATCTGTTTTACCCCGTCCGGGCCGTCGTGTTCCTGAATATCGTGGATCGTGCAGACATTGGGATGATTCAGTGGTGAGGCAGATTTTGCTTCCTGAATAAACCTGGCTTTGTCCTGTTCTGACGCGGCGAGGTGGGTCGGGAGAAACTTCAATGCAACAAGACGGTCGAGCTTAGTGTCCAGAGCTTTGTAGACGATGCCCATACCGCCCTCGCCTAACTTTTCTAATATTTTGTAATGAAGTATTGTTTCGCCAATCATATGTTACGTTCCATCAAATAACAGCTTAATTTACCATGCTGTGTGAAAGTATTACGATTTTGGTTACCGGACTTGTGATAAGCCTGTTCCGGAATTCGACGCACATGCCGCACGCTGCGAGAACCTGAGGCATAATGACGCTTCCGCCCCAGGTCGCCCCTGCGACGCCGATCTTCACCGGCCCGCATCCCTTTTGGTCGAACCAACCTCCTCGTACTTCATAGAGACCATTGCCGAGCGAATGGAGCGTATAGACAGATCTTACGGTTCTGATGATAATCCAGTCTCCTTTGCGGACTTCATCTTTTTGAACTTCCGGATAACGATGGGCGTATTCCGTCAGTTTGTCGAGCGTTGCTGTGAGCATAAGTTCGAATTTTGGCAGGCCGGATTGCAAATCCGACCTACAATATGGATGGGACATCGTCCCGTCTTACATCAATATTATTTGAATACATTTTCCAGCAGTACCAACCTAGAACTCAGCCGCGGTGCAACAAAAACGATCTCGCTTCCGTCCTTGCTCAGGTCGAATGTGGACGTAATGTCGATCCCCGGAAAGTGGGTGGGAATAATTTTCTCCTTACTATCCACGATTGACATCTCCCGCAACTGATCATTTTCCGCGTATTGCATGACCAATCCATTTTGTGAGAGTGCCGATGTCATCAGTTGCGCAAAACCCAATTCATTTCCAATTTTTTTGGGATTTCCCTTGATCACAGGCATAATCACATCGCCGGGCTGCTTGGTCAGTTCATCCGCAGTCGTTGGATTGATATCGACAATCCACCATCCGGTACTCGCTTTCCGCCGGTCGTAGACGAGAAGACGTTTACCCTCGTATAATCCCCACACAGTGACGGAGTCTGTAAAAAATCTGCGGGTTTGTGAGGGTGAAACTGTCACGATATACGACCTCACACCATCGACAGTAAGGATATGATTGTCATCGAGCCATGAAACTCCAAAGTAGTTTCCGGTAAATGTTGGAACGCCGGGATTATCGGCATCGACAATATATATCTTCGGCTTTCCTGTATCGGCTCCCTGACCGGTCGGGAGTACGATATAAGAGATCCTCTTTCCGTCGGGCGACCACCGTGGGAATCGGATGTTCGGACTGCCGCTGGTCAGTTGACGGCGATTATTTCCATCGCGGTCCATCACAAAGACATTGCTGTTTCGTGTCAGCGGATCCGGATCGTTCATGACGAAAGCAATGTGTTTCTTATCCGGAGAAAATGATGGTTCGGTGATATTCCGTTCATCGAAACTGATTTGACGGAGCGACGACCCATCAACATTGGCTCTCCATAGGTTGCCGACCGGCTGCTGCTGCAAATAGACAAGCGACCGTCCGCTATAGGAGGTGCTGATACCAATATCCGGCCCGCCGCCTTTCGTGATCTGGAAGGCATTTCCTCCGGAGGCGGGAATCGCCCACAGATTCGTATTGCCTCCGCGATTGGTTGAAAAAATGATGAACCCGTCGACTGTCCAGACCATCGAATCGATATTTTCTTTCCCGTTGGTAATTTGCCGTTCATCGCCGGTTTTTAAATTATGGATAATGACGACCTGCGAAGATGAAGAAAGCGATCGGATCCAGGCGATAGAATTTCCATCGGGAGACCAACAGAAACTGTACCGATAGTTATTCCCTTTAGTGACAAAGAGCGTGTCGATGAATTCTCGCCGTGCATCCAACCCGTCTGGCTGGACTGTCCAGAATTCCATTTTTCCCGATTCCGATACCGAGCCGCCGTTCGAAGTCCGTATAAAGCCGATCCGTTTTCCGTCATGACGCCACAACGGATATTCGCCCCGAGTTGCAACTTTTCTACTTGCGCCACCTAATGCCGATATAACGAAAATGTCGTCTGTTTTTCCATCATCACTCAACCGATTATAGATAACCTGGCTCCCGTCAGGAGAAATATCCGCCGATTGTCCGATATACGACGTAGCGTCCGATGTGATCTTTCGAGAATCTCCTCCGTTCACGTTCATAAAATAGATATCCCATTTCCCGCTTGCATCGGCAGCTGGAAATGCGATCCAATTCCCATCCGGTGAGATGCCCGCATACGAATATTGTGTAAATGGAACCTGCAATATCTTAGTCGTCATATCGGGATTGAGGGATGCCGAGGAGCGCAGGAGTACGAACCATACGACAGCCGCAACGACCAGAGTCCCCCCGCCGATCATAACGTACATCCGCATCGGATTTTTCTTTGCGGGAATAGCGGTTGATATCGTTGACGATAATGGCACATTTGATATCGGTTGATCGGCCGATGAACGAACCGGCGTGTACGCCGAGCTTCGCATTATCCTGCTCGTTTTCTTCTGCGAACGACGGAGGTCGGCGACGATATTGTCGAAATGCTGGTACCGGTCGTTCGGATCTTTTTCCAAACAGCGCTGGATGAGGTTGACAACGATAGGAGAGAGGTCGGGAAGAAGCTGGGTAATATCCTGCGGATCTTCATTCACGATCGAATAGACCATCGCCGCTTCATGTTCACCTCTGAACGGAAGTTTTCCTGTCAGCATTTCAAAGAGCAACACTCCAAATGAAAAGATATCACTCCGTTGATCAACTTCGCCTCCCTGTATCTGTTCCGGTGCCATATAACCGAGCGTTCCGACAGTGCTCGATGTGCGAGTCAACTTCATCACACCCTTCAATTTCGCCAAACCGAAATCCATCACCTTTGCCTGGCCTTTTGACGTCAGCATGATGTTGTCGGCCTTAATGTCCCTATGAACAATCCCTTTTGCGTGGGCTTCCTGGAGCGCATCTCCGATTTGTATTGCTATGGTAATTGCATCGTCGGTCTTTGCGAAAGGAACCTTTTCTCTTAATGTTCCTCCTTCGATGTACTCCATTGAAATGAATAACTGTCCATCATGTTCCTCAACTCCGAAGATCGTGCAAATATTGGGATGATTGAGCCCTGCCGCAGCTTGCGCTTCTTGCAGGAAACGTGCTTTTGACGTTTCATCTTTTGTTACTCGGTCGGGGAGGAATTTAAGGGCGATGGTACGGTTCAGTGTTGTATCCTGGGCTTTGTAGACAATGCCCATACCACCCTCACCGAGTTTCTCAAGAATGGTGTAGTGTGAAATAGTTTGGCCTATCATTAGATTATTTCCCCTTCATCATTTCAATATATTCCGGTTCATTGCGGATGCTGTCGAGATCGGGGTCGCGCTTGGTCCACTCATGAAATCCATAGCCCGATGCGAGCGCTTTTTTTAATGTCTGAAGCGCCGCGGCCTTGTCTCCGATGTTCGCGTAGAAACATGCGGCGTTATAGAACATCAAAGGATCGTTGGGGCTCAATTCTATCGCCCGTGCTGCTTTGATTTTCGCCTCATCAATCCGTCCGCTTCTCACCAGCGCAACGGCAAAAAAGATATGGGCACGCGCATCGTCGGGATGAAGCGACAGGTACCTCGGAAACATCGTCATCGACGCCTCAAGCCATTTGCTGATGTTTTCTTTTTCCTCAAGACGAGTATAGCAAAGGATGATGTCGCCGTACGCCGCATAAAAATCGGCATTGAGCTCGATGACTTTCAGGAAAAGGTCGACCGCTTCTCTGATGCGATCGGTCGTCACATACGTTCGTCCCAGAATCCAGTATGCGGTATGGTTGCTTGGATTGAATTCGATAGCTTTCCGGCTCATTTCCAACGCTTCTTCGTGAGATTTCTTATGGAGATAGACCAGACCGAGGGCAGAATATGCTTCGGATAACGAAGGGTCGTACATCAGCGCTTTGAGCCCGGCTTGCAACGCCTTGTCGAGCCAGGCCTCATTTCTGTCGAATTGCTGGTAGAGATGGGCGTACGCTTCGCTCATTCCGGCATAAGCATCGGCATACCGCGCATCGTATTCGATCGCTTTCTGAAATAGCTCGATGGCGATCTGCACGCCGTTCTTCGTGAACCGGTACAAGGAATCACGCGCGCGCAGGTTGCAATCGAATGCCTGTGCATTCAGCGTAGGCCGCTTCGTAAGCACCACTTGCTCTTTTGGAGTAAGCTTCACCATCAACGCGTCGACGATTTGTTTTGATACCTGCTCCTGAATATCAAAAACATCCTCGAGCTTCCCCTTGTACGTCTCAGCCCAAAGCTGGGCATCGGCCTCGGCATCGACAAGCTCGACCGCAATGCGAAGGTTGTCCTGAAATTTCCTGACGCTCCCTGCCAAAATATACCGTGTTCCGAGTTCTCTCCCGATTGCTTTCACTTCTTTCGTTGTCCCCTTGTACAGCATCGATGTAGTACGGGGGACAACACGGATATCTTTCAGCCTCGACAAGTTGATGATCAATTCTTCAGTGAGACCGTCGCTGAAATAATCGCTTTCTTTATCCGGGCTGATATTCCCGAACGGAAGAACGGCAATCGCTTTCGCTTGCGGTTGAGACGGCACGCTTTCAATGAGGTGACGGGTATCCTGAAGCGAGTGGAGAACTTCGTCCATGTTTTGGTACCGCTGCGCCCGGTTCTTCGCCAGCATTTTCTTTATTAGAGCATCCACCTGATGAGGAATCTTTCTATCCATCAAGCTCGGGACGGGCGGATCTTCATTCACGATCAAGTACAAAAGTCCTGCTTCATGTTCGGATTTGAACGGGAGGTCGGCGGTGAGAAGTTCATACAGAACGACGCCGAGAGACCAGATATCCGATCGCTGGTCGGCAGCTTCACCCTGAGCCTGTTCAGGCGACATGTACGACAATGTTCCAAGCGAGGTTCCGGTTCTCGTCAGTCCCGAACTGCTTTTGAGTTTCGCGATACCGAAATCCATAATCTTAACTTTTCCATCGTGTGTAAGCATGATATTCTCCGGCTTGATATCGCGATGGATAATATTCTTGCCGTGTGCTGCCTTCAATCCTTCTGCAATCTGGCATGTCCACTCGATCGCCTGATGTACCGGAATGCCGGTCCCGGAATTCAGATTCGCCATATACTTTTTCAGCGTCGTCCCTTCAAGATACTCCATCACGAGAAACATCCCGTCTTCCTGCTCGTCGATCTCGTAGACATTGAGGATGTTCGGATGATTGAGAGCGGCTGTCGCCTTTGCTTCCTGAAGGAATCGAGCATTGCTGTCCGGTGATGCCGAAAGATGAGAGGGAAGGAACTTAATCGCAACCATCCGATCAAGCTTCAAGTCCTGGGCTTTATAAACGATGCCCATACCGCCTTCACCCAATTTTTCAAGAATTTTATAATGAGAAATCGTTGAACCAATCATCGCTATTTACTCCATACATTATTCGACAAATCAATATCGGGCAGCTGTTTATCGGGGTCAATAATGACTGAATCTATTGTACTCGTTGAATGATATTTAAACTTCCATTCTTTCTTCGACAACCAGATTTCCACCGGCAGATTCACTCTTCCAGTTTTTCCGTTTGATTCTTTCAGCTCGATGGTCACAGGCATTACCATCTTATCGTTATTCTGAATCGTGATGAGAGAGCCTTTGGATGGATCATTATCAACATAGGCGACATTCGTGACGGCCTGATCGAGTTTCCAATTCTTCACGAACCATTCTTTCCAGAACCAGTTTAGATTTTCTCCCGCCCCATTGTTCATGCACCTAAAAAAATCGAATGGGCCAGGATGTTTAAATGCCCACTGTTTAATATAGTTTCTAAAAGCATAATCAAACCGATCGGGCCCGACGATATAGCTCCTCAAGAGCATCAACCCAAATGCAGTTTTAAAATATTCCAGCGGGTGAACGAACTTTCCGGGAATATTATCGGCATACGTTATAATCGGAGGCAAGGTATCGTTCAAAAAATACGGGACTATTTCGCGAGCTGGATTTCCTCCTTTCGGGGCGTACTCCCCGTCTCGTTTAGGTGCGTATTCGCCGTGATTAAAATCCTCAAACGACAGAATATCGATGAATGTATTGAAGCCTTCGTCCATCCATGCATCTTCTCTTTCATTTGAGCCGACAATCATTGGAAACCAATTATGCCCGATCTCATGATTGATCACCATCCACAATTCTTTTCTTGTCGACTTGTACCAGCAAAAAACAATCGCCGGATATTCCATGCCGCCAACGGGTCCTCCAACTGCCACGGCATTGGGATAGGGGTACTCATACCATTGCTTTGAAAAGATTTCGATACTTTTTTTTAGATATTCGGTTCCTCTGCTCCAAGCCGAATCCCCGTTGCTTTCTACCGGATACACCGAATGAGCCAGGCAAGGCTTGCCGCTGGACAAATTGACCTTTGCAGCATCCCAGATAAATGCTTTCGAGCTTGCCCATGAGACATCGCGAGCATTATGAATTGTAAAATGCCAGATATCTCTGCCTTCGTCAGTTGGCCGGGTTTCGCTTTTGCCGATTTCTGACGGTGAAACGATGTAGACGGTCTTATCGCTTTTTCGCGCTTTGTTGAGCCGGCCGATCTCGGTCTTTGTTAAGACTTCCCCGGGGTTGACCAGCTCGCCGGATGCGGCAACAATCTGGTTCCACGGAACATTGATACTGAAGTCATAATCGCCATAGTCCAAATAGAATTCGCCGCTACCCAGAAATGGAAGAATATTCCATCCTTTCAAATCATCATAGACCGCCATGCGCGGATACCACTGAGCGATATCATACACGACGCCGTTCTTCGAGTTCATCCATCCGGACCGCCCCATGCCCTGCGGTGCAATTTTGAAAGAATACTCAATGTGAATTTCAATTTTTCCGCCTTTCAATTTCAGCGGTGTGTCTAATTGCACCTGCATTCTTGTATCGGTAATCAGAAAATGTGCCGGATTCAATCTACCGTGTTCGGAAATGGAAACGCCCTTTATTTCAAACCCTCCATCAAACTCTTCTCTACCGCTGACATTTGGACCGGAAAGCATTCTCGAACGCGAATCGCTTCTGAATCTGTTTTGATCAAGACACAGCCAAACATATCCCAGACTATTCGGGCTGTTGTTTGTGTACGTGATGACTTCATCCGCTGTAATACTTGTGTCCCGTTCGTTTAACCGGGCATGGATCTTATAGTCCGCCCTGTTTTGCCAATATCCCGGCCTCGGTGTACCGTCGGCGTTTCTATAGACTGAACCGCCTTGAGCATCAAAAAGGGGGTCGAAAGTTTCCCGCGGATCGTACTTCGAGCTTTGTTGAGCGATCAACGGAGAAACGAAAAGCAAGCCAAAGAGTAAAATATTTTTTTTTCTAGTATTCATGATCGATCCATCCGAAGAATTTATTATATTACGTTGCTTTTCAGCGACCAGGTCATTTCACTAACCCGACTTCCTTTGTCAATTCGATAAAACGCGGATCGGTTCGAATATCTTCCCAAGTATTGTCGACCAGGAGACGTCCGATCCATGTGCTGCGATCGATCACATCCTGCTTGAGCAATTCGATGGCTTTTTCTTTATCTCCGAGACCTGCGTAAATTCGAGCGATGTTGTACGCTGAGCCTGTTCCTTCCCGGTAACGCCGTTCGTTTTCTTTCAATAATGCGAGTGCCTTTTCCCTCATCCCCCGTTTACCATAAAAATATCCGAGCGAGGAAATGCATTCACTCGACCGTCCGGATAACTCCACTCCTTTTTCGAGCTGGGCCAGCGCTTCGGAATAATTTTTCAATCGGTAATTCGCCATTCCTTCCCATTCATATCCAACAGCGAACATGGGGTCAAGTTCGACGGATTTCGCGAAATAGCCAAGCGCCTCCGCAAATTGGCCGCGAACCATAGGTACCACTCCGAGGTTGATTGTAATGATCGGCGAAAATGGGTCGAGTTCGTGCGCTTTCTGGATCATAGCCGAGGCTTCATCAACCCGCCCCAAATCCAACAGCATGATGTGGTACCAGTGATATGACGTCACGTATCGCGGGTTGAGCGCAATCGCTTGTTTGAATTCCCGTTCTGCATCATCGTACTTCCACTGTCCATAATAGCAGAATGCAATGTCTGTGTGTGCCTCTGCCAGTGAGTTGTCTAATTCGAGCGCATGCCTCGCCGATGCCATCGCCTCGGGTATCGTGATACTCGTCGGGACACCGGAATATTGTGATTGAATAATGTAACAATCCGCCAGCCCTGAATACGCAAGTGCATAAGTCGAATCCAGCGCAATCGCCTGACGGAAATAATCAATCGCACGTTCCAGAGTAGCAGCGTTGCGCTTGTTCCAATAATAGCGGCCCTGCAGATAGAGTTGATACGCTTGAGTGTTGCCCGTAGATTCCTTTGCGAGTTTCTCATGAGCTTCCGTCGAAAGACCGATGCCGAGCTTCGACGACACATCGTCGGTGATCTGCTGCTGCAGGGAAAGAAGGTCCGTCATCGAGGAATGATAAAGATTACCCCACAACTCCGACTGGCGGTTGACGTTGATCAGATCAACCTGCACATCAAGGACTTGATCGCGGTGGGTGATCGTGCCCGACAGCACCGCGCGGACATTCAACTTTGACCCGACCTCTTGAACATCCATCCCTTTGCCTTTGAACCGGAACACTGTGCTGCGGGGAACGACCCTGAGATCGGAGGCTTTTGTAAGATTGTTGATAATGCTTTCCGTAAGACCGTCCGAAAGATATTCCTGTTCCGGCGACGCTCCGATATTTTCGAACGGCAGCACGGCGAGTGAGTCAATATTCTGCCCGCGATTGGTATAAAGGAAGGCCGCCAACCCGATCAGTGCAATAACGAACCCAATTGAGCTGAAGATCATAATCTTCTTCTTCGGCATGGACTTTTTGATGACCGGGCGAACCGGTTCCACTGGCGGCGCAACGGCATCCACCACAGAAGAACGTATAATTTTTGACGTCTTTTTCCGCTCGCGTCGCAATTCGCTGACCATATCGGCGACAGATTGATAGCGATCCTCCGGGGCTTTCTCGAGCGCGCGTGCTATAATGCGTTCAAGTTCCGGCGACATCTCGGGTTGATATTTCGTCAGCGGTGTCGGTTCCTCATTGACGATCGAATAGACCATTGCGGCTTCGTGGTCACCACGGAAGGGGAGCTTGCCTGTGAGCATCTCAAAGAAAAGAACGCCGAAGGAAAAGATATCGCTTCTGTAATCAACTTCGCCTCCCTGAATCTGTTCGGGAGCCATGTAGCCTAGCGTTCCCACCGTGCTGGAAGTTCTGGTGAGTTTGAGCGATCCTTTGAGCTTCGCCAACCCAAAATCCATCACTTTCACCTGCCCTTTGGAGGTCAGCATAATGTTGTCGGCTTTGATATCCCGATGTACAATACCTCTGGCGTGTGCTTCCTGAAGCGCTTCGCCAATTTGCACCGCAATCGTGATTGCATCATCGGCCTTTGAGAGGGGAATCTTTTCACTGAGGGTTCCCCCTTCGATGTACTCCATGGCAATGAACAATTGCTTGTCCCCTTGGGGCCCATCATATTCTTCGACCCCGTAGATCGTACAAATATTTGGTTGATTGAGGCCGGCAGCAGCTTGTGCTTCCTGGAGAAAGCGTGCCTTTGCTGTTTCATCCTTGTTCACCCTGTCGGGGAGAAATTTAAGGGCTACGGTACGGTTCAGCGTCGTGTCGTGAGCTTTATAGACGACACCCATGCCGCCTTCGCCGAGTTTCTCGAGGATCTTGTAGTGTGATATTGTTTGACCGATCATGGAGTATCCAGAGACAAAGAATTAAAAAGAGCGCCTCACGCCAAGACGCAAGACGCATAAGTTTTTTGCATTATATTTTTGGTCTTGGCGGCTTTGCGTGGGACGGATATGCCATTCAATGCGAAAACCATTCGGCTGTGAGACAGCGGTACATTGTTGACGTAATACCTTCGCTCGAAGCCGATGTGTGTGCGGCATTGCCGTGAGCAACCTGCTGACGGACAAATGAAGGCAAAATCTTGTATACCGATTCGAGCAATTGGTTGACTGAATACATTCCTGACGGTGATTCGATATCGACAGTTTCATCCCAGAACGAAATGATGTGGAATTTATGGCGCTCGCGCACGAGAACAAGGTCGATGAATCCTTTATGCATTTTATATTTTGGATGGATATCGGACGCGAACAACGCCTCGAAGGTGTTGCTTTGATCTTCTTGAACCGTGAATCGAAGAATGTGTGCTGCAAACGGCTTTGCCTTCAGGCGGCTGATATTTTCTGAGCCGGCAACGGAATCATCGAAGCGTTCCACGGTCGGTTCCACCTTGATCGGCGTATATTCAAGCGAAAGATTTTCCGAGAGTTCCAATTTCCATTCGGTGGATTCTGCAAAAAACGGTCGGAGCGCATTAACCAACCGGGGGTACAGTCCGCTCTCCTCGTAATCGTTCGATTCTTTCCGGGAATTCCATATCGTCAACGAAATACATTCCTGTGCGTTGCCGGTATTTTGAAGGAGAGAAGCGAAAACGCATCCAGGGGTCGACCGTAGGGCCGACAGAATCGAGTCGGCGTACACCTGCGCATTCCGCTCCGACTCTTCAGGGCGAATGATATGAGTGACCATCCTTAAGAACATCGGCGTCCCGCAAAGAATTGTGCATTGAAACATCTGAAGAATATCTCACGCGAAGGCGCAAAGGCGTGAAGATTCTCTTTTAGGATTATTTTGCGACTTTGCGTCTCGTATGCGCGAGCCGCATTCTTGGGATTATTCGGAAGCATCGATTATAATAGATCGGCAAATCTTTACAGCACCCGTTTAATGACCATGATGGTAATGTTGTCGGATTGAGGATGAGCACCAGCATGTTTTCGGACTTCCTTCACTACCGCATCAGCGATCTCTTCTGCCGTGCGGTGTTTCTGTTCAAGAAGCAGAGCTTGCAGACGCTCTTCTCCAAATTGTTCCTGATTGCCGTTCATCGCTTCGCTCACCCCGTCCGATTGAATGACCAGGAGATCGCCGATATTCATGGAGATTCTTTCATCTTCATATTCTGCCTGTTCAATAAGTCCGATCATGAGACCGCCGGTTTTTAAGCGTTGAATGGAATTGTCGCTTCCGATCAAAAACGGCCAGTCGTGGCCCGCATTCGAGTAATGGATATTGTGCTGTTGAATGTCGATGATGCCGTAGAATAACGTTGCAAATTTTTCGGGACTAGTACTTTCAAAGAGCAATTTATTTGAGCGAAAAAGGCATTCCGAGGGAACTTGAGAAACAAAGGTTTGGCCCCGAAGTGTTGCCTGAAGATTTGCCATGAGCAAAGAGGCCGGAAGCCCTTTTCCGGATACGTCGCCCAAGCACAACGCAGTTCGACCGTCACTTTTCGGAATAAAATCAAAATAATCGCCGCCGATAGATTGAGCGGCGATCGTGCGCGCAAAAATGTCGTATCCATGAAGGCCCGGATTGCTGCGCGGAAGAAGATCTCTTTGAATTTTAGCGGCAAGTCCGATCTCTTGCTGCATTTTGATGTATAGTTTTTCTTCTTCAATCAACCGGGCATTTTCAACAACCTGCGCGGATTGAGCTGCGATGATCGCAAGAAGACGCTGGTTGTCGGTATTGAAGGGCTGGCCATCTTTCTTATTATAGACAGTCAACACACCGCGAAGCTCGGATTTTACGATCAACGGAACGCATAAGAGCGTTTTAATATTGTCATCCCATTGCACTCCGCGGAATCGTGCATCGTTTGCCGGATCGTCAACGCTCAGCGGCTTTTTGTTCAAATGCATCCACCCGATTAATGCCTGGTGCATATGAAACGCCGGTGCACCTGCGGAAGAAACCATGGTGCGAATCAATGTCTTCATCGATTTCTGCTCGTCTTCCACCAATGTGATGACACCCTGTTCCGCATTGACCGCGCGCAGAGATTTCCGTATGAGGGTTTGCATGATCTCTTCGGCATTCAACGAAGCGCTGATGGCGCGCGCAATATCATTAAGGATGGATAATTCTTCGACAGCGCGGCGGAGCCTGCGCACCTCATCCTGAAGCACATCCGCTGATTGCGGCGACATGAGTTTTTCAGCCATAACCTACTCTTTCGTGACAACGATTACTATCGTCCGAGAAGATGTCGGACATCTTACCGGAAAATTTGTGCTTATCTGAAAAATTTGCCAACCTAATTGACAAGATGTCCGACATCTCGCGAAAATGGCCATTGGCAAGTAAGCTTGGACAATTCCGATTGATATTGAATGACCAAAAAAATTCCTACAAAGAGGTTTCCAAAGCAGCACTTCGTGCCTTTGGACTTATCGGGGGCAGCAACGTGCAGATTTATTGTCGACAGCGATCGATAAAGCATGTGCAGAAATCAGCCGGGCAGTAATCTCCGTCTCTAGCTTTGGATCGATTCCAAAAAAAACGAGAGGGTAATTCTGTGGGTTTTTCTACTATTTTGTCTTAGATGTAAAGGCGTTTTCCTACTGAAAGGATGGCAGATTGGAACGTTTACTCCGGCACAATCTGCTGCAAAACTCGAATCAAAAATACTCTTTCCATGCACTATTGTCAAGGATTCATTCAGTTGCTCGATGTTGGACACCTTGTTGATGTACATCGTCATAGAGTTAAATTAGTGATGATTTTTTTGTTAAGTTGTCCGACATTATTTCAACTTCCCCGGCAGTCGGATAATAGTTCATCCGTTCCAGCGCGGCTTTTTGCAGAGAAACTTTTAATAGACTGTAATCGCGGGATAAAGCATTCATCCGACATTTGTCAATCGTTGAAAAACTTTACAATGCACGATGCTATCTGGCAATCGAGTTATTTTTGCCATGCAATTAGTACCGGGCAATAGGTTCTTTTGCCGCTGTGCCAATTAACAGTACCCGAGAACTCCATTCAAAAAAAATTAGAGATGGATGTGGAATGTGCCGCCGCTGTTTCGCACTTCGGAAAAAAGCGTCGTACCATCCCGTGTCACAGTCAATCGAATCCTGTTGGATGATTCATTGCGCACTTCGGCGGAAAAGCGTGTACCAAAAGCATAAATATCGTTAAGAGACATACGCTTCCAACCGGCGGGGAGGCGAGGCGTACATTCAAATTGTTTAAGGCCGATCGGATGTATCCCGAACAATCCCTCGATGATCACGCGGCAATACAACGCACTTTCAGCGGAGAGATGAGCCTGGTCGCCTTCGGGGTAAGCCTCTACAGGATATGGCACGTGTTCTCCTAGCAATCTCCGGCCGGTATAAAATTTCAATTTGTCGATCCCTTCTTCCGTCGCTCCGCTGATCAAAATCCCCCGCAGGGCGAACAGTGTTGCACGATCCCAGAAAGAGTCGAGTCCATTTTCAACATCTAGGCCGTTAGGTGTCCAGAGTTTTTCCAATAATGCCTTTATCGTCCCCTCCTTGCGCTCGTCGATGCCCATGACAAGAGGCAGGCAGATCCAATGGCGGAGTTTGGTATAACCCGCATAGTAGCGGTACGTGTGATAGCCGTCGATATCGGCGCCAAAATATTTTTCAATCCCCCTCCGAAGCTTTATCGCACGTTCTGCGTACCGTTGGACAACACATGCCGGTTCCTTTAACTCCCTGGCCAAATGAGTCGCGTTTACCAGAGCACCGTACACAAAAGTCGAGGTCGACAGATTTGCATCGCCGGTTGGGAGTCGCCCTTCCATTTCGTCGGTATCGGAAGCTACGACGCTGTCCGGTGTCATCTTTCTCTCACAATACTCAAGACACCATTGAATAGCGGGCCAGAGAACTCGCGCAACCGACTCGTCCCCCAAAGTCAATGCATAGAGAGAAGCACCGTCGGCAAACATCGCCGCATCTCCTCGATCCTTGCTGTTGACCGGCAACGCGCCCCCCATTTCGAAAGAGTACGGCAATCGATGGAACTCCGGTGTCATCGATGGCATATAAATACGATAGCCATTAAGCGCAGCGGTATTCGCGAGATCGTATCCAAGATAAGCGAAGAACGGATGAGTGTATTGAAGCTGATCGTTCGCCCATATTCCGCCGTAATATCTCCCTCCTCCGGGGGAATGAATATAGCCGATCTTGGTTGCAAAGATGCTTTCCGCCGCCCGGATCTTTGCAAATCGAAATTCCTGATTGATAATAGAATCGGGCGTCTCCAGATTGAGATGTTCAGTGAGCATTTGGATAAAAGCGCTGCGAGCGCGAAATTCTTCAGCAACATTAAAATTTGTCGCTGTGGAATCGCTTGGCCGGGCGCTATGTTCGATCCAGAAGAATTTGGATTCGTGTTGATTGAGAATCACCTTCGCACCGTGGATTTGCGTCTCGACAAGATAATCCATTTCAGCGCCATGATGTAGGATCGATTGATAGAAATCGTTGATTTCAAAAGCAACGGGGATCGGCGAAAGATTTGTAACTTGCCAAAGGTCAAACACGGCAGATTTGTCCGTTGAAGGAAAGAGTGTTCTCCGGATAACAATTCCGGATGGCTTGTAATCGATGCTGAACATTCCGTTGAATGTAATCTTCTCTACCGGAGGAATTGCATACTGCCTGCCATCGACGAAAAAAACCGGGGAATCATCGGTCTCGACAGTATCCATCAAATAACTGCGATAATCGAATTTGATGATGAAGCTGGGCCAGATCACGAGATTTTGGACATGGATCCTTTTCGCCGTATCAACCCGATATGTAAGAATGCTGGAGACTCTCAAGCCACTCATCTCCAAGTGGTCCTCATGAGGCAGCCGCTTGTCCCGGGCGACGTCCCACTGAATATCATTGTCGTTCCCCAAACTCCATCGTTTACCTTCGTGCACGTCCGGCGAATCTACGGCGGTGGGCATCGAGGCAAAAGTCGGTTGAATCAAGACGCAGAAGCAAAAGTGAAATAATAATTTCATCGGTTGAGAAATCCTCTCTTTTCTAGGCGAGTCGCTTCTTTGAAGAAGTGCAATTGTGTAAGGAACCCGTTATTATTTTTCCCGCTTTGATGTTTTAAATATGAGAGCATCCTCCGGATCACTTAGACGGGCATAGCACCCAAACCCACCGAGATTATTTTCAATCTTCAGGAGCAGTGTGTTCCATCCCTTCTGGAGTGTTGCCACAATTGTATCCTGATCGGCAACGGCGGGCCTGATCTTGAGCAATCGGTAGATTTCTCTGCCGTTCAAGAAAATTTTAATTCCGTCATCGCTCCCCACGAGAAGCGTGAGGGATTGGTCGCGCGGCGAATAGACATAGCTCACAGCGTATGCAACTGTCAAATCGGAGGGATGGAAAATGCTAAGGTCCAAAAAACCGGATTTCTCAGATTTTGCCGGCCGCCAGTGTACTTCTTTTCCATTCACCCCGCGATAGACCTTTTTCAAATTGATCTCCTGTTCTGGGGGATAGATACAATCAAGACCGAGCCGTCCACGTAAAGAGTCCTGCGGATTCGGAAACGGGCCGCAAATGTACCATGCCGGAATGAATGTGCGGATAGGTTTCATAACAAAAGCATCTAGACCGACTGCATACCCCGACGAACCTGCGTCCTTGCCGTTGACGGCGAATCGCAACGCAATTTCGCCATGCACGGGATGAAGGTTTCTCAAGGATATTTTCCCACCGGGAATGATCGTTTCATCATACCCGTTGAAACTTGCATGCTTAGCCCCTGCCGGGATAACTTCAACGTTGCCGTACGAAGGACCTTTCGTGAAATAGGCATCCACATCGTACCGGCTTTCATTCGCCGGCAGCACAAGCGTGAAACTGTCGCCTTTCTTCTGCGCCTCTACTTTCAACTGTTTGAAACCGCTCCAATCAGCCCCCCAGGTCGACATGTCTTCGACAGAAGATGAGAGCTGAGTTTCTTGCGGCGTCAACGACTCGGCCTCCAGGGCGCCGTTCGGCACTTGAACTCTGAGTGGTATGCGAAGTCCGGGAGGGAGCATGGGTGCAAACGGACGGTGTGGTTCCTTCTGGTACCAGTACGCTGTATTACTGTAGTCGGCTATTTCAACATTCTGGTTTCCATGCTCAATAAGAGCGCGGATCGATTTCTTAAAGGGAATGCAGTCGAGGATATGGAAACGGTACGCAGCGATCCGCCCAAGCGAGTCGTCCTTGAGGATCAACCCGTGGTAGGGCGCACTGAACTCCCCTTGATTGAAATACCAACCGCAGTTGAAATAATCTTCCGTTCCTGTTCCCTTTATCGACGCTTCCTTCTCGCCGTCAACATAGATCATCTCATCCCCCTCGAGAAAACTGAGCCCTCCGTCGTAACTCTGCATATTCAAATTGATCCCCACAAGTTGACCTTCACCCTCCGCTTCGAGCAGTGTATAATAATGTGAGGGGTCGGTCCGAATCTCCCGATGCCATGTCGCATGAAAATATGCAACCGTGGAGTCTAATGGTACCGAGAGCTTATGATAATCGATGTGATAGTAAAATGACGGAATTGCCTGGCCGGTCTCATTCGTTACCTCCACCCGTGCAGATACGTTGAACGGCATGGGAAAATAACAGTAGTACCCTCCACTCGACATGCCGATGAACGGTGTGATGTATTGCTTGTATTGGAACCCCGTCCCAAAAAAATCTCCGATGGGAACCTCGACCGACGGACTCTTTTCCCCGTCCCAATACATCCGGAGAACGATATGGCGGAGAAAATATTTGTCGGAGGATGCAATCGTTGTCCAGAACATCGTGATCACTCCGGGTCCCCGGATATCTGCAAGCGTTGCCGTGACACCGGCAGGAATAATGATGAAGTCATCGTTTCCCCCCGTAGTGTCACTGCTCGAAATTTGTATCAGCTTGCTCGACTTGAGAAACGGGAGACGTGATGGAGAAAGGAGGTTGTCCAAGGTGGACTGTCCCACAGCGACCGAGACTGTGAGCAGGCTGACAAGAATCAATCGCTTGAATATCATTGCTATGATCTCCTGAATGTAAACGGAATAATTTCCTTTCCACAACCGGCTCCTAGCGCAATATCACCTCAACATTTCTTCGAATATCTTTGGATCGAATTGATAGCTCCACCGTACCCGTTTGTGCGTCGCGGTGCCATGTTCCTGCCCCTTCTCCTTGCTTCATGATGCGACCGTCCACCCGGATCTCATGAGGGTCAGGAAATCCATGGAGCTGTAGCGTATACGCTCTTCTGCTTTCCTGACTGGAATAGCTCCCCACCGCCGCGCCGATTTCCACACGATAGCCAGTTTGCCCATTGCCGAAACAAGAAATTTTGGTCCATGAATATTTGCCGTGTAAATACTCGAGCGATGTTCCGTCATCTTCATACAGATTGAAACTCCCCGAGTCCGGACCAAAAACCTGGACAATAAGTGTATCGAGCGGCCTCTCATTGCTATAGCGCATTCGCGCCTGCAACGGGATGATTGAACCGGCTTTGACAAAGAGAGGAATGACATTTGTTGCATACACTTCCGTTATTTCCTCTCCACCTGCGTACTCTTTTCCGTCGGAATACCGAACCCATTTTCCGGGGGGAAGAAATGTTGTCGCTACATTGCTCGAATCGACTACCGGCGTCACCAAAAAATTATCGCCAAAAAAATATTCGCCGGGATAGAGATACGATTCCGCCATTTCGGGCTCTTCAAGATAGAGCGGGCGAACCAACGGTAATCCGTCATCGTGCGCGATCCTGGAATATGTATAGATGTAAGGAAGGAGTTGTTCGCGAAGATTGAAATATTTTCGCGCAACATCGATTCCGGTCCGGCCGTACATCCACGGCATCCGCAGATTTCCATTTGCGGGATTTTCGTACGCCCCGTGAAGCCTTAGCACAGGACTGAATGCACCAAATTCCAGCCACCGGCAGTAAAGCCCGACACTTAGCGTGTCGCCATGGAAGCCTCCAATATCATTCGAAACATAGGGGATCAACATATTGCCTCCACGGGCGGTGAATCCCACCTGATATGCTAGCATCGGCCACTCTGAATATGTATCGCCGGTGTGGAATGCAGGATAACGTTGGCTCCCCCAACCAGCGTACCTGCTGAGGATGAGGCTTCTTTTCCCGGTAAATTCCTGAGTGAAATCGTAGTAGAGTTCGTTGGTCCAAAGCTGGGCGTTTAACCCCTTGACAGGACACGGTCCTGTTCCGTCGATCCACCAAAAGTCAACTCCTTGTTTCATGACGGGAGCGTGAAGAGCATTCATAAAAGCATACGCCTGCCGTTTGTTCGTTAACGTGAACTCCAGCAAACCCGCAGGAACCGCGTCGCAAATTTCAACAGGAAGCGCTGTTAACCCTCCATAGTTCGTCCATGCATTAATTCTGAGCGCGACGAGATTTCGTTTTCCCCGTTGGACAAAATTTGTGATGTCCGTATACGTCATTGTGTTGTAGACGTTGTTGCCCGCCGAAATATGATCGCTCGCCATTTTCCCGTTTACAAAAAGCGCGTACTGAGAGGCCGCACCACCGAGCACCAGGTAGAGATGCTGCGCTGCATTTTCAGGCACCTCGATCCATTTTCTGTACCATCCAAGACCGATGTAATTAGGATACCCTTGTTCCTGCCATGGCTTTCCCCCGTCGAGAAAGTGCCAACTGCTGTCATTATAGTTTGTCGAGTACCACGATGCGAGCATTCCGGTATCCGTCGGGTCGGTACTAAACCTCCACTTCGCGGGAAAGTCGAGGATGAATGTCGGCTTCTGCCCCGATGCATCACCGAGCAGCCTTCGAGCTTCATGGGCATGGCTGTCTTGATCCGAGAGTGCAGTTTCTCCTTCTGTTTTCGGATGATCATTAACTGTGATATGGAGGCCCGAGTCATGGCACCAATGGAGAAAGCTTTGCGCGTCGCCAAAGATCGGACTCCAATCATATCCTCCCTGCCAACCAAACTTATGCCATCCAAAATCCAGGACAAGGACGTCAAGAGGAAATCCTTCAGCGCGGAATTTTTCGATCTCCTGTTTGAGGTCGCCGGAGGTAAAATGAAATTTTGTCGTCAGCTCCGATCCGGGCAGATATTCATAATTAAGGTCCGTCATCCAGATGCCGAGACTGTAACGGGGCACCATCGGAATGTTGCCGCAAAGAAGTGAGAATTCCTTCAACGCATGGCGATAGTCATGGCCATAGACCAGGAGATACCAATCCTGATCTCCATCATCCATTCTGGGCATGATCCATCCTGTTGTCGAATCCATCAAAGGACTCTGACTGTTGTCGAGAAAGAAATACCCGGCCCGGCTTAGAACTCCTTTTTGGGACGGGGGAAGCCTGTTTCCATTAACGCCGTCGAGTGTAACAATTCCGCCAAGGTTAAGCGTGTCAATGTCGCCGGGCAACCACGTTCCTTTCTTTCCGTTGAAATTCCAGGAGACTGAAAGATTTTCCTTGGTAAATGATCCTGTCCCCGTTTTGTACCGTATCGTCATCGACGTAGAGGAAATGATCACCCAGCCGTTTTCTTCGTTGACAGATGCAGGAGCGAGGGCCCGCTGCCTGTACTTCACCACGATAGTTGGTTGATCGACAAATTGTGATTTTGATGAATATTGAAGACGGACCATCGTTGGCGTGAGGAATTCCATTCGCGCATTACCGACGGTAATGGATCCATCCTGCTCGCGATATGTCGCGCTGGAACGAAGATCGTCTGCCATCGATACCGAGGCAAACAAAGAGGTCAGGGTAAGAATAAACGTAAGTGATTTCAATTGGGGTACTCTTAGTAGGGTTACGTGGTGAGAGTTGCATTGCTTCTTAGAAGAGTGACGGCATCTCTTGTCAGAATGTCTCAAGGATTTTCTGTGCTATCCGTCTATTCATTGAATTGTCAATGCGGTACAGCGCTTCCTGATCTATCTGCATTTCAAATTACAAAAATAATTATTGAAATAATGTGCGAGACATCTAAAAAATCGTCTCTCGCCAAGCCGCGAAGGCGCAAGAACTTGATTTTTGAATCATTTTGTGACTTTGCGTCTTTGCGCGAGCCATACTTTTGGAATTATTCAGAAGTCTCATATTCATAATTTTCCACCGCTTCAACAGCTAAAATTAGCAGGCGGTTTGTGTCCGCAAGTTTTGCAAACTTTTCCGGTTTATTTTCTATCGAGTACCTCGCGAATTTTCTTGAGTACTTCGTCCGGAAAATACGGTTTCTGAATAAACTCTTTCACACCAGCTTTCAAAACTTCAGATTTAGAATTGATGTCAATATATCCACTGGCGAGAATAACTTTGACAGAGGGGTTGAGCTTTTTCAACTCCCCGAAAAGGAGCTCGCCGGTGATCTTTGGCAATCCAACATCGCTCAGCACCATGTTGATTTCATCCTTGCGGGAACGATACACCTCCAGCGCTTGAAGCCCGTCATTTGCCGTGATGACGTGGTACCCTTTTTCCTCAATCACCACTTTCAACATTTCGAGCAGCGTTTCTTCATCTTCTACAACAAGAAGTGTCTCATGTCCGGCGGGGATTTTCTCATGCTCAACAGACCCCTCGACCGCAGCGGGTGCACGCCCTTGGAGAATAGGGAAATACAGATTAAAGGTCGACCCTTTTCCGGCATCGCTCTCGACGTTCACAAATCCGTGATGTTCCTTCACCATTCCGTAAACGACCGAGAGCCCAAGTCCCGTTCCTTTTCCTTTTTCTTTCGTTGTAAAAAACGGGTCAAAGATTTGTGCACGGATCGTTTCATCAATTCCGATCCCCGTATCGATAACGGCCAAGTGTACGTAACTTGATTCAGAAACGTCGGGAAAGGTATTTCGAAGGCTCTCTCCATCAACAATATCCGTTTTCAAGGTAAGGATGCCTCCAGCCGGCATCGCGTCCCTCGCATTGATACACAGATTTAGTATTGCCTGATGTACTTGTGTTGCATCTGCGTTGATGGTAGGATTAGTTTTATCGAGTTGGAAGGAAATTTCGATTGTTTTGGGAAATGTTTCTCTCAACATTTTGACAATTTCCTTGGCCATCGTATTTATTTCAAGGGGACCAATGATCACAGTTGTTTTGCGGGCAAAGGTAAGGATCTGTTTGACAAGGCTTGCTCCACGATTGACCGCGGCGTTAATCGATGCGACACTTTGAGAAAGGGATTGAGGGTCGCGGTCTATCAATGAAGCGTAACCCAGAATAATCCCCAGGATGTTGTTGAAGTCGTGTGCGATTCCTGATGCGAGCGTGCCGATGCTCTCCATCTTCTGCATCTGGGAAAGCTCAACGTGAAGTTTTCTGCTTTCCGTGACGTCTTGCTTAATCGCAATGAAATATGAAATTTTCCCTTGTTCGTCGTGCACCGGAGTTATTGTCATTTCTTCATCATAGAGGCTTCCGTCTTTTCGCTTATTGACGATGTTCCCTCTCCAAACCTGGCCGGAAAGAATCGTTTCCCAAAGATTTTTATAGAATGATGGGGATTGGGTTCCGGAATTGAGAATCTTCGGATTTTTTCCTATCACCTCGCTTGCAGAATACCCGGTAAATCGGCTGAATGCGGGGTTTACTGAAATAATTTTTCCCTCACAATCTGTAATAACGATAGCGTTTGCCGCCGACTCGAGTGCCCGGCTGTGTAACGCTATCAACTCTGCCGCCTTCTTCCGCTCCGTGATATCCTGGATCGTCCCAACCATTTTCAGGGGGCTGCCATTGTCGGCAAAGACCAGTTCGCCGCGCCCGTACACCCACCGTTCTTCACCGTCGTTGACCCGAACAATTTTGTATTCTTTATCGAAAGGTGTTTTTTGAGTGATGATCTTCTCAAGATATTTAACCATTTCTTCGCGCTGTTCGGGATGGATGAGATTGCTCCATCCCTCTACAGTTCGTTCAAAGTATTTATCAATGCCAAAAATATCATCCAGGGCTTCCGAGCTTTGCCAATATCCGGTCGTGAAATCGGTAGCATAGGAGCCTATCCGCCCTGCTTTTTGCGATTCACGGAACCAATATGCGCTCTCTCGAAGCGCCTCTTCAGCTAATTTTCGATCTTTCTCTTTCTCAATGTTCTCCAAAGCAAAAGAAATATCTATTACAATTTCATCCAGAAGTGTCAATTCGTCTTGATCGAAGAAATCCACCTTGGAAGAGTTCACCGCAAAAACTCCGACAGTCTGAGAATGCATTTGAATGGGGAACACTGCAAAAGAACGGAACCCTCCCTTCGAAGCTCCCTCCCTCCACGGTAATTCGTATTGATCCTTTTCAAAATCATTGCAGACATACCGCTCTCCCCCCATCAATGCTTTGCTAATCGGGTGATTAGACGGTAAATTTTTGAGAGTGTCGGTGATCAAGGAGAGAAAGCTATTATCAAGCCCGCTTTGACCGACGGGTTTTAATTCTTTAGCATTGTCATCAAGCATCCCAATCCAAGCCATAAGAAAACCGCCGAACTTCACGCTGATGTTGCAGACAGCTTGAAAAAATTCGTTCTTATCATTCGCGTGAACGATCGCCTGGTTGATTTGACTCAGCATATAATAAAGGTGATTGAGGGCCTTTAATTTTTCTTCTGCTTGTTTTCGTTCCGTGATATCCCGAACGATGCTCTGGTAAAAAGTTTTATTGTCGATTGTAATAGCTCTCGCACTTACCTCGACGGGGAATGACGTACCGTCCTTACAGTGATGCCTTGATTCAAACAATAATCCGCCGTCCTTACCGATACCGTCATGTCCCTCTTCGAGGGGCGTCATAATCATCACACCTCGAATATCTGCAATGTTGAGATTCCGTATTTCGTCCTGAGTATACCCATATTTTATAAGCCCGCGCTCATTGATATCAATAACCCTTCCTTTTTCATCCGCCATGATGATGATATCGTTGGCATAC
Organism: uncultured Bacteroidota bacterium; assembly: GCA_963717445.1. GTDB lineage: Bacteria > Bacteroidota > Ignavibacteria > UBA10030 > UBA8401 > JAGVPT01. The sequence goes on along the minus strand of OY970334.1, from coordinate 2,508,147 downwards.
TTTGTAGCATAGTCATAATGCTCTTCGAGGGCTTTGCGTTCGCGCTCTAATTCATATTGTCTCCTATAATACAATGACCGTTCGTGCCTCCACAACATCCCCAGTACTGCGGCAGAAGTAAAGATCAAAAGTCCTGCAAAAATTCCGATAGCGGATTCACGATCACGAATCGGAGCATACATTTCTTCCGTGTTGACTTTTACAACTATACCCCAAGGAGAATCTGGAACTTTCCTGATAACGGCTAAAACGGGAATCCCTGCATAATCTATTCCCTCAACGACTTCTTCCCCACTTTTGAAGAACCTTGCAACAGGAAGCCAGCTTTGTGACATAGGAAGGCGAAGCGACAGCGGAGGATGTTTATGATCTCTCGTTTCGTTAATGAAGACAACGGAATCTCCTTCTTGCCGAACAAGAAGTGCTTCACTTGTCTTGTTCTGGATCGAGAATGATTCGAGGAGCGGGAAAAAGGAATCTTGCGGGTTAATTTGTAAAAAAACAACCGCGACGGACACCGTATCTTTCTCCCGAACTATTACGAGTGGGACAAAAATATCAAGGTGGATGCCAAAACCCGGTGCATCCTTTTCAAAATCGCCAAAGATGATTTTCTTTGATTTTAAGACTTCCTTTACATCGCTTTGAACATGAGCCCCTATTTCATCGGCAACCGTTCCAACTCTTAGCCGGATTGTTCCCGTTTTGTCGAGCAGATACGCTTTTGTATAAGGCTGTAGGCGGACTCTGGTTTCCAACCAGCTTACGATATCTTCTTTGTGTCGGACAACCGCAGGGTTTTCCAGCCACTCGTTTACAGGTACTCGCTACGAGCCGGTTCTTATAGATCGTGAGTGCATCATCATAACGTTCCTTCCGCCAATCTATTATCTGCCGGACTTTCAAATCGATGATTGCAGAAAGTTCTTTTTTCTTCTCTTCCTTTATTTCTTCCTTTTGTTCTTGGTAGTAGAGATCTCCGACAAGCCCAATTGCCAGCGCAAGAATTGCGAAAACAATAATGTACATCCATGGCACGTCTTTCGAAGTAATCGTTCTCATAAACCTCCTTCTGTAAATCCCGGAGCAGATGAAACGTTTTTCTTCTTGCGCCAAAAAAATGCCCCTGCCGGCAATCGCCAACGGAGGCTTCTCATCACCACGTTCATCGATCGACAGCATGCGATTAATTATGCTTATCGATCCCACACTACAATGGTGGATATGTACGTTTATTTGCGAATAATGTCAATACAGACTTAAACATAGGTAATCATACGTAGGACGGACAATAATTTGGGTAGTGTCCTAATTTGGTTTTTGAAAGAAAATATTCAATAGTCGTCCTGAGCGAAGTCGAAGGACGTTCAGTTATTTGTCATGGGTCGACTTCGCTCACCATGACTTGGATGGCAAATTAGGACACTACTATAATTTGGATTTTGAAGAGGAATAATCCGTCACTCTCAAAACAGGGCTTTGACAAAGGGAAAATTTTTGTACATTCTTGATGCCGAATTAATCTACACCATGAGCTTTGATAATTATGAATACATCGAATAGGAAACTCTCGATTCCGATATTGCCTCTTTTTTTGAAAGTATTCTTTCTTGCCGCCGTTTTTCGATCGGAGGGCGCCGGGGCTGAGACTTTCGGAGACTATTCCAGCCATCGTTTGGAAGGCCGGAGCATCGTCTTCACCTCGTCAAGCGGCCAAAGGCTTCGGGTTACCCCGTACGGCGACTACATCATACGTGTCCAATCGGTCCGCAAAGATGAAGAGTTCTTTCCGGACGATCGCTATGAAATGGTCGAATCGCATGATTGGGATGGGACCTTGCGTTTATCCGACCGCGATTCATTTTTTGTCCTTCAAACGCGCGCGGAAAACGGCGCGGTTCTACACGTAAACAAAAACCCTCTGCGTATTTCGTTTTCTTATCCCGGAGAAAACAGACCCGTGTTGAAGGAAAATGACGGTGTGCGCTGGGATGAGAATTCGATACATGCGACGTTTGCCTGCGACACCGGAGAACATTTCACAGGATTGGGCCATGGGTATTTCGGAAGGGCGGAGCATCTCGACCTCAAAGGGCAAGAACTCAAACGAAACTACGGCACGGAACACGGTCAGCAGGCTCCGTTGATCGTTCCTTTCTATCTCTCAAGCAAGGGGTACGGTATTTTTCTGAACAGCACATTCCCGAATTCTTTCAACTTCGGCAAAAACGGCATCTATGAGTTCTCGATCGAAGGAAACGGCCGGATGGATTATTTTTTTATCCTTGGCCCCGATTTCGCGAACATCCTCGACCGTTACACTCAGCTCACGGGAAGACCCCGCCTGCCGCCGATTGCGATGCTCGGCCTTGCTCTTTCCGACAAGGGAAATGACGAACATTCACCCGACCCATCCGACGAACGATGGTGGAAACGAAAAGTTACCGAGCATCGAAACGCAGGCTTCCCGATCGACCATTTGATTAACGACAATCGATGGAGAGCCGGAGGGGGAAAACGATGCGAGTCGTATTTTGAATGGGACACAACTCGATTCCCGGACCCGCACGAATACGAGCAGTGGGTCAAGGCAAACGGACTTGTGATGACGATCGATTTTAACCGCTGTATTGCAAAAGCGAGTGAGAGATGGAATCCTTCCTTCAATATTCCCGTTTCGGACAGCATTGACTTCGGCGACAGCGCTCCGGACTTCACCCGAAAGGAAGTGAGAGAATGGTTCTGGAATCTATTTTGGAGAAAATCTCTCAGCCCGAAATTAGGATATCCCGGCGATGCGCTGTGGATTGACGAGTTCGATGAGTTGGGGAAAGCTCCAGCCTCAATGGTTCTCGGCGATGGGAGAACATGGATGGAAATGAAAAATTACTGGTTCTTTCTTATCGCAAAAGCGCTGGTGCAGGAAGGATGGGACAAGATGATCGGAGCGGCCAAACGGCCGTTTGTCTGGGTGCGTGGAATGACTGCCGGCGCTCAACGCTATGCAACGTTGTGGAGCGGAGATATTAGGCCGACGTATGATGATATGAGATCTCAGATACGGAGTATGCAGTTGGCCGGGCTTTCGGGTTTTCCGTTTTGGGGACACGATGCCGGAGGGTTCTACGATTGGGAAAATAAAAAAGGCCCAGACGATATCATGTACCGGAAATGGTCAATGGCGTTCGGAAGCTTCTCGCCGTTCTGGAAACCACACGGCATGGGGGAATCGCGATGGCCTCTCGATAGACCTATCGAAGTTCAAAAAGATGCCAAAACATACACACGATTGAGGTACGAACTTATGCCGTACATTTATACGTGCGCGCATGAAGCGTCCAAAACCGGAATGCCGATTGCCAGGGCAATGGTTTTCGAACATCAGCGTGACCCGCTTGCATGGAAGTACGATCTTCAGTACATGTGGGGAAGCGACTTCCTCGTTGCTCCAAATTGTTTTGACGACACCAGTGTTGCGGTGTGGCTGCCCGAAGGAGCATGGTATGATTTCTGGAACGACTCCTTGTTGAACGGGAACCAGCAAATCAAGTACGCATCCCCCGCCGGCGTGCTTCCACTCTTCGTGAAGGCCGGTTCAATCATTCCGATGGCTCCTTTTGCTCTCAGCACTGCTTTTATTCCAAAGGATAAGCTTTGCATCAATGTCTATGTCGGCGGTGATGGAGAATTCACCCTCACCGAAGACGATGGAATCACTGAGTCGTATCGAACGAAGGGGGAGTTGCGAACGACCAAATTCGTTTTCGTACAATCGATCATGGCGCTCAGCATCGGCGCCGGTTCAGGAACCTACGAACACGCTCCAACCTATCGAACATACCGCGTTGAATTCCACGGCCTTTCCCGCCCCATCTGTTTCAACGTGAACGGCAAGCAGCTCAAATTTGTAAAGTCGGAAGAGGAAGCGATTGCCTCGGAAGAAGGATTGGTATGGAACAAAGAAAAACGGTGCCTTTCGGTTTTTATAACGAAAACGCCGATCGACCGTTCTCTTTTGATACAAGGAGTAAAAGACTGCCCTGAAGAAGGACAATAATGAAACTGCGGATATTATCTTCTTTGATGTTCTTCTTGTCGGCAAATGCACAAGCATCTCTGGGGATGTACACAGGATATTCAAGCATAGAACATTCAATCACCGTAAAAGCAGAAAGCTCGTCGGTACGAATAACGTTTTACACACCAAGCATTCTTCGCCTCGATTTTTTCCCATCACCAAAAACTCAGCCCGATTCATCGTTTGCCGTTATTCGCGATGCGGACAAAAATGTTTTCGTCTCCATTTCCGATTCGGATTCATCCTTAACAATATCGTCTCCTTCGATCGCAGTCGTCTGCCGAAAATTCCCTCTTCGTTTTTCTTTTTTCGACTCGACGGGAAAATTGCTCTTGTCAGAAGCCCCTGCCGGAGGATTTGCAGTGCATCAATCTATGCGTGAAGTGAAATTTTCACTTAGCCCGGATGAGCATTTCTATGGCACCGGCGAGCGGGGAACAAGTTTGGATAAACGGGGGCAAGTGTTTGAGAGTTACAACACTCAGCATGGCGGATACGCATCCCCCCTTTCAACAATGAACCTCAATGTTCCTTTCATCGCTTCAACGAACGGGTATGCTCTTTACTTCGATAATACCTATAAAGGCCGCTTCGATGTCGGCGCATCCGACAGCACGGTTTTCTCATATACCGCAAGCGGTGGAGAGCTGTCGTACTACTTTATTGCTGGGAGAGCAATTCCGCAACAGCTTGAACGATATACCTGGCTTACGGGAAGGCAACCACTTCCGCCGCGCTGGGCGTTCGGCTTCATCCAATCGAAGAATCATTATCAAAATGAAATCGAGGCCCGCGCCATTGTGGACACTCTCCGGCAAAAGAAAATCCCCTGCGACGCTTTAGTTCTCGACCTTCGCTGGTTCGACAAAATGGGAGATCTCCGTTGGAACAAAGCCTCCTGGCCCCATCCGGAAACAATGGTATCCGATTTTCTTGCACGAGGAATTAAGACGATTCTCATCACCGAACCATATATCGTCGACTCCTCGGTGAATTTCCTAGAAGCTGTAAGGGACGGTTACGTAGCAAAGGATTCGGCGGGAGCTCCATACATGCTTAACCATTGGTGGTCATGTGGCGGATGCAATGCAACGCTCCTGGATATAACAAATCCCGCAGCACGTGAATGGTGGTGGAGTAAACATCCTCCTTTTCTTGGGACACACGTGGCCGGTCTCTGGACAGACCTGGGGGAACCCGAGCGTCACCCCGATGACATGAAACATTTTCTCGGAAGCGCAGCAAAAGTGCATAACATCTATAATCTGCTTTGGGCAAAAACTATTTTTGAAGGATTTGCGCAATACCGTCCCGGAGAACGGGTTTTCAACCTTACGCGTTCCGGCTTTGCCGGTATTCAGCGCTACGGCGTAATACCGTGGTCAGGCGATGTTGCACGAAATTTTGGCGGGCTCGCCGTACAATTGCCGATGCTGTTGAACATGGGAATGTCGGGACTTGCGTATCACAACTCGGATATCGGCGGATATTCTCGTATTCCGACTACACCGGAATTGTATATTCGCTGGATGGAGTACGGAACATTCTGCCCCATCACGCGCGCTCACGGTGCAGGAGAAGTTGTCAAGGGTTCTCCAACGGAACCATGGCGCTTCGGCCAGGCAGCGGAGAAAATTTGCAAGATGTATATCGAACTCCGTTATCAGCTTCTCCCCTACATCTACACGATGGCATACGAGAACTGCAAAACGGGAATGCCGCTGGCCCGCCCACTGTTCTGGACGGATGTCAATCACCATAATCTCTTCAACGCGAGTTCGTCCTACCTTTGGGGAAATTCATTTCTTGTTTCTCCGATTGTCGCGGAAGGACAAACGACAAAGGAGGTTTTCCTTCCGGAGGGAAGATGGTTTAATTTCTGGACCGATGAAGTTTTTCCCGGCGGAAAAACGTTCACTGTTCCGGCACCGCTCGAACACATGCCCATTTTTGTCAAGTCGGGGAGCATTATCCCTTTTGCGCCCGTCATGAATTATAGTGATGAACGTTCACTCGACACACTTACCCTCCGGGTCTACCCTGTCGAGACTGGAGAGTCTTCCTATACACTGTATGAGGATGATGGAAAAACCACTTTGTACCAAAAAAATCAGTTTGCGATGACGACATTCACGCAGTCTCTTGTCCGCACGGTAAAAAAATCCGCACTGAATCTGACGATCGGACCTTCAATCGGTTCATTCGACGGAAAAATTCAACATCGAATCTACATCGTCGAAGTCCATGGCATTTCAAAAAGTCCGGCAGCTATCCAACTAAATGGAATCTCTAAAAAAGAGAATGGTTTTCGTTTCGATGCTGTAAAATCAATTCTCACTGTACCGGTCTCGTGTAACACCGACAGCTCATATACTCTCTCTTTGCAGTACAACAATCCCACGCAATAACCAACTTCACTTCCCTCAATACATCCGTCAACCAAAAACCTAATTCCAGCAATTTGTCCTTCGAAACATATCAAACTTTTCAAAAATTTAACCGTAAATCGTTTTGTAAATTCTACATTTTTCATAACGAGGATGAGGTAGTGGAGCTTCGGTTAATCACACGTCTTTGACCCTCTACTTTCTCTGAGTAAAATTGATGAAAAAAACAGAGAACTCTAGCAATTTAGTGGACAGCTCTACTCTGTAATAATTACAAAATGACTAAATTTTGCGCAAAAATGCCCATTTTGCTTCAATGAGATATTGGACTCGTCTGATCCCCTAACTCTATTCCGAACAACCGATTAGGAAGATTTTTCGTCGACTGTTTTTGTTGGACTTCACTTTGCAACTCTCCTATACAGAACTCAAGGAGAAGGCAAAGTGAGAACAACAAGAAAACAATCGAACCTCGTAGTAAGAATAATCGCATCACTTCTTTTCGTTTTCACACTCTCCAACAGTCAAACCTTCGACCTCATTTCAGCCAAACCGACGGACAAAGTCGCTCAAAGCAAGTTCTTTAACGTTGACAGCAACAAAGTCCTCGATGAATATGATATGTTTGCGTTCAGTGCCCCCGTTGTTCGCATTTACGATTCAGTTTTTGAAATCGCCGGTATTAATTCTGCCGTCTCCGCCGTTAATAGTTCAAATGCGAATATGCCAAAAGATTTTTCCCTCGATCAGAATTACCCGAACCCATTCAACCCTTCAACGACGATACATTTCAATGTTGGAAAGAGAGCAAAAGTTTCCGTAGTTTTGTTCGACGTGACCGGGAAAGAAGTAACAACGCTGGTCGATGACGATAAAGAAGCGGGAAGTTACAATGTACGATGGAACGGAACGACGAGCAACGGTACATTAGTAGCATCGGGAACATACTTCTGCCGGATGCTTGTCACCGCAGATGATGGAAGCAAAACCTTGGAAACAAAAAGAATGGCGTTAATCAAGTGAGCGCGAGAAAAGTTAGATGCATCTCAGGGATGGTTATCCTCATTGTTGCCCTTTGCTGCCCCGTTTTAGGACAAAATCTTGTAGTGAAAAAGTTTGGAGCGAATGACAGCCTTCAGAAATTTGCTACAAATACTTCGCTGCTGCAGACTATTCAAGGGGGGAAAATACTTTCTGCCATGAGCGTGGACGAAAATCAAAAAGTGAACGTGATCGTGGAGCTTTCAACACCTGCGGTCATCCATAGTAAAGGAAGCACGCTAAACAATAGGGCTGCTGCTTCCCAGCAACGAAATATATTTGTCAACAGAATTCTTTCGAGCTCATCGTCGGCAAAAATTCTCCGTCAATTCTCGCGGGCGATGAACGGGGTTTCTCTCAACGCTTCCCGTTCGGACATCGATCGGATGGCCTCTCTCCCCGAAGTAAAACGCATTTATGAAGATAAAAAAGTAACGGCATTCGCTGTCCCTTCAACGGTCAAAACTGAGGCCCCACCGGCTCAGCCTGACGCATCGTTCACAACCGGTAAAGGAGTAAAAGTTGGACTCATTGATACGGGAGTTGATTATTTACATGAAGCGTTAGGGGGAGGTTTCGGCCCGGGCTTCAAAGTGGCCGGCGGTTACGACTTTGTGAACAATAATCCCAACCCTCTCGACGACAACGGGCATGGAACACATGTTGCCGGAATCATCGCGGGAAACTCGGCCTCGTTGAAAAGTATGGCACCGGATGCAGAGTTGTTTGCGTATAAAGTTCTCGATGCCAGCGGAAATGGAAATACATCGACGGTAATCGCCGGGATCGAGCAAGCGATGGCAGACAGTGTCGACATCATTAATCTCAGTTTAGGAACTTCGGACGGCGATCCCGATGATATTCTTTCGCAAGCAGTCGACCGGGCGGTCGATGCCGGTATTGTTGTCGTCGTGGCGGCAGGGAATGACGGGGATTATGGCACGATTTCTTCCCCCGGAGCCGCCCGCGAGGCGTTGACCGTCGGGGCGATCGATTCGCTTAATGCCATCGCTTCGTTCAGTTCGAAAGGGCCTTCAAACAAAATTTACGGCGTCAAACCCGATGTCGTCGCTCCGGGAGTGAACATCGTGTCGGCAAAGATGAACGGGGGTTACATTGAAATGAGCGGGACGTCAATGGCCGCTCCATACGTTACGGCAGTTGCGGCAAATCTACGGCAATTACACCCGGAGTGGAGTGCACTCGAAATTCGGGATGCGATAATTTCTGCGTCGGCGGATTTAGGCTCACCGATTTTCTCACAAGGCAAGGGAAAAATCGATACATCCAAAATCGGCGCTGTTCAGGCGTTTACAACACCTGCTACACTCAGCTTCGGGTTCGACAATTCTTCAACAACTGAATGGACGAAAACAGATACAATAGCTTTTACGAACGTTTCTCCGTCGTCAAAGACATATGCGTTCAAAAACCTTTCCGGACAGAGTGGAATCAATGTTCAATGCACTCCCCCTGCTATAACTCTTTCATCAAACGAAACTGAGAGTATTGTCATCGACATCAACATCGATAATTCCGTCCTGCCCGATAACACTACCTTATCCCAAGGATACGGAGGGAATATTCTGGCCATTTCAAACAGCGATACGGTTAATATTCCTTACGTTCTTTTTAAGGGGACCGTATTTCAAGTTTCATTCAGCGAGACGCCGTTTCAAGTCGTGATCCATGACCGAAAAAACAATTCGTACTACTTCAATCCGACAAATTCATTCCTTTCGGCCGTTGTCCCTCCCGGCATCTACGACATCATCACGGCGTTTTCAGGATCAACGTACGTTGTCAAAGAAAATCTGAATACACAAGACGATCTCGAGGTCGAAATCGACAAAAGCGAGGCGAACCATGCTGTTACCGTATCGCCAATCGATGAAAACGGAGAAACGTTGGTTCCAGTCGGAACAAATACTTCATGCAGCTATATCGAGGCATTGATGCATACCTCGTCGGGAATAAGCGAAGTGCTGCTTGGTGGAGGAAAAACTCAAACTGCCTCGCTTGTTCAGCAAATGTATTTTTCGGATGTCAGCAGCAACTATTCGTTCGGATATGCCATCAACGTCCAATACGGAAACCTGAAATCGTACACATTCGACGTTGAGCTGGATACCGGGATTACGACTTCGCAGGATGTTCAATTTTCGGCGTCGGACCTTAAGCGGATCGATTTCAAATACGAGATCGATTCAACCGTAACAAGAGTTTTTCCCGTCACGTGGTCGACGTTCGTCCAGCAGAATAACGTTATCGCTGTTACATATTACGACGGAACAGACACCCCGCTATACTACCCCTTTATCCAGACCGGTTTTTACACGCGCCGGACATCCTCGAAATTTCCGATATTCCATTACAGGGAAGCTTACAAGTATTAAGAGATAGGAGAAAAGAGAGAAGAATCAGGTACGGTATTTCAACCTTACTTTTTTGAGATGTTGTACTGTTGAATCTTCGTGTAGAGGGTCTTGAGGCTGATACCAAGAATTTTTGCTGCAAGATTCTTATCCCAGCCGGTTTGATGGAGTATTCCCGAAATGTGTTCACGCTCAAGTTCCTTCATCGAAACAGCGCTTGCAATTTTTCCGGACACGGCTTCGGTTGAAACACCTCTGGGGAGGACGAGATCTTTTATACGAATATATTCATCGGTCGACAGGATGGCAGCCCGTTCCAAGACGTTTTCGAGCTCACGCACGTTGCCGGGCCATTGATACTCCAGCAAAGCCCGGACCGCATCCTGGTGTAATTTTTTGGGCACACGGGTTTTCAATTTATGAGCGACGATTTCGTTCGCCAACAGCGAGATGTCTTCCCGCCGATCACGCAAGGAGGGAATCGTAAGCGTGATAACATTGATGCGATAGAGTAAGTCCTCACGAAAACGCCCTTCTTTCACTTCATCGATGAGATGCCTGTTCGTTGCAGAAATAATCCGAACGTCGGATTTCGTCGTCTTATTTCCACCGACGCGGCGGAATTCTCCGGTCTGGATGAACCGCAGCAGTTTCGGTTGAAATACCGTACTGATCTCACCGATCTCGTCCAGAAACAGCGTCCCGCCGTTTGCCAATTCAACCAGCCCTTGCCGCATCGCGTGTGCGTCGGTGAACGCACCTTTCTCGTGACCGAAGAGTTCGCTTTCGATAAGTGTGTCCGGAATAGAGGCGCAGTTAAGCGCAACAAACGGCTTTTCCGAACGAGGACTGTTTTTGAACAAAAAATTTGCAAACAATTCTTTGCCGGTTCCGCTGGCTCCTTCAATGAGAACGGTAGAATCGGTAGGGGCTACTTTGCTCGCCAGCTCGAGGGCGCTGATAAATGCCGGGCTTTGTCCGACAAGGCTCGACGAGGAAGCCAAACGGGCCAGCTCGGACTTCATGACTTTGTTCTCAATGAGCAACTGCCTCCGTTCCAGCGCGCGGGCAATAAGGGCAATCAACTCGTCGGCCGAATACGGCTTGGTGAGATAATGAAATGCGCCCAATTTCATGCACTCGACTGCGATACGCACGTCATCGACCCCGGTGAGCATGATCACCTGAGTATCGACATAGTTGTCTTTGATGAAATGCAGGACCTCCATGCCATCGACGTTGGGCATTTTCACATCGAGCAAAACTAAATCGAAGAAAGAATTTTGAACGGCATTAATCGCTTCAACGCCGTTGCCCGCTGTGGCGATCGAGTATCCTTCCGGCCCGAGGATTGCGGTCAGCATATCGCGGAAGCCTTTTTCATCGTCAACGACGAGAATCGAGGCCGTTGTGTTATGTTTTGGCATGACGGGGTTTATAATTGTTCTCCGGGGTAGATCCGTTGCGAATCAATGAAGAGCGAGCCTCAACAAGGTGCGATAGACAAAAAGAGGGATTGGCAGCACCATTTTTTCGAACGGGAGAATCCCCAGCACGGGGCAATTGGGGAGAGTCAATTCTTCGAGCCGGTTCAACGTGATTGATTCGCATGCAATGTGAGCCCCATTCCCGGCTTATGTTTATACACTTCTTACAATACTTTTTTTACGGCATCGATCAATTGTTGCATAACGATGGGTTTCTCAAGGTAGAGCACGTTCGGGTTTGAATCCCAAGCTCCTGCCCTTTGCGCCTCGCCTGTTACAAAAATCATCGGAATATTTTTTGTGACAGGATCTTCATGCAAAAGTTCATAGAGCATGAAACCGTTGACATTCTCCATCATAACATCCGTGATAATGAGGTCGGGAGATTTTATCTTTGCGAGGTCGAGTGCAATGGAACCATCCTCCGCTTCAATAATCTCATATCCTTCCTTGCTTAGGATGATCGTGGCCAATTTTCGCATATCGGGATCGTCATCGACGATCAGAATGGTTTTCATTGTATTCTCCAATAGTGTGTCATCTCAACACCGATATATCACATTCGAGTTGTTGAATTCGGAAAGCATTACACAGAGATGAATTCTACGGCGATAGATTCATCGTTGTCAATAACCTGACCGCGCTTCTACGGCTTCTTGAACGGAGGCACCGGAGGAAATTTGAACGGATTTTCCACCGCTTTTTTTAGCGCGACTTCGATCGCTTTTTCCAGTTGCGGGTCCCTTCCCTCCATAACGCTCCCAGGGTCGTTATCGACCCGAATATCCGGGTCGCCGCCATGATTCTCGATAAGCCATTCTCCATTCTCTCCGTAAAAGCCGGTGTTTGACTGCTCAACTCTCCCGTTGTCAATCGTAATTTGCGTGTTCTGAATTCCCACAAGACCGCCCCATGATGTTACTCCGACGATAGTCCCGAGCTTTCTCGCTTTAAAGCTTTCAAGAAATGCTTCTCCGTCGGACCCGTTGTCTTCGTTCGACACGACGACATAATTGCCAACCGACGTACTTCCCGGATAGCGCATCGGTATCATGCCGTGTAAGGCGCTTTGCGCCGTCACTTTTCTTTCCATCTTGTCGATCAGGAAATACTCAGTCCATCCTCCGCTGTTCCGCCGCACATCAATGATGATTGCATCTTTGTACCGGAAAGCTCGCCAAAATTTATCGAACTCCCCAATTCCACCTGCTCCCATCGCGTTGATGTGCATATAGCCGACTTTGCCGTCCGTGGCTTTTGAAACTTTATTGATGTTATCGGCAAGCCAGCGTGCGTAACGAAGATTATTATCATTGCGTATCGGCTCAACCTCGTACACTTTCGACCCTTCCATGCTGGGACTGGAGTTTACCCGGATGCTCACCTTCTCGCCGCTGCTCACCTGGAGAAATTTGTTATAATCGTCCGGGACTTTAAGCTCGGTTCCGTTGATAGCCAGCAAGTAATATCCTTCCTTAATATCAAAGTCCGGACGTGCAAGAGGAGCTGTAATACTTGCATTGTATTCCGTTGGACCGTAGATTTTTTCAAATTTGTAGTAGCCGGATTTTTTATCGGCAACAAGGTCGGCGCCAAGCCAGCCCGTGTACAGCACCGGAGGAGATGTTGAAACGGTTCCCGCATCACCGCCGCCAATGTACGTATGCGACACGCAAAGCTCGCCAACCATTTGCTGCATGACCCAATTCAATTCTTCTCGTGAGCTGATATCCGGAATGTACGCGCGGTATTTTTCGCCGATTGCTTTCCAGTCGTGACCGTACATATTCGGATCGTAGAAGAAATCCCGGTACCATCTCCAGCAGTCGTTGAATATCTGATTCCATTCCTGCTGATAATCCACGGTGTAGAACATTTCGCCGAGACTCACCCTTTCCCCCGCACTCATTGTGGAAAATGCCTTATCGAATGTTGTCACAAAAACATCATTCTCTTTCCGTATCATCAATTGTTCGCCATTTGTCGACAGCTTGAAATCGCTAATTTTGTCCCCGAGCACGGCATCCTTCTTCGCAGTCATATCATACATCATGAGCTGCCACTTCGTTGCGCCGTTCGGTTTAAAAATCTCTTCGTACTCGTCTTCTGTAAAATGGTCGATGGCGCACCACGCCACTTTTCCCTTTCCCGCCTTAAGATAGAAATAATTGCCCGCCGGAACAGGAAGCGGATATGTGCGCTTCTGTAAACCGTCCAGATCGATTTGCAGTGTGCCGGATTCCTTTTTCTTCCCTTCGCTCTCGTCGGATTCGACAAAGGGAGGTTTCTCCCCGTCTTTCAATTGAACGGCCATTACTGTCTGCGGCGAGCGAATAGTATGGTCATCTTCGTAAAAATCCATCAGGATATCAAAATTACGGCTTGAGACAAAATAGAGATAATCGCCGTTTTGGTCGAAACAGGGGTAAAGATTGTCGTAGAAATCATCGGTCACGGCGTATTTCTTCTCCTGCTCGAGGTTGTAAATAAAGATCTGGCTGTTTCTATTATACTGGACAAGACTGTAGCAAATCCATTTGCTGTCCGGCGACCAGTTGTAGTCGCTGATCTCCCAATAAAATTCGTCGTTCTTTAATTGGTGCGATTCGTCAATTTTGGTCAACTTCTTTGTTGCAACGTCGAGAACGAAGATTGCGAAATCTTTATCGCCGAAAAGGATCTTTTTTCCGTCCGGAGACCATTCAAGATGGTAGACCGTGCGGTCGAGCGTCGTTGTGAGTTGCGTCCATGCCCCGCCGGTTACACTTTGAGTGTAGAGTTGATACTCCCCACTCTTATCCGAGAAAAATGCAACCGTTTTCCCGTCGGGTGAGAATTGCGGGTACCGCTCGCGCGTGCCGGGAGAGTTTGAAAGATTCTTTGTCTCCCCTTTTTCCGTTGGAACGATAAAGAGGTCGCCGCGTGCTTCGACGACAATTTTTTTTCCGTCGTTGGATACGTTGACGCTGTGGACGTAGTCTTTCGGGTTCATCGTTTTGGGCCGCAACGCCCACCGGTCGGAAGAACACTCGACAGAAATTTTTCTTACCTCTCCAGTTGCAATATTCAAAAGATGGATGAATCCATCGTGCACAAACACAATTGTCTCGCCGTCTGTCGATGGCATCATTACATCGACATCGTTGAACGATGTAATTTCGTCGATCTTCTTCGTCGATAAGTCTTCTCGGTAAAGGTTGGAAATGCCGTTTGTACGGTCGGAGACAAAATACATCGAATCACGGATCCACATCGGATAACAGTTCTTCCCAACATAATCCGAGATGGGGGTAAACACTGCGGTCGTAAAATCATACATCCAGATATCAGGATACTGACCTCCTTTATACCGCTTCCAATAATTTTCCTCGCTTCCCCTTCTCTGATAAACCATTTTTTTCCCATCGGCCGAGAAACTGCAGAGGCGTCCCCGGTCGATTGGGAACCGCTCGGGCGCCGAGCCATTTTTATTTACAAAATAGAGATTGGGGTCCCGGCCGATATAGTTTTCTGCGTATGACCGATAGACGATCCTTTCTCCGTCGGGAGTCCAGCACACTACCTGTGCCCCACCCGTTTGATACGTCACGCGGACGGGTGTTCCTCCTTCGGACGGAATGACATAAACGTTTTGCGAACCGTCGTAATTTCCCGTGAATGCGATCCATTTTCCATCCGGTGAAAACTTTGCGCTAAACTCATTTCCGGGTGCGCTCGTAATCCGGCGGGCAAATCCGCCGTCAATTGTCGCCAACCAGAGGTCTCCCTCATACGTGAAAACGATCTTATCTTTATGAATGTCCGGATACCTCATGAAACGAGTTTCGTTTCCAGCGCTTAAGATTTCAAAAAAAGCAATAATAAATGTCAATGTAGTCAGAAATCGTTTCATGTGAGGCCCTTTGAATAATATTCTGAACGATGGCTTTCCAAGCCTTCAAAATCCATCGGGTAGAATCGCGAATCTTCCCTTTTCTCCAATGGTGGATTGCTACATAGCGAATTATTCGCACAATTTCAAGTCGTGTCTCATCATTGGTGTCGAACGCCTATATCTAACAGATCGCGATATGCTGAAATATTTAGTCGGATAAATCAGGAAGGTGCCCAACGTCTAGCCAAACTCGTCCGCTTCTGCTCAATCTGTTACGCCAATCACAGAATGGTGGAATTATGTTGATTGAAATCTCGTTATAACTCGTTGAAAAGGTGTAGCCAATACACATACTCCGGAATCATAATTCGAGGCTTCTGAAAAATTGTCTCTCGCGAAGGCGCAAAGACTCTGTTTTTAAATCATTTTGCCACTTTGCGTCTTTGCGCGAGCCATACTTTTAAAATTATTCAGAAGTCCCAATTCACGAAAACCCGGCTGAGGGAGCAGCGGAACGGTGTGCTAATACGGACCACATAACCTGCTACGCAAAAAAATTCGACTCTAAAAATAGCCGGTTAGATTGTTCGTCGAATAAGCCTCTCAAGTACCAAACCCCATTTCTTCTATTATCTCTTGTGAAGATGAAATATACGTTGACACTACTTCAGCAGGATGTTTTGCGAACATTTGCGTACTTCGATGTTTTCTCGTACCCGCTTTCCAAACATCAAGTGTACGCTTTCCTTCCGCGCAATTCCATTACGATGCAACATCTGGAAGAGACATTACAGTGTTTAGTGGAACTCGGCTTCTTAAAATGCGAAAACGGCTACTACTTCTTTTCCGACCAAACTCCGGAGATCGTGAGGTGCCGGCTTGAAAATGAGCGGCGGGCTTCGACAATGTTGCAACGGGCTCGATGGGTTTCGCTCTTTCTGAAGCAAATCCCTTTTGTCCGGGCAATCTTCATCACGGGGTCCCTGTCAAAAAACGTCGCGAGCCTTTCGAGCGACGTTGATTTCATGATCGTGACAGCGCCAAACCGATTATGGATTCCTAAAATGATATTGACCGCGGTGAGAAGAATATTCCTCTTTAATACAATCAAGTACTTCTGCTTCAACCTCTTTGTGACGGAAAATGGATTATTGTTTTCCGAAAAAAATATTTTTAACGCAGTTGAAATCGCAACAACGAGAGTTCTTTGGAATGAAACAGCCTATCAACAATTTCAATCGGTAAACTCTTGGACCCAGGTGTACTTGCCCAACTGGGGCAAAGGGAGCTCTCCCACTCGTTCTCTTGCGAATACTTCCTCTCTTTTACAGCGAGGAGCTGAATTTTTATTGAATCTCTTTCCGCTCAATTCGATTGAAACATTCTTAATGAATACTGCCCGGGGCTATTGGAAAAAGAGAAATGCACACCTCGACGAAAACAAATTCAATTCCCTTTTTCAATGCACGCCGCATATTTCCTCGGTCTGGTACGACGATCATAAGACACGTATTTTAAATACTTATCAACGGCGTCTCGCACAATTCGGCGTTGAGTGAACAGCATGACCGATGTCCTCCTCACACACTCATATTTTATCCGCTTCGACCCGAAACAGGCAAAAGCGATGATGCCGTACCCCCCGCTAGGGACACTGTACGCAGCAAGTTATCTGGAAAGAGATCATTTTTCTGTAGCGTTATTCGACACCATGCTGGCCGATTCGGAAGAAAATATTCGGCCCATGCTTCAGCGCTCCAGTCCCTCAGTCGTTGCCATTTACGACGATAATTTTAATTATCTCAACAAGATGTGCTTGAGCAGAATGCGGGAAGCGGCGTTTGCAATGGCAACAATCGCAAAGGAATACGGTTCGTTCGTCGTCGTCCACGGCTCCGACGCTACCGACCATGCTGAAGAATATCTCGAACATTCTGCGGATGCCGTTATTATCGGCGAAGGTGAACAAACGCTCGCTGAAATTTGTCAACAAGTCATTCGTAGCCGGAATGTGAATCTAAACGTGATCCGTGGGGTCGCGTTTAAGGATCATGGCACGGTTATCCGTTCCTCCCGGCGACCTCCGGTAAAAAATCTCGACGAACTTCCTTTGCCCGCGTGGCATTTACTCGATGGCTCATCGTACGAAAGAGCGTGGAAGAAACGGCACGGATATTTCTCCATCAATGTAGTGACAACGCGCGGCTGCCCGTACCATTGCAACTGGTGCGCTAAACCAATTTACGGACAGGTGTACAATTCACGTTCTCCTGAAAACGTTGTCGAGGAAATCAAGCTGCTTCAACAAACGATCAAGCCCGACCATATCTGGTTTGCGGACGATATTTTTGGCCTAAAGCCCGGCTGGGTTGAGAAATTCGCCAAATTAGTGGAGAGCGAAAAAATTGTGATCCGGTTTAAGGTCCAATCCCGGGCAGACCTTTTGATCCAGAATAATACCGTTGAGGTATTGGCACGCGCGGGTTGTACCGATGTGTGGGTTGGCGCAGAATCCGGGTCACAAAAAGTTTTAGACTCGATGGAAAAAGGAACGACCATAGCTCAAATTTACGAAGCGCGTGCGCTGTTGAAAAAAATTGGAATCCGCGCCTCCTTTTTCCTGCAGTTTGGTTACCCAGGAGAAGATAAAAAAGATATTGAAGCGACGCTCCGCATGGTGAAAGACCTCATGCCCGACGACCTCGGCATCTCAGTCTCGTATCCTTTGCCGGGAACAACGTTTTACGAAAACGTGAGAGCGGATTTTCAAGAGAAAAAAAATTGGGTAGATTCAGATGACCTTGCCTTGATGTTTCGCGGAACGTATTCAGCGGCGTATTACAGAAAATTGCATAGGTATGTGCATAAAGTTTTCCGCTTCAGAAAGGGGTTGAGACTTCTTGCAGACGTGATGACGTGGAAAACTTCTTTCGACGGCAGAACGCTGAGGACACTATGTTCAATCGGATATTTTGCCCCTGCAGCTCTTCTGGACAGGTTTCAATTATACTATCTCGCCCGCGAATAATGTCAACCCCTCTTGTTGATTTTTCGTCAAACGTTGAAAACGCACGCCGCGCATTCTCTGCACAAGCGCCGTTTTTTGATTCCTACGAGAAGTCCAACGCCATACTTCACTGGATGCGCAGGCAAGTCTACAGCCATGTCGAAGAATTTCTTTTCCCGGGCGACAGTATTTTTGAACTCAATGCTGGAACAGGAATCGACGCAGTCTATTTCGCAAGGAAAGGGTACACCGTCTTCGCAATCGATAACGCCGAAGGGATGCTTAAAGAACTGGAAAAGAAGGTAGAAACTTTTCATCTACAAGAAAAAATTCATTTCGCATGCTGTTCGTTTACGGAATTGCAAACGCTTCCCGAACATCGTTTTGACCATATCTTCTCAAATTTCGGAGGGTTAAACTGTATAGCAGGCCTTCGTTCGGTGACAGATCAACTCCCTCGTTTATTGAAGCCCGGCGCGATGGTGACATTTGTGATGATGCCGCGTGTCTGTCCATGGGAGCTGCTCCACATCATCACGGGAAATTCAACACTTGGACTCCGCCGATTTTCGAAAAATGGGACGACAGCTTCAATTGAAGGTCATCAATTTCTCACCTATTATTTTTCACCGGGAGAAGTTGCCCGTAGCTTCAATGATCGTTTCAGGCTTGTTAAGCTTCGCGGATTGGCGTCGATATCGCCTCCGCCGTATATGAATAATGTTGCAGAAAACCATCCATGGGTTTACCGAATGTTGACGGGGTTGGATGAACGGTGTTCAGGTTTTTTCCCTTTCAACAATTGGGCGGATCACTTTATTATGACATTCCAATATTTACCGTAACGAAACGGAACGTCGCACGGTGTGCCCTCGCCTTTCCATGAGAGTTCGGAGATAGGTTTATCAATGCATCAATTACCGGTCATTTCCCTTTTGCTTCTAGCCTTTGTTGGAATAGCATTGTATGTTATGCATTCTAAATTCCATCGTCTCAAGAGTAAGATTGTTCTTAACGAAAAGCATTACGCCCGGTTGTTGGAATTAGCCGAGCGATCGCTCGATTCGCTCGATGTCCCGGTCGGAGCATTGCTTCTGTTTGAGGGATCGATTATTGGAGAAGGTTACAATACCGTTCTTTGTAATGCTAAAGCAGGCGAACACGCGGAAATAAATGCTATATCCAACGCCATTGCAGCGATGGGGATAGAAAAATTCTCTGCGCTCGACCGCAGCTCGCTGGTTTTGGTTTCAACATTTGAACCGTGTTTGATGTGTGCCGGGGCGTTCGTGAACTACAACATTCAACATGTTTTTTTTATGAAAGAAAAAGAACTTTCCTATACTGGAAAAGAAGAAGCAGGTTTTGTCCGCTATTTGCTGAGGCGAAGACAAATCAAAAATAAGAATGAACAAGATTTCCTCTTCGAAAAACATCCGGGCTATCCCGCCAAGAAACAATAGTCTCTTTCATCGACTCTGTTGCAACAGTTCTTCGTACACCGTTTTGTATTCAAACCAAGTCCATGTTGCAGAATACTTCTCAGCGAAGGCTCGATTCGCGGACTGGATATCTCGGACCGCTTGAGGCTGCATAACAAGACTCTCAATTTTCTTCACGAGCCCCTCTGCATCCCCGGGCATAACAACGACCCTATCGTCTTCAACATCGGCCAGCAATCCAACCTTGGTGCCAACCACGACAACCCCCGAGGCAAATGCTTCCATGACAACAACGGCTTCTCCTTCATACAACGACGTTAATAATAAAAAATCGGTCAAGTAAAGTACGGAGGAAATTGTTTCATGCGGAACTTTGCCTTTCCATTCAATTTTGTCGTGTACTCCCAGCGAACGGGCATATTTCTCCGCCTCCCCGTTCAAAATGTCTAGACCAACGATTGTGAGCCTGCAGTCAAATTTTCGAGCCAGAAGAGAAAACGCCTTAATCAATGTAAAGGGGTCTTTTACCTTGTTGAGGTTGCCGATAAAGACAAACCGGAGAGCTTCGGAAAGTGCCCTGGGACGAAACGCAAATTTCGATGTATCGACGCCAAAGGGAATTATTGAGAGGCGATTGGATACAATTCCATCCTTCACCATTAGTCGTTCTTGGAAGCGTGTGAGGACGACGACGCGATCAGCTTCTTTAACAACCCATCGAACAATTTTTCTGTAAATCGTGTTTCGCATATTACCATAATGTATTGACGGGAGATAGACAACATCGCCCCCAAGCAGGCTGACTACAGCCGGCAACCGCAGCAGTTTTCCAGCCAGCACTGCAACAATCCCCTGATTCATCACCCAAAAACCATGCACGATGTTGAAGTTTTTTTGCTTATGGTCTTTTCGTATCAGCCAAAGAAAATAGATTATCTTAAGAAGATTATTCTTCCCAAAAAATTTTGGAGCGAATGATACCGCACAGCGGTTCGTATGAAGCGAAGAGTGGGGCGTCAGATGTGAAAAAGAATAGATGCTGATATTATACGGCTCCGCAAGGCGGCATATCAGTTCAAGCAGTGAGGGAATATTATCGCTTGCGCCGATGCCCCCCGGAACAAGAATCGCGATACGTGGTTTATTCTCCACTCTGATTTTTTTCCTCTAATAATTTTCTAGCCGTCTCGACGATGAATCCTGTCGAGTAACGCGACAAGCAATGTACGTCGCCAAATCGGCAGGCCGGTTGAAGACACTCGCCACAATCGAGGTCGGATGAATCCAAACAGACAGACCATCTTCCCGGTGGTTTCGACCAAGCGCTCCGCGACGATCCAAACAGGGCAACGACCGGAACTTGAGCAACCCAGGCCATATGCATAAGGCCGGAATCTTCCGATACAACAAGTTCCGCTTTTTGCAAAATAGCAAACGCTTCTGAAGGGGTGGTTTTTCCGACAAGATTGATAAGTTTATCTCCCAGGTTTTTTTTTAAGAAGTTTGCTTTCTCTCGAATTTGTTCCGTCCCGAGCACCAGAAACTGTGAATCGGCATCGACGTTATCAATCCAACCCGTTGCAAACCCCAGAAAATGATCGAGCGGCCAGGACCTCGTACTGAAGCTCCCCGCCGGGTTCAACACGATGAGTTTTTTGGAGGTATGATAGCCCGCGGCGTTCAATGCATTCACACCCCGACTGTTTTCCCGAAGGTCGAGACGCGGCAGCGGCTCCGGTATCGGTCGAGGCAAAAGGTTGTTGATTGTTCTTCGTGTTCGATCACCGGCAGTATTCAAAGAAAACCGGTCGAACTCGGACAAACTTTTCGGCCGCACCATTCGCCGAATCATCCGGCTTACCATATTTCTCTGGAGATCGACGACAACATCATATTTTTCATTTCGCAGCCGCGGAACGAGACGTAATGCGTTCCAAAATTGCCGCATGCGATCTCTCCCTCCGCCGATTGTGAAAACCGCGTCGAACATTTTCATATTACGTGGAAGGTCGCCAAATTCTTCCCTTGTAAGAAAGTGGAATTGAGTCGACGGCCATAGATTATGAAGCGACTGTAAATACGGGAGCGTAATGACTGTGTCGCCTAATGCTTGCAATCGAATAGCGAGAATTTTTGGGGGCGGGGTGCGGTCAACCCAAGGAACAACGTGGATTGATTCAATTTTTTCGGCGATGGGTGTTACTGCGGTCACTCGAATTGAGAAGGAATACGTGTGAGTATCTATTGTGCGATCACTTCATGGCCTCATCAGTGTAAACAAAGATAGCTTGCTCGTTTCGTACATGGAAAATGCGACACACTCAATTATTGTATCGCATTTTAAGAGGATGACAAACCTATTTTAAAAACGCTTAACTCAATCTTGAATATTCTGTAGCATCAGGCTGCTGGTAGATTCGTTGTAGCGTCCATTTCACTCCATTATATTGAAGGACTGCAATCATCGTTACTTGGAATCCGTTGTACGTTCCGGTCGAGGATATCTGCATTTGCGTGCCGGTAAGTCCAACTGGTCGGCTGCCTGTGTACGTCACACTCCCACCATTGAAGTTGACTGTGCTCGATGGGAAACTGGCTCCTGAATTACCGCCGACATCTCCGAGGGCAAACTTTACGCCTGCATTGGAAATTTGCCGCGCATTGTCGTGAAACGCCTGAGATTGCGCAACATTGTAGATAGCCTGGTCTGTCGAGGTAAACAGCAATGCATACATACCTATCATAACGTATGCGCCGAGACCTATGATGACCTTTGATGTTCCCACGTATTATCCTTGTTAGTTTGGCTTACCGACAAATCAAGAGCTTCGCTTGAAACCTTGCTTTTTCTCTTTCAACTATATACAAGATACGCAAATAGAGTCAAAAAACAATGGTGTAGATCACGTATTTATGAAACTACGGTGTGAACAGGAGGATAATCAAATTCCCCCTAAAATGGCCATGTTTCGACCCGAATCTTTAACAATCCTATTTCTTTCTCAGTTCCCACAATGGGGAAAAGTAGGAAATTTTTTGGAGTAATTGACAACAAAGTAATTTCTGCTGAAAAAATTATCGTTGTAATAATCTATATAATCAATGGCTCAAGTTTGAAAGATGCCAGAGCAAAGAAAATCTATTTGCATTCAAGGGCGCTGGCACAATTTTAGAGATAAATAAAATGATACAGCATTCTATTTTTCAATCATCTTCAAGATCGATGGCAGAACAATCAGCAATAACGGGAGTGCAATAATGAACCCGCCTATGATGGCGATTGCAAGCGGCTGGTGCATCTGCGCGCCGGTCCCGATTCCGAACGCAAGCGGCAAAAGTGCAATGATAGCGCCAAACGCCGTCATCAGCTTTGGACGCAATCTTGTTGAAATGGAATAGACGATTGAGTCGTTTAAATTATGCCCGGCTTTCTGAAATTCTTGCAGTTGTAAATACGTGAATATAGAATTCTCTCCTATTATTCCAACAATCATAATGATGCCGGTATAACTTCCAACATTGAGTGGCGTGCCGGTTATGAACAGCGCGATGAAGCTGCCGGAGATTCCGAGTATCGCAATAAAAATAATTGCCAGAGTCACTTTGATATTTCTGAACAGAAATAAAATTACGGTGAAGACCAGCAATATGGCGAGCACTAGAATGATCATTAAATCGGCAAAAGCCTGGCGCTGTTCCTCATACGAACCGGCATAGACGATTTCGTAGCCGGGAGGCAGTTTCACTTCGCGCTGAACATTGCTTTGAATGTCCCTCAGAGTGCCTCCAAGGTCGCGGTTATTCAGCCTGGCGACAACATCATACAGCGGCTTTAAATTTTCTCTGTCAACTTCAGCAACACCCTTAACGTAATCGAGGCTTACAAATTCATTTACCGGTTTGATAGCGCCATCATTCAAAACAATAAAGCCGTGCTTCACGTCGTTCATGGTATTGTATAATTTACCGTCGAACATCCTGATATTGATTAACTGGTTTTGCCCCAGCACGTTGCCGACAACTTGCCCGTTTATCTTTGAACTCATTTGGTATTGCAGATCATTCGGCGTCAATCCGTACTGCGCTAATGCCGCAGTCTTCGGCCTAAATAGTATCTCGGGACCCGCAATCGTTATCCCGTCAAAAACATCCGCAGTCCCTTCGGTTTGATCAACAACGGCAGCAACCTGTTCGGCCAATTCTTTCAGCTTATCCGGGTTATCGCCAAAAATTTTAATTTCTATGGGCTGCCTCGCACTTATCAGGTCGCCGATCATATCTTCTATGATTTGTCCGAAGTCCACTCTCAATGCAGGAAGTTTGGTTTCAATCCTTTGGCGAATTTCGTCCGATACCTCATCAGTCGTTGAGCTTCTGTTCTTTTTTAGTTGAATCGTATAGTCTCCGGTGTTCGGCTCCGTGATAAAAAATCCGTTTTGAGTCCCGATCTGTCGCGAATAGCTTTCAACCTCGGGCGTTGTCTCTAAAATGTTATCCACCACATTCAGCATCCTATCAGTCTCTTCAAGCGAAGTTCCAGGTGGACTTGTAAAATCGAGGATGATCGATCCTTCATCCATATCGGGCAAAAATCCTGATGGCAATCTCGGAATGATGAACAATGAAGCTGCTGCCAGGAAGGCGACAAACACCAGTGCAATCCAGGGGCGATTAACGAAAAAGTAAACCCAGGCTCTCTTTTTCACTTCCTTGTGGTGCTGAAGTGCCGATTCTTTCTTTGAAAAAAGGAGATAGATCACCGGCAGCCCGATCCATGTCACAAAGAATGAACACACCAAGGTAATAATTGTCGTGTTCGTGAGAACTTTGAAATAGGCACCCGCTATACCCCTCATCAAAAAAAAGGGAAGGAAAATTACAATTGTGCTCAGTGAAGAACCGACCATCGCAGGAAGTAAATACCTGATCGCTTGTATGACCAGCGCTTGACTTGTTTCTTCCGGGTTTTCTTCGTGAGTGCGATGAATTTGTTCCACCACGACAATTGCATCATCGATAATTAAGCCGATCGCTGCCGCAATCGCACCGATGGTCATAATATTTATTGCATAGCCGGCAGCAAACAGAACAATGAAGGTCAACGCAAGCGTAATCGGTATCGTTGCCAAAATAACCGAGCTTGCTTTCACTGAGCGGAGAAAGAGTACCGTTACAAGGATAGCGAGCAAAAGGCCGATCCAGACAACATCCTTAATGCTGCCGATTGCATCCGAAACGAAATCTGCCTGATCATAAAAGGGGCGAAGAGTAACGCCTTTAGGAAGTATTTTCTGGAGCTGCGGCAATTGTTCTTTTACCGCGTTTTCAACATCAATGAGATTTGCATTCGGCTGCTTTAAAATATGTATGAGAGGCACCGTCCTACCGTTCGCTTTGATCTTAACGTAGCTTCGTTCGGACCCGATCTCGACCTGCGCTATATCCTTCAATCTCACTTCACGTTTCGGGCCGTTCAATATTGCAAGGTTTTCCAATTCCTCCTTGCTGTTCTGCGTAGCCTCGGTTAACGTTAAATAGAGCCTGTCGTAATCGTTCACGTAGCCATTTGAAGAAATAAAATTTGATTCAGAGATTTTATCTGCAACAATCTGTTGAGAGAGCTTCAGGTTTGCCATTTTTACCGGATTCAAAATGACGTGGTACTCTTCAACTTTCCCCCCTGCAACTGCAATCTCGGAGATTCCGCTAATTCTCGATAAAAACGGTTTGATCGTGTACTCACCAAGGTTCCTTAATTCAATATCGCTATAACCCTTGCCTTCCAACGAAAATCCCATGATGGGAAAAATAGAAGGATTCATCTTTTCAACGGAGATATTTATTCCTTGAGGGAGGTTTTGCTTGATCTCGTTGATCCTCGCTTCAACGCGTTGTTGGTCGAGATCAATATCCGAGTTCCAGTTGAAGAACGCCGATATTTCACAGCTCCCCCTGCTTGTCGCGCTTTTTACTAAATTTAAATCCTGCACCTTTTTGATAGCATTCTCAAGCGGAACGGTGACAGAAACGGTCATTTTGTCAACCGGCTGCTCGCCATTATCTGCAATGATTTTGATTTTCGGAAAGGTAACATCCGGGAACAATCCGGACTTAATATTGAGGAGTGCATAAATTCCACCGCACAAAATCATAAAAAGAATTACGGCGACCGCGCTTTTGTATTTCACATAAAAGTTATTCATTTCACAATCTCGACTTCAGCGGTATCCGGCAAACCGTAGGCGCCGGATGAAAGTATTCTATCGGATGTCTCAAGGTGCGGTCGGAGAATTTGAACAACGCTGTCGTTCTCAATTCCCTTTTCAACGTTAACTCTGACACTCATTGAATCATTAATGAGCTTCATAATCCAAAAGGAATCTTGAGTGACATTTGTCATAACGGCAGACTTCGGTACAACTGTTGCATTCCTAAAGCGTTCAAACGGAATGGTCACAATGACATTGAGATTCTCCGGAATGTTTTCAAAGCGGTCAAGCGTAATCAAAAAAGCCTGGGTTTGCGTTGACAGATCAACCGATGGAACGCTTTTTTCAACAATGCCGGGAATGTCGACGCCATCCGGAAAATTGACATTGCACGTTCCGCCGATTTTCGCTTTCATAACATCTTCGTAGGGAACATTCAGCCTTATCCTGAGAGAAGACGGATTGGAGATAATTGCAATCTGTTCCCCCGATGTTACATAATCGCCTTCGTGAAAATCCAGTTCCGTAAGAACTCCGGCTGAACCAGCGTTAATATACACCGCGCCCTTGAACAATTGTTTGCCGATGTTGAAATCGATGCTGTCGCTTGCGGCAAGCTCTTTAGTTTTTAATCGGATGACCATATCACCGGCGTTAACCTTA
Source organism: uncultured Bacteroidota bacterium (assembly GCA_963717445.1). Classification (GTDB taxonomy): domain Bacteria; phylum Bacteroidota; class Ignavibacteria; order UBA10030; family UBA8401; genus JAGVPT01. The sequence goes on along the minus strand of OY970334.1, from coordinate 2,481,584 downwards.
TCGCCGATATTCTTAAAAACCTTTTCAATAAACCCGTCAAATGTCGACCGGATAATTTCTTTCTTCAAAAAGATCGTATTGCCGTTCAGCGTTAGATCATCATCCATCGTCATCAACGCGGGGCGAGCAATTTGCACGGGTGTTCCGCCGCCTGTTTCGTTGGCCCCGCCTTCTTTCCCGCTGCACGAGATAAGCAACACAGGCAGAGAAAGCAGAAATACCGCCGACAATTTTTTCCCCTGCGAATACTTATGATCGTTCATCCTACCAATTCCAATAATTGTAATCGTTTATTTCAAGCTGGTAATTTATTTCCGCGGTAATATTGTTTTTTTGAAGATCGACATAATTCTTCAGCAATGTCAGATAGTCAATCATCGATATGTCGCCATGCCGAAGCTGGTCTTCTGAAAGCTCGAGCAGTTTTTTGTAATCGACGATTTGTTCTTTCATCGCATCAAGATTTTTTTTCAGCCAAATTGTTCTATTCTGCGAATCATACCTCCATGTTACAATACGTCCGGCAAGAACATTTTTGTAATCGGACAGTGATTGTTCTGATAAATACGTTTGCTGGCGAGTGATGCTTTTCTGATCACCGTCCAAGATGGGAAGCGACAAATTCAAACCGGCGCTCAACCCGAATTTCCGCTGAATACCGCTTAATTCCACCGCATTCAATCCGGCATTGAAAAATATGTTTACCTGCGGCAGGTACCTTGTCTCAAACGCTCGCTGCTGACTTGCCGCACTCAAGCTGTCGAGATCGTATTGAGTCAGAAAATCCGAGCCGGGTTTTATCGCTGCCCGCTTCAATTCTACGGTATCAAGAATTACCGTTTGAGTATCTCTCAATCCACAAAGCGAATAAAGCTGCAGAAGTCCCGTTCTATAATTTTGCCAGGTCTGATCCATCTCGATCATCTGCGACTTTCGTTCAATGGTAAGCAAAAGATAATCTTGCGTTTTGGCATATCCTTTTGCAACAAGGTCGCCGGTAATTGCCAACTGGTTCTGTAAATTCTCTTCGATCTCTTTGGAAAGCTTATAGAGGAGAAGATGCTGAAGCGTGCTCAGATACAGATCGGTAACTTGTTTTTCGATAGCGTGCTTCTCTTGACGCGATTTGTTCTCATAACTTTTTCCCTGTGCCAGCCGTTGCTCGCTAAGAGCATCGAGAAGCCCGCTGTTGAAAATATTCTTCTCGACATTTATTTGAGAAGAATACAAGCCGCCGTTTGTAATTGCGGCATCATAGCCAATCGCATTTGAGCTCGGATTCGCCGTAAATGGAGCTCCGTTGTTATTGAAATACGGAGAAAACAATATATTGCTCGAAAGGTAAACCTGGAACGCTGAATTCTGCGCTTTGTCCAAATTATTTTGAAGGTCATTCATGAGATAGAGATTACCGTATTCTTTTATAACCGGCGAGTTCTCCGATGCCTTATTTATAAAGTAATCCAGATTGTACTGTGCGAAGGCCAAATTGCTAAAGCAGGCAACAAGGGTCAATATTTTTCGAATTATCATTAATAAATTATATTTTATTAACTCACGTTACGCATTGTAAGGAATCCACTAAGAACACGAAGTACCACGAAGTACCACGAACGTTTAAAACCGGTTTCTTGAGAGAAGGAAACTATTGGCCCAAGCGTCACTAATAAGTTCTAATCCTCACCCCGTTCTCACCATTAACTTTTTGCTATTAACAATGGTCATTAGTAAGAATCATTCCCTGTTGAGGTTGACGTAATAGATTAGACCCCGCTCGGTCAGCCTATATTCCTTTGTCCAACAATATACATTAAAAGAGGTTGTATGTAAAAAATTTTACCGGGTTTTGGACCATTGCAAACAGTAATACCACGACTTGAACTGCGACTGAACATCCCATGATTTACAGATCCGCAATAGTCAAAATCGCGCTGTGTTTTTAGGCATAGGTGTATAGAATTTTTTGGAAAACGGAAAAAATGACGTTGGAAGGTGTGAACGATGGAACCCCAGTGTGTTGCTTAAATGGTGTTTATTAATTCCAGCAATGCGTCGACGCAACTCTCCATGCTGAATCGACGAAGAGCATCCTCGCGAGCTGAGCGCCCGAGGGAAATCCGAAGCGTTTCGTCGCTAAGAATTCTTTCAATTGCGGAGGAAATCGCTTCCACATTTCGAGGCTCGACAAGCAGTCCGGTTTTACCATCTACAATTATTTCAGGTGGACCACCAACATTGGTTGCAATGACAGGCTTTTCCATCGCCATCGCTTCTATAACAACGATGCCAAATGTTTCGGCAAACGAAGGAAGGATAAAAATATCCAGTGCTGCCATCAGGCGGGGAACGTCGTCAGTGAAGGGAAGAAACTTCACATATTCATTCATGCCGATGGTGCGACAAAGATTTTCTAAGTATGCTTTGTAACCTAGCTCGCCCGCAGTCTCGTCCCCTGCAATGACGACCAGAACTTCCGGATAACGTTTCACGACTTCAGGGATCGCGCGAAGCAGAACCTCCTGTCCTTTTCCCGCATCAAGGCGCCCGAGCACGCCGATGATTTTCCTGTCATGCGGCAATCCAAAAAAAGACCTCGCTTGAGGCTTCTCAAAATTTCCCGGGTCAAACCGGTAAAGGTCGGTCCCCAACGGAACGACTTTCATTTTAGCGTCTGGCACTCGAGTAGAATAGAGGGCGTTAGCCTTCATGCCATCCGTAAGAGCAATCCAAAGCGAGAGTTTTGAAAAAATCCATGTATGCCAGAGATCGCGTTTGTTGTGCCGCGAGTCCATTTGCTGGTAGAACACAAGTTTTACGTTTGGGGAAAAATACGCCGCAAGGGATGCGATGTGGATGTCTTGCGATTGCATTAAAACAACTATTGCGATGCGATTTTCCTTAAGAATTTTGGCAAGACGAAACGCCGTAGAAAAATCACCGTACTTCCATCGCGGCGCAAGTGCTGCCAGGCCAAGACCTAACTCCTGTGCGCGGCGCTGAAGGGGAGAAGACGGTGGGACAATAACCATTGTGTCCGACCCACGGGATTTCATAGCGTTCGCAAGTCGAAGCGTAGATAGTTCAAGTCCCCCAAGCGAGCGTGAAAAACAGACCAACGCAATCCGTCGTTGAGAACTAGTCATGCGAGTGACGGCTGTAGCCAGACTATCTCGACCGGTCGATGAGCTTGCATTGCCTGACTCCAAGGTTAAGGAATATTGGACAAGAAAAAAAATTCACAAGCTCGTCGGTAGTGGTGCGTTTTGAATATTCATAATAAAAAAAGATTTGTCATGCCCGCGAACGCGGGCATCCAGGCCTAATTAATGGATTCTCAACGAGTTGAGAATCCAGTATTTCGTTTTTTATTGTATAATGGATGCCCACTTTCGTGGGCATGACATATTTTTTCTCAAATTGAGCCACCACCGATTGCCGGGTAGCGTTCAGGTCTCGTAAGGTGACGGATACCTTACCGGTTTATCTTACCAGATATTTTGGCATAACGTGATTTTTGGGAGTGAGGTGTCCGTCACCTCTCGCTGGAAAAGCAAAATTGACCGGTACCCATTGCCGCTCAAAAGAAAGCAATAAATCTCCCGGCTTTGCCATTTACTTGAGCGGTCAGTGCACCGTGGAAGTATCAACTGTGGCTAATTGTACTTTTGCCCACATCGTAAACGGTTCTCCTTGTCCGCCGGAAGATCTCCTCCCACCCCCTCCACCGCCGCCTCTGTGTCTGCCTCCCATACCCCCGCCACCATATCCGCCACCGCCGCCGTACCCACCTCCGCCTTCGCCACCCATGCCACCTCCACCACCTTCATTATATCCTTCCGGAGGTTTCGGAGTTTGCTTGTTCGAAGTTTCAGCGCCGACTCCGATGAGCGCACCTGATTTTGTTCCGATCGAAAAAGGATGAGAACCCTTATCCGAAAGGGGAACTTTCAATTCATAAACGATGATACCATTCGATATTTTATATCTTGCCTCGATTCCCCCTGCTTCTGCAACGGTCATTTGATGATGATCGTCTTTTCCCGGTCCTTCGATTTCCAGGTCATCGGTCGAAATATCTTTTTGCACATTTGACTGCTGATTATCTGCGTCTGTCCCCTCCTCCTCAGACATCCGAACAGCGTCGAACCCCAATGGATAGTGAACTCCAAATTTTTCATCTTTGCCCCCTTCAGCATCAAACCAAAATGTAATTCCCTGTCTCGCAATTTGGCTGCGAAGGCTTCGACTTGTCGAGATCAATCCAATATAAATAAAATCGGAATCGTTGAGTATGCCGATCAACGTCTCCTTGTCGTCAAGGAGTACCATGGAATTTCCCCATTCGGTATTCCTGCCATCGATGACGACCGGACGGGTGCGCCAATGGCTCTTGAGGTCGATCATGCCGCAACCCGCCATGAAACAGAGAGACGCGATGAGGATGTTTTGAATTGTTAATCGCTTCGTCCAGGCAAAATTTTGCGTGCCTCGAAGCGCTGCAACCATTTGTGCATGAGCTTTCATACTATCAGTACCTTAAAAACAATTGAGGAGTTGAACAAGAAATCAAATTTTACCATCGCGTATATTTTCCTTCCACGATCTTTGAAGGTGAATGGGAAACAACAGACCATCAGGCCAAAACTATAGAATGCTCGTCCCTTTGATTAGAACATCATTTCATGGCAAAGGTTTAACTTTTTGAGCTCATTTACCGAACATTTTCAGGAAGATTAACCGGATAAAGCCGGGATAGCTCTTGACATTGATTTTCTTTCTTTATTTTTTACAATAATGCTGCGCATTCTCAAAGGCGTTTCACATTTTTTGTGAAGTCGCTCAAAATTGTACGAAGGCTTGGCTCCCCGATTTCTTCCAGCTCGTACGTGACACGAAGAGCCGGCTTTTTAATCTTCACAACCCGCTTCAAATCGATCGGAGTCCCGATAATGACGACATCGCATGGAACGTTGTTGATCGTTGCCTCAAGGTCGTGTATTTGCTTATCGCTGTATCCCATCGCCGGCAACAATGTGCCGATATTGGGATACATTTGATACGCCTTTTTAATCTCTCCCGTAACATACGGCCGTGGGTCAATGATCTCCGCCGCTCCAAATTTTTGAGCGGCAACAGTACCGGCGCCGATTCTCATTTCACCGTGGGTCAGCGTCGGGCCGTCTTCGATCACGAGCACCTTCTTTCCGGCAACCATTTCGCTTTGCTCGAGCATGATCGGCGACGCCGCGTCGACGATTTTCGCTTTCGGATTGACGCTTCGAATATTCCCGCGAAGCTTGAACACTGCGTCCGGCGTTGCAGCGTCGATCTTGTTGATAATGACGACATCGGCCATACGAAGGTTTGCTTCGCTCGGATAATAGGTCAATTCATCTCCGGTTCTTAGCGGATCGGCAACAACAATATGCATGTCGGGCTTGTAAAACGGAAGGTCGTTGTTCCCGCCGTCCCAAATGATGATATCCGCATCGTTCTCAGCCTGCCGGAGAATTGCTTCGTAATCTACCCCCGCGTAAATAACCGTCCCGCTGACGATATGCGGTTCGTATTCCTCCATCTCTTCAATCGTGCATTTCTGCTTTTTCAAATCGGCAACCGCGGCAAAACGTTGTACTTTTTGCTTTTCGAGATCGCCGTACGGCATTGGGTGGCGGACAGCCGCCACACGGAACCCGAATTCATGCAGCAGTTTCGCCACTTTACGGCACGTCTGACTTTTCCCGCTCCCGGTGCGCACTGCACAAACGGAAATTACCGGCTTTGTGCTTGCAATCATCGTTTCCCTCGCACTTAAAATTTTGAAGTCCGCTCCGGCCGAAGTTGCACGCGAGCCGAGGCTCATCACGCGGCGGTATGGCACATCGCTGTATGAAAAAACAACTTCGTCCACTTTGTGAGTCATGATCAATTGTTCAAGATTCTTTTCCTCGTATATTGGAATCCCTTTCGGGTACAACGCCCCCGCTAACGACGCAGGATATTTCCTTCCTGCAATATTAGGAATTTGTGCGGCCGTGAATGCAACAACATTATACCGATCGTTGTTTCTGTAGACCATATTGAAATTGTGAAAATCACGACCTGCCGCTCCAATGATGATTGTGGTGATGCGCTTGTTTTCCGACATAAAAACACTCCTTCTAAAATATTTTTATTTCACATTGTAGGCTGGCGACTGAATAACATCTTCTATTCGCTTCGTCAAATCCAATTTCGTGGGAACGCTTATTGCGATGGCTATATCGTTCTTCAAATGAGAGATCATCCTTCGTTTCCGTAGATGTAATTTCATGCTCTTCGGGAGAGAATACCCAAAACAATGATGAACTACAACAGGAAAGGCAACGAAAAAGTCACGTTAAATTGAGGTAATAAGCGACCAGCGCTGTATCAAAAAGCGAGGGGAATGGCTTTCCGGTGTGGTAAATTTTTATTGCACTGTTATTCATGTTCAAATAAAAGCGTGAGTAACGCCATGCGAACGTACAAGCCGTTGCGTGATTGGCGAAAATAGACTGCCCGCGGATCGCTATCCACCGCCGGGTCGATTTCCACCGAGCGCGGCAGCGGATGCATAATAATGGCGTTCGATTTCATTTTTTTCAACACACCGGCATCGATATTGTACGCCGCGAGATCGATATCGCTGCGCCGGAGCCGTTCGCGGTCGATATGCGTTTGGTAGACGACATCGATCTGTGAAAGAATTTTATCCGGATTCTCTGCCAATTCATATTCAACTCCGTGATGTTCAAGATATGCGAGGATGTCCGGTTTAATTTGCATTTCTTTCGGTGCGATAAAATAAAGCTTCACACGTTCAAATTTACTGAGCAAGTACGCGAGCGAGCGTGCGGTGCGTCCCTCATCCAACGCTCCGATAAGCGCCACCGAAAGCCCGTTCAACGCTTTGCATTCTCTGAAAATAGTGTAAAGGTCGAGAAGAGCCTGCGTGGGATGCTGGCCGCCGGTTCCTTCTCCCGCGTTAATAAGCGGAACTGTCGCAACGGCGGCGGCTCGTTTTGTAGCACCTTCTTCCGTATGACGGAGAACAATCACATCGCTGTAATTGGAGATGATACGAATTGTATCTTCCAGATGTTCACCCTTCACTTCAGAGGAAAATTCATCCGCATGTTCGGTCGAAAGAACGCTTCCTCCGAGCCTGTACATCGCTGCCTCGAATGAAAAACGCGTTCGTGTCGACGGCCTGTAAAACAGCGTTGCCATGATTTTATTTTCATAGTCGTGCGTTCCGCCCCGCGCGACGATCTTTTCCATCTGCTGCGTCCGGTCAAACAACTCCATCAACAGCGGAACTGTAAACTGCTGTGATTCGATGACGTTCTTCAAGTGCATCGCGTGCTCCGTTTCAGGCTTTCATGGAATAATATGCGTGCCGGCTTTTCCATCCACCGCATCGATAAGACATTCGAACGATGTAATGATCACTTCTTTTCCCCCTTTTTTGAGAAACCGGATCGCCGACTCGACTTTCGGCCCCATGCTGCCGGCGGCAAACTGTTTTTCAGCGATGTGTTTTTCCATTTCTTTCACCGTCGTTTTCTCGATTCCGCGTTGCCCCGTTTTTTTGTAGTCGAGATAAACCTGTCTCACATCCGTGCTGATGATGAAGAGATCGACGGCGAGATTCGATGCAAGAAGCGCTGAGGCACGGTCTTTGTCGATCACCGCTTCGGAGCCGAGAACGAGATAATGCTCCTTTTCAATAACGGGGATGCCTCCTCCGCCGACAGCAATAACGATCATGTCAAGGTTAAGGATTTTACGGATAATATCCTGCTCAAAAACTTCAACGGGTTCCGGCGAAGGGACAACTCTCCGGTAGCCTCGCGCCGAATCTTCGACGACCTTCCAGCCAAGCGCTCTCTGTTTCTCTTCAGCATCAGTTTTAGAATAGAACGGTCCGATCGGTTTCGTTGGAGCTTTAAACGCGGGATCGTTTTCATCAACGCGCACTTGAGTGAGAACTGTCATGATCGGTGTGAAGAGCCCAATCTGGCGCAGCTCGTATTCCATTGCGCGCTGGATAATATAGCCGATTTCACTCTGGGTGGTGGCAACGCAGATGTCAAGAGGATGTGTATAGACTTCACCGGCTGCGCGTTCCGAGCGAAGGAGAGCAGCGCCAACCTGTGGACCGTTGCCGTGAGTAATCACCAGGCGCCAACCTCGGGCGACCATTTGTACGATGTTTCGCGCCGTTGCATGGGCGTTTACAAGCTGTTCGTCAATTGTTCCCCGTTCCCCCGCACGAATAAGAGAATTTCCACCGATCGCTATGAGAGCTGTTTTGGACATGTCGCCTTTCAATCACCCCAGGAAGAAGTTGTAAGTTGTAAGTTCTAAGTGATAAGTAAACTCGTAGCTCCCTTTAACACTCAGAACTTAAAACTTACAACTTATAACTTACCCCTCATCTCCTCATCAACTGGTACATGATCGCTTTCTGCGCGTGTAATCTGTTTTCTGCCTCGTCAAACACTACAGATTGTTTTGAGTCGATTACTTCATCCGTAACCTCGTCGCCCCTGTGAGCGGGCAAGCAATGCATGAATATTGCATCGTTCTTTGCCTTGGACATTAACATCGTGTTCACCTGGTACGGAGAAAAGATTTTTTTCCGTGCTTCCGCTTCCGATTCTTGTCCCATTGAAGCCCAGACATCCGTGTACACAACGTCGGCATTTCTAATTCCTTCCACCGGATCATGCACAACTTCGATCAGCCCACCCGTTGCTTTTGCATCTTCGGATGCCTGGTCTATCGCTGTCGGGTTCGGCTCGTAGCCGGATGGGCATGCCACGGTAACGTTCACTCCAAGCCGTGCGCCGGCAAACATGAGAGAATGTGCCATATTATTGCCGTCCCCGACGTAGCAAAGCTTCAACCCTTTCAGTTTTTTCTTTTTCTCTTGAATCGTCATGAAGTCCGCAATCGCCTGGCATGGATGAGAATAATCGGTGAGGCCGTTGATTACAGGGACCGATGCATGCTTTGCCATATCGATAACGATCTGATGGGCGAACGTTCGAATCACAATTCCTTGAACCATTCGCTCGAGATTTTTTGCAACATCGTAGACCGATTCGCGCTTTCCAAGGCTAATCTCCGCCGGCGACAAATAGAGCGAGAAGCCCCCAAGCTGTTGAATGCCGACGTCAAACGTCGTGCGCGTTCGCAGCGATGGTTTTTCAAAAATGAGTGCAAGGGTCTTGCCTTGCAGCGCCTTGCCGTATTTTTTCCTGTTGGCTTTCATCTTGCGGGCAAGAGCAAACGTCGCAAGAATTTCTTTTGTGTTCATATCGCGGACAGTGAGGAAATCATGTGCTTTCACGGACGAGCTCCTTCGTAGACATACGTCATGGCCATAACCTATTTCAACAAGGTCAGTTTTTTCGTTTGGACAAATTGGCCGGCTTGAAGCCGGTAGAAATAAATTCCGCTTGACAAGTAGCTTGCATCCCATGGTACCGAATATGTCCCCGGATTCATCGTGGAATTGACCAATGTTGCCACTTCTTTCCCGAGCACATCATAAATTTTCAACGTAACAAAACTCATGTTGGCAACCGTAAACTCAATGCGCGTCGCCGGGTTAAAAGGATTAGGGTAGTTTTGTTCGAGTTGATAGCTTAATGCATGGAGGCCGGTGTTGGAGAGCCGTACAGATACAAGTGTTCCGCCTTCTTTCAGCACAATATCATTGTTGGGGTCGAATTGGACGGATGTAGGTGTTTTACTAAAGGTGAAGCTGAACCCTTGTCTCTTGGTGGTATCCATCACTCGAATTGTGGTGTCGGCTGTGCTGTCAAAAACGATTTTCAGCTCGATAGGCATTATGAAAAATGTTGGGTTGGATTGCGTTTGATTTATTGTTACATCAACGCTGCGCGCCGTAGGATCAATCGAGTAAGTATTTTCGTAAACGGGGTGGTTGGGTTCTTTGATCCATTCGTTGAAAAACCAATGCAAGTCCTGGCCTGATACATCACATATCTTCTGAATGAAGTCATCGGTAACCACGTTCTTCAATCGAAAATTTGTAGAGTCGGTTGCGTATCCTTTTATCGAGGCAAAGAAAAGGGAATCGCCGAGCACGTACCGAAGCATGTGAAGAACACATGCCCCCTTGTCATACGTAATCGCCTCATTGAACATCGTGTTGATATCCGGGGTCGTTATTGCCCATTGAGGATTGTAAATCGACCAGCCTGGATTCTCGGCAATATAAAAGGCAGCGTCGCTGAGTATCGCATTTTTGTAAGAAGAGTAGCCGCCGTTATATTCGTCCCAGAGAGCCTCACAATATGTGGCGAAGCCTTCATTGAGCCAGACGTTGGCCCACGTGCCCGGGCTGATCATGTCCCCGAACCAATGGTGCGCAAACTCGTGCGATACCAGATCCTCATTCCACCCATTATACTCCAGGCTTACGAGCGTCTGGTTTTCCATACCGCCCCACATAAATCCCGCTCCTTCTGCAATCGTAGCGAAGCCCCCTTTTTCAAACGGGTACTCGCCGAAGAGCGTTGAATAGTATGTGGCCATGGGAAGGATTTTTGTTTCAATATTGTTAAGCGAAGGCACAGATTCTCCCGAATTCCAGTAGAACAGAAACGGAATGCTGTCGTTCGGGTTTGATATTTTTTTCCAGTATACCTTGTCCAGATTGTATTCCACCTTGCCGGTCATGACCATTAAGTACGTCGCAATCGGATCCCGGCTTATCCAATGGTAATAGATCGTGTCGGCAATTATTGTCGAATCGGCGAGCCTTCCGTTAGAGCCCAGTTTTACCGTCGCAGGAACTTTTGCCGTTAAATCCAGCGTGGCTTTATCCGATGGATGGTCCCAGCACGGGAACCATTTCCGCGCCCCTTCAGGCTCGCAATCGGTGAAAACCATTCCGTTGCTCGTATAAAAGGCATCGTCCACTACCTCGTTATGACGATAGTATATTTTTACGCTGGCAGTATCATTCGGTTGAAACGTAGAATCCAACATAATCGTCAGAATGTCCCCGGTATGAGAAAACGATGTCCCTGCCAACGCGACGGAGTCAATCGTCAGCGATGTGTTCACAGCATTTAATTGGATTGCATTGAGCGTCGAGTCAACTTTGAACGTGATTGTGTTTGTAGCAGAATATGATGCAGGAAATGGCGAAAGAAAATTTTTGTAAATGTCCAGCGAGAGAGTATAATTCAGCACATCGAACGAATGCTGCGGCGTGTTGGCGGATAATTCTTGCATGAACGTTCCGTCCTGTTTCATCCGTTTTTGAGAACAAAGATCGGCTCCCGTCATGTGCCGCTGTTGCGGGAACAAGACGCTCACATTCAGGATTATCGCTAAGATAAAATTCCTGAACACGATGAAAACCTTTGTTATATACCGATCTTCCAGCATGCGAATTGCGCTCTCCCGGTAAATATAACAATTTTTTCCTTTTTTCTCTCTCCCCGGCTCAACGATTAAAACTTTGAAAGCAGTAGCTCATTTGTCGGAAATTGTTTGACGAGTTTGAGAACGGCAAGCATTGCATCACGAGCGGGCAGCTTGGCGATCGACCGCCTGACCGCTTGATATGCCTGCGTCTTACTGCCAAAGAGGAGCTCCTCTCTTCGTGTTCCCGATACGGGAAGATTGATTGCGGGAAAAATTCTTTCGTTTGCCATACCGCGGTCGAGCACAAGCTCCATGTTCCCGGTCCCTTTGAATTCCTGAAAGATCAACTCGTCCATGCGCGAGTTTGTCTCGATCAGCGCCGTGGCAATGATCGTCAGCGAGCCGCTGTGTTCACAGTTACGCGCTGCGCCAAAAATGCGTTTGGGAATTTCAAGTGCGCGGATGTCCACGCCGCCGGACATGGTCCGTCCGCTGCTTTTCTGGTGGATGTTGAACGCCCGACCGAGACGCGTGAGGGAGTCGAGCAGCACAACAACGTCTTTTCCGGTTTCAACTTTCCGTTTTGCATATTCAAGCACCAATTGTGCAAGCCGGACGTGGCTCCCCCGGTCGCTGTCGCTCGAACTCGCAAATACCTCTCCTGAAATCGAACGGCGCATGTCGGTCACTTCCTCCGGGCGCTCATCGATTAACAAGACAAGAAGGTCAATCTCAGGATTGTTGATGCTGATCGCGTGCGCGAGCTGCTGCATAAGCATTGTCTTCCCCGCTTTGGGAGGAGAAACAATAAGCGCTCGCTGCCCTTTACCGACCGGACAAAACAGGTCCACAATACGCATGGAGATATTGCTCTTCTCTCCTTCAAGCCGGATGATTTCATTCGGTGAAATGACTTCGTATGAAGAAAATTCCTTCACGGTTTTCCACTCTTCAGGCGACAAAGCATTGATGCGTTCGATCGTCGCCGCTTGCGGGCTTCCTTTTCCCGCTGCTTCGGCGTTTCCTTCGATAAACACGCCGGGACGAAGAGCAAAACTCTGGATGAGAGGAGCGGAAACGTGGACATCCCTGTCGGTCAGGCTAAGACCATGCGAAAGCGTTCGCACAAACCCTCGCCGCTGGGGGTCTATTTCAAGTATACCGGAAAAGGATATTGACATGATAAGTGAGTCTGAAATCAGTGGGATACGTGTGCCGCAGAACAGCGGTATTTCCTGAAACCCCATCTCTTGTTTATGTTGTGTAGAAACCGCTGCGCGGTTAATGCCAGAGAACCCCTCCCAAAAATCATTCGTCTTTGATTCACTTGAATGATGCAGGCTGGATTTTTGAGAGTAATTCACCCTCAGAGGAAGTCTGACCGGTTTCGGCTTATTATTCGCAAGGCAGGAATCCGGGGGCAATCATTCATCCACATACAACCCATCGAGCCGCAGTTTCTACGAGATCGCAGATCTCTTAGGTTAAGATAAGCGACTTTTCGGTCAATGGCAAACGTAGAATTTTCACGGGAAAAAAATTTAAGCTTCGCGCGTTAGAATGAAGACTGTTTTGTTCCTTTCTCCTGCGGGGTTCCAGTATCTCTTGTATTGTTCAATCGCTAAGACGTCAAGCACGCCAAGAAATTATGAGTATAAAGGACAACAATACTCTCAACATTCTTCCCGCCCTGGCGGTACAATAGAAAGTCATTGATCGGAAATGGCGCTAGATGTTGTTCCATTACTCCCGGCGCAGTGGTTCGAAAATTTTAAATGGACCATCAACATAATATTTAAAATGTCGGAAAAAAATGTCCCAACTATGTTCTTAAAATTCAAACCCCGTTTGATATTTTTAAAAATCCGGTATTCATCGACAAGCATAAACCGAGGATCCCATTGTTGGATGCTCTTTGCAGTCTCAAGCCCCCATCGGAGGATTCCACTTTTATCCATGCCGCCGTCTTCGATCACTTTTTTGTTGGCAACCTTTACACCGAGCGGCAAACTGGCGTCAAAAATAATCTCACCCTCCGGAAACGCATCGGCGAGATTAATGAAGAATTTTTTTATTTCATTCTCTTCAAAATAGTAGAAAACGCCTGCAGCGACGAACATGATGCCATCGACGATTTCGAGTTGATGAAGCCATGCATCGTCGAGAAAAGAATTGATGAGGAACGTTCTTCTTTCACTTTCACGAATAAACTCTTTTCTCAAGGCGATAACGTCTGGCAGGTCCAAGTCATACCAATGAAGAATCCCGTTATCTACCCGGTCAAATGTAGTATCCAAACCGCATCCGATATTGACTATTGCTGCTGCAGGATGTTTTTGTAAAAAATCTTTGATGGTTCGGTCGATGTGGAGGCTCCGGGCAATCCAGGCAATTTGGCTTACTGAGCTGATATTGCGGGCAATTCTGGAAAAATCATAATCGATCTTATCGATTATTTCTACAGCAGTTTTATCGATTAAGAGCGGTTTCTCTTTTTGAGTTTCAACCGCCCGTCCCCACAACGGGAGAAGGAGTGTCTTTTGAATGCTCTCAAGATGAATAGGTAATTTCCTGAGCATTGTCAATTTGGTCTTTTCCGTATTGATTGTTTTACATGTTGGAGGTGGGTGTTGGCAGTTAGCTCTTAGCTTCGATAATGAAGTGCAAAGTCCCTTACACTACAAAGGAACCTTTCTGCTGAAATATTTTGAATAGTCGCGCGGCGGAGCTGGCGTGTATTCCTCTTTAATAAGGTGCGAAGAAATAAGGAAATCTGCGGTTGAGCGGTTGCAGGCGGTCGGTATATTATAGAGGACGGCGATCCGGAGAAGCGCTTTGACATCGACTTCGTGCGGCTGCGGCTCCATCGGGTCCCAAAAGAAAATAAGAATATCGATGCCGCCTTCTGCGATCATCGCGCCGAGCTGTTGGTCGCCGCCGAACGGGCCCGACTTTAACTTCAATATTTTGATCTCTTCACGATGCTTCGCACCGGCATTCTTCTTAAGAGCATCGCCCACCAACTTCCCGGTCGTCCCGGTGCAAATCAAATGATGATTGAGGAGGGTGCCGCTGTTAAAGTTCACCCATTCGACCATATCTTTCTTGCAATTATCGTGCGCAACAAGTGCGACTCGTTTTACCGATTCCATTTTTTCCCTTCATTGTTGCTGTGGATGCTCCCGGTAAAGTAAATGCGAAATCGTTCAATGGCAAGAAGTTTTTTAGCCGGAATAATTCGTCGCTGAAACGCTGCAGTTGTCTACTGTACATAACAAACCCCGGCGTTTGAAAAAGTCGGGGTTTGTAGGATTGTTCTTGTTTTTACGCAGCTTTTGGCGCAGCTTCTTTTCTTCCGTACACCAACGCGATCACGATCCCCGCGATGATATACTCTACAAGCGTAAGTACGAACCAGTGTATTGCAAGCATATGAGGAATAGGAAAACTTGCATATGACCCAAACGCGAACCCGCTACTGACAATCATTCCGATGTAAAATCCGTATCGGATACCTTCCATAATTCCTTTGTTTTCGTATCCTTTGGAGAAGATAACAGCAAAAAAGAATGCAGTGATGATCTTGACGACGTGCAGAATCCACATTTTGGCCAACATATCCGGTCGCCATACATTCTGCATCGCCATGTATGTGCTCATCAAAATAACGCCATGGATAAGGAAGTCAAGCACCTCGAGGGTGATAAGAACTGCTACGAAACCGATCAACATTTTTTTCATAGTACCTCTCCTCAATAATGAACGTGGAAAAATGCTGTTTGTGGTTCCAAGACGGAGCAAGTATAGAGATATCTCAGGTGATTGTCAAGTGGGGGGTGCGGGAGTTATAAGTTGTAAGTTGTAAGTTGTAAGTTGCAGGTCTTAGGCTGTAGGTATGCACTCAAAAACATAAAACTTATAACGTATAACTTAAAACTCCTACGTCCTCATCAGCTTTTTGTACTTGATTCTGTGCGGTTGATCGGCGGCGATACCGAGGCGTTTCTTTCGGCTCTCCTCGTACTCGGAATAATTCCCATCGTACCAGAAGACTTTACTTTCCCCTTCGAATGCCAAAATATGGGTTGCGATGCGGTCGAGAAACCAACGGTCGTGGGAAATAACGACGGCGCATCCGGCAAAATTCATTAGCGCTTCTTCGAGCGCACGGAGCGTGTTCACGTCAAGGTCGTTTGTCGGTTCGTCAAGCAAAAGAACGTTGGCCCCTTCCTTTAAGATTTTTGCCAGGTGAACACGGTTACGTTCCCCTCCCGAAATCTCACCGGTTTTCTTTTGCTGGTCGGTCCCGCTGAAATTGAAACGTGCTACATAAGCGCGTGAATTGACGTCACGGCTGCCGAGTTTGATGATATCTTCCCCTCCCGATATTTCCTGCCAGATCGTCTTCTCCGGGTCGAGCGGACGGCTCTGGTCGACGTACGCAAGCTTCACCGTTTCGCCAATTTTGATTTCACCGCTGTCGGGTTTCTCCTGCCCTGTAATCATCCGGAATAATGTTGTCTTACCTGCCCCGTTCGGACCAATGACGCCGATAATCCCGCCATGGGGGAGGACAAAATTCATTTCCTCGCAGAGAAGATTATCACCGTACGCCTTCGATACGTTATGCGCTTCGATTGCAACATCGCCGAGCCGGGGTCCGGAGGGAATAAAGATTTCGAGATCTTCATCCCGTTTCTCCGATTCATCGGCGAGCATTTTTTCGTATGCCGAGATGCGCGCTTTACTTTTTGCATGGCGCCCTTTTGGATTCATGCGAACCCATTCCAGTTCCTCGGATAACGCTTTCTGCCGTTTCGATTCCTGTTTCTCTTCGAGTCCAAGCCTTTGCTGCTTCTGTTCGAGCCAGGAAGAATAATTTCCTTTAAAGGGAATCCCTTCGCCCCGATCCAATTCCAGAATCCATCCGGCCACGTTGTCGAGAAAATACCTGTCGTGGGTTACGGCAAGAACTGTCCCCTTATATTGACTGAGATGATGTTCAAGCCATGCGACGGATTCAGCATCGAGATGGTTGGTCGGTTCATCAAGGAGCAGCACGTCAGGCTCCTGAAGAAGAAGGCGGCAAAGCGCAACGCGGCGCCTCTCTCCGCCGGACAGCACGTTCACAGGTGTATTGCCCGGAGGGCAGCGAAGTGCATCCATAGCTTGTTCAAGTTTGCTGTCGATGTCCCATGCATTGAGATGATCGATTTTTTCTTGAAGATTTCCTTGTTTTTCCAGCAGCTTGTCAAAGTCGGCATCCGGTTCACCAAATTTGGCAGTAACGGCTTCGTACTCTTTGATGAGAGCGACAATTTCGTGCACACCTTCTTCGACAATCTCTTTCACGGTTTTTGTCGCATCCAGTTGCGGTTCCTGCGGGAGATACCCGAACGATATTCCTTTTTGCGATGTGATTTCACCGATGTACTCTTTATCAATACCCGCAATAATTCGCAGCAGTGTGCTCTTCCCGGCGCCGTTTAGTCCCAGCACGCCGATCTTTGCTCCGTAAAAGAATGAAAGGTAGATATCTTTTAAAACTTGCTTGTTCGGCTTGTGGATTTTCCCCACGCCGACCATCGAGAAAATGATTTTATTGTCGCTCATTGAACTCTTGAAATTATGTAGGCAAGATGTAGGACATCTTATCTGAAAAAACAGTACCTGCTTGAAAAATGATCCAGGTCTAATCGCACAGATGTCCTACATCTTATGAACATCAGCCCCATCATCCCACCGCCTCCTGTCCTGTATCTAAATAGAGAACCTTATCGTCGGCATTGTACCCAAACAGCTCTCCATACCGCGCCCATCCAACCATTGTCTCGAAAAGTTTTTCCACGTCTTCATTGGGAAGAAGAATGGCAAGCTGTTCAAGAACGATTTCCTCGTCAAGGTTCAACGATGCATTCCGCTGTAGCATTCCGGAAACGACTTCGAACAATCGAAGGGAAAGCATCTGTTGCTTGAAAAGAAGCTTTCTATTGTTCACATCGCCTTTGAGAAATTGTTTGCCGGTGTCGGTGAACACGACGTTATGTTTCGGCGTATCGACAAAATCGAGTAACTCGGCGGCTTTCACAACGGTGATTGTCGAGCCGAAATCTTTCCCCGTCTTCTGCGCAAGGTCGAAGATATCGATCGTCCCGTTATGGTCGTCGAGAATTTCCAGCAACCCGAGGATTTCGCCCGGCGACGCGTACGGCAGCGGTTCAACATGCCGTGACACCGCCGTTTGTACTGCGGGAACAACTTCGTCCGGTATAATGGCATTGGTGATGATGTCGTGGATGCGGTCGATCATCGCGAGGAAAGCCGGCGAACGCATATCCCGAGGATGAGGCATGTCGTTCTGTAAAATAATTCGGATCGCACCGGGGTTGGTGCTGAGAACGACAATACGGTTTGCAAGAAACACTGCTTCGCGAATGTCGTGTGTAACAAAAAGGACGCTTTTAATTTCCACTTTGTGGTCGAGCCAAAGATTAAGAACTTCAACGCGAAGGTTTTCCGCCGTCAGCACATCGAGCGCGCTGAACGGTTCATCCATGCACAACAATTCCGGCTGGACCACAATTGCCCGCGCAATGCCAACCCGCTGCTTCATCCCGCCGGAAAGCTCCTTCGGGTACGCTTCTTCAAACCCTTCCAAGCCGACTTTATCCACAGCCTGTCTCACACGTGCGCGCACCTCTTCGTCCGGTAACTGAAGCCATTCCAATCCCATGGCAATATTTTCATGCACCGTCAGCCATGGATAGAGTGCAAAATTCTGGAAGACAATCGCCGCGCGAGGATGGAATCCTACCAGCGGTTTTTCGTACGCGAGCACTTCACCCGTGGTCGGCGTGATGAGTCCGGTGAGGATACGCATCATGGTCGACTTGCCCGACCCCGACGGCCCAAGAAGAGCGACAATTTCGCCCGCATGAATTTGCAGCGAAACATTTTCGAGTACTTTTAAATCCGCTCCGTTCGGAAGTGTGAATTCCTTACAGACGTTGCGGAGTTCGGCAATAGCATTTGAGTTCATTTGTTCAGGCTGAATTGAGTTTCTGCAATGTGGTAGAGTTTTTTCCAGAAAAGCTTATTGATGAGAACAACGGTGGCAGCCATGACAAGCACGCTCGCGGCCAGGACTCCGAAATTGCCGCTGTCGGTTGCGTTGGTGATCATCGATCCGAGTCCTGTTGCAACAAGAACTTTATCGCCGAAGTGAACATACTCCGCAACGATACTCGCATTCCACGCGCCGCCGGTTGCCGTTACCCAACCGGTAACCAACGAGGGAAATATTCCGGGCAATATCAACCGCTTCCACGTTTGCCATCGTGTCAACCGTGAGACATGTGCGACTTCACGGAGGTCTTGTGGAATCGCCATCGCACCGGCAATGACGTTAAAGAGAATATACCATTGCGTTCCGAGCATCATCAGGACGACGGCACCAAATTCGATGCCGACCCCTGCGCCGGACAACGCCAAAATCACCAGAGGGAAAAGCATCGGTGCCGGAAATGATGCCGCCACTTGAGCTACCGGCTGAAGCACGCGGGAGAGTTTCGGGTTCAACCCGATCGCAACGCCGATGGGAATCATCAACAGCGTTCCGACCACCACCGCAACAAGAACGCGGGCAAATGTGTAGATAAGATGCGAAAATATCGAGAGCCATTCTCCGAGGTTCAGCTCGGCAAAAAGTGAAAACATTTTCCATGCGCCGAGAAGGATGACTGAAAACATCAGCACGGTAACAACCCATCCGGAGATCTTCTTGAAGGTTTTCCCCGTGTAGACTGAAGAAATCACCTCCTGCTTTTCGAACGCAATCACCCCGTTAGTGACATGCAGCGAGAGCGAAGAGTAGAGCGGATCCCAAACGCTTTCGCGGGCAAATTTCAGGAGCTTCGATTCCCGCAGCAATTCAAGCATGAAAGATTTTTCCGTTTCGGATGCTTCCGTATCCTCAAATTTATATTTCTGCGCCCAGGCAACAATCGGGCGCCAGAAAAATTGATCGACGAGAACGATCATCGTCGTCATGGCGATGATGGCATAGATCATCGCCGGCACATTTTCTTGGGAGATCGCGACACTCATGTACGAGCCGATGCCGGGGAGCCGAAAATCTTTCGTCCCGAGCACAAATGCTTCATTGATAGTGAGGAAGAACCAGCCGCCCGCCATCGACATCATGCTGTTCCAGATCAACCCCATTGCAGAGTAGGGCAATTCAAGCTGCGTGAAGCGGCGCCACCAGCCGAGCTTGTAGACGCGCGCCGTCTCGCGGAGCTCGGTAGGGATGGAGCGGAGTGAATTATAGAAGCTGAATGTCATATTCCACACTTGTCCCGTAAAAATCATAATGACCGCGGCAAGCTCAAGCCCAACGTTCGAGGTCGGAAATATGGCGACAAACGCCAGCACTAACGTGGGGAGAAAACCGAGCACGGGGATACTCTGGAGAATGTCAAGAAGCGGAATCATGACCTTCTCCGCTTTCTTGTTGTACGCCGCCACGTAACCATACAAAATCGTGAAGACGAGAGAGATTCCGTACGCGACAAAGCCTCTCACAAGGGAAAAGAACGTGTACTTTGGCAACGCGAGCGGGGAAAGGTCGATGTCGACTTTTGGACGGAGAACCCCGTTCCACTCTTTTCCGACGCCGACAAGACTATACAACAATGCCGCCAGCGCAAGGAAGACCAGCGGGTCGACCCAACTGACGGAACGACGAAGACGAACGTAGGCACGAATGAGCGACATGAAGTGAGATTTGAGTTGCTATGAAGATATTGAAAAGTGCTCTGAGAGGCAATAAAGAAACTATGAAGGCGTTGTTATTTTAACGAGAACGGTTTCGCCTGAATTATTTTTTTATAGTAGTTCCACGCCGAGCTGTCTGTAATCGGCACGGTATGGTAGCTCTCCAGCTTGCGTAGCCGGAGGATTTCGGAACACCGGTCTTGAGAATTTGGATGTGTGCTGATCCACTCAAACTGTTTTGGGATATTGTTTTTTCCCTGCGATAAACGAAAGATCACGTCGGCAAAGTAGACCGGGTCGATCTCCGCCTTTGCCATGATATGCACGGCAGAAGCATCCGCTTCACTTTCAAGCTGCCTGTCGAACGCAGTCGACGAGAGGAGTCTCGCCGTTTCCCGTGCGATTTCTCCGTTTGCCTCGCCGCCAGCAAGAGCTGATAACATCGACAGCCCGACTTCTTTTTTCAGCCCCTTCATGATGTCCCCATGTTCGATGTGAGCGATTTCATGCGCAAGCACACCGCTCAATTCTTCCGGAGATTTGCAGTAACGTATCATTCCAGTGTAGACAACAAGTTGCCCGTCGGGAAGTGCTATTGCGTTTACTTCATCATGGGCAAAGATGTGAAGGGTAATCGAGGAATCGTTAATGCCGTTCGCCGTACAGAGTCTCTTTTTGATACTGTTGACGAACGCGTAGACCGTATCCGAGTCAAGCTCGCCGCCTCCCTTTTGCAGCTCTTCGAGGATCAATTCTCCCAATTTGTGTTCTGTCTCCTTGGTCAGCTCTTCAACCCGAAAGTACCCGAGATAGTCGACGTTGCCGAGCAAAAACCATGTGCCGAAAAAGAGGAGCGCAAGAACAATGAATTGAACGACGATCTTCATCATGCTATCCTTTTACGAGCGTTTCTGTCAGCGGACCGAAGAACCACCACGTCACATGTTTTCCCTTCCGCGTTTGAACGGCTGCGTAGACGGTTGCGATAAACTCAACGAGATTAAACAGGATGATGGTGAGGATGTATGCGACATAATTGTTTGAGATAGTTGCGCGGTCGAAGATGATCCCCAGGGTCCAATACAAACCCGCAGCGTTGACCGGCAACGTAAAACTTTGAGCCAGCAACGCCTGAGTGCAATGCCAGCGAACAAACCGCGCCGATTTCATGTTCGCGAAATAAAAAATCGCCGACGCAATCAGGTTGACAACCGGCAAAGGAAGTCCGACCATAATTACGACAAGCGACATTAAATAACTGTTGGATGCTTTTTCAGTTTCGTATTCATCAGGTGTATAGGAAAATTCCCGGAGCGGCACCCTATAACCCTTTCGAAATATTCCAGAACCAGTTGAGCATCACGATTGCAGCGGCAAAAGCGGCAAGCAGTTTGTGGTGGGCAAGAAGATGTTCCATCTGCGTATACCGTTTGTAGAAACTGTCGCTGTTGCCGAGCGTGTCGATCACGATCCATAAAGGAATGATGACGAGAGCAAGGGCAAGCACGATCCCGAATGGATTCATCATCAATGATTCATGGAAATGTCCGCCCATGAGGAGCAGCAGCGAACGCGTCGTACCGCACGAAGGGCACGGCAGGCCGGTAATCTCTTTGAACAAACAGACCGATGGAATCACAGAATGTTCCGAGCCTTCAATGAAATTCCATCCGATCCATCCGTAGCCAACCAGCGATAAGCCGGCGAGGACAATATAAAGTTTTTTCTTGACCATATGAGGATCAATATAAAACCTGCTGAAGGCGCTGTAAGTTGAATTCGCGAGTCTTTCCAAGGATCAGGAACCAATCGACGATCGTCCAGATGCCGAGCCCGCCACACGTCAACAGCTTCGCAATCCCCAGGCCGACCTCGCCGAGCATGAACCGGTCAATGCCGAAGTGCCCGCCGATGAGCGAAACAATGAGCATCGTTGTCGGGTCCTTGAGGTTTGCGCCCTGAACCTGAAGAAGCTTTGCATCATCAAGCTTCAACAATTTTTCACGAATCGCCGTGAGCTGGTATCCTTCAAAGTATTTGGAGGACATCATCATGAACATGTCGACTTTTTGCTGGTCCATAAGAATTTCCTTTCAATGAGAATGATGTGAGGTTCGGTGATTTCCCCAGCACATGAAAAGGCCCGGCTGTTGGAACGCAAAATAAACCCCCGAAACTTAATAATCGTTTCTTCAAAAAGCAACGAGCGATGGGGTAGTGGAAAAGAGTGTGTCACGCAAAGCCGCCAAGTTCGCAAAGACCAAGTCTTCATCATCTATCTCTTCTTTGCGACTTTGCGTGAACCTTTTGGTAGTTTTTCGAGGGAAGAATTACCGGGGATCTACGAAGTTCAATCCTTTTGTCCTTTTGCCGACAAGCTGCCGTATAACTTTCTCGACGATCCGCTCAACCGATTCTTCAGTTTTCAAAAAGTTGAGATATCGCAAAATCTCTACATTTCCAAAAATACTTTGGGGGAAAAAAGAAGTTGCCTCGACCGGGAGTTTATCCTCCTCGTTAACAATCGACATTAAATTTTTTTATCTTTGAACAATGTATTTCCTTTCACCAGCCATGATACACCAAACGCCAATAGTGCAACAGATTCTAGTATCAACACCGGGTTGAACGCCGCAAGAAAGGTTTCCCGCAAAAAAAATGTGTACACCGTTATACATACAATTGCAAGAAACATGACGATGCCGCAAAAGCGATAGATCATGTTCCTTCGTTTCTTTTCTTTTCCCATAACACCCGGGTGGCGTCTGGTGAAGAGGAAGAGCGAATTGAACGATAAAGCAAGAAAAAATAGCGTCCCGAACATCAAGTGAATTTTTTCAGAAATATTATCATCGACGAGAAACATTCCGACTCTGACGACTTTACCGGAGTACATCGCCGTAGGAAAGAAAATCATTCCCAGCGCAAAGATTCCACTCATGTTAGCGACGATGTCGTCAATTTTTTCATACCCCTTGTACGATATGAGAAACAGGGCAACTCCGCTTAGTATTCCAACAAAAAGATCGCGCATGTTTGTGTAATAGTAACCGCTGATTGAACCTTGTAAACCGGGTTCCCCTTGCGTAAATCCTCCGAGGACGACGATAAAAGGGAGCGATATTCCCAGAATTCCTATTAACCTCCGCATCGTTAAATATGAAACGATCAGACTTTTTTCTCGATTTGTCGACATGTCGATGCTCGTGCTTAATTAAACGCCGTTTGGCATTTCGATGCTGTTCGTTCCCGAAGGGACTTTGGGAACGAGATACAGCTATCCGATTGCTCGGAGCAATCGGATAGCTTCAGCGGTTATGTTCTTGGCTGCCGTTTTCTGCATTTTCTTTTATAAGATAGAGACGATTATCTTCAACCAGATATAACAGCGGAGCGATCACGATCTTCGGGTACCTCAAGCGAAGCCGCTTCACCTCGCTCAAAATAAAATCGATTTCATTGCCGATCTCGAACGTCGGGGCGAAGTGAGAAAAATGTTCCTCAGCCGATTGCCGCTCCCACCCTGCACTGTCGACCAGCCCTTGAATGAACTGCTCCTTGCGTGCATTGAGGTTGACCATCCCGCATTGCGTATGCCCGATTAACGCAATGCATCGGACACCGCCGACGGCGATGGCGTACGAAACTTTGAATTCGCTGTACCTCAAGTTCGCCCCGCCGGTGCGAATGATGAATGCAAAATTATCCGGCATGTGAAGATGCTTCCGGTTGTCCATACACATCCCGATCAACAACCGGGCGCTGGTGTACGGGTCAAATTCTCTCCCGAGATTATGATACTCAAGCAGCAGACTGATTGGGGTTTCCCGGTATTGGGGAAGAATATCTTTCTTAGTTGATACTGTAATTAGCCTGTTCATTCGATTCTTGTATTCATCTCGTTTGTAAACTCCTTACAAATTGTCTCGCGCAAAGCCGCTAAGGCGCCAAGATTCTGTTTGATAATTTATTTTCTACTTTGCGGCTTGGCGTCTTTGCGTGAACCATACTTAATTTTTACTCCATCGCAAATGCCACTCCGGACAGACGGGCACATTCAGAAATGTATTTTTCCTGCGTAACGGTATCTGCGGCCGCCGGGTGAAAATTCTTAAGCCTCTTATGATAAAAATATTTTCCCGAGACCAACGCTTCCTTTTCATGACTTGTGGCGAGCCAAACTTGTGTTTTAGGAGCCTCCTCAAGACTGTCGGGCGCTCCGGCTCCTCCCATTTTCGTGGCAACCCAGCCCGGTTCCAGCGCGTTGGACAAAACGTCTTTCCATTTTCGGGCGACAGCAAAAGCGAGGATGACATTGTGTAATTTAGTATCGGCGTAGGCGCTCGATCCATTCCACGAGCGGGTAACCCAGGCCAAATCATTAAGGCTCGAGTCGCCGCTTCGATGCATGCCCGAGCTTGTATAGACCAAACGCTTTGGTTTGTTGATCAGGCATGTCAAAATATATGGAGCCAATGAATTTATAGCAAATAGATGCGATAAGCCATCGATGGTCTCGATACGGCGCGATTCGCGATAGCCGATACCGGCATTGTGAATGACGGCATCGAATACGCCGAGCGCATTTACCTGTTCCGCAACATGTTTCGTTTCCGCAATGCTTGAAAGATCGCCGATCACAACGGCTTCAGCTCCGGGAACATGGGACAAAGCTTCGTTGGCCCGCTTTTGATTGCGGGCATGCAATACCACCTTGTGCCCATCTGCAACCAGCAATCGAGCGGCCATTTGGCCTAAGCCATCGGAGGAACCGGTGACGAAGATTCGGGACATAAAATTTTTATCTTCGGGGGATTATAAAACGACTTTAGGAACGAGAATTTTAGAATTGAGGCTTATAGAGCCTTGTCAATTTCCCACATGATTCTTTCTGTCTCCATTAGCGCCACAATAATTTTTTGATAATGTTCTATATCTTCATTGCTAAGAGTTCGATCCTTGCGATCCTTAAGCCATTTCTGCGCGGGTTGATAGCCCCCAATATAAAAGTTCCAAGCCGATTCGGGAACGTTCCCGAAGTATTGGTCTTTATTTATATACACATTGCCTTTACTGTAAGCAAATTTCTCAACGACATCTGAACCTTCGATAGGGTAGGTGGTAATAAACGTATTTACTTTTGGCCACTCAAGAAGGTGGAGCAAGCGCAATTCAGCGCCAAGCTTGATAAGTTTTTTGAAACTTTGCGCATCTTTAGGATACGGTACACGCGAGAAATCAATCTTAAGAAACTCTTTGTATTTTTCCCGATAGCTTGGTGAATAAAGAGCAGCATAGATGTAGTCGAAAATATTTTCGGGGGTAACTTTGCCGACAATATTTTCTATCTTTGCGACTATTTCTTTTTTGAGATTTGGTACTTTTAACCCATCTTCCGTATAGAGATAAAGAGGGAAAAAGCGAGAATTATCAAAAGGAGAAATAGCGTCTTTGTCCAAAATTGTGTCGCAGGTAAAAACATTGTTCACATTTCCCCTTCTTGAGTTACGAATAGTAATCAGAGAAAGGTTCGGACTTAGCATATTTCTCATCAGAGGAGATCGTGGATATGCCATAAAACCTTTTGTTTTGCCAGAGTAATATGTAAATCGTTGATCAAAGGGGTGATACGTCACTTGCGCAATTTGACCACGGTCAGCCTGAATATCTTCCTGAGCCCAACTTATGGCCCAATCTCTTCCATCGTTAGCAATGTTATACTTAGATCGCAATTCCGTGACATCAAGAGTTGAAAAATCATTCAGCACTTTAACCATCGCATCATGACTAAAATTATATACCAAACCATCTCGTTTTGTTTGGATCCCGGAATTATATTCTCTAAATATCTCATCAACCTTAAATCCCTTTTCATATTCTGAATCTAATCTAAAATCTTTTGGTACAAAGAAATAAGATGGCTGAGAGTAACTAAGTTTCTTCCATTTTACATTCTGTATATCACTTTCTGTAAGAATCCTGAACTTTTCTTCTCTTACTCCATAAATCTCGGCATGATGAACGGTCCCAAGCTTTTTTTCCTCACCTATTCTACGAACAAATATAGATATGGCAACGCCTTGTTGAATGTCAAAAACATTCTCGTCTTTACCACCGTCCGGCGCTTTTTCTTTCTTCTTTGAATTGCCGTGGAGATCGAGAATGTAAATATCGTCAAATGTTTCTAGCAAATGTTTCCTCATCTGGCGATGAGTAATGCCGTCTATGAATGAATTATTAGTGATCATTGCAACGATGCCGCTTTTGTTTTTCTCAATGAAATGTTCAGAGAACCGGATAAACTTGATATAGTCGTCATCAAGGTTAATCTTCCGTTCATTGAGATTTTTCTTATAGTCTTTGATTAAATTTAGTATCCATTCGCCTTTGTTTGAAGAACTTACGCTATACGGTGGATTTCCAATCACGACCATAATCGGCGTTTCGTTTTTAATAACTGCCGCTTCTTTGGATTCTTCTGCAATACTTTCAGCAAGGCCAATCCTGTGAACAAGGTGTCCCGGGTTGTGCTTTCTTCAAGAGAGTTTGTAAGGTAAATACCAAGCCGTTTGTGAAAATTCCAAAAGCCCGTTTCTTTAAAAGCCATGCTCAGCTTCAGGTGGGCTATCGTATAAGGCGCCATCATAAGCTCAAAACCGTGCAAGCGTGGAAGTAAATCGTGGTGCACATATGTCGGCCAACGACCCTTCTGGCCATCTTTATCTAATCGTTCGTAGATGATTCGAATAACGGCACTGATGAATGTGCCTGTACCGACAGCCGGATCAAGTACCTGGACGAGGTGAACCCCTGTTTTTGTCTTTGAAGCGTCGGCCAAACCAGACGCAAGGTTAAAATCTTTTTCAAGGAGATAATCAACGCAACGGACAATGAAGCGCACCACAGGCAAGGGAGTATAAAAAGCGCCAAGTTTCTTTCGCAGTTCCGGGTCGTATTCTTTCAAAAAATCTTCATAAAAATGAATGACTGGATCGGGCCCCTCCTGCGTTTTGCCCCATAAATCCTTTTCATAGTACTCTTTCATTAATTCCTGAACGTTGGCATGGGAAAAAACCAAACACAATTCATTTACGATATACTCAAGCCGCTTGTCAAAATCGAGACCGACGATGTGGTCAAAGAAATGTCTTAGAAGAGGGTTTGACGCCGGAACAAGTTCGCGTGCTTTAAGGCGGGTAAAGTTGTCGGGGGTCGCATCGTGATAGCGAGCGACAAAAAGGCCATACACAAGAGTTTGTGCGTACATGTCAGCAAAAGAGTCTTGCGTGAGATCGTGAACGAGAAGTTTTTTAAAAGTTTCATATATACGCGTTATCTCCGCATTTCTTTCTGACGGATTGGAAAGAAATTGTCTAACGTTATCTCGAATTCTTTGTGCTTTTCCCCCCATAATCTTTGATAAGTGTTCTCCCGATCGGATCGGTTCTTTTTGCGATTGTGTGAAATCGAGTAGTGTTTTCTCTGCATGCTCATAGTTTTGAGGGAATGGCGTAATTGTTCGAGGGCTTGAATCGTAACTTGCTATTTTAATTGGCTCTTCGTAAGGAATACCATTTCTATAAAACCGAAACTCAACGTAGTCTGTAAGAACTAAGTTTGTGTAGCCGAAATAACGTGCCATTTGTTCTGATTTTTCAACTTTGTCCAATGAAACGCCGATATCTTTCGTTTCAATATAAACTATGGGCACGCCTTTATTCAGAACAATAAAATCCGGTTTGTTACCTTGCTTGGCTTTCGCATCGTGATCTATCCGGCTAACATTTATTGACTCAAAAATTCCTCTTAATAGAATCTCAAAGTCGGTTCGGTATCCCATTTCGCTCGTTTCTTTGTGAGAGAATTTTGAGGAAATGGAACTGATATAATTTTCAAATATATTTTTCATGATTCATAAAAAATGGCCTGCGGTTGTCCGCAGGCCCGCAGAAATATTAATGGGATGTATCGTTTATTTTATTCACCCGAATGATGTTCGATTTCGTTTTGAACTTCCAGTGCGAAAGCTTCCTCGTCCCCTTCCCTGATGAATTCCCTCTCACCTGGAATCTTGTTCAACAGGTTTTCTGCTTTCGTGTACGCTTGCATCAATCGTTCCTGCGACGGCTTGCCCAGAAGAAGATAAAGCTTGAACTCCTCCGTGGCCCCCTGAAGAGCTACCGCACGGCCGAGCCATTTCGCCGCTTTTTCTTTGATAGAATCTGCATTCTCTAAGTCAAATGACAGGGGTTCAAGCACGCGCCATTGGTTGTTTTTCCATGTATGGTCGAATGCATATTCGTAGTCATTGGCAACGATCACATGCGGCTTGAAGTACTTGGTGACTCTCTTTTCTTCGAGAGGTTTTCTAAAGATTTTCCATACTTCTTCATCATCACGAGTGGTCACCGATTTTTTTTCGGAGTACCGCTCAACGTAACGTTCATACAGTTCATCCAACGTTTTTGCCGGATTTGTCGTTAAACCGCCGCCGGAAGCGGAGAACTGCAGCGAGCTGTCGTCTTTCGGGATGACGTGATAAAGAATTTCCAGCACGTCCTTTGGTTTACCGTCGAATTGCAACTCCCCTTCGAGCTTGCGACGCGCTTCATCGATACGGGTTTCGAGAAAATTCATCATCGTGCGGAACTGGGTGCCGTCCACTTCGACAAAAAGTCCGGAAAGCCTCCCGTATTTCTTTGTGCACACGGCATCGATATAGTTTTCCTGTGGAGCATACAACACGACACCGACGTTCACAAATTCTCCGCCGACGACATCATGCACATACCTGACCACACTGAACGTATATGTTGTCTTCATTGTAGTATCCTCCTTACATCATTCATAAATTCCTCAAGATGTTCCTGAATGGACTCAACATGATTGTGAATCCGCGCCAATTCTGTACCTTTCCAATCGGCAGGTACGACTCCATCAAGCTCATTCCAAAACGTATCTTTCACTGCTTCTATGGCGCCGGTAATTCGAGAAAGATCAACTTCGGTGCCCCGGAGATGGTGAAAGAAAATATGGTCACCAAGATACGGCTGATCTGCGAGAAGCCACGGTTGCTTCGACGGGAACAATGCAAGCAAAAACGAGAATGCCATTTCATGGTCAATGGCGACGAGCCCGTCGCTTTTCCAAAGCAGGTTCGGCTTACCGCGCCTCCTGTCGGGGTTCTGGATGAGGGCGTCGAAAACAAAAATGTCGGTGGCAAGTTGCTTTAAAGATGGTGGAACGGTCTTCTCATTGGGCCACGCGTAATAGCCGCCCGAGAGATTCTTTGAACCGAAATTAAGTCCTATACTCTTTTGAACTGACTGTGCAACCCGCATATCGGAGATACTGCCTGCAAGGTCAACGGGTATGTCAACGATCGCCGGTTCCGGTGCGGCAATGCCAACTTCCTCGGCGAGAAGGTTGCCGACAATCTCGCGCAACAAGCCCGCGTTACCGGTTTCAATATTACCTTTGAGCTTAACAACATATTCCCCCGCGGGGTTGCCGTTTGCATCTTCACAACTAAACACTCCCGGAGTCGTTCGCCCCGTCATGAAAGACGTCTGATATGTAGTCGCAGTAAGAGCGGCAACGCGCCTCATGAGAAATATAAAGAATATTCGATTAAGATGATAACCGGAAAAAAATTGATTTGAAGTTAAATTACTGTGTTTTTCCTTAACTATAAAAATTCATGGTTAGGGAAACTGCGGTAAACTTAACTATGGCATTTTATTTAAGTATCGTGAGTTTCTTTGTCTCACTGTACCCATTCACCTGAATCCTGTAGAAATATATCCCGCTCGAGACATTCGCTGCATTAAAAAGCACAGAATGAGTTCCCCCGCTTTGCTCTCCATCCGCGAGCGTCGCGATATCTCTTCCAAGGACATCGTACACTTTCAACGTCACACGACTGTTCACTGGTATCTGATACCTGATGACTGTCTCCGGGTTGAACGGATTGGGATAATTTTGATACAGTGCATATTGAGCGGGAATTTGAGAGGGACGGTCATTCACGGAAGTAGGAATGCTGGCAAGCGGAATCCGCCACACGCCTCCCTGTGTACCGGCAAAGAGATATTTTTTGTTCGCCGCTATGGAACTGATCGGCGTTTTTCCAAAAACGGTACTGTTGACCGGAGTCCATAACTGTCCGAAATCGGAAGTGACATAGAATTCTCCGCCTATGTAGCCGATATCCGTAAAGAGCAGGTTGCCTGCCGACGCAAACATACAGTATTCCAGCCATTGCGGGAGCCCGTTGTCCCGCGACAGCCACGTCGTGTCTTTTCCACTGTACATAAACACCCCGTCGTATGCACCAACAAAGATCGACGTGTCGAGAACAACCATAGCGCTGGCATCGAACCATTCCCCTCCGAGGCCGACAAATTTCCACGTCGAGTCTCCCGGGGGCAACGCAGACACTCCCCCGGCAAGATACTGTGCGACATACAGACCGGAAGGTGTAGAAACAATTCCATACGCGGGCGACGTGTAAACCATCGAACCATTCTTGCCGCCGGCAAGCCCATTATTTACCGGTATCCATGAGGTGCCGAAATCAGTGCTTCGATACACACCCGTTTGAACGGCTGCGTAAATGACGGTATCGACAGTTGCGAATTGATTGATTGCGCCTCCACCCCATTCCAAGCCATTGTTTGCCGTCGCCCATGTCCCTCCGTTGTCCGATGAGCGGCATATACCGTCGTTCGTGCCGGCGAAGATGTATTTTCCCGCAGAGGCAAGAGAAAGTATTGTGTCGACCGGAATTTGACCGGCGGTGTTGACCCACGTTTCTCCGCCATCGGTAGAGCGATAGAGGGAGTGAAAATATCCCCCCACGAACAATGTACTATCCGATGTCACGAGAAAGGATGTAACGGCAACATTTTGCATCTGCGGAACTGCATACCACTGTGCGACCGTTGTATTCGTGTTAATAACAAAAACAGATAGTGCGATTAATACGAAAAGAGATTGCGTTTTCATTTTGTCCTCCAGCTACATTTTCAGGGTATGTACCATGCCGATTGGAGTGAACATATTGCTTACCGATGCGATTGATTTTTACGGAGCATCTCCTCCTAAGACGCATTTCGGCTGGTACAACTACGGATAAGGTAGCAGTTCTCATCTTTTTTGTCAAACAACGGATTGGAACGGGAAGCCCTGTCAAGGTTCAAAACCTTGACAAGGCTTAATATACTCAAAATTTTACCGCAGACTGCATTTTATCTTCACCACCGCTTATTCTTTGATCTCACAAAGCTTCGCGGCGTTGCAATCGTTCATCGGGAGAACGCAGGAGAGTATTTTTCGTCGTCAAGACACAATTTAACGTTGTCACGATACATTTTATCAATGTCACCGGTCATTATTACTTTGTCACACTTCATTTTGATGATGCAGCATCAATTTCTCCATTGTAATCATTCATTTTATCGATGTCGGTCTCCTTTCTACCGGCGCCATCGGACATTTTTTTGATGGCGCACAACTTTTCATCGTTGTAAGCGCCCATCCGAAGGATTTCGAAGAGTATTTTTGATTGTCACATTCCGTTTTGACAATGAGAGTATTAATTATTTTCCTGTCACCGAGCGATGGAAGATGTCGGACACCTTCTTGATTACCCCTACCAAACATTTAGTTAAGCCCAATTTCATATGCAGGTGTCCGACATCTTTCGTTACGGTTCATTGTTTCCTTCTCGCCATCGTTCTATACTCATCCGCCTTCTCCTTGTCCCCAAGCGCTGCGTAGCATGCCGCGGTATTGAGATATCCTCCCCGAAAATTCGGGTCAAGCCGTACGGCTTCGAGAAAATACGGAAGGGCCTTCGAATACTCTTTTTGGTTGGCGAAAAGGGCCCCGATGTCGTTCTTGATCTTCGGCGCTGCGGGAGTCAATTTCTCCGCTTCTTGCAAATAGAAGAGCGCTTCTTCGAAATGCCCCATCTCTGCAAAAAGAGCGCCGAGCGGTGCAAGGATCTCAGGGTTCGCCGGTTCAAGGCGGACCAGAGTTTTGTACGCTTCGACTGCTCTCACGAAATTTCCGGCCGACTGTTCTGCTCTTGCACAATTGAGCCACACGCGGTTGTTTGTCGAATCGAGCGAGACGTACCGTTCGTAGCAGGCCGCTGCCTGGGCATACTCGTACCGGTCGCGATGATAGATTGCGAACTCTTCGTACGCGTCGAGGCACGCCTGAACTCCCCACAGTTTTTTCTCTTCGAGCACCTCAAACCGCGCTACCGCACGATGCTCGTCTGCGTTGAGTGTAACCCAGGCTCCGGTTTGAATAAACGTCACAACGCCGAGTATCAACACAACGCGTTGCCTCATTTCTCCTTCTCCTCCAACGGTACTCCAGAGGGCCACCGCCGCCACGGGAATTCCGACACTGAACGGTGCCGCAATGTCCCAATCCCTGCTCATTCCCAGCGTGCAATTCAAGACGGCGATCAGACCGGCGCCGCACGCCATGGCAAGGAGGAGAAACCATTGATATGTTTCAAGGGGTTTTCTTTTTTTCAGCGCGGAGACGATAGCCACCGTGAGAAGCGCAACGGCGGCGGGAGTGCACAGCAAATAAAGATTGGCCAGATCCGCTGCATGGCTTAGTGTAAACATGCTGTATGCCTGATGCTTTTCGGCCGGGCCGGCAATCGGAAGGAGACTGACGGTTGCGTCCCCAAAGACTTGCTGGAAATAGGAAGGAGAGTAGCCTGCAATCAGCAACATAGCAATAAAAACAATGCCGGAAAGAACGAGCGCCACTACGGTTTCCGCTGTTTCTTTCCGCCGGACTCCGACGTATGCAAGATACGCGAGGGCCGGGAGAAATGCCGCGGCGCCGAAATTCATCGACAACAGGAATCCGTACGCCACCATGGGCCAGTAAATTGAGATTCTTTCTTTGAGATAAGCGGCAGCCAGAAGAAGGAAAAGAAATATTCCGACATACCCCGGGGCATAATTTTCGACGTAGCCGAAAAAGAGAAGGTTGACGCCCGAGGCGAGAAGAAGAAAGACGATCAATATCCTGTCTGTTCCATCATCGGTGAAAAGTCCGATCCCTTTCCACGCGATCACGGCGAAACAAATTCCCGAAAGCAAACTCAGCCAGAGGTATGCATCCTCGGGAGGCGTGGTGCTTCCCAGAAAAAATAAAAAGACGAGAAAGGTAAAAAACAAAAACCCCGACAAGCGGCTCGCGCGCAAATCCCGTCAGGTTGAGGTTCTCAATATTCTCCGGAGCTTTGAGGCTCCGCAGTTGCAAGTAGCCGTCCCCGAGAAAGTACGTCGCCACGCGAAAATGGACGAAGACGAACGCAAGTGCAGCTACTCCTATCAACCCGAATAACCACCGAATCGCCGACCCCCGGTTGTCGATCCATGCGACCGCCGCTTGAATAAGGTCGATCGAAAAGACCTGAACCGAGGGGATCAAGAGAATAAGCATGGAGATAACGACGGCAGCCCGAACTGTGGTATCGTAAAAGGCGAGAAAGTGAAATCCCCAATTCCATGCCGTCGGCTCAAACGATGAAAGGAGATCCAGGGCAATAAATGTTCCTACAAAAAAATAAATGATCGGGAAGATCGGTCGTCCTTCGGTTTCGTCATTCCGGATGGGAGTTGAGTTCGACATGGAAGGTGCCTGTGAGATGAGTTCTGAGTCCGTAGTCCTAAGTCCGTTGTCCTGAGTCCTGAGTCCGTTGTCCTGAGTCCAAAGTCGGTGGAAGAGAGGGGGATCAATTCAATATACCAAAGAAGGAATGCGCGAACAATAGAAGCGGTAGTGGTACGTTTTGGATATTAGAAAGGTACAGTCAAGTTTTTAGCGCAACAGAGTTAATAAGTTGATTAAAAGTTTCTTTAGGAGTAGCAAAATCTAACGCTTTACGCGGACGTTCATTCAATAGGTTTTGAACATGCTTGATTTCCCTGCGTGAGACCTTTGTGAAGTCAGTACCTTTAGGAAAGAACTGCCTGATGAGCATGTTCGTATTCTCATTCGTGCCGCGCTCCCAAGGACTCTGCGGGTGACAAAAGTAGACCTGCATCTTGGTATGTTGAGTGAACAGTTCATGTTCAGCCATTTCTTTACCGCGATCGTAGGTCATGGATAGTCGCATTTGTCGTGGCAACGACTTGAGCTCACGGGCAAACGATCTGCGAACACTCGTCGCATCTTTGGCCTTTAACGGGACCAAGATCACTGTTCTGGTAGTTCTTTCGACAACACTGCCCAAGGCTGAGGCGTGACGCTTTCCCATGAGCAGATCTCCTTCCCAATGGCCAGGAACACTGCGGTCGGCAACTTCTGCAGGACGTTCTTCGATGGAGATCATATTGGGAATACTGCCCCGTGTATCGGTTGACTGTTTTCGGTTCTTCCGTTTTCTCTTGTGTTGCCGAAGATAGTGAATCAGTTCCTTTTTCAATGATCCTTTGGGCAACAGGTAGATATAGGTATAGATGCTCTCGTGTGACACGTTCATTGCGGTTTGGCCTGGATAGGTTTCTTGCAACACCCGGGCAATCTGCTCGGGTGACCACCGCAAAGTAAGTTTTTCGCACACGAACTTCCAGAGCCTCGGATTATCAAGTTTTCTCTGGAGGTGTCGCTGTGATGCTCGCTCTTGAGCTTGCTTGTGTGACCGAACAGCGCTATACTCGTTCTGGATTCTTGAACAGCGCGCTATTTCACGACCGATTGTGCTCCGATGTCGCTGTAATCTGCATGCTATTGCAGCACATGATTTATGCTGAGAAACCATTCGGCTGATGATCTCTCGATCTTCGGCGGTAAGTCGTATATATTGTTTGTCCATTCAACAAAATACCCTTCTGGATATTTTGTTGCGTTAAATTCTTGAACCTAATAAATGTAAAAGAAATTGTCACGCCCGCGAAAGCGGGCATCCAAGCCCAATTAAATGGATTCCGGCTTTCGCCGGACTGACATTTATTCTGAAAGTGTACCACTACCATAGAAGCACTCGGTAGCGTCTGAATTTAAAAATACCTCTTAGCAAAAAGCCCTGCGATTGATACAAGCAGTCGCAGGGCAATTTTGGAAATGGAGCGGTTATGCGTTGGAATGAAGCGCCACCTTATTTCCTTCGGTGTCAATGAAGTATGCCATATACCCGATCTGTTTATCGATCAGCGTCTTGGGCATCGTTACTTTCCCTCCTGCCTTCTCAATACGGTCGAGCACCAATTGCATGTCGGGGTTTGCATTGAGATACACAATAGCTCCCGTAGCACTCGGTTTATGCATCTGGCTTTGGACGAGCGCTCCGCTGACTGTTCCGTTGTTACCGTCCGTCGGAAACATTGCCATCTTCATCCCGCCCCATTCTCCCGACCTCAAAGTAATTTCAAAGATTGTCTCATAAAATTTTGCTGCTCTTTTAATATCGGTCACTGCGATCTCAAAATAGTTTATTGCGTTGGTGTCTTTATCCATTTTCTTGCCCATTGCAACTGCCTTTCTATTAGGTGAATGAATAGTGAATTCTCACGCAGAGACGCAAAGGCGCAAAATGATTTTAAAAAAAATTGCGGCTTGTCGAGAATTTTTTTGAAATGTCTTTAACCCGTGAATTATCTGTATCGTGAACATCGTTTCGCGTTCGATACATTTTGCAGGGGATTACGCTTAAGCAACTTCAGTGGATTTGTTGAGCCTGATCACCCGCAACCAGCCTAAGACCTTTATCAGCGGGTACGTCGGATCGATCTCAAATATCCGCACCGCAAAATTTATTCTGGCGGGAAATTTGTGATGATTGTTTTGAAATAACTCTCCGAGCGTAAGAAAGTCAAACGGTAGAGAATTGCGTGATTTGTCGCCGGTGTCTTTGAAATTGATGTAGCCATATTTGTGCCCGCTCCAATTTACGATCCCACCATGGATAGGCCCCATAATAAAATGGAACGGGAGGAGAAGAAAAAACCATGGGCTTGGGGCGAACACGACATAAAACAATGTATACGCACCAACCCACAAGAATCTTACCGTCCATGAATCCGCAAACCTGTCGAACGCTTTCCATTCCGGAATATTTTTATCGAACCCCTTTTCAGGCTCAACTCTGTGAAGCAGATAACCGAGGTAAATATCCTTCGTCCGCCACATCATTTTAAACATGCTGCGAAAATAATGGGGAGAGTGCGGGTCTTTCTCCGTATCGCTGTACGCATGATGCATCCGGTGCATGATTGCATAGGCGCGTGGATTGAGAAACGAAGACCCTTGAGTAATAAATGTGGCAACGTAGAATGCCCTTTCCCAGAACTTCGACATCGTAAACATTTTGTGCGCAGAATAACGGTGAAGAAAAAACGTTTGACAGAACAACGATAAGAACCAGTGTGCTAAAAAAAATACTACGATGACCATAGGTTACCTCGGTTTAGTAATTGGAAACAGTTTTGCGTAATGAATCAGCCTCAAACAAATTCATCGGGCTGCGCGTAAGGCAACAAACGATTGACGGTAATTTTGCAACAAAGTAAAAAAGGCGTTCGATCTCCCATGGTCGAGTACAACCGCACGGGCGGGATCACAGTTCAAATACAAAGAGCATTGACTGCAATGCTTATTAGAAACCATCTCAAAAATAGATAATGAGTCATGCTGAGCGAAGTTCCGCTTTCGCGGCATGCAAAAGCGGAACAAAGTCGAAGCATGTTTCCTTCATTTTTGTCACCCTTCGACTGCGCTCAGGGTGACTGTTCATTATGCCAACCATTTTTGAGGCGGCTTCTACATTTACGCTTTGGTTTTTGACATCATTCCACGAGCACGGGAGAGCATTGTTAATCCCCGGTGCCTGAGCGAGAAATTTCGATCTCTTCGCTCTTTCTCAGCGAACTTATCCCTATAAACCGATAAAATGTCTTTGTAGGATAGTACTCCCACAGTTTCGCCGTTTTTCGAAATCACGGAGAGCACATCGACCCCTTTGCCCAACATCATCTCAACCGCAGTCCGCAGGCTTTTATCGGCGACAATAGAAAAGCTTTTATTTCCGACTAACGATCCGATTGGAAGGTTTGAATTGGCCGGAGAGTTGACGATGGCCGAAGAATTGATCACTCCCTTCACTTTTTTTCCTTTGTTGATAATAATAACGTATTCATTTTCCGCCGCCCTCTTATTAAAGTGGTCATGGATTTCCCCGATCTTTTTTTCCTCGTTCACAACAAGCGTTTCTTTCATCACTTGCTCGACTCTCGTCTCTACCAGCGCATCGGGTTCGTAAGAATGAGGCGCTTTGATTCCCCTTCGAGCAATTTTTTCCGTCATGATTGTATTTTCCATTACCATGTATGAAACAAAATAGGCTGTTGTGCATGACGCTAGAATCGGAAGAAAAGAATTGAATTGCCCCGTTGTCTCAAGCGCAAAAATAATAGATGTCATCACCGCCCGTGAGGCCCCGGCAAACATTGCCGACATTCCTACAAGACCCGCCAGGGGAACGGTAATCCCCGAGGCTGGAAAAAAGTGGAGCAATATCGCTCCGAGCAACGCGCCTGCAGTTCCCCCGATCGTAAACAACGGGGCAAGTGTCCCTCCCGATGTTCCACTGCCGAGAGCGATTGCCCATGAAACAAATTTCAAGAGACACAACGTCAATAACATCTGCACGGGTAAATTGCCGGCGAGAATATCCTGTATATTGTAATAGCCGACTCCCAGAGTCCGTGGTGCAAAATAGCCGATGACGCCTACGACAATTCCCCCAAGCGCCGGCCACCACATCCAGTGAATAGGGAGCTTCTCAAAGAAGTCTTCAACGAAATAAACTATTTTAGTCACAAAAACAGAGAATATTCCTATCACAGTTCCTAAAACAGCGTACACTGAAATTGCCGTAAGAGTGGGAGGTTGTTCAAAATTCTTCATTGGGAAAATCGGACCGGCATCAAAAAAGAAAACATGTCCGATCCCTCCTATGATGCAAGCCAGTGCAACAGGAATGATCGACCGGGGTGAAAACTCAAAAAGAAGGAGTTCGATAGCAAGAAAAATAGCGGCGATTGGGCTTCCAAAAATAGCTGCCATACCTGCCGCAGCTCCTGCTGCCAACAAAATCTTCCGCTCGTCGGCTGTAATTTCAAACAACTGCCCGATGTTCGATCCTAAAGCTCCGCCTGTCGCGATGATAGGGCCTTCCGCACCGAACGGCCCGCCTGTTCCAATTGAGATGGCAGACGAAATCGGCTTTAGAATTGTCACGATGGGATGAATCTTGCTTTGGTTGGTGAGCACCTGTTCCATTGCTTCCGGAATTCCATGGCCTCTGATGGCTTTCGATCCGTAAAAAGCCATGAGTCCAACAACAATTCCTCCGAGAACGGGGATTGCAACAACAAACAGACCAAGGGTGTTGTCCGCAGGGCTTGCATTTACCGCGGAAAATGTACCGTGAAATGAGACGTTTGTAAAAAAATTAATGAGGAGAACGAGAAGCTTCGCGATGCAACTTGCACAGATCGCGATGGCAACGGCAAGCGATGCAATTTTCAGCAGGTGTTTTCTGTAATCCTTTTCTTTTCCATCACTATGTGAGGTTTGGGGCTTCGACCGCAATGTATCAAAGGCAGGAAGCTTGTTCATCAAAGATTTGTTTTTTGCCATTTTGTCAAGTGTTCTGTTTCCATCTCCTTACAGCTTCATTTCAATCTATCAACTTCTCATAGTCGTCCGAAGTTTAACAACGACAATCTCTGTTATGAACAGGTTTGTGTTATACTGTTGAAAACGGGAAAAACAAGAGATGATTCTGGCATCTAAACCCGATTTGGGCGGCAAACGTTCCATCAGCTTCGTCAAGGTTCCCAACCTTGACAAAGCACACATCATTTCACCTGCGTTTTATCCAACGCGTCATAATAGTTGCGGATCAAGTCCTGGTAATCTTTCGAGTACCCTTCCTCCATCGCTTTCAAGAGATCGCGCCGAAGCTGGCTTTGGTCAGATTCATC
The DNA here is from genome assembly GCA_963717445.1 of uncultured Bacteroidota bacterium. Classification (GTDB taxonomy): domain Bacteria; phylum Bacteroidota; class Ignavibacteria; order UBA10030; family UBA8401; genus JAGVPT01. The sequence goes on along the minus strand of OY970334.1, from coordinate 2,442,348 downwards.
ACGGAGCTCTTCTGGACTTTGCCGTACCGGTGTTGCGCCGGCTATCGACGTCCGGCGCTGTTCATAGTCTCGTTCGCGCATGGAAGTCTGAGCGTCAAGCATGCGGGACAAAATTCTTTGCTGTTGCTTAATGGTGTTCGGATTAACGTTGTTCTGCTGGAGATTTTCAACGACTTCTTTCATCTCGTCGGCAATTTTCTGGAGGTCTCCCAAAATTCTGTTTCTATCCTGGCTCTCTTGCGCTTCTTTATTAAGTTGCTCCATCGATTTTCGTACTGCCTCCTGCTGGTTCGCCAGCCTCCCCATTTCTTGAAGCTGTTCCTGCGATAATCCTCCTCCTTGAGAAAGCTGTTCGGTTTGCAGATTGATGCTTTCCTGCTGGCCCGCCATTCGCCGCAATTGCTGCAACAGAGACCCGCCTGCTCCCCCTTGACCGCCTTGTTGCATGGCATCCATTGACGATTCTGCAAGCGATGCCGCTTTGTTCAGCGCTGCCATCGCATCAGTTTGTTCCGCGCTTGCAAATTGGCCGTTGCGCCGTTCGAGCCCGTTCATGGCCTGTGCCATATCTCCCATCGCCTTCCCAACCGTCATCCCCATGTCCGATGTTACGACAAACGATTTTTGGCTGAGCGCGACTAAATTGTTTGCAACGTTTGCAAGATCACTCTGCAAATTCAATTGCTTCTCTGCGTTCTCCCGGAATTGTTCTGAATTCGGCGCAAGCGACCGGGATTGGTTTTTCAAATCCTCTTGCTCCTGAGAAATATCCAGAAAATCTTGCATCGCTTTCCGCAGCGTGTTCATCGCCTCGTTCGTTTCGTTGCTCAGCATCTCTTCCTGCATTTCCGACAATCGCTTGGACATCTGCTGCATCGCTTTGCTCGCTTTTTCCTGTGATTGAAGCGCCTGATGTTGCTGTTGCCGGTGAAGTTCCTGTGAGCTTTGCTGCATCGATTGCTCCATTGCACTATCATGCGCGGCTTCCTCGGCTTTGTCCAACGCCTTCATCGGCATTTCCTGGGGAAATTCTTCCATCTTTTTCCGCAGCTCTGTCAGTTCTTGTTGGAGATCCGCTAATTGCTTGTTGATGTCCTCCTGTTTTCGGGCGAGTTCTTCCGCTTTTTGCTTGTCGGATGGGGAAGCTTCAGCGGTTTCCTTTTGTAAATCTTCTTGTTGTTTCTGAAGCTCGTTTGCGCGCTTCACCATCTCATCCATTTTTTGCTCGACCTGAATACGTTTGAGCAGCTCCATCGTTCTTTCGATGCTCTGGCGGAATGCTTCTTCCGAAAATTGCATCTGCTGCATGGCCTGTCGCAGTTGGTCCGGCGAAACATTCTGCATAGCTTCCTGCATCCGTTTCATCGCTTCCTGAAATTCAGGCGAATTGATTTGTTGCATGAGTTGTTGAAGCTCCGTGTACTTTTGCAGCGTTTCCGTCGAAAGAATATTGTTCTTCTGCATTGCTTGTGTCATCGTATCGACCGACTTGCTCACTTCGTCGATATCCTTTGTCAGCTCCTGGTACCGCTTCAACGTCTCTTCGGCCTTTTTTTGTTTCTGCCAATCGAGCGGTTGATTTTTCTTCAGCTCCTGCGAAATCTCGTTGAGGTCTTTTTTCAAGTCTTTTTCTTCATCAAGGGATTTATCCAATTTCTCGATTTCGTCATTCTGACTCCGGTCGGCATCGGCGAACACTTCATCGAGCGATGGAAGGCGGAGCAAATACGATTCGCTGACCCCTTTCTTGGGTCCGGAAACATTATCGTTGTCGAACACTTCTGCATGGTAATCCACGACATCCTCCGGAACAAGGCTCATCGGGGAGATGTCCCACGAGAAATCGATATCTGCATCGGAGGAGGATTTGCCGTCGCCTTCGAGTGGAATGGAAATAAATGAAAAATTGCTATCCGGTTGCTCATACCGCGAATGAACAAGCCGGTATGCAAGCTTCAACGATGTGAACCCGAAATCGTCATGGATTTTCATTTGCAGCGGTAACTGCATTTTGTCGACGACGTCGATATTTTTGCCGGGATATGTTATGGCGACCGTGGGTGATTCGTCGACCGTTGCATCAAGTTTGTATTCGATCGGGTCGGCGTTAGTGAAACCGTCATCATCTTCAAGCTTGACATGATAGGTCGCTTGGCGGTGGAGAATGGATTGCCCGACAAAAGTGCTCTCGCGATTTTCAAGAACCAGCTCCCTATCGTCGTTGAAAACCAGTGCCGCACGCCGCACCGGTTTGTTTGCATCGATGTGCCAGTATATCGTTGTCCCCGGCAACGCGAGCACATCACCGATATTTTCATCGAGCGATTGTTGTGGAAGACGAGAATATGCTGGCGGGATGAGATGAACCTTGAGCGACCGAACAACCGGTCTGTCGATCATACTGATCGTATACCTGGAACTTTGGATTCCTTCAGACTCCGCATAATATTCTGCGGATTGTCTGATGGAGGTAAGCATATAATGAAATTGCCCCGATGAATCAGCCTGGAGGTCGAATTGTTCGTCCGAAGACATATCTGCCTGTCGAACCGAAAGCGTAATTCTTCCGGGAAGGGAACGATGAAGACCGGCTGTCGATTCGCCATTCGCAACAAGAGATACTGACACCGGCACCGATTCACCCCTGACAATCTCCACATTGCCGGGGCGGACAAGAAATGTGAATGCCGGCGGCAAACGAAACTCTGTGGAGAAATGAAGGAGGCGGTACGCTGCGGGAAGCAAATCAAGTTGCGGGATGGAAAATATGAGAACGAAAGAGGCAGCGGCAACCGCAACGTTTTTTCCGGCCTTACGAACCGCCCTAAACGACACAACATCAGTAAAACGAATGTGAGCGGCGGCTTTTTGTAAATCGACAAATGACGCGTCGATAAGTTCCGGCGAATAATTCGGATGAAAACTATCGGTGGTGTTCTCAGCCGCATATTGCTCTTCAAAAATATCCAGGATGTTCCACAAACGGTCCTTGATTTCGGGGAACTGCTCACCCACTCGGGCTGCGACTTCCTTTTCCGACAAGCCCTTTAGGATGTTCTTCCACTGTAATGCCGGCAACGCAACGAGCAATCCGGCGACGACGAGAATGCCTGCAGTTGCTGTAAGGAAAATAGTTGTTCTAAAAAAAATACTTCCGTTGAACAACGCCTCAGCCGCTGACATGACGGCCAGCGAGCCTAAAATCAGACCCGCGTTAAGAAGAGATCCATACACAGTTCTTTCTTTATAAAAACGTGACCGAACGTCGGCAAGTCGCCGGCGCATTTCTGTATATATTGGTGTGCTATGGTTTATACTATTATCCATTTTTTGTCACTGCCATAATCTCACCCCAAAAACCTAAAACCTTTTTCCCGGTTTTTTACTTTTCACTTCTCACTTTTAACTTTTCACTTTTTACTGCGTCAACACCCAAACAAGCAAATTGGTCCCAAACCGGAGCGCTTCCTGTCTTTTCGCTTCCGGATCGCCGTGCACATCCGGATCGTCCCAGCCGTCGCTCGGATTCGATTCGTAGGTGTAATACACAACAAGCCGTCCCTTATAGAAAATCCCGAACCCTTGCGGCGGTTTGCCGTTGTGTTCATGGGTTTTCGGAACACCGTTGGGGAATTCATAAAAACAGTGATACAATCCGTACGAAAAGGGAAGCTCGACAAGATCCTCATCGGGAAACACTTTCTTGATTTCCCTTCGAAATGCTTTGTCCATTCCGTAGTCGTCGTCGGCGTAGAGAAAGCCACCGTGTTCAAGATACGTACGCAGTCGTTTCACTTCGTAATCTGAAAAAATGATACCGCCGTGTCCCGTCATGAACACAAAGGGATACGAAAAAAATTTATCATCCGAAATTTCGGTGAATTCGTACGTGGGGTCGGTGTCGATGCCTGCGTTTTGCTTGACAAACGTGAGGAGGTTCACTTCTTCGGTGGGACCGTTGTACCAATCTCCTCCACCCGAATATTTAAGACGGGCGATGCGAAATTGAGATTCGATGCGTTTCGGCTGTGCCTCGACGGCTTTACAAACCGCCATGGCGCAGAGAATGCCAAGGATGATATTTTTCATAAAGAAAATTTATCGAATCGGGAAGGGAGAAGCAAGGAAGAAAGCAGTTTGGGTCTGGATAGATGTCGGACACATTCTTGATTCACGCTATCAAATATTTCACCATTTCGCAATTTCCCGGATAAGGTGTCCGACATCCACTTACGACTATAAACATAAACGTCCCGTTCAGCCTATTCGGCCGAACGGGACGTCTCATCACATCACTCACAAAAACATCAATCCATTATTTTACGTAAGAATGCAGGTTTGTCGGTATCGTTATGGTCGGCCGTCGACTGTGAAAAACGGGATTCGTTTGCCGGCATTGTCGATGTAGGAATTTGGAACCCCTTACGGATGTATGCCGGCTCGTCCATTTTCTTCAAATCCTGAACTCCCGTTGGAATATGGTCGAGCACACGGACATTTTTCGACGGGCGTGAAGCAACAGATCCCTTCCTGTTGAAACCTGTCGCGATCACGGTAACCATCAGCTCTTCAGTCATCGATTCGTCAATCACTGCGCCGAGAATAACGTTAGCGTCATCGCCGGCAGCTTCATGGATGATGCTCGTAGCCTCATCGACTTCAACCAGCGACAAATTTTTTCCGCCTGTGATGTTGACGAGAACGCCTTGTGCCCCCGCGATCGATACACCTTCGAGCAAGGGGCTTGAAATTGCAGCGTTCGCGGCTTCGACAGCCCTGTTCTCTCCCGTTGCAACTCCGGATCCCATCAAAGCATCCCCCATTTCTCGCATGATTGTCCGGACATCGGCAAAATCGAGATTGATCAGACCGGGAACGGTGATCAATTCCGAGATGCCGCGTGTTGCATTGTGAAGAACACGGTTGCAAATTTCAAAAGCCTCTTCAAGGGGCGTCGTTTTCTCCACGATCGAAAGAAGTTTTTGATTCGGAATAACGATGAGCGTGTCGACTTGTTTTTTCAATTCTTCGAGGCCGTATTCCGCCTGCGTTAATCGCTTCTTCCCCTCGCAATTGAACGGCTTTGTTACAATACCCACGACGAGCGCACCGAGGCTCTTCGCAATATTCGCCACAACTGGACCACCACCGGTACCGGTACCGCCTCCCATGCCGGCGGTAATGAACACCATGTCGCTGCCGGCGAGAGCCCGCGCAATTTCTTCGCGGTCTTCTTCAGCCGCACGATGCCCGATGCTCGGGTCCGCACCGGCGCCGAGTCCCCGCGTAAGATTCTTTCCAATCTGAATCTTGTTCGGAGAGTTGGTTCTCTCAAGAGCCTGTGTATCGGTATTGATACAAATAAAATCGACGCCGCTGAGCCCTTTGTCAATCATGCTGACAATCGCGTTGCTCCCGCCGCCGCCAACTCCCACTACACGGATCTTCGCGCCGCCGTCTTTGGGGTTGTCAAGTTCTATCATGGTACTCCTTTGTGTTTAGTGAGTGATGTGTGATGTTAATAATTTCGGTTTCTTCTTTATCAATATTGCTCGTTAGATAACTTTTTGTTGATATCTAAAAGCAAGAATACAGAAGTCAGAAGTCAGAATATTTGGAAAAATAAGTTATTCTAAAATATAATTGGAGTGAACACCTCCTGCATTCTGTATTCTGTATTCTGTATTCTGTATCCTCTCTCCTCCTCATAACTCATCGAACCACCCCTTCATTCTTTTAAGAATTGTCGGGAACTTTCCGTCCATTTTCATCCTGGTAATGTTTTCAATATTAGGCCGCTGCCGATGTTTGATGGCATGGTGCACAAGCCCGACGCCGGTCGCATACATCGGATTCTCTATTTCACGAACGAGGCCGCCGCGAAATCCTTGGGGAATTCCTATCTTGACCGGCATTCCCAGCACTTCGCGGGCAAGATCGGCGGTTCCTTTAATAAGAGAGCCCCCGCCCGTCAGCACAACTCCCGCTGATAAATGTTTTTGATACCCGGAACGTTTGATTTCCATTGCAGCGATCTCCAAAATTTCTTCCATGCGCGGTTGAATAATCTGACATAATAACCGCTGGTCGATGTCCAACGGCGGCCTGCCGCCGATTCCGGGAACCGTAATCGGTTCATTATCCATTATAGAAGGTAAATGCGCATGGCCGTGAGTAATTTTCAATTGTTCTGCCTGGTCCGAAAGAATTCCCAAACCGCGGCGAATGTCATCGGTCACTTTTTTCCCGGCAATACCGATGACTGCCGTGTGCCGGATTGTGCGGTCTTCAAAGACTGCGAGATCGGTCGTGCCGCCGCCGATATCCACGAGAGCAACGCCGACTTCTTTTTCTTCTTTGTCGAGAACGGCGTCGCTCGACGCGATCGGTTCGAGCACAATGTCGCTTACCGAAACACCGGCTCGCTGGACGCACTTCAAAATGTTCTGCGCCGCGGAGATAAGCCCGGTAATAATGTGAACGTTCGCCTCCATGCGTACGCCGGACATTCCAACCGGGTCGTACACACCGTCCTGTCCATCAACAATAAATTCCTGTGGGATGACATGAATAATTTTCCTGTCGGACGGTAAGGCGACCTTTTTGGTATCTTCGATGAGACGGTCCACGTCGGCTTGTGTAATTTCCTGTTCCGGTCCGCTGATCGCAATAACTCCGCGGCTTTGAAAGCTCTGCACGTGGTCGCCTGCAATTCCCGCTACGACCGTTTGAATCTTCGCACCCGACTGCAGCTCCGCCTCACGGACCGCTGCCTGGATGGAGGCAATTGTTTTTTCAATATGCGTGATGACACCGCGCGTCAGTCCCTCCGATTTACTTTTGCCGATGCCGAGGATGTTGACCTCGTTGTTTTCGCTCAGCGATGCGACGATCGCGCACACTTTTGTGGTACCGATGTCTAATCCAACATAAATATTTTCCATGCTGCTTCCTTTTTTCTCTGAATGAGCCTTTCGTGCTATGACGCTTTCTTGATGACTCGAGAATCTCCCGTTTTGAACGATGAAACGATCACCTGATCTTCAAAACGGATGTCAATGTAGCGAATATCCTGAGAGCCTTGCTCCGCGACAAACTTTTTCCAGAAAGCGTCAAGTTTCACCATTTTCTTCACCGCATCCCCCCGTCCGAATATAATCGGAATCCCGGTATCTGCGGAATACAACACCATATCGTGACCGCTGTGAATTCGTACTTCCGAAATAAGGCGGTAGAGCTCGCTGCTCACACGCTGGGCTGTCTCCAATGTTTCAAGCGCCGCCAAGATGTCGGCCTGCGAAGTACAATCTCCAACCGCCACATCCGCAAGCGAATCGATTCCACTGATAATGGGAAGGTCAAAAATCGCCTGCGACGAAACGTGCGGAAGGATGTAGCCTTCGTCATCGATATACAGCATGTCGGTTCTTCCCGGAATGCAAAGAAGGGCGATTGGAGTCCGTTCTTCAACCGAAATCCTGATTGTCGCAGGTGCATCTCTTGCTACCACCACATTTTTTACGAAAGGATTCTGTTCGATATTTTTTTGAATCGAGATCAAATCGACATCGTACATTTTGGTCTTCTGTGAGACTTGAGCGAGTTTTACAACTTCTTCTTTTGTCAAAATGTGCTCGCCTTCAACAATGATGCCGCTGACTGTGAGATGTTCTTTCCATTGCATCGTTCCCAGCCATGCCGCCAATGCAAAAACGAACAGCAGCGCAAACGTTCCGTACACTTTCTTTCCGTGTGCCGGCTTTACAGGTCGATCAATGTTTTCCACACCGGTCATGTCACTGCCTCGGCAATTTCTTCTTCTTCAAATCCCACCAATTTGACTTCGAGCTCAAGTTTTATACCGGTCCGTTCGAATACCTTCTTCCGTGCAAGCCGCACCAGATCGAAAACATTGCGCGCGGTCGCATCACCATGGTTAACGATGAAATTGCCGTGCTTATCTGAAATCTGGGCATGGCCGATTTGTTTCCCTTTCAATCCTGCCTCTTCCACAAGTCTTGCTGCGAATGTTCCCTCAGGATTTTTGAACATGCTTCCCGAATTCGGTAAGTTCAGCGGTTGCGATTGATTTCGTTTCAATAGAAGCTCCCGGCGGCGTTTCAAAAGCTCCGATAAATTTCCCTGCGGCAATGCGAACGTTGCATTCAACACCACGTCGCGGGCAAATCCCGAACGCCGGTAGGAAAACCCGGCCTGGGCTTTTTTTATTTTCTGTATTGCATCGTCCCGGTAGATTTCCACCTCGACGAGATGGTCGGAAATTTCTCCGCCGTACGCTCCGGCATTCATAATCACCGCCCCCCCGATTGTTCCGGGAATCCCTGCAAGCATTTCTACGCCGGCTTTCTCATGCTGAATGCAGAAGTCGACGAACTTGCTCAAACGAACGCCGGAATCGGCTACAATCAGGCCGCGTTCTATACTCACCACTCCCATTCCTTCTTCGAGATTGATCGCCGCACCCCGAAAACCGCTGTCGCTAATAAGGAGGTTTGACCCTTTTCCAATGATCATGAAGCGATAGTCGAATTTTTTGAAAAAGCGGACAATTTCGATCAAATCAAACTTGTCGACAGGCTCCAAGTAGAAATCTGCCGGGCCGCCAATGCGGAACGACGTGTACTTTGCGAGCGGCTCGGCAACTGCAACATGTCCTCGAAAAACTTTTCGTATGTCTTCTACAGAAACCATTTTTTAATTAAGAATTAACAATTAAAATTAATAATTGGGAATATTGATCTATTGTTTTTTGCAAATTCATAATTATTAATTCTTAATTTTTAATTGTTTTAAGAACTCTTCTCCGTATTTCCAGATATCCCCGGCACCCATGGTAATGACAATGTCTCCTGAACGGGTGTTCTTTTTCAAATATTCCGGAAGCTGTTTTTTATCCTGAATGTAATGGACATCTTTATGCCCGAACTGTTTCGCGGCGTTGGCGATCAATTCACCCGTCACGCCTTGAATCGGCTCCTCGCGTGCAGGATACACGTCCGTCAACACAAGCACGTCTGCAAGAAGAAATGCTTTACCGAACTCTTCATAAAAATCCCGCGTGCGGGAATACAGATGCGGCTGAAATACGCACACGACTCTTCTCCGCCATCCGGCTTTTACTCCCGAGAGTGTCGCCCGGCATTCGGTTGGGTGATGGGCATAGTCATCGTACACCGTAATCCCGTTTGCTTCACCCTTTTTTTCCCAACGGCGGTACACGCCGGTAAATTTTTCAATGCCCGCTTTGACCTTTAAAAAAGGAACTCCGAGTTGTAAGCCGACCGTTATCGCCGCAAGAGCGTTTTGAATGTTATGGTTTCCCGGAATTTGCAATGTTATTTTTCCAAGGTCGCCGGAGCCGCGCATGACGGTAAACGTGCTGGTGTTTTCTTTGTGTTGAATATCGATGGCCTGAATATCCGCCTGGGGCGTCAGTCCGTACGTCAGAAGTTTTTTCTTGCTGATCTGCGGCATAATATCCTGGAGCGCGGGCTCGTCAAGACACAACACGATAAACCCGTAAAACGGAACTTTGTTTGCAAATTGAATGAACGCCCCCTTGATATCTTCAAGGTCCCGGTAACAATCAAGATGGTCTGTCTCAAGCGTTGTCATAATGGCGATCGTCGGTGTGATCGATAAAAACGAGCGGTCGAATTCGTCCGCTTCAACCACAATAAAATCTCCTTTGCCGAGCCGCGCGTTTGTACCGCCAAGTCCGCTCAGCTTTCCGCCGACGATGACCGTCGGATCGAAACCGCCTTCCAGCAGTACAAGGCTGACCATCGATGTTGTTGTCGTTTTTCCGTGCGTGCCGGCAATGCCGATACCGTATTTTAACCGCATGACTTCCGCAAGCATTTCTGCGCGCCGCACGGTCGGAATTTTTCTACGGTCGGCTTCGACAAGCTCGGGATTCTCAATGCCGACAGCGGAAGAATAGACCAGTGTATCGACATCGGCTTCGATATTTTCCGCTTTGTGTCCTTCGTAGATTTTCGCACCGAGGGATTGAAGACGTTCCGTCACTTCGCTCAATGCCCTATCCGATCCGCTCACTTTGAATCCCTGATCGATCAATATTTCCGCAATGCCGCTCATGCCGATTCCACCGATGCCGACAAAATGAATTTTTTTGATTGAACTAAACATGTTTCCTTGATAAATTTCTATGCAGGAAGCGATAAACCCTTCCCTCCTTACTTCCTACTCCTTGCTTCTTACTTCCCACCTCTTACTTCTTATCTTTTACTCCGTACCCTAAACCTTCGCCGCTCCCCTTTTGGAACATGAGCAGCAACGAGCTCCATCTCCGCGATTAATTCCTTTTCCCGCTCATATCTTCCGACGCGGATTCGGTACAATCGCCGTCGCCCTTTTACTTTGAAAACAATCACCTGGAATCTTCCCGCCGTTTGCACCATTCTTTCACGCCCGATATGAAACCATTCGATATCGGAAAACAGGATTTCCCTTTTCGTAAATTTATGTTGAAAAACGATCCGATCCTGCTCGACAATGAGCTTTCTATCTCGAATCTTGTTGAGCACTAATGTCACGAACGCAACGGCGACAAAGAATCCGATGATGTAAAGAATCGGATCCCTAAACACCAGCGTAAACTCATTTTCAATGAAGCTCCCCTTCACTCCCGCGTATAAAATGAGAGTGATTAAATAGATCAGCGCTTGCTGATAGTAAAAATTGAGTTTATACTTGAACTCTTTGGGCGGCATTTTGCTTTTTTCGATTTACAATTTCCGAATTACGATTTCGAAAAACCTAGTGCCAAAATCTTCTGCGCAATTTCGTTTCCGGCATTCGGTTTCCCAAGTCGTAAGCTCTTTTCTCCCATGGACATTCGCTTTGTGTCATTGAAAAGGATCTCATTTATCGTTGATAATGCTTTTGCATCTAAATCCGCGTCCTTCACCATCACTGCCGCTCCAGCCTCGACCATCGTCCACGCATTGAGTTCCTGATGATTCGCTGCTGCCTGCGGATACGGCACGAGGATCGCCGGTTTTCCAAGGCGAGTCAGCTCGGCAAGGGTTGTTGCGCCGGACCGGCACAACACGACATCCGCCGCAGCGTATGCGTATTCCATTTTGTCGATGAATTTTCCAATCCAAACATTCCTATTTTTTTTCGATTCATAACGCCCAAAATCATTTTCGCCAATTTGCCAAATCACTTGAACGCCTGATTTGACCAGTTCTCCTGTAATTTTTCCCATCATCGAATTGATCGATGCCGCGCCCAGGCTCCCGCCAAATACAAGCAGCGTTTTATTGTTGGGGTCAAGGTTGAAATATCTCAACCCATCATCGCGCAAAATTTTCCCGAGTGAACCTCGCGTTGGATTGCCGACCAATTCAATTTTTTGAGGATCGAGTTTTGGTAGCCATTTCTTCGTTGCTTCAAACGTGAGGAAGACTCTCGACACCTTTGATGCGACCATTCTTGTCGTCACACCCGGATAGCTGTTGCTCTCATGAACAACGGTCGGAATCCTCATCAACGATGCAACAGAGAGAATCGGCCCGCAAACGTACCCTCCTGTTCCGACAACGACACTTGGCCCTAATTTCCGAATGAGAAAGAACGACTGTAATAACGAGACCACGATTTTCATAGGGAAGAGCAGGTTATCGGCGGTCAACCGCCGATGAAAACCGCTGATCCAAATTGTGTAAAACGCAAACCCTTTTTCGGGAATGACACGCGCTTCGATTTTTTCTTTCGTTCCGACAAACGCGATGCGAACATCGGGGCGAATTTTTTTTGTTTCTTCTGCAATCGCAATTGCGGGAAAAAGATGCCCTCCAGTTCCGCCGGCGGCAAAAAGTATTAAAGGCGGCTGCGAATCAATTGACATATCGTCATTTCCAATTCATCCCTTTTCCTTGTTTCAATACACTTTTCCGACCGCGGGTTCGTTTGTTTCAACCGGCGACGGTTCAGCGATCTCTTTCGTTTGCCGCGGGTGCAAATCCGTGTGGGCGGAAATATTCAACAGTACGCCAACCGCAAACGATGAAAAAACAATTGCAGAACCGCCGTAGCTGATGAACGGCAGGGGCAATCCGGTTGTCGGAAATAGACCGAGCGTGACGAGCGCATTACCGAGCGCGTAAACGACAATTGTCGACGTAATTCCGATCGCTAAAAATTTGCCGAAGTTGTCGGGCGCATTCTTTGCTATCTTGAACCCACGCAAAAGAATTGTCAGGAAAAGGGCCATAAAAATTATCGTACCGATAAGCCCGTACTCTTCGCCGATAATTGAGAAAACAAAATCTCCGTACGATTCCGGCAGAAAAAGATCGCGTTGTTTGCTCGCTCCCATTCCAACGCCGAATAGCCCGCCGTTGCCAAAACCGATAATGCCCTGCCAGAGCTGATAATTTGCTTTGCTCGGGGTCGCGCCGGCGCTGTCGTGTCCGATAAACGACAGTATGCGCCTCATTCGGTATTCTGCGCTGATCATGTAGACAAACACGATCGGGATAAGCGCCGACATCGAAAGGAAAATGTGTTTAAGCCTTGCGCCGCCGGTAAACACCATGATCATCCCAAGAATAAAAATCATCGCACCGGTGCTGAAGTTCGGTTGAAGCATCACGAGCACGACAACACCGCCTATCCACAACATCAACGGCAAAAATCCTGTTTTGAAATCGTACAGCTTCGACCCCTTTGCAGCGAGGAGCGCGCTCAGATGAAACACCAGCGCGAACTTTGCCGCTTCGGATGGCTGCAGATTGAACCCGCCGAAACTGAGCCACCGTGCAGCCCCTTTTATTTCACCGCCTACGGCCAGTGTAAAAAACAAAAGCACGAGGCACGCGATGAGAGCAAATTTCGTCAGCTTTTTGTAATACTCGTAATCGATGCTCATTGCGATAAACATCGCGGCAAGGCCGACAAGCACTTTGAGGATGTGCTTGTTCACCAACCCGCTTGTGGCCCCATATTTCTGAAGCGCCCATGTCGATGAAGCGCTGTAGACTACCACCGTGCTCGCGACCATTAAAAAAAGGACAACGATAAGAATGACCCTGTCAATATGATTTCGCTGTGCCGTCACTCAATTCGCTTCCAGTGATTGGACTATCAACTTAAATACTTTTCCCCGCTCTTCAAAATCTGTAAACCAATCGAACGACGTGCACGCCGGCGAAAGAAGCACAACGTCGCCCCGGTGCGCAAGCGATGCCGCGACGGCGATTGTTTTCTGCATCGAAGCAATGTTCGGAATGTCCGTTCCGATGGTATCGACGCGCTCGACGTAAATTTTATCAGCGAAATTATTTACAATTTTATCTGCTGAATGGCCGATCGCAACGATGGCCCGGACATTTTTCTTTACTGCATCAACCATCGTTTTGTAATCGTTCCCTTTGTCTTTCCCGCCGAGAATCAAAACAATCGGCTCCGAAAAAGCGCTTAACGCCCGCATCACGGCCTCGACGGTTGTCGCTTTAGAATCGTTCACGTATTTCACGCCGTTCACTTCGCGTACAAACTCCTGCCGGTGTTCAACGCCTTTAAAATTTCTCAGCGTTGAGCGGATGTATGCAGGACTCATCCCTATCGCTTGAGCCGCGAGCGTCGCCGCCATTGCATTCTGTAAGTTATGATCACCTTTGATGCTGATCTCTGAAGCCTCAATAATTTCCCACTGTTGCCCGCCGATAATGGTTCTCACGATGCCGTGATCGAGAAACGCTCCATCGTTTATCTTCCTCGATGTACTAAACGGCACCGTTTTACACTTCGCACTTTTAACTTTTAACCGAGTTAAATTGTCATCGGCGTTATAGATTAGAATATCGTTTGCCGTTTGATTCATGAATATCCGCGCCTTCGAGTCCGCATATTTTTCCATTGAATTCTCGTACCGGTCCATATGATTCCGCGTAATGTTGAGAATGACCGATACTCTGGGGTGAAACGACTCGATGCAATCGAGCTGAAAACTGCTCACCTCCAGAACAACAACATCTGTCTCAGCCACATCCAAAACGAAATTTGAGAATGCCTCGCCAATGTTGCCCGCAACAACATGTTTTTTCTTTGCATCGCTGAAGATCCTTCCTAACAATGTGGTTGTTGTTGTTTTGCCGTTGCTGCCCGTAATGGCTACAATCGGCGCTTTACAAAACCAACTTGCGACTTCCAGCTCGCTGACGACGTTGATGCTGCGCTTTTTCGCTTCGAGGACAACGGGAGTATCGCTTGGCACTCCCGGACTGAGAACCATAAATGAACAATCAAAAACACGCTCGGTATGCGTGCCCGTTTCAAATACAATATTTTCTTTCTGTAATTCTGAAATGCTTTTTTTAAGTGTCGACGCATCTTGCTGATCGCTGACGAACACCTGTGCGCCGTTCCACTTCAGCAATCGCGCCACCCCCACACCGCTGCGCGCAGCCCCGATAACGGAAATTTTTTTGTTGCGTAGCTGTGATAGCTCCATTGGGATTGCTCGAATTTCCCAGATTCAGCGCAGATTGCTGATTCCTCAGATTTAATCATGGGTTATTTATTTGTCGCATAATCGTTTCACTTCTTTTCACTTTCATCAGCGCAATCTGCAATCTGAGCAAAATCTGTGCAATCAGCGGAATCATCATCTTACTTTGAACGTCGCCAGGCTGACAATCATCAGCATAATGGCGATGATATAAAAACGCGTAACAATTTTCGGTTCCGGTATTCCCATCATTTCGAAGTGATGATGGATTGGCGCCATGCGAAATACGCGGCGGCCTTCACCGTATTTTTTCTTGGTGTATTTGAAATACAAGCGTTGAACGATCACCGATACCGTTTCGATGAAGAATATTCCGCCGAGAATCGGAAGAATTAACTCCTTTTTGATCATGACCGTAATCGCACCGATAGCCCCGCCGAGCGCAAGCGAACCGGTGTCACCCATAAACACCTGTGCCGGATACGAATTGAACCAGAGAAAACCGAGGGCCGCTCCGACTAACGCCGCACAATAAATAACAAGCTCGCCGTTTCCTCGAAGGTAAATAATATTAAGGTAGTGGCTGAATTCAATGTTCCCGGAAATGTAGCTGATCACTGCGAGCGTCAATGCGACAATGCCGACAGGACCCGATCGCAAGCCCGTCAAGTCCGTCCGTAAGATTCACGGCATTCGACGTTGCCACGATGATAAAAACGACGACCGGGATATACATGAAGAAGAAATCGAAATTGAGATTCTTAAAGAATGGTACGGTTGTAATTGTATTTGCATTCATCGCTTTCAGCTCGGGGGAAAAATACATCGCAGCTCCTAACACAATTCCAACCGACACCTGTCCTACAATTTTATACCAGCCGATAAGCCCCTTCCGCTTTTTCTTCACGACCTTTAAGTAATCGTCGAAAAATCCCACAAGACCAAGCCCGGTGGTGACAAAAATGATGAGCAACACGTACATGTTTTTAAGGTCGCCCCACAACAACGTCGGGATCAATACCGAGCCGAGTACAATGAGGCCTCCCATCGTTGGAGTACCTGCTTTACTCAGATGCGTCTTTGGCGCTTCAAGCTTCGCCGCTTCTCCAATTTGATGTCTCTTCAACGCGGTGATAATTTTCGGCCCGGTCCAAAAGCTGATGATGAGCGCTGTGACGGCCGCTGCTGCAGAACGAAACGTC
Source organism: uncultured Bacteroidota bacterium (assembly GCA_963717445.1). Classification (GTDB taxonomy): domain Bacteria; phylum Bacteroidota; class Ignavibacteria; order UBA10030; family UBA8401; genus JAGVPT01. The sequence goes on along the minus strand of OY970334.1, from coordinate 2,426,643 downwards.
AAATACCGAACGATACCGAATCCGGGCGGATGATAAAGCTTTTCAAGTAGATTCAGAAAATAATAGAGCATGCTTCTTTCATGATGAAGCGAACGCATGGTTGCGTTCTTTGCTTTTTAAATTTGAGCCGTCACTTCTTCCATTTTCATCCCGCGTGAGCCCTTTATCAGAACGGCATCTCCCGGCGAAAGCTGGCTTTTTAGCGAAGCGATCAGCACATCTTTTGACTCGAAATGTTCTGCAAAGGCTAACTTCGACGCTTCGTGTGTGAATCGAGAAAGCGGGCCAAAGGTCAGGAGAAACTCAAACTCCAGATCGCTTACTGCTACGCCGATTTTTGCATGCTCGTTCTCTGCTTTTTCACCAAGTTCAAGCATATCAGCAAGCACGACGATTTTCTTTCCGGCAATCTTCATCGATTGAAGTGTTTTCAACGCCGCAAGAACGGAATCGGGATTGGCATTATAGGTGTCGTTAAGAATTGTGACACCATTGCGTCTAATGACTTCCATCCGCTTGCTGGCTCCGGTGTATTGTTCAATCGCAGAAATAATTTTTTTTTTAGGGACTTTAAATTTCAATCCTACGGCTGCCGCTGCAAGAGCGTTTGGAACATTGTGCAGTCCTGTAACAGAGAGACAAACCTCGCTCACGCTCTTTTTCACGGCAAGTTCAAACGAGGGCTGACCCCTTTCATTTACACGAACATGCCGCGCTTGAACATCTGCGTTACGGCTTAATCCGTATTTCCGGCTGTGCCGAACTTTTTTCTTTGCTTTTGCCAAAAAGGCATTGTCTGCATTGATGAATGCAAATCCTTTCGCAGCGACTGCGTTGAACAATTCCATTTCTTCTTTCGCTACGCCGCGTTCATCGCCGAAAAACTCAAGATGCTCTCTGCCGATATTTGTCACAAGTGCATGCGTCGGTTCGACGATATCAGAGAGGTATTTCATTTCGCCAAAATGGTTCGTGCCGAGTTCGAGCACGGCGATATCGTGTTGTGGCGTCAGCCGGAACAGCATTTGCGGCACGCCAATATGGTTGTTAAGATTTCCTTCGGTGCTTAAAACGGAATATGTCGTTCGCAGCACCGTGCTGATCATTTCCTTCGTTGTCGTCTTTCCGTTGCTGCCGCCTATTGCAATGACAGGGAGAGAAAACTTCCTTCGATAAATATTCGCCAAATTGCCGAGCGCTTTCGTTGTATCCGGAACGACAACAAGGGTGCTCCGTAATTGCACTGACAATTCACGATTCTCTTTTCCCCATGCCGCATCCACAATGACTGCTGCGGCATTTCGTTTAACGGCGTCTTCAATAAACTTATGTCCATCAAATTTTTCTCCCCGTAACGCGATAAAAATGTTTCCCGGTTCAATTGTTCGTGAATCGGTTGAAACGCCGGTGATTTTTTTATTCTTCAGCATTTCTTTGTTGATGATCTCGACCGGCCGGAGCTTTTCCAGGTCTTTGAGCGACAATTTCATGAAGAGTGCGTTTTAATAAATTCCTGAACAACTTCTCTGTCGTTGAAATGATGCTTTGTCTTTCCGACAACCTGATAATCTTCATGTCCTTTCCCGGCAATAAGGACGATGTCTCCCCCACGAGCCATGGAGAGGGCATTGGTAATTGCACGACGCCGATCCGGTTCGATCAGCAAATCGTTCTTCCGTCCGATGCCTTTTAATACGTCGTCAATGATCGCTGTCGGATCCTCAGTGCGCGGGTTATCGGACGTTACAACCGCAACGTCGCTCAATGCATCAACGACCTTCCCCATCGCGGGGCGTTTCGTCTTGTCCCTGTCGCCACCCGCACCAAAAACAGTAATGATCTTATTTGATCCCTGCGCAGGCAAAACATCGCGAATGGTAGTCAGACATTTTTCCAACGCATCCGGCGTATGTGCATAATCGACAATGGCAGACCATCCGTCGGGCGAGAGAATCCGCTCGAAGCGCCCCGGCACTGACGAAAACGATGCAACACCTCTGTTGATGGACGGTGCCGGAATTCCCAGTGCGATACCGGCGGAGCAGGCCGCAAGAATGTTGTAGACGTTGAAGCGTCCAACTAAATGAGCGTGGAGATTAAGTTCTTCCTTGTGATGTCGAAGAACAAATGTTGTCCCATCGATCGAGAGCGAGACATTATTTGCGCTGACGTCAGGCCCGCCGCTGACGCCGTAGGTCAGCACCGAAGCCTTTGTTCCCTGTACAATTTTTAACCCGGCCGCATTGTCGTTATTCGTAATGGCCCAGCTTGATGAGGGGAGATTGTCAAAAAGAATTTTTTTTGCCTGGAAATAATTTTCCATCGTACCGTGATAATCGAGATGGTCTTGCGTCAAATTTGTGAAAACTGCTGCCGTAAACTCGAGTCCATAGACGCGGTCTTGATGAAGCGAATGCGATGATACTTCCATGACAACATGAGTGCAGCCTTTACGTACCATCGTTGCGAAGAGCTTGTGCAGTTCAAGCGATTCCGGTGTTGTATGGGTTGCAGGATATTTCTCTTCACCAACCATATATTCTATCGTCCCGATCAGGCCGACTTTACCTTGCATCGACGGTCTGCTTAATTCCAATAATTGCTTGATGAGATATGTTGTTGTCGTTTTCCCGTTTGTTCCGGTCACGCCGATTAACTGCAATTGTTTCGCCGGATGACCGAAGTAATTTGCCGACATAACGGCAAGTGCCCTGCGCGAATTGCCGACAACAATCTTTACAACCCCCGCGTGCATGAAGAACGAATCGGGAAGCGACGCATCGTTTTCCATAACGATAGCCCTGGCACCGCTGGAGACTGCAGCGTTGATATGATTGTGGCCATCGGTCGACACCCCTTTTATAGCGACAAATATATCCCCTTGCTGGACTTTCCGCGAATCGTATTGTAGTCCACCGATTTCGACATCATGCGTTACAACCATTCCGCCGTACGTTGTTTGAAACATCTTGGAAACCGTCACACCTTCCAACAATGATGATAACGTCATGTTTTCATTCGCCGAATCAGTATAGCTGGGCCGATGCCAATGGCTTCGGCTCGCATATTAAAACTACTCTCTCACCTTGTTTTCCCGGCGTATTGGCTTCGGGGGATTGATGGACAACAACTCCGGAGCCGACGACAGCAACATCAAATTTCTCGGCCGTCAGCCTGTTGATCGCACTGCGAAGGCTCATGCCGTGAAGATCGGGAACAACAATCCCGCCGTTGAGCGGTGTACCGTTTGACTGGCTAAGAATTAATTGTACTATTTCTCCCGGCTCTATTTTTTTTCCCGCTTCGGGAACCTGTCGAATGACGACGTCGCCGTCGCCAACCGTGTTGGCGCGAAAGCCGCTGCTTTTCAGGATCTCTTCAGCTGCTTCCCGCTGAATATGGGAAACATCCGGTACGGAGACGAGCGGCTGAGATTCATCGCTCCCTTTTTCTGCGAAAGCAGCCCGGGAAAACAATCCATTGTTGTTGATGATCTGTTGTGCAATCGCCTTGAATACCGGAGCGCTTGCAAAGGCAGCAGTATATCCTCCCGCTGTCGGGTTTTCCATGATTACCAAGCAGACAAGCTCGGGTTTCTCCGCGGGGAAAAATCCGACAAACGTCGCGTTGTAATTTCCCGATGCATATTTTCCGTCGACAAAGTTGCGCGACGTCCCCGTCTTTCCCGCAATGGTGATCCCCGGAATTTTTGCCGATTGGCCTGTCCCTCGTTCAACAACACCCACAAAGAAATCTTTGAGCGTGTTTGCCGTCTCTTCAGAAATTACCCGCCGAATTTTTTCCGGGTGCCCGGTATAGATCACTTCTCCGGTTTCATCCATTTCTTTCGAAACGATATACGGCTTCATAAGAATACCGCCGTTTGCCACTGCACAGTATGCAGCGGCAAGTTGAAGCGGCGTCACCGCAACCTCATATCCGAAGGCGATAGAGTTAAGGGTTGCTCCGGACCACTCGACAGGTTTTTTCAATTCTCCGCTCGCTTCCCCGGGAAGCTCAATTCCGGTCGGCATACCGAATCCGAAATCCCGCGCTTGCGTGTAAAGCCGCTCTGCACCGATAATGTCGCTTGCCTTCGCCATCACGATATTGCTCGACAACTCCATCCCTTGCTGGAACGTGATCATACCGCTTTCATGGGTATCGGTGATAAGCCGAAATTTGCCTCCGTTGAGCGGTACTTTATACTTTCCATGCTCGGCAAAAAACATCTGACCGGGGGAAATCAGTTTATTTTCCAACGCTGCCGATGCCGTCACCACTTTGAACACTGATCCCGGCTCAAACATATCGGAGACTGCCCTTGCTCTCAGCGTCTGCACATCTGTATGCGCGACATCGTACGGATTGACGCTTGGGATATGCGCCATTGCAAGCACTTCGCCAGTATTGGGATTAAGGATCATGGCAAGCCCGGCGCTTGCCTTTGTCCGTTCAACCCCCTTTTTTAGCTCGTCTTCAAGAATGGATTGATACCCAACATCGATTGTCAGCGCGATCGAATGGCCGTGAATCGGTTCCTGGCGTGGATAATCCGCCGAAGGGCGCTGGCGCCCCATGCCGTCCCGCTGCATAACCACAAAGCCATCAACCCCGCGCAGCTCCTTGTCGTACGAATATTCTATGCCGCTGATTCCGACATTGTCGACATTTGTGCAACCGATGACCTGCCCGCCGATGTTATCGTAATGATACAACCGTTTTGGCTCGTTCAATTCCGCAACACCCTCCAACGAGTTTGCCTGAAGACGCTTGGCGACCTCGGGACTCACATGGCGCTCGAGCCAAACGAAGCGTTTCTCGTCCTGCATTTTTTGAAGATAGAATTGCTCTGGCTTCCCGAAAACTCCCGAAAATTTTTTTGCGACGGCAGCAGCCCTGTCACCGACTATTTTCGGGTCTGCCGCGTAGGAGAAAAACATTGAATTTGAAACAAGAATATTTCCCTGCCGGTCATAAATATTTCCTCGCGTCGACGGCAAGATAATTTTTACTTCATACTGTTTCCGGGCAATCGCCTGATATTTAGCCGAGTCTATAACTTGGATTTGCACCAAACGGAAGGCAGCAACGACGAAGGCCATCAAGAGAACGATTTTCGTCATCAACAACCGGCCCGAATGGTCGAAGGTCCCTACCGACTGTGGCTCTAAAGTCCCCCCGGACTTCTTTTGTGCGCCGAAACCGAACATAATTATTTCTTTGTCAATTCTTCAATCTTGTCCTGGTCTACTTCAAACCATACCGGGGGCTCTTTCGGATTTGTCAATCCTATTTCGTCTTTCGCCATCTGGCTGATTCTGTCGAGGCTTGATTTCCGCGCAATCTCGGCCTTCAGCACTTCGGTGTTACTGACGATAGAATTGTACCGGTTGTTGAGGTCGTTCACTTCTTTCATGAGCTGATTCACCGCGATGACATTTCCCGTGTACAACAGGCTTAACGCGGCGAGTAAAAAGAGTCCGCTGACGATATTAAATGTGGAGTGCTTCCGCCGAACAGTCTTTCTGTTCTGCCGGATTTCATTGTTCGGCACGGACGTTTGCTGGCCGGAAACAACATTTCCGTTGTAGATGTACCGTCCGTCGGAGACTGTGGAAGTGCTTAATGGAGAAGTATGCTCCCTGTAAATTCGTGCCATCAGATTCTCTCTGCAACTCTCATTTTTGCGCTTCGCGAGCGCGGGTTTGACAATTGTTCTTCCCGAGAAGCTGTGATCGGCCTTTTCGTCAAAACCCTGAGTGTAGGAGTTGCCGGCATGTCTGGCACTAGTTTGTGCCCGGATGGAATAACTGTTGCAGACTGTTCCGTGAAAAAATTCTTCACAATCCTATCTTCTAATGAGTGATATGAAATCACTGCAATACGACCGCCGCTCGCAAGGAAACCTATCGTATCGTTCAGGGATTGAGTAAGGGAGTCGAGCTCGTGGTTTACTTCAATCCTCAATGCCTGGAAAACACGGGCCAATGTTTTCGTGAGAAATTGCCCGGAAACTTTTCTCTCGATAATAGCTGCCAAATCGCCCGTCGTTTCTACCTTTTTCACCACACGGCGTTCTACAATCGCCCGGGCAATTTTCCGTGAATTCCTCTCTTCGCCATATCGCCAAAAAATACCGGTCAGTTCTTCATCCGAGTATGTGTTAATAACCGTCGACGCATTGAAAAGCTGACGGCGGTCCATCCTCATATCCAGCATATCGTTGCCGCGAAAGGAAAAACCTTTGCTTCCCTCGTCCAACTGAAACGATGAGACGCCCAGGTCGAGCAACACACCTTGAATTGATGAAAAGTTATGCGACTGAAGAATTGACCGGATGTTGGCATTATTATCGTGGACAAAAACAACCTTGGTCGAAAAGCGTTGTAACCGTTTTTTGGCTTCACGCTGTGCATCGGCGTCGGCATCGATACCGACAAGGATTCCAAACGGATAAATTTTTTCTAAAATACTCTCGGCATGACCGCCGCCACCGAGCGTGGCGTCAACATATACTCCATTTTGCGTGGTGACAAGAAACTTAATGACTTCATCCCGCAGCACCGGAATGTGATATGGACTGCTCACATGATTTGGCGAAATTATTCCTGCGACGGCTTGAAGACTGTCGCGGCGACGCTTTCATAACTCTCGTTCTGCGATTGCGCCGTCATATATTCATTGTAAACCTTCGGATCCCAAACCTCGATACGTTCGAGCATTCCAAGTATCAAAACTTCGTTTTCAATTTTTGCAAACTGCAGAAGCTCCTTTGGGATAACGATCCGGAATTGTCCGTCAAGCTGGCTTTCAGTAGCATACTGTAAAAGGGTCCGGGTGACGTACCGATGCCTGGGGTCTGCAGGAGAAAGCTGGCGCAACGAATGTTCGACCTTAATCCATTCATCGTTAGGGTACAAAAATAGGCATGTTTCAAACCCTCGTGTGATGATAAAAAGGTCATTTGCTTCCGGGGAAAGATTTTTCCGCATTTTCGCAGGAATATTTATCCTTCCTTTGCTGTCAACAGAGTACGAATATGAACCTTTAAACGACGACATAAGAACCCACAGCTTTCAAAAAACCCTCTAAAACAACATGATTTGATAAGCTAAATTCCCCACTTTTACCCACTATGATGCACGAAATTTATGGATTTAAGACTTAAAGTCAAGTGAAAACTAAAGAAAATTGAGGGGTTTTTGAGGAGTGTGACGGAGGTTACCGAATAATTGGTGATTATTACTTGGCTCAGAAAGGCAAAAGATGACCGAAAAGAGGGAAAAGGGGATTATTGACGGAGTACTAAAACAGTTCAAGGGACTAAGCTTCCACGAAACAGAACAACTTCTTGTCCTGATTGAAAGGTTATTGAAAGAGCGGTCGGTGGTTAGGGGTTAATTGTGTTTTGCCGATTCCTGAATAATTACTTGTTTAAGGTCGGCAGTAGCACCATTCACAATTTGTTGCAATGCCTGCATGGCTTTGTAAGTGTCATGTGCCGTGTTTACAAGACGAGCAAGAGAACTTTCAACGGGCGAAATATGAAGAATCTGTTTACATGTTTGACATCGGATTAAATGGAAACGAATAGCTGACGGGTCTTTTTCATTTGGTGCATAGATACTATGCAGGAATTTTTCATGCGTACGGTCTGGCATAAAACCTCCTTATTTTTTCTTCATCGGTTTAACACGCACGATGCGTCTTATCGCTTCATCAAAGCTCATTTCAAGCTTGAGAGGCTTTTCACGCTTTTGCTTTTGGGAGTTTTGTTTTTTTCATGTTTTTCGTTTGGTGGAATGGTTTGCATGTAATCACGATTAAGATTTTTTAGTCGGTGTTCATGGAGTATAGTACGGGAATCGTTCATAAGTTTGATTAATTCAAACCTTGTCTTAGTTATTTCGGATGAATATTTGGCAAGGTCATCAAAAGGATGCGTTTGAAAGAAGATTTTTAATACTCCACCTCGCTTGGCGAGTTTTCTTCTTTCAGAATGGAGTTCACCACTCAGGAGTTGGTCAACAGTATAACGCGAATGCAGATATTCGTTTCTATCTCGATTAATATCCTGAATGTGCCCATATAGTTTTTTGCATCGCTCTTGTAGTTCTGGGAAAGTAGAGACGGCATCTTCTATGCGGTACATATATAAGGAACAAAATAAGTCAGCGAGTTCCATCATGCTAAGTCCAGCAGTAACGCAAAGTTCTGATCCCCAGTCAGTACACAATATTTCCCAAATAAAATTTTCAAGCCAATGCTCTAATTCCCCGAATTTAACTACAATTTCACCAAGTTTTTGATGGAACTCCGCCTTGGATAATTTTGCCGACATAATGATTCCCTATTCTCTGCCAACGGATGAAGAATTACAGGAGTTTATTGGCAGTGCCTTTGGCGTATGTATGTACGATGAATATTGTACAAGCGATATTGAATCCTGTGTGCCGAGATTGAAAGAATTGTTAATTGATGTCCTTAGAAAGAACTTTGCCCAATAAGGCGTTTGTGAGTTAGTCTCCCAGAGCAATGAGCAAGAAACTCCATAAACCTGTCACTATGAAATTGACGAAAAGGATTTTGTTTGTCAAGTATGAGCTGCGATTAGTAGTGACTCATTTTGAGAATAATGCGATTGGCTTGACATTGTTACTTTCTTTCCAAGAAAGAAAGTAACCAAATGCCGCTTTACGGCATCCCGCCTATTTTTATTTTTGGAGCGGGAGAAATCTTTCGAAATCGTAACGCGCGGATTCAATCTCAACCGCACATACCGTCAATTTCGGCGATAAATGATTGTTGAACATTCCAAGATTGTGCTCTAACGCCGAAATTGAAACCCTTCGATTGAATCCTATCCCCGCGCGCACTCACGATTTCGATTTGGTCCAACAAATGCTGTAATCATAGGCTCGGAATCGGTGGTGGTGTGCCGAGGAAGCGATGCGTGCGTTAAGAAAACGGCTCGATGACGGAATGACATGGGTAAGCCGTTTTCTTCGGCATGTGTGGTGGGAAACATCGCGCGGGTTCCGATTCTGAGAAGCTCTTCCCGCTTTCCAAAAATATGAAAGGCGGGATCCCGTACGGCGGGACTTTGCTTCTTTCTCTGGCATCAGAGAAAGAAGAAGTAGATCGATCAAGAATCTGTCATCGAAACTGAGTCACGACCCAAGTCCATAATCAAAACAAATCTAACGGCCAATCACTAAATTTTGTGTAAGCGCAGTTCCGTTTGGAGCTGGGAAACGCTCTTAAAAATAATTCCTTTCATGCCACATTTGTTGGCTGCAAGTACGTTTTCCGCAATATCATCGATGAAAAGAAGAGAGGAAGGCTCGACCGATAAATCCTGAATAACATACTGATAGACCGCTTCGTCGGGTTTGCTTGCCCCAATTTGGAACGAGAGATAAAATTTAGAAAATTTTTTGATGATGGCCGCAACGTCGCACGATTTCTGGAAATGGGTCGGATTCGTATTACTCAGTATTGCGATTTGATGCCTTGTCTGGATCGCATCGACGATTGGAACGATCGCTGAATTCTCCTCTACGACAGTTGCGTTCCAGGCATTTTCAAGCTTCTTCCTGGTAAACTTCCCTTTAAAAATCTCATCCATCATCCCAAAAAATTCTTCCGTGCCTATACGCCCTATTTCGTATTCTCTTGCCATTCGTTCAATCGCCTGCACATCAAAAGGATTAACTCGATTCCGTTCAATTCCAACCAGACGCGGAAACGCATCAAAATCGACGTTGACCAACACTCCGCCTATATCAAAAATAACGGTTTTAATTTTATCCACATCAAATCCTATTCTTATAATTGTTGAACGAGTTCTTGAACTTCGGCGAAACGTTCAGGGCCGGTTTCGTTGACGAGCGTAGCGTGGACCAGCAACTGCCTTCCCTCCTGTTTTAATTGAACTTTGTGCGTTCGTATTTCCCCGGCCTTTGCCATAATGGACTGAAAGGAGCCGTTATCATAAAACTCTTTCTCCGTATCCGGCGGGAAATAGAGGCGCAGCGTTCGCTTATTCATCTCAATTTTTCGAAAACCCGCCTTTGACGCGAGCACACGGAGATTTGAAAGCATAAATAAATTCTCCACCTCTTCTACTGACGAGCCGAATCGATCAATAAGTTCCAACCGGATGTCATCCGCTGCTTTAATAGTTTCAGTTTTATATAATCGCCGGTAAATATCCAACCGCTCGGCATCGTCTTCAACATAGAACTCGGGGATGTACGCATCGATGTCGGCTTCAATAATGGTGTCCGTTCGTGATACCGGCGCTGTTTTTTGTTCCGCCAAAAACAGCTCTGAAAATTCCTGGCTTTTTAATTCACCGACCGCTTCTTCCAGCGTTTTTGTGTACATCTCAAAACCCATTTCCATGATAAAACCGCTTTGTTCTCCCCCGAGCATATTACCAGCTCCACGAATTTCAAGATCGCGCATCGCAAGATTAAATCCCGAGCCTAGCTCCGTAAATTCCTCGATCGCCTGCAGTCGCCGTAGTGTTGCCTTTGGAAGGATGGAAATCGGCGGAACGAGCAAATACGAATATGCCTGCACGTTCGAACGTCCCACGCGGCCGCGCAATTGATATAACTCGGCAAGCCCAAACCGGTCTGCCCTGTTGATGATAATCGTGTTGACGTTCGGGATGTCCAGTCCGGACTCAATAATTTTTGTCGCGACGAGAACATCGCATTTCTTTTCAAGAAAATCCAGCATCACCTTTTCGAGCTCATGCCCTTTTAACTGACCGTGCGCTACACGGAACCGGGCTTCCGGGATATACTCTTGAAGCGTCGCTGCAAAAGAATCGATGTTCTCGACCCGGTCATTGACGATGTACACTTGCCCGCCCCGATGCAATTCTTTCAATACTGCTTCACGGAGTATTTTTTTGTCGAACTGTGCAATTTCCGTGTAGATGGGGAGCCTGTTTCGCGGCGGCGTATTGATGATGGAAAGGTCGCGTGCGCCCATCAACGAGAAATGGAGCGTTCGTGGAATCGGCGTCGCCGTAAGAGTCAACGTATCAACGTTTGAGCGGAGCGTGCGGAGCTTCTCTTTCGCCGCTACGCCAAAACGTTGCTCTTCATCGATAACCAGCAGTCCGAGGTCTTTGAATCGCACATCCTTCGACAATAACCTGTGCGTACCGATGACAATGTCGATTGTGCCGTTCTGAAGCCCTTCAACAATTCCGTTTTGCTCTTTCGTGCTTTTAAATCGTGAGAGCGAAGCGATGCGCACCGGGTACCTGCTTAGCCTGTCGGAAAAGGTAGTGAAATGCTGCTGGGCTAAAATCGTGGTCGGGACGAGAACGGCAACCTGTTTATTGTTGAGGACCGCTTTGAATGCAGCACGCACGGCGATTTCCGTCTTGCCAAACCCGACATCCCCGCACACCAACCTATCCATGGGGCTGGCGTTCTCCATATCTTTCTTCACATCGGCAGTCGCGGCAGCTTGATCGGGAGTGTCTTCAAACATAAACGAGGCTTCCATTTCTTTCTGCCAGTGTGTGTCGGGGGAAAATGGAACACCTTCTTCGCTTTTCCGCTTTGCATAAAGAAGAATGAGGTCGCGTGCAATATCTTTGATCTTCTTCTTCGCCCGGGCTTTCAACTTTTCCCATTCACCGCCGCCGAGTTTGCTCAGCTTAGGCGTATGACCTTCCGCCGAAGAATATTTTTGGATGCGGTTGATGTAATTCAGATTGACAAAAAGAATTCCTTTTTCATCGGTACTCGAGTTTTGCAACTTCTTGCTCTGTTCCACGGATTGAAATTTTTTCAAGCCCCAAAAATTTTCCGATACCATGGTCCACGTGAACGACAAAATCCCCGCGGCGAAGCGAGTGAAGCTCTTTTGGTGATATTCCCCTGAAACGGCGGCGTTGTGGAGCGCCCCGGCGTTTGATGCGCCCGAAAACTTCATGCTCTGTGAAAAGAGCGATGCGGGCAGGGGGATAGAGAAATCCGGAATGGACCGTTTCAGGAATATAATTGACCGACGGCAAAACGGGTTCGAAGAAATTTGACTCTGCTTCACGGCCGTTGCCTGTCACCGGTGAATCATCATGCTGTGTGCCGGTTTCTTCGATTAACTCCTTTATGCGTTGGGATTCTTCCTCCGTATCGGAGGCAACATTGATCTCGAAATTCCTCCCCGCCAGTTTCCCAACCTGTTCAAGAAGAATTTTAATGCTCCCATTCGTAGGGGGTTGCGGCACCGCTTGAAAATCGATGAACGGTCCGGTCGAAGATTTGCCGATTACAGAGTGAATGAACGACGGGAACGTTAGAAGTTTTTCCCCTATTTCCCCGAATGAATAATTCGGAGCTGCCCCTTCCGCTTCAAGCTCTAGAATTTCTTTCTCAAGGAGCGGCGGGTCATCGGTGAGAACTATAGCCTGTGGGGTAAAGAAATCTATAAAAGAAACCTTTCCCTCGGGGGATGGAGGAGGTGTTATGCCATCCGAAGAATCTTTTCTTGAAACCATTTGCGAAATATTCGGAACGATACTCACGCTTTGAAGTTCACGGATAGAGCGCTGGGATAACACATCGAATTCACGGATCGATTCGATCGTATCGCCCCAGAATTCAAGCCGTACCGGGTTATCGCCGATAAACGGAAAAATATCGACGATCCCGCCGCGGACGGCAACATCCCCGTACGTTTCGACCAGCGGTTTCCGCTCAAATCCGCGCTCGGCGAGCTTCGCAAGGAGCGATTCGAAGCCTGTCTCAGTGTTGGCTGAAAGTTCAATAGTCGCCCGCATAAATTGCTCCCTCGGAGGAACGGCAAATGCCAGGGATGCCGCATGTGCGACATAAATACCGGGGAGCTGTGCGGACAACGCCTTCAGCGATTCAACCTGGCTAATCGTTGCCGTCATATCGAGCGGCTGGGCGCCATAAATTGATTCAACCGCATACAGATGCACGTTCGCTTCCGAAACCAATTGAGAACAATCGTCGCTCAATTTTTCCGCCGAATCTTTTTCCGGAACAACAAGAAGAATTTGTCCCTGAAATTCTTCAAACAGATATGCCGCAATAAACGCCCAAAGCGATCCGGCAATCCCGCGAAGATAGACCGGAGCCGATGGAGCCGGTTCCGCAACGCTTAGGCGTTGAAATTCTTCTGAAGAAAATATTTTCTTTTTTACATCGGAAAGCATAAACAGTCGGTTATAAACACAAAAACCCCTCCCGATGAATCTGAAAGAAATTCATCAGCACGGTGAATGAAGATACAAAAAATCCGGGAGAGTTCAAAAACCAGTAGCGGTCAGTTTTGTTTTTCCAGCGAGAGGTGACGGACACCTTACTCCCCAAAATCACGTTATGGCGAAATATTTGGTAAGGCAAATCGGTAAGGTGTCCGTCACCTTACCAAACCTGAGCACTACACAAAAACCGGCAGTGTCCGACATCGACTATCCACTGTTATGTCTTCTGCTGTTTCTTCCTCGCGGCGGGAAAGAGCACGTTGTTAAGAATAAGCCTGTAACCGGGGGAGTTTTTATGAAGACTCAAATCTGTGGGCGGAGCGCCGACGACGTGCTGGTAATCTTCTGGGTCATGTCCGCCGTAAAATGTGAACGTTCCACGTCCATAGTTTCCGTGAATATATTTTACTTCCTCGGTCCCTTCGCGTTCGGCTAAAATCGTTACGCTCGGTTTGATCAAACTCTTTTTGAACGCGGTCGTCTGTCCCATGAACCCTTTGATGACGTTCACGTGATCTTGCGTCAGCATCGTCGGAACGGGGTCGTATTTCGCCGAAAATTCAAAAAGCGTGAAATAGTCCGTGTTGGGGTCGCGCAGCGGAACGGGATCGCTCGGTGGAATGTCGATATCGGAATACTCGTACCTCAGGGGATTCATTTCCAGCGTAAAATTCTGGAATGCGAAGGTCTTAGAAAAATCGAGTTTTTTCTGCGCATCACGGTCGGGGGGATCGCCGTCGAACATCACATCGCAGATATCGGTGTTCTCGGCAGCTAACGCAATGTCGTAGGTATCGGTTGCAGCACACATCGCAAACAAAAAGCCCCCGCCCCCCACAAACTGCTTGATTGCGCGCGCTACTGCTTTTTTCTCTTCCGAAACTTTTTTGAACCCCAGCTCCCGCGCTTCGCGCTCATAAAGAATTTGCTGTTCGATGTACCACGGCGCGTTGCGATGGGTGGCATAGAATTTTCCGTACTGACCCGTGAAATCTTCATGGTGTAAATGGAGCCAATCAAATTCCGAAAGTTTTCCATGGAGCACATCATCGTCCCACACTTTTGTGTAGGGGATTTCTGCATATTCGAGAGCGAGGGTCACGGCATCATCCCATGGCTTGAAATCGGGCGGGACATACACGGCGATTTTCGGAACTTTTTCCAATCGCACTGCATCCATATTGGTATTTTCGTCCGCTATTTCGGCATAAATCCGTGCAGCGTCGGAGCCGCTGAGGACTTCAAAAGCAACACCCCGGATGCGGCATTCTGTTTCCTCAGTCGAAAAATAATCGAACATAAATGAACCGCCGCGGTAATTCAACAGCCAATCCACCTGAATTCCGTGCTGCAATGCCCAGAAGGCAATTCCGTATGCTTTTAAGTGATCCGTCTGTTTGAGATCCATCGGGATCAAAAGTTTTTGCTGCGCCGCGAGATGAAAGCCCGTCAGCAGCAGTAATAGGAATATGACGCGGATAAATTTCATTATGGTTGAAAAACTCCGGAAAGAAATTCTTCTTCAAACCCGTTCAGCACCAAAATCCCTGTAGAGCGTTTCAATGAGAGGGTGTTCTTTTGATGAAGATTCTTTTGGTTGAGTTATATTTGATGACGGGCTGTTGTTTTCGTGAGGAGATGGCCTGGCCGGCAACGGCACCGCTACTGCTGCCGGCTGAAGCACAGGTTCGATCCGAAGTTTCGTCCCTAAGAGCGTGTTGAGGGTTTCGGTGAGAAACATTTGATTTCTCTTCAAAGAAGAGAAATGAAAATCGTCGCCGCAAGCAATTTGCAGCGTTTCATGAGCGAGAGTAACCGGTGAGCTCTCGCCTAAAATCGTCCCTACTGAAATTTTTTTTCTCCGCACATCATCGACAATGTTGCTCCATTCATGCCTGATCTGTTCCAGCAATGGTTGACCTTCCGGAAGCCTTTTTTCTCCGGTCGCCATTTCTGCCTGAGCGGGTTCATAGGGTTCTTTCTGAGGATTCGTAACAGAAAATTTTGGCGAGTCCGGGACATTTTCAACAGGCGGCATACGATAATCTGCATTTGCTTCTTCGTCGGCATGCATTGAAAGCTCCGGACGTTGGACAGCAGATGCACTACTTACGTTTACACTGAACGGTTTCGGGAGGAGATGATTTTCGGAATTAATTTTTTTTTTCAACTCGTCAAGTTGCTGAAGAAGGTCGTCAATTTTTACCGACTGTTCAATCTTCGTCATCTGGATAATACCGACTTCCAGCTTGAACCTCGGCTGCGAACTGTACCGTATCGACGATTCGAGGTCGGAGGCCAATTTTATCAAACGAAGAATATCCAGCTCGTTAAATTGCTGCGCATCGTTTGCGTAACGCGCCCGGTAGACTTCCGGGGCCTCTATTAAACGGGCTGATTGGGTGATTCGCGCGATGAGAAGGTTGCGAAAATGTTCTGTCAATCCGGCCAGAAATTCCTTGATGTCGAACCCGTTGCGCACAATCTCTTCCACAAGGGAAAGTCCCGTTTGCGTATCCTGCGTCTTGATACAATCGCTCACCCGGAAGAAAAATTCCTGGTCGACAACATTCAGTAAGCTGATGATCTGCTGTACCGTGATTGTCATGCCGCAATACGATACGACCTGATCGAAGATACTTTGCGAATCGCGCATCGACCCGTCCCCCTTTTTTGCGATAATCATCAACGAATCGTCGTCGATGGCGATTTTTTCTTCCCCTGCAATGAACCGCAGCCGCGACATAATGTCTTCAATCGTGATGCGGCGGAAGTCGTACCGTTGGCATCGCGAAAGAATTGTTGCGGGGACTTTGTGCACCTCGGTCGTCGCGAAAATGAAGAGCACATGTGGCGGCGGCTCCTCAAGTGTCTTCAGAAGTGCATTGAACGCTTCCTTCGTCAGCATATGGACTTCATCGATGATGTAGACTTTGTACTTGCCGCGCGCCGGCGCATAACGAACCGATTCGCGCAAGTTGCGAATCTCGTCCACGCCTCGGTTGGACGCTCCATCGATTTCAACGACGTCCAGGCTCCGCCCGTTCGTGATCTCACTGCACACTTCGCATTCGTTACACGGGTTTGATTCTTTAGGATGAAGGCAATTAATCGCTTTCGCGAGAATCCGGGCCGTCGTTGTCTTACCGCAACCGCGCCCGCCGCAGAAAATGAACGCATGCGCAAGCCGGTTTGTCGCCAGCGCATTCTTCAACGTATTGGTAACATGTGATTGTCCAATGACATCTTCGAACACCATCGGCCGCCATTTGCGCGCTGTAACCTGGTACGACATGGAGAGCAATTAAGAATTATGAATTAATAATTAAGAATGGTGCTGGGTCAGAATGTTATACGTTGTAAGTTGTAAGTATTTCGTATCACTCATAACGGACAACTTAAAACGTAAACTCAAAACTTCTTTCCGCCGAACACGTACTTCAACGCATCTTCGATCTTTTCAATCGGCACGATCGTTAGTCCGTCCTTCACGGCATCCTGAATTTCCGTTAAATCTTTCTCGTTCTCCTTCGGAATGAGTACGGTCTTGATGCCACTCCGCTTGGCTGCAAGAAGTTTCTCGTTCAAGCCGCCGATTGCAAGAACGTTGCCCCGGAGCGTGATTTCGCCCGTCATCGCAACATCGCTTCGTGCAGGTTTTCCGCTGATGGCGGAGACCATCGCCATGGCCATTGTAATGCCGGCGGAAGGACCGTCTTTCGGAATCGCTCCCTCGGGAAGATGAATATGAATTTCTTTCTTTCTGAAAAAATCGGGATTGAGTTTCAGCGACTTCGCGTTCGAACGGATATAACTCAGCGCGGCATGGGCCGATTCTTTCATCACATCGCCCAATTGCCCTGTAAGCGTCAGCCGTTCCGGCCCCCGCATCATCGTCACATCGACTTCGAGAATTTCACCGCCGACACTCGTCCACGCCAAACCGGTCACCGAACCGATCCGCGGTTTGCGTTCCGCTTCGCGCGATCTGAATTTCGGAACGCCGAGGTATTTTGCAATCTTTTCCCCGTCGACAATGATTGCCGGATGTTTCTTCTTTGCCGTGCCGTGTTTGTGCCCGTTTTTTTGCTTCCCGAGAACAATTTCCTTTGCCGCTTTTCTGCAAACGGAAGCGATCTCGCGCTCAAGGTTTCGAACGCCGGCTTCACGAGTGTACTCTTGAATAATTTTGTTAATGGCATCGTCGCCGATCATCACATCTTTTTCCTCCAAGCCGTGTTCCGCCATTTGCTTCGGAATAATGTGCCGTTTTGCGATTTCCCTTTTTTCGAAATCGAGATAACTGGCAAGCTCGATGATCTCCATTCTGTCCTGGAGAGGAAGAGGAATCGTGTAACGCACGTTCGCCGTGGTAATAAACATGACGTTGGAGAGATCATAATCGACGTCGAGGTAGTGATCGTTGAATGTGCTGTTTTGCTCGGGGTCGAGCACTTCCAGAAGAGCTGAAGCCGGATCGCCGTGAAAATCTGTGCCCATCTTATCGACTTCATCCATCAACAAGACAGGATTGACGACGCCAGCACGCTTCATCGATTGAATAATTTTACCGGGCATCGAGCCGATATACGTCCTTCGGTGCCCCCTGATTTCCGCCTCGTCCCGGATGCCGCCGAGCGAAATGCGGACAAACTTTCTCCCGAGTGCCCGCGCAATTGATTTCGCGAGAGACGTCTTCCCAACGCCCGGCGGTCCGACAAGACACAAAATCTGCCCCTTCATCTCTTTCACGAGATTCAGAACGGCAATGTGTTCAAGAATCCGTTCCTTCGGTTTTTCCAATCCGAAGTGGTCCTCGTCGAGAATTCCTTTCACATGGTCGACCTTCAGGTTGTCTTTCGTCCGCTTTTGCCACGGAACGCTCGTCAGCCAGTCAAGGTAGTTTCGCGTAACGGTAAACTCGGGGGACATCGCCGGAGTCTTCTTCAGCTTGTTGAATTCTTCGACCGCTTTTGCATGAACTTCTTTCGGCATCTTTGCTTTTTCGATATCCTGCTTCAACTTTGCCAGTTCCGGCGAGGCTTCATCTTCACCCAGTTCGTCCTGCAAAATTTTTATCTGTTCCTGGATAAAAAACTTCCGCTGCGATTTCTGGATGTTGTCGTGAACCTTCGAATCGATCTCCCGCTCAATCTTCAACATGCTGATTTCGCTGTTGAGGATGCGAATCACTTCCATGAATTGCTCGCGCACGTTGTGGATGCGCAAAATCTTTTGTTTGACTTCAACGCTCTGCACGATATTTGCCGCTATATAATAGAGCCGGCGTTGCCCATCCTTGATGTTTTCATACGCGGAAAGTACCTCGGGGGGAATGGCCCGGTTAGCGCGGACATATTCCGAAAATAGCGTCGATGCGTGCCTGATGATGGCTTCCATTTCAGTGCTCTCTTCAGGGACGCCCGCATGAATTTCGATTTCTGCCTGAAGATATTTTTCACTCGTCAGGTACTTTGTGATTGACGCTTGTACGATGCCGTCCACAAGGATCTTCAGCAGGCCGTTGGGAAGTTTAAGGATCTGAATAATCTTTGCGACAACGCCCTCTTTATAGATATCGTCGGCACCCGGCTCGTCGATCGACGGGTCTTGCTGCGCGGCGAGAAAAATGTACTTCTCATTCTCGAGCGCATAGTTTGCAGCGCGGAGCGACGATTCGCGACCGACCAGTACTGGGAAAATCATATACGGGAATACCACGACATCGCGCAAAGGGAGCACGGGAAGCGTCGTTGGGATAGATTCGACGGTGCCAATCTTGGATTCTTTATCTTTTACTTTTTCAATTGCCATTTCAAAAACGCCCTGGTTCAATAAGAATGAATATAGACAGAAAAAGCGGGAAAACAATCCGCTTGGTTTTGGTGCGAAATATTTATCGTTGTATGTTAAAAAGGTACTGATAATTTGAGGGGATGTCAAGGTGAGGTGGTGCTGTGTTATATATCGCCTTTCGCTCGGTAGAATTCATGAACGAAATGCAGTGCTGCGCATAAGACACACACCTACACCCCTCTGTGGGTGAGCTTGTAGGGGCGGAAGTGTGTCAAGGAGGATTTTTGAGTACCTGAGGCTTCTGAAAAATTTTCTCTCGCCAAGGCGCAAAGACTCTGTTTTTAATTCATTTTGCCACTTTGCGCCTTTGCGTGAGCCTTACTTTTAAAATTATTCAGAAGTCTCGTACTATGAGTCTATAGGCGTCCGACATTTCGGCAACATGAAGACATTGACTTACTTCTTGAGCAAGTGGAGAGTTTTTACTATCATTGCACTCATAAAATTAACACAAAGGGTATCATACCAATGAAAAACAAAATTCTCGTTTTAGGTTGTTTTATTGTGCTTCTCCAATTCGGCGCTTGTTCGCCATCTATGATAAAGCACGAAGAAGAACATACCGGCATTATCGATTCTGACGATCCCTCTATACAGTATGTAGGGCGGTTTGATTATGCCAATCCAAAAAGTGTGGCATTTGATTGGCCGGGAGTATACATTTGTGCAAAATTTGAAGGAGCAGGCTGCTCCATCCGGTTGAACGATCATAAAAATGAATACGCTGTGATCGTCGATCACCGCGCACCCCGATTGTTGACAACTGATTCATCATCGATCTATACACTTGCATCTGGATTATCAAACTCGGTACCGCATTCCATCATGATCCAGAAGAGGACCGAAACTTTCATCGGCAAAGGGATATTTAGCGGATTCATCCTCGACAAAGGATGCAAGCTTTTACCGCCCGATGAGCGCCCTGACCGACGGATTGAGTTCATAGGGAACTCCATTACTTGCGGATTCGGTGTAGAGGGAGACAGCTCCGGGTGCCATTTCAGCCCGGAGACGGAGAACGCATGTATGTCGTATGCTTCGATGACCGCCCGTGCATTGAACGCCGATTACTCATTGATCGCTTACTCCGGCAGGGGCGTGGTGCGTAACTATGGGGACAGCAGTAAAATCTCGCGTGATCCGATGCCCAGTTTGTATGATCGAATTTGCTTTTCCGATTCGATAAAAAAATGGAATTATACTCAGTGGGTTCCACAAGCTGTAGTTATTAATCTCGGTACGAATGATTTTTCTACTCAACCATATCCCGACAGTGCAATTTTTCAGAAGGCATATACCCGGTTAATTCATCGTGTTCGCACACAATATCCCGGTGTAGAAATATTCTGCCTTTGCGGACCGATGATCGGCGAGCCGTGTTTAGGCTACATCAAAGAAGTTGTTGAGCGGGAACAAATGGGAAAAAGGGACAAGGATGTATTCTTTGTCGGGATCGACAAGACCAGATTAAACGATGGGGATTGGGGATGCGACAAGCACCCGAATATTTTCGGAATGTCTAAGATGACCGATATTCTTGTTTCTGCGATGAAGCTGAGAATGAATTGGTAGGAACTACGGAAGGTGCGTTAAATGCCACCGTTAAGATTTTCCTTGATGGTAAAAGCTCATTCGAGGGGGAGATAACATGGGCTTATGTTCTCTCTCATTCAATCTAATCCAATGTTCGATTATCTCCAATACTGTACGCACGTTCTTTCTAACGTCAGATTCTTCGAATCTCAAAAACTTTACACCGAAAGATTCTAATCGCTCCTGCGGAGCGAACAAGAGCCGTTTAACACAACCTCACCGCCGGCGTTTCGAAAGCCATACTTCAGGGTTCTGTTTTTCTTTCTCTTTCCAAACTTCAAAATGAAGTACGCTGCCGGAAACGGAATCTCCGCTTTTTGCAATCACCGTACCGTTCGAAACCTGTTGTCCTTCGGTGACGATGATATCCGAAAGATGGGCATACACCGTATGGAATCCACCGGCGTGTTTGAGAATAACGAGATTGCCGTACGACGGCAGCCAGTGAATCATCGCCACTTCTCCATCGGCGACAGACTTCACGGGGGAGCCCGTTTTAATTGAAATATCGATCCCGGTGTTTTGCGTTATCGTCTTTAATACGGGATGCACTTGGTTGCCGAAATGTGCAACGACAGCTCCTGCCGATACCGGCCACGGCAATTTTCCTTTTAACGATTCAAACGATGTTCCCGCTTCGACGGGCGCTTCTTCGGTTTCCTTTAGCTTCAAGCGCTCCCTCTCAGCTGCGCGCTCGCGTGCACGGCTTTCTTCATGTTCCTTTCGAATGCGATCTTTCTCGACGAGGTCGGTAATAAGGTTTTGCAGTTCCTGCGCAGCCTGCGTTTTCCTCACCAGCTCCTTTTTCATCGCCGCTTTGTCTTTTCGTATTGCTTTTAGCGCTCGTGCACGTTTGTGCTTTTTATTCTCAAGAAATTGCTCTTCTTTCTCTTTGCTCGAAATTACTTCCTGCTGCTCGTCGAGTTTTTCCTGCAAGTCGATTTTCTCGGTCTGCAGAATAAGCCGTTTATCCTGGATTTTTTCCAAATCCCTTTTACGTTGTTCTGAGAATCGTTTCAGGTATTCAATCCGGATATAGAGCTGGTTGATGGAGTTCGAAGAAAAAAGCGTTTCCAAGTCATAGACCCTCCCGAACTTGTACACGGCAGTAACATATTTTGCGTAGTGAAGCTTGAGGAAGGAGAGCTGTTTTTCTAAAAAGCTAATGTTGTCCGATGCCAGAGCAATTGAAGTTTGAAGCTGTTCTTCCTCATCCATGAGTTCCGAAAGGAGTGAACGAACAAGGTTACTTTGCTTCTCGTAATTGTCGAGCCGCTCGAGCGTTACTTTTTCCTTTTTCTCGCTCTCTTCAATGCGCTGTTCATACGCATCGATTTCCTTCTGAAGCTGCTCTAACGCCCGTTCTTTTCTTTTGATGTCCTGTTCGCCGCCGTTCACCATAGAACTCGTTGCCGCAACCAACAGAACGAACATCACGATACGTTGCATGAGATGCCTGCGGAAGCCGTGGTGAAGGAATTTATTCTTTGGTGACGCGCCGCGCATCGGTTGGAATATGAAGCGCCAATGGACCGATGTGGGTATTGATATGAATATCATCGTAGACAAGCAACACCGAAGATTGCATGGCGTATTCGTTCAAGCGAATAGACTGCAGTACGGTCGTTCCATCGTCGCGCCGGTCATATTCAAAACGTTCTTCACTCCACACTTCCCCCGTGGAGTCGATGTGCTCGATACCGGTAATGAGCAGCCCCTGGCCGTCAACGCTGTACCTCGTCGCCCCGTTTTCGTGGTGAAAAAAAAGAACGTACGAATTGTCCTGTGTGGTAAAGCTGTCCGGTGAAGTTTCTTCCGGCAAAAATGTTCGCGTGCCGCAGAATGTATCGACGACATCGGCAGGATCGATAGGAATATCCATGAACGCCGGCAGATGATCTTTGTCAACCTTCCCCTCTATAACCTCATTTTTAAAGCTGTTGTAGAACACGTAATGATCTTTTGCAAAGAGCGCCGATGCCACATGGATTCCGAACGGTCCTTCGATATTGAAAAGAACCGAATCCGGCCTTTTTAACCGCAGTTCAAACGAACCTGAATTGACGAAAGAGGGGGACTCGGCTGAGATAGACCCCTTTGCTTCGAGAGTGGTAACATCATGCGCGCGTGCGTTGACAGCGTCGATCACCTCGTGTGCGGAATGATTCGCCAGAGGTCTGTGAAGTTCTTTGGTCGGAGCACAGCCCGCAAGCGCGATCATCGAGCAGAAGATGAGCGCACTCTTCATAATGAGCCGCGAGCCAGTTTCTCTTTGAGTTGTGTATTCTTTGAATCCCGTTCTAACGCTTTTGCCCAATACTCTTTCGCTTTATCGAGCTGGTTCAACTTTGAATAAATATCCCCAAGATGTTCGTACACGACGGCGCTTACTTCCCCGGCATCGATTGCTTTCTTGACGTACTTTTCTGCTTCGATGTAGTTGCCGAGCTTGAAATAGATCCACCCAAACGTATCCAGGTACGATGTATTGAGGGAATCCTTCTCTAACGACTTCTTCGACATGATGAACGCACGGTCAAGCTGTTCGCCGCGCTCTGCCAGACTGTACGCGTAATTGTTGAGCACCATCGCGTTAAGTGAGTCGACCTTCAATGCAGCTTCAAACGTTGTATCGCACTCGGTGTACCGTTTCAGAGCATCGTACGTCGATGCAAGGGACGAGAGTGCGTTAATATCTTTGGGGTTTATTTCGATTGCGCGCTGCAGCGGGGCAACGGCATCTTCGTTGCGGTCAACACGTGTGTATCCATAGCCGAGCAAAAAATTTATCCCGCCGTCGTTGGGAACAATCTGTCGGGCTTTCTCAAGAACCGATATGGCCTGGTTGAAGTCTTTTTTGTCGAACAGGATGGAGCCTAGGTACCACCATGCTTCGGCGTTCCATCCTGCAACTTTCGTTACCTTGTCGAAATATTGGTACGCGGCACTGTCATTTTTTTCAACGATTGCAAGCCGGCCAAGGTAAAACATCGGGCGCCAATTGTCGGGATACTTGTCGAGAAATTCCACAAATTGTTCTTTTGCGTTTGTGAGGAGCGTAGAATCTTTCTGGCTCTGTTCAAGGTAAGCCATTGCTATTCTAAAGCGAGTATCCGCTGTGAGCGAGTCGCTTTTCAAGATTATTTCAAACTGTTCACGAGCCTTGTCCCACTTGTCCTGTTGAAGATAAATCTCTGCAATGGCGCCGCGCAATTCTACGTTGCTGGAGTCCGACGCCAACAGGTCGTTGAACAGCGCCAAAGCTTTATCGTACTGCTCCGAACGGACATACATCTCGCCGAGGTTTTGTTTCAGCGATAGATTGCTCGGGTCAATTTTTACCATTTGTTCAAAGGCGGCGGCGGCTTTATCGAATCGATGGAGGTTTGAATTCAGTTCCGCAATTTTAAAAAGAACTTCCCATTCCGGACCGTTGCGCTGGAGAATCTTATCGTACATTTCCAACGCCTCCTGTGGAGACTTCGGCGCCAGCAATTGCGCAATATTGAACATGCTCTGCACATTGGTCGAATCGATTTTCAGGATATCTTTGTATTGAGCAATCGCGGAGTCAATTTGAAACGCTTTGACGTAAATATCGGCAAGTGTCTCGCGGTAAGTGATGTTTGTTGAATCGAGTCTCACAGCCTCGTTCGCAACATCGGCCGCCAGAGCAGGTTTGTTCAATGCGGCATAATCCTTTGCCATCGCATAATAGATTGCCGGATCTTTATCATACCGCAGTGCATCCTCAAATTCGATAATCGCTTCAGCAAACTGGTTTTTGCTCTCGAACAACGAGCCGTCGATAAAATGTTGCAACGCAATTGATTTCCTGTCACTTTGAGCTTGCATTTCGGCTTCACTCGGCCTTTTCTGAAGCTGGATTTCCTTTTGCGAAGAGCATCCTGCCAGTATAGTAATCATCACCATGACCGGCACAAGATTGCGGAACTTCTCGCTCATACACTCTATTCCTTCCTGATTCCTTTTTAAAAATATATCACTTTCAACGTTGAGTTACAAGACACCGGATAGGGGAATTGACCCGCTAACTACGGAATTGGAATTTTGCATGGTAACTTTTCTATCTTTTTACAAGAAGGGGCTTATTTCGCCCGGTAAATGCGCATGTCAATCGAAACTTCTTTCATTACATACCATTGGATACTTATTGGACACCGGATGCTTTCAATAGTAAAAATATTTTCGGGACGTGAATAACAAAATTTCGTTCATCAATTTTGATACATGATCATTCATCCCGTGACATTGGATGGTAAAGGCGTTAGGCTTGAGCCGCTGACGCAAGCTCATCATGCTGACCTTTGTGAAGTCGGGTTGGACGAAGAACTGTGGAGGCTGACCACGGTGCATATCCGCACGACAGAGGATATGAAAAAATATATCGATGCTGCCATAAAGGATTTCGCCGGGGGGAAGGCGCTGCCCTTCGCCATCATCGAGAAAACCTCAAACAAGGCTGTCGGGAGCACCCGGTTCGGCAATATCGACATCACGCATCACCGGGTCGAAATAGGCTGGACATGGATCGCGAGACAATGGCAACGCACGTCCGTCAACACGGAAACAAAGTACCTTCTTCTTTCGCATGCATTTGAGACCCTGGGGTGCATACGAGTTGAATTCAAAACAGATTCTACCAACGGCCGGTCCCGCAGCGCTCTGGCCCGGATTGGCGCGAAAGAAGAAGGAGTTCTTCGCAACCACATGATCGTACCGGGCGGGCGCATCCGCCATTCAGTCTACTTCAGCATTATTGATTCGGAATGGAAAGAGGTGAAAAGAGATTTAGAGAAGAAACTGGCGAAAGTATATTAATATTACGAACTGCAAGTGCTACTGGGTAGTGCACGACTTTGGTAAGGTAACGGATATCTTACCGATTTACCTTACCAAATATTTTGGCATAACGTGATCTTTTGGAGTGAAGTGTCCGTTACCTCTCGCTGGAAAAGCAAAATTGACGACTACCTCCTATTGCCTTCCCACCCCTACCTTTTTTACAACCCCCATTTTCGCTCCAAGAAATCTCTCGCCGATCTCCGTAAATTTTGCGGGAATGTCGCTTACAAAAAACTGCAGGTTCGGTTTTTCCTTGCTCAAATTTTTCAAACGATGTTCTTCCAACGCAGACTCCACTTCCAGTGCAGTCGCTTCGCCGGAGTCGATCAACAGGGCGGTGCCTTTCAATGCATCTGAGATGACGTTCTTAAGCAACGGATAATGCGTGCAGCCCAGCACAAGGGTGTCAATTTTTTCTTGTGTAAACGGAAATAAATATTCCTTGGCGATCATTTCCGTCGCTTTGTGATCAACCCAACCTTCTTCGACAAGCGGGACAAAGAGCGGGCACGGGCGGCTGAAGACAGCTGCAGTTTCATCGATTTGTCGAATGGCGTTTGCATATGCATTGCTTGAAATCGTTCCGATCGTTCCGATAACACCGATTCTTTTTTTCTTCGATGCCGCCACGGCGGCCTTTGCGCCGGGGATAATAACCCCGACGACAGGAACCCGTGCCCGCTTTTGCACGACATCAAGAGCGACCGCCGAGACTGTGTTGCAAGCGACGACGATCATCTTCACGTTCTTCGAGAGAAGGAATTCCGCATCTTCTTCCGCATATTCGCGGACCACGTGTGCCGATTTCGGACCGTAAGGAACGCGTGCAGTGTCGCCAAAGTAGACGATGTTTTCCTGCGGCAAGCGGCGCAAGAGGGCGTGAACGACGGTCAGCCCACCGATCCCCGAATCAAAGACGCCGATTGGTTTGTTGGCATTCATATTATTGGGATGATAATTGAATATTGATGAGCTGGTAAATTCTGTGCAAAAGTTTTTCTTTGATCTGCCGTTTCCGTTCTTCGCTTCTGATGGGGGTGTTGTCCCCATCAAGCACGTAGAATGAGTCGACAATACCGTCGACTCGCGTTGCAATCTTGGCAAAATGGATGTTTAACCCAAGCTGCGAAAATGTCCTGGTCACTTTGTACAAAAACCCCACCGTATCCGGCGCATAAACATCCACGATAGTAAAATCCTGGGCATCCTCGAACGCAACGTCGATCCGGATGTTCGGATGAAAAAGAGGCTTGGGGCGGCGCTTCCAGCGGCGATGATGCCGTTCAAAAAGATGTTCAAGGGTGACGTTCCCCTTCATCACATCCTCAAAATCTTGTTTGATTTTCCCGGCCTGGTCATTGAGAAGCCTTCCTTTCGTCGCGACGTTGACGACACGAAATTGATCGATCACGATGCCGTCATCGCGGGTAAAAATTTGTGCATCAAAAATATTCGCGTCATTTGCCGACAGCACGCCGCATAAACTCGAAAGAACAAACGGCGCATCGTGCGTGATAGCGGTAACCGCACTGTACGATGCCTCATGATTGATGATGGAGGAAATTGATCCGAGGTCGCGAATACTGGTAATGTGGCCGGCAATGTCCTCAAGGGAAAAAATTTTGATGTATGCTTCATTATGAATCGACACGATGTGGCGCTCAACCTCATCGTGGGGAAATTGCCCGGACATTGTGTGAATAATCGAACGGACCAATTCCTGGTGCCGTTCTTGCTGGAACGACACCGCTTCTTTGAATGGAAGCTTCCGTTCAAGCACAGCTCGGGTATGAAGGTACAGTTCCTGCAACAGCATTTCCTTCCACGAGGTCCAGACGTTTTTGTTCACTGCGGAAAGGTCGCAATAGGTAATGAGGAACAATAAATCCAATTGCTCCGGCCGCTCGAACATTTCCGCGAACTCGGCGACCGTTTTCGGATCGCTGATATTGCGCCGGAACGCAATTTGCTCCATCGCCAGGTGATAGCGGATGAGAAATGCAACGTCGCCATGTTCATCGAGGTAGTGGAGGCGGGCGAGCACCCGGCGTGCAACCTCGACGCCCCGAATTTCGTGCTCCTCAATGCCGTGCGGTTTTTCAATATCGTGGAGGAGCAACCCGAGAAACAAGATTTCCTTTTTCTCCAGTCGTTCATACGCGCCCGCAAGAATTCCTTTACCGCCGGAAAGCCGCTCCGCGTGCTCGATAGCAATTAGCGTATGCGCGTCGGCGGTATAATAATGATAGATGCTATGCTGAAAGAATGCGACAAGATCTCCCCATTCCGGAATATATTTTCCGAGAACGTCGAAGTCGTTCATCATCGTCAGCGTGGATGCAATATTGGAGGGGAGCCGGAGAATGTCGAGAAATACGGCGGCGGCATCTTCAGACGTAATGCTCTGCATGTTAAAGAGGTGCGACGAACGGCCGATGGCGGCGATCGTTCCTTGCAGTGAATGGCCCAGCATTAACGAGTGCTTGCCGCACCAATAAAACGCCTTGAGAATTTCTGCCGGCGTGGAAATTTCAACCGCGGTATTGCGTTGCAGCAGTTCATCGCCGCGTGCGATGAAAAGAGCATCCAGTATTTGCTCCTTCGGTTTTCTCCACGAGGACGGCTCAACACTCTTCCGAAAATGGTTGATCAACCGCTGGTTCAAACGAAAGATGCTTCGCGCATGAAGAAAATACTCGCGCATGAATTTTTCGACATACTTCAGCTCCCGGTCGTCGCCAAAGCCGAGCCCTTTGGCAATTTCCCGCTGGATGGAAAAATCGAGTGAATCGTGAATAGTTTTGGCAAAGTAGTGAGTCTCGTGCCGGGTGCGAAGTAAAAAGTTAAGCGCATCGACCACCGCATCGCGTTCTTCTTTAGAAATGACATTCTTGCGGTAAAACGTATCGATCATGAGCTTACACGACGATTCGACGTTCAGAAACGGCGATTCGGTAAAATATTCGGTATCCGTTGACCGGTACACCCAGAGCAGGTTGTGGAGGTCCCGCAATCCCCCCGCACTGTTTTTCACATTCGGTTCGAGCAGTTTCACGGAATTGCCGTACTTTTCGTGGCGCTCGTCCATTCCAACCAAAATTGCTTTTACAAAAACAAGGTCGAATTTTTTTTGAATCTGTTTGAAAACATTGTCGGCGTACAATCGCAACACATATTCGCTCCCGCAGACGAACCTGCTTTCCAGAATCGACGCCCATGAATCAACATCGGTCTCGTAAAGGTTCACACAATCCTGCACGGTCCGCACGCTGTGTCCGACATTGAAACCGGCATCCCACAACAAGCGAAGAAATTGTTGAATGAATTGGGAGCCGGAGTTTTTCGCCTTTTCACTTTCAGCCAAGATCATCAGGTCAAAATCGGAATGAGGGCAAAGTTCGGAACGGCCATACCCGCCCAATGCGATTACCGCATAGTCATTCTGGGCCGGGTTCGAATTCCATAAATCGGAAAGGGTGGTGTCGACAAGCGACGTTAGCCGGGCGCCGACGGTAAAACCATCCGCGCCGTTGCGGTGCAGTTGAAATATTTCGGCAGACTCAGCGGTGTAGCGATCTTTTATTGTCACTGAAGGCGAAGGAAGAATACCTGGATGAGATAATATAAAGAAGAGCGGCTCGACTTACAAATGGTTGA
This sequence comes from uncultured Bacteroidota bacterium, assembly GCA_963717445.1. Classification (GTDB taxonomy): domain Bacteria; phylum Bacteroidota; class Ignavibacteria; order UBA10030; family UBA8401; genus JAGVPT01. The sequence goes on along the minus strand of OY970334.1, from coordinate 2,397,404 downwards.
TGGTATGTAAGTTTGAATGGGCTTTTCCATTCTCTTCTTTCTTTAAGGCCAGAGTTCCCATGGATGTAAATCCGATTTGACTTTTCCCCCACCCGGTTTAATCATATTCCCTCATTTTAGTTTTGTCGCTACGACCGCTACGTCTTTCATCGTATGCACAACTCCACCGGAGGAGTCAAGCGCTTCAAAAACGATAATGTACATCCCGATTCTAACACGGCGATTGTTGTCGTCGAGGCCGTTCCAAATTACTGTCCCCGAAGATGCGGCGGGTTCGTTATTGACCAGCGTACGCACCAACCTCCCTTGAACGTCGAAACAGCGGACGCGGATCATCGAGGTCGCCGACGGCAACGAGTATTGGATCGCGAGAAAGTCTTCAAAACCGTCGTTATCGGGCGAGAAGGGGTTGGGTGAAAGAGTAAGGTGCGCTGCTGATGGGACCGACGTTGTGAAGATACTGTTGCGTTGCCCGGGAGTTGCGCCCCCAGGAGCAACCGACGAACTCCAATTTCTCCGGTCGTTGCTTCCGAGAGAAGGGTTGACACGCTCGAGAGATCTTCCGGTGGTGGGAGTGTTCAGTGAGGGATTGTGCCACGATGGAGAATATCGAACGCTGTCTATTTGAGTGTTCGTCAGATCAGCAAGAACGACATCGTCGCCGGAATTGTTAAGGGATAAATCTTTATTGGCAACGACGAGTTTTCCCGTTGACAGATATAGAAGAGAAGGAAATTGGAGAATGATCGTCGAGTCTGCACTTATCACCACATACGAGCTCGGCGGCATGAAGAACGGGGTATTTGAAATTTTGATTGACGATCTGCTTCCTGAGCTTGAGGGGGCGTCCATCACTGTCCAGCCCTGCAGGTTAACGGTGTCTATGCTCCGATTGAACAACTCGATAAATTCCGAACGATTCGGCAACGGGTCATACATTATTTCGTTGACGACAACGGATTGCGGGTCAAACTTATTTTCCGCCTGAACAAGAAAAGTATTATTTGAAGTCCGTTGATCCTGAGAAAAATCGACCGCACAAATAATCGGGATCATGCCGTGGAGTGTTGTCTGCCAATCGTATTGAACCGTCATTGAATCGCCCGACGATAGGGAAGCGGCATTAATGCTTTGAAGCAGTTCTTCTGGCGATGCAGCGCTGTCGCCGTTTGCATCGTGATAAAATCGGACGGAGAACCCGCTTGCCGTATTTCTTCCAACGTTGCGAATAGAGGCCGTCATGCGTAACCCGCCGCTCACCAACGTTGCACTTGCTTCTGTCACAGCCACATCAAAATCTTTTTTCGCATCATGATTTTCGTACCCGGGTGATGGCACGGAGCTTTTCCAATTCGCTGAATCTACCGACGAAGAATAATAATCGATCCTCTCCAGTGATGTACCGCGGGTCCCTCCCCATGACGGTTTGTACCAAACGCTATCCATAGTCACACCGCGATCGTCATACAGCACCACGGCGTCGGGGGTTGTGTTGTTCAGCGATGAAAATGATACAACAAATACCCGGCTGGAAATAGAGAAATAATCCCTCAATGTTGAATCCGATGCAGCCAGAAAATACGTACCCGGTTGAATGAAGAATTGGGAGCCGACGATTACGGCTTTCGATTTCGCATTGGCGCCGGAAATCTTCCATCCTCCGATATCAATGGCACTGTCGCTTGTATTATAGAACTCAATCCATTCCGGCATATTTCCGGGAGGTGCGTACATAATTTCATTGACAACGATTGAATGCTGCGCTACGCCGACGTCAAACGATAACGCCTGCATATTGTTTGTGGAATCGTCGTCTCTTTGAGATTTCACACCGACAAAGACTCGTTGTTCCCCTTGCGATGCAACGTTCAAGGAATATGAGATTACTTGAGAATCTGCCGGTGAAAGTATATTCAAATGCTGTTCCGCGACAAGCTCGTTTGACTGCGGAATTGAATCGTTGTTTGCATCGAAAAAAAACTGTACGGAAATATTCGATATCGGTTGGCGGCCGATATTTTTTATCATCGCCGAAATTTCAAACGGCTGCCCTGCCACCGGAAAAGAGACGGAGGGAAATATTTTCTCTACGGACAAGTCGTAGTCCTTTTTTGAAAGACTATTCACGGCTCCCGGCGTGGCCCCCATGGGATTGCGCGAACTTCCCCAGTTGCCCGGTTGATTCGATGCCGCTGCCGTGTCAATTCTTTCGAGAGATTTTCCGCCTGTTCCGCCCCATGAAGAATTATATGCGACGCTATCAATCGTAAACCCTGTCGGGTCGACGATCTCGACGGCATCGAAATCGTTGTTCAGTGTTGGAAGAGTGGCATTAATAATTGGGACATGGATTGAAGGATAATAATTCAGGATAGAAGAATCCCTGGCGATGATAAAGTATTGACTGGGAACAATCCGCGGAGATTGAGTACTCATCGGCGCACGGGAAGAGGTGTTATCTCCAACCTTCCATTGCGAAAGTGAAATCGTGTCGATGGAATTGTTTATGCATTCAACCCACTCGGGACCTGTGGAGGGGGCGTACATGATTTCATTGACAAGTATCGATCGTGGCGAGTATCCGACAAAAATTGTTCCTGACAATGTATTGTTTGTAGAGTCCTCATCGCCGGTGAGCAACAATCGTACAAGGAATCGATGGCTCCCGGGAGAAATAACGGGGTCGGTGAAAGCGAAGACTGCTGAATCGGCAGCATTGAAAAAATGGGTGACTGGTTGCTCGCCCACTTTTTCTTCCGCTGTCGCCGGTGAATCGGAATTTTTATCGTCGAACAATTGCAGGGTGAATGACACAGAGCCGCTGAGTGCCCGGTTGGCAACGCTGACATACACGATAATGTTCTCTCCTTCCCGGACATTTGCGGGTTCAAAACGAATGCCTGTAAGCGCAAGGTCGAGTACTTTCTGTACGCTGATTTTGACATTGTCTATTCTCAGTGTCCCTGTCGCCCCCGTCCCGTTTCCTGCAACACGCCAACGAAAACGGACATCGTGCTCGCCGCTCAAGGACGGGGGAAGCGCTAGGTCTCTTTCAACATAATTTGTGGTGCCGGTATTTTTAAGTGTGTCTCCTATTTGCACTGCAGACGCCGTGTCGTTGTTCACCAATGCTTCGACAAGAAGGCCGGAATTATGCGACGATGTTCGCCGTTCGTAAAACTCCAGCGTGCCTGCGATTTTTCCGGAAAAATTTATCGGCGGAGAGGTAAGGCTCTGGGCTATTTTTGCATCCGTCGATACAACGGCATTGGGTTCGCTAAACGGTGTTGAAGCCGATGTCGAAAAATCTCCCGACGGCAATTTGCGGACGCTCGTCAACCAACCGGCAGGAAGCCGCGGCACGGCGACCGTATCGAAGTTTTCAACGAAAGGAAAGGACGAGATTTGAGCTTCAAGGAGTGAATGGGTAAACCAGAAGAAAACCGCGGAAAAGAACAATGCTCGTGAAATCATGGGCCCCCCGATGATTACAGAATGATGAAATGCTGCATGCACTGCTCGGGGAGTTTACCGATTAGGAGATCGGCATTTTATTTCCCCGAGGTGAAGATGTGTGATATTTTAGACCACCCCGAAAAACGCGAGAAGATATTTTTGAACACCCCATCCCGACAATATCACCGCTTCAATTTTCCTTCAATTGTCGCAAGAAGCAATTCATTGTCGAACGGTTTGGGAAGATATCCGTCAATACCGAGTCTCATCCCAGCCCGTACCACATACTCATCGCTTATCCCTGACATCAGAAGAAACGGGACCCCGTCAAAGCGCCGGCTGTTTCTCACTTGGTTATAGAATTCAAACCCGCCTTCGGCCGGAGAAGGAAACATCACATCGGAGAGAATCATATCGGGCGTTTGTTTCTCCAAAATTAGCAGCGCATCTTCTACCGACTCGGCAGTAAATACGGTGTACCCATGCCTGCGGAGAATAACGGAGTATGTCAGGAGGATGGTTTTCTCATCGTCGACAATAAGAATGGATCCGCGCGACGGAGGGGATCGTCGCGCCTCGAGAATTTTTGCCTCGGCATCTTTGTGCTCCTCCATGGAAATCCCGTACCGTCTCCGCATCAGCTCCAAAACTCGTTCTTCATTCTCGCTGATGGCGCCGTCGTGTAACACGATACGCAACGCTTGAACGTATGCGTCGGTTTTAATTTCTTTCTCCAACCGCGTGTGTTCTTCATCGGAAATATTGAACAGACCGCGAATTTTTTTTAATTCGGCAGCCTCTTTCTCGGTGAGAATGCCGTCGAACCACATCTCATCCAAGATCTCGCGGTACATTTTCAACCTTCCTTCCAATTCCGTAGAGGCTTCAACTGGGATTGGCTTTGGCGGTTGGATCGGCGGCTGTGGTTGGGGAACCGGTGTGCGTGCCGGCGAAACGGGTGCAACGGTCGGCGGAGCTGCGACCGGTGGAGTTGAGGTGCGAGCCGGTGGAACGGGCGCAACTTTTGGCGGCGCCGGTGCGATCGGAGCAAAAGCCGGTGCCGGCGTGGTTGTTGTTCTGGTGATGGGGTGAGAGGATGGTGCCGGGATCGGCGTGGCCCCCTTCTTCATTAACATTTCGATGCTCTGTGAATAGGCTTGAGCGAAATGATTCGTTGGATCAAGGCCAAAGACTTTTGCAACTTGCTCAAGGGCACGCTGGTATTGCTGAAGTTGAATAAATTTATCGGCCTCGCGCAGGTATTGGGAAATCAACGAAATTTTAGTTTCCAGCGTAAGAGCTTGAGTATTGGCACGTGCTTGAGTTACTGTCTCAGCCCTCTTTTGCATTGTTCTGATACGATCCAACATAGAGCGACCCTGATAATTGTCAGGGTCGTTTTGCAATATGCGTTCGGTTTCAATTAAGGCTTCGTCGTACCGGCCAGCAAGGAAGTGTTCATCGGCAATTCGGAGATGCCTGTAGATACCTTCCTTCGTGAGCGGAGCGGCAACAGGGTTTCTGGGGGCTTCTTCTTCCTTTTTCTGAAGGGAACGAATTCGTTCTTGAAGGGTACGTCCCTGATAATTTTTCGGGTCGATCTGAAAAATATAATCGACTTCTATCAACGCTTCCGAATAGCGCCGCGACCGGACGAAGTCCTCGGCATTACGAAGATGCTTGGCAATTTTTTCGAGTGCTGGATTCATGGCGAACACTTTTTTCGGCGCGAGGTACTTCAACAATCCTCTTGATGCCATCAGGCAAAGAGAGTGGACTAAGTTAGGAATACAAACTTACAAATTCAACATTCTAACACACTTCTTATCAAAACAAACGTGTTTCAATGCCTTTCTTAAGAATTTTTAACAGCAATAGACCGGAATTATTCATATTTTAAAAGCCTATAAGATGCTTTTCATTGTTATGTTTAGGAGAAGTGTTTGAGAAAAATAGCCATTATCTTTGGCACGCGCCCCGATACTATCAAGCTCGCACCTATCATTATCGAGCTAAAAAAGGAAAAAAAATATTTCAACACGGTGACGATTGCCACAGCGCAACACCGGCAAATGCTGGACCAGGTCCTGGACGTATTCAAAATTGCTCCGGACTATGACCTCAACCTTATGTTGCCGAAACAATCGCTTGCAACGTTGACACAAAATACTATTGCCGCAGTAGATGCCGTGCTCGAAAAGGAAATGCCGGATATGGTTCTCGTCCAGGGAGATACAACGTCAACGTTTGTCGGAAGCCTGGCGGCATTTTATCGACGGATACCGGTGGGCCATGTCGAAGCCGGCCTGCGCACAAACGACAAAGCCAACCCGTTCCCCGAAGAGATCAACCGGAGGTTGACAAGCTGCATTGCCGATCTGCATTTCGCGCCGACAGAAACGGCGAAGAACGCGTTGCTTCGCGAGCATGTTAACCGGAAAAATATTTTTGTCACCGGAAACTCGGTGATCGATGCCCTGAAAATTTCAGTGAAAAAACATTATGCCTTCGGCATCCATACGCTCAATCAACTCGCCTCCGAGAACAAACGTATTGTCCTTCTCACGATGCACCGTCGGGAGAGCTGGGGCGAACCTATGCGCGACGCATGCAACGCTGTCAGAATTCTTGCCGAGACGTACACCGCTATAAACTTTATTTTCCCCGTTCACCTGAACCCCGTCGTTCGGGAAGTGGTGTACGAAACACTCGGCTCGCTCGGCAATGTCTTCCTCATCGAGCCATTGGATTACCTGGATTTCGTCAACGTGATGGCGAGGTCGTATCTGATCATTACCGATTCGGGGGGTGTACAGGAAGAGGGACCGTCACTCGGCATACCCATTCTTGTCCTCAGGGAGGTCACGGAGCGTCCTGAAGCGGTCCGCTATGGCACGGTCAAGCTTGTCGGCCTGAACCAGGAAAAAATTATCGCCGCGGCGAAACGACTCATCGAAAGCAAGGCCGCGTATGAAAAAATGGCATCGGCAACAAACCCGTACGGCGACGGACGAGCAGCCGAACGAACGGTACAGGCCATCAAAAAATATTTCAGAATACCCGGAAATGTCATTCACGAATTCAAGCCACGGCAGGTTGTTTAATCAATGAAAAAGCTTACAACGTTAGCGTTCATCCTTGCAGCAATTGCTATGTTCCCGCAGCCGGGCAGGGGTGAGGAATATCCTGTAAAAAAAATTCTGATCGCCGTAGAAGGCAATACCGACCTGAAAAACTACGCAATCGGCGACGGGCGCCAGCTTGCAGAATTGCTTGGGCATTTCAACACCGCAGTCACGATTAAAGGGGTGAACAAGTATATTCCGGGAGAGATAAATAATTTCGATTACACCTTTTACATCGGCTTCAACCCGCGCAATGTTGTGCCGGCAAAATTCCTGGAAGACGTACTGGTAACCGGCAAACCGGTTATCTGGATAAACACCGGAATGATAGAATTCTCGCAAGAATATAATATCCGGAAAAAATTAGGCTTCAGTGTTTCCACGCTCGATTCGCTCGATGATTTTGATATGGTGAAATCGAACAACAAGGTCTTCACCAAGGGGGAACCGAACGCGAACATCATTGAAATCGCGAACCGCCGGCTTGTCAACATTGTCGCGGTCGCATTCTCAACAAAGAAACGGAGAGAGATTCCCTACATCGTTAAGTCGAAAAATTTTATGTATATTGCGGATTCGCCGTTCAGCTACGTGACCGAAAACGACCGGTATCTCCTCTTCGCCGACATGCTTCACGATATCCTCCACGAGCAACACGAAGAGTCCCACTCGGCGCTCATTCGCATTGAAGACGTTGACCCGCTGCAAAACCCCGACCAACTGCGCGATATCGCCGATATCCTATCGGCTCGCGGCATTCCGTTCCTCGTCGGCGTTATTCCGTTTTACGTCAACCCCGAGGAAGGAATCCGCGTGAGCTTGTCGGACAAGCCGGATTTCGTCGATGCGATCAAGTACATGACGAGAAACGGCGGAACAATCGTCATGCACGGTATCACGCACCAATATAAAGGGATAACCGCCGACGATTTTGAATTTTGGGACGGGAGCACAAACAAGCCGATCAAGGACGAAACGGCGGAGGGCGATGCAAAAAAAATTGAAATGGGGCTCCAGGAGTTTTTTAAAAACGGTCTATCGCCCCTTATCTGGGAAACGCCTCACTATACCGCATCCTTTACATTCTATAACACGATTGCAAAGTATTTCAGCTCCGCGATGGAGCAGCGCTTATCCATCGAGGACGCCGACTATAGCCAGTATTTTCCGTATATCATCAACAAGGATCTCTTCGGACAAAAAATTTACCCGGAAAACCTCGGATATGTTCCGCTCAATCCGAACAAAGCAGAAAGTGAAGCATACGTTCAAAACATTATTAAGAATGCAAAGACGAACTTGTATGTTCGCGACGGATTCGCATCGGTATTTTTTCATCCGTTTTTAGACCTCGACTTATTGAAACAATTGGTGGATGGAATTCAAAAACTCGGTTATACCTACATCGATTTACGTGAACAAAAAAATTGGGTAAAAACAAAAGACAAAATTATTCTCACGGGGAGCCAGAACTACACCCTTCATCTTGACGACCAATATTTGTATGAATCCTACTTCGACCGTAACGGAGAGCTCAAAAGTAAAACGATTTCCGAGAAGCGGTTAAAAGGACCGATCACGAAGTCTATCGAGCTGGAGCCCGGTGAACTATACAAAGCTGAGCCGACGGAATTTCGTGACCGGCCCCTCTCATTCATTCAGAAAACGGAGTACAATGTCGAAAAATTGTACGAGAATGTCTTCACCAAAGACGAGGTCTGGAACGACATTCGCGCGGCTATCCTGTGGAATCACCACGTGAAGGGGGCAGCTTTTCACGACCAGTCGTCGCTGGCAGCATTGCTTCGGAATGTGAACGTGCAGGTCGATACATTTTTCATCGGACAGCGGCTGGATCTGTCGCGTTACAACCTGCTCATTGCTCCGTACGCATTTATCGATTCGCTGAAGCAGACAGATTACGATATCATCAAGGACTTTGTCCAAAGCGGCGGGAATATCATCACCGACACAAAGAATGACCTTTCCGAAGAACTCGGCATTAGTTTTACGCAAACTCGCATTCGTGTCGGAAAAATTCGCGACCGTTATTTTCCCGAGGAGCGAATCGCATGGCGTTACCCCGAGCTTGTCAGCAAGTTTGAAACGGACGGTGTGGACGAAGTTTTCTGCGTCGACGATGTAACGGAAACACCGATGGTTATCGGGAAAAAACTCGGCAAGGGGAAAATGATCTATTTCAATTCATCCTTCGATTCATACTCACAACACGGGTACAGTCAGTACCCGTTCGCCCTGGAATATATAAGAAAATACTTCCATCTCCGACCGATCGTGCGGCGCGAAAATTTGGAAATGTATTTCGACCCCGGCTACCGGAAAACGTACAGCATCGAATCGCTCATCAAGCAATGGGTGAATGAAGGCATTCGTGTCGTCCACGTTGCCGGATGGAATCAATTCCCGAAATACACGTACGATTACACAAGGCTTATCTCCCTAGCGCACGCTAACGGAATATTGGTGTACGCATGGTTCGAGCCGCCCCAGGTGAGTAAGAAATTCTGGGACGAGCATCCCTGGTGGCGGGAGAAAAATTATAAGGGGGAAGACATTCCGCCGATGTGGAGATATGCCGTTGCGCTGGAAGATGACAGTTGTCTGGCCGTCATGTCGCAAGAGTATACAAAAATCCTCAACGATTACGATTGGGACGGTGTAAATCTCGCAGAGCTGTACTTTGAAGCAGGCAAAGGGTTCGAGAATCCCGAAATCTTTGCACCGATGCATCCTTCGGCACGAAAAGAAGTAAAGAAACGATATGGATTTGACCTTGACTCGATTTTCAGCCCGCAATCGCCGGTGTACTGGAAAACGAATCCGTTTGTCATGAATGCCGTCATCGATTATAGAGTAAGCCAGTTGACGCAGGCGTACGAAACGTTTCTTTCGTCGTTCACGGAAATTGCGAAGACGAAACCTGGGTTTCAGATCGTCGTAACGGCAATGGACGCCTATGGCTCGCCCGAGCTGCGCGAATATCTCGGCGTCGATATGAATCAAATTATCGGGCTGCAAAAAAAATATCAATTTGTCCTGCAAGTAGAAGACCCGGAAAATCTCTGGTCGACCGACCCGGGACGGTATATCGAGATCGGAAAACGATATATGAAGATCCTTGGGGACAGCACCAAGTTTGCGCTTGACCTCAATATTGTAAACTTCCGGAAAAAAGACGCGATCACCCCCTTTCCGACATTGATCCAAACCGGAACAGAAAGTTTTTATCTTGTCAACGCTGCCGCGCTCGCAGCGCCGCGGTTCACAATTTATTCGGAGTCGAGCGTCAATCCGCAGGATATGAGTTTTCTTTCGAACGCTCTTGCGGCGAATGTCAGCTACCGCTACTCGGGCAACGGGTATCAGTTGAATTCCCCCTATTCGTTCGTTTGCAAAATGCCGAAGGTAATTTCCGAAATCAATGTGGATAATGTACCCCTCTCCCCGTTCAGGGAAAATTTATTCATCATTCCTGCCGGCAAGCATCAAATCACGCTCAACCGGGAGGCCGTCAACACGTTTTCCACCCATGAGCTCCAGGCCAAGATTATGTCGATCGCCGGCAATTTGCTTTCGGTAACACGCGGGCTGCGCACCATCAATTTCGAATACGAATCAAACACCCGCGCGCTTGCTTCGTTCAATGTCGCCCCCTCGTCAGTCAGAGTCGACCATGAAGAATATCCTTTTACCGTGATGAGGGGAAATGACTGTTTCAGCATTTTTCTCCCCACGGGCAGACATTATGTTGAGCTTGTCGCGGGGAACCAATTTTCATTCGGTGTGAACGTCACGAGCCTCTGGTCGACCACGGCAATTGCGATCTTCGGTTTCCTTGCGGTCACTTCTCTTTTTTTGATGTACGTTGCGCTCAAAGTCGTTAAACGCAATTACGCACCAAGAAAGGTATCGTAAGCATGACCGTGTTAGAAGTCGACCTGAGCTTCCTTTTCGTCATCGCCGTCATTCTCATTTGGTTCATGATTGCATACCAATTTGTGCTGACGGTGTACGGGTTCATCAATTATGTCAGCTCGATGAAAGAGCGGGGTGATATCGAGGGCCGAACGTTCGATTTTCCGACATGCGCAATTCTCATCCCCGCTCACAATGAAGAAAAAGTTATCGGGGCAACGATAGCATCAATGCTGCAACTGGACTATCCGAAAGATAAATTGCACGTCGTTGTGATCAACGACGGATCGACCGATTCAACAAAAGAGATCATCAGCGAATATGCGAGGCGCGATAGAAGGGTGGAGTTATTCGACATTCCGAAAGGAGAGGGCGGCAAGGGAAAATCGCGCGCGTTGAACCTTGGTGTGAAGTGTGCAACATCGGATGTTATTGCTATCTACGACGCCGACAATACTCCCGACCGGAATTCCTTGCGATACTTGGTCGCACAGCTTCTGCTCCATAAGGATCTTGGCGGAGTGATTGGAAAGTTCCGGACCGTCAATAAAAATCGCAATCTCCTGACGCGGTTTATCAACGTCGAAACACTAAGCTTTCAATCAATGCTGCAGGCCGGACGCTGGCAGATGCACGGCATAGCGACGCTGCCGGGAACAAATTTTGTTATGTGGACATCGCTCATTCGCCAGCTCGGCGGCTGGGACGAAGAGGCACTCACGGAGGATTCCGAATTAAGCATCCGCATCTACGAAGCAGGTTACAAAATCAAATATATCCCGTACGCGGTTACGTACGAACAGGAACCGCAGGAATGGAGGGTCTGGATTAAACAGCGGATGCGGTGGGTCCGCGGCAACAATTATGTCGTTTCGAAGTTCTTGAAACATATCCCTAACTTCAAAAATAAACGGCTCGCGTTCGATCTTTTGTACACGCTTGCGCTCTACTATATATTTTTCGCGGCAATCCTGATCTCCGATTTCCTCTTCATCCTCAGCGGATTGAACCTGGTCGCTATTTCACTTCCGGGCCCGTATACAGTTGTCTGGGTCATGGCGTTTATCCTGTTCCTTGTTGAAATCATGCTTGCCATTTCGTATGACAACGAAGACGGCCTCGGGAAAATTGTCCTGCTTGTCCTTATGTATTTCACCTACTGTCAATTATGGATTTATATCGTGTTGAAGGCGGCGTACACTGAATACGTCAAGAAAGATACACGGTTTTGGGAAAAAACCGTGCGGTTTGATGTTACAGCAACGGACATAAAAAAATAGCTCACACGTTTTGGTTTTGGATTTTTGAGATAACTTTCCATCCGTGATTCTACAAGGTGTCGGACACCCTGTCGAGAAAATCGCGATATGTAGAAATATTTGGTAGGACAAATCAGCAAGGTGTCCGACATCTACTCAAACTCCCATTACCCGTTTTTTCTTCCCTTGATTCTTTTCCCAACTTTCAGCTAATTACAAGCACTATTTATCCGTCCCATTAAATGAAAGTGCCGAACAGATTGACGACTATTTCCCCTGAGAAAAAAACTGACGATGTCGAAGCCGCACGGGAGTTAACGGCGGCCTATCAATCAATTAAAAAAGAAATTGCGAAAGTCATTATCGGGCAGAACGACATCATCGAGCAGCTCATCGTCTCCTTCCTCGCCCGCGGGCATTGCCTTCTTATCGGTGTCCCGGGACTGGCAAAAACGCTGCTTATTAAAACGCTTGCCGATGTCCTCGACTTAAAATTCAGCCGCATCCAATTTACCCCAGATTTGATGCCGAGCGATATCAGCGGCACGGAAATTATTGAAGAAAATATTTCAACCGGGCAGAAGTCGTTTAAGTTTGTGCGGGGCCCGATCTTCGGCAACATTATCCTTGCGGATGAAATCAACCGGACACCGCCGAAAACACAGGCGGCATTGCTGGAGGCGATGCAGGAGCACAAGGTAACTGCCGCCGGCCAGACGTACACCCTCGACGAACCTTTCTTTGTCCTTGCGACACAAAACCCGATCGAACAGGAAGGAACCTATCCGCTCCCGGAAGCGCAGCTCGACCGTTTTATGTTCAATCTGTGGCTGCAGTACCCTTCCTTCGACGAGGAGATTGACATCGTCAAATCCACCACAAGCCCGTACGCACCTGCACTTCGCCGCGTGCTCGGTGCAAAAGAAATTATTATATATCAAGAATTGATACGGCGTGTTCCGGCAGCCGACGCAGTGGTGCGCTTCGCTGTGCAGCTCGTAGCACAGACACGTCCAAAGGACGAGCACTCGCCTAAATTTATAAGAGATTGGCTGACATGGGGCGCGGGTCCGAGAGCTTCGCAATATTTGATTTTAGGAGCGAAGACTCGAGCAATTCTTTCCGGTCGGTACAATCCGGATATCGATGATGTTCGCGAGATGGCGGTACCGGTGCTGCGGCATCGCATTATTCCTAATTTCAACGCAGAAGCAGATGGAATAACAGCCGTCTCTATCGTAGAAAAATTGCTCACGAACGTATAACCGACTTTTGTCGTTCTTGCTGGTGAAGCGGATTTTCGGCGGCAACACCGAATTTCCAGCTTGTGAACGTTACACAGAAAGATCCCGTGATTTTTAAAAAGCAAAAAGTTTTTGCTCTCCTTTTTTTTACGGCCTCTATTGTCTTTCCACAGGAGCAATCGCGTAAGTGCTGGATTTACTTCCGCGATAAGGACGAGACGATTCTTCACACCCTTGGAAAAAACGGAACGATTAGCGAAATCTCCCAGGCCACCGGAATTACCGAGCGCGCCTTGAAGCGGCGGGCAAAAGTGCTTCCGCCCGGCCAACTTGTCTCACCCGAGGATCTTCCTGTTTCTCAATCGTACATCGAGCAGCTCACCTCTATCGGTATTCCGATCATCAATACGTCGCGATGGTTCAACGCAGTGACGGCAATGTTAACAAATGAGCAGGAGGCCCGTATCGCTACGCTGCCATTTGTCGATCACGTCGAACTTGTTCGGACATTTGTTCGAAAAGAATTGCCCCTGCAAGCTCTTCCCCTAAAAAAAAGCTCAGCTTTGTCAACCCAAAACCTTCACGACTACGGCCCCTCGTTCGATCAGGAGAATCAAATCGACGTGATCAATATTCATAATCTCCGAATCACGGGACGAGGAATTCTTGTCGGAATGTTGGATTCCGGATTCCGTTGGAGAGTCACCGAATCGGAAATGAATATGGACATTATCAAAGAATATGATTTCATTCAACACGACTCGGTCACCGCAAACCAGGCTACCGGAACGCCGATCGACGCTTCCGATCAGGATCAACACGGAACGCTGACACTATCACTTGTCGGTGGATATAAAGAGGGGGAATTGGTAAGCCCGGCTTTCGAATCAAGCTTTATTCTTGCAAAGACAGAATATGTACCGACAGAGACAAATATCGAAGAAGATAACTGGGTTGCCGGAATTGAATGGGAGGAACAAAACGGTGCAGACGTGGTGAGCAGCTCGCTCGGCTACAGTATCTTCGACTCGACAGATGCAAACGGAGTTCTCCAGCACAGCTATACTCCCTCCGATATGAACGGGCGCACTGCAACAACCACTAAAGCTGCCGTGATCGCAGCACGCCTGGGTGTGGTCGTTTGCAGCGCCATGGGGAACGAAGGGGAAACAAGCTGGCACATCATGACGTCCCCTGCCGATGCAGACAGCATTATTTCGGTTGGTGCGGTAAATATTTCGGGTGTGTACGCAAGTTTCAGTTCGGTCGGCCCTACAGCCGATGGAAGGACGAAGCCCGATGTTGTTGCCGACGGTGTGGGTGATTATTGTAATCCGCCCCCCCCTCTTTCATACACTACGGGTTTTCAGGGAACGTCTCTTTCAACGCCGCTCGTCGCCGGTGCGGCAGCACTGATATTGTCCGCCCATCCCGAGTTGACGCCGATTCAGGTGCGGGATGCATTGCGTAACACAGCAAGCAATGCATCATCGCCGAATGACTCTATCGGTTGGGGTGTTATCGACGCGTACAAGGCGTTACTTTACAATGGTCTTGCGTTAAGCACCGACCCCGAGATCATGCTCGAAGGAGACGGCAGTACAAACGTTGTTGTCTGCGCTGCTTCAAATGCACTCGTCAAAAAAGAATCGGTCAAATTATTTTACTCTACGGATGCCGGAGCGACGTTTACTGCACTACCGATGATATTAACCGATATTATCGATTCCTCAACGAATTCCGGCAGCTACACCGGGACCATTCCGAAACAGACCGCAGGACTGAAAATAAAATTTTATGTTTCTGCAGCCGACACAACCGATAAACTGTACACGACGCCGTACGGCGCGCCGAACAATTTGTTCGACTTCGACTACGGATTATCAAACGTGAATATTACGCCCCTTCCTTCCACGTTCGAGTTGTACCAAAATTTTCCAAACCCGTTCAACCTCTCGACGTCAATCCAGTACTATTTGGAAAGCTCAAATTTCACTACATTGAAGGTGTATGATGTGCTGGGCCGGGAAGTGGCTACTTTAGTTAACGAGTACCAGACGGCGGGCTTAAAGCCTCCGATAAATTTTGATGGATCGGGTCTCGCTAGCGGCGTCTATATTTACCGCTTGAAATCCGGGGCGTACAGCGCCGTAAAAAAACTTGTGTTGCTGAAATAGCGTAAACTCATTGTCCCTCTCTTTTCAAATTCCGTGGTATGTCTTTTTCATCGCGGCCGCTTCCGGTGTCGCGGTTTCTTTCTTTGTCTACCGTAACACAGTCCCACCGGTTTCTCCTTCCAAGCGTTACCTTTTGAGCGTTCTCCGCGGCCTTGCCCTCGCGCTCTTGATTTTTGCTCTCTGTGAGCCGATTTTCAAGCTCACGCGCCGGTCAATGCTGCAACCTACGGTTGCAGTGCTTGTTGACAATTCCCTGAGCATGTCCATCACGGACGGCGCAGGCAGCAGAGAACAATTGCTCCGCTCAATCATTGGGGGCAAAACATTGGAGCGGTTATCATCAACAGCCCATGTGGAGCTGTTTACATTTTCGCCGTCGCTCCATGGGATCAACCAAGACTCTCTTCGTCTCAACGGAACGACAACAGACATCGCGTCAGCACTCCGTTCGCTCAACACCATGTCCCTTCCGCAGTTGAAAGCAGTGCTCCTCCTGAGCGACGGTAATTACAATACGGGAGAAAATCCTCTGGACGAAGCAGGAAAAGTCGCGGCCCCAATTTTCTGTGCAGGCATCGGCGATTCTCTGGAGCAAAAAGATATTGCCGTTCAGAAACTGCTCACAAACTCCGTCGCGTATGTTCATTCCGCAGTGCCGATCGATGCAACCGTCAAAGTATCGGGATTCGAGAACAGGAACTTGTCGGTCAATTTGCTGGAAGATGGAAAACAACTCGACCAGCATGGAATTGTCCTTCCGCCTTCGATCTCAAGTCGTACCGCTGAATATCCGGTCCACTTTACTTTTACACCCACGACGGACGGGGTAAAAAAAATTACCGTGAGCGTTTCCCCACTGGAAGGTGAGGTAACAAAAAACAATAATGCAAAATCAGTGTTCGTAAAGATTCTGAAAAATAAAATGCGCGTTGCCGTCATTGCCGGTGCGCCAAGTGCCGATGTTTCCGCCGTTATGCAATGCTTACATGCCGACCCTAACATTCAATCTTCCATCGCTGTCCAGCAACCCGGCGGTCAATTCGCTGACCAACCGCTGACTCAATTTGCAGGATTAGCGTCCGCGGAGTGCATCATCCTCATCGGTTTTCCGACAGAGGCAACTTCTCCGCTCGCGACGCAGCTTGTTTCAAAAACTGTGACAACGCGTGGATTGCCGCTCTTGTTCATCATCAGTCGCACTTTGGATTTTCATAAGCTGAGAGAGCTTGGTTCGATTCTGCCGTTCACGACGTTGTCCGACAATGTTGATGAACAGCTGGTGTTTCCCAGCATACCACCTCAACAACAATATCACGTTCTTATTCAATCGGATGAAAATTCTTCGTTTGATTGGAACAAACTTCCGCCGATTTTTTCTTCGCTTGCAACATTTAAAGCAAAACCAGAAGCGCTTGTTCTCGCAACAACAAAGGTTCAAGGCGTGGCAATCGATAACCCGCTTCTGGTCGCGCGAAGCGTTATGCGGATGAAATCATTTGCAGTGTTGGGATACGGTATCTGGCGATGGAAATTGCTCGCAGGCGCAAGCACTGAAACGGAAAAATTTTTCGACCCCTGGCTTTCAAATGTCATTCGATGGCTCGTTACACGCGATGACAACAAGCAATTGCGGGTTGAACCCTCAAAAGAAATTTTCCCGCAGGGAGAAGCAGTCGACTTTCTCGGACAGGCATACAACGCCAACTATCAGCCGGTCGATGATGCCGACATCCGTGTTGAGGCTACGGCTCTATCTTCGCAGCAGCATTTCGAGACAATCCTCCGTCCTTCAGAGAACGGCCGGTACGAAGGGCAGATTGAAGCCCTGCCCGAGGGTGAGTATTCTTTCACTGCAACGGCAAAATCCGGCGGGGCCGATCTCGGGAAATCTGAAGGGCGATTTTCCGTCGGCGAGCAATCGATTGAGTTCGCAGACACAAAATTGAACAAAGCCCTGCTCCAGCAGCTTGCCGCGGTGTCGGGCGGCGAGTATGCCGACGGAACGCAATGCGACCGGTTGATTGATGATCTCGAACATCGTCCTTCCATGGCACCAACAGAAGAATCTACGGTGAGCGAGTTCGAATTATGGAACCTTCCATCGCTCCTTTCGGTTATTGTTGCGTTATTCGGATTCGAATGGTTCATAAGAAAACGAAGCGGAATGCTTTGAAAAAAGTGGATAATGGCGAGTTGAAACAAAACATAACTTCATTCGCCTCAGAACTTAAGACCTATTACTGAGATTGATTTCTGTTTACTGACTCTTATCGACCGTCTATGACAAAGATTTTTTTCCTCTTCGGCTGCGTTTTTTCCTTTCTTGGTGTAGCCTTCGGAGCATTTGGCGCACATGCTTTGAAGCAAAGGCTTTCTCCAGAGATGTTGCAAATTTTTGAAGTCGGTGTGCGGTATCAAATGTACCACGCGATTGCGTTATTCATTGTCGCCTGGGCATTGCATTCGTGGAACATCGCCGGCGCAGTAATTTCCGGCTGGTGGTTTATCGCCGGTATTGTTCTATTCTCCGGAAGTCTCTACGTCCTTGCACTCAGCGGCATAAAATGGCTCGGCGCTGTTACGCCATTGGGCGGACTCTCTTTCTTGATCGGCTGGCTATGGTTGGCCTGGAGTGTGTGGAAGGGCGTTCAATAAGTTTTGTATTCCGTTGCGATAATTCCTTCAATCAACCAATCACATTTATTAAGGAGATCATCTATGGAAACAGCTGTCAGAAAAATCCATGCAATCGTTATTGCGGCAGCAATTTTTCTTACCTTCAGCGTTGCCGACGCACAGCAGAAAATGTTCCAAATTAGTCCAGCCGCTACGGTTTCACAGACTGTGGGGGTAACGGACATCACCGTTACCTACCATCGTCCCGGGGTCAAAGGAAGAAAAATTTGGGGAGGCCTTGTTCCGTACAACAAGGTATGGCGGGCAGGGGCCAACGAAGCAACAATGGTGAGCTTCAGCGATGATGTCACTATCGCGGGGACTCAGGTCAAAGCAGGCTCGTACAGCTTTTTCGTAATTCCCACAGAGGGGGACTGGACCGTGATTTTCAACACTCAACCGCAGTGGGGGGCTTTCAGGTACGATTCTACCAAAGACGTGTTGAGGTGTTCCATTAAACCGGAAATGGTGTGGAATGAAGAATGGCTTTCATACAGCTTCAGCAATTTGACGGCAAGCTCGGCAACGCTTGTTCTTCGATGGGAAAAAATTGCACTTCCGGTTCCGATAGAAGTCAACACCGAAGCAATTCTCGCAAAGGCGAACAAAGCCGCTTTTTCGATGTCGTGGCAGCAGTATAACAACTATGCACTCTTTTGCCTCAATTCAAAAACAAATTGGGACAAAGGAATGGAAGCTGTTAACCAATCTATCGCCATCAACGAAAATGCCTCGAACCTCCGTATGAAGGCGGAGCTTCTCGCTCAAAGCGGCAAGGTCGACGACGCAATCTCTGTTGCAGAGAAGGCTATAACGGTAGGAAAGGCTGCGAACCCACGGTTCGATCCGAGTGAAATAGAAGACCTGCTCACGCAGTGGAAGAAAAGATAAAACGACAGTGTGCGACTTATACGCAATGTATAAGTCGCACACTTTTTTACACCGCTCCCATCACGGCATTAATTGCCACAACGTTTACAATATTGTCGACACTGCATCCGCGCGAAAGGTCGAACGCCGGGCGCTTCAATCCTTGCACGATTGGACCAACGGCTTCGGCACCACCAAGACGTTGAGCAAGTTTGTAACCGATATTACCCGCATTCAGGTCGGGAAAGACAAGAACGTTTGCATTCCCTGCGATTTCGCTCTTCGGTGCTTTTTGTTTCGCCACCGAGGCAACAATAGCCGCATCAAGTTGAAGTTCGCCGTCTAATTTCAAACTCTGATTTTTCTTTTTCGCCAGTGCTGTTGCGCGCTGTACTTTTTCAACCAGTGGATGCGACGCGCTCCCCTTTGTGGAGAATGATAACATCGCAACACGCGGCTCCTCTCCAGTCAGTTTCCGGTGGTTGTCGGCGGTCGTGATCGCGATATCGGCAAGCTGCTCCGCTGTCGGGTCCGGGACAACGGCACAATCGGCAAAGGTGTAAATGTGGAACGGAAACACCATCACAAAAAAACTCGACACCACGCTGATTCCCTCTTGAACACCGATGATCTGCAACCCGGCCCTCAACACATCGCCCGTCGTTGAAAACGATCCTGCGACACTGCCATCAGCTCCTCCTTCCCTGACCATCATCGCGCCAAAAAAAAGCGACTTCTTCATCGCTTCTTGTGCTTCCGTAAATTGAATCCCTTTTTCCTTCCGTAAATTGAAATACATGTGAGAGAAATCCGAAAGCCTGTCCGATCTCATCGGGTCGACGACCCGTACGCCTTGTAATGGCACATTCTCGGACTTAGCCTTCGACCGTATTTGCCCTTCATCACCGATGAGAATCGGCACGGCAAGGTCTTTATCTGCGATAATTCTAGCCGCTTTAATAGCCCGTGGGTCGAGTGCATCGGGTAGAACAATCGTTTTATGTAACTGTTTTGCTTTTTGGTGGATATCAGAAATGAAGTTTTTAGGGTTCATTGTCATTGGAATGATTTAAAATGATAAGATGGTAATTAATGCGAATGCTTTGTTCGCCCTTGATTTTTAAATATAGGTGAACATTTGTTCAGATTCAATGGACGCATAAAATGTGTGACGAATTGTCAAGGGAAATTCAATGAAATTCGGCGAAAAATCAGTGATTTTTATTAATTTTCATTAATGAACTTTGAATCCGTTGACTATCTGTCAGGTAATGGATATATTTGGTGCAGAAAAATTGAATCTATGCGGAAGAAACAGGTCTACATTGAGACATACGGCTGCCAGATGAATGTGGCCGACTCCGAAGTCGTCCTTAGCATTATGAACGATACGGGGTTTGGAATAACCCAGAATCCGGGGGAGGCAGATATTATTTTTGTCAACACATGCAGCGTTCGGGATAACGCTGAACAGAGAGTGCACCAGCGTATCAGCACTCTTAAGAACTACAAGCGTAAGAACCCAAGCGTCCTCATAGGCGTTCTGGGGTGCATGGCGGAGCGATTACGGACCGAGTTGATTGACAAAACCAGTGTTGTCGATATGGTTGTCGGGCCTGATGAATATCGAAGATTGCCCGAGTTGGTAGAAAATGCTTTCAACGGTCAACGAGGAATTGCGGTAAAACTTTCCCGCGTCGAAAATTACGACGACATCATGCCACTACGAACAGAGGGAATCAATGCGTGGATTTCCGTCATGCGTGGCTGTGATAAATTTTGCACGTTCTGTGTCGTTCCGTTCACTCGCGGCAGGGAGCGAAGCCGAAAACTGCAGAGCATCGTTGAGGAAGTCGAACGATTGAGCGAACGCGGGTTCAAAGAAATTACACTGCTTGGGCAAAACGTAAATTCGTACCATGATGGAGAATTTGATTTTGCAGACTTGATTCGTCGCGTCAGTGAGGTAGACCGGTCGATTCGCATCCGATTCATGACGCCCCATCCTCAGGATATGTCGGAGAAGCTGATCGGCGCAATAGCTGAAAATGAAAATACCTGCAACTCAATTCATTTGCCGATCCAATCAGGATCGAACCGAATACTGCAACTAATGAACAGGACATATACTGTTGAACAATATTTCAACCTCGTCGATAAGATACGGTCTGCTATTCCCGGTGCGACACTTTCCACCGACATTATTGCCGGCTTTCCGACGGAAACCGAAAACGACCACAAACAGACCCTCGAAGTTATTCGAGAAATCGGCTACGACGGAGCATTCACGTTCAAGTATTCTCCGCGAGAACACACCAAAGCGTGGGAGATGGATGATGATGTCGCCGATGAGGTGAAAGTAGACCGATTGAATGAAATCATAGAGCTCCAGCAAAATATTTCCCTCGAGAAAAACCGGCGGCTTGTCGGAACCACGGTTGAGATTCTTGTTGAACGGGAAAGTGCAAAATCCGGAGATGAATGGATGGGGCGAACGGATACCAACAAAGTAACGGTGTTCCCGAAAGACGGCTCTTGCATCGGCGAGATCGTCAAAATCAAAATCGACCGGTGCAATTCGGCAACGTTGTTTGGAGCAATAAGTAAAGATCTGGAACGTATGAACAATTACCGCATCGCGGTCAACAGTTGACATCACGGTATTTTATGAACCTATCACTGATGAATTTTAGGGGGGCGTATCTCTCGCTCCTGCTCCATTTTCTCAGCGCCGCAGTTGTTTTAGCACAAATGCCGGAAGCTGAAGTACGAAAGCGATTGGATTTTATTTACAGCGGTCAGGCAGAGCGGGTTCGCGTAGAATTGCCCAGCCTCGAAAAGCAATATCCGAGCGATGGGGGGGTTGCCTATCTCGATGCAATTCTTACGACGGATGGCGAGACCGCAGTAAGAAAATTTCAAGCGATCGTTGACCAATTTCCGCAAAATGAATGGGCGGATGATGCGCTCTACAAGGTGTACCAGTATTATTACTCCATCGGACTTTACAAAACTGCCGACCAAAAATTCGAGCAGCTGAAACAGCAATATCCAAACTCGTTGTACGTTGTCGGTACAGCAAAAGAACAACAGCCCGCCATGGCTCAACAAGAACAGCCGGTCGCGGCGAAACCGGTGGATACCGCCGGACAAAAGCTGGCAGAACAGCCGCCCGGCAACGAACCTGCCGTAACGGAAACACCCGATTCAACGATGACCGTTGCCCCTGTTCACAAGTTTGCGGTGCAGGCGGGAGCGTATTCAACGAAAAGAAAAGCACAAAAACAGGTCGACTTTTTTTCAACAATCAACAGACAAGCAATTATCACGGCAAAGGAAAGCGGCGGCAGAACTTTGTATGTCGTTTCCATCGAAGACTTTTCCAGTGAACAGGACGCCCGTGATTTTATAGCAGAATTGAAGTTAAAATACAACATTGAATCAATTATTGTCGCGAGATAACGTGAGAGACGGAGACGAAAGCGTGGAGAGATCATCGTTTCAGGAGGAACACAACATCATCGGCAATTCGCTGGAAATCCAGGAAATCGTGGAGGTCATCCAGCAAGTTGCACCGACAGACATCACTGTCCTCATCACCGGTGAAAGTGGTGTTGGAAAAGAAGTCGTGGGACAGGCAATTCACGCGGCAAGCAAACGCGCACATAAGCCGATCGTTACTGTCAACTGCGGTGCGATACCCGAGGGAATCATTGAAAGCGAATTGTTCGGGCACGAAAAGGGATCGTTCACGGGGGCGAGCGATTCTCGCAAGGGGTATTTTGAAATTGCAGACGGCGGAACGATTTTTCTCGATGAAATCGGGGAATTGCCCCTTGCGACGCAAGTAAAGTTCCTCCGCATTCTCGAGAACGGAGAATTTATGCGTGTCGGCTCTCCGACGGCAAAGCGAGCTGATGTCCGCGTTATCGCCGCAACGAACAAGGACCTGGAACGCGAGGTTTACAACAAGCGTTTTCGCCCCGACCTTTTTTACAGGCTGAGGTCGGTGAACATCCGAATCCCGCCCTTGAGAGACAGAAGAGAAGATATTCCTCTCTTCTTTAATAAGTTTGCAAATGATTTTGCAGCAAAAAATTCGATTACGTTTCTCGGAATTACCGACGACGCGATGGAACTGTTGACGCAGTACGATTGGCCGGGCAATGTTCGCGAACTTCGCAACGTTGTTGAAAGCATGCTTGTAATTGAAAACGGAAAACGCCTCACCGATATCGATGTCCGAAAGTATCTGAAAGGCTCGCATACCGACGGCGATGAGCGTAATCTACCGGTCTACATTCCGAAGACTGCCGAGTTTCCCGAGCGTGAACTCATTTACCGCGCGCTCGTCGACCTTAAAACCGACATTGTCGATGTGAAGAACATGCTGGTCAACGCTGCCGGCGGATCAAACGGGCTGGTGCGGCGTGATGCCGTTACCGTTGCCGGGACAGAGGTCCACGACACGGCAATTGTCCACCCCCGAGCGGCCGGAGAAGATAACATTTCACTGGAAGAAATGGAACGCCGGATGATTATCGGCTCGCTGCAGAAGTACGAAGGCAACCGCCGGCTCGCCGCGCAGGCACTGAAAATCAGTGAACGGACGCTATACAGAAAAATCAAAGAGTACGGATTACAGTAACAATGCAAAAGCCAAAATGGAAGGTAATGAAATACGGAAACGCCGTTCTTTCATTATTTTTAATTTTTAATTTTTCATTCTTAATTTTCCTATGCGGGTGCGTCTATTCTTTTTCGGGTTCGTCAGTTCCGAAACACTTGAAAACAATCGCAATTCCGCTGTTTGAAGACCAAAGCGGGTTCGGCGAACCGGGGCTTAAGGAGAGTTTTACCACGACCTTGATTAATCTCTTCGTCAACGACAACAGTTTGCAGATTGCCGAACGGAATACGGCGGATTCAATTCTGGAAGGGTCGATCATTTCAGTCCAGGATGTTCCCTCGGTCATTACCCCGGGAGAGCAAGTGACGACGCGGCGGGTGACAATCAACGTGCATGTCACATACCAAGACTTGAAGTTAAGAAAAAAAGTATGGGAAAAAGATTTTTCAAATTGGGGAGAGTATAACACCAGCAGCGAAACGCGGACGGTTGCTCTCACCCAGGCCGTCAACAAGGTAACAGAAGACATCCTTATTGAAACCGTTTCGGGATGGTAACAGAACATCGAACAACTCAATTCTACGAGGTTTAAAAAACAACAACAATGAATGATATAATTTTGGGAACATATTTTATTTCTCTTCTTATTCTCTTCGCCTTTGGGTCGCACGGGTTTGTGATGATCTACCACTACTTCAAGTGTCGCGATATCGAAGAAGCGGAGATTCTGCCATTAAAGGAATTTCCGGCGGTTACCGTTCAATTGCCTATTTTCAACGAAATGTACGTCGTGCGTCGCCTCATCGAAGCGTCCTGCGCAATCAAGTACCCGGCCGACAAATTAGAAATCCAAGTCCTCGACGATTCGACAGATGAGACAGTGACCCTTGTGAAGGCCATCGTCGACGAAATGAAAGAGCGCGGGCACAATATTCACCATATTAGACGCGGCTCACGCAACGGATTCAAAGCCGGCGCGTTGAAGGATGGGCTTAAAAATGCCGCGGGCGAGTTCATTGCCATTTTCGACGCAGATTTTGTTCCGCGGGAAGAGTTTCTTCTTAAAACTCTTCCATATTTTTATGCCGACAAAAAAATTGGCATGGTTCAAACACGCTGGGAACACTTGAACAGCGAGTACTCGCTCCTGACACGGACTCAAGCAATGGCGCTGGACGGACATTTTGTGATCGAACAAGCGATCCGCAACAAGGCAGGCTTCTTCATCAATTTTAACGGCACGGGCGGTGTGTGGAGAAAAGCATGTATCGAAGACGCCGGGAACTGGCACTCGGATACCTTGACGGAAGATCTCGACTTGAGCTACCGTGCACAACTGCGCGGGTGGAAATTTAAATTTCTGAAAAATGTTACGTCGCCGGCCGAACTCCCGTCCGAAATTAACGCGCTGAAAACACAGCAATTCCGCTGGACAAAGGGAGCGATTGAAACTGCACGGAAGATGCTCCCCGCAGTGTGGAAATCCGATCTGCCGTTTAAAATCAAATGGCATTCTACGTTTCACCTGACCAACAACATCGTGTTTCCATTCATCCTCATCGCCGGCATCCTCAACATTCCGCTGATGTATATTAAACATAGCGGCGGGTATGATGCATATTTTGATGTGATGTCAGTTTTCGTTTTTGCGTTCATCGGCTCATTTCTGTTTTACATGTATTCCCAAAAGGACGTTTACCCGGATTGGCGGAGAAGGCTCTTTCTCTTTCCGCTTTTTATGGCGGGAAGCATGGGCTTTGCAGTCAATAACAGCAGAGCGGTGATCGAGGGGTTATTCAAACGGAAAAGCGATTTTGTGCGCACGCCGAAGTACAGCATTATGGAAAAAGGGGACTCATGGTTGGATAAAAAATATGTCCCGATGAAATTTAACTGGACGGTGCTGATAGAAATTGCGCTAGCGGTTTATTGTCTCTTCGGTGTAATTTCGTCTTTGTATTATCTCGAAATTGCGGCAGTGCCGTTTCAACTCCTCTTCCTGATTGGATTTGGATTTGTCTCATATCTTTCCATCCAGCAAGCGCTTCAGGCGCGTCGATTGAAGGCCGAACGACGCACCCTCCCTTCAGAAACGGCTGCAGCACACGCTTGATTTTGACCTGTTCTTCACTTATTATAAAGCCGGCGCCGTGACGCCGGCTTTTTTACTTTTGCCAAACCTATGGATTTATCCGAATTCGACATAGATTTTCTTTCTCAAAAACTTTCAGACAATCCGCACTCTCCACTTTTTGCCCGCCTGGCGGATCTCTATCTCTCCAAAGACCAATCCTCAGAAGCATTGAAGCTGTGCGAGGCGGGGGTCCAAACATTTTCATCCTACGCTACAGGGTATGTTGTTCTCGGGAGATGTTACCTTGCACTGAACGAAAATTCAAAGGCCCGTCTTGCATTTGCACAGGCGTTGCACCTGGCCCCTTTTAATCAGCTCGCGCGCAAATTTTTAGACGAAATCCCTCCCGCTTCCGACGAGCCATCTCTGACAACGGAGAGTGAATCGGTCGAAGTGCTTTTACCTGCGGTTGAAACGCAGCTCTCTTTGGAATCGCCCGTCGCGGAAGTTCCCGTTCAAGAAGAGACATTCCCGACACAAAACATGGAAGAACCCTCCCAAAGCGCCGAAAACTTCTCTGCAGCGTCTGCACCGGAAGACGTAATGCAGGAATCTGCTGAGCAAAAAGAACCCAACCTCGTTGAAACGCCGCCTATTGAAACGGCGCAGCTTCCCGGCGTCGACGAATATGTTCAACAGCACTCTGAGAGATACCGGAGTTGAAAAGCTCATGTCGTTGGATGAATATTTAGGCCAGGCCTCAACGCCAGCTACGCCGGAGGCGGCTGGGTTGGATTCTCTCGCATCGCAACTTGAAAACGCAGAACGCATTGTCCCGCAAGAAGCCGAACCGAGTGCTTCTCCGGAGGAGACTGCACCGCTCGACTCGATCGTCATTACACCGACACTTGCTGAAATTTACGCTTCGCAGGGAGAATACGGCGCTGCAATTCAAGCGTACGAAATTCTGATTTTCTCAAAACCGGAGGAACGGGAACGTTTTGAGAAACGAATAACCGAATTGCAGGCGAAGTTGAACGAAGGGGGATAACGGGGGGTGCTATTTTATAGCATTCACCAATTTGGTGAGTTTAGATTTTTGATTTGAGGCTTTGTTGGGATGAATAACTCTCTTCTGGGCCAGCCTGTCGAGGAGAGAAACGGCTTCTTTGAGAGCAACTTCCGCTTTAGTTTTGTCCTTTTCCTGCCGAACTTTTTTAATCACCGTTTTCATTGCGGATTCTTGCGCTGTATTATTTTTCTTCCTGTGTGCCGAAGAACGAATTCGTTTGATTGCCGATTTGTGTTGTGCCATGTTTTTCTTTTGTTATCCTTAATGGTGTATAGGGCCGTGATAGAATATACGTAAAAGCCTCTTCAGCCGCAAGAAAGGCTTCCCCGCCTATATTTTCTTCTCCCAAAAAATATTTTTTCTCATTTCCTCCACCCATTGCTGAAAATCCTGATCTGTTTTAAATTGGAGCGTGAGCTGCTCAAGCCTGCGGTAGTCTTGGCTCAGGTTCATGGTATGCTCGGGCGTTATGGAGCGAACCCACACAATGTGGTATCCGTACGAAGATCCGAGCGGGACTTTTACCGGGGCGCTTATTTCTCCCTCCTTCAAGGTTTTTAAGACATCCATGAAGGCCGGTTCGATCTGGTCGACTCCGATTTTCCCCAGGTCGCCGCCGACATCTTTGGATTCAGAGTCCTCGGAATACTTGGTAGCCAATGCTGCAAAGCTTTCCCCCGCCAGGGCACGGCCACGAAGCCGGTTTAATTCCGCGATGGTAGAATCGTCGTCCGCCGTGGATTGCTGAATGGCGAAGAGAATATGCCGGGTGTGGACCGATTCCCCACGACGCTCCAGCAATTGAATAATGTGATAGCCGTACGACGTTCTCACGGGCTGAGAAATTTCACTGTCCTTCAATGAAAACGCGGCTTCTTCAAACTCTTTTTCGAACACTCCGCGCCGGAACCAGCCCAGGTCGCCGCCTCCGCGGGCGGAACCCGGGTCGGACGAGTAGCGCTTTGCAAAGTCGGCAAAGTCCCCGCCGGATTTAATGCTGTCAAGAATAGCAAGTGCCTTCTTATACACCGCTTGAATCACCGTGGTATCCGGTTTAGGTTTGATAAAGATATGGCTCAGCTCGTATTCTTTCGGAATAGTCGGAAGGCTGTCCTTGTGCGCATCAAAAAATTCTTCTACGTCACGGCGGGTCACCGTAATAGACGATTGCCGCGTTTGTCTGATTTTTTCTACCAGCAGTTGATTACGAATCAAGTCACGGAAATCTCTCTTCATCCTGCTGATCGGCATGTTGTATAATTCTTCCAGCCGCTGCTCGGAGCCCGCCTGTTGCACGAGCATTTTTATTTGACGGTCAAGTCTGTCGGTTACTTCATCATTCGTCACCTCTACGCTGTCCTCAATCGCCTGCGCGAGAATTAATTTCTCGTTGATCATGCCGTCGAGGACTCGAGCCCGCAATTCCGGAGAATCGGGGTCGAGCTTATTTTGCATGGCCATTGATTGAATGGTTAAATTCAAATCGGACAGTGTAATGATCTCCTTCCCAACGACGGCTACGATGCGATCAAGCACCGTTTGACTGTGTAGAGGGCCGCATAACACCAGCATCATTGCTAGAAGCTTTATCCAATGCTTCGTTCTTAGTTTTATCCCGTTCATTTGCTTTACAATGGCCTCTCTTTTACTCGCCCGGCGGCTGAAGAGTATCGCGATCAGCCGGAATGCCGGAAAGGTTTATTTGCACAGTATGCTTTTTCCTCATGGTTTCCAAATATTCCGTAAAACGCTCTTGGCGATGCTGCATTAAGAGTCTTCCTCGAATGGCATCTTCAACATATTCAAGGGGAGGAGTTGACCCGCGCTGGTAACTTCCAAGCAGTAAAATGACAAAGTACCCTTCGCTTGTTTTTACCGGAAATGAAACCTCTCCCGCACCGAGAGCCGAAGAAACTTTCCAGAGTTTGGCCGGGAATAATGTTGATTGTGTATAAAACGCTGAATCGGTTTTGGTGATTATCGATGATTGACCATTTTTGACATTCTGGGCTTCGGCAATGGCTGCATTCCAGCCACCGCCTTGAAGAGCTGCTTCGCGAAACGCTGCCGCCGGTTCGCGTTCGGAAAAAACCGCCAATGAAATCTGTACGATGTCATCCTGTAGGGCAAACTCTTCGAGATGATTCTTAAAATATGCCCTAATTTCTTCTTTGGAAATAGACTGCGGTGCGTCGTTAAATACTTCTTTATCGAGCAGGGCGTTAATCGCAAGCTGACGTTTAGCATTTTCGAGATTGTCGAGCACTGCCTCAGAATGATCGAGCCCCTGCCTTTTTGCTTCCTGATAGAGCAATTCAGAATTTACCCATTGCCGGGCGAACATCCGCACCTGCATCTCAGAAATGCCATTGCTCGTATCGAGCTGCCGATAGACCATTTCCGGTGTCAAGGTTTGATCATCGACTCGAGCAACGTCCTGCGTCCGCTCGTGCTGGTGTGTGCACGAAAAAAGCACAACGCTGCTTCCGATGATGAGCGCAAGAAATGCCCGTCTTAGTATAGACGTTATTACTTTGACGTTTGCTCCGGTGAGTTCGTGAGCACCTCTTTGAACACATGTACTGGATACTTTTTCAGCAGTGATTGATACCAGTCATTCTCTAAACGGTTCGATTCGAATTCTTGATAGGCGCTTGAAAGCTCTGAGCCGGCCTCAGTAAATGTTTTATCGCATGCAGGAACTTTTTCGAGAACCTTAATCGTTGAAAATCCGTTTTCGTACGGAAAAAAATCCGATACCTCTCCCACATCCATAGTCCAAGCCCGCTTTGTCAGCGCACTGGTTGTTACCGGCATTAATCCCCATTCTCCGTTCTTTTGTTTAGTTGACTGCCTCGTGTTAAATTGAGCGGCGACAGAGTCGAACGGCAGCTTTTGCTTGTTCAAAAGAAACGTCACGATCTTTGATACGCTGTCTGTCGGAACAAAGATCTCGCGAAGATTAACCCTGTCCGGCCATGTAAATTTTAAGCGATTCGCGTCAAAGTACACGTGCATTGCCGAATCGTTATCGGATAGTTTATTCCATACCTCGTTCTGCTCCGCTTTAAACAGCATGCTTCCCTCTTCATACTCCTTTATCGTTTTTTCAAAATCGGGAATTTCCGATTCCACGCTTTGCGCTTTGTATTCTATAACAAGGTTATTCGATATTTTATCGAAAATTTTGTCCGAGGTCGCTGGGCGGGAAAACGGCAGTCCCTGAAGCTCCTTCTCTGCTTTAGCAAGATGAATGACCGAGTCGATAGTTATCGTTTGACCGGCGAAGGTAAACAATTCTTTTGCACGCGTTGCCTCGCTGAACGAACTGTCCCAGTTTTCGTTGCTGGTCGTCTTCGTGGTATCAAGCGATGAATGCCAAACGGATACTCCTTCTGGAGACCAGGTAAAATTATACTCCTTCTTCAACCCGTTTGCATAACGATCATATTCGGCTTGGAAACGATGCTGCTGGAAAAATTTTCTGAGGTCCTGTTCTATGTTTGCAAATGGAGGGACCGGCTTTTTATCCGTTACCAAAATCAGATGGAGCCCAAATTGTGATTTCACGATTCCGGAAACTTCGCCAACCTTCAGGCTAAATGCGGCACTATCAAATTCCCTAACGGTTCTTTTACTATCGATAAATCCAAGATCTCCGCCATGTTCTCGAGTTCTATCATCCGAGAATGCCCTGGCGAGGTCTGCGAATTTTCCACCATGCTTCAGCGAATCTATGACTGTTTCCATTATTTTCATTGCTTTCGCGGAGTCCTGCGAGGTCGACAGCGGCGTGAGTCGCTTGAAGATATGACTGACCCGGACAGAGCCCGGGTTCGGTTCCCGTGCTGTAACTTCAACAATATGGTAACCAAATTGTGTCCGAACGGGATAGGGTATCACTGTTCCGGGCTTTGCGGAGAAAATTGCATCTTCAAATCCCGGCACAGCCGATCCGGAGGGAAAATAGTACAGGTCACCTTTATTAGATTTAACCGACGGATCTTGAGAATTATTTAAAGCAAGTTCCTCGAAAGACCGCCCCGCTTTCAAGGAGTCGATAATTTTCATTGCCTTTAAGTATGTTTTTAACGTCTCCGCCGGAGTTGCATTAGGAGACATTTGCAGAAGAATATGCCTGGGACGGACGTTAACAAGTTTGTTTTCGTACATCCGATGTAGTGCCGGCTCGGTAATGTCATGTTCGATCAACGACGAAACGTCAAGACTCCGTCTATAGTCTTGGACTTCAGCTTGAATGGCCGGATCGTTTTGGTAACCCTGGGCATATGCATCTTTTAATTTTAATTTGAATTTTACATACAGATCCAGGTATGATTCGCGGTCTGCGGCGATTGCCGCCTTAGAGGTATCTTTCCCGATATTATTTTTTGCATACATCGCATTGAATTCATCAAGCGTAATTTTGTCATCCCCGATTGTCGCTACCACTGCGCTTTGCTGCGAAGCACAACCGCCGAACAGAAAGACGAAGGCGAGCCCGGTCGAAAGTAACCATAGCTGAAAACGATAACTCATATTGCGATTCTCCTATCAATAACAAGAATTATTCAAACCGTTCTTCTACATCTTTGTAAATTAACGAAAAATCCTCTCAAAATCAATGAATGCTTGGAGAGGTGGTGGGTCAGTTTCGAGCCATCCGATTGCTTAAAGCAATCGGATGGCTTATTAACAGTGCCAATTTTGGCAAGATAATGATGGCTGCAGATATAATGAAGATGGCGTGTTCTTCGTTTAAAAATTCAAAGCCTACAGAGAGAGTACTACAAATCGTAATAAGCACGGGGGCTATGAAAGCAACCTCAATTATTTTTAAGTACGTTGACAAGTTGATTGACAAAAAAAGCCGTCGCCCCCCATACCGGTTCTTCCCAGACTTCATAAGAAAAAACTTCCACCATTACTCCATCCCTTTCCTTCATAATAGAATGTCGCAGGCCATCGTCGAAAAACCTTACAAGAGGAACAAATATCACTTGCGCCACTTCCTCAAGATTAATACGAAGAGGGGGAAGCTTTTGAATGAACCCGATGACCGGAGTAACAACAAAGCCGGTTGGCGTTTGCAGATCATCCATGACTCCGAGAATAGAAATAGCCGAGCGCTCCAACCCTATCTCTTCCAACGATTCCCTCAATGCCGTATCAGCAGGAGAGAGGTCGGCTTCATCGGTTGCGCCACCTGGAAATGAAATTTGACCTTTATGATGTTCAACGGTTTCACTCCGTTTTGTGAACAGCAATTCCAACCCTTTTTCGGTATTGACGATTGGGATGAGAACCGCCGATTTTGTAAGCGTATTCTTGTCGATGATTCGACGCTGATAATGAACAAGCTTTTCTCTAATAAACAGCGGCGTAATGATTGGAATGTTATTCATCCGTTTTAATCATGGACTTAGCAATATCCCCTCGTGATCTAAAGATACGACTTATGATGTATATCACCAAATGTGGGTACTGGCTCAGTTTGTCATTCCCGCGAAAGCGGGAATCCAAATATTTCTTCTTATGCTCCACAATGGATGCCCACTTTCGTGGGCATGACAAATCTTTTCTCAAATTGAGCCAGCACTCAAATGTGAATCCAAACGAACACATCCTCGTTTACCTATAAATCTATCGCTGCGTGAATTGTCATACCGTTATTGCGCTGTCGCTTTATATCCCAAAAATACGGTTAACATTGGACGTTGGATATGAACCAAGAAGTTAAAAAAGTTACAATATTGATGCTGGATAAATAATTTATTCGAACTATCATGATTAAAGAGAAGCGGGTGGATGTGATTCATTCTATGGGCAGGAGAATTCTTATTGTCTTCTACGCCGGGATTTTTAATTCAGCAGCAGCTTTTATCGCAGATTGAAAACAAAAAGGACCAAGGTTTTCGTCCTTTTTATTTCTGCGATTACTTTTTCCTGTGCACCATCGTTGTTGAGGCTTGGTCGGTCGGCATAAGAACAATTTGCTGGATATTAATATGAAGCGGACGTGTAGCACAATAGAGGACGGCGTCGGCAATTTCGTCCGGAGTGAGGGGAGTCATTCCTTCGTATGTTCTATCGGCACGTACTTTATCGCCATGAAATCGCACAATGCTGAATTCGGTTTCTACCAATCCCGGGTCAATGGTACTGACACGAATTCCGGTGCCGTGTAAATCTAAACGCATCGTATTCGTTAAAGCGTTCACTGCTGCTTTCGTTGCAGAGTACACATTCCCATTCGGATAAAATTGATACGCGGCAATTGAACCGATATTGATGATATGTCCCTCTCCCCGTTCGATCATTCCTTGGACAACCGCACGGGTAACATACAGCAGCCCTTTTATGTTCGTGTCGATCATTTTTTCCCAATCATCAACATCCCCTTCTTGAATTGGGGACAATCCGCTGGCAAGTCCGGCATTATTCACAAGAACGGAGATTTTCTTCCACGGCTCCGGGAGTGTGCTGACCGCCGATTTGACATCTTCCCGTTTTCTCACGTCAAGTTGGAGGGTATGAACTTCGACCGAATACTTTCTTCGCAGCTCTTCTGCGAGGCTGGTCAGGCGCTCTTTTCTGCGCGCAGCCAGCACCAATTTCGCCCCCTGCCGCGCAAACTGCTCGGCGCAGGAAGCGCCAATCCCGCTGCTCGCCCCCGTAATGAAAACAAGTTTATTTTTCAACGAGTACATGAGTGTACTTCCTCTCTTGTTGCAAAGCAGCCGTCACCATTGCATTCTTTCTCTGAGCGACGTAATGTGTGCGACGTGATGGCGGCCATGCCATGCATATAACTGTAACAGCCAATCGATATTCCTGACGCCGTTTTCAGGATGACGAAACGTTCGTAAGAAATCGTCCGGCTTCAGCGAGCGAAGAAGTATCACCCATCGTTCATGGAGCGATTCGAGCAAACGAAGTGAAGGGGCAATGGGTGCCGTACGTGCATCGAACAACTCGGCCCACAAATGCTCTTCATAGGGTTTGATTGTCGGCTCATGTTCGGTGAGTGCAAGCCGTAACCGGACATACGAGTTCATGTGGCTGTCCGGCAGATGATGCACAACTTGACGAACCGTCCATCCACCCTCGCGGTACGGCGTATCCAGTTGTTTCTCCGTTAATCCTTGGACGGCGGCTTTCAATGCGTTCGGTGCATCGGCAATATGCTGAATCAACTCGTTCCGTTTTGCGTTATCGAGTTGATCGATCATTTGAAATTTCCCGATCGGATAACGGGGGTCCGGCATAATATCCTTACGATGTTAAGCGAAAAGTTTTGAGAAACAAATCACGGTTGTGGTTTCCCTGAAAGGTCTACCATTTTTGTATCGGAGTTTTTCAGATACGGTTTCATCTGCGGGTTGTCCAGGATTGAGAGCTTTTTCACAATTTCTGCTATTCGATTTCCGTTTTCCGTCACCGTTCTCAGCTCTTTACGGATGTCGCTGATTGTATCAGTGTCATCCCTCTTCTGGAGCACTTGCAGGACAAGCATCATGATTCCCAGTGGGTTATTGATTTCGTGTCCAAGCGTAATCGCCAGTTCCGTGATCGCTTTCTCATGTTGAAGTTCCGCAATTTCTTTCTGGAGCGCGTTGATGCGCAACCCGGCCTTCACACGTGTGAGAAGCTCGCGGTCGTTAAACGGTTTTGTTACAAAGTCGTCTGCGCCGGTTTCAATTCCTTCTATTTTGTCATCTTGGGTGTCGCGGGCGGTGAGAATAATAAAATAGGTGAACCGCAATGTGTCGTCCTGCTTTGCCAGCCTGCAAAATTCCAATCCGTCCATTTTCGGCATCATCCAATCCGAAATGATGAGATCGGGAGCTTCCTTCTTTGCAAGCTCCAAGCCGCTCTCGCCGTCATTCGCAACGAAAACCGTATATCCCTGCGACAAAAATTTTTTCTGCAGAATTAGCCGGATGTACTGGTCGTCATCGACAATGAGGATTTTTTCTGCCATAGAAGTCGCTACGTTGAAGGTGTGAATGGAAGCTTCGGTTCAACAAAAATAACTTTTTCCCTTTCGAGAACCACTGTCCCTGCCGGTGCGCCTTTCGGCTTGCGGACGAATTTTTTCTCAGTTACCGCAACAGCAACGGACGAAGCGTTTTTCATTTTGCTGTAATACGCTGCGATCGAAGCTGCCTGGTGAATTGCCGATTTCGACGGCTCACCTTGTGCGCTGTGTACCTTCAGCACAACATGTGAGCCGCTCGAACCGCGGCAGTGAAACCACAAATCGTCCGGCTTCGCATATTTTGTCGTGAGCATATCGTTGTTTTCACTGCTTTTTCCTGCAAGCACTTGGAATCCGCCTTCGACTGTAAAGATCCGGAACGGCGGAAGGTTTTCCTTTTCCTTCGCTGTGGCGTATCCGAGAAGCTGAAGGTGTGTTTTGTAAATTTGATGGAACTCTTTGAGCGCGCCGCTTGAAGAAATATCTGAAAGTTCGCCGATTAACATTCGCAGAGTTGATAAGCGCCGGTCGAGGCTTTTGACCCGGTCGTTCGATTCCCGGATCGCCACTTTTGCTTTCTTGGCTTTATCAAAATACCTCTCCGCGTTTTGGATTGGGGTAAGAGATGGGTCAAGCGAAATCGTCACCTTGGAATGATGCACATCGAACGACGGCGTATCCTCAAGCGTTGCAGCCTTCATTCCTTTGCGAAGCTCGTGAAGATGCGCCGTGAGAAGCTTTCCGAATAACTCATAGTCAGCACCACGATTTTGCCCTCCAAGCTCGGCGGCAATTTTTTTCAGGGTCTGAGCAGTCTTCTTTTCCTCTTTTTCCAGCCATGCTGAGATTTGCCCCTTATCGTTTTCAAACGTCGACGAAGCGCGGGCAGTACTCACAAATCGTTGAATGGCCGCCGACACGTTTGGAAAAGATTCGCATTTGTTTTGAGCGTAGCTCCCGAGCGATATCAACGACATACACACCGGCGCCTCATCTTCATAATAAATTTTTGTTTGCCCGGCTATGACGGGAGAGGTTACCTCAGCGATAACTTTTGATGTTTCGATAAAGACTTTTTTTAGGTCGCGGTCGGTCATAAGGGAGATGGAAACGGATGGCTGAATATCCGCCCGGAGTAAGATTTCTTTTGCCAGAGTGGAACCAAGCACCGGAATTACTTTTTTCAACGATTGAAAAATTCCTTCTCCGCTATTCATGCACAGGGCTTCAAAAAAAAAGGACTCACTTTGCATCATCCCGTTGTAGGCTGGAGGCAACTGCAGATTTTTATATGTAGAACGGCTTTCCAACAATTCTTTTTTCCTCAAGAACGCATCGACAACGACCTTTGAAGAGACAGGGATTGCGTACTCTTTCTTCAACAAAAGGATGTTTGCGCGAGATCCAAACATTTCACATTCAATGCTTAAATTTCCTTCCAAATCTATAACGACAATCCGGTCGTTCGCATCGCATGTAACGCCGAGAATTCTTTTTCCCGTTGCTGCCGGAAAAAGGTCAACGGAATTTTTTCGGGCCCGGAAACTTCCTTCACGAAGGTAGAGATAATTTTCCGAAGGGAGACAGGAGACAATAATTGTTTGCACCGGATGCGATTCAACGGTGATGCATAGTTGCTGCTTGTGCTGCGAGTACAACTCGGAAACTTTATGGCCAATACACTGCTGGTGGATGAAACGCGAGACGTGAACAAGCGTAAAGTAGTTACCGGGCATTTTCAGTTATCCACACATTGTTCAAAAATATATCAAAAAACGCGGCAAAAGCAAAATTAGACTGAATAACTTGTGGATAAGTCGGTGCTTAACCTGTCGAGAACTTTCCCTTGCCTGCCATGGCGAATTTTCGTATTTTATTATGAAATCACAATTTTTTATGTCGAGACGCCCATGATTCAAAGCATGACAGGATACGGGAGGGGCGAGTGTTTGAAAGAAGGCGTATCCGCTCTTGTGGAACTCAGGAGCGTCAACAGCCGCTTTTTTGAATTAGGTTCGCGGCTGCCCCGCTCATTGTCCTTGCGAGAAAACGAAATCAAGGAGATTGTCCGGGCAAAAGTTGCCCGTGGGAAAATTTCTCTCACAGCGACACTTCAAACCGACGCGAACGGTAAACTGCCGCTCAAAGTCAATGTCTCTGCGGCAAAATCGTATTACAAGCTTTTGAGTCAACTTCGAAAATCGCTCAAGCTCAAAGAAAAGGTGAGCCTTGATCATGTTCTGAGGTTCTCCGAAGTATTTGAAGGAGGGGCTGACGAAGAGGAAGTAAGCGCAGAGTGGACCGCCTTCGAAGAAGCGCTGCAGCTTGCAGTCCATGAGCTTCAGACGATGCGGGCTAATGAGGGGCAGGAAATTTCCGGAGATATGATCACCCGTGTAGGACATATTCAAGAACGACTCGAGAATATTGAATCGATCTCCAAGCAGCGGATCCCCTATGAACGAACGCGCTTACAGGAACGCATCACCCAGCTTCTTGGAGATAAGAACATCGTCGATTCGCAACGGCTCGAGCTCGAAATTGCGCTCCTGGCGGATAAGCTTGATGTCACAGAAGAATGCGTACGTTTTCGCTCGCACAACAAGTTCTTCCTCGAAGCTTTGCGGAACGACGAAGCCGCGGGCCGCAAGCTTAATTTTTTGATCCAAGAAATGAACCGGGAAGCAAATACAATCGGATCAAAATCGAACGACACCGAGATCGCGCACCACATCGTCGCAATTAAAGAAGACCTGGAAAAGATACGCGAGCAGTTGCAGAATATCGAGTAGCTTTTGCGGACCTGCATCATATTGAATGAAAAATCCGAAACTTTTTGTCATTTCGGCTCCAAGCGGCGGCGGCAAAACAACGATTGTGAAAGCTGTGCTGCAGCGCTATCCCGACTTCGAGTTTTCGGTATCGGCAACGACAAGACCAAAACGCGAAAACGAAGAAAACGGAAAAGACTATTTCTTCCTTCGTCCGGAAGAATTTGAGCAATTGATTCGCGATGACGCGCTCGTCGAGCACGAACAAATTTACGGAAATTATTACGGCACGTTGAGACGTGAGGTCGACCGTGCCCTCAACGACCAGAAATGCATGGTGTTCGATGTCGACGTTAACGGCGGCCTATCAATAAAGAAATTGTACAAGACAAAAGCGGTACTGTTGTTCATAGAGCCGCCCAATCTTCGCGTATTGGAGGAACGGTTGCGGAACAGAAAAACGGAAGATGAAAAAACGTTCCAGAAAAGAATGGCCCGTGCCGCATCGGAGCTAGAAATCGGCAAACAGTTTGATTACAGAATCGTCAACGACTCGCTCGCAAGGGCAATTGACGACGTTGACGAAATTATTTCACAGCAACGTTCACCATTATAACAAGAGGATTTCATGGCAATCAAACCACTGGAGATACGCACGCTCGAATCCAAAGCGGCAAATGTGTACGAGGCAATTGTCGTGCTCTCAAAGCGGGCACGCCAAATCAACGAAGAGACGAAGATCGAGTTCAATCAGCGCATTGAAACGATCGCAGCGCTTCCGACAATGACAAACGGCGACGAGGAAGAAGTCGACGCAAATCCGGATCAATTGAAAATCAGCTTGGAGTTCGAGAAGCGCGCCAAATCGACGGAGCAGGCCATTAGCGAGCTGATGTCGGATAAACTTGAATTCAGGTACAAAGAAGAAGACGAAAAGAAAAACCCGGTCGGCTGATAACACAAGAATGTTGTGCTAAAGGATAAAAAAATACTGCTTGGCATCACCGGTGGAATATCGGTATATAAAATGTGCACCGTTGTTCGCCTGTTGAAGAAAGCCGGTGCACGAGTACGCGTGCTAATGACCCAGTCTGCAACACAATTCGTGACTCCGCTAACCTTTTCAACGCTGTCGCAAGAAGAAGTGATCACGTCGTTGTGGCCGGTGAGCGACCGGACGTCGACACACGCCAGCATTGAGCATATCAACCTCGGTCTATGGGCGGACGTGATGCTCATTGCGCCGGCAACGGCAAACACGATTGCAAAGATCGTGCACGGAATTGCAGACGACATTCTCTCATCCACCGTGCTTGCTCTTCGATGCCCTCTTCTCATCGCACCGGCGATGGATGTTGACATGTATCTCAACGAAGCAACGCAAAAAAATCTGAGCGCCTTGCGCGAACGCGGATACCATATCCTGCCAGCAGCCGAAGGAGAGCTTGCAAGCGGCCTTACTGGCCCGGGTCGATTGCCGGAGCCTGATGCAATTGTCGCGTTTGTTGATTCAATCATAAAAAAAACGCCGCTCGACCTTAAGGGGAAAAAAATTCTTGTCACCGCCGGCCCAACCCAGGAGCCGATTGATCCGGTGCGTTTTATCGGCAACAGGTCGACGGGCAAGATGGGCTTCGCGATTGCAAACGCCGCAGCACAGCGGGGAGCGGATGTCACGTTGATCAGCGGACCCGTGGCACTTGGAACGCCGAAAAATGTTTCCCGCGTCGATGTTGAGACCGCAGAGCAAATGCACGAAGCAGTAACGAAGCATGCGAAGAAATGTGATGCAATTATTATGTCGGCTGCCGTTGCCGACTATGCGCCAAAAAGGCCCGCAGCGAATAAGATTAAGAAAAGTGAATCGATGGAAGGTTTGACGCTGGAATTAAAACCAACCTCAGATATTCTACGCGATCTCGGTGCAAAGAAAAACGGCACAGTGCTCGTTGGATTCGCCCTTGAAACACAGGACGAACTGAAGAATGCAAAAGACAAACTCCGGAAAAAAAATCTTGATTTTATCGTTCTGAACAGCACCCGCGACGAAGGGTCAGCGTTCGGCTCAGATACAAATGTTGTAACGGTCATCAGCAAAGACGGCAAAAGCGAACGGCTTTCCAAGATGCCGAAGTTCGACGTCGCAACAGAAATTCTCAACCGCGTAGCAATGCTGTTCTAAGTGTTTCTCAAAAAGAGAGACATTTGTGCTAGTGGTCAATTTTGCGTTCTTGTGATAGGTGACGGACACCTCGCTCCCAAAATCACATCATCCCAAAATATATGGCAAGGTAAATCAGCAAGGTGTCCGTCACCTTCCCAAACTTGAGCACTAGCAAATTTATTATTGCGTGGTGTGTCTCGTATTTTATTCCTATCATGTCTGATCTTCGTTCCTCATCTCCGCCAAAATCGGATGAGCCTTTGACTCAGGAGTTTTCGCAACTTATTTCCGGCGTTCGACAATTTCTTATGCAAGAACGAGATTTATTCGGGAACATCATTTATCCGCCTGCCGAGCATGGAACGGGGAAGGGGGGGCCGAAGGAAAAACCAGGAGATGGCTATCCGTCAGAACCATGGGTGAACACATTGTCGTTGGGGGAATTGAATACCATGATTTGTCAATGCCAGAAATGCTCGCTTGGCGCAACACGCACGAAGTTTGTCTTCGGCGTTGGTAACCCGAAAGCGGAAATTGTCCTCATCGGCGAAGCGCCGGGGGCAGATGAAGACGCAAAAGGGGAGCCGTTCGTCGGGCGTGCCGGGCAGTTGTTGAACAAAATTTTAGAGGCGATCCATTTTAAGCGGGAAGAGGTCTATATTTGCAACATCCTGAAATGCCGTCCGCCGAACAATCGCGATCCGCTGCCGGAAGAAGTTCAGCAATGCGAACCGTATTTGTGGAAGCAACTCGAGATCATTAAACCAAAAATCATCTTATGCTTGGGGCGAATTTCCGCACAGGTGCTGTTAAAAACAGCCGATTCGCTCACCAAACTTCGCGAAAGCGTACATGACTACCGCGGTATACCATTAATGGTGACGTACCATCCCGCTGCGTTGCTGCGCAATCCAAACTGGAAACGCCCGACATGGGAGGATGTGCAAAAGCTGCGGAAAATGTACGACGAGATGAAGAACAATGAATAATTAAGAATTAATAATTATGAATTAGGAATTGCAAAGAGGCATGACAAGAGTCCTTAACTCATCATTATTTTTATTAATTCTTAATTCATAATTATTAATTGCTTTCCATGGCTGAGATTCTCCGACATACAATTTCCCCGAGCGACGGTCCTTCCGAAGGCAGGGTGCCGCCGCAGGCAGTCGATATTGAGATGGCCGTGCTGGGCGCGATGCTCTTGGAGAAAGAGGCGATTTCAAAGACCGTCGAAATTCTCGACGACTCGGCATTCTACAAGCCGGCGCATCAAAATATCTTCAAAGCGATGGTGGGATTGTTCGAGAAAAACGAAGCGGTCGATTCGATCACCATTGTTGAAGAACTCCGCCGGCGCGGGCAACTCGACGAAATCGGAGGTCCGGTATACATTTCAGAATTAACGATGCGCGTCACTTCGGCCGCGAACGTTGAATACCATGCCAAAATTGTTTTAGAAAAAGCCCTTCTCCGCAATCTTATTTCTGCAAGTTCCGAGGTGACGAGCCGCGCCTTCAACGAAACGGAAGACGCTCTCGACCTCCTTGACGAAGCCGAGCAGAAAATTTTCCAGATTTCCGAAAAACGGATGAAGAAAAGTTTTCTCTCGATGCGCGACGCTGTCTTCAATACCATGGAGATGCTGGAAAGTATTCATGGCAAACACAGCGGCGTGACGGGCGTGCCATCGGGCTTTTCTCGGCTTGATAGTGAAACCGGCGGATTTCAACCCTCGGACCTTGTTATTGTTGCCGGACGCCCGAGCACGGGAAAAACGGCTTTTGTCCTGTCTGTTGCACGGAATGCTGCAATCGACCACTCGATACCGGTAGGATTTTTCAGTCTTGAAATGTCCTCTCAACAGCTCGTGCTTCGCCTTATCTGCGCGGAAGCCCGCGTCAATGCACATAGCGTGCGGACAGGGCGATTGCCCGACGGCGAGTGGCGAAAACTCAGCACTCAAATCGGAAAACTTCATGTGGCAAAAATATTCATCGACGATACACCCGCGCTTGGGATCCTAGAGCTTCGCGCAAAAGCGCGGCGGCTTAAGGTCGAGCACAACGTCGGCATGGTAGTCGTTGATTACCTTCAGTTGATGCAGGGACCAAAAACAGCTCCGAGCAGGGAACAGGAGATTTCTATGATTTCACGCTCGCTTAAGGCGCTTGCGAAGGAACTCAACATCCCCGTTCTTGCTCTCTCTCAGTTGAACCGCGCAGTTGAAACCCGGAGCGACAAACGCCCCGTGCTCG
Source organism: uncultured Bacteroidota bacterium (assembly GCA_963717445.1). Classification (GTDB taxonomy): domain Bacteria; phylum Bacteroidota; class Ignavibacteria; order UBA10030; family UBA8401; genus JAGVPT01. The sequence continues at coordinate 2,355,711 of OY970334.1, read as the reverse complement.
CCGACCTTCGCGAATCGGGGGCTATCGAACAAGATGCCGACGTCGTGCTCTTCGTTCACCGGCCCGAAATGTACGGGATCAAAAGCGAAGATAATAAATCGGTCGAGGGAGTCGCAGATATCATTATCGGAAAACAACGAAACGGCCCGACAGGAGAAGTACAGCTTTCTTTCATCAAAGAATATGCACGCTTTGAAAATCTCGCCCTCCCAACGTTCGACGAATATGCACCGCCAGCAACGAGTGGCGACACTCCCTTCTGAGCTGCACGCTGACAGGATAGATCATGGCAACAATGAACCGCCGAGAATTCATCAGCCGCTCAACGTTCTCAACGCTTGCTCTCTCGTTTCCCCTTGTATTCCATACATCCTACGCGACATCAATACTTTCCATCCTTGAGGAGACGGACGAAGAGATTTGCAAGGCTAAATTTGACCTTGCTCTCTCCCGTAACCTCGGCGGCAAGCCAATCAATGAGGTGATCGTTCAAATCGGTAAATCGTTTATCGGAACAGAATATGCCGCACATTCCCTTGAAGAGAAAGGTGCGGAGCATCTCGTCGTCAATTTGCGCGTTCTCGATTGTGTCTCATTCTGTGAGAACTCGCTCGCGCTCGCCAGGTGCGTTAAGATGAAAAAGATTTCTTTCGACGACTACAAGTCGCAACTCCGGTTTATTCGGTACCGTAATGGCATCATTAATGGGTATCCAAGCCGGCTCCATTATACAACCGATTACTGGTTCGACAATGAAAAAAAGGGGGTCTTGAAAATTGTCACGAACGAATTGTTCGGGGAAAAAAACCTACGGCCGATTCCAACACCGATCAATTTTATGACGACTCATCGGAGCGCGTACAGGCAACTTGCAAACGACCGATTCTTCAAGACAATCGAGCAACAAGAAGAAGAGATCGGGAAGCGCAAAATGCTTTTCCTTCCGAAGGAGGATGTTCGCATGTTTGCAGACAAAATTGAAACGGGGTCGCTAATCGGCATAACAACGAATATACCGGGGTTGGACGTTTCACACACGGGAATTGCAGTGAGGATGGAAAACGGCGCACTTCATCTCATGCACGCCCCCGACGTTGGCTACAAAGTTCAGATCACGGAGTCGCCTCTCCATGAATATCTCGCCCTGCATCTGAAACAAACCGGAATTATTGTCGCCGAGGCCCTCGAACCGAAATGACTATTGGGTGTTTAGAAAACACGAAGGTAAAGCCAACGAATAAATATCTTTCTATTTTTAATTCCTAATTGTTAATTCTTAATTCCTAATTAACCCCCTCAACGCCCTCATATTTTCCACGTCTTCGTGAAGGTCTTCGCTCTTCGGCGTTTCTAAAATCTTCGGGATAGCCGAAAACCTCCTATCGTTCATCAAAAAAGAAAACCCTTTTAATCCGATCATTCCTTTGCCGATATGCTCATGCCTATCTATGCGTGAGTCAAATCCTTTTTTCGAGTCGTTGCAGTGGAATGCTGCAAGCCGGTTCAATCCTACAATATCGTCAAACTCTTTAATCGTTGCCGTGTACCCTTCTTCGGTTCGGATGTCATAACCCGCCGCAAAAATATGGCATGTATCCACGCACACTGCCATTCGGTTTGGACTGTCGACGCCGTTAATTATTTTTTTGAGGTGTTCGAATTTGTAGCCGATTGCCGTTCCCTGTCCTGCAGTTGCCTCAACAACACTTAGTACTTTAAACCCTCTTGTTCTATCATGAGCAATGTTGAGGCTTTCAATGATTCGTTTTATGCCATCATCCTCGCCTGCACCGCCATGTGCTCCAGGGTGAAAATTTAAGAGTTGAATTCCAAGCTGTTCACATCTGGTTAACTCGTCTACGAACGCATTACGGGATTTTCCGAGAATATCGGGGTTCACCGCACACAGGTTAATAAGGTATGAATCGTGTGCCACAACGGGCGTTATGGCTGCTTCCGCTATTTTCTTTTTGTAACGTTCAATCCCACCCTCCGTCAGCGGTTTTGCTCCCCATTGATTATTGTTCTTGGTGAAAACCTGAAGTGCAGTGCAACCGATCGACGTCGCACGGTCGACGGCAGTCTCGACACCACCGCTGATCGACATGTGGGCGCCAAGGAGAATTTTCTTGCCGTAATGATTCACAGTGAGGCTGGAAAGTTTAAAGTGAAAAATTAAAAGTTAAAGGTCCATGTAAAGTAAAACTTTTTACGCTCTAATGACAGTTTTAAATGTCTTTGCTTACCTTTTAATTTGTTAGGTTCAAGAATTTAACGCAACAAAATATCCAGAAGGGTATTTTGTTGAATGGACAAACAATATATACGACTTACCGCCGAAGATCGAGAGATCATCAGCCGAATGGTTTCTCAGCATAAATCATGTGCTGCAATAGCATGCAGATTACAGCGACATCGGAGCACAATCGGTCGTGAAATAGCGCGCTGTTCAAGAATCCAGAACGAGTATAGCGCTGTTCGGTCACACAAGCAAGCTCAAGAGCGAGCATCACAGCGACACCTCCAGAGAAAACTTGATAATCCGAGGCTCTGGAAGTTCGTGTGCGAAAAACTTACTTTGCGGTGGTCACCCGAGCAGATTGCCCGGGTGTTGCAAGAAACCTATCCAGGCCAAACCGCAATGAACGTGTCACACGAGAGCATCTATACCTATATCTACCTGTTGCCCAAAGGATCATTGAAAAAGGAACTGATTCACTATCTTCGGCAACACAAGAGAAAACGGAAGAACCGAAAACAGTCAACCGATACACGGGGCAGTATTCCCAATATGATCTCCATCGAAGAACGTCCTGCAGAAGTTGCCGACCGCAGTGTTCCTGGCCATTGGGAAGGAGATCTGCTCATGGGAAAGCGTCACGCCTCAGCCTTGGGCAGTGTTGTCGAAAGAACTACCAGAACAGTGATCTTGGTCCCGTTAAAGGCCAAAGATGCGACGAGTGTTCGCAGATCGTTTGCCCGTGAGCTCAAGTCGTTGCCACGACAAATGCGACTATCCATGACCTACGATCGCGGTAAAGAAATGGCTGAACATGAACTGTTCACTCAACATACCAAGATGCAGGTCTACTTTTGTCACCCGCAGAGTCCTTGGGAGCGCGGCACGAATGAGAATACGAACATGCTCATCAGGCAGTTCTTTCCTAAAGGTACTGACTTCACAAAGGTCTCACGCAGGGAAATCAAGCATGTTCAAAACCTATTGAATGAACGTCCGCGTAAAGCGTTAGATTTTGCTACTCCAAAAGAAACTTTTAATCAACTTATTAACTCTGTTGCGTTAAAAACTTGACTGTACCTTTTTAATTATTCGCTTCTAACTATTAACTAGAAGCTATCTCAAAAACGCTTGATTATGTCCTTCTGAAGGAATACTGACAGATTATTGTCATTCTGAACCCCGTCGCTTTTCAGACGGGGTGAAGAATCCATGACAATGACATCCCTTGACTCTACTAGGCTTCCATGTCATGGATGCTTCGCTCCGCTCAGCATGACATTTACGGCTGCTTTCTGCATGAAAACCATTTTTGAGATGGCTTCTACTCGCTGCTGAATTAGATAGGCTTGCTTATGACCATTTGCGTTCGCCGCGCTACAGGTTGACCGATGCAAAAATCACGGCGTAATTCAATTTCGTGATGGCAAAGGGGGGCGTGGCATCTTGATCCTGACTGCAAACGTTTATTGCGCAGGGCACATTACAGCGTAAAAATACTTCAAAAGGATTTTATATTCTTGGAGAAGCTAAAGGGCAAATGATGAAATGTGCGAGATTGATGGCGGATAGACCGAACTGCAATTATGGAATCTTAACAACGTGACAGTCAGCGCTATTGTTTCCGACTGTTGCGTTTAGCCGGAAGTCGCTTGGTGAAGATGTTTCAGCTTTCATTACTGATTACTATCGATCACTTCACGAATTTTCTGCAAGACTTCATCGGGCAGGTACGGCTTTTGAATGAATTGCTTTGCTCCGGATTTGTACATCTCCGACTTCATATCGGGGTCAATAAAGCCGCTTGCCAGGATAACTTTTGCTTTTGGGTTTATTTCTCGAATTTTTTTAAGCACGTCTTGACCGCTAAGGGTCGGAAGACCTAAGTCAGAGAGAACAACGGCTATATCTTTTTGACGGCTCCGATACATTTCCACCCCCTGCATACCATCTTTTGCGGTTATGACCGTGTACCCCTTAGAGGCAAGAATGGTCTTCGTGAGGCTTCTCAACATTTCTTCGTCTTCAATCACCAAAATTGTCTCCGTCCCTCCTTCTATTACCTCAACGTTCTTCACGGCTCTTTGAGTCTCTTGCAATTCACGCTCCGGTATCGGGAGGTATATGGTGAACATTGTTCCCTTTCCGGGAGTGCTACGGACGTCTATGAAGCCGCTGCTGTGTTCAACGATACCAAACACCACCGCAAGGCCTAAGCCCGTTCCTTTTCCCGGACCTTTTGTTGTAAAGAAAGGTTCAAAGATTCTCTTGAGCGTCGCTTCATCCATGCCGATCCCGGTATCGGCGATTTCGATCTGAACATATTGCCGAGCCGTTGCGTTTGGGAATCGCGTACTTACATTTTCGCTTTCGACAGTTCTGGTCGAGATTGACAGCGTTCCCCCTTTTGGCATTGCATCACGTGCATTCACGCAGAGATTCAACAACACTTGATGAATCTGACCGGCATCGGAAACGATCGAGGGCAAATCCTGCTGAAGATCCGTTAAGAGCGTGATGGTCTTGGGGAATGTCTCATTTAGAAACTTATCGATTTCAATGATAATGTCATTGATACTCACAGTTTCAAACAGGGCTTCCGATTTCCGCGCAAACGTGAGAAGTTGTTTGACTATCCCGGCACCTCGCTCAGTTGCCTTTGTAATTGCCTTAATGCTTTCTGAGAGCTTCTTTGGATTTTCCTTGAAACGTTCCATGAGGCTCGAATGGCCCAAAATAATACTGAGGATATTGTTAAAGTCGTGCGCAATTCCGCCTGCCAGTGTTCCGATGCTTTCCATTTTTTGAGATTGTCGAAAGCGTTCCTCGAGATTTTTTCGATCAGTGATATCCTCTTTCACTGCTACGAAATTGGTAATGACATTGTCTTTATTCTTAACGGGCGAGATCGAAGCCATTTCCCAAAATAGATCTCCGTTTTTCTTTTTGTTATGAAATTCTCCCCGCCATGCCTCGCCCGAAGTAATCGTTTCCCACATCTTTTTATATTCTTCCGGTGAGGTCTCGCCCGACTTCAAAATACTTGGATTCTTTCCTATGGCTTCTTCCAACGTATAGCCCGTAACTTGAGTAAACTTAGGATTGACGTATTCGATGTTCCCTTTCGTATCCGTGATGACAATAGAAGCGGGGCTTTGGCCAACGGCGAGCGAGAGTTTTTGCAATTGCCCTTCCGCGCGCGTGCGCTCGCTCACGTCAAGGAGCACTGTAACGCGCATCAGCCTACCCTTCCACATCATCGTGCGGGCGTGAGATTCCACGGGAAATGTCGAGCCATCCTTGCGCAAAAGCAAATGTTCATACGACCCTTCGTAGTTCTCGCGGATGTGCGCGAGCACCAGAGATCGAGAATCGGGAGCAATGAAATCCGCAACCGGTCTTCCAGCCATTTCTCCCAATGCGTATCCCAGCATTTCCCCAACACGCGCATTTCCATCAACGAAAATTCCCCTTTCAGTAATTGCGATTCCTTCCACGGCTGCTTCCGCAAGTTGCCGAAACCGCGACTCGCTCTCGCGCAGCGAATCCTCGGCGAGCTTGCGTTCAGTGACATCGTGAGCAACCCCTTGCAAGCCTATGACTTTTCCATTCTGCATTATCGGATATTCATATGCTTCCAGTAGAATTGGATCTCCGTTCGCGTGGCGGACTTCAATCAATGTGGGATCTTTAGCGAGCTCTCCCTGAAGATGAGCGTAGGTTTTCTCTTTTGCGGATTGATTAATTTTTGCATCAGTGGTAAACCAATCTTTCCTTTTGAGCCACATATCGACATTGTGTCCTGTGATTTGCTCAACCGTTGGAGATACATAGGTAGTGTTTGCTTCAGCATCTTGGGTATAGAAGAACAGGTGGGGTGTTCCCTCAACGATCGCTCTCATTCGTTCTTCACTTTTGCGCAACGCTTCTTCAGCGAGCTTGCGCTCAATAACAAGGGCCACCTCGCTTCCAACCGAAGCAAGGAATCGAAGGTCGTGCTCACTATAGATATTTTCCTTTTCATAGTGTTGCAACACTAGAACGCCGATCGTCTTGGCCGGCGTGTTTAACGGTACGCCGATCCAGGAGGGCGAAGGCGATCCAACCAGCTCGACTTCGTTTTGTTCCAGGAGTTTGTCGAACATTGCTTGTGGGATACGATGTGGTTTGCCGCTGCGAAATACATACGATGTACAACTCTTTAGCAGCGCTGCCGGCTCGGGAGTTGAATCGAACTTATCCACAAAGTATGGGAAATTAAAAAGCCCTGTATTCGAATCATGCAGTGCGATGAAACAGTTTTCTGCATACAATACTTTTCCGAGCGAGCGGTGTATCAGCTTAAAAAGTTCGTCAAGATTCGCAGTGGTTGTTACACCTTCAACAATTTCGTACATCGCTTGGCGCTCCTGATCTGCACGCTTGCGCTGTGTGATGTCGCGCATGGAGACAACTCTTAGTTTACCTTCCTCGGTGATAAAGTTTCTAGCTTGCGTCTCGGCAAAGGAAATTACACCATTCGGCTTCATCACCGAAATTTCGATAACTTCTGTTGAATTCAAAGCACTACTTTTCTTGAGGCGTTCCAGTGATTCTGGAGTAAATGGGAGTACCTCAAAGCCGTTCAATCCGATCAAATCCTCTGGCCGACCAAAGCCGAAGAGGTCAGCGAAGGCCTGATTTGCATCCAAAATGACGCCTCTGTCGTGGATCATTATTCCCTCAAAAGCTGCATCGGAGAGAACTCGAGATCGCTTCTCGCTTTGCTGCAATGCCTCCTCCGTGCGATTGCGTTCGGTAATATCCAAGAGTGAGGCTATGCTTCTTTTTGTACCGGGTATAATGTCATTGGTCACTAAGATATTGCGTATGCTTCCGTCTCTCCTGACAAACCCAAATTCATATTGCTTTAAGGCTGCTTCGTGATTCTCTCTTCTTAATTGATGCTGAATGCGCATCCAGTCGAGATTTTCCTTCACCACAAATTCCGTCCAACTTTTCTCGCCTTCTATTTCCTGTTTTGAGTATTGTGAAAGCTTTTCGAATTCTGCGTTGGCTAGCCCAATAATTGAATTCTCTTCAATCAGAACAGTAGCTGTTCCTGTATTTTCAAAAACGGTTCGATACAGTTCTTCACTTTTCTTTAGGTCTCCTTCTGCCCGCTTGCGCTCAGTGATATCACGGGCTGTCGTATGCATATAATACACTCCTGAAATCGACACGCGCCTGTTATTGAACTCTGTGTCTACTTTTGAGCCGTTATGACGGAGAATTTTTGCCTCGCTCATGATTTCTTCTCCATCGAAGATTTTGTGGCTGTATGTTTTGTACGCAACCAAATCGGGCTGATCGTGAAGATCAGGGATTCGCATTTTCAGCAGCTGTTCTCGAGAGTAGCCTGTGAGCTCACAGGCCGCACTGTTAACCGCAACAAATTGAGAACTCTGGTCTGAAATGAATATTGAATCGCGTGAGCCTTCAAAGATGGCTTCTTGCCACTCTAATGCTTGCTTCAACATTTCTTCCCCGTGCTTACCCTCGGTAATATTTCGGATGTGAGTGATGAAATACTGAGGATTACGGTTAGAATCTCGTATTAGGGAACTCGAAACATTCGCCCAGATAATATCGCCTAGCTTGCGAATATAGCGTTTGTCCAAATTGATTTTTTCTTCTCCGCCCCTTTGTGCATGCTCAATAAGGTTTAGGCTCAGACTCTTATCATCCTGATGGGTTATATCAGAGACACTCATTTGTTCAAGCTCCTCACGAGTATAACCTAACATTTCGCAGAGGGCGTTATTCACTTTTAGAAGACGACCTTCAAGGCTAGTGAGACAAGCTCCTATATTAGTGTTTTCGAAGGCAAGACGGAACCGTTCCTCGCTTTCCTGCAACGCATCATGCACCAATTCAAACGGAGAAACGGCCGCAACCGAGACTGAGCCGACAACAAGGAGCATAAGTATCCATGCCGTGGATGATTGCGAGTACAAGTTTGGAATTGCCACTGACGATAATATTCCTGTCACGAAAAGAACGGCCATCACCGAGAGATAGAGGAGGATGACGGCTATACTTATGTATGCAGATTTTCGATGACCGAGAAGCATCAAATACAGAGCGATTATTGGCCCCAGAACAAATGTTGTAGAAAGAAGACCTAAACTTGCCACACCGGCAATGAGTAATGAGAAAAGGATTCCTAACATTACGAGAGCGGAAATGTCAGGATGAATATGCTTTCTTGTAAAATAGAGGGTCGCACTCATACCCAAAAAGAGGATTTGGAGTAACATAAAAGGTCGAAATCCTATGGTTGGAATTCTGGCAAGAGAGAGTAACAGGCTTACCAGAAGAGCAATGAAAAGAAGCGGGATGAGCCGGCCTGTAATACGATTTCGTAATGACTCGACTGAGATGTTGATGGCTTGACCTTCATCCTTCATTGGAATTCTCCTTTTTAGTTCTTCTTCTGATTCTCGATCTCAGATTTTACCTTTTTATCCACCGTGGAAAACAACGAAGCAAGCTGGGAGAGTGTGTTTACGAGGCTTTCGATCTTGTCGGGGAGTTGGAAATAATAATCGGCACCTTGCTTCATGCACTCGGTGCGGTACCTGGGAATACAACGAAGCAGCCGTCATGAAAACGACAGGCGGCATTTCTAATTGCTTAATTCGCTGCAATACCTCCAAGCCCAATCCATCCTTCAACTCGGCATCGATGATAACAACATGGGGGCGGGTCGCGCCGATTATTTGCATGGCATCGTCTGCCCCCCGCGATTGACCGACGATTGCGAGGTTCTTCAATTGAGCCAAATATTGAACAATGCTCCCCCCGACATAAAGAGATCCATAGACAACAACGATATTTAACATAAGACCTACTCCCTTTCTGGTAGTGCTCAAGTTTGGTAAGGTGACGGACAACTTGCCGATTTACCTTACCAAATATTTTGGTATAATTGGATTTTTGGCGTCAGGTGTCCGTCACCTTTAGCAAGAACGCAAAATTGACCACTACCCCATTTCTTTACCTTCTAATATCGTAACCCTCCAATCCCTTTGAAATCGCACAAAATTCACACTTTCTATCGCAAAAAATACGATAGCTTCGGGACGAATATTGGAAATGCAATGGAGTGCGCCGATGGGAATTTACAAAAGCACCGTGCTGGAAGAAACGATGTAGCTATTCGCCGATGTCGGACAAGTTGTTGTCGACGACATACCTGATGATCTGAGCAGTGTTCTCGAGATTCATTTTCTCGAGAATGTGAGATCTGTACGTGTTTATGGTCGAAAGGCTTAAGGAGAGAATGGAGGCAATTTGTGACACGGTTTTTCCTTCTCCCAGCAGACAGAGGACCTGGAATTCTCTGTCCGAAAGAATTTCGTGAGGCATGTGCGATCCCCCGGAGCCGATCTCCGACACCAACAAATCTGCGAGAGATGCGCTGACATATTTTCCCCCTCTCATAATCTTCCTAATCGCAGAAAGAAGTTCCTCTGAGGCGCTCTCTTTAGTAAGGTAGCCCTGGGCGCCGTTCTTCAAACAGCGAACCGCGTATTGCTTTTCCGGGTAGCTGCTGAGAATGAGGATACGGACGTGAGGCATCTCAGCTCGAAGTTGCTTCAGCACCTCTAATCCGTTTTTCCCCGGCAAGGCGATATCGAGCAACACGAGGTCTGGTTTCGAGGAGCGCGCTTTGCTGATGGCTTCGCTCCCGTCTGCGGCCTCATCCACCACTTTGACGTCTGAAGCTCTTGAGAGTTCTGATACAAGACCGTGTCGAACAATAGGGTGGTCATCAACGATGAGCACGCGAACCATTTTCGCATCTCCTATGATAGCTTGATCGGAAGTTGAATGCGGATTTCCGTTCCCCCGTTTGCTCCACGTTGAATGAAACAATTTCCTTGAAATGCATGTAACCGCTCTCGTATTCCCAGAAGACCGAGGGATCTCGGATTCCTCACCGACTCGTCCGATATCCCGATGCCATCATCGAGAATCGTCATCACAATTTCGTTCTTCAAATCCACGACATTCACTGCGACATTCTTTGCCCGGGCATGGCGCACAATATTGGTCAGTGCCTCCTGGAGAATCCGGAAAAGAACCGTCGACCGCTCATCGCCGATTTCGAGGTCGTGATCCGGAAGCTGTAGCGAGCAGGAAATGCCGCTGCGTTCCTGAAACTCTTCCATCTGCCATTCAATCGCAGCAGCGAGGCCCAGATCGTCCAGCATGCCGGGACGCAACCTGGCCGAAATGTCCTGTACCGATTTGATAGCCTTTGCAGTCAAATCAAGCATTGCCTGCAATTTTGTCTTAATAACAGTTATATCCGTTACTTCCATTTTTTTCAGCGACATGAGGTCCATCCTCATGGCTGTAAGGATTTGACCGAGCTCGTCGTGCACTTCGCGAGACATTGACTTGCGCTCTTCTTCCCTTATGTTCTCCAGCCGCATCGTGAGGGCATGCAACTGCTCCATCGACAGGCTGAGAGTTTCCTCTGCTTTCTTACGCTCGGTGATATCGCGAATGGTTGCAAGCGAATAGATTTCGCCATGCAACTCATACGTGGAGACATTAAACTCTGCATCGAATTCAGTGCCATCGACTTTCATACCCCGCGCTTCATAGAACTTTGGAACCGGTTTTCCGGCATATCGCTGTTCTACATTTTCCATCATCTGTTGACGATGGCTTGGTGCAATACTATCGACGATTGAGGTTCCTATGATGCTTTCGTTGTTCTCAAAGCCAAATAACTTGAGATAGGATGGATTGGCATAAATATGGACTCCTTTTTTTGAAACACCGATGGCATCTCTGGAGCTTTCGAACATCGCCCGAAGCCTGCCTTCGCTTTCGCGAAGTGCATCCTCTACTTGCTTGCGTTCGGTAATATCTTCAGCCATTCCTATAATGTCCTGAGGGAGACCATTTTCATCGCGGAGTATTGTGACATAAAGATTGGCCCAAACTAGGTTACCATTTTTGTGGACATATCTTTTTTCCATACTGTATTTCGATATTTTTCCTTCTACCAATTCAATAAATTGATTCAAATCCTTATCAATATCCTCGGCATATGTAAAATCGGTAAATTTCATTTTCGACAATTCTTCAGTTGTATAGCCAACCATTTCAGACAACGGTAAATTTGAGATGACCGGATGGCCTTGCATATCAAGCAGTGCCATTGCAATGGGGGCTTGATTGAAAATGGTTCTAAACCGCTTTTCGCTATCTCGAATTACCTGTTCATCTCGCTTGCGCTCGGTGATGTCGCGGGCAATGACTTGCACCCCTTTCGATCCCTGCCAATCGATAGCAACCGCGCTTGCCTCCACTTCCACTAGAGTGCCGTCGAGGCGAACGAATTTTTCCTCGAGGGGCGGTGCAGGCTGACCGCCAAATATAAGGTTCCAGCGTTCGCGCAATTTATCATGGTAATCGGGATGCACGATATCGAATACCGGCTTCCCTAACAGTTGGGACTCGTCCTCAGCACCGAGGAGCCGGCAGATAGCCGGATTAACAAGTGCGATTTTGCCGCCGACGTGAACGTAGAGTGCATCGGGCGAGAGCGTGACCAACGTGCGGTAGCGTTCCTCGCTAGCCTGCAACGCCTCTTCTGCTCGCTTGCGCTCGGTGATATTTTGGATGTGAGTAATGAAATTCTGTGGATTACCATGGGAATCGCAGACGAGTGAACTCGAAACATTAGCCCATACGATATCTCCCCGCTTGCGCAAATATCGCTTTTCGAAATTGATCTTTGATGGTCCACCACTTGGAGCGCGTTCAACAAATTGCAAACTGATCTCTTTGTCATCCTGATAAGTTATATCTGAGAAATTCATTTGTTCAAGTTCGTCACGATTATAGCCAAGCATCTCACACAATGTATCATTCACTTTTAGCAAGCGGCCTTCAAGGTTGGTTAGACAAATTCCTACGTTGGCGTTTTCAAATGCGAGACGGAACCGCTCTTCGCTTCCTTCCAGGACTCCATGCACCAATTCAAGGGGAGCGACGAAAGCGAATGAGACTCCGCCCACTGCAGTGATCATAAGCATCCAAGCAATGGATGAGCGCACATATAAGTTGGGATATGCCGCAGACTCAAATACGCCTGAAACAAAGAGAGCTGCCATTACAGACAGGTAAACAAGGATGACAACCATGCTTGTGTACGCGGACCTTCGGTGACCTAGGAGCATCAGATAGAGAGAAATTATGGGCCCTATAACAAATGTCGCTGATAGAAGACCTAGAGCTGCCACGCCAAAAATTAGGAACAAGGAAAGGATTCCTACCATCACCAGTGCGGATGCATCCGACCGAATGCGTTTTCTTGCAGCATAGAGAATCGCCATCGCCACCAACAGGAAGATTTGTAGCAGCATAAACACATGAAATCCCATGGTAGGAATTCTCGCGAGAGAGAGGAACATGCTAATCAGAAGGGCAACGAAAAGAGCCGGGATGAGTCGGCTCGTGATTCGATTTCGCAACGACTCAACAGAAATATAGAGATTCTGACTATCGTTTTTCATTGGATTCTCCCTTATGGAATTCACATCATCGATTTTCTTGATGATGGAAAATTCTTCGTCACGTGCCGCGTCTGCCGGCAGAATAGCTCTTCATAAGAACGATGCCGATTCATTGAAATCAATGTCTTTTCAGACGATGCATACCGTTATCAGATATCATTTTCACAATCGTTTCTGTTCCCAATGAAAACTTTGTCCAATCCTACATTATAACTCTATAGTCTAAAAAAAGGAATTCAATTGCAACAGGGGTAGTCACTCATTTTGAGAAAGAAAAACGAGTTTCTGAGGTTTAATGGAGTTAGTGTATGTTACTTTCTTTCCGAGGAAGTCCCGCTGTACGGGATCCCGCTCTTTAAAATTTTTAATAGAAGCGGGAAAAGTAACCAAATGCCGCTTTACGGCATCCCGCCTTTTTTGTTTTTAAAGCGGGAGAAATCTCTCGTCCGAAGGACCCCTTTGGGGAAATCGTAACACACGGATTCAATCCCAGTCGCACATGCCGTCAATTTCGGCGCAAGAGAGCGTCGAATATTTTGGTTTGATGGTCAAGCGCCGAAATTGGAACCCTTCGACTGAATCCTTCCTACCCGCCAACCTGACGATTTCGATTAATGTTGCAAAAGCTGCATGTGTTGTATCCTCGGAATCGACAGCAGGGCGGGTGGGGAGGCGATGCGTGCGTTGAGAAAACGGCTGGCATGTGCAGGTGGCAAGCGGGAGCAGTTTTCTCCCGGCTGTGTGGGGGAAAGCATCGCCAGCATTCCGATTCTGAGAAGCTCTTCCCGCTTTCCAAAAATATGAAAGGCGGGATCCCGTACAGCGGGACTTTGCTTCTTTCTCTGGCACCAGAGAAAGAAGGATGACTTCAAGGCTATTAGAAGCTATCTCAAAAACGCTTGATTATGTCCTTCTGAAGGAATACTGACAGATCGTTGTCATTCTGAACCCCGTCGCTTTTCAGACGGGGTGAAGAATCCATGACAATGACATACCTTGACTCTACTAGGCTTCCATGCCATGGATGCTTCGCTCCGCTCAGCATGACATTTACGACTGCTTTCTGCATGAAAACCATTTTTGAGATGGCTTCTATTCAAAATGAGTCACTACCGCAACAGGGGTAGTGGTCAGTTTTGTTTTTCCAGCGAGAGGTGACGGACACCTCACTCCCAAAAATCACATTATGGCAAAATATTTGGTAAGGTAAATCGGTAAGGTGTCCGTCGCCATACCAAACTTGAGCACTACCGCAACAGGGTGAATTCGGCGGCAGTTGCTCAATTTCAACCCTTCGTTCATATCCGAAAGACTCTTCCGAAGTTCGGCATCCAAAAGAGAATAATGGTGACGCCATTTGTCTGCATGACGAGAAATTTTTGCGGAAGAATAGGAAAGCGCAAGTATGGGGGGATGGCTTTTTGTTAGAACGATTGTGTGGGACTGGCGATCTCTGCCCCAAGTCGGGTACGATGAGCCACCGGAACTTTTGGCACGAAATAATCTTCAGTCTCGCAGGTTTTGTTGCTTTTACAATCTATGCATAATTGATCTTTTCATCCCCTGCGGTGACCTTTATGAGTGAAGGGATCTATCCCTCCCATCTTTTCACAATCATCATGTTCTGATGATTGCAGATGCTTTGCCCTTCGGGTGTGAAAAGAAAGTCTAACCTCTCTTTATAAAATTCGGTAATACGGCCACGCACCATCTTGAGTGTGCTGTTCATAAATCCGTTCTGCTCCGTGAACCCTTCGCCCAATATCGCCATGGCCGACGGAAGCCATCGCGACGGAAACATTCCGGCATGGGCACCGCCATCGCGGTACATATCAATTTCAGATTCCAGCATCCGCAAGACCGCTTCTTGCCCTTCCGGTGCGCGGGATGAAAGTCCTTTTTCTTTCAACCATTGCAATGCCGCATCTCGATTGGGAACAAGCAATGCAACAGTGCTGGGGGATTGATTGTTGAACAGCATAACCTGTTCGATAAAGAGCGAGTTGCTCGTGATTGTCTCTTCGATTCCTTCGGGACTGTATTTCTCTCCGTCGTTCGCAATGAGCAAGCTTTTGTTTCTTCCCAAAACGAACAAAAAACCGTCCTCATCAAGATACCCGAGGTCGCCGGTGTAAAGCCAGCCATTCCGGATCGCCTCCCGCGTTGCTTTCTCATTTTTCCAATACCCCGCCATAACGTTTTCCCCTTTGACAACGATCTCTCCGCGTTGATCCGTTACGAGCGTGTTTCCTTTTTCATCGCAGATTTTTACTTCGAGATTCGGGACGATGCTTCCCGATGAGCCGAGCTTGTGTTTTTGGGGAACGTTGGCGGAAATAACCGGCGACGATTCGGAAAGTCCGTACCCTTGAAACATCGGGATACCGATGGCATAAAAGAACCGCTGCAATTCGATGTCGAGGAGTGCTCCGCCTCCTATGAAGAACTCGAGCCTGCCGCCAAAATTCTCTCGTATCTTGCTAAAAAGAATTTTATCGAAAAGCATGTACAACGGCTTCTTCAGTATTCGAAGGCCCTTCCCTCGATTCCAACCGTTGCCGTTATAGTCGTACGCTACGTTTAGTGCTTTTTTAAAAAGCTTTTCAATTTTAGGTTCCTTTTGCTTGATGCCGTTCTCGATGTTCTTTCGAAAACTCTTTGCGAGCGTCGGCACGCTTAAGAGAAAAGTCGGCTTCGATTCTTTAATGTTGACAGGAATATTTTTCAGTGTTTCTATCGCCGTTTTACCCGCTTGCACGGACGCCATACTCGCTCCATTTTTCATCAATGTATAAATGCCGGCAGTATGGGCAAAACAATGATCCCACGGCAAAATAAGAAGCGAACAATAATGTTCTGGAATTCGTAAAAGCGCGGATGCCTGTTCGACATTGGCGGTGTAATTCCGGTGGGTTAGAATAACTCCCTTCGGATCGGCGGTCGTGCCGGATGTGTAGCAGATCGTGGCGGGATCCTTTTCATGCAATGATTGCCATGAGTGCTGAAATGAAATAGAGTTCTCAATGAGATACTTTCTTCCCGTTTCATACAATTGTTGGAGCGGTATTTCGTCTTCACAATTTTTCTCTAGTGGATCGAGCAGGATAATTTTTTCGAGGTCGGGAAGGTCATTCTTAAGCTGTCGGATTTTTGGTGCCTGGGTAGAAGAAACGATCGCCATTCGGCAACCGGAATGAGCAAGCCGGAATTTCAATTCGGACAGCTCGTTCAGTTTCACCGACAGCGGTACGTTGATAGCTCCAGCATATAAAATTCCAAGCTCGCTGACCAGCCAATCGTTGCGGCCTTCGGCGATCAGCGCGACTCGGTCTTCCTTCTGAATTCCATTGCCAAGTAATCCTGAGGCAAATTGATATACCGTGCTATGAATGTCACGGTATGTTGCTCCTTCGTACTTTTCTCCCCGTTTTTCCCATAGAAGAATATTGTTGCTGTATTTTTCAACGCTCGTTTCAAATAACTGAGGAATTGTTCTTTGAGTCATTTTCATATCCCCGGCATCGTTACATTTTGAGACATCTGAAAAATCTCCTCTCACCAAACCGCCAAGGCGCAAGAACTTGATTTCGGAATCATTTTGCGCTTCTGCGTCTGGCTAAGCCATCCCTTCGGGATTTGCGCGAGCCATACTTTTGAAATTATTCAGAAGTCTCATTTTATAATTGTACCGCTGTAATAATTTCAAACAAGGGCTGGGACGATAACCATAGGTGTTTTGTAACTGAAGCGGAAGTATAAACACAACCATCCCGTTGATGAAGATGGTAAATGCTGAAAATGCAACATGTTCATGGCAGTTGACTCAGCGAACGCATCATGTTCATTGAGAGCTATATTGGGAGACGCTGAAAAAAGAAAACCGTTCTTGCTTCGAATGTGATTGTAGCAGACACAGTCAAATTCACTTACAAGGCGATTGTTCCCTTCTCCTTGCCTCTTGTCGAAGCCATAGTTCAACCTTGACTAAGGCGCCACGAGCTGTACCGCGGTAAACGCGGATTGAAAAAATCATCCGGTCACTCGAACATTCAACAAAGCCAAACTCGGTTTTGAAGCGAGATTGACCCCGGAAAAAAAATTTTTCCCAACGAATCACCGCGCCTACAGCATGCGGTCATTGAAACATATTTCTTTGTAATATGTATATAGCATCTGCAGCATATACAACTTGGTGCGAACGCCTCCGTCAACTACCAGGACCGTCGACCGCCGCTTTTGTTTCCTCCGTAACCTCCACCTTTTCTTCCGCCGAAACCGCCCCGTTCTTCGCGCGGCCGGGCTTCGTTCACAGTCAACGCGCGCCCTTTTAATTCTTTGCCATTTAATCCGGCGATGGCCGCTTCAGCTTCGGTTTTTGCCGGCATCTCGACAAACCCAAAACCTTTCGGCTCCCGCGTAAATTTATCCATAATAATATTGACGGTTGCAACTTGTCCAAACGCTTGAAATGCCTGCCGCACATCTTCTTCGCCGGCATCACGAGATAGATTACCTACAAATATGTTCACGGTGTTTCTCCTTTATGTTGGTTGATTGTTTTACAGCACCCGAATTTCATCCCGCGTTGCCTGAAGAAACTCTAGGTTCGGTCATTCCGAATTTGTGTGACAACGTTATTCGCTAAAACACGCTGACTTTCACGTACTTGCCGGGGTTTTCCCGCAAGTCTTTCACCAGCAAGTTCAGATTTGAAGCAAGGCTGTCGACGTCATCGTACAATTTTTCCTCGTGGACCAGCTTTCCAAGTGTGCCTTGTCCTTTTTCAATTTTATTAAGGACGATGTCGAGTGATTGCGTTGTTGATATAAGATTCTCGGACGCTTGCTGAAGATTATACGTTACAGCCCGAATCGATGCCATACTGGTATCAAGGTTGGTGCGTTGAGAAAGCGCGATCGTGTCCAGATTCAAAGCAAAGCGAGACAGGTTGGACGAGAACACACCAAAATTCCCTATCGCAAAATCTAACCGCTGTCCTTCATCGTGAATAATGTGTTCGAGTTCATCGGAAGAACGATTTACGTCTGCCAGGATACCTTGTATATTGCCGCGTGTCTTCTCGTCAAACGTGGTATTTACTCTTTGAAGGATTCCCAGCACGTTCGATGAAATCGGAGCGAGCGTGGAGGTCAATTCGGTCAGGTCGGCTTCATAGGAACCGGTGAGCGTATCACCGTGGCGGAGCATCGTGGACTCAACACCGGGAGCGATTGCTATTAATTTCCCTCCCATCAAGCTGGAGCTTTTAATATAAGCTTTCGAGTCGACGGGAAACTGGACTTTGTTTTGTATTTGCACGTTCACCGCAATTGAGGTGCCGACCAGCTTCATTTCCTCGACTTTGCCTACAGCAAGACCGGCGATCGTAATCGGGTCGCCTTGCTGAAGACCGTTCACATTGTTGTACAAAATCGTCAGGGTATATTCCCGTTTCTGGAAATCAACGCCGCGAAGATAAATTACTCCACCGACAAAGACAATCACCGCGGCAAAAATGACCATTCCGAGTTTTATTTCGTTGCTGAGTTTCATGAGCGATGTCCCTCAGTGGTTGGTAAAGAGCTGTTAATATATTTTCGCACTTCTTCGCTTTGGCTGTTTTGAAGTTCGTCGCGAGTACCGGTCATCAGCGCTGCACCGTTTTCAAGAATGGCAAACCGGTCTCCGACGACAAACGCGCTATGAATGTCGTGCGTCACGACGATCGACGTCACTCCGAGTTTCGTCCTCATTTCTTTGATAAGGAGGTTAATTTCATCGGCAGTTTCCATATCGAGCCCGGTTGTCGGTTCATCGTAAAGCACGTAGCGCGGCGTCAGGGCAATCGCTCGTGCCAATCCGACGCGTTTCTTCATCCCGCCGCTCAACGAAGAGGGCATAACATGTTCAACATTATCGAGACCGACAACGTGCAAAGCATATTGAATGCTTTCTGTAATTTCCTTTTCGTTCCATCCCGTGTGCCGGCGAAGAGAAAGGGCAATGTTTTCGCCGACCGTCATTGAATCGAACAGCGCAGCGCCTTGAAATAAGAAGCCGAATTTGAACCTGAGCGCGCGCAACTCTTTATAGTTCATCGCTGCGACATCTTTGCCGTCAACTTCAATCGAGCCGGAATCGGGCTTGATCAAACCGATAATCATTTTCAACAGCACGCTTTTCCCTCCCCCGCTGCGGCCAAGAACAACGGTCGTCTCTTTATTTATTACGTCAAACGAAATGCCGCGAAGCACCTGTTTCTCGCCGAATTTTTTCCAGATGTTACGAATGCGGATCATTCGACCGACATACATGTTAGTATCGAGGTCAATGCTACGATTGTCCCAGCCCTCAGATTTTTCTTGAATCGTGATTCACCGAATTCTGTCGCGATCTTCATGATGTTCTTCACAACAACACTGACGCAAGAATAAAATCCAGCACCACAACGGCCAAGCAGGTCAACACAACCGTCCTCATCGTTGCCTTGCCGACTCCCTCCGAGCCCCCTTCAACAAAATAGCCTTGATAGCATGCGACTGAAGTAATAGTGAATCCAAAAAAATTCGCTTTGATAATTCCGAACACGGCATCCCGCGTTTCGAACGAGTTTTTCATCCCATGGATAAACGCTTCCGCCGGAATATTTGCAACGGCAACAGAGCCGATCAACCCGCCGAGGATTGCGACGAGATCGCCGAAAATTATGAGAACCGGAAACATCAACATGCCGCTTAAAACGCGCGGGGTGATGAGGTATGAAATTGAATCAAACGCTAACGCTTCAAGCGCGTCGATTTGTTCGGTGACGCGCATTGTGCCGAGTTCGGCGGTAATTGTCGCGCCGACCTTTCCGGCAAGTACAAGCGCCGTCATCAGAGGGGTCAACTCAAGCAAAACAGATTTCACGACAAGGCTTCCGACTACCGTGCGGGGAATCCAATCGTATAATTGATATGCAGATTGCACGGCGGTGACCATCCCCACAAAAGCGCTGACAAAAACGACAATCGGAATGGAGTCGTTTCCGATGATCACCATCTGCTGATAAATATTCCTCGAATATTCTTTCGCGTTATGAATATTCCGAAGCATCCACCACATCAAAGAGCAATACCTGCCAAGATGCCCGAAAAATATACTGCTCCGCTCTCCTATAATCGCAAAGAATGTAAAACGGGGGGGGTGAACGTTACCGGTGTATGTGTCCGCCATGCGCGGGGCTATCGAAAATGACAAAGTTTTCGTGGGAGGTTTCTGGTGCCGCGGTTAATATTGAAAAATACGCCGTGAAAATCAAGATGACGTGCACAGACGACGAAGCGGTGGTTGTGTCGAACAATCACCGCCTCGTTTTCATCCCGATATCGAATTATACCTCTTCGTGAAACGTGTACGAACTAACGCGAATGTCAAAGGTCTGTCCCGGTCTATAATGATGCTCATGCGGTCCTGGAAGAGACCGGACAACTTCGACGGTCGCCCAGCACCCCATAACATCGTGAATCCGGCCTTCGTACAACGGTGTTCCGTTCAACAGGCATTCATACTTTTTGCCCGGAGTTGGAGCATCAACTGCTTTGTGTGTATTTACACTTTCTTCTATCATAATTTCTATTGATGAATCATCCACGAAGAGCACGAAGGAGTTATAAACTGAGGCTTCTGAAAAATTATCTCTCGCCAAGGCGCGAAGGCGCAAAAGACCCTGTTTTTAAATCACTTTGACACTTTGCGTCTTTGCGCGAGCCATACTTTTAAAATTATTCAGAAGTCTCAAACTTGTTGTTCATCTCAACCTTTATTGACATCCTTAGTTCTTTTCGTGTTCTTCGTGATATATTTATGTTGCCGGTGTTTTCGGCGCTGCTTTCATTCTCCTGTATAGAAGGAGAAGAACGACGAGGACAACCAACGCAATAATGA
Source organism: uncultured Bacteroidota bacterium (assembly GCA_963717445.1). GTDB lineage: Bacteria > Bacteroidota > Ignavibacteria > UBA10030 > UBA8401 > JAGVPT01. The sequence continues at coordinate 2,334,966 of OY970334.1, read as the reverse complement.
TGTAAACCAACGTATGCCCCGGCTCGATCGATGAGTGCCATACATCTATTTTAGCCTTGATCTGGCCGAACTGCGCTTCGGTAACGATACCGTTGTCTCGAAGGAGCGGCGTCCACGTGGTTGTCACCTCGCCGTTCCAGACACTATCCACAAACATGGAATAGACATCGGAACGAGCGGCTTCCGTGCGCTGGTTTGCGTTTTGAATCTCGTCATCGATAAAGCCGATCACGTTCGCAACAAATTCGTTGCCATCGTTGAACGGTTTCACCGTCAAATTATGCTTTGTAAAAAGTTGATTGAGCGATTTCCACAGCGCCGCGTCGACCTTGGTACCCCACGCGGCGAGCATGGTATCGATGGTATTGATTTCCTTTGCGCGCTCTTTTTGTGCGACATAAATAGCGGTGAGTTTTGGACCGAGTCCTTTCCATTCTGTTGCAAATTTTTTCTGCTCGCCCACAAGTGTTGCAAGGTCCTTTCCGGTCAACGCTGTGGATTCCAGAAACGCGACGTTATCAACAATCGACTTTTTGATGTTACCGATAACGCCGTTGCGCTCGATGTGAGATGCAACGCTTTGTTTCTCCACGTCCTTTAATGCATCAATATTCTTGTCGTATTGCAGGAAGATGCTGTCGACCATTGCGAAAATCATTTTGTCCCTGTCGCTGATGTTTGAGCGAAGCTTTGCCACAAGGGAGTTCAGGGAATCGACCATCTTTTGGTCTTTCGTGTTCGACGCTCTAAGCGTTTCGATTTCCTTCATCAGCGAGCCGTTTTCGTTGCTCAGTTTTTCCACCTGTGAAGAAAGTTCTTGCACCTGTGTTTCAAGTGCCGCAATTTTCGTCACCGATTCTTGGATAATGCCGAGTTTGTTCTGCGCGTAGGCGAGCTGCCCGTGTATCATGTCGAGCTTCTTTTGAAAATCGTCCGGGTATAATGTCTTGTCGAGCAGGGCTTTATGCGGCGCGTATTCTTTTTCCAGGGCATCGATGCTCACGCTGATCTCCGCACATTCCTGGACGGTTTGTGCTGTTTCAATGGCTTTCGTAAGCTCTTTGTAGGTTTTGTTAAAGCTCTGGGAGATCTCGTAATCAGATTGCTCCTGTGCAAATAAAACCGTCCATGCCATCGCAATGACAGCCGTAAGAATCATATATTGGCGTATGGTGTTCATTTTTGTCCTCCTTGCAGGATGCCGTCTTTCGAAAGAACTATCGATTTCTCTTTGCCGTTGAGAAGATGAATGTAGGGTGCGGCTTGATTGAATCTCGGCGACGGTATCCCCGTTTCAGAAATCAATATTTTCTTTTGCAGTTTCAGTTTACCCTCATCCGATACGAACACATAGACGTTCTTGAACTTCGGCGCCGTCATAAAATAGTAACCGTCCATGTCACGGATAATACGAAGTTCAACGCCGCTCACGTGCACGGAATCAGCGGTTTCCTCAAACAAGAGCGGCTTGACGTTGAATGCGATGTTGTAGCGAGCCTCTTCAACGTTGCCTTTTCCGTCAACCGTGAGGACGCTCTCTACCGGCCATTGGTAAAGCACTGGTGAAAGCGTCAGCGAGGAACAGCCGAACGCGATCACGCAAAGGATGGAGCAAGACAAAACGAAAAAGGTTTTCATGCTGACTCCTTACAGGTTGATAAATGTTAGTGAAGTTGGGCGTAGGGGTGATGAATAAATCCACGTCAATGTAGCGAAGCTCCGCCTGAGAAGCAACATAACTGTTTTCCCATTGTGATGTATCGTAAGCGTTTCCTATTTTTTCTTTTTTGCGGGTTTTTTCGTCGCTTTAGGTTGGGTCTTTGTCTTCTCGAATTTTGGTTTTTCCTCGAATAATTTTTCTTGCCCGGTGTTTTCCCCCTTACCCTCGGAGACGGGTGGAGCAGGTTTGTCTCCGTTTTCCGGCGAGCCGTTTTCTTCTTCGTCTTCCGGAGTTACTACCGCAACATCCGCAATGCGGTCGCCCTCATCCAGCCGAATCAGTCGGACTCCCTGAGTGTTCCTTCCACTCAAGCGAACCTCGGTCGCATCCTGACGGATCACCATTCCTTGCAATGTCACAACAACGATGTCGTCCGTCTCCAGCACTTCCTTTATAGCGATCATTTTTCCCGTTTTCTCCGTTGCGTTGACCGTGTAAATTCCCTTCCCGCCTCGGTGGCTGACACGGTATTCGGAGACCTCGGAACGTTTACCGTAACCGTTTTCCGTCGCAATAAGAATTGTCGTGGTCGTCCGCTTGAGGGCAACGGCACCGACAACATGGTCTCCTTTTTCAAGGCGAATTGCGCGGACACCGGCCGCAGTGCGACCCATTTCCCGGACCTCGCCCTCGTGGAACCGGATTGCCACACCTTCATGTGTTCCGATGATGATGTCGCTTGTCCCGTCGGTGAGTTTCACATCCTTGAGCAAATCTTTTTTCTTCAGTGAGATTGCTGCAATCCCGTTTTTTCGGGGATTGCTGAATTCGGCAAGCGAGGTTTTCTTCACCAGGCCTTGTTCCGTCACCATCAAGACAAAATTTTTCTCGCTGAAATCTTTCACGCCTACAAAGGCCGTAATATTTTCGGCGGGGTCTTTGGAAATGAGGTTAACGATCGATTTTCCCTTTGCAACGCGTCCCCCTTCGGGAATTTCAAACACCTTCAGCCAATAACATTGTCCCTGGTCCGTGAAGAAAAGAATATAATTATGCGTGCTCGCGATAAACATGTGCTCTATAAAGTCGTCTTCGCGGGAAGCAGCGCCGGTCACTCCTTTTCCACCGCGCGATTGACGCCTATAGCCGCTCACCGGAAACCGTTTGATGAACCCGCCGTGGCTGATTGTAATAACAACTTCTTCCTGCGCAATCATGTCTTCAATGCGAAACTCTTCAAAGTCGTACACAATTTCTGTTCTGCGCGCATCGGCATATTTCTCCTTGATGGCAAGCAATTCATCTCTGATAATTTGAAGCTGGAGCTGTTTGCTGGCAAGAATCGCTTTCAACTTTGTAATAAGCTTGATGGTCTCGCGGTATTCGTCTTCAACCTTTTTCCGCTCCAAGCCGGTCAGTTTTTGCAGGCGCATATCGAGAATTGCCTTGGCTTGAATCTCCGACAGTTTGAACCGTTTCATCAAGCCGGTCTTTGCGGTCTCAACGTCTTTCGACGCTTTGATTAACTTGATGATCGCATCGATATTGTCGAGCGCAATGATGTAGCCCTCGAGAATATGTGCGCGTGCTTCGGCAGCATCGAGGTCGAATTTCGTGCGGCGAACGATGACTTCGTTGCGGTGTTCTATATATTTTTGGATCATCTCCCGCAGCGTCAAGACGCGCGGGCGCCCGTCGACAAGCGCAAGCATAATGACGCCGAAGGTCGTCTGCATCTGTGTATGCTTGTAGAGGTTATTGAGAATAACCGCGGCGTTGGCGTCTCGCTTCAGGTCCACAACAACCCGCATACCGTCGCGGTCGGATTCATCCCGGATGTCGGCAATATCCTCAAGCTTTTTCTCGCGCATCAATTCCGCAATTTTTTCAATCAAGCTGGCTTTATTTACCTGGTACGGAATTTCCGAAATAACGATACTCTGCCGGTCGTTTTTGCCGGTTTCAACATTCGCTTTCGCCCGAATAATGATTCTTCCCCGGCCGGTGGTGTAAGCTTCCTTCACTCCGTCATAGCCGTAGATGATTCCTCCGGTCGGGAAATCGGGAGCCTTAACAATCTTCATCAGCTTCTGGCTGTCGATCTCGGGGTCTTTGATGTATGCAATGCACCCGTCAATCACTTCACCGAGATTGTGCGGTGGAATATTTGTTGCCATGCCGACGGCAATGCCGCTCGAACCGTTGACAAGAAGATTGGGAATTTGTGCAGGAAGGACAGACGGTTCTTGCAGCGTGTCGTCGAAGTTCGGTGTAAACTCGACGGTGTTTTTTTCCAAATCGCGCAGCATCTCTTCCGAGATACGGGAGAGGCGCACTTCGGTGTAGCGCATTGCCGCAGGAGAATCGCCGTCGACGGACCCGAAATTTCCCTGTCCATCCACGAGCATGTAGCGCATCGAAAAATCCTGCGCCATGCGGACAATTGTGTCGTACACAGCCGAATCGCCATGCGGATGGTACTTGCCGAGTACTTCTCCGACAACACGGGCGCTTTTTTTATACGACCGGTTTGCGGCCAGACCGAGTTCATTCATCCCGAAGAGCACGCGGCGATGCACGGGCTTCAATCCATCACGCACATCCGGGAGTGCCCGTGCAACGATGACCGACATCGAATAATCGATGTATGAGCCACGCATTTCATCTTCAATATCGACAGGAACAATTTTTTCGTTTGACGTAGCCATGATCTAAGGGTTATTATTCTCAAACGTCTAAATTTCTGACATATTTTGAATTCTTTTCGATAAACTCGCGCCTCGGCTCAACTTCATCCCCCATCAAAATGGAAAATGTTCTGTCCGCATCTGCGGCATTTTCAATACTTACTTGTAGGACTGTCCGAGTTTCCGGGTTCATGGTCGTCGACCAGAGTTGTTCCGGATTCATTTCCCCCAAACCTTTGAAGCGGGAAATGACCGAGCCGTTTTTCGCAACTGCCCCTTCTTCAACGACCTCGATTGTTTCTTCCTCGTCTTCTTCTTTTTTCTTATCGGCTTTTTCGCTCTTCAGCCGCTTCAGTATTTCATCCCGCTCATCTTCATCATACGCATAAAACTCTTGTTTCCCTTTTTTAATTTTGTACAGAGGCGGCTGCGCGATATAGACATGTCCGAGATCGATCAATTGTTTCATGTAACGGAAGAAGAGTGTCAGCAATAGTGTGCGAATGTGTGAGCCATCGACGTCGGCGTCGCACATGAGAATAATTTTACTGTAGCGGATTTTCGCCGGGTCGAAATCGTCGCCGACACCGGCACCGATTGCGGTAAAAATATTCCGGATTTCTTCATTTTCCAAAATTTTATGAAGCCGGGCCTTCTCGACGTTCAAAATTTTTCCTTTGAGAGGGAGGATCGCTTGAAAACGTCTGTCCCGCCCCTGCTTCGCGCTGCCGCCTGCAGAATCTCCCTCCACGAGATACAGTTCACAATGCTCGGGGTCGTTAATGGAGCAGTCGGCAAGTTTTCCGGGAAGCCCGCCTCCGTCGAGGGCGTTTTTACGGCGGGTGAGGTCGCGCGCTTTCCGCGCAGCTTCACGTGCCTCCGCAGCGCGCAGGCTCTTTTCGATGATTCTTTTCGCGTCTCCCGGATTTTGTTCCAGCCAGTTTGTAAGTTCCTGCCCGACGATAGATTCTACGATGCTTTTTACTTCGCTGTTGCCAAGCTTCGTTTTCGTTTGGCCTTCAAACTGCGGCTCCGGAACCTTGACGCTGACCACGGCAGTAAGTCCTTCCCGGAAATCATCGCCGGTAAGGGTGATCTTGTCCTCTTTGACAAGATTATTTTTGTAGCCGTAATTGTTAAGCGTGCGGGTAAGCGCAGTGCGAAATCCTACAAGATGTGTTCCACCTTCGGTCGTGTTGATGTTGTTGACGTACGAAAATACATTTTCAGTGTACTGGTCGTTGTACTGGAGCGATACCTCAACTTCAACCATACGCCCGTTCTCGTCTTTGTCTGCCCCTTTTGCATAGACCGGCTTTTTCATCACCGAGGGACGTGTTGCGTCGATATATCGAACAAACTCGACGATGCCGCCTTCAAAATGGAAACGTTCCGTCTGCTCCTGTTTAGAGCGAAGGTCGGTGATCTCAAGCGAGACTTCGCTGTTGAGAAAAGCAAGCTCGCGCAGGCGTTCCGCAAGCGTCTCAAATTTGAATGTCCGGTTTTTGAAAATCGCTCCATCCGGCATAAACGTCACCTTCGTCCCCGTTTTTCCCTTTTCCGCCTTACCGATCACTTTCACCGGGTCGACCGGGTCACCCTTCTTATATTTTTGGAAGGAGGTTTTTCCATCGCGGTACACTTCGACTTCAAGCCATTCGCTCAGTGCATTCACTACTGAAACTCCGACACCGTGCAGTCCGCCGGAAACTTTGTAAGTGTTCTTATCGAACTTACCCCCGGCGTGCAGCACTGTCATGACCACTTCGAGCGCTGAGCGATTTTCCTGTGCATGAATACCCGTCGGTATGCCGCGTCCGTTGTCGATGACCGCGACACTGCCGTCCTTGTTGATCTTTACTTCAATATTTTTGCAATACCCGGCGAGCGCCTCGTCGATGGAGTTGTCGACAACTTCGTACACAAGATGATGAAGCCCCCGCGCGCTAACGTCGCCGATATACATTGCCGGACGCCGGCGAACGGCTTCCAATCCTTTCAGTACAGTAATGTCTTCGGCGGTATATTCGCCGTTCGATTTTTTTATTTTAGATTTTGATATTACTTCTGCCACGTAACGTACCGTTTATTTGTTTATCGAAACCGGATGTCTTTGATCGAGTCTGAGTTCATTGCTGCGTGTACTTTTTCCAAAATCTCTCTTTTCCGAAACGTCAATTCTGTGCGCCACGGAGCCGCCGATACCTTGACGACAAGGACATTTTTTTCAACTTTATCGACGCTGGCCATGCTCGCAATCTGCTCGCCGACAATCGACGGCCAAAGACCGACGATATCATACTGCTTCAGCTTTGTTTGCAACCCAAGCTGAGCCATAAGAGCATCGATAACATTGCCGAGCGGTTCCGGCGAGGCGTGTGTCATGCCGCGGCCTCGTGACGTTGATGCATTGCAGCGCCATTAAAGATAGCGAACTTTCTTCTCGCATCGTCCCAGTGAATGGTATCGTGAAACACCTGTTCGCTTGTCGCTGTAATAAACGATTGTCCGAGCGAATCGATGAGCGCGAGAAGTTTCCGTGCGCGAGTATCGTCCAATTCGGTAAACACGTTGTCGAGTAAAATAACGGGCGTTTCAGCGCATCGCTCACTGAGATAGAAAAATTCCGCAATTTTAAGCGCGATCAAAAAAGTTTTATGCTGTCCCTGCGAAGCGTACGCGCGCAGTTGCAGGCCGTTCAGTGAAAACGCCGCCTCATCTCTGTGAGGGCCAACGAGCGTCGAGCCGATCCTCAATTCGTCACGTCGTTTTTCTTCAAGCTTTTCCCGTAATCGCCCATAGATTGCTTCCGGCGAATCGTGCGGCGCTGCCACGACCTGCGGCATGTACTCGACGGAAGGGATTTCACATTCGTGTGCCACCGCTCCGTACGCGCGTGTAATGAAAGGAGCAAATTCCTCGAAGAACATGGCGCGTTTCAACAACACTTTTGAACCGTGAATGCACAACGTTTCATCCCATGGTTCGAGCAGCGCAATGTTCCCTGTTCCCCTGCTCACATCCGATAGAATTTTATTGCGCTGCCGCAGCGCCCGCCGGTATTCCATCGTATCTTCCATATACATTCTGCTCGACTGTGCGATGACCAAATCCATAAATCGCCGTCTATCCGACGGCGTGCCGAACGTGATGTTGTTGTTCTCCGGCGATAGAACAACGATGGGGAATTGGCCGATAACGGATGAGAATGTATCGGGCTCTTTTCCGTCGATGAAAACTTTCTTCTGGTTTGTCCGGGAATCGTAGGCAATGCGAACGTCGTGCTCAATCCCGACGTCGGACAGCAGTTTTCCCCTCACTTCGAAAAAATCTTTTCCTTGCTGCAGTGCGGTCGTGTCGGAGCTTGCATAAAAACTTTTTGTGAGACAAAGAAACGAAAGAGCTTCCAGCACGTTGGTCTTCCCATGCCCGTTGTCCCCCAGGAATGCGTTCGTTGTCGTCCCAAAATCCAACTCCGTGCAGTCATGGTTTCGAAACTGGCGAAGTTGTGCGCGCACTATTTTCATACGGTATGTGCGGCCCTGTTAATTGTTCAACCTCACCGGCATGATGAGCATCAGCACGTCTTCTTTTTCCCGCTGCGGCCGCGGGGAAACGATCCCTGCACGTGTGGGCGTGCTGAATTTGAACACCGCTTCATCGGATTCAAGATGCGCCAAGACGTTGACAACGTAGCCTGAGTTGAAACCTATTTCCATTTCGCCGGACGAATACTCGCACGGAATCGTCTCCCGTGCTTCGCTTCCGAAATCCACATCTTCTGCGGCAATTGTCATTTCATTTTTTCCGAGCGACAGGCGGATCTGATGCGTCGTTGAGCTCGAATAAAGCGACACGCGCCGAACGGATGATAGCATCTGGTCTTTGCTGACAACAAGCGTTTTGTCGTTGTCGAGAGGGATAACGGTTTCATAATTCGGGTAGCTTTCTTCGATCAGGCGGGAAATGAGCGTTGTACCGTCGAACTGAAACATGATATGGGATTCGTTCACCAGAATTTTACTCTTCCCATCCTCGGCAAGTTTTGCGACAAGCGCCAAGGCTTTCGATGGTACAACAATATCCTTCTTAAATTTCGGGGATGAAAACGACCTGTTGATCGTACGAACCAGCCTGTGTCCGTCGGTAGCGACCGCTCGAATCTCCGCCTCTTTGAGCTGAAAGAGAACGCCCATCATCGCCGGCCGCAGCTCATCGGTGCTCACGGCAAACGACGTCTTGCCGATGAGATACCGAAGCATCTCTCCATCGATGCCGATTTCGTTATCTCCTTTAAATTGCGGCACAGTGGGAAACTCTTCGCTCGATTCTCCTGTGAGGGAATATTCTCCGTTCTCCGTCGCCATTTTGATCTTATTATTCTCAGTATCGATCGAGAATATTACTTTGACATCCGGCAGCGCGCGAATCGTGTCGACAATCCTCTTCGCAGGAATGGCAATGACGCCGTCCTCCATCCCTGTTACATTCACTGCAACGGTCATTGAGATTTCGAGGTCCGTGGCGGTGATTTTCAAGACATTTTTGGTGATTTCAAACAGGAGGTTTTCAAGGATGGGGAGGGTTGATCTGGTCGGTACAACACCGATAGTTTTTGATAACGCTTTCTGCAATTCGCTGCTGGTAACGGAAAATTTCATGGGGTCTCCTTGCTTGAAAGGCTGCCGCTGGATTGTGAATTTCTATCCAAAAATATACCAAATTTTTGTACGAAATTCAAGGAAAGAGCGACGACGGGAACTGCTTTTTCTTTGGAAAATTGCAGGAATTGAAGTGCCCCTAGGCTTTAGATGGGGTCGGGATAGATTGTCTCACGCAAAGTCGCCAAGGCGCAAAACACTTAAAAAACTAACGCGGCTTTGCGACTCTCGTATGTTGTATTTCACAGTTCTAATATCGTTCTTTGCAAGATCAGTGACGACAAGAGTGGGAGACAGGTTTGCGCCTAGGTCCGCCACGTGCGAGGCCGTCGCAGAGAAAGCTGCCCCACTCTTGTTGACTTTTTCGAGGCTGAACAGTACTTAGGGACCAATCTTGGATCCCGTATAATCCACGAGAGAAGTCGAAGGAAAGTCAATCGTCATTGTTCGTCAAGAACGAATGGAGTGAAGACACCATGATTACCGTGAAACAAGTTGTTGGTATCGATATTAGCAAAGATAGCTTTGATGCTCAGTTCGCCATGACAGATGAAAAACAACAGCAACGGTTTGTCGCACTGGCAGAGTTCCGCAATACGTTACCGGGCTTCCGCAAGCTCAGTCGTTGGGCAAAGAAGATGGCCGGGCCATCGACTGCTCCGCTCTGGTTCGTGATGGAAGCAACGGGCGTCTACCACGAGCATCTTGCGTATTACCTGGCTGAACAACATCAGCGTGTGACAATTGTGCTGCCGACAAAAATGAAGAACTACGTCAAGTCCCTCGATATCAAATCCAAAACAGACCGCTTGGATGCGCGAGCCATTGCCCAGTTCGGCTTGGAGCGTATGCTGCAGCCGTGGCAAGCCCCATCAACACAACTGCGTATCCTGAAAGCGCTTGTACGCGAGTATGACGCTGCTACCGAACAGCTCACAAAGATCAAGAACCAGCTTCATGCCAAAGACCATAGCTATCAGCCTGCGATACAGACACTTGCACGTCTTGAGGCGCAACACAAACTCTATGAGGCGCAACTCAAAGCAATCGAGGTTGAAATTCGTGCTCTCGTCGAAGACGACGATGATCTACACGCACGGATTGGCAACATCACCTCAGCTCAGGGCGTTGGCTTTATGACAGCCGTGCGGGTCATCGGTGAAACCAACGGCTTTGCTCTTATTACCAATGCAAAGCAACTCACCAGCTATGCAGGCTTTGACATTCGCATCAGACAGTCTGGACTTCGTTCCGGCAAGCCCTCTATCTCGCACAAAGGCAACAGCAACCTTCGACGTGCGTTGTTCATGCCAGCCCTCGCTGCAACTCGGTGTAATCCAGCACTCAGGCGCTTTTACCTACGTTTGGTACAATCGAAGGCCAACAAAATGGTGGCTCTCGTCGCCGTTGCTCGCAAGCTCCTCTGTCTGATCTACGCTCTGTGGCGTGACAATGTCCCGTATCAGCCCAACTACAGGAAGACCGCCGTCTCATCACCAGCTCAACAGCAGGGCAAATAAAATTATGAAAACCGTTTGACTCTTAACACAGTACCTCTGCGTGAGACTTTTTTTAAATTATTTCTTTCCCGTCAGCCAGCCGTTGTCCGACAGCCAGTCTGCCATCCGTTGCGGCCATGTCTTAATCGAATTCAGTTGCGAGCGGTCTCCCATGTTGAACGCATGCTTTCCCTGAGCATAAATATGAGCTTCTACCGAAACCTTTGCCGACCTATATTTTTGAATCAGTTTCACGACGGGCTCTGAACAGCAATTGTCGTCATTCGCCGCAAGCAAAAATGCTGGAGGCGCATCTGCCGGAACAACATCGGGAATTCCCAGCGGTCCGGGATACACAAGCATTTGGAAGTTTGGCTTGCCATTCAAACGATCGATGGGGTCGGATGCATTCGGGTCGCCCGCACCATCGGCATACGCAACCAGTGCGACGACTTCTCCCCCGGCAGAAAACCCGAGCATGCCGATGCGTGCTGTATCAATATTCCATTCCTTGGCACGGCTGCGCACCATTCTCATTGCGCGGTATGCATCCTGCTTCACGTTATCCATGGTGTAAGGAGAATTCTCTTCGCGGATCAATCTATATTTGAGCACAATGGCGGTTACGCCGAGACCGGTCAGGAACAGCGCCGGGTCGCGCCCTTCGGGGTTAATGACAAGCTGGCTGTGCCCGCCGCCAGGACAGATGACGACTGCCGCCCCGTTCGCTTTTGCCTTCTCCGGTAAATAGACCATAAGGGAAGGATTGTGAATGTTGCGCACCCACCAGTCTTTCGAAATCTCCGGTTCGTTGCGGCGATTTTCAAACCCGGGCGCTCCGTTTTGCCAGAGAGGAACAACGAAGTATTTCACTTGTGTGAACGCTAGTTCATAAGACAAAAAAATACCGATTAAAAGAACAAACAATGTCCGGATGAATTTGTAGGATCTCATACAAAAGAATGTGTTGTGATTGGTGTGAATTACTTTTCTATTAAATTTGCGAGCGCACAAAAAAATTGTATTTCTGCATCTTCGTGTCTTTTCGTGTTCTTTGTGGATTCTTTACAATTTTTTTAATCTATTTTCTGCAATCCACTCGGCGCTTTTTTCTGCGATAGCAAGAATCGTGATCTGCGGATTTACACCGAGCGATGTGGGCATCACGCTGCCGTCGATCACGAACAATCCTTTGACATCGTGCGTTTCACAATGCGAATTGACAACAGAACGGAGAGGGTGTTCCGCCATACGGCAGGTGCCGAGCGGATGGGCGCTATACAGCGCAATTTCATTCGTTCCCCAATGTGCATTCGCAAGCGCGCCGTCGATTTCCCGGAGGGATAGAAATTCTATTTTTTGTGAATGAAGCGTCATCACGCGTTTTGCGCCTGCGGCAAAATGAATTTCCGCCGCAACTTTCAAACCTTGTTTGAGATATTCAAGGTCTCTTACTCCAACCTGGTACGAAATCGAAGGGTGCCCGTAGTCGTTCAGCGTTACTGTCCCTTCCGAATCAATCTCTTTCACCAGGACAATCGATGCGCCGATATTGGGATATTGCCTCATCAATTCTTTATGCGCGTTTCCAAAACCTGGAATTGCCAGGCTTGCGAGCGTCGGGTAAACGGGAACAGCCTCAATCCAGAATCCGCCCCCGTCGTTGTTCCTGTTGAGAAATTCGTCGCAGAGAGCGGATTGCGGTATACCACCAGCCGGATAAATAATACGGTCGTAAACTCCAAGCACCGCAGAGGTAAGGTGAAACGTTAAGTGATTGCCGACCTCGCCGCTTGAATTTGCAAGGTTTGAACGAAGCAGAAGGGCGGGGGAGTGGATAGCGCTTGCCGCAATGATGACAACAGGCGCTTCAATAATAAAGTCCGTCTTCACTTTCTGTGTAGATTGATCGATCACCGTGCCGAACACTTGTTTGAGCGGCCCGCTTACATCGATTTCATCGGCGTGAAAATTCGCAAAGACGGTTGCACCGGCTTTCACCGCATCGGGAATGTATGTGACGTTGACGGACAACTTAGCATCGAACGGACATCCCAATCCGCACGCTCCAGCTTTTTTACAATCTCGCGTGTTCCGGCCTGAAGTGTGGGCAGTGTAACCAAGCTTCCGGGCTCCGTCGAGAATAATACGGTTATTCGGGTTGTGATTTTCTTCCGGCTCGATGTGAACGTTGAGATATTTCTCAATCCTGTCGAAGTATAGCTCCAAGTCTTTTGGTGATAACCCGTGGATATCAAAAACTTTCGACCACTTTTCAAGTACGAAGTCGGGCGTCCGCAATGAAGTTGTCCAGTTCACGGCAGAACTTCCGCCGACACACCTGCCTTGGAGCACGGTAACGGCAAGATCGTCCGTCGCTTGCCCCGCGCGCTGACGGTAAAGATTTTGATACGCAGTTTCTTCCGTCATGTCGAAGCCGCTGCTTGTGAAATACCCTCCCTCTTCCAATACGATAACTTTCTTTCCCGCTTCTGCAAGAACTTTCGCGCTGGCTCCGCCGCCGCATCCGGAGCCAATAATACAGACGTTGGCACTTTCTCGAATCGGTTTTGTGATATCTTTTGACTGAACGATCATTTTGTTATTAGTTGTTTACAACTCTGTGTTCTGTATTTTACGTCTTATGTTTTAAGTCTTACGCCTTACTTTTTTACGTTCGATGTTAATTGTTGATTGTTACTCCCCTCTTTCCCACGGCAGAAACATACCGTCGTAATGTATTTCATTCCATGAACGGCTGTCCGTGTAGAACAGACTAAGGCTGACACGTTTCAACGCTTGAAATGCCGAGCGGCGAAATGAAAGCGTACTTGTCATCCAACTTTGCAAATATGAATCTTGATCAACAGGAGACATCTCAACGAAACTCGAAAAACGAAAATCGAAGAAAAAGGCGAACAACGCGCCGTTGAACACCGTCAAAAGTTGATGGAATTGATCCTGTATTTCCGGGTCAGCGTCCGCAAGAAATGTATCTGCCTTCAGCGCCACGTTGACGTCGTCCGTCCCCGCATAACCTCCGGCAGAAGTGCCTACAATCCGTCCCGCAGCCGCCTGCATAATGAGAAACTCTATCGGTGAGAAAAATTTTAATTGCTGCTGAATTTCGGAGGCTACTTCGGCCTGAACGCTGTCGAATGGAATACATTTTGCAGCGGAAAGCGCAATCGCACCGAACAGGGTCTCTTTAAGAAATCTCCTCCGTGAGGAAAAGCCGCTCATCGATAAATTGTTGTTGGTTACAGAATCGAGTACAGTTGAACTGTTCTTACAATAAAGAGATTGGCAATGACAAGGTTGATTCCGTGCGCCGTGTAGCAAAGGGGACAATGTGTTTTTAGCCTGAACACCAGCGCATGCACCAAATACATCCCTAATCCGACCGAAAAGATGGAGGCAATGAGAAATAGTGCATCGAATCGTTGAATCGGAACAAAAAGAATTGCTCCGTAATAGAACACGCCAAGGACGCTATTGGGGATGCCGAACACTTTTGCTTCCGGTGTATCGAGAATTCTTATACACGCCCCTTTTTCCATCCTGCAAAATGACGGGATCCATTTGTTGTCCGCGTCAACGACTCGATAGTACGACAGCGAAAAATACAGCGCGATGGCGAAACCGGCAAACGCACATGACGTTAATAACAAATCGACCATGGTTGAAAGTATGAATCATTCAACAGAGATTCAACTTCTCCAATTCTTTGGTAGCTGCCCCTTACAAGATGCCGGACACCTCGTTGATCAAGCGTGGTGAATCCCTCAAATAATAACAATGCTTTTAGGCAGGATGTCCTATATTTTTTCCTCCGTGTGAGAGTACAATAAACTTTTTCCCTGTTGTGTCGTCTATATCTGAGGGTGTGCAAAACTTTCCTGCACGGTTTTGTGTTGTAGAGGTAGAATTACACGGGAAAAAAATTTACATTTCTATCACAATAACAAACGACATAAGGGTGGTTGCATGAGAAAAAGTGTTGGGCTGTGGCTTCTCGTAGGAATTATCGCTGGACTTGGAGCGGGATTCTTCATCAACGATGACATCTATCTCAAAATCAACAAAAACCTGGATGTTTTCGGGGAAGTGTACAAGGAAATCAGTACCGGCTATGTTGATGAGATCGACCCTGAAAAATTCATGCATGCGGGGATCGACGGCATGCTCGAGACACTCGACCCGTACACCGTTTTCTACGGCGAAAAAGAGGGGGAAGAGATCGACCTTATCACACACGGTGAATACGGCGGGGTCGGTGTTTCGATCGGCGAGCGGGACGGATATATCATCGTTATTGCTCCGATGGACGGTTACTCTGCGCAAAAACAAGGCATCCGTGCAGGAGATAAAATTATCGAAATCGACGGGCAGAAAATTTTCAACACCAACCCCGACTCGGTCCGGAATATGGTTCGCGGAGAGCCCGGAACCCAGGTGAAAATGAAAATTGAGCGTGAAGGAGAAAAGAATCCGCTCGATTTCGTCCTTGTGCGAGAGGAAATTCAAGTAAACAACGTTTCATACTCGGGCTACATTGGCCACGGCATCGGATACATCCGCCTTGATCGTTTTTCCCGGCGCGCCGGCGATGAAGTCCTGCAAGCGCTCAGGGAATTAAAAGCTAAAGGTGATTTGCGTGGAGTGATCCTCGACCTCCGCAATAACCCCGGCGGGTTGCTCGAAGCCGCCGTTGATGTCGTCAGCAAGTTCAACCCCAAAGGCAGCACGATCGTCACGACGCGAGGGCGGCAGAGCGACGACGTAAAAGTATACACCGTGACCGAAGATCCGATTGCCGGCGATATTCCTCTTGCCGTTCTCATCAACAAAAACAGCGCGAGCGCCAGCGAAATTGTTGCCGGCGCAATTCAGGATTTGGACCGTGGAATAATCATCGGCACGCGCTCGTTCGGCAAGGGATTAGTGCAAACAATTACGCAACTCAGCTATAATACCTCTTTGAAGATGACCACGGCGCGCTATTACACTCCGAGCGGCCGCAGCATTCAGGAAATTGATTACAAACATAGAAACACCGACGGGGTTTTTCTTGCCACGCCCGACAGCCTGAGGCATGAATTCGCGACCGAGCACGGCCGAAAATTTTTAGATGCGGGCGGCATCGCTCCCGACTCGACGGTGCCTGAAAGCGAACGAAGCGCCCTTTCACAAGAGTTGATTCAGAAAGCGATGTTTTTCATGTTTGCAACTCACTATGTTTCCCAGCATCCTGTCGGCGATGGAGATTTTACCGTCGACGATACCGTCTTGAAACAATTTGAAGACTATGTAAAAGAAGAGAAGTTCGAGTTCAAAGACGATGCCGAAGAGAAGCTTACAGAATTGAAAGAGGCTTTTAAAAAGGAAAAATACGGAAGCACCGTGATCTCTTCTCTTGAAAATATTGAGGCGCAGATCGAGAAAGAAAGGGCGAGTGTGTTCGCACGTCACGCGGACGAATTGCGGGAAGAGCTTCGAGAAGAAATTATCGGCCGGTACGCCGGCGACAAAGGGCGAATCAAGGCGTCTCTTGACTACGATGTTCAAGCACAAGCGGCTGCAAAACTGCTTGAATCCAAGCGAGTGTACGTTGCACTCCTTAAGCCGGGGAAGTAAGATTTTTTCTACCCCTGCGATTACTCACAGCAATCGTAGGGGTTATGTCCTGATTTGGTTGTGTACCGTATCGAGATATTTTTCCATCCTTACTAAAAAATAAAGTACGCTTCATCCAGTCGGTGGGCGTAATCGGTTTCTCGCCGATACAATCGTTGCAAATTTTTTGGATACTCTGCGCAAGCTTGATACCTGTTATATAATCGATGATGGGTTCCGCTTACTAATTACCATATAAACCCTTTGTAAGGTGTTTTCTAGAATCTCTCTCAAAAATTTACTCGAGAAGAAATGACGATCGCAAAGCCGCCAATCTAGAAGCTATCTCAAAAACGCTTGATTAAGTCCTTCTGAAGGAATACTGACAGATCATTGTCATTCTGAACCCCGTCGCTTTTCAGACGGGGTGAAGAATCCATGACAATGACATACCTTGACTCTACTAGCCTTCCATGTCATGGATGCTTCGCTCCGCTCAGCATGACATTTACGGCTGCTTTCTGCATGAAAACCATTTTTGAGATGGCTTCTAAATAAGACCAGTTCTTTTTACTTTTTGCGTTCTTTGCGACTTTGCGCGTCATTCTTAAGACGACCTTCCGTTATTTTATTAGCTTCTCTCCGACCAAATTTTGCACGTACTGAAAATCTTTCTCATTGTGAACAAAGTCGAGGCTGTCGCTTTCGACGACGAGCAGCGGTCCGAGCTTGTAGCCGTCAATCCACGATTCGTAATGCCGGTTGAGCTGTTCCAAATATTCCCGTTTGATGCCCTGTTCGTACGACCTTCCCCTTTTCGAAATCTGCATTTTCAGTGTGTCGACGGACGCGCGTAGGTAAATCATCAAATCCGGCGGCCGCAAATATTCCATCATGACATGGTAGAGTGCAACGTAATTCTCATAATCGCGCTTGTCCATGTTGCCGATCTCGTGAAGATTTCTCGCAAAAATTTCAGCGTCTTCATAAATAGAGCGGTCCTGAATAACCGATTCACTTGATTCGACAATCTGCTTATGGTTTGTGAACCGGTGCGAAAGAAAATAAATTTGCAGGTGAAACGACCACCGTTTCATATCACCGTAGAAATCGGCAAGGTACGGGTTGTCTTCGACCGACTCGAAGTACGGCTTCCAGTGAAACCGCTCTCCGAGCATGGTCGTGAGAGACGATTTGCCGGAACCAATATTTCCGGCAACGGCGACGAATATTTTTTTTATGGGATGTGTCATAGGATGCATCCTGTAATAATTTCTCGTTATGTCTATTGCTCTCTGATGAGCTTTTAGGCTGTTACAATGTAGGAACTTTGCTGCTGTTTAACGGATGGTTTGACACCAACGCGAGTGCAGCGCCTTGCTTGATAATCGAAAGGCCGCCGATGTGACCGGCCAATTCTTGGAGATCGGCACAATTGACCACACATAAAACCGTTTTCTCGCTTTTAAATGCTTCATCAACTTCATTCCATGTCGACACGATGGGATTCGCGGAATGGTCCGAGTAGAAGAGGAGGGCATTATTCAGACCATAAAATGGCTGGCGATAACCGATGACTGTTGCACCTTCATTGCCGAAGTACTTCACATACGGAGCGATTGTGCGAACTTCAACCTCGCGGCGCATACCCAGTTGCAACGGAGTCGCGTTGACGAGAATGGCAACAACGACCGCCAACCACCAACAGATTTTTGCAAATCGCAGGCGTGCAGAATCTGAAAGAATGTTTGTTAATACTTCTCCACACAGTATTGCTGCTGCAGGAAAAATAGGCATAATGTACCAGAGTACTCGATTTGCCATCATGCTCATCGTGGCAACGATGATGAAAATCCAAAGCACGAGAAGCATTGACCGTTCATCGCGCTTTATCGCCCCGCGAACCGACCGGATAAGGCCGTAGATAAAGAGCGGCAGCCATGGCCAATAGTACACCAATAAATCTTTCACGTACGAAAAATGGGCGTACCATGGCTCCGGTGCATTTTGAAAACCGCGCTCAATGATGAGCCATCCAAAATGTAAGCTGTAAAAACTTTTTCCAAAAATTAAAAGTTCATGGGCATACCATGAAAATCCTATGAGAACGATGATTGCACAACCGCCGAGGAATGCCGGGCTGAAGAGTTTTTTCCAGTGGCCCGTCGCAAGAAGAAATGCCACGGAAATCACCGCCGGGAAAAGACCGAGAACGCTTTTGATAAGCACGGCAACGGCCGTGCAAATCCCCCACAAGAAAAAATAACGGGCATCTTTATGCAATGCAAGCCAGAGCGAAATCAACGCCGCCGTGACAAAGAATGAGAGGGTGACATCGAACATTGCCCGCCGGGCATAGCGAGTGAAGATAAATGTGGTAGAGAGTACAACGGCGGCGAAAAATCCGCTCCACTGTCCGTAGGAGCGGCGGGCAGTAAAATAAATGAGCAGGACGGTCAATACTCCCATCAGTGCGGAAGGAAATATCGCTGCATATTCGTTGATGCCGAATATCTTGTACGCAACGGCGACCAACCAGATGTAGAACGGGGGGTTTTCAAACGCGGGTGTTCCATTATAGTGGAGCGTCATCCAGCTTCCGGTTTGGATCACCTCTTTTGCTTTTTCTGCATAGAAACAGTCGTCATAATTCGCCAGCCCTTCCGTACCGATTTTGGAGAACATGACGGTCATCGCAAAAAAAATGACAACTACCGTCTGCCACCGGGGATCTGAGGCTACCGATCCGAATGTAAATCCGTGTGTTCGCGTTTCAGGCGGTTGATATCCTGCAGTCATCGTGTCTTCACTCTACGTTGTTTTTGAAGATGGCGCTATGAACGATTCCCATTTTTTGAAGGCGGAATTGGACGGCGGTACGGAGGCAGCCGAATCCGTATTTTATACTGCGAGTAACGTTGATCGAAGACGCGTCGGAAAAATATTTTGCGGGGCACGTTATTTCCCCGATACGAAAACCGGCGTAGAGAATTTGAGCAAGCATCTCGTTGTCAAAAACAAAATCGTTTGAGTTTGATTCCGTCCGAATTGTTTCCAGCACGGTGCGCGTAAACGCCCTGTACCCGGTATGGTACTCCGACAGTTTGGCTCCCATCAAAATATTTTGTGTGAATGTTAAAAAACGATTGCTGACGTATTTGTAGAGCGGCATTCCTCCGCTCAGCGCTTTTCCTCCAAGAATACGCGAGCCGAGGACGACGTCAAACTCACCCGAGTCCAGAAGATACGCCATTGCGGAAATTAATTTCGGAGTGTACTGATAGTCGGGATGCAACATCACGACAATATCCGCCCTTCGTTCGAGAGCTGCTTTGTAGCAGGTTTTTTGGTTGCCGCCGTAGCCGAGATTTTTCGCATGGACAATGGTGCGAATATTCAATCTCTTTGCGACGGCAACGGTCCGGTCGGTGCTGGCATCGTCCACAAGGATTGTTTCATCCACAATATCGGAAGGGATTTCATGGTACGTGGATTCGAGCGTTTTTTCCGCGTTGTATGCAGGGAGGACAACGACAACCTTTTTTTTGCGGATCATTGAGAATTATTTTTGTACACCTTTCCGTCTTTCATGACAAATGAAATTCTTTCGAGAGCAGAGATGTCTTTAAGCGGGTCGGCATTCACGGCAACGATATCGGCAAACGCGCCGGGAGAGATTTCACCAATTTTGCCGGACATATCGAGGAGGTCGGCGGCCATCATCGTTGCCGATTGAATCGCCTGCATCGGTGTCATTCCGAATTTTACCATGTAAGAAAATTCTTTCGCTTCGTTCTCCGACCATGCAAACCCGCCGACGTCCGTGCCGAACACAATCTTCACCCCGGCTTTCATCGCCTTGGCGAATACAACCGGCAGTACTTCATTAAAGGCTTTGTTGATCGGATTTCCTGCGGCTGCCCGTCCTTCTGCAACCCACACATTCACATAGATTGTCGGACACCAATACACACCCTTCGACGCCATGAGCTCAATGCATTCATCGTCCATCCCAAATCCATGTTCGATCGAACTCGCCCCGGCGTTGATGGCATAAATAATGCCGTCGCGTGTCACGGCATGGGCGGCAAATTTTTTATGCTCCAATCGCACCTCGTCGCCGATGGCGTTGATCTCATCCTGAGAAAAATTCGGAAGGCCGCGAAATGTCCCGTCGGGCAAGCGATAGTAGCCACGGTCGGCATAAATTTTTATCCAATCTGCCCCGTATGAAATTTGTTCTCGCACAGCCCGCCGCGCTTCGTCAGCACCGGTAATTTCCTGCACCCCTTTCGGCACAGTGATTTCCCACGCATACGCACTGTTGCGCAAGGGATAATGTCCGGTTGTGCTCATCGATCGCGTTGCGACAAACATTCTCGGACCGTCGATGATGCCGTTGTTGATTGCTTTCTTCAAGTCAACGTCGGCGTACATCGCGCCTTCGCTTTCGAGGTCGCGGATTGTTGTAAACCCGTGCATGAGCGCCGTCTTGCACGACACCGTCGCCCGAAGCGTGCGGTATGGAATTGATTCCTTCAAAATCTGGTCCGCGTAATCTTCTTCCGTGATGTCCCCCTGCAGCAAGACGTGCGTGTGCGCATCGATAAGGCCGGGAAGAACGGTTGCGTGTGAAAGATCTATAACAACGGCATTTTCGGGGATTGGAATATCTCTGCCGACATTTTTGATTTTGTTACCTTCAATAAGAATCACTGCGTTTTCAATCGGCTTGTCGGATTTGCCGTTGATGAGCTTTCCGCATTTTACGGCGGTCAGTTGTTGAGAAAGTGCGCACATGGAGATGGTTGTCGTAATTAGAGCTATGATTAATAATCTCTTATGTGCGGTTGCATAAATATTGACGGGAAGCTTTTTCATCGAGAAATTCTTTCTAATTCTGTTGCAGTGGAGTCAATTAACGATGCTTCGCTTTCAATGACCTTCGCAACTTTTATGATCTGATCGTCTGCAAGTTTCCATTGCTTCTGTTCAATGGCTTCGCGAACCGCAGGAATTGTTTTCACGCCATACCCCGTATAAAATCCGGGCGCATAGATCTGGTGCTTGAACCACGGGCGCCCCGGTAGCCCCTCTGTTGTCGTCAGCCTCCGCTCACTCTGGATAAGTTTTTCATTGACAGTCTCAAGGGATGTTGATTTGGTCTCCTTGATACTCATTGCGGCTTTATCGTACCGCTCAGCACATCGGGCCAATGAATCGACTGCGTTTTGTAATGGGGCGAAATTCAAAAACGGCGGAAGTTCTTCCATCGGCGGCGGAATAAATTTTTCTTTAGGGTCCGCCGTTGCCGTAAACACTCCTTCCTCAATTTCCTTGTTTCGCTCGCGGACATCGTCCTGCTTATTTTTAGCAAGCTTTTGCAGTTCGTCCAAATACTTCCTTACCGTCTCGGAAAAATTTGTGAACCCGAGCGGAAGCAGGTCTGCATCCGCCAGCCTGATCACAGCGGTGCCAATTGTTTGCGCAAGTGCCCGGCCGTACGCAAAGTCGGTATCGGAAAAATGGGTGTAGTAATAAAAATCATCGTAGATGGAATGGTAGGACCCTCCTCCATCCTCGCCTCCATAACCGAGATTCAGCGAGGCAATACCCGCATGGTCAAGAAACGAACTGTAATCGGAACCGGAGCCGAGTGCACTTATTTTCAAATCTGCGCGCTGCCTGATTTCCCTGCGGTCATCCGCAGAAGTAGCATGGGCGATTTGCGCCAGGTACGAGCGCCTCCAGACAGAAATATTTTTTTCGGGGTCGTTAATGTCACGCATGACAGCGTTGATAAATTTTTCCAGCGAATGCGACCCTTCAACATAGAGGTAGCCCCGGCCATTTGAATCGGAATTTATATACACTGCTCCTTTTTGTTGAAGTTCGTCGGCATGTGTTTCCACCCATTCGGTCGAACCGATCAGCCCTTCTTCCTCTCCATCCCACGCGCAATAAATAATTGTCCTCTTAGGCTTCCAACCCTGTTTAACAAGTTCTCCGAACGACCGGGCTTCTTCCAACAAAGAAACTTGTCCTGAGATCGGATCTTCCGCTCCATTAACCCATGCGTCGTGATGATTTCCTCTGATCACCCATTGGTCCGGAAAATCCGAACCGGGGATTTTTGCAATGACGTTGTAAATCTTTTTTTGATCCCAATTGAACTCCGCTTTGAGATGCACCGTTGCATCACCGGGACCGACATGATACGTTATCGGAAGTGCGCCGCGCCATTGGGCCGGAGCTACGGGCCCGCTCAATGCGGCAAGTAGCGGCTGGGCATCTGCATACGAGAGCGGCAAAACAGGAATTTTTGTGAAAACCTGAACATCGTTCATTGCAAGGCGCTTTGCTCCGGGGGTTGCACCAATTCCGGGTGTAAGCGGGTCTCCCGGATACAACGGCATATCCATAACACTTCCCCTTTGTACGCCTTCCGGAGAACGATACGCGCCTTTTGGAAAAACATCTCCCTGGGCATATCCGTCACCAGCCGGATCGGAATAAATAAGGCAACCGACCGCGCCATGCTCCGCTGCAACTTTCGGTTTGATGCCTCGCCACGATCCACCATAGCGTGTAATAACGATGCAGCCTTTTACGGAGATTCCCATCCGGTCAAGTTTTTCGTAATCGTCCGGAATGCCGTAGTTCACGTAAACCAAAGGCGCGGTAACGTCACCGTCAATTGAGTAAGCATTGTATGTTGGAAGTTGTTCATCCTGCTGGTTTGACGTCGGATCTTCCGGAATCATTGGTTCCCGCAGCGTTGCGACAAATTTTGTCGGGGCGACAAGTTCGACCGCACGTTCTTTTGGAGTAGGAAATAAGACATCGAACGTCTCAATGTGCGCATCAAGCCCCCATTCCTTAAACTTCGAGAGAATCCATTCTGCATTCTCTTTATCGTACGCCGATCCGAGATGGTGCGGATGAGCAGAAAGTTTTTTCATGTATTCCCGCAGATTTTCCGGTTTCGGAATTGCACAAAGCTTTTCTTCCCACTCACGTTGGGTTTGTGAAAATAACGCCCCAGCGCAAACAATAAATAGAAAAACAAGAACGGTGCTCTTCATTCCTTATTCCTTCCTTCGAGTTCAATATGCAAGGGATGCAGTACGACTACCTTGAATTACCAGCATTTTGAGAGAGAATATCAGCTTTCTTGTTTTAACATTCAAGCTGTGGGGATAAAAAAGAAGGCGGGACAAAATTTTGTCTCGCCTTCTTTTAGACCCCTGTTTTACATGCTACCGATAATTATCTCAACGACCGTTGCGGTCGTTATCTCTCCGATCGGGAAAATTCTCGTCGCGTGGAATGGTCACTGTAACAGATGCTGTTGCGGTATCGACGAAATTTGTTGCTACAATTAAGTATCTGTATTTCCGACCGTCACCGTTATTTTGCGTGCGCCTCTCTGTTAACTCTAATTTAACCGCGTATTGTCCGGTAGGAGAGTTCCTGTATAAAAGAAGGTGCAATTACAATTTTGCGACTTGGGTAACTTGCCGGTCAATCGAATGTCGGAGCTGTATCGAAACGTTTACGCTAAAATACGAACTACGACAATTGTTGCGTTGTCGGCAAATTCCTTATTAACGGTGAATGTCCTGACGGATGCGATGATGGAATTGCTTAACGCCTCCGACGACGCCCGTTCGGTATCGCTGATTAATTCCTTTAACCGGTCGGCACCAAATTGTTCTGCCTTGTCATTCGTTGCTTCGATGATCCCGTCGGTATAGAGAATCAGAATATCTCCACGGTTAAACTGAACCGCCTGTTCGGTGTACTGTGTTGAAGGTTGGACGGCCAAGGCGAGATTCGGGGTCCGGATCTCGATGATTGCGCCGTCCGACTTTCGAACAAGAAAAATCGGGGGATGCCCTGCGGTTGCAACGTGCGCCGTCATCGTTCGTCTATCAAGAAGAAGATACGCAAAAGAGACGAACATTTTTTTATCTGTTACTTGGTACACGGCACTGTTCAAATTGAACATCAATTCGGCCGGTGTCGTATTGTGATGAAGCTCCGTATGGATTGCACTTTTCGTCATTGCGGAAAGTATGCCGGCACCAACGCCGTGGCCTGAAACATCGGCAATAACAAACACAATTTCATCGTCAGAAATTTTTATCATATCGAAATAATCGCCGCTGACTTCTGTCGCCGGAACGGTAGCTCCCGCCGCTTCGCACCAGTCGGTTTTGAACACCTCTGACGGCTGCAGCGATTTTTGGATTGTCCGTGCAACGGCGATTTCAGTTTCCAGGCGTGTGCTTTTTTTATTTTCTTCATTAATAACCATAAGAAAAAGTGCGTAGCCGGTTCCCAAAAGAGCGACAGCTAATAGACCGAACGCGGGACGCCGCTCATCAATGCGGTCAAGCTCTGCTTGGGTCAACGTAAAAAGATGGTTGGCTGTCAATATCATGTTTTGTTCACTGCGTCCGAGCAACAGCTCTTCAACTCGGTCTGCCGAAATCATTGCACCCACGATCAAGAGCAATAATACGACAAGCAGGAATGGCTTTCTTATAAACAGAATAATGCATGCTGCAAATGCCCCTTCCAACACCGTAAGATAAAACAGCCTGAACCATGAGCCGGGTAAAATGGAGTTATCCATCAGCATGGTGAGCGGACCGATTGTGCCGAAGAGGAAAAAAACGGCGACCGCGAGACGGCGGATGCCCTTCTTGTCCATCGTTTTCCAAAGATTCATCGGAGATTTTTTCTGTGGCATGGATTTGTCCGTTATTAGATTCGCCTGTATCTTTACGGAAGGTAAGATTATTCTGTTGCGAGAATATAGCTGAATAGCGGACGAAGCGCAAATGGGGCGGGGTGTTACAGTTTGCCTCTCGCGTACTAGATGGTCGGACACCTTATCGAGAGAATCGCGATATATTGAAATATTTGGTAAGGTAAATCGGCAAGGTTCCCGACATCTACCCAAACGAAAGGGGTTTTTGCTCGTTTATTCTGCGGTTTCAACCTTTTTTTTCGAAGCTCGATTTCGCTCGTTGGCTCCGAGAATTTTTTTTCGGAGACGAATCGATTTAGGGGTCACCTCAACATACTCATCGTCGCCGATCCATTCGATTGCCTGTTCGAGCGTCAAAAGATGGGGGGGCTCCAAACGCACGGCTTCATCCGAGCCGGATGCGCGCATATTGCTAAGCTGCTTCGATTTGCAGACGTTGACCGTCATATCGTGTTCACGCGAATTTTCGCCGACAATCATCCCCGGATAAACGCGCGCGCCGGGTTCCACAAAAAACGTCGAGCGTTCCTGCAATTTCCACATCCCGTAGGCAACTGCTTCGCCAGCCTCCATTGCAATGAGCGCTCCTTTTGTGCGATGCTCAAGTTCTCCTTTAAACGGTTCGTAGCCGTGAAAATTGTGATGAAGAATCCCCGTTCCTTTCGTCTGAGTCATGAACTCGTTGCGGAAACCGATCAGGCCTCGCGACGGGACAAAGAATTCAAGCCGGGTGTTTCCATTCGATGAAATCATATTTTTCATTTCACCTTTGCGCCGTCCCAGATTCTCGATCACCGTGCCGACAAATTCGTCGGGCACATCGATAATGACGTGTTCCATCGGTTCGCACAGCACATCGGCAATATTTTTATAAATCACCTCGGGACGGGAAACCTGCAGCTCAAATCCTTCCCGCCGCATGTTTTCAATCAGCACGGAAAGATGCAGCTCGCCCCTGCCGCTCACGCGGAAAACATCGGGGGAGTCGGTCAGTTCTACCCGCAAGCTGACATTCGAGCGTAATTCACGGGCGAGCCGTTCCCCAAGATTCCGCGTCGTGACATATTTCCCTTCCTGCCCGGCAAACGGAGAGTTGTTCACAACAAAGTTCATGGAGATCGTCGGTTCTTCGATAGCGACAAACGGCATTGGCGTTGGGTCGGCAGCGTCGGCGATTGTTTCGCCGATATCGACATCTTCCATTCCTGCAATCGCGATGATATCGCCGGCGCTCGCTTTTTGTGTTTCAACACGTTTCAATCCTTCAAACGTATAAATTTTTGTCACGCGCGCGTCTTCCGCCGAGCCGTTACGATGGATAATTTTCATCGGCGAACCGAAGCTAATTGTGCCGCGGGAAATTTTTCCGATGCCGAGCCTGCCCAGATAGTCGTTGTAGTCGATGGTCGTGACGAGCATTTGAAACGGCTCGCCACTGTTTCCTTCGGGCGCAGGGACGTTATTGATGATCGCCTCAAACAGCGGTTCAAGGTTGTTGCTTTCCTGGTCGAGTTCGGTTTTCGCTATTCCTTGTTTTGAGATGGAATAAATTGTCGGGAAATCCAACTGCTTGTTGGTTGCGCCGAGCGATAGGAACAGCTCAAAGACTTCATCCAGCACTTCATGAGGGCGTGCGTCCTTCCGGTCGATTTTGTTGATGACGACAATCGGCTGAAGATGCAGATCGAGAGATTTTTTCAGGACAAACTTGGTTCCGGGGAGCGGGCCTTCGGCGGCATCGACGAGCAAAAGAACGCCGTCGACCATTTTCAGTGTCCGCTCAACTTCGCCGCTGAAGTCGGAATGCCCCGGTGTGTCGACGATATTGATCTTAATTTTTGTTTTTGAATTCTTCGGCTGGTAGAAGACCGAGGTATTCTTGGCGAGAATCGTGATGCCGCGTTCCTTTTCAAGATCGTTCGAATCCATCACGCGTGTTACCATCACTTGATTGTCGCGGAATGTTCCCGTCTGCCGCAAGAGCTGGTCGACAAGCGTTGTTTTCCCGTGGTCAACATGGGCGATAATAGCGATATTGCGAATGTCTTCTCTTCTCATCATAGACTCGATACCGCAGTTAAAAACCGTAGGGGCGACTTGGCGTCGCCCCTACAAGTTTTGGAAGCGTTTAATTTCTACCTCAATATACAAAAAAACGAACCGGAATCCAATGCGACTGGCGCCAGATGTCGGACATCTTGCCCGGGAAACAGCGATGTGCTGACGGGAATCAAGAGGTATCCGACCTCTATGAGGAACAAAACCTTCGGAAGCCCCTCATCAATTATTCGGGGCGCCGTTGAGGATCCATTGACGTATCGCGTCGATGCTGTTCTGTGTGAGTTTATCGGCTCCCTTAGGCATGAGCTCACCCTGATTGGTATCCGGCGCGATGATTTTGATGAAGAGAAGGCTGGAATCCGGGCTTCCCGGTTTTACACGAAGAAAGGGGGGAAGATTTTTTTTATCGGCCGTACTTCGAATGCCGACCAACTGTCCAAATGAATTTCCTGCGACGAGGCTGAGGTCCCCTTTTCGTCCGCTTCCATGGCAGGATGGAGCATTGCAGCTTTCGTCGAAAATCTCTTTTTGTATAGAAGATAATTTTGGCTCTATGGCCTCTCCCGTTGAACTTGATTTGCCGTTAGATCCACACGAAAGAACTCCCAAGCTGAAAAGGAATGTGAACAATACCACCGCTATTCGCATCAAACTAAAACACCGAGGGTTGTCTCCAAAATGCCCATGTTTTTCCAAAGTAGAAATTTCCATGAAGAATTTCAAGATAGTGGGGGAAATGAGCGCTATGTCGTGATCCGTTTGCATCATTCTTTGACATTTGCTACTTTTCATCCGTCGGGATTAAACGGCGCAGGCAATAATCTTTCGTTTTCATACTATGAAAAGATGCATCATCCTTTTGTTACTCCTTACCAGCGTGCCATCATCGCCCCGCTCACAACCATCTGATTCTACCCGCGCCGGGAATCTTTCTACCCAGCATGCACGGCATTCCGAAAATTGGATCCGCCACGGCGTCATCTATGAAATTTATACACGCTCATTTTCTCCAGCGGGAAATTTCGCAGGGATCGAACAAAGGCTCCCCAAGCTGAAGAAGCTTGGCGTTACCATTTTGTGGATCATGCCGATCCACCCGGTCGGCGTGCTGCACCACAAGGGAAGGCTTGGCAGTCTGTACTCCGTCCGGGATTACTATGGAATCAATCCTAAATTCGGAACGATAGACGATTTCAAACGATTGGTGAAAATGGCACACAAGCTCGGTTTTCATCTCATCATCGACCTGGTTGCAGACCACACTGCGTGGGATAGCAAGCTTATCAACGAACATCCCGATTGGTTTACAAAGGACAGTGCCGGCAACATCGTATCACCGAACCGTGACTGGACTGATGTTGCCGACCTTAATTATTCGAAGCCGGGCTTGCGACGATACATGATTGCGATGATGAAGTATTGGGTCCGCGATATCGGCGTCGATGGATTCCGCTGCGATGTTGCAGAACTTGTGCCGATAGATTTCTGGGACGATGCTCGTGCGGCACTGGACAGCATTAAACCGGTGATGATGCTCGCGGAAGCGGCATATCCTCCTCATCATCTCAAGGCGTTCGACGTATCATACGGCTGGGATACATATGAGGTGCTCGCGCCGATTATACAAGGGAAAAAATCTGTCCTTGCCCTCGACACCATTCTGAATATTGAGAGGGCGGCGTACCCACAAGGCTCGTCCATCATGCGCTTCAGCTCGAACCACGACGAAAACGCGTGGGACGCTCCCGATGTGAAGAAATTCGGCATCACGGGAGCAAAGCTCGCCGCCGTCGTTGCCAACACTCTGCCGGGGATTCCACTATTGTATAACGGACAAGAGGTCGGCAATAACAAAAAGCTCAAACTGTTTGAAAAATTTTCTATTGATTGGAAAGATAGAACCGCGTTCAGAAAATTGTACACCAGGCTTTTCGACCTTCGCAAAAATGAACCGGCGTTCTCGGAAGGAGAAATGATACGCATTTCTTCATCCAACCCACAGCGTGTTTATGCATTCGCACGCGTTTCCGGTACAAACAAGTTTATCGTAGCGCTCAATTTTGGCCGGAAAGTATTCGACGGTTCACTGAACCTTTCATCTCCCGATCTGGCAACAGAGAATCAAACTACTCTTACCGATGTTTTCACAAAGAAAACGGTTACGGCTGCCCTACCTCCGTCAAAACTGATTCCTATCAAAATTCCCGCGATGGGATTTCGTATTTTTCAGTTAAAATAAGAACTTCACCACTTGGCTGTTTTATGGCAACGGTACAACCCCACAATCGGCTTGTGTCCCTCGATGCTTTCCGCGGTGCGACAATTGCCGGAATGATTCTTGTCAACAACCCGGGAACGTGGAGCGCTATTTATCCTCAGTTGGAGCATTCGGAATGGAATGGCTGGACGTTCACCGATTGGATTTTTCCTTTTTTCCTCTGGATCGTCGGCGTCGCACTGACGATGTCGTTCGCTCACCGTCAGGAACGCGGCGATACAAGAAGAACGCTGCTTCTGCAAGTAGTAAAACGTTCACTGATTATTTTCAGCCTCGGTTTATTCCTTGCGGGTTTTCCTTATTTTAACCTTTCTACCATTCGAATCATGGGAGTGCTTCAACGAATCGCAATCTGCTATTTCGCCGCATCGATTCTTTTCCTCTATACGAAGCGTGTCGCGGTTCAGGTCTCCTGGCTGGCCGGGCTGTTGATCTCATACTGGCTGATGATGAGGCTCGTTCCCGTTCCGGGGATCGGGACCGGTGTTTTGGAAAAGGGACGCAACTTTTCTGCTTATGTTGACTCGCTGCTGTTATCGGGGCACATGTGGTGGCAGACGAAAACATGGGACCCCGAAGGAATTGTGAGCACGCTTCCCGCAGTCGCGACGACGATCTTCGGCGTTTTGACGGGGCGTTATTTGCACTCGCGGCACTCAAAAGAAGAAAAAACTGCATGGATGTTCACCGCGGGAAATCTTTTGCTTCTTCTCGGCGCAACGCTGGATATGTGGCTGCCAATTAATAAAAGCATCTGGACGTCGTCGTACGCCATTTTCATGGCGGGGTGGGCGCTTATCTGCTTTGCAACATTTTACTGGCTCATCGATGTCAAAGGATATTCACGCTGGGCAAAGCCGTTCATCATCTTCGGGATGAATGCAATCACGGTGTACTTTTTTTCAGAGTCAATCGGAAAGATCTGCGATTCCTTGGTCATGCTGAAGCAGCCCGATGGCTCTGAAGCTTCGCTGCAAGCGGTTGTCTTTAGAAATCTTTTCCTTCCGCTCGCACAACCCGTCAATGCCTCTCTGATTTTTGCGCTCAGTTTTCTGCTGTTCCTTTTTTTTATTGCATGGATATTATGGAAGCGCAAATGGTTTTTGAAGGTATGACCCAATGTGTTGATGAGGTTTCATGAATCCGACTTTACGATTTGAGACATCTGAAAAATCGCCTCGCGCAAAGCCGCTAAGGCGCCAAGATTTTGTGTGATATCCTGTTTGCGACTTTGCGTGAGCCATACTTTTGAAATTATTCAGAAGGCTCAATTTATACTCGATCCGTTATTATAATGTGTGTAACGTTTTTTCTGTCTTAAAATAACCCGCCGTTAAGGAGGTCTGTATGGCCACGGAATCCCAGGGGCATCCCGGTTTGCAATGGAAGTGGATCGGCATCGGAACGATGGTGGGCGTCATTTTGGCAACGTTCCTTTTTCAAGCTATGTCGGACATGTTTCACACATTCTATATTCCTCTTTTCATCGGATTGCTTTCATTTGTGATTATGGGAATTATTATCGGCTACAAATCGCCGGGCTACACCATCAAAGAGCCGGCAATCGGCGGAGTGTTCACAATGATACTCACGCTGGCGATACTCCATTTCGGCTTTGACTACACCGCGTCGGAAGAACAAATGATCGTGGCCCCGTTCCTCGCTTTTCTGCTTTCCCTTCTCGGCGGCTGGGTCGGTGAGGAGCTTCAGGGTTCTCAACATCGAGCTGTAAAGAGTACATCGATCGGGGGCCTGGAGTGGGGGTGGGTTATTGCGGGAACGGTCATCGCATTCGTTCTTAACAATATTTTTGTCTATGGGCTCTTTGCCCTTCTGCGATTCGGTGTCGCGGGCATCTTGATTTCTCTCGGTACAAGTTTCATTGTTGCAGGGATTATCGTAGGATACAAATCTCCGGGCGTTACAATCAAAGAGGCGGCGCTTGCGGGTGTATTTGGCGTAATTCTAAATTTTCTCTTTATCTATTACGGCCTCGGCGCGATAACGATATTGGACCCGGAGTTCATCGCCATCGGCCTTACAGGAGGGTTTATTCTTTCTTTTGTAGGAGGATGGATCGGTGAAGAGATGCAAAAATGGAAAGAGAGCGGGGCAAAGTAGCAAACAGAAAAAATCTCCCTGAAACAACAAAGAGGACTCATATCGTTTATGGGTCCTCTTTTTCGCTTTATCGCTGAACGAGAAATGCCGGTATTGGGTGGCAGTTTACCGTTTCGGCGGCTGCGGTAAATTTTTTGTCAGTTTGTTCATGATTCCACCCGATCTTTTTTTCTCCGAGACTTTCTGAAGCGGCGTATTATCGTGCTGCTTGTTCACAAACACTTGCTGTCCTATCGCAAGCAAGTTGAACACAAAATAATACAAGTTCAATCCCGACGGAAGGCTATTGAAAAGCAGCGTCATCATCACCGGCATCATCCAGACCATCGCTTTTTGCCGCGGGTCGTTCACCGTCATCTTTTGCTGGATGAACATTGTTATCCCCATCATCAACGCGAGGCCGCTGAGGTTGTGGAGGCCGAAAAGAGGGAGGGTAAATGGAAGGTCAACGATCACATCCGGTACCGAGAGGTCCTTTATCCACCAGACAAAATTTGCCTGCCGCAATTGGATTGAATTCGAAAACAGCGCGTAGAGAGCATAAAGAATCGGCATCTGCAGCAGCATTGGTAAACAACCGCCGGCCGGGTTGACGCCGTAGTCTTTATAGAGTTTCATGATCTGAATGTTCATCTGGTTCGGATCATCTTTAAACTTTGTCCGAATTTCTTCCATCATCGGCTGTAATGCCTGCATTTTCTTCATCGACTTCATGCTGCTCCGTGTCAAGGGGTGAAGCGCGACCTTGACAATAATGGAGAAGAGTATGATGATAAGGCCGTAGTTCGAAATGAAAATGCGTAAGAATTTGAAGAGAGGGATGAACAGGTACACTGTAATCGGCCGGATCCATGACCAACCTAAGCTCATGATATGGTCGAGACCATGACCGTAGCTGTTGATGATGTCGTAATCCAGCGGGCCAATAAAGAGAGTGAAATGCGCCGACTCTTCATCGGTGTTTTTAAAAGGAACTTTTAATCCAATCGAGTAGTGCTCAACAATGCCATGGTCGGGGGCCGCTTCACAATGTCCTTCGAGATACGCCCCGTCCGCTTTCTTGTCGTCCGAGAGGAGCACGACGGCAAAATATTTATTGCGTGTTGCAACCCACTCCGTTAAGCCGCTCGTGTTCGAGATTGGATTCTCGCCCGGCTTGGCGGCGTCCACTGTCGCAACCTCGCCCCCCGCGTACGAAAACGCTTCCGCTTGACGAGACTCATCGACACTATTGTGCTCAACGTACCGAACTCCATTTTCCCAAATTACCTGGTACTCATAATTGGCGATAATGTCCTGCATGCCGACAAGTTTCACCTTGACATCCAACCCGTACGAATTATTTTTGAAGCGGAGCGTTTTAACGATCCGGCCGGACCCGGCATTAAGGGTGAAATCAATCGAGTACTCTTCGTTTCCAGTTAAGCGGATGCTTCCCGTAGAAGGGAGCGTAGCGTCAAAAAATAAACTTCTTGTGTTGATGAGCTTGCCGTCCGTCGATGTAAAAAGAAGGCTAAAGTCTCCCCCCGAGGCATTCTCGACAAGTTGAACCGTTCGTTGGTCCCAAGTTTTATAATTCTTCAGCTCAAAACTTTGTATAACGGCCCCCTTCGTCGAAATCTGTGCCGTGTACAAATCCGTTTCTATGGTGACAATGCGCTCGTTTCCAACAGCGGCACTCGAAAAGAATTTACCGAGCGAATCTTTCGGTGAAAATTGTCGTGACTCGGTTTTGCTTGGAGTTTCCTTCTTCTCAACTTCCGGTTTTACCGCTATTGAAGAGTCTTTTTTCAGCTCGTAGACCTGCTTCCCGTTTTGCGGTTGTTGTGAAGGACGAGGAGAGCTCCACCACATCCACACGACCAGGACGATAGCGATAAGAATAAAACCGAGCGTTGACTGTTTATCCATTGATGTGTTGCTCCAATTCAAAATTTACTGATGCTCATCCTGGTTCACCGGATCGTACCCGCCTTCGTGCCACGGATGACACTTCCCGATCCGCAGCATTGTCATCCACACGCCTTTCAGCGGGCCGTACGTTTCAATTGCCTCGATCGAATAATTCGAGCACGAAGGATAAAACCTGCATGAATTAGGCGGAAGAAGGGGGGACACAAACAGTTGGTAAAGACGGATGGTGCCGACAAGGATGCGTGTCATTGTAGTCTCGTTACCATGGAAATGATTTTCGACATCACGTCCTTCAAGTCTTTTTCGATGCTTGTATAACGAATCTGCCGGACATTGGTGCGTCCGGCCTTTCTAAAAATAAATACAAGGGCGAGCTGCAAATTTTTTCCGCTGACGGCATTAAACAACCGCGACTTGTTCGTTCGAAAAGCTTCACGCATTAATCGCTTCAGCCTGTTTCGGTCAACGGCAAGAGGAACATCTCTTCGCGGAACGGCAAACCCAACGCACACGGGGGGCGTATTTTTTCCTTTTGTCTGTTTTTTGATATAGCATTGAAGCGCCGAGCTTTGAATGGACTCTCCATTTTTCAGGATCTCGGAGAAAACGGAATAACCGCGAAGGATTTCTGATTTGCGAAGTGTGTGCTGCACACATTCAACCTTTGTCGCCCGTCTTCAAGGCTGCAAGAGATGTGTCAGAGTTTATTGCTCGTCGCTGACAGTAAGCTTATGCCGGCCTTTTGCCCGGCGCCGCGAAAGGACTTTCCGGCCGTTTTTAGTAGACATCCGTTCCCGAAAACCGTGAGTGTTTTTGCGCTTCCGTTTGTGGGGCTGGTATGTGCGTTTCATCAATGTTCTCCGAGTACTTTCCAAACAAAAAAGGGTTGCCTCGTCTTAAGGCAATCCTTTTTATTCAACTTTCATACTTGACGTCAGGGTAAAGTATGAAAATTGTGGCTGATAAACAAGAACTATTTGCCGGTGAAAAATATTGCTTGACAAGACCGATCTTTGTATTGTATAATTCATGGTGTGACGGGGAGAGAATTCTGTGTGAATAAAATGTTAATAACTTTTATTTGTTTTTCTTTCTCGCGCACCCTTGATTTCATTGCGGAAAGCTATGCCATGTATGATTGTTGATAAGTGGTACACAAGTGAATTGGATCATTGTAATTTAATGTCATGCAGTGAATTCCTTCATGTGTATAATTTTTTGAATTGCGTAACTGTCTATTTATGAATTATTCGTGGTGTTGATAAGTTTGTTCATAACTCAATGTTGAGTGTTGATAATCTTCAATCGCGTGATTTCTTATGGAAAACCAACTTGAAGCCGTAGAAACATCTGCTGCAAATCATGATGCAACCAGCATTTGGTTGTCGTGCCTTACTTCCATTCAAAACCAAATTCCAAACCAGAGTTTTAAAACGTGGTTCGAGCCGGTCAAGGCAGCTAAACTCGAAAACGGGGAATTGACGGTTCAAGTTCCAAGTCAATTCTTCTACGAGTGGCTCGAGGAACACTACTACACACTCATCAAAAACACTATTTCGATCTTCTTGGGCGAAAATGCAAAGCTCACGTACGTCGTTGTTCCTCCTGATGAATCGGGGAACACGGACATACATCCGCCGGCAGCCATAAGAACCGAAAACCCGCCCACCCAGGCAACACGGACGGGGCATTCATTCCCTTTTACGGAAAACGAAGAGATTCTTCCTCCGGTGAAAACTTTTTTAAACCCGCGGTACACTTTCAGCAATTTCATAAAGGGGGACAGCAACCAGCTTGCGAGAGCCGCCGCATCGGCAGTTTCAAATAACCCGGGAGGAACCTCCTTCAACCCACTTGTGCTCTACGGGGGAACCGGCCTTGGGAAAACGCATTTGATTCAAGCGATAGGTAATTACGCGTTCGAGGCTGGAAAGGCGCGACGTGTCTGTTATGTCTCCAGTGAAAAATTCACCATTGAATTTGTCGATGCTATCCAATCAGACAAAACGCGCGAGTTTTCAAGTTACTACCGGAGTATGGACTTGCTGATCGTCGATGATATTCAGTTTTTTTCGGGAAAAGAAAAAACACAGGACAGTTTCTTCCACACGTTCAATACCCTTCATCAGATGGGAAAGCAGATTGTGCTTTCTTCCGATAAGCCGCCGAAGGACCTAAAGGGTTTGGATGAGCGCTTGATCTCGCGTTTCCAGTGGGGATTGACTGCTGATATTCAACCTCCCGACCTCGAAACAAGAACAGCCATCCTCCGGAAAAAATGTGAAGACGACAATATCGAAATTCCGCAGGAGGTGTTGGACTTCATCGCAACGAACGTTACATCGAATATTCGGGAGCTTGAAGGATGTTACATCAGCCTGCTTGCCAAGTCATCACTGGAAAACCGTGAGATTAACCTTGAATTGGCAAAAGATGTATTGCGGCTTGTTGTCAACGACGTTCACTCGCCAATAACCGTTGAAGAAATCCAGCGCTTGGTTGCAGAATTCTTCGACATGCCGCCCGATCTCCTTCGCGCAAAAACGCGCAAGCAGGAAATTGTCAATGCACGCCAAATTGCAATGTATCTGGCAAAAGAGATGACGAACTGTTCGCTGAAGACCATCGGGCTTCATTTTGGAGGGAGAGATCATAGCACGGTTATTCACGCGTACCAGTCTGTTGAAGATCAAATAAAATTAGATTCAAAATATCGCGATACGCTTCAAATCGTAAAAAAAAGAATCGAGACTTCCTCCCGGTAAGAAGTACATCGATATCGTGCAAATAAAAAAGTCTCACAAATGTGAGACTTTTTTTATTCACCGTAATTTGTTTAAAACTTGTTAAGCAACGTTCGTTTTGTGTGAATAGGTATTGCAATGTAATTCATTCGACCTGTTTATAAATTTTCTTGGTGAAAAACCCGTTGTTATTCACATCTCATTCACTATTATCTATAGGGTATGTTGTAGTTTTACCCCGTCTTATGCCGCATTTTTAAAGATTCCCTATTGTTAAAAACATATGAACACTGCTTATTATGTATATTAATATATTAAAACCTATATTTATTATAGAGAAACAACGCTCATTGATTTTTTTTCTTTTTTATTCTACTTTTATTTTGAATAGATAAGCCTGACAACGATTGGAATATCATCTTACATTTGAAAGATTTTATACATAAATGCAACACTATGTTCGGTATAGTATTGTTACTCTTTTCTTATTAATACTACAAACAACGATTATACCTTTTGCGTCCATTGCCAATATCGTTCCCGACATCTTAATTGTTTGGATCGTGTATATTGCAATTAAACTTGGACAAATTCCGGCAACCATAGCCGGTTTTATTATAGGAATAGCAATTGACCTTGTGAGCGGCCACTTCATCGGTTTATCAGCGTTATCGAAAACAGTCGCAGGCTTTTTTGCAGGCTATTTTTATAATGAAAATAAAACTGATTATACGATCGGCAATTATCAATTTTTGATTATTGTAGGCCTTTCATCTCTTCTGCATAATGTTATCTACTTTGTTATTTTTGTTCAAGGGAGCGATATAGGATTTTGGGCCGCAATCTTTCAATTCGGCATGTTCTCAACAATTTATACCGTTATCCTCGCCATTCTTCCGATGTTTGTTTTTTCCAGAAAAATTGCTCAGGGGTCGCCACTATAATGACTACCGAGGAGTTCGGCTCTGCCAAGAGAAAAAATATTCTTCTAACCCTCGTCACAGTTGGGTTTGTCATTATCCTCGGACGGCTGTACCAGTTACAGTATGTCTATCGTGACGAGTACGGAAAAAAATCGGAAGAAAATAGTATCCGCACAATTGTCAAAGTACCCGTTCGAGGATATGTGTACGACCGGAAGGGAAACCTGCTGGTTGACAACAGGCCTTCGTATACCGTGATGCTAACCCCGATCGATTTTGATGCAAAAAACATTTCCTTGCTCGCATCGATTCTTCAGATGGATGAAGAATCCATTAAAGAAAAAGTAAAAAAAGCCCGCCAGTATTCACTTTTCAACCCCGTGCGCATCAAACGCGACATTGACTTTGCAACGTTGTCGGCACTTGAGGAGAATAAAAGCCTTTTACCGGGAGTCGAAATACAGATTGAATCGAAACGGTATTATGGGACGCCGGCTCGTGCGTCGCACATGCTGGGGTATGCAAAAGAAATTTCGGATTTGCAGCTTGAGAAATTCGGAGAGTACTACCAGCAAGGCGATGTTGTCGGTTCTGCCGGATTGGAAGCAAAATACGAAAAATATTTACGCGGCGAAAAAGGGTTTGAATTCATTTCGCAAAACTCAAGGGGTCAAGTCATCGGTAATTTTAACAACGGTAAATATGATATTCTCCCGAAAGACGGCCTCGACTTACACCTTGCCATAGACACAGACGTTCAGGCGCTCGCAGAATCTTTGCTTACCGGGCACCGCGGTGCTGTGGTAGCAATCGATCCGGATAACGGTGGTGTTATCGCGCTGGCAAGTGCGCCCGACTACGACCTCTCAGACTTCAGCGGCGTTACGCCGCCGGAAGTGTGGAAAAAATTAAACGACGACGACGATAAACCACTGTTCAACCGTGCGACGCTGACGCGATATCCACCCGGCTCGACGTTTAAAATGGTTTTGGCCATTGCGGCACTCGAAAACCACGTCATTGACGAAAATTGGCGTGTTCAGTGTCGCGGGTATTTTGTCTACGGAAAAAAAGTGTTTAAAGATGAACACGTTCACGGATCAACCAACATCGTTGAGGCAATCCAGCGCTCGTGTAATGTTTTCTTTTACCAACTAATGCTGAAAGTCGGGCTTGATCCGTGGAGTGAGTATGCGAAAGAATTCGGGTTCGGGCAGCCCACAAAAATTGATATCCTCGAGGAAAATTCCGGGCTTGTTCCCTCAACAGAGTATTACAACCGCGTGTACGGAAAGGGAAAGTGGACGCAGGGGTACCTGGTCAGCCTGGGAATCGGGCAGGGGGAGATTGGAGTAACGCCGCTTCAAATGGCCAGTTATGCCTCGATGCTCGGCAACAAGGGACATTATTTTCAGCCGCATATTGTACAGACAATTTATAACAAGTTGGAGCATACAACCGACACCGTTGCCGTAGAGCATCATGATCTCAACATTTCAGAGCGAACGTGGGAAATTGTTCGAGAAGGAATGCGCCGGGTTGTGATGGAGCCGGGTGGGACGGGAGGAGCCGCACGCATCCCCGGCGTTGTTGTAGCTGGAAAAACAGGAACAGCAGAAAACCCGCACGGGAAGGCACATTCATGGTTCATCGGCTTTGCGCCATTCGACCATCCGAGGATTGCAATTTGCGTTTTGATGGAAAATGTCGGCTATGGCGGATCGTTTGCTGCGCCGATTGCCGGGCGTTGCATGCAGAAATATCTCTCCGATGACATTGTCCCGGATCAAAAAGTTTCAGTTGATACCGAAAGAAAACCGTCCGTAGAACAGCGGCGTCCAACAACTGCAGCGATACGGTAGATCGTTGGTCTTCGCCAATCGAGAAGAAAAACATGGGCACATTTTTTAAGGAATATTTTGACCGAACAACATTTTTCGCCTGCCTCGCGCTGATAGCGATAGGGCTTCTCTCGATTTACAGCGCAACATTCGATACGAATGCGGCGATCAGCTTTCATAAACAAATCTTGTGGGCGTCTCTCGGCTTTGTGCTGATGATTGCAGTAATGTTCACTCCGCTTCGTGTCATCCAGCGTTCGTCAATGGTCGTTTTTGCTGTCTCGCTTATCGCTCTCGCTGCCGTTCTTGCCGTTGGGCACCGCGCTTACGGTTCGCAAAGCTGGTTTGGATTCGGCGGCATGGGAGGCCAACCCTCCGAGTTTGTGAAGATTACAACAATCCTTGCGCTAGCTTCGTATTTGAGCCGGAGCGAAACGAACATGGGAAGCATAAAAGATATTACGATGGCGTTTGCCATTCTTCTTCTTCCAATTTCGCTCATCATGATGCAGCCCGATTTGGGGACGTCGCTGACATTTGTCGCGATGTTTGTTCCCGTGTTGTACTGGGCCGGGGCATCCAATTTCCTCATCGTCGCGATCGTTGCACCCGGGGTGGTTGCGCTGGCTGCCATTATTGGAACGACAACATTCCTTGTTGTGCTCGCGGCGGTCGGCGCAGCGCTCTACTTTTTCCGCGAGGATAGATTTTTCAGTGCAGTGATGTTCGGCGTCAATGCAATGGTCGGGATTTTTGTACAAGTGGTCTATGAAAAACTCCCGCTCTATCAACAAAAACGCATAGCAACCTTTCTTGACCCGAACAACGACCCGCTCGGTGCGGGATATAATGTCATACAGGCGAAAGTTGCCATCGGGTCGGGAGGATTCTGGGGAAAAGGGTACCTTCAGGGCACGCAAACACAGCTTAACTTTATTCCAAAACAATGGACAGACTTTATCTTTTGCGTTCCGGGCGAGGAGTTCGGATTCTTTGGCGCCATTGTCGTGCTTGCGTTATTTGCCGTCATTCTTATTCACGGCATCAGGGTCGGTTATGTAGTGAAGAACAGGTTCGGCAGTATCGTCGCCATCGGAATCGTATCGCTTTTTGCCGTGCACGTTTTTGTCAATATCGGTATGTCCGTTGGACTGATGCCGGTGATCGGTATCCCGCTCCCATTTTTGAGTTACGGCGGCTCCTCCCTTTGCTCGTACATGATCATGATGGGGTTGTTGATGAATGTGTACGCAAACAGGAAAGAATATTAATGCCGTTTCCCAAAACAACTATTGTATTTTTCAATAACTCATTCACCGCAAAGGTCGCTAAGGATTTTTTAGTGGAAAGCAGAAACCCCCAGCCTGTGGCGGTGTTTATATTCGGTTGGCTATGCCTGTCATTCCGGTCGAGTCCCGCTTTCCGGCGGGACGAAGAACCGGAATCCAGTTCCGTTGATTGACTCTGGATTCCGCGTCAAGCGCGGAATGACTTGCTTTTTCTTTTCAAGAGCCACCATCTTTGATAGCGGTCGTTTACTATTTTTGCAGATTCACCATTTCACTCTACACGTTCAAGCGTTCTCGTTGCGATGAACGACCCCGCCTTCAGTTGGTAAACATACCTTCCCCGTGCCAACAGCTTGGCTTCTAATGAAACAATGTATGTGCCGGCGTCCTGAGTCTCTCGAACAATCAGAATCTCTTTATTTGTCGATGTGTCCTTCACGATTAATTCCACGAGACTTCGCTCACCCAACTGATACGAAATGTACGTCCTGTCGGAAAATGGATTAGGATAATTTTGCGCGAGAGAATAACGCTCCATTACCGGATGGTCGTTCTTTATGGATTCATACCGAACAGAACTTCCCGTGCTTTCGTTATGCCCCTTGTCGAGCGCTGTCACGGTATAATAGTAATGAATGTTATTGCTGGGCATCTCGTCAACATACATCGTGGATGTTGAAGGAAGAACGGCAGCAATATTTCGCGGGTTACCGATATCGATGTTTTCATCAACGGAGCGGTACACAACATACTGGGCCGCATTATCTCCGTCGGCGGCGAGGGCCGGCTCCTTCCATCGAATAATCGTTGTTTGATTTGAACCCAGCGTTGCGGTAATCTCTGTCGGTGGAAGCGGAGGAATAGAATCTTTCCACGGCATCGGGGGAATCAGGGCGGGATATTTGTATGCAACCCCGATGCCCGGAAGGTCAAGAATGTTTTCGTACCGGAAAAATGACTGCCCCCGGCATTCAGCAGTCCGTGTAAGATAGATCTGTTCGGTAATTTCTTTTTGAATGTTCTCCCGGTAGACACCCAGCCCGGCGTACACATCGCGTCCAAAATTATTTTTACTCCAATCAATGCACAGCGCGCGAAAATCGGGATCGTTCGGGTTTATCTGCTCGCCAAAATCCCAATATAACTGCGGTGCAACATAATCTTGAATTTTTTCCTGCAGCCATAACCGTGCATCCTGGTAGAGTTCTGCATATCCGGAAAAACCCGACTCTGCTCCGGGAATGGGTTTATAAATGCCCAGAGGGGCAGAGCCGACTTTCATCATCGGTTTTTCGTTTATGATCTGTTTGTACATCTCCCGCACAAACAGGGTGATGTTATTGCGCCGCCACTCGTCGCGCTCGGCACCGTCGCCGTACGATCGGAATGTATTCCAATCATCAAATTTTTCTCCGGGATACCGGAGATAATCAAAGTGAATTCCGTCGAGGTCGTACAAACGGACCAATTCCATAACAAGATTTTCGGTGTACTGGCGCACTTCAGGCCTCCCCATGTCAACCCACCATTCCCCGTCGTATAGTTGCGCCCACTCCGGATGAGAGCGGAGAATATGCGGAGGTGAGCTTAAAGGCGGTTGCCCGCTGTTATAAACCTTCGCTACGTTAAACCAAGCGTGTATTTCCATTCCCCGCTTATGCGCCTCTTCAATCGCGAACTCGAGCGGGTCCCAGCCCGGGTCCTGCCCGAGCGTACCGGTCAGTTCGGCAGCCCATGGTTCGTACTGCGACTTATAGAACGTGTTTCCCCGGGAACGAACCTGGAAAAAAACAGTATTAAAATTTTTTTTCTGAAGATTTTCAAAAATTTCAACCAGCGATTTTTTCTGCGCCGTAACGTCGTACGTTTTTGGCCAATCTGCGCCGCCCGCGGTTGTGAGCCATACCGCCCGCACTTCCCATTTTGGCGCTGCAATGTCCGGCTGGGCTTGCAAAGAGAGAAGAGATAAGAAATTAAGAGAAAAGAGATAGAGAATAAGTAATGCAGCGGGAGTAGAAAGGTGGTAATGCTGTTTCATCTTTTCAATATTTGATTATAGGGTTACACATGCAAGTGCACTTCAAAGACTTCTATCGGGCGTTCTTTTCCTTTTACCCGTATGGGGTCGAGCTTCTCCAGTTGAATTGAATTGATGTTGCGCACATAGTCTGCTGAATTTCCCGAAAGAAGTATTTGCGCACGTTTCGCCGCACCACAAAGCCGGGCACCGAGATTGACCGAATCGCC
This sequence comes from uncultured Bacteroidota bacterium, assembly GCA_963717445.1. Taxonomy (GTDB): domain Bacteria; phylum Bacteroidota; class Ignavibacteria; order UBA10030; family UBA8401; genus JAGVPT01. The sequence goes on along the minus strand of OY970334.1, from coordinate 2,292,646 downwards.
GATAACGGTAAAATCCATACGATCCTCGCTTCCCATCGCCCCCATCACCATTTCGCCGGTGTTGATGCCGATACCGATGCCGACGTCTTCGCCGGCCGTCGATGAAACATCGTTCATCGTCTGTTGAATCTCCAGGGCACACTCGACGGCTCGTTTCACCATATCGTCCCCCCAAAAAACCGCAACGAGTTCGTCGCCGACGAACTTGTCGATATCCCCTCCGTATTTTTTTACGATCGCGGTTTGGCGGCTAAGGATTGAATTCAGCATGGCGACAACGCGTTCAGGCTCCACTTTTTCCGAGAAGGAAGTGAAACCGCGAACGTCGGAGAAAAAGACCGTTGCAATCTTCCGCTCCCCGCCGAGCTTTACTCCCATCGAGTCTGCCTGACGAATGGCATCGACGGTTTGTTGCGACACGAACTTTTGAAGATGAAAACGTTCGCGCAATCCGATAATCATTTGATTGATGCGATCGGCCAGGTCTCCGATTTCATCCTTCGACTGCACGGTGGCGGTCGCCGAAAAGTCTCCTTGACCGACGCGCTGGGCAACCTCGCCGATATTTCCTATCGGGTGGACAACAACTCTTTTCATGAAGATGCGAAGGACAAACCAGACCAAGAAAATAGTCAGCGCACCCGTCGCCAATGAATAGATTTTGTTCCTGCCGATAGCAGCGTTGATGTCGGCCATCGAGGCTGCCACCTCGACAACTCCGCGGACACTGTGGTCCGTTCCATGACATCCCTGGCAACGCTTATCGTTGATGAGCGGGGAGGCCCGAACGAGATATTCTTCGCCGTTAATGACTTGTTCCGATTCGATTACATTTTTTGTTTCGAGCACTTTGCGGGCAAGGCTTTTTCCCAACTCTTCCACCGGGCGGTTTACAAAACGCTCATTTCCTTCTCTGTCGAATACGCGAAGGTCGCCTACCGCGGGAAGTAATCGTACCTCATTGATAAACGACCGGACATAGCTTCCTTTTCCCACAAGCATAATGCTTCGAAAGCCCGCTCCGACTGAAGCTTGGAGCATTATCGTAAGCTGCTTTTTGACCGAGTCAGGATTCCGCTCCAGATGACCGAGCCCGAGCGTTATTGCCATGATTCCCCGCCAGGGGTTTTTCGGGTCGTGGCAAACCTGGCATCGTTCTTCGTTTTGCAAGGGAATCAATCGCGTGAGAAGCCCGTTATGCTTATCTGCGATTTCAATCGGTTCGCCTTTCGAAATTGCGCGAAGTACCATTGCGGGTTTTAGCACATTTTTTTCGATGCCAAAATGCAGCTCACCAAACCTGTCGTATACCTGAATGCGGTCGATGAACGGGAGTGCGGAGGTGCGATTAATGAGCGTGTCCATTAACGGGCCCTCGCCGGAGACCATAATATTGCGGAAACCCGCGGCAAGCGTCGCGCAGACGATCTCACTAACCTCGGATTGGATTGGTGAAAGGTCGCCCGTAGAACGTTGTGGGGGAAAAGATATCGATTCGGGTTTGAGCGACACCCACGTTACCCCTCGTACAACGTGATTGACTCCATGGCAGGGTTGACATGCTTTTTCGTTTATCAACGGTTCAAGGCGGGTAAAGATGCTTTCCCCTGTTTCGCCGCACATCATTGTATCAACTTCCTGCCCTGTTTCGATAACATGTCTTACTTTCGGGTCGCCGGTACTTTTGATAAGCCCCTGCCCCTCTTCCTGAAAAACTTCATTCCCCTCTCTGTCATACACCGTGAGCATGCCGGATGTAAGGCTGTCACGAGCATCGTTCACAAACGTGCGGGCAAAGCTTCCTTTACCGGAGAGCATGACATTCCGTATGCCCACCATGATCGTTTGGCCGAAGAGCATCGACTTCTGGCGGTTTTGTTCGATGAGCATGCTTGATTGACTGCTGATCGAAACGATAACGTACGTTCCAAATCCAACAATCAGCACGACGATAATGAGGAGGAGAATTTTTACTTCGAGGCGATTCTTCAAAAACAATTAAGAATTATGAATTAAAAATTATAGACTTTAAAATATTTACTATAAAAAATTGACTATCCGTGGGGGCAAGGTTTTCTATTCTTAATTATTAATTCATAATTCTTAATTGCTCTTTACGACCTGTCCTGCCTCCACCACCGTTCAACAACATCGGCGACTTTGGTTTCCTTTTCGGAAGCAACCCACTTATCGTAGAATTTAATGTCCGCGCTGTCGGGTGGCGGCGCGGGATAATCGAGCAATACCCTTACGGGCAGCGGCGTTGAATCGCCGATGATAAGCGCTTCACCGGGTCGAAGAGTCGGCAGGATATCAAACAGCCCGCTGAAAGAATCGGGAACCAGCTTTCGTACATAATTTTGGTCGGTTGGATTTGTGAGGCGAAGGGTGATAAAGTTATTGCATTGCGACAGAATTGTTTCTGAAAGCTCCGACGGGCGCTGACTGACGATCATACAACCCACACCATACTTCCTTCCCTCCTTTGCGATTCGTTCGACCGTGCGTCGAGCTGCCCGGTTGTGTGGCGAGGGAATTTGCGGAAGATAATTATGCGCCTCTTCAAACACGAGCAGAACGGGAAAGTCCGATTTGTTCTTGTTCCAGAAATTGAAATCGAAGACCATCCGGGCGAGAAGCGAAACAATGACATTAACGATGTCAAACGGGACGCCGCTCAAATCAACTACGGTGATTTGCTTTTTGTTCTCCAGGCCGAAGATGCGAGAGATGACATCTTTAATGGCATTCGAATCTTTGAACTTCTTCGGCTTGAACATAAACTCGTACCGCTTATCGGTCATGCGGCTGTCCAACCGGACGAGGAATCGTGTGAATTGTCCGAAGAACGGCCCCTCACGGGACTGCCCCCCTCCATACCCCGTAATCCGTTCGGTGTCGTAAAATTGGAATTTTGCGCGCACCTCGTTTAAATCATAATAGACCGGCGAGTCGATGGTAATGAATTGCTGCAACGTCGGGTTCTTGGTTTTCTTCGAGGTGAGGACCAAATCCTTCAGCAGCATCTCCTGGCTTTGTGCGGAGGTCTCGCTTTCATCGACAAACGTCTCGCGCATTTCTTCGAAATTCATAAACCAATGCGGCAGTTCAAGATCGGTGATGTTAATAATGTTTCCGAAATCGCGGAACGCCGATTTGTATTCGTCGTGAAGGTCGAGGACGATGACGTGCGTGTTGGAAAACATTTGGACTTTTTGCAGGATCGACGATACCGCGGTGGACTTGCCCGACCCGGTAGAGCCGAGAAGTGCGATATGCTTCCCAAAAAATTTGTTTGGATCAATGTATTGCCGTTCCCCCATGTAGCCGGAAATGTCCCCGATCGCGAATCCGAATTGTGCAAACGTTGAGAAAAGCGACGTCATGTCGCTATCGTCGGTCATGAAGACATCGGAACCGATCGGGGGAAAACTGGCAATACCCTTTTCAAATTTTGCGTTAACGACTGAGCCAACAAGTTGAATCTCCATTTCCTTTTTTGCCTTGGCGATGCTGGTCATCTCTCCCTGGTTTCCGCTCGCATTGTGAGTGTGCTGTGAGAGTTGAACTCGTGCGATCATTCCGATGACGCTTGTGGTGCCGACAGGAATTGCAACAAATGTGCCGATTTGGCCTATCCGGTAGGTTTTTCCGTTCAATGTCCGTTCCATTGAGACAATGGAATCGTCCAAGAACGCAATTGCGGTTGCGCTGCTGATGCTGTAGATGGTACCGACATGTTTTTCCGATGCAGGCATAAGTGTACCGTTTAAATTTTCATTGAGAGTGGTGCTGAGGAACAATTAGGCTACATGATAGTAGCAAAATTACGGAAGTTTGTCAATGAGGCAAAAGAAGAACGGTTTGATATAGCAAGAGCAAAATTTTAATGAGTAACGATCTCTACAAAAGAATTGTGTGCGATTATTCAATTGAATTGGAAAGCTCCTATTTCCGAAGCATTATGATTCCAATTATTTTTGGCTGAGATGAATAAAAAAGCAAAGGTTGGCGAGACACCAGCCTTTACAATCGGCGTATTTCAATCTCCCATCGATCGGCATTACTTCAGAAAACTCATTTTTCCCACTTGATGCTGATTGCCAACAACGAGATGGTAGAAATAAACACCGGTGGCAACCGTATTTCCGTTTTCCGCGGTTCCGTCCCACCTCGTTGCAAAACTCCCTGCCGGTAGTCTCTGAGAAAGGAGGCGCCTTACCAATCGCCCTTGGATATTGTACAATGAAAGCTCCGCGTGGGAGTTTGCTAAGGCGGAAGGAATGGTGAACACAATGATCGTCGAGGAGTTGAATGGATTTGGAAAGTTTTTTTCCAGCACGAGCGTTGTCGGCAAAACTGCTGCCGGCGGTTGTTGTTTAACGCCGGTCAAAAGTGACAACCCTTCCGGTTTCATTGAGCCCGCACTGTCGGCCAGATAAAGATTCACAAACGAAGGACGGAGTGACGGCGCAACATTATACATCGAGGCCCATTCCTGATCGGTCAGACGCGTAAAGTTCGTTGCAAGATATTCGTAGTAGCTTAGGACCGGGCCGATGAAGGCCGTTGTCGTTCCATCGGGCAAATCAGCGACAACCACCGCAAGATTTAACGGCCCCGTTCCCGCGTGTAACACCCACCCGACCGGGCTGCCGTCTGCATCCGTCGGCGCAGTGTGAATATCGGCAATGACCATATCATGTTGTTCTAATCCCGTGGCGCCGGTATAAAAAAGGTGCGGGTACCAACCGTCAAATGTCGACACACATCCCTCCATGACGGTGTAAAGCATTCTCTTGAGGAAGGATTTTTCTGCATCGGTCAACGGCGTAGCGCTTACCTCTTTGCGTGAGATGCTGCCCAGCGTATCCGCTATGCACGTCATTGTAGTGAAATAATTCGCAGCCTGATAGTTTTGGAGCAACGGCCCCTGAAATTCCGTAGCGGCGTTTTGCGCGAAAAGCTTAATCGCGTCGAAGAACTGAGGAATCGGTTCGACATAACTTTCTGGAAACGAACACCCTGGGCTTCCACTGTACGACTCTTTTGCATACAGCAAGAAATCGTGTCGCAATTGTGCCCATGATGATAATTGTGTATTCATCTTTTCCTGCCACCAGGCCGCCGTTTGCATGAACGGCGGAAGAGCACTCCTATCAGCCGGCGGATTGAGAGCTCGAATAGAATTCAACCATCCGTTGTAGACCGTACTTTCCCAGAAAGACGGCTCGTACGAATCGACCAGGTAACGCAGTGCTGAAAGATTGGATGAATACATATACTGGTCGAGTTCCGGCTTTAAGATCTGAGCAGCAGCATTATTGCCGAGTGAAAACAAGACATCCAGGGTTGAAGGAAGCATCCGCTTTATCTTCATGTTGTCGTAAATAATTTTATCATAGACAACGTTGCCCGTTACATAAGAATCGATAACAAATCGCTGACCGAGCAGAAGGAATGAGGCCGCAGGTTTAATTTGATCCAGGTCCATCGGATCGGACATAAGAATCTGTGAATTGATCCGCTGAAATGCATACGGTTTTTGTGCCAGGGTGTCTTGAAAATTTTTCCAGGTCAACGTGTCCAGCAATTGATCGGCACTCGCAAGAGTAGTCTCTTTGACCAGAGTATGAATGTTCGGCAACGTTACGTTGTCCGATTCGCCGGTAAAAAATTGGATGATGCTGTCGATTTCTTGAAGCAGGGAGTCTTTGGCCGCAGCTTCGGTTATTTCGCTTACCAGCACGGCATCAATGGTCTGACGTTGAATGTCTGCGTCCGTCTGCGGTGGGTCGGCAGATTCCGGTGCAATCAAGTACATCTCCGTTCGTCCCAGCCACATCATCGCTTGAAAGTAGGACGTTAAAAGAGGTGTCAGCGTATAATGGCCGCGCGGGGTGAACTGGCTGAAATCTATCGTACGAGGCGTGCTCGAAAAAAGAGAGAACGATGCGGGCTGCTCAGCTTTGATCAAACCCAGGAGCTGGTTAACAACAGTTGTATTTTCGCTGAACGTCGGTGACGCTGCTTTACCCAAGAGGATTTGGGGAACGGTCAAATAGACATCAACATCGTTTACCATCTGCTTCATCGAAGGCGATGATGAATATTTTGACGCAATCGACGGCAACTGAGCTCGGAGTGCTGAAAGGAGCGTGTCCAGTTTTTCGCTTAAGATGTTTGACTCGGTTTGCATGAGTATTCCATCGCACGACATGTGTAATGCATGGAGAATGGCATCGGTTGAAACGAATACCGGCAGATCGTCATTATAAATTTCGAGGAATGCGTTGCCGAAAGAATTTCGTTTGAGGCGTTCCGTAACAACAAAACCGTTTTTATTTAAAAGCGATTGCTCTTCGGCGGTAAAACTATAGTGAATGTTGATGCTGTCGAAATATTTTGCTGAAGAGCAGACAGTGTAAGTTTCCGCAGAAAAAGTTCCGGCAGGATAAAGCAACTGTAATTGTTCAGTTGTTAAATTCTGGTGTGAGGAGAGAAATTGTTTGTATGTTGTGGTATCGAACGATGAGCTTCCCTGTGAAAAAGCTTCGACGCAAACAAAAAGCGCCAATGCCGCAACAACACCCTGGGTCCGGTAGGAATTCATAATGCGCCCCTTTCTGGAGAGAAAAATACTCCGGTACAAAAGTACGATAGGTAAAGGTCAGAGTCAAGAAAAGAGAAAAACTCGAGGAAAAAATTACAGTGGAAATTTATTTCATTTTCTGCAGGTTTCCCAATCCATCGTATGCTGCATATTTGTACGCCTCGGAGAGTGTTGGGAAATTAAACACCGATTGAATGAAGTAATCGATAGTAAGTCCCTGAGAAAGAACGAACAGGCCAAGATGAATCAGTTCCGACGCTCCCTCGCCGATAATGTGTACGCCGAGAAGCTTCTGGTCAGAAGGAGAGAAAAGCAGCTTGACCATTCCACTCAAGTCTCCAATGATTTGTCCTCGAGCATTGAGTTCAAACATTGCACGGCCGACGCAGTACGGAATGTTTTTCTGCTTTAACGTTTCTTCGGTCGCACCGGCGTATGAAATTTCCGGAATTGAATAGACGGCAAGCGGAATGAATGGCGAGACCTGTTTCTTGTATTCAAGCTTGAACGCGTGGCACATTGCAACACGGGCTTGCTCCATTGATGTGGATGCAAGCGACGGAAAACCAATGACATCACCGGCAGCATAAATATTCGGGACCGAAGTTTGGAATTGCAGGTTGACGGTAAGCTGTCCCTTTGTGTTGGGAACAATTTTTAATGTTTCTAATCCCAAATTTTTTGTGTTCCCATATCGACCGGCTGCAACCAGGGCTTTGTCAACGGTGAATTGTTTTCCACTCTTTAAGTGAACACACACCGTTTCGGTTCCTTTTTCCATCCGGTCGTATTCCTCGTTCAGCAATATTGTCATTCCTAGATCAACGAGGTGTTTGTGAAGGCGCTCAGAAATTTCCACGTCGATGAAAGAGAGGAGACGTGATTTTGATTCCACGAGTGTTACAGGGATTCCCAGTGCGGTAAAAATCGTTGCGTATTCACACCCGATAAAACCGCCGCCGATGACGGCGAGGTTTTTCGGTATGCGGTCCATGTTCAATACGGAATCACTGTCGTACACCAGATGGTCGTCAATCGGGAAATTGTCCGGACGGTTGGGAATTGAACCGGTCGCGATAAGAAAAAACTCTGCGGTGTATTTGTCCGATCCCCCCTCTCGTTCAATTTGGATGGTGTGTGCATCGAGGAAGGAAGCATGGCCGAAGATCAGTTCGATGTTGTGACGTTCGATATTCTGATAGATCAGGTCCCACTCGTTGTTTACGACATGGGTCTTGCGGTACATGAAATCTTCAATAGAAATATTTTCCTTGATGCTGTAGTCAATGCCGTATAAACCGCGCTGCCGCAGGTTTGAAAAATAAAGGGCCGTTTCTCGGAGGGTTTTGCTCGGCACGGTCCCAGTGTTGACTCCTGCCCCGCCGACACGGGGTGCTTGTTCTATGATCGCGGTTTTTTTCCCGAAGTATGCAGCCTGCGCCGCTCCCTTTTCTCCTGCAGGTCCAGAGCCGATGACGATGAGATCGAAGTCGTATGTACCAGCCATTGAAAGGATTATTCTAAATATCTGAAGAAGATTGAGAGCAAAGATACACCTTTTTTGATAAGAGGCAATATGTGTTGAAGTCCGTAGTCCTGAGTCCGTAGTCCAGTGCCCCGAGTCTTCTTGCTTTTTGCATGTCTGACTACGGACTCAGGACCACGGACTAAATAATCCTTGCTCTTCCCGCAGAAGAGACGTATATTAGATACGCAAATAATAGTACATCGTTATTGCGCTTGTCATTGCTTTTTCGCTTGAGATTTTTCAAAGACAGAGGCAAAGGGGCCTTCTTCATTGAAGAAGTCCTTCGGACCAATTTCTGAAACATCGATAGACGAAATTAGGTCGCATCGAAAGGTAGATGCAGCAAGCCGTTGATGCGATTTTTTGTTTATGGCAGCAAGAGTCAACGCTGTACGTCTTCTCCGCTGCACGCGGAGAGGGTTTTTGAAAAATCTTTTTCGAAAGGAGACGTTCCGTGGAAAAAGGAACAGTCAAATGGTTCAACCGGACCAAAGGTTTTGGATTTATTTCACGGCCATCGGGTGAGGATGTGTTTGTCCACTACCGCTCGATCGTCGGCGAAGGGTTCAAGAACCTGAACGAGGGCGACCAAGTTCAGTTTGAGGTTGAAAACGGGCCGAAAGGCCTGCAGGCGGCAAACGTGCAGAAGATATAATACTGCATAGCATTTATGAAAAGTCCCGTGTACAACACGGGACTTTCTGTTACCACGCGATCCTCGGCAGCGAGGGCATAAGGAGGCTTCAAACATGCTGAACGGCACCGTAAAATTCTTCAATTCAACAAAAGGGTTCGGCTTCCTGACAACACCGGAAGGCGAAGATATTTTTTTCCACAAAAGCAACGTGAAGGATACGGGGTTTCGTGACGAGCTTCGGCAAGGTGATAACGTGAAATTCGAAATCCGTGTCGAACAAAAAGGAAAACGCGCGTACAATATCGCACGTGTATCGTCTGAAGTCCCGAAGGAAAAAGACAGCGTGTAACATTACGCAGCACCCCAATAAGAGTAGAACCGCCACCTTGTTCAGGGTGGCTTTTCTATTTTTGGTGCAGAATAAGATGTCGGACACCTTGTTGATTAATCTCACCCAATATTGTAATGTCGTGCAGCTTTCTGGATAAGATGTCCGGCATCTTCTTGAAGCCAAAATTGCATTTCAAGGAAAAAATCATAGATTTATTCAGCACCCATACATTCCCCATGTCGAGTGAGTTGATGCTCCTTACACCAAAGACTATTCTCCCATCGATGTAAAATCGGCACCATTTTTAATAATTTTAAAAGTATGGCTTAGACAAAGACACAAAGTGGCAAAATGATTTAAAAACAAAGTCTTTGCACCTTCGCGGCTTGGCGAGAGATAATTTTTCAGAAGCCTCAATTCTTAATTATTAATTGCTCTTATGATCCTTTCTGACATGAAAATTCTCGAAGAAATGAAACGGGGAACGATTGTTATTACACCGTTCAACAGAAAATATCTCGGTTCGAACAGCTATGATGTGCACCTTGGCAAAACGCTGGCGATGTATGACGACGAGATTCTCGATGCAAAAACGCACAATACAATTCACCACTTCGAAATTCCGAACGAAGGGATTATTCTCGTTCCGAGCAAACTCTATCTCGGCGTCACCGAGGAATACACAGAGACGCACCGCCACGTCCCTTTTCTTGAAGGCAAAAGCTCAATCGGCCGGCTGGGAATCGACATTCACGCGACGGCGGGAAAAGGAGATGTCGGCTTCTGCAATACCTGGACGCTTGAGATATCCGTTCGCCAACCCGTGCGTATTTATGCAAGCATGCCGATAGGCCAGCTTATCTATTTTGTGATCGACGGCGAAGTTGAAGTGCTCTATAATAAAAAAGAAAATGCAAAGTATAATCGGCATACAAAGAAGCCGGTCGAATCGATGATGTGGAAGAATTTTAAGAAGTGAAAAATTTAAGGTGGAGAAGAGAAAGTTGAGAGAAGAAAAAAGCAGAGTTCGTTATTGTAGCCGTAAAGCATGGCGTAACACGGAAACGTCGATGTAAATTAGTTCAGTGCAGCAAACCACCATCGTTGGCTGCGAATAATGCGATGCTTATAAATTTTCTTACTCTAGTCCAGCACTTACCTTAGATTCCAGTAAAGGACATAACGCTGTTTATCAATCTGGTAGAAAGGAATCAATGTAATCTCTTTCGATGCCACACCGACAGTTTTAAAAGCCAGGGGGTTTCCATTTATTGAAACCAACCAATCATCTATTTTTCGGCTATTGACATTTAGCGTGGTAACGATATCATCGGGGACAGGATTGTCTTTGTAATCCAGTTGATTATAGGCAAAAGGAGCAGGGGCTTCCATTCCTTCTGTTCCCATATCTCCGGCAAGAACAATCGGACCATAAAGCACGGCCGCCGTATTCGGATCATCATTTGTCGCTACCAGGTGTAACGACATCGGATACGTGATATCAATTTTATCACCCGACCTCCAAATTCGGCTCAACACAATGTAACTACCCGGTTTTTGACTAATCTTAGCACTGTCGCCGTTGATCGCAACAGTAGCGCCCGATGTTGCCCATGAAGGATAGCGAATGTACAGGGTTATCTCACCGTTTTTTATTTCCTCAATTGTAAGATGTGTGGTAGTCTCTTCAGGATATCTCGTTTCCTGAATTAGCGTAACTCCCTTTTCTTTCCAGGTTAATTTCGACGGAATAAAAAGATTTACATACACGCCATTGTCATTATGGTAGTAGATGCTTTCACCGTATTTGGCGTGATTTTCAAACCCGGTGCCGACACAACACCAGAAAGAATTGTCTTTATCACAATATGTTTTAAATGTACCCGGAGTGTATGATATAAAGTAAGTTACCATACCGGTTTCTTGCTCTTGTGAAGCCAAGATGTGATTATAGAGAGCCCGTTCATAATAGTCAGCGTACTTAACATCGCCCGTCCAAGTAAACAAGTGCCGTGTGAGCTTTAACATGTTGTATGTGTTGCACGATTCAGTAGTTGCTCTCGATATATGCTTTGATAGCTGATCCGGCGCAAAGAAGAATTCATTGTCGCTGTTCCCGCCGGTCGCATAGGTATGGTGATCTATCACTGTTTGCCAGAAGAAATCCGCGATAGTTTTTTCTTTTTCATCACCAGTCAGTTCATACCCCCTTGCTTCCCCTATGATTTTAGGGATTTGGGTGTTGGCATGAAACCCAGCTAATTGATCTTCCTTTTGAGCAAGAGGGTCTAAGATGCGATGGTCATAAAAAAATTCTGCCAGTTTTTTATCATGTACATTACCCGTGATTGCATACAAGTTGTACGCCGCTTCAATCATCCCGCCAAATTCTGTTTTGTGCATTATTGCCAATTGTTCGGGCGATACATTTTCAAGTTTGTGATATGCCCAGTCGCTCATTTTAACAACAACCTCTAAAGCCTCCTTGTTACCGGCATACTGATACATATCAATCAACCCCGCCATTATTTTGTGCAAAGTGTACCACGGCGCCCACACGGGGTCCCCCTTTATTGCACGATTGACTAAATTCTGGGGAAACGCGCTGAGATACCCTCCCTGATTCAACACTTGCTGGATTTCAGCTAATGCGCTTACCAAGGAATCTCCTTTACTTTTATAAGCAACATCCTCCGTTGAAGCATACATCAGGGCTAAGCCGGAAAGAACATGCCCCATGGTGTGACCCCTTAACTCAACATCTAAACCCTCCCAGCCCCCAAGCGGCTTTGCATTTGTTGCTAAGCCTGCATTAACCCTCCAACTGTGAAGCAAACGGTTATTGTCAATACTCAACAACCATTTGCCATCGCGTTCCATGTTATCTTTAAAACGACCGTCAAGTAATTTTACATCCTGTAAATCAAAGCTGTATGCTTTTGCATGTATCTGAGGTTTTATTGTTTGATATGATGAAAACTGGCCGACATATTGAGAAAGAGCGGCCACCGAGCTAAAGGTGCATAAGCCTAATATGAAAAGAGCCCCTTTCGCTTTTATCAGATTCTTCCTCATTTTTTTCCTGTTATTATTCTTAACGTTGTCCGCAGCAACAACTCAATGTTGAACAACCATGGTTATATAAAATGAGCACACAAAGATAATTAAATTTATCCTATACCAAAAGCGCGAGTGCTGGTTTGCCGTTTGTTAGTTGCCGTACGGCAGCCGGTCCGCATTTACGCTGGCACACTAAAAAGGCGGTCGAGTCGATGATGTGGAAGAATTTTAAGAAATGAGTTTTTAAGAGAAAAGTTCAAAATGAAAAAGACAAAGTTACGGTTACAAGGGCATGTTCTTCGTTGCATCACTGGCGGGGGGATAAACAAGAAATTCCACATCGGGCAACGATAGAGATACCTGTTCAATAAGTGGTCGGACATCGTCCCAGCGAAGTCCGCCATTGCCACAGCCAAGGGCTGGAACAGCAACTGATCGTATATGATGTTGTCGAATTACCCCAATAAGATCGAATAAACCCGTTTTGATATCCTCAAGCCGAGATTTGTATTTCCAATGTGACTTAGTGGGGAAATTGATAATAAATTTTGGGCCGTTTAGTTCTTTCGATTCAAAGACAAACATTTTTCCCAAGCTCAGCTTTCCTTCTTTTGCCGCTTTCGAATATGCCTTGTAGTTTTTCGGAAAGGTCCCCCGAAATTGCAATGCAATTCCTTTTCCCATTACTCCGACCGTATTAACAGTATTAACGAGAGCTTCAACATCAGCGTCCAGAAGATTGCCTTGCTTAAGCACAAGCATCGTATTAATCGTTATTTAATAAGTAATCAGTTGTGGACCATGACATAAAATTTTATCTCGGGGCGCTATTTCTAGAACCTCCAATCCTCTTTTTTCAAGAAACCTTCTAAGTTTTCACAAGGAATATTAAAATAATGGCAAATGTTTGGAATCTTGGCGGCGTGCTCTCTAAATTCTTCCTCAGTTACAACGGAGCCCCCTTCTTTCCACGCCTTTGCTATAACCAACGGATCGGCAAAATAGCCCCCCTGCAAAAGTTTCTTTCGATCCAAATTCTGCTGGAAATGTGTGACAGAGTAAATTTGTGTTATAAAACCTAACTCATCGGGCGTTGGAGCCGGGAAAAGATTTTTGTTTTTGTTCAACAAACGCTCAATCGTTGTATCGCTAAATTTTAGCGTCAATTCAAATCGTACTTCGCGAACAGAAATAATATTTCCGCTCTGAATCATCGCATCAAATTTTTCCCAAAACGAAGGGAAACGATCCGGATAGTAATGATTGAGGATATTTGAAAGAGAATTACTGTCAAAAACATAATTCATCTCAACTTTCCCCCCTCCATAACCAAATACTCAAACGTAGGGAGATTTTTTACCTTGACATTTAAATATTCTGCCAGACTATCAACCGTAATCTTGTTTTGATAATATCTTCCATAGACGAGTTCAATATATCGCTCTCCAAGATATGCCTTTTGATTGTAGTAATAACTTCCCCCCGAGGTCTCTTCTTTTTGCTGTTTCGCTTGCTCGATCCATTTTGTAGACATTTCTTCATAATAGTCCTTGTCAACAAAACCCCGATCGAGATAATTGCGCAAAATAGCTTCACGGCTTACGGAAAAGAAATCTGCGAGTGTTTGAAAATGCTCTTCTGACCTTTCCAGCCGAAACGAATTGAAGACATCCCGTGGTACCAAGAAGTCATTTGCAAACCGATTGCAGCTTACTTCAACATTGAGATAATATCCATGGAACGATCTCGCAATTTCCCGGCTTCGGAAATCAACCCCCCCCGCATGAAAGAGCAAATGACCTAATTCGTGGAAGAGCGTAAATACTTGGCGTGAATCGGGCATGCTGTTGTTGACAAAGATGATCGGATATTTCTCGTTGTATAAACAGAAACCGGAATACGCATCGTTTTTAAATGCATGCTTGAAAACAAAAACACCTCTCATCTCCAACGCTTCCCGCCATTTTTTAAATGCGATTTCGGGAGAATGCCATTGTGATTGCTCTTCGATTAGGATACCGAGTTCTTTTCGAAGAGAATCTGTGATTGTGGCCGGCTCTGTTTTCTCGTCCAATTGAAAGAGGTCGAATAACGATTTTTGAACCGGTTTGCTCCCATCGTGCAATTCCTCCAAATAAATTTGGAAAAGTTTTGCTTTACGGTAGAGTTTCACAATTTCCGGCGGTAATCCATCGAGGACTGTATCGGGCAGAGTACGAAATTCCGTTTTGGGTGTATCCTCAACCGGTACAACGGGAAAGAAAAATACCGCAAGCGGCCGTTTGTAGACATCATGCGCTAATCGCTCCAAAACAGAGTACAAAGGGGATGTCATTCCTTCTTCCCACTCTTCGACATCCCGTTGTGTTTTGTTGATTTTGTCGGCAACTTCCCCGGCAGTTAACCCCATTGAAGTTCTTGCCCAAATCAGTACATCTTTATTGATCGGAAGCTTTTCGTGTTTCATCTTAGCGTCTCCAAATGATCAACTTACTTTCCCATCACCTTCTTCACAATCCCGTCAATCTCTTTTAATTCGTCTTTGAGTTGCTCACGCACCTGGCTACGTAAACGTCCAATCTTCCCCGGCGTAACATCTCGCGTATCAAGCGTTGGAATTATCTTTTCCACTTTTTTTGCGCACTCAATACCAAGCTCAGCCAGTGCGCAATGAGATGACCTTTCTTCGTTGTAAATTGGGATTGGTAATTCCCAAACCTTCATACAAATATCACGCGGTCCCCATAGTCCTTGGCTTTGCATTGGCTTAATCAAAGCGTCAATGGTGGGGGAATTAAGAATAGCAGAAAGATATGATGCCTCGTTGGCATTATCTGTTTCATAAAAGAATAATTTGTAGTCAGCGACAAATGCTTTGAGCACTAGCTTTTGGTCACCAAGCCGTTTAACAATTTTTGTGTTTTCCACTACTGCTGAACAAAGATTTGTCGCTGACATCGGATAGACAACTTTGAATTTTGCCAGATGGCTTTGCCGAGTCAAACCCCTCAAGTGATCTAGTCGTTGGTAGATCGTCATCCTGCTTGCCTTTTCTTTTCGCCGGCTAATCCATTCCTTTTCGCAATTTTCTACCCACGATGCAACCTCGGAAAATCCATCTTTGTGCAGCTGATCAACGCTTAGCATTACAAATCTGTCCCCGCTTGGCTTAATTGGCAAGACAACAGGGCGATAGTTTAAAAAACCAAAGGGCAACAAGTCTGTCGAGAGCAGAGAAGCATACAAAAAATCTTTTTCTATCTTGCCCTCAAATTCAATATCGGCGTAAGCTTCTTTTGCCTGTTCTGTTGCACGCGGGTCGGTTTTTACGAAGGGTTCGGCAGGATTGATTCCAAGTCCTTTTTCATGTTGAATCTCTACAAACCAGCATGATCGTGGAACGATAGTCGCGCCCTCAACAAACTTACTCGCGTATGGACTGCTCCCCGAAAATTCCGCTTTCGGATCTTCCGCCCAGTACCGAACGACCTCCTTGTGTTACTACATGCAGTTTTGTCTTGCGTATTTGCAAAGAGGCTTCATCCATTGAAGCATTGCGCCGTTGCAGTTCGCCTTCAAACACAGTCGCTTGTATCGGCTTGCTAGTGAAATGAGGTTTCTTTCCGAAAACAACACATGAAGGGACATTAAACAAGGGAGCAACATTTTTCAGATCCCATACTTCTGTAATGCCGGTTTGATGAATAGTTTTTCCGAATGATGCTTTCCGGAAATTGCTATGCTGGTCTGCACTGAAAATACTTCGTGGCAGAACGAACCCAACCTGAGAACCCCTTTTTCCATAGTGATTCAACGAAGCACAGAAAAACAACGTCGCCAATTCAAGATGGGTGATAAGATGTCCTTCATCCTTGCCGACCAGCCCATAGGTTTTTACTATAGCGTCTCGTAAAAACTCCTGATATTTTCCTTTCTCGACGTATCGGTACGAAAGCCATGGCGGGTTTCCAAGGATCCAATCGAATCGGCTCTCTCTTAAAAAAATCGGTTTGTAGACGTTTTTAAGAATGAACGTCCAGATTGAGTTGCGCTTTTTATCAATCAGGTCGCGCATTTGTCGTGCAACGGAGAGAAGGACATCGAACGTCTCGTCATCCACTTCAATATCTATGCGACGACGGGCATATTTTCTGAACCGTTCTTCAGTGAATTCAATTTTGCTATGCTCTAATGAAAATGAATGGCACGCATCCACCGCTTCATCGAATGCAGTCGGATGTTCTACGAATACCTCGGGAAACGGAACGAACGTATTGTCAAGCTCCACATCAAAGCTCGGTACTTTGTGTTCCGTTGACAGCTGGCTTGCGCGTTCGGGAACCTTGAGAGAGTCTGCAAGATATACGGGAATGTGAAAATCTTTTACCCGTTTTCGCACCAAATCGCCAAGCGCAAGCAGGTAATTTGTTTTGGCAATGATCACTGCCAGCGGATGAATATCGATTCCAACTACCGTGTCGCGGATATGTGCCAACAAATCTTTCTCTTCTCCATGTTCTTTTTTATACCGGACAGCAAAATAGAGAAAGCTTCCCGAACCGCAGGAAGGGTCGAGGACGCTCGCCGCGGGATTATCTTTGAGCGCGTGTTGAACGATTCGGTCTGCAAGCCAATCCGGCGTGTAAAATTCTCCGAGATCGTGCCGCGTCTGCGGGTCAACTAATTCCTGGTATAAAGATTTGAGAACGTCTTCCGAAATTTCATCGAGGAAGTATCGTTCAAGCAACGTGGAAATACGTCTCGCCATTTCAATCAAAGACTTTTCAACTTTTGCTCTCGTGACCCACGAAAAGAAATCCTCTTCGAGAAAGTTTCCGATGCCGAGATCGTCAAAAAATTTCCCCGTGTAAATAGATTTTACTTCTGCAGGAGTGGGAACAACAGATTTCCTAGCAAGGCGCATGTACGCTAGTAATTTTGCAAAGGCGGCGAGATACGTATGGCGGAGAAACAACTCATCGTCTGCGACCGATGTTCCGTAAACGATAAGGAGGTATTTTGACCAGTTTTCAAAGATTACTTTATATTCGTTTTCATCTTTTACACGATGCCATTCTGTGCGCAGCAATTTTTCTGCATAGACATACGAAGGGCTGTTCATTCCAAAATCGCGGACAAACTCTTCGGTGGTTGGATGGAGTTGGGATTTACGGAAAAAGTAGCGGTCAATCCATAGGTACGCTTGCTCGCCATTGAGGCTTCGGAAATCTACTTTTTCAATCTCGCGAAGCTCAATATCCGTCGACGAAGATGGAGCATCAACGATATTTTTCCAATACGGCGAATAAACGTAAAACAGAATTCCATCGGATGCGATGCAAAGATAGCTTGTTTTGGTTTCGTTTCGTTGAGTGATGAGTGCAAATGCGTATCCTTGAAGCTGTTCTTTAGCGTGATTCAGCTTTGCTTTTGCATTGACATCATTCTCAAATTCGATGATAAGATTGCCATACAGTGCATCAATTTCACCTCGCACAATACGGGAACCTTCGGTGATTGTAACAGATTTTTCTGTTCCTTTCAGATAATCTTCCAGTAAGGTTGGTTCAGATTTCCCATACCATTCACTGAAAAGATGTGAAAAAGCGAGAGCTTTTGCGGCCTCCTTGTTTTGAGTTATGATTTGGTTTTTATATTCAGCAAAGCGATCATTAAGCTGCGCCGATGCAATGTTCGGCATTCGCGTGCTTTTTTCCCGAAGGGATGTCTTTTTTGTCGTCATCGCCCCTTGTGATTTTCGAGAATTTCTTCAGCCGTTCTCCGGCCAAGTTCCAATGCAGCAGCAATACGCACAATTTTTACGTCACCAAGCCCCTTGATTTCTAATAAGTTCGCTAGCGGCACATTCGAAAGAGCCTCGAGCGATCCATAATGGATTAACAATTCACTTGAAACATCGAGTGCAGTTTTTCCCTTGTATCCCGTTGAAATGAGGATGGCAACCAGTTCTTGGGCTGAAAGATTCTTTGCCCCAAGTTCGATGAGCTTTCCCCCGGGATGTTTCCATAAACGATAGTCCGGTTGATTTTCTCTGATCCAAGAAACTATTCTTTTACGTTCCCCATTTTTGGTTTTCATTTTTCCCCCATCATTGTTAAAGACTGTTCAAAAGTAGCAAATTCGGGACGGAGATGCAAAATTATGAAGTAAAAAGCACCCCTTGCCCGACATCCTTGTGAGCCGGCGGGTAGAACACGCCGATGATTACAAATGGATTGGGCGCTACGTTGTGATATTGTTTCGTTGTGCCGACAAAAAGATGCAGGTCTCGTTTGTTAAGGAACTCCTCAAAATATTTTTTCCTGACCAGCCGGTTGGCCTCGGTTTCATCTCCGTCTGCTTGTCGTAAGCAGTTCCAATAGAGAGCGCCGATCTCCCAATCTTCGATCATCAGCGTATGCGGCTTAGGCTCGTCTTCACATAAGAAGCGATACGAATACTTGTAGGGAACTTTGTTGACAATCTTACGAAGCACCCCTTCTCCCTTTTCGTCTATCTCAAACAAGCCGTATTGTTGATAATTGGCAAGCCACTGTTGTTTCCATGACCGGGCGTCTTTTTCCACAAAGAACTCGACGATTTCTTTCGGACGGAATGTTGCAAGCGATGTTTGGCCTTCTCCTTTCGCAAGTGCGATCAACTCTTTGAAGGAAGTGAAGACATTCCGCAAAACATACTTCTTTCTCTCGGACCATTCATGTTCTGTTCCTGCCTTGCCGACAATGAGGATGTTGGAAGCATCGGACTTTGGCCGGTACGTCTCCGGCCTGAAATCGCTCGTGTTGCGAACCAAGTCAAGCTGAATCCATTCGTACTTCTCAAATTGTTTCTCAAAGGGGAGCGAGCGGAACGGTATGGGGTAAATGCGAATCCACCGTCCGTCTTCGAGCACCCCAGCGGTGCAGACGAGTTCTTCGTACTTGTTTGAAGGAAGAGGATAGGTTTTTACGGTGATGAGAACTTTGGCGTGGTCGACGACAGCAGGCAGATAATCCATACTTTCCCCCAGAGGATATTTTTATAGATGCTTGATAGGAATATTCCAGCGATGATCCGATTGAAGAAATTTGGTAATTGTGTGACGATGACATGATTGTGAATTCGCTTCAAAACATGTCAATGCCGCACGGCGGTGTTTCTCAACAAGATATGTCACTAATCGCAATTCTTTTTCACAACGGGGCAGCGTTTCAGCCTCATATTTTCTAAAAAGGGATTTATAGTCTTCTGCCGTTTCAAGGTTTTTTCGTTGTGACGATTCAATCCCAAGTGACGGAACATGTTCGTAGCATATCCCTGCACGTTCAAGATAACTCCGGAAGCGCGTCTTGCTGAATCCATATTTCATTGAAAGAGGATTTCTCCGAACGTCGATGACCAACGCAACATTGTTGTTAATCAATTTGTTAATGTACGAATCGATAGTTAATCCCTCATAGCCGATTGTCATAAGACAAACCGCATTATCAGACTTTCTGGCCCGTTCGACTTCACGGAACTCCTTTTTGCTTAGTATTGTCTCTTTGATCTCACTTCGAATTGCGTAATAAGGATGGTTTACATAAACATTGCGGATAAGATTTGTTCCTCGTAATTTTTTTGTCCGTTTGGCAAACTCCCCGATATGTTGTTGTTCGCCGGGGTCTAATGAAGCAAGATAGCTGTATCGCTTTTTCAGTTTGAAACAGTCGGCGTCGGCAAGAAACCCTTGCTGTGTCAAAACACGTTTGTCTTGGTAAGAAAGGATGCTAAAGCAGCCGAATTTGTATGGGAAAAAGTCGTAATAACGTTGCCCACTCTCGGTGCAATAGAGAAAGAGCAGTTTTTCCATGTCGGTGCTTCTCAATTCACCGCCGCACGCTTCAAGTAAGGCAAGGAATATTTTTCTTCGTTTAAACATACCCGTAGTTCACAAAAGATACCCCTTTTCACTTCTCTTTGCAATTGCCTCTTTTCCTTTTTTTCTGTTACTTGTTGTTTGAATTGAACGTTTAAAGCGCTTACACTTTTTAGTTTTTCATTCTAACTTTTAACTTAGCACTTTACACTTAACGCTGCCCCATTTCAGGAGTCGCTCCATGAAACGCATTTTCTCCTTACTCCTCACTGCTTACTGCTTACTGCTAATTGTTGATTGTTCACCGGCACAGGCCAAGCACGCCATCACCTTCGACGACCTCTTTAGCTTTGGCCGCGTCGCAGGCCCACAAGTTTCTCCCGACGGACAATGGGTCGTGTACACAGTTACGTACTACAGCAAGGAAACCAACGCCGGCAACAGCGATATCTGGCTGATTTCGTCGGCTGGCGGAAAAGCGAAACAACTGACGAACAGCCCCAAAGCGGACAACTCTCCCCGTTGGATGCCGGACGGGAAGACCATCGCATTTATTTCTTCGAGGGACGGTACCCCGCAAATTTATACAATACCGGTCGGCGGCGGAGAGCCAACAAAGATCACTTCCTTATCAACAGGGGTCAACGAATTTAACGTTTCAAATGATGGAAAATATTTTGCCTTTGCATCCGATATTTTCCCCGATTGCCCGAATGACAGTTGCAACAAGGAGCGCGATGGCATGCTCGATACCGGAAAAGTGAAGGCAAAGATTTTCACGAGGCTTCCGTATCGCGTGTGGGATCATTACAAGGATGGGAAGAGAAGCCATGTCTTCATCGTTCCTTCGAGCGGCGGCGCAGCGGTCGATGCAACGCCCGGCGATTACGATACACCGCCGATCGACATCGGCGGCAATATCGATTATGCGTTCTCGCCTGACGATGCAGAGCTTGCATTTGTGCGTAATACCGATCCCGTGGTCGCCGTTTCGACCAATAACGATATTTTTATCGTCTCACTCCATAATGGAAAACCTTTTGGTGAACCGAAAAGGATAACCGTAAACAAGGCAAACGACAACCAACCGCTGTACTCTCCCGATGGAAAATACATTGCGTACCGCGCGATGAAGCGTCCCGGATTCGAATCCGATAAATATGTTCTAACGGTATACGATCGCGCAATGGGAAAAATCACACCACTTACCGAGCAATTTGATCGTTCCGTCGGGGACGTTGCCTGGTCGCCGGATGAAAAGTTTCTGTACTTCAATGCCGATGATCAAGGATATCGTTCCATCTATAAAGTAACCTTGTCCGGCAAAATGAACGAGGCCAAGGTCGAACAAATCACACACAAAATGAACTGCAGCAGCCTCACAATTGCTCCCGACGGGAAAGCGTTGATTTTCGAAAAACAGACCATCCGAGATCCGAGCGAGGTTTGGAAAATGGATACGGATGGAAAGAATCTCAAACAAATTACGACCACGAACGATGCAAAGCTTGCGGGCATCGAGATGAATCCGTGGGAAGAATTCTGGTTCAAAGGGGCGGGTGGTGCTAACGTGGAGGGGTTTTTACTGAAGCCGCCGTTCTTCGATCCTGCCAAAAAATATCCGATGGTATATCTTATTCATGGCGGACCCCAGGGACAATGGGAAGATGAGATGCATTATCGCTGGAATGCGCAAATGTTCGCTTCGCCCGGATACGTTGTCGCGATGGTGAATCCCAGGGGAAGTACCGGTTACGGGCAGAAATTCACGGATGAAATTTCCGGCGACTGGGGCGGCAAGGTCTTTATTGATCTGATGAACGGGGTCAAGTACGTAATGAAGACGTACCAGTTTATCGATACGTCACGCATCGCTGCGGCCGGAGCATCGTACGGCGGCTACATGATCAACTGGATCGAGGGGCATAACGACGAGGGAATTTTCAAAGCACTTGTCTGTCACGATGGCATGTTCAATAGCATCAGCGCATACGGAACGACCGAGGAGTTGTGGTTTAACCAATGGGAGTTCAAAGGGACTCCGTGGACGAACCGCGCACTCTACGATAAATTCTCACCAAGCAATTACGTCGAGCATTTCAAAACTCCGATGCTCATCATTCACAGCCAGCACGATTACCGGCTCGATGTGAGCGAAGGGTTTCAGATGTTTACGGCACTGCAACGAATGGGTGTGCCATCCAAGATGCTGTATTTTCCCGATGAAAGTCATTTTGTGTTGAAGCCGTTGAATTCCGAGCTATGGCATAAAACCGTGCTGGATTGGTTGGCAACGTACTTGAAATGAGTTGAAAGTTAAAAGTGTAAAGTGAAAATAATCTGCGAAACCCGGCGCCATCAAATGAAACTTACAACTTACAACGTATAACGTACAACCTATAACTTTTAACTTTTAACTTTGAACTTTGAACTTTACATCCAAGCTCCTTCAGAGTCAGAAAAAATCGAATTCGTTGCTTTGCATCGGTCTCGACACTGATGTTGTAAAGCTTCCGAAAGTTTTAAAAGCGTACGAGAATCCACAATATGAATTCAATCGGCGGATCATTGAAGCAACGAGCGACATCGTATGTGCCTACAAGCTCAACTCGGCGTTTTATGAGGCCGAAGGTGAGCGGGGCTGGAGTGCAATGCGCGCCACAGTGCAAAAAATTCCCCCGTCGATTGTTTCCATTGCCGATGCAAAGCGGGGCGATATTGGAAATTCATCCGAGCGCTATGCCCGCATCTTTTTGGATGAATTGAGATTCGACGCCGTTACCGTCAACGCGTACATGGGAAAAGATTCTGTCGCTCCGTTCCTCCAATCGGAAGAGCAATGCGCGTTCATCCTTGCGGTAACATCGAACTCCGGGGCAAAAGATTTTCAGTACTTGAAAGTCGGCGGGAAATTTCTTTACCAAAAAGTTATCGAGTCGGCGTTGAAGTGGAATGCAAAAAAGAACGTCGGCTTCGTTGTCGGAGCAACGAGACCGAAAGAACTTCGGTCGACCCGCAAAAAAGCGCCGGCAGCTCCATTGCTCATTCCCGGCGTTGGCGCGCAGGGCGGAAGCATTGAAACAGCGGTGCGCTACGGTTGCGACGGCAAGGGGTACCTGGCGATTATAAACGCCAGCCGCAGCATTCTTTACGCGTCTCGCAGCGAGAATTTTGCGGAAGCTGCGCGTGCAGAAGCGATGAAACTCAGGGAAGAAATCAATTATTGGCGGGGAAGATTTTTCAGACGCTGAGCAATCGGGTATTTCCGTCGACTTCTTCACGCCTCGAAGTTGTATTCCATCAGGGGGGAACCATGGCAATACATTCTGTCACAATTCACGAAGACATTCTCCGTCATCTCTGGAGTAAGCAATATCTCGATGCCGACCGCTTGACAACACTTGACGGCCGCACGCTGAAAATTATTTCGCCGGGAATTTTGAACCGCGGCGGCGGTCCCGATTTCCACGACGGTGTGATTATATTGGACGGTCAAACATTTCGCGGCGATATAGAATTTCACCGGACGAACGATGATTGGAATATCCATCTCCACAACAACGACCAGAAATATAATTCAGTTATCCTTCACGTTGTTCTTCACGGCAACCCCGGTGCGGGATCAACGACATCCGCAAGCGGACGGTTGATACCCGTGCTTGCTATCGATGAATTTCTTTCATTCCCCCTGGAAAAAATCATCGAGCATGCAATGCGAGACGAGCACATTTCACGTTCCGCACCTTTGCGTTGTTTCGATCACAACAACATGGTTGGAGTTGATATTCTCGAACAATGGATCCAAAAGCTCTATGGAGAGCGATTAAAAGAAAAAGCCGTGCACATGTTCGGTCGACTGGTCGAGATTATCGACGAACAGCATCGCGGGATTTCTGAGCCGGCAGAAAACTACAGAGCCTGGCGCGGCGAAGAAAATCCCGATGAAATTCCGGCTCCGGAAACGCACGTCGGTGAAAAGGAATTGCACCGGGTAGACGCATGGGAACAACTTCTTTATGAAGGATTCATGGATGGGCTGGGATACTCCAAAAACAGGATACCGTTTGCTACGCTTGCGAATCGTGTTTCAGTGCGGATCCTTAAATCTTCTTTTGTCTCGTATGAGCTCACGGCGCTGGAACTCGAAGCGATTCTGTTCCGGGTTTCCGGATTGCTTCCAGAGATGCAGCTGACTCATGACCAGCAGTCTAAAATACACCTTCATCAGCTTCACACAGCATGGAAGAATCTTCATGCAAGACCTAGAATAACGCAGCTTCATTCCATAGAGTCAATGCATCCAACCGAGTGGATGTTTAGTCCTACGCGGCCGGCAAATTTTCCGACGGCTCGCATTGCTGCGGCAAGTTTTCTTCTGGAGAGGATACTGTACCGGCAGATGTTGACACACATTGTCACAATCGTGGAGGGTGCACACTCTTCACCGCAGGAAAAATTGGAACACCTTCTCACGATACTTACGATCGGTGAAGATCCGTTTTGGAGTTTCCATTATTCGTTTACCGAATCGTCACCCCGGCGGCATGCGATTCTTGGCGATGCCCGCAAATATGATCTTGTTATTAACACCATCCTGCCGTTGTGCAGTTTGAACGCAGTTATTTTTCAAACGGAAAATTTACATGAACAAGCAATGAAAATAGCGGCAGTCATTCCCCTTCTTGAGGCTAATTTCATTACACGAAGGATGGAAAAACAATTGTTGAAAGAGAAATTGCGATTACGTTCGGCATATCAGCAACAGGGGATCATTCAACTGTACAAACGATATTGTCGCACCGGGCGTTGCAGCGAATGTGAAGTCGGTGCGGCCGTCTTTCAAAAATAAATCATGGCTGATTGGCAGCGCGAAATAGAAATTGAATTGCTTCGGGCAAGGCAATCGAACAATCCCGGCCGGATACGCACCGGTGCGCGCCGAATTGCCGGCATCGCGATTCAAGAATTACTAAAAAGGAATCCCGGTGTCTCCGTTCAACGGGACTATATAGGCGCACTCCGGGCATTTATGAAATTCGAAAATTTGCCGGACAAGGCCGCTGATGCCGCGGCTCGTTTAGAGGCGCGGCTTTCTACGGACTTTGTTTCTCCAAGCCTCGACCCCGTTGGAGATGCAATGATCATTGTCGAGTTTGTAAGAATGAAGTTACGCGATGGCAGTGAGAGAGAAACCCGTTAGTACGATCCCCATCAAATTTCTTGCATTGTTCTGGATGAAGTGCTACTTTCTTATGTAGGAATAAGTGAACCGTGTCCGTAAAATTGAAAAATCGCCCAATGATGTATCTCGACCGGAATGAAAACCAATTCGGCCCTGCACCGGAATGTTATTCCATTCTCCGCAATGCAACAAAGAACGACCTCAGCAATTACTCGCGCGACTTTATGCGCGGTGTGAAGAGTACGCTCTCGGAAGCCCTTGCCCGCGAGTACGGGCTTCCAGAATCCAGTCTTCTTCTCAGCTACGGCAGCGAAGATATGCTGAAGCAAATCGTTCACTGCTATCTCGCTGCCAGCGAAACGATGATGGTTCCAAAATATTCGTGGTGGTACTATAAATCGGTTGCAGGGGAGGTGGGAGGCAGCATCGTTGAGTTCCCGATGCACGAAGACAAAACGAGTTTTTACTACGATATCGATGAAATCGTGCTGCTCGTTCGAACCGTGAAGCCCCGGCTTTTGTTGGTTGCGTCCCCCAACAATCCTACCGGTAATTCCATCTCTGTAAACGATATGAAACTCCTTCTGAGAAAATGTACCGATACGATGTTCGTTATCGACGAAGCATATTACGGCTTCACGAATTCCCCGGACGATGTTATGCCGCTCCTCACGCTTGAGCATCCACACCTTGCAGTTCTGAGAACATTCTCAAAGCTCTATGCGCTTGCCGGAATACGGATCGGCCATGCGTTTGTGGGAAAGAGTTATCAAAAGCTCGTTACCTACAGCATGCGGTATTTGGGCTATAACCGATTGTCCGAACGGCTTGCGCTTGCGGCGCTTCGGGACAAAATCTATTACGCATCACTTGCCTCGACAACCGCGGCTGAGCGCCAACGCTATTATGAATTTTTCCAGGCGGTAGAAGGGTGTACGGTCTATCGGTCGGACGCAAACTTCATTCTCGTAAAAATTTTGAACGAAGATTGCGAGCCGCTCAAAAACCATCTTGCCGAAGCCAGCATTTTCGTCAAATTCTTTTCTGAAAGAGAATTTCCCGACTACATGCGGATCACCGTTGGAACGCCAGCTCAAAACACTCTCCTTATTGGCGAGATGAAGAAATATTTTGCGCATAAGAATGTTTTAATCCCCGAACAACACTGACTTTCATGCATTGCGTTATCCTTGCTGCGGGTACGGCCTCCCGGCTTCGCCCGCTTACCGACTCAACCCCGAAATGTTTGCTCCACATCGGCAGCCGCTCAATTTTGGAGCGGGCAATCCGGGCAGTGTTCCACGCGGGTGTTATTCACTTTACGATCGTCGTTGGGTTTCAGGACTGGATGGTGAAAAATTTCCTGAAGAGGAATTTTCCATCGCTCGATTTTACTTTTGTCGTCAACAATCAATTCGAAGCAACCGACAACGCTTTTTCCCTCCTGCTGGCGCGCGAAGAAATTGAAGGGCATGAACTTTTATTGCTGGATAGCGATATTGTGTTCGACGACGAACTTATTCCGCTTCTGATAAAGTCACCGCATCAGAGTTGTCTTGCGGTGAGAACGAATGGAAGTGTGGGCGAAGAAGAAATCAAAGTCGAAGTTAACGGAACGCAAGAGATTATCCGCATAGGCAAAGAAATTGCCGTTGCATCGGCGTTCGGCGAGTCCATCGGTATCGAAAAATTTTCGCGCGGTGATACAACGGCGCTGTTCTCCACACTCGCAAAAAGAATTACGACGGAAAATCGGGTGAACGAATTTTACGAAGCTTCATTTCAGGAAATGATTGACGGAGGGGCGCACATTTACGCGGTCGACGCCGGCCTGTACCGTTCTATAGAAATCGATTCTGTCGAAGATTTACGCGAAGCTGAAACTCTCTTTTCTTGACATGCCCTCGCTGCTTTCGTACAGCTACAAAAACTCCATGAAATCCGACGTTTCGGACGAGATCGTTAACGTCTATTTGCAGCGCCCTCTCGCCGGCATTGTGACGCGAGCACTGTTTATGACGCCCGTTACGCCCAACCAGCTCACAATTGTCGCTGCGCTACTTGGAATAGCTGGAGGAGTTCTTCTCTCTTTGCAAAGCGCACATCTCACAGCCGCCGCACTCTGTTTTTATTTAAAAGATATTTTTGATTCTGCCGACGGCCAACTTGCGCGTGCAAAGCATCTCTACAGCAGGAGTGGAAGGTTTCTCGATTCGATCGGCGACTACATTGTCGACCTCTTCTTGTTCTGCGGAATATTTGCTTTGCTTCTTCGAAGCGGGGTGCAGTTTCAATACGCCCTTCTCATCGGCATTGCCGGATTTTTAGGAATCAACCTCCGCGTATCGTATCATGTTTTTTATCAAACATCGTATCTTCATTGGAAAAAGGAATATCAAACAAACCGGATCACCGAGGAATTGCGCGAAGAGGATTACCATCAAGGGGCAGCGACAATTCGCCTTCAAAAAATATTTTACTTTCTCTACGGCTGGCAGGACCGACTTATGCATCGTGTTGATTCATGGTGCCTAAAGGGTATTAACATCAATGATGAATCTGTGATGGCGAAATGGTATCAGGATACAGCGGGTTTGCTTCTTGGCGGGTTTCTGGGATTCGGGACAGAGTTCGTTCTGTTGACAGGTTGCTTACTTTTCAACAATATCCGTATGTATCTTTTCTTTACGATAATTGTTTTGAACTGCGTTTGGTTCTCCGCAATTCTTTATCGGAAGATCTTTCTTGCCGGAAAAATATCCGTAGCGATAAAAAGGAAGAAATAAAAGAAGGCAGGATTATTTTTTTGCCTGCATTTCTTTGCGGACTTGCCCTTCAAGCTTGAAGTGCTCTTCAGCGGAGATGTTTAACGACTTGCGGAGTGCTTCAAGCGTTTCCGCTTCTTCGGGCGTCACAACTCCGTCTCTCCACACTTCACGAAGATGGGCCATATACGATGATGACCCGCTCTCGTTCTCTACTTTTGCAAAATCCTGGTCCGACAATCCCCCGTCGTTCTTCACAACGATCAGGAGTCCCCGTTCGTCGGAGGAAATGACGCCGTCATCCCAGGCCTTCTGGAATAATTTTCCCAGAAGAGCGATCGCTTGATCTCTTGATGTGCCGCCCGGGATGCTTGCATTCTCATTTCCAAGTTGAGATTGCAGCAACGCAAGTTTTTTTTCCGCTTCATCTTTTACGGCGAGCGCTTGTTTAGCTTGGGATGTCAGCCGCACGATGTCTTCTTGAAACTTTTGTTGGGAAGCGGTGAATTCCTGTTTCAATAAATCGATTCGAGCATCCGTCTTTTTCTCCGCAGCCTCCGTGGCTTCCTTTTTGATTTTCGTAATCATGTCATCACCGGGCAACTGAACTGACGGCGCTGGGGGCGGAGTTTGGGCCGGAACGGATTGAGGTTTTGCGTCGGGCGCATTCGCTGCCCTGGGAGCGTTTTCTGCCGGTTTCGGCATCGCCGGCGGAGATTTCTTTTGTTCCTCTGCCTGCTTTTTGAGATGCTCTTCTTCTTCCTTTTTGCGAGCCGCCTCCATCGCTACCTTGATGCGCTCGTTATATGCCATCGCGTACATATTGTTCGGTTCAACTCCGAGAGCTTTCTTCACTTCATCCAGCGCTTTTGGGAACTCGGACGATTTAATATACCGGTCCGCAGCTTTCAAATATTCGCTGATGATTTTTTTTTGTGCTTCTCTCTCTTGTGTTATTGCAGGCATACACTCTTCGAAGAGATTCTTTGAATTCGCGCTCGATCAATCTCGGGTAATATATCCAACCCAAGAGATAATGTCAACGAATTGCGGTTCATAACGCAGCCTAAAGCCGGCTGCCTAGCACCGATGAGGAATTCAATAATGTTTTTAGAGTTTTTGCTTCTCGCTTTACCGTATGTTATATTTTCTCGGCAGATAGAATGAGTATTCAAACGCCTTGAAGGATGCAGGATGACGACGGCGAACGTTCGCAGTCAATTGGATAAACGATTGCGCGATGCGTTTAAAGAGATTATCGACGGAAAGACCGTGACGCGGTCGAAACACGAGCTCGTGTTCGGCGGCGTCGATGTCTCGAATGTCTTTGTGGATGAATTGAATAAAAAAAAATATCTGCCTGCAACCGTTGACGATATCCAATGCACACAAGGAGCGCGCGTTCCGGCGTTCTATATTGAAGAATTGCAGGCGTACTTCGGCTGGGTACTTTGGGAAAAATTCAGCGAGCGGCGGCTGCGAAAACTTTTCGGTAGCACAGTGAGAAATGAAAAAGGAGACTGGGCAATACAAATTCCGGCCGGGAGCCGGAAAACCGTTTATGCGAACATCACGCTGACGCTGGAGATGGATATCGATCATCCGTATGAGTTGTAATGCAATTCACACCCGTTGTGCATATCCCCTCGTCGAAAATTCATGAAAATATTTTCCATACAATTTTTTTCCCTTCTTGCGCTCACCCTGCCGTTGATCGTCTTTGCCCAAGAGGACTCTTCCCGGGTACTCGCATCAATTGACATGTACACCCTTAACGTTGAGGTTAACGAGGAGCATCACAACATCCAGGGGGAAGCTCAAATGGAGCTTTACCTCTTGAAAGATTCGGTTTCACATGTGCGGTTCACCCTTGCAACATCGATGATGCTGATTGCTGTCCGCGACTCTGCCGGAAAAAAAATTGAGGTCACCGAAGAATCACCTGCTTCCGACACATCTCGCAAAGAGATTTCGGTACCTATTTCCGACACGCTCAAACACGGAACCACGCTTTTTTTTAAGATTTCCTATGAAGAAACCTTTGACACCGTTGTAACACGCGCTTCGTTCATCAACCCGAGAGAGATACTCCTTTCCGCGGATAACAGCGGCTTGTGGTGGCCCATTCTTTCTCCGGCCACAAATCCGCTGCCCGATCAATTTGCGCCGGTGGTGTTCAATGTCACGTGTCCGTCAATCTTTACCGTTGTATCAAACGGAGACCCGGATTCGATGCGCACCGTCGGCTCAACCACTACGCAGAGGTTTATGTATAAACATCCGATGGATTTGAAGTCCTGTTTTTTACTCTGCGCATCGAGTGATTTTTTGAAAAAGTCGATTACAAACGCAGATAGCACCCTTCAATTTTCTCTCTTCTATAACCCGAAACGGTTTTCCACGGAACTTGCCGACACGGTTTTGCAACAGCTTCGCAATGCGTATTCATTTTTTTCCTCCATCATGGCACCGGATGAAAAATATGCCGGCGTCCGGATGGTGATGATCGGCGATGATGACGGGAACGTTGAATGGTTTTCGAACAACGGCCTGATCGTGGGGAGAAATTCGTATCTCTATTCCGCAGTCGATCCCATCGCATTAACATCGACAATAAAAAATAAATGGGTCCATGAACTTACACGTTTCTTCCGCCTCGCAGCCACGGATTCGACGTTCTTATTCGATGAGAGCTGGTCGCATTATTTAACGGCAAAATTTTTTCTGGCTGAAATGGGAAAAAATGAAGAAGCGCAGCAACGCATCCGCCTTGGTTTGCTTTCAACAACGCTGGATTTCTACCCTGCTCAGACGCTGGCGCAGGACCACCGTTCTCGGAAAAACGAGCAAGCGGTTTTTTTCAGCAAAGGCGCGTATGTCTTCTTAATGCTTGAATACGTTATTGGTGAAGAAGCATTCAACGCTGTAACGAAAAATCTGTACCAGAATTTTAGGAAAACACCCGTCACAATTCCCATGTTTCAACAGCTTTGTGAAGAGGCGTACGGCTCACCGCTTGATTGGTTTTTTAAGGAGTGGGTCTATCAAACCGGTTTTCCGGAGTTGATTCTTTCTACGGACATTGCACAAACGAACAGGGGAAATTATTCGCTGAATGCCACAATTACCCAACGGGGAGACCTGTTTACGACCCCCGTTGATCTGGTTTTTTCGAACAGTGTCCGTTCGATAACTCGGCGTGTATTTGTTGAAAAGCAGGATCAAGAGTTTAAATTCATTCTCCCCTTCCTTCCTACGAAAAGCGAGCTGGATCCCAAATATTATTTGTTGCGGTGGGTTCCTCAGTTGCGCCTGCTTGCACATGCGCGAACCTCTGTCAGTTTCAGAGTGTTCGATCATGACCTGGTAAATTCTGAACGCGAAGCAAACGGGATGCTGCAACTTGATCCCAATAATCTTACCGGGTGGACCAACCTCGCACTTTTCTCTCTTGGAAAATCGGCGGTGATAAAAGGCGATCTCACAAAGGCGGAAGAATATTTTCGGCGGGCATCTGCGCTTGACGCGGATGAGCCAACACAATTGTATTCTGTGTTGAGTCTTGTTCGACTTGGCAATGTTTTGGAGATGGAGGGAAAACGCGATGAAGCGGTTGAGCTGTACAAGCTTGGCATCACATTAGCCGGGCGAAACCCGGCGCTCTACGGTATTGCGTTACGTGAGGCACAAAAATATCTACAACAAAAATTTGTCTCATCCGATGATTTTTGGTATGGGGAATACTAAAAGTGAGACACTGGGGGTGCAGCGACGCGAAGCGAAAACAATGCTTTTCCGGTTAGCGGCGGTTCCTTCGAAGCGATCGGTTTCTATTATTTACTTTTAGGAGTTTTTCTCCGGGCCGATCCGTCAACGGCAAAAACACTTCCCGCCCTTGACGCTAAAAGGAACAAAAGGCAGGATAAAACCACAAGCGCGTACGGGTTGGAAAAAAAGGAAAGGGAAAATAAGCTCCCGTTAGCCAAATGAAAATTGAGGACAAGCGCTATTGCAGAAATGAGTGCGGCTCGTGTAAGAAGACCCAATACCAGAGCAATCCCGATCAGCATTTCTCCTGTTGGAATCATTCGCGACCACGCTTCAATTCCCGGGTACGCAACATGTTTTTGGTACCAGGAAGTGGCGGGCGGAGCGTTCAGTGAATAGCGATCAAGACTTGTCCGGAGAAATTCCGAAGAAGAGTACCAGTTGAGCTTGTTCAACCCTTGCGCAAGAAAAAACAGACCGATGACGATGCGGAGAAAAGCAACCCATTTTTGATTCATACGTCTCCTTTATCCTTCAACAAAAATGCAAAATAAAAAATTAAAATCAAACTACTTCTCTGCACAATGAAATTTACGCTTTCCCTTCCCGGCAACTTCAATTTCTGGGCAACAGTGTACAGCCACGGATGGTGCGCTCTTCCCCCGTTTCATGTGGACAAAGAGGCGGGCCGGGTACACGTCGTTATTCCAGACGGCAACGGAAGATACGACGATGTTTCATTGTATGAGAAAAAGAAAGCGCTTTATGGTTCTATCGAAAACACGGCATTCCTTACGCCGCAAAAGATTTCCCACATCTCGAAGTGCATTTCCTCCATGTTTCGTACGGAGGAATCGTTTGAAGAGTTTTACGCCGAATCAAAGAAGCATTCACGCTATCGCTGGATCTCGAAACATGGCGCGGGAAGGTTGCTGCGTTGCCCGACGGTCTTCGAAGATGTCGTGAAAATGATTTGCACAACGAACTGCAGCTGGTCATTGACTGAAGTCATGATCAAGGCTCTCGTTACAAAACTCGGAACCCATATTCACAACGATGTCTACTCGTTTCCGTCGCCCGAGGTTATGGCCTCATGTTCCGAGTCTTTCCTTCGGAAAGAAATACGCTGCGGGTACCGGGCACCGTACTTGCTGGAGTTGTCGAAAAAAATTGCAGGTGGAAAACTTAATGTAGAAAAATGGAGAACCTCCCAAGAGCCGACGGAGGAATTGTTCAAACAAGTCCGCTCGGTCAAAGGTGTCGGCGAGTACGCCGCAGGAAATATTCTGAAACTCCTGGGAAGGTACGACTATCTCGGTTTGGATTCGTGGTGCCGTGGAAAATTTTATGAGCTATTTAAAAAAGGAAGGAAAGTAAAAGATTCGACGATCGAAAAATATTATGCACCGTTTGGCAAATGGCGCGGATTGTTTTTGTGGATGGATGTGACGAAGGATTGGTACACAAAGGAGTTGCCGTTCTAAGAAGAAATTTTTTCAATCCCGACCCATTCCTATTTTTAGAAACATCGGTTAATCCTTTCCTATTTCTGGATGGCCCACCGTTTCATACGCTCCCGATTTTCGGATAGTGGAACTGGCACAAAAGTTGGATTTAAGGGGTCGGCTCCTAATATCAATGGTGTAAACGTGTTCCCTATAGTAGAAAAGAATGACCTTGCTGCAAAAGTGTATCGCTATGTCATCAAAGCTCCGCACATTGTAAAAAAAGCAAGGGCGGGGCAGTTTGTGATTTTACGATTGTATGAAGACGGCGAGAGAATTCCAATTACGCTTGCGGATTGGGATGAAGCCCAAGACACCATCACCCTGTATGTTCAAGCTGTGGGCAAGACGACAATGATGATGAGCATGATGAAAGCGGGAGATTCGCTGATAGATGTTGTCGGGCCTTTTGGCATTCCGAGTCATATCGAGAAGGGAAAAACGCTTGTCGCAGTCGGTGGAGGATTCGGCATCGCGGCAATTCATCCGATAGTGCGGGCACACAGGCTGATCGGCAATAAAACAATTTCGATCATCGGTGCCCGTTCAAAAGAACTGCTGCTTATGGAAAACGAAATGCGAGCAATTTCGGATGAGGTGCGTATCGCCACAGACGACGGCAGCTACGGCACAAAAGGCTTTGTTACGACAATTTTGAATTCGATGCTTGAGAAAAAAGAACCAATGGATGTTGTGTTGGCAATCGGACCGGTTGTCATGATGAAAGCGGTCTCCGACCTTACGAAGCCGCACCGAGTGCAAACGTTCGTCAGCCTTAACCCCATTATGATGGATGGAACCGGAATGTGTGGCGCATGCCGCGTTGTTGTCGGGAATAAAATGCGGTTCGCGTGCGTCGATGGCCCGGAGTTTGACGCTCATGAAGTCGATTTCGATTTGTTGATGGCGAGGCAGAAAATGTACTCACCACAGGAAAAGATCTCGCTGGAAATTTTTGAAAAGATATGTGAAACCCAGGAACACCGTGAAACATTGGCGTGGTAGGGTTAAAAATTAAAAAGTAAAAGTTAAAAGTGAGCAATAATAAGCGTAGAGTGAAACACAAACCTTAAATCCTATATCCTGTACGCAATTAGAAATGATCAACGAGGCTACTGAACATATTTCGAAAAAGCTCACAAACAAAGAGAGGATGAAAATTCCTCGTCATGGGATGCCGGAGCAAGACCCATTGGAACGCGCGAAGAATTTTCTTGAGGTGCCGCTCGGTTATACGGCGGAAGTGGCGAGAGAAGAAGCCGAGAGATGCATTCAATGCAGGAACGCAAAATGCATCGAGGGATGTCCTGTGAACGTGAAAATTCCGCAATTTATTTTTCACGTAGCGATGGGAAATTTTGAGCTTGCGGCACAAACGTTGAAAGAAACGAATGCACTTCCCGCGGTCTGTGGCAGAGTGTGTCCGCAGGAAGACCAATGCGAAGCGATGTGCACGATCGGCGCCAAAGTTGAGCCGATTGCTATCGGCAGGATTGAACGATTTGTAGCGGACTGGGAACGAGCGTCCGGCAGGATTTCTTTGCCGCATATTGCCGAGCCGACGGGAAAGAAAATTGCGATCATCGGTGCGGGTCCCGCGGGGTTGACGTGCGCGGGAGACCTTGCAAAGCTCGGTCACGCGGTAACAATTTTTGAGGCGCTTCATAAACCGGGCGGGGTCCTGGTGTATGGTATTCCCGAATTCCGCCTTCCGAAACAAATTGTTGAAGCGGAGGTACGGTATCTCGAAAAAATGGGAGTTCAAATTCAATGCGACTTTGTTGTCGGAATGACGCGCACGATTGACGAGCTGATGAATGAAGACGGTTTTGATGCAATCTTCATCGGAACGGGTGCAGGGCTTCCATACTTTATGGGAATTCCCGGTGAGAACTTGAACGGGGTCTACTCAGCAAACGAATTTCTCACACGCGTCAATCTCATGAAAGGATTTGAATTTCCCAATCATGCCGATACGCCGGTCCCGATGGCGAAACATGTAGCCGTCATCGGTGGCGGGAACACTGCAATGGATTCGGCGCGCACGGCGCTCCGGCTGCCGTGGACGGAAAAGGTGTACATCGTTTACAGACGCTCGCACGTCGAAATGCCTGCTCGAAAAGAAGAAATTCATCACGGTGAACAGGAAGGTGTTGAATTCCTTCTTCTCACGAATCCGACCCGCTTTATAGGGAACAACGGCTGGCTGGTAGGAATGGAATGCCAGAAGATGGAGCTTGGAGAACCCGATGCCTCGGGGAGGCGCAAACCGGTTCCAATCGCCGGAACCGAATTCATTCTCGACATCGAAGCGGCAATTGTCGCTACAGGCAACGGCTCCAATCCCCTCATTAACAAAACAACACCCGGATTAACGACAAACAAGTACGGAAATATTATTGCCGATGAAACCGGAAAAACTTCCCGTGAAGGTGTATGGGCCGGAGGGGATATTGTCATTGGCGCCGCGACAGTCATTAAAGCAATGGGAGCGGGGAAAAAAGCCGCTGCTGCGATTCATGAATACGTTCAATTGAAAGAGTAAATTTATTCGTTGTTGGAAAGAAAAACCCGGCAGTTAAAAGCCGGGTTTTTTGTTTATGAAACAATGAAACGTTCTTGTTATATTATCCTGTATATCATAATTTTTTTCTCTTTGTTTTTGCGATTCAAACTTTTATGGTTTTGAGTGAAATATATATTTATCCCATTAAATCGACGAGGGGAATCTCACTTCAATCGGGCTATGTTGAACGCCGTGGAATTCAATTCGACAGGCGCTGGATGGTAGTGAACGAAGCCGGCATGTTTATGTCGCAACGAGATTTCCCGCGCTTAGCGTTAGTATCTACAAGAATTGACTCGACTCTTCTCCATGTGAATGCGCCGGGTATGCCGGTACTCGAGATTCCGATGAAACAGTATTTTTTTCACCCTGTGCAAGTTCAAGTGCATGACGATGTCACACAAGGTATCTCTGCGGGGGAAGATGCCAAGAATTGGTTTAGCAATTTTCTTGATGTTCCTTGTCGCGTTGTGTTCATGCCCGAAGAAATTTTTCGTCCGGTTGATTCTGATTATGCTCACGATGGGGATATTGTTAGTTTCGCGGATGCTTTTCCACTGCTGCTTATATCGCAATTGTCGCTCGACGACTTGAACACAAGACTTATTGTGCCTGTGCCGATGAATCGCTTTCGCCCGAACATAGTCATCAGGGGCTGCGGCGCGTATGATGAAGATAAATGGAAGAAAATTCGTGTTGGCGAAACGATATTTCATGTAGTCAAACCATGTTCACGGTGTGTGACAACGACGGTAGACCAAGCAACCGGAATTCAAGGAAAGGAGCCGTTGGCGACACTTTCACAATACAGGAAGGTCAATGGACAGGTTTTCTTTGGACAAAATGTTATTCCTGAAAATAATGGAACGTTGCATGTTGAAGACACAGTCCAGATAATCGCATAGGAGAAGCTACTATCGGGTGAAGTAAAACAGTTGAAACATTCGCGCTTAAAAATCGTTGAAAAGTGTACTCATCGTGACCATTCTAATGTTTCCGCTCTAATGAATTATCTTCGAAAATTGTTCATTCTCGCGATTATTCCTGCACTTGCCGCCTTGCCGCTGCGCGCCCAAGACAGTACTGAAGAGCCGATTCCCCCGCATCATGTTGAGGGTGGATTCAGAAACACAGATCCGGATTTTGAGGAACCAGCCTTCACAAAAATGGCGCCGTGGGTGATTGGAAAGCTTTTCAGTTTCTCATCAAAACCGGTTGCAGACATTCCGCGCATCTACAATGACGGGTCGGCACTGAAACAAGGCAAGCCCTACACGATTACCTGGGTCGGCCATTCGACGTGTCTCATCCAATTTGAAGGGATCAACATTCTCACCGATCCGGTATGGAGCAATAGAATAGGTCCCATCCCCTGGCTTGGTGAAGCGCGTGTTTCCGACCCCGGTATTGCCATGGATAAACTTCCGCCCATCGACATCGTACTCATCTCGCATAATCATTACGATCATCTTGACGAACAAACGATTTTAGCCCTTGCCAAAAATCCCAATACACGTTTTTTCGTTCCGCTTCGTGTGCGTGATTGGTTTGAAGACCGGGGCATTTCGAACGTCGAGGAATTGGATTGGTGGGAGGGGGTGACGTGCAAGGGGTTGAAAATTATTTGCACGCCGGCGCAGCATTTTTCAGGGAGATGGATAAGCGATATAAACACGACGCTCTGGTGTTCCTGGGTCTTGCTTGGAAAAGGAAGACGGTTGTTCTTCGGAGGTGATTCCGGGTACTTCCGCGACTTCGCGGAGATCGGAAAGAGGTTCGGTCCATTTGATCTCGCGTTGCTTCCCATTGGAGCATACGAGCCACGGGAGCTTATGAAGCCAGTTCACATGAATCCTGCCGATGCCGTGCAAGCGTGTATTGACGTGCGGGGGAAAAAGATGCTTGCCATTCACTGGGGGACTTTTAAACAAACCGACGAGCCGCTAGAGGACCCCCCCAAAAAACTTCGTGAAGAGGTTGAAAAACGGCATCTTCAGCAAGAAAATTTTCTTGTCTTTATGATCGGCGAAACACGGGAGTGGTAATTCTGGACACACCGGTCCTACCATCACACGAATTACCGTCCCACATAATTCCTCAATTTCTCTCCCTCCTCTTGAGTCAATCGATGTGATTCTCCGGGCTTGAGACCTTCGAGTGACAAATCGCCAATAGTTGTCCTAACAAGGCGCAGTGTTGGATGGCCTACAGCCGCAGTCATTTTTCTGACTTGCCGGTTACGCCCTTCATGCAGGGTAATTTCGATCCAAGCTGTTGGAATATTTTTTCTGTAGCGAATTCCTGGGACACGTGCAGGAATATTGGGTTCATGTTCAAGAAGATGCGCCCGTGCCGGTTTCGTTTTCTCTCCTTTGATGACTACACCATGCTCTAATCGTTCGATGGCTTCAGGCGAAGGAATTCCCTCCACCTGGACAAGATATGTTCGTGGGTGCTTGAATTCCGGTTCAGTTAACCGGTGATTAACCACGTTGTCATTTGTCAGGAGGAGCAGGCCTTCGCTGTCTATGTCAAGTCGCCCGACAGAGTAGACATCTTTTGGGAAAGGTCCAAAATCCTTCAAAGTTTTTCTGCCGAGGCTATCGGTAAATTGGCATAGTACATTGTACGGCTTGTAGAGAAGATAATAATGCTTTGTATCGTTGTGTGAAGCAGGCAAAATAAAAATGGGCAGATTTATTTCATTGCATCGTTAAGAAAAGCAACTAGCGGAGCTGCCTCTTCGAAAACCCTTGCAACCTCTTTTACAAATTGAGGTTTTAGGCACTTCTCTTCCTTCCACTCGACCCCCACAAAGAATTGTTTGAGTTTCAGCCACTCGGCCATAGGATGGTTTGGATCAAAACCCGTGGGAACTCGTTGGAGTTTATCTCCATCAATCTTCTTAAACCTCTTTACGAATTCCTTGTTATTGACAATGTTTAAGAACTCCTTCGGCTGACTTGCAATCACTCGACGAATTTTTTTCAATTGATCACCATCGGGCATGTATATTCCGCCTCCCAAGAAAACGCTTCCGGGTTCGATGTGCAGGTAAAAGCCCGACCCCTCCGTTCCCTTTGGTTTTCCCCGAAGGACAAAATGGGCGGCAACATGCGTTTTGTAAGGGGTTTTATCTTTGCTGAAGCGTATATCGCGATAAATCCTAAAAAGCGATCTTTTAGGGTTAACGTCAAATTCTGGGGCGAAAGAGTCGAAATAGGGTTGAAGAGAGGAAATTAGCGATTGCATCGGGAGCTTAACGTCTTCTTCGTATTGGTTTTTATGCTTCTCAAACCAGGGCCGGTTGTTATTTCGTTTGAGCCGGCGAATGAAGTCAACACCATTTTTTGGGAATCCGGTAAACGGGGGATAAATGTCGATATCGATAGGTGGAATATTCAAAAGGCTTCTCCTCAGTTAAAACGGTTGATTAAATATTTTCGATCGCAGATCGAACAAATCCTTCAGCCTTGCGAAGACGTTCTTGAGCCTCAGTCTTTGAAATGTTGGCTTTTACCATAACAAGGGCAGTTTTGACTTGGCCATCTGCTTTCTCAAGGCTATCGGTAGCGGCTTCATAACCTATGCCCGTTATTGTCATAACTATTCGTTTCGCCCGTTCTTTAAGCTTTAGGTTGGTTAATTGGAGATCTATCATCATATTTTCGTAAACCTTACCCAGGCGAATCATGGCAGCGGTGGTAATCATATTGAGGATCATTTTTTGCGCCGTCCCGGACTTCATTCTTGTCGACCCCATGATGACTTCCGGGCCGACCTCCGGACAAATTGCTACATCGATGGCATTGGCCAATTCGCTAAACTCAGGTGATGTAAGTTTTTTTCGCGGATTGGTTGTTACGTAAATGGTTTTTGCACCCTTGCTTTTTGCCCGTTTGGTTGCACCGACAACGTAGGGTGTCTGTAAGCTTGCGGTAACTCCGCAAAGAACATCTTTTTCGTTAACAGCTCTTTCATCGACATCTCTTGCTCCGCTCTCTTCACTGTCTTCCGCTCCTTCCTGAGCACGAAACATAGCTTTATCTCCTCCGGCAATTATCCCCTGCACCATCTCTGGAGCCACGCCGTATGTGGGGGGGCATTCTACAGCATCAAGAACCCCTAGCCTCCCGCTTGTTCCTGCTCCAACATAAATTAATCTTCCACCCTTTTTAAAAGAACTCACCAGAATTTCGGTTGCCCGGGCAATGTAAGCAATTTCGTTTTCAACGGCATAAGCAATTTGTTTATCTTCGTCGTTTATTAATTTTAAAATTTCCGGTATTGATTGCTTGTCGATATCCATTGTCAATGGATTTCTTTGCTCAGTGGTCAAGTCCTTTAATCGGTCAAAAAGTATTGATTGGTTATTCACATTGTCACCGTTAGACATTCTCTACAATAATAAGCTTTTTATCAGAGTTTTGAAGCATTTCGCTTCCCTTAAAAATTAGGTCCATCGAACGGATTCTCACATCCGGAAAACGCCGCCGCGTTCTTTCAACTTCTTCCTCCGTGTCACCGCCTTTCATGGTAATAAGGGCTGGCGATTTCGAAACAATTATTTTGTCCGATTTCGTGGAAACGGTTTTTAGGGTCGTGGTCCTTTTTAGGAAGGGCATCCCCCATTGTATCAGATTCTCAAGGCTGGACACAGCCCTTGCAATAACGGCATCAAAATTATTCCTATACATGCCAAGCTTGTTGAGATCCTCAGCTCTTGAGCAAATAACAGATACATTTGGCAGGTTAAGTGATGCTACCATTTCTTGAACCGCCCTCGTTTTTTTTTGTATTGAATCGACTAGAACAAAGTTGGTATCGGGTCGAACAATGCTTAAAGGTATGCCGGGCAAACCACCGCCAGTCCCCAGGTCGAGAATTCTTGCTCCCCCCGCAAACTCGACCTTAAATAAAAATGGCACCGAAAGCGCTATGTGATGCAACCAAATATTCTCTACGTCTTTTCTCGAAATCAAATTGATATTTTTGTTCCACTCCTGCAGAAGTTCTATATAGCGACTTATTTTTTGAAGCTGTATGTCCGTTATTATCAGATCGTTTTTTTGGGCCAGTGATCGAAGCCAAATTTCATCGTTTGTCAATATTGCATTCTTTCATCAAAAGGTTCCACGTGAAACGTTCCGGAGTAATTCATTTTTTTAAGAACACAGATAGGACAGATATGTCTGATATTGTTACTCCGGAAATTCTTGAGGCTTGTCCAATAGAACTTGGTTTTACCTTACGTAGCCTTTCTTTCCCCTCGGTACTTAGCGACTTGATATTTGAAAAGTCAAAGCCCTCCGGAATTTCATAAGACTCATACTTGGCAAATTTGCTTATTTGTTCAAGCTCTCTTTTGATGTAGCCTTCATACTTCAAATCAATCTCTACTTGCTCCTTTACCCCGCGAATGGAAAGCGCTCGCATTGCTTCATCGCTTTCAATCAATGGCATGATTTCAGCAATTGTAATTGACGGTCTTTTAAGAAGTTGAGCAAGCCTTTCATGCTCTTGGGTGCTACTCAAATTAAATCGTTCCAGTAATTTATTTGCATCTTGGGGTGGAATGAATTTTTTTTGGAAATAATTCAAGGCAACAAATATAGCTTGTTCTTTGATATTCAAAGTAGCCAGCATAGCATCGGAAGCCAATCCAAGCTTATGTCCTTTATGCATCAATCGGCGGTCGGCGTTATCTTGTCTCAATAAAAGGCGGTGCTCTGCCCGCGAAGTAAACATCCTATAAGGTTTGTCGGTAGACTTATTGATGAGATCATCGATCATTACTCCGATGTACGCCTCACTTCTGCTAAGAGTAAAAGGCTCTTTGTTCTTGGCTTTTAATGCCGCATTGATTCCGGCGATCAATCCCTGTCCGGCGGCTTCTTCATAACCAGATGTCCCATTTATTTGACCTGCAAAGAAAAGCCCCTTTACGAGTTTAGTCTCTAGTGAGTGCCTGAGCTGATTAGGTGGAAAAAAATCGTATTCAACCGCATAGCCGGGTCTCAACATCTTCACTCGTTCTAAGCCGGCTATAGTTCTAAGTCCCTCAAATTGTACTTCTTCAGGTAAGCTTGTTGAAAAGCCATTTACGTAGACAACATTTGTATCGTAGCCCTCGGGTTCAAGAAAAATTTGATGGCGATCTCTATCAGCAAATCGAAAGATTTTGTCTTCGATAGATGGACAATAACGTGGGCCGGTCCCCTTGATTCTTCCGGTGAACATTGGAGAACGGTCGAATCCCTTTTTTAGGATATTATGAGTTTCTTTATTAGTGTACGTAAGATACATTGGAATTAGCTTGTTCAAAATTTTGTCAGTCGAGAAAGAAAATGGAATCGGAGGAATATCGCTTTCCTGAACTTCGACCGAAGAAAGATCAATGCTGCTTAAATCTATTCGCGGCGGAGTACCGG
Organism: uncultured Bacteroidota bacterium; assembly: GCA_963717445.1. GTDB lineage: Bacteria > Bacteroidota > Ignavibacteria > UBA10030 > UBA8401 > JAGVPT01. Next base: position 2,250,402 of record OY970334.1, on the reverse strand, counting down.
TCTTCAGCCTTCCAGAGACGAATCCAAGCCTGTTAAGGCACTCAGTCACATGCGTGGCGGGCGGTTCCCCAAATCGTCCTCCGATACGGTTTTTCAACCCCGTGTGCATAAGCCCATTAAGGAAGGTTCCGGAAGAGATTACTAGAGACTTGCAACCGATATACCCTAGTACAGAAGTCCGTATTGATCTCAATGCCCCTTTCTCGACAAAAAGCTCCTGTAGTGAATCTTCAACAACATCTAAGTTGGGTTGGAGCAATACTCGTTTTTGGGCTTCGGCGGCATAGTTTTCCCTATCATTTTGAGAACGAGGTGACCATACAGCGGGTCCCTTAGATTTATTCAACATCTTAAAATTGATCCCGGTGGCATCGGCAATTTTTCCCATTTCTCCACCTAGGCCGTCAATTTCCCTAACAATATGTCCTTTAGCCGTTCCTCCAATGGCAGGGTTGCAGGAAAGCCTGCCAATTGAGGCTACCTTCAGGGTAACAAGCAACGTGGAAGATCCCATTCTGGCAGCAGCTAAAGAAGCCTCAATCCCCGCATGGCCACCTCCAACGACGATTACATCATATTGCTTTTTTGGGTCTTTAGTGAGCATAAAAGTGTTTCACGTGAAACAATTACTTTCCTATACAGAACCTTGAAAAGATGTTATTGAGTATATCCTCAGGTGTTGTAAGCCCGATTATTTCTCCTAAGTAGTTTAGAGCAGCTCTTAAATCAACAGCCACTAACTCATTGCCCAATTTATTTTTAAAGGCATTTTTTGCTGAAATCACCCCTTCTTGTGTCATTTTCAACAGTCGCCTGTGTCTATCACTCTGAATCTTGACGTTTGAAGAGTTTGAGTCATAACGGCTCAGCACCCGATGTACTATTTTCTGAGTAAGGTCATTAATGCCCTGCTTAGTGAGGCAGGAAATTGAAATGCTATCCCATTTTGTAAATTCATCATAGTCAAATTCAGAATCAGGAATATCAATTTTGTTTAATATCAGTAATACCTTTTCGTTGTATTCTTTGAGGATATCTAACACACTGTTTAATGTGTCACCAATAGGTTTAGAAGAATCAATTATGAGCAAGATTAAGTCAGCAGAACTTATCTGGTCATTACTTCTTCTTACTCCCTCCTTTTCTACAATATCTGCTGTGGTTCTTATTCCGGCAGTATCAACAAGCCGAAATGCGATTCCTTCGATAAGAAGAGTTTCTTCAATTACATCTCGAGTAGTGCCGGGGATATCGCTTACGATAGCCCGATTTTCCTGAAGAAGCAGGTTCAATAAGCTCGATTTTCCAACATTTGGGCTTCCAGCTAATACAACCTTTACACCATCACGAATAAGCTTACCATAATTGTACGATTGAATTAAATTTTCTAATTCCGTTATTGCTTCATCGAAAAGTGATATAACCTTCTTATGATCTGTTAACGCAATCCCTTCTTCTGCAAAATCCAGTTCTAACTCCAATAACGCACATAAATCTAACAGTTTTTGCCTTAATTCTTTTATTGCTGTTGATAATTTTCCGCTTAACTGCTCAAGGGAAGCCCTGTGAGCCAATGCCGTTTTTGAATGTATCAAGTCAGCGACCGCTTCAGCTTGCATCAGGTCCATTTTTCCGTTAAGGAATGCCCTTTGAGTGAATTCACCCGGGTCGGCCATCCGGGCTCCTGCATCAATAACGGTCTCAAGAATCTTCCGTGAAACGTAATAGCTTCCATGACAACTTATCTCAACCCCATCTTCTCCTGTATAAGAATGAGGTTTCTTAAAGACAGAGACAAGCACTTCATCCACGACACCATCGTGGGGATGCACAATTCTACCATGATGAATCGTATGAGATGGAGCTTCAAATAATGGGGATTTTCCTTGAAAAACCGTGTTTACAACCTCAATTGCTCTTGAGCCGCTTACCCTAATCAAAGAGATTCCCGCCTCGCCTAACGGGGTCGCAATTGCTGCAATAGTATCATTTCGGTCTCGGAACATGGCGCTAAAAAGGATAAATAAATATAGAGTTTTTTTTTTGATAAACAATTCACTCGATCTTTCCAAAAACCAAAAAAAATGAATATTTCACTTGACAAAAGAGAATAAATTCTTATCTTTTTAGAGTGCAACGGATCGGATGAATTGTCATCCTTACAAGACCGGACATGTCAAGACGAACTAATAAAAATACGAATTACATTTCAAGCAGTTTGAAATCAGAAACGTTGATGCGTATTCTCGCCGTATCCCCCCTCTTCGTCGCCGGCATTATTATTATTTTGGGAACTCTACCGGGTATTCTAAGCCTAACAATTGTAGGCTAAGACAGACCAGAGGTTACCCAACCACACCACCGAATATTTCCAAAGTAAAATTCAAGATAAAGGCGTAACCTCTGGAGGAAAACAGAAATTCCTTTGGCTTCGCTTTTTAGATTTTTGCGACATCATCATTCACAAACCTGACTACGGCTATGGCACAACAAAAAGAAGTAAATTCACCGCTCCCGGCTAAATTAATGACCGGGGCAGAAATTTTTGTTCGCTCCCTCATTGAAGAAGGAGTTGAAATCGTATTTGGATATCCCGGCGGCGCGGTTATCGGTATATATGATGCACTGCATGACATCTCGGATATCAAACACATCCTGACAAGACATGAACAGGGAGCGGTACATGCAGCCGAAGGATACGCCAAGGCGAGCGGTAAACCCGGCGTTGCTCTCGTTACGTCAGGACCCGGTGCCACGAATACTGTTACCGGCATAGCCGATGCGTACATGGATTCTGTCCCCATCATCGTGTTTACGGGGCAGGTTGCCTTAAAGCTTATAGGGAACGACGCTTTTCAGGAAGCAGACATCGTGGGGATAACACGGCCGATTACAAAACACAACTATCTCGTTCGCGATGTCAAAGAACTCGCTTCAACCATTAAAGAAGCATTTTATGTTGCCACGACAGGAAGACCGGGTCCGGTTCTTGTCGACCTGCCGAAAGACGTGATGGCGAGCAAAACCCATTTCGATTATCCGAAAAAAGTTTCTCTGCGCTCCTATAATCCGCATGTTGAAGGACACATGAAGCAGCTTGAGAAAGCTGCCGCTCTTATTGCAAAATCACAGCGGCCTGTTTTATATGTCGGCGGTGGTGCAATTCTTTCAAATGCATCTGAAGAATTAAAAAGTTTTGCGAAGAAGACCGGAATCCCGGTTACGACAACGCTGCACGGGCTTGGCTCATACCCGGAAAACGATGAGCTGTCGATGGGAATGCTCGGTATGCATGGAACATGGTATTCGAACACCGCGGTGCATTATTGCGACCTCCTTATTGCCGTCGGAGCACGGTTTGATGACCGTGTTACAGGGAATACGGAAGCTTTTGCGGCGGAAGCGAAAAAGATCCATATCGATATCGACCCGACGGCTATCAGTAAAAATGTAAAAGTCGACGTCCCGATCGTCGGCGATGTGAAAAGAGTTTTGCAAAAATTGACCGAGATGGTCCAACCACTTAACACGAAAGACTGGCTTCAAACAATTAAGCAATGGAAATCGGAGCACCCTCTTCGGTACCGTAACGGGAAGTTGATCCGAATGCAATATGTTATCCAGAAAATCGGCGAGCTTACAAACGGCAACGCTGTGATCGTTAGCGATGTCGGCCAGCATCAAATGTGGGCGGCGCAATTTTTCAAGTATATCCATCCCCGGACCCATATCACCTCGGGCGGCTTAGGAACGATGGGATTTTCGCTGCCAGCCGCGATGGGTGCATCGTTTGCGAGAAAAGATTTGCCGATTATTTCGGTGAGCGGAGACGGCGGCATCCAAATGAATATTCAAGAGATGGCTACATGTGTTGAATATAAGGTGCCGGTGAAAATTTTTATCCTGAATAATGGCTATCTTGGCATGGTGCGGCAGTGGCAGGAGTTGTTTTGGCGCAAGCGGTACTCGCATGTTGCGATGTATAGCCCCGATTTTGTCAAGCTCGCCGACGCATATGGCTGTCCCGGGTACCGCGCCGTTAACACCAATGAAGTTGAAGACGTCATAAAAAAAGCGCTAGCGGTAAAAGACGGCCCCGTTATCGTCGAATTCAAAGTCGTTCCCGAGGATAATGTTTATCCGATGATTCCGGCAGGTCAGACATGGAATGAGATTATAGACGTTCCCGACGAAGAATTATCGGCCGTCAACGGAGAAGAAATAGAATCGGAAGAACTCATCACGCTGACCAAAGGATGACAACAATGGCAATGACTTTAGAAAAGGAAACAGAAACAGTTGACGCCTTGTCACGGAAGCACACAATTTCTCTTCTCGTGGAAAATAAATTCGGCGCTTTCAACAGGATTGCAGGATTGTTTTCCGCCAAGGGATACAACATCGACAGCCTCACTGTCGGTCCAACCGAAGACGATTCGGTTTCCCGGATGACGATCGTGACGCGTGGTGATGATGGCGTGATCGAGCAGATCATCAAGCAATTGAACAAGCTCATTGACACGCTGAAGGTGACAGACCTTACCTACGAAAGTTTTGTCGAACGCGACCTCGCCCTCATTAAAGTACAGACAACGCCTGCCACACGGTCGGAGATTATGCAAATAGTCGAAATCTTTCGCGCAAAAATTATCGACATCAGTCCAAAAACGGCAACGATAGAAGCCGTAGGCGGTCAACAAAAGATCGATGCAATCATCAAAATGTTGAAGCCGTTCGTGATCAAAGAAATGGCACGCACGGGAAGAGTCGCATTAAAAAGGGAATTTCAAGGAGAAGTCGATTGAAGACATTCTCGGACGAGAAAAACATCCGTGAAAATTTTCCATTGTATGACCCGCGCTTTGAGCACGATGCATGCGGCACGGGATTCGTTGCGAATATCTCCGGGGTGAAAAGCAATAAGATACTCAAGCGGGCATTAAAGGCCGCCTGCAACGTCACCCATCGAGGAGCTGTCGATGCGGACGCTCAAACGGGGGATGGCTCCGGAATTTTAACGCAGATTCCAACAAAATTTTTTCTCTCGGCTGTTCCTGAATTATCCTCCCAAGTAAACGGCGACTCCGATCTTGCAGTCGGAATGTTGTTTATGCCGCATACAACAGAGCATTCGTTCGCAGTGTGCAAGTTGATTGTCGAGTCAGTCATTGAGAAACGCGAGTTGCGTTTTCTCGCCTGGCGGATTGTTCCGACAGATTCGTCGTACCTCGGGGACAAGGCGGCTGCAACGCAACCCAACATTCGCCAGGTGTTGATCGGAAAACCCCAGCATCTCAGCGCCGCAGAGTTTGAACGGACGCTCTATATTACCCGCAAAGAGATTGAGAAAGAAGTGAAGAAAGCGGTTATCGATAATTTCTATGCCGCATCATTCTCGAGCAGAACAATTGTCTATAAGGGGCTCGTAACCCCACTGGCGCTCGATAAATTCTACACTGACCTGCAATCGCCGGAGTATGAAACTGCGCTCGCGATTTTTCACCAGCGATTCAGCACGAACACGTTTCCACGGTGGGAGCTTGCCCATCCGTTTCGCATGCTGGGACACAATGGCGAGATCAATACGATTCAGGGAAACAGAAATTGGACGAAAGCCCGCGAAGCGGAATTAGAGTCGCCGTTCTGGAGAGACGATGTCGAATTCCTGAAGCCCATTCTTCAACCCAATGCGAGCGACTCGGCTAACGTCGACAACGCTCTTGAGGCGTTGACACTTTCTGGACGGGGGATTCTTCACTCGATGTTGATGCTCGTTCCCGAGGCGTGGAATTTGTCGTATTGCGTTGACCCGTCGGTTCGCGCCTTTTTTGAGTACCATGAATGCTTCAGTGAGCCGTGGGATGGACCGGCAGCGCTGATTTTCAGCGACGGAGTAACCGTCGCGGCCTCACTTGACCGTAACGGACTTCGTCCATGCCGGTATAAAATTACCAACGATGGTTTGATTGTTGTCGGCTCGGAAGTCGGCCCGGTCGACATGGATGATGCGACGGTCGTAAAAAAGGGAAGACTCGGTCCCGGTCAGATGATTGCGGTCGATACAGATCGCGGCATTTTGCTGAAGGACCTCGATATCAAGAGGGAGCTTGCATCTCAACGGCCGTATGCAAAATGGGTGGGCGAAAATCTCCTCCGTCCCCAGCAGCATGTACAGCCTAGTTTTTTGCCGAAGACTCCGTTCTCGGCTGACGAGACGTTGCGGCTGCAGTTATGTTTCGGTTACAGTTACGAGGAACTGGGCCTCATTTTTCCGCCGATGATTGAGGAGGGAAAAGAACCGGTCGGTTCGATGGGTGATGACGCACCCCTTGCCGTGCTGTCGCGCCAGCCGAAATTGCTCTCGTCTTATTTCAAACAACAATTTGCGCAGGTGACGAACCCGCCGATCGACCCGATTAGGGAAAAATTAGTGATGTCGTTGACCGGTAAGCTCGGGCTTCGTCGGAACTGGTTCGGTGAGACACCGGAACACGCTAAACAGGTGCAAATAAACAGCCCATTCTTGTTTGATAACGAGCTCGATGCTCTTCGTTCGATCGAGGATGAAGCATTTCAATCGGTTACACTTTCAACATTGTTTCCGGTTGAAGAGGGATTTCACGGTGCAGAAAAAAGGCTGGAAGAATTGTGCGCAGAAGCCGAACGCGCGGCGGACGAAGGGAAGTACCTCGTCGTGTTGAGTGACCGCGGCATCGATGAGCACAATGTTCCTTTGCCGATGCTTCTTGCGACCGGGGCCGTGCATAATCATCTCATCAGAAAAAATAAACGGCTACGGCTAAGCGTGGTGACGGAAACCGCGGAGCCGCGCGATATCCATCATTTTGCCACATTGATAGGCTACGGCGTTAATGCGATCAACCCTTACCTCGCGCTGGAGACAATCCGCCGCCTTGTAGAGATACGCGGCGACAATTCGCTGACGGTTGAATCGGCATTCAAGAATTTCAAAGTTGCGATCGAAAGCGGCATATTGAAAATCATGTCGAAGATGGGAATTTCTTTGCTTGGAAGCTATCGCGGTGCACAAATTTTTGAAGCGATCGGCATCGGTAAAGATGTTATCGATGCATATTTTACCAATACACCCTCACGGATTGGCGGCATCGGCTTAAAAGAAATTATTGATGAGGCGCTCACACGCCATGCAACGGCGTACGCACAGCGGGATGTGAAGCTCACAGACCAGGGGATGTACCGGTTCAAAAAGAACGGTGAGCTCCACGCCTGGTCCCCCGACGCACTGCGGGCTATGCAGCAACTCAGGAAATCCGGAAGCCAGGAGGACTATAAACATCTTTCCCGCGCATTGAACGAACACGAGCCAGTTGCCCTCAAGGATTTGATGGCGTTTAAGTCGAATCGCCGATCAATTCCTCTAAAGGACGTTGAGCCTGCCGAAGATATTATGAAGCGATTCACAACCGCGGCAATGTCTCTCGGATCTTTATCCCCCGAAGCGCACGAGACGATCGCGATTGCGATGAACCGTATCGGAGGCAAAAGTAATACAGGGGAAGGCGGGGAAGACCCTGCACGGTTTCGCACCCGGCCGAACGGGGATTCGGCAAATAGTGCGATCAAACAAATTGCTTCAGCACGTTTTGGAGTGACGGCGGAATACCTTGTCAGCGCAAAGGAGATCGAGATCAAGATGGCGCAAGGCTCTAAGCCCGGAGAGGGAGGGCAGTTGCCCGGACATAAAGTCTCCGAGCTTATCGCTCGACTTCGCCGTGCAACGCCGGGTGTTCAATTAATCTCCCCGCCGCCGCATCACGATATCTATAGTATCGAAGACCTTGCACAATTGATCTACGATTTAAAGCAGGTCAACCCCCGTGCAAAGATTTGTGTAAAGCTTGTCTCGGAAGCCGGTGTGGGAACGATTGCTGCTGGAGTTGCCAAAGCACACGCAGATACAATTCTCATCAGCGGACACGAAGGAGGAACCGGCGCTTCTCCGTTAAGCTCGGTAAAAAATTGCGGGAGTTGTTGGGAACTTGGCGTTGCAGAAGCGCATCAAGTGCTCGTGTTGAATGGGCTGCGAAGCCGTGTCACATTACGCACGGACGGAGGGATGAAGACCGGGCGCGACATTGTGATCGCTGCAATGCTCGGAGCGGAGGAATTCAATTTCGGAACGGCGACGCTTATTGCGATCGGCTGCCGGTATGTCCGCCAGTGCCATCTCAATACTTGTCCGGTCGGCATCGCGACGCAAGACGAACAGCTTCGCACGCGCTTCGATGGGAAGCCGGAAATGTTGATAAACTATTTTACGGCCGTGGCAAATGAAGTGCGGGAAATTCTTGCAAAACTCGGCATCACTTCAATCAACGAAATTATCGGCAGAACCGACTTGTTGAGCCAAGTAAAGGTCGAAAATCATCCGAAGGCAAATACCATTGACCTTTCTGCAATCTTATCACCGCGGGATACGAGGAGTACGCAGCGGCAGCGGATTGAGCAGCGCAAAGAAAAATCCGACTCGCCCCTCGACGATACCATCCTCCTCGATGTGAAAGACGCCATCAGGGAAAAAAGCTCAGTCGTGAAAAATTACAAGATCAACAATACGAACCGGTCGGTGGGAACCAAGCTTGCCGGTGAGCTCGCCTATCTCTATGGAGATAAAGGATTGCCGGACGGGACGATTGAATTGCGGTTCAACGGAAGTGCCGGACAAAGCTTCGGCGCATTTCTTGTAAACGGAATCCGCATGATACTCGTCGGTGAAGCGAACGATTATGTCGGCAAAGGAATGTGCGGCGGGGAAATCGTGATCATGCCGCCGTACGGGCGTGCGACCGCAGCGCAGGATGTCATCATCGGCAATACGGTATTATACGGAGCGACCGGCGGCACGCTCTATGCAAGCGGCAGAGCGGGCGAGCGCTTTTGCGTTCGCAACAGTGGAGCGATGGCAGTGGTTGAGGGAGTAGGAGATCACGGCTGCGAGTACATGACGAACGGAACCGTCGTTGTCCTCGGCAGCACCGGGAAAAATTTTGGAGCTGGGATGACCGGAGGGGTCGCGTATGTTTTCGATGCCGACGGGAATTTTAAAGAAAGGTACAACAAGCAACTCATCGGCTTGAGCCGGCTTGATAACGAAAAAGATGTGAAATTTTTACAGGCTGTTATTTATCGCCACCTCGAACTGACCGACAGCCAACGGGCCCGTGAAATATTGAACGGCTGGCAAGAGTACTCGTACATGTTCTGGAAAGTCACGCCGTTTTCGAGCCAGCGAAAGATTTCTGAAGTCAATAAAGCACTCGATGTCTCAAAGGAACAGGATACAGAAGAAACAGTGGAACAGAAAAAATAACGAAAAAGGCAGCTACATATGGCAATAATAGATTTCGGCGGAGTGAAAGAAGAAGTTGTGACGCGGGAAGAATTTCCCCTTTCAAAAGCAAAAGAGGTGTTGAAAAATGAAGTTGTGGCAATCCTCGGTTATGGGCCGCAGGGCTACGGGCAATCGCTGAATATGCGTGATGCGGGTATTAACGTCATCGTTGGCCAGCGCAAAGGAGGCAAGGGATGGGACGACGCTGTCAAAGATGGCTGGGTGGAAGGGAAAAATCTTTTTTCAAAAATTGAAGATGCCGTTGACAAAGCCACAATCATTCAGTTCTTGCTTTCGGATGCCGGGCAAAAAGAGCAATGGCCGATTGTGAAAAAGCATTTGAAAAAAGGACAAGCGCTGTATTTTTCCCACGGCTTCTCGATTGTGTTCAAGGATCAAACGAATGTCGTTCCTCCGCCGGACGTTGATGTGGTTCTTGTTGCGCCGAAAGGGTCCGGAAGAACGGTTCGTTCCAACTATCTTGCCGGAAGCGGCATCAACGCAAGCTTTGCCGTCTATAATGATGCAACGGGCCGGGCGCGTGAGCGCGCGATTGCATGCGGCATTGCGATCGGTTCCGGGTATTTGTTTCCCACAACATTTGAGCAAGAAGTGTTCAGCGACCTCACCGGTGAGCGCGGCGTTTTGATGGGGGCTATTGCGGGCATTATGAAAGCGCAGTATGACGTGCTTCGCAAAATGGGGCATACACCGAGTGAGGCGTTCAATGAAACCGTTGAAGAGGCAACGCAGAGTTTGTACCCGCTCGTCGGAGCTCACGGGATGGACTGGATGTTTGCGGCGTGCAGTACGACGGCGCAACGGGGGGCGCTCGACTGGTCAAAAAAATTTGAAGCGATCACTAAACCCTTGTTCGAACTTCTCTATCGCGATGTTCAGCAGGGCGTTGAAACGCGGCGAGTGCTCGAAACATGCGGAGCCCCTGACTACCGTGAAAAGTTGACGAGGGAATTAGATGAATGGAAAAATTCCGAAATGTGGAAAGCTGGCGCGGCGGTGAGAAGTTTAAGACCAGAAAATTGGAAGAAGTAATAGGACAATTAATAATTAAAAATTAAGAATTAAAAGTTGCGATGAAAACTCTTTGTCTCTTACAATTATTAATTTTTAATTATTAGTTTAACCGAGAGAGTTTATCATGAAGGAAAAAATATTTACATACGACACTACGCTTCGAGATGGAACACAGGGCGAAGAAGTCGCCTTTTCCGCCGATGATAAGGTAAAGATCGCCAAACGGCTCGATGCATTCGGCATTGATTATATTGAAGGCGGCTGGCCGGGCTCCAACCCGAAAGACATGGAATTCTTCGCACTGGCAAAAAATGTCCGTTTTACGCATGCGAAGCTTGCAGCGTTTGGGAGCACCCGCCGCGCGAAGAATCCGGTACACGAAGATGCCAACATCAAAGCGCTTCTCGACGCCCAAACACCAGTCGTAACAATTTTCGGGAAGACGTGGCTATTGCATGTGAAATCAGCTTTGCAGATATCCGAAGAAGAGAATCTTGAGATCATCGAAGACTCCGTGCGCTATCTCAAAAAAAACGGCAAAGAGGTTGTTTACGATGCCGAGCATTTTTTCGATGGATTCAAATCGGATAAGGCGTATGCACTCAAGACATTGCACGCTGCAGAACGAGCTGGCGCCGACGTTATCGTTTTGTGCGATACGAACGGTGGAACGTTAACAGACGAAATCGCCGGCATTGTGCGCGAGATAAAGGGCCATCTCACCGTTCCTCTTGGCATTCATACGCACAACGATTCAGAAGTTGCCGTTGCAAATGCCCTTGCCGCAATTCAAAACGGCTGCGTCCATGTTCAGGGAACCATTAATGGCTACGGCGAACGGTGCGGCAACGCGAACCTGTGTTCGATCATCCCTAATCTCCAATTGAAACTTCATTATTGTTGTGTTGAAAGTGAAAACCTGAAATCTCTTACGGAATTGTCGCATTATGTCAGCGAACTTGCAAACTTGACGCACAGAAAAAATCTTGCGTACGTCGGGGAGAGCGCCTTTGCACATAAAGGGGGCGTTCACGTAAGCGCGGTGATGAAGACTCCGGCAACATACGAGCATACCAACCCGGAAAATGTGGGCAACGTGCGCCGCGTGCTTGTGTCGGATTTGTCCGGACGGAGCAACGTTCTCTACAAAGCAAAGGAGCTCGGCATCGATATCGACGATAAATCACCGGCGGTTCAACATATTGTCGACGATTTGAAAGACATGGAACATTACGGCTACCAGTACGAGGATGCCGAAGGGTCGTTTGAATTGCTGGTAAAGAAAAGGACAAAAGAATTCAAAGAATTCTTTGATTTGGAAGGGTTCAAAGTCATCATTCACAAAGAGTCATACGAAGCCCAGCCGCATTCGGAAGCGATCATCAAAGTGAGAGTAGGAGATAAGACAGAGCTTGCAGCCGCAGAAGGGATCGGGCCGGTGAACGCGCTTGACTGCGCACTTCGTAAAGCGCTCGAACGGTTCTACCCGCAATTATCACAAATCAAACTCACGGATTACAAAGTGCGGGTGCTCGACAGTAAAAGCGCGACGGCTGCAAAGGTTCGCGTGCTGATCGAGACGCAAAACGGGACCTCCTCGTGGAACACCGTCGGTGTATCGCCCGATGTGATCGAAGCGAGCTGGAAAGCACTTGTCGACAGCCTGAGTTTCCATTTGCTGAAAAGTGAGAAAGAATGAATCGAGCGGCGGTGTCGTCATTTTTTGAAATCCAACATAAGAAACGAAGAGCAGTATGATTATTGTCATGAAGCCCGGCGCAACGAAGGCCGAATTCAACCACATCATTGAAAAAATAAAGGAGTACGGATTTCAGCCTCATCCGATTGTTGGGACCGAGCGAACGGTTATCGGATGCATCGGTGACGAGCGGGGCAAAACTCAATTGCAATCCCTTGAAGTTGCGCCCGGTGTAGAAAGTGTTATGCCGATCCTTAAGCCGTTTAAACTTGCCAGCAAGGAAATGCGGAAAGAAAAAACGGTTGTCAAAGTAGGCAAGTATTCGATCGGCGGCTCGCAGTTTGTGGTGATGGCGGGCCCGTGTTCCGTAGAGACGCGTGAACAAATCATAAAGAGTGCCGAAGTTGTAAAAGCGTCTGGAGCTCAGATGCTTCGCGGTGGAGCATTCAAGCCAAGGACCTCGCCATACAGCTTCCAAGGCCTTGAGGAAGAAGGGCTCAAGCTTCTTGCCGAAGCGCGCGAGAAGACCGGAATGCCGTTTGTCACGGAAGTCATTACGCCAACAGACGTAGCTCTTGTCACTGAGTATGCAGACATGCTTCAGATCGGCGCGCGCAACATGCAAAATTTTGCCCTTCTCAAAGAGGTCGGAAGAATTAAGAAGCCTGTTTTGCTGAAGCGAGGAATGTCAAGCACGTTGAAAGAATTATTGATGTCGGCCGAGTATATTATGTCCCAGGGGAACTACAACGTCGTTTTGTGTGAACGGGGCATCCGCACATTCGAAGATTACACGCGAAACACCTGCGACCTTTCTGCCGTCCCGGCGCTAAAAGAGATGAGTCATCTACCGGTTATCGTCGACCCGAGTCACGGAACCGGAGTCCGGAGCCTGATTGCACCGGTCTCAAAAGCCGCAGTGGCCATCGGTGCTGATGGGCTTATCATCGAAGTTCACCCAAACCCGGAGGAAGCGTACTCCGACGGCGCACAATCATTGATGCCGAAACAATTTGAAAAATTGATGGAGGATGTGAAGAAGTATTTACCGCTGGAAGGAAAGCATTTGTAGTTTTGTACATATAACTTAGAATTCAGAATTCAGAATACAGAATTCAGTAGAAAATCAGTTATTATTTCTGACTCCTGACTCCTGACTCCTGACTCCTGTATTCTGTATTCTTACTAAATAACACCAACGAATGCGATTCAACACCAAGAGGATAACATGAACAACAGAATCTACATATTCGACACAACATTGCGCGACGGCGAGCAGTCTCCCGGATGCAGCATGAACTTTGAGGAGAAGATTCGTATGGCGCGGCAGTTAGAACGACTGCAGGTCGATGTTATGGAAGCGGGTTTTCCCGTTGCGTCCGAGGGAGACTTCGAATCGGTACGGGAAATTTCAAAGCAGGTGCGGGGCTGTACCGTCGCGGCGTTGAGCCGGACAACAATTCCCGATATTGACCGTGCATGGAAAGCATTACAATATGCTGTAAAACCGCGGATTCACACCTTTATTGCGACCTCAGACATCCATCTCAAATACAAATTGAAAAAAAGCCGTGAGCAAGTTCTTGACGATGCAATAAAAGCTGTTCGTCACGCAAAAACATTGTGTGAAGACGTGGAATTCTCGTGTGAGGATGGTTCGCGCACAGATATTGATTACGTTTGCCAAATTCTGGAAGCCGTCATTGCCGAAGGTGCGACAGTCGTGAACATTCCCGATACGGTCGGGTATTCGATTCCCGATGAATATGGAAAAATGATACGCACCATTATAGAACGCGTGCCGAATATCGGTAAGACAATCGTCAGCGTGCATTGCCATGACGACCTCGGCCTTGCAGTCGCCAATTCGCTTGCGGGTGTTCTCAACGGAGCGCGGCAGGTGGAATGCACGATCAACGGAATTGGTGAGAGAGCCGGTAACGCATCGCTCGAAGAAATTGCGATGGCAATTCGAACCCGTCACGAAAAAATGGGCGTTGAGACAAACATCAACACGGAAGAAATCTTCAAGTCGAGCAGGCTGCTGACGACACTCACCGGCATGCATATCCAGCGCAACAAAGCGATTGTCGGCGAGAATGCGTTCGCCCATGAAGCGGGGATCCATCAGGACGGAATGTTGAAAAATGCGATTACGTATGAAATTATGACGCCGCAGACTGTCGGGATTAAACACAGCACACTCGTGCTCGGCAAACATTCCGGCCGTCATGCATTGAAACAGCGCTACAGCGAACTCGGCTACGAGTTGACGCAAGACGAGCTTGATGCCGTCTATAAACTCTTCACAACACTTGCCGACGAAAAGAAGGAAATTTTTGACGACGACCTCGTTGCAATTTTACAGGATGAAATCTCGTCGATGAAGTCGCTCTACTCGTTGGAGAATCTTCAAGTGACGAGCGGGCTGAACGTTGTCCCGACGGCAATGGTCGGGTTGAAAAGAAACGACGAGATCCTTCAGGATTCAGCCACGGGGGACGGCCCGGTCGACGCGGCATATCGTGCGATCGAACGCATTACCGGTATCAGCGGGCAACTGCTTGATTATTCGATTAAATCGGTTTCGTGGGGACACGATGCCATCGGCGAAGTATTTGTCAAAATTGCGATAGACGGTTTCGTCTTCAACGGCCGGTCTGCGAGCACAGATGTTATTACCGGAAGCGTCAAAGCATATCTTAATGCAATCAATCATGCTGCGACTGCTCGTTTCAGACGTCAGCAGAACGAGGAATTGAAAGAAGAATCTACTTCGGTGAAATAATGATCAATAATCAATTAACAACGAACAATAAAAGAAAGGAGCATTGAACAATAATTATGATTGATGATTGATCATTGATGATTGTTCATTGTTCACTGAAAAATATGGGCATGACGATAACAGAAAAAATTTTAGCACGGCGTTCGGGGAAAAAAGAAGCAAAGCCGGGAGATAATGTCTGGGTTGATGTTGATGTGTTGATGACGCACGACGTTTGCGGGCCGGGGACGTTCGGAATCTTTAAACGGGAGTTCGGCGCCAATGCAAAAGTATGGGACCGGGATAAAGTAGTGGTGATTCCCGACCATTATATTTTCACGGCTGACACACATGCTCATCGCAATGTTGATATTCTTCGGGATTTTGTGAAGGAACAAAACCTTCCCCATTTTTTCGACGTTCATACACCGAGGTATAAAGGCGTTTGTCACATTGCGATGCCGGAAGAAGGGTTCACGCGCCCTGGAGAGGTTCTTTTTGGAACAGACTCACATACTTGCACGGCCGGAGCGTTTGGAGAGTTTGCGACCGGCATCGGCAACACCGACGCAGCGTTCATTCTCGGGACGGGAAAATTGTGGGTAAAGGTTCCGGAAACGATGAAGTTTGTTTTTGAAGGAGAGCTTCCGCCGTACTTGATGGCGAAGGATCTCATCCTGGCCGTCATCGGAAAAATTGGCGTTGACGGTGCAACATACCGCGCAATGGACTTCAGCGGCGATACGATTGACCGCATGGATATGGAAGCACGCATGACGCTCTGCAACATGGTGATCGAAGCAGGCGGGAAGAACGGTGTTTGTGCTCCCGACAAAACAACAACGGATTTCGTTCGCGCGCGTACAAACGTGGAATTTGAAAGCGTGTACAATGACAAGGACGCAAAGTATCACAGCGTGCATCATTTTAATGTGAAAGAAATAGAGCCGCTCGTTGCCAAACCGCATTCTCCCGATAATAAAGCTAAAGTGAGTGAGGTTGCAGGGACAAAGCTTGACCGCGCGTATATTGGCTCATGCACGGGAGGGAGAATTACGGATTTCGTTGCCGCTGCAGAGACGATGTACGGCGAAAAAGTAAAAATAGATACCTTTATCGTTCCGGCAACAACCGAAGTAGCCCGCCTTATGAAAACAACCAAAGTCAAAGATAAAACCGTGTGGCAGGTTCTTGAAGACGCAGGATGCAGAATCGGCGACGCGTCGTGCGCAGCATGTCTCGGCGGGCCGTCCGACACGTTTGGCCGCCTCAACGGTGTCGAGGTCTGCATTTCGTCGACAAACAGAAATTTTCCCGGGCGGATGGGGTCGAAAAAATCGCAGGTGTATTTGGCATCGCCGTACACGGTGGCGGCTTCTGCGTTAACGGGCGTCATTACAAATCCGAAACAATTTTTCAACTGACGATTCGTACGGTGGCCGTCTTGTTATAGGCCGAATGCTATATACATTGGGATAATGGAATTATCGATACTCAGGTTGAAGTACGCCTGAGTTTTGTTTTTCGTTGAATCTGAATGAGGAATTACACAGAGATACACGGAGGTGCACAAAGTCACACAGAGCAGTAAAGAAAATTATAATAAAAGGGGAGAGCTGAAATGGAACAGATCAATGAATATTCTGGGAGAATAATTGGTGCTGCAATAGAAGTACACAGGTGCTTGGGTCCCGGTCTTTTGGAATCTGCTTACGAAGAATGCTTAAATTATGAACTTGTAAAAGGCGGTTTATCGGTTAGGAGGCAAGAACCGGTTCCGGTGTTATATAAAGAAGTCCGGCTCGAATACGGTTATCGAATCGATATTCTCGTAGAGAACCTCATCGTTGTCGAATTAAAGGCGGTTGACGTGTTGCTTCCGGTACACGAAGCTCAGATTCTTACATATATGAAATTTGCACGAAAAAAACTTGGCCTGCTAATTAATTTTAATGTGACACTCTTAAAAAACGGCTTGCGAAGGTTTATATTGTGATCTCTGTGTAACTTTGTGCATCTCCGTGTCGCTCTGTGAAAATCTTTTTCATCAAAAGAACATATGCCTCGTCGCTCAGCATCGTTACATGACAAGCCGCTTCGAAAGAACATTCGGCTGCTTGGTGATCTGCTCGGCCAAGTTATTGAAGAGCAGGAAGGCCGCCGGCTGTTCGAATTGGAAGAACAGATCAGGTTGAATTCGAAGCAGCTTCGCCAGCGGTTCGATTCATCGCATCAACTGACGCTTCGGCGATTAGTGCAAGCCATGGAACCCTCCGATATGGCAAAAATTGTCAGGGCATTTGCTGCGTATTTTCAATTGATAAATACTGCGGAACAGCATTACCGCACTCAGCGGCAGCGAAGTTATTTGCTGCAGCATCCGGGAGGCGGATACCCGGGTTCAGCCCAGGACACCTTTGAGAAATTAAAAAAGCTCGGCGTCACAGAAAAAGAAGTTGCTGATCTTTTTTCAAGGCTAGCAATTATTCCTGTTTTCACAGCTCATCCGACGGAGGCTACGCGAAGGACGATCCTCGAAAAACATTCGCGAATATGGAAATTGCTGGAAGAATTCGATCATAATAACGTGACCCCGAGAGAACAATCGGCGCTTGAGCAGGAGATAAAACGGCACATCACAAGCCTTTGGCAGACAGAGGAAACACGATCATATAATATTTCCGTTCTCGATGAAGTGTACAACGGGTTGTATTATTTCCGCAACGTGCTCTATAAAACCATCCCTAAATTTTATCGCGACCTAGAACACTCAGCAACAACGGTGTACCCCGAATGGAAGACGCCAATTCCCTCATTCATCAAGTTCGGGTCATGGATCGGCGGGGATCGGGACGGGAACCCGTTTGTTTCTGCGGACGCAACGTGGAAGACATTGCAGCGCCAGTCAAAGACTATTCTCGACATGCACCTTCAAGCCGTCGATGAACTTTTTGTCGAATACAGTGAGTCCGCAAAAGTCGTTGGCCGGAGCGATGAACTGCTTCAATCCATACGAAACGACAAAACGATGCTGGAGAGACCCGCTCAAGTGCGCAATGACGACGAAGTGTACCGGGTAAAGCTGGCATATATTTACCGGCGATTGCAGTTTAGGGTCAATTACGCAGAGGACGACGCATCTCATGCGGAGTTGATGTACCATTCCTCATCCGAGCTTCTCAACGATTTGCATATTCTCGACCGAAGCCTGCGCGCCCATAAGGGAGAACTTCAGGCAAACGGTTTGTTGAAGGATCTTATTCGGAACGTCGAGACATTCGGCTTTCATCTCGCAACACTCGACATCCGTCAACACCGCACGATTCACACCGATACAATTTCGGAGCTATTGGCACAACGCAGTGTAGAGTATTCTGTTCTTAACCACGAGGCTCGCGAACGCTGGTTGACTGAAGAGATCTTAAGACAGGGAGTTCCCTCGTTTGACGAAGCGAAACTTTCTTCGATGAGTGCGGAAACACTTGCGACCTTCCGGAAAATAAAGCGAGCGCAAATGGAAATTGACGAACATGCAGTTCGTTCTTACATCATCAGTATGACGGAAACCGCAGCCGATGTGCTGGAGGTACTCTATTTGATGAAGTGCACGGGCCTCTTTTCAACCGGTTCTCAACAAACCGCAAGTTCAATTGATATTGTTCCATTGTTTGAGACCACCAAAGATCTGGATGCTGCGCCAGAAACGATGGACCGTTTGTATCACAACGAGGCGTATCGCCGCCACCTTGAAAACAATGGCCGGCGCCAGGAAATTATGATCGGCTACTCCGATAGTACAAAAGAAGGGGGTATTGTTAAATCTCACTGGTCGCTTTACAACGCCCAGCGGCAGTTAACGAAAGTTTCGCAGCTTGCGGATGTCGATTGGATGTTTTTTCACGGAAGGGGCGGAACGGTGGGACGCGGGGGGGGGCCGGAGTACGAAGCAATTCTCTCCCAGCCCGCGCACTCGCTCAATGCGAAAATAAAAATTACGGAACAGGGAGAAGTTATTTCTTTGAAGTACGCTCATCCGGCTATTGCCCAGCGCTCACTCGAGCTGACAACGTCGGCGATGTTGATGGGAAATATTCCGAAAGCCCGGTTTGATTCGGAGTTCGATAAGAACCGCAATCGGTGGTTCGACGCGATGGACGAGATCGCAGAACACAGTTATGCCGCCTACCGGTGCACGGTGTACGGTCAAAAGGAGTTTGTGAAATATTTTGCGCAGGCTACTCCAATAGAGGAAATCACAAAAATGCAGATCGGATCGCGTCCGGCAAAAAGGATTGAGACGGAACGCATTGAAGACCTTCGCGCGATTCCGTGGACATTCGGCTGGATGCAAAGCCGTCATGTTCTTCCCGGATGGCTTGGAGCAGGAGAAGGCTTTAAAAAATACCTCTACTCCGAATCATCTGTTCCCGACACAAAACGTCTGAAGCTGCTGCAAAAGATGTACCGGCGCTGGCAAACATTCAGGTCGCTTATCGACAACATGCAGATGATTCTTGCAAAAGGAGATTTCACGATTTCGAAGGAATATGCATCGCTTGTGGAGCCGCAGGAATTGGGCGAAAAAATCTATGAAAACCTTAAATTGCAATTCGACCAAACACGTGAGATGATCATGCGTATCACCGGCCAGAAGGAACTTCTCGAGAACAACGAAATGCTGCAGCGGTCGATTCAATTACGAAACCCTTATGTCGATCCGCTGAGCTACATTCAGGTTGAACTCTTACGCCGCCTTCACTCAAAGAGCTTTTCAGCCTCGGATCAAAACGATCTCGAACAGGCGATTTTCCTGAGCATTAACGGGATCGCAGCGGGGCTGAGGAATACGGGCTAAAAATCACATGACAGTTCCCATTGGTGGCTGTTGATTCTTTGTTCAAACAGAAAGATATTACGCCGTGAGAAATCGAAGACGAAAGACGTCATCATGAATATCGCTCTTCTGAGTGTTGCCTTCGCTCTTCTTTTTTCGGGAAAGGCTCTTGGGTATACTCCATCACCAGCGAAAGGAGATACGGCAATGAATATCAATATCAGCAGCACGGCCTTCAAAGAAGGAGAGATGATTCCCAAAAAATACACCTGCGATGATGAAAATATTTCTCCGCCACTTGAATGGTCGAATATTCCAACAGGAACGAAAAGCCTCGCACTGATCACAGATGACCCGGACGCACCCCACGGCACGTGGGTCCACTGGGTGCTTTTCAATATTCCCGGCGACGCGAAGGGACTTTCGGAGAATATCCCGCAGCACTCGACACTGAAAAATGGAGCGCGGCAGGGTATCAACGACTCCCGGCAACTCGGTTACGACGGTCCGTGCCCGCCCGGAGGAACGCATCGGTATTTCTTCAAGCTATACGCACTTAGCGTCGTGCTCTCATTGGAAACCGGTGCGACAAAAGCGCAGTTGTTAAAAGCGATGGAAGGACATATTCTTGGAGAAGGGCAACTGATGGGAAAATACAAAAGATAATTAAGAATGATGAATTAAGAATTAAGAGTTGAGGGAAGGTTCATGCTGGCGCAAAATCTTCTTTCATGACTCACCCCCCTAAGATTGCAAAGGATGGGAATATGCATCAACGCACTAAATATCTGCTGATCGCCGGGTTTGCATGTTCAGTATTTTTTCTTCTCGGAGCGTTGGTTGAAGAAGAAAAGTTGTCGCCGATAACGCGCGATGTCGTAACGAGCGCGGAAAAATTATTTGGACTGAATTTCACCGATGCAAAACGGGATTCGATGCTCGACGGGCTGAAGGACCAACTGGCAAGTTACCAGAACATTAGAAAGGTTGAGCTGGCCAACAACATTCCCCCGGCGATGATATTCAATCCCATTCCCGTCGGAATGAAATTTGAATCTGTGCGAAAGCAATTCGTAGCAAGCGCGGCAGGAAATGTTACCGTGCCGGCAAATTTTGAAGACCTCGCATTTTACTCCGTAGGGCAGCTTGCCGAGTTGATCAGGACAAGGAAAGTAACATCGGTGCAGTTGACGACAATGTACCTCAACCGCTTGAAAAAGTATGGTCCTAAGCTTCTCTGTGTCATTACGCTTACCGAGGATCTGGCAATGAAACAGGCTACACAGGCGGATGCCGAGATTGCGGCAGGAAAATACCGCGGACCGCTTCATGGAATTCCATGCGGCGTCAAGGATTTGCTCTCGACGAAAGAATATACAACGACGTGGGGAGCTCCTCCGTTCAAGAACCAGATGATCGACGATGATGCAACAGTCGTGAAAAAATTGGAAAAGGCGGGAGCCGTTCTTGTTGCAAAACTCTCAATGGGTGAGCTTGCCATGGACGATGTGTGGTTCGGCGGGATGACCCGCAATCCGTGGGACTATAAAGAAGGCTCAAGCGGATCTTCTGCCGGTTCGGCTTCTGCGACATCTGCCGGACTGGTTGCCTTCGCTATCGGGACGGAGACCTGGGGATCGATTGTTTCTCCCTGCTCCGTGTGTGGGGTGACGGGGCTGCGACCGACGTACGGACGGGTGAGCAGATCCGGGGCAATGGCGCTCGCCTGGTCGATGGATAAGATCGGGCCGATTTGCAGGACCGTTGAAGATTGCGCCTTGGTGTTCAACGCCATTTACGGGCCAGACGGGAAAGACCAAACGTTATACGACCTTCCGTTCAACTATCATCCGAACATTTCATTGAGCAGATTAAAAATTGGATATTTAAAGAACGATTTCGATAGTGTGAAGGCAAACCGGGAAAACAACGATTCATCCTTCGCAGTGCTGCGAAGGTTAGGAGCCAAACTTATTCCGGTGACCCTCCCGGCGTTGCCGATCAGCGACCTTTCCATTATTCTCAGCGCGGAAGCGGGCGCTTCTTTTGACAGCTTGACTCGGAGCGGCAGAGATAGCCTGCTTGTACGACAAGCTAAAGATTCATGGCCGAATATTTTTCGAACCGCGCGGTTTATTCCGGCCGTCGAATACATTCAGGCGAATCGCGTGCGGTATCTCGCTATTCAAGAAATGGCGAAACTAATGAAGAAAGTCGATGTGATTGTCGCGCCGCCGTTTGATGGAGACAATTCACTTCTGACAAATCTTACCGGAAATCCCTGTGTTGTTGTGCCTAACGGATTTTCAAAAAAAGGAACACCAACGAGCATCACCTTCCTCGGAAAATTGTTTGATGAAGCGACACTGCTTGCCGTAGCTAAGCAATATCAAGATGCGACGGACTTTCACCTCAAGCACCCGAAATTGGAAGAGTAAAGCATGAAGCGAAAAAATATTTCCAGCGGAACACCGTGGGAACCTATTGTCGGTTATTCGCGGGCTGTTCAAATAGGAAACAAAGTTTTTGTGTCGGGAACCACGGCAACTGACACGGGGGGAAAAATTGTCGGCGTTGGCGACCCGTATGCTCAGGCTGTGCAAGCGATCAGGAATATTGAATCAGCGCTGAAGAAGGCTGGGGCAAGCTTGAACGATGTCGTGCGGACGCGGACGTTTGTCGTTAATATTGACGATTGGGAAAAAATTGCTAAGGCACATCAGGAATTTTTTAAAACTATACGCCCTGCTGCGACAATGGTTGAAGTACGACGGCTCATCTCCCCCGAAATATTATTGGAAATTGAAGCTGACGCAATCGTAGAAAAGAGGAAGAGAAAATGAAGGAACGATGCGCATGGAGCGGGGCTGATCCTCTCTATATTGAATATCACGACAAAGAATGGGGCATACCCGTTCATGACGACGGGAAGTTGTTTGAAATGCTCATTCTCGAAGGGGCTCAAGCAGGCTTGAGCTGGATAACGATTTTGAGAAAACGGGAGAATTATAGGAAAGCATTTGATAACTTTGACGTGAAAAAAATTGCTCGTTATGACCGAAAAAAGGTCAAAGTTCTTCTTAGCAACAAAGGCATTGTTCGGAACAAATTGAAGGTCGCCGCAACGATCAGCAATGCAAAAGCTTTTCTGGATATTCAAAAAGAGTTTGGAAGCTTCGATGCGTATGTCTGGAAGTTTGTCGGCGGGAAAATCAAGCACAACAAACCGAAAACCCTTAAAGAAGTTCCGGCTAATAGCGCAGAATCGGATGCAATGAGCGCTGATTTAAAGAAACGCGGCTTTAACTTTGTCGGCTCGACAATTTGTTATGCGTTCATGCAGGCGGTCGGCATGGTTGACGACCATACAATCAACTGCTTTAGGAAAAAGCAATCATTTAGCCACCAAGGCACTAAGTTCACGATGTGAACTTGCCCTGGATTTTCGTGTCTTGGTGGCCGATCAACAATCAAAAACATAAACTATTATTATACATCATATGAAAAATATCATAACAGGCAAAGCATTTGTTTTAGGGAATGATGTCGACACGGATCAAATTATTCCGGCAGTCCATTTGGTCTATAAGCTCGATGATCCGGAGGAAAAAAAGAATTACGGCAAGTTTGCATTATCGGGGGTGCCGATCGAAGGGTCCGGCTTGCCGGCGGGAAACATCCCATTCATTAAAGAGGGAAACTGGCAATCCGAATACAAAATCATCGTTGCAGGCAAGAATTTCGGATGCGGTTCCTCGCGCGAACACGCTCCGGTCGCACTCGACATTGCTGGCATCGAGGCAGTCGTTGCTGAATCGTATGCGCGTATTTTTTACAGGAATGCCATTGACGGCGGTTTTGTCGCCCCGTTTGAAACGAGCAAACACTTGTATCAAGAAATTAAAACCGGGGACGAGCTGTCGCTCGATACTTCGAACGGCACATTAACGAACAACACGCGGCAGGTGGTCTATCAATTGAACCCCCTGGGCGACATCGAAGGAATACTTCGCGCCGGAGGGATTTTTTCCTATGCAAGGCAATCCGGAATGTTGAAGGAGCGATAACGTGGAACAGAAAAAAGAATATACATTTGTGACCAACGAGGAGGCCTCAACCCGGGGGGAAAAAATCAGCCTCAATCGCGCGATCGCGATTATTGGAGCGGGAAACATGGGGACGTCTCTGCTGCGAGGAATTTTGGACGCGAAACTCGCACCCCATGATAAAATTATCGCAAGCGGAACCCACTCCGCGAAGCTCGAAAAGCTCGGGTCGAAATGGAAAATCAATCACACGCTGGACAACGTGCAGGCCGCTCAATTTGCCGACATCATCATGCTCTGCGTGAAGCCGTACACGATCGGAAAAGTTCTCGATGAAATACAAGGGACTTTGCGCGAAGACCAGTTGGTGATTTCCATTGCGGCCGGCGTGACGATCGATTCGATACTTCAGCGCACCGGAAAAAACAACCCGATTGTCCGTGCTATGCCGAACATTGCTTCTACGGTTGACGAAGGAGCGACCGCGGTATCGTTCGGGCGTTTCGTAACCGAAGAACATCAACGCATTGCGATTTCTATTTTCGAAGCTGTCGGCGAGGTGGTTGTGGTCGAAGAATCACAACTCGATGCGGTGACCGGTTTGAGCGGCAGCGGCCCGGCTTACATTTACATGGTCATCGAGGCGCTTATCGACGGCGGGGTAAAAATGGGATTACCCCGCGACATTGCGACGAAACTTGCCGTTCAAACAGTGCTTGGGTCCGCAAAGCTTGTGAAAGAATCAAACCTTCATCCTGCAATTTTGCGCGACCAGGTCACGACGCCGGGAGGAACGGCGATCAATGCCGTGCACGAGCTCGAATCACACGGGCTCCGTTCGATGCTCATTAACGCCGTGGCAACGGCAACGAGACGGTCGAAAGAATTGAGTGAATTGATTAATAAATGAAGATCTGGAGACCGGCAGTCAAGAACTCAGGACCCAGGACTCAGGACTCAGAACTCAGGACACAGAAAACAGAACACCAACCATCGAAAGCAGAAATCTTTGTATACTATCACGGTAATACCCGGCGACGGCATAGGACAGGAAGTGGTTGCGGGTGGAGTTAAAATTCTAGAAACGGTTTCAAAAAAATATGGACATCAATTCACATTTACGCAAGCGCTCGCCGGCGGGGCGGCTTTGGACGCCGTCGGGATTCCGCTTCCGGAAGAGACGTTGGCAAGCTGCCGTGCGAGTGATGCTGTGTTGCTCGGGGCAGTCGGAGGGCCGAAGTGGGACAACAACCCCCCACATCTGAAGCCCGAGCAGGCGCTTCTTGGGCTGCGAAAAAATCTTGGATTGTATGCCAATATCCGACCGGCGAAAACTTTTTCTGCGCTTATTGATGCATCAACGCTGAAGCGGGAAGTAATCAAGGGAGTCGATATTGTCGTTGTTCGCGAGTTGACCGGCGGAATTTATTTCGGAACCCCGCGCGGTATTGAAACGAAAAACGGTGAACCGGTTGGAACAAACACGCTCGTTTATTCTGAATCGGAAATTCAGCGCATTGCAAAGAGTGCGTTCGACATTGCGATGAAGAGGAGAAAAAAAGTCTGTTCGGTCGACAAGGCAAACATCCTCGAAACATCTCAGCTCTGGCGAAAGACGGTAACGGCAGTTGCAAAACAATATCACGACATCGAACTCTCGCACATGTATGTTGATAACTGTGCAATGCAGCTTGTTCGCAATCCGCGGCAGTTCGACGTCATTGTCACGGAAAACATGTTCGGTGATATTTTGAGCGACGAGGCGGCGATGCTGACCGGTTCTATCGGCATGCTGGCGTCGGCAAGCTTGGGTGGAAACGTCGCACTCTACGAGCCTGTCCACGGAAGTGCACCCGATATCGCGGGACAGGACAAAGCAAATCCCATTGCTACGATCGCCTCGGTTGCTATGATGCTTCGGTATTCGTTCAACCTTCAACAAGAGGCCGACGACGTTGAGTCTGCGATCGAAAAAGTGCTTGATAATGGATTCCGAACTCCCGATATTATGACGGAGAATTCAAAACGCATTGGAACCAAAGAGATGGGGGAACGGCTCTGTTCCGCAATTTTGACATCATGAACACATCAACGACAATAACTACGACCACGCTTCCGACGCCCTGCGTTCGAGCGCTTTCGTGTATATAAATTTACCATCACCCCCACGAAGCCTCGAAGAGCACTCGAGGCTTTTTTTGTTTTAGGACTTTTGCATTATGATAACAATGAAATTCGGCGGGACCTCCGTCGGCGATATTCAACGTCTTCAAGAAGTTGCTGCTATTGTTCACTCGTTTTTGCCCCAACGCCCGGTGGTCGTTGCATCGGCAATGGCAGGAGTGACAAATACACTGCTCGACACCGCTCAACTTGCCGTGCAACGAGAGAACGACCGGGTGAAAAAAAACGTCGATGGACTGAAAGAAAAGCATCTTAACGTTGCGAATACATTATTGAAACACGCGGTCCGCCACAAAGAGCTGATCCATCGTCATTCCGTACTCATCGATGAATTGTCGAACCTCTATCGGGGTGTCAGCTTATTGAAGGAGCTGAGCGTGCGTTCCCTCGACGCTATCGCTTCGTTCGGTGAGATTCTTTCGTGTTTGCAGCTTGCCGCGATTTTGAGCGACCACGACATGACGGCTGAATTCGTCGATGCCAGGACGCTTATTCGCACCGATAATCATTTTGGGGAAGCGGCGGTTGACTTTTCCGTGACCAATGAAAACATAAAAAAGACGCTCATTCCGTTGATCGAAAAAAACATTGTGCCGGTTGTGACGGGTTTTATCGGAAGTACCGAGGATGGATTGACGACAACGCTTGGCCGCAGCGGCTCGGATTACACGGGATCAATTGTTGGCGCCGCGCTCGACAGCGAAGAAATTTGGATATGGACCGACGTCGACGGCGTTATGACCGCAGACCCGCGGTACGTGAAGGGCGCAAAAGTATTGCCGGAAATTTCCTATCGTGAAGCGGCAGAAATGTCGTACTTCGGCGCAAAAGTCATCCACCCGAAAACAATGATGCCGGCGATCGAGAAAAACATTCCAATCAGAATAAAAAACACCTTCAACCCGTCACATCCGGGCACGTTGATTTCGCGGTCGACGCTCACGGCTGAACGATTCGTGAAAAACATTACATCCATCGACAATTTGAGCCTTGTTTCGATCGAAGGGAACGGCATGGTTGGAGTTCCGGGAATTTCCGCACGGATTTTTTCCTCGCTCGCCCGCGTCAACGTAAACGTTATGATGATATCCCAGGCTTCGTCGGAGCATAACGTCTGCGTCGTTATTCCGCAGAAAGATTGTGGGAGGGCGGTTGCGGAGCTTCGAAACGAATTCGAAGTTGATATTGCAAAGAAAATCGTCGACGATATTAAACTGCAGGAAAATGTTTCCATCGTTGCAGTTGTCGGCGAGGGAATGAAGGGAATGCGCGGGATCGCAGGAAAGACCTTTACCGCTGTTGCCAATGCCAACGTGAATATTGTCGCCATTGCTCAGGGATCGTCAGAGCTGAACATTTCGCTTGTCGTCGAGCAGCCGGAGGTGTACAAAGCAGTGCAGGCGATCCATGATGCCTTTCATTTGACATGATATCCTTTCACCGAGATATCCAACTATGACGTTTTCACTCCTCAAATGTATTTCATGCGGGAAGGAATTTCCATTGGCAGATGTTCGGTTCACCTGCACATGTGGAAATCTTCTTGATGTTGAACACGACCTGCTTCTCCTGAAAAAGAAATTCCATCTTTCGAGAAGATATTTCAACGGCAAACATTCGACAATTGACGGGCAACCTTCAGGCGGTGTTTGGCATTTTCGCGAGATCGTCCTGCCGTCTGTTTCCGATAAAGAAATTGTTTCCAAACAGGAAGGAAATACGAGCTTACACCATAGCAAGAAAATTTCTTCTTGGCTTGGCCTTCAACGCTTTTACCTCAAGCATGAAGGAGAAAATCCGACAGGCTCTTTCAAAGACAGGGGGATGACCGTTGCAACGACGCAAGCAAAGCGGCTGCGTCAAAAAGCAGTCGTGTGCGCATCGACGGGAAATACATCGGCATCGCTTGCCGCTTATGCGTCGGAGGCGGGAATAACGGGCTTAGTGCTGATTCCGAAAGGGAATGTTGCAGTCGGAAAAATTTCACAAGCGCTTGCATACGGAACAAAAACGCTCGTTGTCAACGGAGATTTTGACGATTGTATGCGTTTGATTTTTGAAGCGCAGGAAAAACTGCAGGCGTACCCGCTCAACTCGATCAACCCGTTTCGGCTTGAAGGGCAGAAAACAATTGTCTGGGAAGCGCTGCAGCAACTTCAATGGAAAGTTCCCGATTGGTTTGTCTTTCCCGGCGGAAATCTGGGCAACACGAGTGCGTTCGGCAAGGCACTGCATGAAGCGTTGCAGCTAGGTTTGATTGAAAAGATGTCGAGGTTTGCAGTTATTCAAGCGGAAGGAGCAAGCCCTTTTTACAAAGCGTACAAAAGAGGATTTAAGGAATTAATACCGCAGAAGGCCGAGACAATTGCAACTGCGATTAAAATTGGGAACCCCGCGAACTACACAAAGGCGATCAGGTCGTTGCAGTGGACAAACGGCATCGTTGAAAGCGTCACCGACGAAGAAATCCTTGAGGCAAAAGCAATTGTCGATGCTGCCGGCATTGGCGCCGAACCGGCATCGTGTGCAACTGTAGCCGGGCTTAAAAAATTGATCGACAATGGTATCGTTAAGTCTAAAGAAACTGTAATCGGAATTCTTACCGGCAATATTTTGAAAGATCCGCAAATCATTGTCGACTATCACGTCGCGAAGAGGGGGAAGCATTCAAATCCGCCGGTCGATATCGAAGCTTCAATCGACGAAGTAAGTAGGTTTTTATAGCTTGAGCTGTCCGAAAAAAGATTTCTCGCCAAGCCGCAAGGGCGCGAAGATTTTAGTTTTTAATTTATTCTGTGGCCTTGCGTCTTTGCGCGAGCCATACCTTTGGAATCATTCGAGAGCCTCAGATTATTTCCTTTTTACCATTGCGGTGAAACGATGAAAGTGAAAATTCCTGCATCAACTTCAAATATAGGTCCTGGCTTCGATACGCTTGGACTCGCATTAAACCGGTATTTATACTTGTCGGTTGATGAGGGGAACGCACATTCACCCTCCCTGAAAATTTCCGTTGAAGGTAACGGCAAGGAACATATTGCAACAGACGAAACAAACCTTGCGTACCAGGGGATGGCGGCGCTGGCGAATTATGCGGGGACTTTGCATGTAAAGTCCTTGCATAATATTCACCTTCGCATTATAAATGAAATCCCTTCATGTGGCGGTCTTGGCGGAAGCGGCGCTGCAATAGCGGGCGGTATTTTCCTTGCGAACGAAATTCTCCATACGAAAATGTCGCGTGAAGAAATGTTGAACATCGCCGTTTCGCTCGAGGGGCATCCGGATAATGTTTCGGCGGCGATGATGGGGGGCTTGACGGTGAATTGTTTCGATAACGGAAAACTCCGGTGTCGCAGCATCAAGCTCGTCAAAAAACTTTCCATTGTTACGTGCAGTCCGAATTTTCAAGTTCTCACAAAACAAGCCCGCCAAATTCTTCCGCAAGAAATACCGTTGAAAGACGCCGTTGTCAATATTGAAAATGTTGCTTCCCTTATCGCAGCATTTATTGAAGGCGATGTTGAAGCGTTGCGGTATGTAACAGGGGACCGGCTTCATGAGCAGTATCGGGCTGCATTGATCCCGGGATTTACCGATGTAAAAAAAGCTGCGCTCGACACGGGAGCGCTTTCATTCAACATCAGCGGATCGGGTCCGACAGTGTTTTCGTTTGCAACGAGCCATGAGAAAGAGATAGGTGAAGCAATGGTGAGGACATTTTCTGCCGGCGGAATAACCGCAACGTATGAAATCATGACGGTTGAAAATGAGGGAGCGCGAGTCATTGGATAGGGCAATCGCTGCAATCGCTCGTCTTGTTTCACTCTAAAAAATCCGCTATCTTTCCCGCTGAAATTGTTTCAATACAAGATCAACAAACAGCCGCACATGAGAAAAGTTGTCGTTACCGGGATCGGTTTGATCACCCCCATCGGTTTATCGACCGAGGAGTCATGGAAATGCTGCATTGCCGGCAAGTCCGGAATTGCTCCGGTCACACGCTTTCCCGCTGAACAATACCCAACACGCATTGCGGGAGAAATCAAAGGTTTTGATGTAACGAAATATATTGAGCCGAAAGAGGCGCGCAGGTTCGACCTTTTCAATCATTATGCGGTTGGCGCCGCGCTCGATGCGTTAAAAGATTCCAATTTTGAAATTACTCCGGCGAACGCAGAACGGGTCGGTATTATTATCGGCTCAGGGATTGGCGGCGTCGTCAGCATCAGCGAAACAGCGATCAATGTTGCAAAGAACGGTCCCCGGTATGTGACTCCATTTTTTATCCCGGGGGCGATCATCAATATGCCGTCGGGTTATATTGCGATCCGTACCGGAGCGAAGGGACCTAATTATGCGGTCGTTTCCGCGTGCGCAACAGGCAATCATGCAATTGCCGATGGATTTCATGCGATTAGACGCGAAGAAGCCGATGTTATGATTGTCGGCGGGTCGGAAGCGTCCGTAACGGAAGTTGCCTTTGCAGGATTTTGTTCCGCAAGAGCGATGTCGAAACGGAACGATGAGCCGGAACGGGCATCGCGGCCGTTTGACAGAGACCGTGACGGTTTCGTGCTGGGCGAAGGAGCGAGTATTATTGTTCTCGAAGAGGAAGAGCATGCACGGCAGCGCGGCGCCCGCCTCTATGCGCGAATGTTGAGCTGCGGTATGACGGCAGATGCATATCACATTACCGCGCCTCCAGAAGACGGCGATGGTGCGCAACGCGCCATGAAACTTGCCGTTGAATATGCAGGGCTTAAGCCCGAGCAGATTGATTACATCAATGCACATGGGACATCAACCGGCCTCGGAGATGTTGCTGAAACAAAAGCAGTGAAGAAGGCTTTCGGCGTGCATGCCCAAAAGCTGGCGATAAGCTCAACAAAATCGATGATTGGACATTTGCTCGGTGCTGCCGGTGCCGCGGAAGCCGCGTTTACCGTTCTCGCGCTGCGTGACGGCATTCTGCCGCCTACAATCAATCTGGATAACCCCGATCCCGAATGCGACCTCGACTATGTACCAAATAAGGCGCGAAAGCAGGATATTCACTATGCCTTATCGAATGGATTCGGGTTTGGCGGAACAAATGCGACGGTGTGTTTTGAAAAAGTAGATAAGTAAAACTTATCCACGAAGGACATGAAGGGGCACGAAGAGAAAATATGGCCAACCAAAGAATAGTAAAAATTGGGTTAGTGCAGATGAGTTGTGTCGATGACCCGGCGGAGAATATGAAAAAAGCAATCGCCGGTGTTCGTGAAGCAGCCGCAAAAGGTGCGAATATCGTTTGCCTGCAGGAACTATTCCGTTCGCTCTATTTTTGTGTCAAAGAAGAGTACAAAGCATTCGCATTGGCGGAGTCAATTCCGGGGGATTCGACGACGCAGTTTCAATCGCTCGCGAAGGAGCTTGCCGTTGTCATTATTGTACCGTTATTTGAAAAACGCGCGGAAGGAATTTACCACAACTCCGCCGCAATCGTCGATGCCGACGGGAGCTATCTTGGAAAGTACCGAAAGATGCATATCCCGGACGACCCTTCGTTCTATGAAAAATTTTATTTCGCTCCGGGAGACATCGGTTTCAAATCATGGAAGACAAAGTTCGGAACAATTGGTGTGCTCATATGCTGGGATCAATGGTATCCCGAAGCGGCGCGATTAACGGCGCTGTCGGGGGCGGAAATTCTGTTTTATCCCACCGCGATCGGCTGGGCGGTGAATGAAGAAGCGAAAACACGGGAAGAGCAATTCCAGGCATGGCAGATGATTCAACGTTCGCATGCGGTTGCCAATGGAATTCCCGTTGTTGCCGTCAATCGAGTCGGCACGGAGAGCGGTCTCAATTTCTGGGGAGCTTCATTTGTTGCAAATACGTTCGGAGAATTGTTGCATCAATCCTCCCACAATAAAGAAGAAGTCAGCGTGGTCAATGTCGACTTGAACCGCTCGAATGTCACGCGAACGCATTGGCCGTTTCTTCGCGATCGGCGGATTGATGCGTACGGAGGCCTTACAAGCCGATTCTTGGACGATCAATCAACAATCAACAATCAACAATGAACAATTTTTGGGGGAACAATGCTCACAAAAGATACAATATTGTACAAAAAGGCTTTCGCATTCGCAGTTCGCGTGGTGAAATTGCAACGATATTTACTTGATGAGAAAAAAGAATTTGTCCTTTCCAAACAATTGCTTCGCAGCGGTACTTCCATTGGCGCAAACATCTCGGAGGCAAATGGTGCAATTTCTCCATCAGATTTTTCTTCGAAAATATCAATTGCGTACAAAGAATCATTGGAAACAAAGTATTGGTTGTCTCTTCTGAAAGAAACAGAATTCATTACAGAAAGTGCTCGTTCTTCTCTTCATAAGGATGCCGATGAACTCTCAAAGATACTTTTCTCCATATTGAGAACAACGCGCCTAAAATCATTTTCCACATGAGCTGACATAAAACGCTCATTGTTCATTGTTGATTGCTCATTGAATAAGACTCCACGACAACTTGGGTACAGGTTTCCCGCAGAATGGGAGCCGCAAGCGGCAACCTGGTTCTCATGGCCCCACAATAAAGAAACGTGGCCCGGCAAATTTGACCCGATCCCCGGCGTTTTCACAAACATTGTCAAGACGCTCGCCCCCCACCAACATGTGAATATTAATGTCGTCGACCAAGCGATGGCTGACGATGTCTCGTCTCGATTATTAAATGCAAAGGTTGATCATTCCCAATTCACACTGTTTAAAATCCCGACAAACGATTCCTGGTGCCGGGACCATGGCCCCGCCTTTGTCATCAATCCGGATTCCCCGGAACCGCTCGCAATCATCGATTGGGGATACA
This sequence comes from uncultured Bacteroidota bacterium, assembly GCA_963717445.1. Classification (GTDB taxonomy): domain Bacteria; phylum Bacteroidota; class Ignavibacteria; order UBA10030; family UBA8401; genus JAGVPT01. Next base: position 2,217,606 of record OY970334.1, on the reverse strand, counting down.
ACGCATGGGGAGGGAAATATCCGCCGTACGATCTGGACGACATCGTGCCGTCGCAGATAGCCGAACTGCGAAAGCTTCCAATATTTCATCCGGGAATAATTATGGAAGGAGGGGCAATCGATGTCAACGGCGAAGGATGTTTGCTGACGAGTAAATCGTGTTTATTAAATGAAAACCGCAACCCGGCTCTTACCCAAGAGGAGATCGAAGAATATCTGACTGAGTATTACAATGTCGATAAGATTTTGTGGGTCGATGAAGGGATAGCAGGAGACGATACCGATGGGCACATTGACGATACCGCACGATTTGTCAGCCCGAATACCATTGTCGCCGTTGTTGAGAACAATCCTGCCGATGAGAATTATTCCATTCTTCAAAGAAACTTATCAACATTAAAAGCGATGTTGGATATAAAAGGAAATCCCTTTAGCATCGTTGAGCTCCCCATGCCCACCCCCATTTTTTTCAACGGGCAGCGTTTGCCGGCAAGTTATGCTAATTTTCTTATTGCGAACGATATTGTGTTGGTGCCGGCATTTCGCGATCCGAACGATAATATTGCGATAGAAATTCTGCAGAGAGAATTCCAAGATCGGACGGTGTGTGGTATTGACTGCGTTGATCTCGCATGGGGGCTTGGGACGCTGCATTGCATCAGTCAGCAGGAGCCGGAGATTAAGAGAAAAGAAGTAAAGAGATAAGGCATAATTTGAAAAAATGGAGATGTACGGTATGCGAATTTATGGAAAAAATATACAATATCACGGAAGATATCTCTTCTTTCTGGCTGCACTGTTAGCCGGGTGTGCCACTAGTCAACATTTTCTTCATCCAGGCGAGAGAATCGTTTTCTTGGGCGATTCGATCACTCAACTCGGTGTAAAACCAAATGGTTACGTTACCCTCATCCAGGATAGTCTTCGCCAGGAACATGAGGGGATGGACATTGAAGTCATTGGAGCGGGAGTTAGCGGCAACAAAGTACCGGATTTGCAGAAACGGCTTCAAAAAGATGTGCTGGATAAACACCCAACCATTGTCGTCATTTATATTGGCATCAACGATGTCTGGCATTGGGTGACACCGGGTTTGAAGGGAACAACAAAAGAAGATTTTGAATCCGGATTGAAAAGCATCATCGTCTTAATCCAGAATGCCGGTGCTCGAGTGATCCTTTGCACGCCGAGTGTTATCGGGGAAAAGAATGATGGAACAAATCCTCAGGACACAATGCTTGACGAATATTCAGATATCAGCCGGCGGGTTGCGAAAGAGACCGGCAGCACGCTCTGCGACCTTCACAAAGCGTTTGCCGGATACTTGAAATCTCATAATCCTAATAATGAAGAAAAAGGAATTCTCACTGTCGATAAAGTACATTTAAACGATGAAGGAAATCGCTTCGTAGCAGAACAGATGCTCAAAGTCCTCGACCAATAGAGATATAATAATGATAAAGCTCGTGCAATAAATTTATTGTACGCGCTGCATGGCCAGAATGGAGAATGCAATGTACAGAACGATAAGTGATTTTGAAGAAGATTGGCGGCGGGAAACTGCGTCGACGCTGAGAGTTTTTCGCACACTGGATGATACATCACTTGCACAGCGAGTCACCCCTGATGGACGATCGCTCGGTTTTCTCGCCTGGCATATTATACTCTCACTCGGAGAAACTGGGGAGCGGACCGGCTTGAATGTCGTCCTTCCGGCAGGGGACGCGCCTGTGCCGAACAATGCACGCGATATTGCAGAAGCATATCGAGCTGCGGCTCAATCCATCACCGACCAAGTGCAGGTGCGTTGGGATGACGCTGCGCTCACCGAGGAGGTAGAAATGTTCGGCGAAAAATGGAAAAGGGGTTTTGCACTTGCCTCGCTTCTCAGGCATCAAACACATCATCGAGGCCAAATGACAGTGCTCATGCGGCAGGCCGGACTTCGAGTTCCGGGAGTCTGTGGACCGGCACGTGAAGAATGGGCGCGGTTGGGAATGCCTGCAATGCAGTAACGCCACGAGAATAATTTCTTTTAGCAATGACCGAATCAATTCGCATCGAACGTGCAACCGAGGGTGATATCTCTCTCATCCTCAAATTCATACAAGAGCTTGCGCAATACGAACGTTTATCACAACAGTGCATTGCGACGGAAGACCTCCTTCGCGATGCACTGTTTGGCGAAAAGAAGTGTGCCGAAGTTGTCATCGCCTATTACCATGACGAGCCTGCGGGTTTTGAAGTCTTCTTCCATAACTTTTCCACATTTCTCGCGCGCCCTGGAATTTATCTTGAAGACCTTTATGTCTCGCCGCATTTGCGCGGCAAGGGAATAGGAAAAGCACTGCTTGTTTATCTTGCGCAAATAGCAAAGGAAAGACATTGCGGTCGGCTTGAATGGGCTGTTCTGGACTGGAATGAACCGTCCATTGCTTTCTATAAAAAATTAGGAGCTATTCCACTCAATGACTGGATAACATTTCGCGTAACGGGGAAAACACTCGATATGTTGGCAAAGAACTCACCCGAGAAATCCTAAGACTCGAAAAAATTCTGTAACACATCATTTCAATGAAACAATGTTTCTTTCATTTCGTATTCACCACTGTGTCTATTATATGAAAGAATGTATATTTTAGTTAATCCATTAAATATCAATAGATTATAGTGATATTCGACAATGTTGGATTTCGATCAAAAATTGACATTTTTTATTGACAACGTAACAGTGTTATGTTATATTCAATCAAAGGACTAAATCAACATTTGGCAAGAAACCAAATTAAATCTCGCTCTTTACTTTTACAGAAAACAAGCATAAAAATTCGTAGAAATAAAAGATCAAAAAAGAAGCACGACAATGATGAAATTTCTAAGACGGTTCAATGACCTTGGCATCAATGGCTTCGCCGCGCGATGGTATGATAAAAATTCTCGTGGCCATCGAATTGAAGAACTCAGAAATTATGCTAAGGAAGTTGCAAACAATGTTGAACAAGGAGACTCTGTTCTTGAAGTGGCTCCAGGTCCTGGATATCTTGCTATTGAGCTTGCGAAGTTAGGGCGCTACAACATCACCGGTATAGATATTAGCAAAGATTTTGTGGATATCGCGCGAACAAATGCAAAACAAGCGAGTGTTGAAATTGAATTTCAGCAAGGTAACGTCGCCAATATGCCATTTTCTAATGATGTGTTTGATTTCATCATTTGCACCGCTGCGTTTAAAAACTTCAAAGAGCCGCTCAAAGCGTTGAGGGAAATGAATCGGGTATTAAAGCCCGGAGCCGTAGCTCTCATTATCGATATGAACAGAAGTGTTTCTAACCGACAATTGGACAATCTAACAAACGAGATGAATGTAAAAGGGATTGAGGCGCTTTTCATGAAATTAACTTTCAAATATTTTCTTCGTAGGGGGGCTTATTCTAGAGATGGGTTTATTAACCTCCTTTCGAAGACACCATTTGAAAAATATGACATTAAAGAAATAGGAGTAGGTTTTTACGTGTATCTTCGAAAATAATTTTGTTTGCACCATTGGAGATCATGTTACATCGTTCATCACTGGAACATTACAACTCTCTACGATAAAGACTTATGGAAAACGAACTAATTTCAAAAAAGGAGCTGCTTGACCTTACCGGCATTTCGTACGGTCAGCTCTACCGGTGGAAACGCAAGAACTTAATTCCTGAAGAATGGTTCGTTCGAAAATCGACATTCACCGGACAAGAGACCTTTTTTCCGAAAGAGAGTATGCTTGCAAGGATCGACAAAATTAAAAACATGAAAGAAGATCGTTCACTGGATGATATTGCCGGAATGGTTTCTCCGGCTCTCGCTCAGGCTGCTTTGACTGCAGAAGAAATCATTGACCGAAAAATCGTTTCGCAGTCCACGCTTAACAGCTATTTTGAGAATAAGGATTCCAACGGGGTTCTGTCGTTTCAAGTTCTCCTTGCACTTTTTGTTTTAGAGCGTCTGCTTCAATCAGGCGACGTAGGTATAGGTGAAGCGAAAAGCGCAGTCAAAACAATGGAAGAAGGCTACGGCAGATTTGAAGGTAAAGGGTGCGATTTAGTCGTTATTCGAAAGGCGGGGATATCTTTAACTCTTTTGGCTCCGACAATCTCGCCGATTCAGTTCGAAGAGGGAATAAAGATAGTAGCCCGTGTTGGCCTCGAGCGGTGTGCTGAAGAATTAAAAATGCTTGCATCATAAAAAGGAAGATAATTATGGATAAGAAAAACAGACACGATTTAAAGATCTCCGGAAGAGCAAATGCTTCGGGAGGGTTTTACAATAATGTCGTTGTGAACGGTCAAGGAGATATCAACGGCGATTTCGATTGCATCGATCTGAAGGTGTCGGGAACGTCGGATATTGACGGAAGTGTTAAAACAAAGACGGGCAAAATAGTCGGCAGAGCCGTAATTACCGGCGATTTGGAATCCGATGATTTCAAAGTGAGCGGGATGCTGGAAGTCGGGGGGGCGGTGGATGCAAAAGAGATGAGAATAGACGGTACCGCTGTCATAGGTGGAAAGTTATCTGCCGAGCATCTTGAAATCAAGGGTGGCTTTAAGGTGAAGGGTGATTGTACTGCAGAGACATTTGCTTCCAAAGGTGCATTTAGCGTCGGCGGCCTCTTGAATGCAGGAAACGTCGACATTGTTCTTTACGGTCCGTGCCGTGCCAAGGAGATTGGAGGTGAGACAATTAGTGTCCGAAAAGGAAACACGTTTCGGCTTGGACGGCTAATTAACTCAATCCTTTTTTCGTTCGATCTTCATGGCGGGCTAGCCGTGGATACTATTGAAGGTGACGATATTTATCTTGAAGATACAAAAGCAAAAGCTGTGCGGGGAAACAATGTCAACATCGGGCAAGGATGCGATATCGGACTCGTCGAATATAAAGGCAAATTTGAGCAATCGAAACATTCTAAAGTAAATGAAAACAAAAAAGTGCGCTGAAGCGCAGTAAGGTAGTGGTACATTTTCGAATATTTTTTGACCAAATTCGTCTACATAGATGAACGAATATTTGAATTCTGGCACGATAAGCGAAGTAAGAACGTGTTGATTTTTGTCCCGTATTTTTACATATTTCAACAAGTTGTAAACAATGGATACTCATTCCGTAGGTTCTTTTTCCAGCCAAGACTCAACAAGAAACGAATTTATGTCGTCTGAAACGCAAAAAGCGGATCTCTCATCACTCCGCATTAATAGAAGCGCTCCCGAAACGAACGGCTCGGCCGGGTCGAAAAAGAATTTTATTCTTTATTCATCGGTCGGTGCCGTGTTGATCGTCGGCGTTCTGTTTTTTGTTTTTAGCGGTGGTATCGCATCGACAGAACAAGTCGAAACTGCAACTGTGTCCCTAACGTATCCATCACAGGCAAACACAGTGCTCACGGCGAGCGGTTATGTTGTCGCTCAACGTAAAGCCGCTGTCGCGTCCAAAGGGACGGGACGGCTCGAATACCTCGGGGTGATCGAAGGAGACGTTGTCAAGAAGGGGAGCATCATCGGAAGACTGGAAGACAGCGACGTTGAAGCGGCTCTCGGTCAGGCCAAAGCCAATCTTGGTGTTGCAAAAGCTGGAGTGGACCAAGCCAAAGCAGAGCTTGACGATGCGACATCGAACTATGAACGGGAAAAGTCGCTCTACAGTCAGAACCTTGCTTCAGAAGCAGATTACGATCCGGCAAATGCCCGTTATAAGAAGGCAGTAGCGGGTGTCATCTCAGCGGAAGCTACTGTGAAGGCTGCAGAAGCGGCCGTCAGTTCCGCCGAAGTGCAGGTTGAGTACACGTACATCCGTGCGCCGTTCGACGGAACGGTGTTGACAAAAGATGCCGACGTGGGCGACGTCATTACGCCGTTTGGTGCTGCCTCGGGTTCGCGGGGAGATCTTGTCACGCTTGCCGACATGACATCGCTTGAAGTGGAGGCAGATGTGTCCGAGTCGAATATAGAAAAAGTTTATACCGGCCAACCGTGTGAAATTACGCTTGACGCTATTCCGGATAAACGGTACCACGGATATGTTCATAAAATAGTTCCGACCGCCGACCGGGCAAAAGCAACCGTCCTGACGAAAGTTCAATTTGAAGACCGGGACGATCTCGTTCTCCCGGAAATGAGTGCAAAGGTCATTTTCCTGAGCAAAGAATCCGAGAAAACGGCGGAAAATTCTACGGCAAAAATATCGGTACCGGTTTCAGCCGTCACTACACGAGATGGGAAAAAAGTTGTGTTCCTTCTTCGCGACCAAACGGTTGTAGAAATTCCGGTTGTTGTGGGCGAGCTTATGGGGGACAATATTGAAGTTAAAGAGGGGCTTTCAGTCGGGGACAAGGTCGTGTTGCATCCGTCCGAGAAACTCTCATCCGGATCAAAGATAGCGTTGGCGAAATAGCAACGTTCGCCGTTAAGAAAAATTTCTTTCACATTTCACCGTAACGTTTATGGCGGAACCTATCGTTCAAATTCGCAACCTCACGAAGATTTATAAACGCGACAGCATGGAAATTCCCGTGCTGCAAAACATCACGCTCGACATTCCTGAAGGGGAATTTCTTGCGCTCATGGGTCCTTCGGGTTCCGGGAAAACAACGTTGCTCAACCTTATCGCCGGAATCGACCGCCCGAACAGCGGATCGTTGATCATCGCGGGAACTGATATCTCGACGCTCGGCGAATCGGCGCTGGCTAAATGGCGGTCGCGCAACGTCGGTTTTGTTTTTCAGTTCTATAATCTTCTTCCCGTGCTTACCGCGTACGAGAACGTAGAGCTGCCTCTCCTCCTGACACATCTTTCGAAGAAAGAAAAGCGCGAGCATGTGGAAGCTGCGTTGAACGTTGTGGGGCTGGGCGACAGGATGAAACATTACCCAAAACAACTTTCCGGCGGGCAGGAGCAACGGGTTGCAATTGCCCGCGCCATCGTTACCGACCCCACGATTATCGTTGCCGACGAGCCGACGGGCGACCTGGACAAAAAGTCTGCGGACGAAATTTTGACGCTTATGGAACGGCTGAATACGGAATTCAAAAAAACGATCATCATGGTGACGCACGATCCTCATGCGGCCGGGAAGGCGCACAAAGTTCGCCATCTCGAAAAAGGCGATTTGCTGGACAACTAATCACAGCCAAATAATACATTGTTTTGAACCGCTAAAACGCCAAGGGGTTGAGTAAAATCAATAATAATGTTCTTTGCGATCTCAGGGTCTTGGCAGTAAAAATATAAATATAATATGACATCATCGAAAGAAAAGTCATGAAAGTGTTGAAGCTTGTTTTGAAAAATCTTCTGCGCCATAAACTTCGCACATTTCTGACTATTCTAGGCCTGTCTTTTGCCGTTTTCGCCTTCGGCTTTCTTCGGACGATTGTGACGGCATGGAATTCCGGCGTCGCGTCCTCATCCTCAAACCGGCTTATTACCCGGGACGCGGTCTCGTTTATTTACCCGCTGCCGTTGTCATACCTCGATCAGATAGAAAAAGTACCCGGCGTTACGAAAGTATCGTACGCGTATTGGTTTCAAGGCGTCTACAAGGATCAGTCGTTCGATAATTTTTTTCCACGCTACGCCGTTGACGCAGAAAACTTTCTCAGCATGTACCCGGAGTTCATCATTCCCGCCGACCAGCTCGAAACATTCAAAAAAGAACGCAACGCATGCATTGTCGGCAAAAAAATTATGGAAAAATACGGCTGGAAGCTGGGCGATATCATTCCGATTGAAGGAGACATTTTCCCCGGCCATTGGGAGTTCGTGATTCGAGGAGTATATACGGGCAGGGACAGGACGGTGGATGAAACACAGATGTTTCTCCAGTGGTCATATCTTAACGAACAATTGAAACAAGCTGCATTATACCGCGCGGATCAAGTCGGATGGTATGCAATTCAAATCGCGAGCGCCAACGATGCAGCGTCCGTTTCAGAAAACGTGGACGCCCTGTTTGCCAATTCTCCCGCAAAGACAAAAACGGAAACTGAAAAAGCATTCCAGCAAAGTTTCGTCTCACTCTCGAGTGCAATTTTAACTTCGCTCGAGGTCATTTCGTATGTCATCATCGGTATTATTTTGTTGGTGTTGGCTAACACGATCATTATGTCTGCACGCGAGCGAATTCGCGAGTATGCCGTGTTAAAGACACTCGGTTTCACCTCGGGTCATATTGTCGGACTCATTGCAGGGGAGTCGTTGGTCATTGCGGCCATTGGCGGGTGCGTGGGGATTGTGTTTACGTTTCCTATGGCCGCTGCCGTTGCTGCAGGGTTTCCTACGATGTTCCCGGTGTTTAATGTTGAACTGTCGACCATTGTTCTTGCAATTTCGTTTTCTCTTCTTGTCGGTGTGCTTGCGTCGATTTTTCCGGCCGTGCGCTCATCGCGGATAAAAATTGTCGACGGCTTGCGGCAGATCGGATAGTTACATTGAATTGGTAAAAGGAATATCCACCAAGGACACGAAGTCTTCGTGGTCCTTAGTGAACTTTGTGGATGATCTACCACACAATATCAGTTAAAAATATTGGCTATGAAAATCCCCCTTTCCTACAATATTCGTAATCTCTGGACGCGCAGGTTGACGATGTCGCTGACCGTCGGGGGTATTGCACTTGTAGTTTTTGTCTTCGCCGCCGTACTGATGCTCTCCGAGGGCGTGCGGCAAACTCTTGTTTCGACCGGGTCCGACGATAACGTTATTATTATCCGGAAATCGGCGCAGAGCGAACTTGTGAGCGCGATTGGGCGTGAATCGGTTGCAAACATTTCAACTTTTCCGGAAGTGGCAGTCGGGGCAGACGGGAAGCCGATGGCGACGGCTGATGTCGTTACCATTGTCAACCTGAGCAAGAAAGGGACAACCGGGGGGATGGCGAACGTGCCGGTTCGCGGCGTCTCTCCCGGTGCGATGGCGATGCGTCCGCAGGTGAAAATGAAAGAGGGGCGGATGTTCCGGCAAGGTTCTTCCGAAATCATCGTGAGCGATGCGATAGCATCACAGTTCGACGGAGCGGAAATTGGACAGACGATCCAGATAGGAACGGGACACTGGTTGATCGTCGGGATCTTTGATGCCGGGAGGAGCGGGTTTGCTTCCGAGATTTGGGCAGATGCGGATCAATTGATGCTTGCCTTCAACCGGCCGGTCTATTCGTCTCTCACAGTGAAGTTGAAGAATGTCAACGATTTTGATGCGTTTAAGAACAGACTTCAAGCCGACCAGCGATTGGCAGATTTAGAACCCAAACGGGAGAAAACTTTCTACGAAGAACAATCGCAGGGGTTGGCCGTTTTCATTCGCGTTCTCGGTTTGATCATCACGATTATTTTTAGCGCCGGCGCGATGATCGGTGCGATGATTACCATGTACGCTGCTGTTGCCAATCGTACCGTTGAAATAGGGACGTTGCGTGCGCTTGGATTCGGACGACGAAGCATTCTTACGGCATTTTTACTGGAAGCAATATTTCTCTCTCTCATCGGCGGAATTATAGGGTTAGCGCTTGCCTCATTCTTAGAATTTGTTTCCTTTTCAACGACGAACTTTACTTCATTCACGGAACTTGCGTTCGGTTTCCATCTAACACCCGCGATAGCCGCCTTTACCATGTTCTTCTCGCTTTTTATGGGTGTGGTCGGCGGTTTCCTTCCGGCAGTGAGAGCATCTTGGCTGAACATCATCAACGCGCTCCGGGCGTCGTAACGGGGAATCCAATTTCTCCGAGCCGATTCCCCTTCAATCGGTAAACGAAATTCTCTTGCATCCGTCTAACTATATACCTCCGCATCTTCTTCTTTTATGTTCTCCGGGGGCCGCACAAGTGAGCTATGATGGTTAAGCAATTTTTCTTGAACGGATGTATTCTCTTTCTGCTCGCGGTATGCTGTGCACGCGTGAGTGCGCAAGATTCAACCAAAGCCGCGGTCTTTAAAGAACACAGAGCTCCGAGACTCAACCTTATCAGGCGGTCGGACGAATCGTACGAATTGTGGGAAGAGTTCAAACTGATGGAGGAGGCGAACAACGGGGATGCTTCAGCCGAGCATGAGCTGGGCATTCGCTACTTTCTCGGAAAGGGTTTCGGCGTTGATACGGTAAAAAGCGCATACTGGATTCAGAAAGCCGCCGATCAAAATTTTGTTATCGCGCACTATAACCTCGGCATTTTTTTGAATAACGGATGGGGCGTTCCGTGGAACCCATTCAAAGCATTTGAGCATTTTCAATATGCCGCCCAAAAAGGAATGCCTGAAGCGGAATATGTCTACGCTTCGATTCTCACGGACAACCTTGTCACACCGCAAAACTGGGTCGAAGCGTACCGCTGGATGAAAAAATCCGCGGATGCCGGATACCAGCCCGCTCGCGATGCACTCGTAGAGTTTGAAAAACGCGGCATCGATATTCATGCAGATTCATCGGATACATCTTCTGTTTCCTCGGTGAGCCCCGTGACGAAGAATGACTCGGCGCTCGTACTGCCGACGCATTCTTGGAAACCGGTTCTTCTTGATTTCAGCGACGAAACAGCGACAAAGCAAGACGAGCTTGCATTTCTAAAAGATATGCTCCGGAAGGGAAGTCCGGAATTGAAAAGCGCGCTCGGTATTTCAACGCTTAGCGCCGACAAACTTGTCGCGGATTCAACGCTGCTTCATTTAATTGAGAACGCGGCTGACGTCGGAAGTCCTGAAGCGTTAGCCGTGCTCGGACGTTTTTACGAGAAAGGTATTATCGAGCAAAAAAATTTGATGCTTGCCGCAACGGAATATCTTCGCGCAATACGGCTGGAGTTTCCCCGCGCGCCGGCTCTTCTTTGGAATGTGTTTCAGGATAAAAAGTTCGTTCAGCAGATGCACGCTCTTGTACTCCATGGAAATGCCGACGCGGAATTTGTGTGTGCAGGATTGATCGCTGTCGGTTTTGATACCGAGTTACCTCCGGAAGAGTCATTCCAATTACTCCTCAAAGCATCCGCTCAGCATCATATTCAGGGGATGATTGAAACCGGCCTCTGCTATTTCTCGGGAAGAGGCGTCGAGAAGAACAAAGAGAAAGCGGTGCAATTGTGGACCCAGGCGGCTGCGATGGGAAGCCGTGAAGCTCACATACGGCTTTTGGCAACAAATGTCATCGCAAATTTGCACCTGCAGGATTACGCAGCTTCGATTCCCGATCTTGATTCGGCGGCTCATCAAGGGTCGCTTGTGGCTCAAGTGGCGCTCGCGTATTGCTACGAAACGGGGACCGGTGTCGGTCAGAGTAAATCCGAAGCGGTGCGGTTGTACCGTGAGAGCGCATACAGGGGCAGTCAAATTGCGTACTATGCGTTGAAAAAAATGTACGATGATATTCGTCCGGACTCACCGGAATTCCGGATAAAGGAAGAATAACCCCTCAAGCATAGACACGGTAGTTTACCCGGCGGGCGCAGAGATCATTTTTGCCGGAGCGTATATGATCCAGCGCGAAATACCTCCAGACTTGCAAGTGGAATTTATTTTTATAGATTGAGCTTTATGAAAAATCAGGAAAGCCTATCTCACATAAAGTCGTCAAGTCGCGAAATACATTAAAAATAAAACCCACGCGGCTTTGCGTCTTCGCGTGATTCTATGTTTTTGGAAGTTCCGCCTAGGGGCCGAAGCAAAGAGAATCGTGTTGGCCAAATAATAGGAAAAATAAAACGGAGAAAAGATGCCTGAAAAAGTATTAGTCGGACTTATCATGGGTTCAAAATCGGACTGGGAAGCGCTTCAGCATTGCGGCGCCATGCTCGATCAATTGAACATTTCGTACGAAGCGCAGGTTCTCTCGGCACATCGAACACCTGATTTACTGTTTGACTATGTTTCGTCGGCAGAGGCGCGCGGCATTGAGGTGATTATCGCTGCTGCAGGCGGTGCAGCGCATCTGGCAGGAGTTGCGGCGGCAAAGACATTGCTCCCCGTTCTCGGCGTTCCAATGGAATCGAAATCACTCCACGGAATGGATTCACTTCTATCAATGGTGCAAATGCCTGCGGGAATTCCTGTAGGAACGCTTGCAATCGGTAAAGCGGGAGCGATCAACGCGGCTCTGTTTGCTGCTGCGATTCTTTCAGGGAAACATCCTGAATTCCGCGACGCAATTAAGCGGTATCGTGAACTGCAAGTAAAAGCGGCGCTCGAGCATCCGGACCCACGACAGGCGTAGCTCTCATGGAGTTGAAAATTAATAAGCCCGCCCAACATTCTTGGACGGGCTTTCTTTTTTTCGCTTAACACTAACATTCTATTGCTGCAACAGTTTATATTTATAGAATTCGCCTTTTGCATTCATCAACTCTTCGTGTGTTCCAGACTCGACACATGCACCGTTCTTCATTACCAAAATCCTGCCGGCATTTCGGATTGTCGATAAACGATGCGCGACAATGAAGGTTGTTCGGCCGCTGATCAACCGCTGTATCGCTTCCTGAATCAGAGATTCCGACACAACGTCGAGCGACGAGGTCGCCTCATCAAGCACAATCACCTTGGGATTTCTCGCTAACGCGCGTGCAATTGAAATGCGCTGGCGCTGGCCGCCCGACAGCCGTGTTCCTAATTCGCCGAGCTTGGTATCGAGCCCGTTGGGCAATTTCGAAACAAACTCCGCCGCATTTGCCATTTCCAACACCTCCCAGAGCCGGCGATCGTTCATCGTATCGATACCATAGAAAATATTTTCGCGGACAGATCCGCTGAAGAGAAGCGTGGTTTGCGGCACAACCGCCAGGAACCTGCGATACCGACGGAGGTCTAATTCCCGCATGTCCGCTCCATCGAGTAGTATGCGCCCCGCGGTCGGCCTTCTAAAACCGATGACAAGACTCATCAATGTCGTTTTCCCCGACCCCGATTCGCCGACAACGGCAACCGACTCCCCCGCAGATATTTCCAGGCAAATATTTTTTATTGCCGGCGGTTGTGCTTTGTCATACGTGTAACTGACATTGTCAAAAACAAATTTCCCTGCAACCGATGATACGCTTCGCTTTCCCTCATTCTGTTCTATGTCCGGAGATTCGAGGATCTCGCCGATCGATCGAATTGATTCAAAACCGCGGGCAAGGTCTGGGTATGAATTGAGAATCAGATTCACGGCACCGACGATCATGGCAAAAAAGCTTTGGAACAGGACAACGTCGCCGATGCTGATTTGCTTTTTGAATGCCAGGAAGGCCGTGAACATCAGGCATACAAGCATCACAATCTGGAACGATGTCCATGAGCTTGCGCCGAATATTGCCCCGATCATTTCAAGACGAATGCCTTTCGTTTTTACCTTTTCAAGGCGCGAATTCATCTTGGAGACCTCGACCTCTTCGACGCCGTGTGCTCTGGTAATAGGGATCATTTGTATCATCTCAATCACATTTGCAGAGAGCGATTCTATTTCCGTGCGGTACTCTTTATTCCTTGCCGTCATCTTCTTCGAAAAGAAGAAAACGAGGCTGGATGAAACGGGGACCGAAATCAGATAAAAAATTGCCACCAGCGGCTGTTTGAGTATCGTGAACGAAAACGCAAAGGCAATCGTGAGAATTGCCGGCATGACGGAGTTCATGAGATTGCGCGAGAGTATTTCGAGCGTCTCGACATCGCGGAGCACCTTTGTCTGAAGCTTGCCGGATTGATAATTATCGTGGAATGAAATGGATAATTCCTGAAGCCGCTCGACGATCGAGGATCTTAAGTTCAGTTGCATCGTGTTGACTGCGCTGCTGAAGACCCTCACATAAAGCGTATGCATCGGAATATTTTGAATGATGATGATGAAAAAAAATCCCCCGATGCTCCATAAATCATGAACGGAATATTTGGACGTATCGCTGATGATGTTGATGATTCTCGCGATCACGACCGGCAGAATCCAGACGGGGGAATGTTTTATCGTGAAGAGAATTATCGCGGCGGTGAGCTTCAGATATTGTCCGTTGTAGAAGTGCAAAAAATTCACAAACGGATGAGTATGCTTGAACTCTAATTGCGACAAATCTTTCTTAGGCATTGGTAGACTCAAAAGCTAGTATGAATCAACGGTCATAAAAGTATCGGAAAAAGGCGAATACCCTGCGGTCATGTCGAGCTTCTTGCCAATCCCAATTGTGTACGCTTCACGATGCTCCAATATAATATTTTCTTCTTTATTAATCGCGCGCTCTGGATGAAGAGTAATGATCAATTTTGAATTCCTGTGAAAGGTGACGGACACCGCATTCCACCGAAATTTTTGACAATATACATTGACAAGATGTCCGTCACCTTGCCAAACCTCTATCCAAGAATTGCATTTCGACAGGCTTTCGCCTAAATTTACTTCACTACATCTAACATTTTGCACACACCCTTATTGTAAATTAATTATGATTGACAAAACAAACACAGCCCTGGTCGTCATCGATCTGCAAAAAGGGATTGTCGGGATACAGACCCAGCCGTATCCTTCAAGCGCCGTTGTGGCAAACGCCGTAAAGATTGCACAGGCTTTTCGCAAGAATCAAATGCCGGTATTTCTCGTAAGAGTGACTCCCTCTACCGATGGGAAAGATGCCCTTCACCCGGTCGCCGACACAACGATGCAAATGAATATTCCAAGGCCTCTTGATTGGGCTGAAATTGTTCCTGAGCTAGGTCCGGAACCGGGGGACATTGTGATAACGAAGCGACAATGGGGTGCTTTTTACGGAACGGAACTCGATATGCAGCTCCGAAGGCGAAAGATAGAAACGATCGTCTTATGCGGAATTTCTACAAATGCCGGCGTGGAGAGCACTGCCCGGTTTGCATACGAATACGGATACCAGCAGATCTTTGTTGAGGATGCCTGCTCAGCCCGTTCTAAAGAAGAGCACGAATATCCGATAAACAGGATATTTGGAAGAATGGGAAGGGTCCGAAGAACGGAAGAAATTCTGTCCGACTTGAAACAGACCTGAACAGGGATATGCGGTTTTTTCCCTGCACCACCATTTTGTGGAAGGCCTTTTACTTTATCAGGACCATGTTTTTTATTGATGTAAACTTTTCTCCGTCGGCTCCATTAGCGATGATCCTGTAGTAATACACTCCGCTGGCAAACCTGTCCATATTCACAACTTCGTTGTACTCTCCCGCATTCATATTTCCATAGTTATTCTCGACCACTTTTTGCCCAAGCATATTATAAATTTCAAGCGTCGCCGTCGATAGTTGTTTAAGGTCGAACTGGATTGTCGTGCTGGGGTTGAACGGGTTTGGATAATTCTGATAGAGTGTGTAGTTCTTCGGCGATTCCAACGAAACGTTGATTGTATTAAGAGTTTCCACCGCACCGTTGGTGTTCACGCTTTGAATTTCATACGAATACGCGCCCGGTCCTTTCAGCTTGACATCTTTATACATATATGTCTTGCCGGTTGCGCTATTGCCGAGTCCTTGTAGCGCCGGGTCTGTTAAGAAGCTTCCAGTTAACGTAAAATTTTTCTCCAGCGGAGCCTTTCTCAGGACGTTAAAGCCCGCGTTGTTTACTTCGGATTGTGTTTTCCATGTGATGGTTACAGAATTATAATCTGATTCCGCGGCAAAGGCGTTGGCCTCGACGTTAAGAGCATTGTCGGCACCGCCCCCGATAGCATATTCGCAAAAGCTCGAAACGTTGCTTGCAGAAAAAATACTGTCCGACGTGTTATTCACGAATTGCGAGGTAACATCTGTCCAAGCACTGTCGGCACTTTCACGTTTTAAGAGATGCAAATCTGAAATGTTGGTGATGCCGAGAAAGCCGCCATAGCTCATCGTGATGCTGGCAGTGTCGATCCCGCGGGGGTAAACGCCCCAGATGACAGGTTCCCGGCCATGGACACCGGGAGGTAATGATTCGCTCAAGACAGCGGAGTCCGATGGAGAGCCGTATGCGTACAATCCTACATTATTGTTTACGGAATCGGGAGTGGAACTGAAAGTAAACGAGAGTGAGGTTCCGGCTGACCCGACCTGGGTGAGAGTCTTCGACGAAACCCAGGAGCCTGTTGATCCGAGCGGTGCCGTCGATGTAACCCAGGCAGGCGACCCGATTGTTAATCCGTCGTTTCGATTTCCGGTCAGGTCGTCTACGTTGTGGCCCGTTCCCTCATCAAGAGTATAGTATGCGAGCAGTTTTGAATAATTGGGATGCGATGCGGTTAAAGATCTATTCATCCAGGACTGGATCGCTTGTTGTGTCAAAACAGTGTCCCAGACCCGCACCTCGTCTATGGTGCCGTCGAGAAATGCATTTTGATTTTGACTGGCTCCTATCGTTATCGTGTTTGGGTCGTTGCGGTAATTCGTAGAGGAGGAAGCACTGCTGCTCGCAAGTGTACCGTCGACATAGAGAAGCATTTGGCCCGAACTACTTGTCCAGCTTGCAGCGACGTGGTGCCACCTCCCGTCATTATACGTCTTCGTGCTCTGAATTGTAACATCGGGATTCCCGATCCCAAACAATACATGTCCCGCGGCGAGCGATATTCCGAAATCATTTGAATTCGTGTTATAGAATCCGTCGGCCAATCCAACGCCGTTATACCATTGAGCGCCGCTGCTGCCGTACGAGGTTGTGCTTTTGAACCAGAGTTCGACAGTAAACGAGGTGGAATTGCGCACTGAGTTTGACACGCTGGCGTAGGTAAAGTTGGAGCTGCTGAACAGCAGTGCATATCCCGGTCCCAGCGGCGAACGTGAAGTTGTGAACGAAGATTCAGTGCCGCGATAATAGCCCCCCGAGCCGTTAGCAGAAATGGAGTAGTAATATGTTGTGTTGAGCGCTAAATTTCGCAAGAGCGCTGATATTGAAACAGAAGAGTCTCCCCCTACGGGGGAAGGAGATGCGGCAACGCTGTCGGTGTAAACCGCGGTTGTAGTTCCATAAAGGAATCGAACAGTCAAGCTTAATCCTCCCGCATTGACCTCTCCGTTCAGAGTTGCAGAATTGTCTCCTACACCCGTGGCTGAAAGGGTGGTTATTCCGACCGGCTGGATCACATACCGTGCTGCTGCAAACGCCCTCCCCGAAGTTTGTGAAACTCCTGCGGAAACAATTTTACCGTCTGACGTGAGGGCAAGCGAGTAAGCGAAGTCATCATCCGAATTTGTTGAAATGTAATTTCTGAGTGATTCGTTTTCGCCGGTTGAATCGAACAGCGCTATGGCGAACGCATTATGAAACGTTGAATCTTCAGAGTATCCGCCAGCCGCTATTGTTCCGTCGGGCCGTATTGCGATCGAAGTACATATATCGTCCAGATTACTTCCGCCTGAGATGAAACCTCTCGTCGTGCCGTCGCTGCCGAAAATATTGTCGAGCAATCCCGCAGAGGTGTATCGGGCGAGCGCAAAAGCGTACGCGGTAGGCGAAGCGCTTTGAGAACTTCCTGCTGCGACAATTTTACCGTCCGTTGTGAGGGCAACAGAATATGCGATGTCGACAGTGCTGTCTCCGCCTGCGATAAAGGTCCTTACCGAGCCACTTGTTCCAAAAGTGTTGTCCGGGGATCCGTTTGAATTAAACCGTGCGACCGCAAAGGCAGTCGTTTCTGATACTCCGTTTCGGGATGAGCCGGCCACGACAACCTTTCCGTCCGGCTGAAGGACAAGGGAAGTAATGTAATCATCGCTGCCATCGCCCCCGGTGACGTTGCTGATAACGCTACCGTTTGTCCCGAACGTACTGTCGAATGACCCGTCTGCTTTAAGACGGACAAGGGCAAAAGCGTTTGAGTATGATGGTCCGCTCTCTGAAAACCCGGCGGCGATAATTTTTCCATCCGGCTGAATCGCCACGGCACGCGCTTCATCGTCGAAGCTGTCTCCTTGAGCGATGAAGAAGCTTTCATTTCCGCTGATGCCGAACGTGTTATCGGGGTGCCCGTTTGAATCGTATCGTGCGACCGCGAAATTTGTCGCATACGACAGCGATGCGACCGAACTTCCGGCAATGACAATTTTTCCGTCCGGTTGGATGGCAATAGCTCTCGCCTCGTCGTCAATGTTGGCGCCTTCATAAATGAAGCTCCGTATCGTACCGTCCAACCCAAAGGTGTTGTCGATAGTGCCGTCAGAGTTGTAGCGCGTGAGTGCAATCTCGTAGTCCGGAATCGAATAGTCGTATGATTTTCCTGCCGCAATGATTTTTCCGTTCGATTGCACCGCAACGGCAAACGCCTCGTCGTCGGTGCCGTCGCCGTCGTTGATGTTACTTCTCACGGTCCCGTTGGACCCAAAAGTAAAATCTGGGAAAATGGACTGCGTTGCCGTTTCAATGCTGTTATTCTTTCCACGAAAGCGGGGGATCGATTTATTGACTGACCGGGGAGCAGCAAAAGCCGGTTTCTTTCCCTGAGTTTGCATCCCGTTAACAATCCATCGCTGATGTTCTTCCCGAACTTTCATTAAACTCTGTTCTCTTCTTTTTTGTGCAGCTGCCGTATCGCGATACATAGATGACTCGGTACGGTTTCCGGTGGAGGCGATGATTGGCCGGTTAGTGAAAAGAATCGATGTTGTAACAATCAAAATAAAAAGGAAACTATATCCTCGCATCATTTGCTCTCCTCGGTGTCCTCTTTGGTTGCCTTTTTGGTGCCTTGCGGTGGATTATAAGTGCTCCGGGAAAAATACGGTACACAATATTTTCATGGATAATTAAACGGCCACACTCCGAAAATGGATTCGCGATTGCAAAACAATTCGCGAAAGTGTTCAGAGCGTGAAACCGATTGGAGTCAGCGATTTTAAGAAATAAGAAGGGTGATTCGAGATCGTGCGTGGTAGACATTCCCAGGCGGGTAAGATGAAGCAGGCGTTGGAATTTATGCCACACACCGCTCGGGAATATTATGCTCTCTCATCATCTCTTCTTCCTACGTTGGTAATATAGACAATGGACATTCAATGATAGAATGACATCGGTCACATGAGGACCCGTGTAACAGGGGCGGGTCAATGGTCGAACGGAGGATCCGATTAGAAAGAGGGACTTGGCTGATGCTGAGAGTCAAATCGTTGACTGCGAGAGAGAAAAGGGGAGAGAATTTACAAATGTAAAGCTTTGTGTGCCCGGCGCGAATCGAACGCGCAACCCCCAGCTTAGAAGGCTGGTGCTCTATCCAGTTGAGCTACGGGCACAGGGTTAAACTTGTAGAATATTGCTAATGCGAAATCCCACAGGTTTTTTGCGGGAGCGATGCGCCAGAGAGCAGCGCATTCTCAATTCGCCACCTGCTCACTTCGTTCACAGGGCGAATTGGAAGCTACGGGCACGAAATGACCGCGTATAATATAGCGAAAAAGTATTTCGCTCTCAACGGAATATTTCTTTTGATGGTTCAGTTTTCGGTACACTTGTACCGCCAAAGAGGAAAACTATTTATTTTATTGGGCATTCTTACCAGCTCTGACAGATGATGATCTATTCAGCCGCTTGCTAATGCCTGTCCACTCGATCCTTCTTTGATCCACAATATAAAATTTTCTAACTATATTGTTGACTTAAGGGTGTGTCAATATCCAAAGGCCTGGTTGAGGGTCAAATATAACATCTGTTGAAGAAAATCAATGCGTACGAATGCACAAAGTGTTCCGCAATTGTATCGAAAAGTTCATGTCATTCTTCTTCAGCGCTCCGTTCGAATTCACTTCAGATATTGTCGCTGTGATGTTCCATATCCGGTTCCTTCCGTCTGCATTGAGGCAAAAATTTTTTGGTGGACAAAGAAGAACCGGGAATGTCTATTTCCACCACTATCAGAAGCAAAAATGGTATGACTCTAGAGAAAAACTTCGTTTTTAGGGGATGCGCAACGAGGGGAGAACTCATCAAGGTTGTCGAGTTGCTTGATCGGGCTTTTGCAAATACTTCCAGGGAATACTTTGAACGGCATGTGCTGAACGACCCAACACTGAGGCCGGAACATACGCGCATCATTGAATATGGCGGCAATATTGTCTGTTCCGTTCAGATTTTTCCGCGACTCATGAACCTCGGAGTGACCGAGGCGTTATTTGGCGGAATTGGTAACGTTGCTACCGACCCTTCTATGCGACATGCAGGATTGGGTTCATCTATTATGCAGGATGCGCTAAAATGGATGACCGCACAAGGGTATGTTTTTTCTATGCTCTCAACCAGCATCAATTCGTACTATGAGCGGTTTGGATTCAAGACGGTTGTCCGCACGGCACATACGCTTGCGGAGATTCAAGGAGTGCGCGATTCTTCCGTCCGGCTATTTGACGAACAGCGCGATCTTGACAGCCTGAAAAAAATATATCAGGAGTACAACGAATCTTCCGTGGGAACGCTTCGCAGAGACGACATCTATTGGCAGGCCCAACTTGGGTTCAGTGGAGAGGACCGCAATTCATTTCTCGTTCAGGAAACAGACGGAAAGGTCTCGGCATATCTCCGGGCGACCCAACGAAAAGGGAAGCTGCTGGTCCTGGAGTTTGGTGCAAACAGAGACCCGGCTGGATCATTTGAGCGGTTGCTCTGCGATCTGGCGGCAAGAAACTCTCATCGTCCGATCGAGTTCTTTCTCTCTGAATATGAAAAGCAAAGAATCCGTTTCCGCCTGAAGTCCACGGCACACGACGATAGGGAATTGATGGTGTGTCCGTTGGATCATTCTGCCGCTGCTTCGGCCTGCAGTATGCTGCTGGAATTTAACAATTGCTGTTTCTGGATGTCAGATTTCTTTTAGTGCTGGCATTCGATAGACATCGCCGCTCAAAAAGGGATGTTCTTAAAATTAGTCTCTAAGAAATTTTTGACGGGCAAAATGTCGCTTTTGCTTGTCAAATCCGGCACGTGTTCGGAAAGGGGGAAAGCGAACAGGCATTTCGGGTATGCCCGGACCATCATCATCACTGCCTCTGGCAGTTCCTTTTCATATCTCACGGGGTGAAAAGGAACATTTTTCAAGAATGTATAGATCATGTCGTATTGCAATCCGAAAATATTCATACTCACACCGATGTATCCGTTCTTTCCCTTCGCTGCCTTTATTTGATCTTCAGAAGGTTTTTCAGTGATACCAGTCAGGAAACCATTGTCGTCTTTTACGGTGACCGCAAACTTCTCGATTCGGCTCGGCTCGAATTGCAATGCATCGCGCTCATAATCAATCATCGCATTCTTGTAATTGTGATGGAGCATTAAATGAAGAGCCTTCTGTGAATAAAGATTGTCGCTGTTACAGACTGTGAACCGAGTACCATGCCAATCTTTTTTGAAATCCAGACCCAGATAAAGAGCGTCTGCTGTCCCAATGGGCTTTTCACTCCCTTGCGGAATTCTCTGTATAGCGTAAGAGATCTTTAATCCATGGAACTCATTATCACGATCTTTCTTGCCGTAGTAATTCCGAATACTATCATCCTTTTCGCCGATAACTATAAGGATATCAGTATAACCTGTTTGCCTGGCATTATAGAGAAGATAATCGAGGAAGGGTCTATGATTTTGCCCCACGCCAATCATAGATCTGGCTTTGCTATTCGCATCACTAATCAACTCCTCATCGACTGCTAAATGGCCGGCAAAGGTTTTTTTCATTCTCGATGAGATACCCACCGGCGAGAGCCACAAGTTTTCCGCTCAAGATCAGGCTACCTCCGTCACAGAGGAATGGGTCCCCTCATCGACAGTCACGATGTAACCCTCTCCGCCTTCTTTCTCTATCGCTTGCTTCACCTGTTGAGGGCTTTCAGGCGCATACGCAAACATGCACCCCCCACCGCCCGAGCCGTTTATTTTTGCTCCAAAAGCACCCGCTCTCAGCGCAGCCCCAATCATCCTATCGATTTTAGGTGTGGAAATTTTCAAGGTCTCTCGAAGAACTTCTTGATGATCATTCATCAAAGTTCCCACCCGTCTGTGATCAAGCGTGGTCTTGTTAAATGCCTCTTTTGCCTGCATAGTGATGTCTCTGTTTTTAATAGTTCCATGAAGAAGCTCGACTTGTTCCACAGTCAGTTCTTTTGCATAGTTCCCAATTGCGTCTTCAGATATAGTCCTCAGAGAAAACTCAGGGTGCGATTTTTGTAATTCTTTGACAACTTTTTGGATTTGATTTTTGACTCCGGCCAGGATAAGCTTAGTATCTTTGGGTTCGCCTGAATTTCCCAGGACGAATGCACCCAGCTTGGCCGTTATTTTAGTCAATTGAATCTCTGGGTACGAATCCAGAAATATTATTCCTCCAACCGATGTTGAATAATGATCCATCATGCCGCCCGGTTCAGCAAATTCTAACACTTCAGCCTCATAGGCGTATTCAGCAATTTGTTCGGCCGAGAGGTTCTTGGATTGATCGCTCATCCTAGTTAAGAAATTAATCCATGTGACGATCAACGCAGAGGAGCTTGAAGTCCCTGCATTGATCGGTATCTTGCTTTTTACAACACAATCCATTCCACTTGAAAAACTATATCCATGTCGCTTCAAAACAATGACTGAACTTTTAAAGTAGTCTCGTTCTTTATCATACGATATTGGATCATGGAAGGGAAAAGATTCTTCGCTCCCTATATCTGGCAAATGGATGCATACGGTTGCATCGTCGCGTTTGAAGCCCGCCATCGAAATTCTTAAGGAAATTGCAGAGGCAATGATAGGGAGGTTCAGGTAATCTTGATGTTCTCCAAAAAGACAAACTCTTCCGGGTGTGGATACAGTCAATTCGCTTGATTTGTTTTTCATATTTTTATCTAAGAGGATATTGCTTTCAGCTAAAGTGCAAGACCAAAATAATTCTAAAGCATTATTTTTAGAAGCAACATCTTAGACGGAAAACAGCGCTGGGAAATATATCTGAGGAATTTTTGTGCGGTTGGTAAGAATTGATCCTTTCGAGAAATATTCAATGAGTCGCGGAACGTCAAAAGAATTTTAAGCAATAATTACCTTTACACCTGAGTTTTGAAGATTCTGTACTTCTTCTTTAGGCGCACCAGAGTCTGTCACTATGATATCCACTGAGGTCATGGGGGAAATCTTGGAAAAACCGCGTTTCAAGAATTTGCTTGAGTCTGTTACAACAATTACCTCTTTTGAAATATCCATCATAAGTTGGTTTAGATATGCGTCTTCAATGTTGGTTGTTGAAATCCCGTAGGTTGAATCTAAACCATTGACCCCGAGAAAAACTTTATCGCAGTAGAGATTTCTTATGCCATTTTCGGCCAGGGGGCCGATAAATGACAGCGTAGAATGCCGAAGATTTCCACCTATCATGACAACCTTGATGTCGGAGTTATTGATAAATTGACCGGCGATATTTAAAGCGTTTGTGATTATCGTTAAATTTTTCATTTCCGATAAGTGACGCGCGATTTCAAGCGTGGTTGTTCCCGAATCGAGAAGAACGGTCTCTTCCTCTTTCACAAGTTCGGCACCTCTTTTTCCTATTAATCGTTTCTCCTTAAGATGACGGGTTGATTCTTTGTCTAATTGATAGTCAACCTTCACTCTTTGAGTTTTTATACCACCACCCCGTGTTCTGATCAGCAATCCCTTTTCCTCGAGTTTATCGAGGTCATTCCTGACTGTGACATCTGTCACTTTAAAGAGATCCCCTAGATCGCGGATTCTTACTTGACCGTCGTTCTCAAGCATTTCTAAAATTCTTGCCCGTCGGTCGAGAGTTCCATTTCCATCAAAATGGGAAGTGCTAGAAGCTTTCATAAGATTTTTCTCTTTTTTAATCATAACTGTTATTACACAATAATACTTAAAGTTTCAAAACAATGCAAATGTTTTCAAAGGTAAGTAAAGACGAACTTTGTTTTGGTAGCGAATTATTTTACGATGCCAGAGTTTTAATACCAAGGACCATTTTCTATTGTAGGTCTAAGGAAGCTCGCGGATAATCCATTTAAATTCACTAGTTATGGCATAATTAACCAAATTTATAATCTCAAATTCATAATCCAAGGTCAAAATCTAAGACCAATCCCTCCAACCGTCTAAATGCGTTCTGCGAATTCCAACCCAGCCATTAAAGCCGATGCCGTTAAGAGACCTTCAAAACCCTCTGAAACAATAAAAAAGAAATGTTTACAAAATACTTGACAACTATTCATAAGTGCATTATATTGCGAAAGCAAAGGAAAAGCAAGCGCAATTTTCAGAAAAACAAACGCCTTTAGATATCTTTGCGATGATTGCTGATTCTCAAAAAGCCAATTAGTGTTTTGAAGTGCTCGTTCAGAATCTTTATGACCGCAGCAATCTATTGTTTCGTTTCCTCGATTCTCTTTCCGATCCTTCAAATGTACGGCTGGGCTGAATTCTAACGAATACTGCCGAATGCAGATTGTCCTAGTAATTGTTAACGCGTCGAATGTTTCATTTTTTTTGCTCCATCGTCTGGCAATTGAATATCGGAAAAAAAAATTCCTTGTTGCAAATGGGAGCTTATGCTGAAAAGACCCTCGGAAACATCGGCAGAAAATGGAAGTGGTTGTGGATAAAAGGTTATGTCATAGGCTACTCATCTTTCTGCTTCTCTTGTTGAGTGAGCCTGCGTTTAATGTTGCTTCGTCCATGGCTATGAACAGTGTAGAACAAATCGATTCTATGGGAGTGGACACGCTTAATCTCAAAGTATTAGTACCGGCATATTTTGATCCATCCACTTCAAACTATTGGGAGCGCTTGGAAAAGCAAGCTGCAAAAATGCCAGGGCGTCTCTATGCGATTGCAAATCTGGACAATGGTCCTGGTTCCAAATTTGAATCCAGTTATGCTTCTACAATAACCGCGATGAACGATAGTGGCGGCAAGGTGATAGGCTATGTATGGACGAACTACGGAGCTGTTCCATTAAGTACCGTGGAGGCAGATATTGACAGATGGTATTCCTTTTATCCGAATATGAACGGCATCTTCCTCGACGGCGGTGCGTCTGTAAGTGGGGAAGAAAATTATTATACGGAGTTATACAGCTACATAAAACAGAAAGACTCATCGTCTTTAGTTGTCACCAACCCTGGGACAAATACCCTCGAAAGTTATTTGATTAATAACGGAAATCGCGTTTCGGACGTTCTCTGTATTTTTGAAAATTCCACGGGATTTGATACCTGGACTCCATCATCGTGGTGCGCGAAATATTCTAGAGATGACTTTTGTGTGCTTCCTTACAGTACCGCATCCACTGACTACATTAATAAAGTAAACAGAGCGGCTTCATTGGGAATCGGATGGATTTACTGTACAAATGATATTCTACCCAATCCGTGGGACACGTTGCCGCCGTATTTCGAAGAATTCTGTGACTATGTTTTTAGCGGAGATACCGCTACGCAATCGACGACCACCGGTAGCTCGATCGATATCGACGGTCATTTCAATGATTGGCAAGGAATAGTCCCGCAAGCTCCAGGCCCGAGTTATGCTTGTCCGGATTTGGATGCGGATCTTATCAACGTCTGGGCAACCAACGACACGAGTAATCTGTATTTAAGCTATCAAGTTGCAGGCACCATCGACGCGTCGACTCATTTCTACCATATTTTCATCGATGTCAACTATAACGCCCTCGGCGGGAAGACAGGCTATGTCTATAATGACAGTGCTTCGATCGGAGCCGGATACATGGTTGAAAACAGTTCGTTTTGGAAATACAATGGAAGCGGAGGGTCAGACTGGTCTTGGGTTGCTGCTTCCGGAATGAATACGGCCGACAGCGGTGGGAGGACTGAACTAAGCATACCGCTGAATGTCCTTTTTCAAAGTGATTCCAACAAGACCGTAGCATTTCTTCTGGATGTCAACCAAGCATCGTCGCCTTATTCAGTATTGGATATAGCTCCCTACAACTATCAGACTCAATGCTATGTGTATCGGGTCAATAGCTTGACCGCTGTTGGCGAGCAAAGGCTCAGTTTCCCCTCATCATATTCACTTTCTCAAAATTATCCGAATCCATTCAACCCGACAACAGAGATTCAATACCGGCTGCCCAAAGCAAGTCTCGTTAAGATCCAGGTTTACAATCTGATCGGCCAAGAGGTAGCAACACTTGTTAACGAGAGTGAAAGCGCTGGGTCTCGCATCGTAAGGTTCGATGGAGAAAATCTTTCCAGCGGGGTCTACTTTTATTCGATTCATGCAGATAACTTCTCGTCCGTAAAAAAAATGTTGTTATTGAAATGATTGCCGGACACATTCAGGCATTGATAAACGATAAGCGTTGTCTCAAATGTTTCGAGTCAATAAGGCAAAGGAGCATTTCATAATGGAAAAAAGAGCTACCATCGTTCTCGGCGTTGTTGTTCTTATTTTCTTATTCGGGAGTGTTGTCGCAGATGCAGCAGGGAACAGGAATATCAGCGGCAGTGTAAGAGATGCCCAGACGGGGGGGGTGCTTCCCGGGGCCAATGTGTTGATCGTTGGGACAAGCCTTGGCGGTGCATCGGACATCAATGGAAGATTCGTGATTCTCAACGTTCCTCCGGGCTCGTACACACTTCGCGCATCGTACCTCGGTTACAAGCCGAAGGAAGCCTCTATCCAGGTCGCGGGAGATGCAGATGTGAAGATTGATTTCAAGCTTGGGGCTGTTGCCATAGAAGGAAAAGAAGTGATCGTGACGGCTCAGGTGGCCGGACAGAATTCGGCAATCAACCAACAGCTCGCCTCGGATCAGATCGTGGATGTGGTTTCGGCGGTGAAAATTCAGGAGCTTCCGGACGCAAACGCAGCCGAATCGGTGGGGAGGCTCCCCGGCGTCTCCCTGATCAGGAATGGCGGAGAAGCGACCGAAGTGGTGATCCGCGGGCTCCAGCCCAAATATAATATGATCATGGTGGATGGGATTCAGATGTCTTCATCGGATCCGAATGACCGGAGCACCGACCTCAGCTCGATCTCGTCAAATATGCTGGAAGGCATTCAGGTCTCAAAATCGGTGACTCCGGACATGGACGCCAGTGTCATGGGAGGGACGGTGAACTTTGAGCTGCGGGAAGCGCAGGTGAAAGAACCGGGTGTTCCTCAGTTCGGTCTTCTTGCGCAGGGGGGCTACAACAATCTGTCGGATGCGTATAACAAGTATAATAACTACAAATACGTAGGAAGCGTTGAAGATCGGTTATTGGACGACCGGTTGGGTGTTTTTGCACAAGCTGCTATTGAGAGAAAGAATTTGACATCCAATGAGTTAGGAGCATCCTACACCCACGCAGGAAACAGTACCTCTCAATACTATACGACGGGACTGGACCTTTATGATATTCCCCGCGATATCCAAAGAGCAAACGGCGCATTGGTTGTGGACTATAAGCTTCCGGAGGGGAAAATTAAGTTTTCGAACTTTTTAAGCTCAAACACTTCGACCACGCTCGACCGGGAAGAAGATTTTGACATAGCGGACAATCAGCATCTCTATAATCTGTCAAACACAGGGAGCCTATCGCACAGTGCCACCGATGGCCTCGATTTCGAACAACAACTGCCGATTTTCCAAATTGACGCAAAAGTCTCGAACACGTATTCGGATACAAAGGACCCGAATGATTGGTCGGTAAATTTTTTGCAGCAATCTGCGGGCCTGGGTCAGTTTAATAACGTGGGGAACGTCAATCCGCAGGATGTTCCAAAAGCAGCCAACAACGATCTTTCGAGAACCATAATCAACCTGATATCAACGAGCAATAGTTTTTCAAAGGAGCGTGCCACGACGGGGTCGCTGGACTTAAAGACGGACATCAATTTCTCCGATGCAGTCAGTGCTGATGTTAAATTTGGAGGCATGTATAGGTATTTGACAAGGGCGTATACCTACGAGCTCTATAATGGCGGCGGGCTTCAGTTTGGAGATGCAGGATATGTCAACCAGTTGATCCTTTCGCAGTTCTCGCTCCCTGCGAATCTTCAGTATAATATCCCCCTCTCGGATTTCGCCGACCCGTCGTTCAATTACGGCAAATTCCTGAACGGCAACTACAGCATGAATACGCCGTTGAACAGCGGGATGCTTGCAGAGATGGCAAATGTTGTACGTCAGAACGCTGCGGCAATCGCGGCCAATAATGGGACTGCCGCCTATGGACGCAACAACTTCTTATCGACGACGAACAATTATTCCGGGACGGAGGATCAATCGGCGTTCTACGTGATGTCGACGGTGAACATTGGTTCGGAGATCACAGTGATTCCGGGTGTGCGCTACCAGGATATCCGGAGTAATTATACCGGAGCTCGCGGCATCGAAAGCCGCTTATCGTTCAATGCCTATAATTATTACGACACCACCGTGGCACAGGACCATGGCTACTGGCTACCCGATGTGTCGTTGAGATATAAACCGCTTTCCTGGTTTGATGTTCGCCTTTGTACACGAACACATTGGCGTATCCGGACTACAATGCGATTATCCCGAGGATTGACGTCGGTACGGGTGCCATTGCTTGGAATAATTACAAATTAGTTCCATCGCAGTCGAAGAATTATGACGTGTATTTTTCCTTCTATGATAACTCGGTCGGATTGTTGACCGTCGGACCCTTCTTAAAGCAGATCACCAATCTTATCTATCCCTGGACTTTCTACGCTTCGGGAACCAACGCATCACCGTACTTCCCGCCCGGCTTACTGGGAACATCGACTCCATCGGGAACATATAGCGTGAGTACCTTTGTGAATGACTCGTATCAGATTAACAACTACGGATTGGAACTGGATTGGCAGACGCATTTCTGGTATCTGCCCGGAGTGTTCTCAGGATTACTATTTAATATTAACTACACCCATATCTTTTCGAAGGCTCAATATCCGTTCGTCAATATAGCAACAAACGGCCGGTCAACAAACTACGTCGACACATCCTTTACAGACCGGCTTTTGGATCAGCCCGATAATATCGTCAATCTTTCTCTAGGATATGATGATCAAGGCTTTTCAATCCGCGTTTCTATGTTATACCAGGCAGATATTTTCACGGGAGTTAATTACTGGCCTCAATTGAGGTCTAACACCTCCGCCTATACGCGCTGGGATCTTGCCGTCAAGCAGGAATTACCATGGTCCGGTCTTCAGTTATACGGCGATCTCAACAATATCAACGGGGCAAACGATATTAGTGTCATCCAGGGGGGTGGCGTACCGATATCTGAACAAGATTATGGTTTTACGGTTGCCGTAGGCCTGCGTTGGAGCTTGTAAGATCTTCATTTGGCTTGTGAAAATGAATAATAGAACTCCAAAAATTGTGCCCGCCGTACGTTGAAATGTGGAGCGTGTTATGGATTCAATCGAATTATACGAAGTTAAGCGTTGAGATAGTATGTCTAACTAAAAGGAAGGAGGGATCAATACGCAGTATGTCGAATGTTTTACATTTTTGTTTCAAACACTTTTTACATGAAAGGAGTCCTTTGTGAAAAATCCGTTATTCTTGGATTCTTTTTCTGATTTACCTCAAACAATTTTCAATTGAAAGGAGTCTTTCCGTGAAAAACATAATCGCAACAGTGATCATTGCTGTAAGTGTTATGTTCGTTGTCTCGACCAGCACAGCATTAGCCGGCCCGACCGATACACTCGTTGTCTACGCCAGTGGGCTGCCTCTGGATCAGGTTATTAATAGCGATACTACTTCTACAGGCTTGCAAGCACACGGCGCGTATAAACTCGTTTCGTTAGACACGACTTATATATTTTTGGGTCCTGCATCGGTGAAGTCTAGTATAGCGGTCATCGGAGTATTGGGAAGTAATGGAAAACCGCCCTGTGTGCAGCCGGGCGTTCTTGGCGATGGTTCGCTGCCTTACTATTTATTTGTCATGAACGGAGTTCATACTGTAGGAACGTTTCAGAATCTTTATCTTACCGGTCTAGCGACGAACAATACTATCAACGTGTTGAATGTCAATGATGTTGGAGCGCTGATACAGTTATCGGCAGATTCTATCAAATGCCACGTAGATAATGTTGTCTTTTCAGATTTTCCAGAGGCAATGATAAGTTATAGTGGAAACTGGTGTGACATCTTCGTAACAAACTGCAAGTTCAGAAACGGAGTATCAGCCACTGCATGGTATTCCGGGGAAGCGGTACGAAACCAATATAATACCGCTCCCACCGATTCATTAGTCATGAAGTACAATACTGTGTTCGCGATAAATTCGTATGCTGCGGGCCCTGTTACAGTCACCATGGTCAACTATTTCGAATTCTCCCATAATAATGTGATGGATATCTTTCAAAACCCGTTCTGGATTTTTAACGTCACGAATGCCAAGGTTGACAACAATGTGTTTTATGCCAACTGGATGGGCGGAGTTACCACGACTGAATATACCGGTTATTGGGATCAACTATGGTCGATAGAAATTGGCTCAATCATCGACTTGGATACACTTGATATAGCGAAAGCCAAAGTGTTTGACCCCGCGGATTCGGCAAATGCAAACATCAGATGGTTAGCCGAGGCCAAGAGGAATATTGAAGTCAAAAACAATGCGTATTTTATGCCCACGGCAGTGACAAATTTTTGGACTGCCTGGGATGATACTGCTCATGGCGCCGATTCAATCTACACTCCCGGCTGGATGGATGCTCGAACCACGAACATGTTCACCGACAAAACACATTGGCCCGGACTTGTTCAGTCGGGCAATATGAATGTCGACCCCGGATTTGGCCCATCGATTGGCCAAATAGTTAATAGTGGCCAAGGGGATGGTGTCGGTGAGTTCCAGTATTTCACGGACATCAGGACGAATTCAGCATCGACGGATATTTATGGATACCAGCTTGCAAGTGTAACCGGCAATAATTGGACCCCCGCATGGCCGCTTCCGGAAGCGACGGATATGAAATACACCAACAGTTCTTTAAAAACCGGTGCAACCGATCAATATCCAATCGGTGATCCATATTGGTTTAACGGGGTAACCGGCGTTGCTGTCGCCCCTAAGGCGGTACCACATGCATTTACCCTGTCCGAAGCGTATCCGAATCCTTTCAACCCGAGCACGAATGTCCAGTACACTCTCCCGGCATCGGGAAGCGTCAGTCTGAAAGTGTACAACGTTCTCGGCCAGCTCGTGAAAACACTCGTTGATAACGAGCATCAAGAAGCAGGGACATACACCGTTCGTATCGACATGTCGAATGTCACGAGTGGCGTATACTTCTATACTCTTGAGCAGGGTCAGAATCGGCTCGTTCACAAAATGATGTTGTTAAAGTAATTGCATTCTTTCTCCTCTCCTACTATCATAGGGGGCACCAAGGCGGTGCCCCCTGTGATTGCGTTTGAAATAATGTGCGTTCCGGCCATTCAATATGGTGCTAGCTCTTTAGGGTCAGGAGTGTTACATTCGACGCCACAGGGGCCAATCGTGCAAAAGAAAAATGTCGACGTTCCACTATGATCATTCCTGAAGGTGAATCCGGATTTATCTTTCCGGCACGTTTTGCTTTTCCCATGGATGAAAACATGTGTACCGTGCTGGAAGATCAAAGAAACTGCATCCGATGAAAAGGAAATAATGAAAATTGTCCTTCGACATCTCGCCCTTTACCCGGTTTTCTCATTAACTATTGCATTGGTTTTGCTGTCGACAGCTTGCCTCGACGCACAAGATGCCGCGTATTTAAAGCATGATAGTAAAGAGATTGCTATCGGGAACAGTTCTATTGAAAGAGTATTTGAGATCTTGCCCGGGAACATCACAACCAGCCATATCAAGAATAAAATATCAGGTACTGTGTATGATGTGCATTCGGATGAATTTGCTCTGAGAGTAGTGTTTTCCGGATTGGGGCCTGCATATTCAAAACTACAGAATGGCGAGAACTCTGTACTCCTGACATCAAAAGACTTTGTTTTCCAAGGCTATGAATCCAGCGAGCTAAAGAATCATGGCGAGAGGTTGACCTTGGACTATAGTTTCAACCACGACATAACGGTTTTTACGGTAAAGGTTCATTACGAAGTCTATCCCGGGGATTACTACATAAGGAAATGGATTGAGATAGCAGACTCCTCGTATGGAATGGAATTCTTGGACACGATATATCTTGAATCATTGACTTTTGAGAAAGGGGATTTTTCTCGCGGACAATTTGGGCAGCCGGTTTTTAATAACGACATCTTTCTTGGCGTTGAGTATCCTACGGGCCAAAATGAAATTGAAGCGGGAAAAGTGATGATGGGATATGTTGTTGGGGTAAAAATAGCCAAAGAAGTCTACAGAAGCCATACTTCCATTATCGGGGTCTCTTCTTCCGCCGGAAAACTTGAACAAACCTTTATGAAATATGTCGACCAACTCAAAGTCGAAGGTACGCGTCCATTCCTCTTGTATAATTCATGGTACGACCTGAGACGCCCCGAGCTTGTTAAGGATTCTGAAAATATCATGAATGAAAGAAGTATTATTGATAGAATCCACGCGTTCAAAAACTATTTAAACAAGTATGATATTGCGCTTGACGCGTTTGTTCTTGATGAGGGGTGGGATAACTTTAACAGCTTATGGGAAATAGATTCGGCCAGATTCAAGAGAGGATTTGCACCTATTGTCAATGCGCTCGATAGTATCCATACAGCGTTGGGTTTATGGGCTTCACCCTTCGGGGGATATGAATATCGAGACAAACGTACAGCTTGGGCCGCCGGGCACGGTTATGAAACATCCGGGGATTTTATTTGCAGTGCCGGCGATAAATATAAAGAAGCGATGAAGAATGTAATGACCCGGTACACTACAAATGATCATATCGGATACTTCAAGTGGGATGGCTTTCTGCTGACCTGCAACGAAACGAATCATGGTCATCTTCCTGGAATCTATTCTCGAGAAGCGCTTGTCTCATCGTATATAGACATGATGCAGGCCGTGAGAAAAGTGAATCCGGATATTTTTCTCAATATTACCAGCGGTACATGGCTTTCACCATGGTGGCTAAAGTATGCTGATTGTATATGGATGCAAGGCGCAGACTATGCTTATGCCGAAGATGTACCATCAATCAATGAGAGAGATAAGGCGATTACGTATAAAGATGCCGTGCTATGGGATGACTTTCAAAAACAGCATTTGCTGTTTCCGATGTCAAGTTTGATGACGCATGGAATCATACAGGGTCATTTAAATTTCCTCGGTGGTGAAAACGAATCGCTCGACTCTTTCAGCAACGAAGTGATGATGTATTTCGGCAGAGGAGTCATGATGTGGGAATTATACGTCTCGCCAGATGTGCTGTCTGAAGATGAATGGAATGCAATTGCCTCTTCCATTAAATGGGCGAAAGCGAATCACGATGTTCTCGAACACACAAAAATGATTTTAGGTGATCCGTTGAAGCGCGAAATCTACGGCTACGTCCATTTGACGAAAGAGAAAGGAATTCTTTTGCTGAGGAATCCTGACGTGGCTGCAAAAGAGGCTGCAATCAAATTAACTTCGGACCTTGGGGATATCGCTCCTTCGAGAGAGTATTTTGTTAAAATCATTTATCCGTATACTATGATACTTCCGGAGCCGGTCAGGATGGGTCAAACGGTATCAATGACAATGGACGGTTATGAAGTGCTTGCAGCGGAAATGATTCCTTCTGATAAAATCGACAAAAATTTGCCGCTCGGAGTTAGGTATTCGATAGAGAACGGTCATTTGATTGTTTATGGTGCGCTCGGCAGAAAAGAAGTACTCAAATCAATCGGAAAGAAGAAGTTAGCGGACGTTCAGTTTGGAAATAAAGCAGATAATATAAAATATAGAGAGGAAACGCTCTTAAAGAGTAATGGAACCGAATACGTTTCGCATGTTACAATTAATCTTCCTCAACAATATAAGAATGCGACATTCGGTTTCTTGTTGGAATCAGCGAGGGAGTTACAGGACACATTAAAGCCGGAATTCAGGATCAACGTCAACGGGGTGAATCAGAACCTCATGGTAGAGGAAGGTCAAGGAAAATGGTTCTGGGTCACAGCGGCATTACGTTCCGGTAAGAGCAATATTGAATACTCGACCACCTTCAAAGAGGATGGCAAGGGTAAAATTAGCTCATGGATAATATCTGATATAGAGTTGGCCGGCCAAGAGATTAAAAGTCTCCCCTATAACGACAGGGAGATTTTGCCTGCAAAGCCATATCCGGCAAACATTCAAAGAAAAATTATTCCTATACAGGTTCACGAATTCTAAAAAAGGAATCTCAATGTACTTCGACTGGGTCACATGGGGGATTTGGGCGATCGGCTTTGCCATTCTTGTGATATGGATTCTTGTTCCGATACGGGAGTTTAAAAAGATTCTTCAAGCAAGAAGAGCAAATAAAAAATAACGGTAAAAGAATTTTGGAGAAAGTGAATGAATACTGCTGATTTCATCATTGTGTTTACTTTTCTAGGGGTAATGTTTTTTATTGGCTCAATATTCTATAAATGGATTGCCAACGCCGACGATTTCTACTTGGCGGGAAGACATTTGACTCCATTTATCCTTGCCGCAGTCATTGCTGCAACCAATATTAATCTCTATAGTTTTGTCGGACAGTCCGGCATTGCCTACAAATACGGAATACCGATCATTTGGCAAACCTGGACCGGAAACATGGCCCTTGTGTTTTCTGGATTATTTGTCATCCCTATTTTTCGGAGGTTACGAATAAGAACAATACCGGAGTTTTTGGAAATACGGTATAGCAAAGGTGTGAGAACACTGGTAGCATTCATCTGGATCGTCACCTTAACATTTTGGATTGGGGTGATTCTCTATACGGCAATAACCGCCGCCCAGATCGTTACCGGCGTACATTCTTTTGCAATTTTGGCCATTGCGCTCTCTTTTGTGGTGATCATCTATACGATGCTTGGTGGGATGTGGTCGGTGACCTTCACTGATGTTATCCAGTTTGTCCTGATGCTTGGCGGAGCCTTAGTCCTGCTTCCACTGGCGATGAGCGCTGTCGGTTGGTGGCCCGGACTTACGGCAAAGCTGCCGAAGGAATCATTCAACCTGGTTCAACAGACAGGGAAATATAACTGGCAATTTATTTTGGCGATACTTTTTCTTGGAATTCAATGGGCGAGCACGGATCAAGGTCTTTTACAAAGAGCTTTTGGAGCGAAGGATACGCGAACGGTCGCACGGTCTCTTGTGCTTGCAGGAATTATTACAACGCCATTTGCTTTGTTATGGAACCTCCCGGGATTAGCTGCGAGGGTAATTTTTCCCAATTTAGCAAACCCCGATACCGCTGTTCCGATGCTGCTTGTTCATCTGGTTCCAAATATTGTTCTTGGTATCATTGTCGTGGGATTATTCTCTTCTCAACTTTCTGCCACTTCGGGCAATCTGAACGGCATTGCGACGATTTTCGCAAGCGATATTTACGAGAGCATCCTCAATAAGAAAGCAAGTCAAAAACACGTGATTATCGTTGCGCGATTGGTTACGGTGCTTGCAGGCATAGCGATGATCGCCTTTGCGTATTGCGTCCCGCTGCTGGGAGGTGCCGTGAACGCTTACCTGACGGTTATCGCTATTATGAATATGCCTCTTTTTGTCATAACTGTTGTCTATGGTCTATTGTGGAAAAGAGCAAATTGGCAAGGTGCTTTTGCCGGATATTTTTCCGGTTTGATTGCCGGTGTGTGCGCACAGTTTCTTTTTAATGTAGATTTTAACATCACCACGTACATCTCGGGCGGAACAGCGCTGATTGTTACACCACTAGTGAGCTTGTTCACCGTTCAGACGAATAAAGAAAGTGTCGAGCAAATCTGGAAAGCGAAGAAAATCAGCGATGAGGAGATCAGTACCAATGACATCTACAACATCATACCAAAGACACTGCGGGGTAAATTAAGCCTTTCGTTATTCGGCGTTGGGTTTTTAATTTTCCTGGCCGGTGTTATCCTGGGGAGCAAAGGATTGGAGATCGCTTCGGTCTTGAGCGTTGGAGGTATGATCCTATATTTTGTCGGCGGATTATTAAGGACCTACACAGATTAGCTATAACTGAAAATGGAATTACAGATCCAGACATACGCAATCATGAATCAAGATATGTTGGCTCAATAAAGCGCGCTGATGTTTTCGTCCAAATCAAAAATATTGTTCAATGCATTGTTCATCGTGATGTTAGATTTAGCCTGTGCGATCGTTGTTGCCCAGAACAACAAAATAATCAAAGTGGAAGGTAAAGAAATACGCATCGAATTTGACAGGCATTTATACTGCAGAGTCGTTTCATATCTCAATGGGCAGCAAAAAATATTAGGTAAGTTCAATCCTTCGGAATACGTGGAAGCGGACGGCCGTGATATCAAGAATTTTAAGTTTGAAGGATACAAATGCTTTGACTTTGAAGATACGATCGGGGCGGGAAAAAAATTTGAAATTCGTTCTTCCGCCCCGAATCTTTCAAAAATGTTGACAATAAAGAGCTATAATAACTTTCCAACAATGCTGTGTACGCAGGTGAGATATACGAACGTAGGAAAATCAAACCTAAAGATTACTTGCTGGACCAATAATGATTATCAGTTTTCAGCCGTACCTCGAAATGATACTACGCCATTGTTCTGGGCTTATCTGCCGGGATCGTATGGCTGGTCAAATGATTGGATACAACCGCTCAATGAAGGCTTTGAAAGGAAGAACTATCTGGGAATGAACTGGGTGGATTACGGTGGAGGGACTCCCGTCTTGGATATATGGAGGCAGGATGTCGGAATGGCAATAGGCAACGTAGAACGCTCTCCGAAGATTGTCAGCTATCCGGTATCTATGAAGACAAAAAACTATGTTACCATGTCTACAACGTATGAAAATCCATTTGACTTAAAGCCGGGGGAGAGCTTCACAACATTCAATACCTTTGTGTCGGTTCATCAAGGGGACTGTTTCCAAGCCTTGCGTTGCTACAGCGATTTTATGGTCGGTCAAGGAGTTAAATTTAAGGAACCGCCAAAAGGAGCATATCAACCAATTTGGTGCGGTTGGGGATATGAGAAGGATTTTACTCCGGGGGAATTTTACGGCACGTTTCCGGAAATCAAAAAATTAGGCCTCGAATGGATTGTGCTTGATGACGGATGGCATTCAGGGTTGGGAGATTATAAGCTTGATAAAAAGAAATTTCCCCGTGGTGACGCCAGCATGAAAGAGCTGGTAGACAGCATCCATTCAATCGGAGCGAAGGCGAAACTGTGGTGGAACCCATTGGCGGTAGCTCCGTCGACCGAAATGTTCCAGGAACATCCGGAAGATCTTTTATTAAATAAAGACGGTTCACCCGTTTATATTCAGTACTGGAGATCCTTCTTCCTATGCCCGGCTTGCACCGCAGTCCGGGATTACGCGCGTAGTTTTGTGACAAAGGCGCTGAAAGTATGGGGCTTTGACGGCTTGAAAATGGATGGGAACAATCTTAATACCGTCCCGCCATGTTACAACCCCGAGCACCATCATTCTCGTCCAGAGGAGTCGACAGAAGGGCTTCCGGAATTCTTTAAGATGATTTACGAAACAGCGCTTAACATTAATCCGGAGGCTGTCATAGAGATCTGTCCCTGCGGAACCAATTATTCATTCTATATATTGCCCTTCATGAATCAATCGGTAGCTTCAGACCCCCAGAACTCATGGCAGATTAGACAAAAGGGAAAAGTCCTTAAAGCGCTTTCCGGATCAAAAGTTGTGTTCTATGGGGACCATGTTGAATTAAGCGATGGCGGAAATGATTTTGCTTCCACGATCGGGATTGGAGGAGTACCAGGTACAAAATTTGTTTGGCCTGATAGTGTCCATAGAAAATTAGACGGAGATGTCGGGCTAACGCCAAAAAAGGAAGAGATGTGGGCTAAGTGGATTACCATATACAAAGAAAACACGTTATCAGAGGGCATCTATCGCGGGGATCTCTATGATATAGGATACGACCGTCCGGAGACACACACGATACAAAAGGGAGATACAATGTACTATTCTTTCTATGATTCAACCTTTACCGGAACGATAGAGCTTCGTGGTTTAAAAGAACGTAGCTATGAGATTTTCGATTATGTCGATGGCAAATATTTAGACAGGGTAAAGGGACCGTTGGCAACGTTGACTGCAAATTTTAAAAAATATCTTCTAATAAAAGCTGTACCTCGTTAAGCTTTGAATTCTTTAACAGAATAAGGAATACTATGAATACGCCGAAAGTTGGGTTTATCACGTATGGAGTTCACAAGGATGGCCTTCTCGATCCGATGGGCACCCCCTTTATTAATAGTGAATTAATTAAAAATGCCAAAAAGGCTTTACGGAATGAAGGCGTAGAATTAGTTGAGTATGAAACAATTATTGCTTCAAAGAAAGAAGCAAAAGAATGTCTTTCTCAATTTAGAAAAATCGACGATATAGACGCCATTGTTTTGTTTTCGGGCACGTGGGTTTGGGCAGCGCATTTAATCGCTGCGATTCGGGAATTCGCCAAAACTGGAAAGGGCATAGTACTCTGGACGAATCCGGGCTCACAAGGTTGGCGGCCGGTTGGCGGATTAGTCATGCATGGAGCGCTTAAAGAAATCGGCATCAATCATCGTTTTGTCTACGGTGGCTATGACGATCCAAAGGAGGTACATAAAATTGTTTCTTACTGCAGGGCCAGTCATGAAAAGAATATTTTAAACTTGAGCACCATTGGCGTTTTTGGCGGACGCGGGATGGGGCAGACGTGCGGTGTTGCCGATCCCTCTCAATGGATGAAAGTATTTGGTGTCGATATTGACTCCCGGGATACGACGGAGCTGATAACTACTGCGAATAAAATTACTGCTGACGAGGTCGAAGAAGCCAGGAAAAAGATTCAGCCATTTTTCGCCGTTCCCCTCCCGAAGAATGAAATTGGCGAACGGTCCATTCGATTATATCTGGCAATTAAGAAAATGATAAAAAAGGAAGGCTGGGAGTTCTACACTATTCAATCCTTTCCGGGTTTAGGAGACGATTATACGGCCACTTGCTTTGCGCAGAGTATGATTCTCAACGATAAAATTGGAACGTCCACCCTCAGTGATTTTAATACTGCAATGACCGTAAAACTTATCACTGATTTGAGCAATGAACCGGTATACTATGGCGATTTGCAGCACATCGATAAGTCCAATAACGAAATAAAAATAATCGGTGACGGTGCGTGCCCGCCTTCCTTAGCCGGTAAGTTAGGTCCCGCAGTATTTGCAGAGCATGGCATTCCTACTGAAGGTGCGGCAGGAGGGTTATCCATTAAACTGGTCTGTAAACCAGGAGAGGGAGTCTTGGCAAGGTTAGGGCGCAATAACGGTGAATTTGAAATGGCGGTAACTCGCTGCTCAATTCACGAACCACCGGCAGAGAAATTGCTGAAGCGCCAAGAAGAATGCGGTATTCCTTTCTGGCCCCATGCGTTTGTGACCGCTCATTGTAATATAGAGAAGCTCGTAGAAGCCTGGAATAATGAATATGCCGTCCTCGGTTATGGCAGTCATCTGTACGAAGAATTATTAGACTTCTGTCAGCTTACAGGAATAAGAACAATAGAACTGTAGCATGAGACCGATTCATCGCGTCGCCGAAGTCGGCAATATTGTAAACGAAGATCGGCAAATAAGACAATACGTACGCTGAATAAAATCAAAGGTTCAAACAAATAGATAGCGTAAGAATGGGAGATATCAATGAAAGAAAAATTTGAGTTCGGCCCGTGGCTGGTCGAGTTCACGCCTGAAGATGGTGCTCGCCTGGATCGCTTGAGCTATAATCATTATGACCTCATTACTACTTCACCCGAGTCTTTTCGCAAACCGAGCTCCGATTATGGAGAATATGAAAACCGGCCGGTCTATGGCTACGATGATTGTTTCCCATCTGTAGAAACGTGTCCCTTCCCGGGACTCCAATGGAAAATCCCCGATCATGGCGAAGTCTGCTGGCTGAAATGGGATTTTGAGAGAGATGGTAACACGCTGAGGTTTTTTACAAAAAGTAAAGTATTGCCGGTGCATTTTAAGCGCGAGATGATTTTTTCGGAAAGCGGTATTACCTGGAACTTTGAAGTTTATAATAGAGGAAATGAACAATTACCGTTTCAGCACGTAATGCACCCGCTTATGAAATTAACGGAAATCGCCGATGTGCATTTTCCCTCTTTTCAAACAGCATATAATAAATCGCGTGATGAGAATCTCAAATTAAAAAACCCTAAGGATATTCAGGAGTATTTACGGAAGCAGCCTAAGGGTACGGCAAACATGCTGTTCCTCAAGGGCATTGATGATGGTAAAATGAGTTGGAAGTACAAGAACGGTTTAGCGCTGAAAGCGGTATTTCCAAAGCAATATTTTCCCGCGATCGGGATATGGTGGAACAACATTGGCTATCCGAACGAAATTGGAATTCAGAGAGATGAATGCGCTTTTGAGCCTATTCCCGGATTTAGCAGCAATTTGTCAAAAGTATATAAGGAAGAGAATTATCTCTCAGTTTCTCCCAAAGCCAGATTCAGTTGGCAGATAATTTGGGAATTATCCAAATAACGAAGGGGGTCAGAGTTTCATGAAATACTTTCTGATCTTCTGAGAACGGTCTTTGCGGAAAACATAACGGATTCATCATGGTCGGAGATTTAAGCGAAGACAATAATTTTATGATTATGGAGAATTAAAAAATGTCAACAATTCTTGATCGTAGCCATGTGCTAGAAGTCTTTTCAGAAGCAAGAGAACGAAAATGGGTATTGCCTACGTTCAATGCCGAAAACCTTACCACATTGGAAGCCATACTATCGGCAGTGTACGACTACGGAGAAAAAATAGGAATAGAGGATCTACCTATTATTGTCGGAATCACAAATAATTATTCATCCCGTCCCCAGTCTGTTTTTTATACACACACGAAGAAATGGTACATCGGGCTCAAGTTATTTTTGAGAGATCTGGAGGTGCTTACTTCGCCGGATTCCCCCTATAAAAATCTCAAAGTCATGATTCATCTCGATCATATTCAATGGAATGACGACGTCAGACTTTTAGAATGGGATATGGGACAATTCTCATCGATTATGTACGATGCCTCTACTTTGCCATTTGATAAGAACATAGTGCATACTGCCTCATTTGTTGAAAAGAATAAGAGCAAAATTGTCATTGAGGGTGCCTGTGATGAAATACATGAGGCATCAAGTGATGATGCCAATCATTTAACTACTCCCGACCAAGCGGAAAGATTTTTTCGGGAAACCGGTGTCGATATCGTTGTTGCAAATTTAGGAACCGAACACAGGGCTTCTGCCTCGACCTTAGAATACAACGGACAATTAGCACGGGCGATCAGCAAGAAAATCGGCCCTCGATTATGCTTGCACGGTACATCTTCCGTTAACGAAGATCAGATTGTAAATTTGTTCGAGGACGGAATATGTAAAGTTAATATATGGACCGCATTGGAACGGGACAGTTCTCCGATTCTATTCCAGAAAATGATTGAAAACGCGGCAAAGATAGTCGGTCCGCAAAAAGCTAAAGAGTTGCTTGCAAAAGGATTGATAGGAGAGTCTGCCGATTCCGAGAGCCAACCTTCGATAAAATATTATGCAACAATATTCAGGCAGGAAACTGTGTTCAAAAAGATGAAGGAAATATTGGAGGGCTATCTCAACATTCTCTACGTACCAGTTCCGAAGAGTCACACGCATGCTCTTTAATTATTTGAAATATGAAACTTTCCATTTGCGACGATGCTTGACGGGAAGGGCTTAAGATGAACTATATGGGTGTGGACATTGGGACAAGCGGTTGCAAAGCTTCGGTGTTTAATGAAGATGGGGCGCAGCTCGCAACGGCCATGCGTGAATATGACGTTGCATTTACAGATGACGGCGGAGCGGTTCTGGATCCGGATGAAGTTATTGGAAAGTGTTTTGAAGTAATAAAGGAATGCACTCACGGTGTGAAATCCGATTCCGTACGAGGCATAGGGGTTTCAAGCCAAGGTGAAGCCTTTACAGCCATCGGGCGCAATAACGAAATTCTCAGCAAGGCGATGGTCTCTTCCGATGTCAGATCTCAACCGATGATCGAAGATTGGGTACTTAAATTTGGCAGAGATAAACTCTACCAGATAACGGGGCACACGGCGCATCCGCTGTT
Source organism: uncultured Bacteroidota bacterium (assembly GCA_963717445.1). Lineage (GTDB taxonomy): Bacteria > Bacteroidota > Ignavibacteria > UBA10030 > UBA8401 > JAGVPT01. Next base: position 2,175,378 of record OY970334.1, on the reverse strand, counting down.
TACGCTATTTAAACTTTTGTGGTTCAGGAAAAATGCAAATGATGTATGGAAAAAGACTCAACACTTCTTTTGTTTTGAAGATTTGTTCCATTTCCGCCTTGGGTTAAATCCGGCAATAAGTTGGTCTTTAGCAGGACGGACAATGATGTTCGATGTAAGGAAACATGAATGGAATGACGACATCTTGCGGGAGATAGGTATCTCTACGGATAACCTCGCCACACCGCTGCCGCCGGGCAGCCGGGTCGGCACCATCGGTTCTGAAGCAGCACACCAGCTCAATCTTTCCAGAGACACATTTGTAGTTACCGGCGGGCACGATCAGACATGCAGTGCTCTCGGAGCGGGAGTAACGGAAGAAGGAGTCGCCATGCTTGGAAGCGGAACGGTTGAATGTATTTGTCCTGCTTTCAAGAAGCCAATTTTTTCTCCATCACTGATGGAGAGCAATCTTTGCACTTATAATTATTCGATCAGCGATCTTTATACGACCGTTGCATATAGTTTGACTGGCGGCAATATCTTGAAATGGTTTAGAGATGAATTCGGCAGCAAGGAAATTGCCGATGCAAAACTCACCGGACAGGATGCTTACGACCTTTTGATTGCCGGTTTCAATGATAAACCGAGTAATTTATTAACTCTCCCCTACTTTACTCCTTCCGGAACGCCGTATTTCGATACTCAAACCAAAGGCGCCATTATGGGCCTGCAATTGTCGACTCACAGAAATGAAATATTAAAAGCTCTTTTAGAAGGAGTCTCATTCGAAATGCGGCTCAATCTTGATATTCTGGAACAGGCGGGATATATCATCAATGAATTACGGTGGGTTGGAGGTGCGGCCAAATCGAAAATTTTAGCGCAGTTAAAAGCCAACGTTATGAATAAGAAAATAACAATTCCCAACGTGAAAGAAGCCGGTTGTCTTGGAACAGCGATGCTTGCATGTGCGGTTGACACTGGGGAGTCGATTCGCAGTTTGGCCTCGCGATGGGTCGGACAATCGGCGGTTATTCATCCTCAATCGGTGTATGAAACATGGTACAAGGGAAGGTTCGAAACTTATAAATCCCTTCATAAAACTTTTAAGGGTTTGTCAATATGAACCCAATTCAGCAGGCATGTATAAACTTTGTGCATAGAACCAGCAGCGATCGGGATAAATATGAAAATTAGTGCGGAAAGCCCTGAATTCTACTCGGTGGATGATTTTGAAAGAGTAGAGAAAATCGATATCCACGTCCATATTAATTCATTGGATCTTGCTTTCATCGAACAAGCAGAAAAGGATAATTTTGCCCTTCTCACTATCAATGCAGATTATTCCGAATTCCCCTCTATAATAAGGCAGCAAGAAATAGCTGTTTCTTTGTCTCAGCGTTATCCTAAAAGGCTTGCTTTCGCATCAACATTTTCGATGAATGGATGGGATGACCCGGGTTGGAAGGAAAAGACTATTGAACATATTGATAGAACAATTTCCGAAGGAGCGCGTGGTGTAAAAGTCTGGAAGAATATCGGCATGGAATACAGAGATAGGAACAACAATTTGGTAATGATTGACCATCCGAAATTTGATCCAATCTTTTCACACCTGAAGATCAAGAACATTCCTCTCATCGGGCACCTGGGAGAGCCACGGGATTGCTGGCTTCCCCATGATAAAATAATGGTCAGATATATTAGAGATTATTTTAAGGACCATCCTCAATACCATATGTATTTACAGCCGGAAATGCCTTCCTATGAAGACCAAATGAAAGCCCGGGATACTATGCTTGAAAAAAATAAAAATCTTGTATTCATGGGCGCCCACCTGGCAAGCTTGGAATGGAGCGTTGTGGAATTAGCAAAATTCTTAGACCGATTTCCTAATGCGGTAGCTGATATGGCCGCACGAGTTGGCGATGTGCAATATCAAACGGTTAAAAACAGGGAAGTAGTTAGAGATTTCTTTATTAGGTATCAGGATCGCGTGTTATATGGCACTGATATGATTCAACAGCCGGGAATAGACGCCGCTCAATTTCGTGCAGACCTTCATAACCAATGGACACGTGATTGGAAATTTCTTTGCACGGATTCATCGCTTACCGTACCAGATTTAGAGCAGCCGATAAAGGGACTGGGGCTGCCGAGTAACGTGATAGACAAGGTTTATAGGTTAAACGCACAAAGAGTTTTTCCGAATGCCTGGCGAAACATGTAATCGGCGAAAGAAGAATTCTTGATGGAACAAAATACCGGAAAGAAAACATTTTTAGGCTTTGGCCTCGGCGCAGTGCAGTCCGGTTTAATGCTGTATGAAGCTTTTAAGTCTAATAATTTCAAGCGATATGTTATCCTTGAAGTAAACCAAGAAATCGTCACTGCCGTAAAACAATGGAGCAACCGGATTGTCGTTAATACGGCTACCAAAAAGGGTATATACAAAACGATCATTACGGGAATTGAAATCTATAATCCAAACGATCCGAGCGATCATGAATCCATTGCATCTGCCGTTGCTCAAGCAGATGAAATGGCAACCGCTCTTCCGAGCGTTGAGTTTTACGATCGAGGGGAAAATTCTGTCGCTCGGTTGTTAGCAGAAAATAGTAACCCGGATATTCCTCAAATAATTTATACGGCAGAAAACAATAATTATGCGGCAGAAATCCTTCGTGAAAAAATGGAGCAGTACACCGACCGCAATACACTGCGACATTTTCAGACAATCAATACCGTGATCGGAAAAATGGGAGGAGTGATCTTCGACGAAAGAACCGTTGCAGAGTTGAATTTGGATTGGATGACTCCGTACAGCAAAGCCGCGATCTTGGTTGAGGAGTTTCATGATATCATCATATCAAAGATCGAGCTTCCGGAATTCAAAAGAGGAATTGAAGTCTTCCAGGAAAAGGATGATTTGCTCCCTTTTGAAGAAGCAAAATTATTCGGACACAACGCTGTGCATTCCACATTAGGCTTCTTTGCTTCGCTTGCCGGATACACCTTTATGAGCGAAATAAGGAATGATTCCCGCCTTTACCAATATGGCGTGGATGCTTTCAATAAGGAAAGCGGTGCGTTCTTATTAAAGAAATATAAGAATTTTGATGATCCGCTATTTACCGAAGAGGGATTTCGTTATTACGGGGCAGACCTGCTCGAAAGAATGACGAACCCCTATTTGCGCGATGAAGTTCAGAGAATATGCCGTGACCCTGTTAGGAAATTAGGATATGACGACCGGTTCTTCGGAACTATGAGGGAGGCTCTTAAACAAGGCGTGACACCAAAAATTTTTGCAAAAGCAGTCTTAGGGGGTATATGTTACATCATAAACAATAGGATAGATATCGGATACCCGTACCCTCAGCGAATCGAGGAATTAAATGATGAAAGCGTTCGATTGATCTTGAAGAATATCTGGCGAGGAAAAACTAATGCCGGGGACGAAGAAGAAAGTTTAAGTCTCGTTTGTTCCGTGCTGGATGAGTTCTTGGAAGAAATTACAACAATAAAGAGAATTAAGATAAACATATGATCACTCCGATATTATTACCTAAGCAAGGAAATACAGTTGAGACCTGTCTTATCCTTGATTGGAAAAAAAAGAAAGGTGAAAAAGTCAAGAAAGGGGAGATCGTGTGTGAAATTGAAACCGATAAAGCCGTCTTTGATATTGAGTCCCCCGACGACGGAGTCCTCCTTGAAATATTTTTCAACAATGGTGAAGAAGTTCCGGTGTTAACTAATATTGCAGTTATCGGCAGTGAGGGTGAAAGTTACACAGAATTTGAACCGCGTGAAAGACATTCAGCCGTTGATAAACCGAACGAGGCGATTCAATTAGAGGATAATAGGAAATCCGAATCTCTTGCAACGAGCGTTAAGAAAGAAATCAAAACCGTCCGATTGGAGGACGATAATGTATTAGTGAAAAGCTGGATTTCTCCGAGGGCAAGAAATCTAGCTGACAAGTTGGGCATAACAACGGAGGATGTTCAAGGGACAGGACCTGATGGTAGAATAATTGAACGGGATATCCTGGAGGCAAACACGAGCATCTCGCCCCTGTCACTTGCTGCTAAGGATTTAGTAACTGAAAGTAGTGGCAGACCACGAGTAGGTAGCGGAGTTGGTGAGCGTGTAACTATCTCAGACATCAGAAATCACGGGACGGAAAGCCCTTCTCCTTTGGATGAGGAGGCTATTAAGATAGTGGCATTAAAAGGGATAAGAAAGTTAATTGCCGGCCGCATGCTCGAGTCCCTAAGAAATTCGGCACAACTTACTCTGAATAGCAGTGCAAATGCAACAGCGTTATTGGCTTTGCGGCATCGATTCAAGAATAGCACGCTGCACAAGGAATTTCAAGCGGTTACTATTAATGATCTTGTTCAATACGCGGTGTTGCAAGTGCTGCCGGTACACCCGGAATTAAATAGCCTGTTGAAAGGGGATCAGATCGAATACCATAATAAAATTCATCTTGGTTTTGCGGTCGATACCCCCCGCGGGCTAATGGTACCAGTCATTAAAAATGCACGAGACTTGAGTCTGCTTAAACTTAGTGCAGAAGCTAAGCGCCTATCGGCAGCGTGTCTTTCCGGTAAAATAGCCCCTGAAGAACTCAACGGAGCAACGTTCACGACGACAAATTTGGGAAGTCTGGGAATCGAGTCATTCACACCGGTGCTGAATCTGCCTCAAACCGGAATTTTGGGCATTAACGCCATAGTTTTAAAACCTGTAGACAACGGCAAGGGGATAGATTATATCCCGCATATTTCATTTTCGCTTACAATAGACCATCGAGTTATTGACGGAGCAGTGGGCGCCCGCTTTTTGCAAAGTCTTGCGAAAACAATATCGGAAATAGATTTGGCAATTACATCGGATGCGATGAGGAAATAGATGGCTGAAAAGAAATACGACATCATCATTATTGGAGCTGGTCCCGGCGGATACCGTGCCGCGGAAAGAGCTGGAGCACAAGGTAAAACAACATTGCTCATCGAAAAGGATAAGAGCCTTGGCGGTGTCTGCTTAAATAGAGGGTGTATTCCCACCAAAGCTCTTCTGAACTCCGCCAAGATTTTTTATTCGGCGCAAAACAGTCAACATCTGGGAGTGTCTTTTTCGGGGGTCGAATACGATTTGAAAAAAGCCATGGAATGGAAAGCCAAAACCGTATCAGTGTTAACAAAAGGCGTAGATTATCAAATGAGGCGGCATAATGTTGATGTGCTTACCGGTAGCGCAAAAATTGAAGGACAAAACATTGTCTCAGTCGGGAATCAAGAATTCTCAGCCGAAAATATTATCATCGCTACCGGTTCTTCCCCTATAAAACTTTCTATTCCCGGTGCGGATGAAGCGAATGTGCTCACCAGTGATGAAATGCTGGAAATAGACCGTTTGCCGAAGGATTTGACCATCATTGGCGGAGGAGTCATCGGCATTGAGTTTGCTTCGTACTTTAGCCTGCTTGGAATTCAGGTTTCGGTGATTGAATTTCTACCGGAGATTTTATCAAACTTCGATAGAGATATTGCCGCTTTGATTCGGTCATCATTAAAAGGATGCAGCTTTATCACTGCTGCAAAAGTCATATCAATTGATAAAAATAAAATTACCTTCGTTAAGGATGGTAAGGAAGAAAGCCGCCAGGCAAATTTAATTCTCATGGCCGTAGGCAGGAAACCAAATTTAGAAAATTTGGGGTTGGAGGCGATGAATATTGACTTCGATAAAAGTGGCATAAAAGTCAATGAGAGAATGCAGACCAACATTTCAAATATTTATGCCGTTGGAGATGTGACGGGCAAATCATTGCTGGCCCATTCTGCGTACAGGATGGGAGAAGTCGCTGTGAATACTATATGCCTTCAAAAAGACAGAATGAGGTATCATGCTATTCCGTGGGTGGTGTACACTTACCCTGAACTTTCCGGTGTCGGATTAACTGAGGATCAAGCCAAGAAAGAAGGGCGCAACGTGAAGGTTGGCTCTTTGCAGATGCGCGTGAATGGACGGTTTTTAGCGGAACATGGAAACGAAAAAGGAATTTGCAAGGTCGTTGTGGATGGAGATTCAGGCGTATTGCTCGGTGTGACCATTTTAGGTGGAGTCAATTCGGAAATTATTTATGGCGCGGCAGCGATGATAGAGGCAGAATTTAGAGTGAAAGACATTCAAGATATAATTTTTGCCCACCCGACGGTTTCTGAAATCATTAAAGATACTGTGTTGGAATTAAATTAAGATTGATCTACGAAATAAATAATAGGAGTGAGTCGTGCCAAGAAGTATCGTTGTTAATCCTGAAAAAGTAAGAGCATACGGCGTAGTAAAATCAAAAGATATCGTACTCAATCAGTATAAGTCTGATGCTAAGCTTGAGATTGAAAAATACGGAGAAGAAACTCTTAGGCAAATCTTAATCGATATGTTGTTGATCCGCCAATTTGAGACCTGCTTAAATAATATTAAGATTGAGGGATCGTACCAGGGCATCCAATACAATCATAAGGGACCCGCACATTTATCGACAGGTCAGGAGGCTGCTGCAGTAGGGCAATCGTTAAATCTCACCAAAGACGATTTTGTCTTTGGCTCCCATAGAAGCCATGGCGAGATTCTCAGCAAGTGTTTCTCCGCGGTTCATAAACTCAGTGATGCTGAGCTGGAGAATACCATGGTCTCTTATATGACCGGGAGAATATTAAAAGCCCTTGAGCCGTACCGAAATAAAAAGATTAAAGAATTGGCGGTCTATTACGTTTTGTATGGGACCTTGTCTGAAATATTTGCGAAAGAAAATGGCTTTAATATGGGGCTTGGCGGCTCCATGCACGCTTTTTTCGCTCCATTTGGAAGTATGCCGAATAATGCCATCGTTGGAGGATCTTCGGACATCGCAGTAGGTGCCGCACTCTATAAACGCATTAATCGTAAACCCGGAATAGTTATTGCCAACATTGGAGATGGAGCTTCAGCGACTGGACCCACATGGGAAGCAATGATGCTTGCGGCGATGGATCAATACAATACATTGTGGGACAAAAATGTTGGGGGTGCGCCGCCAATCATCTTCAACTTTATGAATAATTTTTATGCGATGGGGGGACAAACAAACGGTGAGACGATGGGCTTCGGTCAACTGGCGAGAATCGGAGCTGGGGTAAATCCGGATGCGATGTACAGTGAGCGCGTTGATGGAAGCAATCCGTTGGCGGTTGCAGATTCAATTGAGAGAAAAAGGAAAATTTTGGAAATGGGGAAAGGCCCGATTCTGCTGGATACGGCGACATACCGTTTTTCAGGCCACTCGCCTTCCGATGCCTCATCATACAGATCTAAAGAGGAATTAGAACTGTGGCTAAAACACGATCCGATCATTGAATACACGAATTATCTTACCCAACATAAGATCATTGCCAAGGATGAAATCGAGCCGATGCAAGAATCGGCGGTCGAATGCATAAAGGAGGTTCTGAAATTAGCCATCGATCCGGTAGTCTCCCCAAGGATTGGCCTCCGGTCTGAAATTATCGGGGAGGTGATGTTTTCAAATAAGAAGATTGAAAAGTTCGATGATCGACAGCCCGAAGTTCTTATACCTATCGAAGAAAATCCACGGGTCAAATCGATCGCAAAAAAAGAGAGATACGGATTAGATGAAAATGGTAAGCCCATTTCTAAATCGAAGGTGTATTCATACAGAGATGGTCTCTTTGAAGCGGTTCTGCACAGGGCATACATAGATCCAACACTTGTAATATACGGGGAAGAGAACAGAGATTGGGGAGGAGCGTTTGCAGTATACCGCGGATTAACCGAGGCCCTTCCGTATCACCGGTTATTCAACGCTCCAATTTCTGAAGGAGCAATTGTCGGCTCGGCGACGGGGTACGCAATGTGTGGAGGCAGGGTACTGGCTGAGTTAATGTATTGCGATTTCTTGGGGCGCGCAGGAGATGAGGTCTTTAATCAAATGTCCAAGTGGCAGGCGATGTCCGCGGGGGTATTGAAAATGCCCTTTGTCCTGCGCATCTCCGTTGGAAGTAAATACGGCGCTCAGCATTCACAGGATTGGACGGCAATAGTAGCGCATATACCGGGATTGAAGGTGATGTTCCCTGCCACTCCATATGATGCAAAGGGAATGCTCAATTTAGCTTTAAGCGGGAGCGACCCTGTTGTATTTTTCGAGAGTCAAAGGCTATACGATATTGGGGAAATGTTCATCAAGAGCGGGGTACCTAAAGGCTACTACGAAATTGAGGAAGGGGAACCTGCAATCCGGAGAACAGGAAAAGATATAACGATTGTTACAATCGGCTCTGCGTTATACACAGCAATCGATGCGGCAGATGTTCTTGAAAAAGAATATAAGGTAAGCGCCGAAATCATAGACGCTCGTTTTGTCAATCCGCTCAACTATGATAAAATTATTGAATCGGTGAAAAAGACTGGAAAAATCCTGTTTACTTCCGATGCAGTTGAGCGCGGATCATTCTTAAAGACAATGGCAAATCAGGTGACTGAGGCTGCCTTCGATTATTTGGATGCGCCGCCCGTTGTTGTCGGATCAAGAAACTGGATTACGCCTGGCGCGGAAATGGAAGAGATGTTTTTCCCTCAAAAGGAATGGCTTGTTGATGCGATTCACGAACGCATGTACCCGCTGCCCGGGCACAAAGTAACGACAACTCAAAGTTTAGGAGAAATGCAGAGACGCGATAGAAAAGGTATCTAGAAGCCATCTCAAAAATGGTTTTCATGCAGAAAGCAGCCGTAAATGTCATGCTGAGCGGAGCGAAGCATCCATGACATGGAAGGCTAGTAGAGTCAAGGTATGTCATTGTCATGGATTCTTCACCCCGTCTGAAAAGCGACGGGGTTCAGAATGACAATGATCTGTCAGTATTCCTTCAGAAGGACATAATCAAGCGTTTTTGAGATAGCTTCTAATAACAAAGAGAATTTAATATGAAAACTACAGCATTACGATTGTACGGCAAGAAGGATCTAAGGCTTGAACAATTTGAATTGCCGGAGATAAAGGACGATGAAGTTCTTGCTAACGTTACGACCAACAGCATCTGTATGTCGGATTATAAAGCTGTTATTCAAGGTGCAGACCATAAAAGGGTCACCAAGGATATAGCGGAAAAGCCGATCATCATTGGACATGAACAGTGTGGCACGATTCTAAAAGTAGGTGAAAAGTTAAAGGATAAGTTCAACGAGGGCATGAAATATAGTATTCAACCTGCGATAAATTTTCCCGGGAAAGAAAGTGAAGCCGTTGGTTATTCCTACCAATATGTGGGTGGAGACGCCACGAAAATTGTTATTCCCTCGGAGGTCATAGGGATGAACTGTCTTATCCCTTACTTTGGAGATTCATTTTTCAAGGCATCTCTTTCTGAACCGGTGGCGTGCATCCTCGGCGCATTGAAATCACAGTATCATATCAAGCCTCAGCAATACAAGCATGAGATGGGTGTAAAAAAGGACGGAAAGCTGGCCCTATTGGGCGGTGCCGGTCCCATGGGAATCGAATTTCTCGATATCCTGTTGCATTCCGAACGAAGGCCCAAGCTTATTGTGTTGACCGATATTGATCAAAGTAGACTCGAACGAGCTGCCGTATTATTCCCGTCGCATGAAGCTGCTCTCATGGGTGTTAGTCTATATTATGTCAATGTGAAACACGAAAACGCCGTTAAGGAGTTGATGAATTTAACTGACGGTAAGGGCTACGATGATGTGTTGGTTATGGTACCAAGTGCGGTTGTCGTAGAACAAGCTTCCAAAATTCTAGGATTGGACGGATGCGTAAATTTTTTTACCGGCCCCACCGATCAAAATTTTACCGCCCTATTCAATTTTTACAATGTGCATTACTATGGTCATCACGTGATCGGGTCGGTCGGCTCTACCACGGATGATATGTTGGATGCGTTGGATTTGATTGGCAGGGCAGCTATTAATCCGGCAATAATGATCACTCACATCGGCGGTTTGGATTCGGCTGCTAACTCAATATTGAATCTGCCAAACATTCCGGGTGGGAAAAAATTGATATACACTGGTATTTCTTTACCATTGACCGCTTTGGAAGATCTTGAAAAGAAAGGCGAATCAGATTCTTTATGTAAGAACTTATCTCTTATAGTTCAAAAAACCAAAGGAATTTGGTCCAAGGAAGCTGAAGATTACTTGCTTACCCATGCAAAACCGATAGATATCTGACCAAGCCGCTCCATTTTTTTGATATACTCACATCTATTAACCTATACACGTAAGGATCATCATGAATAATTTGTTGGAGCTTATCACCTATGGGCAAAGCTATTGGATGGATAATTTAACACGTGAAAAAATCAATAACGGTGAATTGGAAGAGAGAATGCTGACGGAAGGTCTTCGGGGGGTGACGACGAACCCCAGTATCTTCAATAAGGCTATTTCCAACAGCAGTGATTATGATAGTCAAATGAAAAAACTCTTTAGGGAAAATAGGACAATTCAAGAGGTCTACGAAGAACTTACCGTGAAAGATGTTCAGGACGCGTGTGATATCCTACGGCCCGTTTATGATGAATCGGAGGGAGTGGATGGATTTGTCAGCCTTGAAGTTTCGCCTCATTTGGCCCGCGATACGGAAGGAACGATGATTGAGGCAAGAAGATTATTTCAGAAATTGAATCGGCCGAATTGTTTCATAAAAATTCCAGCGACTCACGAGGGGATACCTGCTATTGAAGAGATGCTCTATGAGGGCATAAACATCAATATTACACTTCTGTTTGAAGTTAAAACCTACGAAGCCGTCGCAGAAGCTTATATCAGGGCGCTCACTAGAAGGGTTGCTGAGGGAAAATCGATAAAGCGGATAAGATCGGTTGCAAGTTTTTTCCTCAGCCGCATCGATGTTTTAGTCGACAGCCGGCTCTCGCGGTTATCGATTCCTCAAGAGAAGAAACATGAATTCACCGGCCCGAAAGAATTGTTCGGCGCAGCGGCAATAGCCAATGCAAAGTTAGCATACCAGGCATTCAATAAAATATTCAATGGTGAGAGATGGAAATCCTTAATCGATAACGGGGCACATGTTCAACGGCCGCTCTGGGCAAGTACCGGGACAAAAGACCCTAAGTACAAAGATGTGAAATATGTCGAGCCGCTTATTGGGCTGAATACTGTGAATACTCTACCGGAAGAAACTATTGCTGCATTTGCTGATCATGGCATTGCTTCGAAGGATACGATATTACTTGATGTTAAGAGTGCGGAAAAAATACTGGTCGATTTGAAGAGATTAGGTATAGACATTGACGATGTTGGCCGGCAATTGTTGGAAGAAGGAGTCATGAAATTTAAAGACGCCTATGACATGTTGTTGAATAATCTTAAAGAGAAAAGAAAAGCGATCCTGAGTGATTCAACGCTAACTCTCCGAAGTCTTTGAGTCGGTAGTTAGGCCGCAGCACATTTCGTTTTTTACGTCAACTTAGCGCTCGTGCTAAAAAACATCGCGATAGATTAAAGACTTGTCAAAACGGAAGATTCGACTAAAATAAGCGCTTCAGCAGGATCCCATTGGATTTCCGATGCTTTGTTTTACGAGCGCTGCCCGGTTCCCCAAAATAATCCGCAATCAAACGAAATTCGACACACTCTCTTCGACAGTTGTATTAAATCCATATGGTTAGAAAAAGGAGCCAACGTAAACTGTACCCGCGTTATCTGAACACGACGGAAATCAAGAACGATAGAGGGGCACACATTTTAAGCGTAAGTTTGTTCCTTGAATATTTTAACCTCTTGCTTCACAACAATGTATTTCCGATATAAACGATTGTCGTTATCATGTAGAGTCACAGTCCAGGAAGGCATAATGATATGAAAACAGCTATCGGCATTCTTCTACTATTCATCGTAACAGGAACTCCGGCCAATGCACAAGTTGATCACTGGTTGGATATTATTCGAGATGCAAAAGTTGATGTTAAATACTTTTCTCCTGTAAAGTCGGATTCTTTCACACGGCTTCAGGACAACGGTACCAAGGAAAACGAACTCGGTCTTGTCAAACAATTCACCGACAAAAGTTTAAATGTAAAGCTCACATTCAAAAAATATAAATCTCACCTTGTCTTATTTGGCGAGGCGTCAGCATTGACAAAAGAAGATGTGTGCTTTTCCTTGAAAATTGTTTTCCCGGTAAGGGACTCCGGGATCGTCACGTGGAATTACGATCTGGACAGCACAATATCTGTCGGGGCTGATAGTGGATTATACAGTAATTATGTCGATGCGAGCAGCGTAGTTCCACCGGCCGGCGCATTTAACGCGGATGACCGACATAATGGCGGTTATGGAGATAAATTGGGGAGCGGTCAAATGTCATTCTATCCACTGGCAGCAGTCTCGACAGGTGAAGTTGGATTTGGATGGGGAGTCGATATGGGAATTCCTGTTGTATTCAGATTAGCGTACGAACCGGCTTCCGGAATAATCTCGGAATTTGATTTAGCGATTTCCAGTCATACAAAACAATTCCCCAACAAGACATTCTTTAAGCTCCTGCTCTTTGAGTATGATCATGATTGGAACATGCGAGCCGCCTTGAGTAAATATTATCAAATCCAACCGGAATACTTTAGACAACGAGTGACTCAAGAAGGAATATGGCTTCCTTTTTCACCGTTGTTTAAAATAAAAGGATGGAGAGACTTTGGTTTCGCATTTCACGAAACAGATTGGAAAGCCAGGGATAACGGTATGAAAATTCCGTTATCAACAATTCAAGCGGGGAAAATGGCAGATGTTCTCACCTTCCAATACACTGATCCCTGGGAACAAGAAATACCGATACCTAAGCGCGATCTAACGTATGATCAGGTTACCGGTAAAGAAACGATCTCGGGGGATCGAGCTGAATTTTTCCGGACATACGCAGCCCTGGATAAAGAGGGCAAATTTATTGCGCGGAAACTCGAAACTCCCTGGTTCTCAACAGGCTGGGCTATGAGCATAAACATAAATACGGATCCCGATCTGCAAGGATTTAATGCATATGATGATGTTTGCAAGAATGAAATTTACCCCGCTTTAGAGAAGAATGTTGATGGAATATATTTCGATTGCCTCGAATGGCTCTGGCAATATGATGTGGACTATAATCCGAGCCATTTTGAATGCACCGATTATCCGCTGACATTTTCCTCATCGCTCGATAAACCCAGACCCGTGGTTTGGAGTTATTCTTCAGATTACAAGATGATGAAGAAAGTTTCTGATCAAATGCATGAGCAGGGTAAATATGTCATGGGAAACGGATACGGTTGGATACCATTTGAAGCAGGTGCGCTGGATCTATTCGGTTCTGAGCTGAATTGGCATTCAAAGACTGAAACGGGAATGACGAGATTGCAATTTTACCGTGCGTTATCTTATCAGAAACCGGTGGTCTTCTTATTGAACGAGGGAATGGATGACAGCGTATTTACGCAGCCACCTTACGTAGGATATCAAGAATATTTTGAGAGGATGTTGTTTTACGGGTTCTTTCCATCATTTTTTAGTGTAAATTCTTCCAATAATGTATACTGGGCAGATTCAGTAAAATATAATCAAGGGAGACCTTATTTTAAGAAATATATTCCTTTGATAAAGGAGATTTCTTTGGCAGGATGGCAGCCGATTACGCTAGCCAGGCTAAGTACTAAAGAATTAAGAATAGAAAGATTTGGATCCAAAGAAAGCGATAGCCTTTATTTTACCGTATTTAACCCAAGTGCAAAAGATGCACAAATTACAATAACCATTGACGCTAAAGATCTTTCTATTAATAATATCTCGGGCATAGACGAAATGATTGATGGAAAGAAACTTGATTATGAGAAAAGTGGGAATTATATACTTGTTACATTAGACGTTCAAGAAAAATCAACTCGTTTAATTAAAGTCGTTAAGTAATAGAATTGATGATATGTGATCTGCGTTATGCTCCGGACTTATTTTATCCAGCTCCGGGTAACATTGATATCACCAAAGAATTGAATATAAAATTTACCGATGCATTATTATTCATGGTGAATACTTCAAATGCTTTACTGCTCCAAATGTCATTGCGGATCAGAGAGTATTGGATAAAACCTTCGACCTCATCCTAAAGCCATTCACTCCATAAGTTCTTGCAAAGAAAGTACACGGAATATTGAAGACCTGAATGAAAAGATGACGATCTATTCTCATTCCGGAATGGCGATTCATAACATTGATGTGTAGTTACCCTTCTTAAGTTATTCAACTGATGAACCTTAAAGAGCACATATTTTTACCAGTTCGCAACTTCCAGTCTCATGTTGGCTGCGATTAAGCTGCACATGACCTATCCTCGCCGAGGACAATTATTACAATTCTCTGTGAACAGATCCTATGTCACAACACGTTGAAAAATTAGATAGAGGTTTAGGTCTGTTGCATGCAACGGCCTCAAACATGGCTACCATGGTAGGTATCGGACCATTTATTACCTTCCCCTTGATTATCTCTGCAATGGGAGGACCTCAGGCTATGTTTGGTTGGATTGTTGGAGCGATCATTGCAATTTGCGACGGCCAAGTTTGGGCCGAGCTTAGCACGTCGCTCCCTGGAGAAGGAGGTTCTTATGTCTACTTAAGGGAAGCATATAAGAAATATTTCGGCAAGATGATTGCGTTCTTGTTTGTGTGGTCATTCCTTTTGAGCGGCCCTTTTGAAATCGCATCAGGTTTAGTCGGGATGATGCATTATGTTGCGTTTATTATACCATGGCTAACAGGGACAAATATTAGACTACTTTCGTTTGGTGCCGGAGTGTTAACCATTATCCTCCACTATAAAAGGATCAGATTTGTAGGAGCTATTACAATTATACTGTGGATCATTATGTTGTTGACAGTGGCTATAACTATCGTGGTCGGCATCGTCCATTTTAATGCTGCAAACATTTTGGATATGCCTAAGGGATGGTTCTCCTTTTCATGGGGGTTTGTTTTAGGGCTTGGCGGTGCAACGTTAATTGCAATGTATGATCTCTTAGGATATTACAATATTTGTTATGTAGAAGAGGAGGTTAAGAATCCGGGTTATGTTTTTCCGAGGGCGATCATCTGGTCGGTTCTTGGTGTAGCATTATTATATGCGGTAATGAATTTTTTGATCCTTGGCGTGACTCATTGGCGGATAATATCAAGCTCGACGCACATCGTTTCTGATATTTTCAATAATTATTACGGGCGTACGACAGCGATCATAGTTACAATAATGGTAGCGTTAACCGCGTACGGTTCAATTTATTCTTTGATGTTGAGTTATTCACGAATTCCTTTTGCCGCGGCAAGAGACGGTTTCTTTTTTAGTCGGTTGAAAGCGATCCATCCTACGAAGCTCATTCCACATTACTCTTTATTATTGGTCGGATCTATAACGTGTATCGCAAGCCTTTTTGATTTGGACTTCATCATTGCGGCGACATTATCGAGCAGAATACTAATCCAATTTTTAGGACAAATTATCGGCCTCACTATTCTAAGAAAAAATCAACCAGATTTGAAAAGACCGTATAGAATGTGGCTTTATCCATTGCCATCAATCATAGCTTTTTTGGGCTTTGCTTTTATTTTCATCTGCTCCGGGATCGAAGCAATAAGTTTAGGGCTTGTATGGATCGCAACCGGAACAGTATTCTTTCTCTTCTGGGCAAGGCACAATCATGATTGGCCGTTCAAATCTTTGAACAAAATCAATTTAATTTGATCAATTCTTGTTTTGTGATTAGAGGTTCTGAATCTACGGAAGAAATGTGGTAGGTGTGATGTTACATTTTGGTTACTGGAGGTAGCGATAGATGCAAAAAACCATTGTGAATACAGGGGCTTTTTGTTACCGCAGCGGTCTTAGAAGGCTGATGCTCTATCTCCACGAGTCTGCGACTCGTAGAGTCGTAGACCAGTTGAGCTACGGGCACAAGTTTAAGTTTGCAGAATTTTGCTAATGCGAAATCCCGCGTCGTTTGCGGGATTGAGCTACGGGCACAAGTTTAAGTTTGCAGAATTTTGCTAATGCGAAATCCCGCGTCGTTTGCGGGATTGAGCTACGGGCACAAGTTTAAGTTTGCAGAATTTTGCTAATGCGAAATCCCGCGTCGTTTGCGGGATTGAGCTACGGGCACTTGGATTTCAATGATTTTTTCTGTGGAGTCTACTAAAGTTGTCAGTTTAATGAGCAAATGGATTAGCAACTTTAGTAGATAACCTGCAATTAATGGGATTGCATGATTGTACCTATAAGATAACAAAAGTGCTTTGTTACTTCGAGGTCAGATTTGCAGTTCAGTTGCTCCAGTCATCGTTGAATTGTACATTGGTAGGGAGAATAGAATCGGAAAAGCAATTTACGATTCGCGGGGTCTGTCCGCTGGCAGGCTGCCTGTCTCAATTCGTCCCACTATTCCACCCACCGTTTCGAGGAGATACATATATGGTTGTCATCAGGTCGTTCATTAATGTGTCTGTCCTGTTCCTCCTCCTCACATTTCTCTCTTTGGGTCAACAAGGGACAGACGAAGTCAATGCTTCGAACACACTCACCGAAAAGGAACTGAAAGAAGGCTGGAAGCTTTTGTTTGACGGAAAATCCACCAATGGCTGGCGCGGTGCATACCGCGATTCGTTTCCCGAGAAAGGGTGGGAGGTGCGCGACGGCATGCTCATTGTCGAGGCTTCAGAAGGACGCGAGGCAGCGAACGGCGGCGATATTGTGACTGTGGACGAATACAGTAATTTTGATTTGATGGTGGATTTCAAACTCACCGAAGGCGCCAACAGCGGAATCAAGTACTTCGTTACCGAAAAACAGAAAAAGAACCCCGGTTCCGCTATCGGCCTCGAATACCAGTTGCTCGACGATGCGAGGCATCCGGACGCAAAACTCGGTATCAACGGCAACCGGACGCTCGCGTCATTATACGACCTCTTTCCGGCAAGCAACAAACATCCGAACCCTATAGGTGCCTGGAACACTGCACGAATCCTTGTCAAGGGAATGCATGTGGAGCATTGGCTCAATGGGGTAAAGGTTCTCGAATATGAGCGTGGTGGAAAGGAATTTCTGGCTCATAAAGCAGAAAGCAAATTCAAGGATATGCCGGATTTCGGCATTGCTGAGAAGGGACACATCCTGCTTCAAGATCACGGGAATCAGGTATTCTTCCGCAATGTGAAGATCCGGATTCTGCAATGAATCAGTACTTGTGACATCTGAAAAATTGGCTCTCGCCAAGCCGCTGGCGAAGCCATCCCTTTCGGAAAAGGCGCGAAGATTTTGTTATATGACCAATTTGCGACTTTGCGACTTTGCGTCTTTGCGCGAGACGAATTTTTGGAATTATTCAGAAGTCTCTACTTCATACTCTGAGGATTTAACATGACAAAAAAATCACGACGCGAGTTCTTAGCGCTTACCGGCGCCGGCGCACTGGCCGGAATTCTCCACGACCCAGCAATACCCCGCGGGAAGAATGTCGGGGACAGCCATTCTTCTCCAGTCTCATTCACCCTCGGCATTGCTTCGTACTCCTTCCGGGCATTCACACTTGACCAGGCTATCGCAATGACAAAAAGGCTCGGGATCAAAAAGCTCGCTCTTAAGGATGTGCACATGCCTTTGAAGAGCAGCGACGAGGATATCCTGGCCACAGTCGACAAGTTGAAAGCTGAAGGTCTAGAGCTCTCGTCGTGCGGGGTGATCTACATGACCAACGAGGACGAAGTCAACAATGCATTCCGGTATGCCAGGGCCGCAGGGATTTCGTTCATGGTGGGATGTCCGGACGAACCTCTCTTGAAACTCGTCGAGCGCATGGTGAAGCAGACCGGCATCGCACTTGCAATCCATAACCACGGTCCGACGGACAAGCGGTATCCAAGCCCGGAGAGCGCGTACCGGCTTGTCGAGGGGATGGACAAAAGGATGGGGCTCTGCATCGATGTCGGGCATACGCAGCGGCTGGGACTGGATCCGGCCCATGAAGTCGAGAGGTTTTCCGATCGCCTTCTCGATATCCATATGAAAGATGTCAGTTCCGCAGATGCTGGTGGGACAGAGCTAGAAATCGGCCGGGGAGTCATTGACATCCCAAAACTCATATCTACCCTTGCCAGAGTCAAGTATTCGAACACGATTCACTTTGAGCATGAGAAAGACGAAAAAGATCCTCTCCCGGGCGTTGCGGAGTCGGTCGGTTACGTGCGTGGTATCATTGCAACGATGTAATCAATCTTCAGAAAGGAGAAAATAGATGACAACGCGACGCGAGTTTCTCCGGGGCACCACCATTGTCGCAGCGGGATTGGCGGCCGGCTTGAATGCGAAAAGTTATTCCCGGATCATAGGCGCAAATGAGAGGGTGAATTTTGCCGTCATCGGTTTACACGGCCGGGGATACGCGCACCTTGAGTCTCTCGCAGCGAACCGCAATGCAACCATCAGTCACGTCTGCGACGTTGACAGCAGGGAGCTCGACAAATTCTCCGTTGCCGTACAGAACAAAACCGGTCGCGCCCCAACCCGGGTGCAAGATTTCAGAAAGCTCCTTGATTCCGACGATGTCGATGCGGTCTCGATTGCGACGCCGGATCACTGGCATACACCAATGGCGATTATGGCTTTGGAGGCGGGGAAACACGTTTACGTCGAAAAGCCGTGCAGTCACAATCCGCATGAAGGAGAGCTGCTTGTCCAGGCGCAGAAGAAGTGTGGGCAACTTGTGCAAATGGGAAATCAACAGCGTTCATCGCCGCACACCATTGAAATCATACACCGCATCAAGAACGGTCTTATCGGACGGCCGTATTTTGCAAAGGCATGGTACTCGAACACGCGGGAGTCCATCGGTGTTGGAAAAATTGCTCCCGTCCCGAATGAGCTGGACTGGCAATTGTGGCAAGGCCCGGCGCCCCGGAGACCGTACAAAGACAATATCCATCCTTACAACTGGCATTGGTTCTGGAATTGGGGGACGGGCGAGACGCTTAACAACGGTACGCACGAAGTCGACGTCTGCCGGTGGGCGCTCGGCGTTGACTTTCCGAAGACTGTGACGTCATCGGGAGGACGGTATCACTTCAACGACGACTGGGAATTCTACGACACGTTGGTCACCAGCTTTGAGTATGACGGAAAAATGATTACGTGGGAAGGCCTCAGTTGTCAAGGGAAGCGGACCTACGGCAGGGATCGCGGAGCGGCCATTGAGGGAACGGAAGGTACCGTCATCATTGACAGGAGCGGATACGAAGTCTTCGGTCTGGATGACAAAAAGATTGACGAATTCAAGACAGAGAACAAGAGCACGACCCAGGATCTCACCAGCGCGGACGACATGACCGACGCTCATTTCCGGAATTTCATCGACGGCATCCGGACCGGGGAACAATTGCATTCGCCCGTAGAAGAGGCGAACATCAGCGTCACGACATTGCTCCTCTCGAACATCGCCTGGAAAACGAACCGGGCGTTAACCCTTGACGTTCAGACGGGGCATATTCTGAACGACGCCAAGGCGATGGAAATGTGGGGGCGCGAGTATGAAAAAGGATGGGAACCGCGGATTTAACTGGTGCAAATAAAACGAGGCTTCCGAAAAATCCCCAAGCAATGTCACTCTAAGGATCCCGACAAAGAACGTCGGGACTCAGGATGACAATGAAAAGGCAACAGTCTTTGTCATTCTGAGGAGCGTAGCGACGAAGAATCCATGACACTGCAGTCTGGTGGCCCGCAGGTTTTTCAGATCGTTCATCCTACCGTCACGGCAGTGCAGTGTCGTGGATCCTACGTCCCGACAAAGAACGTCGGGACTCAGGATGACAATGAAAAGGCTGGATGACAGAAAAAAATATGGGGGGAATGCAATGAGAAAATATTATTTCTATTTACTCGCCAGTCAAAAGCGGGGAACGTTATACGCAGGCATGACGAATAATCTTCGAAAGAGAATCATTCAGCATAAAGAAAAGAATATTCCCGGGTTCACCAATCAATACCGATTATCGAGACTTGTGTACTTCGAAGAATACGGCGATGTTCGCGATGCGATAGCGCGGGAAAAACAAATTAAGGGCTGGGTAAGGGAAAAGAAAATCGCGCTGATCGAATCGGTCAATCCGGAATGGGAGGAGATTCGGCTGTAGGTTGCTTCGATGCGGCAGTGTGAATCACAGGAGTTCCGAGTCATGGATTCTTCTCCCGCTCGAAGAGTTGTCGCTTTCCGACGACCAAAAGGCGGCGGTCGAAGACTCGACTCGTCGAGGATCAGAATGACAATTGAGCACTAATTGTTCAGAAGACTCAAATTCTCAATCTCAATGAAAAATCTATTCATCACTATCTTGCCCTTTTTGACACGGGCTGAGCGCAGCGAAGCATCCATGACATGAAAGCTCTGTAGATTCAAGGCGTGTCGTTGTCATGGATTCTTCACTCCGCTTCGCTCCGTTCAGAATGACAATGATCTGGCTGGATTCATTCAGAAGGACATATTCCACATTTTTGTGATGACTTCTTTTACAAACAAAACCTCAATCTCTATGAAAAATCTATTCATCATCATTTTCCTCTGCTTGTCTTTTTTGACACCTGCTGTCGTCAACGGAGAACCGGCCATGACTGCTCAGGCTGAAAACAACGACCAGGTTATCCATCTACAGGAAGTGTACAAAACAGTCGACACGTTGAAACTTACGATGGATATTTTTTATACAAACAAATCGTTTGAAAGAGAGAATAATACAGCGATTGTCTTCTTTCATGGCGGCGGCTGGGCCTTTGGTACCCCAAGTGAATTCTTTACAACCTGTGAACGATACGCGAAAATGGGAATCGTGACGTTTTCGGTCGAATATCGCTTGTCGATTGACAACGGGGTAACACCGAGCAAAAAGATCAGCCCGATCGAATGTGTCATGGATGCAAGATCGGCCATGCGGTGGGTTCGGGAAAACGCCGGGAAATTCCACGTTGACAAAAATAAAATCGTTGCCGCCGGTCAATCTGCCGGAGGTCATCTGGCATTATGCACGGCGATGATCGATGAGTACAATGAAAAATCGGATAACCTCAGCATAAGCTGCCGCCCCGATGCAATTCTCCTCTTTTCATCATGCGTTAATACAGTAGAAGGCTGGTGCGACCGTTTGCTGGCCGACCGCCGGAATAAAATATGGAGTATCTCGCCGTTCCATAATGTGAAGAGTGGAATGCCTCCGATGATCGAGTTCCACGGCCAGTATGACGATCAGGTTCCTCTCTGGACAGTGCAATTTTTTGACAGCGCAATGACTAAGGAAGGCAATTATTTTGAACAGCATACCTACAAAGGAATGAGGCACTATCTTGGAGAGGGAAACCCGAAATATTCACGCTACTATAACGATGACATACTCAAGCTTGCAGATGATTTTCTTCGAAAATTTAATTTCTTAGATTAATACTCCTTCAACTTATTATTCGAGACATCTGAAAAATTGTTTCTCGCCAAGCCGCAAAGGCGCTAAGATTCTGTTTTTGAATCATTTTGCGACTTTGCGTCTTTGCGCGAGACGCACTTTTGGGATTATTCAGAAGTCTCTATTCAATGATACGGATGGACCTTATAGGCATGGGCCATCGTCTGATCAAGGATCAAATGACAAAGGAACGAATAGTCAAATTCGGAATTGTCGGCTGTGGAATGATCAGCGAAATTCAGGCCGATGCCCTGAGAAAGGTGCCCGGAGCGGAGATCACTGCCTTCTGGGACCGCAAGCTCGCAGCAGCGGAAAAGCGGGTGTCTCAGTTTGGGGGGAGAGCATACTCGGATCTCGACGAGTTCCTCAAGAATCCAGAAATCGACGCTGTTTCAGTCTGCACCCCTTCCGGACTTCATATGGAAACGGCAATTGCTGCTGCAAGGGCTAAGAAGCATCTCATCATCGAGAAGCCTCTCGATGTCACCACAGAGCGAATCGATCGGATAATCGCTGCCTGTCGGGAAAATGAAGTCAAACTCGGTGCAATTTTTCCTCGCAGATTCTCGGAATCAAGCCAGGCTCTAAAAAACGCGATCAACGCGGGTCGCTTCGGAACCATCGTCCTCGCGGACGTTTACATCAAGTGGTATCGTACGCAGGAGTACTATGCATCGAGCGGGTGGCGAGGTACGTATCGTTACGATGGCGGGGGCGCTTTGATGAATCAAGGGATCCACGGCATCGACCTTCTCCAATGGCTTATGGGTGGAGTAGAAAAAGTAACGGCGTTTTCGGCTACTAGGGCTCATACAGGTATTGAAGTCGAAGATGTGGCCGTCGCCTCGCTTCTTTTCAAATCGGGCGCCTTGGGTGTCGTTGAAGGCACCACAGGGTCCTGGCCGGGAACAACGCTGCGTATCGAAATCTCCGGCACCGACGGATTCGTTGTTATGGAAGACGAAACCTTTCAGTCGTGGCAATTCCGCCATAAATTGCCGGAGGACGAAGATATTCGATTACGTTTTGGAAAACGGAGCGATGTTCCGGACGGCGGTGCTTCGTCCCCCGGCTCGATCAACAGCGAAGGGCACCGGCTCCAGTTTGCGGATTTTGTTTCCGCCATCCGCGAGAATCGTCCGCCGAGTATCGACGGTGCCGAAGGCCGGGCCGCAGTCGCGATTATATCTGCAATCTATCGTTCCGCAAAAGAACAACGGGCCGTTCTTGTTGAGTAATTTCCATTCTCACTTCTATCTGGAAACAGAAGCACAGAAATTCCCAACGACCATCGTTACATTTTGGTTACTCGTGCTTGTGATAAATGTAAAAGCCTCTGTAAATACAGGAACTTTTTGTTGCTCCACCGATTTTAGAAGGCTGGTGCTCTATCTCCACGAGTCTGCGACTCGTAGAGTCGTAGACCAGTTGAGCTACGGGTACTTATTGACCGCGTACAATAATATAGCGAAGAAGTGTTTCGCCCTCAACAGGAAACATTTTTTCTTGAAGGTACAATTTTGTTTGTCTGTACCCTCATACAAGAAAACCTTTTATTAGGCTTTCTTACCAGCTCTGACAGCTGGCGTATTGTGTCCGAAAGAGAGTCCATACCTCGGCTGAGCGGAAAGAGTTCTCCTGGGTCACTAATGAGATTCGTAGTTCAGATGTCCTCCCTCTTTTGGCGGCAGATTTCGATACCATAAGAAATACATCCCGGCAAGAGACAAAAGAAAGAGAGAGAATGTATAAAAGAATTCTTTATAATTCCTAAGTACTAGCTGCATCGGGAACATGTAGAGTGTTATTTGCCATCCGAGAGCGAAAGGAACTGAGACTAAATCATTTCTGTGTTCTTTTAACATTGATTCTCTTACATCTGGATCCAACATTTTTTTAAATGATTTCCACAAGCCGAAAGGCCTGGTCTTCCGATAGAAATTCTCTAATACACTGTCTTCTACTGGCGCGGTGAGATAGGTCCCGACAATGGTCGCCGCTAATGAAATAGATGAGACCACTGCAAACTGTTGCCATTCTAGTAGCCCCGGCAAAAATTTTATCTCGAGAAAGGAAGCTATAAGTCCGGTTAAGGTACCGATGGCGAACCCGCCTCCGTTGTACCGCCACCAGTAGAATTTTAACATTGCCGGGACCGCTATACCGCCTCCCAAACCCATTATTATCCATCCCCAAACGTGAGTAATGCTGTGGAAGTTGTAGGCGAAGAGATAGCTTATCGCCACCATGATACAAATGAACGAATAAGAAATGAGGATTAATTCGCGAGTTGGTGCAGCCTTCCGCAGGTAGCGCTGATAAATATCTCTGGTGAAATATGCTGTAGCAGTATTCACGCTTGAGCTGAACGATGAGAATGCTGCGGCTATAAAGGCAATAACAAGGAGACCTCTGACGCCTGCGGGGACTATGAACAGGATTACCGCCGGGACAATTTTTTCGGGATCTATTGTTCCTTCATAACTGAGAAGTGAGAGTTTCGACTGCCAGTCATTCTGAAGGACGCTCCTGATGCCGTCGATCATTTCTTTCGGATAGGATCCAGGGTTGGCGATTATACTTGAAACAAGGGCATGCCAATGATCAGGAGAAGCATTGTCGACGTGTACCTTGATAATCTGGACTGCTTGAAGCAGGGAACCATGGTCCGAAAAAAAAGTGCTCGTGAGAAAGATGCCGAGTGCCGCGAAGCCGATCATCATTGGCCAACGGAATACCATCAAAGAAGCCCACAGGAGGCTAAGCATTCCGCACTCACGTTCGCTCCTTGCTCCAAAATATCTTGGATCTGCACCGGCAGATGAGATTCCTATGAATATGTTGCGCAGTAGATAGAAGAAAACAAGAATGGTCAAGTCGTCATATTGGGTATAGCCGCTTGGCATGTTGATCCTCCACTTCAAGGAAGAACTTGTCCACTCGCTGTTGCCGGTGACCTTGTATGCGAGAGCTGCGATATCGATGGAAGAAATCTTCTCGATTGCCAATGTAGAAACCAAAACGATTGCAGAAATGACGATTAGCGATTCGATGAGGTCGGTGATAACGACGCCATAAAAACCCGAAATGACTGTATAAAGGCTGGCGACTATGATCAGTGAAAGCGCACAGGTCTCGGGTGAAAATGGAACGAAAAAGGAAGCGAAGAGACCCAAGGCCTTGATAAGGTAAGCGAGCATTCCAATTGTTGACACGATCATCACAATTGCAGAGGTTATTCTGGCGAACTGTCCTCCCCAAGATTTTCCGAAACGGAATTCCATCCACTCTGCGCCCGTCATACACTTTGAGCGGTAATGCCATTTGCCGGACCATAGGAGCATGAAGGAGAGAACGAGGACAGCACCTCCTCTGAACTCTATGTAAATACCTCGTGGTCCGAGAAGGTACAAAAATGATACGATGACCATAGTACCAGCCATATCCAGACATGAAGACATACCTGAGATCCCCATTGCCCACCAGGGAACCCTGTTTCCGCCTATGAAATAATCTGCTATGGTTTTTGACGCACTTTGCCTGAGATATATAGCGATAACAACCAAGAGGCTAGCGTACGCAAACAGGGCCACATAGTCGCCCGCGCTCAGATATTTCATAAGGTGAACTTTCGAACGTCAGTGTTTCTTTTACAGCCAATCTTAGGGTGAGTGGTAAAAATCAAATGCACTCGCGGTTATTATATATTTTTTTTTTAAAGTAACAACCAATTCAATATATAAACTAAATATATACATTTAGCAGATATGTTGACTTTATATAATCAATTAACTAATATATGCCCTAAAAGGGATTAAGACCTTGAGAAAATATATGTTTGCAGGGTGTATTATTGGCTTACATCAGTAGCATGCCCTTTGAATTTCAACCAGATTATATTACATCGACAAGGATGAGGATCCAATTTTATTTTTTTCGCTTTGGACGCAACCAATGAGAGAAACGTATTTGCAGATAACGTTTCACGAAACCGTTGGGGGGACAGTCCGTGCTCATTGGGGTATACCATCGGATTGACAGTTTAGATAGATTAAGAATCATGCACAATCTGCCGGAAGTCACGGTGTTATCTGGAATGGCAGGAAAAAGTCGGACATAAAGTTGAAGACAATGTTTATTTTTGCACATAGCAAACCATCAACCAAAGGGTTGCTTCTCTTAAGAGAATACAAGGTCTGCACGTGCAAATGACCTGCCCCCAAAAGATGAGCCAATAGAGTATATTGGAAGTCATCAAAAAAGGGGGCAAGGAATGAGTCCTTCAACCTTATTGAGAGACGAGTTGTTGAACGGAGAGATCTTCGATACGGTGACGGAGGCAAGGGTGTAACGAAACGATGGAGGAATAACTACAACAAGATTAGGTCGCGCAGCTCACTCGATTACCGGCCACTGGCATAAGAGGCATACTTCCCGAGATAGGTCGCCAATGCCTGAAAGGGAAGAAAAAACAAACTTAACATTGGTATCACCGCAGGGGGCGGTTCAATTGAACATTTCATGAGGATATCATGAATAAAAAAAAATATGAATCTTTGCAGGATCAATTAATCGATTATATAAGAAAAAACCATCTTACAAAGGGAAGCCAACTTCCGAAAGTAAGAGAATTGATTAGTACTTTTGGTTATAGTTACGCTACAGTCAACAGAACATTATTAGAGATGTCGCATGATGGTTATATCACGAAGACGCAAGGCAAAGGCATATTTGTTGACTATGATCCCCTTGCTAAAGATGCTCTAGCAGCCACAAAACAGGTTGCATTTATGATACCAAAGGCTTTGCCGAATGGTAAGATTTTTAGTGATATTTTATCAGGATTAAGAAGGAGTCTAGAAAAGGAAAAAATGCATCTTTGGCTGGCAATTTCTGATATGAGTCACGAGAAAGAGAAGGAGACAATTGAAAGATTGATTTCAAATAAAGTGGAAGGAATGATAATATTTCTAGAGGATTCCTATCGTTTAGATTATTCTCATATTGCAAAACTGAAAGAAAGAAAGTTTCCATTTGTTCTTGTCGACAGGTTCATTCCTGAATTAGATACGGACTATGTTGTTATTAATAATAAAGATGCCATGATAAGAGTTTGCGCATACCTAAAGTACACAGGTCAATGTGATACCATTATATTTATCTCTCATGAAGACACAGCTACTTCTCATTTTGAAAAGATAGATGGTTTCAGGAATGCAATGAAAATTCTGTATAGTAATGATAACCCGGAAATTTGCGACATTGAGGAGTTTATTAAGAATTATGAAGCATTGAGCAAGCAGGGCAGAATAATTGGTTTAGTCTTTTTTGATGACCTCGAAATAGCCATTCTAAGAAAAAGGATGGAGGAAAAAAGTATAAGGCTCTCGGAAAACTTCAAGATTTTTGGTTATAACAACTGTTATGAAGTTCATAATTATCCGACCGTAGAACAATTTAACGATAAAGTTGGGGAAAGGGCCGGCCAGTTACTAATTAGGAGGATGGCAAATCCCCAAATTGAAACAGTTCATGAAAGGATTGAACCAAAATTAGTGCTTCCTGATGGCAAAGGGGGAACTAAATATGAAATGTTATCAAATCCTCCTGGAGATTGACCCCCCGAAAAAGCAAGAGAACGGGAATAAACAGTCTACCAACTTTCAAGCTCGGAATAGCTAGAAGCCATCTCAAAAACCATTTGCACATCCAGAACGATGGCACCAAGATAGAGTCCCTGTCACTCTGGGTATAATACTCATTTGGTGTTGCGGTTTTTACCAGGGGCAAGTCAGCGAGGTGGGTTCAATTTTCGGCTGTCTAATTCTGGATAAAAGCCATTTTTGAGAAAGCCTCTAGTCATTCAACTAAGTATTTGAGAAGCGAATGATTTATGGCAGGAGGTTCAATTTAATTATATCGAAGTTGCTCTTTAGAACTCATAACGCGTTTCCTTGATGGCAACTTATGGCATTCCTGCAAAGAGAGAAAACTTCATTAAAAATTATTGACAACCGACAGGATTACGATAGAAATGTTTCTTCAGCGAAGGACGGAAACAACATGAAGAATGAAAAAAAAGTAGTCGTTGCTGTGATTTTGATATTAAGTCTGGCAGCTACTTCAGGTATACTTGGCCAAGACATTGAAAATAAAGATGATCATACTTCGACAGGGAAACCCAGGGGGGAGCTAACGCAGTCAAAGCTAAGAAATTCTGTTGATGACGCCGCTTATAAGTTCGACGGGAAAATATCAAGAAGAGTTTTGGAAAATTATTTGTCCAGAGCAATCACTATGCAGGACCTCCTCATCGGTCAGGGCAATCTCCAGGACAATATCCGAATGATTAAGCACGTCGGCGCCAAATTCATCGGACGCGCGCTTTGCCTATGGAACGCGGAGAATGATTTCTTAAACAATGTTCAGCGCGCACAAGAAATCGCCCCGCAGGTGCTGGCTGCCGTTCCTGACATTATTTTAGAGGCGTGCGTTTTTGAAACCGTCAGTCCGCGTGTAAATGAAATTGCGGCTCCCGCCTGGGTTTTTACCGCGTTTGGTTTGCCGGTAGAGAAACGGAATTTCCGCTACGACGATATGATTTATCCCGAAGGTCAGCGTCGGCCCATGGGCCCTAACGCCCAAGTGCCTGACGAAAGCCGTCTCGAAACGCAGCTTTGGTTTTATTACCAGGCGGTGACTTACATCGGCCTCGGCTGCGAAGCCATTCACTTCGGGCAGGTCGAAATTATGAACAAAAATGATTCCGACAACACTCACTGGGCGCATCTGTTGAGTATGGTTCGGGCATACGCGGCCACGCACGCACGCCGCCACATTGTCCTGTGCGACGGCCACACGCCCACCGGAGGTCTGATGCATGATGGCAATCCGCTTTTGGATTTCAACGAGTTCCCGTTGCGCATCAAGGAAGTTCCCGACAAACCAAAAGAAGCGATTTTGCAACTGGGATTTTCCGACGGCATTTACAACCATAGCAAGGGCGGCATGACTGTCAACGGCTGGCGGTGCGAGTATTTGCCTTATCTCGTGGAATTCGACAACTACGGCGGGAGTAGGCATCCCGGCCAGCCGAACGTACAAGGCGAGTTCGATTGGATCTGGGGCTACGATGAAATCACCTGGTTCGCACACCAAAGCAAAGAGTATCGCGCCAAATGGCTGAAATATGCCTGGAATTGGGTGCGGACTACGGACACCAACGGCTACCTCGAAATGCCCGGCGGTCGGGTGGCAGCGTCGCCGGACATTCACTGGTATTACGCCAACAATCCCATCCCAGCGGTTCCTAACGGCATGGGCGACGAAGAAACTATTCGCGAGATATGGTCATCTGATGCGGCAAAACCAAAACTCGGCGATTAGAATGTCTGTTTCGAAAGTTTATTGTTTTTTTCTTCTGTAGATGATCGCGACTTATAAAGAGTGTGTTGCCGAACCGTAGTCGAAAGTGGAACGAAGCAATCTCATGTGTGAATTTAAATCCAACTTTGACAACATTCTCTCAAAATTTATAGCATGGAAGTAGAGGGGATTTCCTCAACTAATTCGGGAATTAAATGAATAGAAAATTACTATTTGCTACGGTTGTATCAGCGCTGGGCAGTTTATTGTTTGGATTCGACACAGCAGTAATTTCCGGAACCACAAAGTTTATCACTCAATATTTTAGCCTAACCGACACCACGCTCGGAGTGACTGTATCAATTGCTTTGTGGGGAACCGTCATAGGGGCGATCGCAGTCGGAAAGCCCGGAGATATTTTTGGGAGGCGTGCCATCTTATCGGTGTGCGGCGCACTGTATTTCTTATCGGCTCTTGGGTGCTCGTTTGCTGCCGGGTGGTACACTCTGCTCATCTCAAGATTCTTCGGCGGTTTGGCAATTGGAGCAGCTTCGGTCATGGCTCCGATGTATATCGCAGAAATTTCGCCCGCAAGACTAAGAGGGAGGCTTGTTGCGGTTGCGCAGTTCAATATCGTCCTTGGAATTCTTGTCGCCTTTTTTTCGAACTATCTGCTTGTCGGAATTGGACCTGAGAATTGGCGTTGGATGTTTGGCGTGATGTCAATACCAGCGGCTATTTTCTTTGTTTTGTTGTTCGTTGTCCCTGAAAGTCCGCGCTGGCTGGTCAAGAAAAATCGGGTGGCTGAAGCAAGGGAAGTGTTGCACGATGTCGGCGCAGATAATGTTGAATCAGAACTCAATAGCATTGTGGAGTCTTTAAAAGAAGAATCCGGAAGCACTACGACAAAACTTCTCCAGAAGAAGTATAGATTTGTCATTATGTGCGCCGTTCTGTTGGCGATATTCAACCAATTGTCGGGGATCAATGTGATCATGTATTATGCGCCGATGATATTCGAGAAAGCCGGCGCGAGCACAAACTTTGCAATGCTTCAGGCAGTCGCGGTAGGTGTCACGAATATGATATTCACGATCATCGCAATGTTTTTCATAGATAAGTTCGGCCGCAAGACATTGCTCTTGGTCGGAGCAGTGGGAATGTTCCTTTCACTTGCCGGTGCTGCGTTACACTATTATGATGAAACACTTTTCGGCAGCACAGGAGTTGTCGCATTTATAGTTGGCTTCATAGCATTCTTTGCATTTTCCCAAGGGGCCGTCATCTGGGTATTTCTCGCGGAAATATTTCCAAATAAAGTCAGGTCGAAAGGTCAAGCTCTCGGCTCTTTTACTCACTGGATTATGAATGCGATAATAGGACTAGTATTTCCGTTAGCTCTCTCCAGGGTCGGCGGCGGGAATGTTTTCATGTTCTTTGCTGTCATGATGATCCCATTCTTCTTCTTTGTGTGGCGAGTCATGCCGGAGACGAAGGGAAAATCGCTCGAAGAATTAGAAAAGATTGTGGTGGCAGAAGGATAAATGGTTTGGTAGTGGGGCCTTTTATCCCCCAATAACAATGTTCAGCCTGATCCCGCAGAAAAACGGCGGAGTCGAAGGGCCACTGCGAGTTTAGCATCGCTGGATCTCTACATCTATTCAAAAGACCCCACTACCGAAATTTGAACCGATAACAAAACCACTGGCTCCGGTAAAACAGACAGAAGTGACATTGCCGTATAATCTTGATGCATTTAGTTTTGACGATAACCGCGATGACAGACAATTTGCACGCTGGTATTCTCACCCTGCCGAATTGCTTCCATCTGAAACTGTTAGTGAAGACATCCTCTTTAAAACTGGAAGTACAAACGATGGTGACAGCAATGTGGTAGAGTGCCAGAATCAAACGATCAATCTGCCGAAAGGTAACTATAACAAACTTTATATCTTAGATGCAGCCGACGAGGATACCCAGGGCGATTTAAAGATCGACGGACAATCCTGCACTTTTAAGGTACAGCAGGGAACAGGTTATGTAGGACAGTTTTATTACCGTGTGCTTACACCGGATAATAACGATGTTGTAAAGATAATCGAACCTTATACAAAGAGAGATGATATTGCCTGGTATGCTTCACATAAGCACATTGCCTACCCATCGAAGAACGATTCCTATCAATATTGCTACATTTACAAGTACGAGATTGATCTGCCTCAAGATGCTCAAAAAGTGACATTGCCGGACAACAAGATGATCAAGATATTTGCTATGACTGTTGCAAAGGTTGCAAATGAAGATGCCCGGATTTTACAGCCTTTGTATGACGATTTTAAAGAAAACCAACATATACATTTAAGAAATAATAATAATTGAAAAATTATATAAAGACCTATATGCAAAAATGATCTTCTTCCAATTGGTTTATCCATAGGAAGGTCGGTAACTGTAGCGTTTCAGAGCCTGCCGGACAAGAAGGTGCTGGAAGTCAAGACATGGATTTGAGTGTATTCAAACCATCATCTGAGAGGAACAGGCACCATGAACCAATCGACCAACCCCGAAAGTATTGTCCGAGCGATTAAGCGACGGACCCGCAAGAAATACTCTAGTGAAGATAAAATCAGGATCGTGTTGGAAGACACGCGTGGAGAGGCAAGCATCGCCGATCTCTGCTGGAGGAAAGGCTTCAATCCGAATATTTATTACAAGTGAAGTAAAGAGTTTTCGGAGGCAGGCAAGAAACGCCTTCAGGGGGATTGAAGTAGGAAAACGATCAACTCAAACAGTTGGCGGCGGAGCTGTCGTTGAAGAACCGTTGGTTTAAAAAAGTTTGGGTGGTTTGGATTTCTATCAAAAAGCTTGACTTATCTTATACTGAAAAATTGTTAGAAGCAATCTCACAAAACTCCTAAAAATGTCATTCTTCTCCCGCCGTTTTGCGGCGGGAGAAGAATCCATGACAATCATGCGCTGTGAATCGACGAGGCTTCGGTGAGGTGGATGCTTCGCTACGCTCAGCATAACATTTACAAATGCATTCTACATCGAAACCATTCTTGAGACAGCCGATAGAAACAAATTCTTTTTTCACATAACTAATTGTCGAATCATGAAATCAATTAGATATTCTTTTCTCTATGCTTTATTGATATTACAGGTTAATGCTTTTGGGCAAGCAAATATTAACGATAATGTGCAAAATGAAGTAAATCATCTTCTTCCCTGGCAAAGAGAAATACCGCTTCGTGAGGCAGCTAAATCTATCTCGATAGAGAGTACGCTGAATCCTACCGACCCCGATCGCGGTGCGATGAGTATTAACAACTTAAAAATGAATACGACTTTGTGGGGTCCCACCAATCGGATTACTATCAGCTTAACCAAGAATGATGTTTGGGATCGCCGTTTGCACGAATTCAAAGCACCTACATTGCAGGAAATTACTGAAGGCGCTTTCTCTCCTGCAAACAAATATTACGTTGGTGTAAAGGAAATTCAATCATATTTGTTTGACAAAGTTGATTTCATCGACTTCAGGATTTTGGCAGACAAATTGATCAAAAAAGCAGACCCGGTTTCTGTTTTTGTGAATTCAAAACTGAGTGATGATCTGAAAGCATCAATGACAAAATATCTGGAATCCGGGAATCGCTCACTTGAACAGGAGCAGGTACTAATGACAAACCTGGCAACAAAATTAAACGATGTTGTTGGAGGTGAGTCGATCTATACTCCAAGCCGTTTCAACGGTATCATTTTGCGTCCTAATACTGAAGATTTACTGAACACAAAACCGACCGGGACAGATTTAATGACCTTAAACCGCTACCTTTTGGAAGATGCGTATCCTAAAGAAATTTCAAAACGGCCCGGAAATTCGTTACGTCCGCTTGATTTGGGCTGGTTAACGAAGGAAGGAGGCTCGGTCGATCCTTATCGGTACCCAATGCGTTATGCTTTTCCATGTCTGAAACCGGTTGGGCAGATTATTGTTGGAATTGACGAACTTACTGGGGCTGAGCCCCCAATAGTGAGCCAAAATTGTGCTAACGGGGTTACCAGCATGGAAATTACCAAAGGAAATGCAAAAGCTAATCTCGAATATGTGCTTGGTATGACAAGCAATATTTATGCAATTCGCGGTAATCTTCAAGGAATCAAATCTCCTGTTTTCGTAAGGCTCTATCGCCATCGGGATACTTCGCATATGATTTATATGACTGAAGACGGGAAGAAATATACCAATCCTGACGCTGTGAAAGATTCGGCATTTAACGGTCCGATTGATCCTCCAACAAGTGGGAAAGACGGCAACTTCTTCTGGATTCGGCAAAAAATGCCGGCTGAAAAAACTTTCCCCAAAGGGTTTGAATATGTTTTAATGGGTGTTATTACTTCGCCGGGCAATGTGATAGTTGAATCCGTAGAAGGTAAAAATGGACTTGGTACACCTCCTCTAAATCCTCCTATGCCTTGGGACTTCTTTGGCATCCTAAGACCAGATATATCCAAAGTATCCGGAGCCGCTGCTACAGCAACGATAGATCCTTCAGGCAATGGCAAATTGGTTACGCTTGTTACTATTGTCACAACAATGGATGGAGATGATTTGCTGGCTGTGGCAAAAAAGCGACTGCAGAATGCCATGCCGGGTGGTTTTGAAGGAATCATGAATGAGAATACGAAGTGGTGGAATGCTTTCTATGATAAGCGAGAAAATGGTCGCGTGTTTTACGGACTCACCGGAACAGCCTGTACCGATAACATGCGCAACATTTATGACAGTTACACCGATAGTCACGGTGGCGGCACCAAGACGGATATGCGCCAGTTAGAATGCAGCGCCTCGTATGCCTTGCCGGAAAGGGATTTCCAAGACTTTGACGGCGCGCCGTGCTACAACGAAATTTTCTGCACATCCCGTTTCGTCCGCAATTGGGGTGATAGTGAGGATATGTGGAAACAGATCGTCGAACACTGGATGCCCGGGGCAAAGCAAAATGCCAAGGATGGGTTCGGCATGCCTGGTATGCTTATCACGCATGGATATTTGCCTCCGATTACTCCCGAAAAATATGTACATACCTGTATATCGCTTGAACTTTGTCTTGGTACTATGGCGGAAATTATCCGCCCTGCGTGGGATGAATGGGAGTACGGTGGCGACACCACT
The DNA here is from genome assembly GCA_963717445.1 of uncultured Bacteroidota bacterium. Taxonomy (GTDB): domain Bacteria; phylum Bacteroidota; class Ignavibacteria; order UBA10030; family UBA8401; genus JAGVPT01. The sequence goes on along the minus strand of OY970334.1, from coordinate 2,141,274 downwards.
TTTCTGCGGCGGGAATGTTATCCCATGTTGAAAGAAATGGCGCTGTTCTACGCGGCGTATGCCAAGAAAGATACTGACGGTTACTATCATGTCATCCCATCCATGGAAGAAGAACGGTGGGGAATTTACCCGGAATTTTCCCATAACAAAGACGTGATAAGTTCCTTGTGCCTGTTCCGTTGGGGATTGACGCGTGCGGCGGATGCTGCGGAATTACTCGGAGTAGATGCTGACTTGCGCGCACATTGGCGTGAAGTCGCTGCACAAATTGCTCCGTATCCCACTTGGCAAAAAAACAACGGACTCATCTTCGGTGAACTCCCCGGCTTCGAACCGAGACGTGATCCGCGGGACCATCAAAATGAAGTAAGTTCTTATCTCACGACTTTAGCCGACGAAATTAATCTCGATTCTCCGCAAAGCGAGAAGGACATGATGCTCCGCACCGTGCGCCTGACGCCGCAGGCGGCCAGCACCGGCGAGGCATTGACACTTTTGGGTGTGGCCGCAGATCCAAATGGCCGATGGCATGGCGGAGGCGGAGGTGGCGGCGGTGCGGGAATCGGCGGCGATGCGGAAACATTCTTGAACAGCCGCAGCGGGCGAATCCATCTTTTCCCGGCAGTGCCGCCTTCAACCGTGGTCGCGTTTCACAACTTCCAGGCTTGCGGTGGATTTCTTGTCTCGGCAGCTAAAGATGCCGACAGCGTTTACTATCTGGAAATTGACGCACGGCGAAGCATTCCCTGTGAAGTGATGAATCCGTGGCCCGGGAAACAGGTTATTATTTCCGAAGTAGAGACAAAAAAAGCTTTACCAGTAAAAATAGATCATAGCAACGGTGAATGTATAAAGTTTTCTGCCATTGCAGGATATAAATATTTAATTAACCCGGAATGAAAAAGCATTTAATACTAAGTTTCTTTTTACTTTTATTTATTGAAAGTATAAAAGCCCAGCCCAAAATAAATGATCTGACATGTGCAGACTATGAAAGCCAGGTCTCGAAAGCTGATCTCAATTATACAACACCGGTTGTACGAAGCGAAGAAGGAATTCCTATTGGTAATGGACGTATGGGAACTCTTGTCTGGACGACACCAAATGCCTTGCATTTTCAAATAAACCGGGTTGATGTCTTTGCTATGGGGAACAATACCAATAGTTTTCCCTGGGGACATGACAATTATTCGAACGGTTGTGGGTTTATGGATATTCACCTGGCAGATTATGGTGATGATGTTTTTACAGGTACGGCATTTAATCAACACTTATCTGTTTTTGATGGCCTGACAACGGCAAATGGCAATGGTATTACATCACGCATTGTAGCATACGTCAATCAGGATGTAATAGCTACAGAACTAAACGACCAAAGGAATAACCCCTCTATTATAAATATAGATCTTAGGATGTTACGTTATGCGATGAGGTATGATGAAAACAAGAATTATAATCTTACCAGCAAACATGCAGTGGAATTCAAAACGGGGTTTCATACTGCTACTTCACGTTTAGATATCCGGAACGGACGAATTATTTTGACGCAGGAATTTAGAGAAGGAAATTTTTACAGTGCCTCTGCGGTAGCAGTTGAAGTATCAGGTCGAAAAAGCAAAGCATCGTATTATAACGAATCGACTGTGCGCTTGTCTGTAGAACCAGGTAAAGGAAAGTTTAATATATTGACCGCCAGTGCGTCAAGCTATAATCCCGACGAAGATGTGGCTGATTTGGCTTTGAGGCAATTGGATGCAGTACAATCGAAAAGTTTCGATGAATTATTGGAAAACAACCGTATTTGGTGGGGAAACTATTGGGCAAAAGGTCTTATTCAGCTTCATAGCGCTGATGGCGTTGCCGATGAAGTCGAAAAAAATTACACGTATTTTTTATACATTATGGCTTCCTGTTCCAGAGGGGAATATATGCCGCGTTTTAGCGGAATGTTGTGGTATTCAAACGGAGATTTATGCATGTGGGGATCACAGTATTGGTGGCACAATCAAGGAGCCTATTACGATGGATTAACACCCGCCAATAGACCAGAAATAATGGATCCAGTATTTTCAACGTACAGTAAAAATCTTGAATCGTTTGTTAAAGCAGCAAACCAGCAGTGGGGCAGCAAGGGCATCTGGATACCTGAGACCTCATGGTTTGATGGGCTGGAAGTACTTCCTGATAGTATTGCGGCAGAAATGCAGGATTTGTATCTCGCAAAAAAGTCTTGGGATAAAGCTTCCACTGCATTTCTTAACTACGCACGAAATAAGAACGGACTTAATAGTCGATGGAATTGGCAATTTTTAGCAAATAAGAAAGGTCCGTTTGCATGGACTTCTCATATCATGTCTACTACTGCTAAAATTTCCTATTTATACTGGTTACGATATGCCTATTATTTGGACAAGGAATGGCTTAAAACTACTGCTTATCCTATGATTAAAGGAACTGTGGAATTCTATCGCAATTTCCCGAACTTCTACAAATCACAGGATGGAAAATACCACATTCGTTACATTAACAACTTGGAAAGTAATTGGGGTGGTGCAGATTCTCCCGAAGAGCTCCTTGCAATGCACGTCATGCTGCCTATTGCAATCCGTGCTTCGGAAATATTGGATGTTGATGCTGAGCTCCGTCCAGTCTGGAAAGAAATTCTTGATAATCTTACACCAATTCCTTCGTCAATAGACCCAGCTTCTTATTACGATTTGTGTAACATCGGCACCGAGAACAAGGAACTGTTTGAAAGTGTACTTGATGCTTATAACAAAAGATATCTAAATGGCGTAAACGATAAAACCAAAGTGGATGTACTTTCGAGAGATGCTGTGGCTGCCGCTAACTTAGGGCTGGCTGATCGTGTAAAATACTTAATACCATCCCAGATTCGCTCTTTTAAAGAAGATAATTGTGATTATATAGGCACAGGCGAATCAGGAGTTGGAGTGATACGTAATAGACTTATGCTGCGGGAAGGGCCCGGTGCAATTGAATGCGAACGTCTTGGTCTGGCGGCTCAGGCATTAATTCTTGCTTTGCTGCAGAGTGTACCTCCTTCTCCCGGAAAAGAACCGGTGAATTATATTTTTCCGGCGTGGCCGAAAGAATGGGATGCTCAGTATACGCTTGCTGCACAGGACGCTTTTTTGATAACTGCTTCAATGAAGAATGGTCAAATTGAATTTGTTGAAATCAATTCACAAAAGGGGGGTGTTTGCCGTGTTCAAAACCCATGGCCAGGAACAGAATTAATAATTTATCGTAACGGGAAAAAAGCAGAAAACATTTCCGGTAAGCTATTAGTTATAAATACAGAACAGAGAGAAATAATAATACTAATGCCAAAAGGAATATGAGAAAACAATAAAATAAAAAAGTATGAATACAAATCGTTGGGTTATGGAAGCAACTAAAATTGTCCTGATTTCAATACTTATCAGTTGTTTTGGAACGAACGCAGATTCTTCTCCAACGGGAGTAAACAAGGCCGATGTAATTCCTGGTTATCGGACTGAGTTTAATATTCCTTACTGTGCGGTTGATGGGGATACTTTGACATTAAATGCTTTTATACCGGATAGTACAGAAGCACCGGCTCCTGCAATGATAGATATTCATGGAGGATGGTGGTTCGGAGGTGAGCCGGCAACAATGATCTCCAAAGCTTTTACAAGTAAAGGCATTGCAGTTTTTTCAATTCAATACCGTCTTGGTAAAGATGGGGGATTTCCTGAGAGCATACGCGATTGCCGCAACGCAGTACGCTTTATCCGAAAAAATGCAACCCGGTTTAATATCGATCCGGATCGAATTGGTTGTATGGGCGGTTCAGCCGGGGGGCATCTGAGCTTGATGGTTGCTATGGTACCCGAAAATTTCAATGATGGAGGACCGACGCCTGAATTGAAAGGAATAAGTGCGCATGTTTGCAATTGCTTTAGTAATGTTGCTCCTACTGATTTATTGAGATTTTGGCATGAGGGACCGGATGACGTTGTGAAAACATCGAAAGGTAAAATTACATATCGGGATGCCGATCCTAATATTCCAAACGATTCGCGTCCCCGTTTACGGTCTCTTTTCCATGGTATTGTTCCGGATTCCAAGGGACATAAAAAACTATATTTAGGGATGAGTCCGATAAGCCACGTAAGTAAGAATGTTCCTCCACTCCTTATCTGTGATGGCGAAAAAGATCCTATAGTCCCTGGTTTAGAGGGAAAGGAGCTACAGGAAGAATTGCAGAAAGCAGGTGCAAAATCGACCTATTGGATAACCTTTGGCGGCGGACATACTGATCCGGGAGGAAAAGGATTTGATGAGACTTTAGACAACTTCCTTGTTACCACGCTTAAGATCAATTCTCCGGTTAAGCCGGCAGCCGAGACAAGTAAATTTGAGTATCCTTTCCAAGATACCTCTTTATCGTTTGAAGAAAGAGTTAATGACCTGGTAGCCAGAATGACCCTGAGAGAAAAAATATCACAAATGATGAATTCAGCGGCTGCTATTCCAAGGTTAGGTGTTCCTGAATATAATTGGTGGAACGAATGTCTTCATGGAGTAGCGCGTACTTCCTATAAAGTTACATCATATCCTCAGGCAATTGCTATGGCTGCGTGTTTTGATCCTGTCTCAATGCACATGATGGGAGGATATACTTCGGAAGAAGGCCGTGCGATTTATAATGAAAGTATACGCAATAACAAGAGAGAGATATACCTCGGTTTAACATACTGGACGCCGAATATTAATATATTCAGGGACCCTCGTTGGGGAAGAGGGCAGGAAACTTACGGCGAAGACCCGTATTTAACAGGCACTATTGGAAAGGCTTTTGTGACAGGTCTGCAAGGCGATGATCCAAAATATCTGAAAGCTGCTGCGTGCGCCAAACATTTTGCGATCCACAGTGGACCCGAATCTCTACGGCATAAGTTTGATGCGGAGATATCTGATTATGATCTTTGGGATACTTATCTCCCGGCATTTCAAGAGCTGGTCGTGAAAGCTAAAGTTGCGGGTGTTATGTGCGCATATAACGCTTATGAAAAACAACCATGCTGCGGAAATGATGTATTGATGACAGACATTTTACGGAATGAATGGAACTTTAAAGGATATGTAACTTCGGATTGCGGGGCTATAGCAGACTTCTATCTCGGACATAAAAGTGATCCGGATGCTGCCGGTGCTGCTGCCAGAGCCGTGCTGCATGGTACCGACGTTAACTGCGGCGACACATACCTAGCTTTAGCTGAAGTTGTAACGAAAGGTTTGGTTACTGAAGAAAAAATTGATGAATCTGTAAAACGTCTATTTATGATACGGTTCCGATTGGGAATGTTCGATCCACCCAATATGGTACCTTATTCGAATATTTCGGTAAATGCTCTGGAAAGTCAGCCGCATAAAGATCTTGCTCTCAAGTTAGCCCATGAGTCTATTGTTCTTCTTAAAAATGAAAATCAAACACTTCCCCTCTCGAAAAAACTGAAAAAAGTTGCCATTCTGGGACCAAATGCAGATGACCGTGAAACACCTTTGGCTAATTACAATGGTTTTCCCTCTGAAATTATTACTCCATTGAAGGGTTTAAAAGCAAAACTGGGAAAAGAAACGCAAATTTATTATGCCCAGGTAACTGGATTTACCTCCATTCCTGATTCTGTTTCTATTACTTCAGTAATTGATAGTGTTAAGGATGCGGATGCAATCATATATATCGGAGGGATTTCCCCGACCCTTGAAGGAGAGGAAATGCAAGTGAATCAGCCTGGGTTTGTAGGTGGCGACCGTACAACTATTCTTCTGCCGAGAGTTCAGACAGAATTTTTAAAGGCCTTACAGTCTACGGGTAAACCGATCGTCTTTGTTTTGATGTCAGGAAGTGCAGTCTCTACTCCCTGGGAATCTGAGCATTTACCAGCTATAATTAATGCCTGGTATGGCGGTCAGGCCGGCGGACAGGCTGTTGCCGATGTTTTGTTTGGAGATTATAATCCGTCAGGTCGTCTACCGGTAACAATTTATAGGAATGACAGCGATCTGCCTCCTTTTCAGGATTATTCAATGGAAAACAGAACGTACCGCTATTTTAAGGGAAAGGCTTTGTATCCTTTCGGATATGGGTTAAGCTACACAGACTTTGCCTACGAATGGAAAAATGAACCTCAGAATTCATACACAACGAATGATACTATAAGTTTCTCGGTGGAAATCAAAAATATCGGAAAGGCGGGCGGCGATGAAGTTGTACAGGCATATATTCAGTACCCGGAAGGTAATAAACTACCCTTGAAAGAACTTCGTGATTTCAGAAGAGTCAATTTATCGGAGAATCAATCCGAAGTTGTACTTATGAAGATTCCGGTGGCGGATCTCAGAAAGATGGATATGAGCAAAAGGGAAATGGGACTATTTAAAGGAAAGTATAATTTATTTGTAGGTGGCAGTTCTGAAGATCAGCGGCTTATAACTTCAGTCATAATAGAATGATTTTTAAGGGAACATCAACCATGAATAATCAGAGATCCTTCAAACAAATCTTATTTTACTTTTGCCTACTTGTTATTTCCACTTCTTTTATCTATGGACAAAGCGACAAGTCGGTTGCGCAATACGATGTTGTCTGGAATACTCTGGGAACCGACGAAAATAGTTCGATGCCATTTGGCAACGGAGACGTCGCATTGAACGTCTGGACCGAACAGAACGGCGACATTATATTGCTGATTGCAAAGTCCGACGCCTGGAGCGAGAACGGCGAACTTCTAAAGCTTGGCAGGGTGCGCGTCAGCCTTGAACCCAATCCATTCGTTCATTCAGTTTCGTTCACTCAAACGCTGAAATTGGAAACCGGCGAGGTGGAACTCCGCGCCGGTAACAATTTCGTCCGGATATGGGTGGACGCAAATCGGTCCGCAGCTCATGTTCAAGTTCAAACCGAAGCCCCGGCTAAGTTAAGGGCAACATCAGAAGTCTGGAGGACGAGAAAATATCATCTTGATGACAAGGCTATAGGAAAAACCGATTTGGGGTTGTTTGAGTGGGGAACCGATACTGACGGCTTAACATTTTATCCGGATACTATTTTGCCCGCAAGAGATAGCCGTGTTTCCTGGTGCCATTTTAATACACGCAGCATCTATCCGATGATTTTTGAACAAGAGCATTTGGAATCACTTCTGCCTGAGTATCCGGATCCGTTAATGCACCGCTGTTTTGGCATCACGATGAAAGGAGACAACCTGGTAAGCGTTGATAACAAGGCCTTAGCATCATTGAAATTATCAAATTCACAACAGTTGGATATTTATGCCCTTACTGAGCAAACCGGATCAATAGGTAAATGGCGTGCTGATCTCGATAAGAAAATTGACGAGGCGGATACAAATAAACTTAGCAAGGCACGGAAGGCACATGAGCAATGGTGGACGGAATTTTGGAGTCGAAGCTGGATCAATGTGACAGGCTCGTCCGATGCGGATAATGTATCGCAAGGCTACGCCATAGAGCGTTTCATGACTGCTTGCGCCGGTCGCGGTGTGCAGCCGATCAAATTTAACGGTTCACTATTCACGGTAGGGCATGACCTGCCGCCGGATACGATTTCAACCTTTGCAGTCCATGATCCCGACTACCGAAGGTGGGGTGCATGCTATTGGAATCAAAACACACGCCTTCTGTACTGGCCGTTGGTTGCCACAGGGGATTATGACCTCCTCAGGCCTTGGTTTGACATGTATTTGAATGCGCTGCCAATGGAGAAAGCCCGGACATGGACTTACTATCACCACGATGGGGCGTCTTTTCCGGAAACGATGTATTTCTGGGGCCTGCCCAACCTCAATGATTTTGGTTGGAACAATCCTTCCAACGTAATGCAAAGCCGCTGGCAACGATACCATATTCAAGGAGCCCTGGAGGTAGCACTGGAAATGCTCGACTATTATGAGAACACGGAGGACACCAGCTTTGCACACAAGTCAATTGTTCCCTTCACCAATGCCATTCTGACCTACTACTATTTCCACTATCCGCACCTTCCTTCCGGGAAAATCCAAATCGCGCCAGCGCAATCCCTGGAAACGTACCAGTTCACAGCGATCAATCCCACTCCCGATATTGCCGGCTTAGAAGCGGTTATTCTCCGGCTGATGGACCTGCCGAAAAATGTGAGTTCCGAAGAGCAAAGAGAATTCTGGGCCAGAATGCTTGGAGATCTCCCACACATTCCTATAGGTAAAACTGCACACGACAAAATACCCCCCTTTGCGGTCGGTGATAGCAATGGGATGCCGATCATTTTGCCGGCGGAAGCATATGGAAATACTTGCAATGTGGAAAATGCTGAACTCTATGTAGTCTACCCCTATCGGCTCTATGGTGTAGGCAAACCTGATCTCCAGCTTGTACGGAATACTTTTAATGCTCGGTTATTTCCGATGGACAAAGTTTGGGGGCAAGATGGCACGGAGGCTGCCGTTCTGGGTCTGCCGCAAGAAGCTCAGAAGGTCGTCGTGAGTGAGTTTACTAATTACAGTAACGCACGGTTTCGCTGGTTTTGGAAAGCTGGAGATGAGGTTCCGGATGTGCAGAACGCGGGAACGGGCATGATCGGACTGCAGCTAATGTTGATGCAATGCGATGGTAAACGAATCCAACTATTACCGGCCTGGCCTAAAGACTGGTCAGCCGATTTTAAATTGCACGCACCCTACAAGACTGTTGTCGAGGGGCACGTAGAAGACGGCAAAATAACAAGATTGAAAGTTACACCCAAAGAACGTACAAAGGATGTAATAATTGTAAACCAAAATTAATATGTAAGAATTATGAAACGAGAGGCTGTCGCCGATTTAGTTGAACCTGGTTTTAAACATCATCCTCACATTTTTCCAAATCCTACTTCAATAGTTGATTCCATCCTGAAGGTATCGGAGTATTATATCCCGGTGGATGCTAGTCTTTAAATGAAGGACGCATAAAGAATGCACAATCAAAGGCACGGATCTTCTGATACCTTAAATCGCACCTTTGTATTGTTGTTATTGTTTCTTGTCCTGCTGTCGTTAGTTGCACAACATAGTGATAACACATCGGTCTATTATAATCCGGTTATCCCCGGCGATTTTCCCGATCCAACTATTATCAGAGTGGTGAATACCTATTATGCTGCAGCTACTTCCGGTGATTTTGCCCCACTATTCCCTTTATATGAATCAACAGATCTGATTAATTGGAAGCAATTAGGATCTATTTTTATTAGTCCTCCGAAGTGGGCTGCTAAAGGTTTTTGGGCTCCCGAACTTTTTTACAATGATGGGACCTATTTTGTGTATTACACTGCCAAACGAAAAGGGGATCTGGTCTCATGCATTGGTGTAGCGACAACCAGGGATCCCCACAAGGGATTTACAGACCATGGCATCATCATTGACTGGGGGAAAGAAGCTATTGATCCTTTTGTTTTTAAAGATGATGATGGAAAACTTTATGTTACATGGAAAGCGTATGGATTAAATCATGATCGTCCTAGTGAAATACTTGCATCGGAACTTAGTCCCGATGGATTATCGTTGGTGGGCGAACATTTTAGCCTTACCCGATATGATAGAGGATGGAAAGGGGAAGGTGCCGAAGGTGAATGTATTGTTAAGCATAGACAATATTATTACATGTTGTATTCCGTCGGCGACTGTTGTGACGAGCATTGCACATATAAAGTGATGGTCTCCCGTTCCACATCTATTAAAGGCGACTGGGAGCAGAATCTTACTCCGCTTTTGCATGGAGGAGATCGGTGGAAATGTCCGGGTCATGGAACCTTAGTGGAAACACCGGATCATCGATTTTATTTCCTTCATCATGCTTATAATTATATAGATTTTCAGTTTATTGGTCGGCAAGGCATGTTGGATGAATTGATCTGGGATGAAAAAACAGAATGGCCGCAATTCAAGAATGGCGATAGTCCTTCGGTCTCTGCTTCGATGCCTTTGAGAAATTCAGTACAAGTCCGGGATTCTGTTTACATCGATGATTTTTCTACGAATGGAAACCTGAAGTTTTGGCAGTGGGATCTGGATCGAGATGAGCCCGAACTTTATATCAGCGACAAGAAACTAACACTTACGTCAAGGCAGACGGGAATTGTTTTTGCGGGATTAAGTCCAAAAACAGGGGACTATGCTTTTGTTGTGGGAATGGCCAAACGTTCGGATTCTCAAAGTGGAATTTGTGTATACGGCAACAGTAAAAACTTATTGGCTTATACGGTAGATGAATTTAAACTTACTCTTTTTCAATTTAAAAATGGGGAAAGACAAATTCTGGCTCAAACAAATATTCCTGGAAGCAACCCGATTTCATTGAAGCTGGAAGCCGTAAATGGTCAACTTTTTCGATTTTTCTGGTCAACCGACCAAGTCAACTGGACGCCGATTAAAACTTCTGATAAATATTACGATGGAGGATTTTTGCCTCCATGGGGAGCAGCTATGCGAGTTGGATTAGTGCTTGATAATCGTCTTAATGATAAAGCTGAGTACACATATGTGAAACTAAGCAACAGTTTCAATAAGTATTAAGCAATTATCAATAACATAGATGCTTCAAATGGATGAAGCAGTACCCATCAGCAACATTCGCAATCTTGAGATTCTCAATTTTTACTGGCGTATTATTCTTGAGTTTTTTTGTACCGAAAAAAGTATGCGCTCAAGGTGTAAAATTCATGCGCGATATCTCTCCCGCTGAGGGAATCGTTTTTCCTCGAGAAAATCCTTATAGAGAAGAGATCTGCTTAAACGGGAAATGGGATTTCCAACCCGTTAGTATTCCAGAAGATTGGACACCCAATACGGGAGTGGCTCCTCTTCTCTCTCCTCCTGTAAAAGACTGGCCAGCGCCTAGTTTATGTTCCAAAAAATAACAGTTCATTTCAAAACCGGCCACAACGCGAACAGACAGGATTAATTCAACGTCTTTCGTTTCTGCTTTACTGGTTTGCCTTAATTTCTTCTGACGACCATTCGACTTCCACTAATCCGGCATCGATATAGTGAGCTTCAAATTCTTCATGATGAACGTGTATGGCAATTACATTTTTGCCCGGATGCAACGTCGCGGCACTTTCCGGTGATAAAGGAAAAATGGCGTAAGAATCCGAATATCCGGGTGCTGTCAGTGCCAGTACGCCATTAATATAGACTTCCGCGTCTTTGTCGTGGCACATTGAAACAGCCGGCTGGCCCTTAACGGTAGTCAGAGTAAATGTGCGGCGAATCCAGATATCCTCGGTGTCCCAGCGTGTGCGGGCATAATGGACGCGCCAGTCCCGCGCGCCGAAGCTTGCTTCGCCTTCCTGCCAGTTCTGGTCAGCGAAATCTGCGTGAAACCAATTACTGTCCGGATTTTGCGTTGTGTAACGCCAAATTTGCGGGGTTTCTTTCTCTTGCGAAGTAGGAACTATCGTATGAATAATCGGATTTTGCGGGAAGTGGTTGTAACCCGTGCAAAGAGAGTACGGCCGGTCTTTTGGCAACGCCGCCCATTCGCGGTTCGGTTCGGGGCCTAAAACCAACGACCATTTTCCGCCGCGGGTAATTTCAGATTCGCTGAACCATGGTTTGGTCAGCGACTGACCATTCAGAATTGCCGACTGAATATATTCATTTTGCGGCGCAGCATTTGGCGCTTCGATGACAAATTGTTTGCCGGAGTATGGTGGACTTAAATGAATGACAATTTGCTTGAAACGCGGAGTGCAAACTTCGAAATCGGGAATTCCCGGATCAACCGGATAAAAGCCGATCTGGCTCAAAACATACCAGGCCGACATAGTTCCCAAATCGTCATTGCCGCCGCCTGCCAAACCGCCAGGCTCGTCGGTGAATGAGGAATCTGCTGTTACAGCCACAATGTGCTGCGTTTTCCATGGACGATTGATATAATTGTAAAGGAACGGCGCCTGCAAATCCGGCTCATTGGTCGGGTCATAGTACTTTTCCTTGAAAAATTGGTCAAGCCGTTGGTCAAAAACATTGGTCCCGCCAATCAAATCCACCAACCCTTGAACATCATGAGGAACAAACCACAAATAAATCCATTTGTTGCCCTCCGTGTAACCGCCAAAGCCAGGGTCCCAGCGCCCCTCTCTGTCACGCCGCTGGAAAAATCCCGTCGCGGGATTATACATTTCCCGATATTGCAGCGAACGGCCAAAAAGATAGCTGGCGTCTCCGTTTTTATTCAGGGATTTAGCCAGATTGCCCAAAGCGGCAAAAGCCAGTTCGTGTTCCAGCGCGGTGGCAACTGCAGCATTGGGATTGATGGATATACCATTCATTTCCTCGTCGTAAAGTTCGTAATCACCTAAATAACCGTGAATATTTCCCGCCTGCGCTTGTTTAAACATGGCTTCGTAAGCAGTGTTTACATCAAAATTGTGCAGACCGGCGTTCCAGATATTGACCAGAACAAGTGTGTTCGGATCGCCATTCATTATGGCTGTCGGTCGGTTGCGTTGCGACCAACGGTCTATGTATCCGATTTGTTTATATTCTTCGACGAGCGATTGCGCCATGTCCTCCGACTCTTTGGTGGCAATGAGTGCCAGCAACGGAATTTCCGTGCGATAAATGTCCCAGCCGGAAAAAGTAGTATAGAAATGTTTGTGCCCTTCGGGAACTGAATGAATTTTATCGTCAAAGCCGCGATAACGGCCGTCCACGTCATCGAAAATTTGCGGCGCGATGAGGCAATGGTAAAGCGCCGTATAAAAAATCCGGTTGTGTTCCGTTGTGCCGCCGTTCGTTTCGATAACGCTCAACGCCATGTTCCATGCCTGTACCGTTTGTTGATGGTAGCCTTCGAAATCATTATTCGGCATTTCGGTTTGAAGATTAGCGCGGGCGCCGGCTAAATCCGTGTACGAAACTCCGATTCGGACATCCACTTCCTGTGAATTGGTGGAAGCAGGGTAACTCCCATAAAATCCAATAATCGTTTTCCGGTCGTCTTGCGCCGCCGAATCACTGCCTTCCTGAATTGTTTTGTCCGTCCATGTGCCGTGTGTTGCAAACGGCTTGCTGAATTTCATGACAAAATAGACTGTGATACCAAGGTGATAGCCGTTGAACGATTCGGCATTCACATCGCCTTCGACAGTTTGGCGGTCCACATAATGAACATGGCTCGAAATGATGGTATTGTTAACGTAGCTCAAGGGCAGCAGAATGTTCGCCTGTTCTCCAGCGGGGAAAGTAAATTTTACAAAACCGCAGTGAACCGAGGCGGTCAATTCGGCTTTGATGTTCCAAGGCTGCATCAGCACTTGATAGTAACCGGCGGAAGCCGCTTCGTGTTGATGATCGAAGGAATAATCCGTTTCGGTCCGGTCAATTTTTACCGGCCCGGTAGTCGCCGTCATAAGAACCTGTCCTTCATTGGCGCCGCCGTCGCCGCTCATGTGGTTTACCACAAAACCATGCATCCGTTTGTCCCAATAATAATAACCATTGCCCGCCCAGTTTGGCGTCATTTGCACCGAACCAAACGGAGCTACCGCGCCCGGATAGGTATCCCCGGAGTTATCAGTGCCAATGAAAGGATTGACAAACGACGCCAGGCCGGAGGATTCGGACAATTGGGCTGAATAAGAAAACGGCGCAAATCCCCAACAGGCGAAAACAAAACACAATAACGTTAGTTTATTCCTTTTCATGGTAAAATCTCCTTCCAAAAAATAATTCTTGTGAAATCCGCTTCTGACCTTTCATTGATTGCAGCTGCCTTTGCAGCGATAACATAGACGCACAAATTTGCTTTACGCCATGGATTCCCGATAAGTGTTCGGAAATCCATAATACCTTATGCTTAGTGTTGAGAAATGTCGTGCGTCTTACCCGCGAAGATGGTAATCAGCTATTTCCTTTATTTCTGGTAAACCATCTTAATCGTTTCGGAATAACCTTTTGCCACCATCCGGCATAAATAAACTCCGCTTGCAAGGCCCTCTGCGCTCCATTGCAGCCGGTGCTCACCCGCAGGAACTTCACCATTAACAATAGTCTCAATTTCTCTGCCGGTTATGTCATAGACCGTTAATGTTACAAATTCACTCCGAGGCAAATAGAAAACTATCTTTGTTGAAGGATTAAACGGGTTCGGGAAATTCGAAGACAACTGGAATTCAGAAGGCTGCGCCGGTGTGAGGCTTTGCCGTACCGATGTTACCATACTTGCTCCATCACCAACGACCTGAATTTGACTTAATTGATTTGTAACGTCGCCTTTTTGATTGAGAAGATAAAGATAATTATCACAAATCGAAGATGTATTTGTGCCGACCGTCAGAGGTCCCGGCAGCGGTAAGAATAATCCCTCGGTATTTAATCCCATGATGTGCGCACCGACGCTGTCTGTAGCAACCGGCTCAAGCCCCGCTATTAATACGTGTTTTGAAGCAGGCGCAAAAAATGTACACCAAGGCCCTTCGCCTCCGATGCTACTTTTAACTCCGTCAACCACTGCAAGATCTACAGGACGGGCAGCGGCCAAATCGCAGATACTCTCGGGTAAATAATCCCATGTTGGATCGGTGCTTTTAGCATGGTGAAGGGCTCCTCTGTCACCATCATCTCCCGGTATCGTGTACAATGATTTCGGCACTGCGCCTATCTGGTTTTTAAGCGAGCAAGTAATGCCTGCAGTCGAATGATCTTTCAGCTTAGGAATAGAAACATAGACATCAACATCCTGCAATATTTTGTTCATGGTAAAGCTTGCAAAATTAAAATAATTACTCCCCGTTGAAATGACCACCAGGTTAGCAGGGGTTGTATCGTTCAGATCAACAACGTTGCATCCTAAAGCTTTCTGAACGGCGCTATACCCAAAGGCGTCGTTGGAACCAAAAGGTGCCGTTGAGCCGGGGTTCTGCCATGTCGCGTCCCAGAAGGATTCAACAATATAGATATCGGCGGGATTTACTCCAGCATCGAGTATGAACTGACCAACAGCTTGCAGTACAGCGGGATGAGTCCAAATCGCCTCGGTAATAGTAACATCCGGGAATTTGGCATTCGGGCTTGGGGCGAAGTTAGAAGCGTTACTGGAACCGCCGGTCAGATTTATTTTTATCGCCACTTTCTTACCCTTGCTGAACAAGGATGAAACTTTGCCGGATTGATTCTGATCAAGCAGGTCGAGAATATAATATACTTTTTGTTTGATACCGACGCCGCTTGTCGCATTATAAACATAACTGTCGGATAGGGTGTTTGTCGTATTGGTAATTGCCACTGAAGCTAAAAAAGAAGAAGTTAGTTCGTATCCAAATACTCCCGAAGGTTTCAAATATGGAGCAACCAGTATACCTGCGGCGGCGGCGCCAGCCTTCTTTATAAAATCCCGCCTTGACGAATTTATGTCGTCAAAATCTCCTTCATCTTTATTTCTCATCTAACCTCCATATTGTCAATAATGAATTGAATAATTCTAGCTCAACTAAATAAGTACGTCGCGGTCATAAGCTCTGAAGCCGACCGATATCTGAACCTGCTGTTCGTCTGCCGGTGTCCTTGCACTGAAACAAGCCCGGTAATTCTTCCAGGCTTTCTTTCCGAAACAGGCATAAGCATCTTTGGTAACTATCGCCCCATCATCTGGTTTAACATCGCCTCTCCCGGTCGAAACGAATCTTGAAGTATCGAAGTCGAAACTTTCAGTTTCACTGAACCTTGATTGTGCATGCAATGCTGATGAGGTCAGAATTAGCAATAAACAAATACTCAAGAATTCCACATGGTTCTTTCTGGCACACTGGAGGTGTGAGAATCTAAAGGTCGCATAACTCATATTAAAAAACTCCCTCAGACACACTTCTATCGCGAAATAAGCATAATTAACAGCACTTAGAATACTATTTGCATATGTTCAATATTTCTTTATCTTAATTTACGAAATTATTGTATATTATCAATATCGATAAGGCTAATTGTGTAGATAATCACATTGCCCTTGAAATGCTATAAAATGGCAGGCCGTTGACAAAAATGGTTAAACATCAATTGGAGAAAAAATGAAGACAAAGACATTTCCTGTACTTCTCGCATTCCTGGTGATGGGCATCGCCGATGCAATAGGACCTATGGCATCTGCTGTTGAGAAAACCTATGAACTGAGCGCTGTTGTTGCAACCTTGCTTACATTTTTTGTATTTATTGCATTTGCT
Organism: uncultured Bacteroidota bacterium; assembly: GCA_963717445.1. Classification (GTDB taxonomy): domain Bacteria; phylum Bacteroidota; class Ignavibacteria; order UBA10030; family UBA8401; genus JAGVPT01. Next base: position 2,125,025 of record OY970334.1, on the reverse strand, counting down.
GTTTTTAGTGTGCCGGGCGGGACTTTTGCTGCACGCATTGGTAAAAAGAATCTTTTATTGTTGGGTTTGGGGTTGAATATTATTGCGATGGCTATACCCACTTTTGTCAATCCCGGATTTATTCTTCTGCTATTTTGCATCTTCCTTTTAGGTATTGGCACAACATTTCTCCAAGTTGCCGGAAACCCATTAATGAGGGATGTTAGTGAGAAAGGGAAGTACAGTAAAAACTTGGCGCTAGCTCAAGGGATTAAAGGATTAGGCTCGGCCGGTTCGTCATATTTAGTTGGCTTGGTATTAATACTTCCTATTTTTGCCACGATGGGTTGGAGGGGGGTATTTCCGGTGTTTTTACTGTTGATGATGGTAGCGTTTTTATTTGTAGCTTTTTTAAAGGTCGAAGAAGCAAAAGCTGAGGTTTCTCCAAGCATTGCCTCTTCAATGAAATTACTTAAGGAATCGGTCTTTGCTCTGGCTGTAGTCGGTATTTTTTTATATGTGGGCGCAGAAGTAAGTATGGGACGTTTTCTTAAGCCAACGTTAGAAAGCCTTGGTCTTGAAACGGATAAAGCTGCCTTGCTAGGTCCTACGTTCTTTTTTGGCGCTCTTACGTTAGGAAGATTGATTGGAGGAAGCATAAATATTAATGCTCATACCTTTTTTAGAATAGCGTCAGCATTGGGATTGCTGGGAATCCTACTCGTCTTAACCGGATCTAACTCTCTAACAGTGGCCGGAATCTTGATTGGCGGTTTAGGATTCGCAAACATATGGCCGATGTTATTTGCGATTACAATTGAAGAAAAACCTGAGAGAGCAAGCGAATTATCCGGGCTCATGGTCATGGCGATAAGCGGCGGGGCTATTGTACCCTTAATAATGGGGGAAATTGTCGATTCAGGCATGCCGACCTTTGCTTACATTGTTCCTGCACTCTGTTTTGTCTATTTACTTGTGCTGTCCATGAAAAGAAAGAAAGAAATTGCATAGCAGAACTCTTAACAAACTGAAATTGAGATCAGAATTTCTTAGGTAGAAAAATGAATTACACTAATGATGATAGGGTTGTAATGACTCTTGATGCCGGAGGTACAAACCTGGTATTTGCCGCTATTCAAGCTAATGAACAAGTAGTAGATGACATAAAAATTCCATCGGTCCCGAATAACCTGGATAAAATGTTAGATGCACTCGTTGACGGTTTTAATCAGGTAAGATCAAAAATAAAGGAAAAACCTGTTGCAATAAGCTTTGCCTTTCCGGGTCCCGCAGATTATCCTAACGGTATAATCGGGGACCTTCCCAATTTGCCTGCTTTTAGAGGGGGAGTTGCACTAGGTCCGTTTTTAGAATATAAGTTTCAACTGCCGGTATTTATAAATAATGACGGTGATTTGTACGCCTTTGGTGAAGCTATCTCAGGGTTTCTGCCCGAGATAAACAAAAAACTAAAGGAAGCAGGCAGCCCCAAACGATTTAAGAACTTGTTAGGCCTTACGCTAGGTACGGGTTTTGGCGCTGGAGTTGTTAGAAATGGGGAACTATTTGGCGGAGATAATTCCGGGGCAGCTGAAATATGGCTTGTCAGGGATAAACTTTCACCCCATTTGAATATTGAGAATCACGCAAGCATTAGAGCTGTTAAGAGGATTTATTCGGAATTGGCAAATATAGATCCTAAACTAACCCCTGAGCCTGAAGATATTTACAAAATTGCGAAAGGTGAATTGAAAGGTAGTAGAGAGGCAGCCGTAAGTGCGTTCAGAGAAATGGCTATAGCGGCTGGGGATGCGATCTCTAATGTCATCACAATTATAGATGGGTTAATTGTTATTGGCGGTGGTTTATCCGGGGCATCAGATTTATTCCTCCCATATCTGGTTGATGAAATGAACAGCAACTTTAAAAATGTGGATGGTTCAGAATTCAGAAGACTTGTTCAAAAAGTATATAACCTTGAGCGAGAAGAAGACCTAATTAAGTTTTTAGCTGGCTCAACAAAAACCATTACAGTGCCAGGCTCAAACAAAACCTTCATGTATGATCCGGATCCAAGAATAGGTGTAGCAATTTCAAAAATTGGGACAAGTAAGGCCATTTCTCTGGGTGCCTATTCTTATGCGCTAAATCACATTGATACCAATAAAGATCAATAAAAAATTGTATTCTAAAAAAAAGATATTGACAAGTAAATAAACATATTGTATCTTAACACAGTTTTTAAGCATTGAATTGTTCCGTTTTTAAAGATTTTTTGTGACTTTTTAGCTGTGTAAAGCCCATTGTTGCAATTAATCAGTAAGGGTTCTTTCTATTATAAAGGTCACTGTCACCAATAATTCAACAAGAGAGTAGGAAGTATCTATATGAAAATGCTTACCGTGCTACTGGTATCTATTTCTCTCCTAGTAATTCTAAACAATTCAGTATTAATGGCCCAAGGAGGCACTTCTAAAATACAGGGCAAGGTTATCGATAGTTCGGGGGCATCTTTACCTGGAGCGAATATAATCTTGGTAGGCACTAGCTTTGGTGCGTCAAGTGACCTTAATGGAGGGTACCTGATTACTAATGTTCCTCCGGGCACATATTCAATTCAATTCTCATACATCGGCTATAAAAGTTACAAAGCAGAAAATGTGAAAGTTTTACCTGGAGCAACACTTGTTCTGGACGCTTATCTAACTCCTGAATCAATTACAGGTGAAACTGTAGTGATTACGGCACAAAAACAAGGTCAAATTGGAGCGATAAATGAGCAGTTAGCTGCCAATTCAATACAGGATGTTGTTGCAAAAGATTATATCCAGGAAGTGCCTGATTTAAATGCCGCTGAATCTATTGGCAGACTGCCCGGCGTTTCGCTTGAACGCGACGGTGGAGAAGGTAATAAAGTTATTATCGATGGCTTAGCTCCTCAATATAATAGTGTTTACGTTGATGGAGTGCAGCTTAATGGAACAGACCTTGACCGCAGCGCCGGACTTGAAATAATCCAGAATGAAATGCTCGAAGGTATTGTGCTGTCCAAAAGCTTAACCCCGGATATGGATGCCGATGCACTTGGAGGTACTGTAAACCTTTCATTAAAAGAAGCAGAGACGGGTTTCCATTTGAATGCTGTTGCCCAAGGAGCTTATGATAATTATAATAATAATGCCAGCAATTACAAGTTTTCATTAGGATTAAGCGACCGTTTTTTTGATAACAGTCTGGGTATAATTGGAAATTTCGTAACTTCAAAAATTGACAGATCTAACGATCAATTTGGAGCAGCCTATAATTCAATTACTCCCGCAGGTCAGCCGTGGTCAGTCCAGGATAATTGGGGTCAAGTAGAACAAACCATTGATGAAAGGTATCGTTCAGAAGGGGATATCGTAATAGACTATGAAACGAACTTTATGAAATTGAAGATAGATAATATGTTGAGCCAGCAGATAGATGAAAACACGCAGCGAAATAATTTTTTCCAGATGGCCGGTTTGAGTTCTTTTCAGTCCCAGATTTCTGTCTCTAAACCGATAACAACAATTCGTTCTCATTCCCTCTCCGACGTGTTTTCGTTTTTGAACACAGAATTGACGGTAGATGCGTCTTACAGCAGGACTACAAATGCTAATAATGAGGATTACTATGAATTTCTTGATCTTAACCTCCTTCCATCCATAGCTCCAGCTACATTAGTTGGCGCTCAACCCGCTGGTGTTATTTCGAATTTTTATAATACTACCGTACCCAAAACCTCTGACCTGCAACAAAACCTTCTGGAAACTACAAAAAGAAAAGATGAGACATATACATACAAAGCGGATTGGAAAATTCCTTATAGTATAACCAAAGACATTTCCGGTAATGTTAAATTAGGCGGTTTTTTCTCTGATAAAGATCGCAATAGTGGTTATGATCAATTAGATGGTGAATTTCTTGGCGGGAGGGGTGAGCAAATTTGGGCAGAAATGGAAGCTTCCGGTCAATTTAGTGATATACTATTTAATGATAGTCCGGGAATTAATATACCCCAATCAAACGGAGTCCCCACCCAAAATTGGGAAGTTCTTAATTATAATTGGGGAAAGCTGTTAGGCGGACGATTTCATATGGGATATTCCGAGAATCTTTCTGCACTCGACTCTTTTATGAAAAGATCGGCGGCGTTCACCTCTAACTTTTATATTACAGATGGAATTCCAACCTATCAAAATAGCTATGCAAACGATGAAAAGAAGTCGGCCACGTATATAATGACTGAATTGCATATAGGTGAAAATTTAATGCTGCTTCCGGGTGTTCGTTATGAAGATTTTCATTCTGTATACAGTTCCTATTTTATTCAGGCATCAAATGAATCCGTTAATGGCATTCAATATATATTCCCGGTTTCATCAGTCAATGGTAATAATTATTGGTTTCCAAGTGTAAATTCCAAATATACTATAAATGATTGGATGGATGTGAGAGCTGCTTATTTCAAAAGTTGTACAAGGCCTAATTATTTGGACCTTTCCCCCGGCCTTGTGGCGGATAATGGTGATGTAAATTTGATAGGATATAATCCTTATCTTAAGCCGGCAATAGATGATAATTTTGATGTGATTTATTCTTTTCATTCTAATGAAATAGGTTTGTTTTCAATTGATGGTTTTTATAAACAGATTGCTGGTTTGGAATATTATCTTCAAGGTTATCAGCCTCAATTCTATGATCAGGTTATAAATGCGCCTGCCTCATTAATTGCAGAATTAGAAGCGCCACGAGTGTTGTATAATAATTCGCCATTATTTAAGACTAAAGGTCAACTTTTCTCAGGAGGTGGTGGGTATAATGGCTATCCTATTAACAATCCTAACGAATCCTATTACCGTGGAGTTGAGCTAAACTGGGAGACTAACTTCTGGTATTTACCCGGTTTATTAAGCAATTTAATCCTTGATGTAAACTATACTTATATTTCGTCTGCAACTCTATACCCTTATTTACATATCGTTACTGTAGTTGTCCCTAAACCAGCTTCCGTTGCTACTTATGAAACAAGACAAGACAGAATGCTAGATCAACCAACCGACATGTGGAATATTCGTGTTGGTTGGGATTATAAAGGATTTTCTACGAGGGTTACCGGCAGATACCAGGGACAGACACTTACTAATTTAGATCCGACTCTGGAATTACAAGACACATATTCAAAAGCTCAGTTCATAGTAGACTGGTCAGCGAAACAAACCTTGTCTAAAAATTTATCTATTCAGGCAGATGTATCAAATTTAAACCAATATATCGATGAGTCGGATATCCATCTTACTAATGTACTTTACCCTACGTCAATGGCTTCGTATGGCCTTTTGGCTGATATTGGTCTTCGATATGAAATACAATAATCAAAAGGTAATAATTAAAATGTTTTTTTAGCAAGGAAAGGAGGAGTTGCTTAACACAATGGTTTAAAAAACAATGGCTACAAGATTTGGTTCGTTAATTACTAATTGATCTTAATTTAAACAAAACTGGAGCAACAATGAAAAAGAATATTTTCTATATTCTCTCTTTTCTATTTGCGCTTTCTTTTTCGGTGCTGGCACAAGTGCCCGCTAGTCAGGATACAATTTGGATTCCTGGCGGTGCTGCCAATATCGGCTCTATTGAAAATACGATTAATGGTGATACTACAGCAGGCGCTGTAAGAATAAACCCAAATCGTATTTATATGTTATATGCGGATTCTATTTATTATGTACAAGCTCAAATTTTATTTGGAAGTGCAACCGATAGTACTGCTACATTAAACATTATTGGTGCAACAAATGGACGTTTGCCGGTTATAGAGGAAGTCCCTGTTGCAAGCGGCGGTAATGCGTTTACAGACCAAATTAACGGTAATCTTACTGTAGCAAATGTTTACTGGCAAGCAATATCTCAGGTTAATAATAGTAAATCGGATATTTTTGCGATAAATACTATAGGCAGAAGACTTATTATGAGAAATGTTGTTACACAATATGGTGGTAACAATATGTTTGGATTTCAGAACGGTCATTCAAATATGTATTTATATAATTGCTGTTTCAGGGATATGAACTGGTTCCAAAATTCATGGAATTCAACTATTTATGCAAATGGCGGCATGGATACATGTTGGGTTGAAAACTGTACTATGGAACATACAGGTTTGGGGTTGTATTTAAATCATACTATTTTGTTTATGTACTTCAATCATAACACCTGGGTTGACGCTACAAAATATGGAATTACAGAGATTCAATACCAAACAGCATATTTTACAAATAATTTATTTATTAATCAGGACTGGGAAGGTGAATGTTCAGGTACTGAATGGACTCAAAATGATACCCATACATTTTTAGGTACAGCTTGTATTGATTCAACTTCAGGAAGTATAGCGGAATCTAAGTTGTGGATGACTGAACAAGGTTATGTACCTGCTCAGAATTCTGTAATATATCTAAATTCAAATAATGTTCATTTTACAGATACTTGTTTGAACCAATATTATAACGGAAACTATCTCACTGCAGCTCAAAAAGCAGCGGGTTTCCATCAGCCGCTTTCCAATCGTAGTAATTTTGGGCAACCTGCTTCCTGGCTTGGAGATTCTACAATAATAGTTGTCCAGAATATTCCTCCACTATTCATAAGTGGTTTTACGCGGAATTTGGCAGCCGCTTATCCAAACATCAAAATTGATGATGCTACCATTAGCTATGCAGATCCAGGGTTGAAGACTCCAGCTATTCAACAGTTCTCTGCTGGTGGCGTTCATACCCAGGCTGCACTTGATAATATGGTATGGTTTTCAGAAACTAACTACGGTGTACAACCATCGGGACAAACTTACGATCCAGGAATGTTCGCTTTTAGTGATTATGACAATCCGGGTAACCTGCCTGGACCGGGTGGGAAGGGGATTACAGCACGACTTGACTTAAACGAAAACTTTAGTTACAGCGCAAATCTCACATCAACCATTGATGGACTAAAACTTGGTGATTTGAACTGGTGGACAAACGGAGTAAGCGGATGGAATTCTCAAGCTGAATATAACAAGGTCGCGAATTATTACAGTTCACTACTGAGCGTTAGGGAAACCAATAATAATGTGCCTTCAAATTACGCGTTAGCACAAAACTATCCGAATCCGTTTAATCCGACAACAATGATTGAATACAGCATTCCTCACAATAGTCTTGTGACGCTAAAAGTGTACAATGTGCTGGGCCAGGAAGTTGCATCGCTGGTGAATCAAGAACAAAAGGCCGGCAGCTATTCTACATCTTTCGACGCCTCACGATTAGCAAGCGGGATGTATTTGTATAAGATTCAGGCTGGCAGCTTTACAATGACAAAGAAAATGCTTCTTCTTAAATAGTCCGGTCATTAAGTAGTCCGGTCATTTTTTTCTCCTAAAGGAAGCGTGGATCATGCCTGCAGTCCGTAAAGGGCTGCAGGCTCTTCCATTCGAAAGTGTGTTTCGTGCGAAATTCAGCGCTGGAGGCTTCGTAACAGGCCCGCACGGGGAATGTGATCGGGCAGTTGTCGGAAGAGTTGCCGGACCTTCATCAGGTCGGAGGAGAGTTGAACGACCTAGACACTTTGTCTCCTTTGTTTTAGAATGCCAACGGTAATCGGTTCAGCGTGCACATCGAGACCAACATAAGTGGTTTGGTTCATTGCTGGACTCCTTCACGAATGAGAGTGGATGACTCACGCACATCATGAGATGGTTCTTTATTATGCCAAACCACCAGACGATGAGTTTTACGTCCAGTCGTTTCTATGCAATCTAAGCATCAAATAATCTCCTTATGGTTATGCTTAGGAATACAAAGCCCGGCTGCATTAGAAGCCGGGCTATTTTATTAGTTCAAAAGAGTATAATAATTCTATACTTGATAATATAATATGTAACATCATGAAAATAAAAAGACAGTTGATCCCTTTGGTAATGTGTTTGTTCTTCTTTTCACTTGGAGTTTCTGCTCAGAATAAACACTCAAAAATAACAGATTATCCTACTTATAACGGGTTGGTGATGGCAGGTTATCAGGGGTGGTTTAGGGTTCCCAATAAAGGCCTGATGTACCCTGATGAAAATAGGATCAGCATCGACATGTGGCCGGATGTGAGCGAATATGAAAAGACATATCCGACAGGTTTGAAATTAGCCGACGGAAGTACAGCGCGTTTTTTCAGCTCGACTGATGAAAGCACTGTTGACCTTCATTTCAAGTGGATGAAGAATTACGGACTTGATGGTGTCTTTATGCAGCGCTTTTTTAATTCAACAAAACCTGGGTATGAAAGAGAAGCTTCCAATACCGTAATGAAATATGCTTTAGAAGCAGCTTCCAAATATGACCGGGCTATTGCAGTGATGTATGATCTTTCAGGTCTGGCAGCACAGGGTGAAGACTGTTCTTCGGTTATTGCGGATTGGAAATTTCTTGTTGATTCGTTAAAAGTGACCAATCAGCCGGGTACTAAAACATATCTTCATTACAGGGAAAAACCACTGGTCGTTATCTGGGGATTGGGCTTTCCCGACCGGCCATATGATATTCGAAATATAGGTATAGAACGATTAATAAATTTTCTCAAGAATGATCCTGAATATGGCGGATGTTCTGTAATGCTGGGAGTACCTACCTTTTGGCGGGATCTTAATGCGGATTGTGTTCACGATACTTATTTGCATGACATTATTAAGCAGGCGGATATCATAATGCCATGGATGGTACAAAGATTTAGTCCTCTTCTGCATCATGACATGGATCGTTATCGCGACGATATTATAGCAGATATGAAATGGTGCAAGGAAAACAATATCGGTTATGCACCCTGTGTCTATCCCGGGTTTAGCTGGCACAATTTAAGCAGCCATGCGCTTACTGAAGATGTAAAACCGGTTGGTTCGATTCCCCGTCAAGGCGGAAAATTTTATTGGGATTTAATCTCTACAGCAATCGGTGCCGGTGCTGATATGCTGTACGTAGCAATGTTCGATGAAGTGAACGAAGGGACGGCAATTTTCAAATGCACGGATAATCCTCCTGTTAGCAAAATAGCGCAATTCAATGGTATGGATGGACGTCCTTCTGATTTCTATCTATGGTTGACCGGCAAAGCTGCTAAAGTGCTTCGCGGAGAAGAACCCTTATCTTCGAAATTACCGGAACGAAATTAGTTCCCGTCCTATTGACGGGGGAATGATTTTGAAAGAGAGTGTTCACATACTGGTGTCAATAGTCCAACACCAAGGGGGGGATTATACGCTTACCAAAGGTGATAAGAAACTGACTGTTACAATAGTAGGTTGTCGTCTGAGAAATTATGTTTCTGGTCGGTCGATAACTATTGAAAATGAAAATTCTGTGGTGCAGGTTGTTGTAGACATTGATAAGCATGAAAACCTATATAATTATAAGCTATCTCAAAAACATGCTACTTGATCTGATCCTTCGATGCGCTCACTCCGTTCGCTTACTCAGGATGAACGCGCCATTTGATCACCCTGAGCAATCCCGACGAAGTCGGGAACGTCGAAGAGTCAGCGTAAGTTCATTTTGTCTGTTCTCTTAAGCAACAATAATTCAGCATTTTATTCAGAATAAAAAAATAAGTATTAACGAAAAATCTATAGAATATGAAAATGAAAAATATTAAGATTCTATTTACAGGAGCACTCATTATTTTAGGATGTTCTTTTTCTCAGGCAGAACAAAAACAACCTGTGGATTATGTAAATCCTTACATGGGTAATATCAGCCAACTGTTGGTACCAACCTATCCAACAATCAGTTTGCCCAATAGTGTGATGAGAGTGTATCCTAAACGTGATGATTATGTCTCAGACTTGTTGAGTGGTTTACCGCTTATCGTTACCAGTCACCGCGGCATCTCTGCTTTTAATCTTTCTCCATTTCAGGGAGATGAGGCAGGAATAAAGGCAGTAATAAAATACAGTTACGATCAGGAAAATGTTAAACCGTATTTTTATTCGGTATATCTTGATGAACAGGAAACAGAGGTCAGTTTTGCTCCTTCACACCAATCAGCTGTTTATGAATTCAAATTTGGACAGGATAAGCCTCAGTACTTAATTATTAATTCTGAAAGGGGAGGATTAAAGTGGGATGGAAATGCGGTCTCAGGGTATCAGTCTCTTGAAAATGAAACTAACGTTTACATTTATCTTCAAACCGAAGAAACGCCATCCGGTGTTTTTGCACTTAACAATGGAAACCTCCTTGACCTGAAGAACGATGAAGAAGTTGCCACCGTCGTTTTGAAATTTGAAAATAAGGGTCTTACCGAACATGTTCGCTATGGCGTTTCTTTTATAAGTACAGATCAGGCAAAGAAAAATCTGGGACGGGAAATCCAGAACTATGATGTGAACAAACTGGCTGCGAAAGGCAGAAATGTATGGAATGACGCATTAGGAAAGATTACTGTGCAGGGAGGTACTGATAACGATAAAACGGTATTTTATACTTCATTATACAGGGTGTGTGAGCGTCCTGTATGCATTTCGGAAGACGGAAAATATTTCAGTGCTTTTGACGGAAAGGTTCACGATGATGGAGGAGTTCCTTTCTATACCGATGATTGGATATGGGATACATACAGGGCAGCCCATCCTTTACGGACTCTCATTGATAAACAGAAAGAAGGGAACATACTTCATTCTTACGTTGAAATGGCAGGACAAATGAAAAATTTCTGGATACCTACTTTTCCTGAAGTGACCGGGGATAGCCGACGTATGAATTGCAACCATACAGTTGCTGCATTTCTAGATGCTTATGTAAAAGGGCTTACCGGATTTGATATCAATAAAGCGTATGAAGCTTGTAAAAAAGCAATCACTGAAAAAACATTGGCTCCGTGGTCCAGCGATACAGCAGGCGAACTAAGTAGGTTCTATGAAGAACACGGTTATATACCAGCTTTGCACGAAAATGAAAAAGAGACAATTCCAGAGATTAATCCTAACGAAAAGAGACAAGCAGTTGCCGTAACGCTTGGAACATCTTACGACGAATGGTGTCTCGCCCAAATTGCGAAGAGAATCGGGAAAACAGATGATTACAAACTATTTTTAAAAGCTTCTTATAACTATCGCAATCTTTTTAATTCTCAGACACACTTCTTTCATCCAAAAGATAAGGATGGTAAATTCATAGAACCTTTTAGTTACATTTTTTCAGGAGGAAGAGGGGCACGCGATTATTATGACGAAAACAATGGCTGGACATATCGGTGGGATATTCAACAAAATATCGCCGACTTGATTGACTTAATGGGAGGAAGGGCCAACTTTATCAAGAATCTAGATTCTACTTTTTCTACGCCTTTGGGAGAAAGTAAATTTGATTTCTATTACCAATTCCCTGATCAGACTGGAGATGTGGGTCAGTTTACGATGGGAAATGAGCCTTCGCTTCACATTCCATACCTTTATAATTATGCCGGTCAACCATGGAAAACACAGAAGCGCGTTCACAGTCTTTTGGATCAATGGTTCCGCAATGACTTAGAAGGAGAACCTGGCGATGAAGACGGAGGCGGTATGTCAGCTTTTGTAGTGTTCTCTGAAATAGGTATTTATCCAGTAACCCCTGGTACAGGAACATATAATATTGGAAGCCCTTCATTTAAGAATACAATCATTCATCTGGATAATGGAAAAGAATTCAACATAATAGCTAAAAATTGTTCCAAGAAGAACAAATATATCCAATCAGCAAAGCTAAACGGAAAAGAATGGAATAAACCTTGGTTCTCTCACGATGACATTAAAGATGGCGGAGTGTTGGAACTTATTATGGGTGATAAAGCAAATAAGGCATGGGGAAGCGATCCAAATGATGCTCCTCTTTCTGCCGAATCAATATTTTAGAAGAACCTGACTTAGTGAAAGTAACAGTCATGAAAATTACTAAGTTTTTAATTGCAGCTTTTCTGGTTGTAAGCTTCTTGATTCAGCCAGTCAAGCTATTTGCCACGACTGGAATTTTGAAGGCCGGAACCGCGAAAGTAAATATAACACCTGTAAAAATTAATGAGCCTGTTCATGATTCATTATATGCACGAAGTTTAGTATTGGATATGAATGGAGAGCGGATTGCTTTTGTTTCAGTTGACGAGGGAATATATACTAACGAAGAACTGGAAAAGATCTGCAGGGATAAGTATGGAATTACTCAGCTTATGCTATGTTCGTCACATACGCATTCAGGATCGCCGGAGGGCAATGCTGATTACACTAGAGATCAGATAGTCAAATCTGTAGATATGGCAGTGAAGAATATGTTCCCTGCAAAAATATGTGCTGGCCGCAAAAGTTTTCCGCAGTTGGGTTTTAACAGACTGGTTGTTCGCGAAGATGGACATGCTCGTGAATCATGGTATGGCGATGATCATTATTTATCTGAAAATCCTGACAGGATACCGTTTGGACCGGTAGACCCTGAAGTTGGGGTGATTAAGATAGAGGATTTGAATGGACAGCCAAGAGCGATAATGATGAATTATGCTTGCCATGCCGATATAGTGTGCAGCAATTATGCTATTTCTGCAGATTATCCGGGAGTTGCCTGTAGATATGTGGAAATAGCTTTTGATAATAGAGTGAATTGCCTTTTCGTGCAAGGCGCCGGGGGGAATATAGAATCATTGATAATAAGCTCCCGAAGAACTGGCCCCGAAGACCCATTTCAAACTGATTATAATTCGATCGAAAGGGTTGGTTTTCTCCTTTCCTATCAGGCAATTGAACTTGCAAAATCACTGGATCCCGGGAAGTGCGATTCAACCGATCTAAAGTTTATGGATGATTCATTGAAGTTTTCAGGACGGTTTGATAAGATGGCCAACTTCAATCTCCATATTGCGACTATTCTGATAAATAACGATATCGTAATTGCGACGTGTCCGGGAGAACCGTTTATTCAGCTACAACTTGATTGGAAGAAAAAAATGGAAGAGTCATCAACAAATCCGTTTTTGTTTGGCTATACATGGTACGATGGTACGTGGCCAAACTATATTCCTGATATAAAATCGGCAGCATTAGGAGGATATGGAGCCGATCAGTCGTGGCCGAATCCAATTCAAGTAGGCGCCGGAGAAACAATCATGAACCGGCATTTTGAAAACTATTTCAAATTGACAGGACTGATGCGAGACAAACCGGGACCTGCCGGGTTTACACCTGGATTAAGATGGATATATACACCGGTACCTCGTGAAAAATAGGATCAGAAAAACTTGTTGATAATAAATGAATTTCGAAGGTCGAAATCGGTGAATTTGATTATCATTAAATCATTTAACAGGATTACGACTACGTTTAAACAACGTAAGTTTTTATTAGTCATTGAATTATCCTTTTGTGCGACGGTAGTCTTATCGATAAACGTATGTTCTGCACAGAGGAACCCTTTCATAACCAGTATGTATTTAGCAGACCCCTCTGCACACGTATGGAATGATGGGCGGCTTTATCTTTATCCTTCGCATGATATAGCCCCACCTAGGGGTTGCGATTTGATGGATAGGTATCATGTTTTTTCAACAGATGATATGATTCACTGGAAAGACCATGGTGAAATCCTTAATGCAAGCCAAGTTCCCTGGGGCAGAAAGGAGGGCGGTTTTATGTGGGCCCCAGATTGTGCCTACAAAAATGGAGTCTATTATTTTTATTTTCCACATCCCAGTGAAACAGCCTGGAATAAAAGCTGGAAGATTGGAGTTGCAACAAGTTCGAGTCCGGATAGTGGCTTTAAATGTCAAGGGTATATCCCGGGTTTAGAGTCATTGATAGACCCACAACCTTTCCAGGATGACGATGGCCAATATTACTTCTATTATGGCGGCGGGGGCATCTGCAAAGGCGGTAAACTCAAAGACAATATGATGGAAATAGACGGGACTATGCAGGACATGGTTGGTTTGGTCGATTTTCATGAGGCTACATGGGTGTTCAAAAGAAATGGCATATACTATTTGACTTACGCAGATAACCATTCTGACTCAACTGGAAATAACCGTATGTGCTATGCCATAAGTACCAAGCCTCTGGGCCCTTGGACTTACAAGGGTGTGTATATGGATCCGACCGACAGTTATTGCGCTCATGGTTCAGTTGTGGAATATAAAGGACAGTGGTATCAGTTCTATTTCAATAGTTCCATTTCGCATAACGATTGGTTGAGATCAATTTGCGTTGACAAGTTGTATTTCAATCCAGATGGTACAATTCAAAAAGTTATCCAGTCAAAATAAAATCCTTCCATTAGCCGAGAAACAATGTGAGAGCGTCCCCCAGGCGTTAAACCACATGAATCATGGGGAGATTTGTGGTTCGGTGCTCCATCGATAAGCGCTTTGGACCATCAGAGAGACCCCAATCATCCAACATGTGTAAATACGACCGAGTACACTTCCGAAGGAGTCGAATATATTCGATCATGGATGTCTCATTTCATTTAATCTGAGGGTTAATCATGAGAATTAAAACCTTTCTTTCGTGTTTCTTCACACTGGTTGTGATGATATGGTTTCCCTCTGTGAAGGCGGGGGAAGTTCCAAAACAGATTGTCATAAACTATGACGCGAGCGATTCTACCCTCAATTATGCTTTTACTGAATTGAAGTATTTCTTAGATAAAGCGGGAGTAAAGGATATAAGGGAGAATGTAGATGCTGGCACAACAAATTTTTACCTGATTCTAATGAAGAAGGATGCAAAATTAAAACCTTACACATTTCGGGTGGAATACCAATCTAGAGGAAATAGACAAAAAATATTGTTGTCGGGGAACAATTCTACTTGCGTCCTGCATTCTGTTTATACCATGCTTGAGAAAATAGGGTACACTTTTGAAATTACAGGCCCTGTTGAAAATGATATTGATTTTAATAGGCTTGTAGGATACAAAGAAACAATAACACCATCGGTTTTAAACAGAGGAATAAGACTGCATCTTAATTTCCCGATGGACATTTCAAGTTACTCCTTGGTAGATGCAAAAGAATATATTCGTAATCTGGCTCGCATGAGGTTTAATAGTATTACCTTCCATAGTTATGTAAATCAATGGATAGAAGGTCCGCAAAATGGCAGAGATACATTAGCAGGTCATTTCTTTTACGGGATAAATTTCCCAATCCCTGATACTCCTTCTGTATACAGAGAACATATAGACAATAAAAATTTCTTTTGTATTCCGGAAATAGAGCCATTCTATAATCAACCGATTGAACGCAGCCACATGGCAGTGAAATGGCTGCAACAGGTTATGGAGGAGGCCAAGAAGGTCGGGATGACCATTCAGTTCTCTTTTGAGCCAAGAGAAATTAAGCCAAACTTTGAATTGACCATTCAAACTGCAGATAGAATACTACAGGACTATCCTTTGATAGACAAACTGGAACTTATTTCAGAAGAGTCTCCGGGTGAATTAGGACCAGAAATGCCGCGAAAAGAAGCAGAAGATCTTCTCACGAGTTATTTTGGCAGCTCAGTGTTGAAGATTAAATCAGTTCAGGAAATTCTTAAAAATCCGCAAAGAGAGTTCATAAAAATTTTTGGTGAAGTTTGCCATGACATTGTTGCGGCAAAAGTCTTGCTTCAACGGCCAGGTTTTCCGGCCAGAATAAAACTATACACGGGCGTTTATTGTATAACCCCCAAATATGTGAGAGCTTGTCTCGATATTATGGAGAAATATAATCCCCCCGAGGTAGATATGGCACTTTTACCGGGTCACAGCGCGCAGCGGGTTGCTAACTATGTCAGGGAGATAGGGATAAAGGATAACGAATGGCAGCGAATAATGATGTATAGCTGGCTGGAATTTGACGGTCTAATGTTTGTACAACAGAATGGATTGACCGGCATACGAATGTTGATTGAAGATGCACAGAAAACATTACGAGGTAAACCGATATCAGCCGTTTGTTTCAATGTTTGGCGTACCGGTGAAAATAGAACAACTGCCAGGTTTGCTTCGCTTATTACGTTGTATGGAAAGTTTAGGGAAAATGAATTTTATAATAACTATGCTTTTAGAATGGGAATAGGTTCAAGAGAGAACTATGCCGAAGCAATGAACGAACTTAATAAGGCAGATTGGAAGATGACAACTTCTCTTCCCAACTTTGGATTCTGTTGGAGTGGATCCTGGGGCGGGAGTTGGGGCGAATCTCAATATGATGGTCGTAGGAATATTGGATATTTCGGGATGTGGCCTGTTGATAGTATTACGGCGGTAAGGGAACAATTTGAAGATGCAAGACAAAAGCTTGGCGCGAGTTCAAAGGAAACTGGGAATGAACATGGCAAAGAATATCTTGGTTTTTTGGATAACCGTTTACGAACATCAATTATTTATATGAAGGCCATGCAGAAAGGTGCTGAGTTACAGCCTTTATTTTTAGCAAAAGACCCTTCGCAATTTACCCAAGAAGACAGGGATACTGTTGTTCACCGATGTAATGAGGCATTAGCCCTATTGGATCAATGCGTTAATGTGTTTGCGGAAGCCATGCCCGATAGAGGATGCCAGGGGACATTGATAAGCTATTATTATACCCCCAGAGCATATCTGTTTGAGCTAAGAGAAAAATTTGGACTAATTCCTCGAAACGGCATCATACCGAAGGACACAAAAATTGATGAGCCGCCGTCACCAAATTAATTGTGGGAAATCAAGATATTTGTAGAAATCTTTTTGTGATCGATTGAAAAGCTGTGTCGCAAAGCAACGGAGGTGAATGTATTATGGAAAACTTTAATAACAAGATTATCATGAGATTTTTTAATAAACTTTTGATCTATTTTTTCATCTTTATAATTGCTTTTGCAGAATTGCAGGCACAAACCTCCAGTCAAAAACCAATACGTTTAGCCGTAGCAGGAATGACGCACAGCCATATTGCATTCTTCTTTGGAAGAAAAAACAAATCAGACTTCATTTTGGTTGGAATCTATGAGCCTAATCGTGAAATGGCTTTACGGTACGCTAAAAAATACGATTTCGATCCGAAGCTGATTTACGATAATCTGGATAAGATGCTGGATGCAGTAAAACCTGAAGCCGTTGTAGCTTTCGGTTCTATTCTGGAACATACATCTGTTGTAGAATCTTGTGCGCCTCGTGGAATAAATGTGATGGTTGAAAAACCATTGGCAACGACCGTCAAGTATGCAGAGAGGATGGAGGAGCTGGCCAAGAAGTATCATA
The DNA here is from genome assembly GCA_963717445.1 of uncultured Bacteroidota bacterium. GTDB lineage: Bacteria > Bacteroidota > Ignavibacteria > UBA10030 > UBA8401 > JAGVPT01. The sequence goes on along the minus strand of OY970334.1, from coordinate 2,107,755 downwards.
TTCATTTACTCACTGACTATGAAACTTCTTGGTATCCAAGCACCGCAAAATCAATTCAGCTAGTCAATGACAGTGATTTCGTTGGAAACGTGCGAAAAGTAATCATTCATGATGGACACCAGGGCCGAAAGAGATTAATGTAAACAAGGAATTCCTGGATTGGCTTACGGATCCTGTTCAGAATGGCGCTGGTGCATTATTTGATTTTGGTTGTTATGGGGCAAATTTAATGACATGTCTGCAGAAGGGGGAGGAGCCTGTTTCTGTAACCGCCGTTACCCGGCAGTTTAAGCCTGATGTTTATCCGAAAGTAGACGATGATGCAACTGTTATTGTTGATTATCCCGATGCACAATGCGTATTAATGCCGTCATGGAACTGGCCTTTTAACAGGAAGGATATGGAAATATATGGTGTCTCCGGCTATATCATCGATGTAGATAATAGCACAATGCATTTGAGAAACAGAAATATGAGTGCGGAAAGAACCATACAGGTCACTTCAAAAGATGTTCAAGTAGATGAGGATCCATTTTCTTATTTCGCCGATGTTTTAAATGGGAAAATAAAAGTGCCTGAGTACGGTTTATACTCCCTTGAAAACAACGTTTTAGTAATCAAGATTCTCGAAGCAGCTAAGATATCAGCGGAAACAGGTAGAACGGTCAAGTTTGATAGGTAACATTTGAAAATAATTTAAAGCGTCTCAGTTATTTAAAAAGTCAAAACTCATTAATCAACTTAACAATCTAATATAGGCCTCACAAGTGAAGATTAACGTTACGTACTTTTTGATAATTGTGTTTGCCGTATTTTCCTATGGAGGAACGACCAAGCAAAGCAAATATCCGTACCAGGATGCCAGTTTACCTGTTGAAGAAAGAGTTCATGACCTACTTGGTCGAATGACCGTTGACGAAAAAATTCAACAGCTTGATATGTACTGGGGGAAAGAAGTAGCAGATATGGGGGGCCATGAAGCGGCTTCTTATTCTGAAGAGAAGGTTGAAGAAGTGATCGGAAAGACCGGAATAGGATCGATACACGATTTTTATCCAATCCGGGCTGAGATTGGAAATGAAATACAAAAGTATGCTCTGGAGAAAACCCGTCTCGGTATTCCTGTTCTGTTTATAGAAGAGGGGCTGCATGGTTATTGCGGACTTGGAAGTACATCATTTCCTGTCCCGCTTGAATTAGCATCAGCGTGGGACACTGCTTTAGTACGTAAGGTAGGAAAGGCAATAGCTGCAGAGACCCGGGCTCATGGTGTTGATATGATTTTAGGGCCGGTGCTTGGTCTAGCACGCGATCCTCGCTGGGGAAGAGTAGAAGAAACTTACGGTGAAGATCCCTGTCTGGCAGCGCTAAACGGAGTTGCTATGGTGAGAGGACTTCAGGGGGCTTCACTTGATCGTGATGATGCAGTTATTGCAGAGCCTAAACATTTTGCTGTACATAGCATACCCGAAGCTGGTAGCAATACATCACCCGTCAGTATCGGTGAACGGGAAGCTCGTTCCACTTTCTTATATGTGTTTGAAAAGGCTGTACGCGATGGCGGTGCTATGGGAATTATGGCCGCTTATCACGAACTTGACGGAATTCCATGTGTAGATAATAAATGGCTGCTTACTGATGTGTTGCGCAAAGAGTGGGGATTTAAAGGATTTGTATTGTCGGACCTTGGTGCAGTCCGCATGACATTAGATGATCATAAAGTAGCTGCAGATACCAGCGATGCCCTCGCACAAGCGTTTAAGGCTGGTCTGAATATGCAATTTTATGATTTCGACCATCAGGGCTTTAAAAAAGCGATGGTAAAAGCTATTGACACGAAAATGCTTTCGGAAGATGATTTGAACAGAGCTGTTGGGGATATCTTAAGGGTGAAATTCTTATTGGGTCTTTTTGATCATCCATATGTTGACACAACATTAGTTTCAAAAGTATTTCATAATGAAGAGCACCAGGCGTTAGCGTTGAAAGCAGCAGAAGAAGGCATTTGTCTTCTGAAAAATGAAAATGGAATACTTCCCATAAAGAAAGATGTAAAATCTATTGCCATCGTTGGTCCTCTGGCTGCAAGTAGGTATATGGGAGACTACACAAATGATGAAGCGAAAGGTATTTCTATTCTGGATGGTTTAAAAAAGAGAGCAGGAAAAACAATGCAAATCAGTTATGCGCCGGGTTACGCTCCTGATTCTGCCAGTTTATCTGCAGCTTATTTAAGAGAAGCTGAAGATTTAGTAAAGAGATCAGACATGGCAATTGTGGTTTTGGGAGAAGATGACAAAATTGATGGCGAAGGTCATGACAGAGCTCATCTTGATCTGGATGATTTACAGATGAATCTTATTAAGACACTCCATCATACAGGAAAGCCTGTTGCAATGGTTTTATTTAACGGTAGGCCTTTGACAATTAATTGGGTTGCTGAGAATATTCCTTCAATAATTGAAACCTGGTACTCTGGAGAAAAAGGGGGGCTTGCTATTGCCGACGTCTTGCTGGGAAATGTAAATCCTTCCGGTAAATTACCTGTTACGTTCCCGCGCTCTGTGGGTCAGATTCCATTCTACTATGATCACAAACCGACATCAAGACACGTTTATGTTGACGAGGCTGACACACCACTATTCCCATTTGGTCTTGGACTCAGTTATACTACTTTCAAATATACCAATTTACAGATATCGCCATCGACAATACCGGTTACTGGGACAGCAAGAATCACTGTGAAGATCACAAATACAGGCGAGGTTGAAGGTACTGAAGTTGCTCAATTATACGTTCGTGATGAGATAAGTAGTGTCACTACATCGATTATTGCTTTGAAAGGCTTTAGCCGGATTACCTTGAAGCCCGGAGAAACGGGAGAGGTTATTTTTGAAGTTGGACCTGAACAGTTATCACTGTGGAATAGGGAGATGAAACGAGTTGTTGAACCGGGAGAGTTTAAGATAATGGTGGGCAGCTCTTCCGCCGATATCAGGCTGCAGAGGAGTTTAATGGTTTCGCAAAATTAGTTTGATATTTTTTTAACGAGTTGGAAAAAAATGAGATTGCTAAACCACTATTCAAAGAATTCTTTGAGATTTTATCTTGATTACTCACGAATGCTAAAGAGAAACAAGAATGAAACGTTCTATTAAAGTATTTTTTATTCGCTCTAACGATTTTAGAAGGCTGGTGCTCTACCTCCACGAGTCTACGATTCGTAGACTCGTGGAGCTACGGACACAAAACAACTGCATATAACATATGCGAAAAAGAGTTTTACGCTCAACGGGATAATTTTTTTAAAGGTACTATTTTTTAACTGTAACATCGAACAAAAAACTTTTGTTTCGCCGGGCTTTCTTGTAGAAATACCAGCTCTGACATGTGGTGCTCTATCTCTGCAAGCGACCGGTTAAATACAGGTTACACGATGAAAAACAAAAACTGTGTAATATGGGATCTTACAGCTTTTGCAAAAAGCACTATTCGCCTCGGACATTACGCTCTCTTCGCCTGCGAAATTTAAAAACTCCATCCCAGAGAAAAATTGAATACTGTCGGCAATTGGTACACGACGTTGCCGGTGACATTGTTGATGTAAAAAACATTTTTCTTATCAAAGACATTGATCAATGTCCCCTGGATATTGAGCTGCGTCCAGTTCATATTCAGGTCATACGATGCACTGAGGTCGAAACTCTGATACCCCGGAAGACGCGCTGAATTCACTTTGCCGAAAAGGGCCTGAGGGTATAACGCCTGATTGGTGTACGCTTGCGGATTGTTGGGATCGACTTGGATCACGCCGAAGTATCCGTTAATAGGAGTGTACGGCAAACCGCTCGTCAGTTTCAATCGCCCCCTTACCCAAAGATTTTTTACCGGTTGAAAGCCCGAAGAAATATTCAATAGATCACGTACATCATAGCGGGGGAAATATGTTATGCCGTTGAACGTCCGTGTCGTTCTGCTGTAAGAATATCCCACCTGAAGGTATAAATTTTCGCCTGCGTCATATTTGAAACTGACATCCGCGCCATACGCATTTCCCGATCCGAAGATAAAATCAGGCTCCCAATCATAAACTTTATCCAGATTGACCGCCGCAAGATTGTTGAGGCTTTTATAGTAAATCTCCACTTTAACCGAAGTCAAGTTATCCGGTTCCAGCTTGCATCCCAGGACATATTGATTCGATTCCTCGTCTCCATTGTTTTCAGGAAGAGGAGCAATAACGTCAAACGGAGTGAACACGAGATTTTCATCATTCAAATCCATGACGTTTTGATGATACATTCCGAAGTTTGTGTAGAGGGCAACCGTCTCTGCGGGTTTGTAAGAAAGAGTAAGCCTGGGTTCCGGCAGGTAACCGCCTGCCGCACTGGAAAGCCACTGGAACGTTCTTTGAAGATCGGCACGCAAGCCAATTTCAAAAGAAAACTTGCCTTGAGGATTGAACATGTATTTTGTCCATACCTGCGGCTCTATTTCCGGAACGTATTCTTGAATCGTGCTTCCATACTTATTGGTAAAGGTGTAGTTATAAGTGGGAAAGGTAAAAAGGAGCCCGAGATCGAACTGATCTCTTGATGAAGTGTACGCCGTCATATCGCTGTACAGCGAGGGGGTAGAGATCTGGTCCAGTTGATAACCCAAATCCTGCGATTGCTTCGGGAGTTGTTCCGCGCGATATGTAGAATAGGAAATTGAAAATTTCAAATCGAATTGATCTCCGACGATAAAGCTTCCGGAAACTGCACCCGAATTATTGCTCCACGTGAAATCCGGTTCAGTCATACTTTGCTGCCGTATGCGGTCGGCACTCGTTAAGAATTCGGCACTGAGATGCCCTTGGCCGGAAAAATCGATCGTGGCTTTCGCAAAACCGTCGTCATAATCGAACGGTAAACCGAGGGAATAGAATTTCTGGAGCGCATTTTGAAAGAGCGGGCGCCGGTAGAAAGCTACAAAGCTGCTGTTTCCATCGAAAAAAAGCGGCCCGGTTAACAGGGCATCGGTTGAGATCAAATCCAGGTTACCCTTCGCCCTAAATTCATTCTTATCCCCATCAACCGTTTGGATATCAAAGACGGACGATAACCTGCCGCCGTACTCGGCCTGGAAGCCGCCGACGCTAAAATCGGCAACCTTCACAATCATTGGGTCGACAAAACTTAACAACCCGAACGCATGAGACACATTGTATATTTGCATCTGGTCCAGCAATACAAGGTTCTCATCCGGACCGCCCCCCCTCACGTAATACTGGCTCGATATTCCGCTGGTGGTGACGACTCCCGGGAGCTGTGTGACATATTGAACGACGTCATTCCTAAACATTCCCACACTATTTTGGAGTTGACTGGGCGTTATAATCGTGCTGCCTGCGGTAGCCGGGAGAGTTTTTGCTATTACCTCGACCGTAGGGAGTGCCATCGGTGATTCCGGAATTTTCAAAATCATGACGATACTCTGCTCCCCCTTGAACTCTACGCCAAATTCTTTGCTTTGATACCCGATTGCAGATGCACGCAAACGTGTCTCATGGGGAACTACATACCGCAATATATAGTAACCGTTCACATCCGCGACTGTGCCGGAAGTTGTCCCGACCACAGAGATCGACGCGTACGGTATCCGCTCGCCGCTTGCGCTGTCGACGACCGAACCCGTGATCGTGACAGTCTTATCCTGTGCGAAAAGGGATGAGGCGATCAGTAGAATGGTTACCGTGCAGAATGATTTCAATACAAAAAAATCCTTGTCGTGTCGATGGATGCCCCTGCGACGATGCCCGTCCCCGCGTTGTTAAAAATGTTCGTGAAAATAATTTTGTCGGTTCTCATGAGAAGGGGGGTAGCCGTGTGGGTGGAGGTGATAAAATACCTGTACAGGTTGTCGTCTATTTGAGTTACGATGACATCGACGTAAAGGTGGAAGAGCTTCAGGCTATCAGCATGTTGGCTGGCGAGCGCGAATGCGTTTTTATACTCAGTCGTGTCAACAGTCAATTGAAACGTCGTTGCCGGCAGTTCCGTGAACGGGTTCAACGAATCTATGGGAATGACATTGTAGAAAGCCACGGTAAGATTTCCGGAGTAGTCCAGCCCTCGGCATTCAACGAGCATTTGAACGAACATCGCACTACTTAACCCGGAAAGATTCACGGTCAGGCTTAGGTCATCCTTTAAATGTTTCGGATTCTGGAGAAGTGAATACGTATCCTGATCGGGGATCGTCGCGTAACCCGAGGGAATTTGTGCGAAGGCTGATACGGGAGGGTACCCATCCCGCGCGACAGAAACCGAATACGATCCACCCGGAACAATATGAACCGGCGCATAATAGAACGACGCTGAATCGCCGTCAACGAGCGCTGTGGTATCTGTCAACGTTACGATTTGGGCAGCTGAATCGGTAGGCCCCGTTCCAATCAATTTGACGGTGGCACCATGAACCGGCTGCGACACGTCGGACGGGGACTCGACGACTGGTGTCACCCTTACGTACACGCCATGAGCATCGGCAAACAATACTGAGTACACATTCAGCTCCGGCGTGTATTGCACTTCCGGTTGGAATGGCTGGTTGCAGTTGAAAGAGATAATAGAAAAGAGAAAAAAGGTGCTAAAAAAAATAGACCTTTGTAAAAGGAATTTAAAATCCAGGTGAAAAGATTTATCAATCATTTAAGAAGAATCATTTTTTTCGCATCGACAAAATTTCCGGCAGCAAGTCTGTAGAGATAGACACCGCTTGATAAACTGCTTGCGTCGAAAGTTATTGAGTGTGTACCTGGCGCCTGACGTTCTTCGATTAGTGTTTTTACAACTCTTCCCAATACATCGTACACTTTTAAGGTCACCAGACTGTTCACTGATAATTGATATCTGATAACTGTGGCCGGGTTAAACGGATTCGGATAATTCTGAAACAAAGAGAACGAAGAAGGAGCTTCGTTCTTACCATCGACGCGGGTTGGGGTACCGGTGCTCATGAACAAACCATTCTCCGTTCCTGCATAGAAATGACCTTGTTGATCGACATTGACCGAGATGATGGTGGAGTCCGTCAGTCCGTTATCCGCCGAATACCAGTTCACCCCTCCGTCCGTCGATACGAATGCCCCGTGATCCGAAGTTCCGGCGAAGTACATTGAAGGATTATTGACAAGAAAGCAGGTGATACTTTTTCCAGTGATGGATGGAATGCCGTTCCAGTTTGCTCCCTGGTCGTCCGAATAATAAGCACCGGCGGTATCGGTTCCTGCAAAGATTCTCCCATGATGATCTACCCCGATCGTTTTCACTGAGCAAAAGATGAGTGGGGAAGAGATGCCTCCTTGTGTCCAGAAAGTACCGCCATCTGTACTTATGAAAATACCGTCGTAGGATGTGCCGGCAAAGAGATCGTTTATGGAATCCGCAGCGAGGCAATAAATGTTCGTAATGGGGATACCGATTGTCTGCACAATGTTCCAGATATCTTGTCCATCTACAGCTTTGAGAATCCCTCCGGCTGTACCGGCATAATCATTACTGTCAGGAGATTCCAGAAGATCGTACGTCCCAACCTTAGTAAGAGGAGTCCAGTAATTTCCGCTATCGGGCAAATACGACAATCCTTCCTCAGTTGATGCATAGAGTCTTTTGCTCGATGCCGAAAAGTAAAGTTGATACACCATCGAACGGCTTAAACCGTTACTTACTCTCAGCCAGCCCTGCAGACTTTGTTCAAAAACTCCATCACCGGTGCCGGCAAAAAGATTACCCGAGCCATCGAAGCCAATTGACGTTATGGATGCCGGGACAATACCGCATTGAACCCAAGCCGATGAAGAATTTCTCAAAGAAAACACACCATCCGTTGACGTTCCTGCGTAGCTTGTTCCGTTGGGATTGTAGATGGCCGATGTGATGGATGATAACGATATGGCGGGGGTGACACTTTTCCAGCTTGAAGTAGAATAATCATAAACAAAAATGCCCATGTCTGTAACGACGGCCGCTTCTCCTACGTTATCCGTAAATAATGTCTGAAGGCTGTTCACCCAGTATGGGATGCCTGAAACATCTTCTGTCCATGTACTGCTTGTTGGAGCTAGGGACCAGATGATGCCAAGTTCCTTGGCGCTTGTTGGAGGTTCTAAAATGAAAACCTTGCCTTGCTTGTTCACTGTTATTGATGCAACCGAGGTCGTTTCCATCCCATAAAACCCCCACGTCTTGCCGCTGTCGGAAGAGATATAAATTCCTCCGCCATAAGAAGGGGCTGGAGGGCGCGGCTGGTAAGCTATGAGACCGGCGTACAAGTTTCCTGAATTATCTTCAGCGACTGATAATACATCTATCCTGGAGTCGGTTGTTACTTGCGATGCAGACCAGGATTTTCCGCCGTCGCTGGAAATCGAAACTGTCTGGAGACCGCCGATGCAGATTCTATTCCCCGATAAAACTGCCGCCGAGTTTACATTACCCGTCAGACTCGACTTTGCCCATGAGGTACCGTTATCCGTAGACTCATACAGCCCCTCTGCACCAATCCCTGCATAAACATTATCAGCGGAATCTGCAACAAGAAACGATACGCCGAATTCGAAACTAAGTCCCAGCGCCTGCCAGTTTTCGCCAGCGTCGGTTGAGCGGTACATTCCTGCGGAAGTCGAAGTAAAAATGTTCCCAAATGTATCTACCGTAAGAACCTGTATCGAACCGGAATAAGGTCCATCAATATTCGACCAGGAAATTGTCTGTGCGCTTACCTGAGCCCAGCAGATTCCAGAAATAAGAATAATCACTTTATTGAACGAACATGTAATTCTCACGCGTTGTCCATAATCTGTTTGTTGAACCCCTCAAAGCGCCCCTTCAATACACGTTGTGTCGAATCCCCCCCTCGTGTTGTAAATCGTTGTTACCTTCAGTCGTTTGGTCTGCAGCGATTTCTTGAGGTCGGCATATATTCGCTTCGTCGCGTTTTCCTGGAAGATGCCGACCATCCTGAACGAAATCATATACTGTTTGAGGGACCTCAACTCGACGCACTTTCCGCCTGTGGGGTAATATTCGATGATCACCTTGGCAATGTCGGGGAGGCCGCTAAAGGGGCAGACGGCAGAAAATTCTTCCGTCTCCGTCCGAATGTATTGATCCGGACTGTCAAAAGAAAATGTTTCCAAAAAATCGGGCCGGATATGAGTTTCATCCAAGAATTCAAATGACCTTCGTTCGGCATTCATTGGCGCTGTCCTTTTATATAGATGATGGTGAAAATTTTCTTAGGCAGGAAGGCGGTTACGCAAAAAACCTTTCAATGAATCATTGTTGTTGCCGGCAGTGTTGTACGTAGAAGATGTCGGACACCTTCGTGATTTATCTCGCTAAATAATTCGGCAAATTCATCTCTTCCTCGATAAGGTGTCCGACATCTACCAAATCGTCGCACTACCCTATGTTGCCGATCCGATATGATATTACAAATTTTTTTAGTACACTAACAGTATTAAATTATTTTTTAAAGAGCAAGAATGAAAGGAACAATGCCTGAAAGTCCGAAAAAGGCGGTAGTGTTGCTGAGCGGAGGTCTCGATTCAACGACAACGCTGGCGATAGCGAAGAGCGAGGGATATCGTATTCTCGCTCTCTCCTTCAACTATGGACAGCGCCATGAGATTGAGATCGAAGCGGCGAAAAAAGTTGCGGCGCACTATAAAGCTGTAAGACATATCGTTGCCAAGATTGACCTCAGGGAGTTTGGGGGATCTGCCCTCACGAGCGAAATCGAGGTGCCGAAGAACCGGAATCTGGATGAAATGAATTCAAAGATACCGGTCACGTATGTCCCTGCCCGCAATACGATTTTTCTTTCCTTTGCACTCGCTTGGGCGGAAGTTGAAGGTGCGAACGATATTTTCATCGGAGTCAACGCGCTCGATTACAGCGGCTATCCCGATTGCCGGCCTGAGTATATCGAAGCGTACCGGAAAATGGCTGACCTTGCAACGAAAGCCGGTGTTGAGGGGCGGCAGCGGCTTACAATTCACACACCCTTGATCTTGCTCTCAAAGGCCCAGATAATAAAGAAAGGCATCGAATTAGGTGTCGATTATTCTATGACAAGCTCTTGCTATGATCCTTCTCCATCGGGCGAGGCCTGCGGCAAATGCGATGCTTGCCAGCTTAGACGTAAAGGGTTTTCCGAAAACGATATGAAGGACCCGATCCTGTACGTCGGGATGTCTTGATTGAAGGCAATGGGATACGCCGTCAAAGAAATATACTATACCCTCCAAGGTGAAGGAGCTAACACCGGGAGAGCTGCGGTCTTTTGCAGGTTTGCAGGATGCAACCTCTGGAGTGGACGAGAAGAGGATCGAGCTTCGGCGATCTGCAAATTCTGCGACACAGACTTCTTCGGTGTGGATGGACCTGGAGGAGGGCATTTTGCCGGCGCCAAAGAGTTGGCGACAGCGGTGAAAGCAAAGTGGCCGGAAGGGAAGGCTGGCTTTGCCAAACCTTTTCTTGTCTGCACTGGAGGGGAACCTCTTTTACAACTTGACGATCAGCTCGTTAAGGCATTTCATGCCGAAGGATTTGAAGTAGCCATTGAAACAAATGGAACGAGAATGCCGCCGCCGGGGCTCGATTGGATCTGCGTGAGTCCAAAAGCAGGAGCAGAGTTGGTCCTGAAGTCGGGAAGCGAACTTAAATTGGTATTCCCCCAGCCCGGTGCTGAACCGGAGTTATTTCATACACTCCGGTTTGATCATTATTTTCTCCAGCCGATGGACGGTCCAGATCGTGAAGAGAATACCACGTTAGTTCAGAAGTACTGCTTGCAACACCCACAATGGAAAATTAGCTTGCAAACACATAAAATACTCGGGATACCATAGGAGATTTTTGATGACAATTTTTAAAGAGATGACTTTTGAAGCGGCGCATCTTTTGCCAAACGTTCCGGAAGGACATATGTGCCGCCGCCTGCATGGTCACTCCTACATAATCCAGATTTATGTCTCGGGAGATATTGATCAAAAAGTAGGATGGGTTATGGATTTTGGCGATCTCAAGGAGGCGGCCAAACCAGTTATCGATCAGCTCGATCATCGCTATCTTAATGAGATTCCGGGTCTTGAGAATCCTACGAGCGAGGTTCTTGCACGATGGCTCTGGAACCGGTTGCATCCTTTGATCCCCAAGCTCAGTAAGCTTGTCGTGAAGGAAACCCCGACGTCGGGATGCATGTACGAGGGAGAGAATGATTGAGAAACAACGCACTGAGCCTCGGATGTCGGGGTTCAGTCGAATGAATCTCCGAATCTGCCGACATAATATTTTTTCCCTCAAGAATTTTTCGTCTCACCAACCGATGCTATTTTTAATGCGATGGCTCTTTGAATTTTCGATAGCGCCGGATCAGGTTATTCGTTGAGCTATCGTGCTTGAGTTGTGGTGTAGTGTTGCTTTCAAGTTCCGGCATGATGCGCCCTGCAAGGACCTTCCCCAATTCAACTCCCCACTGGTCGAATGAATCAATCTGCCAGATCGCTCCCTGGGTGAAAACGCTATGCTCGTATAATGCAACGAGTTTCCCGATCGCCGCCGGAGTCAGGCGGTCTAAGAGGATTGTGCTCGACGGACGATTTCCCTCGAAGGTTCGATGCGGCACCAGCCATGCAGGAGTTCCTTCGGCTTGAACCTCGTTAGGCGTTTTGCCGAAAGCCAGAGCTTCCGACTGGGCAAAAACGTTAGCCATGAGTAAGTCGTGATGGCGTCCGAGCGGGGTGAGCGGATGAACAAAGGCGATGAAGTCACATGGGATAAGCTTTGTTCCCTGATGAATCAATTGGTAGAAAGAATGTTGTCCGTTGGTTCCCGGTTCCCCCCAATAGATTGGTCCGGTTTGATATGTCACCTCAGTGCCGTCGAGCGTCACGTGTTTCCCATTGCTTTCCATTGTCAGTTGCTGGAGATATGCAGGAAATCGTTTGAGGTATTGTTCGTACGGCAGCACGGCGATCGTTTGTGCACCAAAGAAGTTGTTATACCAGAGGCCTAAAAGCGCCATAATCACCGGCAGGTTGCGCTCGAATGGAGCGGTGCGAAAATGTTCATCCATCTGATGGAAACCGTCAAGCATTGCGCGGAAATTTTCAGGACCGATCGCGATCATCGTCGAAAGGCCGATGGCCGAATCCATTGAATATCTCCCGCCGACCCAATCCCAGAACTCAAACATGTTTGCAGTATCAATCCCGAACGCGGAGACTTCCTTCGCGTTTGTCGAAACAGCGACAAAGTGTTTGGCTATTGCAGAGGGATGTTTCAAGGTTTTGAGTGCCCAATTGCGGGCTGTGTGCGCATTTGTCATAGTCTCAAGTGTCGTAAAAGTTTTTGACGAGATGATGAACAATGTCTCTTCTGCATTAAGATCACTCGTAGCTTCGACAAAGTCCGCGCCGTCGACGTTGGAAACGAACCGGAAGATGATGTTGCGTTGGCTGTAATGCCGCAATGCTTCGTAGGCCATGACCGGTCCGAGGTCGGACCCCCCGATGCCGACGTTAACGATGTTACGAATTGCTTTGCCGGTGTAGCCCTTCCATTCCCCGCTCCGGACGCGGTTGGAAAAATCGGCCATTTTGTCGAGCACAGCGTGAACATGGGGTACAATGTTTTCGCCATCCACGATGATCGATTCTCCTTTAGGTGCACGAAGAGCTGTGTGCAGAACGGCTCGCTTCTCAGTAACGTTGATTTTCTCGCCGCGAAACATCGCATCGATGCGTCCCCGCAAGCCCGATTCATCCGCTAATTGCAATAGAAATTTGAGCGTTTCATCGGTAATGCGATGCTTCGAGTAATCAAAGTAGAGGCCGACAGCTTCGACAGTCAATCGCTCTCCACGTTTGGGATCATCTGCAAAGAGTTTACGTAGATGCAGCTCCTTGATCTTCGCGTAATGGGATTCGAGGGCTTCCCATGCCGCTCGCTTGTTAAGTTGTGGGATGCGTGTTGCCATGGTTATCCTTTGTATGTTTTTTAGTGCAAAGCAGAAACCACAGGCGGTGGTTATATTAGGTTGGCTATGCCTATCATTCCGGTCGAGTCCCGCTTTCAGGTTGGACGAAGAACCGGTCGAAGACTCCCCACGGGTCTATCGACCCGTAGGGTCGTAGACGACTCGTTGAGAATCCAGTTCCGTTGATTGACTCTGGATTCCGGTCAAGCACGGAATGACTTGCTTTTTCTTTTCAAAAGCCACCATCTTTGATGGTGCTCGTTTATGTGCAGTAGATGTCGTACACTTTATCGGGAAGATAGCGACATGCTGAAATATTTGGTAAGGTAAATTTAAAAAAGTATCCGACATCTCCCTCGCTTCATCTATAATATAAAGATTTTTGCGTGGCAAAACATTGACTTTCTGGTAGTGACTCATTTTGAATAATAGCCTTGAAGTCATCCTTCTTTCTCTGGTGCCAGAGAAAGAAGCAAAGTCCCGCTGTGCGGGATCCCGCCTTTCATATTTTTGGAAAGCGGGAAGAGCCTCTCGTCCGAAGGACCCCTTTGGGGGAATCGGAATGCTGACGATGCTTTCCCTCACACAACCGGGAGAAAACTGCTCCCGCTTGCCACCTGCACATGCTAGCCGCTTTCTCAACACACGCATCGCCTCCCCACCCGCACTGCCACCGATTCCGAGGATACAGCACATGCAGCTTTTGCAACATTAATCGAAATCGTCAGGTCGGCGGGCGGGAAGGATTCAATCGAAGGGTTTTAATTTCGGCGCTTGACTACTTGACTATTATACTACAATATTCGATGCCCTCTTGCGCCGAAATTAACGGCATGTGCGGCTGGGATTGAATCCGTGTGTTACGATTTCCCCAAAGGGGTCCTTCGGACGAGAGATTTCTTTGGTTACTTTCTTTCTCGTAAAGAAAGTGACGTACACTGACTCCAACAGACCTCAGACGCTCGTTTTTCTTTCTCAAAATGAGTCGCTACCGACTTTCTGGTAGTCTACCAATTTCAATCAATATGATTCTATTAACGTAACGTATATCCGAAGGACTTTTTCGGACTACTATGTAGCTCATATTAATTTGCGGGCTCGTTAGTTGAAAAGCTTGCCGGAAAAAAGAAAGCAGATTCTTATCACGTGGAAAGGATACTTCAATCAGTGAGTGGAGTATGTCACCAATTGCAGGCTGGAGGATTTGTGGGGACGAAAAAGATTATCTTGCCGAAATAATTCCAACCTTTTTCTGCATCATAGTACTAATACGGCACCGGACTTTTTTTATGAGGGGAAAAAAGTTCGGTGCCTATTGAGACAAGATCAATGTCCAGCCTTTCAACGACGGCGCATGCCGCCGCCCCACCCACCGCGGAATCCATAACCACCATAGTACCCGGAACGGGAATTGTAAAACGGCCGGTAATAACTGTATCCGAAGTAAAATGATGGATAATACCAATACGGGTAATAGGCAGGATACCAGTAGTATGGCGGATAGTAATAATATTCATCTCCGCCGGAAATTTCGGCCTCGGTCATCGGCTGATTTGATTGGATCATTGCATTGATCACTCTGTCGCTGACTCCGGCACTTTTCAGGTCGAGAACATCCTGCGTCCTCAGGTCGAACCATGAATGGGATGTTGCGATCATCGTGATGATGAGACTATCGCTGACTCCGGCCTTCGTCAATGAGATTACGTCCTGCTTCTTCATCATTGCAAGCGTGTCTGTTGGCGCCGGGCGCCCCCTGTGATACAGTGCGTATCGCTGCGAGGTGCATCCTGCAAAGGTTAAAAAAACCGCAAGGATAACTGCGGATATCATTGTTCGCTTCATATTTCCTGCGCTCCTTTTACGCCGAGTATTTTGTTTTATGTTACAGATTGGACACATTTCTCGTTATTTGGATTAACCCTTAGTTACAACAAGATGTCGGACATTTTACTAAGGATTTGCGGTATGCTGAAATAATTAGAAGCTACCTCAAAAACGCTTGATTATGTCCTTCTGAAGGAATACTGACAGATCATTGTCATTCTGAACCCCGTCGCTTTTCAGACGGGGTGAAGAATCCATGACAATGACATACCTTGACTCTACTAGGCTTCTATGTCATGGATGCTTCGCTCCGCTCAGCATGACATTTACGGCTGCTTTCTGCATGAAAACCATTTTTGAGATGGCTTCTAGCAATGTAAATCAGCAAAGTGTCCGACATCTACGCAAATCTGCCTTCCTTCTGGTAGTGCTCAAGGTTGGTAAGGTGACGGACACCTTACCGATTTACCTTACCAAATATTTTTGTATAATTGGATTTTTGGAGTGAGGTGTTCGTCACCTCTTGCAAGAACGCAAACTTGACCACTACCTTCCTTCGGACTTGCTTGACATTGGCTCGAAAGAAAGGTAAAATTCATAAAGACTAGCTCCTGAAATATTCCTAATTCTGTTTTCATAACTGAGGTTTTTGTTGTAGGCAAAAACACTCATTAAATTTGTTCAATTCGCATTTTACCCATGTCTTCCGAAAGGACAATTATGAGAGTGCTGAAATATGAGTGGCTGTGCTATTGTTTGTTTGCACTTTTGTTCGTCCAAACCGGAAATGGGCAAATCACCATCCAAAAAACAGATTTGCAACAAGCTTTTGTTGCCGGCGCAACGCTTAAATTTCATTTCGATACGAGCCAATATATCAATGTTGGAAAGACCGGCGGGCCGAACGTCTACGATTTTTCGTCTCTAACATTTCCCGATTCAGAGACATATACACTTTATTCATCATCACAAATTCCCCAACTTGCCGCTCGCTTCAATCCATCGAGCCTCGTGTGGGGTACATCGACGCAAAACATTTCGGACAGCCCTGTTTTTTTTATTACCGATAGCGGTTTTGTCCAGTTGGCGCAAGTTTCTGTTTATCCGGATTCGCAAGAGTACAGATATGATACTCCGTATGAGGAATTTTTGCGATTCCCGGCGACATATAATCTTCAATGGAGCACAAGCCCGGGCGGGGCAGGAGTTGATACAGTGTATGTCAACAATGTTGCGCCGCGCGTGACGACTGGATGGAACAGCGCAGAGACTTACAGTATCGATGGGTACGGAACCTTGCTCGTGCATGGAATGTCATACGACTGCTTGAGAGTTAGGAGCGTTGAGGTAGAGAACTTTACATACCAAGGGTTTAACTACTTTACAAAATCTGGTATCTCCTTTCAGGTTAGCAGCACAAAAGACCAAAACGATACAGGTTTGGTAAAGGTTACCGGAATCACTTTCATCAAGAACGAAAACGCTACGTTAGTTTCTGACGATCGGGTTATCCCAACAACATTATCGTTATCGCAAAATTATCCGAACCCGTTCAACCCATCCACACTCATTGAATTCTCAATTTCCAAGCAAGATCATGTTGTACTGAAGGTCTATGATGTCCTGGGCCGCAGCGTTGAAACGCTTGTCGATGGCGTTATGAGTGTGGGAACGCACAATGTTGAATGGACACCGTCCAACAAGGAAAGCGGTGTTTATTTCTACAGGCTACAGACAAACGGGGCAACGGTTGTCAAGAAACTTTTATACCTCAAGTAACGGTGGGGGAATAAAAACCTTTCCTTGCAAAACGGCGAAACATGAATAAATTCCTTCTTCTTTTTTTCAGCCTGGTTTCTTTCTCTTATTCACAATCGTTATTTCCGGTGAATGACGAGAATGGCGAAGCGAAAGACCGAACCTACCATGTCCTCCACTACAAGATCGAAGTATCATTTGACGAATCAAAAAGAATGGTCTTCGGGAAAGTAACGACAACGCTCGTCCCGTTCATGGCCGGGTTTACCTCGCTTGAATTCGATGCTGAGAATATGAATTTCAAAAAAGTATCGCTGGAAAAAAAGGAGCTTCAGTTCGATTCATTGTCAAAAACGATTCGTATTCATCTCGACAAAACGTATTCATTCCGCGATACATTGACCGTGTCGATTGAATACTCGTGCATTCCCAAAAAAGGATTGTATTTCATCCAGCCTGATTCGGCGTATCCCAATAAGCCGTGGCAGATCTGGTCGCAAGGGGAAGACATGGACAACCATTTCTGGTTTCCCTGCTGGGATTTTCCGAATGACAAAGCAACGTCCGAAGTTATCGGAACGGTGAGAAGCGATTATACATTCCTTTCCAACGGCAAGCTCGTGAATGTCAAAGAAAACAAGAAAGCGGGAACCAAAACATTTGCTTGGAAAGAAGAAAAGCCGATCGCATCGTACTTGATTATGATGGCCGCAGGAGATTATGCCATCATCAACGATCAGGCCGACGGAATTCCGCTGGAGTATTACGTCTATAAAAACCAAGTAGACGACGCCAAAACATGCCTGTCGCATACGCCGAAAATCATGGAATTCTTCAATGAAAAGATCGGCTACAGATACGCATGGGAAAAATATGCACAGGTCACCGTCGCGGATTTCATTTATGGAGGGATGGAAAATGCTTCTGCGACAACGATGATGGACAGAATTCTTGTCTTCAATGCCCGTTCGCGGATTGATCAGTCCCCCGTCAGCCTCATTGCGCACGAATTTGCGCACCAATGGTGGGGAGATGTTGTCACGTGCAAAGATTGGAGGCACATCTGGCTGAATGAAAGCTTCGCAAGCTATTTCGATCCGCTTTATACCGAACATGCATTTGGAGAAGACGAGTTCATCAATGACATGTACGGTGCGCAGCAAGTCGGGATTCATTCGGATATGTCTCATGGGAGAAAACCGATCGTCAGTGTCGGTTCGTACGTATCAAATGTTTATGCCCGTGGGGCATCGGTGTTGCACATGCTTCGCTTTCTTCTCGGTGATGAGCTGTTCTGGCGTGCGATGCACCATTATATTGTAAAAAATCAATTCACTTCGGTTGAGACGAATGATTTCAAGAACGCCATCGAAGAAGCCACCGGACAAAATCTCTACTGGTTCTTCGATCAATGGGTGTATAAAGCCGGTCACCCCAAATTTGATATTTCGTATTCCTACAACGATTCATTGAAATCCCTGTTTCTCACGATCAAGCAAACCCAAGCATTGGACAGTTTGACCGGAATTTTTCGAACGCCGGTCGACATCGAAATTGTTACCGGAACAGGAAGCTCGGTTCATCGGATCAATATTGTCAACAAGGAATCAACGTTTACGGTAGCGTCGGCAGAAAAACCCAAACTTGTGCTGTTCGATAAAAACGATTGGCTTTTGAAAGAAGTGAATTACTCCGGCCGCTCGAACGATGAATGGAAATATCAGGCGGAATTCGGAAGCGACGTTGTGGCGCGGAGAACTGCCGTAGAACACCTGGCGAAGAACGACACGGCAGGAGAATGCGTTCCTCTTCTGGTAAGGATTTCAAGGAACGATATGTTCTGGGGAGTCCGTCAGGCGGCTGTCAACGGGCTAGGGTCAATTTCAACGATAACGGATGAAAAGACCGGTGCATTGATCGCGGCGCTGTCCGATAAAAAATCATCGGTTCGCGCTTCGGCGGCGGCGCAATTGGGCAACATTCGAACGCAAAAAGTTTCTGAAGCGCTTCATAAGGCGTTGGATGATTCCAGCTATTCCGTTGAAGCAAATTCGATAACCGCTCTCTCAAAAGTCGATTCGATAAACGCTTTATCAATCGTCAAATCCAGGCTAGGCGTCCGGTCGTACGGCAATCAGGTGGCGAATGCCGCATTGAGCGCTCTGGCAAAACTTGATTCCGTTGAAGGGGTGAATGTTGCAATGCAAAACGTGAAGTACGGCGCAAATGCCGAGGGACGAAATGCGGCAATGTTTGTATTGAAAAAATACGGCAGGTATCGTGACGATGTGAAAGTATTGTGTGCTTCACTCCTTACCGACAAATCGAGGCCGATAAAATTTGGTGCAGTGGATTTTCTCGGTGATGTCGGCAACGAGTCTGAGCTTCCTGAGCTGGAAAATCTCGCAAACAAAAAGGATGATGCGGCAAGCGGTGCTGCCGAAAAAGCAATTGAAAGGATTAAGGCAAGAGGCACGAAATAGAATGTCACAGCGCTCGACATATCATCTTTCCCATAAAAAAAACTTCCGAGTAGCCCTCTAAAAATTTGTCCTTTGTTGGCTGGCCGAGTCAGTCTATAAATTCCTCATCGTTCAAAGCATTTTGTGTTCGACGACACGGCCTGCGGCGCCGGCGAGCGCACGATATGGGAAGGCGGGTAAATGCAGGCGGGGCGTTGACTGAGATTTTCTATCCGTGAAAATCGGTGAGCTTGTGCGGACTGCTGGGAAGTTTCTATAACCGTTATCGAAATCATTTGAAGGGTCACAAATTCTTTATAAAAAAATCCCTTGACATTAGGAACTCTTTTCTTTAATATCGAAGCGGTTCGATATTAATGGTTATAATATATAAGGAAATTCTTAATTAATACAATTTTTACCACTTTTTAGCTTAAGCGCTCTACTATATGCGACGGAAGCCGACGATCCGGGACGTGGCAAAAAAAGCAGGACTATCTCTATCGACGGTCTCTTTGGTCTTGAACAAGAAGGGGTATGTGAGTGAGCCGACCAAGCAAAAAGTTCTGGGTATTATCAAAGAATTGGATTATCATCCGCAGCAGAGTGCACGGGGACTCGCCTCGAAATTAAGCGGCAATATTGGTTTCATTCTTACCGACGAACACTTCTCTCAATCAGAACCCTTCTATACAAGGATATTTCTCGGCAGTGAGCTCGAAGCACGGAAGCATAACTACTATATCCTGTTAACAACTGTCGGAAAAACCGTTAAACAAACAGAAGGAATACCCCGCTTTTTATTCGATAACAATGTTGACGGAGTTATTATTGCGGGAAAGATCGGAGCTTCATGGATCGAATATATCGCTAAGAAAAATATCCCCCTGCTGTTGATAGATTTTGTCTCCTCGCACATCTCGAGTGTTACCATAGATAATAAAGCCGGGGCAGAGCTTGTCATGCAACATTTTTTGCGGGGCGGGCATACAAAGATAGGATTTATTGGAGGCGACATTAAGCATCCAAGCGTTCAAGAACGGTATGTGAAATATCGAAACATGCTTCTCAACGCTGGAATTCTCCCGAACGACGGGTGGGAAAATGTTGATCAAACAAACACGACAATGGTCGACGGGTATGAAGCTGCAAAAAAGATCTTTTCTCATAATGAAAATAAACCTACTGCAATCTTTGCCGCAAACGATGCCATGGGAATCGGCTGCATGCGATATTTGATGGAAAAGGGATTAGAGGTTCCGAAGGATGTGGCTATTGTTGGGTTTGACAACATCGAAGCGGGTCTTCATGTTGACCCTCCTCTGACCACCGTGAATGTGCACCGGGAAGAAATGGGGAGCCTTGCTGTGCGGCGGATGGTCGAGATGATAAAAGATAAATCTGCAATTGTTACAAAATCAGTGACACCCGTTGAACTTGTTATTCGCGAATCATGTGGTATCAAACCGGATTAATAAATTTTCAGGAGCTTTCTATCAGGGGCTCTCGTAAGCCGTGCGGTTCTTTAATCATTGTAATTTTATCGTTGTCATAATTCATTCTGTTTGCAACCTATAATAAACAAGGAGGTATATATGAATCTGCGAAAAACAATGTTGTTGTTGGTCGCAGCGGTCGTGCTTTTTAGCATGGAGGCGACATCGCAGTCACTCGACATGTACACCATTGGGGGGTTTGAAGGGAGTCTTCCCTCTTACTGGAATATTGGGAATCAACCCACGAACTCGACATTGACATGGGCGACGGACCAATCCCGTTCGCTGGGACACTCGCTGAAGATCACCAAAACAGCGACGAGCGATACAGCCGCCTGGGTATCGAGCAACATGTGCGATATCTGGTCGCCAACGATACCGGCAAATGTGGACATTCTGCTCGGTGCATACGTAAAGACCTCGGGAGTCAACACGAGCCCGTCGACGGATGACCAGAAATGGTATGTTGCGTACACGTTCTATGATAGTGCGGGAACATTGATCGGTGTGGTAAAGCTGCCGATAAACCAGAGTGTCGCAACAAGCAGCAGTTGGGTTGCAGACACGAACGGGTTGGGAACGGCCACCCTTCCCCGCGCTGCATGGGCACTGATCGTATCATTCGTAGGCGGGAAGAATGCAACAGGGACAGTATGGGCGGATGATTTTCTGTTCACTGGAAGAGGAGGCAACTGGGCAGGACAGGACTGGAATACCGGAGTAGGAGTACCGACGGGTTGGTATTACTGGTTACCGCCCAACGGAGGGAACGACGCATTATTGTCGAATGGATTTGAAAACACAGTGGTCACGAATGAAGCATCGCATTCGGGACAATATTCGCTGAAGTTCGTCATGCCGGCAGGGCGAGCAGCCCACGACGGTTTTGTCGGAACGAAGTTAATTCCGTTTAGCGGCCTCGATGCTGGTACACTGAATCCCGGCGACAGCGTGCGTATAAGTGTATGGATCAAGGCAAGCGGATTGGTCCCCGATTCAGCGGCGACGAACCCAACAACATGGGCGGTTGGGGTTACACCGCAATGGTCCGCGGAATACGGCAACAATGACGGATATAATACCCAAGGTGCGGACTATCAGTTTGTATTCCCGGCCGTGACCTCGTTCGATTGGACGGAGTTTTCTGTTAACGTTGCAGTTCCTTCAGGCGTCAGTGCATTGGAAACACGGTTGCATGTGTTTTCGACATTTGTCGGCACCGTGTATTTCGACGATTTGACAATTACGAAGGTGAATACTCCGCAGCTTAGCACTATCGGCGGCTTTGAAGGGACGCTTCCAGGATTTTGGAATATTGGGAATCAACCCACGAACTCGACATTGACCTGGGCAACGGACCAATCACGATCGCTGGGGCACTCGCTGAAGATCACGAAGACAGCGACGAGCGATACAGCGGCTTGGGTATCGGATAACATGTGCGATATCTGGTCGCCGACGGTACCGGCAAACGTGGATATTCTGCTCGGTGCATACGTGATGACCTCGGGAGTGAACACGAACCCGACGGCAGATTCTGCTAAATGGTATATCGCCTATGCGTTCTATGATAGTGCGCAGACGTTAATCGGCGTGGTAAAGCTGCCGATAAACCAGAGCGTTGCGACGAGCAGCGGTTGGGTTGCGGACACGAACGGAATAGGAACGGCGACACTTCCGCGCGCTGCATGGACACTGATCATATCGTTTGTAGGAGGGAAGAGTGCGACAGGAACGGTATGGGCGGATGATTTTCTGTTCACGGGAAGAGGAGGCAATTGGGCAGGACAGGATTGGAATACCGGAGTAGGAGTACCGACGGGTTGGTATTACTGGTTACCGCCCAACGGAGGGAACGATGCGTTGTTGTCAGGTGGATTTGAGAACACAGTGGTAACAACTTCAACGGCGCATTCAGGTACACACTCCCTCATGTTCAACATGCCTGCCGGTCGGGCAGCCCACGACGGTTTTGTTGGAACGAAGTTAATCCCATTTGGCAATCTCGATGCAGGGACAATTCATGTTGGCGATAGCGTGCGTGTAAGCGTATGGATCAAGGCAAGCGGATTGGTGCCTGATTCAGCGGCAACGAATCCGACAACATGGGCGGTTGGAATTACGCCTCAGTGGTCCGCGAAATACGGCAACAATGACGGATACAATACTCAAGGAGCGGACTATCAATTTGTATTCCCGGCCGTGACCTCGTTCGATTGGACTCAGTATTCGGTGGATCTCCTGGTTCCGACCGGCGTTGTTGCATTGGAGACACGGTTGCATGTGTATTCGACATTTGTCGGGACGGTATATTTCGACGATCTGGATGTCGAGAGGATTGCATCGACAACGGGTGTCAAAGTTGTGGGTGCCAATACCCCTCACGTCTTTGATCTTTCGAACAACTATCCAAACCCGTTCAATCCGTCAACGAAAATAAATTACAGCATTCCAAAAGACGGAATGGTTACCTTGATTGTCTATAACGTTCTTGGACAGCAGGTACGGACGCTGGTCAATACACCTTTGACCGCCGGTCAGTACTCCATCACATGGGACGGCCGCAATAATGCAGGCTCGGTTCTGAGCAGCGGTGTGTACTTCTACCGACTCCAGGCCGGCCAACTGGCTATTGTGAAAAAAATGCTTCTCCTGAAGTAAGGCTCCAAAGGGCGGGGCATTTGTGAAAATGTTCCGCTCTCTAATATATAGATGATTGCAAAGGTACAAGCACGAACCGTCCTCAACGGAGAACAATGAAATTCATCATTGCTACTGCTTTCCTTCTGATACTGTTTTTATCTGCAACGTACGGCGGCACAACAGGCAAAATTTCCGGGAAAATCATCGACGCTCAAACGAAGGAGCTCCCGGTCGGTGTCAACGTTGTCATTGTTGGAACAACACTTGGTGCCTCGTCCGATCTCAATGGGGAATATTTCATCATCAATATTCCGCCCGGGACATATCAATTGCGTGCATCGGCTGTTGGGTACGCTCCGCAAACCGTCACCAATGTTGATGTCTCTGCTGACCAGACCACACATATTAATTTTACGCTTGTGCCGCAGGGAGTTGAACTTACCGGTGTAGAGGTTGTTGCTGTTCGCCCGCTCGTTCAAAAAGATTTAACCTCGACAACCGCGACCGTAACAAGCGATCAAATTGCAGCGCTTCCGATCGAAGACGTTTCCGATGCCGTCAATCTTCAAGCAGGCGTAGTGGACGGGCATTTTCGTGGCGGTCGTAGTAATGAAGTGAAATATCTGATCGACGGCATGTCCGTTAACGATGTGTTTTCAGGAGATTTTGAACTCCAAGCCGAGGTCAACACCATTCAGGAAATTCAAGTGCTTAGTGGTACGTTCAACGCTGAGTACGGAGAAGCCCTTTCGGGAGTCGTCAATGAAGTGACAAAAACTCCTCACGACAACTACTCGGGCAATATTTATGTGTACACGGGCGATTACCTCACAACTCGCACAAGCCTCTTTCAAAACATCGATCATATCTCCCCATCCGACCTTCAAAACTATGAAGGATTGTTGAGCGGTCCGGTGCCCGGTATTGGGAAATTCATGAAATTTGTCATGTCCGGCCGTTATTATTACAACGACGGCTGGCTTTACGGCAAGAGGGTATTCAATCCATCGGATTCCTCTAATTTTTCCGCTAACAATCCATCGCAATGGTACATCGGCGCGACAGGCGATGGAAAATACGTCCCGATGAATTATCAAAAACGCTATAGCCTTCAGGGTAAACTCTTGTTTGATGTCGGCGGTGCGAAAGCGTTATCCCTCCAGGGAATCTATACAGACAATCAATACAGGGACTACGATCAACAATTTCAACTCGATCCGGATGGCGACTACACACAGTATCAAAAGACTCTTCTTATGATCGCCAGCTATAACATTATGTTCGGTAATTCGTCGTTTATGGACCTCAACGCATCGGGATTTGATTCAGAGTACAAAGAGTATGTCTATGAAAATCCGCTCGATCCACGATACGTGAATCCGACACGATTGATGGATGCGGGGGCAAATGCTTTCTTGACCGGGGGGACGGAGAATTGGCACTTCTATCATCACACCAACACGTACACAGGTAAGATTGATTTTACCTCTCAGGTCACAAATGTCCATCAGTTGAAAGCTGGAGTGGAAGGAGATTTACACTTTCTGAATTACGTTGATTATCAAGTTCATGTTGACGCTTCGAGCGGATTTGTACCGGCGCTCCCGACTCCCGGCTCTTTCGATTTCAACACGTATGACAATATGCCGTACCAATTGGCGGCGTACATTCAGGACAAAATAGAATTATCGTACCTTGTTGTGAATGTCGGCCTGCGGTTTGATTATTTCGAACCCGACGGACAAGCGTTAAGGAATCCTACCAATGTTGCGGAGCTTGATCTGCTTCAAGCGCCGTTTCCAGACTCACTGGTGTACAAAGCATCGGCAAAATCCCAGCTAAGCCCCCGAATAGGCATTTCCTACCCGATCACAGACCAAGGGGCCGTGCATTTTTCGTACGGCCATTTTTTCCAAATTCCGGCGTTCGAGTATTTGTACAAGAATCCGAATTTTCGCATACCGCTGACCGGAAATTATCCGGACTACATCGGCGACGTCATCGGCAACGCCGACCTGCAGCCGCAGCGAACGACAATGTACGAAATGGGGTTGCAGCAAGAACTTGCTCCAAACCTCGGTATTACCGTCACAGGATATTACAAGGATATTCGAAATCTGCTCGGACTTCAACTCTTTCTCAAAAACAACTTCGTGCAGTTTGGAGAGTACATCAACACCGATTACGGTGCAGTGCAGGGTTTCACTATTTCACTGGATAGACGCTTGACGGACGGCTTCGGTGCGAATCTCGACTATACATACCAGGTCGCCAAAGGAAACGCTTCGGACCCGGAAGATGACTATAACAAAGCGACGGCAAGTCCTCCGATTGCGATCAATACGGAACTCGTGCCGTTGAATTGGGATCGCCGCCATTCACTCAATCTCACGCTTACGGCAGGGGATCCGAAAAATCTGCTCGCCAGTTTCATCGTGCGGCTCGGTTCGGGGCTGCCGTACACCCCGGCGTTGGAAAATGAGCGAACTGGTTTGGAAAACAGCGGTAATATGCCGATGTTCTTCAACACAGACATGTACATCACTCAATACCTTAACTTGTTCGACCTCCCGCTTTCTCTTTTTTTGAAAATCTACAACCTCTTTGACACTGCAAATGAAATTAACGTCTACAGCGACACGGGGCGGGCAGGATACACGCTGGCATTGGTGCAAGCGGAGGCGGCAGCGCAGCCGGTACGCGGCGACAATACACTGCAACAGTTCTACACACGCCCCGATTTTTATTCTGCACCGCGGCAAGTTGAAATCGGTATTTCGCTAATATTCTAAAATTATGGATCACAGTCATAATAATATAGCACGAGAAAGAATCCCTTTGATGAAACCTATCGTCTTGGCATTCTTATTCGGCGCGCTGCATATGCCGGTGATTGCTCAGCAGCTTATTGACACAAGCAAGGGGAACCACAATTGGACGAAGCTGGGACTCATGGACGGCAACCTCGTTGAGACCTGCTACTATAATTTCGGCGAAGTTGCGGATTGGAAGAACGAGCCGGACTTGAGCGGTGTATGGCCGAAGGGGACGAACCACACATACATTGACGGTGTGGCAGTGATCGTTCAGGCTGAGACTCAAGACCCAAATGGAAACGTTATCCATCCTCTTGAGACAAACTATTACGAATATACTCGCTACGATGTGTCAACCGGGGTTACTTACGGGTGGTGGCCGCTTCCGAACTATGCAAATCCGTATCAATCGAGTCCCGCTCGCAGCGACGACCCCACAACCTGGCCCCCCCATTGGCCCGACCGTCCCAATACCTGGAACGGCAGGTGGAACGGCTTCTTCGGAAATGGAGTACAGAATGCCGACCTAGAAACGTATTTTGTGATGGACGATAATGAAGACCGGCAATACATTCTCACCAATCACTTCTATCCTGATGCGGACGACTCGACGCGCGGAGGATTGGCAATGCAAGTGCGCGCGCGGGGATTTCAGTGGTCTCAGGTACTCGCTGAGGATGTTGTCTTTTGGCTTTATACCATTACGAATATGGGGACAACCGATTACGCCAAAACTGTTTTTGCACAGTATGTAGATTGGGGAATCGGCGGTCATGACAATTCGTCGAACAACGCGGGTGATTACAATTTGGATCTGAACCTTTCCTACGCTTGGTCCACAGTCGCTGAAGGGAGTCCTGGGAACTGGAGCCCCGTCGGGTTCGCGGGGTACGCATTTCTCGAAAGTCCCGGTATCCCGGACGATCACATCGATAATGACAGGGACGGCCTCACCGATGAGCGGCGGGACAACCTGGCAAAAGTCTTCATTACCGATGTCAACAAAGACCCGTTCATCGTTAATGTCCAACAGGACACTGCTCGATTCCATGCGTTCTACGGGTACCCCTGGCGACCACATTGGGATGCGGATGAAAACGCAAATTGGGTGTCTTACACCGACTTGAACAATAATGGAAAGTGGGACCCGGGTGAGCCGTTGAACGATGATGTCGGTACCGACGGCTTAGGACCATTAGATGCAGGATATCCCGGCCCCGATCCCGATGGAACGGAAGGAAACGGCAGGCCGGATCCAGGCGAACCAAATTTTGGTGCGCTTGATAAGGACGAGTCGGACCAAATTGGCTTGACCGGCTTCATCATCGCGGCCGTTCATACGTACGACCTGAACAACGACGAACGAAATTGGACGGCCTTCACTTCCGCCCCGCAACCGCACGGGGGTTCGCTCATCGGAGTCAATCTCGGGAATTGGTTCTCAAGCTATTTCTTCCACATGAACGGTCGAAATACCTACAGCAAAACGATAGGCACATCCCAACTGACAGGTGAAACACAAACCTTCTCAATGGGGCTGCTCTTTGGTTTGAATGGCGACGATCTTTTCCTGAAAAAAAAGACCGTTCAATCCATCTATAACGCAAATTACCAATTTGCAAAACCACCGAATAAGCCTACGATCAAAGCCATCGCAGGAGACCATAGGGTGACGCTTTACTGGGATAACGCGGCCGAGCTAACATGGGACGCGTTTTATCAACGATACAGTTTCGAAGGGTATCGCGTTTATCGGAGCACCGAGTCAAACTTTGTCGCGGACATGACCGTCACCGACGCGTACGGAACGCCGACGTATCGGGTGCCGGTTGCGCAATATGATCTCATTGACGGCATCGTAGGCCTGGCTCCGATCGGCATCAATGGTGCATACTTCTATCTTGGCAACGATTCAGGTCTGCAACATTCGTTTGTCGATTCGACGGTTCAGAACGGGCAGACATACTATTACGCTGTGACCGCGTACGATGCGGGGTACAGTACCACCAATGCAGCGGGTCAGTTGGTCGGTATTCCGCCTTCGGAAACCACGGCCACCATAAAAGTCGATATCAACGGCAACGTAAAAACAGATATCAATACAGCGGTCGTGATTCCACATGCTCCGGCTGCAGGCTATGTCCCTCCGAATGTCAGCAATATTATTGCCACAGGCCCCGGCACGGGTTCACTCGGCGTCGATATACTGGATCCGGATTCGATTCGCAACAACTATAATTACAGGCTCGAGTTCAACGACTCCAGTGCCTTTCATGATAACCCTAATCCATGGTATTGGCTTTATGACAAGACCTCGCTTGATACTGTCATTCCGTTGACGCAGTTATTGACCACTCCGCAGCAGTCGCCGATCGCTCGTGGCTTTGTTTTAAACATCACAAATAATCCTAACGTTATTGTCGATAGCTATAATACCGAGTGGGAGAAGGGGAACAGCAACTACGTCGTACTGGTAGGGTTTGATTCGCGTTTCGCTCCAGCGTATCAACCGAGCCGGGTCAACTATCCAGCCGATTTTGAAGTTACATTTACTGCGAAAGGACAAGGGGATCTTTCGTTCCCGTCTTCCACCTTCAGCCAGCCGCAGGCGTCAAATATCATCATAAAAAATGTGACGGAAAACATTAACCACGTGCAATTCATCTTTCAGGATGTTAACAACAATCAGGTGTTCGATGCCGGAGATGCGATCTTCATTGTATGCGGCGATTCTGCGGGTAAGCCGGCAATCGATTTCCCCAGCTCCAAGAAAACGTGGTCGATGACATTGGTCATGGATACAACGATTGCGGCGGCGCAACAGCGAGCGCCGCAGGCAGGGGATGTCTATCGGATTTCTACATTGAAGCCATTTCGAACTGGCGAGTACTTCGATTTCACAACAACGTCGCCGGCGCTTAACGTCCAGCAGGCGAAATATGACATTAGAAAAGTTTCCGTTGTTCCAAATCCGTATGTTGGTGCCGACTCGTGGGAGCCGGCAACGACACAGGTTGGCCGTGGACCTCGACTCATTTATTTTATCCATCTGCCGAGCAAATGCACGATTCATATCTATACAATGAGCGCACAACTCGTTCAGACATTGTATCATAGCAGCAATATTGATAACGGACAGGAGCCTTGGAATCTCATCTCACGCGACGGAATGGACATTGCTTTCGGAGTGTACGTTTTCCATGTTGACGCTCCCGGCATCGGGTCGTATATTGGCAAGTTCGCTATTATGAAATAATGGAGCCTAAGCTTACCGTGATAAAGAAGTCCTTGCGGATGATAATTGTCGGCGTGATCTTCCCGATCGTGAGTTATGGGCAAGGTGCTCTCGACGTTTCAAAGACAGGAACCACCGCAGCAACGTTCCTTGAAATCTCAGTCGGTGCACCTGCGATCGGCATGGGCGGAGCGTTTGTGAGCCTCGCAAACGATGCCACGGCGTTGTATTGGAATCCCGCTGGCATTGCCACTATGAGCGATATGGAAGTGATAGCTGCCCACACCGATTGGATTGCGGATACAAAATTCGACTTCGGTGGTTTCGTATGGCCGCTCGGCAATTTTGGGACCCTCGGCTTCAGTCTCACCTCACTTACGATGGCCGACATGGCAGTAACGACGGTGGAGATGCCCGATGGGACGGGAGAATATTTCAGTGCGAGTGATCTGGCTGCGGGACTTACCTATGCCCGGCCGTTGACCGATCGTTTCTCAGTTGGTTTTACGGCAAAATTCATTCAAGAATCAATCTGGCACGAAAGCGCTGCAGCCTTCGCTATTGATGTGGGAACGATATTTAAAACGGATCTTCTCGGCGGTATGGTTATCGGAGCGACCCTTTCAAATTTCGGGACACCGATGACGCTTGCCGGCAGCGATACAAGGGAGTTTGTTCAAATCGATCCAACCAAGCCGGGCACTAATGATCAAATCCCGGCGGACATTGAGATGAACTCATGGGACTTGCCGCTTCGGTTCCAGATCGGCGTCTCAACGAATGTACTGCAAGGCGACGATTATCGCTGGACGGTTGCAGTCGACGCAATCCATCCAAACGACAATTATGAGAGCGTGGACGTTGGCTCCGAGTTGGCCTTCCACGATTTTATCTTTCTCCGCGGCGGCTTCCAATCCCTCTTTTTAAACCAAAGCGAAGGAGGCCTTTCACTTGGGATCGGTGTCTCGTCCAACCTCATCTCCAGCAGCTCAACAGTGAAGTTTGATTATGCATACCGGGACTATGGACGGCTCGAGGGCGTGCATTCATTTTCCCTCGCACTTCGTTTTTAGGCGGCACAATGAACCCTAGAAGGTTTAGACAATATTGGCCGACCGTCGCATTAATAAGTTTTCTGCAAAGTATACTCTCGCCCGTAGTGTTTGCCCAACACACCAATGACATGCCGTCGAGCTACCTCCTGGATGATCGAAAGTTCAGTTCCATTATCCTCGCCGAGGTCGGGCCGTGGAATGTCACGGCGCAGGAGTTTCTCCTTAACTATGAATACGGTCCTGCTTTTCCAAAACGAGCGTCAGATTCCAAGAAGCATTATCTCACCTATATGATCTATGAAAAACTTCTCGCGCTGGACGGATACGCTCGCGGTCTGCAATCTTCTCATGAAGTGCAAGAGGTGCTTTCTGAAGTTGAAGCCGACCTTGCTACGGAAGAGCTTTACAAAGACGATGTACTCAACACGATCCATATCTCCGACAAAGAAATTGAGCGCGGCGTGTCTAAGGAGAATGTGCACCTCGGCCTGAAGTGGCTATTCTCACCGACGAAAGAAGATATCTTTAGGCAGGAGAAACTGTTGCGTATTGGGGCTTCCTTCGATTCGTTGTTTGCCTTACAATGCTCTGATTCCCTTACGGCGGATAATCGGTCGATGCAAACAACACGGTTTAAGCTTGAGATGAAGAACTCAGCGTTGGCAGTTGCTATTGATTCGTTGACCGCAGGTATGATGACCCCGCCCATCCATGCGCCCGATGGATGGTATATCGTAAAAATTGTTGAAGCATGGACCAACCCAATCATAACAGAAACTGAGAACACGAAGCGGCATGAAGATGTCCGTCGTGCATTACTCCAGCATAGATCTGATTCGTTGTCGGACCGCTATGTCCATCATATGTTGCTGGAACAGAACCCCGTCATTGACAAGGAATCGTTTAACCTCTTGCTGGCTTATCTCGGCAAAAAATTTCTTTCCGCCGAGAAGTATGCCGCTTGGGAACTTGAGCAAAAGCTCGCGTTGCAGAAGCGCCACTCGAGCCTCGATTCCGTCGACCTGTACAGGAATGATATTCTGGTAACGATGAAAAACGGCAAATTCATTTTTGGAGATTTTCTGGATTGGGAGAAGCCGAGAGACCTTTATATCCGTCTGGATACGAAATCGCCGCATGCGTACTTCGCTTCCGTCGAACAGCTTGTGTGGCGCATGGTGCGGGATAGATTGTTGACTCAGGAAGCCTACCGGAGAGGTTTGCAAAAAAGAGAGAGCGTTGTGAAGCAAACAACATGGTGGGAAGAAAAATTGGTCTACCGGGCGGCGAAGCTCGAAATCGACAACAGCATTATTCAAAA
Organism: uncultured Bacteroidota bacterium; assembly: GCA_963717445.1. Taxonomy (GTDB): domain Bacteria; phylum Bacteroidota; class Ignavibacteria; order UBA10030; family UBA8401; genus JAGVPT01. The sequence goes on along the minus strand of OY970334.1, from coordinate 2,076,113 downwards.
CGACAGCACGCTTCACAAGTACTATGAGGAACATGAGAAGGATTATCTGGACGATAAAGGAGTTGTCCGGCCGTTCGCTGAAGTCAAAGAGGATGTCGACCGCGATGCGTTTGCATATCAAGAGACAAGTAAACTTCTTCATAAAATCCTGCAGCTCAAACAGAAATATGCAGTGAAGATCAATGACGAGACATTGAAGAAGCTTTACGTCGACGAGGAAAACTCTCCAAAAGCGATAGATGTTTACACGGTGAAAAAAGGTGGTATCTTTCCCCACACCGCTTTTCCCTCCATCGACTATGAATGGCAGACGTGGGATTGATTGCCGATGAAGACATTTTTTCGAAAGAGTACCATTGAGATTCTTCTGCTGATCTGCCTGCCGGCGTGTTCAGAGCGGCAAAACGCTTCCAGCCTCAACAATAACACAGTGATAACCCTCACCTATTGGCCGGCACCTAATCCGCAGGAAATCCAGCTTGCCGACACGATCGTAAAAATGTGGAATCGTACTCATCCTCAAATTCAGGTGAGTATGCAACCCATTCCCGTCAGCCAATCAACCGAGGAAGTTCTTCTTGCGGCGATTGCTGGGAAGACGACCCCCGATGTCTGCTCGAATATTAATCCCGTTGCTCTCCGGGAATACATGCAAGCGGGCGGTTTGGTCGCGCTGGACAAATTTCCTGATTTCGACTCCATCGCATTAGCCCGAATTCCTAAGGAGTTACTTTCAATTTTCGAAACGAGCGACGGACATTACTATCAAATGCCATGGAAAACAAATCCTGTAATGATGTTTTGTAATATGAGAATGCTGAACGCTGTCGGCGTGGAGAAAATCCCCCGGACATATTCGGAATATTATTCTGCTGCAAAGAAAGTTACTCGCGATACCAACAACGACGGAGAAGTAGATGTCTGGATGGGCGAGCGCGATATCCGCCCGATTTGGTGGGAACGCCTCTTCGACGTTTATCCTTTCTATATTGCCGCCTCGAACGGCAAGACACTATTCAAAAATGACAGCATTGCTTTTGAGAATCGGGATGCTGAAAGAGTTTTTGGTTTTTTCCAACAATGCTACAGCCAGGGATATTTCCCGCGAACTTTTTTCCAGGGAGGCGATCCATTTCTTCTGGAAAAGAAGGCGACCCACTTCGCCGGCCCATGGGAAGTCGCCACGATAGCGAAGTTTTCGCCGAACATTCTCTTCGACGTAGCCCCCCTCCCCGTGCCCGATGATCATCAAGGCCCGGTCTACACTTCGGGAGACTACAAGAACATCGCCATTTTTAGCACCACCAAGCATCCGAAAGAATCGTGGGAGTTTGTAAAGTTTCTTATAACGGCAAAACACGACTTGCTCATGCTGGAAATTACAAACCAGATTCCCGTCCGGGGCGATTTGCTCGCAAATCCTCTTTTCGCGAACTACTTCGCCAAGAATCCGTTGATGGTAAAGTTCGCCAGACAGGCGCTCTACACCCGGGGGATGGACACCGTTGCCGATTTAAAAGAGATTTGGGATGCAATTTCACAGGAGTATGAGATATGCGCTGTCTATGGGCGTAAGTCGCCCGCCGAAGCTGTTCATGATGCCGCACAACGATGTCGCTCTATAATAAAGTGGGATCAATGAGTAAAAAGAATAATTTTCTCAAAGCGGTTCGACAAAGCGAACGGCACGGCTACCTGTTCATCATCCCGTACGTAGTGTTCTTCCTCTTGTTTGTCGCCTACCCGCTTGTGTTTTCTTTTATCTTGATATTTCATCGCTGGAATATTGTCACGCCGATGGAATGGATCGGTTTGAAAAATTTCGACCGGCTGGTTTCGGACCCGGAATTTTTCAAGGCAATGATGAACACGTTCGTTTTCCTTTTGATTCACATTCCGTTACAGATCGTGGTGGCATTGGGATTCTCGCTGTTGTTGCATTCCAGAGGTCCCTTCCGCGGATTTTTTCGTGCAGTATACTTTTTGCCCGTCGTTGTGTCGGGCGTCGTTGTAACAATTCTTTGGCAAAACCTATACTCGTACGACTATGGTGTTTTGAATTCGTTGTTGAATGTAATCGGAATACCGAGAGTGCCGTGGCTTATTGATCCGGGATTGGCAATGCCGTCAATTGCAATCATGGCAACGTGGAAGAATGTCGGCATTTACGTCGTTCTTTTTCTTGTCGGGCTGCAAAACATTCCCAAGGAAATTTATGAATCGGCGAGCCTCGACGGAGCGGATAAGTACAGTCAATTTTTTAAGATTACGCTCCCGATGCTGAACTCGACCATGGTGCTTATCGTTGCGCTTTCGACGATAGGAGGATTCTCCCTCTTCATTGAGCCGTATGTTCTCACAGGCGGCGGGCCCATGGAAAGCACAATGTCCGGCATGTTATACATCTATAACGAAGCGTTCTATTTCGGCCACATGGGCTACGCTGCGGCATTAGGCTTTGTGTTCGCTCTCGTTATTCTTTCGGTGGTCCTTCTGCAGCGAAAAGTCGTTGAAGCGGAGCCGACATGATCAAATCATCGATGAAATTTTTCCTTCTGCTGGCCGGCGCGGCGATTTTTGCCTATCCGTTCTTGTGGATGCTCGCCGGTTCAATGAAGCCGGAATTGGAGATCAGCAACCTCTCCCTCTGGTCGCCGCACGCATCCTTCCATAGTTATGAACAGGTGCTGACAAAAATTCCAATTGCCAGAGCCTTCCTCAACAGCATTATCGTTTCCCTGTCGACAACGGCGTCGGTCGTTGTGTTCGGCTCGATGGTTGGCTATGCGCTGGCGCGGCTCAGATTTTTCGGCAGCAAGTTGTTGTACGCCCTGATTCTTTTCACGATGATGATTCCGTTTCAGATAACGTTGATACCGCAATACATTTTGATGGTGAAGCTTGGTTTAACCGATACGTACGCCTCGTTAATTGCGCCGACAATGATGAGCGCCTTCAGCATCATTGTATTTCGTCAATTTTTTATAAGCCTGCCTCAAGCGTTGATAGACGCCGCCCGCATTGACGGCTGCTCGGAGCTTCGAATTCTTTTTCTTTTGATTTGGCCTCTCTCCCGTGCAGTGATCGTCACGGTTGCGATTCTTACGTTCATGGCAAGCTGGAACGATGTCCTGTGGCCGTTGATCGTCGTTCGTGAACGAACCCTTATGACGATGCCGCAGCTTGTCACAATATTTGTCATCGGCGGCGAGGCTGAGTCGCAGCTCGGGATGCAGCTTGCCGCAGCGACGCTGCTGGCACTGCCGGTCGTCATTGCGTATGCATTTTTTCAACGGTATTTCATAGAAGGTATGGCTTACACCGGGATTAAGGGATAATGTGCCGGCACATCCCGATTGTTGTGCTACGGGTGTTTTTTTTGAGAACGACCCTGAGGCCAACATGTCGTAGGTACCAGGCGGAGCATATTCCAATATTACATTCCAGCAATTAATGTTTTGTGGAGAGATTATGAATCAAACGAGCAAGGAACACTCGTCCCGTTTACATTGGGTGATTGCCTTTGCGCAAAACACAGTGAGACGGGAATGAATTATTTAAGATGGATAACGTTTGTGTCTGTAGTGTTCACTTGGGGCGGCGTATTCGCGCAAAGCTCAAGCGATCCTCTTTCATATTTTTTTGACAGGCACTATGGTCAACTAGAAGTCGGGGGAAGGTTTGTCGGTGCCGAGTTCCATGAGAGCCGCCCCATTCCCTCCCGCATTAGTTTTTACTATCCGGTAGCGAACAGCATCGACGTCAGCACCGACTATTGGAAGCGGGGAAATTCGTTGCCGTTTGCACTTGGCATTCGAGTTGGTGGGGAAGCAAAGCGATGGCTTGGAAAAGATTCATGGGATTACACGCTCAGTCCCCATAAAACAATATTTCACAAGCGGGAATCTGAGCTTGAATATTTTCTTTCGTACGAGTTTTGTATGAATCAACCGGCGATGACGGTCTCCCTCACGATTAAAAACATTTCCGGCCGGAAGATTCCCGTCGAAATTTATACTCATCTTCTTATGAGTCTTCGGACGTGTCAAACATACGCTCGAAAAGATTCTGCCTGGATTGAATACGACAGCACGGTGAGCGCAATCATTGCACACTTTGACGATCCGGAAACGAGACGGGCAAGCGTTTTCGCAGAGAACGCAGGCGTTCACCCGGTAACATGGTTGTCGAGCGCAAGCGCTCTTGCGGTGACCGACAGCGGAACATCAAGCTGGATTACCGACTCAACATCGAAACTGAACCGCGAATTGATCTCATCTTCTCAGCCGGGAAAACCGGTCGCAGCCTTCTTGTATCGTGAGGAAATCGCGCCTGATGACTCCATGATCATTGTGCAAATTATTGGAAGTTGTCCCCGGGGTGAAGTGAAAAAAAGGATGAGTTTTCTCTCGGGCGCTTGGCGGCAGGAAGTGGCAGAGTATGATAATTACATTGTCCGAAAAGCGGAGAAGGATTCGCATTTCATAACAGGCGATCGTTGGCTGGATAGGTCGGCCATTTGGGCGCGAGGTCTTATCGCTGCAAATGCCCACGACATTGACGGGCATGTTGTCCCTATGCCGTGCCCCGCTGAATATAATTTTTTCTTCACCCATGACCTGTTGCTGACGGACATTGGCGCGGTGAACTTTGATCTTCAACGCGTGAAAAGGGATTTACTATACGTTCGCTCTCTAGCGAAAGATAATATCATTCCTCACGCCTATTATTGGCGCGACGATGGCTTCAAAACTGAATACTGCGCCCCCGATAATTGGAATCATCTCTGGTTCATTCTCGCCACGGCAAGCTATTACCGGCATTCTCTTGATTCGGCTACGGTGAACACGCTCTATCCGTTGGTGAGCACAAGCCTTGAAATGATTCTCTCCCAGCGCAAAGCAGACGGCTTGATGTATGCAAAGCATCCGGATTGGTGGGATATCGGCAATCGTGAGGGCGCCCGCTCGTACTTGACCATCCTTACTATTCGGGCGCTGAGGGAGTTTGTGTACGTCAGTGCTGCACTGGGTAAAAGCAGCGGAGACCATCTGCTTGAACTTGAACGGTCTGCGGACAAAATGCAAAAAGTATTGAATGAAAAATTATGGAACAATGATCAACAATTTCTTACCAACTTCAACGGACCGGATCTCGACTACCATTATTATGCGGGCTCGCTGCTCGCTCCCATTTATGGAGTATTAAATAGCGATAGGTCGGAACAGCTTCTCACCACAGCTCAAAAGGAGCTTGTCGATCAGCGTATCGGTGTGCGGATCGTTGCGCCGCCGGACTTTCACACCGATTCGATGATCTCCTATTTCAAATTGTTGGGAAATGAAGCGGGCGCCCCGTACGTGTACGCTAACGGGGGCGTCTGGCCTCATTCGACAGCATGGTATATTCTTGCGTTGCAAGCCAGCGGAAAAACTGATGAAGCAGTGCAGTTCTTTAAAAGAACGCTTACGCTTGACGGAATTGCTCAAAGTCCAATGGGCCAGCCTGCAATGTACGAATACCGTTTTGCCGACACTTCGTCGGTTGAATTCGGAAAGATCGACAAGCCGTCGTTTTTATGGGCAGGAGGATTCTACCTCAACGTGCTGTATCGTCTGTTTGGTGTCAGCGAAAATGAATGGAACCTGTCGGCGTCAACACCCCGTCCCTCGAATTTTGATTCTGCCAATTTCTCGCTTGCGTTTGGTTTGCAAAAAAATATCCTTATAAAGGGAAACGGGAAAACACTTCATTCATGGATAAGCGGAGGTAAGAATGTTTCATCGGTGATCTTTCCGCTGGACGCCGTCCAATCTACACAATGTGAAATCAACTTTGGCGTCGCGGGCAATCCTTATCTTGAAAGCATCAACGCGATCCTCTATACTGCGAAGTACGCCGAAAAAACGCGATCGCTTGATTGCATTTTCTCTTCATTTCAGGGACACGCAATAACAGCAAAGATTATCGGTGCGAAAAAAGCAAAGAAAATTTTATTGGATGGAAGGCCTTTAAAAAATGTTATTCGTTCACTAGACGACGGCAACGAAGCGCTTACGTTGAATTTTGTCGGTTCCGAGAAGAAGCAAGTCCTTCGCATTATTTATTAGAGGGTTATGAAAGTTGCACTTTTTGAAAAGCCGCATTCCCTTACCGTTCGGTCGACACCGGTACGAACGCTTCTGCCGAACGAGGTGCTGCTAAAGGTTCAGGCGTGCGGTGTGTGCGGAACAGATGTCCACATCGTGGAAGGAACTTCCCGTGCTACTCCTCCTGTTGTGCTTGGCCACGAGTTCACCGGCGTGGTGGAAGATGTCGGGATCGCGGTGTATGGGGTAGCGGCGGGACAGCGTGCCTCGGTTGACCCGAATATTTCTTGCGGCGTCTGTTATTTTTGCCGTCGTGGGCTTGTTCATCTATGTGCAAACCTGCAAGCCCTTGGCGTTGACCGGGACGGGGGAATGGCTGAGTACCGTTTTGTGCCGTCGCAACAAATTTATGTATTGCCGGAGGGGATGAAACCGGAAGCCGCTGCGTTTGTCGAGCCTGTTTCGTGCGCCGTTCACGGAATCGACAGAGCCAATATCTGCGCGGGCGATACCGTCGTCATCATTGGAGGCGGAACCATCGGTTTGATTATGCTCCAGCTTGCCAGGAATGCCGGCGCTAGCCGCACCATTCTCGTCGAACCCAATGAACATAAGCGGCTCATTGCCGCCGAGCTTGGCGCGGATGTTCTTCTTGATCCAACGGTAAACCACACAAAGACTGCCGTTATGGACGCCACAAATATCGGTGCCGATGTTGTGATAGAATGTGTGGGTAAGCCGCAGACAGCCCAGTTGGCGCTGGAAATTGCCCGGCGTGGAGGAACTATTGAATTCTTCGGTGTTTGCCCGATCGGAGAAAAAATTCCGGTCGAACCGAACCAGATTTATTTTAAGGAACTCACTATTGTCGGATCGTATGTCAACCCGAACACCTTTTCGCGTTCAATCGCGCTGTTGAATGCGGGAAAAGTGCGAATCGATAAATTTCAGATCGACAAATTTCCGCTCGATGGCGTTCGTGAAGCGCTTGCTCTTCAGAAAGATGGAAGAACCATTAAAAGCATTATTGAGCCCAACAGATGAAATCACATCCCGACGTAACATGCATAGGTGAGCTGCTTATCGATTTTGTTTCCACTGAGAGAGGCGCAACGCTTTCGGAAGCCGTCGGATTTTTGAAACTTGCCGGAGGAGCTCCGGCGAATGTTGCCGTTGGGCTGGCGAAGTTGGGAACCCGCTCCGCCTTTGTCGGAAAAGTCGGTGCCGACCCGTTTGGAAAATTTTTGTGCTCGGAATTGAAACGTTTCGGTGTCGATACCTCGGGCGTCAGTTTCGATCTCGACCACAAAACACGGCTCGCGTTTGTATCTCTCACAAAATCGGGCAACCGCGATTTTGAATTCTGGGAACGGAACCCTGCGGATGAACAGCTTTTGACGGCCGATGTCAATATTGACAGAGTTGCAAAATCGACAATTGTGGCTGTCAGCTCATTTTTGTTGATGCATGAACCGGCAAGGACATCGCTATTTCGCGTTGCGAAGAGGCTGCGGCGTGAAGGCTGTATGATAGCATTCGACCCGAATCTTCGATTATCGTTGTGGGAGTCACGCGAGGAAGCGCGTAAAAACATTTTGAAGGCGCTCCGTTTGTCCGACGTGGTTCGAATGAATGACGAGGAGGCAGCGTTTCTTTCCGGGTCTGAGGATATTGAAGCCGCCGCCGGCACATTCATCTCAATAGGACCGGCTCTTGTCGTAGTGACGCTCGGCGAGAGAGGATGCTATTTCAGGACCGCGCAACATTCCGGATATGTGCAGGGTTTTCATGTGAAGAGTGCCGACACAACGGGATGTGGTGATGGTTTCTTTGCCGCGTTCTTGCACGGTCTTGTTCGAAGCGGAAAAAGCATTGCCGAGTTAACATTGAGCGATCTTGCATCGAATTGCCGCACCGCGAACGCCGTCGGTGCGCTGACCGCCTCGAAACACGGTGCCATTCCGGCGCTTCCGGACGCTGCATCGCTAAGAAAATTTCTAAAGTCGAAGCAAACAAATCCCTCATGAAAAACTTTCTGAAGATTGCCGCATTCTCATTTTTCTGCTTACAAGGCGCGCCGGCCCAGGAGCAGTCTTCACTTGTCAACTTCAAACATCTTGAACATCTCACAGAAAAAATAGCATTGAACGGCGACACAGTCAGCATTGTTCATATTTATTCGAACTATCCCGGCTACCGTTGGGTCGATGCAAAGGAATCCGGGCCTGAAGGCATTGCGTGTGTAGATGATGCGGCCCGAGCAGCAGTTGTTACGCTACGCCGCTTTGAGCTTACTCACGATAGCTCAAACCTCGCTGACGCCCGATCGCTTTTGAAATTCGTCGCTGCAATGGAGACAAGCGACGGGGAGTTCTATAATTTTATATTTGCCGACCATACCTTCAACCAAACCGGAAAAACAAGCTACAAATCGTTTGGGTGGTGGGCAGTGCGTGGCGTCTGGAGCATGTCCCTTGGATATGAAATATTCAAAGACCTCGACACCGCATTCGCATCACAACTCAACGATGGAATTATCCGAACGTTTCCGCACATCGAAGCACTCGTGAAAAGATTTGGAGAAATGAAGCGTGTCGGACAACTTCGAATACCGGAGTGGCTGGTGTATGATTCCGGCGCCGATGTGACTTCAGAGTTATTACTGGGACTAACGGAATACTACCGCACAACTGGAGACCCGAGAGTCAAAGATTTCATCGAAAAACTGGCCGACGGTCTTATGATGATGCAAGATGGAGATGCAACGACGTTTCCGTACGGGCTTCACCGGTCATGGGAAACGATGTGGCATATGTGGGGGAATGGGCAGACAGAAGCGTTGGCTGGCGCAGGCGCGCTTCTGGGCGATAGTGCGATGATCCGCTCTGCTGAGCGTGAGGCTCTGGGGTTTTACAGCCGTCTGCTTATTCAAGGGTACATGAAAGAATTGGATATCGCTCATCCCGACAGCAATGTTAATCGAGAGCAAATAGCCTATGGCATCCGCCCAATCGCTGTCGGACTTCTTCGCCTGTATGATGCAACGAAAAATGAAACATACGAAAAAATGGCCGGACTCGCGGCGTCATGGCTGTTCGGAAATAATATTGCACACCGGCAGATGTACGATTCCGCAAGCGGCAGATGCTTTGACGGGATCATGGATTCGCTCACGATGAATAAGAACTCCGGCGCCGAATCGACAATCGAGGCGCTGCATACGCTTGTTGAAATCGACAGGTATCCAATCGCAAAGAAATATTTGCTCTATAAGAAAATAAAAGAATCATCGTCGGAACATTCCATTGAGGGAGCTTTTGAAAACGAATCGGGGAATGAATTGACTCTTGCATTAGACCTGGCGACAGGGGCATTGACGTTGCATGAGGGTAAAAACAACCGATGAACTGCTGGACAAATACATTGGCATATCACAATACCGGAATTATTTTTCTGGCTTCAATTGCAATGACCTGCGTCTCCGCTGCCCAGCAGATTTCGATCCCGAGAATTGAACTCATGCCTAATAAGCCGTCGCCGTACTTGATGAGAGACTGGAAAGGTGTAGCCATTGGATACGATTCACTTGTCTTCAATTCGAACTTGACCGGGAAATACTTGCCTCTCGTGTCAGTAGTGGGCCAGAATTTTAGTCTATCGAGTTACGTCGGTCAGTCGCCTTCTCAAACAAAGGAGGCTATAAATTGTATTCCCGCCGTTGTAAGTGCGAGCCTTGTCGGGATCGATAAAACCAATCAATTCGGGTTTGACTGGGTATCGGCATGTCAGAATTGGTTCAATCAAAGCCCACAAGAGGACGTGTACCTTAATAATCCGGGCGGCTCCAGCGGAAGCGATTGGTGGTATGATATGATGCCGAATGTATTTTTCTATCAACTCTACAGCATGTACCCGACGACGGGAAATTTTCGTAACCAGTTTGTTACTGTCGCAAATCGATGGCTAGCTGCGTTGAATGCAATGGGTGCCGGTACGACACCGTGGACTCTCGCCAATCTTAACCATACTGCCTGGAATCTCTCCACGATGACTCCGACAAACTCCGGATGGGTTGAGCCGGAAGCAGGGGGAACCATCGCCTGGCTCCTCTATTCCGCCTATGTGCAAACAGGCAATGTGCAATACAGAATTGGGGCAGAGCTTGCAATGGAATCATTACTAGCGTATCCGGTAGCTCAGAATCCATCGTACGAGCTTCAACTGCCGTATGGTGCTTATATCGCCGCGCGGATGAATGCCGAGCTGGGCACGACGTACGACATCGAGAAAATTGTAACGTGGTGCTTTTCCGACGGGAGCGATAACTCCAGATTATGGGGAGTGACAGTTGGAAATTGGGGAGGGTATGATTGCGACGGGCTTATCGGTGAAACCGGCTACGGCAGCGGGAACGGCTATCCGTTTGTGATGAACACGTTCGAACAGTGCGGTGCTCTTGTTCCACTTGTCCGTTATGATGCCCGCTTTGCGAGGATCATTGGTAAATGGGTTCTCAATGCGGCGAATGCTGCGCGTCTTTTTTATACCAACTATTTGCCCGATCAAAATCAGGACGGAGCTGCGTGGTCGCATCAATATGATCCCCAATCGTACATTGCGCACGAATCGATGCACCAGCATGATCCGATCAACCCAGCAATCGTTCCATACGCGACCGGGGATGCCATCGGGAACGGCAACCCGACCAACTTTGCATTGTACGGATCTTCGCACGCCGGCATATTCGGAGGCGTCATCGACACGACCGATGTTCCGATGATCCTTCGACTAGACGTTTTGAAGACCGATTATTTTCACACCGCTGCATATCCAACGTTTCTCTTGTTCAATCCTGATTCAGTCCAACATTCCGTAAGCTTTGATGCGGGATCGGGACAGCACGATTTGTACGATGCCGCATCGCATTCATACATCCTGAAAAATATTTCCGGTGTGGTTGCCTTGCCGATTAATGCGAACAGTGCCGTCCTCGTGGTGAATACTCCGGCATCGGTTACTCCAACATACAACCTTGATCAGATGCTCATCAACGGCATCGTCGTCGATTATCATTCGGGCCATGCGACTGCGAATTATCCCCCAAGAATTAAAAGCCTCACACCCGACAGCAACACTGTACTCAAAAGTCATTCAACGCTCATCTTTTGCACGGCAACGGACAATGATAATGACACGCTTTCTTATTCGTGGAAAGCTTCAGGCGGTTCTATTGTCGGAAGCGGTTCTATTATTACATGGAACGCACCGGACACGGCCGGAGCGTATGTCGTACAATGCGTTGTCAGTGATACCCATGGGGCACAAACGTCTGCAGCAGATACGATAACAGTCGTGCAATCGATCAATCATCCGCCGGTGATTCAAAAAATGAACGCGTCGCCGGGGAAAATCGATCTTGGCGCAACAAGCACGATCAGTTGTTTCGCTATGGACCCGGATAGCAACACATTAACATATCATTGGTCGACTGCGAACGGGTTGCTGACTGGTACGGGGTCAATTGTCTCGTGGCAATCTCCACAAACCGGGGGCAACTATTACATCCAATGCACAGTCGATGACGGTCATGGTGGAACAGCGGCAGACAGCGTTGGATTAGAAGTGAGAGATTTTTCCAATTGGCAAACGGGCAATTTGGTGGCATACTATCCGTTTAACGCGGATACCAAGGATGCGAGCGGTTATCACCATGATGGTACTGCGAATGGCGGTTCATTTACCAGCGATCGTTTCGGTCATCCGGCAAGCGCGTACTCGTTCGACGGGGCAACGACATCGATCATTGTACCGGATGATTCAACCCTGAATTTTCAATCCGGCATCACTGTTAATTTCTGGATGAAGGTAGGTGCATTCTATTCTTCGCGGGAACAGTATGTGATCTCTCATGGAAGCTGGCAAAACAGGTGGAAGTTTTCAATTTCACCGAATACCAATACGCTTCGCTGGACTGTGAAAAACTCTTTGGGAGTAGCAAAAGACCTCGATTCCCCGACGCAACTCGTTCTCGACAGCTTGTATAATGTGACAGGAAGCTACAACGGATCGGATTTTGAAATTTACGTGAATGGCCAGCTCGATGCTTTCACCTCATTTTCCGGTCTTATCAATACGACAACGGTTGATCTCACGATCGGCCAGGATCTTCCCGGAGATAACGCTTACGATTTCAACGGGGTGCTCGACGACATCCGAATCTACAATTATATGCTTCCCGTCTCGCAAATTTCAGCCTTCTACGATATCAATACTGGAATTGTTGATCGGTCGAATGTTGTCGCTCCGTCGCAGTTCGCTCTCGCACAGAATTTCCCCAATCCCTTCAACCCAACTACAACAATCCGTTTCGCAATCCCTTCGCCGGGATTTGTGACGCTGAAGGTGTTCGACGTTTTGGGAAGAGAAATTGCAACGCTGATCCAGGAAAGGGTGGCCGCCGGTGAATATTCCGTGCCGTGGAATGCCGCTCGTTGTGCAAGCGGTGTGTACCATTATAAGCTGGAAGCAGCGAATGTTGTTCTCGTGAAAAAAATGATTTTATTGCGATGATGTTGCTAGTACCGTTTCGATTAAATAATTTTGCATTTTTTTAACCACTAGGACGTCAAGCACACCAAGAGGGTATGAGTATAAAAGGCAACAATATTTTTGGCGTTCTCCGCGCTTTGGCGGTAAAACAAAAGATCAATTCTTGAAAATGACCCTCGATGTACGTTTGTCTGTTTTGATTAGAAGCCATCTCAAAAATGGTTTTCATACAGAAAGCAGCCGTAAATGTCATGCTGAGCGGAGCGAAGCATCCATGACATGGAAGCCTAATAGAGTCAAGGTATGTCATTGTCATGGATTCTTCACCCCGTCTGAAAAGCGACGGGGTTCAGAATGACAATGATCTGTCAGTATTCCTTCAGAAGGACATAATCAAGCGTTTTTGAGATAGCTTCTAGTGAAATTAAGGTATGAAGAAAATAGAACTCAATGGATCGTGGTCCTTCAAAGCAATCGATAAATACCGCATGCTGCCGAAGGAAATGGCCGGTGTAACAGCATGGATGGACGGGTCTGTTCCAGGCACAGTACATACCGACCTTTTAGCGAATGGAAAAATTCCCGACCCGTTCTACCGTATGAACGAGCAGGAAGTGCAATGGGTCGATTCACTACAATGGATGTACCGGCGGGAATTCGACATCGATGGGGATTTTCTCCAAGAGAAATATATTGAACTCAATGCAGAAGGTCTTGATACGTACGCCGAAATCCGCATCAATGGAACACCGGTGACGGCAACGGAAAATATGTTTGTCGAACATAAATTCAATGTGAAAAAGTTTCTTCGAGAAGGAAAAAATCTTATCGAGATTCTTTTCGATTCGCCGGTCATGCGGTCGAGAGCTTTGGAAAAAAAGCATGGTCCGCTCGCCGCCAACCATGAACCGCATCGAATGTATGTGCGGAAAGCACAGTACTCGTTCGGCTGGGACTGGGGACCCAGGTTGACAACATCTGGCATCTGGCGCAACATCGGGCTGGAAGCTCACGAGCATGCCATACTCCAATCACCATTCGTGAAGGTCATTTCCGTTACAAAGGGTGAAGCGGTTGTTGAATTGTCAATCGATGTATCGTTGTTCTCTGCTGTGCCGATGCAATTGGTAACCGGGATTTGGGATGAACATGTCGTCGTAACAGATCAGCGGCAAGGTAAAAATGCTCGAATGAAATTTCGAGTTCGTATGAAAGAGCCGAAGCGTTGGTGGCCCAATGGATACGGCGAACAGCCGATGTATCGGGCAGTGTTTTCCCTTGTAGTAAAGGGTGAAGAAGTCGAACGCCTCGAAGTTCCGTTTGCACTTCGCACAGTTCGATTAGTGCAGAAGCCCGACAAGGAAGGAACATCGTTCATCGTTGAAATAAACGGGGAAAAGATTTTTTGTAAAGGTGCGGATTGGATCCCAAGCGACTCGTTCATTCCAAGAATTCTCTATGGCACGTATGAGAAATTGCTCGGCATGGCGAAGGCCGCGAACATGAACATGCTTCGTGTTTGGGGCGGCGGTATTTATGAACAGGAAATATTTTACAACCTGTGCGATAAACTTGGTTTGATGGTGTGGCAGGATTTCATGTTCGCTTGCGCTGAGTATCCTGAAGCTCCATGGTTCCTGAAACAGGTCAATGATGAAGCTGCGAAAGCTGTCAGAAGATTACGAAACCATCCGAGCATTGTACTCTGGTGCGGCAATAATGAGTGTGAGTGGATATTCTGCCAACACAATCCAGGCAAGTCTCCCGATGAGATGAATGGCTCGAAGATTTTTAAGACACTCCTGCCGTCCGTTTGCCGGGAGTTGGATGGAACCCGCCCGTACTGGCGCAGTTCTCCATTCGGCAAAGGGTTTCCGAATGCCGAATCGAACGGCAATCATCATCAATGGGAGATGTGGGCCAGGTGGAAGGATTACAAAGAATACGAGAATGACAAGGCGAGGTTTGTTACGGAATTCGGTTTTCAGGCACCACCTCATTTGAAAACGCTTGAACAGGTGACAATACTTTCCGATCTCAATCCGCAGAGCCGGGTACTTGAATATCATAATAAACTTCCGGAAGGGACCGAGCGTTTGTTTCGATTTCAGGCCGGCCATGTGAATGTCGGAACGGACCTGGCTGATTTTATTTACAAAGGCCAAATAGTTCAGGCTGAAGCGTTGAAGACCGCTGTCGAACACTGGAGGCGTCGAAAATTTTTGACTGCTGGATCTCTTTTCTGGCAATTCAACGACTGCTGGCCTGTAACAAGCTGGTCGGTTATCGACAGTGCGTTACGCCCCAAAGCGGCATGTTATTACGCGAAAAAATTTTTTGCACCGGTGCTTGTAAGTTTTTGTAAGGTGGGTAAACAGTTGGAAGTATGGGGGACGTCCGACCAGCGTACGCCTTTACGTGCGACGCTCGAAATTTCACTGCGCTCGTTCGATGGGTCCGTGATGTGGTCGAAATCGGAACATGTGAGCGTCGGTAGAAATGCTTCTAAGAAATTGATAAGTATAAACATCACAACTTTCTCTCATGCCGACCCGACACAAACATATTTTTTGGCTCGCTTGAAAAAAAATGATGCTGACCTTTCTGAAAACAGGTATTTTTTTGTCGAGCCGAAACATATGCAAATCCCATTGGCAAATGTCGAATTCCGATTGTCGAATGATGCTGAGGATGTTCACGACGTGACGTTGACAGCGTCAGGGTTTAAAAAAAATATTAGCGTTGAAATAGAAAACGAAGATGCCGAGCTGGATGACAACTACTTCGACATCGATGCGGGTATACCAAAGGTTGTCAGGATTATCTCGCATCTCCCACAGAAATTGATTAAAGAAAGGCTCAGACTTCGAGCGCTGTGAGGATGAAGCGGCGTTTGACGATCGAGAGAGCTATTTATTTAGAAAGAAGGCATCTATCTATGAAGAGGGAAGAACTGGAAGTGCGGCGGCACGCCGCGCTGATTGAACCGGACATGTCGCGGGTCATTATTAGGCCGTTTGCTCCTGTAAGCCCACTCAGTCCGGGGTCTGCGGCGAGAATGAAGCGGCTTGTAGAACGGGTTCTGGAATTGAGCGATGAGGAATCGCAAGAAATTCTCGATGGCGTGCTTGTCGAATTTCGTGATCGCCATCCGGACATCGATGAAATATTTACACTGAACTGCGAGCAAATTAAGGCTTTTTTGCCCAAGCGGTGTACGCTCTCAAAAATGCAATGCCTGCTCCTTGGCTCTTATTTCACGTGTGAATATTCGTTAGAAGCCGCCGCTCTGTTCAATCCCTCAATTGTTCCTCATTATGACCAAAGCGAATTGACGGCGGGGGCGCTTCGATTCATCATGAGCTTGCGGGCAACAGGCGAAGGGCACATCTCGTCCATCGAGTTTCGAACCGGCATCATTGACGGGCAGGGTGACATCTCGTTAGATGCTCCGGGCAAATTTGTCACGACTCCAGCATTGAATCCGGACATGTCATTCAAAACATCCGAATTCTTCTGCAAGCTCCGCGATAAAGAATGGCGGAGTCCTTCAATGAAAGAGATAGTCGAGTCGCTGCCCGAAAAATTTACACGGTCTCAATTGGCGGCAAAGATTGCTCGGTTCAAGAAACGCCGCGCAAAGCTCTCTGCAGCTCAACAGCGTTCGATCGACCGGCTCGAATCTCTGCTTGAGCTTAATTATGAAATAAATTTCTCGGCGAAGAGGCCTCTTTCGGAGCGAGCGATTTTTCCCGTTTCGTCGTATGAGCTGAACGGAATTGAAGATGCTCGGTTTGTGAGGTTCGTCGACGATAGCGGCGCCGTTCGCTATTACGCCACCTATACGGCATATAACGGCAAAACGATTATGCCGCTGCTTCTCGAGACGGCCGATTTTGTCCGGTTCAGGATCAATTCACTCAGCGGAGAAGCGGCAAAGAATAAAGGGATGGCGCTCTTCCCGAGAAAAATCAATGGCAAGTATGCCATGGTATCGAGGCACGACGCAGAAAATTTGTATCTCGTCTATTCAGACAATCCCTATCGTTGGAACGATCCTTCGGCCCTGATGCAGCCCGCGTCGTATTGGGAATTCACCCAGATAGGAAATTGTGGTTCGCCGATTGAAACGGAAAAAGGTTGGCTCCTCCTGACGCACGGGGTCGGTCCGCTGAGAAAATATTGCATCGGAGCTGTCCTGCTTGACCTTGATGATCCTTCGAAGGTGATCGGGCGGCTCAAGGAACCGCTCATTGCACCGGATGAATCCGAACGAGAAGGGTACGTCCCGAATGTCGTCTATACCTGCGGCGCAATAGCACACAACGGCAGGTTGATTATACCGTACGCGATGTCGGATCGCGCAACACGTATCGCGAGCGTTTCGATCAATGAACTGTTGTCAACAATGGGGTTGAAATAAGCGCATTTTTCTTCTCCATAATGTTCATGTTCCGATGCACCGTCGGAAGATGATCTCTGCTTGCGTAGTTGTTTCATCCTTACATGTTCACAGCATGGGAGCTGGGAACGAAATAATTTCTCTCACTCGTTATAACCAGAAGAGCTATGTTTAATAATTTTATCAATCCTTACGATCTCGTTCTTTTGTACGAGAAGATTCGACGGCATGGAATTGCACGTGTCTATTCAAAGATTACAAAAAACAATGAGGAGAGAGTTAAACTCTCGTGGGCTCATACAACGGAATGGTCCTCCAATTGGTGGGATATTCCCGAGGTCAATCGAAGATGGAATTTATTGATAACGGGCTTCCCAGATATCGATCACTATCGTTATGTTTCTGAAAAATATCTGAACTCAGGTCGTTGTTTGACGGGTGTCTCGTTGGGATGCGGCTCCGGCAACAGGGAAATACAATGGGCGTTGGCTTGTGAAAAACTCAAGCTTTCCTGTTATGATATTTCGAAAGAGAGAATTAGACAGGCCAAGATAAACGCCGACATTGCCAACTTGAGTTCAAGGCTGAGTTTTGAAGTTGGCGATGTCCACAAGATAGACCTTGGTTTAAAAAAGCACGACGTAGTAATTATCGAGGGAGCCCTGCACCACTTTCACTCGATTGTTACAGTGCTCAACAAAATACATAGGGGGCTCAAAGACGGGGGAATTTTTATTGTCAATGAATATGTCGGCCCGCCACGCTTCCAATGGACCGACACACAGTTGGATGCGGCAAATCGTGTGTTGCATATGATTCCTGAAAAATACCGCCGAAAATATTTTGATGGACGGGTTAAAAAGAAAATCCACCGGCCCGGCAGGTTGAGTATGTTCCTAAACGATCCCTCGGAGTCGGCGGAGTCCAACCTGATAGAGGATGCCATAGCACGTCAGTTTACAATTTTGGAAAGGAAAGAATACGGAGGCACCTTGCTGCAGATTGTCTTCAAAGATATCGCTCACAACTTCACCAATGAAAGAGATGAAACCAAAGAGCTGCTGAAGTCGATTTTTAGCGTGGAAGACGAGCTGCTGAAAAATGGTGAAATCAAGAGTGACTTTGTATTTTATGTGTGTAGGAATTAGGAGTAACAATGTAATCTCGTTTCAAAACTCCATTTGGGGACATTGTAAGGCCTTTTTTAATATGGCCTTTTCTAGCTGGATGATCGAAAAATTAGGAATGCATCCCCGCCGACTCCATGTTGACTTCGCTCAAAGAAATAGGCATCAACAGCGTTTTTAAACAAAATTTTACTTGCGGGAATAAATATTTTTCCTAGCTTATTGAAACTAGCCGCCCCCCAAAATGGTTATATTATACATGATCAACCCGCTACGGCAAATTGTTAGCGTCGCGCTGGCGTTCAGCATGTTGTCTGCAAACGGATTTTACTTTGCCCCGCTTCTGAAAAAGCTGCAGGGGGGTAAAGAATCCGCTTCGATGCAGACTTGCTGCTGCTGTTGTAATTCGGGCGGCGGGATGTTGTCGACGTGTTGCTGTGCATCGCGACATTCGGGAAGAAACGACCGGACGACCTGCTCTGTTACTTCTGCGCCATGTTCAGTTCCCTCCGTGGCTCTCTCCCCGAATGTTCTTGACCAGTGGATAGCACCACAGCTTGGATTGAATAGAGCTATCATGTTTACTGCATCGGAGATATTCCCCAGCTCATCTGAATCACCCCTTTCAGGCAAATCGTATTCTCTTTTTCATCCACCGCAATACTCCTTCTCCTATCGTTTTCTTTCGTAATTCATAATTCGAGGCTTCTGAAAAATTGTCTCTCGCCAAGCTGCGAAGGCGCAAAGACTCTGTTGTTAGATCATTTTGCCACTTTGCGCCTGGCGAAGCCATCCCTATGGATTTGCGTGAGCCTAGCTTTTAAAATTATTCAGAAGTCTTAATTCTATTTCGGCATGCTCGAAAAGAGGAACGTGCCGTACCTGTACTTCAATCGAAATAGAGAAGGGAATTCTTTATGCGATGCTCCATTATCGCTGTACTTCTATGTTTATTCCTTACTGCTGCGGAGCGGGCCAAAGGCTTTGAACTCGACACGCTGAGCAATCATGTTGTTCAGCTTCCCGAAGTGACGATTACATCCAGTCCGGTGGAACGACAGGTTCCAATGAGTTCAATCGTGGTCTCTCCGGTGGAGATCCAAAAAACTGTTGCGACAGACTCGTGGGATCTTCTTCGCCAGACCACGGGACTCGAAGTTCACGAACAGGGACAAGGTCCCGGTTTTGCATCGGATGCCTCTATCCGCGGTTTCAGCTCCGACCATTCGACGGATATGGCCCTCTGGATCGACGGCGTCCCGATCAACGAACCGGTCAACGGGCATGCGGAAGGGTATGATGATTTTAATCTCTTGATGCCGGAAGCAGTGAGTTCTATGAATCTCATCAAAGGGCCGACAAGCGCTCTCTACGGAAATTTCGCAATGTCCGGCGTACTGAACGTTCGGACGCTAGAAAAAATGGACGGAACGGATGTCTGGCTCTCGGGCGGATCGTACGGAAAATTCGATGGAACGGTTCTTACCGGTTTTGACCATAACGACAACAGCGGAGTCTTCGGTCTTCGCGCGATTCATGAGGACGGCTGGAGGCCGAACAGTTCCTACGACCTCGAGCAAGGGCATGCACGATTCGTGCAGAATCTTTCGCCCGCTGCAACGCTCGACGCGGGTATTGAATTATATGCAGCCAATTGGGATTCGCCCGGATCGCTTACCGAATCTGAATTCGATCAACGCGATTATGATCTTGTCGCCAATTCGACCGACGGTGGATTCAAACGCCGGGCACAGGAACGAGTAAGCCTTCGTGTCTCGCCCGACTCCGCCATGTTTTGGCGAACGACGCTCTACTCGACTCAGGGACGATGGCAGCTTTACCTCACAACACCTCCCGAAGGCGGAATCACCGAAGGCTCGGGTAGTCAAACCGAAGAAGAAGACACGCGCTACGGCTTCGGCGGAACAAGCGCGCTCACATGGGCTTTTCCACACGCCGACGTGACGATGGGAGTTGAAGGAAAATTCGATCATTCTCATTACGAAAACTGGATGACTACGAACAGGGTGCGCGACTCGGCACAAATATTGTTATCGGCGCATCAGGGAGCGGGGGCGTTGTTTCTGCAATCGGAAGAACGGGTAGAAAAATTTACGTTTACCGTCGGCGCGCGGTACGATCTCCTGAACGACTTCTCCGCTCCCGACAGTGCAGCTTCGGCAAGTGCTACCAAAGGCATATTCTCGCCGAAGCTTGGAGCAATGTATTCGCTGGTCGAAGACGTTTCGCTCTATGCAAATGTCTCTCGGGGATTTCGCTCGACGGACGGCACGATCGAAACTCCGTCGCTCCCGTTTATTACTGCATGGGCGTATGAGACGGGAAGCAAATTCGACGATGGTGCCGTCAGTGGAAGCCTTGCCCTGTTTCTGATGGAGGTGAGCAACGAGCAGACGTTCGACCCGATCACGCTTACTTCCACGAGCGGTGGACAAAGCCGCAGGCAGGGGATAGAAGCTGAACTGGCTGTTCAATGCACCAATGAAATACGCTTGACCACAGATTGGACATTCAACGACGCCCGGTACAAAAATCTGATTACCGACGACGGCGATACACTCTCGGGTGCTCGCGTCTACAACACCGCCAAGTACATCGGCATTGCTGCATTGGATATTACTCCGCACGTCAACTGGGACATCAGGCTGAGTTCAAACATTGTCGGTCCATACAGTCCGTTCGACGAACCCGGCGTGGTATTGCCGTCGTACGCTATTCTTTCATTAACGGTCGGAGTGCATGCCGGGAGCGCACTCATTCAGGTGGGAGTAAAAAATCTCGCGGACAAAGCATATCCTGAATTGGTCGCAGGCGGGTTTGTCGACCCGGGACAGCCTCGATCGGTGTATGGGACAGTCAAATATTCTTTCTGAGTTCTGAACGTGATGCCATGATTGATTATGAAAAAATCATGGCATCACTCAGGCTTCGGTAAACTAATAGTTACCATCAAAAGTATTCACATTAACACATAATGCACTATGAAAACACATTTATTCTGCCTGTTGTTATGTATCGTGATGACAACAGCCTGCAATCAACAAAATAAATCGACAATTCAGGAAACAGCTTCGGCTTCTCACGGCGAAAAGGAAGCATTTAAGGGCGTTAAGTTCGATAACACAAACGACCTTGTGTGTGGAATGCCGTTAACAGCGGGCGTTGGCGATACCGCACATTACAACGGAAAAGTATACGGCTTTTGCTCTAAGGGATGCAAAGATAAGTTTGTGAAAAGCCCGGCCGATTATGTTGCAACTCAATAGCATTCGTTCAAACATGTGGGCTATACTATTCAATGTTCGTGGTGGCCGACTGCTTACGGAAGCGCGTGAACGGAGCCGTTACGACGGCGTTGTTTGGAAGCAGCATTGTTCCATCGCTCGTCATTGTCGGACGTGTATCGGCTTTTTTCCGTTTTCGATTGCGAGTATGGAGGGATGTGGCCCCAATAGCGATCATTGAAGTTCAAGTTGCTTTTAGTGCAAATTCGTGTTACATTTTTAAAAAAGGTAACACGAATGAAGACGCTCAACCGTTTCGGCGTTTCGATGGAGGATGACCTCCTCGAAAAGTTCGACCTCCTTATTGCCCACCGTGGATATACTAACCGTTCGGAAGCGATCCGTGATCTTGTCCGGGAAAAGCTTGTCGATGAAGCGGTTCATCGATCGAATACCCCGACGTTCGGAATTATTTCGTACGTCTACGATCACCACCAGCGCGAGCTTGAAGGGACGCTGACCGATTTCCAGCACCATCACTTCAAGCAGATCGTATCGAGCACGCATATCCACATCGATCACGATACGTGTCTCGAATCGGTTATCATGAAGGGAAAAGCCCTGGAGCTGCAACAGATTGCCGACAAAATCCTCAGTTTTAAAGGGGTAAAACACGGCAAACTTATTCTTACATCCTCTCTCACATAACGAAAGAATGCACATCACGATGAAATTATTTTTTATCATTTTCACTGTTCCTTTCTTCACGGCATTTGGAGAAACGGGAACAGACAGCGCTAAAACCTATTATTTACCTCCAACAGTGGTCACTGCAACCAAACTTGATATCGCTGAAAAGGATGTCGTTCCAACAGTTTCTGTCATCACATCGCAGCAACTGCGCGGGTCCAATGACCAGTCGGTATTCTCTGTTCTCTCCGACCGCGTTCCGGGTTTCTACCTTCAAGAGCGGGGAATTCTTGGGTATGGAATTTCGACTGCGTCCGGCGAAATCTCAATCCGCGGCATGGGAGGCGACCCGAACACAGAGGTGCTCGTCCTTCTCGACGGGCGCCCGCAGTTCATGGGACTTATGGGGCATCCTCTCCCCGATGCATACTTGACATCTGACGCCGAAAAAGTGGAAGTGATTCGCGGACCTGCCTCTGTCCTCTATGGAACGAACGCGATGGGTGGAGTGATCAATATCATTTCCAGAAAATCCATAGAAAGTGGATTCTCGGCCTCAGGGGATGCTTCATACGGCTCTTATGGGACGCAAGGGTATAATCTCTCTCTCGGAGAATCATCAGAGGGAGATCAAATGCGCTTTTCGGCCGGACATGACCAAACAAATGATTTTCGTGCAAATGCCGGATTCAACAGGAACAACGCCGCTGCCAACGGCACCGTAGCTCTTGGAGGGAATTTTACGCTGAATGCCGACGCTTCCGTAACGAATTTCACCGACTATGACCCAGGACCTCTTTCGGCTCCTCTTGCCAATAACTGGTACAACGTCCTTCGCGGCGAGGCAGGGTTCACTCTCGATACAAAAGACCAGGCGGGCGATGGCTCACTCCGTTTCCTGTACAATTGGGGAAACCACAAAATCTTCGATGGCTTTGCGTCGACCGACAACAATTTTTCGGTTCTTCTCTATCACAGCTTCACTCTTGCTCCTCAGAATATCGTTACCGGCGGGATCGATGTTAAACAATATGGAGGAGAAGCAAATCAAGGGTCGGTCGACTACGGGTCTCATATTGAAGCGGAAAAGGCGTTCTATGTTCTCGATCAACAGTTCATTTCAAATTGGCTGGTGTTGAATGCCGGCGGGAGGCTTGAACACAGCAGCGTCTTCGGCGACGAATTCGTTCCGCAGGCAGGTGTGGCTTATCAAGCGAGCAACACCACTACGATCAAAGGATCGGTCGCAAAAGGTTTTCGCAGTCCGACAATCCGGGAACTCTACCTCTTTCCCGCCCCAACTCCGTCATTGAAGCCCGAACGGATGTGGAACTATGAACTTGGTGTACTCCATACATTCGATGAACGCTTAAGCACAGAGTTTACGGCTTACCTTGCGGATGGCTCCAACCGTATTGAAACAGGAGGGGTGTACCCGAACCTTACTCTTTCGAACTCCGGAAGCTTTGTTCATCGCGGCGTGGAAGGTACGCTCAATTACAGGCTCTCCGGACCGGTGAGTATTCATTCCGGATATGGCTATCTCTCCACGGTCACCGATACAAAAGGAAATCCCAGGCATAACCTTACGGGAGGGATCGATTATTCAGAAGGGATAACGAGCGCTTCGATTGATGTTCACTACATTGCAAAACTTTACGGAGATGATTACAGCCGGCAGCAGCTTCCATCATATACTTTGGTCAAACTTTCGGGGACAATTCGGCCGTCGTCGATGGTTTCGGTAACATTGTGGATAGAGAATGCCTTGAACCAAAGCTATCAAACAATTTATGATTATCCGATGCCCGGAAGAACTTTTATGGGAAAAGTCGCATTCAATTATTAGATGAATATGTAGCCTTCAGAACTATTAGACCATACAACGGAGTGTAATTTATGAAAACACAATCTTTAGCTTTTCTTCCAGTGAACAAAGTTGTTGTGCAAGCGATCTTCTCGCTGCTTGCTATTGCACTTGGAGTGGCACTGCCTCGTGTGTTTCATCTCGCCGGACTCGGTCCCGTCTTTCTTCCGATGTTTCTTCCGGTGGTATTAGTGGCAATGACAATGGAACTTCCGTTCATTCTTCTCGTTGCGATAACAACGCCCCTCCTCTCGCATGCAATAACGGGAACGCCTGCTCAGGGAACGGCGATCGTCATGGTATTTCAATTGTCATTCCTCGGAATTTGCGGATGGTTTTTCCGAACGAGGGGCAAAATGAACTATATCCGGGCAATTGCCGGTGCAGTTGCGGCGGAACGAGTTGTCTCGCTTCTCATAGGGTACGCCCTTCCGTCGCTCGTCTCATCTGGCGCAATTATTGCATCGTACCCGGGCATAATTTTTTTGTTGGCAACTTCTGTTGTGCTTATGAAAATCTATGATCGCTAAGCCTTCGTTGCGGTCGGCGAAGATCGAATTCTTCGATTCAGCCGCAGAGCACTGGTCGCCGGATCCGGGCCAACGAGAGCAATTAATTATGCAGAATCTCTGTAAGCGTATCCGGGAGCAAACAGAATTCTCGGACATTATCCTTGATGTGGGATGTGGAACAGGTATTCTTTTTCCCTTTTTTCAGGAAAGAAAATTTATCGGGATCGATTTTTCATTTGCCATGCTCGAGCATGCACGAAACCATCGCTCGACCACGCTTGCCGGACTTGTCACTGCCGACGCGCACAATTTCCCGTTCAAAGATTCGGCCTTCGGCCACATCGTTTTCCTTTCCGTCATTCCTCACTTTGACGACCGGGTGCAAGTATTCCGTGAATCGCACCGGATTCTGAAGAGCGCCGGCTCTTTATCGGTAGCGCACTTCCAGCCTGCTGCACGCATCAATGAGATTCATTCAAAGGTGGGTGGACCAATTGCCCATGACTATCTACCAGATATAAAAGAGCTGGGAAGGACAATATCGGAGAACGGATTTAGGGTCGAGGAAATTAGCGCGGATGATTGCTATCTTTTGTTTGCTAGAAAATGTGAGTAGGATCAGACCTTCTCATAGAGGCAATCTTTGTAAAATGACTCACTACTATACGGCATGCCGGCCTAACGGCGGTTCATTTTAGAAGTAGAAATTTTCTCACCTCGTAAGTATCATTCCCCCTCAAGACACAGAAATACGTTCCGCTCGCCAGATATTTTGCATCGAACTGAAAAGCGTAAACTATCCCGCCGGTTATTGTTCCATCAAATAGCGAACAGACCTTCTGACCCAGCGAATTGTACACGCTCAAATTAATCTGCCCGGTGGATTTGAGGGCGAATTCGAACGTCGTTGCAGGGTTGAATGGATTAGGATAATTCTGTTTCAGTCCGTAATCTCCTTCTTCAAGCTGAACGGTTGCTTCTACCTGGTTCTCATACCTGATCGTGCCGTCCCGGTCAATCTGTTTCAAGCGATAGGAATACTCTCCCGGAGAAACGGCATCTTTGAAAAGATAATTGTGTGGACTATTGCTCGTTCCATTTCCTTGCAGGAAGCCCACTTGGCGCCATTGTGAATTCTCGTCGACGGAACCCGATGCGCCAAGAACTTGCTGTCCGGCAACGAGCTTCCTGTCTATCTCAAACCCGCTATTCTCCAATTCGGTGGAGGTCGTCCAGGACAAAACAACAATTCCTTTTTCATGCGCAACAGTGATGTTAGATATTTCAACGGGCAGCGGGTTATCGGAAGTTGTCGACCCTATCGCAAATTCGGAGAACGATGAAAATGGCTCGACGCTTTCAAGTCTCCCACCGACAACCGTTCCACCCAAATTTGTCCAGGCCTCGTCAGGGTTTTCCCTTTTAAGCCAGACGAGGGAGCTTGAATTGGATACACCCGTAAGGCTTGATAATGAAACATCCAGCTTTCCGTTGGTAAACGCCACGCCTTTGTCGGTAAAGTTCCAGAAATATGCGCTTACAGCCTGAATCCCGGACGGGAGCGAGCTTGAACGTGGGCTTCTGAGGAAGTAGCTCGCATCTACTTCAGCACTTGTCGTAACATCGGCAACCAGGTGGAGGTCAGTTGGTGCAAGGAAGGATCCGGACGCATTGCCGACGGAAAGGCAACAACTCCCTTTCGCAGTAGCAAAATAGGTGTCGACATTTCCGTTGGCTGTGGACGAAACCACATTTTGGTTTGCAGTGTTGCTGATGATGACGTTATCAACGGTGATTTCTGTCGACCCCTCCGTTGAAGACAACGCCATCTCAAATCGTGCGACATCACCCGTCGATCCTGTAAACGTTGCCTGGGTCAAAGAATACATGATAACCCGGAGTGCCCCGTTCGATAAGACTGAGGATGATAAAGAATGAGTCGACGACCGATCCGTTGTGGCGAAACTCCCCGGGACAAACACAGCTCCTGTGGGTAAGTGCAAATCGAATTGAAGGGCAGTAATCGGTTCCGCGTTGTCAAGCGCGACCGAAACAGAGACTGTGTCTAGCGGACTTCCTATAATGGAAATGACATTGAGAGTGTTTGGAATAAATGTTGAAGCAGTCGCCGTGATGTGCGAAGGATTCTGTGTAACATCGTTATGGACAATCGTCAATGGAGTTGAGAACGTCCCTCTTGTGCCATTATGAAATCGAATATTGAGAACCTCATTCGATGCGGGGGGAACAAAAATGGGCAACGCCGTTTCCACAGCATAGCTTGGGTCCGTCATTGTCGCCGTCGAAACTTTGAGGGTGTCATCTCCGACATTCCCTATCTGAAGCGCTGCGCGAGCGGTGTCAAAAATAGATACCGATCCCAAGCTAAGCGTCGATGATGTCAATTGAATTTGTGGTGCGGCGATTCGCAATTGTCCGTCGTACGATGCCGAGAGAATATTTTTTCCTGTGGTATCTGCAATAATGGCTTGAGTGACGGGCAATGCATAGGTCCCTCCTTGTCCATCGACCTCAAATTCCATGGCGGCAATATCACCGCTGCTTCCCTGGAAAGGGGCGTTTGTCGGTGAGAAGCAAACGGCCTCCAAGATATTTCCTGAGATTGTATCAACAGAAATCGAGTGATCGACGTTG
The DNA here is from genome assembly GCA_963717445.1 of uncultured Bacteroidota bacterium. GTDB lineage: Bacteria > Bacteroidota > Ignavibacteria > UBA10030 > UBA8401 > JAGVPT01. The sequence goes on along the minus strand of OY970334.1, from coordinate 2,048,977 downwards.
CGGCCGACGAATGCAGCCGAGCCGTACACGTACTTCATTGTCGATGGGAGGTGAATTTCACATTGAAGCGCCGAGAACTGCTCCATATTATTAACGCTCAGCGTGAGCGACGCCTGATGGCCGGAGCGCGCAGAAACCGAGCCGACGTGTATCTCGTTGACTGCGTATGCAAAGCCGTGCACGGTGATTGTCTTCACTGAATCATTCGGGTCGTTGCTTCGTAAGCGCAAGGCTCCATTTTTCGTCCCCTTCACGACCGGACGAAACTGCAGGCTTCTTGTGATCGATAGCCCCGGACCGATCGAGGCGGAGGAAGAATCCAACGCGACGATTTCCTGAAGGGAGTTAGAAATGCTTTGCAGAGCCAGCGGAAGATTCCCTGAATTACTAATGGTGAGTTGAAAGGTTGACGATTGTCCCAGTGCAACATTCCCAAAGTCAATGGAGTCGGCGTTTGCCACGGTGAATGGCGCCAGGATGATGCACTGACCGTTGTCCGCCTGAGTGAGGACGTTGCTGTTCTCGGGGTTGCTCAGCACAACGTTTTCGACGTGAAGGGAAAATGTCCCCGGCTGAGTTCCTGTTTGGCAATCGAACGATACCACCGGTCCGTTGTTTCCCGCAAGAGGCGTACCCGTGAGGGAGTATGTCAAAATTCGAAACGTGTTGGATGAGACCATCGACGCGGAAAGTGTTTGTCCGCTCGCCCGCGTTGTTAGGTGGACGGAATTGTTGACGTATGTTAATCCCGCCGGAAGAACGACATCGCACTGGACCGCAATAACCGTGTCCGCATTAATGATGTTCACCGAGAATTCAACCTGTTGCCGCGGACTCGATGAGAGCGAATCGACCCAAAGAATATTCTGCGCGCTGAGGCCAAAGCAGCAACAAGATAGCAACGAGAGCGTGGCCAACAAACGCAATTTGCCTGATTGAGAATTCATGATCTCTCCGCTTCGTTACTTGAGAAGAACGAGTTTTTTTGTTTGGGTGAACTTATCAGACTCGAAGCGGTAGAAATAAATACCGCTGGAGACCGTTTTTCCCCACTCATTAACTCCATTCCATGTAATGTCATATCTCCCCGGAGCGCGTTCGCCAAGATCAAACGTCTTCACCTTCTGCCCGAGGATATTATAGAGAACGATTTTTACTCTGGTCTGCGATGGAACTCCAAACTGTATCCGTGTGCTCATGTTGAATGGATTCGGGAAATTCTGATTGAGATAATACATTTCCGGGATCAGAGGTTGTCCATTTTCATAGATGCTTGTGACGATATTTTTTCCTTGCGCATCGGCGACAACGCCTTCAGTTAAACTCACCAGCGGCGGGAGTGTCGAGAACCTTCCCAGCGTGTACGTGCCGTTGCCGAGAGTTATTCCCTTAAGGTTGTAGATGACGAACACTCTGGCACTGTCACCAAGAGCGTTACTCGCTGCTTCAAACTGAGCAATGCTCGCGTCGGGTGTAAATTGGAGATCCTTCAGCCCTTTACCCTGTAATCTGAATTGAATTGCTGAGACGGGTGCACTCGAGGTGAGAGTAATTGCATTTCCGTTGAGGTCGAGCCGGGCACCTCCGCTGGCGCTCTTTGAAAGAGTAGCGGCAGCAATCCCGCTTGGATGCAGAATGATGTTGATGATACCGACAAGGTCCAGCACGTTGATTGTGCTGTCATGATTGACATCAGCGGCGGTAAAGATGAATGGTTGAGGATTCTGGCCGAGAATGTACGAGACGGTGGAGACAACATCCAGCACATCGACGGCAAAATCTCCGTTAGCATCACCGGGGCTAAACGTTAAGGCTTTAGCACTGGCGACATGTGAGAAATCGCTTTCGCTGAAATCAGTTCGAACGACCTTGTAGGCGTAATAGTAGTTCTTTCCGGGAATGACATCAAAATCTGTGTACAGCGTATCGGTAATCAGTTTTTTATTAATAAGCGTTGTGTCGGAATAGGTTGTGTCGGTCACATTCGTAAACCGGTACATATTGAAACCGAGAAGGTCGACGAGCCCGGTATTGTTCCACTCCAATCCTATCTTTCCTAAACCCGCTGTTGCGGTAAAGTCTACTGACGACGTGCCGGCGGCGTTAATGAGAAATTGAAATCGCATATTTTCCACTGGTATATCAAAACCCTCAGGGTCTTTTGCTCCGGCCACCGAAACGGTGTTGATGCCATCACCCGTGTACAGCTTTACGGTTTTGTATGCGGTCCACATTCGATGATCGGGAGACCAGTGTGCAGAATCCGTCACCGCCTGCTGGTTGAACGGGTCACGCACGCCAAAGGACAATTGAGGAGTAAATGTTGTATCCATCGGACGGTTGAAGTAGACATCGAAACGATGAGCGCCGCCGCCGATCGGATTCATCAGCTTTTTCTGGTCTTGGGGATCGATGCCGTCGACAAGAACTTTCCATACTACACCATGAGCAGAGTCCGAAGGCGCTGTCAAATAAGGCTTAAAATTCACCATCGGCAGACTCGGATTTTCCCAGAAATCAAAAATTCTCGCCTCGATCGTGGCAGAGTCCGCAGTTCCCCAGTACTGGTTCGGGATATTGATAATGTCGCGGGTTCCATTGGCATACACTGCGAAGGAATTCTGACCAAATCCGAGGAAGTTATTGCCGACCGACGTGACATCGGTCGTAGGAAAAATCACTGAAGTGTTGCATGATGCTGGAAGGTAGTTGGTTATGCGATTGAAATTATTGTAGTTTCCCGGAAACCACGCTTCAGAGGTTTCATATCCGTCCGAGGCGTAGGTGACGCAATTGTCCATGTTGCATTTGACCATCGTCGGTGCCATCATATAATTGAGAACTATGAACGAACAGTTCAAAATTACGCAGTCAGAAAAACTGAACCCATTTCCCAAAAACGGGGATATCCCGGAGTTGCTATAAGTCAGCAAGGAGAGTCCAATGAATTTGCAATGGTCGAAATGATAATCACTCGGCGAGGAAATAGTCGACATGTCCCCGAAGCCATCATTTGTTCCATTGAACTGCGTATAGGAGAATATATAGGTCCCGAGACCCCTGAATCCGGACGGTCCATTGAAAACGATGTTGCTGTCCGCCGTTCCATTGGCAATAATGTGCCCCTTGTTGACAAGGAAATTGTTAAGAATAATTTTTGTTCCGGGGGAAATAATTAAATTTCCGTCAGAGCCGACTTTGAAGCTCTGATTGACCAGCCAGATCCTGTTGGCGGTCAATGTGAACGTCGAATCCATGACTCCGGCAAGCTGTTCACCGTTGCTTGCTGTTAATACGATCTGCTGTGTCGTCGTATCTGTTGATCCATGAGACCAAAGGAGTGCCTGGAACACGATCGTCCTTCCCTCGGCAACACCTGGCGATATCTGGATCGAGAATGGGTTCGTTTCATTTGTTCTGGTGGCATACGGACTGATGCTGCCGAGAAACACAGTGGGATTCAGAATATGTGCAACCGATGTATCTTCAAACTCGCCGAGCCTCAATCCAACAAAGACGCTGTCCGACTGTCCCCAGGAATTTCTGACCGTGAACCACTGCTGAATTGTCTCGCCCGCATCAGCGAGGCCGTTGTTGTTGTCGCCTGCGAGCGTGTCAACGATCGTATTGGAGACAAACCAAAGAACTGGATTTGCGTGAACACTTATTGCATCGAAGAGCTTGACATTACCGGAACAGGTGTTGATCAGATTTCCCCACATCAGCTCCTGGGACTCCGTCGGGTGCAATTGACGGTACAGCGCAACCGCACCGGCGACAACCGGAGCTGCCATGGAGGTGCCGCTGTACACTCTGTAGTTCCCGTCTGGAATGGTGCTTAAGATGCCGTCGCCCGGAGCCAGTAATTCATAATTCCATAGATCTGGATACTGGCTGTATACCGGGCCGTCAGGGTCAAAATTACTAAATGATGCAAGACCGCCGCTTTGGGTCGTTGCCTGTACACCCAAAACATATGAAAGGGCCGCAGGATAAAAAGGACCCGGATTTAAACTATTGATGGATGCTTCGTCATTTCCCGCTGCGGCAACAAGAACACAATTTGCGTAAGCGTTTTGTAAGGCCGCTTCCATTGTCAACGACCTTGCATAACTTCCGAAGCTCATGTTGATGACCGTTGCACCTTTGCTGACTGCATAATTGATACCCTGACTGATCGTCGCTGCGTCACCTTGTCCGTTGCTCTGGAAAACTTTGATCGGCATGATCCTCGCATGCCAGTCGACACCGGCGATGCCGATGCCGTTATTTCCTTCGGCGCATGCAATCCCTGCCACGTGCGTGCCGTGGCTGTTGTCGTCGCTGGGGTCGTTGTCATTGTTGATAAAATCCCATCCGCGGATGTTGTCGATATAGCCGTCACCGTCATCGTCCACACCGGCGACACCGTTTGCTTCTGCCGTATTAATCCAAATGTTGTCCGCAAGGTCGGGATGATGCCAATCCACACCGGTGTCTAGGAACGCGATCACCTGGCTTGTATCTCCCTGAGTGCTGTCCCACACGGCATCCGCCTGGATCGCCGGGATGTACCATTGCTGGGAGTACAGGGGGTCATTTGGACTGACCGTCGACAGACGATTTGTGGATGCCGGTTTGGAAAGCTTTCTTGCTTCCTTTTCGGTCAATACGCCTGATACAGGCTTGTCGGCCACAATCGAATAGATGTAGTTCGGCTCCGCGAATTCGACCGTGGGATCCTGCTTAAAAGCTTCAATGGCCTCGGGAAGTTTTGCCGGGTCGGTAAGTTCGACCTTGTAGATGTTATTGAGATTTGGCTGCTCGATTAATTGTCCTGTGTGGGTCTTGAGCATTTTCTTTTGAATGAGAGGTTGTGCGGTCGGGAAGAGTTTCGCAGCAGTCTTCGCTTGATATTTTTCCAACAAAGCATCGACCGTCGTCACGCCAATTTTTTTTAATCCGTTCACGCTCGAGGGGTTTGCGGGTATTCCATCTTTGAATTTGACGAGCAGAACCCCAGGAACAAAAATGCCTTGCGTTGTTCGCGCATCCGATCGGATGACATTGTCGGTCTGAGAAGCTGCGATTTGCGCTATTGCAACTACAACTGTGAAAAGGAGAATAAGGAAATTGAATAATTGCTTTTTCATAAGCGTGCCTTTACTACTCTTGGTGGGGCGAAATATTGCAGTCAAGGGGATTGAATTGCTCGCACGAATTAAGAGGAGGGCATCAAACCGCAGACTTTTTTCTGAAGAATCAACCTAAAATAAGAAAGCCTCCGCCAGCTTTCGCTAACAGAGGCTTCTAATTTCTTTACGCAACAAATTCCCTGCACGTAGGAGTCCCCGTTGTAGCTGGGGTCAGTGTAACTCCACAAAGATGGATTTAATTTCGTCGATAGTCAAGTGAAATTCGACTTTGGCCTTGAGTCAGTTTCGATGACGGATACTTAATTCGCGTTGTGCGCGGGGGGTTGGATTGAATCGAAGGGTTTCAACGCGTTGTTTCTCAAAATGAGTCACCACTAGGCGTAAAAAATTTGGCAGGCAAACCATATGCTGAATCGGTCGCAGGCGGGTGAAGAAGTTTTCTTCTACCACTGTCCGGCTGCACGTTGTACTGCAACGCTCGTCAGTGCAACACTCATCCAAACAATGAAGCCAAGAAACATCGGTTTTAAGCCGGTCGCCAACATCTTTCTCAGGTCGGTTTTAAGCCCGATGGCGCTGAGAGCCATAATGATAAGAAACTTACCCCCTTCTTTGAGGAAGGAGACCGCTGCATTGTCCAGCACACCGGATGTGTTGAGCGCCGACATGAGAAGAAATCCGAGAATGAACCAGGGAAATATTTTTAATGGATGGAACTTTGCAGTGCGCCCTTGCTCCGTTTCTCGTTTCCTTCGAACCATCATTAACGCGACAAAGCCCAGCGCTGCGGGTACGATCATGATTGTCCGCGTCAGTTTCACGATTGTGGCATAATCCCCCGCCGCATTGCCGAAGGTGTATCCCGCTGCGACAACTGAGGAAGTATCGTTAATTGCAGTTCCTGCGAACAATCCAAAACCCGTTTGGGTCAGGCCGAGGAGGTGCCCTATTGCAGGGAAGATAAATACTGCAACGACATTAAAAAGGAATACCGTGGAAATCGCATACGCGATCTCCTGGTCTTCCGCTTCGAGAATTGGAGCCACGGCCGCGATAGCCGAGCCCCCGCAGATTGCTGTTCCAACGCCGATAAGGCTTTTGAGATTGAATTCTACGTTAAGCATCCTCCCGGCCGCGAACACGGCAACGAATGCAGCCGTGATTGTCACAAGAATAATAATCACAGAGGCGGCTCCCGTGGCGTACACCTGACGCAAGCTCAACCCGCTCCCCAAAATAATCACTGCCCATTGCAGGATGGTTTTAGAAGTATAATTGATTCCCTCCGTCAACGATGGCCTACGAGGCAATATATTCCCGATCACGATACCAGCTATAATACCGAATACGGCTCCACCGATCAGTTGAAAGATGTTTCCCAAAAAGTATGCAACGAGTGCAATAGCAAGCGAAAACAATATCCCACGATACGTATCCTTCAACCGCATTGGCACATCACCTCAAAAAAATGAAAATAGATTTTTTACGATTTCGATAAATCAAGCGGTAAGCCGGTGCAACACCATGTGCTGCAATTGAATTGTTTCTAACGATGCCAGCCCGACCCGCTTTGCCGCATCAAAAATCTCCCTTGTCTCAAGCCGATGTTCTAAAGGCGGACCGTTTTCTTCCTCTTTGTAAGGCCATTCAAGGATGCAAATTCTTTTCTTTGCGACCCGTTTAGCCTCAGACAGTGCTTTAACGATATCATCGGACTCGTGCAGCACGTGTCCCATAAAAACAATGTCGAATGATTTATCTTCTAAAGGAATATTCTCGACGGTCCCGCTAAGAAATGTTCCGCCCGGCACAAATGTTTTAGCCGCTTTCAGCATTTCAGGATTCGGATCTATTCCTGTCACACTTTTCACTCTATGGGAAAATGCTTCTGCGAATATGCCGCTGCCCGTGCCGACATCAAGCACATTGTCGACCCGATTTCCTTCAAGACAGAGGTCAACAACCCGCTCCACTTCAAGCAACGCAACCCGTTGCGAGGAACGGAGGCGTTCTACATCTCCCTTAAATCTGCGTTCATGCAGATCTGCTTTTTTCATGGTTACTATTCCTATATCCTGTTCAGAGAAGCGGATGCATTTTTTTGAAGCCTTCCCCCTACAATAAACAGGAGAATCGGAACAAATACAAGGGTGGAGCAATCATAGCGAACACGTTGTTCATAGGATGCGCGGCAATCGAAAAAGATCCCATAATTCTAAAGATTTGAGGCTTCTGAAAAATTGTCTCTCGCCAAGCCGCGAAGGCGCAAAGACTCTGTTTTTAAATCATTTTGCCACTTTGCGTCTTTGCGTGAGCCATACTTTTAAAATTATTCAGAAGTCTCGATTTATTATTGCAACAAGGAGAATCGTTTTCTTTTTTCCATCATCTTACCAGTAACGATGAAAAAGCAACGGACAAATAAGGCATGGCTTTTGTCGTCCAAGAACTTTTCAAAGAACATGCGTAGAGTGCAAATTACTACAATCTGGACAAAATTGAGAGCTTGCAGGAAATTACTAATCGCACCCGCGATTTGATTTTATGGTCAACAAACCGAAAAAAATGGTGATCGTCGGCGGCGTGGCGGGTGGAGCAACGGCAGCCGCAAGAATGCGCCGGTTGGACGAAACAGCAGAGATTACTATTCTGGAAAAAGGACGGTACGTTAGCTTTGCCAATTGCGGCCTCCCATATTTTATCAGCAAGGATATTCAACGAAGATCAAGCTTGTTGCTTCAAACTCCCGAAGGATTCTTTAGCCGCTACCGGGTTGATGTGAAGGTGAACACGGAAGCGGTGGAAATCAAACGCGACCGAAAAGTTGTCGTAGCACGAACCTCCAGCGGCGACGAAGAGATTCCCTACGATAAATTACTTCTCGCTCAAGGCGGATCGCCGGTCGTGCCCGGGCTTCCTGGAATTACCGACGATCATGTTTTCAAGTTGTGGACGATACCCGACATGGATCGCATCCACGCATTCATAGAGAAAGAAAAACCTCTTCGGGCTGTGATTGCCGGCGGAGGATTCATTGGTCTGGAAATGGCTGAAGCGCTTCATGCCCGCGGAATTGTTGTTACCATTGTGGAGCTCGCTCTGCAGGTGATGATATTAATGGATGCTGAATTCGGAGCGATGATTAAAAGCGGACTTGAAGAACAAGGCATTCAGGTAAAGACTCGTGTCGGTCTATCAGAAATCCGAAGTACCTCGGTGCTTCTAAGCGACGGATCGGTACTGGATGCCGATATGGTGCTTCTTTCCGTCGGTGTTCGACCGGAATTAACATTGGCGAAGTCGGCGGGTTTGGAGATTGGCACAAGCGGCGGCCTCGTTGTGGATGAAACAATGCGGACCAATGATTCCGACATTTATGGTGCGGGAGATATGGTTGAGATTATAAACAAAGTCCATGGGAAAAAAGTCCGTATTCCATTGGCAGGACCGGCAAACCGGCAGGGAAGAATTGCTGCAACAAATATGCTTGGTAGAAGGATGGTTTACCGCGGTGCTTTGGGCACATCTGTGGTCAAAGTGTTCGATTCCACGGCGGCATCCACCGGATTATCGGAAAAAGCCGCACGCGAAGCAGGCTTTGATGTTGGTGTATCGTATGTATTCAAAGACAATCATGTCGCGTACTATCCCGGCGGCAAACCGTTAGCATTGAAGCTTGTTTATGATAACAAAACGGCGAAGCTTCTGGGAGGGCAGGCGTACGGAGAGGCCGGCGTTGAGAAACGAATTGACGTTCTTGCTACCGTTCTCCAAGGCAATATGACGCTGGAAGATTTGTCGGAGCTGGACTTAGCGTACGCTCCCCCGTACAACAGCGCCAACGATCCGCTGAACCTCGCCGCATTTGTTGGTTTGAATCACATTGCAAATTTCAGTCCACTAAAAACTCCGTCCGAAACGCTCGATGAATTGCGTAGCAATGGCGGAATTATTCTCGATGTGCGCACCGTTGGTGAACAATCGAAGGCGCCGCTGTACAATGCGCTCCAAATTCCTGCCGATGAGATTCGAGACAGAATAGACGACATTCCAAAAGAGAAAATCATTTACATTTTAAGTAAGGATGGATTTTTAGGCCATACAACACTTCAAATCCTGAAAGCAAATGGATGGACGCGCGTGTTCAACATTGCGGGAGGCTATCTTGCTGCACGATGGTTCGATAGTTGGTGTTTCCATAAATAATAGCGATACAGGAGAATCCATAATATGTTCGATTTAGAAACTACAATTAAAGCAGGCGCGAAAATTATCGATGTTCGCACCTCGGAGGAATTCAATGAAGAACATTATCCAAATGCTTTGAATATTCCCGTGGACCAGATACGGCGGAGATTGGCTGAGTTCGGCGAAAAAAATACGCCGATAGTCCTTTATTGCGCCAGCGGGTCCAGAAGCGCTTTCGCGGCAAGATTATTGAAGTCGGCGGGTTATACAGACGTGATCAATGCCGGCGGTCTTGACGACATGCCGGGGAATTAAAATATTGTTTGATGCCGGATCATACCTTCTTCAGAACGACTGAAAGGCTTCCGCGTATCGCCGGTGTCTCGGAAACAGCGAAACCGGCTTGTTCTGCGATTGAACGATACTTCTCAAACGCTTCCCTCGAAACATGATCGCGCGGCTCTGAAACAAGCAGGATGCCTCCCTGCCGCAGAGCATTGCATATTTCCTTAAAAAGATTTTGGGTATCAGGAATCTCATGAACCACGGCAAATGCAAGCGCAAAGTCGATACTCCCGCTCAAATCCTTGACCTCAAGAGAAGACTCTGAACATCGGCGTGCTTCGATGGTATGCTGGACGTTCTTCTTTGCTGCACGCTTACGAAGAGTCTGAAGCATTCTCTCCTGTAAATCTACAGAATAAATTTTACCTTTCTCGCCGACAAGGCGGGCCATGGGAATGCTAAAGAATCCCATTCCCGGACCGACTTCGAGCACTGTCATCCCTGTCTTCACATACGGGCGTAAGAGTTTTCCCGGGTCCTGATATAATTTTCGCAATGGATTTGCTAAAAGATAGCCGATGTACCATGGACAAACGTGATGTTCCATAAAAGTCCTATCTCTTTGAAGATTGTGATTTGCTGCGCTCTTTTACGTCTTGGAATTATTGCGAAGAATGGTTTAGGTTGTCGGTTCGCGGAGTAATGATGTCGTTGAAGGGTTCGCGATGGATCTAACAATCGCAAACATATCTTCTAACGTCAAACACATCGCACTTTCTACGAATCAAGATTTAGCGCAGCAAAGAGTCTATTATGTGTGAATTGTGACACTCGTGGATTAGGAAGAGTGCGGTAGAGCGTTATCGTCTTTTTGAGTCCGTAGAGATATGCCGTGCAGTCCGGACATTCTTGAAGATGCTTTCTAATCTGCCGGCATCGGGGTGAGTCCATCCGTTCATCAAGATATTCGCATACATACGTTGTCGCTTCTTTGCAGCGGACTGCCCGTTCGCGTTTCTTTTTCATGATTTAATATACTCCTGAAGTTGTGCACGAAGAAACACGCGTGCCCGGCGGAGCCTGGATTTAACCGCTGGAACCGAAGCCTTCAATATCTTTGCAACCTCATCTGCCGATTGACCTTCAACGTCGCGCAATACAAAGACAATCCGTTGCTCCATCGGCAGTTTCAGAATGGCGTTGTCGAGAATTTCACGGAGTTCTTTGTTGACCATTTCGTCCTGCGGCGTCTGCTTCAACGAAATAAATGACTGAAGATGTGCACCATCGCCTTTAGGCTCCGGATCATCTTCTTTGCTTTCAGTTGCATCAATCGAGACGGAAGACTCCTCTATCTTGCTCCGCCTTCTTTTCATCAAACAATTGTTGGTCACGATCTGATAGAGCCAGGTGCTGAACTTTGCTTTTCCGTTGAACTGATCGAGTTTGCGGTAGACATTTACGAATGTGTCTTGCAATGTCTCCGCCGCTTTTTCTTCGTCCCGGCATACTTTGAAAGCGAAGCCGTAGACCGTTGACTCATATTGTTTGACAAGAAGAGAAAACGATTTCTTGTCTCCGTTCTGAGCTCTTCGAACGAGGTCAGGTTCATTCTCGGCGTTTTGTTTCTGGTCCTTATTCATACTGTTTAAGATACTAAGATATGGTGTAAAGAAAAAGAATGAACGTGAACTGGTAGTGGTACACTTTCAAAGTAAATGTCATTCCTTTATGTTAAAATGCAAGTCTCAACAGAGTATTTTTGTGATAGAGTTATCCAATGGTTTCACAGGGATCCAATGCAGTCTTTTATCAGCAGACAGTCCGAAAGAGAAGACGCTGCAGAACCTTGATCAGGATACCAAAGGGGCGACGCAGTCTGGCGAAGAGCAGACCTCAGAGCCTTAGCCCTGATGCTGCAGGAATGACATAGCGCTCGCCCCGTGATGATGCCAACGGAGCACTGTGAATATCAGTTTTACGCTGCCAAAGATCGTTGATACTCTGTGTGGTGCACGAGCACAAAACGAATTCGGTTCAAGAGTTTCCGTGCAATACGAATGATCGCTCGATTCTTGTTCATGCGTTTGCTTAATGAGCCAAACTTTGCCAACAATGCGGGGTCATGGCGTACGGCGCACCACGCCGATTCAATAAGCATCGCGCGTAGGAAGGGGTTTCGTCGCCGGGTAATACCGGTGATGATTTCCCGTTCGCCGCTGGAGCGTTCACCAGGAACCAAGCCACAATAACTGGCAAGGTGATCAAGCGAAGCAAACCGATTGATATCGATGAGTTCCGTGAGCAAGACCATGGCGGTGATGACACTGATGCCGGGAACAGTCACTAAGACCCGGATAGATTCCCGAAAAGGCTCTTCGTGTGCCAAGGTTCGAATCTCTTTTGTGAGCGCCAAGACCTGGGTTCTAATAGCATAGTATCGACTTAGAAGAATACGCAATGCCATTGTGCCTTGCTCGGTGTGGAGGGAAGTAGTCTCAAGCACACGAAGATACGCCCTTGACCAGTGCGTCCGAATGCATAACTCGTCGATTGGTACTCCATAATAATGCAACAGGGATGTGATCTGATTTTTACAACGAGTTTGATCACGAACCAACACGCTCCGCAGTCGGGCTAATGACCGGTATGTTTGCGCCTCCTTCGGTGGAACATAAATCGGTCTCAGTTCACCACTGCGTAAGGACCGGGCAAGTTTACGGGCATCGATCCTATCGGTCTTAAAGGATTTCTCCTTCTGCGTTGTCGGCACGTCGGCCGGGTTAACGACCCGAGAGTCGATTCCGAGCGCTTGGAGTTCCTCGTGCGCCCAAAAACCGGAAAATCCTGCCTCATACGCACTATGGTATCTGGCACCTGGAAATGTTCGATGAAGATAATTTGCCAACATCGCTGGGGTGGGCGGTTGAGTAAAGACCCTATGTTCTACGTATTCAGTCACGATGCAGACTTTCCAACTTCTCTTTCCAACATCGATACCGACATAGATATCTTGACCCCTAAAATCTACTTCACTACATTTGGGTTGCATAAGAAGCCTCGCATTGTTTGTGTGTTTGTTTTTCGACAACTCAAATATACAAAACAATGTTGAGGCTTCTTCTTTTTAAACATAAGGTCTGGCGAAAGCCGGAATCCATTGAATTAGGTCTGGCGAAAGCCGGTCGAAGACTCGACTCGTTGAGAATCCATTGAATTAGGTCTGGATGCCCGCTTTCGCGGGCATGACAATTCTTTTTTTATCTTGAATACTCAAAGTAGCACACTACCCGTGAACTTCGTTTGGAAGTTGTCGAACACCTTTTCGATTTACCTTTGCAAACATTTTAACATCACTTGATTTCTTAGATGAGGTGTCCGGCAACTACGAGTGTTGAACAATTCAACGCAAATAAAACATGCATGATGCTTCTTAAAGTTGAAGAACGAATCGTAACCTATTTCATATCTTTAAGAATCATCCTCCCGCATGATTGCAAAACCCAACCAAGTTCGAAGAATCATCAATGGCATCATACTTGTATTTATAATTACAGGTATGACAAAGCATGATAAAAACAGACCGATCCATCCCATCGGAAAAGTGGCAGAAAGGCTGAATGTTTCGGTCGAAATTATTCGCCTGTATGAACGGCGTGGGCTTATTCTTGTTACAAAAACCGAGGGGAATCAGCGCCTCTTTTCTGAATCTGACATCGAGCGTCTTCAATGTATCCGCACTGCAATCAATAAACACAAAATTTCCATCGAGGGAATTCGCCGTCTTCAGTCACTAGTTCCATGCTGGGAACATATACAATGTTCCATGGAACAACGGTCTCGATGCCCGGCGTATAATCGGCCGGATGCAGGTTGCTGGACGTATAAGCACAAACAGAATGACTGCGCACCGCGAGATTGCCGCGACTGCACCGTCTACCAGCGTTCCGGCGATTGTGAAGAGATCAAATCATTGATCCATCATCATGAAGCAATTCTCCCAAAGGATCTTACGGTACAAGGAAAATAAATTATGAAAAAGATATCCATCGCCCTGTTGTTGGCGGGTGTCTTTCTCGGAATGATATTTACTGCGCTCCAAAAGAATAGTTCCGAAAGTACGCCCCTGGACAAACTGAAAGAACAATACGCTCACAAAGTAAAAGCATCGGTTGATCATTCACTGTTTCCGCAATTAAAGAAGAAATTCAAAAAACCTCAGGAAGTAACGGCCGCATGTATTTCCTGCCATAATGGAAGAGCGGTTGAAGTAATGCGCTCAACTCATTGGAACTGGGAACGGATAGAATATATTCCGGGGAAAGGTGTCCGCGCTCTTGGGAAGCGAAATGTGTTGAACAATTTTTGTATCGGCATTTCGGGAAATGAACAAAGCTGCGACAAATGCCACATTGGCTATGGATACGCCGACGCCAATTTTAATTTTAGCGATTCATTGAACGTCGACTGCCTCGCATGCCATGACAATAGCAACACCTACGTGAAGGCAGTAGGCGGTGCAGGTATGCCCGATTTGTCGGTGGACTTGAATTTTGTCGCCCAGCACGTCGGCAAACCGCTACGCACCGATTGCGGCACCTGCCATTTCTTCGGCGGCGGCGGCAATAATGTGAAACACGGCGACCTTGAGAAAGCACTGTTCGACCCATCCCGCGATATCGATGTTCATATGGCATCAGAGGGAGTAGACATGCAATGCGTCGATTGCCACACAGCGGAGAAACATCAGATGCTGGGCAAAATGTATTCCGTCTCTTCGATGAACCGCAACCGTGTCGAATGTGAACATTGTCATTCAGCAATGCCGCATACCGATGATATCCTGAACAAGCACACCCTCAAAGTCGCATGTCAAACATGTCACATTCCCGTATACGCAAAGGTTAATCCGACAAAGCTTCATTGGGATTGGTCGACGGCAGGAAAGTTAAAAAATGGTCAACCGTACGAAGTAACGGATTCAAACGGGACGGATGTGTATATGTCCATTAAGGGCTCGTTTGTTTGGGGCAAACAGTTAAAGCCGGATTATATTTGGTTCAATGGGACAGCAACTCATTATCTGGTTGGCGACACGTTCGATCCAACCAAGCCGTTAAAGCTTAATGAGCTCTATGGCAGTTACGATGATCCTGATGCAAAAATCTATCCGGTCAAGATCCATCGGGCAAACCAAATCTATGACACAGAAAACAAATATCTCATTCAGCCCAAAACGGTTTCGAACAAACCGGGGGACGGCGGATATTGGAAGGAATTCAATTGGCAGCGATCGGCAGAAGAGGGGATGAAATTAGTGAATCTTCCTTACAGTGGAAAATATGGATTTACTGAAACAGAAATGTACTGGCCGATTAACCATATGGTCTCACCTAAGGAACAAGCTGTGAAATGCGTCGAATGCCACACACGTGAAAACGGACGGCTTGCAAACCTTGGCGGGTTTTACATGCCCGGGAGAGACTACAATCCACTGGTTGAGTGGTTAGGTACTGGATTAGTCGCTCTTGTATTTGCAGGCGTGATACTTCACGGCGGCGCTCGAATTGTTATGAGCCGGAAGAGAAAGGATTCAAAATAATATGAAAAAGGAATATGTGTACCGGGGATTTGAACGATTCTGGCACTGGACACAAGCGGTGCTCATCATCTTCCTCGCCGTTACGGGATTTGAGATCCACGGCTCGATTACCTTTTTTGGCTATGACCAGGCCGTCCGATACCATAACATTGCCGCAATCAGTTTTTTAGTTCTGATTGCATTCGCCATCTTCTGGCATTTTACGACGGGTGAATGGAGGCAATATCTTCCTACATGGAAAAATCTGCGGGCGCAAGCGGAGTATTATGTCTTTGGAATCTTTCGCAACGCTCCGCATCCGACGAAAAAGACCGTCTTGAGTAAACTCAATCCTCTACAGAAGCTGGTGTATGCAGGACTTAAGGTGCTCGTCATTCCCGTCATGGTCATCACCGGTCTTCTCTATATGTTCTACCGTTATCCGCAGCGATACGAAGTGCTAAGCTTAAACATAGGCGGGCTTCGGGTGGTGGCAACGCTTCATACCATCGGTGCATTCCTTCTCGTTTCATTCTTTATCGCGCATTTGTATCTCATCACCACAGGCAACACTGTCACTTCAAACCTTAAAGCGATGATCACGGGATACGAAGACTTATCCGGTGAGAGGGATGAGAAAGAAATAAAAATCCATACAACGGAAGTACATGAGGTAACACGATGAAAACAAAATACATGAATCCATATCTTGCCGGCTTTTTCCTCGGTCTGGTGCTCTTGGCGACGATATTCATCACCGGACGAGGTCTTGGCGCAAGCGGAGCGATCAAAAGCATTGTCGTCGCGACGGTTGATGGCGTGGCACCGAAGCATGCCGAAAGCTCATCATTCTACGGAACCTACGTCGGTCCAGGCAAAGATAATCCTCTCAAATCATGGCTGGTCTTCGAGGTCATTGGCGTTGTCATCGGTGGATTTATTTCGGGATTGGTCTCCGACCGGCTGAAGATCGTGACTGAATCAGGACCACGAGTCAGCCGCAATGTTCGCTGGATTTTTGCAGCGATCGGCGGTGCATTGTTCGGTATCGGTGCGCAATTTGCCCGCGGGTGCACGAGCGGTGCTGCGTTAAGCGGCATGGCTGTTCTTTCGACGGCCGGATTTGTTACAATGATCGCAATATTTGGAACCGGGTATGCTGTTGCATACTTCGGCCGCAAGCTTTGGCTATAAGAAGACATTAAAGGTGAAATTATGGGACCATTCGTACCTGACTTAATTTCTGACCAACTGAATCTCGTTGTCGCACTCTTTCTCGGGATTGGATTTGGTTTTGTTTTGGAACAAGCGGGTTTCTCTTCCTCGCGGCGCCTTGCCGGCCTGTTTTATGGCTACGACTTCACCGTTCTGCGCGTCTTCTTTACGGCTGCAGTGACGGCGATGAGCGGCGTTCTGCTGCTCGGATACTTTGGATTGCTGGATACCGACGCGATCTACGTAAACCCGACGTGGCTTGTCCCGGCAATTGTTGGAGGGGCAATTATGGGTGTAGGATTTATTCTCGGCGGCTATTGCCCCGGCACCAGTGTTTGTGCTGCCGCCATCGGAAAAATTGACGGAATGTTCTTTATTGGAGGAGGAATGCTTGGCGTACTGGCTTTCGGCGAGCTCTATCCGCTGTATCACAACTTCTATGAATCGACATCGCTCGGTGCGATCAAAGTGTTCGATTCGCTCGGCATTTCACAGGGACTCTTTGCATTTCTGTTGATTGCAATGGCCGTAGGCGCATTTGCAGTAACAACCATGATCGAAAAGCGAGTGAATAAAACCTCCGCTCCATCATTAGCGTTCAAATCGTCCAAGCATATTGCAGCAGGATCATTGGT
The DNA here is from genome assembly GCA_963717445.1 of uncultured Bacteroidota bacterium. Lineage (GTDB taxonomy): Bacteria > Bacteroidota > Ignavibacteria > UBA10030 > UBA8401 > JAGVPT01. The sequence continues at coordinate 2,031,938 of OY970334.1, read as the reverse complement.
CATTGCTCTCGGAATTCTTTTTATCTTACTGCCCGACCGCAAGACACATCTCATTGACAAAGTGTCCAATGCACAATACGTAACAACGCACCCGGCAACAATGATGGAAGTTGACGAACTCGCTTTCCGGATTGTCGACGCCGAGCCCAACATCCGGATCATCGATATCCGTTCACCCGAAGCGTTCGCCAAACTCGCATTACCCGGTTCGATGAATATTCAGATGCGCGATTTCTTCAGCAAAGATTGGATTGTACCATTCTCACAGCGGCATGTGAAAAAGGTCATCGTGGGCGACAGCGAAACGCAAGAGCGTATCGCATATCTGCTGCTTCAGGAACTCGGCTACGAGAACCTCGCCATTCTTCAGGGCGGCTTTGATGAGTTTAATAAGAACATTCTTACTGCTTCGACGTTTGTTCCGACAGGATCACGATGGGATGGGGACGTGAAACAGTTTCGCGAACAGGCTCATACGGATATTCTGAAGATGATCGAGAACGATAAGCATAAGGGAGTAAAAGTGCTGAAGGTAGAGAAGAAAATTCAGGGAGGATGTTAAACAGTCGCGAGATAAAAGTAAATTGAGGCTTCGGAAAAATTCTCTCCCGCCAAGCCGCGAAGGCGCAAAGACTCTGTTGTTAAATCATTTTGCCACTTTGCGCCTGGCTAAGCCATCCCTTCGGGATTTGCGTGAGCCATACTTTTAAAATTATTCAGAAATCTCAAATTGGAAATATCCGGGGCAAATCTGGAAACTGACAACGCGCCGACGGCACTGGCTTGAAAATTGCACTGTTGTACGGTGTGCTTTTTCATCCACGGATAGCAGTACGTTGAGCCACACAAGCACACCTCGACGTATCCCTTCAAACTGGCCGAAGAGAACAAACCATCGCCGCAATAACCAGAAAGGCCAACCGGCGTTGAACCCTTTTGCAGGATTGCTGCATCATATCTACAGAATCAATTACGCTGTTACTCTTCACTTATAAAAAGGAACTCATTATGCCTACAAATATTGGAGCAATTGAACGACCGATCCGCATCGCGCTCGGAGTATTGATCACCTCACTTGCCTTTTGGGGACCGGCCACACCATGGGCATACCTAGGATTAATTTTCGTTGTCACCGGATTTGTCAAATATTGCCCGATTTGGCATGCAATCGGAATCAACACCAACAAAAAGGTTGACGTAGCAAAACTGAAATAACATATTGTTGGACATTAGACAAGGCGAAACAATGTCAGAAGCACTTACAAAAGAAACATTTCTCAATAAAGTATTTGATTACGAGAACAATAAGGAATGGAAATTCAGCGGTGACCTTCCTGCCGTCGTGGATTTTTGGGCGCCGTGGTGCGGTCCGTGTAAAATGGTCGGACCGATCATTGAAGAATTGTCCGAAGAAATGAAAGGACAAGTGAATTTTTACAAAGTGAATACGGATGTGGAGCAGGAACTGGCGGGTGTTTTCGGTATCCGTTCTATTCCTTCGTTGTTGTTCATTCCGAAAGAGGGAAAGCCGATGATGGCAGCAGGAGCGCTCACGAAGAATGAATTGAAGAAAGTCATTAATGAAAACTTGTTGAATAAAAAGATCATCACATTGTCATAATGTATTGAGGATCTATGCCCACCTATGAATATCGCTGTACAGAGTGCATGAAAGAATATGAAGTCTTTCATAAAGGTAAAGAAGTTGAGGACGATGTTGTCTGTCCGGTGTGCAATTCAACTTCTCATACGCGATTAATGTCTCTTACCGGGGTATCGATGAAAAGTTACTCATCCTCACCTCCGTCACACCATGATTCGGTCGACACCTGCGGCAGCGGAGGTTGCTGCGGTGGTTCGTGCAATCTAAACTAAGATGAATGCAAAATACATAACTCTTGCCCCAATACTTCTTGTCATTGGCGTTGTCGGCTGCATGACCGCACAACAGACAATGAACACCGATTCTGTAATATCGGTGCGTGATGCTCACGCTCTATTAATGAAAGATACCGCCATCGTCCTTTTGGATGTGCGAACATTGGAAGAACATGCGGCTGAACGTATCGGTAATACACCGGTGATCCCGGTGCAGGAATTGGAACAACGCGTTCACGAGCTTGATTCGTTAAAAGACCGAACGATCATTGTCTATTGCCAAGCAGGTTATAGAAGCGGAATGGCGACAGCGATGTTGAGGAAAAAAGGATTCAAAGCGTTGATTATGCAAGGCGGTCTTAACCAATGGAAATCAGAACACTATGAAACAATGAGCGGACATCTTCGATGACATCAGAACAAATTGTTTTTTATGTACTCATCGGTATCGTGCTGCTACTGTACGTTCGCAAACAATTGCTCACTCGTTCTTTGGCTAATTATTCCGGAGAAGAGGCAAAGCAAAAAGTTGCGTCCGGCAGCATCTTGCTCGATGTTCGCACTGCCGGCGAACGCAAATCGAATTCAATTCCAAGATCAATCCATATTCCTGTGCAAGAGTTATCCGCCCGAATAAAGGAATTGGAAAAATACCGCAGCAGAGAGATCATTTGCTACTGTGCCACCGGACGCCGAAGTGTTAATGCCGCATTGAAGTTGAAAAGAGCTGGATTCAAAGTTGGGAATCTAAAGGGCGGTATTGGAACGTGGAATTTCTCAAATCTCTAGCCATTGTGTTTTTAACACGAAGCCATGAATGCGCCATGATGCAGTTGCCGGGGTTCTTGCTGCGGTAGATCGGTGATGCAAATGGTGTCTGCCCGATCTATAACACCGCTTATATTTCCACACGCTATGGAATGTCATTGCCAGGTATTCGATGAATAAACAAGCAATTCAGGATTTTTATCCGGAGGAGTTAAGTTACTGTTACGGGTGTGGCCGGCAGAATGAACACGGCCTGCATATCAGGACCATGTGGGAAGGAGAAGAAACAACGGCTGTCTATTCGCCACAGCCATATCATATAGCAATTCCCGGCTATGTCTATGGCGGATTGACGGCTTCCCTCATTGACTGTCATGGAACGGGTACAGCCGCCGCTGCCGCTTACCGTAACGCCGGACGAGCACCGGGAAGCGAGCCGGCATTCCGATTTGTCACTGCTTCGCTGCAGGTAGAGTTCCTGCGACCGACTCCATTAGGGGTTCCCCTCACACTTCGTGGCAAAGTACTTGAAATAAAAGAACGCAAAGTCATTGTTGAAGTCACTGTCTCTGCCGATGGAATAATTTGTTCGCGCGGGAAGGTGGTTGCGGTACAAATGCCGGATTCTATGGCGCCGAAGAGACCACAATAATGATTTGCCATGAATCAAGTGATGAAGTCATTCCATGCTCTATGAATTTGCATCTGTCGAATTCCAACGCCATCTGTGGATGATGACCCCTATTTATGCTATGATGTGCATTGTCAGCACCATCTCGACTCTCTAACTTCAGTCTTGAATCATGGGAGGAGAACTGCCATCGCCACAACGGAAGTCCACTTGCCGTCCTTATTGCCCTCGGCAGATTGGGTTACATTAAAAGTCCTGACGATTTTTCCGGACATCTTATAGATCTTCTCTCGTTCATCCCACGCTGTATTGGGGTCGAACTCCACGCCCAAAGTAGACGCTAACATCGTAGCAGCTAGATCTTCTGCATATTCCCCGCATTTCTCATCGGTTTCACCATATGGATGGTGTTCTGAGAGATAACCGTATTGAGTGGCCTCTGCCGGCACCGCTGCACCGATGGATGCCGCGATAAGACGGTTGGGTTCGTTGGTTGCATTACGTGCCATAACAACGAAAGTAATATTGCCGGCAGATAGTTGTTTCAACCCCTCGGAAACAGGAATGCGGCTGCACCCTGGGGGAAGAATACTCGAGACTGAAACCAGGTTGCAGATTTCCACACCTGCATCTCGAAGTGCAAGTTCAAACGATTGCAGATAGTCTTTGTGACGGCCCACGCCTTTAGTGAAAAACACTTTATTAGGAACAAACATGTTTTCGATAACTTGAGGGATGGATTAGTTGTTTTTGCAGATAGCCGCTTCTTTTCTTCCCTTCACACTTTGGTGCTAACCGCGATGCTGATGAATGCGCTGCGGATCATTATCCATTGAATCTGTTGCCACTGCTTGAATGACTTCGTCGATCATATGCAGCTCAGTAAGAACAGGAAGCAGATTCGACCGGCAAAGATGTTCCACAGCCCCCTGACCCATACCTCGGACAATCACTGCCTGACAATCCAAAACCGGCGACACCATAGTTTGATGACGCTCTTCATGTGCTCCGCCGTTATGGTCTCCAAGTTCGCTTTCTGCGGTTCCAAACGAGTGGTGGCCGGCTTTTTCACGTCGCTCGCGTTTGGTTACTTTTCCATCGGAGAAGTTCAGTACTTCATAGAAGCGAGCATGCCCAAAATGCGAGCTCACGGTTGTACCGTCATCTGTGGCTATTGCAACTCTTGAATTTTTGAAATCCATATGTGTACTCCTTGCCAATGATTTTGCGAAGGTTCATGATTGATGAACATCCACGACAACTCCCTGATCTCCGCAAACAGAAGACTCAAGCTGGAATGTGGGATGATTGATGCCGAATCGGTGTTCCAATTCGTGTTCTAGCTGTGCGCTGATTTTATTTCCGTTGCTTATCAATTGGTCCTGCACGACAATGTGTGCACTTAAAGCCCGCACTCTGGAGGACAATCCCCAGATATGCAGATGGTGCACGTTCTCCACCCCAGGGAATGATTGGATAAATGTTGCTACTTCATCCAAGTTAATTCCTCTTGGAGTTCCTTCAGTAAGGATGTGTACGGTCTCTGCAACAATTCCCCACGCGCTCTTAATGATGAACACTCCAATGCCAATTGATATAATCGGATCGAGCACACGCCAATCCTTCCACGCGATAATTCCCGCAACCGCAACCACAGCGAGTGATTCGACCGCATCGGTAAGAAGGTGCAGGTATGCACTCTTCATATTGAGATCGTGGTGCGCATGGGTCTTCAATAGAAGAGTCGCCGCCGTGTTGACAACGAAACCAACGACGGCAATGATCAGCATCCAAAAGCCGGCGACAGGTTCAGGATGGGCAAACCGCTGGATTCCTTCGTAGATAACATACATCCCAATTAGTACCAGCGCCATTGCATTGATGAACGCTACGAAGATTTCAACTCGTACATATCCGTACGACTTTTCAGAGTTTGATTTCCATTGAACCACTCTCAACGCAATATAACTTAAAATCAATGCGAGAAAATCGCTGAGATTGTGGAGCGAGTCGGATATAAGGGCAAGGCTGTTGGTGAGAAAGCCCCCGACAAACTCAACAATGAAGATCACCGCGTTGAGGACGATGGCGATCGCAAGATGTTTGCCGGTTGCCGGGGCATGGGAATGTTCATCTGTCATTTCAGTATCTGCTTTCACATTAATAGTTGTCAGCTATCGTCAAGAGATAGACAACTTCACCGCTTCAACAACTTGTTCACTCCTACTCTTCCTTCGCTCTCATAGAATCCCAGAGTGCATACGAAAATAGGAGTACAAACATAATCAATCCCGTAATTTCTCCGGAATGTGAATCCGCCCATGCGCTCATGTACCAATTTGCATAGCCGAAGCTCCAGACCTCCTGATCAAAGAATTTCAGGAACGCATTCAGCACCCCAAATAACGATCCGCCGGCAATAAATCCGGAAGCGATCAACGTTCCGCGCGAAAAACGGGCGTTGTTCAGTTTTTCATTTGTCGAACGGGTTGTCACCCACCAAGCGACCAATCCGCCGAACACTAAGGGAGTATTCAATTCTTGCGGGATGTACATTCCAAGCGCAAACGCTAGCGGCGATATATTCACCATCGTAAGGATTAACGCGATGATAGCGCCGGCGGCATAAAGCACCCACGGTGCCGAGACGTTGGACATGAGCGGCTGGATGACGGCGGCCATTGCATTTGCCTGCGGTGCGACCATCGCGTGCTCTCCTTTAAATCCGAACGCTTTGTTGAGGACAAGGATCACTCCGCCGACTGTCGCTGCTGAGACCAAAACACCGAGGAATTTCCACGTTTCTTGTTTCTTCGGCGTCGAGCCGAGCCAGTATCCGATTTTTAAATCTGTAATGAATCCGCCCGCAACCGAAAGTGCCGTGCAAACGACTCCGCCGATAATAAGCGCGCTGACCATCCCCGATGTTCCTGTCAGCCCGATTTGCACGAGAACAAATGATGACAAAATTAGCGTCATCAGCGTCATTCCGGATACCGGGTTCGTCCCGACGATGGCCGTTGCATTTGCAGCAACGGTAGTGAAGAGGAATGAAACAATCATCACGATCAGCAAGCCTGCAATGGCATGGCCGAAATTGAAGACCACGCCGCCGTAGAAGAAAACGAAAATCAACAATCCCGTCAACAGAATAAAGAGCGCCACGAAAAGCATTTTGATATCCGTTTGCCACCGAACGGTAGTCTCGGCTTCCGCTGATTTCGCATGGAAGATCTCTTTATAGGCGAGGGAGAATGCACCCCCGATAATTTTAGACGAGCGTATAATGCCGATGATTCCCGCCATCGCGATGCCGCCGATACCAATCTGCCGGACATAATTTCGGAAGATCTCTTCTGCCGACATGTCGGCAATAAGTTTGGTAGCCGACGCACCGAGCGGGACAGTCAAGGAATGTCCGACTTCAAACACCAGGGGAACCAGGACAAACCACGAAAGAAACGAACCCGCTGCAATAATTGCCGAGTACTTCAAACCGACAATATAGCCGAGGCCGAACACCATCGCCGAAACGTCGATCTTGATGACCATCTTCACTTTGTTCGCGAGCACTTCACCATAATGAATCATCCTTGATGAAACGACCTCGGACCACCATCCGAATGCGCTAAAAGTGAAATCGAAAATTCCGCCGATCAGCCCGCTGACGACCAACACCATTGCCTGTGAACCCCCTTTTTCGCCTGCCACGAGAATTTCCGTCGTTGCCGTCGCTTCGGGAAATGGAAGTATTCCGTGCATATCCTTCACAAAATATTTTCTAAAAGGGATCATGAAAAGAATTCCGAGGAAACCCCCGGCAGCCGAGGCGATGAACATCTGGAAGAAATTGGCAGGGAGGTCCAGAATATACAACGCAGGGATCGTAAAGATTGCGCCGGCAACAATAACGCCCGAGCTTGCACCGATCGATTGGATGATGACGTTTTGCCCGAGCGAGCCTTTTCGTTTGAATGCAGTCGAAAGTCCGACGGCAAGAATTGCAATCGGAATCGCCGCTTCAAAGACCTGGCCGATTTTTAATCCGGAGTATGCGGCCGCAGCGGAAAAAAGGACTGCCATCACCAACCCCCAGCCGACCGACCATGGCGTTACTTCTTCCTGTGATTGATTTGGGTCCATGATCGGGCGATACTCTTCCCCTTCCTTTAATTCTTTGTATGCATTTTCGGGAAGAGTATTGGATGATGTGGCAGGTGTTTCCATGCGAAGGTTCCTTCATGATGAGTTAAACTACAGACAAAAGTCTTATTTCTTTATGTCTTGGCGCCTTGGCGGTTCAGAATTTAGCTTCGTTCAACCCAGAGCTGGACGAGATTGACGACTGTTTCGACGGCTTTTTCCATTCCGTAGACCGATGCCCATTCATTCTTGCAATGATAATTTTGTCCCCCCGTAAAAATATTCGGCGTCGGCAAACCCATTTCCGTTAACCGTGAGCCGTCGGTGCCGCCGCGGATCGGTTCCCATTTCGGTGTGAGACCGGCCCGCTTTGTCGCTTCTTCAAGGCAATCGAGCAAACGCGGGTCGTTACCGAGTCCATCTTTCATATTGCGGTATTGTTCAACGATTTTCAGCTCAATGTGCGATTTAGGATGGAGCGGCTGCACATCCGCGATGATTTTCTCGAGCTTTGTTTTGAGCACTGTTAGACCCGGGGTGTTGAAATCGCGCAGCAAAATTTTTAGCGTCGATTTCGATTCCTCACCCTCGACAGTGTGTGGATGGATGTACGGCTCATAGCCTTCGGTTGTTTCCGGTGCGATCTCCTTCGGCATGCGTGCGATGATGTCCGCCATTGTGCGGATGGAGTTTACCATAATTCCTTTTGCGGACCCCGGGTGAATGTTCCTTCCGTAGACGGTAATAACCGCCTGGTCTGCACTGAATGTCTCCTTGTTCAATTCGCCGGGAGTGTCACCGTCAACCGTGTAAGCAAATTTCGCCCCGAATTTTTTGATGTCGAAATATTTTGTCCCGGCGCCGATTTCCTCATCGGGAGTGAAACCGATGCGGATGTCGCCATGCAGGAGGCTCGGATTGTCGAGAAGCGTCTGAGCCGCCGTCATAATAATTGCGAGGCCCGCTTTATCGTCAGCGCCGAGAAGCGTTGTGCCGTCACTGGTGACAATTTTTTTGCCGACGTTATGGCGTAGCTCCGGGTTCTCCGAATCCTTGATGATGACCGTCTTGTCTCCGGGCAGCACAATGTCCCCTCCTTTATACTCGACCACCTGCGGCTTCACGTTCGCACCGCTTTCCGATGGGGAGGTGTCCACATGTGAAATCAATCCGATGATGGGGACTTTGCCGCGCGCTGTATGCGACGGCGGGAGGTTTGACGGCACCGTTGCCATCACGTAACCGTACTTGTCGATACCAACATCGTTCAGTCCGAGCTCCTTCAATTCTCTTACAAGCAGGTTCAGAAGATCGAACTGCTTTGATGTGCTTGGATATGAGTCAGCATCTTCTTTCGATTGCGTGTCTATTTTGACGTAGCGGAGAAGCCGGTCCAGAACATTTTCATTTTTCATGCCATCCTCGTGGATAATGTTTGTTGTTCAGGCTTAGCTTTCGGAAGGCTCTCGATAAATATTTCATTATCATGTTGTTTCCTGGAACCAGCCTTCCGAAAGCTTTTTAAAGTTTTTTCAATGCGAGAAGATAGCAAGTTTGCAGGAAAAAAGCAGGTGAAAAGTTTACTGCCACAACTTTCGAAGCTTTAGAATTTTTGGAATTTTGTTTGATGTAAGTGAAAAGAGGAAAAATTAAGGTTGAATTTAGTACCAAGCAGAAACCCACCGCCTTTGGCGGTGGTTATGTTCGGTTGGCTATGCCTGTCATTCCGGTCGAGTCCCGCTTTCAGGCGGGACGAAGAACCGGTCGAAGACTCGACTCGTTGAGAATCCAGTTTCGTTGATTGACTCTGGATTCCGCGTCAAGCGCGGAATGACTTGCTTTTTCTTTTCAAAAGCCACCATCTTTGATGGTGGTCGTTTACACTTCATCCAAAGTTGATATTTTTGTTTTTGCGGATTGCATTTTTGAGAAAAGTCAGACCGTGCAATTTATAAACTGGGGTTTAAACATCAAAACGGTAACTTCTTACAGCGGCATAGTTTTTGCAGCTTACGCACTCATGAAGTTATTCTCCACATCGCGATGTTTACCGCACTACCCCACATCAAAAGTTTGAATCAGCAGCACCATTCTTCAAAATTTTTTCGAATAATATTATTCCCCCGGAGGTTTGTATGTCAGAGTATGTAAAGGCCTTAATGGCAGATGTCAAAGCAAAAAATCCCAGTGAGCCGGAATTTCATCAGGCGGTGCAAGAAGTTCTCGATTCTCTCAGCATCGTACTGGACAAGCATCCAGAATATCGCGCGGCAAAAATTCTTGAGAGAATTGTTGAGCCTGAGCGAGTGATCATGTTCCGTGTTCCATGGACGGACGACCGCGGAACGATTCGTGTAAATCGCGGCTACCGCATTGAGATGAACAGCGCGATCGGACCCTATAAAGGCGGACTCCGTTTCCATCCGTCGGTTACCCTCGGCATTTTGAAATTCCTTGCGTTTGAACAAGTGTTCAAAAATAGTTTGACAACGCTGCCGATGGGAGGCGGAAAAGGCGGCTCGGATTTCGACCCGAAAGGGAAAAGTGACAACGAAGTGATGCATTTTTGCCAGAGCTTCATGACCGAGTTGTCCCGCCACATCGGACCGGATACCGACGTGCCCGCAGGCGACATCGGTGTCGGCGGACGGGAGATCGGATTTCTCTTCGGCCAGTACAAAAGATTACGCAACGAATTTACCGGCGTGTTAACGGGAAAAGGCCTGAATTGGGGCGGCTCGCTAATTCGTCCGGAAGCTACCGGCTACGGCGCAGTATATTTTGCATCGGAAATGCTGTCGACAAGAGGACAAACGCTCGATGGGAAAAAATGTCTCGTTTCAGGCAGTGGGAACGTCGCCCAGTACACCGTCGAAAAAATAAATCAACTCGGCGGGAAAGCGTTGACCCTTTCCGATTCCAATGGTTATATTTATGACGAAGATGGAATTTCGAAGGAAAAATTGGCGTTTGTCATGGAACTGAAGAACGTGAAGCGCGGAAGAATTAAGGACTATGCAGATAAATATAAGAGCGCTGTGTACACTCCGATCGACCCAAAAGCAAACCACAATCCGCTGTGGAACCATAAAGCCGATTGCGCATTTCCAAGTGCAACCCAGAACGAGATTAACGCCAACGATGCACAAAACCTTCTCAAGAACAAAGTGTACGTCGTCGCCGAAGGTGCGAACATGCCGACAACGCTCGACGGCGTGAAATTGTTCCTTGATGCCGGAATTTTGTTCGGGCCGGCAAAAGCAGCGAACGCCGGTGGAGTTGCCGTTTCCGGCTTGGAGATGGCACAGAACAGCATGCGTGTTCCGTGGACCCGCGAAGAAGTCGATAACCGGCTCCATCTTATCATGAAGAGCATTCATAAGACGTGCGTCGACATGGCGAACCGATTCGGGACGCCAGGAAATTATGTGAACGGTGCCAACATCGGCGGATTCCTTAAAGTGGCCGATTCAATGATCGACCAGGGACTGGTATAACTATCTCCGCTAAAAAAAAATGCAGGCGAGTGCGTCGAACAACTGCATCTCGCCTGCTTTTCTTTTTGATTTTTCTTTTTTAACGTCCTTCAATGCAAACCTTCGATCCATTCTGGGTTGAACACGGGTACGGTACCCCTGTTCAGGGTTTTCAAAACCTGGCGAGGTTTCGCGTTCGCGATATCCTTCTTGTCTCGAGTTTGTACGATTCGTATCTGTTTGAAGAAGACGGGAGGCTCTACGAATTGATCCGAAACGAATATCAAGGATTGAACTTGAGTCATTCGCCGGAACTGACGCGGGTATCAAGCGGGAAGGATGCGATCGCTTTGGCGCGGGAGGAGAATCGCTTCGATATGATCATCACCACGCTCCATATCGAAGACATGCACGCAGCGACGTTTGCGAAAATGGTGCATGAAGCCGGTTTGAAAATGCCCATTGTCCTGCTCGCGTATGACAACCGTGAATTGACGGAATTATTTGCGCATCACGATACCTCAGTGTTTGACAGGGTGTTTATCTGGCAGGGGGACTTTCGAATTATCATTGCCATCATCAAGTATGTTGAAGACCGGCTGAACGTCGACAACGATACCCGCGCTGCGGGGGTTCAATCGATCATTCTCATCGAAGACAATGTCCGTTTCTATTCGTCGTATCTTCCCCTCATCTACACGGAAACGCTGAAACAATCGCAGCGGCTCATCTCCGAAGGGATAAACCTTTCCGACAAATTCTTGAGGATGCGTGCACGGCCGAAAATCCTTCTTTGCACGACCTACGAAGAAGCGTGGGAATACTACCGGAAATACCAGGACTATATTCTCGGGGTTATCTCGGACATTGATTTTTTCCGCGATGGGAAGCAAAATCCGCAAGCGGGCATCGAGTTTGCCAAGAACGTGAAAATTGAACACCCCGATATTCCGATTTTGCTCCAATCGAATATGCCGGAGAACGAGAGGCAGGCTCGATTAGTCGGCGCGTCATTCCTCCTCAAAGACTCTCCAACCTTGCTGGAAGATTTGAGGCAATTCATGATCGAGTATTTCAGTTTCGGCGATTTTATTTTCCGTACTCCTGATGGAATTGAAGTCGGCCGTGCCCACGATTTGAAAACGCTCGAAGAACAACTGCATCTTCTCCCCGAAGAGAGCATTCGCTATCATGGCGAGCGAAATCATTTTTCGAATTGGCTGAAGGCGCGGACGGAATTTTGGCTCGCACATCGCCTCCGTCCCCGCAAGGTATCGGACTATCCCTCTGTTGCCGCTCTCCGCGCCGATCTGATCGCATCTCTCCACGATTACCGCCAGCTTCGGCAGCGGGGGAGCATCACGGATTTTGCAAAGGAGACATTTGAACCGTCGAGCAGTTTTGCACGTATCGGAACCGGTTCATTAGGAGGAAAAGCGCGAGGTCTGGGATTTGTTAACCTCCTCATCAACAGCCATGACGTAGGAGACAAATTTGAGGGAGTAAAAATTTTTGTCCCGCCGTCGGTTGTCATCGGAACCGATGTTTTCGATCAATTCCTGGATGATAACCGTCTCCGTAGTTTTGCCCTCAGCGCTGAAGACGACACTGAACTCACACGGCGGTTTCTCGAAGCAAAAAAAATCCCTGAAGAGATTCTTACCGAGCTTGGTGAGTTTCTGGATCTTGTTAACGAGCCGTTGGCCGTTCGTTCGTCGAGTCTGTTGGAAGATTCGCAATACCATCCGTTCGCCGGCGTGTATGAAACATACATGATTCCGAATAACGACCCTGACCGGCGCAGCAGGCTGAAAGAGTTGGTGAAAACGGTTAAGCGTGTCTATGCATCAACGTTCTACCGGTCGGCAAAAGATTATATCCGGGTGACATCGTACCGCCTCGAAGAAGAAAAAATGGCGGTGATCATCCAAAAAATGGTCGGCGCGCCGCACAACAATAAATTTTATCCTGATTTTTCGGGCGTTGGAAAATCATACAATTTCTACCCCCTTCAACCGCAAACGCCGCAGGACGGCATAGCCTCGGTCGCTTTGGGTCTGGGCAAAATCATCGCCGACGGAGGGAACGTTCTTCGCTTCTGTCCGAAACATCCTCTTCAGCTTCAACAATTGTTGTCGCTCAAAGATACATTGCAGAACAATCAAAATGAATTTTATGCGCTCGTTCTGAATGAGCATGAAGATGCGATCATCGTAACGCATGATATGCTCGTAAAAAAATTTGACCTGCACATTGCGGAATACGACGGAACACTTAATGCCATCGGCTCGACGTACTCGCACGAAAACAATTCCGTATCCGACGGCATATCGAGGCAGGGAACTCGTTTGGTTACGTTCGCGCCCGTCTTGAAGGGGCAACTTTTTCCCCTCCCGGAAATCCTCGAACTTCTCCTCGACATGGGAAGCTGGGGGATGGGCTCCGCAGTGGAAATCGAATTCGCCGTTAACCTATCGGTGCCGGAAGGGAGGCCGAAAGAGTTCGGGCTGCTGCAGATGCGTCCGCTGGTCATCAGCCGGGAATTGGAGGAATTGAACGTCGAAGAGATCGACCCGGCCGGCCTGGTGTGTCAGAGTTTGCAAGTGTTGGGAAACGGGGTTATTAAGAATATTTATGACATCGTTGTTGTGGACATCGATAAATTCGACCGGGCGAAAACGCGTGAAGTTGCTTGGGAGGTGAGCCGTCTCAATATGAAATTAGTTTCGGAAAATACTCCATATCTCCTCATCGGTATCGGGCGTTGGGGAACACTCGACCCGTGGCTTGGAATCCCGGTAACATGGGATCAAATCTCAGGCGCTCGTGCAATTGTCGAAGCGAATATGAAAGATTTTAATGTCGCACCGTCGCAGGGGTCGCACTTTTTCCAGAACCTGACATCCTTTATGGTCGGCTATTTTACGGTCAATGCACAAGTGAATCAAGGATTTATTGATTGGGAGTGGCTCGGTGCGCAGCACGCCGTAGAGGAGATGACCTACACGCGCCATATCCGATGTGAAAAGCCGATAACGGTTAAAATGAACGGGCACAAGAATAAAGGAATTATTCTGAAACCGGAAGCCTAATTTAAGGGGAGTGCGTTTTCCCTCCACTTTTAGGGGTGGGATAGGGTGGGGCCTGTTTTATTTGACACAGCACTAACACAGGATAGTTGGTTAGAATTTCTTCTGAAGATCGTCCAGCCTTTTCATATTCTCGGTAGCTGTTTGGTTCTCGGGATCGATTTCAATTGCCCGCGTGTAGTACTCACGAGCCTTGGCGTACGATTTCATATTTTGGTACGCAATTCCTGCCTGAATATTCGCGTCGATGCTTTTTGGGTTCAGTTCCAATGCCCGTTCGTATTGTTTGATTGCATCGTCAAACAGCGCGGCGCCGTTATAGGCGATGCCAAGATAATAATGGATGTCGTAAAAATCGTTCCCGCGCGCAAGCGCCTGCGTCAATAAATCGATCATCGGCTTGAAGTTTGAGTTCTTGAAATAATTGGTGTACAGGAACCGGTAGGCCGAATAATAGAGCGTGTCGGTGCTGACGGCTTTCTGGAAAAAGTTGTTCGCCTTGTAGCTGTCTCCGATGCGGTCATACAGCTTACCGAGCGCGAAAGCGGCCGGGGCGTAATCATCGGCGATAAGCATCGCATCTTTATAGTGCTCGGCGGCTCCGTCGGAATTTCCTTTTTCTTCCGCGGCTTCCCCTTCTTGCATGTGAACCAGCACTTCAATCGGAATTTTTTTCTCCCGCGTATCGATGAGAATACGGAGGTCATCCATCCTATTTGTCAAGTCGTGGTCGTACGAAGTTTTCATTACCTGAAAGATTTCTTTTTTCGCGTCGTCAAAATTCGAGGAATAGAAATCGTCCACCGCTTTTAACACCGAATAATAGGGGAGCGGAAATTGCGTCGAATCTTTGCTGAGGTTAGCTAGGAACTCGGGCGGGAACAGCGCCGACTTGTTTTTCCAGCGTTCGCCGGCGATACGGACAAAGGTTTCGTACGATTCATCAAGATTAAATTTTTTCAACCGCTCGGAAAGCTCTTCAGGGATCGTGCATGCCATTTCTTTTGCTGTGGAATCCGCGAAATTCACCGACGAAAAAGCGTACGCCAACCCCTCGATAATGTATTTATATTTGAAGTCTATCCTGCCCCCGGATGATCCTGCAATGATCCACCGTACGTTGAAATCATCAAGTGCCCGGCGAAGCGAATCGAGGGCGGCATGCGAGCGTTGGATCGCGTTTCGTGCTTTTTCCATTAACGGTTCAACGGTCGCGTCGGAGGCGGAAATACCGAGCGACGAGTCGGCAAGGGAATCCGTGACAAACTGAAACTTGGGCACGGTTTCTACGGTTGCTGCGATTTTTTGTTTTATATCTGCCGCGTATGTCATTGCTTTCGAGAGGCTGTCGAAATTCTCGTCAAAATATTTATTGAACGCCTCCAAGCGTTTTTCCTTCGCGGCGTCGTATGCCGGAAAAATCTCAAGCGACCGATCGCCGAGTATTGAATCGAAATCGGAGATCGCGTCTTTATAGAGAAAACCGTTCAATGCCTTATCTCCGGCGTCAAAACACCCGGTCACTTTTGAATGGCCGGCCCAATATTCCTGCGGTACCGTCACTTCAATTCTTGCTTCCCCGTTGTCGAGCGGATATTCAAAAGCGAACGGTTTATTCAATGCGAACGTTTTTGGAAATCCGATCAATACAATCGTGCTGTCGCCGTTGGCGATAATGGCATCGATAAAATCAGGATGAAGCTTTAATGCTTCCTGCGTCAGCGAAAGCTGCGGCAAGTTGTCCTTCAGAAAATCAGCATCGATCTTCCAGTCCCCGTCGTTTTGAAGAAGGAAATAATAGTGCGTTCCGCTATTCACGTTTTCGCAGGTAAGGTTCGTCTCGCTGTCTTTGGTTGAGAGGGAAAGCTTAACAAATCTCGGTCCACCCATGTTGAACAGGCCGGATTTTTCCGCGACCTTCAGTCGGATACCAACGGGACTTTGCTGTGCGATTGCCTCAGAAAATAATATACATAGCGGCAGGAGGACGACAATGAGGAAGTTTTTCATGGAATTTTCAACGAGGTTGCAAAACCGTCAGTGTTCACGCTGCTCATGAAGACGTTTTGAATATATAAAACGGAGGGTCGAGAGTCAATCATTTTTCCGCCTGCCCCCCTTTTTAGCGTGATTTCTAGTATTGACAAAGAGATGACTTTTCGCCATACTTGGTAACATTTTTGATGCTTGGTTGTTCTCGCCGATCCCAACTCCATGAGCGATCGATAATGCTCACAATCGTTGTCGATTGCAAAAGGGAAATATATGATTTCAAGGGTCTCACTCCTTGCGTTCTTCTTCGCATTCTTGTGGTGTGTGACGAAATTATCTGCGCAAGAATTGTATGTCGAACCTCTTAAGCATGCCGCAGTCACAACGAACACAATTTATACCGCAAAACTCTCCCCCAGAGGCAACCTTCTTGCGTTAGCTGGGTTTGATAAATCAATAAAAATTATTAATCCTGTAACGCTACAGGTAAGATGTGCGCTGGTGGGGCACACTCCGAGGATCTTGACATTAGCATTTAGCGCTGACGGAAAATATCTCGTTTCGGCGGGAGGGAGCGGCCTCCTTTCTTTCTGGAGTGTTGCCGATAGTACGCTATTGAAAGAAATTCCGGCGCACGGGAATGGCCTCGGCGTCCGCTCGGTCGATATCGATGCAACTGAAGAAATTGTCAGCGGCGGGGGAGACGGAGAAATAAAACTCTGGACGATGGCCTCAGACGATCCTCTCGGCGTTTTCTCTAATGGAGAGAATGAGAGCGAAGCGCTCGGTGTCGCTTTCAACCCGGCAGGGAACCGGGTTGCCGTTGCAGGTTCCGACGGCGCAGTGAGAATTTTCGACTCTCAAACATCTACCCTCATCAATACTCTGACAGAATTCAAGAACAGGGCAACGGTAGTAGCATTCAGTCCGAACGGCAAGTACCTTGCGGCCGGAGGGGCAGATTCAACGATTCGAATTTGGGACACACAAAATTTTTCACTCCTTCAAACACTGCGGGAAAATTCTGGCGTCATCGCATCGCTCAGCTTCAACCCCAATAACGCATGGCTTGCATCGACAGCGAACGGCATAATAATTTGGGATATTACAACAGGGTCACGGCGGAAAACCATCGGGGATAGCGGCAATGTTTACACGGCGGCATTATTTTTACCCGACAGTTCGACTCTTATCGGAGTAACTGCGTCGGGTACCGTGCAAACATTTGCGGTTCTTACGAGAAAACCGGACAGAGAGCCGCCGGTGCTTATGATTCAAAAGCCGGCTCTGAAAAAGGGGGAAGCTTTACAAATATACGCTAACGAAGTTGAGGTTGCTGGCATTGCGTCGGATGAAAGCGGCGTTAAAGAGGCGACGATCGGGGGACAATCGGTCGCGCTGACGGAATTGACAGCCGATGAGAAATCGCAGCTCGGTATAAAAGTTCCGGCAAAGAAATTCTCGGGTATTACACAACTCCCCGTCGACGGGGCAAACAATATTTCCATTACTGCAACGGACGAGTGGGGCAATGTCGCGACGAAAAATATTCACATTCAACGATTAACAAAAGATTCCGCTGTTGAGATTTTTAACCCAAAGGAAAACGCAGAGACTGACCAGGCATCGGAGAATCTGGAATTCAAAGTGTGGTTCGAGTATGCTCGCTATAGTATTACCTTGAACACCATTGAAATTACCGATAAAGAAAACATTCCCCGTAAGCCGATTGGCATGCTTCAATCCGAACCGATACCCCTTTCGTCGGGTTTCAATCAAGTTCAGTTTACCGTCTATGGAAAAAACGGGGAAAAAATCTCAAAGGTTGTCGATATCAATCGGCGCATTTTGACAAGCGCGGCCAGTGTGGAAGCGGATAAGCCGCAGCGGAATGCTTCCGGCCAGCCGCAACAATGGGCTGTGGTGGTCGGAATTTCTGAGTACGCGAACCCATTGATTAAAAACCTTAGCTATGCAGACCGTGATGCCCGTGACTTTGCCGATTTTTTGAAAAGCCCTGCCGGCGGCGGTTTCGAACCAGAGCGGATGAAAATACTCCTCAATAAAGATGCAACACTGCAAAACGTCAAACAGGCACTCGACATCTTTCTCCGCCAAACCATCGAAAAGGATTTAGTGATTATCTATTTTGCCGGGCACGGCGCTCCGGAGCCGGCAAACCCGAGCAACAACTATTTACTGACGTACGACAGCGACCCAAATTCGCTCGAGACAACTGCATTCCCGATGTGGGATATCAACACGGCATTGACACGGTACATTCCTTCGAAACGCGTGATCGTTTTTTCCGATGCATGCCATAGCGGAGGAATCACCTCCGACCTGGCGACACGCGGGGTCTCGCTCACGGAGACGAATCTCATCAACCAATACCTTTCCGATCTGTCGAAATCAAAAGAAGGGATAATTGTCTTCACGGCGAGTCAGGCGGGAGAAGTATCCCAGGAGCTTGATAAATTCGGGCACGGGGTTTTCACTTATTATTTATTGGAGGGGATGAAAGGCGCAGCGGACGTCAACAACGATTACACGGTGACCATCGGAGAATTGATGGATTACGTCGAAGAAAATGTCAAGCGTCAAACAAAGGGGAACCAACATCCGACACGGAATCAAGGGAACTACGACAAAGATATTACTATTTCGCTGGTTCCTCATTGAGGCTGCTGCAGAAACAGAAACCGCCGGCGGTTGATTCTCTCTTCATGAAAGGAAAAACAACATGCCTATAAAAATAAGGTCGAGCCTTTTCCTGTTGCTTCTTGTGCCGGTAATGACGTTGCTCGTCTTCGCGCAGGATGCGCCCTCCGATAATAACATTCAATACCATTGGGCGTTCGTTGCCCGGGCCGGCGATACGGGAAATCGCCACATCGGAATTATCACCAAGGATACTTCGCTAAACACCGGAGATGAATTCAAATTGTTTGTCAACTTGGTCAAACCTTCTTTCGTCTACGTGATCCACAAAAGCCCGGCCAATGAATTGTCGCTGTTGTTTCCTTACGACACAGCGATGTTCCAGAAAGACTGCAAACTGGATAAGAATTACTATATACCGAAAGGCCGCGAATGGTTTAAGCTCGATAAGAACACGGGAACTGAGACGTTTTACGTGCTTGCTTCGTCCGAGCGGTTGACGGATCTTGAGAACGATTTAAGGGCCTACTTTAAATCGGCGGAGGAAAAGAAATCCGATGCAGCGGCATTCGTAGTAAACGAAATTAAAGATATCAAGAAACGGTTCCGGACATTTTCGACATTTGCTGAGCGGCCGATCACGATTGCCGGCAATGTTCGCGGGGAGAAACAAGCTGCAGTCGACCTCGACCGAGTCGATATCGCTGTGCTCGCGTCTGAGATCTTGGCGAATAATTTTTTTAGCAAAACGATTTCCATTGACCACAAGTAAGAAGCGCAGAGCCACCAGCGCTGGACTCTTAATAGCTGCATCGTTTTGTTTGTCGCATTTCCTCTTTTGGATCTTTCCCGGCATTTTTGAATCTTGGAATCTTCAAACAGTCGACCGGCTCTTTCTTATGCGAGCGGCGCTGCATCCCCCTGCATACGATTCTTCCATTCTTCATGTCGATATTGCAAATTCCACTATTAGAAAACTGAACTATTACTTTCCACGGCGGTACTACGGTGATGTCCTCAACGTATTGAGCGGAATGAATTGCTCTGCCGTAGCATTCGATATTATTTTTGCTCAAAAAATGCAGTCGTACGACGACAGCATTCTTGTTGCTTCAACGAAAGCATTTGGGCGTGCATATTTTCCCGTGGCTTTTAGTTTGGACGACACTACCCTCAACAAAGAAACAGTTTCTTCTGATATCGCTCGCTTTCTCGATTCGACGTTGTGGACACTCAATGCACAGGACGTTGGGGAGTTTTATCATGCCGGCGCGATGCTCCTGACATGGAATGATCTGGCAAATGCTGCACGCGGCGTCGGCTTTATCAGCGTGCGGCCCGATGCAGACGGCGTATTCCGGCGCGTCCCGTTGCTGATTCGCTACGAGGAAAAATTCTATCCAAGCATGGTCATGCGATTGGTGTGCGACTACCTTCATGTTACGCCGGAACAAATCACTATACGGGGCGGGAAAGCAATAACGCTCGCGAATGCCCAATTACCTGGCGGCACAAAGCGCGATATTGTAATTCCTATCGATTCACGCGGCAATATGCTTATCAATTGGATCGGCAATTGGTCTGCGATGAGGCATCTCAGTTTTGCGCAACTTCTTGGTATTGCGGGCGATCAGGATGAGGTCGAAGCCTTCGGCGAGCGGTATGGCGGTTCCATAGCCATCGTTGGGGACGTCTCGACCGGCGCGTCGGACATTGGGCCGACTCCTTTTGAACAAAGCTATCCCCTCGTCGGGCTTCATGCCAACACACTCAATACCATACTCACGCAAAGCTTCTTGTTCGAATTACCAACCGTGCCGATGCTTTTTGTGGAATTGACATTCGCTGCACTTTTCTTCTTTTTCTCCAGCCGATTGTCGTCTATCCGGTTTGCGCTCGCCGTCTCCGGGCTTCTTGCCGCGTACGTCCTTGTCGCTGCGGGGCTTTTTATATACGCAAATGCAGTCGTATCAATCATTCGCCCGCTGATGAGCGGTGCCTTTTCGGCAACATCGGTTGTCGTCTACTGGTATATTACCGAGGAACGGGAGAAACAAAAACTCCGGTCAAAATTTGAACAATATTTTCCCCCGTCCGTCGTTCGGCAGATGGTCGACGCTCCGGACACGCTGACAACGATGCCGAAAAGAAGAGAAGTTACCATCATGTTCAGCGACATCAAAAGTTTTACAACATATTCGTCCACAATGATGCCTGAAGAAATCAGCGCGACGCTCAACGAATATTTTGAGGCGATGACTGATATTGTGTTTAAGTACGGCGGGACAGTGGACAAATTTATCGGAGACGGTCTAATGGTTTTTTACGGTGCGCCGGAGCCGCAGCCGGATCATGCGCTTCGCTGTGTGAGGGCGGCGATTGAAATGCAATTAAAATGCCGCGAGCTGAGAGGACGCTGGGAGCCGGCAGGAAGGCTTCCTCTTCGGGTTCGCATCGGCATCAACACCGGTGAAGCCGTCGTGGGAGATTTAGGTTCGGCCCGGAGGATGGAATACACCGTTCTCGGCTCGGACGTCAATCTTGCTCAGCGCCTTGAATCGAACGCGCCGGTTGAAGGGATTATGATTTCGGAAACAACATACCGGTATGTTAAAGGTGAAGTTCCGATCCGTCCGCTCGAACCGATAAAAGTGAAAGGGCTCGACGCTCCGGTGATCGTATATGAAGTTTTGGTCGAAGGGAAATAAAAATTTGAAACATCTGAAAAATGATATCACGCGAAGACGCAAAGCCGCGTAAGTTTTATTTTTAGTGCAAAGCAGAAACCCACCGCCTGTGGCGGTGGTTATGTTCGGTTGGCTATGCCTGTCATTCCGGTCGAGTCCCGCTTTCAGGCGGGATGAAGAACCGGTCGAAGACTCGACTCGTTGAGAATCCAGTTCCATTAATTGACTCTGGATTCCGCGTCAAGCGCGGAATGACTTACTTTTTCTTTTCAAAAACCACCATCTTTGATGGTGGTCGTTTATTCTGTCTAGCGCCTTTGCGGCTCTGTGCGAAACAAGCTTTCCTGATTTTTCAGAATCCTCAAATTAGAAGTAAAGCCCGTACCAAATTGCAGACGGACTCACCCGCACCGCAGGCATCGGCAGATGAATATAATTCAGCATCTCCCACATCGTTTTCAGAAATTTTGAATGGCCGGGGAGCTTCCGCAGATCAAGATCGAGTGCAACGATTGTCTCATGGTACGGGTGGGGCGTGTTCAAGCCGCGGACAGTATATCCGACCGCAAGACCGACGATCGGGGGCCAGTACGCCTGGTAATTTTTCGGCAGCAGATCGTGTACGGTAATTCCCATCCAAAATTTTTGCCCTTCGTTGTCTTCAAGAAAACCGGGCTGCGTCTGGCCCGGCGCGAGAACACTATTTTTGGATGCGACGTATGAAAATTTCGGGGTGAAGCTGTTTAACGATGGGAAATAGTACTGCGCTACCGGATACCCTGCCCCCAATACATTAGCTACCTCTTTGACAGGGTCGAACCCAATGTAATTAACGTGGCCGTCTTCTATTTTCATGCAGGTGTAGAAAGCAAGGGAAGTTGCCGCGCCGTAGAGCACTGCGTCCCGTTCATCGTAGCCTACCCAAGAAAGTCCCTTTGCAGAAATTACGCTTCCTAATACGTTTCCGTAAAAGTGAAGAAGCTTATCCTGATTTAGCGAGGCAAAATTTTCACGAAAGAAAAACGAAGTGTAATAATTCTTCCACAACGGTTCGTACCGGCCAAAATAGACCGCTGCTCCGCCTGCCAAAACAGTCCCCCCAAAAATAGAAAGCCGTGTTATGCTGACTTGAGATGAATCGGCATGAGGAGAATTTAGTTTTTGGGCTTGCGAAAAAACAAGACCGGTCGGCAGAAAGCTGCAAACGCTCACAACGCCAATACAGAAGCAACGCATCTCCCCGAGGGTCATTGAGAAGAACCTTTTTATCGGAATCTCCATTCTTTAATAAGCGCAAAATAACAAAAAGGGGCAAATCAAATTGATATGCGCATATATTGGGAAAATGACAGGTGAGAAAGAAATGGCCTCTAATCTTAAGCTTCGAATTTGTTTTTTGGCCCTGCGGCGTTTATCAGGAAGGGAATGATGTCCGGAGATAGTTTGTCAAAAATCTGCAACAAACCTTTGATAATATTGTTAGATAATGTATATTTGAGCGAACAATAATGCCGTACAAGGCTCGGAATAATTACTAGCGATATTTTAGGAGCCTGCGTGTTACTTTGTTGCATGTATCATCGTGTCGATGCAGATAAACTATCAAATTCCCGGTTGGTTCTTGAAAAGCACTTTGAATACATAAAAGAACACTTCCATGTTGTTCTGCCGGGTGAGGTTTTGGCAAAAGACTTCATAAACCTCTGCATGATTTTTGACGATGCAAGTTATAGCTTTTATTGTTATGTCCTTCCGTTAATACAAAGATTTGGAATTCGTGCAGTTCTTGCTGTTCCGCCGAAGTTTATTATAGATTCAGGCGATCACGTTTCCCCAGACGTGCGCTTGGGTGTCCCTAATGATGAGTTGATGCAGGGAGACACATATGTAAAGTCCGCCCCCTTTTGTTCGTGGCGTGAATTATCAGATATTACCGCCAGCGGGTGCGTTAAAATTGCATCTCACTCTTATTCACACCCTAATCTGCTTCAATGCCCAGATGTTGAGGATGAACTTCTTAAGTCAAAAAAAATCCTGGAAGAAAGATTACACCAAGAAGTTGATACTTTTGTCTACCCGTATGGACTGTTTAATGCATCCATTGTGAAACATGTCCAAACATACTACAAATACAATTTTGCCGTTGGTGCAGGAGATAATAAAACGTGGGAGGGAATTGGCGGCGTATTGTTTAGGATGCCCGCAGACGATTTACGCGACCCCATCTCAATTTTTAGCCGGACGAATTTAAAAAAATACGAACTATTGCACATCAAGCTGTATGTAAAGAAGTGGTTTATGGATCATAGGCCATCGAAGTAAGCATCTTCGAACATTGTTAGCTGTTGTGAAAATTCTTCTCGTCCACAATTTTTACGGATCGACGGCGCCAAGCGGGGAGAATACTGCCTATCGTGCGGAAGCCAGTCTTCTTCGAAATAACAGCCACTCGGTCATAGAATTTAATCGGCACAGCGATGAAATACTTCAGCGGAATTTCTATGGAACGTTGAAAGGTGCGGTGAGTGCCGTGTGGAATCCGTTTAGCTTGTTTAGTTTGAAGCAAGCGCTGCGTGAAACAAAACCCGATATCGTCCACGTGCACAACACATTTCCACTTCTTTCGCCGTCTGTTGTGTACGCTCCGCGAGAACAGAATATTCCGACAGTGATGACGATGCACAACTATCGGATAGGTTGTTCGGCAGGGACCGCCGTCCGAAAAGATCAGGCATGCACGCTCTGTCTGGATGCAAAGAGCGTCATTCCGGCTTTGCGTTTCGGCTGTTACCGGGAAAGCAGAATGGCGACGCTCCCTGTTTCGGCAATGATTGCTTTCCACAATGCCAGGAACACTTGGCGACGCAATATTGATGCATTCATCACGTTAACGGACTTTCAAAGAGACACAATGGTTCGCTTTGGGATTCCAGCGGAATCGCTTTTCGTTAAACCCCACTTCCTCGAACATCCTCCACAACCGATTCCATGGAAAGACCGGGAGCACAAGGCGGTTTTTGTCGGAAGGTTGTATGCAGCCAAAGGAATACACATTTTGTTGGAGGCATGGAAACGAATGGGAAAAGAGTCGCCGCGGCTGGAGGTGGTAGGCGACGGGCCGATGAAAGCGCAGCTTGTTCGTTCGGTCGAGGGAAGCGGTGGGTCGGTTTCCTTTCTTGGAAATGTTTCGCGTGAAGAAGCAATGCGCAGAATTTCCAGCGCTAAACTGCTGATAGTACCGTCGCTCTGCTTCGAGGGGTTTCCGATGGTCGTCCAGGAAGCCTTTGCGCTCGGTGTTCCCGTTGCTGCGTCGAACATCGGCTCGCTTCCCTCTCTTGTCACCGAAAACAAGAACGGCAAACTTTTCGCTCCGGGAGATGCCGGAGAAATTCTTTCATGCGTGAAAGAGCTGCTTGCAAACGATAAAAAATTGCGTTTCCTGGGTGAAGCCGCTCGTCGTGAGTTCGATGAAAAATACACCGCGGAGAAGAATTACGGCATGCTCATGGGCATTTATGAAGCGGCCACGGCTCGTCGTAAAACACGGATACAATAACGAACGATGAATTTTCAGTGCGAAAATATTTGGAATGTTCAAGTCCAGACCGACGGATTGGCGGATATTCTTGGAGCCATTGATGATGGAATTTTGCGCGGTGCGAATCGCGCAATGCTTTTTTGTGCAAACCCACATTCTCTGGTCGTTGCGGATAGGGACAACGATTTTCTTGCTGCGCTTAACGCCGCGGATTTCCTGATACCCGACGGCGCCGGAATAGTGTTGGCCTCGAAATTGTTAGGAGGGACAATCCGGCAGCGGATTACCGGTTCGGACATCATGATCGGCTTGGCTGAGCGATGGAACGGCAAACAAGGAAAATCCTTTTTTTTCCTCGGCTCATCCGCTGGAGTACTGAATAAGATCAAAAACCGAATGTCGACGGATTACCCGAACATCTCAGTACGCGGCGTCCATTCGCCGTCGTTCAGGGATAAATTTTCGGACGACGAAAATGAACAGATCATCGATCTGATTAATCGTGCGGCGCCGACGGCGTTATGGGTAGGGATGACGGCACCAAAACAGGAAAAATGGGTCCATGAACACCGAAGCCGTCTTAACGTTCCGTTCATTGCCGCCGTCGGTGCGGCGTTCGACTATTTTGCCGGGACGAAGCAGAGAGCGTCGCGGACATTGCAAAGCGCAGGCTTGGAATGGCTTCCCCGGCTTTTTCGGGAACCCCGGAGGATGTGGAGGCGCAACATTATCTCCACTCCGGTTTTTCTTTATCATATCGTTCGGCAAAAATTACTTGTTGAACGCGACAGCGCATCACGGGAATCGAGGAAAGCGTAAAACGGTATGGTCAGGTCAAAAAAGATATTCAAATTGATGCTGATGTTGAGCGACGGAGTGACCCTCTTTGGAATATTTTTTGTCTTCAGCCTTCTACGCACCGATGTCGACTTTGTTACCGAGTATTGGTACCGCGCGATTTTACCGATGGTACTAACGTGGGTGGTGCTGGATGCCGTCGGCGCATACGACTTGAACGCCGACATGCGAAGCCTCCAGTACACGAGTCAGTTCATTTTGGCGGTGATTATTATCGTAGTGTCGACGATTGTTGTCGTGTACATCTTCAGCTATAAACCATCGTTGCAGTTTAGCCGAAGCGTTTTGCCGTTGAGTTTTTTATCGTTCCTCATCATTTCAATTTCTGTTCGCAGGATGATTCACTCCCGTCTTGCCGAAGTCAGGCGTAGGAAATTTTATTTTGTTCTTGGAACAGATGAAGCCGCTCAGGAGCTGTACCGGGCGTATGCCGATGCCCCAAAAGAGCAGGCAGTGCGTTTTGCCGACGTGAGCGGGAAAAAAATCGGTACATCAATTTACGGAGGCGGATCTCCCGTTATCGAAGGCGACGTTCTTAACAAACTCCGTTCGATGAACGATACATGCGACGGAATTATCCTGACTGAAGACAGGGCATTGCTCAGCAACGAAGTGTTTCGGCAACTGGTGACGCTGCATTTCCACAATGTGCCTCTGCTTCCCAGCAGGACGTTCTTTGAAGAGAAATTCCGGAAGGTCCCGCTGTTCATATTGAACAAGTGGTGGTTGTTTGAGGGCGATTTACTCCTCGTCCGAAATCCGTGGTATACACGTTTGAAACAATTGCTCGACCTCGCGATTGCATCGGCGACCTTTGTTCTGTTTACTCCGTTGATGATGATCATTGGAATTTTGATCCGTGTTGAAAGTCGTGGACCGGTTATCTTCAAACAGACACGGATTGGTACCAATGAGGTGCCCTTCACGATGTATAAATTCAGGACGATGTACCAGGGATCCGCTTCGGGAGATAAATATGTCCGGAAACACGACCCGCGTGTCACCCGGGTCGGGAGAATATTGCGTTTATTCAGGTTAGACGAGCTGCCGCAAATATGGAATGTCCTTAAAGGGGAAATGAGCATGATAGGCCCCCGCGCGGAATGGTTTGAAGTGGCACGTGAATATGAGCAGAAAATTGAGTATTATCATTTTCGGCACCTCGTGAAACCAGGAATAACCGGTTGGGCACAGGTGAACTATTCGTATGGAGAAAATATCGATGATACGATTAAAAAACTCCAATACGATCTTTACTATATTTCTCATTATTCATTGTTGTTGGACATCGATATTATGCTGAAGACAGTTCACGTCATGCTCTTCGGCAAAGGGAGGTAAAGATCGGTGTTTAAGAATAAATGAATTGAGACATCTGAAAAATCGCCTCTCGCCAAGCCGCCAAGGCGCAAGAACTTGATTTTTTGAATCATTTTGCGACTTTGCGTCTTTGCGTGAACCATATTCTTGGAATTATTCAGAAGTCTCGAATTCTAAGTATTAAGGAATCGTCTCTCAGAGCTTTCTATGCCGGCAAAACCGCAGGGCAATCATAGGCCGAAATTACAGCCAACGCTTGAGTTGAGTCTCCGCGATTACATCGAGATTCTCGAACGGTGGAAGTACGTTATCATAGGGTTGACGCTTGCAGTGTTCATCGGCTCCGTTCTGTACACGTATTTAGGGGATTTTATTTATGAAGCAACGGCTATTGTTCAAGTGAACAGTAAATCAACGAACGATTTGATGGGTGCGCTCGATTTATCGAGCCTGACGGGACCGACGCGCAACCTCATGAAAGAAATTGGAATCCTTAAATCCCGCGTTATCGCCGAAGATGTTATGGCGGACCTTAAGAAAAATCCGGTGGCGACCCTCGGCGGCTATGACACCCTCGAAATCCTCAGACCGTCCGACGATGAAATTTCTTTCGGCCCTTATGCCAACAATGAAGAAATTTTAGGCCGTCTTGAAGATGCCGTCGAATTCGATCCGGACAAAGCTTCCGATGTTATATTTGTCAGTGCCTTAAGCACAAACCCGAAGGAGGCGGCGATTATCGCAAACGCCTACGCGGACGAATACTATCAAAATAATCTCAATAATAGTCGAAAACAGCTTCGTTCAACACGCGAGTTTTTGGAACAAACGCTGGAAACAAAAAAGGTCTCACTCGACGCGATGGATGATTCTCTCCGTCATTACATCGAGGCTCACGGAGACGTTGAGGAAGGGGGACAGGCTGTCGTTCAAGCCCTCTCTACCTTGGAGGCTCAGCGTGACGAAGCCGATATAGAAATTGAGACGATGAAAAGCACTATTCAATCGTATGAAAAAAAATTGGCTGAAATAAAAGCAACGCTTCCGAAAAACGAAGAGGCGGAAATCGATGCGGATAGCAAGCGCATTATGGATATGGTCACGAGCATGGAAGTAACGAAAACTCTCGAACAAATAGCCGCTCTTGAACAACAACGCGACCTTATCAAAGAACAAAATGTTGATTCTCCGGATCAAGATTTGGTGAAAAAAAAGATTGCAGATATTGACGGCCAGATTGCCGATTTGCGGAAACAAATAAACGACCGGATTGGGATAAATACGACCGGTCCGCAAAGAAATGCCGAAAACCGGGATCTGGCGGTAGGCATTAACAATAAGATCTCCGATTTACGGATACAACTGCAATCGATGGAAGTTCGCCGCAATGCATTAGTGAACAGTATCGAGCAAGACGAAGCCCGCTTCCAGAAAATTCCTAAGATCAATATCGAATACGCTCGATTGCAGCGGACGAAGATGACGCTGGAAAAAGTGTACACCGCCGTAGAGGAAAAATATCAATCGGCGTTGATTGCAGAGCAGTCAGAATTTGGATATGTCGATGTTTTACAGCGAGCCGTGCCGCCTATTACGCAATTGTATCCCAATATTCCTAAGAACCTTGGCTTTGGCTTCTTTATCGGCCTGGTGCTGGGGATAAGCTCTGCATTCCTTATAAATTATTTTGATGATCGAATTCATAAACCGGAAGATATTAAACGGCGCGGGTTAAGTGTTTTAACAGTGATTCCGACGATGGACAAAAAGTCTCTCAACGTTATTATGGGAATCGATGCACCAAGCTCCACGGTAAACGGCGAGCGCGGCACAATTCGCAGGATAAACGAAGCGGAGGAAAAAGGGGATGAAAACATCCAATTGATCGACCCGCACCTTATTACGGCAATCAATCCCTATTCAAGAACCGCGGATTCCTACAGGAGATTGCGAACCAGTGTACAGTATTGGAAGAAAGATGAGCCGGTAAAGAGCATATTGGTTGTCAGCGGCGCGCCTCAAGAGGGAAAGTCGATCACAAGCGCAAACCTGGCAATCGTGTTCGCTCAAACGAAAAAGAAAATATTGCTTGTCGATGTTGATTTGCGCCGTCCCACAATTCATGAGCTGTTTGGCCTGCCACTCGAGCCCGGGCTGACGGAAGTTCTTTTTGGCGAAATTGACCTTTCAAACGCAATACGGAAAACGTTTCTCGAAAACCTTGACATCCTGCCGTGCGGTGCGATTCCGCTGAATCCGACGGAGTTGATAGGTTCTTCCACAATGAAGAACCTGAAGAGCGAGCTTGATCAAATGTACGACATTATATTATACGACTCGCCGCCGATTCTTCTTTTCACTGATTCGGAATTGTTGGTCGCGATGGTCGATGCCGTAGTCTTTGTCGTCAAGACGGGATCGACGACATTCGACAGTCTAGAGCACACCGTCGATATTATAGAAGGAATTCGGGTCAACCTTGCGGGGGTTGTTGTGAATCAGTATGAACTCAACCGCCTGCACAGAGGATACTACCATCTCCACGGCGAATATTATTATCAGCAGAAGTACGTCGGCAAGACAAAAACATAAATGGAATTTTGAGATGTCCATGAGAACCGTACTCACTCTTGTTATCACGGTAGTGTTGGCATCGGTGCGGATGTTTGCGCAGGTTCCCACTCAAACGGAGATCAGCGTAACCAAACAGGCCGAACAAAGCAGGCCTGGGTATTTTTTCTACGCAAAGCCGTACGAAGTGACAATGACGGTGAATCTGTGGGGTGAGATACCGCAACAGGGGGTCTACGTCGTTCCTACAAATACCGATATCATTCAGTTGCTCTCGTATGCAGGCGGACCTCGTGATAGATCAAACTTGGACGACGTACTGATATATCGTGCATCGGGGAAAAAGGATCAAAAGCTCCGCATATTGAAGACCATAAATGTCCGTGATATTCTTGAGGGAAGGTCGGACCCGGTGCCTCTCGCTCCCGGCGATATGATCGTCGTGAAGCGACTTCCCGAATCGTGGACAATGGAGGAATGGCTCACGGTCATCAACACCGGTGCAACGCTTGCCGTGCTCGGCGTAACGATTTACAACCTCACAAAAAAGTAGAGATCTCATTCTTAGGCAACATCCCGAATACGGGCGGCCTTGTTTCAGAACAGCAGAACTGATGATTAAACTTCACATTGGCTGTTTCGATGTTCCTCTCGCCGGTTGGTATAATACAGATGTTACGCCCAACATTATTGTCGCTCGGATCCCGTTTCTTGCTGGCGTTTTACAGGCGTTCGGGTTGATTGACAACCACCGATGGAGACAGCATAAAAACGGAGTTTTTCGAGCCTTACAGTATCTGAACGCGTTGAAAAAGATCCCCTTTCACGATGAGATTGTGGGGCAATGTGCTCGTTTCACGTGATAGTGAATTTCACTCACGTGCAGGTGTTGCGTTTTCTTCGAGAATGCCTCCGAGTATTACAAAAGGTGTGGGATTCTTCGTGCCGCAGTTCCTGATGTGGACCGCCTCATCAACGAATACAATGCAATGCAGCCCGAACATTCTCTCGAACGGATATCTCAACCAGAGGTCAGGAGAATGATTAATCATATTCGTGGGCAGTATAATGCGTATTCTTTGCGCTCACCCTTTGGCAAAGCGGGGTTCAGGTATATTGAGCGGTACGTAATCTTTCATATAAGCTGTCCCGATGTCGGGCGGATTGTTACCGCACAGATTCTATTTTTATTGAAGGGATCAATGAAGAGGCCAGGGGTACCAGATGGCGAATGAGATCGTTATACAACCGGTAAAGGGATTGGCTGTTCTGCGCTTTCGGGAAATTTGGGAATACCGCGAGCTGTTCTATTTTCTCGTATGGCGGGACATCAAGATCCGGTACAAACAAACATTTCTTGGAGCCACGTGGGCGTTGATCCGCCCGCTTATGGGGATGGTTGTCTTTACATTGGTATTCAACAAGCTTGTCGGTTTTTCCGTTAAAGGAGTTCCCTACCTTCTTTTTACATTCTGCGGAGTCGTGGCATGGAATTTTTTTTCCGAAGGAGTTACAAACGCAAGTCAAAGCCTCTTGGCGAATGCTAACCTCGTCTCCAAAGTTTACTTCCCCCGCATCATCATACCGGCTGCAGCAATCCTCTCCGGCCTCGTTGACTTTTCAATCGCTTTCATCCTGGCGTTGTTGCTGATGGTCTATTTCCAATTTGTCCCCACGGCGACGATATTTCTCTTTCCACTTTTTGTGTTGCTCACGATTGTCGTTTCCCTCGGCATCGGATTTTTGTTTTCATCGATCTCTGTCCAGTACCGCGACGTGGGACATGCTTTACCCTTTATCATACAAGTGCTCTTCTGGATCACGCCGGTGGGATACGCGGCGAGCAAAATTCCCCCCTCGTATCAACTTATCTACTGGCTAAATCCAATCGTTTGCGTCATCGAGGGGTTCCGTTGGTCGTTGCTTCATACAGGAACCCTCCCCGGCGGTTTGTTGCTCCTCTCATGCAGCGTTGCAATATTGGTGTTCATCACTGGGTTGATGAATTTTCTCCGGATGGAGCGAAAATTTGCGGATGTCATTTAAAGACTCTTTGATATGTCTACGATAATCCACGTCGAACATCTGAGCAAACAATATCGCATTGGCGCGCTGAAGCGGAGCAATTCCTTTCGTGATATTTTCGAGGAGAAAGTGCAATCGATCTTCAGAAAGAAAGATCGAAAAGTATCTTCCTTCAAGAATACAATCTGGGCGCTTGAAGACGTATCGTTCGATGTTCAGGAAGGTGAGGTGTTGGGAATCATCGGAAGGAACGGTGCTGGAAAGAGTACGCTGCTGAAAGTCTTGGCGCGGATTACGGCTCCGACACACGGACGGATTCGACTTAAAGGACGGATAGCATCGTTACTCGAAGTGGGTACTGGATTCAGCGGCGAATTAACAGGACGGGAAAATATATTTTTGAACGGCGCAATCCTGGGCATGAAAAGGTTGGAGATAAAGCGGAAATTTGATGAGATCGTCGCCTTTGCCGACATGGAGAAATTCATCGATACTCCCGTGAAGCACTATTCCTCCGGTATGTATATGAGGCTTGCGTTTGCTGTCGCGGCGCATCTCGAACCCGAGATATTGATCGTGGATGAAGTGCTTGCGGTAGGGGACGTTGAGTTCCAGCGAAAGTGTTTAGGAAAACTCGGCGCTGTTGCATCGAGCGGAAGAACGGTTCTGTTTGTCAGCCACAATACGACAGCGATACAGGCATTGTGCAAAACCGGATTGCTTCTTGCGGGGGGCAAGTTAGCGTATTTCGGCCCCGTGGAGGAATGTGTAGCCAGATATCTTCAAGGGAACGACAATGAAGATGGAACTATCCTTTCCCATGGACGCGGCACGAGCAACGATGTCCAGGTAACGGGGGTTACTATTAACGGGTCAGAGTCTACATATATTATTGTAGACGCCTCGGAAATTGAAATTACGATTCAAGGCAAGGCTTATCATGATGTGAAACTTGATATTGAAGCGTGGCTTTACACTTCTCAAGGGATGCTTCTCGGAACATTTTGCCCAACTCGAACCCACGGAAACTTGAGTACGATCAAAGCCGGGCAATTTTGTTTAAGCAGCACGTTGGAGCTTCCCCGACTCAATAAAGGACGGTATTTTCTTCATTTGCTGCTTAACCATCCAATGGTACAAGGGTATTGGGAATTTCCCAATGCCGCAACTCTCTATTGTGATGGTATTCCATTTGCCAACGGCTCTGTGCTTGATGTTGCACATTATGGACCGATTCTTCTGACAGGAAAAACGGAATATCGATAAATAATAATAACATACAAATTCCACCGTACGAATTTCTGATCGATGGATAGTAAAATAATCTGTCCGATTTGTTTATCGGATACAAATTGTGAAACGGTTGTCGAAACCTCCTCTTGGCGCGTGCAGCGTTGCGAGAAATGCACCAATGCTTATACCGTTCCTTCGCCAAGCCAACCCAATTATCAATCAAACAGCAAACATATTTTAGAGATTGATCATCTTGATAGGATTGACCAATTATCCTTGCCCAAAGGGTGGCGTGAATATATTTCTAAACAAGTTAACATCATTCGATCGCTGTGCCGTCCACCATCACGAGTGTTGGATATTGGGTGCGGCCAGGGGATACTTCTTTATCAACTCAAATTACTCGGGTATTCTGTTGTCGGCGTTGAACCAAGCGCGAATTCCTCAGAATACGGCAAGAGGCAAAACCTTGATATTTTCCAAGGATATTTTCCTCATACTGGCGTCCACGGGCCGTTTGGATTCGTCAATTGTTCACAAGTGTTGGAACATCTCGAAGACCTGCATGGAATATTTCCAGCAATTGAACAAATTGCGGCGGGAGGGTACGTGATGTTTACACAAACAAACTATGAAGGTTGGATGCCGAGAATGCTTGGTTCGAATTGGTATGCATGGGTTCCAGAGGAGCATTTCTGGCATTTCACGCCGGCAGGGATGCGAAAACTTCTAGAAACAAGACGTTGGAAATTTGTGAAGGTGTATCATAGCAATCTCATTCACCACGGTCGTCGCGCAATAACTGTGCGTTGTGCTGGCATGTTTATTCCCCAAATACGCGATCAGTTTCATCTCGTCATGAAAGTTCCCGTTGCCGCCTAAATACAGAGTCTTCCCAACACAGAAAGTTGACCATGAGGATTACCCAAAAGACATATAATCTCTTGCGGTCGATCAAAATGCGTTGGGATGCAAGAAAGTTTAGTGGCTGGGAAAGAATTGATGGTTTTCTCACCCCCCTGGAAGCAGTTGCTCTTTTTAATTACGCATCGGCACTGCCGTTAGGGGCGACAGTATGCGAAATCGGTTCCTATAAAGGGAAGAGCACTGTGTGTCTCGGCAGAGGTCTGGTAATATCCGGCGGCAAGAAACTGATAGCGATCGATCCATTTGACGCTTCCGGTGACCCTGAAAGTGCGATGCGCTATGCGGAAGGGCGTGGCGATACTCCTTTGTTGGATCAATTTCTTAAGAATGTCGAGAACATGGGTGTTCGGGATATCATTGAAATTAAGAAAGGGAAGGCGAAGGAATTTGCGGAGGCAATCCAGAGCGTTGACTTGCTGTTTATAGATGGAGACCATAGCATTGGTGGATGTCTTGAAGATTACGAAATGTACGGTAACAAGGTAAAAGCCGGAGGTTATTTGATGTTCCACGATTACGATCCTAATCGGAAGGACCTGGGACCCACTTATGTCATTGAAACCAAGGTGTATCCTTCATTAGAATGGGCGTTTGTTGAAAAATATGGAACCCTTTGGGTCGGGAAACGTGTGTAGGAGCATGAAATGGAATACGATGCGCTCACATTAGGTTACACTAATAGTACCGGTATAAATATTTCGCATGACATCATCGGATAGACGATAGCAAGATGGCTCATAAACCAGTGATATGTGTGACACCGGTAAAAAATGAGGAGTGGATACTTGAACGTTTTATAAAATGTGCTCTGACGTGGGCCGACAATATTGTCATTGCGGATCAGGGATCATCAGATAGAAGCGTGCATATTGCCGAATCGTTCCCGCGAGTTACGGTTGTTCATAATGAATCCGGTGTCTATGATGAAGGCGAACGCCAACGATTGCTTTTGAACGAAGCTCGAAAGATATCAACCGATGCAATCATTTTTGCTCTGGATGCAGATGAATTCCTAAGCGCGAATGTTCTGACAAGTTCGGAATGGAAGTCAGTGGTTCATAGTCCCCGCGGCACTGCATTTGCGCTACAGCCATTCAATGTGGTTGGGCATGAAGGCCGCGGATGGATGACAGAAGGATCTGGAGTGTTAGGATTTGTTGATGATGACGCTGTTCACCAGGGGACAAAAATACACAGCGTACGAGTTCCTGTTTCCGAAAAAAATCCGAAAGTGTTTTTAAAGGAAATTGTTTTGCTCCATTATCAATACGCCGATTGGGATCGAATGCGCAGCAAGCACAGATGGTACGAATGTTGGGAGGTAATACATAACCCGGAGAGGCCTTTTGTGAAAATCTATCGGCAATATCATCATATGGATTCAATAAATCCGGATTCTTTTCATCCAATGAAAGAAGAATGGTTGCACGCTTACGAAAAAGCGGGAATAGAAATGAACATTGCGCCAACGGAGGACAAATATTGGTGGGATGAAGAGGTCTTTTGCTGGATCAAGAAATACGGCGCCGCCAAATTCAAAAAATGTGACATTTGGTATAAAGATTGGAACCTGCTCAGGCCCTCCAATGAGACCGGCAATACTGAATCAATTCGTGATCCTAGAAGTACGGCGGACAAGGCAATGCAATATTACCTTCGGCGTACACAGAGAATACACCACACATTTCTTATCAAGGCGATGGACAGAATTCTACGAATCATTTGGTAGCTTATCAAAGATGAAAACAATTCCCCCACCGCTTGAGGCAAAAAAAGGATGGCCATGGGATACGCCCGTTGACAACCAGCAATTCGAGATTTCCTCCGACTGGCCTCGAATAAGCGTGTTGATGCCAAGCTATAATCAAAAGAAGTTTATTGAACAGGCGGTTCGCTCTCTTCTGTGTCAAAACTATTCCAATGTTGAACTTATCGTCATTGATGGAGGCTCGAACGATGGCACTGTGGAAGTTATTAAGTACTATGAACCCTGGATTGCACGCTGGGTCTCGGAGAGAGACAATGGGATGGCTGAAGCGCTCAATAAAGGTTTTCGCTATGCGACCGGTGATTTGATCGGGTGGCAGAACACCGATGATTACTACGGGCCCGGATCACTCATGGCGTGTGCCAAAGCTGCGGTTGAATTCCCCGAGTATGAAATCTACCACGGTCGAACTTATTTTATAGACACTACGAGAGAGGTTACCAGCGAGATCCATTCCGGTGAATTCCGTTTACTTGAAAGAGCAGAGTCTTTCCCGCTCATCGACCTGCCGAACCAGGCGGCGTTTATCCGCCGGACTGTGCTGGGCGATAAGGAATTTGTGGATGAGTCATACAAAAATGGTATGGATACAGAACTCTTTGCTCGACTGATATTGTCGGGTTGCAAAACAAAGTATGTTGATGGAATTACGGGCTATTATCGTGTTCACGCGAACGCTAGAACTTTTGCAGAGGGGAGCACAAGCTCGACGGAAGCTTGCCGCTTATGCGTAGAGACGCTGAAAAGAACAGATTTACCGCACGATCTTCGGAGGCAAATATACAAAGGTTTCCGAAAGATGCTGATTGCGTTGTTCAGGACCGGTGATACCTCGAATTTCTGCAGGTATGCGAAGCAGTACTTTCAATTAACTGAAAAAGGGGATGTTGATTTTGACATGCGCGCCAGGATGATGATCTCGTTTGTCGCGCCTGGACTCATTAAAGTGCTTATGCGGCGATTATATCGGAAACCTGAATAATTACCATTATGCGCGTTTTAATTACAGCTGCTCGCTTTTTTCCGTATGGTTTTGGAGGAGGGGAGGTGTATATCGCTTCCTTGTCTTCGGCGTTAAAAAGTAAAGGCTGGGATGTGCGGATCGCAACATTAGGGCAAATACAACAGGACATTTCACCTTATCAAGTTGTCAAATATGACCACGAGAATATTCATGTAAATGCGTTATGTCTATATAAGGACATACTCTCCGAACGAGAACGAAACACCGAAAACAGTGTACATCATGTTAATTTTCTAAAGACAGTCATAGAAGAGTTTGGTCCAGATATTGTCCATATTAACGGGATAAACCTGTCTTCATTAATTGCTGCAAAAGAATTATCAATTCCTGCAGTTCTCACCGTTCATCACGGCGGCGCTGTCTGTCCAAGTGGCGGTTTATTACGCCCGGACGGGACACTGTGTCAATATTGCGAGGATTCTACCGTATGTATTCCTTGTTGTGCGCGGAGTCGTTTGCCAAAATGGTACACGGGCGGAATAATTGGTAAATTTCCACGATGGGTTTATTCGACAACAGGTGAAGTCTTTGATTCCGTAAAACATGTGCCATTCATTTTTCGTGTTATGAGGTATCCATGGCTGGTCGAACAGAATATTGTGCATCATCGGAAGGTTTTCAATTTAGCAACGAACATTATCGTACCGTCGCAAGCAACAAAACAGTTGTTGCTGAGAAATAATGTCGATGAAAGCGCCATAGAAGTTATTCATCACGGCGTCACACCATTTCAAAGAAAAGTGAAATCTGTTCCTGAGAATCGGCCCATCCGTTTCGGTTTTGTCGGAAGATACGGATACGATAAAGGCTTGCATGTACTGTTCAAAGCGATCGAAAAAATAACCATGCAGAACACGTGTGAATTGCACATTTACGGCGCTACCCAAGGAATCGCCGAAAAAAAATACTTCCACGATATCATCGATGACTACAAAGGCATCGTAAAGTATTATGATCACGGTTTTGTTGACAATGCTGAATTACAAAAAGCGTACGAAAATATTGACGTTGTGGTTGTGCCGTCCATTCAATTCGAAACTTTCGGGCTGGTCGTTAATGAAGCACTCTCTGCAGGATGTCCTGTGATCGTTTCGCGGTCAGGGGGCATGACTGAATTAGTCGAGGAGAAGAAATACGGCTTTGTTGTCGAGCATAACAACGTAGACGCCATTGCCCGCGCATTGAAATATTTCATTGACAACCCATCAAGTGTCGCAGTCATGTCGCAAAACACTCCATCCGTAAAAACATTTCCTGAATATACCGCACAAATGGAAAATGTCTATTTGAATATTATTCATAAGGACCATCCGGTTCGAGAAAACTAGTTCTTGACATATTGTTAGTGTTCGTGTATTGGAAGAGGCTATGAGTCTTGAGCAGCGATCACTCCGGCGTCGTTCCCTTTTTTTAAAGAGGCGGGATTTAAGAAGCAATCATTATTCCCATCGCCATCAAAAAATTGCAGCGGCGTATGGTTTCATTCCTTCACGTATCAAGCGAAAACAGATTCTATGGTATACTTTTTTTGGGGACACATGGCAGCTGTTTTGAATATTTTCGTGTCTCACACTTTATTCAATCGGCGCTTTTATTTTCCGTTGTGACGATTGCCGCATGTAATGATTATTATCTCCTGGAAGAAGTATTTGAGAATTGACCTCATGGAATCTGCACAATCCAAGGTATATTCTGTTTCAACCCTCGATGAAGCGCGAACCATCGAGTTCGAGGAAACAAAACTCTCGCTGGGACTGCAGGTGTTGAGGGGATTGCTTATCGTCTGGCGGGCGTTGGCAAACGGGTGTCTGGAATTTCTCCGTCGCAGCTGGTTCATAACGAAGCCTGAGAAGTTGGGAACGCCGTCCTCAGTTGTCGTTTACATGAACGGCACATTAGGGGATCATATCGTTCACCTGCCGGTAATTGCAGGGCTGAAGAAAAAATATTCTTCCGCTACGCTCACGGTGGTTTCATGGTGCGGCGATTTCCCGATGGCTGAGTTATTGTCGGCGGAACCATATATCGATACAATTGTCACGCTTCACGATCACCCTGTAGTCCGCGATGGGTTTCGCTTCGGGTTTAGTGATACGATATTGGAATCGCTCCGGTGCGATGTGTTCGTTAATCTATCGCCGTTTGGAAACAGGGGGGTGCTCGGCTTTGTTCTCCGCGAGATGATTTTTGCCAGAAAGATTCATGCACGCTATGCAATCGGATTTCACATGTTTTCGCTTGATATTCGGGGCATCCTTAATGGCCTTAAACACTACTTTGTTGTGAACGAGCCGCGACGGGCAGCCATAGTGCTGAACGATCTTGATCTGCCGGAGACCACTTTAGGCGACGTGCTGTCCTTGAACGTCGAGGAAAGGAAATCCGTCCAAAAGAAAATTGCCGCAATGGTCAATTCTCCTCGCCCGATTGTCGTTGTAAATCCCGGAGCCAAATTCATGATAAAATGCTGGCCTGCCGAGCGGTTTGCGGCAATTGCATCATGGCTCTCCAAGGAATTTAATGCGCACATTATTATCACCGGAATTGACTCCGAGAAAGGACTCGCTGAAAGAATTGTTGCAGAGTCAGGTGGTAAAGCGGTTAGCCTGGCGGGAGAAACATCGATGCTGGAATTGATTGAGTTGTTGCGAATGTCTGCGCTCTGTGTTACGAACGACACCGGCACAATGCACGTGGCAGCACTGCTACAAAGGCCAATGGTGGCAATTTTTGGAACACGCATAAGCCCAACCCATTGGTTTCCCAATTCTCACCGTGCACGCATTCTTTTCAGTTTCGCACCGTCGAGCTATTCGTTCAGCGACGAGGGGGGTGCCGACGAAAGTATTCTTCGGATACAGGTTGACGACGTCAAACAGGCTGTGCGCGATGTGTTTCATTGAGGAAACCGGCGTGGATGCATGTGGCAGACAAGAAGCCCCGATGCCATGCGATAGCGTTTTTTGGATGCTAAATAATTTTAGACGTTGTTATTTCGAAGGATGATAACGGTGACATTTTCCATTGCAGTTCCCGTACATAACGGTGAAAAATTTCTCGAGCTGACGCTTGCCTCAGCGCTGAATCAGAAAAGACCGCCGGATGAAATCGTGGCTCTCGATGATGCGTCGTCGGATCGATCTGAGCAGATCATCAAATCCGAGAAATGGGGGGGGAGGGTGATGTATCTGTACAACAGGACCCCGAGCGGCTATGCCGATGCGTGGAATCGCATTGTCAAACATACGCACTCGGATTTTGTAACGATCTTACACCAAGACGATCTGCTCGACCCCGACTATCTGTTTCATATCGAACGGGCGCTTCACGCCTATCCGCAATGCAGGCATATATACGCAGGTTACTATTATATAGATGAATATGGCAACCACACAGGAGCGTCACCGTTGCCGCACAGCGCAGTTCCCGAATTAATTCCGGGGAAGGAATACGCGAATCGGTATCTTGGAGGTGTCGTCACTAACCGCCACATTCATCGTTGTCCGGGTGTAACAACTGAGCGCAGGTTATTATTGGAAACATGTTCATATAGGAAGGAAGCGGGATTGATCGCCGACGATGATTTTTTCCTTCGCGTCGGCGAATTTACCGATGTTATCGGGATATCGGAGCCGCTTGCATCGTTCCGCTCTCACAGCCGATCGGTCACTGGCCAGCTGAAATCAATTTCACACACGCTTGCACGGGATTATCTATTCCAGACACAATACTATCAATCCCATACGTCAATGCTTAACGCCTCGGATATTCGATTGATTCACAATCAAACAGTTCGGTTCATTAACGATTCTCTTATTGAATCATTCGTGAAAAATAATACGTGGCTCAATGAAGAAGCCAGGATGTTCCGTAGGGAATTTGAGGATACTGTTCCCGACAATTTTATCGGACAAAGCTCTGCCGTTGCACGGTTACTGTGGATGATATCTAAGAAAATTCTGCCGGGCTCAACAATGGGTAGCATCCTTTCAACGTGGCTGCAGATATTACTATTCCTCAAAAAAAACTTCTCAACAAAAATTTAAGTGAAAGCCTTGAACTTCATCAAAAGCATCACACGTCTTTTGCTCGGTTCGAAGCGGAAGGAAAAAATAGCGACCAGATTACTCGGCGGCAATTTTTACATCCTCAAAAGGATGCACCCATCCGGCGGAGAACTTACAATCGAGCAATTGCGTGCATTGCCGCCCCACAAACGATCAATTCAAAATATTTTGTCAGTACTGCCGCACGTTCAAGACGGATACCGTGCTACCGATTGGTTCTGGTCGGATTCGTACTATCCGTACTACGTAATGGCAGCAAAGCTTTTGCAGCCAAGGTCGATCGTCGAGATCGGATCTCTTCAAGGATTCAGTCTGGTGTCCATGGCGGAGGGACATCCTGAAACGAAATCTTTGCAATGGGTCGACAATGAGACGTACCTGGCTAACTCCAATCAGATGTGCTACGAGAATGTCCGGTATTTTTTCAGAAATTTTCATGCTTCCGAAAAAATTCCCGAGATGAAGTTTTATAAGAGCTCATGGGACCTCCTGCGGTTAAAGGGAACCCTCATCGACCTGGTACATATCGATGGGGAGCACTCGTACGAAGGGAAATTGAGAGACCTGGCCGTATGCAGTATATTGAAGCCGAGTTGTATCCTTCTCGACGATTATTTCAGCACGGTCAATCACGAAGCGATCGACTATTGGGCGCATTGTCACCGGCTCGATTTTTTTGTTGTTGATACACTGAACCGAGGCATGGCAGTGTTCGATTTTGGGAAAAACAAGGCGATACATGAGTTCTACAAGGAAGTGCAACGCTCTAAAAGAATTAGTAAAATTAGAGCATGGCACAACCCAGATGTTACAACCAGATAACGCAAGAAGAGCGAGATAAAATAGCG
The DNA here is from genome assembly GCA_963717445.1 of uncultured Bacteroidota bacterium. GTDB lineage: Bacteria > Bacteroidota > Ignavibacteria > UBA10030 > UBA8401 > JAGVPT01. The sequence continues at coordinate 1,990,434 of OY970334.1, read as the reverse complement.
GCTCTTTATGCGCAGCGGATTTCTCTTAGTGAGATAGCCCGTCAGTTACACCGAAACAAGAGCACGATATCCCGAGAAATTTCCAGGAATAAAGCTCCGATCCGAAGAGTCTATGGAGCCTGTCGTGCTCAGAACAAAGCTAAGGGACGAAAGATACAAGCCGGTCAACGTCCTCGGCTAAAGAATTCAACTATACGGAGCTACGTGAAGCGACACCTTCGTATGGAGTGGACACCGGAACAAATCGCAGGACGATTGCGATTGAAGTATCCACAGTACAGTATCTGTGTCGAAAGTATTTACCGATTCATTTACGACCCAAATGTTCGGCGTCAAGAGAACTTTGTTCTGGTGCTTCCTAGATCTCACAGGATCCGAAATCGACGAGGGCAACGAAAGACTCATCGAATGTCGCATATTCCTGAGCGAAAATCGATTTTAGAGCGCCCCCGAACGGTTCAGCGCCGGAAACAAGTCGGACACTGGGAAACCGATACCATCATTGCGCGCACCAGTAAAGCTGCACTACTGGCGACAGTAGAACGTACATCACGATATACGAAACTCGCCAGACTGAAACGGCGAACAGCGAAACAGGTCCGGATAACATTGAACCGATCACTGAGTCAGTATGGTCAACATCTTCGCCGAACGATTACCTACGACAACGGCCAAGAAAATGTCGAACATTTGATCGTGAATAAAACACTTGGAACTCATTCGTATTTTTGTCAGCCCTTTCACAGCTGGGAGAAAGGAACTGTCGAGAATACGATCGGCATCATTCGCAGGACATATCCAAAGAAAACAAACTTCGATCTTGTCTCTGCTTCTGATGTGAAACGCTTAGAACGCAAACTCAATAATACACCAAGAAAAATATTACATTACTTAACACCAAAGGAAGTCTTTAATAAAATCGTTGCACTTCCTCATTGAATCCAGCATATTCAAATTATTCAAAGGGAACGGATTACCCATTGCCAAAGTATTTAAATGGAAAAAAGGGATCGATCAGTAGGCGATAACCATGGAGCGGAATTTGATAGCGACACTTGTCTACAATTGGTCTCTCCGGTTGAGTTGGCTTCAACGGCGAAAATATACGGCATGGCTCTGGCACTTTCTTTTTGACCGTATCAGCAAGAAGCTTACCGGGATAGTTGCCACAAGGATTCATGGCAGGCTTGTTCTTGTCAGTTTTGGCTACCCATACCCTTTTATTGCGCGCGCCGTACGAACGTTCAATAATCCGCTGATCGAACTGGTATACCAAAAATACAAAACAATGGGGCGACCGATCGGGTTTGTCGATGTTGGCAGTTCTGTGGGGGATACGGTCGTTATGTTGTCGGCAAATTGCCCGCACATGATAGACGATTTTTTTTGCGTCGAGGGTGACCCATATTTTTTTTCTCTGGCGGAAAAGAATCTCGCATTCTTGCAGCAGAAACATCTTTTTTGCGCTTTGTTGTCATCGGAAGAAGGCACAGAAAAGGAATTGGTGAGAACACATGCGGGGACTGCGAGTTCTCTGGGCAATACCCTGAAATCCGCTACAACGTTGGACACGCTTATCGGCACGGAGAGGAAAAAGAAAATTGATGTTTTGAAAATCGACGTTGATGGTTTCGACGGCAAAGTGCTTGCTGGAGCGCGGCGTGTGATAGCGACGGACAAGCCCGATATAATTTTTGAATGGCACCCACTTTTTTGTCTCCGCACGGGGAATGAGTGGTCTACGCATTTTGAGGTGTTGAGCGAGAGTGGTTACACTATGTTTCTTTTCTTCACAAAATTTGGTGAGTTCGGCCATTTCATGAATGGAAATGATCGACAAAGCGTATCGGCGCTTGCCGACCTGTGTATCAACAGCACAACGTATGAAGATTGGCACTACGATGTCATCGCCCTCCATTCAACCAGCGCTCTTTCGCCCAGAATGCTCGCCGACGCAAAGTTCGCCCATTCTAAACAATCGCCATTTTGAAAACGCTAATCCCAAAATTTCGGCATGCGGTTGCGCTCTATACCAGCTTCAGCGCGAACGTTTTTCGCCTTGTGTGGATTCGGCTGACGAAGGAGCGCGGGACGCCTCTTCTTGGGATTTTTTTGCTGGAGCACCTTGGCGATATTGTTGCTTGCGAGCCCGTTTCACGACAAGTACGGCAGGTTCATCCAAATGCCATTATCATCTGGTGTGTGAAAAAAGGATACCGTGAACTGCTCGACGGTAACCCATATATTACCCGTGTATGCACGCTTCATTGTTTAACTGAGCGGAGCTATATTGCGAACAGCGGTTTGTTTGATGATGTTATTGATCTGCATTTTCCTGAACGGTATTGTTCGTTGTGCAACCGAAACGTTCCAGTGAAGGCGATGAAACGAAGCGAAATAGCACTTAACAATTTTTATAGATTCGGGAATATTGCACAAAGTTTTGCGCGGTATGCCGGGCTTTCGCTTATTGACGATACGCCGCACGTGTATATCTCGGACTACGCGGAGCAAAAAATTCTTAGCTTGAAACTACCCGCGACCTACATCACGGTTCATTGCGCAACCAACGCCGAGGCAAAAGATTGGCGGAGAGAAAAGTGGGAAGCATTCTCGCAACGTTTTTTTGCCGAATACAATATTTCAATTATCGAAGTTGGAACAGAGGCGACCATGAATCGATCGTCATCTTCGATGTATCTCAATATGTGTGGCCGGCTTTCCATTCTCGAGACAGCCTCAGTAATTCGTATGAGTGCGCTGTTCATTGGAGTTGACAGCGGCCCTGCGCACCTAGCGAATGCTGTCGGCACCTACGGTGTTTTGCTCATGGGGCCATTCCTCGGCTTTAAGAGATACAATCCTTTCGGTGGCAGTTACCGCAACCAAAGTTATTGCGAGATCATTTACAATCATACGGCAGTCGCAGAGATCAGTGTCGAAGAAGTATTTGCTGCTGCTGCTCGCCGTATTCGAACGTTGATGTCCTGAAGCAAATGTGGAACGCATTGGCGTGTGAGTACACGGGGGAAGGTCACGATCACCAAAGAGGGGCTGTCTTTCTTGTTCCGATGCTGTCGAGAGAAGGGAAAAACGATTCGAATATTGGCATAGAACAAGTTCTGGAAATATCCAGTTCAAGATAATATTATTTTTTTACCATTCTTCTCTAAAGAAATGTTTTGGTTTATCGTCGCAAAAGTATACATAAAATTTTATGAATTGTGCCGCAGATATTTCGGCATTTCACTAAAGGGGATGGGATTTGTACAGCGCAGGATTACAACCGACCACATCCTCGATTTTGCCGGGAAGAAGCTTTACTTTAATCACAGCGTAGCAATGTGCTATAACCTACTTATCAATGGAAAGTCTAACGAACCGGAGACACATTTCTTCTTCGAGAAAATCTTAGGTTCACTGCACCATGCTGTCATTTTTGCTGATATAGGCTGCAACATCGGGGAGATGATTGTTGATATTGCACAATATCCTATTGTTTCCTACGTCATCGGCTTCGAACCTAATGCAGAATGTGTGAAGGCTTGCCGAAGATCCATCGAGCTAAATAACTACGCACATGTTGAAATTGTTGAAAAAGCACTGAACGCCGACGGCCAGCCTGTAAAATTTTTTTCCGATGCGAACCCCCTGGCCGCGTCGATTGCCGATAAGAAAAAAGAGAGTCAGATTGTTGTGCCGGCGACAACGCTCGACAATGAGCTGATGAAGTTTAAAGACCCGGCAATCGTTCTAATTGATGTTGAAGGAGCGGAGCCGCTGGTTCTTCGTGGAGGAATGCGCTTTATCTCCTCACGTCGCCCTCTCATAATTTTTGAATACAACGAAGTAAGCCGAAAATTTTTTACGTTGGACGAAATCCGATCTATTCTCGGGAGAGGATATAGTTTCTACCGGATGCGACAGGATGGGCTTTTGGACGATTCGTTTGAATTGACATGGAATTGCGTAGCTGTCCCGTCGGAGTCGATATTCTACGAAGCGTGTCAGCGATTGCTTGTGAGATAAGACATGATGACATCTCCGATTGCATTTAAACATGTTTTCGTGGCGACACCGATTCTTCTTCTGGGGGGGACAGAAATGCAGACACTGGAAATGGTCCGGGTTCTCGTGAAAAATAATTATCGCGTTACAGTCTGCTGCTATTATGAGTATGATGACATCATTATAGAGGATTTTCGGTCGGCTGGCGCAACGGTACAACTTTTGAAGCTTGACCGCACGGCAACACCACAATCCATCTGGCGGCTGGTGCAGCTTTTTCGGGATCTTGTGAAAGCACTGCAAGCTAAGATGCCTGATGTTGTTCACGTGCAATATGTGGCGCCAGGGTTGATTCCCATCCTTGCTGCGAAATTCGCGGGCGTGAAGCATGTGTTTGCAACGGTCCATTATCCGTGCACTCTGTTTGGCAATAAGGAGAAACTGTTCGTCCGTTTCGCGGCTCGACTCTGCACGATGTTTTTCTGCAATTCCCTGGCGACGGAGAAATCGTGGTTCGGTACAGGAACGGTTTATGGAGACAGCGCGTTAGATTCAAGATTGCATCATTGCACGATGTACAACTCCATAGATATCAAGACAATTGGAAGAAATGCTAAACGAGTAAATCGGGAAAAAGTTAAGAAAAAGCTGAATATTCCGCGGAGGCCCGTTGTAGGTATTGTGGCGAGGCTTCGGTCGGAAAAAGGGCATTCTTTGTTATTGCATGCTATGAAAATCGTAATACAATCAATGCCCCGGACGACATTAGTGATCATTGGGGACGGGCCGGACAAATCCATGCTCGAAGCTCTTGGCGAGACACTACACATCACTGAAAACATCCGTTGGTTAGGCTCAATACCGCATGAAAAGACGTTTTCGATTTATGGAATTATGGATGTTGTTGCTGTGCCTTCGGAGTATGAGGGGTTCGGTCTCAGCGCAGCAGAAGCAATGGCGGCGGGAGTCCCTGTTGTTGCCAGCGACGTTGGCGGACTTCGCGAAGTTGTCGAACACGGAACGACCGGATTACTTGTTCCGTATGGCGCAGCGGAAAGAATGGCCGAAGCAATTCTCACCTTGTTGCGCGAGCCGGTCTCTTCAAGGAAAATGGGAAGGGCAGGCCGGAAAAAAATAGCAGAACAATTCTCTTTATCGAAATACTCCTCCTTGCTCGTTGCAGCGTACTCCCAATACACATAACGCGTATCATGCCCGAGACAAAAATATCTGTGATCATGCCGCTCTATAATAATAAGAATGAAGTAGAGCGGGCACTGCATTCTATCTTCGCCCAGAAGGTCTCAGGTTTCGAGGTCATCGTTGTGAACGATGGATCCACCGACGGCGGGGACAACATCGTTCGCGAGATGAATGATTCGCGCGTTCGAATCATCACTCAGGAAAACAAAGGTGTTTCCGCTGCACGGAACCGAGGCATAGTGGAAACCAAGAACGAACTCATCGTCTTCCTCGATGCCGACGATGAATGGAAGACAAACTTCCTTGAAACCGTCGTGCGATTATATGATTCTTTTCCCGATTGTTCTGTTTTTGCAACGCATTATCTTTATAGAGAATTAAACGGGGCGATCAGCGTTCCAATCCTTCGGCGAATGCCACCGGGCGAATGGGAAGGTCTCTTACAAAATTATTTTGAAGTTGCTGCACACTCCGACCCTCCTCTTTGGTCTTCTGCAATCGGCATAAAAAAACAAGCATTGGAGTCTATTGGAGGATTTCCGGAAGGTATCGCCATCGGCGAGGATTTATTGACATGGGCGCGCCTTGCGGCGAAGTACCGCATTGCCTATTCCAAAAGACCATGTGCAATATTCTGGTTGCGTGGTCCATTGACCGGGCATCCGACCCGAAGCCCCGAAATCCCTGATGCAGTCGGGGAACAATTGAACACCCTCCGTTTTAGTGTCCAGCCGGCGCAACGTCGCGATTTTGACCTCTACGTGGGGATGTGGCACAGAATGCGAGCTTCGATGTTTATCCATCTCAATCAATCCGGCTGGGCGTTAAAAGAAGTGCGTGAAATGTGGGGCTATTCGAAGACAAGTCCTCAAACCGCTGCGTATTTCCTGCTTGCAATAACGCCAAGAATGATAAGGAAATTTGTTCTACAAATTTTTACCTTTATAAAGGTACTTCGTCGTCGTATTTTTATCGGGTGAACTATGGCTGAAGAAGTTGCAGACGATGTGATGGAAGAGTTCGTGGAAGTGCAACCTCTGAACTGGAAAGAGGTTCTTCGGCACTCTAAACTTCCCATCATCGTGTGGATCGTTTTCACGACGACCTTTTTTGCCTGCGCTTTCGGCGGAACGAGTTTTTTGCTTTTTTCCGTCGCAGGGTATTCCTGGATACTTTGTCTCGCGTTTGCAGTAATGGTTATTCCGGCGAATATGGGCAGAATGAGCTTTCCGGTCTCTGTGTGGCTGCCGTGGGGGCTTTTTATTGTTCTGAGCGGCTATATGTCTAACTCTGTAAACCTTCAGCGTAGCACGATGCTTCTCTGCCCAATTGCAGTGGGAATGGCCGTGTCGACAGCAAAGATTGATGAAGACCAGCTTATAAACTTTGGACTTCTCATAAAAACATTCTCTGCATCCCTTCTTTTCCTTGGGGCATTTTTAACAGGCCTTTTACTTACAGGGGAACTACCGGGCAGCACTGGATTGGCGCCGCAGGCGATCACTGCAACATTGCTTGCAACTTTTTTTGTTTCGGGATATTCAAGCGGGAGGGTGAAAGATTTGTTTTGGTGGGGTGGAATTACCATGCTGCCGGTGCTCGCGTTGACGCGGATGGCAATTTTTGTTACGGGCACAGCTTTGCCGCTTACCTTTTCGCCGATGAAATTGCGTGTGAGAGTAATTTTGGCGGTGGTCGTTGCCCTTCTTGGCCTGGCGCTGTTTTATACGTCGAGGGTGCAGGAAAAAATGTTCATGAAAGGAGAAGGCACGCTTGAGGATATTGGCAACGAAAAAGATCTTGCGACAAGCGGCCGCCGCTATATGGCAGAAATATTGCTGATTGAGATTGCCAAGCAGCCGTGGTGGGGACACGGTGCCAACTCATCCGAAGAACTGGTGTTGAAATTATCCAACGGGCAGCTCACACACCCGCATAACGATTGGCTAAGGCTCCTTTACGATTACGGCGTTGTCGGCACAGTCCTTTTTCTTTTGACGATGATTTTCCAGGTTCGCCACCTCCTCAAGAAAGCCCGACACAGCGAAGGAGAAATACGTACATTTTTTTTCGCGGCAGCATTGAGCTTTCTCCCGTTTGCTCTTATGATGTTTACGGACAACATTATTTTGTATGCCGCATTCTTCGGCAACCTTCAATTCACTATTATCGGGCTTGCGTACGCCGCAGAGAAACGCTCGCGATTGGAAAAAGTTTCGTATGAGGAGGATGAATTCTACGAGGACCAGTACCCAAGAACATCGCGCTCCCTGATTTACCGTGAAGACGAAAATGTAGCCGAAGATGTTTCTTTGTCAAAGGATAATGAATCTAAAAATGGAAAAAACGATGATCGCGAAGGATAATCGGAAACGAAAAGCAATATTGTGAAAAAAGTCATTTATTTTACATCGTCCCATCGAATTGGTCTTACCGCTTTACTCACGGAACAGGCGTGTTCGCTCGTCCGTTATGCCCCAGACCGGTTTTTGTTTGTATCGGGTGAAAAGGAGCAACTTCCCGGGCTTTTTGAAAAGCTTCGCCGCGCTGGCGCGCGTTATGTCGCTATCAATGGGTTTGATGATCATTTTAATTTTTTCGAACTAGTAAAAGAATTCCACGTACTTGTAAGGGATTTCCAACCGGATATTATTCACGTCCAAACAAATTGGCAGCTTGCGATTGCAGCCTATGTAAAGTATCGGTACAGGAATTCATACTCATTGCATTACACACTTCATGGTTACCGGCACAACTATGCTCTCCGTTCCTTTTTTGCCCGATACCTGATTGGCTTAAGCCTTTCCCTGTTTGTTGAAAAAGCCTATATGAGTTCTACGTTTCTCAAAAACAAATTCAAATTGTTGAAGAATAAAACAGAAGTTCATTTTCTTGGCGTTGACGAATTTTTTTTTGATCAAGCAACATCCCTTCCGTCGTTCACGGAAAAAAGGATGATTTTTGCGGGCGAATTTCGCGCCGGAAAAAATCAGGCGATGCTCATTTCCGCAGTAAAACAATACATTGGAAAAACCGGTGATACTTCGGTCAAACTCTATCTTCCCGGAGCAGGGAAAAAATTAGAGGCATGCATGACACTCGCGACAAGGCTAGGAATAGAAAAGAACGTTGTTTTTCCGGGCTTCGTTAATAGACAAGAGCTTCTCGCGCTGTACCAGCGGTGCCACTGTGCGATAATCCCGACGAACATCGAAACTTTCGGGCTTTCGATTGTTGAACCATTTGTTCTTGGGCGTGTGGTAATATTGAGAAGAGTCGGTATTGCTGGCGATATCCTGATTAATGCTTACAATGGTTTTCTGTTTGACACTGAAGATGATCTTGTGAGAACATTGATTACGATCTTTAACGATGAACGAGTATTGCATCTCGTCGCACAGAAAACGAGGGAGAAAAGGGATCTTTTCCGCTGGGAGAACATTACCCGACAATACCTACAAAGCATCGATGATTCTGTACATGTCGGCACCGTGGTAATTCAGCATCAGCCGATTTATCCTCAACGCGTGATGATCATTTGGACAAAATTCTTACCTTACCATATCGCCAGGATTAAGCATTTAAAGAAACGATTGGACGAAATCGGATGCGCGCTAACGGCGGTAGAAGTTGCTTCACAAGATGAACTGTATCCTTTCGGCAAAAATTTTGAAGATAATGCCATTGATTATATATCGTGCTTTACCCATACCTCGTACAGAGAGTTAAGCGCTAGAAGGATTTTTGATAAGGTCTTTGAAATGCTTAACCACTTTAAACCGGATGTTGTTTTTGCGCCGGCAACGCCGTTCCCTTCAGGCATGGCATCGGCGCGATACCGTCTTGAAAATAATAACCGCTCTATTCTTATGGACGATGCGTGGGACCATTCGGATAAACGAGGCAGAGTAATACGTTGGTTTAAAAAAAACATTCACCAAAATATTGACGGTGCATTTATCCCGGCCCCTTCGCACGCATCGTACGATCGCGATCTAGGATTTGAACGCGACAGGTTGGTTTTCGGTGTTGATGTTGTCGATAATGCGTTCTTTTCAGCGAGAGCAGAGGCCGCTCGCGCTGCACGTGATGATATTCGCGCCCGGCTTAGACTCCCCGAAAAATATTTTCTGTTTGTCGGCCGCCTCCTCCCGATCAAAGGTACTGCAACATTGCTCAAGGCATACCAACGTTACCGTAAAAATGCTTCAAATGACGCGTGGGCCCTTGTGTTTGTCGGGGATGGGCAAGAAGGACGTAAGATAGAAAATGAATCTGACCAGTGTCCCGGCATCTATGCCGTTGGGACAAAAACGAGTGAAGAATTATGCCTATACTACGGTCTGGCCTCAGCGCTTGTGATGCCAAGTGACACAGAAACCTGGGGATTGGTCGTGAATGAAGCAATGGCTTCTGGTTTACCAGTGATTGTAAGTAAAGGATGCGGATGTGCGACATCGTTAGTTCAAGACGGGAAAAACGGTTGGACCTTTGGTGTTCGCGATGCCGACATGCTTGCCGGCTTGATGAAGCAATGTTCATCTTTGTCTCAACAAGAATTAGAAGCGATGGGAAAAAAATCGCTCGAGCTTATTCATGGATTATCATTGGATACATTTGCTGACGGCGTTATTGCCGCGCTTTCCATTCCACGGAGAAGAAGGGCGGATATGGTGCCCAATATTATTACAAATCTTTGGACCGGCAGAATCAGTTTTTATCCTTAACCTAACTTTTCTCGACGATCAACACGCAGGGCAATGCTATGAAAACACGCAGGACGTCTTCAAGGGAAAAGGGAATGATTTTTTCCCCCCTCGTACTATTTCTTTTTTTTGCTGCGGCATTTGCCTCACTTTTTTACTATTTGTACGACGAAAGCAATTCGTTCGAATATGAACGCGCTCAACGCGATCTTCGCGTCGTCAGCTCCGCTCTCCAAACGACCCTGCTCGCGGACGAAAGATTCTTCCTGGTCAACATACATCATGCAAACGACGGCGGATTGAGCCTGCAGCAACAATGCGAGCGCTACGCAGCGGCGCATCCTGAGATTGTTTCCGTCGGACTGAAAAAGAATTCTGTGCCCCAATGGGATTTCATAGCCGACTCATCGGCAGATATGGTCTTGCGTGAAACTGCTCCGACCGATGTCCCGATGTATTACACCGATAGTGCAAAAACGGTGCCGTATTCGATGCCGTTTCAATTGAACAGCGATTTTTACTTTGAGGCGAGATTTTCCTCTACGGGAAATGAACTGCCGTCAGCCGCTTTTTCCGTTTACTATTCTGCGGAAAAACTCCTCCGCGACATTCTTCAGCACCATCCGATGGAAAATTACGAGATAACCCTTTTCTCCGGCACGGGAAAAGGGATCGCTTCAACGGGCTATGCCAACGCCGAATCCCCACTCCGCCTTCATAGTGCGGTTCCAGGCTACAACCCCATTTTGAGCGTGGAGATCGCGAACCCCAATTATTCATTCTGGACGGCCGGGATGATCCTCGGCGCGGTGTTGTGCGGCCTCTTGAGCGTGGCAGTTTTCATCATCACGTTCGTGTTGCTGCGCGACAACGTCAAGTTGAAAAAGGCAGAGTTGTCGCTCCGCAGCAGTGAGGAACGTTTCCGCACGATATTCGAGAACTCTGCCGACGCAATACGGTTGACGGATCGGTACGGCAGAATTGTTATGGTGAATTCGGCGTATTGCGACCTCGTGAAAACTTCCCGTGAAGAATTGCTTCGTGAATATACCGCGGGAGATAGCGACCTTGAGAAACGGTACGGTGCTAATTCCGCATTCCGCAGCCAGTTCGACGCGGGCACGCTGAAGATGCCGGCCGCTCAAATTATTCAGCGCCGGGGGGGAGGGGATGTCCCGGTTGAAGCAAGCCACTCCTTTATCAATGTGGAGAAAGGAGAAAAGCTGCTGCTGAGCATCTTTCGGGATGTTGGCGAACGGAAAAAATTTGAGATGGACTCACAGCAGGTCCAAAAAATGGACGCCCTTGGCGAGTTTGCGGTCGGTATCGGGAACAACCTGAAAAATATTTTCGGTATTGTGATGAACTCTGCCGAGATGATGTTTAAAGAAACGCTCGGTAATGCACGGATGGAGCAGTACGTCGGTATGATTATCCGCGAGTCGAAACGCGCGTCCGAGCTTGCCGACGACCTGCTGGTGTTTGCCCGGTCGAAGAATACGGAACAGAAGCCGATTCTTGTCGAGAAGCTCATTCACCAAGTGCAAAAAATTCTCGAACACTCGCTCCTGCCATCTATCACAGTTTCAGTCTCGATGAACGATAACAATGCTGTCGTTAGCGGCGATATTCATCAGCTACACCAAGCGATTGTCAATCTTGCCATCAGCGCGCAGCATCGAATGCCCGGCGGAGGAACACTATCGCTTACGACTGCGATTGCCGCTGCGGAGAGAGTGAAAAACATCTCTCCCTTTGCCGAAGGGAAGGAGTTTGTCGAAATTACGGTCGGAGACAACGGGAAGGAACTGGATGAATACAGCCGACGGCGTATTTTCGAACCGTTCTTTAACGCGCGCGCCACCGACCTAAGTGCGGGGTTGAGGCTTTCTGTCGCTTACGGGATTGTTCAACAGCACGCCGGTTTCATTGACGTGCAGAGCGAACAGGGAAAAGGAACAACGATTTCCATCGTATTACCGGTAACGCATCCTCAAAAAAACGAAGAGCTGCCGCAAACCGCGGAAGCAATCCAGGGTGGAAGCGAGTGCATCCTTATTGTGGATGACGAGGCGTCGTACCGTCAGATTTATGAACAAGGCCTCGTGTCCTTAGGTTACAAAGTTTACGCGGCGGAAGATGGTGAGAACGCGTTCAAGGTATATGAGCAGCACCGTTCCGAAATCGATTTAGTCGTGAGCGATTTGACAATGCCGAAAATTAACGGTGAGGAATTGTTTAAAAAACTCCTTGCGTATAACCCGTCCGTGAAAGGGATTCTTGCAACGGGGGCGATTGACCTCAAGGCGAAAACCGAATTTCTTAAACTGGGCATCCGTGACATCATTATGAAACCTTTCTTGCTCGATGAATTGATGGCTGCGGTCAGAAAGGTGCTGGACAGTCAGTAAATGAATATCCTCTTTGTTTGTACCGCCAATATTTGCCGGAGCGCAATGAGCGCGGCCATTTTGAAAAAAATGGTCTCCGATAACGGCTTGCAGCATTCCATTCTTGTAGACTCCGCCGGAACTGAGGCGCTGATTGAATCCCCGCCGGAAGATGTCACAATTGCCGTTTGTAAAAATCATGGCATCGATATCTCAACACACAGGGGCCAACAAGTAACGAACGTGATGGTGCAGGATGCATCGATTATCCTCTGTATGGCGGAGCCGCATAGAAGAATTATTCGGGGAATTTTTCCCCAGTGGGAGAGGAAGATTTTATTCTTGAGAGAATTTGGACTGGCAGAAATTCCGCAGCATCTGTCGATCGAAGATCCGACGGGAAGGGCAAAAAGAAAATACGAAAAGTGTTTTAAGGAGCTTGAAGCCGAGATTACAAGGATTTTTCCAATCCTCCAGGAACTTGCCCAGCAGGAAAAACTTCACACACGACCGCGGCTGCCATTGTAATACTATCGACATTATCCCCACCATAATAACAGACCTTGTAAATTCAGAAAGCTTCCGCTGCACACAATCTATACTTGATTCTGAGGTATCCCCAAAATTTATCCGAGCTTCAATTAACGTTAGGTCGTGCTCAAGTTTGGTAAGGTGACGGACACCTTACCGATTTACTCTACCAAATATTTTGCCATAACGTGATTTTTTGGAGTGAGGTGTCCGTCACCTCTCGCAGGAAAAACAACACTGACCACTACCTAACGTTAGAGTTTAAAGCGTAATCCATCGAACATAAAAATCCAGAGAACGACATGGAGATACCCGTCAAAAACGTGCACTGCAAATGCCTATTACTTTTGCTTCGGGGAACTTAATTCATCTTGATAAAAATTACCAATACCATGTTGTGTGGATGGGGATACGTACGTTTGTTTTGGGACATGCATTGACACAATTGAAGTAATAGATGGCATCATCCGGTTAACCGCTTTGCTGGTACAAAGAATCACTGATATGCAAATAGGGCGGAATTCAAAGGGAAAAATCAATATCCATTGCACCGCTACATCACGGTTAGTTTACTTGACTATACCAACTAAGTGAGGTAATTTGACCAGTGTGGGTACCATCGATTAATTGATACCGTTTGTCGAAAACGATTATGAAGCCTCTGAATTCTCAAAAAAATGAAGGGGTTTTTGGATTTAAAAACATATGTTTTCGCTTAGAAACCTTTAGCTCGTAGGCGTAGTTTGTAAAAGAGGGCTAACGATCTACTACGGTATCGTTGGTTCATCTATCGATGGACTTTCATCGTGAACTCGTCCGAAAATAAAAAACACAGCCTTTCAAATCTCCTTCCCCAACTTTTTGGAATATCTGCAACAAGCATAGGGTTCGTCGCTCTTCTCGGATGGATTTTAGATTTTCCTCTCTTAGCCAGCTTCGGCGCACACCTAATACCGATGGCGCCAAGCACGGCGATTCTTTTTATAGTGTTTGGGCTTGTTCTTTTATTCCGCAATCGTTACTCTCAGAGCCGCGGAGTGTATGTAGCGGGCATGGTGCTGGGATCGATGGGCGCGATAATTTCACTCCTGCTTTTTACGCTTTCTTCCTCGGGAATATATTCGCGCGTTGAATTCTTCGGAATTTCAATTGAAGGGGCGATGGGGGGAGTGCCGATCGGACACATGTCGCCGTTAACGGCGTTCTGTTTTATTGTTGCCGCTTTCTCGCTGCTGGCAATGCTAACTTCATCGGCAGGGCGGCCGAAGCGGGCCATTGCTGCGTTAGTGTTAGCGTCTATTGTCGTTGCGACTTCCCTTGTATTGATGCTTGCCTATCTCTTCGGAAGACCGCTGTTCTACGGCGGGGAATTCATTCCCCCTGCACTTTCAACCTCTCTTGCCTTTCTCTTGCTCGCGCTGGGACTGACAACTTCTGCAGGACTTCAGGTTTGGCCGCTGCGCAGAGTAAAAGAATCCACGGCTTCGGGCGAGTTATATATTCTTGCCTTCGTGTTTGTTGCGCTGACGACAGGAATCGTGACTATCGGATATTTCTATTACAGCCATTATCAACGACAGTACAGAATGGAAATCGAACGCCAACTTTCGGCAATTGCGGATTTGAAGACAGATCAGATTGCGCGGTGGCGAAAAGAACGGCTTGGCGATGCTGCGACCATTTATAAGAACGTTAGCTTCTCGGAATTAGTCAGGCGAAGCCTTGAGAGGCCGAACAATCCCGATGCGCAAAAAAGACTTCGACTCTGGATAGATGAAATACGAGAGGCGAATCAGTATGATCGTATTTGCTTGTATGATGCAGGCATAGTCGAGCGGTTATCGGATCCTGAAGAGATTGTTTCGACCGATTCAATTTTCTTGCACCGCGCTTCAGAGGTCCTTCGGACCCAACAGGTCGCTTTCCAGGATTTTTACAAGGATACACAGAACGGGCGAATTTATCTCAATATCCTCATTCCAATTCTCGACGACCGCAACACACACCGCGTCATTGGAATCCTTGCAATGCGAATTGATCCTGAGCTGTATCTCTATCCTCTCATTAAAGGTTGGCCAATTCCGACCCGCAGCGCAGAAACATTGATCATTCGTCGAGAAGAGAATGATGCTTTATTTCTGAACGAGCTGAAATTTCAGAAGAACACAGCCCTAACATTGCGCATTCCGTTAAACCAAGGAAACGTAGCTGCAATAAGAGCAGTTCGCGGAGAGAAGGGGATCATCGAGGGCATAGACTACCGTGGAGTTCCCGTGATTGCATACGTGAGAACTATTCCCAATTCTCCCTGGTTTTTGGTTGCCCGAGAAGATATTTCAGAGGTCTTCTCGCCTCTACAGGAACGATTATGGATGATGGTCATTTTCACTTGCATAGTCATCGTCGGTGCGGGTGCAAGCGTGGGATTGGTGTGGAGGCATCAGAGAGCCGGCTTCTACCGTGAGAAATTTGAAGCGGCCGAAGCGCTGGTACAGAGTCAAAATCGCTATCGCTCATTATTTGAGAATATGATTGAAGGATATGCATATTGCAAGATGTTTTTTAACAATGGTAAACCGGCAGACTTCATGTATGTCGAAGTGAACCACGCATTCGAACGTCTAACAGAACTGAAAAATGTTGCGGGGAAAAAAGTCAGTGAAGTAATGCCGGGCATCAAAGAATCGAATCCTGAGTTGTTCGAAATCTACGGGAGAGTGGCGTTAACCGGCAACCCGGAAAAGTTTGAGACCTACGTCGAGCCTTTGGGAATTTGGTTCTCCGTCACTGTATACAGTCCCACAAAAGAATATTTTGTTGCAGTATTCAACAACATCACTGAACGGAAACGCGCAGAGGAGGAACAACAGAAGTTCTCCAGGGCTGTCGAACAGACTGGGGACAGTATCGTTATTACAAATAAAGATGGGATCATTGAATATGTAAACCCAGCGTTTGAAAAACTTACGCGTTATACAAAGGAAGAAGGTACTCGGCAAAACGCCGAGAATACTAAAGTCTGGTGAACAAGATCGAAAATACTATGAGCAGTTGTGGAGTTCAATTCTCTCCGGCAGGATATTCCGTTCAGTGGTAGTTAATAAGAAGAAAAACGGGGAATTGTATTACGAGGAGAAAACCATCACGCCAATCATTAATAAGAATGGAAACATTACACATTTTGTCTCCATCGATAAAGACATTTCGGAGCGCAGGCATGCAGAGGTTTTGATTCGGAATGCCGAAGCACGCTTCCGAGCATTGTTTGAGCAGGCACCTAACGGCATTCTTCTTATTGATCCTGAAACAGCACAGACTATAGAGTTTAATGAAACCGCACACAAGCAATTGGGCTACACTCGTGAAGAATTCGCCACGTTGAGAATCTCTGACTACGAAGTGATAGAGAAACCTGAAGAAACGGCAAAGCATATGCAAAAAGTAATTCGCGAAGGGAGTGACGATTTTGAAACCCTGCACCGCACCAAAAGTGGTGAGATCAGAAATGTGCATGTATGGGCAAAGACAATTCGGTTAAGTGAGCGCAGTGCATTCTACACTATTTTCCAGGATATCACCGATCGCAAGCGGGCGGAAGAGGAAATACAAAAACTCAATGCTGAGCTCGAAACTCGTGTGGTCGAACGTACTTCTCAACTTGAAGCTGCCAACAAAGAACTGGAAGCGTTTTCTTACTCCGTTTCTCATGACCTGCGCGCACCGCTCCGTGCCATCGATGGCTTTTCCCGGATTGTCGTTGAAGAATATGCGAA
The DNA here is from genome assembly GCA_963717445.1 of uncultured Bacteroidota bacterium. Taxonomy (GTDB): domain Bacteria; phylum Bacteroidota; class Ignavibacteria; order UBA10030; family UBA8401; genus JAGVPT01. The sequence goes on along the minus strand of OY970334.1, from coordinate 1,973,823 downwards.
CAAACTCGACGCCGAAGGGAACAGGCTCTTGAATATCATCCGTGCAAACACACAGAAAATGGATGAACTCATCACCGATCTCCTTGCTCTTTCCCGCTTTACTCGAAACGAGATGCAGTTCTCACGCGTCGATATGGCTGTGCTTGCCAGCTCAATCTACCATGAAATCGCTTCGCCGGAAGTTCAGGAAAAAATCTCATTCAAGGTCCAGCCCCTTCCCGATGCGTATTGCGATTCCGCTCTGATGCGGCACGTGTGGACCAATTTGTTTTCGAATGCAATAAAATTTACAGCACCGAAGAGCGTCCGCAAAATTGAAGTCACAGGTTATTGTGAAAATGGAATGAATCTTTATTCCGTAAAAGATTCGGGCGTTGGGTTCGACCCCGCTTATACAGACAAGCTTTTTGGAGTCTTTCAGCGTTTGCACACAACCGCGGAATTTGAAGGGACCGGCGTTGGGCTTGCCATTGTTCAGCGCATCATTCACCGCCACGGCGGGCGCGTCTGGGCAGAAGGGACGGTTGGAGAAGGGGCAACGTTCTTTTTTTCGATACCGAGTAGGTAGATAGGCATTAGGCAGCAGGCAATAGGAACAATCGTAATCAATAAAGAAAGGGGGGTAAGATGGAGTCTACAAAAAATAAAATTAAAAGCTGAGACATCTGAAAAATCGCCTCTCGCCAAGCCGCCAAGGCGCAAGAACTTGATTTTTGAATCATTTTGCGACTTTGCGTCTTTGCGTGAGCCTTACTTTTAAAATTATTCAGAAGTCTCAAGCTATAAAGATTTGCTTCTATTGCAAAGGAGTATGGATTTAGGGATGACGATTTATAGAATCACTCAAGAACTTCCTGCGAGCGAGCAGTTTGGATTGATATCTCAGTTACGAAGAGCTGCAGTTTCGATTCCATCCAATATTGCCGAACGATACGGAAGTCAATCGACCGGAAATTATAGACAATTTCTTTCAATAAGTCGAGGCTCGCTTATGGAAATTGAAACGCAAATCGATATATGCGAGAGATTGAAATATTTGGCACAATCGGATACAGAAAGCATCTCCAAGGAAATTACAGAAACTAGCAAAATGCTCACATCACTCATGTCAAAAATTAAATAATGGCTCGCGTTTCCTATTGCCTGCTGCCTAATGCCTATTGCCTAATGCCTATTTGCCTACTGAAAGGAAATAACTCATGAACGACACTAATGCGGTAGAAATCCTGCTCGTTGAGGACAATCCGAACGACGCCGAATTAGCCCTCAGGGCCTTGAAGAAAAATAACCTTGCCAACCATGTTGTCGTGGTCACCGATGGCGAAGAGGCGCTTAATTTCATGTTTGCGCGTGGGAAGTACCAGGTACCCGGAGGATCGAAGACGGTCCGAGGATCATACTTCTTGATTTGAAACTTCCCAAAGTGGACGGACTTGAAGTGCTAAGAGCAATCAAAGACGATCCTCGAACCCGGATTATTCCTGTCATCGTTCTGACATCTTCCAAGGAAGAAAAAGATATTGTGGAAACCTATAAACTTGGTGTAAACAGCTATATTTTGAAACCCGTCGATTTCGACAAATTTGTCGATGCCGTCAGGGATATCGGATACTATTGGCTGCTTTTGAATCAGTCGCCGATACGGTGAAGAATTCGAGGAAGACAATGAAAGAAGAGAAAGAGTTGCGGATTTTGTTTGCGGAAGACGTTCCCACCGATGCAGAGTTGGCAGAGAAAGAAATCCGGAAAAGCGGGATAGAGTTTACTTCGATGAGGGTGGACGCAAAAGAGAATTTCCTCCATGCATTAGAGGGATTCCAACCAGACCTGATTATCTCGGATTACAAAATGCCTTCATTCGACGGGATGCAGGCGATGGAGCTTTCGAAGAAACACGATTCCACAATTCCGTTCATCATTCTAACCGGCTCGATGAACGAAGAAACGGCAGTTGAATGCATAAAAGCCGGCGCAACAGATTATGTTATTAAGGAGCAGATCAAAAGACTGCCGTTTGCAATAAAAGAAGCTCTTGAGCAAACAAAGCTGCGCCTGGCAAACGAAGAAGCTGAGCGAGCGCTGCGGGAAAGCGAATCATCCTTGCAAGCAATTTTGCATTCTACTGCGGACGGAATTCTCGCCGTCAACAGGGAAATGAAGCTGCTTTTTGCCAATGAGCGCTTTGTTGAAATGTGGATGATTTCCGAGAAAATGATTGTTACCAAGGACATCTCCGCAATTCTACAGTATATCGCAGGTCAACTGGTCGATCCGCAAAATTTTCTACTGAAAGTCCGCAAATTGTACGATTCGACTGAAGAAAGTTTCGACACGCTCAATTTTAAGGATGGGAGAATTTTTGAACGGTTATCTCGCCCATTGATGCTGGGAGCGGAGTGGCGAGGGAGGGTTATGTTATTTCATGACGTCTCCGCGCGTAACCGCGTTGAAGAAGCGCTACGGAATGAACGTTTACTTCTTCGCACACTGATTGACAATTTGCCCGATGCAATCTTTGTAAAAGATACATCCTACCGTAAGACTCTTGCCAACCTTGCTGACGTGCATAATATGGGGTTGCAGTCGGAGGCTGATGGTTTAGGCAAACGCGACGTTGAATTTTTCCCCGGAAATATAGCCGAAAAATTCCTTGCTGACGACCGATCGGTTATCGAAACGGGCACACCTATATTGAACAGAGAAGAGTATCTCATTGATGCTGAAGGCCGGAAACGGTGGCTGCTCACTTCCAAGCTGCCATTGCGGGACAACGATGGCCACATTATCGGTTTGGTAGGAATCGGTCGAGACGTCACCGAGCACAAGCAGGCGGAAGAGACAAACACCTTGCTGGCACAGACGCTGATATCTGCACAAGATTGCATATCTATCAGCGATCTAAACGATCATATTCTCTTTGTCAACAAAGCATTTTTAGCAACCTATGGTTACGACGAAGAAGATCTGATCGGAAAGAATATTGAGATGCTTCGCCCGTCCTCGACTTCTCCTCAACAGGTCGGGAAAATTTTGCCGTCGACGCTTAAAGGGCAGTGGCATGGCGAGCTTATCAACCGGCGAAAAGACGGAACCGAGTTTCCGATTGAACTTTGGACGTCCGCCGTCCATGATAGTGAAGGAAAACCGATCGCGTCAGTTGGAGTCGCACGAGACATTACTGAACGAAAGCGCTCGGAAGAAGCCTTACGATATGAGCGTTTGCTACTTCGCACATTGATTGACAACCTACCCGATGCAATCTATGCCAAAGACACATCCTCCCGCAAGACACTGGCCAACCTAGCCGAGGTGCGTAATATGGGAGTGAAATCAGAAGCTGAAGTCTTAGGGAAGGATGACTTTGATTTTTACCCAAAAGAACTGGCGGAAGGGTTCTTTGCTGACGACCAATCAGTATTACAAACTGGCCAGCCAGTAATTAACAGACAAGAATACGTGTTTGATGAGAAAGGCCAGAAACGGTGGTTGCTTACATCCAAGTTGCCACTGCGGGACAAAGAAAACCGTATCATCGGTTTGGTAGGTGTCGGACGCAACGTCACCGAACGTAAGCTGGCGGAAGAAGCCCTCATAAAAAGTGAACAACAGTACCGGGATTTTTTCGAGGATGATCTTACCGGCGACTACATATCGACTCCCGAAGGAAAAATTCTGTCGTGTAATCCCGCCTTTGTCAGAATTTTTGGATTTACATCGACAGAGGAGGCTTTGAACTTTAACGCAAACGCTTTTTATCCCGAGCCGGAACAACGCGAAATATTTCTGCTTCTATTGAAAGATAAAAAAAGGCTGGAGTATTATGAATCGGAATATCTTCGCAGCGACGGCAGGCGCGTGTACTGTGTTGAAAACGCCGTCGGCATTTTCGATCATCAAGAAAATCTCGTACAAATTCGAGGCTACATCTTCGACAATTCAAGGAGAAGAATGCTGGAACAACAACTCATCCAAGCTCAAAAGCTGGAAAGCCTCGGAACCCTTGCCAGCGGTATCGCTCACGATTTTAATAATATCCTTGGCATTATCATTGGATATGTATCCCTTCTCACCAGAGAGGATGCCGACCCGCAAAGTATAAAGAGCAGCCTTGATGCGGTGATGAAGGCGAGCATGCGTGGCGCGGCGCTGGTGAAGCAATTACTCACATTTGCCAGAAAAGTTGAGGTGCAGTTACAATCATTGCAACTCAATGATATTGTCTACGAAGTCTCGAAGCTTTTGATCGAAACGATGCCCAGGACAATTGAGATTACTCTTTCTCTGGATAAGGACTTGCCTATGATTACGGGCGATCCTGGCCAGATCCATCAAGTCTTGCTCAATCTCGGTGTGAACGCACGCGATGCCATGGCAAGCGGTGGAAAGCTCACGTTCACTACACGTTGTTGCTCAGCCGAAACACTTCGCGCCCGTTTTCCGGACATTACAGCGAGTGAATACGTCAAGCTCAGCGTAACGGATACCGGAACGGGCATGGATAAAGCAACACGAAGCCATATCTTTGAACCTTTCTTTACTACCAAAGCAATTGGGAAAGGGACGGGCTTGGGTCTCTCCGTTGTCTTCGGCATTATGGAAAGCCACAAAGGATTTATTGATCTGGAAAGTGAACTCGGAAAAGGGACAACATTTTATCTCTATTTTCCGGTGGTACGGTCTTTGGGAAGTGAGCGTGCGAAAACGGAAGTAGAAAAGGAGATTCCCGGTGGTACCGAAACGCTTCTTGTCATCGAAGATGAAGATATGTTACGAGAATTGCTCAGAACTTCCCTCCAGTCAGCGGGTTACACGGTACTGACGGCTGTTGATGGTCAGGAAGCTATTGATTTGTTCGAGCAACATCGGAGCGAGATCCACTTGGTGTTGTCCGACATCGGTCTGCCTAAGTTAACCGGCTTTGATATCTTCAGGAAAATGAAGAGTATGAAGCCGGATCTAAAATTTGTTTTGGCGAGCGGGTTTATTGAACCCCAATCAAAATCTGAAATCTTCAAAGAGGGGGTGAAAGACTTTGTTCAAAAACCGTACAGCGTATATCAGGTCCTGCGGATGGTTCGCACCATACTTGATAAAACGTAACGCTTGACCACATCTGCACGTCTCGATTTAGTGCAAAGCAGAAACCCACCGCCTATGGCGGTGGTTATGTTCGGTTGACTATCCCTGTCATTCCGGTCGAGTCCCGCTTTCAGGCGGGACGAAGAACCGGTCGAAGACTCGACTCGTTGAGAATCCAGTTCCGTTGATTGACTCTGGATTCCGCGTCAAGCGCGGAATGACTTGCTTTTTCTTTTCAAAAGCCACCATCTTTGATGATGGTCGTTTACTAGTCGCCTTACCGGGCGCCGCCGCAATTTCGAGTTTCATGTCACGCCCAAAGGCACGAAGTGCTCCTTTGGAGACTCCTTCGGAGCCGAACGTGATTTGACATCTAAAAGAAAATAACGATGCTGACATTCGGCGGCATGACGAGCAATAATACGTTCTTCACCTTCAAAGTAAAACATTACAGGGCACTATCGTAGCGCGCAATTAAAAAAAAGCTTTTGTATATTTGCGATACAATAGTGAGGGCGGTATGCCACGCCGCAACGATCATCTTTGGGGAATTATCCTCGCCGCCGGCGACGGGAAACGGTTGAAGCAATTTATCCGCTCGCGGTTCAATTCCGATTGTCCGAAACAATTTTGCGCTTTCACGGGGACCCGATCGATGCTTGCTCATACCATCGCGCGGGTGGAATTGCTCATTCCGCCGGAACGAATCATTGTTACCGTCAACAGCCAGCATCATGCATACAGCCTGCGGGATGTTGCCCGGCTGGAACAACGAAATGTTATCGTTCAGCCCTCCAATAAAGAAACAAGCGCAAGCATCCTTCTCCCGTTGCTGCATATTTTTCGAAGAGATCCGGAGGCATGTGTTGTTATTTTTCCATCCGATCATTTTATTATTGAAGAACGTCGATTCATGGAGAACGTTGCGGCCGCGGCAGAATTTGTCTACCGCCATCCCAAATACTTGCTTCTTCTCGGTATGGAGTCGCAAGAGATGTACACGGACTATGGCTGGATTGAAACGAGTATGAAGGTTGCAGACATCGAGCATTGTGAGGTTTTTCGCGTCAAACGATTTTTAGAAAAACCGAGCGGTCAAAAAATTATAACGATGCAGCAGAATCATTGCCTGCTGAATACGATGGTTTTTGCCGGAACGGCTTCATCGGTTCTAAGAAAATTTCGCCTCCTCACGCCCGCAGTATTTCATGCCTTCAAGAAAATCGACAGCGACCTTTTCTCGCCTCATGAATCATCGACAGTAAAGGAAGTCTACGCGGCGCTTCCCTCTATCGATTTTTCAGCGGCGATTCTGGAACACGATGCTCACGGGCTCGCTGTGCTTCGCGTGAAGGATGTTTACTGGAACGACTGGGGGAGTCCCGAACGAGTTCGCGCGGATATCGCTCGAATGAAGAGCGGATTTGAATCATAGAACTTGGTTTATTGAGTACGCATCTCATAAATAATTTTTCGTCATTCTTTGAAAGGAACAACCATGGCAATCAATGCAGGATATCTTCTTTTGGGCCTTCTGGCAGGCGTTCTTAGTGGATTTATTGGAATTGGAGGCGGGGTACTGATTGTTCCGGCGCTTGTCTTCATTTTTGGATTTTCCCAGCATCAGGCACAAGGGACGACGCTTGCATTGCTCGTGCCGCCGATCGGCATTCTTGCCGCGTGGACGTACTACAAACAGGGATTTGTGGATATTCGAGTTGCTGCAATAATTGTTGCGGGCTTCATTGTCGGGAGCTGGGTTGGAGCGCGGTACGCCACCCAGCTTTCAAACGATGTTTTAGGAAAAGTTTTTGGAGCTGCGCTTATACTTATCGGGCTGAAGATGATCATAGGTAAATAACTGGAACGATGTACGGTGAAATCTTCCCTAAAAAAGAAATCCCCAAACGTCATGAAGAAAGGGAGCTCGGAAGGGGCTTGTGGGAATTTGCGCCGTGCCGCTACAGAGACATGACCGGGAAAGAGAGCGTTCATTGAACGCTCTTATATTCGTCTGCAGGACATCGGGTTGCCTACATCTCCTGTTGAGTTGGCCGGAACAGAACTTCGTTAATGTCTACATCCTCCGGTTGACTAATTGAAAACAGCTTTTTCCTAATTTACGCTTCAGCATTGTTTTTCCTCTCAATTATTTTTTGATATATCTGAAAAATCGTCTCTCGCCAAGGCGCAAAAACTTGATTTTTGAATCATTTTGTGACTTTGCGTCTCGCGTGAGCCATACTTTTGGAATTATTCAGAAATCTCGAATAATAAATTTGTTTTCCAAATTATCAAGCACTGGCACTACCCACGACAACGGGGTGCTGGTCACATTTCAAAAACCATCGGAGGAATTGAAATGGAAAGAAAAATTATTGCGCTATTCGGCGCTACAGGCGCCCTTGGATTGAAGATCGCAAAGGAGATTATTGGGCAGGGTGCAGAGGTGAGGGCTGTGGTGAGGGCCACAAGCAGCAGGACGGATCTGGAAAAACTGGGAGTAACTGACTTTGTGGCGGGGGACATGATGGATTCCGCCTCTTTGAAAATTGCGCTTGCCAAAACTCCGAAAGCGGATGCTCTTGTAGCCAGTGCGGCAGGATATACAGCGCATACAAAAGGAGACAGCCCTGCAACAGATACCGAGGGTTACCGGAATTTAGTTGATGCCTCGAAACATGCAGCCATTCCACGCTTCGTCCTTATATCGATATTGGAATGCGACAAAGCTCCGGAGGTTCCTCATTTCTATCACAAGCATCTTACGGAAAAACATCTAAAGGAGATCGGGCAACCTTTTATTGCCCTGCGGCCAGGAGCTTTTCTTGACCAGGCCAAAGATTTTGTTTTGCCCAAGCTGGAGAAAGGGATTTTCCCGGCGTTTGTACCTGGCGTATCGATGGGGATGATCTACACTCCCGATCTGGCGCGTTATGCCGCGATGGCTGCTATCAGTTTGCCGGAGAGCGCACTCGGCGAAGCGGTGGACGTTGGGTGGAATCAACCGGTTTCGGGTGATGATCTTGCGGCAGCGTTTTCGAAAGTACTCGGGAAGAAGCTGGTTGCAAAGCCGGCCTTTCCGGCTTTTGTGGTGACTGTGGTATTGCCTGTTGTCGGTTTATTCAATACAAGCGTTAAAGATACACTCGCGATGATCAAGTGGATCAAAACCGGAATCTATAAGAGCAAAAACACTCAGAGGCAAAAGGAGTTGTTTTCCGATTTGCCGACGGTGGAGGAAGCGGTAAGAAGGTACTGCAAAGACCGCAAGCTGATTTGAACGGTGCAAGGTAATAGAATCGCTAATAGCAAAGCATCTTTACAAAACAGGGACGCCCAAGCTTATTACTTGGGCGCCGTTGTCTTACTATTACTCTCGTTCCCAGCCTCTCGTTGGGAACGTAATGAGGAAGAAATAAATCGTATTGAATGGGCATTTTCAATCGGCAGTAGGGAACGTGAGAGTAACTTTCGTGCCTCCTGCCTCTGACCTCTTGATGATTAGAGACCCGTCATAGAGGTCGCATATCTTTTTCACAAGCGCAAGGCCGATGCCTGCTCCCTGCTGTTCATTCCGCCTGCGGTCAAATTGTACAAAAGCTCCGATGTCATTGATCTGTTCCTCGCTCATTCCTTTGCCGTGGTCCTCGACGGAAATAGAGACGCGACTGGATTCCAGCGAATTTGTCACGTCCACCTTCGCTCCCTCGTTTGAAAATTTTAGGGCATTGCTCAGGAGCTCTTCGATTACTTTTTCTAAATGGGATTCGAGAGCGCCAATCCTTGCTTCAACAAGGGAGACCTGAATATCATCCCTCCTTTGTGTTTCCAACCCCTGAGTTTCGACTACGCGGCCAATGGTCTGTGCGACATTGCAAACAGAATCGCTGAGGGCCTTCCTATGCTCGGGACTCGCCAAAATAGAATCCAGTTCAGAAAGCAAAAGCATTCTTTCGAGGAGTTTGTGCAGCCTCGTGGCCGACTTATGAATGTGCGAGCCTATATGCACCGTCTTGTCGGCAGAAAGATCTCGTGTCTCTTGAAGGATTTCAGCGAAGCCCAGAATTCCGGTGAGAGGAGTTCTGAATTCGTGAGGCAATGCAAGATTGATGTTCTTGCGAAACTCATCCAGGCGTTTCTTAATATTGTCCTGCATCAGTTGATGTTTCTTCAGACGCAATTCAACCGCTTTGAGGAGATCGTTCTGTTCAAACGGCTTTGTGATGTAATCATCGGCGCCAAGTAACATTCCCTCCCTTTGTGATGATCGATCTATCGCTCCGGTCAGAAAAATGAAAGGAATGTCTGCCGTGCGCTCAGATTTTCGCAGCTCCTTCAGCAATCCAAATCCGTCGAGCTTAGGCATGTTTACGTCGCTGACGATCAGGTCGGGTGTGAACGAGGCAAGCCGGGCCAGGGCTTCAATGCCATTTTGAGCTTCATCCACTTCGTATTGAGCTTCTCGTAGGACCTGGACAATTGATTCACGCATGAGCTCTTCATCGTCGACAACAAACACTCGTTTCATTGGTCTCTTGTTTTTTTATGATTTTTCGAGCGACATTACGGTGTTTCGTCACACATTTTTGTTGCTCTCTTTTGTCTCATGAAGCAGTTTGTTTATCGCGAGCAATAATTGATCGGCGGAAAACGGTTTCGGCAAGAACCCATATTTGGAGATCTCGACTTTTCTCGCTTCACTCTCAGCGGGGCTTCCGCTCGTAATAAGAATTTTCACGTGAGGGTCACTGTTCTTTAATATTTGTGCCAAGTCAACCCCGCTCATCCTCGGCATATTGATGTCGGAGACGACAAGCGCGATTGAACCTCGGGGCTCACGGTTGTAAACAAGCGTCGCCTCTACTCCATCAGCGGCAGTAAACACCCTATAATTGTATGTTTCAAGGATTTCCCGCCCAATTTGGACAACAGACTGCTCGTCATCGACAACAAGAACGCCTTCGCCGTTTCCTCTCGGGAGAACTGGTTGTGCTTCCTGCTCGACGGTCAGTTGTTCTTGTTCGATCGCCGGGAAATAGATGTTGAACTCAGTTCCGCGGCCTACTTCGCTGACAAGTTTGATAAACCCTTTATGGTCGCGCACAATAGAAGCAACAGTCGACAACCCCAGTCCAGTCCCTTTTCCAACCTCTTTGGTGGTGAAAAAGGGGTCGAATATTTTTACCCTGATTTCCTCGGGAATGCCCGTTCCGGTATCGCTAAGGGACAAGCAGACGAACGCTCCAGGGTGTACCCCGACATAATTCTCGACCTCCGGTTTGGAGAGATCGACTTTTGAGGCAGAGATCCTAATATTGCCCCCGGAAGGCATGGCATCCCTTGCATTAACGCAGAGGTTCAAGAGTATCTGATGAAGTTGCGTAGAATCGCCAAGGATGGGCGGAAGGTCCTTGGGAATATCAATCCTAATGGCTATTTCCTTGGGAAAGGTCTCACGTACAAAAGAATGAATCTCATTCACGACATACCGCAACTGCTGCGGAGTGTATTCCTGCTCAGTCCCTCGGGCAAAGGCGAGAACCTGCTTCACAATCTCGCTCCCTCGTTTGCTGCTGTTCCGGACGTTCTGTAATATCTTTTGAGAGGATTCATCGGTCAACTTCCTTGAAAGGACATCCACACCGAGCATGATGGGACCCAATACGTTATTGAGGTCGTGCGCAATTCCACTCGCCAGGCTTCCTATGCTATCCAGACGCTGTGTACGCCTAAGCTGTTCCTCCAGTTGCTTTCTGTCGGTAATATCACGTCCTACCCCCATAACCCCTATCAGCTTTCCATTTCTCGTTTGCGGAACGGTGCTCAACTCCACCAGCACATATTTGTCCGACTTGGTCTTAACACGAATCTCCTCAAGTGGTTGAGGCTCTCCCTTCATCGACCGGCCGAAACGATCCAGCATCGTGGGGACATCGTTCGGATGGAGCACTTCAGTAAATGGTTTGCCGAGCCACTCTTCCCTTTTCCAACCCGTAGCGGATTCAAATGCGGCATTGACCGAGGTAATGTTTCCGTTGTTTGAAATGGTAAAGATTGTATCACGAGCCGATTCAACAAGCTCACGATATTGCACTTCCCGTTCTTTGATCATTTCTTCGGAACGTTTCCGCTCTGTGATATCTTGCATCGTGCCCACCAACCCCGTAATGCTGTTTTGCTCATTACGGATCACCTGGCCTTTCGCCAAAACGTGGCGCAACTCACCGTCTTTTCGAACGATCTCCAATTCGAGATCATATGGATCGCCTGTCTCCATTGCCCGAGCAACGGCAAGCCGCAAAACCGCGTAACTCTCCGGGGAGTAGAGTTTTGCTCTTTCGGCATCCGTCGGAGCGGGATGTGAAGGATCCCAGCCGGTAATGCGGTAGAGTTTGTCGGACCATAAAGTTGTGTCGGTCGCTGCATCCCACCGGGAACTCCCGATCAATGCAATGTGCTGGGCTTCTTTGAGTTGCTGTTCGCTATCTCGTAGCCGTTGCTCTGCTTTTTTCTGTTCCGTAAGATCTCGTACCACGACCTGACGTAACTGCCTCCCATCAATAGTGACCAACTGTCCCCGGATTTCGGCGGGCCATCGCGAACCGTCCTTCCGTTGGAGGAAAACCTCGTATGGTGCTGAAAGCTTTTCTAAAGCATGTTTTTGAGTGGTTTCCAAAAATTCTGGGGGAATCATTAGACGAACTGGTTGGCCGATCAATTCTGACGGATTGAATCCAATCATCTTAGCAAATTGATCGTTCACTTTGATGAAGCGGGCATCCTGATGGAAAAAAATTCCCTCAGATGTCGCTTCGGCAAAGAATCGCAACTCGGCCTCCTTTTCGCGGACTTCTTCCTCTGCTTTTCTTCTCTCCGTGATATCGCGGATGATGCCTTGTTGGAATTTCTTTCCGTCTACCTCAATGGATCGGGAACTGATTTCTACGGGAAAGGTCGATCCATCCTTGCGTCTGTGAACGGTCTCAAAGAGCGCTCCTTTGAACGACTCGACTTTTTGAATGTCGGCTTCGAATTTGCCGGTCTCGTTCGGTGCACGCAGAGTTCGGGCGTCCATTCCGACAAGCTCTTCGTGAGAATACCCATAGGAGCCGGACGCACGATCGTTTGCTTCGACAATCCTGTTTTGTGCATCCATCAATAAGATGATGTCGTTTGCGTACTTTGTCAAATAATCAAAATGTTCAGTAAGCACACGGCGCTCCGTCTCGAGCTCCAATTGCCGCCGATAAAATGACGAGGTATTGCTCTGCCAGAGAAATGCGACCCCTCCTCCCGCTCCGAGAATAAGAAATGTGATGAGTACCCCTATGCTCCATTCGTTTCTTCTCAGCGGTTCATTTACTTCCGCTTCATCTTCCTTCACAATGATGTACCACGGAAATCCAGCTAACTTCTGTGCGGCCGCATATACGGCTACGCCTCTGTAGTCAACGCCCTGAATGATGCCGCCGTATCCTTGAAACAAACGGAACCAGCTAAGTTCGGGGTTTGTCAAAGAGACGCGCCACTGGATCGAATCAGCAGACGTAAAACGCAACGCCGTCATATTTACGACGTTAGCACCTTCCCTCCTAATCAGATCGGACTCTGTAGTGCGGGCTTGAACAGGCCAATTTTGAACAAGCGGAAACAGAACACGATTGGGGTCATTCTGCAACACGATTAATCCGATGGACGTTTTCCCGGAAGGGTCGAACACTGGATCAAACAAATCGAGCCGAATATTATTGCCGGCCGGGGTCTTGTGAATGTCAGAAAACAGAATCTTTCCTGATCGAGCAGAGGAGTCGAATGAAGCTTCGAATTCGTTCCGCGCCTCGTTCGGCATGTATTCACCCGCTTGTACGATGAGATTACGCGCTCGATCGAAAAACGCGATGGAACTGTAGCCATAACTCTCCCTGACAGACTCGAACAATTGCTCTATTTCTTTCCGAAGATTTTTGTCCGAGGGATGCACCAAATAGCGTCGAAGCAAATCGCTCATCGAGGCCTTCTCGGAAAGAACTTGGGCGTCTCCGATCCTTTCACGCCTCCAGTCCTCCACTTGAGTTGCTTTGAGTTTGGATATGTTCAGCAAATCGTCTTCAGCAGATCTTTCAATTTGCGCACCTAAATATTTTGAGTAAAAATATCCTGCGGCTATGATGCCAATCGAGAAAATCAGAAAAATCGTCAGAAGGGTTGTCGGAATTTTTCGGGATGGAGCCGATTCGCTGTCAGATACCGAACCTGTGGACGCTATAGTCGATTCGATTCCCTTGGTATAGAAGAAAATAAACGCGGCAACGAACGCAAAAAACAAAATGTGAGCGACAAGCCTTGTTTGAACAGACTGTTGGACCGTCGCCTTTGGAAGAAGTGCGTTCGCCTCGGCGTACGCTATGACGATCTCCGTTGCGAGACATAGAACGCCGATGGTTAACCCCGGAGCCCTTCCTAGAAGCAATCCCGCGCTCAGAAATATCAAAATGTAGCCAACGAACGCCGGCGTCACGGTGCCTCCACCCGTTGAAGAAAGTGCAGTGATAAGCAGCCAGAAGAGGAAAACAAGCGAGTAACTTGCGAGGCGCGTTTTGCCCCGATACATAAGTGGGAAGCAAACCAAACCTGTAACTACAATAAAACCTACGAAGTAAAGGGCCCGGGGGATATTGGAAGGGAATACGATTGTAATAGCGGCGGCGAAAGCCGTTACAATCAGGAGAACGAACCAGAGGAATCCATGGAGCAGCCTGGCCTGACGGTTCTGCTCCGGGTCTTGAAATTCCGGCGAGAAAAAAATACGCGGAAGCTTCATAAATCGTGATGCCTCGATTCTGCCGATTATAACTCGACGGAACATAGTCAAAGCCGCACTGGAAATCAAGCGCATCGCAAAACAACGAAGCCTCGAACTTTCGTCCAAGGCTTCGTTGTAGCTCCGCGAGTCCCGCCTTTGGCGGGACAACCCCCCGCAAAACGATAAAGCCCCAGACTAATGTCCGGGGCTTTATCTTGGCTCCGCGAGTAGGGCTCGAACCTACAACCCTGCGGTTACAGTGTATCCGACGTTTTCACGCCGGGCTGGACTATCTCATCATCCCACGTTATAATGGGAGTCGGGCGCTTTTGAGGCTTATTGGTGAGAATCCTCATCCTCTAGTCTCTGCACGTTTTCCGCTACCGCAATTCTCTTCACGGAACTTCGCTCAGGATTACCATCTTCTGCTGAAAGCAGAAATTAGGCTTCCCTGAATTCACCCGATTATTCAATCCCGATTACTCGGGAAGGCTGCTAAATGCTAACAGCCGCATGCTCTACCATTGAGCTATCGCGGAATCATATGTAAAGAACAGTGCAAGAGCCGCATGTTGAGAGCCGCCACCGAAAGTGGCGGCACGAAATCCCGCAGTTGTTTTGTGGGACTCTACCATTGAGCTATCGCGGAATAGCACGTCGAAATCATCTGACATTCGGCAATTCTCCCCATTTAATTCAATTGCAGCGTAATGACATACTCCGTTCGACGGAAAAAATATATCCAAAACATTGCGGAAAGTCAAGACGATATTTGCCCTAAATTGCCGAATTTCTCGGCTTAAATCCGTTTTCTTGACACCCCCTCTATTTTTATTTATATTGACTCTAGAAAATTACCGGTGAAACCTCTTTACGAGAAAGCGTGTTTAACAGGGGAAGAGTTATTTTACTAAATATGAAGGAATGGAAATGGAAGGAAATTTTTCCAATCGAGTACAAGATGTCATCCGATTAAGCCGTGAGGAAGCCCTCCGTCTGGGCCATGATTATATCGGGACAGAACATTTATTACTCGGAATCATCCGGGAGGGAGAAGGCATTGCAGTTAAAATTCTCCGCAATCTCGGGTGTGATTTGTACAAGTTGAAGAAGGCGATTGAAGATACCGTCCGGACCTCAGGCGGGACGCTGACGATCGGAAATATTCCGCTGACAAAGCAGGCCGAGAAAGTTTTAAAGATAACCTACCTCGAGGCTAAACTTTACAAATCCGACGTGATCGGGACAGAGCATCTCCTTTTGTCGCTCCTACGGGATGACGACAACATCGCAGCGCAGATCATGCATCAATTTAATGTCCATTACGACGTTGTGCGGAACGAACTTGACAATATCATCAGCGGCAAGCCATCGGCACCGCCGCAAGCTCATCAAGCGACAGAAAAAAAACAGGACAAATCGAAAACACCCGTGCTTGATAATTTCGGCCGCGACCTTACAAAACTCGCCGTCGAAGGTAAGCTCGACCCGGTAGTCGGCCGCGAGAAAGAAATCGAACGGGTTGCCCAGGTATTGAGCCGCCGTAAAAAGAACAATCCTGTGTTGATCGGAGAACCGGGTGTCGGCAAAACGGCCATCGCAGAAGGCCTGGCAAATCGCATTGTCCAGAAAAAAGTCTCGCGGGTTTTGCATGACAAACGGGTGGTCACTCTTGATCTTGCCGCTCTTGTTGCCGGAACGAAATATCGCGGCCAGTTTGAAGAAAGAATGAAAGCGGTGATGAACGAGCTTGAAAAGGCCAAAAACGTCATTTTGTTTATTGACGAACTCCATACAATTGTCGGGGCGGGAGGAGCCTCGGGCTCGCTCGACGCATCGAATATGTTCAAACCGGCTCTGTCGCGCGGAGAGCTGCAATGCATCGGCGCAACGACGCTGGACGAGTACCGTCAGTATATAGAAAAAGACGGCGCACTCGACCGCCGCTTCCAGAAAATTATGGTTGACCCAACAACGGTTGATGAAACAATCCAGATACTCAAGAACATCAAACATAAATATGAAGAGCATCACGGCGTACACTATTCAGACGAGGCAATCGTTTCCGCCGTTCGTTTGAGCGACCGCTACATTACGGACAGAAATCTTCCGGACAAAGCGATCGACGTGATGGATGAAGCCGGGGCCCGTGTACATCTCGCGAACATCGTCGTGCCGAAAGAAATTCTCCATCTTGAAGAAGAGATCGAAAAGATCAAACAGTCGAAAAATCAGGTGGTGAAGAATCAAAACTTCGAAGAAGCCGCACGGTTGCGCGATTTGGAAAAGAAACTATTGAGCGATTTGGAGATCGCCAAGCGCGAATGGGAATTGAAAGCGCAGGACACGGTCTACCAGGTGAGCGAAGAAAATGTCTCCAACGTCGTTGCGATGATGACGGGTATTCCGGTCAATAAAATTGCCGAGTCAGAATCCGAAAAGCTTCTGAAGATGGACACCGTGCTTCGCACGCAGATCATCGGTCAGGATGAAGCGTTGTCACAGTTGACGAAAGCGATCCGGCGCACGCGTGCCGGGCTTAAAGATCCGCGGCGACCGATCGGCTCGTTCATTTTCCTCGGCCCGACCGGCGTCGGCAAAACCGAAATGGCGAAAGCCCTTGCCCGTTATCTGTTCGATTCGGAGGATGCCTTGATTCGCATCGACATGAGCGAGTACATGGAAAAATTTTCCGTGTCGCGCCTTGTTGGAGCGCCCCCCGGATATGTCGGTTATGAAGAAGGGGGACAGTTGACGGAAAAAGTCCGACGGAAACCGTATGCCGTCGTCCTGCTCGACGAGATCGAAAAGGCGCATCCGGACGTTTTCAACATTTTACTCCAGGTGCTCGATGATGGGATTTTGACCGACAGCCTTGGCCGGCGTGTCGATTTCAAGAACACGATCCTCATCATGACATCGAACATCGGTGCACGCGATATTAAATCGAGCGGCGGTTTCGGCTTCGGCGACAATACCGTGCAGGATAAATACAAGGCGATGAAGAACGTGATTGAGGAGGCGTTGAAACGGGTCTTCAACCCTGAGTTCCTCAACCGCGTCGACGATACCATCGTCTTTCATGCATTGGAAAAATCGCATATCATGCAGATCATCGACATCGCGACGAAGGATTTGTTCAAACGGATGAGCTCAATGAATATTACAATCGAACTCAACAAACAGGCAAAAGAATTTCTTGTCGAAAAAGGGTTCGACCCGGCATTTGGAGCGCGCCCGTTGCGCCGTGCATTGCAGAAATATGTAGAAGACCCTGTCTCAGAAGAAATTCTGAAAGGGAAATTTAGCGACGGCAGCAAGATCAAGGTGAAGTTCAACAAGAAAACCGAACAGTTGAAGTTCGTCGATGCGAACAAGAACCGGAAAAAGGAAGAGCCAAAAAAGGAAGAGGAGAAAAAAGCGGACGTTGCATAACGAGCAATATTCTGTTGTCAACAAAGCCCGTCGAGCAATGCTGGACGGGCTTTGTGTTTTTATCCGACGTTACTTTTTTTGCCGGTAGAAACCAATGAGGTCGGTGTTCACCGGCGTTCCGCCGAGTTGTCGAATCATCGACGTGATTTGTCCGCGGTGGTATGTGCCGTGGTTGACGAGATGCTGGAGCGCATGCCATAGCACGTTGCTCACCGGTTCGCCTTTGACGTTCAAGAACGTAAATGTTTGCAGAAGTTGTTCTTCGGTGAGAGAATGAACGTAGGTAAGCATTCCTTTCTCTACCTCTTGCCATTTTGCTTTGACTGCGTTGTAATCCGGCAAGTCGGCTACCTTGAGGAAATTCGGACTCCTTGTGCCGGTGAGTCGCTGCAGCCAGACATCTTCCGCGGCACAGATGTGAACGATTGTGCCGTGAAGAGTCCCGAAGCTTGTTTTCAGATCGTTATACAGCAATTTTTCCGAAAGCGAATCAACTGCACCGAGCATTCTTTCTTTTGCCCAATAGTTGTATTCGTAGAGAAGGTGGATGTCGTTAAGCGTCATATTTTCCTCGTTATTGATGTAGTGAGCTGTTTTCTTTCAATTTTGCTAATAGTTTCAGTGCTTCGAGGGGTGTCAATGAATCGATGTCAAGCTTGTTGAGCGTGGCACGCAGTTCGTCATCTTTCATCTCGAACATTGTAAGTTGAACCTTTTCCTGGCTTTTCGGATTGATTTTTCTTCTGCCTCCTGCGTTCAGATCTAGGACATCTTCAAGATCTCCCACATCTCCAGTTCCATGCGGGCGAAGCTGTGTTTCCTCAAGGTTAGTGAGAATTTTTTTTGCCCGCTCTGTTAATTCTTCCGGCAAACCCGCCATTTTTGCAACCTGAATTCCGTATGAATGGTCGGCCGTCCCGGGGGTAACGGTATGAAGGAAAACGACCTTGTCGCCGTATTCGCGTACATCCACCTTGTAATTTTTAATACGGGCAAAAAGTTCCGCCAGTTCGTTCAATTCATGGTAGTGCGTTGCGAAGAGTGTTCGCGCTCCGATATGTTCATGCAAGTACTCCGTCAGCGCCCAGGCAATGCTGATGCCATCGAACGTGCTCGTGCCGCGGCCGACTTCGTCCAGGAGGATCAGGCTCCTCGACGTCGCGCGGTTGACAATGTTTGCAGCTTCATGCATCTCCACAAGAAACGTGCTTTCGCCGGAAGCAATGTTGTCGCTCGCTCCCACGCGGGTAAAAATATTATCGACCAAACCGATAACGGCTTTTTTTGCAGGGACAAAGCTCCCAATTTGTGCGAGCAGGACAATCAAGCCGACCTGTCGCAGGTAGGAAGATTTTCCGCTCATGTTCGGCCCCGTGATGATTAAAATTTGATTTTCGCTCGTATCAATAGAAACTGAATTCGGAATGTATTTTTCTCCAACCGGTAAAAGTATTTCGATAACGGGGTGACGCCCATCTTCGATAAAAAGCTGAGTCGAATCGTTAACTTCCGGCCGGACATAGTGGTTGGCGCTGGCAACTTCAGCGAGAGATGCAAGGCAATCGATGATAGCAATCTGTAAAGCGTTCTGCTGGATGACGCCGGCGTGTGAGGCGATGAGTATTCCCAGTTCGTTAAAAAGTGCCGTTTCCAGCGCAAAAATCTTTTCTTCCGCGTGAAGGATTTTTTCTTCATACTCTTTCAATTCCGGGGTGATGAACCGCTCGGCGTTTGTCATCGTCTGCTTGCGGATGTAATCGGTGGGTACTTTATCCTTGTGCGTGTGAGTGATCTCGATGTAATAGCCGAAAACATTGTTGAAGCCGATCTTCAGCGACGAAATTCCCGTTCGCTCCCGCTCCTTCTTCTGCATGTTTGCAACCCACTCTTTCGCCGAATGGGCCAGCGTCGTCAATTCGTCCAGCTCCGCATTATACCCAGGCCGTATGACACCGCCGTCAGCAAGATTCATCGGCGGAGAATCGGCGATCGCGTGTTCAATGGCATCCGCAACGGAGTCGACCGCCTGCAGGGCTGAATTAATCTCGGATAAAGGCGGTGCTGTGGTATCATGGAGAATGGTTTTCAGCACCGGAATGCGGCGCAGGATATGTTTCATGGCGATCATATCGCGTGGGTTCGCTCTGCCGGTTGCGATCTTTGCAATGAGGCGCTCAACGTCCCCGATCTCAGCGAGCTCGGCAGAGATTTTTTTTCGTGTTGAAGCATTTTCAACGAACGAATTTACACCGCTGGAACGCCATCGGATCTGATCGAGGCTTTTCAATGGGTGGGAGATCCATTTTTTTAAAAGCCTTCCACCCATCGGTGTCAATGTCCGGTCAAGCACGGAGAAGAGGGTTCCCTCGGATGTTCCGCCGAAGGATGAAGTAATCTCAAGGTTCCTCTTTGTTGAAGGATCAAGAACAATTGTGTCGGAGATGTTTTGAGGCACGATTTTCTGAATGTGAGCGAGGTTTGCTTTCTGAGTCTCGTTAAGGTAATGCATCACGGCACCCGCCGCCGCGATGCCGACCGTCATCATATCGATACCGAAACCTTTCAGCGATTGCGTTTGAAAGTGGCGGATAAGCGTTTCGTACCCGTAATCGAAATGAAAAATCCAATCGTCGATCGTCGTGAAAAGGCCGTTGTAACACGTCTTCAAAAGACGCTGCAGTGTCTCCTTATCTCTCTTTTGGACAATAATTTCCGACGGAGTAATGGAATTGATCTGCTGTTCGAGTGCGCGGAACGGAATTTCAGCCGATGCAAATTCACCGGTCGAAATATCGACGTAAGAGAAACCGATAATGTCTCCGCCCGTTGCAACGGCTGAGGGAAGGGCAATTGCCGCTAGATAATTATTTTGTTTTTGCTCAAGCACTTTATCCGAATACGCAACGCCGGGCGAAACAACTTCGATCACATCCCGCTTCACGATCCCTTTCGCAAACTTTGGGTCCTCCAGTTGTTCACATATCGCAACGCGAAGCCCGGCTTTCAACAGCTTCGGCAGATATGTATCGAGAGCGTGGTGGGGAAATCCGGCGAGGGGTGTTTCTCCCGCAGCGCCGTTCCCTCGACGCGTGAGAGTGATACCGAGAACGCGCGAGGTAGTCTTCGCATCGTCGTCGAACGTTTCAAAAAAATCCCCCATGCGAAAGAGGAGTACAGTACCGGGATATTTCGCTTTGACTTCGGAGTATTGCTTCATTAACGGGGTTGACATGGTGAAAAGGTAGGAAAAAATCGGCGGGGAAACAAGGAGACGGAAGGCAGAATACAGGATACAGAATACTGAATACGGAATACAGAATTCAGCATGAAGAATTATGATCGAAAAATTATACGCAGTAGACTTGGAACTCAGGACTAAGGACTACGGACTTAAGACTCTCCTCTCAAAATATTCTGTTGTTGCTTAGTAGAAATGTCATGTATTTGTGCTTAGTAGAAATGTCAGGGTGCAGCTTGATGAGTAGGTTGAGAGGTGGATTTCCTTTGTTTTGATATTGGCTGTGTTTTTGGTTGAGTGCTATGATACGGTTTTGGATATTGCCGATCAAATAGTTTATCAAGACGTTGTTGAGCACGAACCGATCCGACGAGTTTCCATCGCCAGGGGTGATCGGTTGGTGGATTAGTGATCGGCCGTTTGGGGCTGAGAGGCCTGTTGGATAATATCTCGTAGCGCAGTTCATGATCGTTCCAGAAGATATGGAGAGAGTCATCGAGCCAACGGCGGACAATGATTTGTGTTCGTGGTGGCGGTAAAGGATCATTGGATCTCAGGAGTTGGATGAAGGTGTTCTTCAGTGTGATGGTCGAGTCGTTATGGAGTTGGCGCGTAGTCTCAAAGCAGAAGATATTTTTGAGATCGAGACCAACAGCAGAACGGTGAATGTCATCAAGGCCTTTGGAGTGGGCAAAGCGCTGATTATGTTCGTTGATATATGATTCTTCGAGGTATCGGTTGGCATCATCGATGGTTGAGATGTTGTGACGGCGGAGGGCTTTGATGAGACGATCCTGATGAGTGCGATTCGAACGTTCGACGCGTCCCTTGGCTTGTGGTGAATGAGCGTAGATAAGCTCAACGCCGAGGGATGTGAGGGCACGGGCCACATCGGTTTGACAGTGATGGTTATTGTAGTATACCGAGCCATGGTCGGTGTAGAACTGATGAGGAATCCCATAGCGCTCGACGTAACTCTGGAGTATGCGAAGGACATCTGCCGTATTCTCGGATGTTGAAAAACGGAGGAAGACTTCTCCGGAGGCATCATCGATCGCAACCAGGAGACAACACTCTGGTCCTCGGCCTTCAAACCAGTCGTGAAAACTACCGTCGAATTGCAGAAGTGCGCCAAGAGCTTCACGCCGGGCACGCTTCCGACGGTGGAGTCGAGCGGCTCGGGCTCCGTTCCAGAGCTTAGCCCCTTTGAGCCATCGTCGGAGCGTATCGGAGTCGATCGTGATGTGATGGCTTTCGGACAAGACTTCTGAGAACAATGTCGGTCCATAATCGCTGTAGCGTTCTTGGTAGAGCTTCAAGACGTGAGTACGAACAATGACCGGATAGCCACTGTTCGATGTCTTGCCTCGCAGTTGGTGAATGATCCCTTTATCGCCATCCTTTTTGTGACGCGACAAAAGACGATACATCTGCCGTTCACTGATCTGCAGGCTTTCAGCAGCTGCGCCAACCGTGGTATCTCGGTGGTGTATTCGGCCGATCACTTGCAGCCGTTGTCGTTCTTTCGTGCTCATAGTCAGGGTCTCCGTCATCTTGGGCTCCTTGCATTTGTGTGGGTTCCAAAGATGGCAATAACCTGACATTCTTAGTAAGCACAAACCCTGACATTTCTATTAAGCTATTACATCCTCTCAAAATATTCTATTCTTACCTTGTATCTTCATCATTATCTTGTTACATTTTACAGCCACGATTATCGACCCCCAATCTAACAGCTATGAATCAACGACAATTACATAAAACGATTGAAAGTTTTGACAGCAGAAAATTTGAATCCAGCGAAGATCTCCTCAAGCACGTGCTTCATCAGATTGTCCAGAACGATAGCATCGAAATTCAAGGGGGGCGAGTATGGAAACTGAATACATCGAAGTACGCGTACGAACTTGTCGGCCAGGTAGGGGCAATGGAAAAAATTAAACCCCACTTTCTCGTTAAGGTGAACGAATACCGCATGTTTAAAACGTTGCCGAAGCATCGTACCGTCGTCGCAAAAGAGACCAATCCGTATCTTCGCAGCAAAGGAATATTGAAATATTCGGCAACGGGCGTTGGTGAGATAGTTAAAGTGCGGGATGTCGATCTTTACCGGTACGTCATGTCGTTCAACACCGATCTGACGCACGATCAGATCGCACCGACGCTCAACATTATCGGTATCGCTGTAACGTCGATGCTGAAAAGCAGGCATATCGAACGAAAGAGCGCACAAATCGAAAAAGATTTAGACAAGGCGCGCGAAATTCAACGAAGCATTCTTCCCGAACATGAGCTGCGGTTTCATAATTATGAAATGTTCGGTGTCTCGGTAGCCGATAGGGTCGTTGGCGGAGATTTTTTTGATTACATTGTAAGCGACGAAAATGACCGAGTCAGCATAGTCATCGGCGACGCAGCAAGCAAAGGAATTTCTGCCGCCGTGCAGGCGCTCTACGTTTCCGGTGCGCTCCGCATGGGCGCGACGTATCAAACAAAAATTACCGCACTCATCCGCACCATCAACACGCTTGTTCACAGAGCGTTCAGCGACGACCGGTTTCTTACCCTTTTTTATGCCGAGCTTATCAACGATAAGCACGGTTTGTGCGTTTATGTCAATGCCGGACATCCCAACCCTATTCTTTACCGTGCGAAGTTGAATGCGACCGAGCCGCTTGAATCGACGGGAAATGTTATCGGGCCGTTCCCCGATCAGGTTTTTCGGAGCGAAGGGATTATGATTGGCAAAGGAGATGTCCTGCTTCTTTTCACGGACGGAGTCACGGAGACAATGGATGCAAACGGGAATCAATACACGGAAAAACGTCTGACAGACAAATTGTTGGATTTGAAGCAAAACAGTGCAAAAGACATTGCACGCTTAATCCTTGAAGATGTTCAAAAATTCGGCTCGAAGGGGAAATATTCTGACGATAAGACGATTGTTGTGGTCAAGAGGATAAAGTAGCGTTATCCGGGGGTAAGTTATAAGTTTTAAGTTGTAAGTTTTAGGTTTTACATCGATGACTAATTGATTTTTTCCTTATTACGACTTCCAACTCACAGTTTTAACTTGCCATTTTCAACTTTTAACTTTTAACGTATAACGTGTAATCAATAACCTATACCCATACTCTTCCACACCTCCTTGCCTCCCGTTGCAAAAAAAATCCCTAAAGTTGACACCGTCCACGGCGATGTTCGTGTAGACAATTATTTTTGGATGCGGGAAAAAACCAACCCCGAAGTTATCGCTTATCTTGAATCAGAAAACGAATACACAGAATCGGTGATGAAGCCGACAGAAGAGTTCCAAGCTTTGCTCTATAAGGAAATCCTCGGCCGTATCAAGCAGACCGACCTCAGCGTGCCGTACCAGGTACGGCCAATATTGGTACTATACCCGGACAGAGGAAGGAAAGCAATATCCCTTCTATTGCCGCAAACATGGATCGCTGGCAGGCGATGAAGAGATCACACTCGATCTCAACGAGCTTGCAAAAGGGCACTCGTTTCTCGGGCTTGGGCTGTACAAAATCAGCGATGATGGAAACCTGCTTCTCTATTCGCTCGACACGACGGGGTTTCGTGAATATCAAGGGTACATTAAAGATTTTCGAACCGGAGAAATTTTGCCGGACGCCATCGGCCAGGTGAATTCCGCCGAGTGGGCGTCGGATAATAAAACGATCTTCTATGTGAAAGAAGATCATGCGAAACGCCCATACATATTGTACCGGCACGAGCTTGGAGAAGCAACGGATACGGCGGTGTTTGAAGAAAAGGACGAGTTATACAGAGTTTGGAT
The DNA here is from genome assembly GCA_963717445.1 of uncultured Bacteroidota bacterium. Lineage (GTDB taxonomy): Bacteria > Bacteroidota > Ignavibacteria > UBA10030 > UBA8401 > JAGVPT01. Next base: position 1,949,457 of record OY970334.1, on the reverse strand, counting down.
AAGCCGTTCGAATGACCGCAAATATATTTTTCTCTACACGGAGAGTTCGATTACCAGTGAAGTACACTATCTCCGGAGCGACAGCGTGGCGAAGGAGTTTACGCTGTTGTCGGCGAGAGAAGACGGGCATGAGTATTCCGTCGAGCATCGTGAAGGCTTTTTCTATATCCGCACGAACAAGGAGGCTAAAAATTTCAGGCTCGTCACAGCTCCTGTTGAAAATCCGGCCTTCAAACATTGGAAAGAACTTCTTCCCGATCGAGTGGACGTAAAGCTGGAAGACGTGGCGTTGTTTAAAAACCATGCCGTCTTCAGTGAGCGAAAGAACGCTCTGAACGCGTTGCGCGTGCTTGACTTTCGCACGGGACAAATTCAAGAAGTTGTTTTCCCCGAGCCGGTGTACTCTGTTTTTGCGGGCGTTAATCCCGAATTCAACACAACAAAATACCGCTACAGCTATCAATCGTTCATCACCCCGAGTTCCGTGTTCGAATACGATATGGAAACTGGAACCAGCCGCCTTCTGAAACAAACAGAAGTTCTCGGCGGGTATGACCCCGCACAATTCATTTCTGAGCGCCTTTGGGCGAAAGCATCCGATGGGACGAAGATCCCAATTTCACTTGTTTATAAAAAAGGAGTGAAGTCGGATGGTTCAAGCCCGTTATTATTGTACGGCTACGGCGCGTACGGTATTTCGATTCCTGTAGATTTCTCCATTCCCCGATTGAGCTTGCTTGAACGGGGCGTTGTTTTCGCGCTGGCACACATCCGCGGCGGAGGAGATATGGGAGAACAATGGCGGGATGACGGCAAAATGATGAAGAAGAAAAATACGTTCACCGATTTCATTGCATGTGTGGATCATCTTGTTGAACAGGGATACACATCAAACGACCGCCTTGCAATTACAGGCGGGAGTGCCGGCGGCTTACTCATCGGTGCCGTGCTCAATATGTGTCCCGCTTTATGCACGGCCGCTCATCTTGCGGTGCCGTTTGTGGATGTTGTGAACACCATGCTCGATACATCACTGCCGCTCACGGTGGGGGAGTACCTCGAATGGGGAAATCCGAATGTAAAGGAAGAATACGACTACATGAAATCGTACTGCCCTTACTCGAACGTTGAAGCAAAATCGTATCCCGACATTCTCATCACCGCGTCGATCAATGACAGTCAAGTAATGTATTGGGAACCGGCCAAGTACACCGCAAAAATGCGCGCAACGAAAACTGGCTCCAACCCTCTCCTTTTGAAAATGAATATGGGAGCAGGACACAGCGGTGCATCGGGACGCTACGATGCATACAAAGAACAAGCGTTCATCTATGCATTCCTATTGAAGGAATTTGGAATCGCAAATTGACCGGTCGTCATCTCTAACTGAATTGTTGGTAATGACTCATTTTCAATGTAATGTCGTTACGGTCGCCAGACTACGACGACTCGTCGAGCGAAAGCCGGTCGAAGACTCCCTACGGGTCTATCGACCCGTAGGGTCGTTCCACGAATCTACGATTCGTAGAATCGTAGATAGACGACTCGTTGAGAATCCATGCAATTGAATCTGGATGTCCCCCTATGGGGGACATGACATCCGTTTTTGATTAAGTCTTTCCAAAATGAGTCACTACCGAATTGTTTGATACTGTAATCGAGAATTTCTATATTAACAGATGAAAATTTTAAAAGCGATTTTACACGGAACTTAGACTGTAGTAATTGGTTATCAAGGAATGATCATCGTCAAAATATGAACACATTTGAATGGACACCGGAGCTCCGCTTTCTTGTTGCGCTTGCGCTCGGGTTTCTCGTCGGGCTGGAACGCGAAAGCACGAAAATCGAAGAACAAAAAATGGTGTTCGGCGGGGTGCGCACACACCCGATCATCAGTCTTCTGGGGTTCGGCTGCGCATGGTTCTATAAAGTGGGCGCAACGCTCATGCTGCCGGTCGGCTTGTTGTCAATAGCTGCACTGACGTTGATTGCGTACATAGCAAAGATTAAAGTCGAGCGGTATGGGTCCACGAGCGAAATCTCCGCGCTTCTCACGTTTGTTACGGGCGCACTCGCGCTTCTCGTCGATGTCTGGATTGCAATGGCACTCGGCGTCGTCAATACGATTTTGCTTTCCGAAAAGGCTGCGCTCGAATCGTATGTCGAGCGGCTCAACAAGGTAGAATTTCTCGCTACAATAAAATTCCTTCTTGTTACCGTCATTATTCTTCCCGTCCTTCCGAATCAGGAATACACACGTTTCAAGCTTAACCCAACAACCATTTGGGAAATTGTCATCCTCGTCTCCACTCTTGGATTTGTTGGATACTTTCTTTCTAAAAAATTCGGACAGAAGATCGGTATGTGGCTCTCCGGGGCGCTTGGGGGCGTTGTTTCAAGCACTGCGCTGACGATGGCGGTAGGAAGAATCGCGCGAAAAGATCCGCAACGTGCAATGGAAGCACTTCAAGCATCGGTCCTTGCCGGGAGCGTCATGAATCTCCGGGTTCTGATTTTGATCTGGCTCATTAATGACAGCATTATTCCGGTGCTGGCCTGGCGGCTTGTCCTGTTATTTTTCATCGGTGTGGTTTTGTCGGTTCGAATTATGTGGCGAAGTTCCGCAGGCAATGAGAATTCAGTTCCGGCACTGCAAAACCCCTTTGAAATTCGCCCGGCAATGGCGTTTGGAGCGTTGTTCGTCATGCTTTCCGTTGCCACCGGCATTGTTCAAAAAAGCTTTGGAGATAATGGTGTCCTGGGACTTTCGACGATTGTCGGCGTTACCGATGTTGTCCCGTTTATCCTTTCGTTGATTCGCGGGTCGGACGTTCTTGTCGAAAATAGTAGTGCCCGCGATTATTATTTCCATGTTAAGCAACACGGTTGCAAGGGGAGCGTACTTTGCGGTGCTTTCACCTTCGACCAGGAAAGAAACGGCAATAACGTACTCTATCTGGGCTCTGCTCCACGTGCCTTTTATCTTCATTCGGTCGTAAAGCCTTTGTCGTGATTCCTCACTTGTTATAGCCCCTAATGAAAAAAATTAATTTCGTTATTTTCTTTTCGATCGCACTATCGGTCTACGCGCTCATCAATTATTATATTTTCATCAGGGAATGGGAGGCAGGCGGATTTCAATCGACTTGGAGAACAGTTTACGTAGCGGCATTTCTTCTCTTGTCTCTTTCGTTCATTGCCGGGAGGGTGCTGGAACGTGTTTCGCTTTCGTGGCTGAGCACTACGTTGGTGTTGCTCGGGTCGTTCTGGCTTGCGGCAATGGTCTATTTTTTACTTTTCGCGTTTGCGATCGATATCCTACGGCTTTTGAATTTCTTTATTCCATTTTTTCCACCATTTCTTACCATTAACCCGGAGCATACGAAAGAGGTCGCATCTGCAATTGTCGTCATCGTGGTTTCGTTCATTGTGCTTGGAGGATACCTTAACGCCCGCACGCCGCGTATCAAAACGCTTGTGTTATCAATTCCCAAAAAAGGAAGCGGGGTTAAATCGCTGAACATTGCTGTCGCTTCGGATATCCATCTCGGTACTATTGTCTGTAAATCAAAACTGGAACGAATTGTTGCTCTCATCAACTCTCTCAACCCGGATCTTGTCTTGCTTCCCGGCGACGTTGTGGATGAAGATATCGGTCCAGTGATCAGGAATAATCTCGGTGAAACGCTCCGCAAGATTCGATCAAAATACGGAGTTTTTGCTATCACCGGCAATCACGAATACATCGGTGGGGTCGAACCTGCGTGCAAATATCTCGGTGAACACGGCATCACGATGCTGCGCGATGCCTCGGTGAAGATTGACGACGTTCTTTGTGTTGTAGGAAGAGAAGACATCAGCATTCGAGGGTTTACCGGAAAGACACGTAAGCCGCTCCCGGAGTTGATGAGGGATGTCGACAAAAACTTCCCGGTGATTTTGATGGACCATCAGCCATTCCGCCTTGAGGAAGCAGAAGCAAACGGAGTGGACTTACAGCTCTCAGGCCATACTCACCATGGACAATTGTGGCCTTTCAATTTTATTACGAAGAAGGTGTACGAACTTAGCTGGGGCTATATGAAAAAGGGAAATACCCACTTTTACGTTTCCTGCGGCGTTGGTACATGGGGGCCGCCAATCCGGACTGGGAATACGCCGGAAATTATCAATATCAAATTGACGTTCGATTAAGCAGTTGTGCGTTTTGCATTCCATTCAAAATGTCGAACACCGTATCAGCAAAAGCGCGATATGCAAAATATTTGGTAAGGTAAATCAGCAAGGCGTTGAGATCTACTCAAACCAACTGCCATCGATATTCTCACCGTGACTTTCTCTTCTCTTTATCTGAAATTGACGGGAGTTTTTTTACCCACTATCATTGATGCCGTCATTTTGTAGTTGAATACAATCAGCGAGAACTTTTCTTTCGTTCTCGGTAGTAGCTTAATTTGAATAAAAAATTGTCATGCCCACGTGCCGAAAGCATCCCCTTCGGAAAAAGTGGGCATCCATTGTGGAGCAAAAAAAATATTTGGATTCTCAACGAGTTGTCTACGACCCGCTTTCACGGGGATGACGGATTGAGCCAGCACCCGTTTTCTGGTAGTGGTCAGTTTTGTTTTTCCAGCGAGAGGTGACGGACACCTCACTCCAAAAAATCATGTTATGGCAAAATATTTGGTAGGGTAAATCGGTAAGGTGTCCGTCACCTTACCAAACTTGAGCACTACCCGTTTTCTGGTGCTGTTACAGTTTGTTTCTTTTCTTAAGAAGAAGTCATTGCGAGGCGTTGTTTGCCGAAGCAATCTCCCCTTAACGTAGGGGATTGCTTCGCTCCGCTCGCAATGACCTTCAAACTGTAACAGCATCCGTTTTCTTCATCATTTGAATAAGCCCTGTAAAAATCGTATTATGATCAACATCTAAATAAAGAGAAACAATACTCTCTTTTTCACAAACACTTTTATGAAGGAACCTCTTAATGAAGTACGCTAAATTAACCGGAGCACTTGCGCTCGGCTTCCTGCTGTCTGCCTGCCAGAGCAGCCAGCATAAAACGGAATTGAAAACATTGCAGGACAGTGTCAGTTACAGTATTGGCATGGATATAGGCAGGAATTTAAAGGGGCAGATGATCGATGTTAATCCCGATGCCCTTGCACAAGCGATAAAGGATTTAAACAGCGGCGGCACACCTATGTTGTCGGATGCCCAGGCTCGGTCGGCAATGATGGCATTTCAAACGCAAATGATGGCGACGCATGTTGAGAAGATGAAAGCAGCGGGCGAAAAAAATAAAAAAGATGGTGAATCGTTTCTTGCTGAAAACAAGACGAAAGAAGGCGTTGTCACGCTGCCGAGCGGATTGCAATACAAAGTGTTGACGGCAGGGAACGGCAAAAAACCCGGCATTAATGACAAGGTAACTTTGAATTATCGTGGTACGTTGATCGACGGAACGGAGTTTGACAACTCATACAAACGGGGCGAACCTGTGGTGTTTCCTGTCAAGGGTGTTATCAAAGGATTGTCCGAAGCACTGCAATTGATGCCGGTCGGGTCGAAATGGCAAATAGTCATTCCTTCTGACATCGCATACGGCGAACAGGGAGCAGGGGGACAAATTGCCCCGAACGCGGTGCTGATATTTGAAATAGAGCTTCTGGGAATACAATAAAAATCATCCGATGAAAAAATGTCTCTCGCCGAGCCGAAGACGCAAAGATTCTTTTTTAAAATCAATTTGCGACTTTGCGTCTCGTAGGCGAGTGAACGTGCACTGTCAATGCCGAAAGAGAAAAGCAAGTATCAGCGAATCTGGGAGACGGTGAAGCAGATTCCCAAAGGGAAAGTTGCTTCGTACGCCGACGTTGCCAGCCTGGCGGGGCTACCGGGGCAACAACGCCTCGTAGGGTACGCTCTGCACAATCTTCCGCACAACTCCGGTGTTCCATGGCAGCGAGTCATCAACGCCCAGGGAAAAATTTCCTTCGCTCTGAAAACTGCTCAATATAAGAAACAGAAAAAACTGTTGGAAAAAGAGGGAGTGGCTTTTGAGAAGGAGAGAGTCGATTTGGAAAAATTCGGCGTCATGCGGTGGCTTGAAAGGATGTAATCATGAAACGCTCTCATCCTTCCGAGGCGATACGAGTTCTTCTTCAGCTTATCGACGAATCGTATGAAAAGCGGGCCTGGCATGGAGCAAATCTTCGCGGCTCCATGAAAGGCCTAAGGATCGAACAAGTTGCATGGAGACCTGCAGCCACGCGGCACAATATTTGGGAAATCGTAGTTCACTGTGCATACTGGAAATATATCGTTCGGCGAAGGTTATTGGAGGAGAAAAAGGGTAAGTTTCCGTTGAAAGGAAGCAACTGGTTTAAGCGCCCTGTTGAGGCAACGGAAAAGGCATGGCGTACGGATCTTGCACTCCTTGAAGAAACACACAGATCTTTGCGTGAAGCCATTGGCGGGTTAAAACCTTCCGACCTCAATAAGAATCCATCCGGAAGCAAATGGACAAACCTTCAAACCATTTCCGGCATTGCATCGCATGATGTGTACCACGCCGGACAGATCCAACTGCTTAAACGGATGCAAAAGTAAGTTTTAAGTTCTGAGTCCTTAGTTGTACGCTCTACGTTTTACGTTTCATAACCTGAAACCTACAACTTAAACTCATGACTTCCCCAACGGAATGAACAAATATTTTTCCTCAATACTGCTTTTCTTATTCCTCCTCGGTGGCGAGTCAACAGCTCAACGCATCGGTGGAATATACCGGCTTCACATGGGGATGAGGGAAGGGCTCAACGTGTGGATCGTCGATGGCGATGAAGTGCGGCGCGATATATATCCTGCATTTTTGTATGGGGGGAATCCCCAACGCTATCCGTTCATTCCGCAAAAGGAGATTTGGATCGACAATGCGATCGCTGCTGAGGAGTTCGAGTACACCGTCGCTCATGAATTGCTCGAACGATCTCTCATGGCCAGGCAGGGAATGTCATACGATGATGCACACAATCGAGCCCTCGAACTCGAGCAGGTGATGCGCCATGCGGACGACTCTGCGTCTCGTGCACATGAGCAGGAACTTCCCCGCGTTTCGCCGACAGATTGCGACGGCATCAAAGAAATAGCGGGGCTTCCCGATTCAATTTTTCTTCACAACATCTACCGTGTGCCGCTCGGAAGCCGAAACGGCATTTCCGTTTGGATTGTCGACGGTGCGGCAGTGCGCCGGGACATTTATCCCGATTTTGGGTTGAGCGACAACGACCTGGCATGTCATTTTATTCCCTCAAAAGAAATCTGGATCGACGGACAGATATCGTGCGAAGAAACGGAGTTTTCAATCGCAACGGAGTTGTACGAACGGGAATTGATGGCAAAAGGAATTCCCTATGATGACGCGTACGAAAGGGCTATTACAACAATCGGCGTCTCGCGGAAAAGAGCTGCCGATTCTGCCCGGCGGAAAGCGTCGCTTCTCATCCCTAAGGTTTTAGACCGGGATAAAGGAACCGGAAACGAAAAATGATTGTAAATGTCCCTTCTCCCCCTCCAGGGTTGGATTCTATTGGAAGGTAGAGATTTTCTCTCAAACATCGATAAAGGATCCATTCCATGAAACACTCATTTATACTGTGCTCAGTTCTTGTTATCGGCTTTCAATTGTCTTTCGCCGCTGCAGGCGGGTACAAAGATCCGCAAACACCCGTTGAACAACGGATTGATGATCTGATTTCAAAAATGACCCTTGAAGAAAAGATAGACATGATAGGAGGGACCGGTTTTGGAACTAAACCCAACGCCCGGCTTGGCATTCCTGAATTAAAAATGACCGACGGTCCGGTCGGGGTTCGATGGGGAACATCAACCGCATTTCCTGCCGCTGTTATGCTTGCATCGACGTGGGACACATCGCTCGCGGGGCGGTACGGCTGGGCGATTTCGCAGGAAGTGAAAGCGAAGGACCGCAATGTTATTCTTGGTCCGTGTATTAATATCAATCGTGTTCCGCAGGGCGGAAGAAATTTTGAAAATTACGGCGAAGACCCGTTTCTGACATCTCGCATTGCCGTTTCGTATGTCCGTGGAGTCCAAAGCGGAAATGTTGCCGCCACCGTAAAACATTATGCGACAAACAATCAGGAGTGGGAGCGCGATAGGATTAATAACAAGGTTGGACAACGGGCACTGTATGAAATATATCTCCCTGGATTCAAAGCTGCGGTTGAGGAGGGAGGAGCAATGGCGATCATGTCGGCGTACAACAAGTTGAATGGATCATTCTGTAGTGAAAACACATTTCTTCTTCAGGATGTATTGAAAAAAGAATGGCAGTTCCAGGGACTTGTCATGTCCGATTGGGGGGCCGTGCACAGCACGCTTGCTACGGCCAACAACGGCCTCGATCTTGAAATGCCGACCGGTCAGTTCCTCAACAAAGAAACGCTCCTTCCATTAATTAAAAATGGAGCGGTGAGCGAATCGACTATCGACGATAAAGTGCGTCGCATTCTTCGTGTCATGTTTCGTCTCGGGCTTTTCGACCAAGCTGCTTCTGAAAAACCGCAAGCGGATGGTTTACCCCAGCGTTCGATAGCTCTGGATGTTTCGCGGGCTGGTATTGTTTTGTTGAAAAATGAAAATGGTACTCTTCCTCTACGCATGTCGGCGTTGAAATCGGTCGCCGTGATCGGCCCGAATGCAGCCGTTGCTCGAACCGGCGGAGGTGGAAGCTCGATGGTGAACCCTGCACCGGCTGAATCGCCCCTCGATGCGTTGAAGAGGATGTTTGGAAAAACCGTCTCGTTCAATTATGCAATCGGTGCACCTTTGCCGGGAGCAATCACCCCGATTGACCCGGACTTGCTCTCTCCGCCGAACGAGCCGGAAAAGAAAGGCCTCCTCGGCGAATATTTCACCAACGAAGAACTGCGGGGTGAGCCTTCGGTGCGCCGCATCGATACAACAGTAAATTTTGATTGGGGAGAAAGAAGTCCTGCTGCAGGAATCGGTGCCGACAGTTTTTCTGTCCGGTGGACTGGAAATATCCGATCGACCGAGTCCGGCACGTTTGAATTTTCCGTTTCAACGGACGATGGCGTGCGATTCTATATTAACAATCAATTATTAATCGACAATTGGACTCAGCATGCGGAAGAAGCGCGAAGCGTAAACTATGCGATGGAAGCGGGAAAATCCTACGATATAAAAATGGAGTATTATCAAAACTTGGGAGGAGCGGTTGCACGTCTTGGGCTGGCAAAGCCAAGCGAGGATAAATTGCCGGGCGTGGTCGCTCTCGCTCAGAAAAGCGATGCAGTTCTTTTGTTTGTAGGCGATTCGCCGATGCAGGAATCGGAAGGGTTCGACCGTCCAACAATAGATTTGCCAGCCTCGCAGGTCAATTTAATTAATGCGGTAGTAAAAGCGAATCCTCATACCATCGTTGTTCTTGAAGCCGGTGCGCAGGTGGTAATGGAGAATTGGATTGACAACGTTAACGCTCTCGTGGAGGCGTGGTATCCCGGTCAGGAAGGTGCTCAAGCAATCGCCGAAGTTCTTTCTGGAGCGATAAATCCTTCGGGTAAACTCCCAGTGACAATGCCGAAGAGATGGGAAGATTGTTCAGCCTACGGTTCATATCCTGGGGCGAATGATGAAACGGAATACAACGACGGCATCCTTGTCGGCTACCGCCATTTTGATGCCAAGAATATTGATGTCCGGTATCCATTCGGCTACGGGTTGTCGTATGCGAAGTTTTCGATCAGCGATGTGAAGGTAACGCCGGTTCCTCAGAGTACGGATAATGAATACACCGTGACTGCGAGTGTGGAGAACACGGGTGATGTCGCTGGTGCGGAAGTCGTTCAGGTGTACGTTCACGACGACAGCGCGAAGGTTCTCCGTCCAGTAAAAGAATTAAAAGCCTTTGCGAAAGTCTTTTTGCAGCCAAAAGAAAAAAAGAACGTGGAGTTGCATCTCAACACCCTTTCCTTTGCATATTACGACGATGTCAAACATGAGTGGGCAACATCGAAGGGAGCATACGAAATTCTTGTCGGCACTTCATCACGCGACTTGCCGGTGGAAGAGGCGATACGGCTGAAGTGAGCATCTTTTGGAAGGTGCAAAAGGTATCTCATTCTCAACTGAGTGAAGCGCGATAAAGGATCCACGCAGGAACAATGAGATAGATCGTTCGTTGCACGCAGGATGACAAACGAAGAGAAATAATAACTATAGTGAAATAATTGTCCACGTCATTCTGATATATTGAGGTTAATTTAAAAGCATCCTAATAATAAATTTGGAAAAGATAAAATCCAACAATACTATGGCTAAGCCTCAATTCGACAGACCATTAACGATCAAATGCCCCAACTGCCATCAAACCAACGAACCGGATTTTAACGAGACAACGAAGCGGTACGTTTGCCCGCTTTGCGCTGCGTCTGTGGATATGCAGGTTATCATCGAGAAGAAAAAGCGGGGAATAAGATAAGGGAGGTATGTAGCGCTCTTCTAAGGGAAGCAATGTACGCTCGTCCTCTCCCTTGCTTCTCTCCACAATAATCGCTAAACTTTTGAAGCCGACGATTGTTCCAGTGCTGGCGGAGATGAATTTCTTGCTTCGATCTACAACAGTAAGGAGAGTCATCATGAAACGATCGATCACGACAATGAAGACATGCTCCCTCTGCTTTTCTCTCTCCCTTGCATTTGCCTGCCTAGGTTGTCTAGCCAGTGAAACGACAGAATACAAAATTACGATGAACGAGGATGGAAAGAGCGGAACAATGATCTCAATTATGCGTAATGTTCAATCGGACGAATCCGACGAGGCAGAACAGACTAAGGATTTTGAAGAGGCAATCCGAGCGTGGAAAGGGGACGACTACCTTCTCGAGCGTGTTCACGACGGCCTTTATGTCAAAGACCGAGCTCTTGCCGTCGAAGATAGCGTTCTTGTCTGGAAAGAAAAGGCAATTTTTTCCAACCTGGCAGATGTCTTCAAACATGAATTCAACAACGACACGCTCAAATTTGTGATCAAAGGAGATCAAAGTATTGTTGCTACGAACGGCGTCATTGTTCCGGCTAAGGATAGTACCATTGTGTATTGGAGGGTCTCGGCGTTAAAAGAAATAATTTTTGAAACAAAAGAAAACAATTTCACCCCGAAGTCCGACTTTGCAGCTAAGTTTAAGGCTTATATGAGCGAACAGAAATGACGACGTGCGATAGCTGAATGAAACCTCCCCTCTTTTCCCGGCAAATGCTCACGGGCAGTACCGTGTTTCTTCTTCTCTTCGCCCTGCTAAAGCTGCTGCTCCATTTTTATACGAATGCATTCGCAGGCTACGGTATTTTCAGGGATGAACTTTATTACGCGGCATGCAGCGAACATCTTAGCGCGGGGTATGTCGACCAGCCGCCTTTTTCTATATTTCTCTTCGCGTTGAACAGAATGGTTTTTGGGGATTCCCTGTTTGCTATTCGCCTTCTTCCCGCAATCGCCGGTGCAGCCACAGTATTCCTTACCGGCCTGATGGCGCGTCAGCTTGGCGGCGGACGGTTCGCCCAAGCCCTTGCTTCACTCGCAAGTATTGTTTCGCTCATCATTCTCGCCATGGATGGTTTTTTTTCGATGAACGCATTCGACCTGCTGTTCTGGGCATGGTCGGCGTACGTTCTTATCCTTCTCGTAAAAACCGGCGATAAAAAATACTGGCTTTACCTGGGGCTTCTTCTCGGGCTCGGTCTGCTCAACAAGATCAGCGTTCTGTGGCTTGGATTCGGAATTTTTGTCGGCGTTATAGCGACGCCCGAACGGCGTTGGCTGAAAACTGAATATCCATACATCGCCGGAGTGATCGCCTTTGCTTTGTTTCTTCCCTTCATCATTTGGAATACAACACACGGGCTTGCTCATCTCGAATTCATCCGCAACGCTTCGGCAGAAAAATATTCTTCCCTCACGCCGAGAATTTTTCTCAGCGGCCAATTGATGATGCAAAACCCTGTTACGCTGCCGTTGTGGTTTGCAGGTCTTTTCTGGTTCCTGTTTTCGAAAGAGGAGCGACGGTTCCGCATACTGGCGTATATTTATCTTACGGCATTGGCCGTGCTCCTTCTCAACGGCCACAGCAAGCCGGAATATCTCTCTCCTGCATACACGATGCTGTTTGCCGGCGGAGCTGTCGCCGCCGAACGATGGACATCCTCCGGGGTAACACGGTGGGTACGACCGGTGTATGCTGTTATCATCGCCGCAGGCATCCTCCTTGCGCCGATGGGAATTCCCGTATTGCCTGTCGAGACGTACATCCGTTATGCCAATGCGTTAGGTATCCAACCGTCAACGTCAGAGGGAAAGCAATTGGATGAGCTTCCCCAATTCTATGCAGATATGTTCGGCTGGGAAGATAAAGCAGCAGCAGTTGCAAAAGTATTCCACTCGCTTTCTCCCGAAGACCAGGCAAAGTGCGCAATCTTCGGAAACAATTACGGTGATTGTGGTGCCATCGATTTCTATTCAAAAAAATACGATCTGCCAAAGTCGATCGGCTCGCACAACAATTATTGGCTCTGGGGTCCGCGGAACTACAACGGCGATCTTGTCATTATTCTCGGCGGCGGTTTGAAAAGTAAGACGGAAAAATTTGAGAGTGTGACAATTGCAGATACGGTGAGAAGCGCGTATGCGATGCCGTACGAAAACAATCTTGCGATCTATGTATGCCGGAATTTGAAAATGCCGTTGAAGGAATTGTGGCCGCAATTGAAACACTATGAGTAATTGTCGAATGTCGAATGTCGAATGTCGAATGTCAATCGTCATTTGGCATTCGGCACTCGTCAATTATTCACTAGAAGCCATCTCAAAAATGGTTTTCATGCAGAAAGCAGCCGTAAACGTCATGCTGAGCGGAGCGAAGCATCCATGACATGGAAGCCTAGTAGAGTCAAGGGATGTCATTGTCATGGATTCTTCACCCCGTCTGAAAAGCGACGGGGTTCAGAATGACAATGATCTGTCAGTATTCCTTCAGAAGGACATAATTAAGCGTTTTTGAGATAGCTTCTAATTATAAGGATCACTCCTCGACTAAAGACATCAATCTTTGCCATGACATTCCACGAAAAAATAAGAAATGCGGGTGTTGTGGGATGCGGAGGTGCGGGATTTCCTTCGCACGTTAAGGCAGCCTCGTCCGCCGAGTACGTTCTGGCAAATGGTGCGGAATGCGAGCCGCTTCTGCATAAGGATCTGGAATTACTGGTACGTGAGCCCAATGCCGTTGTCAAAGGAATGATACAATTGATGTCGTCAACAGGGGCGAAGAAAGGGATCCTCGGCATCAAGAAAAAACACGAAGAGCAGTTGAGCGGTGTAAAGTCGTCAATCGAACGAACGGACATCGAACTGAAACTTCTTGGAGATTACTACCCGACGGGAGATGAATACATTCTTGTGTATGAAACGACCAAAAGGCTGATTCCGCCGCAGGGAATTCCCCCCGACGTTGGCGTCGTTGTCAATAATGTCGAGACATTGCGCAACATGTATTATGCGTTCGAAGGAGTCCCCGTAACCACAAAGTGCATTACCGTTGCAGGAGCGGTTAACGAGCCGTCGACGTTTAGCGTCCCGATAGGTATCAGTTTTGCCGACGTTATTGCGGCTGCGGGGGGCACAACGGTTGCCGAATATGCTGTTTTCGTCAGCGGGATTATGATGGGAAAGCTTACCTCGGATATGAGTCTGCCGGTAACAAAAACGTGCGCCGGTTTGGTCGTTTTGCCCGTTGAACACAGGTTGATTTCGAGGAAGAGTTTACCCGAGCAATCGAAACATCGCGTCGGAAAATCGGCGTGCGACCAGTGCAGCTACTGTACGGAGTTTTGTCCCCGGTACCTCTTAGGATACGATGTGCAGCCGCACAAGGTGATGCGAAGCCTCAGCTTCACGGCATCCGGCGAAGACCTTTGGAATCAATGGGCGCAGCTTTGCTGCTCTTGCGGCCTCTGCACATTGTATGCTTGTCCTGAAGATCTGTACCCGAAAGAAGCATGCGATAAAGCAAAAATCGACCTCAAGGCAAAAGGAATACCATGGGATGGCAACCGCAATGTGAAACCTCACCCCATCTACGACGGCAGGCACGTTCCTTTGAAACAGCTTATCGGAAAACTTGGCGTGAAAGATTATGATCTGCCCGCTCATTATCGGGAAATAAAATTTCAACCGAAAAGAGTACGAATACCGTTGTCGCAGCATATCGGAGCGGCGGCAATTCCGGTTGTGGAATCCGGGAGTGCCGTGAAAGCGGGCGAGGTTATCGGAGAAATTCCGAACGGGGAACTCGGCGCGCGTATTCATGCCAGCATTGAAGGCGTTGTCGCTCTGCACGACGAAGAAATTATCATTGAACAAAAATAACCGTGAAGGAGAAGCATGCCAGAAATGAATTCCATCGGCTTGATTGAACTTTCGAGTATTGCCGCCGGATATTTGGTGAGTGATGCGATGCTTAAAGCTGCAGATGTCGAATTGCTTCTTTCCCGCAGCATCTGTTCGGGGAAATATATCGTCATGGTCGGCGGCGATGTTGCTGCGGTTCGTGCGAGCGTCGATGCAGGGACGGTGAGCGGCACCGGCATGGTGATCGACACATTCGTCATTCCTAATGTCCACAAGGATGTATTCCCTGCGATCTCCGGCGTTTCTCAGGTGCAAATGCTGGAAGCGCTCGGGATTGTCGAAGCTTTCAGTGTCGCATCATTGATCGAAGCGGCGGACGCTGCGGTGAAAACGGCGCGTGTCCGCCTTATTGAAATACGGCTTGCAATGGCGCTCGGTGGGAAGGCGTTTGTCACGTTAACGGGAGATGTTGCCGCCGTACGATCTGCGGTTGATTCGGCAGGAGCAGTATGCGCAGAACGAGGCCTTCTCGTCAACAAAGTGGTCATCCCCAATCCACGGAAAGAACTTCTGAACGAATTAATTTAGCAATCAACAATGAACAATAATCAATGATCAATAAAAGAATGATGCTGCTCCATAATTGTTCATTGTTGATTGTTCATTGATCATTGACTTCTATGCCTGAAGAAATCATTCTACGAACAACAAACCTAGGCAAGCGGTACAAGAACCGTTGGGCTGTTGAGGATGTCAATCTCGAAATCCATCGGGGGGACGTTTTTGGATTTTTGGGTCCGAATGGGGCTGGAAAGAGCACGACGATCCGGATGATCCTATCGCTCATTCAGCCTACAACCGGGTCTGTGGAGTTGCTGGGCTATCATCTTGAAAAGGAAAGGGAGAAAGCGCTTGCGAAAGTGGCCGGCATCGTGGAGAAGCCCGACTTTTACTTGTACCTCACCGCTTATCGCAACATGGAAATTGCCGGATCGTTAACGCTCGGGAAAACTCCCCAGAGAGAGAAAATTATTAACTCGCTGGCGATGGTGGGGCTTGAAGGAAGGGCACGCGACCGTGTGAAAACCTTTTCGCATGGGATGAAGCAGCGTCTTGGAATTGCGCAAGCGCTTCTTTGCGACCCGGAGCTTATTGTCCTCGATGAACCGACCAACGGCCTCGACCCGCAGGGAATGAAAGAAGTGCGCGAATTAATTGCCAGGCTTTCGAACGACAACGGGATGACGGTGTTTCTTTCGTCCCACTTATTAAATGAAGTCGAACACGTTGCAACCCGAATGGCGATCATTAACAAAGGAAACTTGGTGGTCCAGGGAGACGTGAACGAGCTTCTTCGTGGGAGCGCAAATAAGGTCTTCCTCAATGTCGTACCGCTAAAAAAGGCGCTGGGGGTACTGGAAAAAATAAAAAGCGTGAAGTACCCGGCCACAGATTCTACTGGGATCGTTGCAACTATTGAGATGAAAGATATCCCGGCTGTGGTTTCGAAACTTGTGGCAGCGAAATGCAAAGTCTTTTCTGTAGAGCAGCAGCGCTCGCTGGAAAAATATTTTCTTTCCGTCACAGAAGAAAATTAAAAACGCATTACAAGTCAATTGTACAAAAAGCATTGAATTATCCACTAGTGCCACTTCCAATAATAAATATTGTATTTGGAGAACTGAGTCACACTGAGCGACACCCTGACAGCGCTTCGACTCGTCCTATAAAACAGGACTCGCTCAGCCTGACTGTCAGGGTGGAGTCGAAGTGTTCGGTGTCAAAGAAATACAAGGTTATTTTTGGGAAACGGCACTAGCTAATACATTATGTTCAATCTCATTTATTACGAGCTGTTTAAGACCTACGCAAAATGGCGGACCTACATCGGTTTCATTGTGGTGGCCGTCATCATTCCGTTGGTCATGTGGGCGATGAAGGTGGAAGGGGGAAGGTTCATCCAGTACCAAATGCGGACACTGCAGAATGATTTCTTCGTGACCGGAAATCTTTTTAACGGTTGGATCATTGCTCAGCTTATCATGAACAGCTTGTGGGTGCACGTTCCGTTTCTTATCAGCCTTGTAGCGGGCGACCAGCTTGCCGGCGAGGCAACAGCAGGAACATTTCGATTGATCTTGATACGGCCCGTCTCGCGCACGCGGATTCTTAATTCCAAATACATCACGACGCTGCTCTACACCGCGTCGCTTGTTTTCTCGATTGCGCTGCTCAGTGTCGGATTCGGCTTGTTGATTTTCGGCAGCGGCGATCTGCTTGCCATCGACCGCGATACGCTCACAATTTTGCCGGAGGCGGAGCTCTGGACGCGTTTTGCCCTCGCGTACGGCCTCGCAATCGTATCGATGTGCGTCGTGGCATCGCTTGCCTTTTTGTTTTCTTCGTTCGTTGAAAACGCAATCGGACCCATCATTGCAACGATGGCGGTCGTAGTTGCTTTGCTGATCATTTCGAATTTACCCGTAGAATCGTTCGAGCCGGTCAAACCGTACTTGTTTACAACGTACCAAAATGTGTGGCAGCAAGCGTTTAAAAATCCAATCGACTGGGGAACAATTGGCAAATCATGCGCCGTCCTCGGCGCCTACATTGTCGGATTATGGCTGATAACACTTTTTGTTTTTAAACGGAAAGATATTCTTTCTTAGAATAAATTTTCGGACAAATCTGGAACGCTTGTCTCATGCAAAAGCGCAAAGCCGCTAAGTTATATTTTTAGTGTATTAGGCGCCTTTGCGCGCTGCGATTTTTAGATGGTTGAAAAAAAATATACGTTGCCTTAACGCATTGGAGCGTGCATGCCGATCCGCCAAAGTTTCGCTGAAATTAGAAATGGTTTTCATCCCACGTTTTGGGTTGCCAACGGGATGGAGTTGTTCGAGCGTCTTGCCTATTACGGGCAGGCGACGGTGCTGAGCATTTTCCTGCGGGACCATCTCCACTTTACCGAGTTTCAAGTGGGGCAGCTTTCATCGGTGTTCGGCGGGCTGATTTATTTGCTGCCGATATTCGCAGGAACGATTGCGGATAAATTCGGATTTCGCCGCGCGTTTTCGTTTGCGTTTCTTGTTCTTGCTGCCGGTTATTTCCTTATCGGCTCGACAGGAATGGAATCGTTTCAGGGAATATACAGCGGACTTCCCATGTTCTGGGTGCTCATCCCGATTCTCATTCTCACCGCGCTTGGGGGTTCGTTTGTTAAGCCATCCGTGCTCGGCACCGTTGCCGTTACCTCCAAACCTGAGACAAAGTCGCTCGGCTATGCGGTCTATTACTGGCTTGTCAACGTCGGCGCCGCGATCGGACCCGCCATAGCGTTCACCGTGCGAAGCACGTACGGAATTCAGTACGTCTACATCGTTTCCTCATTAAGCTGCTTGTTGATGTTCTTTGTGAACATCACGCTGTATAAAGAAGTAAAAAAGGAAACAGGCGCCGCCGTCGAAACGTTGGCGACCAAATTCAAAAACCTTGTTCTTGTGCTGGGCAACGCAAAGTTCATGATCTTCCTTCTTATTTTCTCACTCTTTTGGATTATGTTCTGGCAGATATTTATTATTGTCCCGTTTTACGTGAGCGATTATATTTCAAAAGATGCGCCGTTTGAAATCATTCAGTCTTCCGATGCATGGGGAATTATTGCGCTCCAGCTTATCGTTAACAGGCTCACCAAACATCTTCCCACTCGCACGGCGATAGTTGCCGGTTTCGCGGTGTCGAGCTTATGCTGGCTCGTCATTGCGATTCACCCGACAATCTGGACGATTATTGCGGGGCTCGCTGTGTTCTCCATCGGTGAAATGACTCAGGCTCCGCGGTATTACGAGTACATCTCCGACCTTGCGCCGGAAGGCCAGCAGGGATTGTTTCAGGGGTATGCGTTTCTTCCGGTTGCGATTGCATGGTTTGTCGGTGGTCCGTTGGGCGGATGGCTTTACGCAACCTTCGCGCGGGGCTCGTCTAATCCCAGCGTTGTCTGGTATTCGATTTTTGCAATTGGCGTTGTGGCAACTATGTTGATGGGAATTTACAATATTTTTGTCGGAAAGCATGAAGCGAAACAGCATGCTTCCTAATTCGAGGCTTCTGAAAAATTGCCTCCCGCCAAGCCGCGAAGACTCTGCTTTTAAATCATTTTGCCACTTTGCGTGAGCCACACTTTTAAAATTATTCAGAAGTCTTAAATCATTAAATGCAAGGATACAATGAAAAATAAATTACTCTTCAGTCTTGCGCTGCTGGCAACCGGGCTTCATGTTGGTTTTTCCCAGTCAATCACTGCGGCGCAGATCCTTCAGAACATGAAAAACCAGTTTGATATGGTCAAAGATTATACCGCTACGCTGAACGTCACGGTAGATATGGAACGAATGCAAATCCCGGAGATGCTCGTCACGCTCTACTTCAAGCAGCCGGATAAGGTTCATATTGAAGCAAAGAACTTTGCGATGATCCCACGCGAGGCTATGGGGCTGAACCCGGCGCAGCTTATCGACAAGTTCGATGCAACGCTTGTAGCGACCGAACAAAAGGATAATGTAACGATGTACAAACTGAGGCTGATTTCGAAGCCCGAAAAAGGAAAACCTGCCCGCGAAAGCTATATCTGGGTCGACGGTGCCCGCTGGGTCGTAACACATTTTGAGTCTATGCCGTCGGACGTGCGAAAGGTTACTGTTGATGTTGAGTACGAGACCGTTGACGGCAAATATATACTTCCATCAAAAATTGAAGCCCGCATGGATACCCAGCAACTTCCGGATTCATCCGCTGAGAAGATGTATAATCCTCAACGTATGCCCCGAAAGGGAACAGCCTCGATTCTATATTCCGATTACAAAGTAAATACCGGATTATCGGATGAAATCTTTGATAAGAAAAAGGAGAGCAAGTAGTGAACGGCAAACAATTCATCGTAGCCGGCATGCAGTAGACAGTAAGGAGTATTCAAAGAGTTGCGGTTTTGTCAAGCCTGGCCTATAACGGCCGGGTTTTTCTTTTTTACGAGCCTTCCGCTTGACTTTTGCTATTCTAAATATTATTTTAGTCTAACCTAAATTTAAACGAGCAAAAATATGGCCAGCATCAGCGTCGAAAATTATCTCAAGAATATCTACGAGCTTGAAGCAAGCGAGAACAAGGTCACCACAACCCTCCTTGCTGCAAAGCTCAAAATTTCTCCCGCATCCGTCACCGACATGGTTAAAAAGCTTTCAAAAAAAGGGTTTCTGCGGCACGTGCCGTATAAAGGGGTTGAAGTGACGGAAAAGGGAAAGCGTTCTGCCCTTAAGATCATCAGGAAACACCGGCTGTGGGAGATGTTTCTTGTCGAAGTCCTCCATTTTTCGTGGGATACGATTCACGAAGAAGCCGAAGAGTTTGAACACATTATGTCGGAAAGAATGGAGGAAAAGATCGACGAGGTGCTCGGTTTCCCGAAAGTCGACCCCCATGGCGATCCCATCCCCCAAAAGGACGGAACGATAAAGAAAATGAATCTCCAACCGCTTGGCGAAGCGGAAGAAGGAGCAACTGTGCGCGTTCTGCGCGTCAACGATTCAAATCCCGAGATGCTGCAATACGCATCCTCGATCGGACTCTCGCTTAATAAGCGGATCCTTGTAAAGCAAAAAAATAAATTTGACAATTCAATGATCATCAAAATCGGCGCGAAAGAAACGGTTGTCAGCTCCGTATTGGCGCACAATATATTTGTCGAGGGATGAGAAGACAGGGAAGAATATGAATAGTGAAAAGGCTGATTCCAATTTAGTGAAAGACTCCGACAAACCGGTGGTGAAAGATTCTGAAACGGCGACGCGCACAAGCCATCTTTCATTAGAGGGAGTTCATGGTACGGTCGCCGTGCCAAAGCAGGATGCCGGTTTCTGGAAAAGCTGGCGGGCATTTGTGGGGCCAGCCGTCCTTGTCAGTGTGGGCTACATGGATCCCGGTAATTGGGGAACGGATCTGCAGGGCGGAGCTCAGTTCAAGTACGGGTTGTTGTGGGTGGTCGGGATGGCCAGCCTGATGGCGATTTTCCTGCAGGTGATTGCTGCCCGCCTCGGCGTCGTGACAGGGAAAGATCTCGCTCAATGCCTGCGCGACTGGTACCCTCGCTGGACCCGCTGGCCTAACTGGCTGTTTTCAGAAATTGCCATTGGCGCTTGCGACTTGGCTGAAGTGCTCGGCAGCGCCGTCGCGCTCAATCTGATGTTTCATATTCCATTGCTGTGGGCAGTCATCATCACAGGCCTTGACGTCCTTCTTCTTCTTGGTTTGCAGCGGTTTGGAATGCGCACCATTGAAGCTGTTGTCCTCCTTTTGGTCGCAACGATGGGAGTCTGTTACTTTATCGAGATTTTCATTCTCTCGCAGACTCAACCGAGCTTTTCCGAAATGGGGATCGCGCTTTTTTCCCCGAGCTTTCGGCAAACAGGAATGATCTACGTCGCGATCGGCATCATCGGTGCAACGGTGATGCCGCACAACTTGTATCTCCATTCGGCGCTGGTACAAAGCCGCAAGCTGCAGAAAGATGAAGCATCCATTCGGCAAGCTATTAAATTCAATACGATTGACTCGGTTATTGCTTTAAGCATCGCCTTTTTTGTCAACGCTGCCATTCTTGTTCTTGCGGCAATTGTGTTCTATGGCAAGGATAGCGTGGTTGCTGCCGGAGGCCAGATAGTAAAATTAGCTGCCGAGAGCGATTGGATTCGAGTGGCGTATCTTACGCTCGCTCCATTGCTGGGGACCGTTGTCGCGAGCACGTTGTTTGCCGTGGCGCTTCTGGCGAGTGGTCAAAGCAGCACTATTACCGGTACGCTCGCCGGACAAGTGGTTATGGAAGGCTTCATGCATTGGAGGATCAAGCCGTGGATACGGCGCCTCATCACGCGCACGCTTGCCATTCTGCCGGCAGTGTTTATCATCGGTCTCCGTGGCGACAGCAGCGTGACAGACCTGCTGACGCTCAGCCAAGTGGTTCTAGCGTTACAGCTTCCGTTCTCGATGTTCCCTCTGCTTCACCTCACGAGTTCCCGCAAACGGATGGGAGCCTGGAAAAATGGATGGTTTTTGATGATCGCCGGATGGGGTAGCGCTATTCTAATTACAATAATGGATATTAAGGCTCTGCCGGATTCACTTGTCGCGGCATGGCGGGTCATCATCGGCGGATAACTTTTTTGGACAGCAAAAAGGTAATGATATGTATAAAACGATTCTTGTAACGCTGGATGGCACTCCGACAGACAGGACAATCATTGAACACATCAAACAACTCGCCCGATTTATGCAAAGCAGGGTGGTGCTATTACATGTTGCCGACGGCTGGGCAGCTCGCACATTCGGTTCCGACGCCGTTAGCCCGGAGCTCGTTGAAGATAAAGAGTACTTGGATAAAGTGACATTAGAATTTCGCTCCGATGGTATTCCGGCTGAAGCGGAATTGGCGTACGGCGAGCCTGCCGAGGAAATTGTTAAATGGATTCAAAAAAGGGGATGCGATCTCGTGGCGATGAGCACACACGGTCATCGTTTGATGGCCGATTTGTTTCTTGGTACGACAGTGACAAAAGTCCGGCATGGCGTCAGCGTGCCGGTGCTTCTTCTGAAAGCGAAATCGTAAGAAGCTTGATTGACCTGCCGATCCAGATAAAGCCATAATACAATAATCTATGAAATGTAAACGACAACATTGGATGATTCTTGCCGTTGGCGTATTAGGATTTTCCACGCACTCTGTTTTCGCTCAAGAAGATTCCGATAAAGAGCACTCCTTTGTTCTCGAAATTGGATCGGCAGGAGAATGGAGTCTCAATGAACCCTCATCTCAATTCGGCGGTACTCTTGCGGTCGAGACAACGCCGGTGGAACAATGGCTCGAATTGGAAAGCGGGGTCACTGCACTCAAGGCTTCGGATCACACCGAGGTTGGACTTGACCTATTGTTCAAGAAGCCGTATCGACTCTCTCGCACCGCGGAGTTTATGATCGGCTTGGGGCCGGAGGTTGTTCACAATTTTGGCGGGAACGAGCCTACCACGTCCTACGACATGGAATTCATTCTCGACTTCATGTTCTGGCCAAAGACGAACGTGGGGTGGTATGTAGAGCCAGGTTACAGCTCCACGTTTGGTGAGAGATCCGCGCAGTCTTTGGAGGCAAGTGCGGGCCTGATAATTGGATTCGAATGATGTTTAAAAAAAACCGAGCACGCTGGGTGCAATTTATACCACCAACCATAATGGCAAACTTAAAGATGCGAACTCAAAGAATTCTTTTTGTGATACTATTATGCCTATGCATAGTGGGTTTCTCTCTTGCGCACCCAGCGGGGACAACTTCCACCCCTGAAGGAAACGAGGGTTCAGATTTCAGGGTAACAGTTTACGACGCAAAGGAAAAAATTCCCATCGGCCTTGCGCGAGTAGCGTTGCAGCGAGGAAGGAAATTTATTGCTCAGAACCCTACCAACATGGTGGGTCAAGTTTTATTTCGTGATGTTCAGACCGGCTGGTACAGGCTTACCGCATGGTTTGTTGGCTACGAAATTTTTACAGATTCCGTTCTCATAGATCAGGATAACACAAACCTCACAATTAATCTGCAGCCGTTGGGGAATCAAGTTCAGGCAGTGGAAGTTGTCGGCCAGCGTGAACTTGGCGTTTCGAATATCGACATGATGACCGGCAATCAAACATTCGAGTCTGAGACCTATCATCCTCCGCCAACAGATCAAATGACGAACTTGATTCAGCAGAACCTCACGGGAGCAGCACGGGCGCCTACCAGCGAGGTTCATATCCGGGGATCACACGGAGAATTCACGTATTACATCGATGGCATTCCGGTTCCGCTCGGAGTGTTTGGAGGATTGAATGAAGTTGTCGATCCGAAAGTCATTGACCGTGCAACGTTTATCACCGGAGGCTTCCCGGCGGAATATGGCGGGCAGATGTCTGCTATCATCGATCTGAACAACCGTGTCCCGACAGGAACATTTCATCTCGACGCTTCGACGTATGTCGGGAGTTATCTTGTTTTCAACGGAACTAAACCGTTCTCTCCCGGAACCGAAGTTGCGTCCGGCCCGTCGTCCGCTATACTTGGTGACACACTCGGAGGCCGTGTCGGTCCCTTCCGGGCACTGAATTCGGACGGCGAGGCTTTGTCGATGAGTGACCACACAGGAAATCTGGGGTATTACATTTCAGGATCGCGGCAGGAAACAGATCGCCGCATAGACACTCCCGTGCCTAATCTGTTTCACGACCACGGGTTCGATTATTTTCTCTACGGCAAGTTCGATTATATTATAAGCGACGTTGATTACATAACTGCAAATCTCAGTTTTGGGAGAACCTCCACGCAAGTTCCTTACGATCCCACGGTACAAATTACTTCCGATGTACAAGAAACAGCTAATTCATTGCAATCGATTTCTTATTTCCGTGCATTGAATTCGGAAAGCGATCAAGAGGAAAACTTTTTCATCGGAGGGTATGCCCGCGAAGGAAGCTTGACATATTCTCCCGGGGAGGTTGATCCACCGGCCTTCCAATTTGCTGGAGATACCACGTACTATAATCTCTTCGAGGACAGAAGTTTTACCACGCTCGGTATCCGCTCGACGTTCGATCAAAGGTTTTCTCATCAGTGGATGGTTAAGGTAGGATTCAACATCAGCAGCACCGGCGGGGCGGAGAATTTCACATCACGCGACTCTTTGCAAAACCCCGGTCCGTCAATCATCACCGACTTTGCCGGTTCAGATTTTGGTGCATTTGCAGAGACTGAATGGCATCCGCTCGATTGGACTTCATTTGATCTGGGTGCCCGCTACGATCAACATATCGCTCCGGATGTCCCGCTCCAGCGGCAGGCCAGCCCGCGCATCCGGTGGAATTTCCTCATCGATGAAAATAGTTCCGCGTATCTGTATTATGGCAGGCTCTTCATGCCTACAAATATCGAGGCGCTACGATCGATAGCTCAATATGCAAGCAACTCGGTAACCCCCACATTTCCGGAGCGCGATTCTTACTATGAGGCTGTTTATACCCACAGTTTTCCATTTAACCTGCGGTTAAAAACGGCGGCCTTCTTCAAGTATGCCAGTCCATTTACGGATGATGCGCAAATCGGTAACACGGCAATCAAGACACCGTTCAATATTGCCACTGTAAAAACAACCGGGATGGAGTGTTCACTTTCTTACAGCGATCCAACAACTCCATTCTCGGGCCACCTGAACTCTTCAATTATTCATGCCGTCGGTTCGGGCCCTCTGACGGGGGGCTTCCTGCCTCCAAGCAGCGATGGAACTGCAACCGACCTTGATCACGATCAAAGGCTTTCGATTGTCGCCAGTCTCAACTATCAGCCTCAAGATTGGTACATCAATCCCGAGGCGACGTACGGATCAGGACTTTCTAACGGCCACCCTGAAGATGTTTCCATCTACAAAACAGGATTGTTCGACTTCAATCAGGCCGCACATACAACTCCGTATTGGATATTTAATGTCAGCGCAGGCCATACCTTCCATCGCGATGGAGGGAGCTCTTTCGAACCGTCCATCTATGTCACCAATATATTGGATCACATCCATCTCATCAAAGGTGCGTACACGACCGGAGCGAGCTGGGAAGAACCGAGGAACGTTGTTTTCAAGGTTGCGGTGCACATTTGAGTAGTGGCGTCGAGGCACAATGATCAATCAACAATGAACAATCAACAGCAAACAACCGCTGGATCATTGATTATTGTTCATTGCTCATTGTTGATTGTACAAGCTTCATGCTCGGTCTACCTTCTTCAAGACAATAAGACCTTCAGCAACCACTTCTTTCAAGTGCGGAAGAACGCTGTTGATTTTTTCTTCTTCATCGATAAATAAAATCATCATGGGTCCCTCACCCGACGCACCAATTTTCCGCGGGTAATGGAGGTGACGTTTTATACCGTAGCCTCCCATCGCTGCGAAGACCGACGCACCTTTGATCTGATGATGAAGGAGGTACTTCATGATATACTGGTATAACGATTCATCTTTGACCATATCGTCTTCGTCAAGAAAGATTGTCACTTCGAGCATAATCACCTCATGGTTCGGTTGATGGAGGTTGAGTTCTGTTTTGTTTGCGTCGTACAAAAACAAGATAAATTGACGGGAGCACCAACGGCGTCATTATAAGTGCAGAAGACAAACCGCCCACAATAACCGTAGCGAGAGGCCGCTGTACATCCGAGCCAATGCCGGTTGCCCTGGCTGCCGGTATGAGCCCCAGGAGGGCAAGAAGCATCGTCATTAAGTTTGGACGGAGTTGGATGATCGCTGCGCGCTTGACCGCATCGAAAATATTAAGGTCGAGGTCCTCCATCAGGCGGTTCGTGCGCGAAACAAAGAGAACGCCGGCGATGATCGAGACGCCGAAGAGGGAAATGAACCCGACGCCTGCGGAAACGTTGAAGCTGTATCCGCGGATCAACAACGCCAAAATACCGCCGATCAATGCAAAGGGGATGCTCGCCATTGCAACACCGACATGCCAAACATTCCGGTACATTGTAAAAAGGATAAGAAAGATAATGCCGATTGTCAAAGGGATGACAACTGCAAGCCGTTTTCCAGCACGAGAGAGATTTTCAAACTGGCCGCCCCAAGAGATCGAATAACCTTTTGGAAGCGTGATGGCAGCAGCGACTTTAGCCTGCGCCTCCGCAACAAAGCTCCCCTGATCGCGTCCACGGATATTGGTGCGGACCGAAATTTGACGCTGTCCATCCTCACGCTGGATGATTGTCGGGCCGTCGACAAGTTTGATGGTAGCAAGCTGGGACATCGGGATGCGTCCCCCCGAAGGCGAAGGAACGAGCATATCGCGCACCGATTCTATCGACTCACGGTATTGGGATGAATAACGGACGACAATGTCAAATCGCCTTTCTCCTTCGTACAATTTGCCGACAATTTTTCCGCCGATTGCCGCTTCAATCATTTTCTGAACATCGCTCACATTGATCCCGTAACGCGCAACTGCGTTTCGGTCGATATCGACGGTCAATTGCGCCTGATCTCCTTCTTGTTCAATGCCGCTTTCACTTGCGCCGGGAATTGTCTTAATGATCGCAAGAATAGAATCGGCTTTCGCGCGCATGAATTTCAAGTTGTCGCCGTTAATGAGAATAGCAAGATCGGCAACGCTCCCTGTGACTGCTTCCGTTACATTGTCGAGGATCGGTTGCGAAAATGAAAATTGCGCTCCCGGCACCGCATCCTCCAGCTCATCGTTAATTTGGCTGGTCAATTCTTCCTTCGAAATTTGTTTGTTCCATGTCGAGTAGTCTCGCAAGCCGACAAAAATTTCGAGTCGATTCGGGCCGTAAGGATCCGTTCCGTCATCATTCCTTCCCAATTGCGTAAGGACAACATTGACCTGCTTATGCCGGCTGATGACATCCCGAATTACCGGACAATACTTTTCAGCCTCCTTCAATGAAATGCCTACCGGGAAAAAACACCGGATGTTCAACGATCCCTCGTCAAGCTCGGGAAGGAATTCCGTACCGATCTTCTTTATCCCCAAAGCGATTACCAGCAGGACAATGACCGACGAAACTATCGTCGTAACGGTAGCGTAGCTGGTCAGTATAGTAACGATTTTTTCGTATTTACGCTCGATCCACTCATAGATCGGGTTGCGCCATTCTACGCGTCCGGGGTTTTCCGATTCAAAGTGCTTACGGTAAATCATCGTCATCAGAACCGGAATTGCCGTAAGCGCAAGGATCATGGAGCCGGTGATGGTGTACGCGAGAGTATATGCCATCGGCGAGAAGAGCTTTCCCTCGACTCGCTGGAACGAAAAAATCGGCAAATAGGCAAGAATAATAATGGTGATCGAGAAAAAGATTTCCCGGCCTACCTCCTGCGCCGACGACAACGTAAAACGAATAATTCCTTGTTTCCGTTCCTCCGGCGTCGCATCGCGGTACCGCCGCATAATATTTTCTACCATGACAACCGCCCCATCGACGATGATGCCGAAATCAACCGCTCCGAGAGAAAGAAGGTTAGCCGGAATTCCGGTGAGCTTCATCATGCTGAAAGCGAACAGCATTGATACCGGAATCGTTGTTGCTACGACAAGAGCCGCGCGGACACTCCCGATGAAGAATATCAACACAATGATGACAATGGAAAAGCCTTCGAACAGTGTGCGCGAGACCGTGTCAATCGTATAGTTGACTAGCTCGCTCCGGTCATAGGTGATATGAAGCCGAACTCCTGCCGGCAAATCGTTTTCATTAATCTCGTTGACTCGTTCCTTCAACGCTTCGACAACGTCGGATGGATTTTCCCCTCTCCGCATTGCAATCAAGCCTTGAATGCTTGAATTGACATCGATTTTCGTCGAATCATTGGGTTGAAGTGTGTATCCGAGGACACCCGCGGGCGGAAGAGGAAATTCTTCCACGCTTGCCAGGTCGCGGATGAAAACAGGAACCCCATTGACTGATGTGACGACAATATTCTTGATGTCGTCTTTCGTGTGAATTGCACCGATTCCTCTCACAACAAACCCCTGCTCGCCACGTTGAATAATATTGCCCCCGGTATTGAGGTTGTTTGCGGTGATTGCGTCGATAACGTTTTGAACTGAAAGATTGTAGCGCTGCAGCCTGTCGGGCGATGTGATGACGTGATACTGCTTCACAAGTCCGCCGAAGTTCACGACATCCGCCACACCGGGAACTTGAAGGAGCCGCGGAATAATGACCCAATCTTGCAGAGTCCGCAAGTCCATAGGCGTGTGGCTCTCGTCCGCTTCGATGACATACCGAAATATTTCTCCCACGGGTCCCGTGAGAGGGCCGAGCGATGGACTGACACCGTCCGGAAGAACTGCATCATTGAGTTTTTCGAGAACTCTCTGCCGCGCAAAATAGTCGTCAGTGCCGTCTTCAAATGTCAACTCGATCACCGAGAGGCCGAAGATAGTTTTTGAGCGGCGGCTGATGACATTCGGAACAGCATTGAGAGCCCGTTCGATGGGAAGCGTCACCTGCTGTTCTACTTCTTCAGCAGCACGTCCCGGAAACAATGTGATGACTGTGACTTGAGTATCGCCGATGTCGGGATACGCTTCCTTTTTGAGAGTCTCCCACGACCACGCACCGATGAGGATGATGATGAGAACGAGCGAAAGCGTTGCAAGCCGTTGGTTAAGAGCAAAGCCGAGTAGTTTCCGTATCATATTTTTCCAAAGTTATTTGAACTAAGCTTTTGTCTGTTTTCGCGATCTCCTTTGAAAGGGGAGAGGGCATTTTCCCTCCCCTTTGAGGGGAGGGCTAGGGTGGGGTTGATGCAACAAAATTACAACCTCATCTTTATTTGAAATGGCACTAGTACCCAAAACTCAGCCCCTTGAGAAGCATCGTTCCACTTGTGACGACCTTTTCTCCAACCGAAATGCCGTCGAGCACCACGGCATTCAGCTCGTTCGCGTTCGAAATAGTCACCTTGCGCCGGCTGAATTCTCTTTCAGCGGTCTGGACAAAAGCGTAGTCATTTGCATCGAC
Organism: uncultured Bacteroidota bacterium; assembly: GCA_963717445.1. Classification (GTDB taxonomy): domain Bacteria; phylum Bacteroidota; class Ignavibacteria; order UBA10030; family UBA8401; genus JAGVPT01. The sequence continues at coordinate 1,920,392 of OY970334.1, read as the reverse complement.
TGTCACGATTGCGTTGAGAGGCAAAAGGATCACATCATGTTGAGGATAACTAAAATCCACGCGGGCAAACATTCCGGGAAGGAGCCTCCCGTTGGGGTTCTGGAGCGTCACGCGGACTTTGACTGTTCGCGTTACCGGGTCCACGATGTCTCCGATGGCAGCGGCCTTGCCGATGAATTTCTTATCGGGAAAAGAGGAAAACACGATGACGACATTTTCTCCTTTTTCCACCTTGTGGAGCTCGGTTTCAGGAACATCGGACATGAGCCATGCCGTTTGCATTTTGACCGATTCGAGTTCAGCAGGATTGAATCCGAACGCTCTCAGCTTTCCCTCCATTTCACCCATCGACGCACGGGCATTCGCTGCATCTGTTTCCGCCTGATTGAGGTCGCGGGCGGTGGCACCTTGATTATTATACATTTCTTTGACATGAACGAGGTTCTTCGAAGTCAGTTCAACATTGGAGCTGCTCTGACGGTACTGGGAATATAACGTAGTAATGTCCGGGGATTCGAAGAGTATAATATTCCGCGATAACGTAACGGCAGGCAAAATTGTCGCGACGACGCGTGCAGGAGCAATCACAGAGACTAATGCTGTTCCTTCCCGGGCTTCCGTCGTTTGTATTTGCCGTAATCCGGTCGTTTCGACCGGAAACCGAATTGTTGTTCCATCGTCAGAGATAACCGGCTTTGCGGAGGATTCCTGTGCGATCGAATTTGCGTCGCTTTTTTCCTGGCATCCAGTACTCTGCAAAGTCATAAGGAGTATGCTGAGCAAAAGGATGAGATTTCTAATAAAGACTAGAATGATTTTCATGGTATATATCCTTTAAAATCGATTGAACGTAAGACGACTTACGGATTTATCAAACTTGTCCCTGCTGCGTAATTCAACCCTTCAAAAGCGTCAATCCGGTCGTTTTGAAGTTGATTCATTTGCAGCATGCTCGTTCTGTACGACTCGTAAAAATCCGTGAACTCAATGATAGTGATGTTTCGTTTCTCGTAATCAGCATCCATTCCGGCAACCAATGTTTTGTACTCGCCCGTGAACTTTTTATCGAAAGCCCTGAAAAGACTGTCGGTGTCGATTGCTTTCCAGTACGCCGTCGCTACTTCTTTTTCAAGGGTTTTGCGGGAATACTCACGCAGAAGTTTGTCTCCTTCCAGCGTGTTTTCCGATATTTCAACGTTCCCTTGATTCCTGTTGAAGATGGGGAGATCGATCGACACGGTGACCGCATAGTAATCGGGGATATAACTTCCTGCGCGCGAATATCTTCCCCCTACAGTGAGGTCGGGGATGCTCATTGCCTTTTGCAGCGAGAGGTTTGCTTCCTCATACTCCACTTGGGTTTCAGTATTTTTATAGTCCGGGCGTTTTTCCAAAGCCGTTGCGACAACGTACTGCAGCGAGAGCGTGTCGACCTGAATGCTGTCGAGCGTGTTCCTGTCGATCAGTGGAACAAAGTACCGATATCGATCCGGACGAGTCGCGCAGAAGTACATCCAATCCATGTTCGGTTTCCGATATTGAGTTCAACAAGCCCAGCCTCTCGTTTTCAAGCGAGAAAAGAAGAGACTTCAGTCGCAAAACCTCGGAGAGCAGGATGGAGCGTTTCTGGTAGATGTTTTCAGTTGCAGCCACTGTCTTTCGTACGTTGGGTATCGTCTCATCGTAGAACGCGAGCGACTGCTCCAGAAAATAGAGATCGAAAAAATCCGTGCGTAGCTCAAACTTGAGAGCACGAAGCAGATCATAAAAGGAATTTTCGGCGATCTTCGAGTTGATTTCCGCAAGTCGAATCTGCTTGTCCCGTTTTCCTGCTAGAAGAATCAATTGCTGCAACTGAATTTCCGTGTTTCCGGTCTTGGTAATGTCGAAATACCGTTTTGTAAACTTATTGTAAGCGTTTTGTTCGATTGCAATGTTGGGGTTGCTCCAAAGCTCAGCCTGGTAGACCGCTGCCTTCGTTGCGTCGATATTGAAACGCGCTGCAAGCAGTTGGAGATTGTTTTTCAAAAAACGTCCTTCTGCCTGCTGAAGGGTTAGGGCGACGGTATCGGTTTCAGGAGTTTGCGCTTTACAGAGGAGCGGTACAATCAAAAGGAGATAGCCGATGAATTTACATGACGTTGTCATAAAACGTTTGGGCTTTTAGTGATGCAAATGATAGTAATGAACACTGGGATCAACGCTGCAGATCGACGGATTGTTTGATGGAACAATACCGGGAGCCGGGCGTGATGGAAGCATCCAATGAAACCCGTCCGGAGAAATTCCAATAAGCGCAAATCTCCGTTCAGGAAAATGATGCAACACGTGTTCGGATTAATTGTCAAAGCAGAGCATGAGAATATGCTCGTTTTTGACCGGAGAACTGTGGGGGATCGAGGAAGTTAAATGAGCAGGGTGCAGTTGAGAAGATAAAGAGAATGCGTCGGCTTGATGGAATCAAAGCAGACTTGAGTTTCCGGAGGCAACATAACGACCGACTCGGATGCTAAGACAGGCTGAGCAGCAAGGGAATCGCTGTCCTGATCGTAGATAACTCGGAGAGTGGTTGTTGGCTGTGGTGTCTCTTGCTTTTTTGGTTGCTGCGGAAGTGATTGTGATCGAACCGGCGAATCGTTGTGTACATTCACCAGCAAATCGTAATCGGTTTGCGTGTCGTTGTCTTCGTCCGAGTGAACGACAATCGTTCCCGGAAGCAAGTCGTCAAGGTTGGCACTGTCCGCGAACATAGCGGCAACGAACAGCCAACAAACGGCAAAAAATATCTTCGACTTGTTTTTGGTAAATTTGTTCATTGGAGGAACAATAGTATATCGAATATCCCGATCAACTGCAAATTGGTAAAAGCGGTCTAAAAAGATTGTTTGACATTATTCCCTACAGATTGGACGCAAAAACCTTTTTAAAAGTTCCCGCTCTTTCGGTACTGACTCATTTTAAACAACGGCCTTGATTAGGTTACTCTTCTTTCTCTGATGCCAGAGAAAGAAGCAAAGAGAGTTTCTCGGAATCGGAATGCCGGCGATGCTTCCACCGCACAGGCAAGAGAAAACGGCTCGCACAAGACACGCTGCACATGCCAGCCGTTTTCTCAATGCGCGCATCGCCCCCCTGCGCTCACAGCCGCCGATTCCGAGAGCTTTTGGCATGCAGGTTTTGCAACATTAATCGAAATCGTCAGATGCACGGGCAGGGAGGATTCAATCGAAGGGGTTCAATTTCGGTGCTCGACGATAATACTATAATATTCAACGCTTTGCACGCACCGAAATTGACGGCAGGTGTGGCTGGGATTGAATCCGTGTGTTACGATTTCCCCGAAGGGGTCCTTCGGACGAGAGATTTCTTTGGTTACTTTCTTTCTTGGAAAGAAAGTAACGTTAACGGACACCTTACCGATTTACCTTACCAAATATTTTGGCATAACGTGATTTTTGGGAATGAGGTGTCCGTCACCTCTCGCCGGAAAAGCAACATTGCCCCCTCTCTTTCAAGCCAGCTTTTATCAGACCGATAATTTCCACCGAGAAGGCATATTTCTCAACGAATCAATGGTATATACTATCCACTTTTTGTGAGGTACGATAAATTCAATATTCTTGCTATTCATTGACTTTCTTCATGAATAGTGCTAGACTTGACTCAGTTCAAAGCGCCGTGGCTCGTTGTTTTTTCTGAGGCCGATGAACTTTGCAGACCAAAGCCGATCGTCGCAGGGTTGAGGTATTCCTTCTCAAAATTGATTCATGTTTCCGGAGGCCGGTCATTTCAATGGCAACCATTGTTTTTCTGATAGCGATCGCTACGTTCTGTTCAACGTACATGGGTGGTCTTTTCGCCCTCCGATTCAAAGACAAGTTGCATCTTATCACGGGATTCAGCGCGGGAGCCGTGATCGGTGTTGCTCTCTTTGACCTTTTGCCGGAAGCGTTCGTGCTCGCAGGTGGAAATATTTCTTCGGCGTCCCTGATGATAGGGCTGGGGTTCGTGCTCTATTTGGTGCTTGAAAGAACCATCGTTCTCCATTCACACAACGAGCAGTGTGAAAATACGAAACATAAGGGCGTTCTCGGTGCCTCCAGCCTGTCGTTTCACAGTTTCCTCGACGGTGCAGTGATCGGCCTTGCATTTCAGATTTCTTCTGCGGTTGGCCTCGTCGTAACAGTCGCAGTCTTGACTCATGACTTCTCTGACGGCATCAATACCGTTGCAATCATTATGCGAAGCAGCGATAATAAAACCGCACTAAAGTGGCTTTTTGTCGATGCAATCGCTCCCGTCTTCGGCGTCCTTTCGACATTGCTTTTCACTATTCCGGAGTGGGCGCTCGGTAGGATTCTTGCTATTATTTGCGGCTGCTTCCTCTACCTTGGCGCCTCTGACCTCCTCCCTGAGAGTCACCATGCACACCCCAAACTGCTCACGACCATCATGACACTTCTCGGAATGGGAGTCTTGTATATCGTCATCCAGATTGCAAAATAAAAGCAACCCCGGATGTGCGCCGACAATGCTTGAATGAGAAATGTAAGCGGAATTATGCGATTGAGAATTGATTAAGCAACGGCTTCTCCCGCCTCATTTCCTCAATAACCTTGCTGAGTTCAAAATAAATCCCAGCTCGGACCCTACATGAATCAACGCAGCGGAAAGCGGAGTGAGAATTTGGAGAAAAGCGAGAGACACGCCGACAACGTCGACAATGATTGTCCCCCAGAAATTGAACATGATAACACGAAGACTCTGTTTGCTGATCTTCAATGCTTCGACGATCTTCATCAAGTTGTCGGTCATCAGCGTCATATCCGCGCTCTCAAGTGCAACCTCAGTGCCGGTTCCCATGGCGATGCCAACTGCTGCTTCCACTAACGCAGGAGCGTCGTTGATGCCATCGCCAACCATTGCAACAGTTCTACCCTTGGAATTCAGCTCACGAATTTTTTCCAGCTTCTGTTCCGGCAACATCTCGCCAAACACCTCCTCAACCTGAAGTGTCTCGCTCACAGACCTTGCCACCGTCCACGAATCACCGGTTAAGAGGACGATGCGACAGCCAAGTTTTCTGATTTCCTCGATTGCCTGTTGTGCCTCCCGTCGAAGCGTATCGGCGATGGCGATTGCGCCTACAATGATTCCTTGCTTAGCAACAAGGATGCAGGTTTCTCCACGCTCTTTTCTTTCCACAATATAATCGTTTACCGAAGAAGCAAGGCTGACGCTTCGGGCTTCTAAGAGCGATGCGTTACCGAGAAGAATCTCGTTTCCATCGATATGGCAAACAATTCCCTGTCCGGGGAAATATTTTATTTCGGAATATTTGTCAATTCTGACCCGTTCTGTCTTCGACTTCTCCAATACCGCTTTCGCCAAAGGATGTTCTGAATGCTGTTCTGCCGATGCGGCGAGGCTCAACACTTCTTGCATTGTGAAAGAGTTGAAACACCGGACATCAACGACCTGCGGTTGACCCAGCGTCAGCGTGCCGGTCTTATCGAGAACTACAGTATCGACTTTGCTGAGCAACTCGAGGTATATCCCCCCCTTGATGATGATTGCTTCACTGGCCATTCTTCCAATACCGGCGAGAATGGCAAGGGGCGTCCCCGCGGCGACTCCGCACGCTCCGGCAACAATAAGCGCAGCGATTGCGGAAACGATATTGCGTGTGACCAGGAACGTAACGACCGCACTCCCTAAAGCGAAGTACACTAAGCGCGCCGAGAGGATATCCGCCACCTTTTGGATCGGCGCCTTCGACCGCTTTGCCTGTTCAATGACCTCGATGATTTTGCCGAAGATTGTTTCTTTGCTGACGCGATGCGCTTCGACTTCGAGAATCCCTGCGTTGTTCATTGTGCCGGCAAAGATCTCATTGCCTTCAACCTTTTCGACTGGAAGGGATTCTCCGGTTATTGACGACTGGTTGATGAACGAGTGCCCCTTGACGACAATTCCATCGACCGGGATTCTGGTGCCGGGTTTGATAATGACAATGTCATTGGGCTTAAGATCATTAATTGAGATTTCTTCTTCATGATTGTTGCGACGGACAGTGGCATTGCTTGGCAGAAGTTCGATGAGCTTCTGAATGACATTTCGCCCGCGGGACACGGTTAAATTCTCAAGCAGCTCCGCGAAGATGACGAAAAAAGTAATGATCAGGCCGGTAAAGAATTGCCCGATGATGAGCGTTGCAACGACTGCAATCGTCATCGACAATTCCATCGTCATTCGGCGTTCGCGCACCGCTTCGTACGCTTCTTCGAACATCGGAAAACCGCCGACAAGCGTTGCCGCAAGAGCAATAAAGTCAAAAGAAGTAACTGGCGCCAGGACTTTCAGCCAGCTCAACACGAGCGCAACAGCCATTGTGCCGAGACGTATAAGTTCTATTCTGTGTTCTCTGAGTTGCGATGTCTCCATGAAGAGCACTTTTTCGTTTGGAAAATTATGAATGCCGACCGATAAAAAAACGGGGTTTCCTCAATCATCGAAAGCCCCGTTATTCAAAATGCATCACACATCTAAGCTCACATATGGTATGAGAGCTTAAACACTACGTTTCGTGGCTCCTCAAAGCTTGCTCCGCTGAAGTAGGCTCCTTTGATCAGGTGTTGGTGATCCAGCAGATTCGTTATGTTGAGTGAAGGCTCGAGCGAAGAACCTCCTTCAAGATAAACCGTATGGCCTACACCGATATTAAAGATCCATGACGGAGTCGTATGCGCATTCGTGTTGAAATCGAAAAGGCCATTTTTGTAGACAGGATTCGGGTTTCCATTGGCCAACCCTGAGCCGTAGATCGCTAAGAGATTGTAGAACCAATCTTGCGGCTGGTAGTTGAGGCCCATGGTAATCGAGAGCCGTTGATCATGGTCGAGATCCGTTCCGTTTCCGTCCGTATCAAAAGGCAAGAACCCGCCGCTGAGAAGCCCTGTTCCATATGCGTGAGTAAGAGCACTGTTGAGGAATCCTGAAAAAGGAGTCTCAGGAAGATTGTAGGTAAGTCCAAGCTCTATGCCCTGTGTGTACACGTCTTGAATATTGACAGGAGTCTTGATGGCGCTGCTGCCGACAGTCTCATCGTCAACTCCCGGCGTTGCGTGTTTATAGAAATATGCCAGCTTGCTCCGGAGGCCAAAATCGAATCCGTGCGTATAGACGGCTTCATAAAAATCATCCCTCTCCGGCAGCGTCGGAACAAGGACATTGCTGACATTGAGAGCGATGGTTCTCAGCCCCTCGATATTTGTCGGCATGAACAATTTCCCAAAGTACAAATATGCAGTGTTGTTGTCATCGATGAGGAAATTCCATCGAACACGGGGACTGAATTGGCTTTGGAGGGGAGCATCGGGAGCGATGTGCTGGTCGTAGCGTTCGCCGAGTTCGAATGAGGTCCATTCCATTGGATGATACTCAATCTCAGCGAACACTCCAAAATCGGACCCGTGAAAGTTTATGTCGGAAGTAGGGCCGGGGTTTTGGAGTGAATCTTTGGAGGAATAATCCTCTGCGCCGCTTGTGGCTGATGCATTGAGACCGACCTTATACATGAACTCGTGTGAGAGCCGCTTGTCGAATGTCGTTCTCATTCCGAGTGTCGTAAATGTCCTATCTTCATCGAGCAAGTACATTGTGCTGTCCCCTGTGAATTGAAAATTGGGGGGATCGATTGAACCCGGAGTATAAATAAGCCCCCCTTCCCGTGCATAGGCTCCGATAAAAAGGTTCGATTCCTGATCGATTTCGGAATTCAGGGTGTTGTAGTACGATACAGTCTGGAATGAATTCGTCGTTTGTTGGATGTCTTGGGCGATTCCTTCAACAGAATCGTACGGTACCTGTGTATTAGTCTTCCCGAGATTGAGGTTCGCAGTCAAAAACTCGTTGTCATTGAGAACATAGTCGAATTTTCCGTAGAGGAAATAATCGAAGCCGTGGTCGTTAAAAATATCCGAGGTGGGTGGATCAATGCGCCGGTCGGTTTCCTGGCGCGAGCCTGAAAGAAAGAACCCCAGCTTTCCAATATGGTCGCTGAGAGAAAGGGCTTGTCCATTTGAGTTGAGAGCACGGAAAGGACCGACTCTATTGCCAAGTGTATCTCCAGATGATGCGGATGTCCCCGGTGAAAAAGGCTTGGTCCCGTTAAACGTGAGGTAGCTGCCGGCGTACGTCGAAGCGTCGAGATGAAACGTCCCCGTCGGGACCCGATTGTTGAGGTCGATGATTGCAGCTATTTGTCCGCCGTATTCTGCGGGAAAACCACCCGTCAGAAATATTGCCCGATCAATAACCTTTGGGTCAACGATTTCATTTAACCCGCCAAAGACCCCTAGCGGAACTGGGATGCCATCCACATAGTACGTAAACTCGCCATGCTGTCCGCGGATGTGTACTTCCCCGGTAGGCGCCCTTGCCGCTCCCATCAGATTTTCCTGGATAACGTTTGTCATCCGGACCGTGGGCGGCGCGTGGAACGTCTCCGATTCAAAGACTTGGTTGGCGGTCATTGGGTTGATATTTGAAGCGGTCGGTTCCCTCTGTCCAACGACAACAACCTCCTTTTGGGTTCCCAAGGAATGGAGCGCAATCTTGAATGTACTATGTCCTTTGTCAACTGTGATTGAGTCGACGAAGGTGTCATAGCCGACGAACCAGGCAGTGATGCGATAAGTCCCCGCTTTGATGTCGCGAAATCGCGCCTGACCTGCGGGATTTGTTACAGCATAGGTAACGTATCTTCCGTTCTGTGATAGCGCAACGCGAGCAAGCTCAATGGGAGCGTTTCCATCGGCATCGTTGACAGAAACCCGTAATTGTACACGGCCTTCGTCAGACGAGGGCTCGTCGGTGGGATCGTCCGGCCCATCTGCGCCCGGGGTTCCCATCGCAGGTGTACTGTTTTCTTTGGAAGAGAGATTCTGGACCGGACGGGAAAGGACAGATCCAATTGATTGGGAAATCCTATTGCTCGCCCCCTTCTCTGGTTGCAGCCCGTTCTGTCCGAATAGCCAGCTTGTGAAGATTAAAAAAATCGAGAATACAAATATGGAACGCATAACTTTTTCCTCTCATAAAAATGATAAACAATGAGGTACACGGGTTGATCGATTTGCTTCTATTGACCCGAATTTGATGTTTAAAATAATTACGCGAGGAGAGAGGGGGGGCCGCGACGAGAAAAAGATGTTATAAGAGCGAATGTATATGAAGAAGAAAAATCGAAAATTTGTGGAACAGTAACAGCATTAATGAACCCTAGTGTAAGCCGTGCCGGGCAGAGAATGGCTTTGTTCGAAACAGAAGAACATGTGGAGCACAAATCCAATTGCGAGATGGGGATATGCTTGCAATTGTCCGCATCGGCGTGTGTCGCCAGTTGCACATTGCCGGAGCCGGAAATAAGATCAACTTCGTAATGCGGCGGCGCAACAAGGAGCAAACCTGTTGCATAGACAACAAGGAGCAAATATGAAATAAACCGTCGTTGGGTAATTGGCATCGGTTTTAATGTACCGAATGGAGGTGAATTAGTCAACAAGAATAGATGTCGGGTAGTGGTCAATTTTGCGTTCTCGCATGAGGTGACGGACACCTCACTCCAAAAATCACATTGTTCCAAAATATTTGGCAGGGCAAATCGGTAAGGTGTCCGTCACCTTGCCAAACTTGAGCATTACCAGATGTCGGAAATCTTGTCGATTTACATTGCCTAATATTTCAACTTATCACGATTTTTTTTGATAAGGTGTCCGGCATCTAACCACCATCAAGGGTTTTTTAGCGGGAACTTGATTAGATCGTCAATAAGATGTTCTTTCGCGACCAGGTCCTCGTACGTTTCGCGATCCCGGACGACGTAATATTTATTTCCGTCGACGATCACTTCCGGAGCGCGTCGCCGCTGATTGTAGTTTGAACTCATCACGAACGAATAAGCGCCCGCAGACATAATCACGAGCAGGTCATGTTGTTCGCTTTTTTGAATTTCGCGACCGTGTGCAAAAAAATCTCCGGACTCGCAAACGGGCCCGACAATATCCGCGACAATTGTTTCATCACTCTTTTTCGTGACGGGCTTGATTTCGTGGAATGCGCTGTAGAGGCTTGGACGGAGGAGGTCGTTCATCGCCGCATCCACGACAATAAAATTCTTTTTCTTGTTCTGTTTGATGTACAGCACTTTCGTTGCAAGAATACCGGCATTGGCGGTGAGGAATCGTCCCGGCTCGAAAAGAATTTTGCAGCCGACGCCGGTAAGAAGAGGAAGAAGTTCTTTTGCAAGTTGAGCGGGCGACGTGCTGGTGCCACGGTCGTATGAAATTCCAAGGCCGCCGCCGACATCGAAATGGCTGACCAAAATACCGCGGTGTTTCAATGCAGTTGCCAGCTCCGCCAGTTTTCTGCAGGCTTCGATAAACGGGCCTGCATCCGTAATCTGCGAGCCGATGTGCATGTCGATTCCGACAGGGCGAAGGTTCGGCATCGACGCTGCGAGGTCGAACGCTTGAACAGCCTGCGATGACTCGATACCGAATTTGTTTTCTGATAATCCGGTGGAAATGTACGGATGCGTTTTCGGGTCGACATCGGGATTAATGCGGATGCCGATGGGGGCGTTGATGTTCAATTCGCCGGCGATGGTGTTGACAAGATGCAGCTCCTGCACCGATTCCACTTTGAGCATAATGATCGGATGCTGCAGCACCATCCGGATTTCTTCCGCTGTTTTTCCTACACCGGTAAAGACAATCCGGTGCGGGTCGACGCCAGCCTTCAAAGCCCGGTAAAATTCCCCGCCGGAATTACAGTCGATTCCGCTTCCGGCCTCATAAAATATCCGGCAAACATTTAAATTTGAATTCGCTTTCATCGAATAACAAACTAGATGGTCGACTCCTGAAAACGCCGAGTCGAATTCGCGAAAAGCATCCAGCAAAGATGCTTTGCTGTAAATGTACACCGGCGTTCCGATAGCCGTTGCAATATCGGCCACCTTAACGTTCTCGCAAAGCATTTCTTTATTTTCGTATCTAAAAGGATCGGTCATGCTTCAGTCGTTTCCCAAGGATTGTTCATAGTCTTGAGTGCTCATTTTCTAAGAAAAAAAATAACCACGAAGGAACGCAAAGGAATACCTAGAGCGGCCCTTTGCGTAAAAATGAAAAGCGTTCTTTGCGTCTTGGTGTCTTGGCGTGAGATATGTTGCTAGTCCTGCTTTCCCGCAATCCACGCTTCAGCAATCTGCACAGCGTTTGTCGCGGCGCCTTTACGGATATTGTCCGAAACGATCCACATGTTCAGCCCGTTCTTCACAGATTCATCGCGTCTCAGCCGGCCCACAAACACTTCGTCCTTATCGTATGCCCAGATCGGCATCGGGTATTGTTTGTCCTTCGGGTCATCCTGCACGACGACGCCCTTCGCCCTGCGCAAAATCTCCCGCACTTCCACGAGATCGAACGGCTTTTCGAATTCGACGTTCACCGATTCGCTGTGGCCGCCGATGACGGGAACCCGGACGCACGTTGCAGTCACTTTGATCGAATCGTCCCCCATGATTTTTTGAGTCTCTTTCATCATCTTGACTTCTTCTTTGGAGTACCCGTTGTCGAGAAAATTGTCGATGTGTGGGAGGCAATTAAAAGAAATTTGGTAAGGAAATTTTTTTGCCGTTACTTCTTCCTTGTTCAATTCTTTCATCAACTGGTCGTATCCTTTTTTGCCGGCTCCCGTGACGGATTGGTAGGTGGAAACGACGATCCGCTTGATTTTGAAACGGTCGTGCAGCGGCTTCAGCGCCACGACCATTTGAATTGTCGAACAGTTGGGGTTGGCAATGATTCCTACGTGGTCGAAAATTTTCTGGCCGTTCACTTCCGGCACGACGAGTGGAATATCCGGCTCCATGCGGAATGCGCTGCTGTTGTCGATGACAAGTGTTCCGTGCATTGCGGCTGTCGGTGCGAACTCGCGGCTCACGGCAGCACCGGCGGAAAAGAGCGCCAGCTCGATGTCGTTTTGAGAAAGAATTTCATGCGTCAACTCCTTGACGAGGACGTTACCGCCCTTGAATTTAATTTTCTGTCCGACGGAACGGCTCGACGCGAGGGGGATCAACTGCTTTACCGGAAAATCCCGCTCCTCCAGTACCTGGATCATTTTTCTTCCGACCATGCCGGTGGCGCCGGCTACAACAACATTATACGACTTCATTCGTGTTCATCCTCTCATGTGCTATTCGAAAATTTCCGTCAGGTGTGTGACGTCCGAAAAGAATTCTTTATGGAGCCTCCTGACCACTTCGTCCACGTGCTCCTCGTCGATGACAAAACTGAGATTGATCTCCGATGCACCCTGGGAAATCATATTCACGTTGAACTCCGTGATCGAGCCGAGCACTTTTGCCGCGACGCCGGGGCTGTTCTTCAGGTGCTCGCCGACGACGCAAACGATCGCTTTTCTGTCGCTCGCACTTACCGTTGCGAATGTTTTTAGCTCGTGAAGAATATGCCCGAGGTTTGTGATATTGTCGACCGTCACCGAGACGCTGACCTCCGATGTTGCGACTGTGTGAACGACCGTTTCGTATGTATGGAAGACTTCGAACACGCGCTCCAGAAATCCATGTGCAAGAAACATTCTCGTCGACACGATGCTGATGAGCGTGATCCCTTCTTTATAGGCGATTGATTTCACGACGCACTGCTTGTTGACTTTCGGCTTTGCAATGATCAGCGTTCCCGTCGATTCCGGCCGCCGCGAGTTGAGGACGTGGACGGGAATGTTTTTCTTCACCGCCGGCAGGATTGTTTCCGGGTGAAGCACGCGGGCGCCAAAGTATGCCAGTTCGGCCGCTTCGTTGAACGACATGACCTTGATTTTTTTTGAGTTGTTCACGACACTCGGGTCCGATGTCAGGATCCCGTCGATGTCCGTCCAGATCTGAATGTCTTTAGCGTCGAGGAGTGAGCCGATAATAGCCGCGGTATAGTCGGAACCGCCCCGCCCGATCGTCGTGGTAATCCCCGATTGGGTCGAACCGATAAACCCTTGCGTGATAACGATGTAATTGTTCTCGATTTTCGGTTGAACAATCTCGCGCAACTTTCGCTCAACGACGTCGAAGAGCGGGAGGGCTTTCGTGAACTGGTCGTCGGTGACCATAAACGAGCGCGCGTCGACGAGGAACGACCGTAATTTGCACGATTCGAAGTAGTGGTGAATGATGAACGACGACATCCGTTCGCCGTACGAAGCGAACATGTCGAGCGACCGCGGGGTCAGTTCGCCGAGAATCACCACGCCGTTGACGAGCGCCGCCAGTTCTTCGGCGAACGCGGCAATGTGTTTGAAAAGGAATTTCGCGGTGTCGGCGTCGAACAATTCCTTGGCGATGTTTTTGTGCCTGCCTTCTATTGCGGCAACGTTCTGCAGGGCGTCGTCTTTTTTCCCCTGGGATGCAAGCATCGCCGTTTTCAAAAGCTGGTTTGTTATGCCTGAGCATGCAGAGACAACGACAACCGGCCGCCGTGGAATTTCCTTCCGGACGATTTCCGTGATATTTTTGATCGCTGCGGCATCCTCAACCGAGGTGCCGCCGAATTTCATAATGACCATTCGATTCTACGCTTCTCAAAAAAATAAGAAAGCCCGTCGGCATGCCCTCGCTACTCGGACAATCGTGCCGGCGGGTTCTCTGTGTCCGTATATGAAGCAAAAAAAACAAAAAAAAGTCAAGTATTGGCCAGGTGCTGGCTCAATTTGTCATTCCCGCGAAAGCGGGAATCCAAACATCCGCTTTTTTACGGCACAATGGATGCCCACTTTTCCCGAAGGGGATGCCTTCGGCACGTGGGCATGACATTTTTTTCCAAATTGAGCCACTACTATTGGCCAGGTAATATTATAACTTTCTAAAAAAATTGTCTCTCGCTAAGTCGCAGAGGTACTGTGTTAAGAGTCAAACGGTTTTCATAATTTTATTTGCCCTGCTGTTGAGCTGGTGATGAGACGGCGGTCTTCCTGTAGTTGGGCTGATACGGGACATTGTCACGCCACAGAGCGTAGATCAGACAGAGGAGCTTGCGAGCAACGGCGACGAGAGCCACCATTTTGTTGGCCTTCGATTGTACCAAACGTAGGTAAAAGCGCCTGAGTGCTGGATTACACCGAGTTGCAGCGAGGGCTGGCATGAACAACGCACGTCGAAGGTTGCTGTTGCCTTTGTGCGAGATAGAGGGCTTGCCGGAACGAAGTCCAGACTGTCTGATGCGAATGTCAAAGCCTGCATAGCTGGTGAGTTGCTTTGCATTGGTAATAAGAGCAAAGCCGTTGGTTTCACCGATGACCCGCACGGCTGTCATAAAGCCAACGCCCTGAGCTGAGGTGATGTTGCCAATCCGTGCGTGTAGATCATCGTCGTCTTCGACGAGAGCACGAATTTCAACCTCGATTGCTTTGAGTTGCGCCTCATAGAGTTTGTGTTGCGCCTCAAGACGTGCAAGTGTCTGTATCGCAGGCTGATAGCTATGGTCTTTGGCATGAAGCTGGTTCTTGATCTTTGTGAGCTGTTCGGTAGCAGCGTCATACTCGCGTACAAGCGCTTTCAGGATACGCAGTTGTGTTGATGGGGCTTGCCACGGCTGCAGCATACGCTCCAAGCCGAACTGGGCAATGGCTCGCGCATCCAAGCGGTCTGTTTTGGATTTGATATCGAGGGACTTGACGTAGTTCTTCATTTTTGTCGGCAGCACAATTGTCACACGCTGATGTTGTTCAGCCAGGTAATACGCAAGATGCTCGTGGTAGACGCCCGTTGCTTCCATCACGAACCAGAGCGGAGCAGTCGATGGCCCGGCCATCTTCTTTGCCCAACGACTGAGCTTGCGGAAGCCCGGTAACGTATTGCGGAACTCTGCCAGTGCGACAAACCGTTGCTGTTGTTTTTCATCTGTCATGGCGAACTGAGCATCAAAGCTATCTTTGCTAATATCGATACCAACAACTTGTTTCACGGTAATCATGGTGTCTTCACTCCATTCGTTCTTGACGAACAATGACGATTGACTTTCCTTCGACTTCTCTCGTGGATTATACGGGATCCAAGATTGGTCCCTAAGTACCTGTTCAGCCTCGAAAAAGTCAACAAGAGTGGGGCAGCTTTCTCTGCGACGGCCTCGCACGTGGCGGACCTAGGCGCAAACCTGTCTCCCACTCTTGTCGTCACTGATCTTGCAAAGAACGATATTAGAACTGTGAAATACAACATACGAGGCGCAATTTGATTCTCGTAAAGAATCTTAGCGGCTTTCCGAGAGCTGCACTCTGTTATCCTCTCGGGTGAAATTTCCTGTGTTCTGCTTTTACGAACTCCCTATCGATATGGGTATAAATTTGTGTTGTCGAAATGTCCGCGTGACCGAGCATCTCCTGCACGGCGCGAAGGTCGGCGCCTCCTTCGAGAAGATGCGTGGCAAACGAATGGCGAAACGTATGCGGATGCACTTCCTTTGAAATGTGTGCAAGGCGAGTGTATTCTTTAACGATATTCCAGACTGCCGCGCGCGACATCGATCTGCCGCGCCAGTTGAGAAAGACCGCGTCGTTTGTTGCGCGGCCAAGGGCGAGTTTTCCCCTGACTTCCATCTGGTATTTCTGAATCCAATGTAATGCCGGCTTGCCGATCGGAACGAGCCGCTCCTTTGAACCTTTGCCGAACACACGCACCATCTCATCGTCGGCAAAGACGTTCGATTGTTTCAAGTCCGTCAACTCTGAAACACGCATTCCGGTTGCATAGAGAGTTTCCATGATGGCACGGTCCCGGATCCAGAGTTGTTTTTTGTCGCTTTCCTTTTGGGCTGTTGCGTCGATAATTTTATTGATCTCCCCGACGCTTAACACATCAGGTAGAAATTTCCCCCTTTTCGGAAGTTCAATAGTTAGCGTCGGGTCAGTTGTCGTAATTTTTTCTCCGAGCAGAAATTTATGGAAGCTTTTGACAGCGGAAAGATTACGTGCAACGCTTCGCGCCGATAGACCGAGCCGATGCAATTCATGAATGAACGCGGCAACGTCATCGTCGTTAGCGCTGTTCGCCGAAGTAATACCCCGGGTTTCGAGAAACGCCGCGTAGCGGGCAATGTCGTGTTGATAGGCATCGATGGAGTTGGTGGCGAGGCTTTTTTCGAGCTGGAGGAATCGGAAAAACTTTTCTATCTCGGACTTCATGATGTTTACGGCTTCGTGGAAGCACGAGTCGTCCGATGGCGGCCTTTCGGTGGTTTGCCGCGTGAGCTTCTGCGGCTTTCCCTTTCTGCGGGAGCCGGGATTTCTTCACCGAGTCCCGGCGTTGTTGTGGGTGCCGGCGGTTCAGGATATTGCATCCGTGAGTGATGAATGCCGGTAAGGATTTTGACGAAACTTACCTTGATACGCGTGAGGTCGCGAAGCGTCAGATCGCACTCATCGAGCTGTCCATCTATGAATCGCGCTTTGATGAGCTCATCGATCCGTTCCTCGATCTTGTGCATCGTCGGGTTTTCGATGGAACGCGTTGAAGCTTCCACCGCGTCGGCAAGCATGACGATCCCGGTTTCTTTGGTTTGGGGCTTCGGACCGGGGTAATGGAACTCGTCTTCATCGACAGTTTCAAAATTAATTTTTTTTCGCAGCGCTTGTTCGTAAAAGAATCCGATTTTTGTCGTGCCGTGATGCATCGGGATAAAGTCGATGATTGCATCGGGCAAACCGAATTCCTTTCCGAGCGTGATCCCATCTTTTACGTGGGCGGCAATCACCCGCGCGCTGAACTTCGGGTTGAGCTTCTCATGCCTGTTCGCAGTGCCGAGCTGGTTTTCGACAAACATCGAAGGCTTCGTGATTTTTCCGATGTCGTGGTAGTATGCACCGACGCGCGCCAGCGTTGCATTTGCCCCGATCGACTCCGCAGCGGATTCCGCAAGCGATCCCATATTAACACTGTGGTTGAACGTTCCCGGAGCTTTTTGCGACAGTTCTCTCAACAACGGCTGGTTGAAATCGGATAACTCGAGCAGCGTTAAGTCGGTGGTAACGTGGAAAAAGCGCTCGAAGAATATCAGGAGTCCGTACGTCAACACCGGCGAGAAAACGGCATTCGCCGCCGCCATCGTCAATTGGTTGAGCACGGAGGTGAGCGAGTCGTACCGTTCCAGCGACATTGCGATAATGGAGACAAAGTAGCCGAGGAAAATGAAAATGATGGAGCGGAAAATCTGTGTCCGGTGTTTGATATCCCTCACCGTGTACACCGCCAGCGAGCCGGCAATGACGGAGAAAAACGCAATCGAATAATCATTGCCGCGAATTCCTGCAACGATAAACGCTATCGTCACCGTACAATAGAACGCAACCCTTGAATCGAAGATAATCGACAACAGCATTGACGCGGCGGGGACAACAATCAACAATTCAACGGGCACTTCGGCGTTCATATGAAGAGTGAGATACGCCAACAGCGCTTCCAGCAACACGATGAGTGTTATAAGAAGAATCTTTGAATTGTCGTGAAAGATTCGCTTGCGGAAAAGGTATAAATAAATGCCGAAGAGAAACGAGATGGCAAAAATCTGAAGAAATTTTCCGAGAAACGTCGTCACCTTGTTGATATCGGCCCCGCGTTCCGCCTTCGCTTTGCGGAGCGAGTCGAGTTTCAGCTTCACGTCGTCCGTGATGCGCTCGTGCGTGGCAACGATGCGCTCGTTTTCCTGAACAATCCCGACCGTGCGCGGAACTTCGTCCATTGCAATGGCAATCTCTTTATCGGTCTGCTCTTTCTGAAAGATAATGTTGGGGGAAAGAAAAGAAAGAGCAATTTTCGTTGCAATCGAGACAGTATCGTTTTCACTCTTGTACCCGGAAAGGAACGTTTGTTGCACTACCCGGCCAAGGTTGTCGGCATCAAGAAACTTGCTGATAGGGACAATTTGTTTGTCGGTTTTCCGGCGGAACGCAATGCTGATCCCGGTTCCGACCGATTCTTTGCGGATGTTGAGAATGCCCTGAAGGTAGAGCTCGTTGACAACGAGCAAGACGTCCCGCCGCAGGCGTCCTAAAGAGAATTGGTACCGGGGTTTGCCCGCAAAGGCGTCGGCGAAGCGGAGCCGCTGGAGAGTTTTCCATTCGTCCTCCGTAAAGCTGACGGGAATCCGGCTCATGCGGTTGCTCAACGCGGCAGAGTCAAGGACAAGTTCACGCTCATTTTTTTGTCGTTTGCGTCCTCGCGCTTCACGCACGCGAAGGTACGCAGACCGGGCGTCGAGTGTTGATTGAAGGTCGGCAAAAAACTTTTGCAGGGAATCAATATTTTTATGCGAGACCCCGAGATCTTCCTCGAACACTTTGTAAACGTTTTGTGCGGCGACGGCCCTTTCATGCTGGTAATCGTGTTCCTCTTTATAGATAGGGAACAAAAATGGCGCAATGAGATCTTTATCCGTCCAGATCGTTCCGACATGGTAGTCGGATTCGATCGATTCGCCGCTTGGAAACATCAACGCAACGACGAACACAAACAGGAAAAAAATTCCCCCTTTCAACATTATACTGTCCCGTTGACCAAGCTTCGCTATGTAATCGGCAATCGCACTCATGAAAATGCTGGCATACGTTCTCGTGAATATGGCAAGAAAATGGAGGAGATGCAACACGGGGTAGTGGTCAAGTTTGCGTTCTTGTGAGAGGTAACGGATACCTCACTCCCAAAATCCAATTATGCCAAAATATTTGGTAAGGTAAATCGGTAAGGTGTTCGTCACCTTACCAAACTTGACCACGACCCAACACGGCACACTTCGGAGAATTTTTTATTGAATCAGATGCTTGATCTCTTTACATTGAAAACAATGTCCGATCAACGGCTAAGAATAATTTGGAAAGATGGAATAAATTTTTTTTCGGAAGATAGGCTTCAATGCCCGCCCCATCTTTCTTTTATCGCTCACCGGGCGTAGAGAATTTCGTTACGGTAAGCAACTTTCAGTTTCATCGTACGTTCTCTTTTTTTGAATAACTGAAATGGAGGGAGCTGCACTTCATGCCGTTTCACAGGATTCTTTTCCTCGTATTGCCGGCGCTCTCACCGTTTATTGCATTTACCCAGTCGTTGAACATCGTTTCCGGTATTGTCCTCGATGCATCGAGCAATAAGCCGCTCCCCGCTGCGACCGTTCGCGTTGCGGGCTCCTCCAACAAGGGAACCATTACCAACGAGCACGGGGAGTTTCGAATTTCTCTTTCTTCTGGAGAGTCCATCCTCATTATAAGCTACCTCGGATATCGTTCGGATACGGTCGGCACATCGGCGTCGAATAAAGCGGAGCTCCGTGTTGCGCTGCAACCGGAGGCAATCAAAATGTCCGAGGTTGTCGTCACTGATGAAGACCCTGCCATCGAAATTATCCGCCGGGCCATCGAAAGTAAGCCAAAGTGGATGGGGGCTTTGAAAACATTCCAGTGCGAAGCATACAGCCGCATCACGATAACGATCGACACTGCAATCGGCGCAATCACCGAATCGTATCTTACCCTGTACTGGCGGGCGAACGATTCGCTCCGGGAGGTCGTCCACCAAAAGCGGCAAACGAAAAATCTCGCGATGGGCGAAATCGTCAACCGTGTCGGACAGGTCACTAATTTTAATGACGATACCATCACCACGGGAGGGTACAAATTTATCGGGCCGACCTCCCCTAATGCATTTTCATATTATGATTACAAGCTGATAAGAACTCGTTCGATGGACGGTCTGGATGTCTACGACATCGACGTCATCCCGCGGTCGCGGCTAAGGCCGCTCTTTCGGGGGACGATTTCGATCTCCGAACGAAGCTACGCGGTTATCAACGTTGACTTCGAACCGAACGAAGCCTACGCAATTCCGTTTCTGAAAGATGTTTCGTTCCATTTCCTGCAACAGTTTCGGCTGTACGAGAACCGCTTCTGGATGCCGGTCGATTACAGGGTTCAGGGGAAAGCCAGAGTAAATTTGATGGGATTTTCACTTCTCAAATTCTCCTTCGTCCGTTACGTTGTGATGTCCGACTACACGATCAACCCAACGTTTGCCGACAGCGTTGCGAAGATGCCGCGGCTGACAGTTGCTCCCGAAGCGGCGCGCTTCGATTCGACCTATTGGAGAGAACATCCAATGCTTCCGCTTAATGTCGATGAGGAGGCTGCGTACAAAACTCTGGACAGCAATGCAACGCTCGAAATGCAAATTGGAAAGCGGACAAAATCGCTGACCACCATTACCAACGGTCTTGCCGGCCTTTCGTATGTTGATCTTCGATTTAATAGAGTGGAAGGCTTATTCGCCGGCGGGAAATTCGACTTCGATTCGGTCACCAATCTCCTCGATGTTCGCGGCGGGCTCGGGTACAGCTTCGATGACAAACGGTGGAAATATTCCGGAGGTGCCACATACTATGTTGCGTCTCGGCGCTCGATAGGAATCGGTGGGGACGTTTATCGGAAACTTGACAACCGTCCTGATGAGGGTTACTACGGCGATTTTGAGATTCTCCTCGGGACGCTCCTTTCAAAAGATGACTACCGCGACTATTTTCTTTCTCGCGGGTGGCACGGATTTGTTGAAGGAAATTTTCTGCGCACGACCGATCCTCCGGATGTCCGAATGCAGTTGGGTTACACCGACGAGGCGGAAACATCGCTGAGGAATATAACGGAATTCAGTTTGATAGACCGCGACAGAACGTATCGAATCAACCCGCCGATTGTCGATGGAACGCTCCGGTCGTTCACGTTCAACGCCGACTACGGGAACGAAACGCAGTATCTTTTCAGCAATCCATATGTCACGGCGCATACGGCGTTTGAGTACTCTTCGAAGGGTCTACTGAGCAGCGACTTCGGATTTACGAGGCTCTCCGGCGGACTTAAAGCGAAGTTTCCAACGTACGATCTCAGTCTCTTTTTCAACCCGACACTTTCCATCGCGTTCAACGGGGGAATACTCCTCGGGGATCGTTTGCCGCAGCGACTTTTCAGCTTGGAATCGAGCTATGAAGGCACGGCATGGTTCGGAGGATTGCGAGCCGCAAGGGTAAAGGAATTTTCGGGAGATCGGTTTGTGTTGCTCTCCGTCGAGCATAACTTCAGGCGGCTCCCGTTTCTTGCAAGCGGAATTCCGTTCCTCTATGAAAGCAATCTCGAGCTGATTGTGTTCGGGTCTGTTGCACAGTCGTGGCTCTCGCCGTCCGTTCTCGCCGGGCCGCCAACATTTAAAACGACGAACGGTTGGTACTACGAAGGAGGGGTAAGCATAAGCCGCATTCTTGATATTTTCCGCTTTGACCTGACATGGCGTGGAATAGCGCCTCGTGGCCTTACGCTAACGCTCGGCATTGGTGATATATTCTAATACTCCCTCCCCTGACAGGGGAAGGCTGGGGGGGTCATTGAACAAAACAGAATTCATTCTTACAGTGGATACAATACGTAAAGGAGACCGTCGATGTTTATAGGACATTTTGCAGTTGCGCTGGGGGCGAAAAAAGCGGCACCGAAAGTTTCGCTGGGCACCCTCATCATGGCTGCCCAGTTTGTCGATCTCCTCTGGCCAATTTTTTTGCTGATTGGTGTTGAACACGTGCGTATCAGTCCGGGCGACACTGCATACACGCCGCTCGCTTTTTATGATTACCCGGTATCACACAGCCTTCTCACCGGAATTGGCTGGGCGATCATTTTCGGAGCGGTGTACTATGCCGTACGCCGTTCTGCCAGAAATGCCTTGATTCTTGCGGGCTGTGTAATAAGTCATTGGTTTCTCGACCTCATTGTGCATCGGCCGGATTTGCCGATTGTGCCGGGCATGAAGATGTACGTCGGGTTGGGTTTGTGGAATTCTGTTCCCGCAACGGTCATCGTTGAAGGAGCGCTTTTCGTTGTCGGCATTGTTTTGTACTTGCGCTCGACCGCTCCTATCGACCGAACAGGAAAATATTCATTCTGGTCGTTCATAGTTTTTCTCGTTTTTGTAGCGATCGGAAATATCGTAGGAGGCCCGCCGCCGAACGTGACGGCTCTTGCGATCGTTGCGATGTCCGTGTGGCTGCTTGTTCTTTGGGGATATTGGATCGACAGGCATCGGCAGTCGAGACAGGATGTCGTAGGTTAAAGCGTTAGTTAGTAACTCACGTTTTTCATCTCGTTCCTAATCTCTGATTGGAAAGGAGATGGTATGTTTTCTTCATGCTTTTCGTGAACTTCGTGGATAGTTCAATGTTTTGGGTAACATTACTTAATGAGTAGAGAACTCTTTCTTGCGCCGTTCCCAAAATTTCGGTATCTTATATTGTTGTTTCATCGAGGAGGATCATGTGCCTCCTCTTTTTTTATTCACCACTCTCATTGGTTAACTGAATGTCGCTTCTAAATTCGATTCTCCTCGGGATCATACAAGGGATAACGGAATTCCTTCCCATCAGCAGCACGGCGCATCTTACGATTGCCGGATCGCTTCTCGGTTTAATTAACCCCGACCGGCCGGATGAATGGACTGCATTCATCGCAGTGATCCAGATTGGGACGATGGCCGCCGTGATTATCTATTTTTTTAAAGACCTTGTCGAAATTATCGAAGGCTTTTTTGTCGACGGTATTCGGTACGTTCAATCGCCGGGGAACGGGTTGGGGAGAGCGCGCATGGGATGGTATATTATTTTGGGGACGCTGCCGGTAGCGGTGATCGGTCTGTCCCTCAGAAAAATTATTGAAGGGAGTCTTACTAAAAGCCTTTCGGTTATCGGAACAAGCCTTATCGTTCTTGCCCTTATTCTGTGGGTGGCGGAAAAAGTTGGATCGCGGGAAAAAGAAATGTCGAATATAACATGGCTCGACAGCCTCATTGTCGGATTTGCTCAATCGCTGGCGCTTATTCCCGGGTCGTCCCGTTCCGGAACAACGATTACGGCGGGCCTGTTTTTAGGAATCAACCGCGCAGACGCTGCCCGCTTCTCGTTCCTTCTCAGCATTCCGGCGGTATTTGCCAGCGGCATGCTGGAACTGTATGAAGCGCGCCATTTTATGAATGACCTTGGTGCTGCAAATGTTGTGGTGGCAACGCTCGTTTCTGGAATTGTCGGGTATGCTTCAATCGCACTCTTGCTGCGCTATCTTAAGACGCACACAACATATATTTTCATTTTTTATCGAATCGCGCTCGGCTTGCTGCTGTTGTTTATGACACTTCGTTGATTGACGAATGGCGAATGCCGATTGCCGAATGATAATCTTAACACGGTAAAAGCATTTTTCAACTCGGCATTCGGAACTCGTCAATCGCAAATTGAAAAAACTATGGATGTACTAAAGGATCTTTTCGCAAAACTTACAGATGTCAAAGAACTTGTCCAATGGGCCGGTTACCCCGGCCTGTCGCTGATTGTCTTTTCCGAAACCGGACTGCTTGTCGGTTTTTTTCTTCCCGGGGATTCGTTGCTCGTAACGGCAGGATTATTTGCGGCGGCAGGGTACTTCAACGTAACCATCCTTATTTTTTTGTTGATCGTTGCTGCAATCCTTGGAAACTCCACGGGCTATCTCATCGGCCAGAAAGGGGGGCATGCGCTTTATGCACGCAAGGAGTCCAGATTTTTCAAGAGGCAGCATTTATTGAAGACAAAAGAATTTTACGAGCACTACGGACCGATTACAATCGTCATGGCGCAGTTTATGCCTTTTGCCCGGACGTTCGCCCCCGTTGTAGCCGGGATCGCGGAGATGAAGTACACCCGTTTTGCGTCGTTTAATATTATCGGCGCGGTCGGATGGATTACAAGCATGCTGCTC
The DNA here is from genome assembly GCA_963717445.1 of uncultured Bacteroidota bacterium. GTDB lineage: Bacteria > Bacteroidota > Ignavibacteria > UBA10030 > UBA8401 > JAGVPT01. Next base: position 1,896,509 of record OY970334.1, on the reverse strand, counting down.
ATCGGATATTTCCTGGGCTCATCCATTCCGGACATCGGCAAAAATATTAATTACGTTATCGTTGCCGTTGTATTCCTTTCAATACTTCCCGGCATTATCAAATACCTGCAGGTAAAATTTTCGGCTCGAAGATCCCCCTAATGTTAGGGATTCAAGATGCGCACGGAAAAGAAGCCGCGAAGTGCATGAAATAAAACGAAGGTTTAGTGCAAAGCAGAAACCCACTGCCTGTGGCGGTGGTTATGTTCGGTTGGCTATGCCTGTCATTCCGGTCGAGTCCCGCTTTCAGGCGGGACGAAGAACCGGAATCCAGTTCCGTTGATTGACTCTGGATTCCGCGTCAAGCGCGGAATGACTTGCTTTTTCTTTTCAAAAGCCACCATCTTTGATGGTGGTCGTTTACATCCAATGTACGAAAGTCAATGTTTACTTTACAAAGTATTGATTAGGAAACAATTTGCAAAAGTAGGTCATCGTTGCGTTCTTCGTGGATTATTAAATAATTTGCATGCCGTCAGTTAGAAAGGAACAATTATGACAACCGTCCCCCCCGCGAAAGTGAAAGAATTTTCCTCCTCAACACTCGAAAAAATTGCCTACGCCAGCGTTTCCACAATTCCAACCCGCGAACCGAACGATCAAAACCGGCTCGGATTTTGCGTGTGGCATTTTCTTTCCGAGCGGCAGGAGACTCTGGCGCAGGCAATTCGTACATCCGGTGCCCGCTTATTGATTCCGGAATCCGACGTTCTTCGCATCGTCGGTGAGTCGCTCAAGCAGGCCGGTATCTCCGTTGAATAGTCGGCAATGAAGTCTTCTCTCCACAATCTTTTGATGGCGTTTATCCCCCTTTTTGTCGCCATCGATATTCTCGGCGCTCTTCCCATTTTCATTTCTCTTACCTACGGCATGGATGCGGGGGCAAAGAAACGCCTCGTGATCGAGGCGACGCTGACTGCCGGCGCTGTCGCGCTCGTTTTTCTCGCTTCCGGAAAACTAATCTTCTCTTTTCTCGGTATTACGGAGAACGATTTCCGCATAGGCGGCGGGATTGTCCTCCTGGTCTTATCCGTCTATGAATTACTTTTTGCCAAGGACGCCCAGCGCGACCCGGGAACGTCGGTTGGCGTTGTGCCGATCGGTATTCCACTCATCATGGGTCCCGCTGCGCTAACTTCGATCATTATTGTTGTGGATAATTACGGCTACTGGATGTCGATGGCCTCGCTCGTTGTCAATTTGTTTATTGTATGGATTGTTTTCCGCTATTCCGAATTCGTGATGAAATTCATGGGCGTTGCCGGCTCACGTGCGTTCGGTAAGGTTGCCTCTCTCTTTATGGCGGCGATTGCCGTGATGATGATTCGAGTCGGCATCCAGAATATCCTCAAATGATTTTTTTCCCGCTCAAGTATAATGAATAAACTCTCCACCGATCTTTTCTATTTAGCTCTTGAGCCTAAACGCATTGCTGGGGAAAAATCTCCCGCCGTTATTCTTCTGCACGGACGCGGCGCCGACGAAAACGATTTGCTCGGACTTTCGCAATATCTCGACGAACGGCTGGCGGTATTCAGCGTGCGTGCGCCGTACCCGTTCGAGTTCGGCGGTTATACATATTTCCAATTGAACAACGATGGCACCGCCGAGCCGGTCATGTTCATGGAAAGCTACAAACGGTTGATGAAATTTGTGGATGGTGTCGCATCGCTCCCGGAAATCGATTCGAGCAAAATCTTTTTATTGGGATTCAGCATGGGGACGATTATGTCGTACGCGATGTCGTTGACGCACCCGGAAAAATTCGCGGGCGTTATTGCACAAAGCGGATTTGTTCGCGACCACAAGGAATTGGATTTCAAATGGCGTGCGCTGAACGATTGCGCTTTCATCATCACGCACGGTATTAACGACCCCATCATACCGGTTGAAGCTGCAAGGAAAACGAAAGCGATGTTTTTAGAATCAAATGCAAAGTTCGAGTAACAAAGAATACCCGATGGGACACGAAATCAGCGGGGAGAGTCTGGCGGATGTATGCGCATGGTTACAGAAGACGCTTGGGTAAACCTTTACCGTTGTCGGTATTCATGCCGAACTTTTTCGATGACGTCCATCGTTTTTTCGGCGGCAATATTCCAGTCGAATTGTTGAGATCGCTGCAGGGCATGCCCGGCAAGGCGTTCACGTAAGTGATTGTCCCGCAGCAGCAACAAAATTTTCTCTGCAAGCTGTTCACAGTTTCCGTATTCGTAGAGCAGCCCGGTTTCCCCATCGACAACCGCATCGCGTAACCCCTGCACGTTGCTTGAAACAGTCGGAGTCCCGCAGGCGTTTGCTTCAATTGCCGTTAGCCCCCATCCCTCCTTCGCCGAAGTGTTGACCGCAACATGCATTTCGTTCAGATATTTTACTTTATCTTCCTCGCTGACGAATCCTGCAAATGTTACTGCTTCCGATATTCCGAGGGTGCGAGCGGTTGATTCAAGGCGCGGCTTGTCGTCGCCGTCGCCGACGATGAGTAATTTTGCGCCGGGCAATTCCTGGCGAACGATGACGAACGCTTCGAGCAAGTGGTCGACACTTTTGTATTTTTTTAAGCGCCCCACCATACCGATAAGCGGAGTAGGATTTTTTGGAATTCCGAGAAGCCTGAACGAGTCATGGTCCACACCGTAGTGAATGAGATGCGTCCGTTCCTCTGGGAAGCCGGCATGAATCATCTCTTTGTGCGTGCTCGGCGAGCCGACGATGAACCGCAAGCGTTTATATGCAGGAAGCGCAGCACGTTCCGTCAGATAGACGTATGATGCGGCCGGAAAGGAGACTTCGAGAAAAATACTTTTTCCGAATAAATGATGCGTAACGCCGAGGAGCGGTTCTTTTACGAACAGCGGCGTGTAAAAGGGGATCTTGTTCATGTTGTCGACGATAAGGTCGAACTTTTGAGCTTTGAATGTCGAGAAATATTTTTGGGGAACAAGGTAATTAAAGAATGAACGTCCCCCTTCGCGGATAACATGGATGCCGTTCATCTCTTCTTGCTCGGATGCACCGTCAAAACGGGAACAGAAGAGCGTCACGTCGTGACCGAGTGCCGCGATCCGTTCGAAGACTTCGTGGAGATGAACTTCCGCTCCCCCCGCAAGAGGGTTTGAGATATCCTGCCAGTTGAAGATGAGAATACGCAAGAGAGCAATTAATAATTAAGAATTAATAATTATGAATTGAGACTTCTGAATAATTTTAAACGGAAGGCTCACGCAAAGACGCAAAGTCGCAAAATGAATCAAAAATCAAGTTCTTGCGCCTTGGCGAGAGGCGATTTTTCAGATGTCTCGAATTATGAATTAAGAATAAAGAATCATCTCTTGAAGTAATGTCTATCTTTTAACTCTTAATTCATAATTCTTAATTATCTTTTCTTCCCTACCAGCCCAAACGACAGCGACGTGTTGATCGCAACAGGGGTATCCCGAAGAGCTTCGCGGACAGACCTTCTCATTGCCGTCAAAGGGCGAAAGAATGTCGGATACAACGGCAATTTTATTCCGGCCTTCAAAAGCGCTTCACGCATTGTGCGGTAAAACAAGCTCGGGTACATCCATTCTCCGTACGTGTGGACGGTCTGCAGGCCAAGACGCTCCATTTCCCGCCGAAGCTCGCCGACGGAAAATTCCCGTTCCCAGCCGGCAAACCATTTGTTGATCGCGATAAGGAAATGTTTGATGATCGTGTAGATGTGATATCGTTGAGGTACGTCTACCAACAGGAGGCCGTTACTTTTAAGAATGCGGATGTTCTCTTTAAGCAAGGCCTCGGCTTGCGGCGGCCTGAAATGTTCGAGGAGCCCTTGATGGAAGACGACGTCAAATGTCTCGTCGTGGAACGGGAGGCAAAACGTATCCCCGCCGACGATGAACACCGGAATTTTTTCTTCATCGGCAAGGCGTTTCATGATTCTGAGTGAGTTGATGGAGTAGTCGAGTTGATAGACCTCCGCGCCCCGCTGGACCAGAGGGAAACCATCCCGTCCGGTTCCCGCGCCGACTTCCAGAATTTTTTTACCTTTCAGGTCGACGATTTTGGACAAATTCCGGACGACGCGGTCAGAGTTCGAATACACTTCATGAACATCTTTTTTTTCGTCCCAAAAATTTTCCCAGTTTGAACGGCGAGATTCTTTCATAACCCATCGATGATTGGAAAATGCAGAATCACGATCGGCATCCTGCAGTAAAGAAATTATGCATTATTTGAACGTGAAAACGCTATTTTTTTTCTTGAGGTTGAAGTGCGACGGTGTCCTTTTTCATCTCCATTTGTGTCCGTATCCGGGCAATTCTTTCTTTGACTTGTTCCTCGATGCCGGGGGACAATGTTGCATACCTGGCGCCTATCGTATTCAGAATATCGATCGCTTTGTCATACTCTTTGCGCGATTCATAAATAGAGAGAAGTAATGTATAGGGATTGTATTGACCCAATGGCTGGTTGGGATTCTTCGTAATAACATCGATCAGTTTGGCGGCGACTTCGTCGCTGTATTGGTTGAATTTATCCTTTGCCCCGGCGTGATTGTAGAAATTCGCCACGTCGTACAATAGGCGGTAGTCCATCGGAATGACCCTATGCGGAATTTTTGATTCCATCGAGTCGAGGGCTTCGATCGCCTTTGCATTATCATGCGACCGGTTGATGTAATACAGCGCGAGCCGCAGGAATGCATTTCGATAATTTATCATCAGCCGCGTAACAGTTTCGTCGTAATAGACAGCGCTGTCGTTCAAACCCCGGTACTTATACCCGCGCTGAAATGTTTTCGAATATCCTGAAGGGGAATTATAGAGGTTTGTGGCGAGAATCGTATCGACAATGATGCTTTCATTGCTTGGCCCTTCAACCGGCACGAGCTTCATCGCAAGCCCGTCCATTCGAAAGTAACGGTCTAAACCGATTTTGCTATCGGAGGAGCACGTTATCGCAAAATAAATCGGACGCCGCCATTTATCAGTTGAGATAATATTCCAGGTAACAATATCTTGAGTACGAATCGCCTTGACCGACCCGACAGTTATCGTGTTTGGGAAGATAAAGTGAATCGCCCCGGACACGCTGTCATAAGTGTCGGCAGGAGACGATTGCTTGACGATATCTTTCAGGTATGCATTTTGGCCGGCGATGTCTTGCGGAACGGGGAGGGTCATTTGCCGGGGTTTCCATTGGACAGGCTGAATGTTTTCAATCTGCTGGTCGGGAATACTGATCGGCACCTTTTCCGTGCCGAACGGGGTATCGTTTTTTAATTGAGCAATGTACCACGGCGTATTGAGCAGGCTGAGATTGACGATTCGAATATCGCGCCGTACCCCTTCAACATCCTGTAAATACCAGAGCGGAAACGTATCGTTGTCCCCGTTCGTGAAGAGGATTGCATCGGGTTCGCACGATTGAAGAAGGTCATACGAATAATCCCAAGCGACGAAATCGCCCGTACGGTTTGCGTCTTTGTAATTTGTCCGAAGCATATTCCCCGGGATTAGTGCCGCACTAAAAAGAAGCACTCCCCCTGCGGCGTACATTTGAGCTTGGTGATCGTTTAATTTCGTCCGTAAAAATTCGATCACCCCGAAGACTCCCATTGCAATCCAGATAGAAAAGACAAAAAACGAACCGACGTAAAAATAATCGCGCTCCCGCGGTTGCGGCTCCTGCATATTGAAATACAAATCGAGCACAATCCCCATCACCAAAAAGAAGGTCAGAAAGACCAGCCACATTTTTCTATCTTTCTTCCAATGGTAGTAACATCCGATGAGGCCGAGCAAGAGGGGAATGCCGTACAATTGTTTCCAGTTCACTCCCGCGTCCTGCCAATCGCCTTCAATGCCCGCATACTGCCAGAGGAAATAGCGGAGAAACATATGGTCGATCTGGTAGCGCCAGAGAAAATCGCTGTCGCTGGAATATTTTGTGTACATGTCCTGATACTCCGGCTCGGTGCTGTACCGGCGCTTCAGCAATGGCGCATCGCCGTATTGATCCCGGCTCAGGTATGACTCGAGACGTGTAAGCGTGTTTGGATTGTTCTCGTTCATCGGAAGATGTTCGTTAGCGCGAATAATCACCAGCGTGTACGTAGAATATCCTATAACGATAAAAAGCCCGGACATCAAAGCGACATTCATCACTTTATTTTTGTGAAGATACGAATAGTACACCCCGTAGATTGCGGCTGCGATAATAACGTACGGCATAAGTCCTATGGCGAAGCTTTTGTATTCCTCCTCGCCGATGGTCACCGAGCCGTCAAGTAAACCGGGAAGCCATTTTACTATTCCGGGGTACACGATGCCGAAGATAACGATTCCAGCCACTCCGAATTTCAGAAAAGAAATTAACGTAAATTCGTATTTGCGAAAATAGAAGATCATCATGAAGGGGAAAATGACGAGCAGGGAGAGCAAGTGAACTCCCATCGATAGGCCGATGAGATACGAAATCAGCAAAATGTATTTCTCGTTTCCCGGCTCGTCCGCCATCTCGTTCCACCGGAGGGAGAGGTATGTAATCAAGGCGACAAAAAGCATGCTCATTCCGTACACTTCCGCCTCTTCTGCGTTGAACCAAAACGTGGGGCTGAAGGTAAGGGAAAGTGCACCGATGGCAGCCGCACCGTACATGGCCAGCTTGTCGGCAACCGAGGACGGCTTTTCCTTCCACAAAAGGATAAGCTTGACAATAGAGAGATACAAAAACGTGGCGGTGAACGCGCTTGCGAACGGGGAAACAAGGTGGACTCGAACTGCCGCGTCATGCGCCGTTGGAAGCATCGCGAAGATTTTTGCAATAATCAAGAAAAACGGCGATCCGGGCGGATGAGGTACCTGCATCAGGTACGTTGCAGCAATGAACTCGCCGACATCCCAAAAAACGACCGTGTCGGAGAGCGTTTTGATATACACAACGAGCGATACGAGAAAAACAAACCCCGCTACCAGCCGGTTAAGCTTTTTGTGCTCCATTACTTCCTCGAGGAACTGGGACAGACGCGCAAGAAAACAGGCTCAATATAGTTTGAAAGCGTTCTAATTGCAATGAAAGATTCGAATATCCACGAAGAACACGAAGAGAATATAACTTTGCGGAGTAATATTATGCCAAATTTGTTATGAAGGATTAACTCCGGTACCGCGGGTCTAAACCTTCGTGTGATTTCGTGTCCTTCGTGGACCCTTACGATTAGAGAAGCGACTCGGCAATTGCATCGCAGACCATAAATCCTTTGCGTGTCAGCGTGATGCGGCGGTCCTTGATCTGCAGCAGGTGTTCGTCCGAAAGCATTTTCAACTTCTCGCCGCGGGACGAAAGCATGTCGACGCCGTACAATTGTTGGAGGGTTGTAACACTCAATTCGCCGGTGCGGAGGCCGAGAAAGATCGCTTCGCTGAACATCTTTTCTTTGTCGACGGTTTCGGAGTCTGCAACGGGAAATGTTTTTTTTCCGATCGCATCGCAGTAGTGTGCGATGTTTCGGGCATTCCACCAGCGCCGTCCTCCTGTCGAATGTTCTTTCCAGAATGAATGGGCAGACGGTCCGAAGCTGAGATAGTTGGAGTGATTCCAATAATTTTTGTTATGACGGCATTCGAACCCCGGCCTGGCGAAGTTGGAGACTTCATACTGGTAAAACCCGTACTCCGCCATCGCTGCAATTGTCGTTTCGTACATCTGTGTATCGTTGTCTTCGGGCAAAGGCCTGACTCTTCCTTCCTGCACCATTGTGAAGAGAGGCGTATGCTCTTCCACGATCAAGCTGTATGCGGAGAGATGTTTCGGCTGCAGCGCAATCGCACGCCGGAGGTTTTCCTTCCACCGTTCAAGCGTCTGGTTCGGGAGTGAAAAAATTAAATCGACGCTGACGTTTTCAAACCCGGCAAGGTAAGCGTTTTCAACGCACACGCTTGCCTCATCCGCGGTGTGTATGCGGCTTAAGAATTTCAGCTCGTCTTCGTGAAATGATTGGATGCCAATGCTCAGCCGGTTTACGCCGAGTGACCGGTACCCGCGAAGCTTCTCAACGTCGGCCGTTCCGGGGTTTGTTTCCACGGTAATTTCAGCGCCGGAGTCTATGCGGTAGTGTGAATGAAGCGCCTTGAGTATTCTTTCCAGTGTAGACGGGGGAAGGAGGGACGGCGTTCCGCCTCCGAAGAAAATTGTTTCAAACGATTCGCGGGATGAATATTGTTCGGCGTACATTGCGATCTCTCGCTCAAGAGCGTCGAGAAAATGTTCCATCGAATTCATATTCTCGATCGAATAGAAATCGCAATACACGCATTTCTTTTCGCAATACGGTATGTGAAGGTACAGGCTCGCCATGATTGATCTTTAGTCTAGAAGGATGTTCAAAAGATGTCGGACACCTTGTTGATTTGGATTGTCGGCGGTTTAATTTGCGCAGGTGTCCGGCATCTCAAGCGAGGTTATCGTATCAACGTCCCGATACGCGACCAGCGAATTGCCGAAATTTTTCCAGCAACACTGCTGGCAGGAGTGGACGGATCCCACGACCAATAGACGAACATCGCCTGGCCAATGATGTTTTCTTCCGGAACAAAACCCCAGAACCTGCTGTCGAGACTGTTGTCGCGATTATCTCCCATTGCAAAGAGATAATTCCGTTCAACGATGTATTGTGTTGTCGGTACTCCGTCAATGGTAACCATTCCACTTTGATCAACATCAATCCGGTGCTGTTCCCGCTCGATAAATGTTTGCCATTGTTCGATCGAGCCGTTGGAAATATCCAGGACCATTCCTTGATAAGGGACGACGATCGGCCCGTAATAATCGGGGTTGAACGAGCTCCCCCTGGGAAACATCATGTCGACGGATTCCCGCGGATGGAAAACGCTCGGCGGTGTGTTCGGCGCGTGAGCGGGGAGATGAAATTCCCTGCCGTTGACGAACACCGTTTTGTTTTGAATCAACAGGGTATCTCCGGGGATGGCGATACAACGCTTGATAAAGTTTATGTTTCGCTCCGCCTTCGTTTCGTCCCGGTCGCCCGGATACTCGAACACGATCACATCGCCGCGACGAGGATGTACCAGCGCTGGCAGGCGGAAATGCGGAATCTCTATGTTTGTGAACGGGATATACTTCGGCGTCTCCGCACCGTAAATAAATTTATTGACAAAAAGAAAATCGCCGATGCGAAGCGTGTTTTCCATCGAAGCGCTCGGAATGCGGAACGCTTCGACAACGAACGTTTTCAGGAAAAAGGCGAGCAGAAGAGTGGCCGCGATCGTCGTCGCATATTCGTTGAACCGTTTTCGGCGCGCCTTCTTGCGTATGTTCTCCTCCTCGTACCCTTCCACGTTTTCCTGCAGAAAAATTTAGCGAATTAACGTTCCCAGCCGGTTCAGCCTGACCGACATGAGTTTATCAAAAATGTTGAAGATGGAGATGTCGGTATCCCACGACCAGTAGACGATCATCGGTGTACCGACAATATTGTCCGCCGGAACAAATCCCCAGTAACGGCTGTCGAGACTGTTGTCGCGATTATCTCCCATCCCGAATAAATAATTTTTTTCCACGACATAGATATTGTTCGGTTTTCCGTCGATCAACACGTTTCCGTTTCCATCCAGCGTCGCCTCATGTCCGTCCCGCTGGATGAAGGTATCCCACATTTTCAAATTTTCGGCAGTAAGGGGCATCTTCATTCCTTTAAACGGAATGACGATCGGGCCGTAGTTGTCCTCGTTGAACGGCGCGGTGGGGGGAAATATCCTGTCGTCGACGTACTGCGGCGGCAAAATGCGCGGTGAATTAAATTTCATATTGCGGGGGATCGGGGCCTGGTGCCCGTTGACGTAAACGACACGGTTGATGATTTGCAGCGTATCTCCCGAAATTGCTATGCAGCGCTTCAGGTAATACGTAAATGCTTCAGGATGAACTTCTTCGCGGTACCCGGGAAATTCGAAAACGATGACGTCTCCCCGGTGCACGGAAGTAAACGCGGGGAGCCTGAACCACGGCACCCGTATATCGGTGAACGGGATATTCCGCGGCGAGCATCCACCGTAAATAAATTTATTCACCATCAGGAAGTCGCCGGTCATCACTTCGTTCTCCATCGACCCTGTCGGTACCATGAAGGAGGCGATGACAAAGTTGTTCAGCAATAAAAATCCGATGATGACAATCGCAGCCTCGCGAAAGAAATCTTTGACTTTTCTCGAGAAGGGAATAGTTGGCTCAGCCTTTTTTTCTGTTTGTTTGGACATGGTCGTTAACCGGTGATTGGTTGATGGAAACGGTAGTCGTTAATTGAATATCGGGACGAATTCAGAATACAGAAGACAGGAGGCAGGAAACAGAATGCCGGCTGTATTCCTTTCCTGTCTCCTGTATTCTGTATTCTGTCTCCTGTATTCTGTCTCCTGCATTCTGCCTTCACTCATCTCCCATCGAAAGCACCGCGAGAAACGCCTCCTGGGGAAGTTCCACGCGCCCGACTTGTTTCATACGCTTCTTTCCCTCTTTTTGTTTCTCCAGAAGTTTTCGTTTTCGGGTGATGTCGCCGCCGTAACATTTCGCCAGCACATTTTTCCTCATGGCAGAGACCGTCGTTCGGGCAATCACCTTGCTGCCGATTGCCGCTTGAATGACGACTTCAAACATTTGACGTGGAATCAACTCCTTCAGTTTACTACACAACTTCCTTCCCATATCGTACGACTTATCGCGATGGACAATCGTGGACAATGCATCGACCGGCTCGGTATTCAGCAGGATATCGAGCTTCACCAGATCGGATTCGCGGTAATCGAGATAATCATAATCGAGCGAGGCGTACCCGCGCGTCAGTGATTTCAGCTTGTCGTAGAAATCAAAAATAATTTCTGAGAGGGGAAACTCGTACGTGATATCGGCGCGTGTTGGGTCAAGATAGTTGGTATTTTTATAGATGCCGCGCCGGTCCATGCAAAGCTTCATAATATTGCCGATGTATTCCGTCGGCGTGATGATCTGCGCTTTGATGTACGGTTCTTCCATCTTTTCAACGCTGCCGGTTGGCGGCATCTCGGCAGGGTTGTTGACGGAGACGACTTCTTTGTTTGTTTTTGTTACGCGATATTCAACGTTCGGGACGGTGGTGATAAGACTCTGATTATATTCCCGCTCAAGCCGTTCCTGGATGATTTCCATGTGAAGGAGTCCAAGAAATCCTGCGCGGAATCCAAACCCGAGAGCTGTTGATGATTCAGGCTGAAAGACAAGCGAAGCATCGTTCATTCGCAGTTTATCCAGAGAGTCGCGAAGCTCAGCAAAATCGTCGCTGTTTGTCGGATACAATCCGCTGAAGACCATCGGCTTCACTTCTTTGTATCCCGGGAGCGGCTCGGCAGCTCCATTTGCAACGGTTGTAACGGTGTCGCCGACTTTTGTTTCGTGGACATCCTTCATCCCAGCGATAAGGTACCCTACATCCCCGGCCGTCAGAATGCCGGTTCGTTTCCGCTTCATTTCAAGGATGCCGACCTCTTCCGCTTCGGCAGTTTTTCCGTTGTAGAAAAATTTTATTTTGTCTTTTTCTTTCAGCGTTCCTTCGACAACGCGGATATAGGCGATGGAGCCGCGGTACGAATCGAAAAGGGAGTCAAAAATAAGTGCACGCAACGGCTGCGAAGCGTCGCCTTTCGGCGGCGGGATGCGTTGTACCACCGCATCGAGTATCTCCTCGATGCCGAGCTTTGTCTTCGCACTTGCGAGCAGAATTTCTTCTTCTTTGCAACCGATCAGGTTGACGATCTCGTGTTTCACCGTATCGATCATCGTCTTTGCAGAGGGCAAATCAACCTTGTTGATGACAGGAATAATCTCCAGCCCGGCGTCGATTGCAAGGTACAGGTTACTGATGGTTTGCGCTTCGACTCCTTGCGATGCATCGACCACCAGAATTGCTCCTTCGCAGGCAGCAATCGACCGGGAAACCTCGTACGTAAAATCGACATGTCCCGGTGTGTCGATCAAGTTGAGCGTGTAATGTTGCCCATCTTTTGCCGTGTGCTGCATCTGGATCGCGTGCAGCTTGATAGTGATGCCTCGTTCCTGCTCCAAATCCATATCGTCCAGCACCTGGTTGACGACAAGGTCGCGCTGCGTGATCGTACCGGTCAGCTCCAGCAGCCTGTCTGCGAGCGTCGATTTGCCATGGTCGATGTGCGCGATGATGCAGAAATTTCGTAGATGGTTCATTGTTTATCGAGTGCCAATGTCGGGGGCCTTCAATTGAAGACCCCCGACAATATCGTCTTTCGTTTAAACGAAAATGCCCTTCGACGATGTCGCGGGCAATTTTTCTTTATTAAGATACGATTTTCACGATGGAAGTGCAAGAAGTTGTCGTGGCGTTCAATTGATCGTGGCATTCAATTATTGTCGTGGCGTTCAATTGAACGCCACGGCAATTACATTGCACTCTCTTTTTCTCTATCATGCAGCCATTTCGCTGGATTATTTAAAATATATTTTCGAATTGCTGCAAATGCACGTTCGTCACGAATAATGCGTTCATAATAATTGCGCTGCCATTTGAAATCATTCAATCCCTTCTCACGGCATATTGTCGTAACAGCCGCTTTATATGTTCTGATGATGATCGATAATGTTTTCTTTTTAGGAGAGATGATTGAAAAATAATTGTTTTTTCTTGATGTGGTGGCCTCCTTGGTGGTGGCGTTCAATTGAACGCCACCACAAATGCCCTCAATCTTGTTTTCATCCTCCAAAATGACAATTATTCCATGCATATGATCCGGCATAATCACAAATTCATCCAATGCTGCATGCGGGAAATGTTTCGGAATTTCTTCCCAGCATTGCCGGGCAATTGTTCCGGCAGCGGTCAATTGCATTCCGTTCTCGTTTATCGTCCCGAACAAGCGAAGACGGTGTTGCAGCACAAATGTGACAAAATATGCCCCTGCGGACGAGTAATCGTACCCTTTTAATCTGATGGAATGGCGATGGTGTATGGCTGGATTGTATTTCACGGTCCCCCCGTTTGCGGATAATGATAGATGGCGAGGTTTGATTCATCAAACCTCGGCCATCGAACTCCTACGTCTTGCCTATTGGGGCGTTCAATTGAACGCCCCAATAGCAATTGAACGCCCCAATGTGAACGCCCAATTTTACTTCAAACCAAAAAAATCTTTTTCATCGTATCGCCGGTCTCCAACTCAGCCGCCGTTCCGGAAAATACAATTTCTCCCATACGCAACGCATGAACCCGCTGAACGATACGAAGCAGCTCGCGCACCTTCTGTTCAACGATGAGGATTGTGGTGCCAAATTTTGCGTTGATCGACTTGATTGTATTGAACGCATGCGTTACTAATTTCGGGGAAAGGCCTAACGAAGGCTCGTCAAGCATCAGCACTTTCGGATTGAGCATAAGAGCACGGCAGAGTGCCAATTGTTGTTTCTCTCCACCGCTCAATTGCCCGGCGGTTTGTTTGAGCCGTTCACGGAGTTCAGGAAATAATTGCAGCCCTAATTCCATCCGCTCCTGAACAATTTGCTTGCCGGAGAGAAGATATCCGCCCACTTCAATATTCTCTCGCACGGATAATTCCGCAAAGACCCTGTTTCCTTGCGGTACGAATGACAGCCCGTGTGCAACTCGATCTTCCGTTGTGAGCCGGGTGATGTTTGACGAGTTAAAATATACTTCTCCGTTCGGAATTTGAACAATGCCCATCAGCGCTTTAAGCAACGTCGACTTTCCCGCTCCGTTTGGTCCGATAAGACCCACAATCGCTCCATCATCCACGGCGAGCGCGATGTTGCGCAGAACGATTTTCTTGCCGTATCCCGCTTCGGGTATATTTGCTCTTAGAATGTTCACGAAAGATATGCCTCTAATATCTCGGGTTTGTTCCGAATGAGATCCGGCGTTCCCTCGGCGATCTTGCAGCCGTCATCCATCACGACAACTGTGTCGGATATTCTTAAAACAAAATCGATGTCATGCTCAATAAGAAAGACCATCTTCCGCTGCCGGATCAACTCGCGTATCACCGTCTCAATCTTTTCTACCATCGCCGGCTGAACACCCGAGACCGGCTCGTCCAGCATCACCAATTCCGGTTCCGTAGCTAAACAACAAGCGATGCTCAGCAATTTCTGCTGGCCGTACGAAAGGTTCTCGGCCAGATCATTCTTGTTGTCCTGTAGCCCCAGAAAGGCGAGATGCTCCATCGCCTGCTCAATATTTTGCCGATGTTCATGGGAATTCTCGGAGAAAGTAAAGAGTGCTCGAAGCAGCTTTTCGCCCGATTGATTCTGCCTTCCTAGCAAAACATTTTCCACAGCAGTAAGCTTTCTGAAAAGCCGCAGGTTTTGAAACGTGCGCGAGATTCCTTTACGGGCAATTTTCCACGGCGGTGCGCCGCTAATATGTTCGCCGTGAAACAGCACTTCTCCCTTCGACGCTGCAAGAAAACCGGTCGCGATATTGAAGACCGTCGTTTTCCCGGCACCGTTCGGACCGATCAGGCTCGTCACTTTTCCCGCTTCCAATGCAAGCGAGAAATCGTTTACAGCTTTCACACCGTCAAAGCTTTTATAGAGATTTTTTACAATCATCAATCAACAATGAACAATGAACATCGAGCACTGATTTACATCTGCAAAATCTGAGCAATCAACAATCATCAATGAACAATCAACCATGACTACATCTGCGAAATCTGAAATCTGTGCTGAATCTGCGCCATCTGAGTAATCACCTGTCAAAACTATACCGCCCAAGTATACCCTTCGGTCTCCACACCATAAACGCCACGAGCGCTCCCCCGTAAAGAATCTGCCGCATGTTTGCTGCAATGGAGCTTGGCATCCCGACGAACCGGAGCAATTCCGGCAGGCTCACGAGAATGATCGCTCCCAGGATCGACCCTTCCAAGCGCCCCGCGCCGCCGATGATAACGATGGAGAGCATGAAAATAGATTCGTTGACCGTGAAGCTCGTCGGGTCGATAAATGTAATGTAGTACGCGTAGATCGCACCGCCGATCGCAGCAAGTCCCGCGGCGACGGAGAAACTGGTCACCTTGTAGAGATTTACATTTTTGCCGAGCGAAAGAGCGAAAAGATCGTCTTCGCGGATGGCACGGAGGACATTTCCAAACGGGGAACGGGTTAATCGCCGCAGGATAACATAGACGATAATCGCAAAAGTTACTGACAGCACAAGAAAGTCGACGTGCGACGTGATGTGGTAACCGAACAACACCGGCTGCGGGATTCCCGGCAATCCAAGAGGACCGTTCGTCAGCTCCATCCAGTTATTCATCACTTGAAAGAGAATGATTTGAAATCCGAATGTCGCGATGACAAAAAAATCATCGCGGATTCTGAGTGCAGGAAATCCGATCAAGAATCCGATGACGGCAGCAACGATGACGGCGGCTGGCATAACGAGCAAGAAATGCACGCCGTAATTAAGTGATAGAAGTGCAGCCACATACGCGCCGATGCCGTAGAACCCCGCTTGCGACAATGAAATCAACCCCGTATACCCGGCCACAAGATTTAACGACATCCCGACGATAGCGTAGATGGAGATGAGGATGAGGATATGAAGCAAATATTCCATATTGATTTCTCAGATGGCGCTGATTTTACTCAGATGACAGATTGCGCAGATGTAGAGATCGTTAGATGTTGATTGTTCATTTGCGCCGGAGGCGCATCCGCCTTTGGCGGAGTTAATTGTCAGCGGATTTTCTCCAGCAGAGCCATGAAATTACGCTTCCGCTTATGAGTCTCGCAGAGAGTATTCCGGTAGTGATTCCACGCTTCTTCTTTCCCAAGGCGTTTGAAAAGAAGAGCGATTTTTTTCACAAGCGCCGCTGCGTCACGATAGGCTTCATTATTCATCCGTGTTATCTGTGGCTCCACCAGCGACTGATACACCGCTAACGCATCTTCAGGATGATCTGCCTCCCGCTTTGCTGCCAGCTCACGCCACAGCGACTCGTGACAGCCGCCATCTTCCGCTTCTGCCCAGGCGGCATCAAAATCCTTTTCCCATAAAAATATCTTCACCAATTCTGAGCGATCGTTCGCGTACCACGGCGCAGGGCGACCCTTCGCAGCACGATTGGAGTCTGCTATTCCTTTCCGAATAAGCTGAAGCGCTTTTTCCCTCCAATGCTTCCATGCCTCAGCGTTCCCTGCCCGCTCTGCGTGTTTCTTAAGAAGCTTATACTCCTCAAATCTGGGGTCATCAACAAACTCTGCCCAGATTATCTGCATGGCATTGTCGTGACGTTTTCGCTCGTGGTATTCGTTTGCAAGAAACTCACGCAACCGCGAATCGGTTTGTTTAGGGAACGCCTGTACTCCTTTTTCAGCCCACTCCAACGCTTTGTCCGCCTTGCCGTCTTTCTTGAAGATCTCTGCAATTTCAAAGTACGAGTAAGCGGATGAAAGGTCTTTCTTTTTGACCGCAACTAATTTTTCTACATCTCCCGTCTGCGAAGCGAGTTGCTCCATGATGCTTGTAATGCGAAAACGATTTCCGTCAAAACTGTGTCTATCATCTCCGGCTTTTAGCGAAGAAAGCTTTGCCCACTCCTTTTTAGCAAGTGCCTCATATACTTTCAACCCTTTTTTACCTAGCACATCGGCATAGCGCTCCGAAGCTCCGTAGAAGACCTCCCAACCGCTGCGAAGCTCCCATGCAAACAACTTTCTCGCAAGGTGTTCTGGATCGGGTTTAGCCAATACGCAGGCTTCGTGATGAAGCTCCTCGATGTTCGCGAGAATGTCGCTCATATAGCCGTCCGAGTCATCCACCATGTCCATCTGAATTTCAAGGCGGGTGAGAAAATATTCGGAGAGCTCCATCAGTTCAACGGCATGTTTTTCCTCCAGAAGGTCGTTCAAATTGTTGATCGTTTCATAAAGATCGTCCGAGTATTGGGGCATCGATTCATAATCAACAAAATCGCCCCGATCAACTGCGCGGTCAACGACTTTCTTCAGCCTAGTCGTATTGACTTTTTTTCCCATGTCAGCCTTCATTAGAAGCCGGGAGAACAGTCTGTCATCGTCCTTTGTTTGGTCGAGAAGCATGGAAACGAGAGATGCCTTTTCCTGCGATTTCAAATATGCTTCAACATATTTCATGTTTGTCGCTTGCTGCGTTTGAATTTTTCTCATTGAAGTGCCGCCGTCTGCTTCGTTGGCATGCAGAAACGCCAAACCGGCGGCAACGCAGTGCTTGCAAAAGGCTGTTGTGTCCTGAAAAAATGGACAACTGCACGAATAGCTTATCTCCCCGCCTTCAGTCGACAACTCCACACGATATTTTCGCGACCCGCGCACGTTCGCGTGGATACAATTTCCTTTGAGATGAACGTCGGCCACTCTTCCTTCGTCGAAGTACTCGACTCCACGAGAATACGAAGGCTCGCCTGCGAGGCGTTGTAGCTGCATCGGAGAAAGCAATTGCGAAATCGTGATGTCGACAGCTTTGTTCTTCATTGATTGCTCAGATGTCGCAGATTGTCCTCAGATTACAGATTCCGCAGATGTAGTCAGTGTTGGCTGTTGATTGTTCATTGTTGGTTGCTCACATTCTGCGTACTCACAAATTCTTCTTCCTGCCCAGTATCCCGTCCGGCCTGAACAAAAGAAACAGAATGAGAAGGACAAACACGATAGTATCCTGCCACTTCGATGGGAGCCAGTAGACTCCGAGATTCTGCGCAAGGCCGATGAACAACCCTCCGAGCGCGGCGCCGGGGAGGCTGTTGATACCGCCGACGATCACCGCAACAACTCCCATCACCAGCGCGTTGAAGCCCATCGTCGGCGTCATATCGGTGTCGAAGGAGATCATGATGGCGGCCACGGCGGCGAGAAACGAGCCGATGGCAAATGCATAAAGAATATACCGGTCCGAGTTGATGCCGCTCAGTTGCGCAAGCTCCGCGTCGTTTGCCAATGCACGCAGAGTCTTCCCAAACTTCATCTGCGTCAAAATCAGGGTAATCAGCGCAATCAAAATAATCGTTGCTGCAATGATCATGATCTGCACATCGGTGATCCTGGCGCCCAGCACTGCGTGCCCTTCTACCACCTCGCCGGTGCGCATCGTCTTCGTGTCGTCTCCCCATACCATGGAGATGATATTTTGCAGCAGTGTGTACAGCCCGAGCGATGCGATGAGAAGTGTAAGGTCGGTCGCTTTTCGCCTGCGCATTTGTTTGTACACCAGTACCTCACACCCAACACCTAACACCATTGCCGCGATACATGCCAGAGGAAAAGCAACCATCCTTCCCCAGCCAAGCTGTATATAAAACAAATACGCAAAGTATGCGCCGAAAGTATAAATGGCTCCGTGGGCGAAATGAAAGAAGCGGGTGGTTTGATAGATGAGGGAGAAGCCGAGGGCAACGAGGGAGTAGATGCTGCCGGCAATGATTCCGTTAAGGAGAAGTTGATTCAACATAATAATCTATTTCTGCATTAACGGAACGTATTAAATTCCTCGATGGTCAATTGGGCCTGTTTCAGGATGCTTCGCAAAACCGGTTTTGGCAGGTCGCCCAAATGGATCGGAATGGTAATGCGTAATTCATTTTTTTTGCTGTGTTTCAATTGTGCGTGGCTCCCTGTTTGGTGGTGGATAAAGAAACCGGCTCTTTCCGATATGCGAATAACTTCCTTTGTTTTAAGAACAGGAAGTTTCTCGCTCATGCCGCCTCCAATATCACCTTGACGATTTCTTTCACCGGTTCTTCGGCTATCGTGGTATCATCGGGCAGAGGTTCACCATCTTTCAATAAACCTTCGCAATGGCACCGAATTGAATCTTCCGCCATCGTACGCGCCTCATCTAATGTGCCGCCGTAGGTTACAATTCCGGGAAGCGCCGGAACCACGACCATATATCCCCCTTCAGGCATCGGTTCAAAGAGGACAGTATAATTAAGAGTTTTCATTGCACCCTCCGTAATTTGCGTATAAACTCTGCTCAATCAGCGAAATCCGAGCTGTCCGACCTGTGTTTAATCAGTCTAATTGACCTGCCCCCCAAAAAGTGATCCACTATAAAGTTAGAAAATTTTATATTGTGGATCAAAGGAGGCAGCAATGAGAGGACAAAAGCGTACGGCGGAAGAGATCATCAACAAGCTGCGAGAAGCAGAGGTCTTGCAGGCAAAGGGGATGTCGATAGAAGAGGTGATGCGTCAGCTGGGGGTGAGCGATGCAACGTATTACAAGTGGCGGAAGGAGTATGGAGGACTGAGAGTTGACCAAGCAAAGCGGTTGAAAGAACTGGAAGCGGAGAACAGCCGGTTGCGGAAGGTGGTAGCGGACCTGACGATTGACAATTCGATATTAAAGGAAGCCGCACGGGGAAACTATTAAGCCCGGTCAAACGGCGCCGGGCAGCTGAAGAGATTCAGGAAGAAATGCTCGTTTCAGAACGACGAGTATGCCGTGTATTAGAACAACCACGATCAACACAGCGACAAGAGCACAGAGTCAACGAAGAACAAGAACGTCTTACACAGCGCATCACAGAACTGGCATGTAAATATGGGCGTTACGGCTATCGTCGGGTAACATTGTTACTGAGGACTGAAGGATGGCGTGTGAACCACAAAAGAGTCGAACGAATATGGCGTCAGGAAGGCCTGAAAGTGCCCAAAAGGCAGCGCAAGCGACAGACGTCTATGGTTCAATGATGGATCATGCCTACGACTCCGACCAGAGCGCAAGGATCATGTCTGGAGTTATGATTTTGTTGCAGACAGAACGAGTAATGGAAAACCGTTGAGGATGCTTAACGTGATCGATGAATACACCAGAGAATGCCTGGCGATCAGGATTGATCGGAAGATCACCTCGAACGATGTTGTGGAAGAACTTGCAGAATTATTTGTCACACGGGGCACTCCCGCCCACATCCGCTCTGACAATGGACCGGAGTTTGTTGCAGAGACAGTACGATCATGGTTAGGAAGGCTCGGAGTGCAGACACTCTTTATCGAACCGGGAAGTCCCTGGGAGAACGGATACATCGAATCGTTCAACGGAAAGTTAAGGGATGAGTTGCTCAACGGAGAGATCTTTGATACAGTTACGGAGGCAAAGGTTGTGACGGAACAATGGAGGAACTACTACAACAAAATCAGACCACACAGCTCGTTAGGCTACAAACCACCGGCACCGGAAACATTCTATCCACTTCAGCTTGCCAATGCCTGAAGAAATTTACTAACTTAGCATTGGCACATAAACCGGGGGCAGGTCAATTTCCTCTCCGGTGAGATATGAACCGACCTTCATCTGTTGAAGTTTTTTCCGAAACTCCTCGCGATTTGTTGCTGCCTTGATTTCGATCTTGATTTTGTCATCACAATCTTTTTCAATCTTCTCTGATTTTTCCTTTCGTATCCTATAATACTCGTCATGCAATCCAAAATATTCTTGAAGCTTTTTATCTCTTTGATCATTTATCTCCGAAAGGTCAGAGGCAAGGTTCTCTATGACACCTATCTGTTTCAAAACATCATCCATTAACCCTAATTGTCTCTTCCTCGTCGCTTCTAAAGACTTAGCATCACCACCCGAGTTGCGAACAATTTCTTCATACTTCTTTTTTTCTTCTTCAAAGATTGGTCTGAATTTATCATATTCAACAACTATCTGTTCAAGGCTTATTTTGAGATTACTAATCAGAGACTGCAAATCCTTCCTTGCTGTTAAGATCGCATCATTTATTATATCATTTATTCTCTTTGCATGCTGATCATCTTTCAAACTGGGAATGATAACTGGTGCAACTGTTTTCTCGAAAGTCAATTGTTTTGGAACAAGATCTATAATCCCCTTTAAGAATTGATATTGCCGGACCAAGAAGCGGTTTTTTTCTTCATAACCCGAGAAATTTGTGAATTCCGGATTAGCAAGCTGTCTGTTTAACTTCTCAATTTCCTCTTCAATCGTTTTTCTTTTCTTTCCAAGCTCGCTTCTCTTATGAACCGACCTTAGCCTATCCGCAAATTGTTGGTCAAGCCGTAACAGCTCTTCGCGAAGAGTAGCAATCTTTTCCACAAATGTGTGAAAATCAAAAAATCTATCGATGAATTGAAGTTGTTGCTCCGGGTTTTCCGCGATTTTGATAATCTCGTTCTGGCTTACAAACAGAACGGGATAAAGTTGAGCAACGTACGCCCCTTCTGCCTCTCCTTCAAATGGATGCTCCTCACTTTTATTATAGGTCCTTTTGATTTTAATTGATTTTCCAGTTTCGTCACAATAATCTAATTCGACTATTCCGTACTGTTCTAATCGGTTATCTAATTTGCTTTCATGATCGGTAAGGATTTCGAGTTGAGTCGACTCTTGGTTCAAAGCGAACCTTGCAAATTCGACGATAAGACTTTTACCAACTCCTTTACCCCCTAGTACGCTGTTCAGTCCAGGGTGAAACTCGAAAGTTACCCCATCAAGAAATCCACCTGCAATTTTCATACTATTGATATAAGGGTATTTTGCTTCCCGGAAAGCGGACATAGATCTTATTCTTACTTCCGGATCCACGAAACATTGACGCAAGCTTTCAAGGGTTGGCTTTTCATCAACCTTAAAGTGTGTAAATCGGTACCCAATGCCTTCAAGCGAATGTTTACCGGCATTTTGTCCTGAAATGATTTTTTGTCCGTCCTTATCTATGGTGGGATTATCGGACGATTGAATTACGGCTAATCGCCTTTTATATTCTGGGTCAGTCCCATTAAGAAATTTTGAAACCTCCTCTATGTTGACAGCTTCAACAGCCAGCAAATTTGGGTTTTGAATGATTTCTATGCGTGGTTGGCCTCGCATTTCCTTGAACACCCCACTGGTTGAATCTATGTGCGCAGGGAAGCAGAGACCTTTGTATTCATTCGTGACTATTTGGATAACTTCATTGACGGATTTATCAATAAACGTATCCCGTTGTCCAAAATTACTTGGCAATACTCCTAAACGCGAAAGAAGTGCCTCTATTTCAGCCGTTCCACGTTCAATATCAAGAAGTGCAATTAGGTGGATATGAGCATCTCCAACCGTCAGTTCAACTCCTGGAAAAATAGTTATCTTTTTACTTCTTGCTGCATCCTTTATTTGATCAACCCACTGACCAGTGTTGTGATCAGTTATCGCTATTGCCTTTAGTCCTTTTTGTTCAGCAATCTCGACAATTTGAGATGGGGTCACTGTCTTATCGGCAAAGCAAGTGGATGCAGGTGTATGAACCTGTAAATCCATCTTGACAAATTTCAAACCGTATGACTTCATCATCTGATTTTCATTGATCGGGCATGCTATAATATCATGTCTTAAAACACAAAAACCTCTTTTAACCCGTTAGCGGGTCTCCAGAGGTCTCTTTTTGATCGTAGCAAGAACCTTCCCTGACAACCTGCTCGATACTAAAAATTACTGAACGTGAAGGTAAATCAATTTAGCACATAAGTCAAGCCAATTTTACGAATTCGCAGAGATCGCGGATTGATGCTCCATGGAGCCTTTATTTCCCCTCAATCACTTTAATTTCTCCCTCCGTCAACCCGTACACCTCGTACACAATCGCATCGATCTCTTTTTCTAATTCACTTGTGGACTTGCCCGACTTTTTGAGTTTTAAGATCTTTGCCACACGTTCTTCGATGGCGGCGCGCTGCTTGTCGGTCCCTTTAGCAATTGGAATTTGCGCAAGGTACTGATATGTAAATCGAAGATAGCCACCCCTGACTTGAGATGATAAATTGGAATAGAAAAAAGTAATCAGTTTAGAATTTAGTATTCCGAGTGAAGCTTTTTCCCTCAAAGAGATTGAATATGCCGTATTTACAGAGTAATATTTCCCCTCGTGATCAAAAGCAAAATTCGTTTCCGGGGAAATATCGGGTAGCATTATTTTTGGTTTCTCAAACTCCTCAAGATATTTGCACGGTCTCATTTCCCACCAATAGTCCCCTTGGTCGTCGCGCGCTTTCAGTTGTCTTTCAAATTGTTTGAGATGTGTATAAATGGCAGGATAAGTTTTTGTGACAAACGCTTCTGGCTCAATTTTCTTCCGGTTGGTGTTCGTCCATTGAAAAGGAATATAGATCAACCACAAATTCGGGTCGTCAATCGCATATCGTTTTATATCTCTCCCACGTAAGAACGGCTTTATCACTTCAGCAGATTTTTTGTCCACTTTGACCAACTGCTTTCGCCTCTCATCATCGATCACAAACGCTTCATTAAATCCGGTTTTTATTCCGTAATAAATTTTCCCTTCTACATATTCTTCCAGCGGCACGCCGGCGTGTTTTATTTTTTCCAAAAGGTCGAGCACGGTGCGGTCTTCGATGCGCCATCCCTCCACGCTCAGGTCGCTTTGCTTCATCGTAATGGCGCTTGCACGGAAGGTTTGCTGGAAGGTCTCAAGCTCCGCTTCGGTGGCGACAGTGCGCGCGAGAAGAACCACCCCTCCGTCTTCGACGGTTTCCCCTCCTCTTTGAGGAGGGGATAAAGGGGTGGTCCTCGTTGCCACCAGCACCGAGGGATACGCCGTCGCTTCGAAGACGGGAAGGTCGCCGAAGTCAATCAGCGCGTTGATGGAGGTGTTCGCCGTTAAGAACTCCCGCAATTTCGCTCCGTATCCGGCGCGGAAATATTTGTTCGAAGAAATGTACGATATCGTTCCCCCGGGCTGTAGCAGTTTCACTCCCCGCTCAAAAAAATAAGTAAAGAGGTCGGCCGTTCCGATGTAACATTCATAATGGAGCGCAAGGTCTTCCTTGATCTCTTTGAACTCTTCCTGCCGCACGTAGGGGGGATTGGCAATGACGACGTCAAATCCTCCTTCGCTGAGAACCTCGCCGAAATCGACATCCCAGATCATCGGAAAATTGTGCGGGAGTCCGTCGTCCTTAGTCAGCTCTTTTTTCACTTCTTCAAGCCGTTCGATCTCCTGCGCGGTTTGCTCTGCTTCCTGTTTTTCTTTCTTTGTCATCCCGAACATATTATTCTGGGGCAGTGTCCCTTTCAGCACTCCAATCTCCGCATCGATCTCACCGGCAACGAGCGTGCGGAGAATATTGTCGATCTCTCGTTGGATAGTTTTTTTCTTATCCGAATCGCTTTCGGGATAGAACGTTTTCTTTAATTCCGCAACGCCGGTAATATGGGAGGAGATCCGTTGCTTCCTGTGTAGGTTGAACTCGCCGCTACCGAGCCGCTCGTTGAGTTCCAGCGACACGCCGTGATATTTCGCAAGCAACGAATCTCCCTGACGTATTTTATAGAGAAGATTCGGGAGCGCCTCGATCTCGTTTACCTTTGCAAGGAACTCCTCGCGCGTTTCCATCTGCACCGGAAAGTCGACAGCCAGTGAGAGCCAGAAGCGAAGCCGTGCAATGTTCACCGCAAAATCTTCGACATCGACGCCGTAGAGATTATTCTGGATGATCTGCTTCTTCAGTGTGTAAACATCGCGCGGGTTCGCAAGCCGGTTCTGCACGAGATACGGATGATCATGCTCGAGCTTCGCGCCGATAGCTTTGTAGCATTCAAGTATTTCAAACATCATCCCGACCGGAAACGCGCCGGAACCGACGGCAGGGTCGAGAACCTTGATTGAATAAAGAGCCTTGTAGAGTTCGAGAGCGTCGGGAGCGTCGAGGGTGGAGGCATCGTGAGACTCTACTAAATTTTCGATTTTCGAATGCCGATTGTCGATTTTGCATCGGCTTTCGAGATAATTTTTCAGCGCTTCACGGCACATGAAGGAGACGATATTTCGCGGCGTGTAATATGCACCTTTTTCTTTCCGCGCGATGACCGATTCTTCGAATACCTTGCCAAGCATTTCGGGATTAACCGCAACTTCGACGTCAAGAGGAGTATCTTCGTTCACAGTAAAATTATACCTGCCGAACAGGTCGAACAAATCCTTAAACGCGTCGTTGGAAATGTCGATCTGTTCATCGATCGGCTCCTTTTCGAACAGACCGCCGTTGAGGAACGGAAGAACGCCAATGCGATCCTGAAACAGTTGTGCGGTCGCTTTGGCTTTTCCTTCTTTCATCAAGACGAATTCGACCTGGCGATTTAGTCCTGCGAAAAAGACGTAGAACAAATACTCGCTATAAAAATTCTTCTTCTCGCTCAATGCACGTTTATACAGATCGGACAAATAATTCGGGTTGAAATCGAGCCAGCGGCGTTTTTCCAGGAATTTCAGGAACATGAGGCGGTTGACGAGATTCTGCACGAACAGATGAAGCTGCTCATCGGCTGCTTTTTCTTTTTCCGTCCACTTCTCCACCGGTTTTTGAAAGAGCTTCGCGGGAACACCGAATTGCCCCGCAAGGATTTGTTTAATGGAGGTAAAGACGACATCATATTCCTCGTAGAATTTCTTCGTTACTTTTTTGACATCGAACGCTGCCGACCATTGTTCAACCCATGGATTGTGATCAGGCCCGAACAGTTCCATTTCTTGCGGGTATGCCAGATGCGGAATGTTGAACTCGCAAAGCGTGCGGATAAAATCGGATTGATATTCCCATCCGAAGGTGGAGATTTTTGCTTTTTGCGCAACCTCTCCTTCAAAATGGGCAAAGGTATAATTCTTCCAGTCGTTCGTGCAGATAAAGAGAACATGCTGCGGATTCCAGGTTTTGAAATCCTTGAGCTTCCGTTTCATCGGCTCCAATGCGCGGAGCACTCTCCGAAGCTCGGTCAGATACAATCGCGGCTGCTGCAATTGAAGAACGAAAATTCCCCACGGCTGGTCCTGCACGAACGGACGAATCTGCGCGATGGTCGAACCGCGCAAATCCTCACGCCGGATTTCCAATTCATCCGGATAAACGTCGAACGTCACGTCGTCGAACAACAGGTCGTCCGGGATCGGCCAGGCAAGCTCCGACGAAAGGAACCGGAGAAAATCTTCGCGCGAATGTATGCTGTGGATGGATGAGGGGGAGATGGACATTGAGTGATTTACAATTTACAATTTGCGATTTACAATTTGCGATTTACGATTGCCGAATGACGATTATACGACTCTAGGGTTTATTCTATTCTTCGAGCGATCTGTTCTCTCGCCGCCGCAATTGCCTGATGGAGTTTCTGCTCGAGGATTTTGCGAGGTGGAAGCTCTGTAAGATACTGAGATACGCGGATACCTGATTTTTCCAACTGCATCAATTCAATCTGTTCATTTGATTTTCCCGCGCAGAGAATCAATCCTAGCGGAGTTTCCTCTTCCGGCTGCATTTCATATTTTTCAAGCCATCGCAAGTATAATTCCATCTGTCCTTTGTATGCGGGCTTGAACTTGTCCAGTTTTAATTCGATGGCAACCAGGCGGCGGAGCAGCCGGTGGTAAAAGAGGAGGTCGAGATAATACTCTTCTCCATCAACGACGATCTTCTTTTGGCGCGCGACAAAGGAGAAGCCCGAGCCGAGTTCGAGAATAAACGATTCCATTTCGCGTAGAATTGCCTGCTCAAGGTCTTTTTCCGCGAATGTGTCTTTTAGACCGAGAAAATCCAACACATACGGATCACGGAAGACCATGTCCGACGAAAACGCATTCTCGTTTCTCAATGCAGCAAGCTCCTTTTTGATCAGTTGCTGCGGTTTTTTGGAGATGGCCGTCCGTTCGAACAGCATACTATTCATGCGGTCGCGTAGTTGACGAACACTCCAGCCCTCGACGCGGCACATCTCCGCATAGAATTCACGTTTACCCCCTTCCTCTAACGGGATCAACTGGAGAAAATGGGTCCAGCTTAATTGTCGCATCAGTGATGCGACAATCTTCTGATCGGGGAACACTTCGGCAAACTGGATCATCCGGTGTAGACTTTTCTCGGAAAATCCGGAACCATATTCTGACAAGAGGTGCTTCGACAATGTCGAGACGATTTGTTCTCCGTATCCCGCTCTTTCGTTTTTTAAGACGTCTTCTCGTATCCTTTTGCCGATCTGCCAATAAAGAACGACCGTTGTTGAATTAACAGTAACGGCAACACGCTCGTGGGCTTGTTGGATAAGAGAGCGTATATCTCCAAGCAGATTGGTCGAGGGAATTACCATATTCTTGCGGCCCGTTTTTTTGCTCATGACACCTCCATCCAGCAAACAAGCGTCGCTTTTTCGCCGATCAGCGCATTCATATTTTTCAATTCTTTGCGGACGCATTGTTGTTCGATCAACGCGAGGCTCTTTCGCAATTCTTCCATCGGATTCACGACAACGCGCGGGGTTTCGGGCATTGCTTGAACAGCGGCATTGACCGCCCCCAAATCTTCCAGCACTGTCTTGGTTGCAAGCTCGCAAAAATACCAGCGGCAAATTCCGGGAACGGTTTTTGTGTTTCCCTGCTCATCGGTGGATGTTCGGGAAGGAAAACGATATGCAGCAAAAACGCCCAGCGGATGTTGATCGCGATGCTTTCTTCCGGAGAACAATCGTTTCGGAAAAGCGGGAAGGATTTCAGAAAGCTCGGGATGCGATTTCAACATCTCAGTCAACGCGAGATGCATGTTTTCTTCGACTGTGCGGATACCGTCGTATTGCGCATTAAAGATGCGGAGCGGTTCCAGCTCTTCTTCAGGCCGGAGTAATTTCCCTCCTTCAATGCCGAGTGTCTTTGATATCCGGAGAACTTTTCGTGAGACTTTTTGGTAGAGCTTCAACAGTTCATCAAGCTCGTCGGGCGGAAGGAAATTCCAAAACTTCACGACATCCCGATCTCTTCCCATCGCTTTTTCAATGTCTGCGTCCAGGCGGCGGTCGACACGCCCGATACGCTGCATCAGCCGGACAGGATTCCAGTGCAGATCATAATTGATTAAAAGACTCGCATCCTGCAGGTTCAATCCTTCGGAAAGGACGTTGGTCGAAATGAGCACATCGATCGGTTTTGCAAGATACTCTGCGCGCTCTTCAGCCTTGCAATTATAGTACGGCGCAAACCGCTTGATAATTTCTTCACGGTCCTTCTTCGAAGTGCTGTCGATCTCTTCGATCGAACGGGAAGGAAGGCGCTTCTTTAATTCCCTGAACAAATAGCGCGCAGTATCTCTGTATTGTGTAAAGATCAATACCTTACCGTTGTCGAGCGGCTTTTCTTTAAGAAGAACGATCAGTGCGCCGAGTTTATCGTCTTTCGTTTCGTCAAGGTTCTTGTGGATGAACGTGAGAAATGAAACAAGCTCATTGAGATCTTTTTTAACATCGGCGGCAATCTCGTCTAGTTTGAAAATTTGTGGGTCGAGCTCCTCTTTCGGTGGGGGGAGGATGTCGTCTTCCTCAACCTCTTCGATATCTTCGACATCCTGAAAACGTTCCTTCCAGTGCTTCTCGATGACATCCCAGAATGTTTCGTTCTTCTTTTTCCAATCCTCCCAATCACCGGGAGCGTAATGACGCAAGAAGCGGGCGTTGGAACGGAGCAGATCTTCGCAGGAAGACTCAAACGCTTTGTACGACGATTCCATCCGCTTGAGCATCGTCGCGCGAATCAACATGATCACCTGCTTCTCGCGGTTTGTAATCCCCTTATCGATTTTTTCTTTTTCCTTCTTTTTGTTCTCGGTATTATAGAGCGAGAGCTCAAGAAAGGGATTCTCTTTGTTGAAGGAAGCTTTCACCCGTGTAAAGAGGTCGCCGTAAATTTTTGCCAGCTTGTATTCGGCAACATAAGGGTCTTCGCGTGTTGGAAAATAAAATTTCCCGCCGCCGGCCTCCGCAAAATATTTGCGGGCATAGTCACGACTGCGCTGGATAACGAGGGCCTGAAATATTTTATCTTGGCGGAGTATCTTTTCCGCTTCCTGAATATCGAAATCGGGGAACAACGCCTCTTCTCCATCGTTATCGTCTGTTGTCAAACCCATTTTCGCTTCAACAGCTTTTTCTTTCTTGATAAAATCGCTGCGAAGGTTCGGGATGCCGAGTTTTTGAAAATAATCGGACTTCCTGCGCGAAAAATACTCAATGAGATGAAGAATATCGTACAGAGAATTGTTAATTGGGGTTGCCGTCAAGAAGAAAACCGGCTTATTGCGTTTATTCCATTCGATAAGCTCGTACAGTTTCTGGCTGCGTTGTGCGCTTGGTGTCCGGAAATGATGTCCCTCATCGACAAGAATTACATCGGCTTCCTTTTGGATGCTGTCCAGGTCGGCAAGAATGTCGGGTGAATTACGGTGGAGATCGGTGTGATTCAGGATCAATAATTGTTTCGTATATCCTCTACCCATCGGCTGGAAATTTAAATACTCTTTTAGCCTTTTTTCCCAGACGCTTTCCCTTGTCGATTTCGGAACGATTAGAGCCACTCGTTTGCGTTCATGAAGAAACCGTTCGATCAACATCAATCCAATATAAGTCTTGCCGAATCCTACGCCGTCGCAGATCAATGCACCGCCCCATTCTTCCGCGATCTTCAGAGCCTGTTTATATCCCGCTTTATTGAGATCGTCAAGCTGCGGGTACACTTTCGATTCGTTCTCTTCCCACGATGTTGCCGGCATTTCTTTGCCGATGAAAAATTCGTACAACGCTTTAGCATACACCTCGAACGGGAGATATTCTTTTAGATGAGGCTCAATGACTCTGAGAACGACATCCCGTATTTCTTCGCTTTCGTTCCAGCATTCCTGATACCATTTCTGCAGTGCATCTAATTGGTGTTGTTCGGTGGAGAGAAGATTGAGTTCGATATTCTTGCACAGCCCCGGCTCGGTAAAATTGCTCGACCCAACGATACCATAGTTGGATAAATGAGGCGGTTTCAATTGCATCAGCATCGCTTTTGCGTGAAATTTTGCTTTCGTGTACACCTTCGTTCCAATGTGGCCGGAAAGAAGCGACTCGCGGATGGCGGAAAGCCCTCGCAGCGAATCGTCCTTTTCTTTTTCACGCTCAATGCTCTCATCGCTCATCGATTTAACGGCGTCTTCCAATTCCCTTTTTGTTCGCTTTGTCGTTTCGTCTCCCATGACGATGCGAATCTTCTCAAGACTATTCCAGAATGAATCGAGAGCGAGGAGAGATCCAATTTCAAAATAGCCGGTCGCTACGTCGAGGTTTTTCGATTCAGGAAGAAGCCGCTTTAGCGCGTTAAGAACGGTATTGTCGTTGCGGTTATTGAGAATTGTGGGAAGCTTAGCGGACATGAGGCAACGTGAAAAAATAGGGAAAATTCTAAGAATAGAACCCGTTGTGAGCGATCGCCAGGGATCAAAACTTGTCGCAATGTAATTTAAATGAAGGGTAAATTCAATCGGCAATTGACCGAATGGAACGAAGCTTATTCTATTGATCGGAGATAAACAATACTCCAATTCAGATAATTTTTGAAAAGCACCCGTTACTTGATTCGGTTAGGTAAGCG
This sequence comes from uncultured Bacteroidota bacterium, assembly GCA_963717445.1. GTDB lineage: Bacteria > Bacteroidota > Ignavibacteria > UBA10030 > UBA8401 > JAGVPT01. The sequence continues at coordinate 1,866,004 of OY970334.1, read as the reverse complement.
TGTATCAAAATTTTTCCCCAGCGCGGCACAAACTTTTTAGAAACAAAATTACAAAACCCCACCAGATCATCCCTGCCAGTGGGGTTTTGCATCTATTAATCTATTATTCCATTATTCCACCATTCCACCATTCCACCATTCCACTATTCCATTGCCCCTTATCCTTTCGCCGGAGCCGTTGCAGGTGCCCTTTACTTCACGACGCGGATCGTCCAGAAGTCGTCAGCAAGATTCTGGTCGAGCAAGTACGCGTAGGGGAGTGTGAAGTATCCTTTCATACCCCATCCAGTTCCCCACGAGTTACGCACGATGAACCATTGGTTAGCGTCGTCGTAGCCGATGGCAATGACCGCATGCCCGCCTTCGAGCTGCTCGTTAGGTTTCGGCATTGAAGCATGTCCCGACTTTGCCACTGCCGCGCTCATAAAGCTTGCATAGACTGAAAATCCAAAGACAAACGGGTAGCCGGAGGCAAGGCATCCCTTCATCTGATTCGCGAGTTGCGATACGCGCTGGTAGAGGATCGCTTTGTGCATTACTGCATTGTTGTAACACGAGGCGGGAGGCTTGTCCTCAAAGTTGGCGATATCGTACGGCCAGAGCGTTTCGGGGCAATCTCCTTGTTTTCCGACACTCTTGATTCCGTCGCGAATCTGTGCGCCGCTGTCGGAGCTGACCGTTCCTTCCATCGCGCGCTCATTGTAATAGATGAACAACCGCGACGGCATGAAGTATTTGATTTTCTCTTTCATCTGGTCGAACTCGATCGCGGCGGCGATAGCGTTCGCCGTGCAGCTTCCTAGCTGTCCCTGGTCGTAGACAGGCGGGCACTTTGCGCGAAGGTCGGCCTTCGGCGGTAGTTTGGTCAGCCATTCGACCGGCGCTGCGTAGAGATGATCTCGCTGGTCCGGGACATCCGGCACCCAGCCGAAACGGGGCTTTAATGTAGACAGTTTAGTTTTCATTGAGGTCTCCCATGATTGTTGTGAGGAATTATTTACCTTGCTGTGGATATTTACAACAGCGTTTCAACGACGCTGATGAAAAAGAAATTTATCAAGAGTGCATAGAATTCAAGTTGTCAGCTCGGCAGGATAAAAAATTTACCGAAGCAATTTTTCCCCCTTAACCTTGCTAAATCTCAAAACCGACAATCCCTCCAAAATGATACAAAGGTGAATACGAAATTCCGACTGTGAACCCGGAGATTCTGTACTGAAGTGACGCGACGACTGAAAAAGATGATGGTGAAGCCAACCAGATTGGACCTGCCATTAATCTTAGAAAATACAAAGAATGGCCTCCCAACACCGCAAAACCATAGCGACTATTTTTAATGGACGCGTCGGATCCGACGTTTATTTGCAGGCCAAATTCGTAATTGTTAAATATATCTGTTGCCCCAATGATACCGTTTCTGGGACTCGAGCCAACAAAAATGTTCAATTTGTAGAGTGTGTCCTGAAACTTTCGATGCGCGCGATAAGGATGAGAGATGTTTGGTTCAACCACTTTTAATATTGTCGTATCTTTTCCATAGTAATTTAGAACTATTGGCGGTTCACGGTGAGCGGCACTAAGAGAATCCATAAATTCTCCGAAGTGGTGCTCGAGTTCATTGAACGCGCGGACACAGGCTTCTTGAGTCGACGTGAATTTTTGATTCGCCCAATAGTTTTCAGGATAATTTATCGCATAAACTGAAGCGGTGTCGCATGAGTCCAGCGTATTATAGTAAGTATCGGAAGCTGAAGTCAGCCTTTTGAATGCATAAGTAGACGTGTCGGCGGCGTCAATTGCGTTTGATATATCACGAAGGATGAGGCGAAACATATAAAATCCTATTGTATCCGGAGAAATCCGCTGAATAATATATTTATGGTGCAATGCATTGAGTGTAGTAAAAAGACTATCAAGTGTATGGATGGATTTCGCTTTACCGGATGCAGGGGATGCCGATCCAAATGAATGAAATGTGACACCGATAACACAGATATATAAAAATCTTTTCATAACAAGGTTTAGGTTTGTTTCCTAAGGGTTTTTTGGAATTTTCCGGAATTTCTGCGAGAGCGAATCGGTCACCATCTTCACATTTCCGATGGATGTGTTTGCATCTGTCAATTCATCTTCAATTTCATTTAATTGCGCTGTGATCAATTGCAAGTCGGTTGTTTGCATATTGGGCAGTTTTACTGTTTGATATCCAAAGCTTGCAATGTAGTTGGGTAAGTACCAATTTGGAGCGGTGAATAATGGTTGGGTAGGGTCAATATTTTTTTCGTCTATAGATTTAAACAAAGGGAGAGCTAAAAGAAGGAGAATGTACATCCATGAATCGGCAATTCCCCTCCCGTCACGGTCTTCATTGTTTTTGGAAAGAAATAGAACAACAACCGTAAAAAGAAATATAACAATTCCGGCGATACGAATATCTTTGATGACAAGCTTGATCTGCGTTTGTCCAAACTCGAAAACTTTCTGATAGGATAATTCCGCCAAGCGGAGGGTGTCATAGTTTAGCCTTTTCTCTAAAATTTTTTTTTGACTTTCAATGTAATGCACAGTAATCAGTCCGGTGGCAATTTCTCTAATCGATTCTATTTTTTTCTGCCTGATTGAATCTTCGGCTAATTGGGCCTTTGAAAGTTTGCCACCGTTGATCGACCGCCTGAGCGAATTATGCTCTGACATTGTTCCGTCAATTCCGGAAAAAATGGAAGCGACTAAATAATCTGCCTTGTCGCGTTTGATATTTCGCAGGAAGAATTGGGGATAGGTATCAATAACCGAATCCATGTTGATGAAATTTATCTCAGAGGTCGACGTGGCGTCATTCCTCCATAAATTAAGCAGAGCAATTCTTCTATCTCTAAACGTACTTGTTTCGATTGAATCTTCATGATTAATTCGATCATTGGTTGAATCGAGATACCTTTGACAAGTGTCAATCTTATTCCATGAATTGACTGCAGAATTGAATACACCTATTGGATCTTTCTCCTCCCTTTGGATCATTGTCGGTATTTTCCATGGAAATAACATTATTGCTGTTGATGCACTTGAAATTAGAAACAGGAAAATGATGGTGTACTTTCTTGCCGTATAATTCTTATAACGATATATAAACGCCGTTCCGCCGATGACTTCAAGAAACGCGATGATTAGGATCCCCCAATTATTCCAAGAATCAGCGCGAATTAGCGTCGCAATGATAATCGATACAAGATAGGAGAGCACAACCAAAACTTGGTTTCTTAAGCGAATTTTCAAAATGCGGAGAATAACAAACAACGCTGGTAGGGAGAAATAAATCACAATAAAAAAACGGAATAATTGACTAGCTAAACCTTGAAAATTCTTATCCAGGATTTGGAGAAACCCAGGGATAACAATACCGAATGCAGGAATCGCTGCAATCAACTCAAGGATTTTTTCCCGAAGATATTCGCCACCGTTCTTTTTGTCTTCGTTAGATGTTTCATCTGCCATATAAATCGCCTTTAAAAATGGTAATTCAACGATGGGGATTAATGTCTATTCACTTTGATTACGGTAATGGTCTATGTGGCATATTCGGTTAGCAATGTAATTTCTTTTTTCACAACTCATTTCAATTAGTATTACTCATCGTTCCAATTCTCGCGGGCCATCAACAAGGTTTTGGCTTACTGTAAAGACGTTTGGAATTTGAGACCGCTTGATGAAGTCTTCGCCTGGAAATCGTAACTCCAATTCAAAGCGACGACAAGTTTCTCCGCAATTTTCACATTTAACTCAACGGGAAGAGAAATTTTCGACCGATTTTCTTTTTTATATAAACCCGAAATTATATTTGTGTATGAAACTCCAGGGTCCAGTTCAAATTTTGAATAAAATATCATATTTAAGTTACCTGCAACCTCCAGCAGATTGCGGTCTAAATTCAACTTACTCCTTGTGGTGTCATCTGTAGGTGAGTAAGATGCCGACACACTTATCTCTGGATCCCACACTGAATCTACGTTGCTAAAAATATAAGATGAAAATGATCCTTTGACATCTAATCCATACTGACTATCATTACCAAGTCCGTCGGTAGCATTCACACCTAAAATCAGTTGGGGTCTCCTCTGGAGAACCTTTGAAAGACTGTCTACTAAATGTTGAGGGATTTTCATCAGATCATCGATACTCATCCCGAATTGTTTCTGCACTTCGTCTTGCAAAGATTTTGGCAAATTAGAAAAGTCTCCATGGTTGATTATTCCCCGGATTAGCTTTTTAAGAGTATCGCTGGCTGCACTATTTTCCATCCAATCAGTTAGAAAATCTTGAAAGTCAAAAAAGTGTTGCATGGCTGAGAGAGGGATCTCTTTATTGCTTTGGAATGCATAATTAATACCAAACTGAAAGTTTGAGGGTTTATCAAATAGGGCTTTTGTGTTTGGAGTAAATCCTATGTTTGTCTGAAGACTTCGTTCCCATGTTTTTTTCGTATAGTTTGAATCAATATTTGCAGCTTTACTGAAAAATATCGTATCGAGGTCAAATATCCGCGGTTGAAAGGTGATTGTATTGCCACTGCTTCCCGCAAACTGAATAACAGAAGAAAAATAACCTCCGAATGATTCAGCGTCGGAATTACTTTGTTTCTTTGTGAGTTCGTTCGCAAGCGAATTGTAAGATTGGTTCACTGATTGTAATTGAGAATGGGCTGAGAATGGGAGCACAATAATAATCAATGCGATAAGTATCGATTTCATAAGATCTCCAAATCATACATGTGCATGGTATTGGTGAACTTATCCGGAACTTTAGGGTCTGTGCTAACCACATTGCCCGTTATATTGAATTCAAAACTTCCATCGGTGGTGGCGGACATCGAAACTGAATAGCTTCCGGTTGATAAATTTAGAGGCTCATTAAACGATTGCCTGTAGCTGTTACTAAAGTGATAATGATTTGGGCCAGCCACACTTAAGTGCATTAGACTGTCCGTCGCACCTGTAATTGTTCCATTAAAATTTGTCATAGTTATCTCCTTAATTTTGCCTACTCTTCTTCGGATTTTCGGCACTCTCCGTTTCCTAAAAATTCTCACTTGAAAGCATTGGCAACTCTATTGAAAGCGTACGGAACGACACCAACGCCGAGACTGAGAGCAAAGGTTTGTAAATTGCTCAAGTCCGCCATTTTGCCAAATTTTAGTCCAAAATAGAAGCTGTATGTCGTGGCGCTGACGACGAGTACAATCGCTACAATTGATGTTAAGAAAGCCAACAATCTGCTTGAACTTTGTGGATATTCTGAAACATTAATTGTCGGATTAGCGGCGGCCAAACCGGGATTAGGATTTGGAATAGTTTTTTGCACGGGCTCATTCTCAGAAAGTGCATCGCTAAGCTTAAATCCAGTTTTCTTTAACACTGCCAACGATATAATGAGGAGTAACAAAAAAAGTAAAACAGGCATCAACACTAACAATTCTTGCCTCCACGATAGATCTTTAACGGCATTACAATTTGCAGCTTGGATTACTTTGTCGATTTTCGTTTCTAAAGAATCCGGAAGCTTTACCTGAACGTTTACGGTCGATGATGCACCCTGATTAGCGGCTGAATTTTCGGCAATAATTGTTGTTCTACAAACCAAAAGAACAAATGCAGTGAGAAATATTTTTTTCATAACATCACCTCTTCTTTAATTGTGCGGGGTTCAAAATTTAGAATTGTGAATAGTTTCTGATAATATTCGGGAGAAAAGGACGTGGTGATTCGTTCACGGGTCGTACATCTGCGATGACCGTTCCGCGATCAGAAATTGGGATCTAATGATTGATTGGCAATGTGTTGACGCAACCGCAAAAACCATTTCCCACCTCTGGTTTTTCCACCACTGGGTTGCATTTGGGGTTGGCAAATCTTGGAAGTGCCCCCAACGCGTTGGGGCAAAAATACGCTTTCTTTAAGGGTTTGTCAAGTAAAATTTTTGGATAGGATGAATTTCTGCGAAAGAGATATTAGGCCGTTATCTTTGCGTTGCGGAAGGGGATTAGCCCGATCTACTATACAAAATTTGCTTACGACTAAGGACCCTGGACTAAGGACTTTGAACTAAGGACTCTGGACTAAGGACTCCTGACTACGAACTCCCGCCGACTTACCTGTTCGCCACTCCCGCAAGAAAATACATCACCACAAGTGCGGCAAGCTTGCTCGTCTTTCCGTCGACGTCGAACTTCGGATTCACCTCGACGATATCGATCGCTTTTATTTTTTGGCGAAGGCCGGCAAAATGGGCAGCCTTCAATATTTCTTCAGCGGTGAGTCCGGTGGGATAGGATGCACTGACGCCGGGGGCGTCGCTGCTCTGGACGGAATCAAGGTCGAAGCTGACGTACATTCGCTCGGTGGAGTTCGAAGCGATCTCGTACGCCAGGTCGAGGATCTTTTCTATCCGCTCTTTCCGCACTTCTCCAAGCGTGAAAACTGTCGCTCCCCGGTCGTTCAATTCTTCGTAGTGTTCTTTTGAGTTGGCAAACGACTGCGCTCCGACCTCTACGAAATTCATCGGCGAAAGGGGGCTGTGAGCAAGGTCGAGGATTTGCCGGAAGGCGGTCCCGTTGTTTCGATGCGGGTCGGATTTGCGGAAATTTAAGTGTGTGTCGATGTTCATAGCGCCGGCGTTCGCGGCTTTCTTTGAAAAGGCAAGGAAGGATGGATATGTAGAATCGTGTCCCCCTCCAAGGACGATTGGAAGAATGTTGTTCGTGATGAGCGTCTCGACAACGCTCTGAACTCGCTGGTGAGTTTCTTCCAGTGATGCACCGGTCTTCACATTGCCGAAATCAAATATGGAAAGCTCAGATATCTGCTTGTTCTTTGAAATGGCAAATGGGGTGAATTTGTACAACGCTTTGCGGATTTCATTCGGAGCCTCTTTCGCGCCGACACGGCCGCGATTCCTTTTGACTCCTTCATCATCGGGAACCCCCACGATGCCTATTCGAACGTCCGGAGAGAGATTTTCTTTTTGCCGGCGGACGATATCTCCCATTCGCGGGTCGGATTCGTCGTTGCGCGAAAAAAAAACTGCATCCGGAGCGTCAGTGAGCAATTTCCATGCGGTTTCCATCAAACGCGTCCTTTCATGAGAGTGTGGGGGAAAGCGATGTGTTCACGCGTTCAAGAATGTCATGGCTCATCGCTTCCACTCGTTGGCAGATTTTTTCAGCGCGGGAAGATGTGTCCCGCACGAACGCGGAATCATTTATCCCCCCGAGATTGATTTGAACATTAAGCTTAGCACCGAGACATGCTGCATGAAGCATTAACGCCGCAACGCCCGCGTCCGAGATTGAATTGGTGTTTCCTTTTTCGGCGACTGTCTTTGTGAGCGTTAGAACGTCTTCACATAATTTCATCACACGGATAGGGGCCTCGGTAGCATTTTTCGTTGCCTTTTGAATTGCAGCCGCTCGTTCTTTTTTTTGTTCTTCAGTTTCTCTCGGCAGGCTCATAGCATTCATCACGGCATTGAAGGCTTCCGTATCTTCATCGATTAATGTTGTGAGCGATGCCCGCAGGGTTTCCGATCGTTTCAACACTTCTTTTATTTCACTCTCCACATCCAGATATTTTTTCTTGCCGATAGTGAGATTACACACCATCGATGTGAGAGCTATGCCGAGTGTGCCGGCGAGCGCTGCAACGCTCCCGCCGCCTGGAGCAGGGCTGCTTGAGGCAACGTCATTGATAAAGTCGTTAACGGTTTTTGAAGTCATCATTTTTGCTCTAAGCCGCAGTTTTATCTCGCGCAAAGGCGCCAAGACGCAAAAACTTAGTATTTATTCTTCTAAATTATTTACTACTCTTGTAATGCCGTTCTTGATCAAAACGTCGCCAAAATTGATAAGAAGTCCAAGTCTTTTATCAGCCAGCCGTAAATAAGTCAATAATTGTTTCTTGTGAATCGGTGCGATTGTCTCGACCGACTTCAATTCAACAATGACTTTGTTTTCAACTATAACATCTGCGCGAAACCCTTCGTCAAACCGGACTTGCTCGTAAACAACCGGAACTACTTGTTGACGAGTAAAATGGAGTCCACGCTTAGTTAATTCATGTACTAAAATTGTTTCATAAACAGATTCGAGCAACCCCGGTCCAACTGTTTTATGAATCTTAAATGCAGCATCTACAATTTTTGTGGCAATTTCATTCTCGTGCATTTAACATTCCCCCCTTTGCGTCTTAGCGCCTTTGCGTGAGAAATCCCTATGGCAATTTCATTTTCATGCATTCAACATTGCCCCCCCTGCGTCTTAGCGTCTTTGCGTGATGATTCCTTTACAATTGGTACTCTATAATTTTCTTCTGCGGATCGAACTGATCCAGTTGATTCAATCCTAATCGCTCTACAGCGAGCGAGATCAATCGTTCCTCCGACGTTTCACCGGGATTGTAGAATTTTCCGGCCATCAGCAACGCCTTGAGCGGGGTCAATCCGACAATCTCACTTCCGGTGGCCTCGACGCCGAGCGAATGGGCATGTTTTTTCACCTCTTCAAACGCAATATGAGGAGGAGTTGTTTCATAATCGACAAGGTTGATTGAGACCTGAGCAATATTGAGCCGTTCAACGACTACACCCATCGCTTTCACAGCTTTCAAGGTTCCCGGAATTTTCACCGTTTCCCCTTTTTCATCCTTGACAGTGTTTCCAGATGCATCCTTTTTTACACGACCGCTTTCCCGGATGCGTTGCGCAATTTCCTGAGCCACAGATGCATCGGCGGTATTGAGGTTGACATTGTATGCGATCAGAAATGTTCGAGCACCGGTTACGGTTGCACCCGATTTTTTGTTGAAGGCAGATTCTCCGTAATCCGGTTTCCATTTTGGGTCGAGAAGTTTTTCAGGGAGGCCTTCATATTCTCCCTTGCGTATATCGGCGAGATTTTTTCTATCGGGGGATTTTGCCGCCGCTTCGTAAAGATAAACAGGAATATGAAGGTCGGAGGCAACACGGTGTCCGTAAGCATTTGCAAGCCCGATGCATTCGTCCATCGTGGCACCCGAAACGGGGATAAATGGAACAACGTCCGTCGCACCGATCCGCGGGTGTTCGCCTTTGTGGCGTTCCATGTTGATCAGCATCGACGCGATCTTCGTCGATTGGAACGCCGCCTCGCCAACGCCTTCCGGGTCTCCGATAAACGTTACGACAACGCGGTTGTAGTCCTTGTCCGGCTCAACGTTCAGCAATTTAACATTGTCGACATTGTGGATGCTCTCAGCAATCGCTTTGATCGTGCCTGCATTGCGTCCTTCGCTGAAATTCGGAACGCATTCAATGATTTTTGTCATGGATGGTTTTCTGTATTAATATTCTGTATTCTGTATTCTGTATTCTGTATTCCAGCATGGGAATACAGAATACAGAATACAGGAGACAGAATTCAAGGCATTGGGAATGGAATAACAATCGCGCCTTCTTTAAAATTTCCTAACACTTCCGCCTTGCCCTTCATATACCAGAACCCGACCAACGCGCCGGTGGCTGCATCAAGTTCATCGCCGTTCATTTTTTTGTCGAGTCCTTTAACTCCGAGTTTCTCAAGCCCTCTTCGCAGCTTATGAAGTCCGTCCTGCTTGCGGCCGGTTTTCCAAACATCCTGCGCCGCACCTGGGTACATTTCAATAACGTCATAACCTTTGCGCGTGAATTTCTTCTTCAGTTCGATCCCTCGTTGGGTTAACATTCGCATCGGTCCAAGCGTGATGGGGAAGAATCGGATTCCGCGTTTTAACAACTCCCGGTCGCATGGCCGAAAATGTTCGCCGTTCCGGTCATCGAGCGTTTTTCTTCCCGGGGGAAGATTCAGGGGAGCATCAATTGCAATGAGGTGAGGTCGTGTCCTGTCGATAAATTCCAAAATCTCATCATTCGAAAACAACGTCTTCCAGTAGGTAATCCGTTTTCCTTTCAAAAGACAAACTCCGGTGTTGCGCTTCGGACTCCCCGCAAGGTCGATTCCTGCGACCAATGGCGGAGATTTTCTTTTTCGATTAGAATTCAAGCACAGTCCCGTTCTTGATTATTTTCCAAGCATGGTTAACACCGTAATGATACGGAATATACCTGTAATTTGGAACATCATACACGACAATATCCGCCTGTTTGCCGACCTCGATACTTCCTGTCTCGTGTGAGAGTCCAAGGGCTGCAGCTCCGTTAAGCGTGGAGGCGGCAATTACTTCTTCCGGCGTCATCTTCATTTGTGTACATGCAATGGTCATCATCATCGGCATGGAAAATGACATTGATGAACCGGGATTGAAATCTGTTGCAATCGCTAACGGGATGTTTGCATCGATAATAGAGCGAGCAGGTGCGTACGGATGGTTCAGGAAAAAGGACGGCCCGGGGAGAACTGTGGCGATCGTCGACGATTTTTTCAGCGCTTCGATCCCGTTTGGTGTAAGATGTTCGAGATGATCAACCGAAATCGCGTTAAGGTGGATTCCAAGCTCTGTTCCGCCGATTGCGAAAAGTTGGTCTGCATGGACTTTCGGGATAAGGCCGAACCGCTTTGCTTCCAGAAGAATCTGTTCTGTTTGATGAAGATCGAAATATCCTTCATCGCAAAAGACATCGCAGAATACCGCTAGCTGCCGCTCGCCGATGTACGGCAGCATTTTACTCGTAATAAGTTCAACATAACCGTTTCTGTCCTCGGTGAATTCAGGAGGGAAGGCATGCGCACCAAGAAACGTCGGAATCACATTCATGTAATGATCCCTGCGAAGGTCGTGCAGGACGTCGAGTATCTTTGTTTCTGCGTCAACGCGTAACCCGTAGCCGCTCTTAATTTCGACGGTTGTTGTTCCAAGTTTCATCATCTCGTTCAGCCGGCGCCCGGCCGACCGGAGCAGTTCTTTTTTTGTAGCAGCGCGCGTTGCCTTCATCGTAGAGAGGATTCCACCCCCCACGTTTGCAATCTCCGTGTACGATCTTCCCTCTGCACGCATAGCAAATTCATTCTCACGACTCCCGGCAAATACGGTATGGGTGTGCGAGTCGACAAATCCAGGCAACGCGACGCGATTGGCAACATCGAGCACGTCGATGTCGGTTGGAGCGGATAACTTATCCGACGGTCCGATCTGCTGAATAATTCCGTTTTCGATGAGCACAGCCGCGTTGTCAATAATGTTCAGCTCGCGCATTTCTCTTCCGGCCTTGAACGGCTTCCCGTTCGATGCAACAGTGACAAGCTGTCCGATATTTTTGATGAATAAGTTCATTTTTTCATTCCACGAAGAACACGAAGGGCCACGAAGAAAAAACTTAGTGTTTCTTCGTGTCCTTCGAGGATTATCTTATAAATCGAGACTTCTGAATAATTTTAAAAGTAAGGCTCACGCAAAGACGCAAAGTCGCAAAATGATTCAAAAATCAAGTTCTTGCGCCTTGGCGGCTTGGCGAGAGGCGATTTTTCAGATGTCTCAAATCGTTTCCACTCCAACTTTCCAACACTTCCAAAGTTGATAAGTAGTCCAACCCTTAAGCCTGTTGCTTTAAGATGATTTAAAATTTGAGCCTCTTCTTTGCCTGAAAGTCTGTCCAATGCTTTCAGCTCGATAATTATTTTGCCGTAGCAAATGAAGTCCGCAATATACTCCTTCTGTAAAATCTGCTCTATATATATCGGATGCGAAGGCTTTTTTGGGGCTCAAATGGAATTTGCCTTTGCCCCAGTTCAATTTGAATTGCTTCCTGGTACACAGCTTCGAGAAAACCGTGCCCCAATTCTTGATGCACTTCGATAGCGGCACCGATAATTTCGAAAACTTCTTCCTTGTAAAGTAGTTCAATCATGCTTCCCCCCCAATGCATAGTGGAATACTATTTCTTTTCTTCGCGCCCCTTCGAGCTTTTCGTGGATTGATATCCCTTGCAGTTCAAGACCGGCAACCGCGGGTATTTACTAAATGTGGAGTCGGTTTTACTTTTCTCGCACAAATGAAATGTGTTCTTCTGTTTGTTGGTGATACGCGTATGAAAGCTACACGTCTCACATAACCCGATCGTCATTTTTTTATGATTTTGTTACTGGCATCATCGGGATTTTAACGTTCCACCTCTTTGCATTCTCGATTGCTTCCTCGTATCCCGCATCTGCATGGCGGATAATCCCCATTCCAGGGTCGTACGTCAGTACGCGTTGCAATCGTATTTCTGCCTCCTTTGTTCCGTCGGCGACGACCACCATTCCCGCATGGATCGAGTTCCCAATGCCAACGCCGCCGCCATGATGTACGCTCACCCAGCTTGCTCCGCCTACCGCATTTAATAGAGCATTGAGAATCGGCCAATCGGCAATTGCGTCGCTGCCGTCTTTCATTTTTTCCGTTTCGCGATTCGGCGAAGCGACTGATCCGCAATCCAGGTGGTCGCGTCCGATAACAATCGGTGCGCTGACCTCTCCGTGCGCAATCAGATCGTTGAAAATTTTCCCCATCGCAGCTCGCTCTCCATACCCGAGCCAGCATATCCGCGCAGGCAGTCCTTGAAATGCAACGCGCTTCTGAGCTTTTTCTATCCAGTTGCAGAGCGGTTTGTTTTCAGGAAAAGTTTCCATCACGGCGCGGTCGGTTCGGTAAATGTCTTCAGGATTTCCCGATAACGCTGCCCACCTGAACGGGCCTTTGCCGTCGCAGAACAAAGGTCGAATGTATTCCGGAACGAAGCCGGGGATGTCGAAGGCGTTCTTCACGCCGTTAGTTAGCGCCTCTCCGCGAATGTTATTTCCGTAATCGAACACAACGGCGCCTTTCTTCAAAAGCTTCAGCATTGCGCGCACATGCTCTGCGATAGACGCTTGCGTAAGTGCCACATATTTTTTAGGGTTCTTTTCCCTAAGACCTAATGCCTCATTATACGCTAACCTTGCCGGAACATAGCCGTTCAACGTATCGTGTGCAGATGTTTGGTCGGTGACAATGTCGGGAAGAAATTTTCCTTGAGCGATCTTTGGAATGATGTCTGCGGCATTCCCCAGAAGTCCGACGGAGAGAGGTTGTTTCTTTGTTTTTGCTTCGCGGATAAGGGAGAGTGCCTCATCAAAATCTTCCGTCATTCTGTCGAGATACTGTGTGCGAAGCCGTTTTTCAATCCGGTCGCGGTCGACTTCGACGACAAGGCATGCAGCGCCGTTCATCGTCGCAGCGAGCGGCTGTGCACCTCCCATTCCACCAAGGCCGGCTGTGAGGAGGAATCTTCCGGCAAGCGTTCCTCCAAAATGCTTTGCCGCACATGCGGCAAATGTTTCGTACGTCCCTTGCAGAATTCCTTGTGTGCCGATGTAGATCCAACTGCCGGCGGTCATCTGTCCGTACATCGTAAGGCCGAGACCCTCAAGCCTGCGGAATTCATCCCACGTTGCCCATTTCGGGACGAGCATTGCATTGGAGATGAGAACGCGCGGTGCGTTTTCGTATGTCCGGAAAATTCCGACCGGCTTTCCCGATTGAACAAGCAATGTTTCGTCATTCTCGAGATGTTTCAGGCTTTCGACAATTGCGTCGAAACATTCCCAGTTGCGGGCAGCTTTTCCCGTTCCTCCGTAGACGATCAACTCCTGCGGTTTCTCGGCAACGGCAGGGTCAAGGTTGTTCATCAACATGCGGAGGGCGGCTTCTTGAATCCATCCTTTGCAGGATCGTTCTAACCCGCGCGGCGCGGTAATCGTGCGGTGCGTATTTGATCGTGGGGGAGGCATCATCCTCGAGAAGAAATACCATCACGTCAAAAAAACATCCATTGGTTACAATTTATATCCGATTTTTCGTAAGAACTCTTTTCTTACTTTGATCTCTTCTTCGGTCTCGATTCCTTTTGACCTTACACCATCGATGACGCCCATGATACCGCGCCCTTGATCGGATTCAGCGACAATGACTTCCACCCGGTTTGCCGTTGCGCAATAGATGCTGCACACTTCGGGAATGTTCTTGACGATGTTCAGCACGTTGACGGGGAATCCGTTTTCCATGAAGAGGATAAAGCAATGTCCGCATGAAAGGTTGAGTGCGTTTTTCTTCGCGAGGTCGATAAGAGCTGAATCATTGCCTGACCATCGAACAAGAGCCGGCCCGGACGACTCACAGAAACCGACGCCGAATTTTATTTGCGAATTTGTTTGGACGATGGCTTCATGAATATCTTCGACTGTTTTTATGAAATGAGACTGGCCCAAAATAAAATTTGTCGCTTCAGGCTTTTCTATTGCAATAACTTTTATTTCCATATGTGTCCTCCGTGCAATATCATCGGTGCTAAAGAAAATTCAAACTGTCAAAATATTTTCGAACGGGCTAAACCTTTTACGCTTCAGCGGTGTCAATAAAAAGTTAGCCGTCCGGTTCTCAATGTGAGATGTCGAATGAATTGAAGCAAAGAAAAACGGTAAATGAATATGCTTCAAAGGTAGAACTATTTGAGGCGAATTTCAATAATCCACTTGCTTCAGAGTTGGAGGCGTGAAAAGGCGGGGGTAAAAGAGAAGAGGAGAAGACCTCGGCAAAGCACGATAAACAGAAAACCCCGTTTTTTCAAACAGGGTTTTTCTGATTGAACCGGTAGCGAGGGTTAAACCTTAGTAACATTGGCTGCCTGTAAGCCTTTCGGTCCTTTCTCAACGTCGAACTGAACTTTGTCTCCTTCGTTCAGTGTCTTATATCCTTCGCCGATGATCGCTTTATAGTGCACGAAGACGTCTTCGCCCGACTCACGCTGGATAAATCCGAAGCCTTTTGCACTATTGAACCACTTCACTGTTCCCTTCTCCATGGAACAATTCCTTTCTGTAAAGATTTTTCAAAAAAACCTGTCCGAATTACTTTCGGACAAGCGTACAACCGGGTTTTGTTGCCACTATAACGCAAAATCGCAGGAGCCGCAAACTCTTACCAGCACAAATTTTGCCCACTCTGCGATTCTATTTGTTTGCCGATCTTGTCATAGACCGGGGAGGTTCTTTTGAAAGACCTGTTCAGCAAAACAATACTCCGAGTGACCCCGGAAGGCATTACAAGCGCAAAAAACGGTGTACTGTTGTTTGCGCCATAAAAATAGGTTGTTTTTATTTTAGACGCAAGAGTTTTTTTTGACCCAGCGCACCGGGCTTGTAATGGCTTCTTTGTTTTGGGCTTTTTCTTTTGATGTGGGATTTGAGAGGTCTGGGCGGACTCTTCAGGAGGCTGGAATTGGGCTGTTTTTCCTTCAAAAAAGAAAAACAGCGTTGAAAATTATTGACTTTATTGCAAAATCTTTTATATTATGTAACTCTACCGGCAAAGCAAAAGGCTTAACACCTTTTAGAATTGGGCATTCACAAGACGATTTTTCACCGCTGTTTCATCTTTTCCCGCTTAATTCAATTAGAAGTTAGCAGGAAATCCTTGTGCATTTTTGCTGGCGTAGCTCAGTTGGTAGAGCAGCTGATTTGTAATCAGCAGGTCGCGGGTTCGAATCCCATCGCCAGCTCACCGGGTAGAAGGGTAGGTAGCGAAGTGGTTAAACGCATCAGACTGTAAATCTGACGGCTCACGCCTTCGGAGGTTCGAATCCTTCCCTACCCACCATCTTGCGAAGGAATTCAGGCTGGTCGAGAGATTGAGAAAAAAGTTTTCGAGTTCGTGAGTTGGCGGGAGTAACTCAGTTGGTAGAGTCACAGCCTTCCAAGCTGTTGGTCGCGGGTTCGAGTCCCGTCTCCCGCTCAGAATGAATTTTGCGTGGGGGATGTTCATCATGGTGAGGGTTACGCTTGCGTAGCTCAGTTGGTAGAGCACTTCCTTGGTAAGGAAGAGGTCATCGGTTCAATCCCGATCGCAAGCTCAAGAGAAAAGTTGAAGCGATCGGTTGCGTAGCTCAGTTGGTAGAGCACTTCCTTGGTAAGGAAGAGGTCATCCCGCCTATGGCGGGATCGCAAGGTCGATACAAAAAAATACAATTGAAGAAGAACATTATTACGTTGCGGAGTGTACGGTGAGAGACATCATAACTTTAGAATGCACGGTTTGCAAAAACAGAAATTATTCCACGACGAAGAATAAGAAAAAGCAGACCGGCCGGGTTGAATACAAAAAATATTGTCGTTTCTGCGCAAAGCATACCCAGCATAAAGAGACTAAGTAGTTGCATTCGTCATTCTCCTACGTGTGTAGCTCAATTGGTAGAGTAGCGGTCTCCAAAACCGTTGGTTGGGGGTTCGAGTCCCTCCACACGTGCGAAGGTTGTGCCAGCGATTTTCTCAAATTCTAACGAGCTTGAAAGATGAAAGATAAAATAATCGGTTTTGTTGCGGATGTCTACAAAGAAATGAGCAAGGTGACGTGGCCCAAAAGAGACGAGCTTCAGGACTCGACCATTCTTGTGATCGTGGTCTGTCTCATTATTGCAGCCTTCGTATACCTTGTTGACACAATTGTGAGCCAGGCGCTCAAAGGAATTTTCTAAACCCTATGGTAGAAACAGCGGTGGATAGAAAGTGGTACGTCGTCCGGACGTATTCAGGACATGAGAACAAGGTGAAGGCATATCTTGAGAGCGAAGTCGCGCAAGCGGGACTGCAGGAAAAGATCGCGAAAGTCCTTGTTCCTTCCGAAAAAGTTTTTGAAGTGAAAGACGGAAAAAAGAAGAGCAAGACGAAGAACTTTTTCCCCGGCTACATTCTCGTCGAAGCCGTGCTTGACGAAAAGACGAAGTACATCATCCTTAACACGCCGTCCGTGATGAGTTTTGTCGGTTCGAAAGAGAAGCCGGTGCCTCTGCAGCCGGACGAAGTGCGGCGCCTGATAGGAAAGATTGAGCAAAAGGGCGATGTCGAACAGATCGAAGTGCCGTTCCACATCGGTGAGCCGGTGAAAGTTATCAGCGGCCCGTTCAATAATTTTTCCGGCTTTGTTCAGGAAGTGAATGAAGAGAGGATGAAGCTGAAAGTCATGGTCAGTATTTTCGGGAGAAAAACTCCTGTCGAGCTTGACTTCAGCCAGGTTGAAATCGAAAAATAATTGTTGAATTTATTCTGAAAGAACGTTTTGTATGGCAAAGAAAATCGTAGGCTTCGTCAAGCTGCAAATACCTGCCGGACAGGCAAACCCAGCGCCGCCGGTCGGCCCCGCTCTCGGTCAAAAAGGGGTCAACATTATGGAGTTTTGCAAGCAGTTTAATGCAAAAACTCAGGATAAGATGGGACTCATTATTCCGGTTATTATCACTGTTTATTCTGACAAGTCATTCACATTCATCACGAAGACCCCGCCTGCAGCAGTGCTGCTTATCAAAGCGGCAAAAGTTGAGAAAGGCTCCGGCGAGCCGAATCGAGTGAAAGTGGGAAAAGTCACTAGGGCTCAAGTAAAAGAGATCGCAGAAATGAAAATGCCCGACCTCAACGCAGCAAGTCTTGATGCAGCAATGAGTATGGTCGAAGGAACTGCAAAAAGTTTAGGAATCACCGTAGAAGGATAATTTAGTCACGTGGGAGTCCCCCAAAAGGAGACGCTTGCACCACTATTATAAGGAATGGCGTATGAAATACGGAAAGCGCTTCAAAGCAGGACTGGCAAAGGTCGATAAAAAGAAATTTTACTCTATAGAAGATGCTGTCGCAATCGTTAAAGAAACTGCAACGGCAAAATTTAACGAATCGGTTGACATTGCGGTTCGCCTAGGCGTCGACCCGAAGAAAGCGGACCAGGCAATTCGCGGGACCGTCTCGCTGCCGCACGGCATCGGAAAAGAAGTGCGAGTCCTGGTGATGGCGAAGCCCCCCAAGGATGCAGAGGCAAAAGCTGCGGGTGCTGACCATGCCGGGTTACAAGAGTATGTGGAAAAAATTCAGGGAGGGTGGGCTGACATCGATGTGATTATTGCAGCACCGGATGTGATGGTCGAGGTCGGTAAGCTTGGGAAAATTCTCGGGCCGCGCGGACTCATGCCGAACCCGAAGAGCGGCACGGTTACCGCAGATGTCGCTACTGCCGTGAAAGAAGTGAAGGCCGGAAAAATTGAATTCCGCGTCGATAAGGCCGGCGTTGTCCATGCAACAGTCGGTAAGGCTGACTTCGAAAAAGAAAAACTCGCCGAAAACGTCAAAGCTTTTCTTGCTACGATCGGCAGGCTCAAGCCCGCTACCGCAAAAGGACAATACGTAAAAAGTATTGCAGTTTCCTCAACGATGGGCCCCGGAGTCCACATTGACCGTAGCGTGGTTCAGGTATAGTCTGTATGCAGATTTTTTTCAAAGAATATTACGCACTCACTTAATTCATTCTTTTGTAAACGATGCCTTCGCGCGAGCGGGGGGCTTCTCATCGCTTACAAGACGCTTAACAAGTAAAACGCACAATGAAAAAATCAGAGAAAGAAGAAATTATTGCCGACGTTCGGGAAAAGATCTCCCGTGCGAAAGGTATGTTCTTCACCGATTTCAGCGGCATCACTGTAGAGCAGGCGACTGACCTTCGCAGTGAATTCCGGAAGTCGGGCGTCGATTACAAGGTCGTGAAGAATACCCTGGCCCGGAAAGCGCTTGAAAGCGTTACGGGATACGACGCGGTATATAAAAGCCTCGCCGGTCCAACCGGTATCGCTTTCAGCTATAACGACCCTG
The DNA here is from genome assembly GCA_963717445.1 of uncultured Bacteroidota bacterium. GTDB lineage: Bacteria > Bacteroidota > Ignavibacteria > UBA10030 > UBA8401 > JAGVPT01. The sequence continues at coordinate 1,847,343 of OY970334.1, read as the reverse complement.
TGACGCCGGCAAAAATCATAAAGAAGTTCCATGACAAGAACGAAAAACTTTCCTGCAAAGCATGCGTGATCGATAAACAGGTGTTCGACGGGTCGAAGCTGGATGAGTTGTCGAAGCTTCCGTCGCGCGCTGAGATCATCGCAAGTATTCTGGGTTCCATCCAGGCTCCGGTCTCCGGTATCATCGGTGCCATCAACGCCGTCATGCGTGACCTCGTCGGCGTTCTCGATGCGATCGAGAAGAAGAAAGTAGCATAGTTTTTTCAGCGAAAGTGAAATCTAATTTATCTAAAGGAGAACGGTACAATGTCAGCAGTAACAGAATTAGTTGAGAAGATCGAAAAACTCACGCTGCTTGAAGCGGCGGATTTAAAAAAAGCTCTTGAGGAAAAATTCGGCGTCACGGCGGCAGCGCCGATGATGATGGCCGGCCCCGCAGCGGCGGCAGGCGTAGCGGCTCCTGCCGCTGAGGCACAAACGGAGTTTACCGTCGTCCTGAAAGAAGCGGGCGCGCAGAAAATCAACGTCATCAAAGTGGTCCGCGCAGCAACCGGTCTCGGCTTGAAAGAGGCGAAGGACCTCGTCGACGGGGCACCGAAAAATGTGAAAGAAGGAGCGAACAAGGACGACGCAGAAAAGTTGAAGAAGGAACTCGAAGAAGCGGGCGCGAAAGTGGAATTGAAGTAACAACGCCCCGAAAGCGAGCTCACGTTGAACTTTTTCTGAAAGGTCCATGTTACGTGTATAGCATAGCTACTCCCCTGTAAAGACCGGACAAGCCGATGGCATCCGCCGAAAGGCGGAACACGCTATCGGCTTGTTCAGTCTAATCGGTGGTGATGCAGGTCGAGACGGAAGGTACAGCGGAAGAAAATATCGCAGTGGTGTATCGAGCAAACCAATGAAAAGTGTCGTTCCTCTCGATAAACATAGTGAGTTTTTCCTTCCCAGTGGAATTACGATTTCTCAGAATATTACCTAACAATTAAAGGGTCGCAGGACCCGAAGGAGTGGTTGCATTGAAAAACCAATCCAATGGATCAAACGGTCAGGACGCCGGCCGGGTTTCGTTCGCAAAAATTCCTACCGTTGTCGAATATCCAGATTTGCTGAACGTCCAGATGGAGTCGTTCGAACATTTTCTGCAGGAACACGTTCCGCCGCACAAGCGGAAGAACAAAGGGCTGCAGCAAGTGTTCCTTATGAATTTTCCCATTACCGACACGCGCGAAAATTATCTCCTCGAGTTTATCGAGTACTATGTCGAGAAGCCGAAGTACTCCATGCGCGAGTGCCAGGAACGGGGATTGACATACGCCGTGCCGTTGAAGGCAAAGCTCCGGCTCTCCTCGAAAGCGGAGAATGGAAAAGAATTTACCGACACGATTGAAGAAGTGGTCTACCTCGGCAATTTGCCGTACATGACCGACCGCGGAACGTTTATCATTAACGGAGCTGAGCGGGTCATCGTGAGCCAGCTTCATCGTTCTCCCGGAGTATTTTTTGGTGAATCGGTACATCCGAACGGCACACCGATATTTTCGGCGCGTATAATTCCGTTCCGGGGATCGTGGGTTGAGTTCACGACCGATATCAACAATGTCATGTATGCATACATCGACCGGAAGAAAAAATTTCCTGTCACGACGCTTCTTCGCGCTCTCGGCTATTCTTCGGACGACGAAATTTTGGAGCTGTTCAGCCTCGTTGAAGAGGTGAAGCTCGCCGACATCGATTTGAAGCAATATCTCGGCCGCATCATTTGCGGCGATGTTGTCGACAGGAAGACAGGCGAAATCATCATCAACAAAGACGCGACCCTCAGCGAAGAGATGATCAAGAAAATCAGGAAGGCGGAGGTGAAAAAGATTCGCTTCTTGAAATCCGAAGAAACGGCCGAGCGCTCAGTTATTGCGAATACAATCCAGAAAGACAGCGTCCACAGTGAAGAGGATGCGCTCGAGGCAATCTACCGGCAGCTTCGTTCGGGCGACGCCCCGGATCTTGACACCGCAAAGAATCTCATCGATAAATTGTTTTTTAATCCGAAGCGTTACGACCTCGGCGACGTCGGCCGTCACCGGCTCAATTCAAAACTGAAACTGGACATTGCGGCATCGACGACGACGTTGACGAAAGACGATATCATCGCGATCATAAAGTACCTGCTCAACCTGCAGCAGGGAAAAACATCCGTCGACGATATCGACCATCTTGGCAACCGCCGCGTGAGAACGGTCGGCGAGCAAATTGCCGCACAGTTTAACGTCGGTCTTTCCAGGATGTGCCGCACTGTGCGCGAACGTATGAACATCCGCGATCAGGAAGCGTTCACCCCTGCCGACTTGGTGAATGCACGTACGATCACGAGCGTCATCAACGCATTTTTCGGGACGAACCAGCTCTCGCAGTACATGGATCAAACGAACCCGCTTGCGGAGTTAACAAACAAACGCCGCATGTCGGCGCTGGGCCCGGGCGGTTTGACGCGTGAGCGTGCCGGTTTCGAGGTGCGCGACGTTCATTACACGCACTATGGCCGGTTGTGCCCCATTGAGACTCCGGAAGGTCCGAACATCGGCTTAATTTCATCGCTCTGCATGCACGCGCGGGTGAATGAGTTTGGGTTCATCGAAACGCCCTACCGTCCCGTTCGCAAAGGAAAGGTATCGGAAGAGGAGATCGAATATCTCAACGCGGAACAGGAAGACGAATATATCATCGCTCAGGCGAATGTGCCGCTTGACGAACGAAACCGGTTTAAGACCGACCGCGTTACGTCGCGGCATCGCGGCGATTTCGTCGTCCACCCGCCGGACGATATCCAGTATATGGACGTTGCGCCGACGCAGATCGTCAGCGCTGCGGCAGCACTCATCCCGTTCCTTGAGCACGACGATGCAAACCGTGCCCTGATGGGTTCGAACATGCAGCGGCAGTCGGTTCCGCTCCTCCGTCCCGCCGCGCCGATTGTTGGAACCGGGCTTGAAGAGATGGTTGCCCGCGATTCTCGCACGTGCGTTATTGCCGAGCGGGCGGGGGTTGTCGAAAACGTCTCCGGCGATAAAATTATCGTCGTCTACGACATTGACGAGACAAATACCGAGGCGCTTGTAAGCTTCGATGATAAACGCCGGGTGGAATATCATCTGACAAAATTTTTCCGGACAAATCAGGATACCTGCATCAACCAAAAAGCGATTGTTGTGCCGGGCCAGCGTTTCAAAAAAGGGGAGGTTCTCGCTGATGGATGTGCGACGGACCACGGAGAGTTGGCACTCGGCCGGAACGTTCTCGTCGCCTTCATGCCGTGGCGGGGATACAATTTTGAAGACGCTATCATCATGAACGAACGTATCGTGTCGGAGGATGTGTACACGTCGATTCATATCGAAGAGTTCGAGCTGCAAGTGCGCGACACGAAACGCGGCGAGGAGGAACTGACCCGCGAAATTCCCAATGTCAGCGAAGAAGCCACAAAAGACCTGGATGAAAACGGAATCATTCGCGTCGGCGCTGAAGTGAAAGAAGGGGATATCCTCATCGGGAAAATTACCCCGAAAGGCGAGACCGACCCAACGCCGGAAGAAAAGCTGTTGAAAGCGATCTTCGGCGAGAAAGCCGGCGACGTGAAAGATGCATCGTTAAAAGCGCCTCCCGGAATGAAGGGCATCGTTATCGAGACAAAACTGTTCAGCCGCAAGAAGAAAGACGCGGAAACGAAAAAAGAAGATAAGAAACGCCTTGACCTTCTCGAGAAGCTGCGCCGCAAAGATATCAAAGAGCATTACGAAAAATTAGGACGCAAGCTTGACCTTCTGCTGAACGAAGAGAAATCCATCGGCGTGAGGGATACGGACGGCAACGTCGTGTTCCGAAGCGGAACGCAGTTTAAAGAAGGAACATTCTCGACGTACGACAATCTTGAGAAGCTCGACTTTTCTCAGGATTGGATCGATGACAAGCGAAAGAATAATTTGCTCGTCCGAGTTTTTGAGAATTATTTTGATGCCCTGAATCATATCGAAGAGGCGTACAAGCACGAGAAAAACAAAATCATGCTCGGCGACGAACTGCCCCCCGGAATCGTCCAGCTTGCGAAAGTGTATGTCGCGAAGAAGCGAAAGCTTTCGGTCGGCGATAAGATGGCCGGACGCCACGGCAACAAGGGCGTTGTTGCAGCCATCGTTCCACGGGAAGATATGCCCTTTATGCCCGATGGAACACCTGTCGACATCGTCTTGAATCCGCTGGGCGTCCCTTCGCGCATGAATCTCGGCCAGTTGTTCGAGACTGCCCTCGGCTGGGCGGGTCAGGCGCTCGGTGTAAAATTTTCTACTCCGATTTTTGACGGCGCAAGCTGGGAGGATGTGCAAGAGCAGCTTACCAAAGCCGGCCTTCATCCGGAATCCCGCAGCGTGCTTTACGATGGACGGACCGGCGAGCGTTTCGACCAGGAAGTCACGGTCGGCATGATTTACATGATGAAACTTTCCCATCTGGTCGATGACAAGATTCACGCGCGCTCCATCGGACCGTACTCGCTCATTACACAGCAGCCGCTCGGAGGAAAAGCGCAATTTGGAGGACAACGATTCGGAGAAATGGAAGTCTGGGCCTTGCAGGGATATGGCGCGGCCCACGTTTTGCAGGAAATTCTTACCGTCAAATCCGACGACGTTGTCGGACGGGCGAAAGTCTATGAGGCAATCGTTAAAGGAGACAACTTGCCCGAGTCGAATATTCCGGAATCATTTAATGTGTTGATTCGCGAACTACAAGGGTTAGGGCTCGAAATGAAAATCGAGTAAGCGAAAGAAAGGTTGGACAGGCGGCTCGCTACGGTAGCGATGCCGCCGTTCGTTGAACACTTCATCATTGGAGATTGGCGTATGCCTTACACACCACACGATACAAATGTTAAGAGAAACTTTACAAAAATTACCGTAAGCCTTGCGTCATCGGACGCAATTCTGCAGCGTTCGTACGGCGAAGTTACGAAACCGGAAACGATCAATTATCGCTCGTTCCGTCCGGAGAAAGATGGGTTGTTCTGCGAAAAAATCTTCGGTCCCGTTCGTGACTGGGAATGCCATTGCGGGAAATATAAACGCATCCGGTATAAAGGTATTATTTGCGACCGGTGCGGCGTCGAAGTAACACAGAAAAGCGTTCGGCGTGAACGTATGGGGCACATCAGTCTTGCGGTGCCGATCGTTCACATCTGGCACTTCCGTTCGTTGCCGAGCAAAATCGGGTACGTCCTTGGTGTAAGCAACAAAGACCTCGAACGTATCATCTATTACGAGTCGTATGTCGTTGTCAATCCCGGAACGACTGGATTGCAGAAACAGGATTTGATCACCGAGGACCAATATTTTGAAATCCTCTCGTCCCTTCCCGAAAAGAATCAAGATTTGGAAGACGACGATCCTAAGAAATTCATTGCGAAAATCGGTGGAGAAGCCGTTCGCGACCTGTTGAAGCGCGTGGATATTGAAGCGCTGTCAGTCGAGCTTCGCATGCAGGTAAAAGAAGAGACGTTGGCGCAGAAAAAAACCGAAGCGCTGAAGAGACTTCGTGTTATTGAATCGTTCCGCGAAACCGAAGGAGGGGTGCCGAATAAACCCGAATGGATGGTGTTGAACGTTATTCCGGTTATTCCCCCGGAACTTCGTCCCCTTGTTCCCCTCGAAGGTGGCAGGTTTGCGACATCCGATCTGAACGACCTGTACCGGCGGGTCATCATCCGCAATAATCGCTTGAAGAGATTGATCGACATCAAAGCGCCGGAAGTGATTCTCCGCAACGAAAAACGCATGCTGCAGGAAGCGGTCGATTCTCTGTTCGACAATTCGCGGCGCGTGAATGCAGTTCGCAGCGACAACAACCGCGCGTTGAAATCACTCTCCGATATGCTGAAAGGAAAGCAAGGGCGGTTCCGTCAGAACTTGCTCGGCAAGCGCGTTGATTATTCTGGACGTTCCGTTATCGTCGTCGGGCCGGAATTGCAGTTGCACCAGTGCGGCCTTCCGAAAGACATGGCGGTAGAATTGTTCAAGCCGTTTATCATCCGCAAGCTCATCGAGCGCGGCATGGCAAAGACGGTGAAAAGCGCAAAAAAAATGGTCGATCGGAAGGGACAGGAAATCTGGGAAATTCTCGAGAACATCATCGATGGGCATCCGGTGCTTTTGAACCGTGCCCCAACCCTTCACCGGCTCGGCATTCAAGCTTTCCAGCCGGTACTTGTCGAAGGAAAAGCGTTGCGCATCCATCCGATGGTCTGCACGGCGTTCAACGCCGACTTCGACGGTGACCAGATGGCAGTACACATTCCGCTTTCGTACGATGCACAACTGGAAGCGCGTATTTTGATGTTGTCCAGCCACAATATTTTATCCCCTGCAAGCGGCGCTCCGATCGTTACGCCGACACAGGACCAGGTACTTGGGTGCTATTACCTGACGAAGTCAAGAACTGGCGACCTGGGTGAAGGAAAAATGTTTTCTTCCCCTGAAGAGGTGATTATTGCTTACAACGAAAACAAGATATCGCTCCATGCGCGGATCAAAGTTCGGATCGACGGCAAGATGATCGAAACGACCACGGGCCGCGTTCTCTTCAGCAGGATTGTCCCGAGTGAAATAGGGTTTGTCAACGAACTTCTGAACAAGAAACGGTTAGTGCAAATCATCGCGACGGCGTTCCGCAAATGCGGCAATCTCCGGACAGCACAGTTCCTCGACGAGCTCAAAACCCTGGGCTTCACGTACGCGACAAAGGGAGGATTGTCAGTGAGCGTTGCCGACGTTGCAATCCCGAAAGAAAAAGAAGAGATGATTAATAAGTCGCTCAAAGATGTCGATTCGGTTGAGCGGCAGTATCAGAATGGATTCATCACCAACGGTGAGAGATACAATAAGGTCATCGACATTTGGACCCGAACGACGAGCAGAGTTGCTGAAAAACTTTTCGAATCGCTCCAGCACTCGCGGGAAGGATTCAATTCTCTCTATATGATGATCGATTCTGGCGCACGCGGTTCGAAAGAGCAGGTGCGACAGCTCGCGGGCATGAGAGGGTTGATGGCAAAACCGCAGAAGTCCCTTTCAGGCGCAACGGGTGAGTTGATCGAGAATCCAATCATTGCAAATTTCCGCGAGGGGCTCTCCATTCTTGAATACTTCATTTCCACGCACGGTGCAAGGAAAGGCCTTGCGGATACAGCGTTAAAAACCGCCGATGCCGGGTATTTGACCCGTCGTCTTGTCGACGTTGCGCAGGATGCGATTGTTTCGATTGAGGACTGCGGGGCGATTCGCGGTGTGGTAACCGGAGCACTTAAAGAAGGCGAAGACGTTAAAGAACCGTTGTCGGAAAGAATACTTGGAAGAGTTGCCGTGCACGATGTCGTTGACCCGCTGACGCAAAAAGTCATTGTGAAATCGGGTAATATTATAGACGAAGATATTGCTCAAGCGATTTCGGAAACATCGATCGAGCAAGTTGAGATCCGATCCGTGCTCACGTGCGAAGCGAAGCGGGGCGTGTGCGCAAAATGCTACGGTAGAAATTTAACAACCGCCAAGCTTGTCGAAGTCGGTGAAACAGTCGGAACGGTTGCCGCCCAGTCAATCGGCGAGCCGGGAACGCAGTTGACCCTTCGGACATTCCACACCGGCGGAACGGCAAGTTTGATTGCAGCACAATCACAGATTATCTCCAAATTCGACGGCCATATCAAGTACGACGGCCTGAAAGCGATCACGGTAAAGACTGACGAGGGGTCTAAAATCCTTTCGCTAGGCCGGAGTGGCGTCGTCAATGTTCTCGATGACGACAACCGCGTTTTGACAAAGTACGATATTCCTTACGGCGCAGTTCTCCAGATGAAGGACGGCTCAAAAGTTACGAAGGGAGAACTGATTTACGAATGGGATCCTTACAACGCGGTGATCATTTCGGAACATTCCGGTGTCATAAAGTATCAGGACTTGAAGGAAGATGTGACGTACCGGGAAGAGCCGGACGAACAGACCGGCCACATTCAGAAGGTCGTCATTGATTCGCGCGACCGCACACTGAGCCCCTCCATCCTTGTCGCGAACAAAGCGGGTGCGAAAGTAGCCAACTACATTATTCCGACACGGGCCCACATGATGGTTGACGATGGAGAGGAGATTAGTGCCGGAACGGTTCTGGTAAAAATTCCACGCGACAGCGGAAAGACCCGTGACATCACCGGCGGTTTACCGAGAGTGACCGAACTTTTTGAGGCACGGTCACCGGCCGACCCGGCGATTGTGGGTGAGATAGACGGCATTGTCCGATTTGGCGGACAGAAGAGGGGTTCGCGGGAAGTTATTGTTGAAAGTCACGACAAGCAGGATCACAAGACGTACCTTATCCCGCACGGCAAGCACATTCTTGTCCAGGAAAACGACGTCATTCGAGCCGGAGAACGCATCTCCGACGGCGCGATAGACCCGCATGATATCCTGCGCATCAAAGGTACCAGTGCGGTGCAGGAATATCTTGTCAATGAAATCCAAGAAGTCTATAGAATGCAGGGGGTAAAAATCAACGACAAACATATCGAAACAATCGTTCGACAAATGATGCAGAAAGTCCGGATCAGTGATTCGGGCGACACACGCTTCCTCGAGGGGGATTATGTCGATAAGGTGAAATTTGCCGATGAAAATGCGCGGCTTCAAGGCATGGTATTTATCGAAAGTAAAGGCGATTCGAAGTTCAAGAATATTTCCATTGCAGAAAAGAAAAAAGCCAAGGAAACCAACACCGAATTGAAGAAGAAAGGAAAGAAGGTCGCCGAGTTCAGGGATGCTGAGCCTGCGATGTCCGAGCCGATTCTTCTCGGTATTACCGCTGCTTCTCTATCGACAGACAGTTTTATTGCCGCGGCAGCATTCCAGGAGACCACAAAAGTCTTGACGGATGCTGCGATTGAAGGGAAAGTCGACTTTTTACTCGGCTTGAAAGAAAACGTCATCATGGGCCATCTTATTCCTGCGGGGACCGGGTTGAAAAAATTCCGGGATGTTCTCGTGACGTTGAAGGAAACGTCAATCGTCTCCGAAAAGCCCATCGAAGAACCCGAAACATCGAACGGCGAAGAAGAAGTGGTTGTCGTAAAGAAAACTCGCAAGAGAAGCAAAACGGTTGCATAGTCTGCTGGATCGCAAATACAAAGATGCGGTCGAATTTCTCGCAGAAAAATCTTGACTTGTTTTCGACATTTTGTTATATTGATAAGCTATTTTTTTTAAGAAGCAGGGTAACAGTTATATCGGAGCGAATTTTTGCCAACGATCAATCAGTTAGTCCGTTTAGGCCGAAGAGACATTTTATTCAAGAGTAAAGCACCCGCGCTGGCCGGTAATCCGCAAAAGCGCGGAGTGTGCACAAGGGTGTACACGACTACCCCGAAGAAACCTAACTCGGCGTTGCGCAAAGTTGCACGTGTGCGCTTAACCAACGGGATTGAAGTGACCGCATACATTCCTGGCGAAGGGCACAACCTGCAGGAACACTCTATAGTAATGATTCGTGGCGGTAGAGTTAAGGATCTGCCGGGCGTCAGATACCATATTATTCGAGGAACGCTGGATACCGCAGGGGTGAATGAGCGAAAACAAGGAAGGTCAAAGTACGGCGCGAAACGCCCGAAGTGATTGCCTCATGAGAAAAAAAAGAGCAGAAAAAAGATCGATTCTCAACGACCCGAAATTCAATGATCCTTTGGTGGCTCGCTTCATCAATAACATTATGAAGCGGGGCAAAAAGAATGTCGCCCAGTCGATCTTTTACGATGCACTTGAAGCAATAGGTGATCGTACCAAGTCAAATGCCCTTGATGTTTTCAAGAAAGCAGTAAGCAATGTTGCCCCTGTGATCGAAGTGCGAGCTCGACGTGTTGGCGGGGCGACCTATCAGGTACCTACAGAAGTTCGTCCCGAACGGCGAACCGCTCTTGCAATCCGCTGGCTTATCAACTACTCGAAGGAACGTTCGGATAAAGCAATGTCGTTAAAGCTTGCTTCAGAGTTTATGGCGGCTGCGAACGGCGAAGGAAATGCCGTGAAGAAAAAAGAAGATACGCACCGCATGGCTGAAGCGAACAAAGCTTTTGCGCATTTCAAGTGGTAACATAATGCGGTAACCCGCGTCGCAACGTTTACACTGACGTTGAAGTACTGTCTACGGTTCAGGATTTTTGGAGTTTTATGCCCAGAAAATATTCGCTCGAAAGAACGCGAAACATAGGAATTATGGCGCATATCGATGCGGGTAAAACGACGACGACCGAGCGGATCCTGTACTACACTGGCGTTTTGCATCGTATGGGCGAAGTGCATGACGGCGCAGCCACAATGGATTGGATGGAACAGGAAAAAGAACGGGGCATAACGATTACCTCTGCCGCAACCACCTGTTTCTGGAGAGACCATTATATCAACATCATCGATACGCCCGGACATGTTGACTTCACGATTGAAGTTGAGCGCTCGTTGCGTGTTCTGGACGGCGCGGTCGCTTTATTCTGCTCAGTCGGAGGTGTTGAGCCGCAATCCGAAACGGTATGGCGTCAAGCGGATAAATACGGTGTGCCTCGAATTGCGTTTGTCAACAAGATGGATCGCGTGGGAGCGGATTTCCTCGGCGCGGTGCAAATGATGAAAGACCGTCTCAGCGCAAATGCCGTGCCTATTCATTTGCCGGTCGGAGAAGGCGACTTGTTTACCGGCATCATCGATTTGATTTCGATGAAGGCCCGCATCTTTCACGAAGAATCCAACGGCATGACATGGGACGACATCGCCATACCGCATGATCTGCAGAAACTCGCCGCAGAATATCGCACGAAAATGTTGGAGGCTGTTTCGGATGAAGATGATACGCTTCTTGAGAAATATCTCGAAGGTAAAGAAATAACGCCTCAAGAGATTATTGCAGTCTTGCGCAGGTCATGTCTGAAAACGAGTATTGTGCCGGTGCTGTGCGGCTCGTCGTTCAAGAACAAGGGCGTGCAAATGTTGCTCGACGCCGTTGTTGATTTTCTTCCGTCGCCTCTCGACATCAACAAAGGAGAAATTTCCGGCCATCATCCGAATATGAAGGACGTGATAACTCGAAAAGTAGCCGATGATGAGAACTTCACCGCGCTTGCGTTCAAGATCATGACCGACCCATTTGTTGGAAGGCTGACGTATTTTCGCATTTACACGGGAAGTGTCAAAGCGGGATCGTATCTTTACAACTCGAGCAGCGATCGGAAAGAACGTCTGGGGCGTGTTCTTCGCATGCATGCCAATCATAGGGAAGACGTTGATGAAGGATTTTCCGGTGACATTCTTGCCGCGATTGGATTTAAGAATACGCGTACTGGTGACACGCTTTGCGATGAAGACGATCCTATCATCTTGGAAAAGATGACGTTTCCGGAGCCGGTCATTCATCAGGCGATCGAGCCGAAAACAAAAGCCGATCAGGAAAAAATGGGGGAGGCGATGCAGAAGCTTTCGGAAGAAGACCCAACGTTCCGCGTTTCGACCAACGAGGAGACCGGTCAAACAATTATCGGTGGAATGGGCGAGCTTCATCTCGAAATTATTGTCGACCGTATGAAGCGTGAATTCAAGGTTGAAGCCAACGTCGGACGTCCGCAGGTTGCGTACAAAGAAACAATCCGCAAAAAAGTCCAGGCGGAGGGTAAGTTCATCCGTCAATCGGGCGGCAAAGGACAATTCGGCCATGTCTGGATTGAGCTTGAACCAAACGAGAAGGGGAAAGGCTACGAATTCGAAGACGCTATCGTCGGCGGAGTTGTTCCGCGCGAGTTCATCAAGCCGGTCTCCGTCGGCATTCAAGAAGCAATGAAGAACGGCATTCTTGCGGGTTATCCGGTTGAAGATGTGAAAGTAAAGCTGTTCGACGGTTCGTACCACGATGTCGATTCGTCTGAAATGGCATTCAAGATTGCGGGATCTATCGCATTCCAGGCTGCTGCAAAAAAAGCGCATCCCGTCATCTTGGAGCCGATCATGGCGGTCGAAGTTGTCACACCGGAAGAATACCTCGGCGATGTAATGGGGGATTTGAATTCCCGGCGGGGAAAAATCGAAGGAATCACGCCCCGCAAGGATGCGCACGTTGTTAAAGCGACCGTTCCCTTGTCCGAGATGTTCGGCTATGCAACGACAATGCGCTCGATGACGCAAGGGAGAGCGCTCTATACGATGCAGTTTTCCCATTATGATGAAACGCCCAAATCTATTTCCGAACAAATTATCGAAAAAGTAAAAGGCAAAGAAGCCGTTACCGCCTGATTATCGGCTGAGATTAAAAACATCTTGTTCCCACTTACGTAAGGAGACATCCTCATGGCAAAAGAAAAATTTGACCGCAGCAAGCCGCATGTGAACGTCGGAACAATTGGCCACGTTGACCACGGTAAGACAACCTTGACCGCCGCGATTACAATGGTCCTGGCAAAAAAGGGCCTCTCACAGATTCGAACATTCGACAGCATCGACAATGCGCCGGAAGAAAGAGCACGCGGTATAACCATTGCTACGGCACATGTGGAGTATTCGACCGAGAAACGCCATTACGCGCACGTCGACTGCCCCGGCCATGCCGACTACGTGAAGAACATGATCACCGGTGCCGCACAAATGGACGGAGCCATCGTTGTCGTTGCGGGAACGGATGGGCCGATGCCGCAGACACGCGAGCACATTATTCTCGCCCGTCAAGTCGGCGTGCCCCGTATCATCGTCTTCTTGAACAAGGTCGACGCTGTCGACGATCCCGAGCTGCTCGACCTCGTCGAGATGGAAATGCGCGACTTGTTGAAGGCGAATGAATTTCCAGGCGATGAGATCCCGATCATTCGCGGCTCTGCATTGAAAGCGATGGAGGCTGCGATACGGCCGGACTCGAAGCCAGACGACCCAGCGTTCAAATGCATTATGGAGCTGATGGATGCCATCGATTCATATATTCCTCTTCCGCAGCGCGATATCGATAAGCCGTTCTTGATGCCGGTTGAAGACGTCTTCTCCATTACCGGCCGCGGTACTGTCGGCACGGGCCGCGTTGACCGCGGTCGTGCAAAGGTCGGCGATGAAGTTGAAGTTATCGGACTCGGCCAGCATAAGAAAACGGTGATCACCGGCGCGGAAATGTTCCGCAAGGAGCTTGATGAAGTCGTCGCCGGCGACAACGCTGGACTACTGCTGCGCGGAATTGAAAAAGACGACCTTGAACGCGGTATGGTTATCGCAAAGCCGGGCTCAATCACCCCGCACAAAAAATTTAATGCACAGGTGTACGTGTTGAAGAAAGAAGAAGGCGGACGCCACACACCGTTCCTGAACGGTTACCGTCCGCAATTCTACTTCCGGACGACCGACGTTACCGGCGTTGTCACACTTCCGCAGGGAGTGGAAATGGTCATGCCGGGGGACAATGTCGACAATATGCAAATCGAACTTATTTCTACCATCGCAATGGAAGAGAAATTGCGTTTTGCTATTCGCGAAGGCGGACGTACAGTCGGTTCCGGTGTTGTCACAAAGATCATCGAATAACAGCTGTTTAACTTTTGAGAGCGTTCCGTTGTAATAGGATGCTTCTCGCACGGAGTTCCACGTGGCCGGTCAAAAAATTCGCATTAAATTAAAATCGTACGACCATAACCTAATTGATAAGTCGGCCGAGAAGATTATCAAGACGGTGAAATCAACGGGCGCCGTTGTTTCAGGCCCGATTCCGCTGCCGACGAAGCGCACGCTGTATACCGTGCTGCGCTCGCCGCACGTCGATAAAAAATCGCGTGAACAATTTGAGACACGCTCTCACAAACGTCTCATCGACATTCTCACCTCCGGCACGAAGACGGTCGACGCGTTAATGAAGCTCGACCTTCCAGCCGGAGTCGATGTTGAAATAAAAGTGTAGCGTGTGTCGAAGATCGCGGCCGGATGTCTCTCTTGAACGAGTCGTCAATCAGAAAAAGATTTTTTGGCTAACCGGTTTCTCAAAAGTGCAGATACCGAAGGAGTTTATACAGTGAGCGGCATATTAGGAAAAAAAGTCGGCATGACAAGCATCTTCGATGAAAACGGAGTTTCGATTCCGTGCACCGTCATCGAAGCAGGCCCTTGCTATGTGACTCAAATTCGAACAAAGGAAAAGGACGGGTACGAAGCCGTCCAGCTCGGTTTTGACGAAAAGCCCGAACGGCTTGTCAACAAACCCGCGAAAGGTCATTTTTCGAAAGCGAATGTGAAGGCGCTTCGGTTGCTGAAGGAGTTCCGCGATTTCAAGGCGGGCGATATCGCAATCGGAAAAGAAGTGAAGGTCGACCTTTTTACCAAGGGGGACAAAGTGTCCGTCACGGCAAAATCGAAAGGCAAGGGATTTCAAGGCGTTGTCCGCCGGCATCACTTCTCCGGCGTTGGAATGACCACGCACGGACAATCCGACCGCGTTCGCGCACCGGGCTCTATCGGCTCTTCGTCGTACCCGTCGCGTGTGTTCAAGGGGATGCGTATGGCAGGGAGGATGGGATTTAGAAATGTGACGGTAAAAAATTTGACGGTCGTGCAGGTTATCTTGGAATCGAATCTCATCCTTGTGAAAGGATCCGTTCCCGGAGCGATCAACACGTATGTTGAGATTACGAAGTAAACGTTAAACGACGTCGCAAACGAAAGTACAACGACAATGAAAATTGATGTGTTAAAAAAAGACGGCACGAAGTCCGGCGAGACGGTGACGCTTGCTCCCGAAATCTTTGAAGTGACGCCAAACGACCACGCGATTTACATGGCGGTCCGCTCATACATGGCGAATCAAAGGCAAGGCACGCATCAAACAAAAGAACGGAGCGATGTTCGCGGTGGTGGCAAAAAACCGTTTGCACAAAAGAAAACTGGACGCGCGCGACAGGGAACCAGTCGGTCGCCGTTGATGGCCGGCGGCGGAACCGTGTTCGGCCCTCACCCGCACGAATATGAAGTAAAGCTGCCGGCGAAAGTCAAGCGTATGGCGCGCAAGTCGGCGCTGGCCTATAAGGCAAAGGAAGCGAGTATCGTTGTCGTAGAAGATTTCAGCTTCGATACGCCGAAAACGAAGGAGATGGCGGGAGTACTGAAAGCGCTGCAGGTCGCGTCGAAGAAGGTGTTGTTTCTCGTTCCCAAAAAAGACGATAACGTGTTGAAGTCCAGCCGGAATATCCAGAAGCTGAATATTCTCGAAGCAGCCAAAGCATCGACATATGAAATTGTGGACAGTGCCGTGCTCGTCATACAAAAAAGTGCCGTTGATATTCTCCAAAAAACGTTTTCCAATTAAAGCGAGCTACCGATGAGTGTAATTTTAAAACGGCCCTTAATTACCGAGAAGATGACTGCGCTTGCGGAGAAACGCCAGTACGCATTTGAAGTCGACATCAACGCGAACAAGATTGACATCGCCCGCGCCATCGAAAAAAAATTCAGCGTTACCGTGGAGAGCATCCGCACGATTCGTTCTAAAGGGAAACATAAAGCGCAGATGACGAAGCGGGGACGAATTCCCGGTAAACGGGCGGACTTCAAAAAAGCGATCGTGACGCTGAAGCAAGATCAGAAGATCGACTTCTTCGAAAACGTGTAACAACAAGCAGCGAAAGCAGAGTTATGGCATTACGAAAACTAAAACCGACGACAGCCGCAACCCGATTCTACACCATTGCGACGTTCGAAGAAATTACGAAAGCGAAACCGGAAAAAGCACTGCTCGGAACGATAAAGAAATCGGGAGGGCGGAACAGTTACGGTCGAGTGACGTCGCGCCATCGAGGCGGCGGACATAAGCGCAGATACCGCATCATCGATTTCAAAAGAGACAAGCGGGACATTGCCGCAAAAGTTACGGCGATTGAGTACGACCCGAATCGGTCCACGCGTATTGCACTTGTCCAGTATGCAGACGGTGAGAAACGGTACATCCTTGCTCCGGAAGGATTGAAAGTGAACGACCAGATTGTCGCCGGCAATGAAGTAGAAATTAAAATGGGCAACGCGATGCCGTTGAAAGCTATTCCCGTCAACACGCAAATCCACAACATTGAAATGCGGGAAGGCAAAGGGGGACAAATCGCTCGCAGTGCGGGCAACTTTGCGACAGTGCAGGCGAAGGAAGGTGATTTCGTCCTTCTCAAATTTCCCTCCGGGGAAGTCCGGAATATCCGCGGCGGATGCTACGCAACGATCGGGATGCTCGGCAATCTCGACCATGAAAAAATCAGCGTCGGAAAAGCGGGGCGCTCGCGCTGGCTCGGCATTCGCTCACACGTTCGCGGTGTTGCGATGAACCCGGTCGACCATCCGATGGGCGGCGGTGAAGGCAAGACCTCGGGCGGCGGTCATCCGGTCAGTCCGTGGGGCCAGAAGTCTAAGGGATTGAAAACGCGAAAAAAGAAAAAAACATCGAGTCAATACATTGTCAAACGCCGCAAGTAAAGAGTAGAACACTATGAGTCGATCAGTAAAAAAGGGACCGTTCATCGATCCCAAGCTGCAGCAAAAAGTTGAAGCTCTGAACAAGAGCAACAGGAAGCAAGTGATCAAAACATGGTCGCGTTCATCGACCATCGCACCGGATTTTGTCGGGCACACCTTCGCCGTCCACAACGGCAACAAGTTTATCCCGGTGTATATTCAGGAATCGATGGTCGGCCACAAACTCGGCGAGTTTGCGCCGACGAGAATTTTTCGCGCGCATCCCGGATTGAGAACGGAAGCAACAACGGCACCGGCGGCTGAATAAGAATATTTAGCGTACAGATTCTGGAGTTTTTCATGGAAGCAAAAGCAATTAACAAGTACATCGGAACGTCGCCGCGCAAAATGAGGTTAGTGGTCGATTTGATCCGCGGGAAGTCGGTCGGCGAGGCGCTCAATATTCTCCATTTCTCCCCGAAGCATGCCTCGAAGACGGCGGAGAAAGTGCTTCGCTCGGCAATCTCGAACCTTCAAAATAAAGACGATGCGGGCCGGATCGACATCGAGGATATTTATGTGAGGGAATGCTTTGTGGACAGCGGCGCTTCGATGAAGAGGATTTTACCCGCCCCGATGGGACGCGCGTTCAGAATGCTGAAACGCTCGAACCATGTGACGATTGTTGTTGCCCAGCGTGAGGCGAAGAAAAAATAAGTTCAACAGCACGAGGCGTTATATGACAACCATTATACTATTCCGGCTTTAGGAGAACATTGTGGGACAAAAAACACACCCGGTCGGCTTTCGTTTAGGCGTCATTAAGACGTGGGATTCAAATTGGTATGATGAAAAAGGTTTCGCGGCGAAACTCAACGAAGATGTGATGATTCGAAACTACGTCCGCAATCGGTTGAAAAAGGCCGGTATCTCCAAGATTCAAATTGAGCGGACACCGAAGAACGCGCGCATTACCATTCATACATCCCGCCCGGGAATTGTGATCGGTAAAAGCGGAAAAGAAATTTCACAACTCGAAGAAGAGCTTAAGAAAATTACAAACAAAGATGTGAAGATCCTCATCAGCGAAATTAAGCGCCCGGAATTGGACGCGCAGCTTGTCGCGGAAAATATTGCCTCACAGCTCGAAGGGCGCATTTCGTTCCGTCGTGCAATGAAGCAGGGAATCACGGCTGCGATGCGCATGGGTGCTGAAGGCGTCCGTGTGATGTGCAGCGGCCGTCTCGGCGGCGCTGAAATGGCAAGGCGCGAACAGTACAAAGAAGGACGCATTCCGCTTCACACGCTCCGGGCCGACATTGATTATGCCATCGCAACGGCCCAGACGATCTACGGTTTGATCGGCGTGAAGGTATGGATTTGCAAGGGCGAAGTTCTCGGGAACGCTGCGCGGTAGTATGCGAAGTTTCATTGCACCATGTGACATTGGAGATGACAAATTATGTTAATGCCGAAGAGAGTTAAGTACAGAAAAGCACAACGCGGGCGCATGCGCGGCAAGGCGACGCGGGGTGCCACGATCGCGTTCGGCGATTTCGGGTTGAAGGCGATGGAGCCCGGATGGATTACGCAGCGTCAAATCGAAGCCTCGCGCGTTGCCCTGACCCGAATGATGAAACGCGAAGGAAAAGTGTGGATCAGAATCTTCCCGGATAAACCGGTGACAAAGAAACCGGCGGAGACTCGAATGGGGAGCGGCAAAGGAAATCCGGAATTCTGGGTTGTCGTCATTAAACCCGGACGCGTGATGTTTGAAATCGGCGGGGTGCGGAAAGAAATGGCGAAAGAAGCGTTGACGCTGGCCGCGCACAAACTGCCGATCAAGACAAAATTCGTCACCCGTATCGATTACGGCGCTCATTAATAGAGGTACACCACCACAATGAAAACGTTTGAAATAAGAGACCTCTCTGATTCGGAATTAGTAAAAAGAATCGCCGACGAAAAAGAATCGCTCGCTCACATGAAATTCCAGCAGGCGACGAAGCAGATCGACAACACGGCGCAACTCAAGCTCATTCGCCGCGACATCGCGCGTATGATGACGATGTTGAATCAGCGGAAACACAAAGCAGCAGCGGCTAAACCATAATCGGAGTAACGGAGACCGTCACACAATGGATACTAGAACTACTCGACGAAAAACGCGCGTTGGGAAAGTTGTCAGCACAAAAATGATGAAGAGCATTGTCGTTTCGATTGAACGGCGCGTGCCCCATGCGCTGTACAAGAAATATTTTCGCCGCACAACGACACTGATGGCGCACGATGAAAAAGGCGAAGCCGGACTCGGCGATACGGTGCGCATTATGGAAACGCGCCCTCTTAGCAAGAATAAGCGGTGGCGCCTGGTGGAAGTAGTCGCAAAAGCGAAGTAATCGACTTAGGAGTGTGTCATGATTCAGGAAGAAACAAATTTAGTGGTTGCCGACAATTCGGGCGCTAAAAAAGTACGCTGTATTCGCGTGCTCGGCGGCCATGACCGGCGGTACGCAAGCGTAGGCGATTTGATCGTTGTGTCCGTAAAATCGGCGATTCCGGGCGCCGGCGTCAAAAAAGGAGAGGTGTCCCGCGCCGTCGTTGTTCGCACCAAAAAAGAAGTCGGGCGGAAAGACGGCTCGTTCATTCGTTTCGACGAGAATGCCGTCGTGCTGATCACTCCGTTGAACGAACCGCGGGGGACGCGCATTTTCGGGCCGGTCGCGCGCGAGCTTCGGGAAAAACAATTCATGAAAATTGTTTCATTAGCACCGGAAGTGCTTTAACGATAATTGAGAGTGTCTCTATGCACGTTCGAAAAGATGATATGGTCATCGTGAAATCCGGGAACAACGCCAGCAAAGAAGGAAAAGTTTTAAAAGTGTTTCCCGATAGCAACAGAGTGATTGTCGAAGGCGTCAATATTATCAAAAGGCATACAAAGCCGTCGCAGCGCAATCCGCAAGGAGGAGTGGTTCAAAAAGAATCGCCGATCAACTCGTCGAACGTGATGGTGAAATGCCCGAAATGTAATACGGCCACAAGGGTCGGATACCAGCATGTCACCGACGCAGGCTCTGGCAAGAAAAAGTCTATGAGGATATGCCGTAACTGCGGCGAAATGTTCTGATGCAGAACGGATACATCCGTAGAACAGATCAACGGCGCTATGCGGATAACATAGCGCATATTTGAAAGCATCACACAATGGCAAAAGAAAAGAAACCATCTCAGAAGCAAGAAGCAAAAGAAGCAAAGGCTTCACATGCTCGCGAAGCGGGGGTGTATCCGCGTTTGCTGGACATGTATAAGAAAGACCTTGCCCCGGCTATGATGAAAAGGTTCAACTACAAGAGCGTGATGCAAGTGCCGCGCCTCGAGAAAATTTCGCTCAACATGGGAATCGGCGCTGCGACGCAGGATGCAAAGCTTCTTGAGACGGCCGCGAAAGAATTAGAGCTGATCACCGGACAGAAACCGGCAATCACCAAAGCGAAAAAAGCTATTTCCAATTTTAAACTCCGTCAAGGCGTTCCTATCGGAGCCCGCGTGACTTTGCGCGGGAGACAGATGTACGAATTTCTCGACAGGCTGGTCAATGTCGCAATGCCGCAGATCCGGGACTTCCGCGGCGTGCCAGACCGGTCGTTTGACGGGCGCGGCAACTACACGCTCGGCATCAAGGAACAAATTATTTTCCGGGAGATCGATGCCGACAAGGTCGCGAAAATTAACGGGATGGATATCACCTTTGTGACGACGGCAAAGACGGACCTTGAGGCGATGGAGCTGCTCAAGGGATTCGGCATGCCGTTTGTCAAGCGCGACACGGTTCAAAAAGCAAATTAATCTAAACAAGGAGCGTTCGTGGCACGATTAGCGATGGTTGTGAAAGCGAAGAAAACACCGAAACATCCGACGCAGAAACACAACAGGTGCAGCATTTGCGGCCGGTCCCGGGCATACATGAGGAAATTTGGCGTCTGCAGGCTGTGTTTCCGTTCGATGGCGCTCGACGGAAAAATTCCGGGAATCACAAAGGCAAGCTGGTAATGACGACTCGCGACAGCGAGCGGAAAAAATTAGGAGAATGAAACTCAATGTCAATGTCCGATCCGATAGCCGATTATCTTACACGAGTTCGTAATGCCGTGCGTGCGCACCATAAGAAGGTCGACGTTCCGGCGTCGAACCTCAAGAAAGAAATTACGCGCATCTTGATGGAGCAAAAATTTATCGCGAGCTTCGCGACCGTTGACGACAAGAAGCAGGGTGTAATCCGCATTCAGCTAAAGTATAACGATACAAACAGCGTGATCAGCGGCTTGCGGCGCATCAGCCGTCCCGGTATTCGCCGGTATCAAAATGCGGAAGCTCTGCCGCGTGTCAATAATGGTCTGGGTGTCGCTGTAGTATCAACATCAAAAGGATTGATGACCGATAAGCAAGCGCGAAAAGAAAATGTCGGCGGCGAAGTGTTGTTTTACGTGTGGTAGTACAACTGAACTTTCAGAGCAGAAAAAGAGTTTGAAGGAGTCTCACAGTGTCACGAATCGGTAGAAAACCAGTACACATTCCCAAGGGAGTGAAGGTCGAAATCAAGAACGGCAGCGTGAAAGTCACCGGGAGCAAAGGTGAGCTCTCCGTTGCGATTCACCCTGACGTAACGGTCGAGGTCAAAGGAGAGGAAGTTCTCGTCTCCCGTCACTCCGATTTCAAAGAACAGCGCTCGCTCCACGGATTATTCCGCGCCCTGATCGCAAACATGGTCACCGGTGTGACGACGGGATTCAGCCGCAAGCTGGAGATTGTCGGCGTCGGTTACCGTGCGGAACTGAGAGGCAAGGTTCTGCAGCTTGCGCTCGGGTACTCGCATCCGATCGCCTTCCGGCCTCCCGATTCGATCAAGATTGAAGCGCCGACACAGACAAGTATTACGGTCAGCGGGATCGACAAGCAGCTTGTCGGACTTGTAGCGGCGAAAATACGGTCGCTCCGTCCGCCCGAGCCGTATAAAGGGAAGGGTATTAAGTACGAAGGAGAGTATATCCGCAGAAAAGCGGGCAAGACAGCGGCTACGGTCGGTGCAAAATAAATAACGGGCACGATTCACAGCTATCGATAAGAGCACGATGATCAACAAAAACACATTACAGCGACGCACGAAAATCAAGGCGTATATCCGGAAGAAAATTACGGGAACGGCCCAGCGTCCGCGGCTGACCGTGTACCGGAGCCTGGGAAACATCTACGGCCAAATTATTGATGATGTTGCCGGGAAAACACTGGTTGCCGCTTCTTCGATTTCGAAAGAAGTAAAGTCCGAATTAACGGGGGCGAAATCAAAAAAAGAGAAGAGCACGGTGGTCGGTAAAATTCTTGCAAAGAAAGCGCTCGAAAAGAACATCAAGAATATTGTGTTCGACCGTAACGGGTTATTGTATCACGGTCGTGTGAAAGCGTTGGCGGACGGTGCACGAGAGGGCGGCTTGAAATTCTAAGATATGTTTACTGCTGGAAAGGAATCGCCCGCACCATTGTCGGGTCGTCTAATGGCAGGACAACGCCCTTTGGAGGCGTATGTAGAGGTTCGAATCCTCTCCCGACAGCAGAAAAAAATGGAGATGGTGAAAATTTTATTCATGAAGTAACGAGGCTTACCATTGGCACGAATTAAAGCAAACGAACTGGAATTAAAAGACAAGCTGGTCCACATCAACCGCGTGGCTAAAGTTGTAAAAGGCGGGCGCAGGTTCAGTTTTAACGCCATTGTCGTTGTTGGCGACGGTAATGGTCATGTCGGCATCGGCCTCGGCAAAGCGAACGAAGTCGCCGATGCGATCTCCAAAGGCATCGACGACGCCAAGAAAAATGTCGTTACCGTTCCGATTGTCAACGGAACGATTCCCCACGAAATTATCGGAAAATTCGGAGCGGGGAAAGTTCTCTTGAAGCCCGCTTCCCCCGGAACGGGGTTAATTGCGGGGGGCGGCGTTCGCGCACTGCTCGAGTCGGCCGGGGTAAAAGACATTCTCACGAAACAAATGGGATCCTCCAACCCGCACAACGTTGTAAAAGCGACGCTTGCCGGGCTGCTCAGCCTTCGGGATGCCCGAACAGTTGCGCAAGAGCGAGGCCTTTCTCTTCAGGAATTATTCCAGAACTAAAACGATGGCAGCACATAAAAAAATAAAGATTACACAGATTCGCAGCGTAGTACATACGCTGGAACGCCATAAGCGCACAATCGAAGCACTTGGTCTGGGGCGCCCGAATTATTCCGTGGTTCATACCGACACCCCGCAGATCCGGGGTATGATAAACGCAGTTCGTCATTTGGTTGTTGTCGAAGAAGTAAAATCATAATTGTGGAACGGTCCGGCGCGTCGGACCGCAACCGAGATCAAAGGAAAATTACCATGGCGGCGATTTTAAGCAATCTGCACTACGCAAAAGGATCACGAAGAAAAACAAAACGGATCGGTCGCGGTCAAGGTTCTGGCCACGGAGGAACCGCCACGCGTGGACATAAGGGGCAGGGGTCGCGTTCAGGTTCGGGCTTCAAGCGAGGGTTTGAAGGCGGGCAGATGCCGCTCACCCGGCGGCTTCCGAAATTCGGATTCCGGAACCCATTTCGCGTTGAGTACAGTGTGGTGAACGTTGATGTGCTGCAAAAGCTGGTGACAGACGGAAAAGTGAAAGACACCGTTACGCCTGAGATCTTGCACTCACTCGGTATTGTTTCAAAAAAAACAGACCTGGTAAAAATTCTCGGCGACGGCGAGTTGAAAGCACCATTGAATATCTCGGCACATAAATTTAGTAAATCTGCGGTGGAGAAAATAACGGCTGCCGGCGGGAAAGCGACAGAGATCCAAACAGAAAAACCTGCAGAAGAAAAAAAATCTTAACGAATCTCCATGAGCAAATTCGGCGAAAATATTCGCAACATATTCAAGATTCAGGAACTGCGGTCGCGAGTGTTATTCACGACGGCGCTGCTGATCGTTGTTCGAATCGGTTCGCACGTCACATTGCCCGGCGTCGACGCTTCGGTGCTTGCGGAATCGATGCGCAACCAGGCTTCGAATACGCTGTTTGGTCTGTATGATTTGTTTGTCGGCGGCGCATTCAGCCATGCAGCGATTTTTGCGCTTGGCATTATGCCGTATATCAGCTCCTCTATTATTATACAATTGCTCGGGGCGGTCGTTCCGTTCTTCCAGAAATTGCAGAAAGAGGGGGAAAATGGAAGGAAGAAGATTACCCAGTATACTCGTTACGGCACGGTGCTCATCTCGATTCTCCAGGCTTGGGGTGTCAGCGTCCGCCTGGTGAGCCTTAATGCTGCCGGTGTCTCGATTGTGCCTCCGCAAGTGCAGGGGTTTGGCTTTGCACTCAGCACAATCATCATCCTGACGACAGGGACAATGTTTATGATGTGGTTGGGAGAACAGATCACGGAACGCGGAATCGGAAACGGTATTTCACTTATCATCTTCATCGGCATCATCGCCCGTTTTCCCATTGCCATTCTGGACGAGTTTCAGCTTGTCAATTCGGGCGCAAGGCCGATCATCGTCGAGCTTATTATCTGGGCGTTCATGATCCTGATCACTGCCGGCGTTGTGTTGGTGACGCAGGGAACGCGCAGGATTCCGGTGCAGTATGCAAAGCGAGTTGTCGGCAGAAAAGTCTACGGCGGCGTGACGCAATACATCCCAATGCGCGTCAACACAGCGGGGGTTATGCCGATCATTTTCGCACAGTCGATCATGTTTATTCCGAGCACAATCCTGACTTTTTTCCCGGACAGTGATTATGTCGCATCGATCGCTGGATACTTCGAACACACATCGTTCACGTATTCGTTCATCTACGGATTGATGATCGTGTTCTTCACCTATTTTTATACGGCGATTGCATTCAACCCGAAAGACGTGGCGGAAAACATGCAAAAGCAGGGGGGATTTATACCCGGTATTCGTCCTGGAACGCACACGTCGGATTTCATCGACAATATTTTGACAAAGATTACTTTGCCCGGTTCGATATTTCTCGCCATCATCGCTATTCTACCGGCGTTCATGGTGCGGTTCGGAGTAACCACGAGCTTCGCATCGTTCTTCGGCGGAACGAGTCTACTGATTATTGTTGGCGTTGCGCTGGATACCCTTCAGCAAGTTGAATCTCATTTGTTGATGCGCCATTATGACGGGTTTATGAAGAGCGGCAAGATTAGCGGACGAATCGGGCGGGGATAATTTTTTTGGCGGCAGTCTGGTATTCATGGTAACGATTAAAACGGAAAAAGAAATCTCCCTAATTCGGGAGAGCTCGAAAATTGTCGCCGATGTCTTAAGGTTTTTGGAGAAGCAAATTTATCCCGGGATAGCGACCGAAGAGCTCGATGTTCTTGCTGAAGATTTTATCCGGAGCAGCGGCGGTTTCCCGGCGTTTAAAGGGTACGGAAACGACCGCCGCAATCTTTTCCCGGCGTCGATTTGTGTTTCGATCGATAACGAGGTTGTTCACGGAATTCCGGGCAAGCGAGTGTTGAAGGAAGGTGAAATCGTCTCGGTCGATGTCGGTGTGTTGAAGAATGGATTTTTCGGCGATGGGGCGTTTACATTTCCCGTCGGAAAGATTTCTGAAGGGAAGGCGCGATTAATGAAAATAACACAGGAATCGCTTGACAAAGGGGTCGAGCAGGCGGTCGAGGGAAATTTTCTTCACGATATTTCATATGCGGTCCAGCACCATGTCGAAGCGGCTGGTTTTTCTGTCGTACGGGATTTGGTCGGGCACGGTATCGGGAAAGAATTACATGAAGATCCACCGGTTCCCAATTACGGCAAAGCAAGGACAGGGTTAAAGTTGAAAGAGGGGATGACGCTTGCAATCGAACCGATGGTAAATTTCGGGGTCTATGGTGTGTACACTGCCGGAGATGGCTGGACGATTCTTACCGCCGACAGCGAACCGTCGGCCCATTTTGAGCATACGGTTGTCGTCCGAAAGAACAGAGCGGAAATTTTAACTCAGTAAGCATGAGCAATGGCAAAGCAAGGAGCAATTAAGGTCGACGGGACAATCACTGAAACGTTGCCCAACGCTTCGTTTAAAGTGAAGCTGGACAACGGACATGAAATCCTTGCACACATTTCCGGCAAAATGCGAATGAACTATATAAAAATTTTGGTTGGTGATAAAGTAACGGTGGAACTTTCACCGTACGACCTTTCCAAAGGACGCATCACTTACCGTTACAAATAAGCGAAAACGAGGAAAGGAACATGCAATGAAAGTGCGGGCATCGGTAAAACGGTTGTGTGAAAACTGCAAAATCATCCGGCGCAAAGGCGTTGTGAGAGTGATTTGTAAAAATCCGAAGCACAAACAACGTCAAGGATAATTCCCACAGGTGTTTAACAAGGAGAAGAAAACGTGGCTCGTATAGCTGGAGTCGATTTACCAAAAAATAAACGGTCGGAAATTGGGCTGACGTACATTTACGGAATCGGCCGCACAACGTCGCAGAAAATTCTCACGAAGGCCGGCATCGACCTGAACAAAAAAATAGGCGATTTGAACGACGACGAAGTGTCGAAGATTCGCACGATCATCCAGGCGGAGTACAAGACGGAAGGTGCGATGCGAAGCGAAATGCAAATGAACATCAAGCGCCTGATGGATATCGGATCGTATCGCGGGCTCCGTCATCGCAAAGGCCTGCCGGTTCGTGGACAACGGACGAGGACGAATTCCCGCACAAGGAAGGGTAAGCGGAAGACAGTCGCAGGGAAGAAGAAAGTTCTGGCAAAGAAATAACTAATCTCAACCAAAGAATCTTCTTTGGTTGAAAGGAGAAGACGTGGCAAAAGAACCGACACAAGCGGCACCGAAGGCACAGGCAGCAACAACAGCGGCGCCTGTTGCGAAGAAGAAAAAGAAAATTCACGTTGATGTGAACGGGAAGGCCTTTGTCAAGGCGACGTTCAACAACGTTATCGTGACGCTGACGGATGTTTACGGCAACACCATCGCATGGTCGTCAGCGGGGAAGAATGGGTTCAAAGGGTCCCGAAAAAATACTCCGTTTGCCGCGCAAGTCTCAGCAGAAGCGGCGGCGAAGGAAGCATACGATATGGGGCTTCGCAAGGTCGAAGTGTTTGTCAAAGGACCCGGCTCCGGCCGTGAAGCTGCGATTCGCTCTTTGCAGACCGCCGGTCTGGAAGTCTCGATTATTCGCGACATCACGCCTATACCGCACAACGGCTGCCGTCCGCCGAAGCGTCGTCGCGTGTAAGAATTGAAGAATCTATTTACTCATTACTTAAAGGAAGTACACATCGATGGCAAGATATATTGACGCCAGTTGCAGGCTGTGCCGCAGGGAACGTCAGAAACTTTTTTTGAAGGGAACAAAATGCTTCACGGAAAAATGTCCGGTTGAACGGCGTAATTTTCCGCCGGGTCCGCACGGGCAATCGCGAAGGCAAAAAGTTTCGGAATACGGGCTTCAGCTGAGGGAAAAGCAGAAAATACGCCGGATGTACGGGTTGCTTGAAACACAATTCAGAAATTACTTCGAGAAGTCGCTGCGCCAAACCGGTAAGACTGCAGAAATTCTTGTGAAAACCTTGGAGCGGCGGTTTGACAATGTCGTTTACCGGATGGGTTTTGCCCCTTCGCGCAAGACGGCGAGGCAGTTGATTCTGCACGGGCATTTTTCCATCAACAGCAGTCCGGTGGACGTGCCGTCGGTGTTGTTGAAGGCGGGCGATGTTATCAGTGTGAATGAACGGAGCAAAAAGCTGGAAGTCATTCACAACTCCATGAAGCGCATGAAAGATAGTTCGATGCTGCCATGGCTCAGCCTGGACAAAGCGAATCTCAACGGAACATTTCTTCAAATTCCGGAGCGGGCCGACATTCCTTTGCCGGCGAATGAGCAACTCGTCGTCGAGCTGTATTCAAAGTAATCGATTTTTTTCACAACAACTTAAAACGTGTGAAAGTGAGTGAATCTCATGAGTCTTGTAAATTTTCAAATGCCTGAAGGAATCGTGCTGGATGAAGCAAATCATTCTACCACGTTTGGCAGATTTATTGTTCAACCGTTAGAGAAAGGCTTCGGGGTAACGATCGGCAATGCATTCCGCCGGGTACTTTTGTCGTCGCTGCCTGGGTACGCGATTACCGCTATTCGCATCGAGGGCATTGTCCATGAATTCTCGACCTTGCCGGGGCTGGTTGAGGATGTTTCCGATATGATTCTCAACCTCAAGGAAGTGCGCCTGAAAGCGACGAATAAAAAAGTCGGCAAAGTGATGGTGCATTTGAAGGGACCCGGAAAATTCAAGGCCGGCGATATTCAAAAAGCGAGCGCGGAAGTTGAAATTTTAAACCCGGAACACCACATCGCTACGTTGAATAAGGATGCCGATTTTGAAATCGAGCTCCGCATCGGACGCGGCAAGGGATACGTAACGTCCGAAGAAAATAAATTGCCCGATCAAACGCTCGGCGTCATCGCAATCGATTCAATTTTTACTCCGATCAAGAATGTGCGCTATTTTGTCGAACCGACTCGCGTCGGCCAGCAAACGGACTACGAGAAATTGGTTTTAGAGATCGAGACCGACGGTTCCATCGTGCCGGAAGAAGGGCTAACGTACGCCGGGAAAGTGCTGCGCGAACACATTCAACTCTTCACGAACTTTGATTCGGAGCCGGAGGCAGAAAAGGAAGAAGTGGAGGAGGATGCAGAAGTTGCGCGCATCCGGAAAGTTCTCAAGACGAGTGTTGACGATCTGGAGCTATCGGTGCGGTCGCACAATTGCCTTCGTGCTGCGGATATCAAAACGATCGCAGACCTCGTGCGCCGCGAAGAAGCCGAGCTGCTGAAGTTTCGTAACTTCGGCCGCAAGTCTCTCGCCGAACTTTCGGCGATTGTCGAGGAGGAAGGTTTAACATTCGGGATGGATGTCGACAAGTATTTAAAGGACAGCGACTAAACAAAGGACAATGCAATGATTCACGGCAGATCGGGTCGGAAACTTAAACGAACAGCTAGCCATCGTAAAGCCACGCTCAGCTCTCTTTCAACATCGTTATTCCGGCACAAAAAAATCCGGACGACCCTTGCAAAAGCGAAGGAAATGCGGATGGTTGTCGAAAAAATTATTACCCGCGCCAAACGCACGGCGGCGAAGGAAGCCGGCGGTGCCCCGAAAGATATTCATGCGCGCCGCGAAGTGGCCCGCTTTATCCACGACAAGGAAGTTGTAAAAATGTTGTTCGGCGAAATCGCTTCAAAGGTCGGAGAGCGTTCCGGCGGGTATACGCGCGTCGTGAAATTAGGACGCAGGTTCGGCGACGCGGCGGAAGTTGCGGTACTTGAATTGGTAGACTATAATACCGGCAAAGAGGAAACAAAATCGACGGTAAAGCCGAAACGTGCGCGCCGATCCCCTCGAAAGAAAACCGAAACCGCTGCATCTCCGGCCGCAGAACCGGTACCGGAATCTCAATCAACCACCACGCACGCTTCTGAAAAAGAAGCCACGTAAAAGACAAAAGGATAGCATAGCCATCCCTTGCTATTTTGGTACGTATTCCATTATGTTCCATCATGAAGAGGGTGTGAGGTATGAAAATTGTCACGGTAGATTTTGTTGTCGGCGTTGCAAACCTGAAACAGCTCCCCAAAGATAATTTCCCCGAGATTGTGTTTATCGGCAGGTCGAATGTAGGAAAATCGTCCCTGTTGAACAAGCTTTGTAATAGAAAGGGACTTGCCCGCATCAGTTCGACGCCCGGAAAAACCCGGGAGCTGAATTATTACCTTGTGAACAAAGAGATGTACTTCATCGATTTGCCCGGCTACGGCTACGCAAAGGTCGCCGAACAAGTGAAAGCCGGCTGGACGTCGCTCATCGAATCGTTCTTTCATGAGAGAAGACAAATCGCGCTCGGTGTCCAGATTGTCGATGCCCGTTTAGGCCCTACCGAGCTTGACACCACGATGATGGGCTGGTTGGATTTCTATGAGGTTCCCTTCGTGCTCGTGCTTACAAAAGCCGATAAGATCCCGTTCAACAAGCTGCAGGCTCAAATCAAAAACGTGCAGGACAGGCTTGCTAAATACGAACACCTTTCCGCCGTACTTCAATTCTCTGCGGTTACCGGAGACGGGCGTTGTGATCTGTTGAACACGATCGAGTCCTTTGTAAACGCGAAAGAGATTTCATCGCCCAAAGACTACATCCCCTCTGCCGTCGCGTAAGCACTGACAAGAAGATTTCGGACACCTCGCTGATTTACCTTTCCAATTATTTCTACATTTCTCGATAAGGTGTCCGACATCTCCCCAAACCTCGGCATTTCTTGATTCTCAAGCGCATTTGCAGTACTTTCAGATGTCTTTATAATCAATTTTTTCATCCGACCAAGAAAAATTAACACGAAAGCTACGACTATGAAAAAAAGATTGTTTACCCCAGGACCGACTCCCGTTCCCGAACACGTGATGCTGAAAATGGCGGAGCCGATTATTCATCATCGTAATCCTGAATTTAACGAGGTGCTGACACGCGTCAACCAGAACTTGAAGTACTTGTTCCAGACCGAGCAACCCGTTCTTACGTTGACAAGCTCCGGGACTGGCGGAGTTGAATCCACGTTTGTGAGTTTGTACTCTGCCGGCGACACGATTATCTCTGTCAACGGAGGAAAATTCGGCGAGCGCTGGGTGAAGATGCCGAAAGCGTACGGTCTGAATGTTGTTGAAATTAAAGTGGAGTGGGGCAAGGCGCCGACAGCCCAGCAAATTCTTGAAGCCCTCCGCGCTCATCCGAACGCCAAAGGCGTTTACCTTACACACAGCGAAACATCGACCGGCACGGCGACCGACGTGAAAACGCTGTCGGCACTGATTCGAGAGAACTCCAAAGCACTCGTTTGTGTAGACGGTATCACTGCTGTCGGTGCTCATGAGTTGCGGTTCGACGAATGGGGACTCGACGTCTGCGTGACCGGTTCACAAAAAGGACTGATGATTCCGCCGGGGCTTGCCTTCGTAGCGCTGAGCCAACGTGCCATTGCAGCGATGGAGACTTCTACACTTCCGAAATTTTATTTCGACCTCCGCAAGGCGCTGAAATCTTACGAAAAGAATGATACACCGTGGACCCCCGCCGTCTCCCTTGTTATCGGGGTTGACTCGGCGCTGGAGATGCTGAAAGCGGAAGGGATCGAAAATATTTGGCGCCGTCATGAACGGCTGGCAACGGCAATTCGTGCCGGGGTTGCCGCAATCGGCCTGAAACTTTTTTCCGAATTCCCCTCATTTGCCGTGACGCCCGTGTGGCTTCCCGAGGGAATGGATTGGAAAGTGTTCAACAAGACGCTCAAGTCGAAGTACGGGATTACAATTGCCGGTGGGCAAGACGACTACGCAGGAAAAATATTTCGCATTTCTCACCTTGGATATTACGATGAACTCGACATGGTGACGATGATCGGGGCACTCGAATTGACGCTGAAGGAATGCGGATACAAGTGTGAACTCGGTAAAGGTGTTCAAGCTGTGTTACACTCGTTTGCACAATGATGTAGTTCTTCTGAAGAATTATTCCGTCACACTGTTCTTCTACACTGTACATCAGTTGATTGCTCCCCCGGTGTATTCCGACGGGGGAGCGCATGTACTTTCAACTCACATTGTTTTTCACACCATCGAAAGCACTCACCATGAAGATACTCATCACCGATCCAATCGAACAATCATGTGTCGATATCTTGACGCGTGAAGGATTTCAGGTCGACTTAAAACCGGGGATACCGCCGGAAGAGATCAAAAAAATCATCCCGGAATATGCAGCCCTTATTGTCCGCAGCGGAACGAAAGTCACTGCTGAGATTATCGAAGAAGCAAAAACAATGAAAGTGATCGGCCGCGCAGGCGCGGGCGTCGACAATATTGATGTTGAAGCAGCTTCCCGGCGCGGCATCATCGTCATGAACACGCCGGGGGGGAATACCGTATCCACCGCAGAGCATACCGTATCGATGATGCTCTCTCTTGCCCGCAACATTCCCCAAGCGTACATGAGCCTGGTAAATGGAAAATGGGACAGGAAAAAATACATGGGGACGGAGGTGATGGGGAAGACCCTCGGCATTGTCGGCATGGGAAAGATCGGGAGAGAGGTTGCGACGAGGTGCCTCGCTTTCGGGATGACGGTCATCGGGTTCGACCCGGTACTTGCCAGCGACGTTGCCTCGAAGCTCGGCGTCGAGCTTGTATCGCTGGATGAAATTTATCGGCGTTCGGATTTCATTACCGTGCACACCCCACTCAACGATGAAACTCGAGGATTGTTGAACGAGAAAACTTTTGCAAAATGCAAGAAAGGTGTTCGCGTTATCAATTGCGCCCGCGGAGGGATCATCGACGAAACGGCGCTTCTCAATGCGTTGAACAGCGGTCACGTGGCGGGCGCTGCGCTCGACGTGTTTGTGGAAGAACCCCCCAAAGGAAACCCGTTGTTGCAGCATCCGCGGTTGATCGCATCGCCGCACCTTGGCGCATCGACGGAAGAGGCTCAAGAAAAAGTTGCCATACAAATTGCCGAGCAGCTTGCCGATGCGCTGCATGATCGTGGAATTTCTGGAGCTGTCAACGCGGTTGCGCTTCAATCGGGGATTCCCGCGGAGATAAAACCGTACCTCGTTCTTGCGGAAAAACTGGGAAGCCTGCAAGCGCAAATTATGAAAGGAAAGCTAAGGGATATAACGATTGAAACACGCGGGGAACTTCTGCAGAAGCATGTCGAATTGCTGACGACCGGAGTGCTGAAAGGTTTTTTTTCAAAGCTTATGAGCCAGCCGGTGAACTACATTAATGCTCCAATTCTCGCAAAATCGACGGGCATCCTGGTGAACGAGAAGAAAGAGCGGGACAACGAAAACTACAATCAATTGCTGACTGTGGAATATTCGACGGATCAGGAAGAGCGTTCTTTTGCAGGAACGGTGTTTGGAACAACGAAACCGCGCGTTGTGCGAATTGATGCATTCTATTTTGAAGTGGATCCCGAGGGCATTCTTTTGTTCTATACAAATACCGACAAACCGGGGATGTTGGCTCACGTGGGTTCTATTTTGGCTGCGGAAAAAATCAATATCGCAGGATTATCTCTCGGCCGTACCGGCATCGGTGAAAAGGCATTGGTCGTTGTAAGCGTTGATAGCCAAATCCCGGAAAAAATAGTTGAGCAAATTAGGTCTCTTGATGGGATTTTTGATGTAAAGGTGGTTTCGCTGTAAATAAATTGGTTTAAAACTTGACTAAATTGGCAGGAATATTTACCTTAGTCAACTTCATTTAAGGGAAAATGATTAGAAAACCACCGCCTCAGTGGGGGTGGAAAAGAGGGTTTTGTTACCAAGAAAAAATTTGAAGTTACCCCTAGAAAAGCTTGACAAATCGCTATCTTGGTAGTAAATTAACACAACAAAAAAATAACGTATACGAAATAATAAGATAAAAGTTTCACCAACGCAGTGACGTGCGGCAAGGCCGGCCCGCAGAGTGCTGAGATTACATCATAGGTGATTGTTGAATTGAATTTTACCATTTTTAACATCGTTTTTTTTCCCCCCGACCTAAGTTCTGCCCTTTGCATCGCAGCCAGAGTCGTTTTCTATCTCATCGATGATATAATCCGGTTAGTCATCTAATATTATAATTTCCCTTCGCATTTCTAATTATTGGATCTTGAAACATACACCGATCAGGAAATTTTCACTTTAAAAGTTGCAAAAAGATGTTTTAGATTTTTAATTCACTGCTCTCGAATCGTTTTTTGAAGGAGCGTACAATGAAGATATCCCCAATAACAAAACAAAGGAGAATAAACATGCGACGGGAGTGCTACAGAACTCTACTCGTTGTCTTTCTACTTTTTCCAACGGCAGTGCTTATGGCAGCGGGCGGAAAGATACATGGAAAGGTGACCGATCACGAAACGGGCGAAGCGCTAGTCGGAGCCACAGTGAGAGTGGATGGCACATCTTTTGGTGCTACTACCGACGCCAACGGTGTTTACAATATAGTGAACATTGATGCTGGAACCTATACATTAAAAGCGTCGTACATTGGGTACCAACAAATTACCATCTCCAATATTGAAGTCCACATTGGTCTTATTGCGGAAGCTAATTTTGCACTTCCCGCGGAAGGTGTCAAAGTTGGGACGGTTGTGATTGTCGCACAGAGACCTCTCGTTGAAAAATCTGCAACGAACGAGGTTCGAATTCTCAACGGCGATTTTTTAAATACGATTCCAATCCGCAATGTGACTGAAGCAGCAGCGTTGCAGCCCGGGGTCGTACTGAGGAACAACATGGTCTACATGAGAGGAAGCCGTGCTGACGAAACCGGTTACTCCCTTGAAGGCGTCAATGTTACGGATATCTATAACGGCGGACGTGGTGTGACGATCTCACCGGACGCTGTTGAACAAATGGAGGTACAGACCGGAGGGTATCCAGCCGAGTATGGAGGAGCAAACGGCGGTATTGTCGCCACACAGCTTCGCACCGGTGGCGAGAAATTAAAATTATCTCTCCGCGCCGAAACCGATAACTATACATCGCAAGGGAAGGAAGCGTTGGGAGGGTACTCATACGGTTACTCCGACTACGTCGGTTCGATAAGCGGGCCTGTGATGTCGGATAAAGTACGGTTTTACGGAACTGTAGAGAACCAGTTCTACCGTGACCCCGGAGCGTTTGTCGCTCAATTCGCGAGCGGTATCAACGGTCAGACCGGTACAAACACGAACGCCAGCTATGCCAGTCCAAGATTCTGGAACGGAATTAATTATAACGGATTGATAGCAAATCCTCAGTTCACGCTTGCATCCCCGAATACTCCTGTCTCCGATACGCTCAATCTAAATTATGGGGCCGGAAATCTCTTGGGCGGCCAGCTTGATCAGTATTCATATACTGGAACACTTTTGTTTGATCTTGGAAACGTTCAACTGCGAGGTTCGGGAGCGTATTCGGATGTCTTCTCTCAAAACCCGGCAACAATCACACAAATGTTCGACCTCCAAAGGTTGCCTGTTAACGCTTACCAAAATGGGTTCGGTAATATTAAATTGACACAATTCTTTAACCCCAAGACATATTACGAACTCAATGTGAATTATTACAGGAATTATTATACGACAGGCTGGGACCCAACACTTAAAGGGAATTTCACGGCGTACGGTGATACGCTGTCGAATCCTTCTTTGAATGGCGGATCAACCAACCTCTTGAACGCACCCTGGAATATTTTTGGTCCAACGAGCGGTGGCGGTCTGTCTGTCGACCAGCCGGGAACGCTTCTTGCCACTACCCCAGGCATGACTTCAGAAACTTCACTTGGCGGCCGTCTCGACTTCTCGAAGGATTTTGAAAATCAGTCGCTGAAGTTTGGCGGTGAATACACATACTATACAATCCGTCACTTTGGTGCGGCTGTCAACGTGCAGTATTCGACCATGACCGACAACAGCTTGACGTTGGCGCAGAAAGAAGCTGCACTCAGAGGTAGCGGCTATAACAACTATGGCTACGATGTATTTGGCAATCCGATCAACAGCGATGTCATGTCTGGAAACACCATCGTAGATTTTGGCCCGCCGCATCCGGTTAACGGTGCCGTATATTTGCAGGACAAAATCGAACTCTCAGACATTAACCTCAACGTTGGGTTAAGATACGACTACATCGACCCCGATAGTTGGGCTTTTGTCGATCCTCAAGGCATCAATTTTGATAACACACTCAACGTTATATCCACATCCTCCTTGAAGAAGACTCCTGTTACCCAGCAGGTCAGCCCGCGTATCGGCGTATCTTTTCCTGTGAGCGATATTACCGTATTCCATGCTCAGTATGGAAAGTTCATTCAAGAATCCGAATTGGTCGACTCTTATGGCGGTATGGGTCTGCTCTACAACATTTTGCACGGCGGGAATTACTACCAAACGCCGGTCGGATATGGCTTGCAACCGGAACGTACCACTCAATACGAACTCGGTTTTTCGCAACAGATCGGAGAAAATGCTTCGTTTGACGTCACCACGTTCTATAAAAACATTGAGGACGAGATTCAATTCCGTCTGATTCTACCCGATGGGACAGGTCAAAATAGAAGCTATTACACGCTTGTTAACGGCGACTTTGCGACGAGCAAAGGAGTTGAATTTAAAATTACACTTCGCCGGACGGAGCGTTTTGAAGCTCAACTCAATTATACGTTTTCAAGCGCTGAAGGAACTGGTTCGACAGCAAACAGTGGGGCGGGAAGTGCTTCCGACCAACATGGTTACACAGCAAACATCCCATTCCCGACTTCGTTTAGCCAGGAAAATACTGGGAGCATCAACATCGATTACCGCTATGCAAAAAATGACGGCGGCACGATTCTTGAGCGAGCAGGAGCAAACCTCCTGATGCAGTTTGGCAGCGGCTATCCCTACACGTTAGAGACAATATCACAGAACAATATAGGGGATGCTCGTTTCCAGGTCCCGTTGGAGCCGATAGGGTACTCGACAACCCCGTGGACATTTGAAGTTGACCTCCGCGTAGATAAGACAGTGACCATTTCCTCATTGGATGCCATGTTTTACATCTATGTACAGAATCTCCTCAACACGCAAAATGCTGATAATGTATTCATACGAACTGGCGATCCAGCGAATGACGGCTGGTTGGGTACAAGTGGAGGACAGGCGTATGCCTCTGCCCAGTATAACCCGGCTCTCTATCAATCTGTCTACAATTCCGCTTTTCTGGGCGCAAATGCCAATAACTTTTTGACGCCTCGACAAATCAGATTCGGAGTTCAAATTGAATACTAAGAAGAACACGAAAATCCAGGAGGAACACTTTATGGTCCGTAAAGAATTTCTTACCGCGATTGTCGCAGCCCTATTGCTTGGGTCTTGGTTTATGGTTTCACCGGAGGCTCAAGCAGCGGGTCGTGCGAACAAGGACAATAGCAACGGTGTCAAGAAGCTATACAAAACCCAGTCCGAATCGGATGGCTACATGCCGATGGACATCAATAATATTTTTAACTACTACTCAAACCAGGGAGATGGATCCTTCAATCCGTACACGACGAGTGATGAAGGTTTCGAATTCCCGATAGGCTCGAACGACGGTACCTGTATTTTTGAAGACGGTCTCGTCTGGACAGCGTTCAAGGCCGGCACTCTTTATTGCGGCGGTTCAACCTATAACCATGGCTTGCAGCCCGGAGGGATAACCCAATACGGAACGGCAACGGCGCTACCGACTCCTGCCGATCCGAACGATCCTGCGAATAGGAACTATCGGGTACGTCCGGACATCAGGCCTACCACGAATGCAGATACAATAGCCCTTGAAACCAATCTTCTGCAGAACAGTGAAGTGACCTATATTAGCCGTTTCGAGAGCTACTCTGCCAGTAGTCTTCTTCAACAGGTACTGGAATGATTGGAATCAATGGCCGGCGGCTCAAGGTGCGCCGTACACAGACGTGAACCATGACGGTGTGTATGAACCGGGGATAGACATACCCGGTTACCCGGGCGCAGACCAAACAGAGTGGATGGCTATGAACGATGTGAACACGACACTAACCATCAACTTATATTCTTCGAACCCAATAGGGATTGAAGTGCAGCGCACGATCTGGGCATATAATCGGCCTGGAGCTCTGGGGAACACCATTTTTCTAAGCTATAAGTTCATCAACAAGAGCGGTGTGGAGCTCGATTCGATGTATGTGTCGCAATGGGCGGACCCCGATCTTGGATTCGCCGGTGACGATGCTACCGGTTGTGATACGACAAGAAGTCTAGGGTTCGTTTACAACGGTGAAGCGAGAGACGCGAGTTTTTCAAATTTAGGACTTCCGCCCCCTTCGGCCGGGTTTGACTTCTTCCAGGGTCCGAAAATACCGGGCGCAGCTACCGATACGGCAATTTTCGACAGCAAGTATGTAGCTGGCTATAAGAATTTGCCGATGACTGCATTCACTTTTTTTATTAACGGCAATGCAACTTTCGCAGATCCGAACCTTCATTCCAACGGTCCAAATGGCACGCAGCAGTGGTACAACCTCATGAGAGGATTGGTAAGCACTACCGGTCAACCGTTTGATCCGTCGGTAACTAATGGCGGCAGTTATTGCTTCCCTGGCGATCCGGTTACAAACACAGGCCCGACGTTTGTTGGGAATGGCTCCGTTTCTGCACCGGCTGACGTTCGAATGTGTCTTAACTCTGGTCCATTCACAATGGCGCCTGGCGATACGCAGGAAGTTGTTGTCGCCGCGATGGTTGGATTGGGTGCAGATTACCTCTCGAGCATCAGCGTTTTGAAATCAAACGATGATATTGCCCAGAGTGCCTACAACGCGCTGTTCCAGCTTGCAGTTCCACCACCGGCGCCTGTCGTACATGTCGCAGCATTGGACAAAGAGATTGTCCTTTCATGGGGCGACCCGGTAACTTCTGCTAATACAGAGAACGCCGTTTCGAAGGGATATACGTTTGAAGGATACAATGTTTACCAGTATCCCCGCAACAATACAAGCGGTGGAAAACTCATTGCTACGTATGATATCATTGACGGTATCAAGACCATCCAGGATACTACGTTCAGCGTGCCATTAGGAACCTATATTGTCACGCCGACTGAATACGGCACGGACAATGGGATCAGCCACTCAATCGATATCACGAATGATGCGTTGAGTGGTACCGGACTTGTCGATAGCCGTGATTATTATTTTGCGGTGACGGCATACAGTTTTAACCCAACGGCGGGATTGGTTCCACATGCCTTGGAGAGTTCACCATCGATCTTTGACATCCGTCCACAATCGACACTAAATGGTGTCCGCTATTTAAATAAACCGGGAGATACACTTGCCACGACTCACAGTGGCTCCACTGACGGTTATGTGATAGCAAGGGTGACGGATCCTAGTGTATTGACCGGCGACACGTATCAAGTTGGGTTCACCATTGATCCGGTCAGCGGCAACACGTATTGGAATTTGACAGATGCGACCGCATCAAAAACGCTGGCAACGAACGAGATTCAGGCGAGTCTGACATCACCGCCGCCAGGAGGCAACCCCGGTGCTGTGATTACCAATGGAGTCTCTGTTCAGGTCTATGGCCCGCCTCCCGGAATGAACCCGGGCGGACAGGGTGTGGGCTGGAATATTCCTTCGGGTAATAGAGAATGGTCGGCTTTAGGCGGAAGCGATTATGGTCTCGAAGGGTTTAATACCAGCGGTACTGGCGGTGCGATTGGCATGGGCCAGGATTGGGGGAATTTATTCGGCACGCCCGTTTCCACTGTCACACCCGACAAGTTGCACAAAGTGTTGATCAAATTTGCAACGTATGATACGAGCTACACTATCGCTCCGGGTGACCCGAATGTCACACAGGCCTACAGGTATGTGCGGCATGCGACATCGGCGCTTGCAGATCCATCGTTCCTTCCGATTGTCAATGCGACAGGCGGATATGCCTACCAAGACCGGCGTCCCATTCCATTTACCGCATGGGATGAAGACAACAATAATCAACAGCTCGATATCGGTTTCTTGGAGAATAACGCTGGCGGAGGTTTAGAAGACGGCAAGTACGATCCTCCCACAGCCGCATCCGGAATTGACAACACTTCAGTCACGCGTGAGTATGCATTTATCTACGCTACAAACTATGACGCCACGACTGACAATCCGGCTCTCGCGACGGATATGCTCGATAACGCGACACCGATGATGTGGTTAATCACGGCAACGATGCGTAACCATGTCCCCGGGTTCATGTTCCAAGCTGGGGATGAGTTCGAGATTATCCCGGATTACGTCAACAGCCCGGCGGTCACCTTCTCGTTCAAAACGGTTGCTCCGACCGATAATGCGGTGGACCAAAAGGCAGATATCGCCAAGATCAATGTTTTCCCGAACCCGTATTTCGGTTTCAATAGACTCGAAGCTGATAAATACGACCGATGGGTTCGGTTCACCCACATGCCGACGAAAGCGACGATTCGCATTTTCAACCTTGCGGGTATTCTCGTCCGGACACTAGTGAAGAATGATGTGACGCAATACACGGACTGGGATCTGCTGAACGAACACAAGCTGCCGGTTGCTGCAGGAATGTATATCGCCTACATCGACTGCGGAAGCCTCGGTACAAGGACGCTCAAACTGGCAATTATTCCGGAACAGCAGTTCTTAGATCACTATTGAGAATCAGTAAAGGATGACAATGAAAACATTGCTATTTGAAAATTTTAAAATTGGAAGGAGATATTCGATGAATATCATACTAAAGCGCTTGGCGAGTGTTTTTGTGTTGACCTCTCTGCTTTTCATAGCAGCCTTTGCAGGGAACACGGACCGCACCGGCACCGCAGGAGCGCAAGAACTCTTAATTCCTACAGGTGCAAGCGGGATCGCGCTTGGCGGCAGCAATGTCGCACTTGCTTCAGGAGTTGATGCGATCTTCTGGAACCCAGCGGGGCTGTCCCGTGGCACGTTCAGCACCGAGGCGTTCTTTTCGCACATGTCATATATTGCAGACATCGGAGTGGATT
The DNA here is from genome assembly GCA_963717445.1 of uncultured Bacteroidota bacterium. Classification (GTDB taxonomy): domain Bacteria; phylum Bacteroidota; class Ignavibacteria; order UBA10030; family UBA8401; genus JAGVPT01. The sequence continues at coordinate 1,807,139 of OY970334.1, read as the reverse complement.
ACGGGGCAGTTGGGGTTACGTTTCCTGCAATCGGGACGTTTGCCGCTTCATTTAAATCGCTCTCTTTCGGCAATATCCCGGTTACCACGGAAGATAATCCCGATGGAACCGGCGCAACGTTTTCTCCAACATATATCGTCGGAGGCCTGACATATTCGAGGGTTCTCAGCGATAGAATTTCTGTTGGTGCAACCTTCAACCTTGTGGACGAAACTATCATGAGCACATCTGCGACCGGGTTCGCGCTCGATGCAGGTGTTGAGTACAATGGCCTTATCGTCCCAGAGTTGAAACTAGGCGTTGCAATAAAAAATCTCGGGCCGAACATGACCTACACCGGTTCCAACCTTCTTCGCCAGGGAACAACAGTCGGAGACATTCGTGGCGTGCAATGGTATGCCGTTGAAGCAGCCTCGTTTGAGCTTCCATCGCAAATGGACGTTGCATTGGCATATGATAAGAAGCTGGGCGACATGAATGACGTCACTCTTTACGGCGACTTTGAGAACAATAACTATAGTTCCGATGTGTATAAATTCGGGCTGCAATATGGCTTCGATAACATGCTATTCGTTCGCGGCGGCTATAATTGGGCACCGAATGCTCCGACGGACCAGACTGGGCAATCTTCCGAGATCTTCGACTGGACACTTGGAGCCGGCATAAACTATAATTTAGGTGATGTTAATTTCACACTCGATTATGCCTACGAACACGTTCTTCTCCTGACGGCGATTAATGTGTTTACTGTGAGGCTTGGTTTTTAAGGAATACATATTGTAACGATGAAAAAGGTTGCCCATGTTGTTCGGGCGACCTTTTTTATTTTGCGAATGTCGCTATGAAAAATTAGGAATCATCCAAAATTAAATCGGAATAACAATGTCGTTTACACGCTGTGTCGCACTTCTTTTTATCATGGTCTCTGCGGTGTTTCCCCGGCAATCTCCGTATTTTCCGCAACATGGTCCTCGCGCGACCGCACAACTGATGCGAGAAATACAAAACCCGAGCGTGTATCTGATTGTCGCGTTGGCTCCCGGTTTTGAAGATCTCCCATCAATAGCGAATTTCAGAATTGGAACCGGTGCTACCGTTGCAGTCGCCTACGTCACTAATGGGGAAGATATCCCAAGTGATTTGAACGGCGAAATGTTTTATCAGCTTGCTTCACGAAGAAAAGAAGAGGCATATCAAGCTCTCTCGTATCTAGGGACGCAATCGTATTTCCTCAATATCCCTATCGGCGAATTTTCAAGCGGCTGCTTCCATCCGACAGCGGCTTTTGGCCAAATGTTAAACGACCGGCTCGACAGCCTGGTCGCTCAAGTAAAGCCGGATGTTATTGTGTTGGACCGCGATCCGTTTGCAGGAGGTAAAGAATCTACCCGCCTCACGTATCTTCAACACCTGATCACAAATAATCTCAGCGACAAAAAGGGGGCACCAGGATGGAATATAAAACGATTTTTTACCCGGACTAATGAAAGTAAAAATTCTGTCGTTATCCCTGTCGAACAACGCGATGCCATCTGGTCAAAAAACTATTTAACGATGGCGCGCGAGGCGGAAAAATTTTATGAAAGTTTAAGGTATCAAATCCCGTTGTGGAAAGAGGGGGGCACGCATCGGTACGTTCAACGTTATCCGGCAAAGGTGAGGTTACCGCTACCTCTCGATAAAGAGCTTCCTGAACTTGGTGTGCAACTTACTGCGCTGTTGCCGGCGATTCATTCCATCAATTCAATCGACCGATTACCGAGCGGCGAAAAAAAGCTTGAGTTGCTCCGCAGTGTAATCGCCCAGATTGATGCGCTCGCCCAACGCCATGAGCAGGCGATGAACCCAACCGATTCGAGAGTGCTGGCCGCATGGAAGCTCGGTGTTGAAAAATTGCGCTGCCAAATTTTAGGTGTCGCGATCCCGTACACTATCAGCGATACAATTGTAACGCCGGTCCAGGTCGTCTTTCTTAGGTTCGGCGCATTGGACGGACTTTTAAGCAACGGGAGGACGGAAATTCTTTTTCCCGGAGTCATTCAAAAACAATGGGTCGTCAATGAATCGCAAAATAATTTTTACCCCTTAAAGGACACTGCTCAGCTTAGACTTCTCTCTCCTCGATCGATCAGCTTGAATTCTACTGAAACACCCCAGGGATTCGGAGCTATGGAAATGCGGACACCGCTGGTGTTTATTGTAGCGCACGAAGATTCTGATCCAAATCGGAATTTCATGTACAGGGAAGAGATCCCGCTTATTATTGCACCATTTCGCTCCGTGGAAGTTCTTTCGCCGCGCGTGGTGATGAACCGCGATACGGCCATAGATGTTCGCTTTAGAAGCAATGTGCGCGACAAAACGGAAGGGGCATTCTACGTCAATGACGCGGTGGTTTCATCGCTCCGAAAGCAAGTTGAATTGCAAGGCAAAAATAGCGCTGTAACGGACACACTCTCTTTGCGATGGAAGGATACCCTGCTGACCGCACCACGCGAAGTAACAGTCCGGGCTGGCCGGGGAAATTCTGTGGGAAATTTTCTTGTTCAGTCTCTTGATGTTAAAGTAAACGCTAAAACAATGGTTGGGATTTGTTCTGCGATTGAGAATAGCCCTGTGCAGATCGCCCTTCGTCGGCTTGGTGTCGTAACAACATTATTCAATCCGGCAAACTTCTCGAATAATGAGTTACAAAATAATTCTGTGATCATCATCGACCAATTTTCGCTCGGTAAATTTCTTGCGCTGGGCGAGCGGTTGAATTCCCTCGAGCAGTGGTTGGGCCGCGGCGGCAGGCTGATCATTCTTCCGCAAAATGGATTGGAGCGAGTACATCGATTCCCCGTGAATGATATTACGTTTACGCAATGGTCTCAGGGCGATTGCAAAGAGAAGCTATTTATTGATTCGAGCGACAGCACATTTCGTTTGCCCAACAAGATTGATGAGAGCGGTTTCACCGGAGATCAGTTCGCAATTTCGTACTGCGAAATAACGAAAAAGACAAGTGACAACGCAAAGGTCTTGATAAAATCCGGCAGCCGGGTACTCCTTTTGGAAAAACGGTTAGGAGAAGGGAAAATTTTTTACTGTGCCATAAATCTTTTCCCGAGATTGCTCGATATTCATAAACCTTCGTATGAATTATTGGCCAACCTTATCAGCACAGGAGGAGAGTAATAACTGTTGTATTTGACGCATGGCATTATTGTATGATGACCGATGCTTCACGGTAACAAACTATGAGGAGTTGTGCACTCGATACCGGTTCACAATCAACTGCGATGCAAGGATAAACCGGCAAGTTTGTATCGGAGCAATTTGTTATCAAGGGAGAACGAACTAACCATTTCATGCATATGAATGTACATGTTTTCGCTCTATCATTTATTCTAGCCCTCGTCCCGGTAAAGAACTCCCCCTGTTTTGGAGAAGAAGAGTGCTTGGTTTTTACGGCGGCAATGACGGATTCGACAACTGCTTCGGGAGAAGGGGGTGTTGTCGATTATACTTTTGGTACATTTTCGAATGCAGTATCAATGTCCGCAGCCTCTGATGGTAATCTTTTTATCCTCGATGAAGGGAATAACCAGTTGCTGGAGTATGCACCTAACGGCTCACTTCTGAAAAGTATCGGCGGGCGAGGATGGGGCGATCTGGAGTTCGATTCCCCGACCGATGTCTCCGTGAATTTCGCCCTCGACGTCTATGTCACGGACTATAACAACCGTCGCGTTCAACGGTTCGACAGAAGAATGAACCTCGTCCAGTCGATCAATGCCGACAATATTTTGCCGTCGCTCAACGGCATGTTTTATCCCCGCGCAACAGCTCTCTCACCGCAAGGCGAGCTTTTTGTTGTGGAATCTGATGGCCGCCGCATTCTCAAGTTTAATCCAGCTCAAGAATTGGAGCGCGAGTTTGGCGAGTTTAACGCAGGCGCCGGTACTCTTGTTAACCCTCGCGACATTGCCGTCACGCCGGAAGACAAAGTAATTGTTTTAGATGAGCATCGCATTGTCGAGTTTGATACATACGGTAATTATCTCTATGCTTTTCGGCTGGATTCTCTTGCCGTTCCGTTGAGCATCAGCCTCGTTCCCAACGGCGTCCTGGTCGTGGATACCAACCGGGTCATTCTGTATTCTCTCGACGGCGTAAAAAAACTCGAAATCGATAGGAAATTGATCATAGGAGAGGAACCCATAGAAGAGTTTCGGGATGCCGTTGCAACCGGGTCAAAGCTGTTTATTCTTACCTTGCATACGCTTGTCGTTGTAGAGGTCAACCCCCGGTAGGCATTTTGATATAAAGACTTGAGGCTTCCGAAAAATTGTCTCTCGCCAAGCCGCGAAGGCGCAAAGACCCTGTTTTTAAATCATTTTGCCGCTTTGCGTCTTTGCATGAGCCATACTTTTAAAATTATTCAGAAGTCTCACTTGATTCTTTTTTTGATTTCTTGTATGTTTTAACTGCAGTGCAATTCACAGTTTTATTACCATTTATTAAAAGGGGGCGTTATGTCAAAAAGTCTCAACAAAGTGCAGCTCATCGGGAATCTGGGGAAAGATCCTGAGCTGAAGTACACCAGCGCCGGCGTTGCAGTGGCAACATTCTCGATTGCGACAAGCGACTCGTGGAAAGACCAGGAGGGGAACGTGCAGGAACGGACCGAGTGGCACAACATTGTCGCTTGGAGAAAGCTTGCCGAGATTTGCGGTGAGTGGTTAAAAAAAGGGAAGCGTGTGTATATCGAAGGAAGGCTGCAGACACGCAACTATGAAAAAGATGGAGTGAAAAGGTACATTACAGAAATTATTGCCGACCAGTTAATCATGCTGGATGGCGGAGGTCAACGGTCGACGAACGGCGGAGAAGCCGAGTCGCCCGCATCCGATGCTGTCCCGGCGAAAGAGGACGACCTTCCATTTTGATTAATGGAAAAAGTTCTTGTTCCTTTGTACATTAGCATAGCCCCGCTGCGGCGGGGCTATTGTGTTCATAGTCTCTTCTCACGGTTGTATTCAAAGAAATCGACCAAGAATGTTTTCTACAATAGTTCTCGACAGCGCGGTATTTCTGTGTTCGCTTGTCCTCTCCGCCTTTTTCTCGGCGGCGGAGGTAGCCCTGTTCTCATTGCAACCGTCTGCGCTCGAAGAATTTTCTTCTCAGAGTTCGGGAGGGGGAAGGTATGTTGCCGCACTTCTCCGGAAACCGCGGTACCTGCTGGTCACGATTCTCATCGGAAATACGATTGTGACAACGGCAGCGGCGGTCATTATTGCTTTGCTGACCGTTGACACGGCCGGTGCTTTCGGATGGAATAAAGAGTTGGCCTTAGGAATCGAAGTGGTCGTTGTTACGTTTGTCGTCATTGTGTTGAGCGAAGTTACGCCGAAAGTGATTGCCGCCCGGATGCCTGCCATTTTTTCCCGCCGCATTGCGTTTCCGCTGTATCTTTTGTCGATCCTTTTTTATCCCCTCACGACGGTCCTCGTAGCGATGGTAGAGGCGTTCGAATCCCGTCTCGGCCTTCATCAACGTCAAACTGCCTTACGGGGCGACGAAATTAAAACTCTTGCCGACGTTGTAAGCGAACACGGAGCTATTGACCAGGAAGAACGAAGTATTATCCACAGCATCATGGATGCGAAGGAGATGATCGTACGTGAAGTGATGACGCCTCGAACAGATATGGTGGCGCTCAACAGTACGACGCAGTCGTTCGATGGAATCGTCGACATCTTCGTCGCGAAGAAGCATTCGCGCATCCCCGTCTATTCGGATACGATCGACAACATCAAAGGGATTTTGTATGCAAAGGATGTCTTACCCCTCCTTTATGAAAAACAGGGCAGGAAAACACTGGATATTTTGAAACTCTCCCGCGAACCCATTTTTGTTCCGGAAAGCAAAAAAGTGGAAGACCTTCTTAAAGAATTCCAGGAAAAGAAAACTCGTATTGCTGTCGTTGTCGATGAATACGGCGGCACTGCTGGGCTTGTCACGTTCCAAAATGTCGTCAGGACGATAGTCGGAGATATTTCGGACGAACTTACAGTTTCAGAATCGAAGGCGCTTAAACTGAGCGAGCATTCCTTTCGATTCAGCGCAAACATCGGCGTTGCGGAAGCTTCGGAAAAGCTTGGCGTTTCTCTGTCGACCGCTGATTCAGGATACGATACGCTCGGCGGTTTTTTATTTCATCTATTCGGAAGGGTTCCTAAAGAACGCGAGTCGATACAGTTTGAGAATGTCGTCTTCACGGTTCAGCGTGTAGCAAGAAACAGGATTCTGTACGTTCTCGCCGATATTCAACATCCGGTCGAAAGGAAAGAAACGGAATGAAAATACTGCGCACTGCCATCATTCTTTCCACTGTCAGCGGCGTGCTTTTCTTTCAATCGTACTCGGCCTCACGCGATCCGGTCCGTGCAAAGAAGGGGATGGTTGTCGCTGCAGACCCTATCGCTGCAAACGTTGGGTTGAAAATTTTGAAGGATGGAGGGAACGCCGTCGATGCTGCAGTGGCTGTCGGTTTTGCTCTGGCGGTGACATACCCGGGAGCAGGCAATATCGGGGGGGGCGGATTTATGGTGATGCGTTTCGCAGACGGCACGGTGAAATCACTTGATTACCGCGAAACGGCGCCAGCCGCCGCTCAGCGCAACATGTTTCTCGACAAAAATGGGAATTTTCTTGAACAAAAAAGCACGCACGGACACCTTGCGTGCGGCGTGCCTGGGTCGGTTGCCGGCATGATGTATGCCCAGCGCCGCTACGGAAGACTTACCCGCGCGCAAGTAATGAAGCCGGCAATCGAGCTGGCCGAAAAGGGTTTTCATCTTCACTACCGGCTCGCCGAGGATCTGGAAAGAATGTTGCCGGAATTGTCCGCATACCGAAGTTCGAGAAAAGCTTTTTCAAAGAATGGCAAGCCCTATGCTGAAGGGGAACTCTTCCGTCAAAAAGACCTCGCGGCTACACTAAAGCGCATTCGGGATAAAGGGCGCGACGGGTTTTACACCGGCAAGACAGCACAATTGATTGTCGCAGAGATGAAAAGGGGCGGCGGACTCATCACGCTTCACGATCTTGAAGAGTACGCGTCGGTCATCAGGGAACCTGTCCGTGGAACGTATCGCGGGTACGAAATTATTTCTACCGGGCCTCCGAGTAGCGGCGGCGTTGCTCTCGTGCAGCTCCTGAATATTCTCGAGGGTTACAACCTTGAGAAATACGGCTGGAATTCGTCGAAAGCTGTTCATCGGATGGTGGAAGCTATGCGGCGCGTTTATGCGGACCGAGCGGAATTCCTGGGAGATCCCGATTTTGTTAAAGTTCCTGTCGCCTGGCTTACATCAAAAAAATATGCAGAGGAGCTCCGTGCTACGATTGATACGACAAAGGCGACTCCAAGCGACCAAATTTCTCACGGTGTTCAGCCTCCTCCGGAGAAAGACCATACCACTCATTATTCTGTGGTCGACAGGTTCGGCAACTGTGTGAGCGTGACGACCACATTAAATGATGCATACGGATCGAAAGTTGTCGTCACGGGTGCCGGATTTTTGTTGAACGATGAAATGGATGATTTCAGCGCGAAACAGGGGGTCCCGAACGAGTACGGTCTCGTAGGAAGCAGCGCCAATGCCATCGCCCCAAACAAACGCATGCTGAGTTCGATGACGCCGACGATAGTTGTTAAAGACAGAAAACCGTTCATGGTGATCGGGACCCCGGGAGGCTCGACAATTATGACGACAGTACTACAGGTCATTGTCAACGTCGTCGATTTCAAAATGACGATTCAGGAGGCTATCGACGCGCCGCGTATCCATCATCAATGGCTGCCGGACCGGCTTATGTACGAAGAGCGCGCATTATCACAAGATGCTATTGATAACCTTCGCGCGATGGGGCACACCCTTTATCAACGAGAGACTACAACAGGCCTTGCGGAAGGAATTATGTTCGACCGCAAGAGAGGGCTTCTGCTCGGTGCGACCGACCCCCGCGGTTACGGGGAAGCGGTTGGTTATTGAGAGATGAACGAGCGCAATTATTTTCGTATATTTACTATCCACCATCGAAAAAGAAATTGATAATGAGAGCAGAGGAAACCGTAAAAGTTTGGACGCCAACCAATCCTGCGTTCAACCCGGATGAGCCGATGCAGGTCGGCGGCCAGGCGGTGATCGAAGGCGTTATGATGCGGGCAAAAGGGATGATCGCGACTGCCGTCCGGCGGCCCGACGGCAAGATCGTCGTAAAGAAAGAAGAATTCCATTCTCTTTCTGAACGGTATCGCGTATTCAGAGTCCCGGTCATTCGCGGCGCCGTCGGTCTGATCGAAATGATGTATATCGGCATCAAGACACTCAATTATTCGGCTGAAGTGGCCCTCGGTGATTCTTCCGGAGGCAATACGGCATCAACGAAAAGCCAGTCGGCATTCTCTCTGTCGGTGATGCTCGTTGGCGCAATTGCCGCCGGTATCGGGATTTTCTTTTTTATTCCGTTGTTAATCGCAACGTTGTTTTTCAGAGTTGAACAACAGCCGTTATTATTCAACCTCGTTGCCGGCGCGATTCGCATCGCCATCCTGATTGCCTATTTATATTCCATTTCGTTGATGAAGGATATTCACCGTCTTTTTCAGTATCACGGTGCAGAGCACAAAGCGGTGTTCACCTTCGAGCAAAATGCACCGCTTGAAATTTCTTCCGCAATGAAATTCACACGCTTTCATCCGCGATGCGGCACAAGCTTCGTTTTACTTGTCATGCTTGTGTCGATACTTCTCTTCAGCCTTCTTGACACGGCTGTTTTGCTGGCAGCCGGCTCGCTGTCGCTCCCTCTCCGGCTTGCGACGCACATCCCGTTTATCCCGGTAGTCGGCGGTATCTCGTACGAAATCTTGAAATTTTCGGCGAAGCACGCTGCGTCGCCTCTCGGCAGGATACTGGTAGCACCCGGGCTGTGGCTGCAAAAGATCACGACTCAGGAGCCTGACGAAACCCAAATGGAGGTGTCGCTTTGTGCAATCAAAGCGGCGTTGCGGATGGATGAAGAGCCGGCCGCGGCTTACGCTCTTTCTCTCGCCGCCGGGTAATTCACCTCCCATTGTTTTGCACCGTACTCCGATACCATGTTAGAAAAGTTAGAAAAAATTAAGGAACGTTATCTTGAGGTCACTCGACTGCTGAGTGACCCGGCGGTGATTTCAAACCAGGAACGGAATAAGGAACTTGGCAAGGAATATCGCGAGCTTTCAGAAATTGTGAAAGCCTATGAGGAATACCAACGGCTGCTTACGAGCGTACGGGGAAGCAAAGAAATTATCGAACAAGGGGGCGACCCCGAGTTGAAATCGCTCGCAGAGCTCGAAGTAGCTGAGCTTCAGCCGAAACTTCTTGCCGTAGAGGACCGCCTGAAGCAATTGCTCGTTCCGAAAGATCCGAACGACAGTAAAGACACGATCGTGGAAATTCGCGGCGGTACCGGCGGTGAAGAGGCTGCTTTGTTTGCCTCGGATTTATACCGAATGTACACCCGGTTTGCGGAACGGAAAGGGTGGAAAGTGGAAACGCTCGACTGGAATGAAACGGAAAAAGGGGGCTTCAAAGAGGTTGTGCTCAGCATTGAAGGCGATGACGCGTACGGGATGATGAAATTTGAAAGCGGCGTCCATCGTGTTCAACGGGTGCCGGAAACTGAAGCTCAGGGACGGGTTCATACCTCGGCAGCTTCGGTGGTCGTGCTGCCGACGGTAGAAGATGTTGAAGTTGAAATAAATCCTGCGGACCTCCAGTTTGATACGTACCGCGCGGGGGGCAAGGGAGGACAAAACGTGAACAAGGTTGAAACTGCGGTCCGCATCACGCACAAACCGACCGGCGTTATCGTTGCCTGCCAGCAGGAGCGCTCGCAATTCCAGAATCGGGAACGCGCGATGAAAATGCTTCGAGCCAAGCTGTACGAAATTAAACTCAGCGAACAAACTGCAGGAACCGCCGCGCAGAGAAAATCGATGATCAAAAGCGGCGACCGGAGTGATAAGATTCGCACCTACAATTATCCTCAGAATAGAGTGACCGACCACCGCATCGGATTAACGTTGTATAATCTCTCTGAAATTATTGACGGGAAGCTCGACGAAATCATTGAGCAGCTCCGGCTCGCAGACCGTGCCGAGAAACTCAAAAGCGGGACAGGGGTCGGCGTTTCTTCATAATGAGCTTTTGATCCTCTTCTTTGTAAAAAATTCCTTCAACAATTCCCCGCATTGAGCGTCAAGCACTCCGCCGATGGTGTGAACCCGATGGTTTAATCGTCGATCGTCCGTGATGGAATAGAGCGTGCCGCAGGCTCCCATTTTCGGGTCGTAACTTCCGAAAACAACGGACGGAATTCGTGAGAGGACAATTGCACCCGCGCACATCGGGCATGGCTCAAGTGTAACGTACAGCGTGCAGCCCTTCAGCCATTTTGAATTGAGACTTGCTGCTGCTGCCGTGAGCGCAATCATTTCGGCGTGAGCGGTCGGGTCATTCATCATTTCCACTTGATTGAACCCCTTTCCAATGAGCGTTCCACCATGGACAACAACTGCACCGACCGGGACTTCGTTTTTTGAGAAAGCAGTCCGTGCCTCTTTCAGCGCAAACTCCATCCATCGTTCATGGGTTGTCATTGATAACGTCGGAGGGGTTATTTCTTTTCGGCGGAGGGAGGCTCGCCGGTGACGACGATGTTCCCAACGGGCGAATCCATTGTTTGATACACGCGAACGATGGAAAACTCTTTCATCGTTGCGTTGATGCGTTGAGCGGCAATTTCAATCTCGGCGAGTTTTTTGGTTATATCGCTGTCCGTGGATTTCTTCTTTGCGAGGCGAACATAGCCCAGAATAATCGCAAGCGGATTATTGATGTGGTGCTTCAGCGTCGTGACGACCTCGTTGAGCGTTTTGAGTTGTGTTTCTTTTAATTGGATTGTATGCTGGTGAGCTAGGTTTTCTTTTTCTTTTGTCGTCAGTTTTTCCCGCAACTCGATAACCCGGACTAATGCCCATGCGAGAAGCCACATCCAAAGCAGCGTATCGAAGTGAGAGAGGGTTTCGGAAGTTCCAAGGTGTTTCTTCTTAAACGCCACATAAAAATCGAGGGTCGAGATAAAATAATATCCATAAATAAAATACGACGCCAGAACAGCGGGGTACCTCATGATGAAATCTTTAGTAAAGATGTATAGCTTTTTCATCGGGACTGCGATGCGGATGGTTGCATCGGGAAGAAAAGATAGCACATTAGAGGGCATTGATGATTACTGCATTATGGTTAAGAGCCTGTGCGCCAGAAGGGAGTCGAACCCCTAACCCCCAGCTTCGTAGGCTGGTGCTCTATCCAGTTGAGCTACTGGCGCGTTTGAGTTTCAGTCGGCTGCCTTCAGCGAAATCCCTCGGCGTTACGGTGGGGATTGAGCTACTGGCGCGTTTGAGTTTCAGTCGGCTGCCTTCAGCGAAATCCCTCATCATTACAGGGGGGAATTGAGCTACTGGCGCGTTTGAGTTTCAGTCGGCTGCCTTCAGCGAAATCCCTCATCATTACTGGGGGGGGATTGAGCTACTGGCGCTTTTGAGTTTTTGCCGGCCGCTTTCAGCGAAATCCTGCAGCATTATCACGGGGATTGAGCAACTGGCGCTCTCAAGGTCACTTGATTCCGGCACTTTTGCTATTACCCCTGTCACATATGTGCCATTAATTTTGCCACGCACCGCCCACTGAGGCGTCGTGGATCAATGTACTGAAATTTTGCCCTTCTTGCAATGGCCTTTTCGTTGGATAACGGTGCATTTCAGCGGGATCCTGATCAGCTTAGTCGAACGCTCATCAAAATTTTCAAATAAGCGCGTTTTTTCGTGTAAGATGCCCGGTAACTTCTTAAAAACAGATTTTTAAGGTATTGCCTGAATTTGCCATTTCTCTGGACGCAAGTCCGAAGGACTCCTTTTCACGAAGTGATGGAGACTGTGTAAAAACTCGGAAACCTTTTGGTTGTTTGTACGTCTAACACGAAAACATTTGTATCACATTGATAGCCCAATTCCATGGATCATATCAGCGGTATAGCACGAGAGCAAATCACTATGTTTCCGGAAGCGGTCGAGGATTACCTGAGTCCTGAGAATCCCGTGCGCTTCCTCGATGCCTTCGTGGACAATCTGGCAATGCGCAGTTTGGGATTCTCGCATGCGACAGTCGAAGAGACCGGACGTCCACCGTACGATCCGAAGGATTTGTTGAAGCTGTACCTCTACGGCTACCTCAACCGCATTCGTTCCAGCCGTTTGCTGGAACGCGAGACAACACGCAATCTCGAAGTCTTCTGGTTGTTGAAACGCCTCTCGCCCGATCACAAGACCATCAACAACTTCCGTAAGAACAATACCACAGCGCTCCGGGCTGTGTTCAAGCAGTTCGTGCTTATCTGTAAAGAATTGGAACTCTTCGGTAACGAATTGGTGGCTATCGACAGCACGAAATTTACGGCCTCCAATGCCCGCGATCGCATCAAAGATAAGAAACAACTGGACAAAAGTATTGCTCGCATCAATGAGTCGATCAAGGACTATCTTGCGCAACTCGACCACAACGATCATGCTGATGAAAATACAAGAACTTCTGTACCGCTCAGCAAAGAAGCACTCCAAAAGAAAATCGCCTTGCTCCATCAGCAGAAAGAACATCTTGAAGAAGCTTGCACCGAGCTTGAACGAAGTGGTGACAAGTACGTCTCATTAACCGATCCTGACTGCCGATTAATGAAGAACGAACGCCGCATCGAAGGGGCCTATGCCGTGCAAACAGCCGTCGATGCCAAACATAAGCTTATTGTGGACTACGAACTGACACAGGATGCCGCTGATAGCAATCATCTCTCATCGATGGCCCTGGCAGCCAAACAAATGCTCGGTGTTGAAACGCTCAATGTCTGCGCTGATGCCGGTTACTACGACACCGTTGATCTCAAAAGCTGCGAAGACAGCGGGATCACTACCTATGTTCCTGTGCCAGAGCCTAAAATCTCGAAGAAGACCAACGTGCCAGCACCGGACTATTACCACGATAAGTTTATCTATGACCAGACCTCCGATACCTATCGTTGTCCACAAGGACATCCATTACAGTATTATACAACCACTCACAAACAAGACAGTCGCCTCATTCGTATCTATCGAACCAGGGCGTGTCGAGACTGTCCTGTTCGTAGGCTGTGCACAACTTCACCACGTGGCCGATACGTGTACCGTTGGGAACATGAAGCTGTCCTGGACCGACTCAAGCAACGCCTAGCGCGGGAAGCCGACATCATCAAACACCGTAAGGCCGTCATCGAACATATCTTTGGCACCATTAAGAAAATCTGGGGCTATGGAACATTGCTCTTACGCCGCCTCAAGAATGTTGCCGGTGAAGTCGCGCTGATCAATCTCACATACAATATCAAACGAGTGCTCAATATCATAGGAACTCAGAAACTCATCCTCCACCTTCAAACGCCATAGTTGCCCCGCGGAGAGCTTCGTTCCCAACGGACCAGGCGGGTCGTCAAAGGGGAGCTTACATGTCAAAGAACGTGCCTCAGTTTTTACACAGTCTCGATGCCTTCGGCAGGAGAATCCGTGTTTCTATTTTTAATCGATATGGATGCCTCCCTTTTCCAGGGGAAGACTATCGATGCCCCGGCATAACAGGGCGTAATGATAAAAGCTATTTTCAAATCCAGTCCTTACTGATTTTGTTTTTCCTTAATGAAAAATTTTGTATGTTAGGAAATCAAAAAATGGTGTAAATTTTATCTTCAAAGCTTTGCCGATAGAACCCATTCCACTAAAATATCAAAGGATTAATACTCTATGCCCCCTTATCATCCTTCCGATCATCGCTATGATACTATGCAGTATAACCGCTGCGGCCGGTCGGGAATACGCTTGCCCATTGTCTCGCTCGGTTTTTGGCATAATTTCGGCGGAGTGGACAATCTGGATAGCGCTCGGTCGATCATGAGGAGTGCCTTTGACCTCGGCATCACTCACTTTGATCTTGCCAATAATTACGGTCCACCTCCCGGTTCCGCCGAAGAAAATTTCGGAAAGATTCTGAGAGAAGATTTTTCCGCTCACCGCGATGAGCTTATCATTTCCTCGAAAGCAGGTTACGATATGTGGCCCGGACCGTACGGCGACTGGGGGTCGCGTAAATACCTCGTCGCGAGCGTCGACCAAAGCCTCCGGCGCATGCATTTAGAGTACGTCGATATTTTTTATCACCATCGTCCCGATCCACGTACTCCATTAGAGGAAACAATGGGGGCACTCGATTATATTGTTCGAAGCGGAAAAGCGTTATATGCGGGTATCTCGTCGTATCCAGCCGACCTGACCCGGCACGCGGTACATTTGCTCCGTTCTCTCGGAACTCCCTGCCTTATTCATCAACCGAAGTACAGCATGTTCGAGCGCTGGGTCGAATCGGGTTTGCTTAAAGTGCTTGGGGAAGAAGGCGTCGGCTGCATAGCCTTCTCGCCGCTCGCTCAAGGCCTGTTGACCGATAAATATCTCCACGGGATTCCTCCGGATTCTCGAGCGTCAAAGCCCCACGGATTTTTGCGGCCTGAACAGATCACCACTGAGAAATTAGAAAAAGTTCGCCGTTTGAACGATCTCGCTCTTGGCCGGGGACAAACATTGGCGCAAATGGCTTTGTCGTGGGTTTTGCGGAATCCTGAAGTGACATCCGTCCTGATCGGTGCAAGCAAGGTGTCTCAAGTTGAGGACGCAGTTGGAGTGTTGAAGCATGCTGCCCTCAGCGAAGAAGAGATCCGAAAAATTGAACAAATTCTTCAAGGTTGACCGCATGTGCTAACAATTCGGTGAAAGCAACGTTAGGTTAATGATGGATGAATATCATGGAGCGAATAGTCAACGGTGGCTGTACGAAGCCACTCCCTAAAATTATGAACAACGGCATCGGCTGGATGTGCCGTACATCCCGTTGCCAAGCGGCTTCCTCGCTGCAACTGAAAGATCAATCACATGTCTGAAAAACAAAAAATCCTCATCGCGGACGACGAACCCGGCATTACCGAGGTGTTCGCGTCCGTGCTCGAACGAAATAACTTTGATGTCACCAGGGCATTCGATGGCGAAGAGTGCCTTCAAAAAGCCCGGCTATCAAATTATGCCCTCGTGTTGCTCGATGTTCACATGCCGAAACTTGACGGGTACGAAGTCATCAAACAGTTAAAACAAATGCCACATCTAAAATACACGCCGATCGTTTTCCTCTCCGGCTACAACACTGCCCCCAACAATATTGAATCAGGTTACAAGTCCGGCGCTACGGATTACTGGAAAAAACCGATGGCGACGGACGAGCTTGAAGTTCGTGTGAAAGCCATCCTGCGAATTGCGGAGGCAGAGAGAACATTGCGTGAAATGCAGGAAGGCTTCACCTCGATGATTGTCCACGACTTGCGGGGACCGCTCGGCGGTATCGTAGGATTTGCAGAAATGCTTTCCGAAGAAAAAGATAAGCTTGAACCGGAAATCGGCGAACTCGTCGGTGAAATCGGCAAAGCAGCTAAGCTTATGCTCAATCTTGTGATAGATTTTTTGGAAATCACTCAACTCGAAACGGGGGAGTCAAAAATGTATCGGGGTCAGGTGAACCTTCGCGATACCGTTGAGGTGGTCGTTCTCAATTTTTCGAAAGCATTACAGGAAAAATCAATTCAGGTGAAAATCGATTTTCAAGAACTTCCACTGTTGTATGTAGATCCCGACCGCATTGAAAAAGTGTTCAATCAACTTCTCGACAATGCGCTTCGGTTCACCCCGGAAGGAGGTTCCATCTCAATTTCGGCAGCTCCGCGTTCGAATTCCGTCGTCGTGAAATTCAGCGACACCGGCGTTGGAATCCCTGCGAAGGATATTCCGATGCTCTTCGATAAAATGAGAATTACGACACCGGGGGCAAAACGAGCAGGAAGCAAAACAGGATTGGGTCTTCCAATATGTCGGGGAATTATTGAAGCTCACGGCGGAACAATATCCGCCGAGTCAAGTGAAGGAAAAGGAACCGCCTTCGTTATCACGCTTCCGGTTCAGACCCCCTGAGTGCAATCCCTACAAAACTTTGATCAGGCGGTTTATCAATTCGACTAATTTCTCAAACTCGACCGGTTTTGTAGCGTAATCGTCGCATCCCGCTTGAAGCGCCTTGTCTCTGTCGCCGACCATTGCATGGGCGGTTAATCCGATAACCGGGATATCTTTGAGGCTCTGATCGTTTTTGATTTGTCGGGTCGCCTCCCACCCGTCCAATACCGGGAGGCTCATGTCCATGAGAATGAGGTCGGGTTTCTCTGAACGCGCCGTAGTAACGCCCTGTTGTCCGTCAACTGCTGTAACGATAGTATATCCGCGCCGTTGAAGTCTTCGAACCATCATGTCACGGTTGATCTCATTGTCTTCTACAACTAGTATCTTAGCCATTCGCCGGTCCTGCAGAAGAGATATGGTGCGTGAGTTGCGGGATAAGGGAAGAAATCTGTTTTAGAATTTTTTCCGCCGTGAAATCGCCCTTCTGAATTATTTTTTTGACAACGCCGTTTAATTGTTGCCGTTCTTCGGCCATCAGATCTTTTGAGGTGATAACAACAACCGGAATATGTTTCCACTCTTCACGATTTTGGAAGATGGTAAGGAATTCGAAGCCGTCCATCACCGGCATCATGATATCTAAAAAGATGATGCTTGGCAGTTCGTGTTCAAGCCGCGAGAGCGCCGATTTCCCGTTCTCCGCCGTTTGCACATTCCATCCCGCCTTTTCGATTGCCCGGGAAGCCATCGTGCGGAGATCAGGATTATCATCAACGATCAGGATGTACTCGCTCGGTGCTTTGTGTTTGTACTTTTCGAGCACCTGGAGAATTTTTTCTTTGCTCACCGGTTTGATGAGATAATCCGACGCCCCAATCGCAAGACCGAAATTTTTCTCATCCAGCATCGTGTACATGACGACAGGGATGGATTTTAGCATCGGGTCGTTCTTCATTTCTTGAAGAACAGCCCATCCGTCTTTACGGGGCATCATCACATCAAGAATGATCGCCATCGGAAGAATTTCCCTTGCTCTTTTTATTCCTTCGTCGCCGTCGGCGACACATTCGACGAGATAGCCTTCTTTCGATAAATACCGCAGCAACAAGTCCCGGACACTCGGATCATCATCGATCACCAACACCGCTGTATTTGTGGGAACATGTGCTGGCACGTTTTCAGCAGGACCGATTGCCGGGGCAGCTTTTTCTTCGGCGTTCTCAAGATACTGCGGCAGCATCACGATAAACGTCGTCCCTTTCTTTGGTTCGCTTTTTACTTCGATCGAACCGTGCATCATATCGGAAAACCGTTTCGTGATTGCAAGGCCGAGTCCCGTGCCGCCGTACTTCCGGGTAGTTGAAGTGTCCGCCTGCGAAAATTCTTTGAAGAGCTTTGCAATTTGTTCTTCGGTAAGGCCGATTCCCGTATCGGAGACCGTGAGGATAATTTTTGCGTCGGATTGGTCGGATGCCGGCACTGTGTCGGCGCTCAATGTTATCGTTCCCTTTTGGGTAAATTTAGAAGCGTTGCTGATAAGGTTGAAAAGAATTTGCCGCACTTTCGTGTGATCGAGACGAACGGTTGAGATATTTTGAGCGATATTTATGCGAAGGGAATTATCGTTCTTCTCCATGAGTGGCTGAACCGTTGAAACCACTTCGTCGATGAGGCTGCTCAATTGAAACTCCTCAAGGTATAACTCCATTTTACCGGCCTCGATCTTCGACAGGTCGAGAACTTCGTTGATCAGCTCGAGAAGATTTTTGCCGGCAGTCCGGATTCTCCCAAGATCTCCCTGGTAGCGCGGTTCACCGGCATCGCTCATCTCCTCAAGAACCATTTCGCTGTATCCGATAATGGCGTTGAGTGGAGTTCGGAGTTCGTGAGACATGCTCGCAAGGAACGCACTCTTCGTTTTGTTCGCTTCCATTGCCATATCGCGCGCTTTTTCCAGCTCAAGATTCTGTTCTTTGATGATTGACATTTGCTCTTTGATCTTTAACTCTGTTTTTGTTCGTTCCGTCACGTCGTGGTCGATTCCGATTGTAAACGTCTTTCCCTGCATCTTGATCGGCACGGCGGTGTATTCGATAATATTGTCTTTCCCGTCCGGCCGAATCCATGAAAACGACCCGCGGAAAACAAGCGCTTGTTCTATCGATCGAGTATTATCACTACTCAATGCTTTCGCTATGCCCCGGGTATTTCCGATTCTGAGCAATTCTTCCCGGCTCCGCCCGGCCATCTCTGCATACCTCGCGTTACAATCGACAAGTCTTCGTTGCTCAGGGTCCGTAGTTTCTTCAAAGATGTTAATCCCGTCGTATGCGTTTTCAAAAATTAGCTGTAATTTTTCCGTGGATTCTGCCAGCGCACGTTCCGCACGCTTGCGTTCAGTAATGTCAACATATTGCGCGATGACTCCCGCTTGTTTTTCATCGATGTAGATTGATTTCGCGTGCACTTCAACATCGATGAGCGATCCATCTTTCCGTTTCCGCGTTAGCTCGCGATGTACGCTTTCCCGGCGATACGAGGTTGATGTGAGTTTTTCACCTTCTATTTTCTTTTCTTCAGGAACAATGAGTTCATCGAGATTTTTACCCACCGCCTCATTGGCAGAATATCCAAAAATGATCTCAAAGGCTTTGTTGCATGTCTGTATCCGCTGCTTCATGTCGAGAGTGACGATCGCGATAGGGGAATTTTCGACGAGTGATTCGAGGTAATGTTCCTGGTAGGCAAGCTCGTTCTGTACCTTCATAAATTCGTTGATCTCTCGCGTGATGCCAACAAGACCGACGATGTGATTGTTATCGTCTCGAAGCGGTACTTTCGTCGTCGATGTCCAATAAAAACTTCCATCTTCCAATTTCCTGCTCTCGGTTAAGCCCACGATAGGTTCCCCGGTTGCCATCAACCGCTCGTCGTTCTCCAGCGTTGTTCGCCCGAATTCTTCTCCAAACAACTCCACATCGGTTTTTCCGATGACCTGGTTCATAGTTTCGGCTTTGAGATCATGCATCATTTTACGGCTGATTCTTATTAAACGGCACTGGCGGTCTTTAAAATAGATACTATCAGGCACACTATCCATGAGCGCATCCATAAGCCCTTTTTCGTGCCGTAGAGCTTCTTCGGCGTTTTTTCTTTCGGTAATGTCATGGCCGATACCGATGATCCCGGTAATTTTTCCCCGTTGATCTTTCAAGGGAAGTTTGGAGGTTAGCAGCCAGCGTCGTTTCCCCTCTGCGTCGATGAAATATTCTTCTCTGTTCAAGACGGGTTTTCCGGTCTCGATAACCGATCGGTCGTCTGCATAGAATCCCTCAGCCACATTTTTTGGGAAAAGCTCAAAATCATCTTTGCCCAGGACCTCGGCCTCTGAATGCAACCCCATGTTGTGCACGTCAGCGGGGTTGGCAATGGTTTTACGGCAGGAAGTATCTTTAGCGAAGATTGCATCGGGGAGGTTGTCAATCAATGTACGGAGCAGAATGCGCTCTTGTAAGAGTTTTTGCTCAATTTTTTTCAAATTTTTTACTTTAGAGCGCAATCCCGCTATTTCGTCCAACAATTCCGATTTACTTTTTTTCTTCTTGGTCATTTCGCTAACTCCGTGTTATCGATTTTTTATCAAAGAAATTCGATGACAAACGTAACCATGCGAAGGAATTCCAAACCAGAACGTTCTATGAAATTCAGGTTAACCGCCGCGTGACACGCTGGACTTCGTCGATTGTCGTGATGCCTGCAATTGCCTTTTGCAGGCCGTCAAAAAACATATCTCGAAAACTATTTTCGATTGCCAATTGACGGAGTTTCGTTGTCGTGACTTCGCCGTAAATCACGTCGCGCATTTCATCGGTCACGATAAAAACTTCATGGATTGCCATTCTACCTTTATAGCCTGTGCCGGTGCAAAAAGAGCATCCTTTTCCCCTAAAAAGCGTCGTTCCGGCAGGCAGGCCCGAGAGTCCAAATGCAATAAGCTCCTCTCTGGTCGGAAGGTATTCCTCTTTGCAGCGAGCGCAAATTCGGCGGACAAGGCGCTGTGAAACTACACCGATCACGGACGCACTCACCCAAAACGATGCTATGCCGAGATTGACCATTCGAGAAATTGCGCCGATCGCATCATTGGTGTGAAGGGTGCTGACAACCCGGTGCCCCGTCAAGGCGGCTTCAGTTGCAATTAAGCCCGTCTCTGCGTCCCGGATTTCCCCGACAAGGATGACGTTGGGATCTTGGCGCAATATTGCTCGCAGCACCGATCCAAATGTCAAACCGCGTTCCGCCATGACCTGAACTTGATTAATGAGAGGAAGCTTATATTCGACGGGGTCCTCAACGGTCGTGATGTTAATCGAAATGTCTTTTAGCTCATTCAATGCAGAATACAGGGTTGTGGTTTTTCCGCTTCCGGTCGGGCCCGTGACCAGAATAATTCCGTTAGGAAGGTTGAGCAGAGAGCGAAAAAGGCGCAGATTATTTTCAGTGAATCCAAGGTTGGCGAGGTCGATCATCATCGCCGATTTACCGAGAAGGCGCATGACGATCTTTTCGCCGTTAAGAAGCGGCAGGCTGCTCACGCGGACGTCGAAGACGCGGTCGGCAAATTTTAACGTGAATCTCCCATCTTGCGCGATCGAGTGTTCAAACATATCCATGCCGGATTTTGATTTGAGCACCGACACCATTCCTTGATGATAGGATATCGGAAGCGAGACCTCCCGATGAAGCACGCCGTCCACACGAAACCGAATCATAAGCTCTTCATCCATCGGCTCGACATGGATATCGCTTGCACCCGCCTTCGCGGCACGAAGCAATACCTCCTCGGTTAACTGCGCCATTGTCGGATCGCCGACATCTTCCAACGCTTGGGCCGATCCCTTCCGTACTTTGATGTCGTATTTTTCGAGCTGGAGAGACGACTTGATCGATTGGATACGGTCGATGGTGCCATGGTACCTTTTCATCGCCGCATCGAAATCGGAAAACGTTGTGAAGACCGGAAGAACCCTATGCCCCGTCAACCGCTGCAAGTGCACGATGGTCTGTTTGGCCGGTGGGTCGATGAAGGCCATGGTGAGTTCCAACCCAATGAGGAATACGGGAAGCGCGCGAAATTGCAGTATCTCTTCTTCGGTAAGTATTTGCTCCGGAGCCGTCTCGATCTCCTTCGCAATCGTCATTCGCCCTGCTTTGAACACTTCGCTGAGAGTATCCGCAATGACATCTTCGGAAAGATTGAATACTGCGGTGAGGGCTCGCGCTAACCCTTTTTCACGCGCGATGATTTCGAATGAAGCGCCCTTCACTTTCAACAACTCACGGCTGAGACTGCGCCGGTCCACAAGAGCTTTGAGAAATTGCTGGTCTTCTGCCGTCATATGGTTGACCGCTAGCTAAAAATTGAATCAATGTCCTGTTGCGTTACTCGTTGCGAAGAGGACTCTTCTTGACGGGCTATTTTGCGGAGGGAAAGAAGTTCCTCAATTTCATTCAGAGTATATTGTTTGGGCGCACCTGCTTCTGCGGGAAGGGAGAACAAGTGTTCCTTGGACAGCGCAACGAGTGTGGCTCCACAATCTCCGCAATATTTGTCCTCGGCGCTGCCCAATTTGCCGCATCGTTTACATATCGCGCCCAAGGGAGCCCCGCATGTGGTGCAGAATCGCTTTGCCCCCTCGCTGTTGGTTTTGCAGTTTGGACATTCCATGCTTTAATCCTTTTTTATGCGCTGGGCCAGAAACGCAATCGCCTTCGCAAGAGTTTCATCGAACTTGTTATCTTCGAATGGCTTGAGTAAATAGTAATTCGCACCGGCGTCTTTGAATTGAAGGACTTTTTCTTTTTCCGATAACGATGTCGTTATAACCACAATGGCTCCTGGGTCGATTTTTTTTATTTCCCGGAGCACCGTCAGGCCGTCTACTTCCGGCATAATAGCATCAAGAAAGACAAGGTCGGGTTTCGATGATTTGAACCGTTGAAGACCTTCGGCACCATTCACAGCCAATTCAACCTGTGATAGTCCGTTGCGTTGAAGAAGTCTTAAAAGAAGGATGCGGCTGTGGGGAGAATTGTCGACAACGAGGACAGAATAAGGAAGAGGAGGAGCGTTCATGAGGACTCCAAATAGGTTGAAACTTTAACGGAGAAAACCGGCAACGCAATGTTAGTTCTGCTACGGCGGAAAAGGTATCGGAAAGGTAATACTTCTTATTAAAGAAAACAATATGAATTTGATATTTGGCACCTGTCGTGCATAGAAGGAATTTTCGTAGGATTTTGTTAGGAAACCAAACCGCCAACTGGTTTTGTAGATTAGCAAACCTCGTTGAACCGTCAACTGGAGAAGGAAAGAATGGGCGTCCGAAACTGTGTCTACAGTTCCATCGAGCGGAGTATGCCTAATTCCATACCGCGCAATTCTGCAAGGGCTCTCATTCTTCCGAACAATGAGTATCCCGGATAAATTCCTTCTTTTTGTCGGTCTGGAATCATGAGATGTCCATGGTCAGGGCGCATGGGCATTCGCTTGTTTGCGATCCCGAGATTGTTGCGACGATGCTGCTCGATAAGGAGTTCCCTCATGACACCGTAGAGATCGATGTCCCCTTCGAGATGGTTCTCCTCCAGGAAATCCCCCTCTGCATTTCTTGCTACATTGCGCAGGTGAACAAAGTTGATCTTTTCCGCAAAATGTTTGGCCATCCCAACAAGATCGTTTTGATACCCGGCTCCGAACGACCCGGTGCACAGCGTTAAGCCGTTCGAAGGTGAGTCGATGACACCGAGAATTTGCTTGATGTCCTCTTCGTTCCGCACAACCCTTGGCAGGCCGAGAAGCGACCAGGGCGGATCGTCCGGATGGATTGCCATAAAGACTCCGAACTCCTCGGCAACCGGAATTATTTCTTTGACGAATGAGCGAAGATTCTCGCGAAGATCGTTCTCTCCTATGTTGTCGTATTCACCAATCGCAGAACGAAATTCTTCGAGTGTATAGGTTTGCAGCGAACCGGGGAGGCCGAGGAGCACCGTGCGTTGTAAATCGTCTTTCTGATGTTCATCTAGGTTCTCGTAATACTGCTTTGCATCCGTGATCTGTTTTCCGCTGTAGCTCTTCTCGGCGTTGCGTCTCTTCAGGATGAAAAGGTCGAATGCGGCGAAAGCGCGCATCTCGAACTTTGTCGTGATGGAACCATCGCGGAATATCACCCGTAGGTCGGTTCGCGACCAGTCAAGCACCGGCATGAAGTTGTAGCAAACCGTTTCGATACCGCATCGGCCAAGATTTCTTATCGACTCTTTGTAATTCTCGATCAGCCGGCGATAATCGCCCGCTCGTTTCTTGATGTTTTCATGCACCGGAACGCTTTCAGCCACGGACCAACGCAAGCCTTCCGCTTCTATGAACTTTTTTCTTTTCGAGATTGCATCGACCGGCCAAACTTCGCCGACCGGAATATCGTGCAACGCCGTCACAATAGCGGCAGCGCCGGCTTGCTTCGCCTCGTTGAGCGTTACCGGGTCGTTGGGGCCGAACCATCTCCACGATTGTTCAAACGGCATTCTGATATATTCCTGATTTTTGTGAATTGAGGCTTCTGGAAAATTGTCTCTCGCCAAGCCGCGAAGGCGCAAAGAGTCTGTTTTTAAATCATTTTGCCCCTTTGCGTCTTTGCGTGAGCCATATTTTTAAAATTATTCAGAAGTTTCGAATTGTAACTTTTGGTGCTGTATGCGTTGTGCTTGGCG
Source organism: uncultured Bacteroidota bacterium (assembly GCA_963717445.1). Classification (GTDB taxonomy): domain Bacteria; phylum Bacteroidota; class Ignavibacteria; order UBA10030; family UBA8401; genus JAGVPT01. The sequence goes on along the minus strand of OY970334.1, from coordinate 1,783,198 downwards.
CGGGGTCTAATTACACTCCGCTGAAAGCGCTGAATCCTCCGTCGATGGCGATGATCGTACCCGTTACAAATTTTGAGGCGTCGCTGGCGAGCCACAGGACGGTCCCGATGAGTTCATCCGGTTCGCCGAGCCTTTTAAAAGGAGTCATGTTGATGATTGTTTTCCCTCGTTGCGTGAAAGAGCCGTCCTTTTTTGTGAGGAGCGTCCGATTTTGTTCTGTGAGAAGGAAGCCGGGTGCTATTGCATTGACCCGTACCCCATCCCCGAATTTCAGCGCCATTTCAACGGCCATCCACCGCGTGAAATTGTCGATCGCCGCCTTGGCAGCCGAATAACCTACAACGCGGGTAATTGCCCGGTACGAGGCCATGGAAGAAAGGTTGATGATCGAGCCTTTTTTTTCTTCCGCGATTGACTTTCCAAAGACGAGTGAGGAGAGAACAGTGCCGTTCAGGTTTACGTCAGTCACTTTGCGGAACTGAGATATTTCGATATCGAAAACGCTTTGATCGATGCCGATCGTTGCACCTGCGACGTTGCCGCCCGCAGCATTGATGAGCACATCGATACGGCCGAATTTTTTTAATATCTCTTCATTGACGCTTCTCAGATTTTCTTCGATGGTAACATCGCACTGCAAGCCTACCACGACACCATCTTTTTTTTGGAGGGTCGCTACTTTCTTTTTGAGATTCTCTTTATTGCGGGCGAGGAGTACAACTTTTGCCCTTGCAGCTAACAAACCACCGGCCATTGCAGTGCCGAGTATACCGCTGCCGCCCGTAATGATCACCACTTTGTTTTCAACGCTAAACAGTGATTTGAGATAATCCATTTTCATAATTGTAATTAACTCTCGTAAAATATTTTTAAGAATCCGCTAAGAACATGAAGAAACACAAAGATTGAGATACGGTTTATGGGGGCAATGTTTGTTTTCATAAAGAATTTATAAGGTAGCAATCCTCACCAATATGTTTTCTTCGTGTTTCTTCGTGCATTTTGTGGATAATTCAGTATTTGGCATAACATCAATAGTTAAACATTATGCCGATTCAAAATAGAAAGAAATGGGGTGGATTTCAAATGAAATTCGATGAACAAGCAGCGCGTAGTATTACATTTTACTTGCATGTAGATGTCGGACGCCCTTTTAGGAAATCGCGATGTGCTGAAATATTTAGCCAGATAAATCAAAAATGTGCCAGGCATCTTCCGAAAAAAAACAACATTGCATCGGAGCATTCTTCAATGTACCTTTGTTGAGAACCAATGAAGTCCACTGTAGGAGTTTTTGCAGTTGCATGAGTATAGAATTACATTTTAATAACCAAAGGACAGATGTCGCGCCAGGCCCATCTCTTTTTGATTGCGCGGAATTGCTCGGCGTTTACGTCCCGACCTCCTGCATAAAACAGGGGAAATGTAAGGAATGCCTTGTCGAGGTCGTTGAGGGAATGGACCTGCTTTCGCCGAAAGCACCTCAGGAAAAGCACCTAAAAGAAAATTTCCGCCTTTCTTGCCGCACTCACATCGTAAAAGAGTCGGGCGTTATCCGATGCCATACAATGCGTCGCGGCGAAATGAAGATTGAGCGCCATGCCTTTCATCTCCCGATTGAGAACCAGAAATTGAAACTCGATCCGTGCGTTACGCGCTCGGGCAGCAAGGTCTTTCTGGATGGCAAAGAGATCGATCGCACCGAAGGACCGATTTACGGCCTGGCACTCGACCTGGGAACTACGACGATCGTCCTCAGGCTCGTCAACCTCGAAACGGGGGAGATTGTTGCCGACTCTTCGTTCGAGAACCCGCAAAGGTTCGGCGGGTCCGACGTCATGTCGCGGATTCATTACGATACGGAACACAGAAGCAAAATTCTCCAGCGGACGCTGGCGGGGTACTTGAGTCATGCGATCGAAGATTTTCCCGTGGACCCAAAATCCATTTACGAAATGGTGGTTGCGGGCAACTCGACGATGAGGGATATTTTTTTCCGTCTGAATGTTTACTCGATCGGACAAAATCCTTATCAATCGATCACCGAACTCGAGTTAAAGAAAGGGGAGAGGGCAACGACGAGCCTGACCGGTAATGCAAAACGACTCCTGCTTCCCATCAACCCTAAAGCACGTATTTACGGATTGCCGATCATCAGCGGACATGTTGGAGCCGATGCGGCGGCATGTATGTTGGCTATCGATCTTGCGAACGAATCGCGGCTCGTTGCCGTTATGGATATCGGCACTAACACAGAGCTTATTCTCGGCAACAAGGATAAAATCTTTGCGGCCTCATGCCCGGCCGGACCGGCATTTGAGGGAGGCAAAATCACGAATGGGATGCCCGGATTGCCGGGAGCAATCGAGAAGGTTGCGATTAAACCCGACGGCTCGATCGATTGCCAGGTGATCGGCGATATTCCGGCGGAAGGAATTTGCGGATCAGGATTGATCGATCTCCTCAGCGAGCTGATCAGAACCGGACGTGTCAACCGGCTTGGACGATTCGAGCACGATGAGAAAGAAGTTCTTCTTACTTCTGTTGGAGGTGAACCGATCCTGTTTACCGAAAGCGATATCAATGAACTTGCTCAGGCAAAAGGAGCAAACGTCGCCGGTCTCCATGTTGTTTTCAACAGGTATGGAATTCGCTTTGATGATCTCGACGTATTTTACCTTGCAGGGGGATTCGGAAGGCATCTCGATGTGGATTCATCGAAAAGGATCGGCCTGATACCGAATATCGAGTTGTCGAAAATTCTGCAAGTAGGAAATGCCTCAATTGAAGGCGCCTGCATTGCGTTGCTCTCCCGCACGAAGCGCGCGGAACTGGAGGGTCTTGTGAAACGAGTGGTCCATTGCCGTCTGGAAACTGACCCCAATTTTTTCGACTATTTTGTCGAAGGGTGTCAATTTAATCCGGTCGATGCATTCAATATTTATTCGGAAGAACGGGCAACTGCTGCTTCAGATAAATAAAGTTCATCCCCTATTGCATTGAGCCCACCCCGCCCTCCCATGGCAGGGGAGGAAAATGCCCTTTCTTGCTTGAGGGAGAAAATTGAAAGGGACCGCAAAAGGACAATCTTTACCGGTGGAGATGGCGCTAGGCAGAAATATCTCAATTGAAGAAATGAATGACCTGCTAGATATTGCCCCTCGTGTCGATGTTCAGGAATCTGAATACAAACGTCTTCTTGGATATCCGCCCGGGCACGAAATCAGCGGACGAGTTAAAGAACTGATCGATTCGACAAGAAGCTGGTATGCCGCCAACGGTAAACCATGGGTCTACTCGCGGCGCGCTGAGATGCTTGAGTTATCTGCCGGCAAAGTGCGGATCGAGGGGATAGATTTTTTTTCTCCGAAACTTCAAACCCAGCTCAATGCTGCAAACTCGCACGAGGTGATGCTTGTCGCTGCGAGCGCCGGCAAACAATGTGAAGAGAGAGCACGGGAACTCTGGAATGAAGAAAAACCGGATGAGTATTTTTTCATGGAAGTCTACGGATCCGCGGTAGTGGAAAATTTGATCATGAACGCAGGTGCCCGTTTTTGTGAGTGGGCCGATCAACACCGCAAGGCAATCCTTCCTCACTACAGCCCCGGATATCCCGGATGGGACATATCGGATCAGGAAAAACTTTTAAAGCTCATTCGGCAAAAAGGGGTAAATTTGCGGGAGGAAATGCGAGTAATGGATTCCGGTATGCTTTACCCGAAGAAATCCCTCTTGGCCGTCTTCGGGGTCACTTCCCATTTAGAAACAGTGCAGCGCCTCACGTCGTTGATTCCGTGTGAGAATTGTTCGCTGCAGTCATGCCGATACCGGCGGACACCGTACAGAAATTCAATCCCTCAAATAGAGGATATACGCAAGCTCCAATCCGGGTGGGAGAACCCGCTGGACTTCAATTCGGAAAACGATTCTCCATTAAACCCCGAAGCAAAATACCTCACCAACACGCGAGCTCTCCGCAAATGGTCACAAGAGCGTTTGCATCTCAAAATATTGGAAGATCGGTCGGTCGAAGCCCGCTTTCGGTATGAAGGGACGACCTGCTCCAACCTGGGTCACGTACTCGAATTTGATTATCATGTCAAACTTAGTTCTCCGGCTGAAAACTATAAAGTCGTTTCTGCTGAGTGTTGTCCGGCACCCGGTGATGTTGGGCATACGCTCATGTGCCAATATCTTGAGAACGCGCCGTTGTTCATGAACTCCATCAGGAGAGAGAGACCGCTTCTGGGAAAACCGTTGAACGATGTCCTGAGTTGGGAGCGGGAGTACAATCCGTCCGGCTGCTATTGCAGTTCAGAGAGCCGCGAGTACAAATGGGGACTTGTATTCGAAGTCCTCCACTATGCGCTGGCGCAACAAGGGAAATCGAATTCAACTTGATGGCCTGATTGTTAAGTTTAAAAATTTCGACTTCGTAATAATTCCAAAAGCAGGGCTCACGCAAAGACGCAAAGTCGCGAAATAATTCGACAACAAAGTCTTAACGCCTTTTTCCAAAAGGATGGTTCCGCAAGCGGCTTGGCGAGAAACGATTTTTCAGATGTCTCAAATTACTATTTCACCAACAGAAGGAAGGATCGATGATGGTAAAACTTTGTGACTTGAACCAGGCAGCAAAAGAGAAATTGCCTCCCACGACAGCCGATAAATCCGGTATCGGAGTTCATTACATCGATGCGTATATCAAGCCGATGAACACAAAGATCGAAAACGATCTCCGCGTTTCATGCAAACGAAAAGGACTGAAGCTCACACTCACCGTCGGCACAAAAAAAGGAGAAGGGCTGATGAGAAGACTCGACGTGAGTCGTGACCCCGTAGTGATGTTGCAAGCGGCTCTTCAGGAAGCGGCGAAAGGTGCGGGCGTCGAGCTCAAAATCACAGAAAGCGAAATATTTGTTACTCCGTGAGGCGGTGATGGAATATTGGAATCGTGGAATGTTGGATGGTGTTCAAAGTCCTTCAATGTTGATCGGTTCGCTACTGCTAAACGCCTCGCCGTCAAATACAACAAATTTCCCCTTCCGGAGATTTGCGACGCTCTCGAGCGGTGAAAACCGGGTAAGAATGAATCGGCTTTGGTAACCGGGCTTAATAAGCCCGAAACGTTCCTTAAATTGCAGATGACGGCTGCTGTTTCCGGTCGCGCAGCGAAGAACAGCGATAGACGAAAGACCTGCGCGCTCCATTAAACAAAGCTCGTCGAACAGCCCAATACCGTGCGGCACACCCGGTGCCCCTGCATCGCTCCCCGCGAGAATGGGTACACCGAGCGCTTCGGCTTTTAAGAGACTCGCTGAATGCCCGTCCAGGATATTCCGCAATTGAGAAACGACCTTCTCGTTCCAACCCATGACGTCGGCATAATCGATTTGCTTTTGGACCGGCGCAAACGTCGGTACCCAGGCAATTTGCCGGTTCCGCATCCGTTCCAATTGATCGTCACGAATAAAAAATCCGTGTTCCACGGAATCGACACCGCCTTCAACAACATTTTCGATTCCGCGGTCGCCTGTCGCATGAGCAAATGTTTGCTTCTTGAATTCCTTGGCTATGGCTACAAATTCTCGAACCTCACCGGCGGTCATTTGAGGCTCCCTGTCCACCCGGCCGGCTTTGAAATCGATGACGTCCGATGCGATCAGTTTTATTCTCTCTGCCCCTCTGTCGATTCTCGATCGGATGCATTCTCTAGGAGATCTGAAATTTTCAATCGGCTTCGCCATGAAACTTCCGTACTCTCCACGATGATGTATTGCCGCGCCGGGGCTGTCAATGTAAGGCATCAGCGGTCGTTCAGGGCTCGAATAAAGATTGCTGAGCGAAAGTCCGACACCCATTTTGTCCCCCGCATCGCGGACTCCAACAATTCCGAGAAGCACTAATCGCTCCAGTCTCCTGCGACCCCCCTCCAATAATTCAGCATGTGACTTCTTAAGGTTGTCTGCCCTTTTTTTATAATTCAATTCTCCCCCCTCAAGGAACATGTGCGCATGTGCTTCGATGAGGCCGGGCAAGAGAGTGAACTCCGGTAAGTAAACATCGGGCTCTGATTGGTCCGGGTTGATGATGTCGGATGGAGGGGGGTTCTTTTCTTCTGCGGCATATACAATGGAGGCGGCGTCGTAGACAATGTGTGCGCCGAGAAGCGGTCGTTCGGTTTCGCCGTCGATGAGTGTGCCGACGCGAAGCCAGACTCTCCGCGTGCTCGTTGCACGGGGAATCGAGACCTTCGTTTGGTTATTCTGATTCGCTTGGTTCTGCATTACTCCAGATTTCCATCACTGCTTCTGCCTGCCGGAACCCGGCAGTCTCTTTGCTTTCACCTGCGGCAACCCTGCCTTGATCCAACGCATGCTGAAGAAGCGTGACCATCTTGTGACCGGGGGGAAGGGGTGCAGGAAGTTTTTCAGGGTTCGCAATTGCGAAGTCAAGCCCTGCTTCGGTTCCGATAGTTAAATATGCTTTCTCAAGATCATGGCGGATATTTTTAGGAGTCCCCCACGCGAAGTTTGACAAGCCGACAGTGATGTGAACTCCTTGGAGATCGGGATCTTTACGTATCAGTCGCATGGCATCCAAACCGATGTTGACGATTCCGTATGTGTCTGCACCGACAGGCGCCAGGCCGGGATCGATGATGATTTGACCGTTGCTGCGGTGAGCTTTTTTTTCAAGGAGTTCCACAAAGGACTTCGCGGCGTAGTGGACATCTTGCGGGTTCAGACATTGGGCAGTTCCCCCATCAACAAACCGTTCGGATGCCATCACTACGACAAGCGTATCGTACTCCACGACAAGTTCAATCATCTCCTCCAATCGTTCCCGTGAGGCTGCGATGGAATTTAGTATCGGTGCGCCGGACTTGGAACGGTCGTAATGCTGTAGCGCGACCTTGTGGTAGTCGACGGAAGGATTATCGATGCATAGTGGCACCGAGCTCACGGCTTGAATCGCCGGGACAAGGTCAGGAAGGAAACTCAACATTTCTTCAGGCCTTACCTGGATCTGCTGAGTGCCGTCGATGTTGAGGTCCAAATAATCAACGCCGAGCTCGGTCTGTGATCGGGCGAGGCGTTGATAGCCTTCAAGACTCCGTTCACTGAATGCAGCACGTGCCCGCCCGTAAGCATTGTTGATGAGGTCTCCGATGATATGCAATTTTTTCGTATCCATTTTTGAGCCTGAATGAGTAGTTGTAAGTTAAGCGCTGCCGAGAAGTTCAGTTTTACTTTTTTCTCCGAGGTCCTCTGTGCCGCCTCCGTGTGTCTCTGTGAAATAGTACCTTTGTTACACAGAGACACACAGAGATTCACCGAGGGCACAGAGCTTTCGACCGAATCTTTTTTTTAACTTCCCCGAAAATGATCGCGGCCAAGCCAAAAATTTGTCCACGAGGAAGTCCCGCGTAATCCCTGATCCTGAATAACAGGGGCATGTTTCAGTATTACTTCGTCATTTATTCCGTCACTCTTGAGGCGTTCATACGCGCGCAGCCAGATGCAATCGCCGTATCCATTCACTTCACAATGTCCGTCCAACGTTCCCCCACAGGGACCATTACGTTGGTTCTTAGCACATTGCGACTCGGGGCACAGAAATGCAATATCCGGCAGGGAACAATCGCCGCAGTCCTTGCATTGAAATAGAAGAGCTTTGCTCAAACGCTCAATCGTTCGTAGAGTCTTGGGTCCTTGATCGGGATTTTTTGAATTCCTGCTCACCCTGGCTCCTAAATTTGCGAGCAAGCTCCCGCGCGTAAACATCACATTGTGCGTCCATTTAGAAATGGCGTATAGCACGTTTGTTCGCAGCCGTTTTTTCGCAACAGTGGAAGGAGAGTAAAGCTTTTCTGCATCCGCGGCGCCAAGACCCGGTTCAGCGGGATAATAAAAAAATTCATCGGGTCTGCCGAAACTGATCTCGCGGTAGAATTGCTTCCAATCGTCATGCGCGAACGATCGCTCGATCTCCATGATCTTTTCGATCGCGGGATAATCGTACGCACCGCCGAGATAGGCTCCCCGATATCCAAGGTTGCGATAGATCGCGATTTGTTTCGCCGCAAACTCGTAAAAAAACGACCTCCCATTATCCGGCGAATGTCCGTGTTTTAAACAAAGCTCCAGCAGTTTTGGAGTGACGACGATACCCGGTATCTTATGATCGTGGAAAAGTTGAGCGACTCTGGAATTAAGGATGTAGACATTGCCGATCAAGGGCACCGAGGGCATACCGTGACGGTCCATGTAAAGCCGGAGTTCACGAATTTTCGGAGAATTGTACCCGACCTGATTGATAATGAATTGTGCGCCGCATTCAATTTTTTTCCGGAGCTTCAGGTACTGGGGGACAACTTCGCCTTCAAGCAGCTTGAAATTGGTTGTGACGGCGCCGATGAAGAATTCTGTTTTACCAAAAAGGTGGGTCTCGTTGCGTTTGCTGTTGCGCAGGTTGTCGAAGCCGTTATTCATTTTGTTCAACATCGAAATCAGACCGATAGAATCGATGTCGAAAACCGGCTTCGGCATGCCCTCATTTCCGGTCACCGGATAATCCCCCGTCATCGCAAGGACGTTGTGGAACCCCTCGCTGTGCAATTGCCACGCTTCACTTTCCAGTCCATTGCGGTTCAGGTCCTTGCAGGTAAGGTGAATGACCACTTCTTTTCCGGCGTAGAGGATAGGCTTGCCGAGTGCCTGCGGTGCAAGCTGAGGATTGCCGCCGGCATTGTCCGTTACCGAGATCCAATCGATTCGAGAGGACTCTGCCAACTGACTTGCGAATGCCCGCGCGCGGAGAGCACTTTTCTCCGCCATCGATCCGCGGATCGATACCAACTCGATCCCGAGGAGAAAGTCATTCGTCTGGTACAATTTCTCGTGCAACGTTTGCATGTGTCGATCAATCGATGTCGGGGTGACCGTCTGAAGACAATCTGGGTCACGAAGGGATTTGCGCAGTACCTCCGATTAAACTCGCTGACAATCCGGCGAATCGCCCGTGTGTGGTCGGGTGTGCTGCCGCAACAAGAGCCGACAATGTTCGCTCCAGCCTGCAGAACATAAGGGACTCCGATCGCCATGTCTTCGGGGAGTTGTTTGTACACAGCTTTCCCCCGTTCGAGCACGGGGAGTCCTGCGTTGGGCTGAACCATCGTCGGTAGCGTAGAAGATTTGCGGTAAAGCTCAATGACCTTAGCGGCGCCTCTCATCTCCATTTCCGTCCCGCAATTCAGCGCCACTATGTGCGCCCCTTTTTTTTCTAAATGCTTAGCTGCTTGTCCGGGCAAGACACCCATCATGGTTACGTAGAACGATTTGTCTGCCGACAGGTCGTAGGCGAGCGAGGCGATAACGCACGATGCTCCTGCCGCTCGTGCTGCCTCCACGGCGACGCCGAGTTCTTCGAGCGACGTTTGCGTTTCGATAATGATCGCATCGACGCCGGCTTCCACAAGAGCGCGAGCTTGTTCTTCATATACCTCTCGTGCAGTTTCCTGCGGAAGGTCCCCATACGGTTCGAGGATAGTACCGAGCGGCCCGATATCCCCCAGGACATATCCATCAAAGTCATCGAAAGCTTCCCGGGCGATGCGAACACCGGCCTGATTGATAGCCCGCACTTTATCGGCATGTCCATGCCGTTGAAGCATGGTTCTGCTTGCACCAAAGGTATTCGTAATAAGGCAATCGGTGCCTGCTTGAACATAATGCCGTTGGATTTCCAGAACGCGATCTCTGTTTGTCAAATTCCAAAGTTCGCCGCAGCCGCCCGGCTCGAGACCGGCGAGCATTAATTGTGTACCCATGGCCCCGTCGCATACTAGGCGTTGTTCAAGTGCAGCAGTATGGAGAAGTTTTTTCATCGCAAGACTATTCGGGTGGTCATTATATTCCTTTGCGTCAGTAATGATTCTACAATCATCGGTGCCCGGCTTCCAGCTCTTTCTTCACTTCTTCAGCCACCTTTTGAGCCGAGCTGTCACGCTCGAGTTCCTGGCCCCAACTCCACTGGGCAAGGTAGTCATCTGTTCCGGTTAAGCCTTGGGATTGTGCCGTTTGGTCGATGAGAGAGGCAAACTTAGGTCCCAGTTCGATTTTTATCTCGTCGAAATCGTCCCACGCTTTAACTTGCGAGGGTATATCCTGCCAATAAAGTATTTGATAGAATGCCACGGTCACGAGTCCATGAAAGTTCTACAAACAGATAATTTGAAATCAAAGTGAAATTGGTTCTCGCCAAGCCGCAAGGACGCGAAGGTGTTGTTTTTTAATCATTTTGCAACTTTGCGCGAGCTATATTTTTTGGAATTATTCGGAAATCTCAATCTATTATTTTTTTGTTTCGGTTTTCTTGCCGACAAGTTTCAGGAAAAGGTCGACGGCGCTCGAGGCATCGGCGCCGTAGCCGTCCGCTCCGATTTCATCCGCGTACATTTGGCTGATTGGCGCCCCGCCGATCGCCATTTTGATATGTCCGAGCCCTTTTTCTTTGAAGCCGTCGATCACGACTTTCATATAGGCCATCGTCGTCGTCAAAAGAGCGCTCATGCCGATAATGTCCGGCTTGTGTAGATCGGCGGCCGCCAAAAACTTGTCGATGTTTTGATCGACGCCGATATCGTAGACTTGAAATCCTGCTCCTTCGGCCATCATGCAAACGAGATTTTTCCCGATGTCGTGCAGATCGCCGCGTACCGTTCCCATAAGAAGAACTCCAGCGGGTTGAACTATGGAATCTTTAGCGCTAAGGAGCGGTTTCAAGACTGCCATTCCCGCTTTCATTGCACGCGCAGCGATCAATACCTCCGGAACGTAAAGAATATTATGCTTGAAATCTTCTCCGACAACACTCATTCCGGCAATAAGCCCCTCGGTCAAGACTTCCTGCACAGACCTCCCTTCGGCGAGGGCGTCCTTGGTCATTTGTTCTACCTCTTTGGCCTTTCCTTCGTAGAGGCATTGATTCATCAGAGCATAATCCGGCATTTCAATTTCCTTATTAGAATTGTTCAGCGCTTTGCGTTGTATTCATCCAGCGCGTTCAACATCGCCTGGATATTTTCGCGGGGCATACCGGGACTTGTCCCTCCGCCGACCGAAAGAATAATTCCCTCGCCTTCGCTCTTTTCGAGAACGTCGAGTGTTGCATCACGCACTTCGTCGGGAGTTCCCCGCACGCCGACTTCCAGGGGATTCACATTCCCCATCAGGCACATTCGATCTCCGACGCGTGCCTTCACATCCGCGATGTCGGTTTGTTTACCCCAGTTCAAGACATTGAACCCGCAATCCGGCAGATGGTTGAGACATGCTCCGATCTCGGCATCGTTGTGATATATCTTTACCCAATCCTTCGGGAAAGCATCGCAAATTTTCTTCAGGTACGGATGAGCAAACTCCTGATAGTGCTCCTCGTTGATGAACCCGACGATGTCATCTAAAATAAAAATGCCTTCGACGGTATTCCCCATGGCCTTATGTTGAGCTTTAAGCCAGTCAATAATCAGGTTCGTGCAGAGGCTGATCAACTTGTGAGCCCATTCGGGCTTTTCAACAATGTCGATCATGAAGTCGGTCGTGCTGCGGACGAATCCAGCCGTACAGAGCGGCCCGCGGGAAGTGACCAGGGGCAGGATTTCACCGGTGTCGAGTATTCGCTGTCTTTGCCTGCGGATGCGATGAAGCGTCATCCCCATGAATGCGTCGCTCTCAACTTCGTAGTCGGGAAAATTCTCTATATCTTCTATATGATAGAGCGTATGGTATTCGCTCGGTGTATTGTCCTGCCAAAATTTTATTTTTGCACCCAGTGCGGATGGCTCGGCTGCCATGCCGTACTCCATCCACCACGAAGGAACGAATATGACATCGCGGAACTCTTGATGGATCTTCAGGTTGGACTGAAACCACAATTCCGGGTCGAGAAAATAATCCATATGGTTCAGGCCCAGGTAGCCAGGGATCCACGGACTATCGATAATGAGGGCCATTGGAATTTTGTCCAATTTCTCGAGGCGAGCAGCTTTTTTAAATGTCTCCCATTGCTCAGGTCTCATTGCTACAATCCTTTCAACTGAATTCAGTTTGTATAAATGCCGGACACCTTCTAGACTTATCCGGCTAAATATCTCAGCATCTCATTTCTAGATTGTGTGTCCAACATCCGCTATGCGATACTTCCGCCTAAACTTTTAACAAAATGTTGGGTAACTTGCTAATAAACATGGTAAATTTTCTCAGATAATCCTGATTTTACCGATAAGATATCCGGGATATTCTTGAAACGGTTAGTACTTTTTTCTTTTGCCTATTGCACTTTGAGAAAAAGATTCTTAAGTACTCAACGCCAAGCGATTCCGAACGCGAAGCACATCCTTGGTTGAGCTCCGAAGCTGGAATCTACATCGTTTGACTGCTCAGCTAAAGACTTGAATGTTCAATTTAATAATTCTATTATTCTTTACCAATTCAAGAACAATTGAACCGATTCAATATGATAAAAAATCACTATAGATGTCAATTAAAAAAAGACTATTTGATCTTTTTGTTCTATTTTTTACCAATAATAGCAACTAATCTTCTTCCAGCCCAAGGGAAATTCCAGATGATAGAAAAAACGTTGTTCGGTAAGCTAAGTGATGGTCGCGAAGTGTTCAAGTATTCGCTCAAAAATGACTCAGGAATGAGAGTCGAGATTATCAATTACGGGGCTATTGTAACCAACATATATGTTAAAGACAGGAACGGCAGGTTCTCCGATGTTGTATTGGGATATGATTCGCTTCAAGGATATGTAAACGATAAATCATATTTTGGGGCGATAGTTGGGCGCTACGGCAACCGGATCGCGAAAGGGAAATTCCGGTTGGAGGGAAAGGAATATCAACTCGCGCTTAACGACGGCGAGAATCATCTCCATGGCGGTGTGATGGGATTTAACAAAGTTCTCTGGGACGCCGAACCAATGGAAGATAAGAATGGTCCCTCGTTGAAGTTAACATACACGAGCAGAGACGGTGAAGAAGGTTATCCGGGTACTCTGAAGATTACAGTGACGTATAGTCTAACAAAAGATAATGCGCTTGAAATTCGTTACGAGGGTGCGACAGACAAGACGACAATTTTCAATCCGACCCATCATTCGTATTTCAACCTTACTGGCACATTCACGAAGTCGATTCTTGATCATCAACTCATGATTGCCGCTGACAGCATGACTCCGGTCGGTGTTGGACTTATCACGACCGGTGCGATTGTGAGCGTGGCAAACACGCCGATGGATTTTCGCGTGATGACCCCAATCGGCTCCCGCATCGGCGATCAATACGAACAACTGCTGCTCGCCAAAGGGTATGACCATAACTGGGTGCTGAGAAACTATAACAAGCAATTGCGCAAGGTCGCCGAGGTGTATGAGCCGACGACCGGACGGGCACTGACGCTCTTTACCGATCAGCCCGGCCTTCAATTCTATACAGGCAATTTTCTTGACGGATCAGTAAAAGGAAAAAACGGCATCGCCTATCAATACAGGACGGGTCTTTGCCTGGAGGCTCAATGTTATCCCGACTCACCTAACAAACCCAACTTCCCTTCCGTCGTCTTGAAGCCGGGAGACGTTTATCGACAGCTCACTATTTATCAATTCTCAACAAAATAACTTCGGAATCATACACATGGCACTACAAACTCTGGACTGGCTTGCGATCGGTGCGTACTTCGCTGTTCTTCTGAGTGTGGCGTGGTGGGTTGTGAGGAAAGGCAAAGATGAAGCTGCCGACTACTTTCTTGCGGGCCGTAATTTAAGCTGGTGGATTATCGGCGCTTCTATTTTCGCTTCGAACATTGGGTCCGAACATATCGTCGGACTGGCAGGCTCCGGTGCCAAGGACGGCGTCGCGCTTGCCCACTACGAATTCCACGCATGGTGTCTTTTGGTTCTCGCGTGGATATTCGTTCCGTTTTATGCCCGCTCTCTTGTTTTCACGATGCCCGAGTTCCTTGAACGGCGATTCTCCGTTCGCTCACGGTATGTTTTGTCAATCGTCTCAATAATTACGTTCATCGTTGCAAAGATTGCAGTAGGTATTTTTGCCGGAGGAGTTGTCTTCGCCACGCTCCTTCCGGAGATGCAGATCACTATCGCTGGTCACGTTGTCGACGCTTTTTGGATCGGTTCGGTATTCGTGATTGTTCTCACGGGTCTCTACACCGCGCTCGGGGGGATGCGGGCCGTCGCGTACAACGATGCAGTGCAGGTGACCGTGTTGATCGGAGGGTCCGCATTGCTGACATTCTATGGGTTGAACAAACTCGGCGGATGGGGTGAACTGAGGACTCTGTGCGGCTCGGACATGTTCAATCTCTGGAAACCGCTGACGCCAGCGGGAGTGCAGAGCACATGGTCGCCGATCATCGAGAGAAATGCTTCAGGCGACCTCGTTAAACAGGCGTGGTATTTTAACGGCGCTTTTCCCTGGCTCGGCATGGCGATCTGCGCTCCGGTCATCGGCCTGTGGTATTGGTGCACCGACCAGTACATTGTACAGCGCGCCCTTGGAGCTCCCAGCGAACAGGTCGCCCGGCGCGGAAGCATCTTTGCGGGTGTGCTCAAGCTTTTCCCCGTTTATCTTTTCATCATTCCGGGTCTTATCTGTTTCGCACTTGCAAAGAGCGGAAAAGTACCAGGGCTGGAATCAGTGTACGATCCTGCAACAGGAAAAGCGACCGCGGTCTCACAAGCGGCTTTTCCTATGATGGTGAAGTACCTCCTCCCGACAGGCCTGCGGGGCATCGTGGTCGCCGGTCTACTTTCGGCGTTGATGGGATCGCTGGCCGGCGTTTTCAATGCCTGCTCGACTCTTTTCACCGTGGACTTCTATGAAAAGATGCGGCCGAAAGCGAGCCAGCATGAAATTGTTCGCATGGGCCGCCTCGCCACAATAGTCATGGTGTTGATTGCGATGGCGTGGATTCCTGTTGTGAAAGGAGCGCCGGGACTCTACAATTACCTTCAGACCGTGCAGGGTTATCTTGCCCCTCCCATCTTTGTCGTATTTTTCTTCGGCGTATTCTGGAAACGTCTTAACGCTCAGGGTTGTCTGTGGGCCATGATTATCGGATTTGCTCTAGGAATGTTCCGGTTGCTCGTCGATACTCCGGTGACGCTGGGGATGGATGGATATTCGGAAGGATCGTTCCTCTGGATTATCAACAACATCAACTTCCAGTACTTCAGCATTCTCATCACAATTATTTCTGCCCTCGTCATGATCGGTGTAAGCTATATGACGGCAGAACCTGATTACGAGAAGCTCAAGAACCTCACCTTCGGAACCAGAACGGAGGAGCATCTGTCCGAGTCCCAGGCAAGCTGGAGCTGGCGCGAAGTCGCGACATCGGTCTTTGTGCTGGCGGTAATTCTTGGCGGCTATCTCTATTTTACCGGATGATAGAAAGAACTCAAGTCAATGAGCAAATACGCCATCGGTCTGGATTTTGGCACTAACTCTTGCCGCTCCCTTCTTGTCGATCTCGCTAACGGCAAAGAATTGGCGACGCATGTTTTCCCGTATCCATCAGGACGGGACGGCGTGATTGTCGACCCTGCCGATCCGAATCTCGCTCGCCAAAACCCCGCCGACTATGTGAAAGGCATTGAAGCAACTATCAAAGGCGTCCTTAAGAAAGCGAAGTCTGCGCGGAAAAACTTTTCTCCTTTCGACGTTATCGGGATTGGAGTCGATACTACGGGGAGCAGCCCCATGCCTGTCGATGCGAGGGGAAATCCGCTCTGCTTTAATGCGAGATTCAGAAAGAATCCTGCAGCAATGGTCTGGCTGTGGAAAGACCATACAAGTTATGCCGAAGCGCAACAGATCACAGAAACAGCGGCGAAGCATCGCCCTCAATATTTGGCAAAGATCGGCAGCGTCTATTCTTCTGAATGGTATTGGAGCAAAATTCTTCACTGCAAAAATACGGCACCGGAAGTATTCGAAGCGGCCGACAGTTGGGTGGAAATTTGTGATTGGATTCCTGCCGTTTTGATCGGCGATCTCACTCCGAAGAATATCAAACGGAGCGTTTGCGCTGCAGGACATAAAGCGATGTTCAACCCGGCGTGGCAAGGCTTGCCGGATGAAGATTTTCTAGAAAGTCTTTCGCCAGGATTGGGGGAGCTTCGGCCACGTCTTTACGCTGAGGCATATACATCGGACAATCTTGCCGGACGCCTCTCTGAAGAATGGGCAGATATGCTGGGGCTCTCGAGGTCAATTGCTGTAGCAGTCGGTGCATTCGATGCGCATATGGGTGCTGTTGGAGCGGGCATTTCTACAGGCACGCTGGTGAAAATTATCGGTACAAGCACATGCGATATTATGATCCATCCGCACAAAGAAACGCTGAACGACATTCCCGGGGTATGCGGGATCGTCGATGGGTCTGTCATGGAGGGTTATTATGGCATCGAGGCTGGACAGTCTGGCGTAGGAGATATCTTTCTTTGGTTCATCAACAACCTCGTTCCTGAATCGTACGGAAAAACTCAAGATGAGAAATTCAGGAATTTGGAAAAAGCAGCAGCTAAACTGAGAGTAGGAGAGAGCGGCCTGCTTGCGCTCGATTGGAACAACGGCAACAGGACCATTCTTGTTGACGTGCGGCTCACCGGTTTGCTGATCGGACAGACGCTGCATACAACTCCTCATGAAATTTACCGCGCATTGCTCGAAGCGACTGCTTACGGTGCGTTGGCTATCATCGACCGAATTGAAGACTACGGAGTAGCGATTTCCGAAGTTGTGAATTGCGGAGGGCTTGCCGCGAAGAGTCCGTTGTTGATGCAGATTTATGCAGACGTTACTGGGCGGCCGATGAAAATTTCCCGGAGCGATCAAACGCCGGCGCTCGGAGCGGCATTATTGAGCGCAGTCGCGGCAGGGAAAAAAGGGGGAGGCTATGACTCTACCGAAGATGCTAAACGCGCAATGACCGGGCCGGGGAAGGTCTTCTCGCCCATCACAGCAAATCATTCGGTCTATAAAAAATTGTATATGTTGTATCGTCAACTTCACGACGGGTTTGGCACAAAGGAATGGAACGGGAAAATGTATAACGTTATGAAAGATCTGCTGACACTTCGCGATTCCGTTCGGAGGCGTAAATGATTCTCAAACACCTGAGGGAAGAGGTCTTGGAAGCAAACCTCGACCTCGTGAGATACGATCTTGTGACGCTTACCTGGGGAAACGTGAGCGGAATCTCGCGGGACGAAGGGTATGTTGTTATCAAACCGAGCGGAGTCGATTACCAGAAAATTCAACTCAGCGATCTGATTGTCGTCGACCTTGCCGGGAATATTGTTGAGGGAAAAGGCCGTCCTTCATCCGATACGCCTACTCACATCGAACTCTACAAGGCTTTTCCCGCAATTGGAGGAGTGGCTCATACGCACAGTGAATTTGCGACAACGTTTGCTCAAGCATGCCGCGAAATTCCATGCCTCGGTACCACGCACGCCGACGCGTTCTTCGGTCCCGTGCCCGTCACGCGATTTCTTTCGAAAGAAGAAGTCGATAACAACTACGAACTCAATACAGGCAAGCTCATCGTCGAGCGGTTCAAGTACCTCGATCCTGATGCGATCCCAGCAGTCTTGATTTCCGGACATGCGCCCTTCACCTGGGGGAAAAATGCGCGCGATGCAGTGATGAACAGTTTTATTCTTGAACGGGTTGCATCAATGGCGTTTCATTCCCTATCGTTGAATCATGATCTTCGGGCGCTCCCGGATTACGTGCTGAACAAACACCACATGCGAAAACATGGGCCGGATTCATACTATGGCCAGCCCCAAAAAGTAAACTCAATCGTCCCACGCGGACGACATCGAAAGAGAAAATAAAATATGGTCGATCTTAAACATTTTCAGGTCTGGTTTCTTACGGGGAGCCAGCATCTTTACGGCCCGGAAGCTCTCAAGAAAGTTGATGAAGATTCACAAGCCATTGTCGCCGGGTTGTCAACGTCTCTCCACATCCCGGTAACCGTAGTCTTCAAGCCGGTTCTCACAACTCCGGAGGCAATTTTCAACGTTTGCCTTGAGGCAAACAACTTGCCGTCGTGCATCGGTGTTATTGCATGGATGCATACATTCTCCCCGGCGAAAATGTGGATCGCAGGTCTCAAGGCGCTCCAGAAGCCACTCCTCGACCTCCACACGCAATTCGGCAGAGACATCCCGTGGAATTCGATCGACATGAATTTTATGAACCTCAACCAGACGGCGCACGGTGGAAGAGAATTCGGGTTCATCACAGCGAGAATGAAAAAACCGCGGAAAGTGGTTGTCGGCTTTTGGGAGGAGGACTCGGTTCAGCGAAAGATCGGAATTTGGACGCGCGCGGCAGCGGCCTGGGCAGATGCTCAAGGAATGAAGATCGCTCGATTTGGAGACAACATGCGTTCAGTCGCGGTGACTGAGGGGGATAAAGTAGAAGCGGAATTGCGGTTCGGCTATTCCGTGAACGGATACGGAGTCGGCGATCTTGTCGCTGTGATAAAGAAGGTCGGCGATGTTGAGATTGAGTCTCTGCTTTCCACGTACGAGAAAGAATATGAAGTGGTTGCATCCATGCGACGCGGAGGCAAGGAACGCCAATCGCTGCGCGAAGCTGCGCGCATTGAGCTTGGCCTTACAAAATTTTTGGGTGAAGACAATTTCAAAGCTTTCACTACGACATTCGAAGACTTACACGGACTTGAACAACTGCCGGGACTGTCAGTTCAACGATTGATGTCGCAGGGATTCGGATTCGGAGCGGAGGGCGATTGGAAAACTGCAGCATTGCTTCGCTCGGTCAAGACGATGTCTGCGGGATTGCCGGGGGGAACCTCGTTCATGGAAGATTACACATATCATCTCGACCCTTCCCGAAAACAAGTTCTTGGCGCCCACATGCTGGAGATCTGTCAATCCATTGCGGCGGATAAGCCGAAACTGGAAGTTCATCCGCTCTCCATCGGCGGAAAGGCAGATCCCCCGAGATTGGTCTTCAATGTTCCGGCTGGAGCGGCTATCAATGCAACGCTTGTCGATATGGGAAATCGGTTTCGTCTCATTGTGAATGAAGTTGAAACTATCCCTCCGGAAAAACCGCTCCCCAAATTACCCGTCGCGCGGGCTTTGTGGGTTCCTAAGCCGAATTTTGATACCGCAGTGACTGCTTGGATTCTTGCCGGGGGAGCTCATCATACGGTCTTCAGTCAGTCCATCACCACGGAGTATCTTGAGGATTTTGCAGAAATTGCCGGAATCGAAATGCTCGTCATCGACGACACGACGACCGTTTCAGATTTCAAGAAGGAACTCAGGTGGAATGAATTGTACTACCGGCAATAGCGGTGACGGCGATGCCTGAGATTCAGATCCCTGATTACGTCAAGGGATTGATTTTTGACTGCGACGGGACCCTGGTCGATTCGATGCCGGTGCACATGAGGGCATGGGAACATTCCGTGAAAGAGCAGGGAGGCACTTGGGATTTCCCCTACTTCTTTTCGAAAAAGGGGATGCCGGATAAAGAGATCATCGAATTGTATAATGCGGATTTTGGATCTTCGCTCGACATTCTCAGCACAATGAAGCTCAAAGATGAATTTTTTCGCAGCCATCGCGATCAGTTCAAGCCGATTCAGCCTGTGGTTGAAATTGTTCTGCGTTACAGGAACATTTTGCCGATGGCCGTCGCATCAGGAAGCACAAAGGCAAATGTAGATTTTCAATTAGAAACTCTTGGGATAAAAAAATATTTCAGTGTCATCCTCACAGCCGATGATGGAATCCAACCGAAGCCGAGCCCGAATATTTTTATCGAAGCTGCGGCTCGGCTGGGTGTTGAGCCCGGCAAGTGTCAAGTGTTTGAAGACGGCGAACTTGGATTGGAGGCGGCGCGAAGAGCGGGAATGCTCGCGACTGATGTCAGATAAGATTGTCGGTCATTAGCAAGTTATAGGGACAAGAAATCAAGCTGGAGAAAACAGATGGTTTACAGAAAATTGGGACGCACGGGTTGGGAAGTGTCCGCGATAAGTTTCGGCGCCTGGGCAATCGGAGGAACCTGGGGAGAGGTGGACGACAAAGAGTCGATGGAGGCACTCCACCGGGCAGTCGATCTTGGCGTCAATTTCTTTGACACTGCCGATGTTTATGGAGACGGACGGAGCGAGCGATTGCTAGCATCGTTGCGGCGCGATCGAAAGGAACCGTTTTACATCGCAACGAAAGCCGGACGGCGCCTGAACCCACATACTGCCGAAGGATACAATCGCCAAAATTTAACCTCGTTCATCGAGCGAAGTTTAAAAAACCTGAAGACCGATGCCCTCGACTTGCTGCAACTTCATTGTCCTCCGACGGAAATTTATTACAAGCCCGAGGTGTTTGAGATTCTCGACGATTTGGTAAAAGCCGGGAAGATCCGCTTCTACGGTGTCAGCGTCGAAAAAGTAGAAGAGGCGCTTAAAGCGATCGAATATCCGGAAGTGCAGAGCGTGCAGATAATTTTCAATATGTTCCGTCACCGCCCCGCTGAACTTTTCTTCGATCAAGCCAAGAAAAAAAAAGTCGGTATACTGGGGCGTGTTCCTCTGGCTTCCGGACTCCTCACCGGAAAATTCAAACCTGATTCTCAATTCGCTGCAGACGACCATCGAAATTTTAACCGGCATGGAGAGGAATTCGACCGGGGCGAAACATTCTCGGGTGTCGATTTTTCGTCAAGCCATCAAGCAGTCGATGAGCTGAGGTCAATCTGTCCGCCCGATATGAGTCTTGCCCAGTTTGCCCTTCGTTGGATTCTAATGTTCGATGCTGTGACATGTGCGATTCCCGGTGCCAAACGAAAACAGCAGGAAGAAGAGAACGCAAAAGCGGCCGATTTGCCACCAATTTCTGATGGAGCAATGACACAAATTCGCTTTATTTACGATCGGTACATTCGTAGAAGTGTCCATAATTACTGGTAGTTTAGCTATTCAGCTCAAGGGAAAAAGTAAGGGAATCTGGGTGGGCCTCTCGAAAGGAGACCATTTCGCTTGGCAAGATTTGTATTGATTCCAGGTGCTTTTTTTGAAACGAGATTGATCTTAATATTGTGTTGAAAAGGAAATAAAGTAAATATCTTTTTTTCTCCTTGCCTTTTTAGTACTTGTTTTTTACTATTGAAACGGTTCAATACTTATTTAACCCATTAAATAGACAATCAAGGACTGTTGAGTCAGGAAGAGGTTAGGTTACAGTTCCAACTCTTACTGGAGAGATTAAAGGCTTTATTTTTGAACCACTCGGCAATGGAGGAGCAGAGATTCCGCCCACGATAGCTGAAGATCGGTGGGTTCTCAGGAACCTCTCGGCAACCGACCTGCACGTCGCGTGATCACCGAAGTTATTTTGTTCACATCCCGCTTTAGCGCCCACGGAAATTGACAATGATTGAAAAACCCGCGAACACCGCACCGATAGACCAGATAGATTTGCTCGACTACAGAAATTCAAAGTTGCCTGTTGACGAACGGGTTGCCGATCTATTGGGTCGCATGACGCTCGAAGAGAAGGTAGCTCAGATGCTTTGCATTTGGGGCCAGAAGAAGACGATACTTTTCGATGAAGCGGGAAAACTCAATCTCAAAAAGTTGGATCACTATCTCAAAGATGGAATCGGTCAGATCGGAAGAATAAGCGATACCGGAAGCGGCCAAGATGCAATGGAGATGGGAGAGCTGTCGAACAACCTCCAAAAGTTTTTTGTGGAAAATACCCGTCTCGGGATTCCCGCTATTTTCCATGAGGAATGCCTCCACGGGCTTGCAGCTAAAGATGCTACGAGTTATCCCCAGCCGATCGGCTTGGCTTCAACTTTTAACCCACAGCTTGTCGAAGAAATTTATTCTGCCATTGCAGAAGAAACCCGTGCGCGGGGAGCCCATCAAGCCCTGACTCCCGTTGTCGACGTCGCCCGTGATCCGCGATGGGGTCGCGTGGAAGAAACCTTCGGTGAAGATCCGTACCTCGTTGCACAAATGGGGATCTCAGCCGTCAAGGGATTTCAAGGGGATGGAACCTTTGCAGACAAAAAACATCTCATCGCGACCCTCAAACATTTTGTTGCCCACGGGCAGCCGGAATCGGGATCCAACTGCGGCCCCGGGAATTTTTCCGAGCGGCTTTTACGCGATACCTTTCTCTCTCCGTTCAAAGATGTTATCAAGAAAGGAAACGCGATGAGCGTGATGGCCTCCTATAATGAAATTGACGGAGTTCCGTCGCACGCGAACCGGTGGTTGTTGCGGGATGTTCTGCGGGGTGAGTGGGGCTTCGAAGGATTTGTCGTTTCGGACTACTATGCAATTACGGAGATGAAAGGAAAGGAAGACAGCGTAAGCCATGCTGTCGCAGCCGATAAAAATGAGGCAGCGATTCTTTCGATCAATGCCGGGGTCAATATCGAACTCCCCGACCCGGATTGCTACCCCAACCTTGTAAAGCTCGTACAAGAAGGAGCCATTGCTGAGACCGCGATTGATGAATTGGTGGCCGCACTCTTGAAGTATAAATTCCAGATCGGCTTGTTCGATGATCCCTATATTACGCTGGATTCCGAACGGCATGAACAGAAAATTGAGGAGAACAGGAAAATTGCACTCCGCGCTGCGCACGAGACCATCACGCTCTTGAAAAACGAAGGAGGGCTTCTACCTCTCGGAAAAAAATCTGGCACAACGCTGGCGGTAATCGGTCCGAACGCCGACCGCAAGTTGTTAGGAGGCTACAGCGGCAAGCCGAGATACTATACTTCGGTATTGAAAGGGATTAAAGAAAAAGTTGGGGAGAACGTTACCGTGCTCTACAGCGAAGGATGTAAGAACACTGTCGGCGGTTCATGGGAAGAAGACGTGGTGGTACTTCCTGACCCTGAAGAAAATCGAAAACTCATTACACAAGCAGTTGCCACAGCTCAGAAAGCGGATACCGTGATTCTTGTTTTGGGGGACAACGAACAAACATCCCGTGAAGCCTGGAGCAAAGTCCATCTGGGGGATAGAGCGAGCCTTGAGTTGTTCGGAATGCAGAATGAACTTGTCAAAGCAGTCGTAGAAACGCGCAAACCGACTGTCGTTCTCCTCTTCAATGGCCGGCCGAATTCGATCAGCTATGTTGCGGCTCATGTTCCCGCGATCGTCGAGTGTTGGTACCTGGGTCAGGAAACCGGAACGGCCGTCGCGGACGTCCTTTTTGGAACTGTCAACCCCGGGGGAAAATTGCCGATATCGATTCCGAGGTCGGTCGGGCATATACCGTGCTACTACAATTACAAACCTTCCGCCCGCCGCGGTTATCTCTTCGATGATATCTCGGCACTATATCCGTTCGGTTACGGGCTGAGTTATACGACATTCTGTTTTTCAAATATCCGGCTCGAAAAGCCCGTCATCCGGGTCGATGAGTCGACAAAAGTTCTCGTCGATGTCGAGAATACGGGAGCGCGTGCAGGCGAAGAGGTCGTTCAGGTCTATATTCGCGACGTCGTAAGTTCGGTTACTCGTCCGGTGAAGGAACTGAAAGGGTTCAAAAGAATCTGCTTGCAGCCGGGCGAAACGCAAACGATGACATTCGCGATTTCACCCGAGCATTTATCATTTACAAACATCGACAAAGAATTCGTTGTCGAACCTGGCGACTTCGAGATCATGGTTGGAAATTCTTCGCGGGATCAGGATTTGACAAAAGTGATGTTACGCGTAGTATGAGAAGGGAAAATGGTCAGTATTCAGAATACAGAATACAGAATTCAGAATTCAGAATATAAACCGCCGGCCACTAAAGTACAAAACTTCCAAAACCTAATACCTAATACCTAATACCTAGTACTTAAAACCCATAACTTAAAACTTACTCCCCCCAACCTTCGTGCAGACAACTTCAGAAAAACTCCCTGTTAAAGAAAAAGTCGGTTACGCTCTCGGTGATACCGCTGCGAACTTCATCTTCCAGACTATGGTGATGTTCCAGCTTGCGTTTTATACCGATACGTTTGGAATAACTGCGGCGGCGGCGGGGACATTGTTGGTCGTCGTGCGTGTGTGGGATGCAATTTTCGACCCGATCATGGGAGTTGTCGCAGACCGGACAAAAACAAAATGGGGAAAGTTTCGTCCGTGGATACTTTGGACAGCCGTACCGTTCGGCATTATGGGGTTCCTTGCATTTGCTACGCCCGATTTCAGCGCAGGCGGAAAACTTGTGTATGCCTACATCACGTACATCGCGCTCATGATGGTCTACTCAGCCAACAACCTTCCGTACTCGGCATTAAGCGGAGTAATGACGGGGGATTTAGGAGAGCGGACAAGCCTGTCGTCGTACAGGTTCGTCTTTGCAATGATTGCACAACTCATCATCCAGGGTTTGGCCTTGCCGATGGTAAGCTACTTCGGCGCGGGAAACAGCGCACTGGGTTATCGGTACACAATGGCGATCTTCTCCTCACTTGCCGTGGTCCTCTTCTTCATCACATTTTCAACCACAAAAGAACGCATCCAACCCGATCCCGCACAGAAAGCCACGCTCAAAGAACATTTTGGCGATTTGCGCAGAAACGGGCCGTGGATTGCGATGTTTGCACTGACGCTTATTCTCTTTATTACACTGGCGATGCGCGGCAGCGTTGTCTTCTACTACTTTAGATATTACATGCACGCCGAGAATTACGAGACCCTCTTCAGTTGGTTTAACGTGCTGGGAACCGGTTCTACCATTATCGGCATCTTTTTTTCAAAAGGACTGGCAACGAAATTTGGCAAGCGGAACGTCTTTATCGGAGGTCTTTTAGGCACGACGCTCTTTACTGCCCTTTTTATTTTTCTCCCCCCGACGGCCGTGACATTGATCTTTGGAATGGAGATGGCCCGCCAGTTCGTCTACGGCTTTACTATTCCGTTGCTTTGGGCGATGATGGCGGATGTGGCGGATTACTCTGAATGGAAGAACAGGCGACGTGCAACGGGGATGGTTTTTTCAGCTATCGTATTTGCGTTAAAAGCGGGGTTGGGTTTCGGCGGCGCAATTACCGGATTTGTGCTTTCCATGTACGGTTACGTGCCCAACGCAGCACAGAGCGAGTCTGCTTTAAACGGCATCGTCATGACGATGAGTATTTTCCCGGCAATCACATTTGGTCTTTGCGTTGTCTGCCTCTTATTTTACAGCATTAACAAGCAGGCTGAAATTCAAATAACGAATGAGTTGGCTGAACGGCGGAAAGGGTTTGCAGCTCAAACAGTGTAAATGATTTATTGTGCATGGCAATAGGTTGGTGGAGCTTACGGTCGGCAGATTATGAAAAAATACCTCTCTTTATTCTTAGCCAGTCTTCTGTCGTTTTGTGTTTTAGATAACGCGGTCGCGCAACCTGCGCTCAAAAATATTTTCAAGAACTATTTCCTTATCGGCGCTGCATTGAACGAAGCCGAGTTTTCGGGGGAAGATGTACGCGGCGCCGCGCTCGCCAAAATGCAATTCAACACCATTACGCCAGAGAATGTCCTCAAGTGGGAATCGGTCCACCCCGAACTGAACGTGTATGCGTTCGACGCCCCCGATCGCTATGTCGAATTCGGCGAAAAGAACGGCATGGTCATCATCGGCCACACGCTGGTCTGGCATAATCAAACGCCACGGTGGGTATTTCAGGATAACACCGGGAAGACGATTGGCCGCGAGGCGTTGTTGGAGCGAATGCGCGACCACATTCACACGGTTGTCGGCCGATATAAAGGGAGGATCAGAGGTTGGGATGTTGTCAATGAAGCGCTGAACGAAGACGGTTCGCTCCGCGATAGTCCCTGGTTGAAGATCATCGGAGAAGAGTACATCGTGAAGGCGTTCGAGTTTGCCCATGAAGCGGACCCTAACGCAGAGCTGTACTACAACGACTACTCGCTCGAGAATGCTCCAAAGCGTGAGGGGGCCGTTGCGTTGATCAAGAAACTTCAAGCAGCGGGAGTGCATGTTGCTGCGGTCGGTTTGCAGGGGCACTATAAAATGGATTGGCCGACAATGGAACAGGTTCGCTCAGCGATCGAGACATTTGCGAAACTCGGCGTAAAAGTTAATATCACTGAACTGGACATCGATGTTGTTCCCGCGACCCAGGGAAATCGAGGCGCCGACTTGTCTGTGAACAATTACCATGTCATGAGAGAAGATATTTACGCGAACGGTTTGCCCGATTCGATGCAAATGGACCTTGCAAAGCGTTACGGCGATCTCTTTTCCGTTTTTGTCAAACATGCAGATGTTGTCGGCCGCGTCACTTTTTGGGGGGTAACGGACGGCGATTCATGGCTGAACTCGGGCGGCCGAACCAATTATCCGTTGTTGTTCGACCGCAGCGGCAATCCCAAGCCCGCGTTCGAGGCGGTGGTCAAAGCGGCTCAAAATCCATAAAAAACCATTTCAAGGTTTGAGACTTTGACATGGCTCGCAGGGGAACTTGAACAAAAGTTCCCTTTTTTCATTTTGATCAATTCTTTAAAGTGTCGATAGTATTTTGATTTTAGAAATCGCGGAAGCCAGTCACATGAATCAAATCCATAAGAGCCCTTCAAAAAAAATGTTAAATACCGAGGAAGCGCTTGCAAGGATTGTATGTGTTACCTTCTTCACCCTCACTATCCCGATTATCCCTTTTGCGCAGACGGCTTCGATCATCGAAGGCGGATCCTACATCATGCCCGAAATGAAGCCGGGGAGCTTTGCTCTTTCATCTTCTGGTGTGTCCGCGCCGCTTTGTGTCAGCTCGCGCGATTATGCAGGCGTGCTTCTCATTTCGAAGCAATTTGCCGGCGACATCGAACGCGTGACGAATGCGAAGCCTCCTATTTTCACCGATTCCATTCCTTCATCCAAAGAACTTGTTGTGATAGGCACGATCGGAAAAAATCCATGGATCGATACATTGATCTCCCGGAAAAAAATCAACGTTGAAGGAATTTCCGGGAAGTGGGAGACATTTGTTATTCAGGTCGTTGAACAACCGTTCGCCGGTGTAGATCGCGCTCTGGTGATTGCCGGCAGCGATAAGCGGGGGACGATCTTCGGTATGTTCGACCTCTCTGCACAAATCGGCGTGTCGCCTTGGTATTGGTGGGCAGACGTTCCTGTGCGGCACCGGCCAAGTCTTTACGTTCTTCCCGGCTGGCATACGCAAGGAGAGCCGGCAGTAAAGTACCGGGGGTTCTTCATCAACGATGAGGCGCCGGCGCTTTCGGGATGGGCGCGTGAAAAATTTGGGGGATTCAACAGCAAGTTCTATGTGCATGTCTTTGAACTTATTCTCCGTTTGAAAGGAAATTATCTTTGGCCGGCGATGTGGGGGAGCGCGTTCAATGACGACGATCCGATGAACCAAAAACTTGCAGATGAATACGGAGTTGTCATGGGAACCTCACATCATGAACCGATGATGCGCGCCCAACAAGAATGGCAGCGCTATGGCCATGGTCCATGGAACTACGCGACGAACGACAGCGTCCTTAAAGATTTTTGGACGGAAGGGATCAAGAGGATGGATTCATACGAGAGCGTCGTAACGATCGGTATGAGAGGTAACGGCGATATGCCGATGACTGAAGGGTCCAATATCGCGCTTCTAGAAAGAATTGTCAAAGACCAGCGCGAGATTCTCGCCAAGGTGACGGGCAAGGATGTCACTACCATTCCGCAAGATTGGGCGCTCTACAAGGAAGTGCAGGATTATTATGACAAAGGCATGCGCGTTCCCGATGATGTCACCTTACTTTTGTGCGACGACAATTGGGGAAACATCCGCAGGCTTCCCAAGCTTAGTGATGAACCGAGAAGCGGCGGCTATGGAATTTATTACCATTACGATTATGTTGGAGGACCAAGAAATTATAAGTGGTTGAATACAAATCAGATCGAAAGAGTTTGGGAACAAATGCACCTGGCGTACGCCTACGGCGCCAAGCAAATCTGGATCGTCAACGTGGGCGACATCAAGCCGATGGAATTTCCGATTCAATTTTTCCTCGACTACGCCTGGAATCCTGGCGCATGGCCGGCGGAGCGTTTGCCCGAGTATACCCGACGCTGGGCAGAACAACAATTCGGCAAAGATCACGCGTCTGACATCGCCCACATCGTGACATCGTACACAAAGTTTAACGCCCGGCGAAAACCGGAACTGCTCTCCCCGGACACCTACAGTTTGTTCGACTATCGAGAGGCCGAAACCGTTGTTGCTGACTACAACGCACTTGCCGATAAGGCGCAGCATATTTATAACGCGCTTCCCGCCGAATATAAAGATGCGTTCTATCAACTTGTTCTCCATCCTGTTCTCGCATGCTCAAACCTGAACGAGCTGTACGTGACCGTTGCAAAGAACCGTCTCTACGCAAAAGAGGGCAGAACTGCAACCGATAGCCTTGCACAAAAAGCCCAGGAATTGTTCGGCAAAGATTCAGCGATTTCTTACTACTATAACAAAGTGATGGCCGGGGGAAAATGGGACCACATGATGGACCAAACTCACATCGGCTACACGTACTGGCAGGAGCCGCCGAAGAATGTTCTACCCGAAGTGAAAAGAATCGAAGTGCCCGATGCTGCCGAGATGGGAGTCGCAATAGAAGGCCGATCCACTTCATGGCCCGGCGATAGTACCGATGCGTTGCTTCCCGAGTTTGACCGGTTTAATCGGCAAACGTACTATATCGAAATATTTAACCGAGGGAAAACTCCATTCACGTTCTCGGTGAAGGTTGACAAACCGTGGCTCAACGTGAGCAAGGCCAGGGGAAGAATCGATTCGGAAGAGCGCCTTTTGGTCAGTGTAAATTGGAAGAAAGCAACCGTAGGAAAGCAACACGCAGCCATTACTGTAACCGGACCGCGAAAAAGTCGTATCATTGTCCATGCATCCATTAACAACCCATCGCTTTTTCAACAAGATACCGTGCAGGAATTTGTGGAAAGCAACGGTTGTGTCTCAATGGAGGCGGAACATTATTCGAAATTTGTGGGAACATCGCCTATTACATGGCTGAAAATTCCAGGATTAGGCCGGACACTTTCTGCAATGACACCGATGCCAGCGACTTCATCGCCGCAATCACCGGGAAATTCCAGCCCGCATCTCGAGTATGCAATGTATTTTTTCACCACAGGTGAAGTGAGTGTAAACGTTTATTTATCACCAACGCTTAATTTTCACAACGATCAAGGGCTGCGGTACGCCGTTTCCTTCGATGAAGAGCCTCCACAGACAATTATTATGAACGGGGACAATTCGAACTGGACATGGGAGCAATGGGTGGCGAACAATATCAACATTTCAATTTCACACCACATTATTCGCAACCCGGGCGTCCACACGTTGAAATTCTGGATGGTTGACCCCGGAGTGGTTTTGCAAAAAATTGTCGTCGACGCCGGTGGAGTGAAGCCGAGCTATCTCGGCCCGCCGGAGAGCTTTCTCATGCATCCTAAAAATTAGCAACGAAGAGCTTGCGCATTTCTCACCCGGTCAGAAGTAAAGTCAATACCCTTTGTCATTGTAAAAGAGCAATTCCAACACAACGATTCTTTGAGGAGCCTTCTTTTATGAAACCAACAATACATGGAACAGTTTATTCTTTCTATCGATGTTGCCCTTTCTGTATTTTTTTACTAACACTTTTTTTCTTTCGGCCTTCCGCAGCTCAGTCGGGCCACGGCGATTCACTTTCATCTCCTCCAGCAGTGGAAATTGCCGGAACTCAATCGCTTCATTTTACATCTTCTATCGTCGGGCAGGAGTTCAACCTGTATGTAAACCTTCCAAGAGACTATCAGGACAGCTCCAAGACATTTCCTGTTATTTATCTCCTCGACGGGCAATGGGATTTTCCGCTGCTCAATGCGATTTTCGGAGAGCAATACTATGACGGCTTTGTGCCTTCTGCAATCGTCGTCGGCATTGCATGGGGAGGGAACAATCCAAACTACGATATGTTGAGAGCGCGGGACCTGACACCCTCGGCGACAAAGCAGTCGCCTCAATCGGGCAATGCGCCGAAGTTCCTGGAATTCATCAAGAAAGAATTGATCCCGTTTATCGATTCGCGGTACCGGACAAAGAAAGACGACCGGACCCTTATGGGAAGTTCACTCGGAGGCCTTTTCACGCTCTATGCGCTCTTTCAAGAAACGGCATCGTT
The DNA here is from genome assembly GCA_963717445.1 of uncultured Bacteroidota bacterium. Lineage (GTDB taxonomy): Bacteria > Bacteroidota > Ignavibacteria > UBA10030 > UBA8401 > JAGVPT01. The sequence goes on along the minus strand of OY970334.1, from coordinate 1,752,884 downwards.
CAACCGTTATGTGCTGACAAGCCCTGCAATCGGATGGGACAACGAAGTGCTCGGGACGTACATGAAGAGCTATGCACCGATGAAATCCCGGCTTCCGATCAAGCTATTCATGGCGGTCGGCGGTCTGGAAGGAAACGAGGGCGCTTTTGAGAAATTTGCGGATAACTTAAAAGCGAAAAAATTGGAGGGACTGGAAATTGAAACACGTGTGATTGAGGGAACCGGACATTCGGGAGGGAAAGCGGAAGGGTATTCTCGAGGACTGCAATTTGTGTTCTCCAAACCTTCAATAGCAGTCGATCCCGCGATCCTCGATCAATATGCGGGTACATACCAGATTAATCCAGATGTCAGAATACAGGTTATGCGGGAAGGAAGTCATCTTGTCGCAGTTGCGCCTGACGGTTCACGAGTGCCGGTTTTGGCAGAGAGTGAAAAAGATTTTTATTTGAGGGGCGCCTATTTGTTCGTTCATTTTAAGAGAGATGAGAAAGGAAAGGTGACAGGGTTTCAGCTGGAGCAATTTGGCGGTCAGCAATTCGTCGAGAAGGTCAATTAGAAAACGATTCGTGATATTATGTGTGACGCGCTAGAAACGTTGAACTGAAAGGAAGGCAATCCTTGAAGAGGAATGCCATCTGTTGTGCGGTTCTCTTCGGTACTCGCGAGTATCGGAGTTCAAGAGCATTCATTCGGACAGAGTCTTCCGAGTTTCACAAATCCGGTCATTGCCGGTTTCTACCCCGATCCGAGCATTTGCCGGGTGGGGAAGGACTACTACATCGTCAATTCTACGTTCTCCTATTTTCCAGGGATCAATGTGTTTCACAGCAGAGATTTGGTTCACTGGAAATTGATAGGATACGTTTTGAACATGCCCGAGCAATTCAACCTGGATGGGCAGGGGGTTTCGCGCGGTCTTTTTGCACCGGCGATTCGATATCATAACGGATTGTTTTATGTAACGTGCACGCTTGTTGATATCGGGGGAAATTTCGTTGCAACGGCAAAAGATCCGGCCGGTCCCTGGTCGAACCCGGTGTGGCTGCCGGAGATTAACGGGATAGATCCATCATTGTTTTTTGACAATGACGGCAAAGCATACATCGTCTACAACAGCATCCCGCCGGACGACAAACCTCTCTACAATGGGCACAGGACAATAAGGATTCATGAATTTGATCCCGAGAGCCTCAAAGTGAAAGGAGAGGAGCGAATACTCATCAACGGGGGAACCGACATTAATAAAAAACCGGCATGGATTGAAGGTCCGCATATTTTTAAAAAAGATGGTGTGTACTACTTAATTGATGCCGAAGGGGGAACGGCCGATCAACATTCTGAAGTTGTATTCAAAAGTACAAACGTTTACGGTCCATACGTTTCGTACGAGAACAATCCAATCCTCACACAGCGACAACTGGATCCCCAAAGGCCGTTCCCGATTACTTCGACGGGGCACGCAGATTTTGTGCAGACCGAATCGGGTGATTGGTGGGCTGTTTTCCTCGGCTGCCGTCCGTACGAAGATGAGTACTATAACACGGGGAGGGAAACATTTCTGGCCCCCGTACGCTGGAAAGACGGCTGGCCCACGATCAATCCGGGACATGAAGAAGTTCAATATTATTACCCGTACCCGATCCAGTCTTCAACAGATTCGGCTGAGATTCCAACGAGCGGAAATTTTCGAACCAGGGACGAGTTCGATTCACCGGAACTAAACCTCAATTGGGTTTTTCTCAGGACGCCTCACGAAAAATGGTTCGACTTGACACGGAAGAAGGGTTTCTTGTCAATGAAGGTGAGGCCAGAAACGTGCGTCGACAGCATGAATCCGAGTTTCCTCAGCCGGCGTCAGCAACACCTGAGCTGTTCTGCGACCACCGCGTTACTTTTTACTCCAAAGGCCGACAACGAAAAAGCGGGACTGCTGGTTTTTCAGAATGAAAAGCATTTTTATTTTTTGTGCAAATCATCCGAGCAAGGCAAACCGGTGATCCAGTTTTACCAATCGGACAGCAGCGGGAAGTCCACCAGCGGTATGGAATTGATCGCCTCGGTACCAATCGGGAAAGCTGAGGAGGAGAGCGAAGTGTTGCTGAGAATTGAAGCCAAGAAGGACATCTATTCATTCTCTTTCGCTTACATCCCTGGGCGGTGGATTGCGCTCAAAGATAGTGTCGACGCAAGGTTTCTTAGCACGAGAGTTGCCGGCGGGTTCGTCGGCTGCATGTACGCGATGTATGCAACCTCGCAGAAAAAGGAGAGCAATAGTATTGCGTCTTACGATTGGTTTGAATATTCAGGAGAGGATCAGGTTTACAAGTGAGTCGGCTGGCGAGCGATCCGACTGCTATGGATTATTGGATCGCTGCCTGGATTACCGATTTGACTATCGGGGAAAAAATCGTACCTTTGTATGCAATCTTTGAAAATCAATGGATCGAATAATTCTGGCGATTGGTATGGTGTAGCGAATCCTCCGTGTTTAGGACTTAAGACGGTGTCCTTTATGTCACAGTCCCCTCGTTTGAATTGGACATGCGTTCTCTTAACTCATGCAAGATATTGCAGGGAAAATATTCTACCATCATCGGTCGCCCATTTTGTTCAAATTTTGAAGCCTAGGTGAAAACTACGGTTTCATACTAACGGGGCACTTTCTCGAAGGAAGTACCGAAAACTTACATGAAAAGAATAACAATAGAAGACGTTGCTAAGCGAACAGGAGTCTCAAAGGGAACGGTTTCTGCAGTGATCAATGCTAAAGATACGGTAAAACCGGCGACCAGAGATCATATCCTAGGGGTGATGAAGGAACTCAATTTTCGCCCGAAGGGAATTGCCAGAAATTTAAAGAACGGTAACCAGGACAAGAGTATCGGGGTCATCATCAAGGATTTGAATTATCCGTTCTATACATCGATCGCTGCCGGTGTAAAGGAGTACGCGAACAGCAAAGGGTATTCGGTTATCGTTACAAGCTCGGATGACGACCACGAAACCGAGAAAAAATTCTCCCATCTTTTTTCGGCAAAAGATATCAAAGGGACCATCATCGCTCCGATCGTTGCAGGAACGGCAGAAATAGAGCATCTTTTCAAACTCAAAATGATCAACTACCCCTTTGTGTTGCTTGAAGATGTCCGCGGAATTCAGGCGAACGTGGTCGCGATCGACAACTTGAAAGCGATCAAGAAAGCGGTAAAATACCTTATCGACAGCGGCCACACACGCATTGTGCATTTCGCAGGGCCGCCTCTGTCGTCACACACCCAAGAGCGCATCGAAGGATTCCGAGATGCGTTCAGCGAAAGCACTCAGGTTTTTAACAAGGAGATGATTGTTTCCGTCGGGTCCCACTATGATGAAAGTTTCGGCAAAACGCTGGAGTATTTCAAAAGCAGGAAGCCCGAAGATTATCCTACCGCCATCGTCTGCTTCAACGACCATCAGGCACTCGCGGTGATGACAGCTCTTAAGCAGTTGAAGATTCGGGTTCCGGACGACATATCGATCATAGGAAATGATGACATCTACTATGCGCGGATTTACCCGGTTCCTTTGACGACAATTAGGGCACCTCAACACGAAATAGGAAAACGAGCGGCGGAAATATTGATCAGGAACATTGAATCTCCTTCCCTTTTACCGAACGAACATGTTGTCCTTGAAACGGAATTCATCGTCAGAGAGTCAACGAGAGTTTTGAAAGCTTGCCCGCAGGCTGGCAACGGAGGGTAAGAGTAGAACATCCCCTTGACGAAGTTCGTCAAGGGGATGAATGCCGATCTTGATCCGTGATATGAACGAAAAGAATTTCCTTCCCCCCATAACAACTGCCTGATTTATTCAATCACAACAGGCTTTCCTACCACTCTGATTTTTTGGACAACAACGCCGGTTGTCGGAGAACTGGTTCCGGGTTGAATTCCGCCAACTGCAATCTGAAAATCCCCTGCATCAACTTCGCGCATTGCACCTGCATTGATAATCGCCAACTGTTTCGGTTTCACTGTGAACTCCACAGTGCGTTTCTCACCGGCCTCAAGATGTATGCGTTTGAATCCCTCCAATGAGTGAATGGGGACGGTGACTGAAGCTGAGAGATTCTTAACGTAAAGCTCGACAACCTCATCGCCGGGGAGGGTTCCAACATTTTGGACTTCGACGGACACTTTTAGTGAGTCACCGGTGCGTATCTCGGGAGGGATAACGAGGTTGCTGTAGCTGAACTTCGTGTAACTCAATCCGTAACCGAATGCGAACAACGGCTCTCCTTCAAAATACCGATACGTGCGCCCCTTCATATTGTAGTCATTGAAGGGGGGCAGTTGGTCAACAGATTTATAGAGCGTCACAGGCAACCTCCCCGCAGGATTGTAATCTCCGAATAAGACATCGGCCAACGCTGTGCCCCCTTCTTCTCCGGGATACCAGAGTTGCACGATAGCGGGAAGATTCTCATTCTCCCAATTGACAGCTAAGGCGCTGCCGCTCATGAGCACCAATATAACGGGCGCACCCGTGGCATGGAGTTCTTTCAATAAGTTTTCCTGTACGACAGGGAGGTTGAGACTTGTTCGGTCGCCTCCTTTAAACCCTTCATAATCGACGCGCATTTCTTCTCCCTCGAGTTGAGGTGTAATACCCCCGACAAAGATGACAAGGTCGGAATGTTTTGCGAGGTCGACTGCTTTCCTGGAGTTGTCGCTGTTTAACAACTTCCATTGTACCGACAGTTGGGGCCACTGTGAGTTTCGGCACGATTCAAGTGTGAATCGGTACGGCTTTCCTTGTGCCAAACGGACATGATTTTCTTTTGATGAAAAATCATGATTCGTCCAATCCTGGACGATGGTATTTCCTTCTATCAGCAAGCGATATCCGCAGTCACTCTTGACCATGAAATCGAACTCCCCGGTCACGGGTGCCGTAATGATGCCGCTCCATCGAATTGAGGAAATGTCGGACGAGCCGCTGAAGGATGGAATTTGCGAGCCGCGGAACCAGTTCGGGCTTGTGAGTTGGTCAAGTCTCGTGTAGAAAGGCACGCCCGACAGCTCTTTGTTCTTGAAGAATTCCACGTTCAGACCGGGCTTCCCGTCGAAGCTCATGATGTCGGAAGAAAGATTGTTGATGACGCCTCCCGTATCGATGACGTTGCATCCGACTTCATAGTCAACCACCGCACTGTCGCCAATTCTGTGTTTTATTCCTTGGAGCGGGGTCACATATTTCGAAGGCGTTCCGTTGTAGTTGCCGAGCAATGTGAGATAGGAATCGGCGTTAGGTCCGATCACCGCTATGTGCCTCACACTTTTTTTAATCGGAAGAATATTTTCTGAGTTCTTCAACAGGACGATGGATTCGTGTGCAGCACGGAGAGAAAGTGCCCGGTGTTCCTTCGAATCGTTCTCTTCGATTGGAATTCTTGAGTACTTTACGACTTCGGGAGGATCGAACATGCCGAGCCGGAAGCGGGCGGTGAAGAGGCGCTTCACCGCGACGGTAATCTCCTCTTCCGTTATCAGGCCTTGCTTCACTGCGTCGAGCAGTGAGGTGGTGTACACGTTTCCGCATTCGAGGTCTGTTCCGGATTTTACTGCAAGAGCCGCCGCTTCAGCCGGCGTTTTGACAACTTTGTGCGAATTGTAAATATCATTAATGGCCCCGCAATCCGAGACGACATATCCTTTGAACCCCCATTTCTCTCGAAGAATTTTTCGCAAAAGCTCCGGCGAGCCGCAACACGCGTCGCCCATGAGTCGGTTGTAGGCGCACATTATTGAGAATGCCCCGCCTTCGGTGATGCACGCTTCAAAGGCCGGCAGGTACGTTTCGTACAAATCATGATTGTCGATGACCGCGTTAAACATATGTCTGTCCGGCTCGGGCCCACTGTGAACGGCATAGTGTTTCGGTGTGGAGATGACTTTGAAATACCGGGGATCATCCCCCTGCAATCCTTTCACAAAGGCAACTCCCATTCGTGCTGTCAGGTACGGGTCTTCGCCGTATGTTTCCTGCCCGCGTCCCCAGCGAGGGTCGCGGAAGATATTGATGTTGGGACTCCAGAACGTCAACCCTTTAAAAATATCCCGTTCTCCCTTTCGAATGAATTCATTGTTCTTGGCCCGTGCTTCGGTGGAGATCGCGTCGGCGACCATTCCCATCATCCCGGTATTCCAACTCGCCGCAAGACCGATAGCTTGCGGGAAAACAGTCGCAATTCCGGCCCTTGCAACTCCGTGCAAGCATTCATTCCACCAATCGTATTCTGGAATCTGCAATCGCGGAATGGCCTTTGCGCTGTTGACCATTTGTGAAACCTTCTCTTCTAGCGTCATTCTCGAAACAAGATCATCGACGCGTTTGTCGACTGGTTGGGTGTAGTCTAAATAGAGGGGCTTGTTGTTGCCCCCCTGGGCGGTAACGGAAGAAGAACACAGAAGCCAGGCAAGGAGAAAATTTTTGTTTGATGTCAGCAAATACGAGAAGTGTTGCATGGTGCCTCCGAAAAGTTATGTTTGGAATGAGCCGCCCGTAAAATAACAAATTTTAGAAGTCAATCGCTACTATTTATTGACGATGTTAATGGAAAAAAATCCGCAAAGAGCACGAAGAAACACGAAGGTTAATATCCGCTGTGCAAAAATCCGCGTTTTCTTCGTGTCCTTCGTGAACTTCGCGGAAGGTTCAATCCTCTTAAAAATTCCACAACGTGCCGAGACTTTTTTACTTTGCCTCTTTCTTCTTGTTTCTATTTTTTGTATCGTGTCGTACCTCAATAAAGGCTTCTGTACACTGAGCTCGTATATTGTCGCGACAGCGTGTTTTTGTGAACCATCAAACTTTCGGAGACCTTCCATCATGCAAACATTGCTCCTCGGATATGATATCGGGAGCTCATCCATCAAAGCTTCTTTTGTCGACGCAGATACGGGAGAATTGGTCGTTTCCGGAAATTCTCCCGAAACGGAAATGAAAATAGAATCGCCGCAGCCGGGTTGGGCAGAACAACATCCCGAGACATGGTGGCAGCACGTAGTCACAGCAACGAAGAAAATCCTCTCCAAAGTCAGTGGCGGATCGATTGAGATAGCCGGAATCGGCATCTCGTACCAGATGCACGGACTCGTTATGGTGGGGAAGAACAGGGAAGTGTTGTATCCTTCCATCATTTGGTGTGATAGCCGGGCGGTTGAAATTGGGAACAAGGCTTTTGCCGATCTGGGGAGCGACCGATGCCTCCGCAATTATTTAAATTCCCCGGGCAACTTCACTGCATCAAAACTGAAATGGGTGAAGGAAAACAAACCCGACGTCTATTCCAAAATCGATAAGATCATGTTGCCGGGAGACTATATCGCTCTCAGGCTTACCGGCGAAATTTGCACAACGATTTCCGGTTTGAGTGAAGGAATCTTTTGGGATTTCGAAAAAAAAGATTTGGCGGATGAACTGATACGATATTACGGTATCGACAAGAATCTGATTGCGGATATCGTCCCCACGTTCGGGGTGCAAGGCAAACTGACCTCGAAAGCAGCGACGGAGCTCGGTCTGAGAGCCGGAATCCCTGTGACGTATAGAGCCGGAGATCAACCGAATAACGCCCTTTCGCTTCATGTGCTTAAACCCGGGGAGATCGCTGCAACGGCAGGAACATCCGGAGTGATCTATGGTGTTGCGAAAAAAAATATTTTTGATCCGGCCAGTCGCGTCAATACCTTTGCCCATGTAAATTATTCGAGGGAACAACCTTTTACCGGGGTGCTTCTTTGCATCAACGGTACCGGGATCCAATATAGTTGGATCAAGCAAAATATTTTGGATAACCGATATTCCTATAATGAAATGAACAACTTTGCTTCCGGCATCGCGATCGGATCGGAAGGACTGTTCTGTTATCCGTACGGGAACGGGGCGGAGAGAAGTTTGGGGAACAAAGATGTGCTTGCACAGTTTTCGGGGATTAATTTCAATATCCATAACCGAGCACATCTTTTGAGAGCAGCTCAAGAAGGGATCGTGTTTTCATTCCGCTACGGACTGGATATCATGAAAAGTATAGGAATGGAATTCGGGGTGATAAAAGCTGGCTACTCAAACTTGTTCCAAAGCCCGGTATTTAAAGAGGCATTCGTTAACACGTGCAATGTTGACCTGGAAATCTACAATACCGACGGCTCGCAGGGAGCTGCCCGCGGGGCTGGAATCGGCGCCCGGTATTATTCGTCAACGGACGAAGCTTTTAAAGGTTTAAAAGTTATCGAAAAATTGGGTTCCAAGGCTGAATTGGCGCAAAAATATGGCTCGGTCTATGATAATTGGAACAACAATTTATTCAGAATTCTGGCTGTCTAATTCCTTATTATTTCGCTTGACATGAAGGAGAAATATTCATAACATTGAATCGGTTCAATTGTATTTGAACTGATAAAGTGTTGAAGGAGATTCTTATGACCATTCAGAGTTTTGCCTAGGATTCCCACATCAACTCAATACCTCCCGCCGTAAAAATTTGAGACGAGACTACACGATGACCATGTTGAACAAATATTTCCCGAAAATCAAACAACAGATTCCATTTGAAGGGAAGGACTCCAAGAACCCGTTTGCGTTCAAATATTACAATAAAAGCCAGCGCATTGGCTCCAAGACAATGGGAGAGCACCTTCGTTTCTCGGTTGCTTACTGGCACACTCTCATGGGGAACGGCAGCGACATGTTTGGAGGTCAAAGTTTCGACAGGGCCTGGCGCCAATCGAGTGATCCGATGGATCGAGCGAAGGAGACATTGGAAGCTGCCTTTGAATTCTTTCAAAAGCTGGGTGTCGATTATTACTGTTTCCACGACCGGGACATTGCTCCAGAAGGCGAAAATTTTTCCCAATCGGTCAAAAATTTGCATACTGTTGTCGGACTTGCAAAGGAGTTGCAAAAGGAGACGGGCGTAAAGCTCTTGTGGGGTACGGCCAACTTGTTCGGCAGTCCTTTATATTCGCAAGGAGCTGGGACGAACCCGAACGCCCACGTGATGGCCCATGCCGCAGCTCAAGTCAAGAACGCCATTGACGCAACGAAAGAACTTGGGGGAGAAAACTATGTCTTTTGGGGAGGTCGAGAAGGATACGAGACGCTGCTTAACACCGATTTGAAAAGAGAACAGGAGCAGATGGCGAGGTTTCTTCACATGGCCGTCGATTACAAGCGCAAGATCGGTTTCAAAGGCCAGTTCCTCATCGAACCGAAACCGGCCGAGCCGATGAAGCATCAGTACGATACCGATGCGGCGACAGCGCTCTATTTTCTGAAACAATATGATTTGCTTGATCATTTTAAACTCAACATTGAAGCCAATCATGCGACGCTTGCAGGCCACACGTTCGAGCATGAGCTTACCGTCGCATCCGCAGCCGGAAAGTTGGGGAGCGTCGACGCCAATCGTGGGGATCTCCTGCTCGGATGGGATACGGATCAGTTTCCGACCGATATCTATTCGACGACTCTTGCCATGATGATCATTCTCAACCAAAACGGTTTGGGAAAAGGGGGACTGAATTTCGACGCAAAAGTGAGGCGAAGTTCTATCGATCCCCTTGACCTCTTCCACGCACATATCGGCGGCATGGACACGTTTGCGCAAGGGCTTGTCATCGCTCATAACATCATCGAAGAGAAAGTTTTCGCTAAATTCATCGCCGAGCGGTATGCGAGTTACGGATCGGGCATCGGCGCCAAGATTATAGCGGGCAAGGTGGGTTTTGAAGACCTCGAAAAATGGATTATCAAAGAGGGGAAACCGGAGCCGGCAAGCGGCCGACAGGAAATGCTCGAGAATATTCTCAATTCATATATTCTTCGTTAAGGAAATCAGTGCGCACGGACTACCCGATGTAGTGAAGAGTTAATATCTCGGAGCGATGTAAGGAGGGCTTTCAAAAAAGAAGCAGGCGAGAGAACGAGCAAGTGACGTTCGACAAAGACACATCGGGCATTAGCAAATGTTGTTGTCTAGATTTAACCGATCATCAATTTATAGCAACAATGCTCAAATTGATACAATCGACTTCAGAAATTAGGATTGGAACTCTAATGCTGGCCTGTGTAACGACAGACCATCAGCGGGCGTTGGCTCTAGTATATCGCCTTCGGGTGATTGCTCCGGAGTGAGTAGTAAACGGCTCACTATAGGACGATCACCCGATTCTGTTTTACGGAGAGAGTCAGATGTATTTGAGATGAAAAGAAATCTATTCAGCGGCGAGGATCGACAATAAAGTCGAGGAAGCGGTTTGACCAACATAAGGTTGCAAAAAAGAAATAAGGAGATCCTCTTGTGAAAAACTCATTTGGTCTTATTGCAATAGCGATCAAGTCGCTTATCATTCGCGTTAGTCATCGGTTCAGCGGCAAAGCCCTTTTTATTGCAGGGGTGTCTTTCTTCGTTGTTGCACCATCGCTGATGGCAAACGGAACAATCAAAGGCAAGGTCTTTGACAAGGACACGAAGGATGCACTACCCGGCGCGAATGTCGTTGTAAAAGGAACCAGCATCGGTGCTGCAACCGATCTGAACGGTGCGTTTTCTATTTCTAATGCTCCGTCCGGCCAACAGACAATTGTGGTTTCATACCTCGGTTATGTTACGTCGGCCATCTCGGTAGTGATTCCCGAGGGAGGTTCAGTCACTCAAGATTTTTACCTCGGGGCCACAACGATACGAGGAGAGACCGTATTGATCACTGCGCAAGCTCAAGGGCAGGTGCAGGCGATCAACCAGCAGATCGCTTCCGACAAAATCGTCAGCATCGTATCCGAAGCGAAGATTCAGGAGCTCCCTGACTTCAATGCCGCGGAGGCAATAGGCCGTCTGCCGGGGGTCTCGACCCTTCAAAGCTCCGGTGAGGCCGACAAAGTCGTCGTTCGAGGTCTGGCTCCGCAATACAACGAAGTTGCCGTCGGCGGAATCACACTTGCATCGACGGGTAGCACGCAAATCGGTGCGACCTCTCTTCCCGGCCTCACGTCGGGTTCTACCAATGACGACAGAAGCGTTGATCTCACCATGGTAACACCGTATATGATCAAATCTATTGAAGTCTATAAATCGTTAACGCCGGATATGGAAGCTAACGCTATCGGCGGCTATGTCAACATGGAATTACGAGAAGCCCCCTCAGGCCTTCATGGAGACGCGCTGTGGCAATCCGGCTATACACAGAAAAGTAACACGTATGGAAATTATAGAGCAATTGTTTCCGGCAGCGATAGATTTTTTGATGATCAACTTGGTGTGTATGTTCTTGGAAATGCGGAGCAATACGACCGCAGCGCGGATAACATGTCCGCTCAATATGTCACTGCAAGTTCCACAGTAGGTCCGTCCGGTTACAGGCCTGTTCTTGTGAACAATGTGACGCTCGATCGTCACATAGAAACGAGGGAACGGTTCGGCGGTAACGTGATTCTTGACTACACCCTTCCTTCCGGCTCCATCAAATCGGTTAACATGTTCAGCCGCCTTAATTCGGATGACGATGATTATAATACGACACTGAATTATGAGTCAGATGTTACAAACAAAAGTTTGGGCTTTTCATACCGACAAGGAAACAGCAATACAGATCTTGCAATAAATTCTTTGGATCTTACGAACGACTTCGGATTTATCACGGCGGATATTAAAGCTGCTAATAGTTATTCAAGAAATCATCTTCCGTACTCACCAGATTATGTTTTCCAACAAAACAATGCCACTAAGGGTTTTACTTCCTCCGATGTAAATATCGCTCCTGAAAATTTGGTGCATTTCGTGAACTACGGTCCAGATTCTACAACCTTATTGACTTCGATGAATTTATTCAGCTCCGATTATCATGAAAATGATCAAGCGTACAAAGGTGATTTCAAGATACCGATGAGTCTTGGCTCATCTGTCTCAGGCTTTTTTAAATTTGGCGGAGAATACAGGTATAATTACATCACGAACGGCCAGAGCACCCCGTACATTCAGATCAGCGGCTCCAATGATGTCGCTACTCAAGTGAAGAACGCTATTTTGCCCCTCTATCCTAACTTGAGATATAGCTCGAGTGGTCAGTTGGAGGGAACTAACTTTACTTCGACTAATTCAAAACTCTTGAGTTCTTTTTTATCCAACAAATTTGGAAGCGTGGATTGGGCTACCAATCCAACTATTTTGAACACTCTCATAGATTATGTTCGAACTCACAGTGCGGATTTTACTTTACCAAGCGACCCTACCGGAGGAGGATGGTATAATGGTTTGTATCAGAATCTTCCTAATGATTACAAATACATCGAGAAATATTATGCGGCGTACCCGATGGCAGAATTGGATTTTGGAAGCGACCTTATGGTGGTTGGCGGTGCACGGTATGAAGAGACGAAGAGTTTGTTCTTTGCATACAATATGCAAGACGAACGCAATCCTTCGGCTCAGCCTTACTTCCCGGTGACCGTGTATCCTCAGAATCACTACTGGCTTCCGATGGTGCAAGCAAAATACAACATTGCTGCTCTGAGTGATATACGCTATTCTTACTCACAGACACTTGCAAGACCCGATTATACAGCACTCTCGCCGCATTTCAACATATCGAGCGATGAAGCGAATGTTTACGCAGGTAACCCTAACCTTCAACCGGCACAAGCGTACAACCAGGAACTCCAGCTTACACTCCACAGCAACGACCTCGGGCTTTTGTCCGTGGGCGGCTTCTACAAGGAGATTAATCATTTCACTTTTTCCACCTCATACCATCTCCACAGCGCGAGCTATTACGCTCAACATGGGGTCACCGGGCTTGACTCTTTAAATTCGTTTGCCCCTCTTCAGCCTCATGATGATGCAACGTTGTATACATTTGTTAACAGTCCATACAAAGCTTATGTGAGAGGTATCGAGACGGATCTTCAAACGAGATTCTGGTATTTGCCCGCCCCATTGGACGGCATTGTCCTCGGGGTCAATTATACACATATTTCGTCATCGGCCACATACCCGTACTTCGATGAGATCCCCGTTGGAAGGACGGTAAACTATATTGACAGCACGAGGACGGATAGGTTAATTTATCAGCCCAACGATATCGTGAATACCTACATTGGCTACGATTACAGGGGATTTTCCGGCCGGGTATCCTTTGTATACACAGGAAACGTCATCACCAGCATCGGTGCATATCCTGAAGGGGAGGGTTTCGCCAAACAGTATTTCCGAATAGATGTATCTGCCAGACAAAAACTTCCGTGGGCGGAGGGACTTGAGCTATATTTGGATGTGAATAATCTCAATGGTGAACCGAATATTTCTACTCAGCCTTCAATCGGCGGCTTTACCTCCGAACAGTACTACGGTCTCACTGCAGATCTGGGAATTCGGTGTACGCTCTGAGGCACCGGTAGTTGTCAAAGCACATACTCTTCGAGTGATTGAAAAATTTTTAACGACCATCAATTACAATCAAAAAATATAAGGAGGAAACAAAATGAAACAATTTGTTTTTGTGTTGCTCTGTGCGGTGTTACCGATCTCGCTGTTTGCGCAGACCGATACCGTGGATGTCCCCAGCGATGCGGGTAGCGGAGGGAATCTTAACACTGCCATCGCTAATGTCATCACTGCTGATCCCACCGGTGCAGCATTATCTAATACTGTATTCAGATTGCAGCCTTACGGTTATTACATCCTCACGGGAACAATAACGACTCCGGCTCACGCGCACCTTTACCTTGTCGGACCGACGCCCGGTACTACGCAAGCGACCGCTCCGCCTCAAATACTTTGGACAACCAGCGGCGGTGTAACGACGACGTATACTTTTGACTGTTATGGTGACCTGACGATGAAAAACATCTGGATGCTTTGCGCGAATGGCAACGGTGCTCAAATTGGGACGAGTATTGTGATAGAGGACGACTCGGCTGCAAACTTAAGTGGAAAAGGGGAAATATTAGACATGGATGGCTGCATCATTGATTACCAAAGCATAGGTAATGGAGGTGGAGCTATAGAACCGTCGTGCGAACATTTTCGCGGGCATATCAGTAACACGTATTTCCGGAATCTCACCGATCCGCATTACCGTTACTACGGCCGGCCGGTCTCGTGGACGTATCAAAGTTCAACATGGCACACCGATACGATCGCGTTTGAGAATTGCACGATTGCAAATGTGGGATACGGCTACATGCAGGAAGCGCCGGAATATGCCGACCACGTCTCATTTAATCATTGCACCTTTGCCAACACCATGATGTACACTACGGAATCGTCGGTACTGGTGGTGGCTATCGATAACGAATTGCGTTTTTGTGAACTCATTTATGTTTGGTGATGTACCTTCGGCAGACGGGACCAGCCAAATTCCCAATGGCGGCGCAATAAATATTGACAGCGTTGCGACGATCGGGTTTGTGGTGCCGTTTGCGGATTCCACAACTGCCCCAGCACAACTGCAGCGCCATATCCTTTTTGCCAACAACAGCTACGGATTTGAAAGCTGGTACACCGCTTTTCTGGCTAACGATCCAATCAACGATACAGCCCAGGAAGTCAACAAGGAGCATGCCATGCCGATGATGAGCGGGAAAACCTATAGAAACTTCTTCGGTCTGGATTCGACGGGTAAGAAACTCTTTCCTTATATTAACATGATCAACAATTATCCGTCTAGCGTGACCGATGATACTTCGCGTGTCACTGATCCTACTAAAACTCCCGGCGTGGATCCAGGCTTTGTCTTGAACCCCTGCAATACCGCCGGCATCGAAGCGTTCTTAATTGGCAGATGGGTGACAGGGGCAAATGTCAGTTGGGCGTACGATTCGACAGCGGATCTCACGCAGGAGTGGCCCATGAATGAGGACTTGTCGTACTCGAATACTACACTAACGACAGCCGCAATGGGCGGCTTTCCGCTCGGCGATCTGTACCATTGGTGGCCGTCGCAATACACCACTTGGCAAGCTCAGGAAGGGACGGAACATGCCAATATAACGGATTTGCTCACCAATGGTATTACTACCGGCGTGAAGCAACAGCCATCCGCCATTCCGGCGGTATTCGCGCTTGGCCAGAATTTTCCGAATCCATTCAACCCCACAACGACTATTAACTATTCGGTTCCTCAGACCGGGTACTGTAACGTTGAAGGTCTACAACATCCTTGGACAAGAGGTAGCAACATTGTTCTCAGGTGTTCAACAAATTGGGAATCACACAGCAGTGTTTGACGGCAGCCGGTTTGCGAGCGGGGTCTATTTCTACAGGCTGGAGGCTGGAAACAACACAATGACCAAGAAATTAGTTCTTATGAAATAACACATCTTTTGATGTTCCCTTGGCGTCCCGGTCGGAGGTTCTTCTGCTCTATGCTGGACGGAACTCCGAATCCGGGAAGGGATGAGTTTAGTAACGCAACGATAAAAAATTTGTGCTAAAGGAGGTGATTTGATTCAGGGAATTCAGTTCAGTGATCGGCACTAATTGCCGTGCGAATCAAATGAGAAAAATAAAGTCACGGCAGATCTAGCAAGGGTGAACATTTTCAGTCGTATAAGATGTAGATCGGATGTTTGTAGGATATTGTAGTACCGTTTTACTAGTTAATAGCTTCATAGCGATAACACACCTTGGAGGAAATATGAAAAGGTTCGTACAATTAATAACAGCAGGGATAGCTCTTCTCTTTCTCGGGACGGGCACATTGCTGGCGCAGGAAGTGTCGTTCTCAACCGGACCTACGATTGCTCCGGCGCTCAGTGCAGCGAACGGCGGCTTCTCGTGGGGAGATCTGCTTAATAATGGCAACCTGGATGTGTTCACCCCATCCACCAGCGTCATGATAAATAATATTACATCATTCGTTCCGGCTGTCTCTACAATGACGCAAAACATTACGCTGCAGCCCAACGGAGTCGGTGCACTGTTAGCTGATTTCAATGGTGACGGAGTTCTCGATTTGTTCACGACTAATGGCGGCACTCCTGCCAGCGGTCTGTACTATAACACCGCCGGAGTATTCACCTTGGCAACCGGAACCGGCGATCTTGCCACGGCGGGAGTTACCGGCGAAGTCTTCCAAGGACTTGCGGCAGCACCCATCGATCACAGCAATTACCTTAGCGTTGCGTGGCCTGGAAACTTCGCAGGTCTTTCCGGTAATAATCCGGTACCGGTGCCCGCAGGCGGTATATGGCTCCTTAAAGGCGGACCAAGCGGCTTTACTGATATAGGAAGGGGAGCCACTGGTGCAAATGTTGGCATAGACACCAGTCGTTCATTTGAATCCTGGGATGTACGATTCCTGGATGCAAATAATGACGGCTACATGGATTTATTGATGCCGAGTTTCCGAAATGGATTCTCCAGAACAGACACCGGTACATATGGCACTGCTCGAAAGGGATGCGTCCTGTTCATGAACGATGGAACCGGTAAGTTTTATGTTCCGACTTCCGCGACGCTTCCGGGAAATCCGACGATCTATGCTGTCGATTCTGTAAAGCTTAATAAGGCCGGGACTGCTGACAGTATTGAATATGCCAGCGCTCATGCGGACACTGGTATTATTGTCGACGATACGGTGCGCCATTTCGCTGCCATTGGCGAGACATGGGGCGACCTCAACAACGATGGTAACGAGGATCTCATATTGAACGGGCTTAATGCCAACGATAACAGGGACGGCAATGATACGTTAAGGGGCGATATTATCCTGTACGGAAATGGAGACGGCACGTTTACATACAAGTGGGATGGAGTACACGTCGTTGCCAACAGCGGATTGGTTCAGGATACGCACCAACGCGCAATAGATGTAGGCGACTACAATAATGATGGGTGGCCAGATATATACACAAGTGTGACCAACGGAGGCTCACATTTGTACAAGAACAACGGTAATGGTACGTTTACTGAAGAAACAACCACGGATGGCGTGGCGGGAAATAATTCGCGAGCGGGAGCCTTTGTTGACTACAATAACGATGGCTTCCTTGACATATTCCAGTTTACCGCTGGCTCTGCTTGGATGCAGAAGAATAGTGCCAACAACGGCAACCACTGGATTGCCTTCACTCCCGTCGGCACGGGTCATAACATGTCGGCCATCGGAGCTAAGTTCACAGTGTACACTGCTGCGCAGTTGACTGGAGTAACGAAGCAAGTTCGCGTCATCAAAGCAGAAGGCGGTTCTGCAGGTATGGGCGGATCATTGCGGGCGAACTTCGGCCTCGGCGCGGCAACATCCTTTGACAGCGTCGTGGTAAACTGGCCCGATGGAACACGCCAGAGTTGGAGTTATTCGCAGCTTAGTACCAGCACCGCTTATTCTGTCTTAGGAAAATATTGGACGATTGTTGAAGGATCGAGTGTCCCCACCGTACCTGTGAGCCTTAGACCGACACGTGCGCTTGGTGATACTGCCCTGGGAAATTCAGACACATTAACGTGGAATGCGTCGACGGCGGGTACGGGAGCTATCACATACGAGGCTCAAGTGGCTACAGCCGGCACATTCAGCTCGATATTCAAAGATATTACAGGGTTGACCAGCACATCCTCAGTTGTAAGACTTGGTCTATCCACACAGTATTACTGGCGTGTGAGAGCGAGCCAAGCCGGATTCACTGGTGGTTGGTCCGCGGTTGATACTTTCCACACACTTATTGCAGTTGATTCCGTAATACCGATTCAGCGCTATCCGGCAAATACTCAGCTAGGGTTGCCGCTGAAGCCGACGTTACTATGTGGTTACGTATATTCAGCCTCTACATATCATTTTCAACTCGACACGTTGAACAAGTATGCAACTAGGGATAGTGGAGCCGCCGCCTTTAAACAGCCGGCTGCCCTTGTTCTCAACGATTCGACTGATGCTTTCGATACACTGCTGACGGTCGGACCACTGAAACCTAACTATTGGTACTACTGGCGTGTGCGAGGCTGGAATAGCGCAGGCTCGTCTAAGTTCTCGCCGGTAGATTCATTTCAGGTTATGTTCGTTCCGGCGACACCGGTGCTGGCGTATCCGGCACAAAATGGTTTAAACCTGTCTACCAGCTTCACTTTCAAATGGAGCAGAGTAGTCCCGGCAGGTCAAACGACTCCTGGAGACAGCAACTATGTTGTTCAGTTCTGGACATACAGCAGCACAGGAACACAATTGCTTACGTCCGACACAACAAAGCACGATTCGTCGCTCGCGGTGTCCGGGCTTCAAAATCTCGCTCGGTACTATTGGAAGGTTATGACATTCAATCAAGGTGGGTCGAGCGCATTCACGGCGGTGGATTCGTTCACAACGGCCACCCAAGTCCCCGGTTCGCCCAACACCGTATCGCCAAAGGCCGCGACAAACGTCAACAGAATAACACAGTATATCTGGAACTCGGTGCCGAATTCGACGTTGTATCATATTCAGGTTTTGTCGGCGTCCGACTTCTCCGCCATTGTTTACGACAACAGCGTGGTGGATACAAGCGTTGTAGCCTCGGATACACTGCAGGGGCCGAACGTAAGATACTACTGGCATGTCAGCGCGGTTAATGCCGGCGGTGAAGGTGGGTTCTCGGGAGCGGCAACATTCACAACCAGTGCGCTCACGGATGTGGCTATAGCAGCGAATGGTGGAATTCCGACGGTCTATGCACTCAACCAGAACTATCCGAACCCGTTCAACCCTTCGACGAAAATCGGCTATGATATTCCGAAGGTTGCGTCTGTGAATGTGGACATCTATGACGTACTTGGCCGGCGTGTGGTTTCATTGGTCAATGGAATTCAAGCGCCGAACCATTACCTCATTGAATGGAACGCATCCAACGTCAGCAGCGGAATTTATTTCGTACGAATCCGGGCGAAGAGCCAGGATGGATCGGGTGAATTCAACGCTGTGAAGAAACTGATGTTGATGAAGTAGTCTTTTTCAAGCTGTAATTTCTTTCGCCTAAAGTGCGGCCCGTCCGTGGTTCACGGGCGGGCTGCTTTTATTTTAGGAAATACGAAGGCATGAGTTTCTCCGTGCATTGCGGATTCTTTAAAAGTAACTTCCAACGATTATCGTGTTTCAACCATCGAGACTTCTTAAAAATTGTCCCTCGCAAAGGCGCAACGTCGCGACGTGATTTCCCTAATGAATCTTTGCGGCTTTGCATCTTTGCGCGGCTTAAGCCCTCAGGATCATCCGAGTCTCCCTTATGATTGAAACTGAAGATTATGAGACATCTGAAAAATCGTCTCTCGCCAAGCCGCGAAGGTGCACAGACTCTTTTTTCAAATCATTTTGCCACTTTGCATCTGCGTGAGCCAAACTTTTAAAATTTTTCAGAAGTCTCGATTATATAATTTACCAAACGGTTTTCTCAATTTTGCACAAGTATCACCTGATACGAACTAAAAATAGAAAGCACAAGTAATATGAATGCCTTTAAGGAACTCTGATGAAAAATATTCTACAAAACTTCGGACAAAGTAGCGCGCGGAAAAACCTCTCCAAATGTGGTGGTTGGATTATTGTCGTCCCTCTTTTTATGATGGCTCTTTCAATGCTCTTCTCGGCTAGAACGTTTGGCCAATCGTACATCGTCAAAGGAAACGTAGCTATAAGGGGTACAGTGGTGAGGTATGCATCGGTTACCTTTGTCAATACCGGCGACACCACCATGCAATTCTCTACGCTGACGGATACGATGGGGAATTTTCAGCTTGATCTGACAATCACTTCGGTAAAGCCGAACAACAGCCTGCCGACGAATTTTGAATTGGAGCAAAATTACCCGAACCCATTTTCGTCATCGACTGCAATATCATACCAGCTCAACAAGCAATCGAATGTGAGGGTAACGATTTACGATGTTCTCGGAAGAGAGATAAAGGGCTTCAATGTCGGTTTTCAAACTCCGGGGGCATACGGCGTCGTATGGGATGGAAAGAATGACTTTGGCAGAATAGTCACGCCGGGGGTCTATTTCTATCGCTTGCAAGCTGAAGGCAAATCCCAAGTTAAGAAAATGGTTTATGGCTTAGGTGGACGGTCAAATTCGATAGTGCTTCCAGGAATAGTTTCATCACAGGCTTCCGATGTCGCAACTCATGTTGGACAAAGCCGGACAAAAGGAGTTAGCGATGCACTCGCTGGAGTGGCATTTACGGTGTTGATAGCGGGCACGGATAGTACGTCGCCTGCAATTATTGCCCAGCAATTCAATAACGTTGGAATTAAAAGCGATACGACATTGGATTATATTGTAAGCCCCGTGCCCCTTGCAACCGTTTACCTGGACAGCACCGAGCAGATTATCAGGGGATTCGGGGGTGCAAACACTCTCATTTTCCGTCCAGACATGACGCCCGCTGAAGTGCAGACGGCTTTCGGCAACGGCATAGGACAGATCGGGATGACCATCATGCGCCTATCTATTCCGCCTGACTCCACTCAGTACAGCCCTAATGCTACTTCGGCACTTGCCGCCCAGAATCTTGGCGCCATAATTATTGCAACGCCATGGACACCTCCGGCATGGATGAAGAGCAACAATAGCGAAAGCGGAGGAATACTTCTTCCGGCCAATTATGCAGCGTATGCCGCCCACCTGAAAGCATTCGCTGATACAATGGCGGCGTATGGTGTATCACTATACGGGATCTCCGTTCAAAATGAGCCGGATGCCACCGTCGGTTATCAATCTTGTGGCTGGAGCGCAACGCAATTTCTCAATTTCATGAAATACAACGCACCCTCAGTCGGCGTCCCTGTCTTCATGCCCGAGTCGGAAAGTTTCATTCATCAATTGTCGGACTCGACACTAAACGATTCTGTTGCCGCATCGCATGTCGCTTTCATCGGCGGACACATTTATGGAGCAACTCCTTCAACTTATCCTCTTGCGTTCAGCAAAGGAAAAGAGCAGTGGATGACCGAATATCTGATAAATAGCGGCTCCTCAACTCTAACCAGTCTTGATACGGGCTGGACAGGTGCTATCCAGACCGCCAAGAGCATTAACGATTGTATGAGCGCAAATATGAGCACATACGTATGGTGGTACATCGTGAGGTACTATGGACCGATTGATGACGGTACGGATGGAGGTGTAACCGGCAGTGTTACCAAAAAGGGCTACGTGATGTCCCAATATGCGAAATTCGTTCGACCTGGATTCTATCGGGTTTACGCCACTCTTAGTTCTGGACCGAATGCGTACGTGACCGCATATAAAGAAGGAACGAAAGTGGTTATCGTTGTGGTCAACATGGGTTCGTCGTCATTGAATATGACATTTAGCCTGCTTAATGGAGCAGTCAGCACATTGACACCGTATGTTACATCGGGTAGCAAGAATTGCACCGAAGGAAACATTATCAGCGTATCGGGCGGCAACTTCACAACCACGGTGGATGCCTCGAGCGTGACGACGTTCGTGTCGAACTAGCGCTGTTTCCAAAAACAAATATTGTATTTTTTTATAACTACTTCACCCGCAAAGGTCGCCAAGGACGCAGGAAATTTTAGTATTTTTACAAAAACTTCTTTGCGGCCTTAGCGTCCTATGCAGTTATGATACAAGATTTAATATCGAAAACGGCAGAAGTAAAATCTCTGCGTACAGAAATCTTATTGTATGCGGGCTCCTTCTTACGATGAAGTCATCTTAGTTTAAAGAGTCGTTCGGACGAACGGACAACTAGAGATTAAAAGCCAGGAGAACTTTTTATGCTCAATAAAAAAAAATTCTGTCCTTCTTTTTTGCAGCCGAAACATGCCCGTATCGCGTTCGCTAGGCATCGCCATACAATTTTGGGTTTGGTAATTTCTCTGATCTTCCTTACAGCGACGCAATCCTTTTCGCAACCATTAGCGAGCGGCAAGAGCAAATTCGTGGGCAATATCATCCACAACGGATACAGCATCCATTCCGATTTCTCAAATTATTGGAATCAGGTCACGCCCGAGAACGCCGGGAAGTGGGGCAGCGTCGAACAGAGTCAGGGTTCTTACAGTTGGACCGAGCTTGACGATATTTACAATTATGCTATCGCAAACAATTTTCCGTACAAACACCATAACTTAATATGGGGATCGCAGCAGCCCAGTTTCATGGATAAGGGTATTCTTGATTCGGCCCAGCAGTACCAGGAAATAGTGAACTGGATTCAGGCTTCCGGTGCAAGATACGCTGATGCAAATTTCTGTGATGTCGTCAACGAACCGGTTCATACGCCTCCTTCGTATATAAATGCTCTGGGGGGTACCGGTAAAACAGGTTGGGATTGGGTAATCAATGCTTTTAAATTGGCAAGAAAATACTGGTCTCCAAACACGAAATTGCTTGTAAATGAGTATAGTGTAATCAACGGTGATACGTCGCTCACTCCATACCTTAAAATCATTAACTTGTTAAAGGATAGTAGCTTGATTGACGGCATCGGGGTACAGGCCCACTATTTTGAAATAGATGGCGGTGCTTCTCCGAGCTTACTGAAAACTAATTTGGACAAACTCACGGCAACGGGGCTGCCGGTTTACATCTCTGAATTTGATATCAATCAACAAATTGATTCCGTTCAAGAGGCAAGATATCAGATAGAATTCCCCATATTTTGGGAAGACCCGGGAGTTTACGGCATAACATTATGGGGTTATACTCAGAACGAGACCTGGAAGCCGTACACGTACCTGGTAACAACTTCCGAAACGGAACGTCCTGCTCTCCCGTGGCTGCGCACTTTTATTAAGAACGGTCCTGTTCCTGCCGTACCGCTTCTTGTCTCGCCCCGCAGCACGACGGACCAGGCCAGGGTATCAACGTATATCTGGCAATCCTCGGCCTATGCGATAACCTATGAACTTCAGGTTGCGCTGGATCAGGCGTTCCAGTTTGTGGTCGTAGACACTACCGTCGCAGACACAACAGCAACGCCCAGTGCTCAACTGGATCCGAACACAATGTTTTACTGGCGTGTCTGTGGAATCGATTCCGCGGGAGCAGGTCCGTACTCATCTGTATATCATTTCACTACAGGGACACTCCTTGCTGTTAAAGAGGGGAACACTCTCCCAAAAGAGTTTGCACTGTTGCAAAATTATCCGAACCCGTTCAACCCGACGACGGTGATCAGTTATCAGTTACCGGTAAACAGTTTTGTAACCCTAAAGATTTATGATGTGCTCGGGAGGTTCGTTGAGACCTTGGTGAGCGGGAGGCAGGAGGCTGGTAGCCATAGCCTCGAGTTCAACGGAACTAATTTGAAGAGCGGAGTCTATTTCTATACACTTCGGGCGGGATCGTTTACTGCGACGAGAGAATTATTACTCCTGAAATAGTATGGATTGCGTATGTATCATCTGACACCCAAAGCGTGCATATCGCTCCTCACCTCAATAGTCATTCTTCTGTTGATGGCTTCCAGTGCCACGGAATTGTGCTCGCAACCGAAGGGAAGCGACATTGAAGTAAGTCTTCCACACCTGCGGAAACAAGGATCGGCAACTCAGCTGATCGTCGATGGCAAACCATTCCTCATGCTTGCGGGTGAATTGGGAAATTCAAGTGCGTCCGACCTTGAATACCTGAGGCCGGTCTGGTCAAAATTAGCCAAGATGCATCTGAATGCCCTGGTCGTGCCGGTGTATTGGGAATTAGTTGAGCCTAAGGAAGGAGTATTCGATTTCACGCTGATCGATAGCATCATTACTTCCGCAAGGCTGCACAATATGAAGCTGGTATTCCTTTGGTTCGGGACGTGGAAGAATAGCATGTCATGTTATGTGCCGTTGTGGATAAAAACCGACCCGGAAAGATTCCCGAGAGCTCATCAAAAGAATGGGAAAGCAGAGGAGATACTGACAGCGTTTAACAACACTAATAAGACAACGGATGCTCATGCCTTCGCGACGTTGATGAAACATCTACGATCCTTTGACGAGCAGAAACAGACCGTCGTCTTGGTCCAGGTCGAGAATGAAATCGGCATGATACCGGATGCAAGAGACTACAGTGAAAGTGCAAATGAATCCTTCAAGGCTGCGGTACCAGCCAAGCTCTTGAGTTACCTTAAAGAACACAAGGACGATTTGAACCCGGACCTTCGTGAACTCTGGGGAAAAAATGGATTCGAGACAAACGGAAATTGGGAAGAGATTTTTGGCAGCGGATTAAGCACCGATGAATTATTTATGGCTTGGAATTTTGCGGAGTATACGAACTACGTGGCGGAAGCAGGCAAAAAGGAGTATCCATTGCCGATGTATGTCAATGCGGCATTGATTCGCCCCGGCTACAAACAGGGTCAATACCCCAGTGGCGGTCCGTTGCCCCATTTATTCGATGTATGGAAGGCGGGAGCGCCCGAGATTAATTTCTTCTCGCCGGACATTTATTTCCCTACATTCGTTGACTGGAGCACCAAGTACGATCGGCCGGACAATCCGCTCTTCATTCCGGAAGTCGGTAATAATCAGAGTCTGGCAAATGCCTTTTTTGCCTTTGGCCAACTTAATGCGATGGGCTTCAGTCCGTTCTCGATAGAATCGCTTGACAACCCGGAAGATAACGAGGTATCGAGAGCGTATGATGTCCTGAGTCAGCTTACTCCGCTCATTCTTTCCAATCAGGGAAAAGGGACGATGGCGGGAGTAGTTCTCGACAGCGCCAGCCAGACGGCGAAGATAAAACTTGGAGACTACATCTTCAATATCAAGCACGAATACAGCTGGCCGTATGCCCGACGGACAGAAGGAGAAAATCCGAGATACGGCGGAATGATCATCATGGTGTCGCCGGATGAATTCTATGTAGCCGGCAGAGGAGTAGTGGTGACGTTTGAAACCAGCGCTAACGATGGTACACAAGCAGGGATCGGAAGTCTGGATGCCGGGAAATTTGTCGACGGCAAGTGGGTGCCCGGCCTTCGCATGAATGGGGATCAGAGTCATCAAGGCAGACATCTGGATTTACCCGGAAACACGTACAGCATTCAGAAGGCGAGGCTGTATAAATACAAATAATGGAAATTTGCAAATGCTTTGCAAAGATGTTGAATCCAGAATAGCTCCGCTGTCCAAGGATTCAAGGGTCAGTTCACACGTCTTCTGTCCGCCTCTGCTTTCGAATTCCTAAAGCGGTGTTAGAAATCTCGTACCGGTAAAGGAAAACAAGAACACGTCCATGCCGAAGAGCCTTTCTACAATTTTGCTTTTGGTCGGTGTGATTGCAACTGTTAATTTCGCCGATGCCGATGATGGGCACGGGCTTTGGCTTAAATATGACCTGACTTCGGATCCACAGTTGTTGAAGGAATACAAAATATCGATTTGTGTTTCGATGGTGAAAGGAAAATCCCCCACAATTCAAGCGGCAAGAAATGAACTTCAGAATGGGATAAATGGATTACTAGGATCGACGATTCCGCAAGTCAATCATGTGAATAAAACGGGATCGTCATAATGGAAAGATCCATCTGTTCATCGGATAATCTGAGATGAAGAAGAGAACAAAAATTGCTGTTTTGATATTCGTTTCGGCAACTCTCCGCAGTCAGCAATTTTTTGATTTTGCGCTAACACCTCCAATGGGATGGAACAGTTGGGATTGTTACGGTCCCACTGTTACCGAACAGGAAGTCAGGGCAAACGCAGATTATATGGCGGCTCATTTAAAACAGTGCGGGTGGGAATATATTGTGGTTGATATCCGCTGGTATGTAGAAAATGATAAAGCTCATGGGTACAATGAAAAAGATCCAATCGTCTCCATCGATAAATATGGAAGACTCGTGCCTGCTGTTAATCGGTTCCCTTCTTCCTCTGATGAGAAAGGATTTAAGCCGCTAGCAGACTACATTCACAGCAAGGGTCTTAGAATTGGGATTCATATGATGCGAGGCATTCCCAAGTTAGCGGTTGAAAAAAATACTCCGATTCTTGGAAGTGATGCGACAGCAAAAAATATTTACAGCACCCAAGGACTCTGCTCTTGGTTGGGAGATATGTACACTGTCGATGCAACCAAGCAAGGCTCTCAAGAATATTATAATTCATTATTCAATCTCTATGCGTCGTGGGGAGTAGACTTTATAAAAGTAGACGATCTTACGCGCCCCTATCACAAAGATGAAATTGAAATGATTCGAAAGGCTATTGATGGCTGCGGACGGCCGATTGTTCTAAGCACGTCGCCTGGCGAAACACCATTAGAATATGCCGATCATATCAGCACTCATGCTAATATGTGGCGCATCATAGACGATTTTTGGGATAACTGGTCACAATTGGAGGAGCATTTTTCGCTTTTTGAACAATGGATTCCGTATGTGGGACCGGGGCATTGGCCCGATGGGGACATGCTTCCTTTAGGCAGAATAGGTATACGTGCAGAACGTGGTGATAACCGGATGAGCATGTTTACCCAAGATGAACAATACGCCCTGATGTCCCTTTTTTTGATTTGCCGTTCACCGCTTATGTTTGGCGGCAACCTACCCGGTAATGATGAATTTACCTTGAACCTCATCACCAATGAAGAGGCGCTTGCTTTGTTGCGGGAAAGCAATAACAACAGGTTGCTCTTCGATGATGGAGGGAAAATCGCCTGGGTAGCGAACGATTCAAAGAGCAGTGCAAAATACGTAGCGCTTTTCTATACTTCAGACCAAAAACCAATTGTGGAAAGTAAGGCGTTGTGGAACAGTCAACTGATTACCTACAGGGCTCGAGAACAAAGCACAAAAGCCAACGTGGATATTGTTGGAGCGAAAAAGTTATACCTGGTCGTCACAGACGGCGGAGATGGCAGCAATTGGGATCATGCTGATTGGATCGAACCAAAACTTTCGGGAAAGAAAGGATCAGTAAACCTCACTAATATTCCGTGGATTAGCGCATCCTCTGGTTGGGGAAACGCTACCATAGACAAAAGTGTCGGCGGTAATACATTGATTGTCGATAATAACGAGTATGCTGATGGCATTGGTACTCATTCAAATTCAATTATTGAATACAATATCCCTGAAGGATATGATACATTTACTTTTCAAGCGGGACTGGATAAAGAGTGCGTTGATCACACCGATGGGGCAACTGTGAGATTCCTCGTTTTTACTCAGTATCCCACCGGTTTTCCCCCGGAAGATTCTGTCTCAATATCATTGAAGCTTGATCAATTAAGTATGAAGGGCACTTGCAAAGTCCGTGACTTGTGGGCAAAAAAGGATATCGGTGAATACTCGAACGAATTATCATTTTATGTAAGGAAACATGGTGCAAGGTTGCTGAAGATAAGTGAAGTTCGATAGCGTCTTGCATTTGAAAGTAAAACTCTACGCGTATCAATAGCGAACAATAGCAACGATGAGGAATCATCTCATGACAACGACTTGGTTAAGGATATCAGCGCTTCTTTTTTTCTCCGCGCCTTTCGTCCCGCAAAGCAGCGCCCAGGACACATCAGCCGCAGAGAAAAAATTCCAACCCGCATGGGAGTCGTTGGAGAAAAATTATCGATGTCCCGAATGGTTCCGCGATGCGAAGTTCGGCATCTGGGCTCACTGGTCTGCACAGTGTGTACCTGAACAAGGTGACTGGTATGCCCGCAACATGTACATCCAGGGTACGGCTCAATACGAATATCATGTGAAAACCTACGGTCACCCGTCTGCGTTCGGCTTTATGGAAATCGATAATTTATGGCATGCCGAACATTGGGATCCGGAAAAACTGATGCAGCTCTACAAACGAGCAGGAGCAAAATATTTCGTGGCGCTGGCAAATCATCATGACAATTTTGATTGTTACAATTCCAAATATCATGCATGGAACTCTGTCAATGTCGGCCCGAAAAAAGATATTGTCGGTATTTGGGAAAACGCGGCGCGCAAAAATGGATTACGTTTCGGAGTGAGCAATCACTCGGCTCACGCGTGGCATTGGTTCCAAACTGCGTACGGATACGATGGGGAGGGTCCCCTTGCAGGAGTTCGTTACGATGCGGCGACCCTCACGAAGGCTGACGGAAAAGGGAAATGGTGGGAGGGACTCGACCCACAAGAGTTGTACACTGGTCCGAATATGAAGATGCCCGATGGACTTAGGAGCATCAATGCGGTCAATGATTGGCATGAAAAGCACGATCGTGTGTGGACGGAAGAACCGCCGGCAAATAATCCTGCTTTCGTTGAGAATTGGTTCCTTCGATGTCAGGACCTTATTGATACCTATCATCCCGACTTGGTTTATTTTGATGATTACGGATTGCCGCTTGGGCAAACCGGGCTCGATATTACAGCGCATTACTACAATTCAAATCTGAAATGGAACGATGATAAGCTTGAAGCAGTGGTTACCGCAAAACAGCTTTCGCCTGAACAAAGTAAAGGTGTTGTGCAAGATTACGAACGCGGTTTCTGTGATTCGATTCAATCGCAGCCATGGCAAACATGCACCTGCATCGGTTCATGGCACTACAGCCGTGAAATTGCAGAGCATAACGGATACAAGTCCGTCAAACAGATCGTTTGCGCTCTCATAGATATTGTCAGCAAAAACGGGAATCTTCTTCTGAGCATTCCGATAAGAGGAGATGGTACGATAGACGAGCATGAAATTGCTTTTCTTGACGGCATGGCAAAGTGGATGGATATCAACGGTGAAGCAATTTTCAGGACACGACCATGGAAAATCTATGGAGAGGGGCCAACAAACGTCAAGGCGGGAATGTTCAACGAAGATGCGACAAAGTCCTTCACCGCCGAAGACGTTCGCTTCACGACTAAGGGGGATACGCTCTATGCATTTCTGTTGGGATGGCCCGAAAAGAAAAGCGTCATCATTAAATCGCTGGGTATCAATTCCCCTCAACTTCATGGCGGCAAAGTCACGAGCGTGTCCATGCTCGGCTATGAAGGTGCATTAGAGTGGTCGCAAACGAACGATGGCCTACTTGTAGAAATGCCTGAGCAAAAACCTTGCGACAATGCAGTTGCTTTGAAGATAAGCGGCATTATCACAGAATAGAATATTTTGTAGCTGAGAACAGGACTTCAAACTAAGAGACGTTGGGTAATCCTATGATCTCAAAAATGAACAACGGTAAAATAGTTTTTATTCTTTTGCTTTTCTTTTTTTCCTCATCGTTTGGCCAAGTACGGCTTCCCCGGCTGATAAGCGACGGCATGGTTTTGCAGCGGGATGCCAGGGTAAAAATTTGGGGATGGGCTGCCAATGGTGAAAAAATCTCGATTCACTTTATCGATTCAGTGTACGCTACAACGGCAGACAGCGCAGGTGAGTGGAACATAGTACTTTCTGGATTGAAGGCCGGCGGCCCGTACGCAATGCAAATATACGCCGGCGATACCATCACCGTCAATGACATTTTAATCGGTGATGTCTATGTGTGTTCGGGCCAATCCAATATGGAGCTGCCGATGAACCGGGTTAGTCCGATTTATGGAGCTGAAATTGCCAACTCGGAGAATTCATCGATACGGCAATTTTATGTACCTCAGGTATATAATTTTAACGAACCCCAAAAAGATTTAGACTCCGGTTCATGGAAAGCCGCAAACCCTAAGAATGTTCTCAATTTTTCGGCTGTGGCCTACTTTTTTGCGAAAGAGCTTTATGACAAATACAAGATCCCAATTGGTGTAATAAATGCCAGCCTTGGCGGTTCTCCAGTCGAATCATGGATAAGTGAGGGATCGCTAAAAGCATTTCCCGAATATTATAAGGAAGCGATGAGATTTAAAGACCCTGCGCTAATAAAACAAATCGAGAGCGAGGATAGCAAAAGAATCAACGGTTGGTACAGCCTGTTAAGACAAAACGATGAAGGCTATAAAGACCCGCAAAAGCCATGGTATGACCCGTCCTTACATACGACCCACTGGGCGACAATGAAAGTTCCGGGATATTGGTCAAATACCGCGCTTGGGAATATTAACGGTGTGGTGTGGTTCAGAAAAAAAATAATTGTCCCTTTGTCCATTGCAGGAAAAGAGGCAAAACTCATTTTAGGACGAATCGTTGATGCTGATTCTGTTTTTATCAACGGTGTTTTTGTCGGGACGACAAGTTATCAGTACCCTCCACGAAGATATAATATCCCGCCACATCTTCTTAAGGAGGGTGCAAACACAATAGTCGTACGTATCATCAATAGTGCGGGACACGGCGGCTTTGTTTTGGATAAGGCATATGAAATAATCAGCGGAGATGATACTGTTGATTTAAGGGGCGACTGGAAATATCGTCTCGGAGCTACGATGGAGCCTTTGGCCAGTCAAACCTTCATACGATGGAAACCGTTGGGTTTATATAATGCAATGATTGCTCCACTGTTAAATTATCGAATAAGAGGTGTCGTATGGTATCAGGGGGAATCCAACACAGATAGACCTGTTGAATATAGATCACTTTTCGCTGCGCTTATAAAGGACTGGAGAAACAACTGGAAACAAGGCGATTTACCTTTTTTGTTTGTGCAACTTCCCAATTTCATGGAAGCGAAGAGCCAGCCTTCCGAAAGCAACTGGGCGCTTTTGCGAGAATCTCAGCTTGAGACATTGGCCTTACCCAATACGGGGATGGCTGTCACGATTGACATCGGAGAATGGAACGATATTCACCCGCTGGATAAAAAAGACGTTGGTACTCGGCTGGCACTTGCTGCTCAAAAAGTAGTGTATGGCGATGACAATGTTGTTTATTCGGGCCCGATCTATCAATCGATGAAAATCGATGAGAACAAAGCTGTATTAACATTTACAAACATTGGGAGCGGATTGATCGCTAAGGGAGGGGAGCTTAAGTGTTTTGCAATCGCCGGTGCGGATAGGCAATTCGTTTGGGCAAATGCAAAAATTGAAAACGATAAAATTATTGTTTGGAGCGATAAGGTTCCAGATCCAGTTGCCGTGAGATATGCATGGGCCGATAATCCGGCAGGAGCGAATTTATATAACAAGGATGGTCTGCCTGCTTCACCATTCAGAACGGATGAATGGATACGTCATGAATGAAACTATGCTCGCAAGATCATTGAAGCAAACTGAACTATTATGAACTCATTTTTTGCATTAAGGTAGTTCAATGCTGATCAAAAAAATTTTCTATCACTCTTACCGAACTCAAAGGCGTTCCCGCCTCGTGCTGCACGCAAAGTGCGTTATCATGTTTGCCTTATTGATCAGTGTGGCCGGCGTAATTCCGTCTCGCTCCTTCTCACAACCGCTGGCCAACGGCAAAAGCAAATTCCTGGGATGCAGCACGAGCTTTCCCATTTGGCCCAATCTTGATCAGTATTGGAATCAGATAACGCCGGGGAACGACGGTAAGTGGGGTTCCGTGGAGCAGGTTCAAGGGTACTATTCGTGGGACAACCTGGACAACATCTATACGTACGCCGTCTCGCGAGGATTTCTATTTAAAGAACATAACCTTGTTTGGGGGAGTCAACAACCTACATGGATTACCTCCCTTGACTCCGTCGATCAGCGGGCAGCGGTGGAAGAATGGATCCAAACTGTTTGTCAAAGGTATGATTCCCTCTCCTTTATTGATGTTATTAACGAACCGTTCCATTCGCCGCCTCCATATATGAATGCCTTGGGAGGAAGCGGAGCAACGGGCTGGGATTGGGTCATCACCGCATTCCAATGGGCAAGGCAATATGCTACACCAGGAACAAAACTCTTGATCAACGATTATAATATTTTGCAGGATAACACCGTCACCACAAATTATATCAACCTTATCGACACACTAAAAGTTAGAGGACTTATCGACGGCATTGGAATACAAGGGCATTATTTCGAATTTAGAAGCCCGGTCAACGCTACCAGCAACATCTATGACTATAACACTATTACGCTTAAATCCAATCTTGACAGAATAATATCTGCCACCGGATTGCCTGTATATATATCGGAGTTCGATATTAATGAACAGAATGATTCGGTCCAG
Organism: uncultured Bacteroidota bacterium; assembly: GCA_963717445.1. Classification (GTDB taxonomy): domain Bacteria; phylum Bacteroidota; class Ignavibacteria; order UBA10030; family UBA8401; genus JAGVPT01. The sequence goes on along the minus strand of OY970334.1, from coordinate 1,720,884 downwards.
CTTGCCGAGTATCAAATATACTTTCCCCTTTTCTGGGAGGATCCTGGAGTGAAAGGAATGACGTTGTGGGGATACATAGCAACTGACGTATGGAATGCTGAGCCCTACACTTATTTATTGCGGTCGGATGGAAGCGAACGTCCCGCGCTTCAATGGCTGCGCAATTTTATTAAAAATGGTCCTGTTCCTGTCGTACCTCTGCTTGTCTCGCCCCGCAGTACGACAAACCAGGCCAGGGTATCAACCTATATCTGGCAATCCTCGGCCTATGCGCAAACGTATGAGCTTCAGGTTGCGCTGGATCAGGCATTTCAGTTTGTCGTGGTGGATACAACCGTTGCAGACACGACTGCAACACCGAGTACTCAACTGGATCCGAATACAGTATTTTACTGGCGCGTGTGTGGAATCGATTCTGCGGGAGCAGGTCAGTATTCGTCCATATCGCATTTCATCACCGGGACACTCCTCGATGTCGAAGTAGGCGAGACTCTTCCAAAAGAGTTTGCACTATTACAAAATTACCCGAACCCGTTCAACCCGACAACGATGATCGGTTATCAGTTACCGGTAAACAGTTTTGTAACCCTAAAGATTTATGATGTGCTCGGGAGGTTCGTTGAGACCTTGGTGAGCGGGAGGCAGGAAGCTGGTAGCCATAGCCTCGAGTTCAACGGAACTAATTTGAAGAGCGGAGTTTATTTCTACTCAATTCACACCGAGAAATTTTCTGATGTAAAAAAACTTATGTTGGTTAAATAGCGTAGGCAAAGAGAGCAATAACAAATAGTCTCGATTCACGAAATCATAACAACGTATAGGCTAACCAATGAACCGGTCACTACAAATTTGTCTGGGGAATATTCTTTTCTGCATAGGCTCAGTGTTGACACCGGCGATAGCACAACCGTCCGGCGGACCATATGGCCCAATCATGCAGCGGTACGAGCTTCCGTCGGGAGCAAACAAAATATATTACGTTGCAGCAGATGGTAAATTTGAAGCATCCGGCGAGACACTCGCCGACCCAACTTCCCTCGAAGCAGCGATTGAGCGAGTGCGCACAGGTGACGCGATTGTCATGCGCGGAGGTACATATCGCACAGGCAACTTACTCTTAAACCAAGGGGTTACTATTCAACCCTACGAAGATGAGCAGCCGGTCTTGAAAGGAACGTACGTTGCTTCGGAGTGGCAAAATCTCGGAAACGGGTTGTGGGTAACCAAATGGTCCCATTTATTCCCATCCAAACCCGACCCATGGTGGCAACGCGACCGCGAAGGGAAAAAAACCCCATTATATCTCTTCAACAATGATATGGTCTTTGTGGATGGTAGGTTTCTCCAGGCCGTTGGATGGGAGGGGGAAGTGGATGAAAATACTTATTATATCGATTACGACTCCGGAATGGTCTATATTGGCGTCGACCCAACAAATAGACTGGTGGAAATTACCGCTTTTGATGCGGCTCTCATAAGGACGACTAAAGAGTGCCATGGCAAGCAACCGGACCACAAGGGGTATACAATCCGGGGAATTACATTCACGCAATACGCGTACCGGGCGCTTGAAATTGAAGGTACAGATCCGGTGGGTCTGTCGGATGAATCGAAGCACGGAAAAGATGTTGTCGGTTCGACGCTGGAAAATTGCACTATTTCCTTTTGCTCGAGGGTCGCAGGGTATTTTCGGGGAGACCATTTTACAATGCGGCATTGCCGGATAAGCGACACCAGCACGGAGGGAGTGTATGTGATAGGTTCCAACGATATACTGCTTGAAGAAAATATTTTCACACGCAACAATATCGAGAACATCACCGGATACTACCCTGCGGCAGTCAAAATTTTTAATCAATGCTACCGCGCGACGTGCCGTGATAACTTAATCATTGATCTCCCCAATTCAAACGGCGTTTGGTACGACGTTGGTGAAGTGGACGGCGTGTTTGTGAACAACTGGATTGAAGGCGTCGGTTATGTCGACACGACAACCCGCACGGATCAAGTCTGGCCGAGCAGCAACGGATTCTTTTTTGAGATATCAAAAGGCGCTGTTTGCGCCGGAAATGTTTTTGTCAATTGCGACCACGGATTGATGGTCCTCAACAGTTCGAATGTTCAGATCTATCAAAATACGTTTGTGAACAGCATGGCATGCATTGGGCGCAATGGACGAGTACCTGCCGGCGATCATTTTGGCTGGCATTCCAGTACCGGACCCGATGTCAACAAAAGAGGGGGACATACATTTGTCAACAACCTGCTTACGGGAGACCAGGGTTTTACACGACCTCTCTTGTTCGTCTGGCAACCGTCGGCTCTTTGCAGCGATCTCAATAAACCGCAATTCAATCAACTTGACCATAACGTTTACATCCGGAGTATAGAGAATACAGGCTATCCGATGATTTTATGGAGCCCGGCACAAAACGAGGGTTGTCAAGTGGGATTTGATTCAATCGAGTCTTTGCATATGATGTATCCTGAATTTGAGGCCAATAGCCAATCGTATTCCGGCTACGACGGTCCTTCATTTAAGAGTACTGAATTAGGCAACTATCAATTATTGCCGGACGCCCCCGGAGCGAAGTCGGGAGCGCAGCTTCCGGCAGAGATTAGAAAACTCCTCGGCGAGTCAAAAAATGAGAGCCGATATGTTGGAGCTTTTCCCCCGATGCGGTGATCGATGGCCATCATTTTTGTCACACTCCATTTTCTATTGGGTCTATTGGACCCGAGACCTCCACAATGATTCCTGCGCACTGTGGAGGCTTGAAGACTCGACGTATTGAGAATACAAAATTTGCAGACGTTAAACCCGGCTATATATAATTATCATCTAACAGAGAATCGCTATGAACGGAAAAACACTTAGAAGCCAGGATTGGTTCGGCGGAGCGGACAAAATGGGATTTGTTCACCGCTCGTGGTTGCGCAATCAGGGATACCCGGACGATTATTTTCGCGGGCGTCCTGTTATCGGAATATGCAACACGTGGTCGGAGCTCACTCCGTGCAACGGCCACTTGCGGGACTTTGCCGAGATTGTGAAAAAGGGAGTGCTGGAAGCGGGCGGTTTTCCGCTCGAATTCCCGGTCATGTCCCTCGGCGAAACCATCATGCGCCCCACGACGATGCTTTTCCGAAATCTGGCGAGCATGGACGTTGAGGAGTCCATTCGCGCAAATCCGCTCGACGGCGTTGTTCTTTTGACGGGTTGCGACAAGACGACTCCTTCTACGTTGATGGGGGCATGCAGTGTTGATCTTCCCACCATCATCGTTCCCGGCGGACCCATGCTCAACGGAAGGTTCAGAGGCGGTACGATCGGTTCCGGCTCTTTCAATTGGGTGATTAAGGAAAAGCAAACGAAAGAACATTTCAACGAAGAAGATATGCTCGAGGCGGAAATCTGCGTCGCCAGAAGCAGCGGCCATTGCAATACAATGGGCACAGCTTCCACGATGGCGACAATGGTCGAGGCGCTCGGCTTGACGCTCCCCGGAATGTCATCCATCCCAGCAGTCGATTCACGGAAGAAAGTTCTTACCCAATTGTCGGGCCGCAGAATTGTTGAAATGGTGCGGGAGGATATGACGCTGTCGAAAAATCTCAGCAGAAAAGCTTTTGAGAACGCGATTGTCGTCAATGCCGCGGTCGGCGGGTCGACGAATTTACTCATTCATCTTCTTGCAATTGCGGGCAGAATCGGAGTGAAGCTGGAGTTGGAAGACTTCGACAAGATCGCAAGCAACATCCCCTTGCTCGTCAACCTCATGCCTTCTGGAAAATATCTGATGGAAGATTTCTTTTATGCGGGCGGTTTACCCGTGGTGTTGAAAGAGTTGGGAAATCTCCTTCACCGGGACGTTGTGACGGTGAACGGCAAAACGATGCAGGAAAATAATGCGAATGCGGTTTGTTACAACCGCGATGTTATTGCGACGATCGATGCGCCCTTGAAACAGAACGCGGGCATAGCGGTATTGAAGGGGAATTTGTGCGAGAACGGCGCGGTGATAAAACCCTCGGCGGCAACGCCGGCATTGATGAAACATAAAGGCAGGGCCGTCGTGTTCGAGAACATGGAAGACTATCATGCCCGGATCGACGATCCCGCGCTCGACATCGACGCATCGTGCGTTATCGTCCTGAAAAGTGTCGGTCCCAAAGGTTACCCCGGTATGCCGGAAGTGGGCAACGTCGACCTCCCGGAAAAATTGATCTTGCAAGGAGTGAAGGATATGGTGAGAATTTCGGACGGGAGAATGAGCGGGACGGCGTACGGAACGGTCGTGCTTCATATCTCGCCGGAGTCCGCCGTTGGCGGAACGCTTGCTCTCGTGAAAGACGGCGACATGATCGAACTTGACGTTGCAAACCGAAAGCTCCAGCTCGATGTGCCGGACGAGGAATTGAAAAAACGCAAAGCCTCATGGACCGCTCCGGCCCCGCACACTGAAAGAGGATACGTGCGTCTCTATATGGAACATGTTCAGCAGGCCGATAAAGGAGCCGACCTCGATATCTTGATAGGAAAGTCCGGCTCCGTGGTGAAGGGAGACCTGCACTGACATGATCGTTTTCTACTTTGTCGCCGGCTACATCCTTCTTTTTCTCCCACACAAACGACAGTTTTTTGGGGTCGCAACCCAATTGCCGGGGATGGATGTCAAAGCGGGATATAAATTATTCAGTTTGGGACCGTGGTGCTGGGCGTCTCTGCAGGAATCATTTCATTCCTGTTCCATGTAATTCTTATCTGAGCTATCATGATGAAACTTTACAGGACGAAAACAGGAATCCTCATTGAAAACGATGGATTGTTCTTTTTGTTGGAAGGCGAAGATTGGGACTTCTTTATCGACGATGATAATGTGTATCACAAAGGGCTGGATCGTATAAGGTTCATGAAGCCGATAGACGCAGGCCGTTCGATCATCGCTTCTGAATCGGAAGCGCCGATTCGATCGCAGGAATTGTGGGCGGCCGGTGTAACCTACTTGAGGAGCAAAGTCGGCAGACAGGAAGAATCAAAGAATGCGGGGGGCGGTGATTTTTATGCACGGGTGTACGAAGCGGAACGGCCCGAGTTGTTTTTTAAAGGGACCGTTCACCGGATTGTCGGTCCCGGCAAGCGTCTTAAAATTCGAAGGGACTCCACATGGAACGTCCCCGAGCCGGAACTCACATTGATGATCACTTCACACGGCAAGATTGTGGGATACACGATCGGCAATGACATGAGTTCGCGAAGCATTGAAGGGGAAAACCCGCTCTATCTTCCACAGGCAAAGACATACGACGGATGTGCGTCGCTGGGCCCGTGCATCTACGTTTCCGAAAAACCCCTCCCAAAGGAAACTGTCATTCAAATAGAAATACTGAGGCGAGAGACGAAAATTTTTGAAGGAACGGTGGAAATTTCACAAATGAAGAGAACGCCGGAAGAGCTTGTTTCTTTTTTGTATCGTGAATGTTCATTCCCGAACGGAAGTTTGCTTATGACCGGGACCGGGATAGTTCCGCCGGGCGATATCAATCTCCAACGCGGGGACACAATTCGGATCACCATTGAACCAATCGGCACCCTGGAAAACGGGGTGGAATGAGCATGGAACTGACGGGACTTAATTTTATCGGCAACGAACTTTCGGGGAACGGGGACAATACTTTTCATGCCGTAAATCCTGCGGACTCTTCTGCGATAGCTCCGCCGTTTCATGAAGCAACTCAACAGGAAATCGACACAGCCGTCCGTAAAGCCGAAGGAGCATTCAGCGAGTTCAGTAATAAAAGCGGTAAAGAGCGCGCTTCATTGTTGGAAGCCATTGCGGATGCAATTCAAAATCTCGACAACGATTTAATCCAGCGATGCTGTCGTGAAACCGGACTCCCCGAAGGCAGAATCGCCGGAGAACGCGGCAGAACGGTCGGCCAGCTAAAATTATTTGCCGGTCTTTTAAAGGAAGGCTCGTGGGTTGAAGCTCGTGTTGATATCGCACCTCCCAAACCCGATATCAGGAGCATGCAAAAAGCGCTCGGTCCGGCCGGCATTTTCGGGGCAAGCAATTTTCCTTTGGCGTTCTCCATTGCAGGGGGAGATACGGCTTCCGCCCTTGCAGCCGGCTGCCCCGTTGTCGTCAAGGCTCATCCCGCACACCCGGGAACGTGTGAAATGATTGCCCATGCCATTCGAACGGCTATCGGTAAAACCAATATGCCCGATGGAACATTTTCTATGGTCCACGGACAATCTGTGGAGGTAGGAATGGCAATTGTGCAGCATCCGTTGATAAAAGCGATCGGGTTCACCGGATCGTACAAAGGCGGCAAAGCCATCTTCGACGCTGCGATGAAGAGGAGCGAACCGATTCCGGTCTATTCCGAAATGGGAAGCACGAACCCCGTTTTCATACTACCCGGCGCACTGCAAATTTGGGGCGATGAAATTGCGAAAGGGTTGACAGCTTCCGTAACATTAGGGGCAGGACAGGACCTGTACAAACCCCGGCCTGTTTTTTTACTGCAAAATCGGCGAAGGTGAAAAGTTCCAAAAGACCCTCGGAGAAAATTTTGCCGCAGTAGAACCCGCCCCCATGCTTACGAAAGGGATTTACCTCAACTATGCCGGTGCGATTGATCGCATGGACAAGCAGTCGGGGGTGAAGACAGTGTCGAGAGGAAAATCCGGCAGAAGGGGTCTTGATGGAGTAGCATCGTTAATGCAGGTTTCATTCGATGATTTTTTGGGAAACGGCGAATTTGAAAACGAGATTTTCGGTCCTTCAACACTCGCCGTTGTCATAAACGAAAAATCCGAATATCTGCGGGCGGCACAAGCTCTTCACGGACACTTGACGGCAACATTGTGGGGGACGGATGACGATCTCCAGGAATACCAGGAACTTGTACATATTCTCGAACGAAAAGTCGGAAGGCTGATCGTCAACGGTTTCCCGACCGGCGTGGAAGTATGCCATTCAATGGTCCACGGCGGACCTTTCCCGGCGACAACCGACAGCCGATCCACGTCTGTTGGAACATTGTCGATTTACCGGTTCACCCGTCCGGTTTGCTATCAAAATTTTCCGAATAGCCGTTTACCCGATGAGCTCAAAAATGAAAACCCGCTCGGCATTTGGAGATTGGTAAACGGCACTCGAACAAACGCTGACGATGGCCGGAAGAAATAAAACAATTTTACAGCCTTCCCGGATATCATCGGCCCGGAATATGTTTTCAGGGGATTGAACTATATTTATGGCTGCCACCCTGGCTCAGATATTTCATTTGTTTCGGGGGTCGGGACGGTTTCAAAGAAAATCGCGTACGGAAATAACAGGGCCGATTTTACATTTATCGCTGGAGGAGTAGTGCCCGGTGAGCTTATTCTGAAACCCGATTTTCCGGAAAACAAAGAGGACTGGCCATTTCTCTGGGGAGAAAACGAATACGTTGTAGCGCTCGGCTCAAGCTATATTTTTTTGGTGAACGCTGCCGACGATTTGGTGCGCGAAAAAAAGTAAATCCTCAAACGAATGGAACATTAACCATGCTGTCTCAAAAAGACCAATTCGACTGCACTCAGGGCGACCCTTTTTTGATGCCGAGCATTTTTGGGATGGATTCTAAAAAATTTGAAATACAACCCTACGGATTAAACTTGGCTCATCGTAGGCAACAAAATGTTTTTCAAATTTTGATCATCCTCATTCCAATCTGGTGTCTTCAATTCGAACCACTTCCGGCGCAAGAAATTCCCTCCGTGACAGAAAAGGTGCGGACAGTAGCCGATGCAGTACTCAACCATACTTCTTTTGAATTTGTGGATCAGAAAAACGGGAAACATTATTCGTCAACGGATGCTGCTCCGGCAGATGCGCAACTTAAGATTGTAAGCCCGGCGAACGACTGGCGCTATTGGAACGGTGTTCTGAACATTGCGATGCTTGAAACGGGAGAAGCCTTGCGTGACTCTGCATACATCAATTTTTCCATCCGAAATATTGCATTCGGTTTCGACAACTACCGGTATTTCGAGAAGAACCACGACGGCGAAGGGAAATGGGATTACCCGTTCGGCCAGCGAATCACAATGGAAGATTTGGACGATGTCGGTGCGATGGGTGCAAGTCTCATTGAAGTCTATCGGCATGATCGGCAAAACCGGTATCGAACCTACATTGATCAGGCCGCAAGATACATTACGACGAAGCAGTTTCGTTATGAAGACAGCACGTTCATCCGGCCCAATCCGCAACGATGGACAATCTGGGCGGACGATCTCTACATGAGTGTTTCGTTTCTCGCACGAATGGGTGAATTGACGGGCGATCCGCGTTATTTCGATGATGCTGCAAAACAGGTCGTCAATTTTCATAAACATCTTTTTGATCGATCCAAAGGGCTCATGGTTCATTATTGGTATTCGGACGTGAACAGGCAGGGTGTGGCATTTTGGGGGCGTGCCAACGGGTGGGCGGTGATGGCGCAAGTCAATTTGTTGGACCGCCTGCCGACAAACCATCCGATGCGCGACACTCTTATTGCGCTGCTTAGAAGGCATCTTCTCGGCATCGCCCGCTGGCAAAGCGGTGAAGGCTTGTGGCACCAGTTGCTTGACAAAGAGGACTCGTTTCTCGAGACCTCCTGCAGTGCGATGTTTACCTATGCCATCGCGCGGAGTGTGAACAAGGGCTATCTTGAACGAAGGTATTCTTCAATTGCACTAAGAGGCTGGGAAGGCGTCGTCTCTAAAATTCTTCCCGACGGCGAAATCGAAGGAGTGTGTGCCGGCACGGGTGTGAGCGATGATCTTGTCTATTACTACCACCGTCCGACGCCTCTCAATGATCCGCATGGAACCGGGGCGGTTCTTCTGGCGGGCACAGAAGTGCTGCGACTACCGAAATGAAAGGGCGCGCTCAACGCACATATAGGATAAAAAATGACGAACATGGAAAACACTGAATCGAAGAATTCTTTCCCTTATCTCAAAACCGGTGCGAACACAAAAGTCGGCTCATATCGCTGGAGTGTTTGTGCTCTTCTTTTTTTTGCAACGACCATTATTTATGTTGACCGGCAGGCCCTCGGTATTTTGGCACCAGTGTTACAGAAGGATATCGGCTGGAACGAAATCCAGTACGGCTACATCGTCGCTGCTTTTACAGCAGCGTATGCCATTGGCCTTCTCATTTCCGGACGCGTTATCGACAGCGTCGGGACAAAGATCGGCTATCTCGTCTCCGTCTTTATATGGAGCATCGCTGCAATGGGGCATGCGCTGGCAACATCGGTTTTCAGTTTCGGGGTGGCGAGATTCTCGCTGGGGCTGGGCGAATCCGCCAACTTTCCGGCCGCGATTAAAGCAATCGCCGAATGGTTCCCGAAGAAAGAGAGAGCATACGCAACGGGATGGTTCAATGCCGGGCCAAATGTCGGTGTCATTTTTGCGTCGTTAATGGTGCCGTGGATTACGCTGACATGGGGCTGGCAGGCAGTGTTCATTTTTATCGGCCTCCTTGGGTTTATTTGGATGTTTTTCTGGTGGTGGATCTATGAACTTCCGGAAAATCACAAAAAGATCTCCAGGGAAGAAATCGCATACATCCACGCGGACCAGAATGAAAGTGAAACGGAAAGCATTCCATGGCTGCGGCTCTTGAAGTACAGACAAACCTGGTCTTTTGTGGCCGGCAAATTCCTCACTGATCCTGTCTGGTGGTTTTATATCTACTGGCTGCCGAAGTTTCTCAACCATCGGTTTGGTTTGGATCTTGCCCATCTCGGCTTGCCCTTGATCGTTATCTATACCATGACAGGCATCGGGAGTGTTGGGGGAGGCTGGTTCTCCGGAGCGTTGATCAAAGGGGGTTCGAGCATCAACAAAGGGAGAAAAATGGTGATGCTTGTCAGCGCTTTGTTTATCGTGCCCATTGTCTTCGCTTCAATGGTTCCTGAGTGGTGGGCGGTATTGCTGATCGGGATTGCAACAGCAGCTCACCAGAGCTGGTCTGCAAATCTCTTTACCACTGTCTCGGATATGTTTCCGAAGAAAGCGGTCGGTTCGGTCGTCGGCCTGGGTGGAATGGCGGGGGCCGTCGCGGGAGCGTTAGTCGCTACTGCTGCCGGTTTTATTTTACAGTTTACCGGAAGTTATTTACCGTTGTTTATCATGGCGGGATCGGCTTACCTGTTGGCGTTATTAATCATCAATCTGCTCGTTCCGGAGATCAAGGAAATTGAGATTTGAAGGGTAATCAGCGAGATACGTCGTGCATTGTAGATGTCGGACACCTTCTTGATTTATTTGAGTAAATATTTCATCATGTCGCGATTCCCTCGATAAGGTGTCCGACATCTACCCAAACTGGAACTCTGCTTTCCTTCTGTTGCCTTTTGGAAAATGAATCCCTATTTTTAAAAAGCTGATTACTCACCCCGGGTCTTCTTTGAGATATTCTGCTGCTGAGGGGGTAAGTCGTACCGGTGGTTTTTCATCCCGCCCGAATGGAAATTTTAAAAACCTGTTGTAATTAAATGTTGAGGTTGATCCAACGAAGAGCATTCACACCGATTAATAATGAGGACATACATGAAGTACGGACATTTTGATGACGCACAGAAAGAATACGTAATTACCCGGCCCGACACGCCCTTACCGTGGATAAATTATTTGGGGACAAATGATTTTTTCGGCATCATTTCGAATACGGCAGGCGGATATTGTTTTTACCAGGATTCACGCCTCCGCCGTTTGACCCGTTATCGCTATAATAATATCCCGATGGACGGCAACGGCCGGTATATCTATATTAAAGACGGTGATTCGCTTTGGAATCCGATGTGGAAGCCGATGCGTGTTGCTCTCGATACATACGAGTGCCGGCACGGTTTAGGGTATACCAAAATAACAGGCGCAAAGAACGACCTCGAAGCTTCTATCCTTTATTTTGTCCCGCTCGATTCGAGGAATGAAGTCTGGCATCTGCAAATAACGAATCATTCAAAGCATACCAAGCATATCAGATTATGGAGCTACGTTGAATGGTGTCTGTGGGAAGCGTATGACGATATGACAAATTTTCAAAGAAATTATTCTACAGGCCAGGTAGAGATAGAGAATGGAACGATATTTCACACGACAGAATACAGGGAACGGAGAAACCATTACGCATATTTTGCATCGAGTGAAACTGTTTCAGGCTATGACTCCAGCCGCGACGCGTTCGTCGGTGTGCATCAAGGGTTGGAAGCTCCTCAAGCGGTGATACAAGGGAGCTGTAACAATAGCACGGCATACGGATGGCTCCCCATCGGCGTTCATCAAATTGACCTCGACATTAAACCCGGCGAGACAAAAAATGTTAATTTCATTCTGGGGTATGCCGAAAATCCCCCGGAGAAAAAATTTCTGAGCAATGGCAAGATCAGAAAAGATGAATTCGAAAACGTAAAGTCGAAGTTCTCAAGTTCACATGCAGTGCGTGATGCCTTCGATGCCCATAAAAAATATTGGGACCGATTGCTTTCTTCGTATCAGGTCAGTGCCCCCGATGCAATTGTGAATCGAATGGCGAATATTTGGAACCAGTACCAATGTATGGTCACGTTCAACTTGTCCCGCTCGGCCTCGCTCTACGAATCGGGGATTGGACGCGGGATGGGGTATCGCGACAGCAACCAGGACATCCTCGGGTTTGTCCACATGCTCCCTTCGAGAGCGCGTCAGCGCATATTGGACATAGCGGCCACTCAGCTTTCAGACGGAACGTGTTATCATCAGTATCAACCCCTGACAAAGAAAGGAAATGCCGACATCGGAGGCGGATTCAACGATGACCCGTTGTGGCTGATTTTATCCGTCACTGCATATATTAAAGAAACAGGAGACGAAACGATCCTGAAAGAACGGACGGTGTATGCCGATGTTCCCGATTCGACGGCTACATTGCTCGACCATCTTCATCGTTCACTGCAGTATACATTGGAACACCGGGGTCCGCATGGACTGCCCCTCATCGGTCATGCCGACTGGAACGACTGCCTCAACCTTAATTGCTTCTCGACAACTCCGGGGGAGAGTTTTCAACTGGCCGGACATATCAAGAATGACAAGGTCGCGGAATCCGTCATGATCGCGGGACTCTTCTGCAGGGCGTGCGATGAGATGGCGTTGTTGCTTCAATACCTCCACTTTTCTGATCAGGCATCCGGCTACCGGAAGAACTCCGCAGAGATGCGGGAGACCATCTACCGGCACGGCTGGGACGGAGAATGGTTTCTCCGCGCATACGATTCGTACAGCAAGAAATTGGGATCGTCCGAAAATGAGGAAGGGAAAATCTTTATTGAAAGCCAGGGGTGGTGTGTGTTGGGGGGAGTTGGCCTGGAAAACGGTTACGCTAAAAAAGCATTGGACAGCGTTCAAAAACATTTGGCCACTCCGAACGGCATCATTCTGCAACAACCGGCTTTTCAAAACTATTATGTGCATCTGGGTGAAGTGAGCTCGTATCCTCCGGGATACAAAGAAAATGCAGGCATCTTTACGCATAACAATACCTGGATACAAATTGCTGAAACCATCATCGGTAGAGGCGACCGGGCGATGGAGTATTACAAAAGCATTTGCCCTCCGACGAAGGAAGATCAGATCGATATTTATCGATCAGAGCCGTACGTCTATAGCCAGATGACTGCCGGACGGGACGCTCCGACCCCGGGTGAAGGGAAGAATTCATGGTTGACCGGCACAGTCGCGTGGTCGTTCGTCACGCTCTCGCAATATATTCTTGGCATCCGTCCGGATTTCGAGGGATTGATCGTCGATCCCTGTGTACCGACGTTCCTGGAAAAAATTCAGCGTCGTGCGTAAATTTAGGAATAGTACGTACAACATCACGGTCAATAATCCGAAGAATATCAGTAAAGGCGTAAAGAGTTTGTTTCTGGATGGAAAACCGGTCGGCGGGAATGTGATTCCCGTTTTTAACGACGGCAAGGAGCATACGGTAAGCGTCGAATTGGGATAGCTAAATTCTCGTTTATTCATTAGAGGAATTGTCATGAATATTACAGAGTTCACGGTTGACGGCAAATCGAAATTTCATCTCTCAAATATCAAAACCGATTCCGCCGGCAAGATGCGATCGAAGCAAGAAGCCGAAAAATATCTTCAAAAAAATATGCTTAAAATGCAGGAGCTGCAGGATAAGTTTTACGCGCAAGACAGGTACAGCGTCTTAATCATCATTCAAGCGATGGACACTGCGGGAAAAGACGGCATTATCAAGCATGTGATGACGGGCCTCAACCCGCAGGGCACGGAAGTGCACAGCTTCAAAGTACCATCGGCTGAGGAATTAAACCATGACTATTTGTGGAGGGCGCACAAAAATCTGCCGCAGCGAGGTCAATTCGGAATTTTCAATAGGTCGTATTACGAGGAATTGCTTGTCGTAAAAGTCCATGACCTTATCACAACGCAAAAAATTCCCGACGAGCTTGTTACCCGCGATATCTGGAAACAGAGGTTTCGTCAAATAAAAGATTTTGAAAGATATTTATATGAGAATGGAACCGTCATTATAAAAATTTTCCTTCATATATCGAAGGACGAACAAAAGAAACGTCTCCTTGAACGGATTGAGGATACGTCGAAGAATTGGAAATTTTCCGGAGCAGACATCAAAGAAAGAGGATTTTGGGATCAATACCAGGAGTGCTATCAGGAGGTCATCAGAAAAACGAGCACGAGTAAGGCGCCGTGGTATGTCGTCCCCGCGGATAAAAAGTGGTTTGCACGCTTGGTGATTTCGGAGGTTGTGGTGCAAACGCTGGAAGGCTTAAAATTAAAATTCCCATCGCTCGGCCGGACTGAACTTAAACAATTAGAAGAGAGCAAGAGAAAATTAATGGAGGAATAATCAGCCTGCATCGTTACCGACTTCCACACCTGTTGCTCTCGTTCCCAATCGGACAGATTGGGAACGCAATCCCGTCAGAAGCTCCGCTTCAATGCTAGTACATTCCTGAACAGCCCGTCCCGCGGCAGCGAGGGAGGCTGGGAACGAGATGGATCGCATCCCGGCTTCATATCGCCGATGTTTCTTCCCCTCTTAAAAAGCGATACCGTAATTCCACCCCCATCAGCAGAATTACCGGAAGGTATTCTATCACTAAAACGATCGGGTATTGTTCCCATACGCCGGTCAGCTTGTAATTCATTACCGTGAAACTCGTCAGGCTTACTCCCGCGGCAATTGCAATTCCGGACCACCGCCGCACGACCGGCACCAGAACTGTTACCCATGCAACATACCACGGATGGACGACAGGAGATAACAGCATAAGCAGAAGGAGTGAATAATAAACTGTCCCCAGAAAATTCTTACTCTTGAAGTTCAACAGAAGGATCACCATTCCCAGCAGCCCGGCACACCAGAGCCGCGACGGCTGATTATTATGGAAATATAAATTCAATGTCTCAAAAACCACACCGTTAAAACTCCAATCTTTTGTGAAGGTAAACAACGTTTCAAACGGATTTGACGTAAAAATGTAGGGAAGAAATTGAATGCCTACCGTCGACAGTGGGATTGCCAAGGCACACAGTTTGTTGCGCCAGCCTTTTTCCAAGAAGAGTATGGCGGGGAGAACAATCAACCCCACGGGCTTAATGGACATTGAAAGTCCGAGAAGGACATATGAAAGGATGTTCTTTTCCTTGAGGTAGAAGAACAATGCAAGGAGGAAGAGGGGCAAACCGACGGCATCAAGGTGTGCATCGATGGCAAATTCAAAAATTGGGAGAGGGCATACAGCGTATAACAAAATAAATTTCCGCGGCACGTTGAGCATGGAGAGAAGAAGAAAAAGAGTTCCGAACGTTCCAATCTTGGCGAGCAGAAATATCGCCTTATATCCCCATATTGCCTCACCGCTCAGTTGATAGCAGGAATAGAAAATCCATTCGCTCAACGGAAAATAGATTGTTTTTAAATCGGCGTGGTTCATCGCTGCCGGCAGCAGCGGAGAATGAAGAACATTCAGCCGGGTATCGAGGGCCGTGTAGAGGTAAGGATTCGTTCCGGACGTTTCGACTTTTCCGTCCCAAATGTACCTGTAAGCATCTTCCGAGCCGATCGGACTGGCGGTGATAAAACTTAACCGTACCAGTAAAGCAACTGCAATGATAGAAAATAAAACCTTTGCGGGCACGTTAACTTGAAATAATGTCCACGCCATGGCCATGTACATTATGGATGCGGCAATAAACACACTTCCAAAGATTACGACCGGATGTGCTGCAGGGAGATGAAGAATGAGGATGCCTCCGGCAATCGAGCCGACAGAAAAAAAGAAGATTGCCTGTAGAGGTTTTTGCATGGGTTGATCAGCCATGATGTTCAATGGATTTCCATCCTGCCATTAACGTCAGGCAGAACCTTGAATTATCCGCTAAGTTCGCGAATTGCATGGATTACAAATTGTTAACGAGAAAATTTGTTCAAAAAGTACCCACCGACTATCGCAGTCGGGTATAAACATTCATGTTTTTTCGTATTCTTCGTGGATTTCTTGCGTCTAGTGCTGGTTCCAAAAACAAATACTGTATTTTTTAATAACTAATTCACCGCAAAGGTCGCCAAGGACGCAAGGATTTCTTAGTATTTTTACAAAAACTTCTTTGCGATCTTAGCGTCCTTTGCGGTTATAATACAAGATTTGATATCGGGAACGGTACCAGTAGCGCGCGTATCGATCACAAAATCCAAAATACGTAAATCATTTCTGTTTATCACTATAATAATCTTTATCAATATGATAGCAAGGCACGGCCGTATTGGACAGAAGGAGCGGAAATGATTCAACATTGGCGTCAATTCTTGATGCAAGATATCTATCGTTGGCATAATTTGTGTCATACAGTGGACAATGTACCATGATCATGACAACATAGGATGTAGAAAACAACCTTTGATACGAAGAAGGTTTCTTTTTCTTTTCCTTGCAGTAGTTTTTTCTTCATGCTCCACATTTCTCTTTAAGAGCGAGCAAAACGATTTTGTGCGAGTGAGAGGGACACACTTTATCTACAACGGCAAACCGTACTATTATGCCGGGACAAATCTTTGGTACGGCTGTTATATCGGATCTCCGGGAGAGACGGGAGACAGGCCCCGGTTGCTGCGTGAGCTCGATTCTTTGCATGCAATCGGTCTGGACAATCTCAGGATATTGGCAGGCTCGGAAACATCCCAAAAAATTTTGAGCATAAAGCCCGCAATAGTACGTAGGCCGGGCGAAGTGAACGATTCACTTCTTGAAGGCCTCGATTTTCTTCTCGCGGAAATGTCGAAAAGAAATATGAAAGCGGTGTTGTATCTGACAAATTATTGGGAATGGTCGGGCGGAATGTCCGAGTATGTCGCGTGGGCCGATACCGTCCGCGCGCTCGACCCGGAGGTGGACGGCTGGAGTCAGTTTATGAATTTCTCGGCTACGTTTTACCAGAATGAAAGGGCAAACGGATATTTCCGCTCGTACGTAAAAAGCATCATCACGCGCAGGAACACCGTCGACGGCAAAATTTACTCCGACGATCCAACGATCATGTCATGGCAATTGGCAAACGAACCCCGCCCGGGAACGGGGGGAGCAGGGGCGCCGGACGTTCTTCCGTATTATTATAGATGGATTGACGGAACGGCAGGGTACATAAAATCACTGGATACAAATCATTTGGTTTCTTCCGGCAACGAAGGGCTTGCCGGGAGCTTGCAATCTGCAGAGTGCGTCCTTACGGCTCATCGCTCCAAGAATATCGATTATCTCACCGTTCATCTTTGGCCTCTCAATTGGGGATGGTTCAACCCGCAGAAATTTGAGGAGACTCTTCCGCCGTCCATCGAAAAAGCAACCGACTACATTGCGCAACATATTGAATTTGCGAGGGAGTTGAACAAACCGATGGTGATGGAAGAGTTCGGCTTGGGCCGGGACTCAGGCGCCTATGAACAAGGAACTCCAACAACTGCACGCGACCGGTACTATAAGAAGATTTTTTCCATATTGTACGATTCTGCGCGGGCTGGCACACCGGTGGCAGGGTCGAATTTTTGGGGGTGGGGAGGAGAAGGACGTGCGCAGAATGCCGATTTCATGTGGAAGAAGGGTGATCCGTTTGTCGGCGACCCGCCGCAAGAGCCGCAAGGCCGCAATTCAATTTTTATTTCCGATATCTCCACGATTGGCATCATCAGAGACCATGCCGCAAAAATGAAGCGGCTTGGAGTTGTCGATTCGCTAAATACGGGCGGGGAGAAATGAGGTCATTAAGAAGTTTGCTTTGAAGGGGGCAAAAATCAGCCCCTCTTAAAGAAGGAGCACCATGGCTCGCTTTAATAGTAGAAGCCGGGTGAGAATGAATTGGAAAATCATTGCGCAGCGGTTTTTGACGATCAACGTTTTTTTGGGACAGCTTCTGATCGGATATCGATACTCGGCCTCGTATTCTTTTCACTCCTTCTGTCATCCCGCGCTTCGACTTTACACCAAAAGGAGACGGCGTTGTGTTTGTCACCAAAAAATTGCGTATCATCTCTACGATTGCGAAAACGAAAGATAAAATTGCGGCATTTATTGAGACCGGATCAATGTTTATTTCTGATTCGACGCCGTGGACTCATCAACTCTACAGGGCAGTGGATGACGATAGTGTGCAGATTGCGTACATCATGGTTTGTACAACCAGGGTCATGGACAATATTGTGTATCTTTTATTAGAAGCCATCTCAAAAATGGTTTTCATGCAGAAAGCAGCCGTAAATGTCATGCTGAGCGGAGCGAAGCATCCATGACATGGAAGCCTAGTAGAGTCAAGGTATGTCATTGTCATGGATTCTTCACCCCGTCTGAAAAGCGACGGGGTTCAGAATGACAATGATCTGTCAGTATTCCTTCAGAAGGACATAATCAAGCGTTTTTGAGATAGCTTCTAGATAACCTTGCATGGAAGGCATTTTGTCAAGAGCCTTCAGAAATCCAAGCCTGAGCCGGCTAACCTAAAAGTTATTTCTTAAAAATCGGACTGACACGTTGAATAAAATTGCTTCGGTGATCTTCTTCCTTGCCGCCTTCCTGATTTGCGGTCGAGCGCAGGGGAGGCAGATCGATATTCGCGATCTGGGCGCTGTAGGAGATGGTACGACGCTCAATACCCGCACGATTCAGCGTGCGATCGACTCGGCAGCGAAGCTGGGAGGGGGGACAGTGTATGTGCCTCCGGGTGTTTACCTCAGCGGGACTCTTCAGCTTCGCACCAACGTCACTCTGAATCTTGAAGGGGGAGCCGTTCTGAAAGGGAGCCCCAACGTAATCGATTACATGCTCAACGGGAGAAGAGTCGGCCTGCTGTTTACTCAGGATGCGGAAAATGTTTCCATCACCGGCCACGGGACAATTGACGGGAACGGGGATTCTTTCATGGTGCTCGACAGTGCGAAGAAGATGGATCACGCCGGTGTGATGTGGACAAGGCAGGGGGATCAATTCAGGCATGTCTCTGAGGGGCTTGGCGATGGGCCGCTCGTACCGAAAGACCGCCCATTTCAAATGATTATTTTTTCCGATTGCAGAAAAGTCACGCTCCGGGATGTTTCGATCACGAACTCGCCATTCTGGACTCTCCATTTAGCCGATTGTGACGGCATCATTCTTTCAGGGCTCCGAATCTGGGGCAACCTTTTCGTGCCGAACAACGACGGGATGGATTTAACGTCGTGCAGCAACGCGATCATCTCCGATTGCGATATCCGGACGGGGGACGATTGCATCGTTCTCACCGGCTATAATCACCACTTCGATTTGCCGGGGTTCAAGCTTCTCAAACGGACATGTGAAAATATCACGGTGACGAATTGTACCCTGGTTTCCCGTTCGGCAGCAATCAGGATTGGCGGATTCGACCAGAACTCGATGCGCAATTTTACGTTCAGCAATATTATTATCACAAACTCAAATCGCGGAATCGGACTCTTTGTCCGAGATCAGGGTTCGATTGAAAACGTCATCTTCTCGAATATCCTCATCGAGACTCATCTCTTTACGGGCGACTGGTGGGGGAACGGTGAGCCGATTCAGCTTTCTTCAGTCCGCCTGACCAAGGATGTCCCGCTTGGGAAAATGAAGAACATTAAATTCAATCATGTCGTGTGCAAAGGGGAGTCCGGAATATGTGTGTACGGCACCGGGGAGAGTGTCATCGAAGACGTATCGTTTTCCGACGTGCGGTTTCACATTGCAGATGGCAAGCTCAACGATGTCAGCGGCGGAAATTTCGACTTGCGGCCTGTCCTGGATCCAACGCTGTCCCTTTTCTCGCACGACATACCGGGGTTCTACGCCCAGCATGTCAAGAACCTGCGGATCGAGGATTTCGACCTGACGTGGGATGCGATGAAGGAGCCGTACTTTACGAATGGCATCGAAGTGAATAATTTCAACGGGGTAAGAATTATAGGGTTTCATGGAACCGCTGCTCCGAAAAATTCCAAAGCGTTCTCTGTATCGCTCCACGACGGAAGAGATTATGTCATTAACCCTGCGAATATTTCGGTCTCGAAAGAAAATGTTAAGGAACGATAGGCGGGATTCAATCAACAACGTTGCCGAACAGAGCTTGCGAACAGGATTCAGCGAGGTTTGCGTTCCAGCAGGGCGAACGATGTGTTGTCGAAACGCAGTTGAAAATTGTCCATAAGCGTGTTGCGTTCTCCGGGGGATACGGGAGCAAGCAGTTTGGATTCGGGCGCTTCATTTTTTTGGATCACAAGATAGTGTTCGGAAAACAGCATCGAATCCTGTATTTTCTGATCGGCGGAAAAATGAATTATGCGAAATTGTTTCAACGGCAGAGTGCTGGAAATCTGGATCCTGACAATATAATTTCCATTGGTAATTAATCCGATGGAGCCGCCGCTGTATGCAGCCGGAAGATGTTCGCCTATGGCCATCGCATCCCGCACAGTGCTGTCGACACATTTCGCTGCGTCCTTGAACACAGCCACGCCGATCGACGGAATGGTGAGTTGGACTAAGGGTACGGCAAGAAGGCACGCTACAACGATAGTCCGTCCAACGGCAAGTGGCATAATACTAAATATTTTTACGAGGCCGGCTCCCCCGGCAACGGCGAGAAACAGTCCGAACGTCAGCACATATCTCCAGTTCCACCACCACTCATCAATCCCGACGTAACCTGTGAGGGCCGCTGTGAGTGTAAAAAACATCGGGAGTATAAAAAATACGAGAAGCAGCACTGTCTTACGGTCTGCTTTCATGTGCCGGAGAGGGATGAATGCCGCTGCTGCAACGATAAGGAGGACCGGTCCGAAGATGATGAGGATGGCCCGGCAGAATGTTATCGCGATGTTGAACGGAAGATGTTGTGACGATTCACGATAGGCTGTGGAAAGGACAGAGTATGTTCCACGCGTAAATTCGAACGGATTACCAAACACGATGAGATGCGATAAGAACCATAGTGCAATGCCTGCGAGGCTGATTGCAGTGACCGCGATGATCCGAATTGATTCCCGCTTTTGTGATTCCCTCCACCGGGAAGAGGCTTTCGAAATCCCTACACACGATACGAAAGCCGCGAGAGGCCACGCTTCGTACCTGCACAAGGTTGCTAGCATCACCGCGACGGCGCACAAAAAAAGCCACAACACTGATTCGTCAAGCAGCCATCGGTATAATGCATACCCGCCGAATGTGACAAGAAAAATGAGACTTGGTTCGTCCATCGGTGTCAGGGAGATGTAAACGACGTTGGGGTTGAGCCCGTACAGGCTCGCCATCAAGAATGCTGCGGGGGCAGAACCGGTAATGCTCCGTACGAGCAGAAACAAGAGTACGCCGGTCCCGACGAGACATGGAATTCCGACGAAGGATCCTGCGATTCCCGAATAGAAAAGGGAATCGATTGATGCAAAGGGAAGAAGAAGAAGATGCGGCAGGGGAAGCCATACGGTGCCGATGATCGGGATCTCATGGGGCTGGGAATCCGTGAACTCGCGGGCTTTGATGATGTGCGATACTGCATCACCGAAATAATAGAAAGCGTACTTGTCAAAATGGTGCAACACAATTCCCGCGGTGCATGCAGCGATGAAGAGAAGAAGAGCCAGGAGGTATTCCTCTTTACCTCTGGCAAGAATCTTTATCCGGTGTTTCAGGCGCTCTAGGGTCGTATTGTTAGCGGCAAATGTGTTCATTACCTACTGCGGATAAATATGCATCGGACACTCGCGGGGGAAGAAGAGAAAAGCAATAGAGTAGAATCGTTATTATTTTCCGCTTGTTCCTTGAAATAGGTTGAACGATTCCATCGCGTTGATGAGTTGGTCTGCCATCTTTTGATGTGTTTCTACGGTCGGGTGGCCGTAAGCGACATAGCCGCCTGGAAACTCGTCGAATTGTGTATAGTAAATATCGTGCTTGCCGGAAGAAATATCATCGTCGACTACTTTCTTGACGTTGGTGCGAATCCATTCCGGGAAGGCAGCCACGGCAACTATTTTGACGTTCGGATAGACGATGCGCAGCGTATCGAGAAACTCATGGTATGTCTTTCGAAAGGCTGCCGATTTTTCATCGGAAATTTTTCCATCGTTATCTTTTAATCCTGAAAGATCATTCAAGCCAAGGCAGACCACGACGACGTTGGGAACCCATTGTTTAAAATTCCATTTGGGTTCGCTCGATTCCATCAATGTCCGGTCGAATCTTTTGGGTACGGTTTCATTAATGTTCCCCTGCCAATCGCAATACATTCCGGCCCCCGAGCGGCAAGTCGTGGTATATTGCGCGTTGAAATGCTTTGCAATGAGGGGCGCAAAACCTTTATCGATGTTGGTGACGGGAAACCGGGCTTCCCATTCCAGCTTCTGCTCTGTCGCTTCATCGCTCTCGCCCGCTGTGAACGAGTCTCCGATGAATTCAATTTTTCGCGTCGGCTTTGGCGGAGGAGGAAGAAGCGTGGCGCCGTTGTCAAGGATGATGCCGGAAAACGTATATGGCTTTTCAAACGTGATGTTTCGCCTGGTGAGCATGAACGTATGACGCGTGTTTTGAAGGCTGTCCGCAAGAACGTAGTCCGTATCAGCCCGGTTCGTTCCATGAAAGACGCCATGAAGTTTGCCGTCGATATAGACGTTGAAATAGTCGGTGCCATCGGCTAATCGTATCCCGATCGTTGTCCCTGAAAACTCGGCGCACAAATAGACCCCGGGCCATGAATATCGCGGATGTAGCGAGTCAGTCATGTCCCACCGGCCGAAGTATTGGATGTATGGATTATTTGCAGGAATCAACTTGGTTGCCTGGGCCGTGCCGGTCAATCCCAGCGACTGAAGTGCAATAATCACAAAAAGCAAATAATTGTGTTTCATAAATTTCCTGTGGCATGTATTGTTTAGCATTAGAGCATAATTCGGGACACTGAGAATATCCTTAGAATTGCAAT
The DNA here is from genome assembly GCA_963717445.1 of uncultured Bacteroidota bacterium. Classification (GTDB taxonomy): domain Bacteria; phylum Bacteroidota; class Ignavibacteria; order UBA10030; family UBA8401; genus JAGVPT01. The sequence continues at coordinate 1,698,341 of OY970334.1, read as the reverse complement.
GAAATACAAATTTCGGTAGTGCTCAAGCTTGGCGAGGTGACGGACACCTTGCCGATTTACCTTACCAAATATTTTGGCATAATTGGATTTTTGGAGTCAGGTGTCCGTCACCTCGCGCAAGAACGCAATCTTGACCACTACCCAAACTTCGGTAGAGTTTGGGTAGATATCGGACACCTTGCTGATTTACCTTACACAATATTTCGGCATATCGCGACCTTCTCGATAAAGTGTCCGACATCTAGATGCAATGTGTGTTTCAAGCCAAACGTTTGCTCGAGGCGAGCGCATAGCTTTTGACTTACTCCACAAATTTTCCGAGTCTTGCGTCTAAAAATAACATAGTGAAAACTATACAGAGGCATACATGAAAAAGAACGAGATAGTTTTTATTTCTGTAACAATCCTGACTTTGCTGTTTTCTTTATCCGCCACCGGGAGAACACCGGCAGGGAAACAGACAGATGGTATGAAAACGGACAGGGACTCTATATCCTCCGAGATGCAGAGCGTCCTCGACGACGAGTTTAGACTTTGGTACCCTTTGTCGATCGATACGACATACGGAGGTTACTTTAGCGATGTAAACTATCAATGGGAGCTTGACGGCGCTCAAAATAAGATGATCGTTACTCAAGCGCGTCATATTTGGTCAACCTCGAATGCTGCAATGTTCTACCAAAAGGATAATACACTTCGTAATATCGCGGCCCATGGTGTCGAGTTTCTCAAAAATAAAATGTGGGATAAAGAATTTGGCGGGTTCTACAACTTAGTCAATCGAAAAGGAGAGCCTATCGCAGAAGGCCCGGAAATGATAAAACAGGCTTACGGAAACGCCTTCGCCATCTATGGATTAGCTGCATACTACCGGGCATCGGGGGACACTATTGCATTAGGATTGGCCCAGGAGACATTCCATTGGCTCGAAAAGCATAGTTACGATCCGCAATACGGCGGCTATTTTCAATTTATGACAAGAAGTGGAACGCCGTTTACGGATGGCTACATGGGCGTACCTCCGAAAGACCAAAATTCCATGATTCACATTCTCGAATGTTTTACCGAGCTTTACAAAGTATGGCCGGATCCACTTTTAAAAGAGCGGCTGCATTCACTCCTGGTACTCATACGGGATACCGTTACGACGAGCAAAGGAAATTTGATATTGTATTTTAAACGTGATTGGACCCCGATTTCCTACAGGGACTCCAGTTCCGCCGTGAGAGAGAAATATTATGAATTCGATCATGTCTCATTCGGGCACGATGTCGAAACGGCGTACTTAATGCTGGAAGCATCGGAAGCCCTTGGGATTGAAAACGATACAACCACCTTGAACGTAGCAAAGAACATGGTCGACCATGTGCTGCAAAATGGCTGGGATAAGGACGACGGAGGGATTTATGACGGTGGCTATTATTTCAACGAAAGCGACCATGCGACAATCCTCAGAAAGACAAAAGAATGGTGGGCGCAGGTTGAAGCTCTTAACTCCTTTCTTATGATGTCGCAATTATTTCCCAACGACGAATTGCATTACTACGAAAAATTCTGCGAGCAGTGGAAATTTTGCAAAAAGTATGTTATCGACCAAAAGTACGGGGGATGGTATTGGGGAGGTATCGACATCGTGCCCGGGAATGTTCACTCCCCCAAAGGATCGATTTGGAAGTGCAACTACCACACCTCTCGTGGAATGATCAATTGCATCAACAGGCTTGAAAGTGAAACGCTGGTGTACGATCAAAAACATTATAATCCCGTGAACAAAAATGCCACGCCGGAGGCGAAGAAGTTGTTGGAATATTTGTATTCCATCAAAGGGAAGAACATCATTGCGGGCCAACACAATTATGTTGGAAGGAGCGATATTTATCTGAACCGCGTGAAGGAGCTTACGGGAAAGACACCGGAAATCTGGGGATGCGATTTTATCAATTACTATAGAGAAGGAAATGCAGACTCGCTGGTTCAGGAGGCCTACAAAAAATATAAAGACGGGTACATCGTAACACTCATGTGGCATGTCGGCAGACCACAGGACGATCCGCCGTTTCAATGGAAAGAAAGCGTTCAGGGGAAAATGACCGATGAGGAATGGAAAGAATTAACGACGCCTGGGACGATGTTGAACTCACGCTGGATGGCCAGAGCCGATACCATCGCAAAATATCTGAGCGATTTACAAACGCTTGGCGTGCCGGTGCTGTGGAGGCCGTATCATGAATCGAACGGGGTCTGGTTTTGGTGGGGAAACAGAAAGGGGGAGAACGGGTCTGCAAAGTTGTACAGGATGATTTACGACCGGTTTGTAAATTACCATAAGCTGAATAATCTCATCTGGGTTTGGAATACCAATGCACCGCGCCAGTTGATCAATGATGAAGCGTATGACTACGCGGATTTTTTTCCGGGTCTAAACTATGTGGACGTTTTCGCTACTGACATTTATCACCACGATTATCGCCAGAGCCACCATGACGATCTTGTGAGATTAGGCCATGGGAAAATCATTGCACTCGGCGAAGTAGGAGATGTGCCATCGCCGGAAATCCTTGCCCACCAGCCGATGTGGACGTGGTTCATGATATGGGGAAATTTTGTCAACACCCATAATACGCCTGAACAAATGAGAGACCTGTATAATTATTCCAAGGTTCTCACGCATGAAGATTTCGAAAAAAATAAATAAAGGCTGCCCCAATTTTATATAAACAACGTTATGCAGAGACACTATATTCTTATCTGGATCGGATTCGGTCTCATGGTACTCTCTTCTTCATTATATTCTCGTGATAGCTCGCGGCTCGATTCAGGCTGGCGATTTAAGCCGGGAGAAATCGCCGGGGCCGCGCAGTTACAATTTGACGATCACGATTGGCAACCGGTGGTCATTCCACACAATTGGGGATGGCAGGAAGCTCAACAGGGAAAAGAGTACGATCGCGGTCCCGGATGGTATCGCCGTGTTCTTGACATTCCGCAACCCAAACCGAACAGAAGATACTTTCTTCGTTTTGAGGCGGCAGGATCCATAGCTGACATCTATTTTAACGGAACATTCCTTGGTCAACACCGCGGTGCATTCGGTGCCTTTTGTTATGAAATTACTAAACAACTATCATCAACCGGACATAATGTTATTGCCGTACGGGCAAGTAACGCCCCGGAACCGGATGTAGCTCCTCTCAGCGGCGACTTCAATATTTTCGGCGGATTGTATCGTCCTGTACATGTAATCGAGACGGATGAAATCTGCTTTGCTCTCACCGATCACGCTTCTCCGGGCGTTGCGTGGCTACAAACGAATGTTACTGATGAACAAGCTGCACTCGACGTGAACGTCGAGATTTCAAACGGCACGATCCATAGCGAAGAACGTATTCTTGCGGCCGATGTGTTCGATGCTGCCGGTAACCGTATAGCGGCTGTCGAGCAGCCAATTACTGTTGTTCCGGAGGTTACTGCTCCATTTGCATTGCGGGTCATCATTCCTCATCCCCATTTATGGAATGGACGGAACGACCCCTATCTCTACAACGCTGTCGTGGAATTACGCTCAAAAGACGGCACCGTGTATGATGCGGTCGCGCAGCCTCTTGGCCTCCGCTATTTCCGTGTTGATCCTGATAAGGGGTTCTTTCTTAACGGAAAGCCGTATCACTTGCACGGCGTCAATAGACATCAGGATCGGCCGAACAAAGGCTGGGCGATTTCGGAGACCGACATGGACGAAGACATGTCCCTCCTGAAAGAAATCGGCTGCACGGTCATCCGCTGCGCTCACTACGAGCACAGCGATTATTTTTACAGCCTTTGTGATTCGGCAGGGATTCTTGTGTGGGCAGAGCTTCCGCAAGTAAACGAAATCGGAACGGTACCGCAGTTCGCGGAGACTTCACGGAGTCAACTCCTCGACCTCATCCGGCAAAATATCAATCATCCGTCCATATTTGTTTGGAGTTTGTTCAACGAGCTTTGGCCCGGAAGGCCCGATCCGCACCGTGAATTGCAGGATTTAAAAATTGTCGCAAATGGTGAGGACCCTACACGCCCCACGATTGCGGCAACGGCCACGCAACAATTACCCCAAATGAATAAGATTCCCGATTTGCTGGGCTGGAACATTTATCCGGGATGGTATTCAGGCTGGGGGCCCAAAGAATCGTTTGGAGCTCTCCTTGACAGTGGGCGCTTCATGAGCAAGTATGGAGGATTGTGTGTGAGCGAATACGGAGCCGGCGCAAACGTGGAACAGCATGAGGAGAATCCGAAACAGCCGAAGGCCGATGGCCAATGGCATCCCGAAGAGTACCAAGCCCTTCTTCATGAAGCGGCATGGGCTGCAATGAAAGCGCGGCCGTTTGTTTGGGGAACGTTTGTCTGGAACATGTTTGACTTCACGAGTAATTCGCGCCACGAGGGGGGCATCCCGGGCCGAAATACGAAAGGACTGGTAACGTACGACCGCAAAATTCGGAAGGATGCTTTTTTCTTTTACAAAGCGAACTGGTCCGACGAACCGACACTTTATATTACAAGCCGGCGATTTACGGAACGGACCAATCCAATAACAGAAGTGAAAATATATTCGAATGCAAAAGAAGCCGAGTTACTGATTAACGGCGTGTCGCAAGGCAGGATAAGTGACGGTGCAAATTGCATCTTTATCTGGAAAAATATTCAGTTGCAGCCCGGTGAGAACCATATTGAAGCACACGCCCATCGCGGCGGCCGCGCCTTGGTCGACACATGCATATGGGTGCTGAGGCCTGCGAAGGATAAATAACAATGTCGGCAAGCCGGTGGAATATGCGCGTGGTGTGCAGTTCATGTTCGCGACGTTTGTTGCACAGTAACTATCGGATTACTATCACAAACAAACAGCGGTGACTCATGATAAAATATAGTTGGCTTCTTATTTCCTCGTTCCTCTTTGTTTTTTGTGCCGGCGCACTGGGTCAATCGAATCAGCCGAACCCGGCTCTCCGGATAAATGACGAAGGGTATTACGAAACTCAGGGCCTCAATGTCATGATGTTCGATGATTTTTATCCTGAAGGCCATCAGGGCGGTTTAACTATTGTTCAGTGTGGCAGGCGCGTAGCTGCAAACGGAGACGTTCGACTTGAACCCGGCCCGGGACAATGGTCTCCCGTTCCGAAAGTCGGGCAACGGCATATTGATAAAGAGAAGGGAGTAATCACCGTCGACTTGTGGTATCCCGATTCGAGCCAAGACCACAAAGGATATAACCCCATAAATTACCCCAACCTGAGATTCAAGTACACAATCAAAACAGAAGCGGTAGGAAATAGCATAAAGCTCACTGTGAACCTGGAGGAACCGCTGCCGGCAGCATGGGCAAATAAAGTGGGATTCAATCTGGAATTGTTTCCGGGTCAATTGTTCGGAGAACACTATTTTATGGACGACAGGCCGGGGATATTCCCGCGCCAGGCGAACGGGCCGATGAGAAAGGATGAGGACGGAAATTTTCAGATCACACCAATGGCTGTAGGGAAGAAGCTGATCGTTGCACCCGGCAATCCGGAAAAAGAAATCACCATTACAACCAGCGCCAGCGACCTTCAATTGCTCGACGGCAGGGGTCTCTATAACAACGGATGGTTTGTCGTGCGTTCGACAATCCCCCTGGGCGCCGTCAACAATGCTGTCGAATGGATGATCAGTCCGAAAATAAATGCGGGATGGAGATACAAACCGATCATTCAGGTTTCTCAAATAGGCTATCATCCGAAACAGACAAAATTTGCCGTCATCGAACTGGATAAGCTCACCTCCACGTATGATACGATCCGGCTGATAAAAATAGGACCGGATTCCGAGGCGGTAATTAAGGCTGACACATCTCCAGTACCCTGGGGACGATTCCTGCGTTATAAGTATCTGCGTTTTGACTTTAGCAGCGTCACCGGGGAGGGGCTCTACAAAGTGGAATACGGGAATATTACATCGAACGAGTTTGAAATAAAAAACGATGTCTTCGCAAGGAACGTATGGCAGCCGACGCTCGAATATTTTCTGCCGGTGCAAATGTGCCATATGACGGTAAAGGATCGATACCGAATATGGCATGGCCTCTGCCATATGGATGACGCAGTCATGGCGGAGGTCAACGAGGATCATTTCGACGGCTATTCCCAGGGCGCATCCACGCTCACAAAATTCAAACCCGGTGAACATGTGCCCGGTCTCAATATCGGAGGGTGGCATGACGCCGGTGACTATGACCTGCGGGTAGAATCACAGGCTGAAACAGTGTACAAACTTGCGCTGGCGTATGAATTTTTTAAAAATGATTATGATCAAACGTCGATCAATCAGGAGACGAGAATTACTGAAATCCATAAGCCCGACGGGAAACCGGACATCCTCCAACAAGTGGAACACGGTGTTTTATCCATCGTTGGAGGATATGAGTCGATGGGAAGGTTATACCGGGGCATACAGGAAGCAACGCTTGAGCAATACGTGCACCTTGGCGACGCAGCGACAATTACTGACAACCTTATCTATAAAAAGAACGGAAAAGATCCTGTATTGGGCCGGCCGCTTCCAAAAGATGACCGATGGGTATTCACGGAAATAAATCCAAAAAGAGAATTGTATGTCGCACAACGGTTAGCCGCAGCCGGAAGGGTACTAAGGAATTACAATCCTGAACTTGCGGGAAAATGTCTGAAAATAGCCGAAGAGCTCTATAGAAAGAACATTTCGGCTAAACCCGTTGAAAAAATAAATACCGTTGCGGAGCTTTACCTCTCAACATCGAAAGAAGAATACGCCAAAATATTATTGGACAACAGGGATTTAATAAGTAACAATATCATATCTTGCGCCGAAGTTGCCGGCAGGGTTGTTGAGAAACTGCACGATACTGCGTTTACGGCAAAAATTGAAGAGGGAGTCAGTCAGGCTTTTCACAGAATTGCAGAGCAGCAAAAGCAAAATCCATACGGCGTACCGTACAAACCGTACATCTGGGGTGCCGGCTGGGACATCCAGTCCCTTGCAGTAAAGGAGTTACTTCTTCACATTGGTTTTCCGAAAATATTTTCATCGGAGTATGCTTTCAACGCGATGAATTTCATCCTTGGATGCCATCCCGGCGAAAACACAGCATCGTTCGTTTCGGGTGTTGGAGTGAATTCGTTGACGGTTGCGTACGGAGCCAACCGTGCTGATTGGACCTACATTCCCGGGGGTGTGGGAAGCGGGACTGCACTCATCCGTCCCGACCTGCCCGAGTTAAAAGTCTGGCCGTATTTCTGGCAGCAAACGGAGTATGTGATGGGAGGAGGAGCAACGAATTTCATGCTGTTAGCGATGGCGGCAGATAAGCTTTTAAACGAACAGACTCATTGATCATGACCCCCCTAGAGGCCGGGAGTACTGACGTGAATACACAACACGTTGTCGTTGCACAAAACACATTTTTCTCAACATCCAAACATTAGCGCGTCACTCATATCGACAATTCATTCGAGGAGAATCACATGGAAGAAACAATGCAGAAATTACCGCTGAAAGAAAAAATCGGTTACGGTTTTGGTGATTTTGCATCGGTATTATTCTGGCAGAGCATTACGATGAACATGATGTTCTTCTATACCGACGTCTTCAAAATCGCAGCAACAACAAAGGCGGCGGTCGTTGCAGGCACGATGATCATGGTCTCACGGCTGTTCGATGCAGTGATCGATCCGATCATTGGCATGACGGCCGACCGAACCGAAACCCGGTGGGGAAAATTCAGGCCGTATCTGATCTGGATGGCGCTCCCCCTCGCAGTGACTGCGACCTTGACATTCACGACGCCGAACTTTGGCGAATCCGGAAAACTTGTCTACGCGTACGTGACGCTCTTTCTCTTTATGGCGTGCTATGCCGGCATCAATATCCCATACTCATCGCTCCTAGGAGTGTTAACGCCCGACGTTACAGAGCGAACGAGCGCATCCTCCTTCAAATTCACTTTCGCCTATATCAGCGGAATGGTAGTTTCCGCATTGTCGCTGCTGCTGGCAAAGTATTTCGGGAACGGTGTGGATACCACGGATCCGGGCGGGTGGACGAAGACGATCATGATTTACGGCGCTGTCGCCATCGTTTTTTTTATCCTGACCTTTGCTTTTACGAAAGAGCGTGTGCGCCCCCCCAAGGCTCAGAAAACATCAGTCAAAAGAGATCTGGCAGATCTTGTGACGAACGGTCCGTGGCTCATTCTTCTCTTTGCTACAATCTCGATGATCATGTTTGTGGCCTCCAGAATCGGTGTGACGAACTACTACTTTAAATACTACATCACGAATTTCTCGGATGTTACGCATAATACGATCAACTATACCTTCCTCTGGTGGAATTTCAACTGGGGCTTTGAAGAAGTGGCAACGGTATTCAACACTCTCGGTCAGGGTTGTGCAATTCTCGGTGCACTACTTGTTCCCTTGTTGACGAAGAGGATAGGAAAGAAAAACGGCTTCCTCGCGTTGTTTGTGATTGCGTTGCTCAGTACAGCCGTATTTTATTTCTTAACGCCCGAACACCTCACTCTGATTTTCGTGTTCCAGATCATCGGGTCATTGTCGGGGGGCCCGTTATCTGTGGTCATCTGGGCGATGTATGCTGATACAGCCGATTACTCGGAGTGGAAGAGAGGCCGAAGAGCGACGGGGCTGGTATTCTCTGCATCGGCAACGAGTCAAAAAGTAGGATGGGCTATCGGTGCGTTATTCACCGGTGCGCTTCTCTCCGCGTACGGTTTCATGGCGGACAAGCCGCAATCCCCGGAAGTCAACCATCTGCTGATCTCACTCATGAGCATCATTCCGGCGGCGTTCGGCATTGTTTCCATTATCTTAATCCTATTCTACAAGCTCGATGAGAAGACGATGATGGGTATTGCGAAAGACCTTGTCGACAGAAGAAAAGCGAGCGGCGATGAACCGCTTACGGCGTAAATCATCAACGAAGTTCACGAAGGGCACGAAGAAACCATTTCTCTATATCTTCGTGTCTCTTCGTGCGTTTAGTGCAAAGCAGAAACCCACCGCCTGTGGTGGTAGTTATGTTCGGTCGGCTATGCCTGTCATTCCGGTCGAGTCCCGCTTTCAGGCGGGACGAAGAACCGGTCGAAGACTCGACTCGTTGAGAATCCAGTTCCATTGATTGACTCTGGATTCCGCGTCAAGCGCGGAATGACATTCTCTTTCTTTTCAAAAGCCACCATCTTTGATGGTGGTCGTTTAGTGGATACATGACTGATAATTAAATAACCGAATATATTCAAATTCATCAAAGGGCATCACCATGAAGAAAACAATTGTGGGCAAGGCATTGCCGAATATGCCGTGGCAGGAGAAACCGAAAGGATACACGGATGTCGTCTGGAGATACGACAAGAATCCTGTGATCGATAGAAAGCCGATCAAAGATTCAAGCCGCGTTTTCAACAGCGCCATCATTCCGTACAAGAACGAGTTCATCGGCGTCTTCCGGGCGGACCATTACAACGGCTATCCGAATTTACATCTCGGGTACAGCAAAGACGGTTTCCATTGGGACGTCCAGGACGATATCATCAGGTTTCAGAACGAAGACGGCACTCCGGCGAAGCCGATCCTCTACGGGTACGATCCGCGTCTCCTGGAAATCGACGGGACGTATTATATTTTGTGGTGCAATTATTCCAGTGGACCGACAATCGGCATAGCTACAACAAAAGATTTTAAAACTTTTATTCAGCTCGAAAACGCTTTTCTCCCGTTCAACCGGAACGGCGTTCTCTTTCCGCGAAAAATAAAGGGCAACTACGTTATGCTCAATCGCCCCAGCGACAACGGGCATACTCCGTTCGGCGATATCTACCTGAGCCAGAGCCCCGATCTAACATACTGGGGCAAGCATCGGCTTGTGATGAAGACAACCCATTATTGGTGGAAAAATACGAAGATGGGCGCCGGAGCGGTCCCTATTGAAACCACTGAAGGCTGGTTGATGATTTACCACGGCGTATGTACAACGTGCAGCGGATTCATTTATAGTATCGGTGCGGCGTTGCTGGATATCGACGATCCATCCAAAGTCATCGTCGACTGTGCGAATTATATTTTAACGCCGGAAGCACCGTACGAAACGATAGGGTTTGTCGCAAACGTCTGCTTCCCGTGTGCAACGCTTCAGGATGCCGATACCGGAAGAATGGCGATCTTCTACGGTGCGGCGGATACGTACTGCGCGCTTGCATTTACACACGTGGATGATCTCATCGCCTACATCAAGGCTCATCCGAACAAACCGATCCAGTAAATGAATTTTTCCCGAGGATTTCTCAATGCAATTCGGATATTTCGACGATATCAACAAGGAGTATGTTATTGAGCGGCCCGATACTCCGCGGTCGTGGAGTAACTATTTGGGTTCCACCGAATATGGTGCTATCATCACCAACAATGCCGGCGGGTACAGCTTTTACAAATCCGCCGCCCAGGGCCGCTTTACCCGTCTCCGCTTCAACGTCATTCCCATGGATCAACCGGGACGATATGTTTACATCCACGACAAACAGAGCAAAGACTTCTGGTCGACCTCTTGGCAGCCGGTTGGAAAGCCTCTGGCACAATATACATCGGAGTGCCGTCATGGAACGGCATACACAAAGATTACTTCCGGCTACTCATCGATCAAGAGCGAGACGCTCTTCTTTGTTCCACTTGGGAAACTGTATGAATGCTGGCTCCTCAAACTAACCAACAACGACACGAAGAAAAGAGCACTCAGCCTCTTTACGTATGTTGAGTACGCGAACAACTGGAATTTGTCCCAGGACATGATCAACCTTCAATATTCCCAGTTCATTTCAAAAATGGATGTCGTCGGCAACATCATCGACCATGGGACGAACGTCTACATGCCCGAGCGGCCAGATCATTTTGAGGATGATGGACAGGCGCGTCACACCTTTCTCGCCATGACCGGAGCAGAGATCAAGGGGTTCGATACAGACAGAGAAGTTTTTCTCGGTCCATACCGGACCTACGCAAACCCGATTGTCGTTGAAGAAGGGCGCTGCAGGAGCTCGAAATCCGTTGGCGACAACGGGTGCGGTACCTTGCAGGCCGATGTCGAATTACAGCCGGGTGAATCGAAGGAATTGGTCATCCTCATGGGGATTGGCAAAGCCTCCGTTGACGGAAGAAAGGCTGTGCAGGAATTAGGAGCTCCCGAGAGAGTGAGAGAAGAATTCAAGAAGTTGAGGGATTTCTGGCACTCCAGAATAGAGGGAATGACTGCCGAGACCCCCGACCGGGAATTCAACAGCATGCTGAACATGTGGAACCCGTACAACTGTCTTATCACGTACGCATGGTCGCGTGCCGCGAGTCTTGTTTACACGGGAGAACGGGACGGGCTTGGATATCGTGATACTGTTCAGGACATGCTGGGAGTTCTTCACACGATTCCCGGCGAAGTAAAGGAACGCTTAGAGCTTATGATTACAGGCCAGGCTTCTACAGGCGGGGCCATGCCCGTCGTCAAACCCTTTGCGCACAAGCCGGGGAGCGAAAAGCTGCCGGCTGAAAAAGAGTATCGCTCCGATGATTGCATGTGGCTTTTCAATACAGTCCCTGCCTATGTAAAAGAAACCGGCGACATGTCGTTCTACGACAACGTACTTCCGTATGCCGATAAAGGTGAAGATACGGTGGTTGGACATTTACGGCGTGCCATACAGTTCAATCTCGACCGTTCGGGCTCACATGGATTTCCCTGCGGCCTCTCGGCGGACTGGAACGATTGTTTACAACTGGGGCAAGACGGCGAAACGATTTTTGTCGCATTTCAATTACGCTATGCCCTCAAGGAATACATCGAAATCTGCACGATGCTCAACAAGCCCGAAGAAGTTCGCTGGGCAAAAAACCGCCTCACGAAACTGGATGAGAACCTTGACAAGCACGCCTGGGATGGAGAGTGGTATCGTAGGGCTTTTCGAGCAGATGGACTCAAGTTCGGTTCGAAGGAAAATGAAGAAGCATCGATTTTTCTGGAACCGCAACCCTGGGCAGTGTACAGCGGTCATCTGTCCAAAGAGCGGGGCACAAAGCTGATGGACGTTGTCAACAAACGCCTCTCGACGGAGTACGGCCTGATGATCTGTGATCCGCCTGTCGAAAAAACCGACCCGAAGGTTATCAAAGCGGTATTGTTTAACAAAGGAATGAAGGAGAACGGTTCGATATTTTGTCACACGCAGGGCTGGGCAATCATCGCAGAGACAATGCTCGGAAGAGGAAACCAGGCGTATGAGTATTACCGGAAATTCATGCCCTCGGCATATAACACGAAGGCCGAAATTCGCGAAATCGAACCGTATGTCTATTGCCAATTCACAAACAGTAAGTACAGTCCCCGTTACGGTGCATCGCGTCTGCCGTGGTTGAGCGGCAGTGCATCGTGGGCATATTACACCGCGATTCAATATATTCTCGGCATCCAACCCGACTATGCCGGACTAAGAATCGACCCGTGCATTCCTTCAGATTGGAAAGAAGTAAAGATATCGCGAAAATTTAGAAAAAAAGATTTTACCATCAGCATCAGCAATAACGATGGGCATCAAAAAGGAATCAAGAAACTTACGGTGAATGGAGAGGAAATCAAGGGGAACCTCATTCCATTCGAGGCGATGAAAGAGAAAAACGAAATTGTTGTCGTAATGTAATATTATTCCGGCGGCTCTTTGATTGAATTTCGGTCAAAGAGGCTCCGGAATATTTTATCCAAGTAGGTTCTCAATTTCATAGTGTTACTTTCTTTCCGAGAAAGTCCCGCTGTTCGGGATCCCGCTTTTTAGGATTTTTAATAGAAGCGGGAAAAGTAACCAAATGCCGCTTTACGGCATCCCGCCTTTTTTAGTTTTTGGAGCGGGAGAAATCTCTCGTCCGAAGGACCCCTTCGGGGAAATCGTAACCCGCGGATTCAATCTCAACCGCACATGCCATCAATTTCGGTGCAAGAGGGCATCGAATATTGTAGTATAATAGTCAAGCGCCGAAATTGTCCCAAGGGATCGAGACTGTGTAAAAACTGAGGCACGTTCTTTGACATGTAAGCTCCCCTTTGACGACCCGCCTGGTCCGTTGGGAACGAAGCTCTCCGCGGGGCAACTATGGCGTTTGAAGGTGGAGGATGAGTTTCTGAGTTCCTATGATATTGAGCACTCGTTTGATATTGTATGTGAGATTGATCAGCGCGACTTCACCGGCAACATTCTTGAGGCGGCGTAAGAGCAATGTTCCATAGCCCCAGATTTTCTTAATGGTGCCAAAGATATGTTCGATGACGGCCTTACGGTGTTTGATGATGTCGGCTTCCCGCGCTAGGCGTTGCTTGAGTCGGTCCAGGACAGCTTCATGTTCCCAACGGTACACGTATCGGCCACGTGGTGAAGTTGTGCACAGCCTACGAACAGGACAGTCTCGACACGCCCTGGTTCGATAGATACGAATGAGGCGACTGTCTTGTTTGTGAGTGGTTGTATAATACTGTAATGGATGTCCTTGTGGACAACGATAGGTATCGGAGGTCTGGTCATAGATAAACTTATCGTGGTAATAGTCCGGTGCTGGCACGTTGGTCTTCTTCGAGATTTTAGGCTCTGGCACAGGAACATAGGTAGTGATCCCGCTGTCTTCGCAGCTTTTGAGATCAACGGTGTCGTAGTAACCGGCATCAGCGCAGACATTGAGCGTTTCAACACCGAGCATTTGTTTGGCTGCCAGGGCCATCGATGAGAGATGATTGCTATCAGCGGCATCCTGTGTCAGTTCGTAGTCCACAATAAGCTTATGTTTGGCATCGACGGCTGTTTGCACGGCATAGGCCCCTTCGATGCGGCGTTCGTTCTTCATTAATCGGCAGTCAGGATCGGTTAATGAGACGTACTTGTCACCACTTCGTTCAAGCTCGGTGCAAGCTTCTTCAAGATGTTCTTTCTGCTGATGGAGCAAGGCGATTTTCTTTTGGAGTGCTTCTTTGCTGAGCGGTACAGAAGTTCTTGTATTTTCATCAGCATGATCGTTGTGGTCGAGTTGCGCAAGATAGTCCTTGATCGACTCATTGATGCGAGCAATACTTTTGTCCAGTTGTTTCTTATCTTTGATGCGATCGCGGGCATTGGAGGCCGTAAATTTCGTGCTGTCGATAGCCACCAATTCGTTACCGAAGAGTTCCAATTCTTTACAGATAAGCACGAACTGCTTGAACACAGCCCGGAGCGCTGTGGTATTGTTCTTACGGAAGTTGTTGATGGTCTTGTGATCGGGCGAGAGGCGTTTCAACAACCAGAAGACTTCGAGATTGCGTGTTGTCTCGCGTTCCAGCAAACGGCTGGAACGAATGCGGTTGAGGTAGCCGTAGAGGTACAGCTTCAACAAATCCTTCGGATCGTACGGTGGACGTCCGGTCTCTTCGACTGTCGCATGCGAGAATCCCAAACTGCGCATTGCCAGATTGTCCACGAAGGCATCGAGGAAGCGCACGGGATTCTCAGGACTCAGGTAATCCTCGACCGCTTCCGGAAACATAGTGATTTGCTCTCGTGCTATACCGCTGATATGATCCATGGAATTGGGCTATCAATGTGATACAAATGTTTTCGTGTTAGACGTACAAACAACCAAAAGGTTTCCGAGTTTTTACACAGTCTCGATCCCTTCGGGAAAACCCTCCGATTGAATCCTTTCCCCCGTGCACATCGAACGATTTCGATTTTGCTGAATGAATACTGATATTACATGCTCGGAATCGGCGGCAACGTGCGAAAGGAGCGATGCGTGCGACAAGAAAACGGCAGGTTTGTGGGTTGGTATTAGGCGGCCGTTTTCTTTGGCCCGTGTGGTTGGAAGCATCGCAAGGGTTCCGATTCCGGGATGCTCTCTTTGCTTCTTTCTCTGGCAACAGAGAAAGAAGGGGGTATGAACGTTCCCAAATTGAAGCCCTTCCCCAGAATCGTATCATTTAATTTCAAGAGGACATGAAACTATGGAAAGGCGAAATTTTCTTCTTGGCCTGCCTGCGGCTGCATTGACCTTAAGTTATTCCACATCTTTTGAGCAAAACAATGCTGACCATCCCCCCTTGCTCTCCCAAAATGATCCGGTAGTTGGAAAAGGTCAAACTCGCAATGCTTTCTCTACAGAGAGCGACGTGGGAACAGGGGGTTGCAATGCAGGCGATGCTGGAGTTGGGAGAGACCAATTTGGTGATTCTGATGGCCAAAGATGCCGTCCTTCGTCAGTCGCAGGATGGGCGTCTCGCAATGTTGGGAGAAGAGTTTGCGTTGAGCGATGCGTGCTGTCCCGGCGAAGCAGTCTTGTGGGCTGCAAAAAAAACCGGCGACCAGGCTCTCATGAATGGTTTCAATAAATTAGTCGATTATGTTTTGAGCAAAGCTCCGCGAACGAAGGACGGGATCATTTATCATTTTACAAACATCCCGCAAATCTGGAGCGATATCATGTATATGCTTCCTCCGTTCCTTGCGGTTGCTGGAAAATTTGACGAAGCCATCAAACAGATAGATGGTGCTCGAGGCTTTCTCTGGAATCCTGATAAGAAACTCCTCTCACATATGTGGGATTGTGAGAAGCAAGCGTTTGTGCGAAAGGATTGCTGGGGTGTCGGCAACGGATGGTCGGCAGCGGGTATCACCAGAGTCATTCGCGCTCTCCCCGATTCCATGCAAGCCGAGAAGAAAAAAATGATCGGATATGTGAAAGATATTATTGATGGATGCCTGGCCCATATGCGGGAAGACGGACTCTTCCATAATATCGTCGACAACCCACATTCATTTATCGAAACAAACCTCGCCCAAATGCTAGCGTATTCGGTTTATCGTGGAATACAAGGAGGATGGATGGACGAAACCTACAGAGAGAAGGCCGACAAGATGCGACTCGCTGCGCACTCAAAGGTCGATGAACTTGGGTTAGTGCAAGGAGTCTGCGGGTCTCCGGAATTTGACCACCCCGGAACTGCAACTGAAGGACAGGCTTTTTTTATTATGATGGAAGTGGCGTACAACGAGTTGAATAATGGTAATAAATCGAAAAGATAAGAAATTACGGAAGATTTTTAGCGAGCAGAGTTTTTCAAATATGGGTGCATGAACATTAATTTTTTAGGGTTATTTCTCAATATTTGACAATCATTACCAGTGATAATTTTGCGACAGCTAGTTGCTTTACAATCACAACGCATACGGAATTTTGGATTAGACTCGACGAGCCCATAATCATAAGCCAATTCATCTCCCGGGTTAATAGTTTTGATAGCTATAAAATCACCAACACTATCAAAACCAATATTTCCATCGCAAGAATGGTTCAAATACCATTCTATGGAAAGATTATTGAAGTCACAATTGTCGGGAGGGATAAATCCATGCGAAGTGCCAACGCAAAAAGCCAGGATTTTTTTTTGCGTTGACTTTGATAAGTTATCAAAAACGGACCACGAGACCTGGTGCTTAAAATACTTTAAACGAATTCCCTCAAAAACTCTTTTACCTCTTTTGATTTTTGCAATTGCAAATACACCGACCCCCTTTGGCGCGATTTTTGACGGTCGTAATTCAACGGTGACGTTTCTAAATTTGCAGGTTTTTACTCTATCCATGTAATTTTCGCCTAATAAATTGATAAATTTCCATTATCCAATCCGGGTCTCGCTCGGGCTTCAAATTGCCTTTTAGTTCTTTTCTATATTGGCCATATTTTTCATCGCTATAACAAATTAAATCAATAAAATCCTTTACCCATTTCCACGATGCAAAAAATGCGATTCCAAAAACGATAAGACCAAAGCCACGAAAATCTAGATGATAATGCAAGCAGATGTAAGTAGCCATTCCGAAAAACATCATGACAACTCCAAAATTGTAGACCTCAAACCAAGCAAGATACTTATCGACATCGTCTTCGTCTAGAGCATCGCTCAGTTTCTCTGTTCCCCAAATGAAGCAAATAAAAGAGATGGCCAACAATGCAATAGGCCATTGCCAATCATTCTTTATTTCAGTGTCTGGAATTATCACTGCCAAAAGAACACCGACCATTGCTGTTAGTATGGAATATAGAGTTGCCATAGAAAAAGCGTTATCTATCCATGGTGTTTTCCTTGTAAGACTTCTCCTCTTAGAATTTTTTTTATTCATATGAGATTTTCTCTTATTTGTGAATTCAACCACCAATAGTAAAAATTATTAATAGGCTCCCCAAAAGCTTGGTGATGCCATTAATGGCTTATTGAACCAATTCTTTTCCAACCCGCTTTTCTTTGGATTGCACATATTCAGAATATGTTTTCAAGTTCATCATGAGAAATTATTTACGAGGCGTTTGAGCCCTTTACGAGCCCTTAGACTCTGCCTCATTTACTCTTCTTCTTTGCCTTTCGCACTGTAGGCTTAAGCTTACGGGATTTGGAAAGCTTCGTCGCACCATGGCGCAATGTCCCCTTTGACCCCTTTATGGCCCCTTTGGTTTTTGGCCTTTTTGAATGTCCCATAAGAGTCCCATTTCCCGGCGCCTTCTTCGATGGCCCCTTTGGCCCCTTTATGGCCCCTTTAGAAATCCCACTGCTTTTTTCCAACAGTTTCGATGATGCCCCCTTTGGCACCTTTGTGACCCCTTTATTCAAACTGTAAAATGTTCCTTTCCCTGTACGTCCAGTTCTTTTAAGAATTCGCTGCTTCACTAAATAGTCGAGATCCCGATGCGCTGTTCTTTTTGCAACGCCAAACAATTCCTGGTATTCTGTGTTAGAAACTCGATTTTTCGTTCTAAGAGATGCAATAAGATTTCTTTGTCGATCATTCATGTGGAATGAATCGAGAACTTTATTTGTCAGCCAATCGCGCCAGAGTGTTACAACAAACTGGCTACCCACTTGTTTGAAATCGGGTTCGGGCAATTCTGCTTTTGTGCAAAGCGCAATCATATCGAGCGTACCAGTGCCTGCCTTTTCGATATAATGCGTGAGATACAGAGGCGTTGCCAGATGAAGATTTTTAGGAATGGAAGAATGAGCTGAGCGAAGAGACTCGGGGACTAATCCGGCAGGTAATGAACCGGGGTTCCAGACCTCGACACGATCTGCAAAGACCATTACCTGCATAGCGGCATTGGAGGTATAGTCGCGATGGGCAACAGCGTTCACAATTGCCTCGCGGATTGCCTTATAGGGAATTTCGTATCTCCACGATGCTCGCCGGGGAATTCGTTTGCGGCGTCACAGAGCGATTGAGCTTCGAAAGAACGAAATCGACTGCTGCGTCAACCTGATCAAACACGGTTCCATTATAAATCTGATACGACGGAATCGGTTTCGCAACCGTTGTTCCATGAAAATGAAGGCATTTGGTTTCTGCTTGAATAATAAACTTTTGCAGCTGCTTTGCAAACAATAACAAGGCACCGTTCCTCAAATGACCATCATGAATGAGATCGAGATGGCGAAGTGTATCCGCCGGCGGAGTGTTTTCTGAAAGAGGATAATCACGTTCTTCTCGTGCTTTCTTTAAAAACCAAAAGACTTTTTCGGGGGCGATATCGTCCATGACCGCCGCCGTGTTCAATGCAGTATCGAACGGATCGGTGGTGATGATATGTCGTTCTTCCAAATAATTTACCAGCCCGGCATAGACCGATTCAATAAGCTCTGTGATATTGGAAAACTTTTTACGAATGACTTCACTTTGTGCCTTTTGAATCAACTCATTCATTCGAGGATCACGAGCAAACGCTTCGGCATCTTTGATGAGAATGATTCGTTCCTTGGAATTATCACGTGCACAACAGTATTCTATTTCCACCGGAGAGATGTTGTTCGCGTCCGCTACTCCGTATTGATTCCCAAAGATTCCGATATAGATATCGCTTTTCTGAACCATGTCGAGGTAAACCTCATCAGGCCGCCGATCTTTGGGCGGCAGATCCTCGAATAGAAAAACAGTGAAGTGTTTGTTCAACAGGGGATCGCCATTGACAAAATCTCTTATTTCATAGCGTTCCTGCTGAAGCTCTTTTTGAACACTTGAGACAAAAATAAGTCGCTGCGGCATATCCTTTATTCTTCCCCTCGCAATATTTTCGTTAACAATCCTTCTGACTTTTTTTCTCAATGACAGGATCTCATTCTTCTATTTGTGACAATTTTGCCTTTTGTTTGCTTTGGGCTCATGTAATCATTGCTTTAATATAAGGTAGCACGATTGTTTTAACCCGACAGATCACGGTATATTCCGACAGCCTTTTTATGTTAGAATCTTTCCGGCGAAGATAGTTTTTAAGCGCTTCAAGCGCGAGATTCTCACCGAGCCTGTCCCTGTAACGGAACATGTCGCAAATTGTTTTTTCCCTGTTATACATACGAACTGTACCTGCGGATGTTTTTATCACTTCGATACCTGCACGAAAGAATTGTTCCGGATAATAGAAGAAACGAACAGGTGGATACTCGATTTTTGGCGGTTTATCCGACATGGAAATAGCGACATAAATCTCAGGTGGGACAAATGTCGTCAGCTCGTAATGTGCCAGAGCAGATGCAAGAGCTATTACACCTTTGGGCACTGCATGGGAGATTTCTACAAGGCCTGCATTGATATTTATAGAAGTCGTGATTTCAGGAAGTTTGTAAAGGCCCGCTTTTACCTTCTCAATTTTTCCTTGCTGAACTAGTTTTGCGATATCTCTTGTCTGGAATGAAGCATCGCGTAGTTCGCTCATCCTCGCAAATCCACCCCTATCTCTGATATATTTTATGATTTTATCCATGCATCAGCAAGAATCGTTTGTTCTGTTGGTAGGTTATACTTACAGAAAATTTGATTCATAAGCAAATAATTAAAGGGAACAATTGGAAGGTAATGATAGATTTAGATCAAAAAACCCCCGAGACGCTAGGAGATGCCCTGGATTAGAGAAGTTGCAGCGTTGTCAGGGAGACAAAGCACCGTTATGCCGGGTAAGCTGGAGAGTCGAACGAACAGCTCCCGTATAATGTTAAAAATAAAGTGGCTTTCTTATGAAGAAAACCACTTTAAGTATGATGTTTCACGCGAATGTAACTTGCCAACTCATGATTTAAAGCAAGGCATCTCCCAGACCAGGTAGAGATTGAACCTGCGGTTGGAGGTCAGCGACTGATTAATCGATGCTGCGCAAAGGGCCAAAACATTTCGATATGTTGCTCCTAACGGGGCTTGGTCACCAGCACTGGCGCATTGCTACAAATATTTCGCTCCTATCGATGCTTTACTAACGGCTCCAATTCTTAAAATGTTCATAGATTTTTAGTCCCGGGGGGACGAAATATTTGTAGTTCGAATAACCGGCGTCTCGCTGAAGATCCGTAGGAGCGATATAAGGATCATATTGTGGGTGCTCGGCCGTAACATCAGTATTAATAAATCACCGTTATTTCACAATGGATGGAGACGTTGCTATGTACTTATCGCTCTTAAAAAAGTTCATATACTTTTTCCCAATACTCTTTTCTCTTCTTTTCACTTCCTTGAATGCACAGCCAAAATCGCGACGTTCAGATATATCAGTCAAGCAATTAGGGATCGTTGGCAGCAACACCGTCCGAATTAAACGCGATCCTGCTTCCGGCAGGCTTTATATTGTTCAAAACAATGGACTCATCCAACGAGTCAATTTTGGCGCAGGCGGCTTGGTAACATTTACAACCGTTTATCAACCATCCGTTGACAGCGTGAACGCACCTCTCGGAATTACGTTTGGACCCGATGGAACAATGTATTTAACCGGGAATGATTCGACCGGAATCATTGGGACTGCACTCGTGGTAAAAGGGGTTCCTGATACTGCTGGAAGTGAAAATCGAACATGGAGTGTCATAGCACGAACAGTCGGATACCGGTACGGCAATATCTATAATCATAGAGTGAGCGGTATCATTCTTAATCCCGCAGGGGACTCCCTGTACGTCAATAGTGGGGCTGCTACTGACCACGGCGAATTGCATAACGGGTACCGGGAAGCAGGCCTTACCTCAATTATTTGGAAATTGCCCACAAGCGGGCATGATATTATTTTGCAGGATGACCGGGAATGGCTTCGGTCGAACGGATATCTTTTTGCCGAAGGGATTCGTAATACATTCGATTTTGCTTATGCAGGAAACGGAGATTTGTTTGGACCTGAAAATTCAGATGACCGGGATGATCCTGAAGAGCTAAACTGGCTTCGTGAAGGGCATCATTATGGTTTTCCTTGGCGTATTGGAGGCGATAATACCCCACAGCAATACACGCCATACAACCCGCATACGGATCCTCTTTTGAGTCCGTATGCATGGGGCGGTGGCGACCTTTACGTAACCTATAGTGAAGACTCCACGTACCCCCCACGGCCGGATAGCATAACATTTACCGAACCGATTCCCAGTGTCGGTCCGGATGCCGATAAGTCTCGCGATACGACGACCGGGGATGTGAAAGATGCAAGCCAACTCGGCATCACGGTCACAACATTCACTCCGCATCTTTCAATCGATGGAATTGTCTTCGACAAGGACTCTATCCTTGCGGGAGATCTGAAGGGTGGTGCGTTTGTTATCAGCTTCTCAAACAGCTCGCTGATCACCGCACTTGGCGACACGAGCCAAAATCTCATGGAAATTGCTCTCACCAAGAATGACACAAGTTATACCGCCCGTGTCACGAAACTTGTCACCGGGTTCAATTCTCCGCTCGGAATTGAAATGGTGGGGGACACGCTCTATGTGGTTGAAACCGGCTTACAGAGCAGCAATAACTCACCAAAATTGTGGCAGATAATTTTGCCGACCGATGCGGCCACGAGCGTGAAAGGAGAGGGAACCGTTCCTGCATTCTACTCGCTCGGTCAAAATTATCCCAATCCATTTAACCCGTCGACAGTGATCAGTTATCAGTTAGCAGTAAACAGTTTTGTGACGATGAAAGTGTACGATATACTGGGAAGAGAAGTCGCTCGTCTCGTGAACGGTGAAGAGTCAGCCGGAAGTCATTCGATTCGATGGGATGCGGGGAACTTTTCGAGTGGTGTTTACATCTATGAGTTGAGTGCCGGAACATATCATCGCGTCAAGAAAATGGTGCTGATGAAGTAGATTGCGTTGACATAATGATTAATCTTCAGCGCCCGATTTACAATATACGTCGGGCGCTGCCGTTTGCACTTGTCAAAACTTCGCCTTCAAGTAGAGCTTTGGAACGAGTAGCTCCGTTCGAATCAATATTGATGAAACGCATCTGAGACGAATCTCAAAACCTCAGGCAACGCAGCACGCCAGTAGGTCCAGGTATGACCGCCATCGCGAGTACGGAATTCATGCGGGATTTCTTTTTTGAGCATTGCAACATGAATCAACGAATTTCCCTCGGAAAGATGATCGTCGTCTCCGCAATCGATGTACCAACGGACTGCTTTTTTCTGATCATCCGGCATATTATTTACGAGGTAGATGACGCTGTTGCGTCTATAGTATTTTTCGACAAGGCTGTCAGGCATAGAAGTATCAGCGTTGGTTTGAGAAAAGTCCTGCAAGCTTTTTCTTGTATCCTCCAGTTGCATTGGACCGGTGCTCGCGCTGAGAGGGCATGCCGATGAGAACATTTCGGGATGGTGAAGCGCATAGAGAAAAGTGCCATAGCCTCCCATGGAAAGACCCGCCACGGCACGAAATCTTTTTTCGCTCTTTATCCGATACGTTTTTTCAATGTATGGAATGAATTCGTTGAAGAAAAAATCTTCATATTGCCATGTTCCATCGATTTTGTTGGTATAGCCCCGCCGTCCGCTGTTTGCATCCGGCATAACAATTATCATTGGCGTTGCCGAACCGTCGTTGATCGCCTTATCGGCAATGTGTAATACTTCGCCGAATTGTACCCACCCGGTTTGATCATCCCCGCTTCCGTGCAACAAGTACAGTACCGGATAACTGCGCTGCGAAGTCTCATAATCGGGAGGCAGGTACACTGCGTACTTCCGTTCTCCTCTAAGGATCTTGCTAGTCATCGATAAATCGTCGAATACTTTCCCGCTTTGAGCTATGAGGGATGCGGGCAGAAAGAGAAGTAAACTGACGGAAACGAATAGTTTCATTATCATGGGGCCGCGGTCGCTAAAGTTCATGGCGTTTCTCAGTTGGTTGATGTTTTAGTATTAGATAGGGAATGATGAAAAGCTCGGGGCTCACCGTTCAAGATTTTCCCTGGGATTGATTTCTTGTTACACTTTTCCGTTATCTAACTTTCCGAACGTATACCGTTGATGGATTATTGTTGAAGAATCATAAAAAGATTCTCTTTCTTTTTCAAGAAGAAAATACTGATACAGACATTTCCGATTGGAACTTTATAGGGTTATGTGGAGGCAGCGATTATTTCGCTCATAATTCTTTTGATTCGATTAATCCCAGCCTGACCTGCTTCGTACGGTAGAGAGGCGGCGATGCCCTCATCGGAATCTGCGCTATCCAAAAGTGTACTAAGGAAGTTTTGCACATATTTTCTCAATGAACCTTCCACCGTTCTCAATTCGTCAACAATCTCATCCCTATTATCCAAAACATAGATCATGTCCTCGAAATCAGGACTGGTTCTCATATCGCGGTTGCCCCGGGATTCGAAAGCCTCAATCTTACTCGCGATGAAGTAGGGAGCGGTGAATATCCGTATCTTGTTTTTGTTGGGTAACTCTAACTCAATGGCAAATTGAAGACCGTTTTCGTACCACCTGTTAGAAAACCCTAAAATGCTAGGATCGACAGGCATAATATCTACTTTAATTCCCCGGAATTCCCAACGACAAACCGGCGCGCCCTCAGATCGATCATTTTGGAATCCAAGCCTTCGTAGCGTTGTCTCTAGATTCGCTTGCTTGGCGTACGATGCGATTTTTACGACGCAATCCACATCCACTGTCGGTCTGGCCTCAGGTGCTCCTGGATTTGTGGCGTAGAAACCCGCCGTCGTTCCGCCGACAAAAACCACTTGTGAATTCAGATCACCTAATCCTTCAGCAATAGTCTGCAGCATTTCAACGCTTGGGTTACTCACGATGTTCGATTCTTTTTTGTAGTTCGGCAACGGCCAAGTTCTGTTCCCTTGCCCTGCCTACTCTCAGCGCATCAATGAGAGCAAGAAGTTGATAGAGTTTTGGATCCTGTTTTGCTGCTTTCGGTGCGTTGGCATAAAGGGGTTCTATTCCTTGTCCGTTAACCCGGCCTTCCACATCTGGCCACACATACTTTTCACTTGAGGAGTTAATCATGTGAGATAGTGGGGGAGCAGAGTGGGCTGTAAGCATGCCTTTGATTAATCCTGAGGGTCTTATAGGGTAGACGTACTTCAGCCCATGGATCAAGAATTCCAGAAGCGAATTTCTAAATGGGTTATTCATATTCTCATCAATCAGCCTAGCAAACACGCATCTATGGAGCGAATTTGAAACTTCAAATGTACTGATGAATAGCGAATTTGCAAGATCTAATTGCCTCCAAGGTTGTTTCCCCAATACAACAATCTTGAGAAGGATTACTATATCTTGCGGTTTCATACCGGAATGTTTGCGCATATTCATTTCAGATTGTTATTATCAATTAGCAATTAGCTAATTGATAATAACAAATCGACCGTTTAATGTCAAGCGCAAAAATAGAAAAATTATCAAAAAACTGAAGATATTTGAATAGTCTGGATCAGTAGTGTCCGGTTAAGAACGAGTGATATAGTTCTAAGTTCTTTGAAATAAGCAAGTTTCGCGATTTTTTATTTTCTCCGATTTGAATTTCGCTGCTCAAAAAATGGGATTATTTTGATTAATTCCACCATTTTTTAGGAGCAGTGGCATGAATATTGGCAGAACAGTTTTTACTCAATTAACTGATTATATCGATGGATATGTTTTCCATACTATCGTTGACAAACATAAAGGCAACGAACGTGTCCGTCACTTTACCTGTTGGGAACATTATCTCTGCATGCTGTTCGCACAACTGACGAATAGAGAAAGTTTGCGCGATGTTGAAACATGTCTTCGTGCTGCCGGAACAAAACTGTATCATGCAGGTATTCGTTCGCGAGTCTCTCGATCAACACTTGCCGATGCAAACGAGCATCGTCCGTGGCAGATGTACCATGATATTGCTCAGCATTTGATTCGAGAAGCACGAGTGCTGTATCGTAACGATAAGATGTTTTCAAAGATCAACACCGCTGTCTATGCATTTGATTCAACAACGATCGATCTCTGTTTGACTCTTTTTCCATGGGCGCGTGCTGCTGTGTATCAAAAAACAAATGCGGCTATCAAACTTCATACGCTGTTTGATGTCCAGCAGAAAATACCCACTTTTATTAGGGTTTCTGCCGCAAACGCACATGATGTCAACTTTATGGATACGCTGGTGTATGAGCCAGGCGCATTTTATGTCTTTGATCGAGGATATGTCGATTTCTCTCGATTGAACCGGATCGAAAATGAAAAAGCATTTTTTGTTATTCGTGCAAAAAAATCGTTACGCTTTATCAGAGTTGCATCCTTATCCGTAGACAAGACTACTGGCGTGAGAGTTGATCAACGAGTCAGATTACAAGTGTTCTATTCTCTTAAAGAATATCCCGATCAATTACGACGGATAAAATATTATGATGCTGCCCATGACCAAACATATGTCTATCTGACAAATAATTTCCAACTCAACTCTTTGACGATCGCCGAACTCTATCAGGCTCGTTGGGAAATAGAAACTTTTTTTAAATGGATTAAACAACATCTTCGGATTAAATCTTTTTACGGAACAAGTTCCAACGCCGTGAAAACTCAAGTATGGATTGCCATCTCTGCATACGTACTGATTGCAATTGTTCGTAAACGCCTAAACATCAATCTGTCGCTTTACACAATTCTACAAATCTTAAGCGTTTCGCTTTTTGAAAAAATCCATATTTTTCAACTACTTACAGATAATCAAACGCACTTTATTGTGACACCATCTGATAACCAATTGAATCTATTCGACTTATAACCGGACACTACTGAGTCTGGATAAAGACCTAATATCACCCCCCTTTTGAACTTTACCGCATCAGAATCATTTTTTTTGTTTCATCAAAACTTCCGGCTCTCAGCTGGTAGAAATACATCCCGCTCGAAAATCCCGACGCATCCCACCGAACCGAATATGTTCCGGCTGCACGTTCTTCATTTACAAGAAGTGCAACTACTCGACCGACCGAATCATACACTTTTACCATAACAAAACTGTTCATTGCTAATTGATAATCGATCATTGTCGCAGGGTTGAACGGGTTCGGATAATTTGCATAGAGATTAAATGAATGAGGCTGAAGAGAGCCGTGGTCGTGGATACCGGTCGCTGCTGCCAGCCGGATTCTGTAAAGGCTTTTTCCTGCGGTGATATATAGAGTTTTTCTGTCCGCATCTCCCCAGTTGCAGTTTGAAGGGGTTTCAGGCATAGCAATTTTATCCAGATAGGTTCCGGCCGGTGAAATGACCCAAACGCCGGTCGGCCCAGAGCAATAAATATTACCGACTAAATCTATTTTCATTCCATCGGCATACCCCGACATTGGAATTTTAAAAAAAGGACGTTTATTGGCGATGGTAGAGTCGTCAACAACATCCCACACATAAATGCTGTCCTTAGCGGATTCATTAACATACAATTTCTTTTCATCCAGCGAAAAACAAATTCCGTTCGGCTTATCGAGAGTGCTGTCCAGCAATGTCAAAACGCCCGATGGACTTATTCTGTAAATACCTTTAAAACTTAATTCAGCTTTTTGACCCGTTGGAATATTGAAATCCGGGTCTGTAAAGAAAATTGCACTGTCCGATTTTACGACGACATCGTTGGGACTGTTAAATCGTTTTCCGTTGTAGGTCGATACGAGGGGAGTAATTGTTCCGTCAATCTCTCGCCGCGAGACCCGGCGAAGTTCCATCTGAGTTAGTATCAGCCGTCCCCGCAGATCGAGCGTCAATCCGTTGGAACTGTCGGACGGCATCATAAATGTCTTCAGTGCACTGTCGGCTGGCGACCATTGATCGATCCTGTTACCCTGAATATCACTGAAAAGGAGCCCCAGGCTATCAACCCAGATTGGTCCCTCGGGCTGCAAAAGCCCCACTGCGATTTTCTCCAGCTTTGCACCGGCCGGAATGGGAGACTGGCTTGCTGCAATCGAATTCAAAAGCAATGGCAAAAGCCAAAAGAAAAGTAGGCGAAGTGCGCGGAACATTAGTGCCCTTTCGATCTCTCAAATAAGTATGTTAGGCAATGAACGCCTTTTCGTATTGAGCGATCATTTTTTCGATCAAATCGTTCGTTTCTTTTTTTATGATTTGTCTGGCTGGATCGGCCTCGAACCAATCGATTGTTCTTTTGATTCCCTGTTTAAAGGGAATTGTCGCCATGAAACCCGGCACAAATCGTTTGATTTTGGTATTGTCAAAGACGACGCTCGTTGCCTTGTCGCCGATTAAACTCCCCCGAAAGTCTTCGCTAAACGACGCAAGGAAATCGGAAGCCATGTGCACGATATGCGCTTCACGTCCCACCGCTTCGGCAATTGCGTAGTGGATTTGATCCCACGTGAGAATTTCATCGGACGTGATATGGAAAGCCTGGCCAATTGCCTGCTGGTGACCAAGCAGGCCGACAAATCCTTTTGCAAAATCTTCTGCGTGAGTGATAGTCCAGAGAGAAGAACCGTCGCCATGGACAATAATCTTCTTTCCCTTCTTGATCCTGTCGACCGTGGTGTATTCTGTCCATCCGCCGACCGGAACCGGGATGACGGTGTCGTACGTTAACGACGGCCTGACAATAGTAATAGGGAAATTTTCGTTTCGATAATAGAAATTGAGCTTATCCTCGCAGGCAATTTTATTGCGCGAGTATTGCCAAAATGGATTTGCAAGTGGGGTCGATTCCGTCACAATTGGAAATGCGGCAGGCCTCTGGTATGCCGATGCAGAGCTGATAAAAATATATTGTTTCGTTTTGCTTTTGAATAATTCGAAGTCCCTATCGACATCGTTCTCGGTGTACGCAATCCAGTCTACCACTGCATCCCATGCATGGTCTTTGAGAACGGAACGCATTTCGTCCGACTTCGTGATGTCGCCGACAATGATTTTGGCGCCGGGGAGAGTTGACGCCCTCTTCGCGCGATTTAATAGATATAATTCGATCCCCCGTTGAACGGCCAATCTGCTTACCGAGGTACTGATATTCCCCGTTCCACCGATAAATAAGACCTTCATAGAAATGTTTTAGATTAATGTGTGAAGAGAAAATTGGAATTTGCTTTTCTAATCAAATCTGAGCCGACCTACTACGTTTTCTCCGCAAGCGATCAACTGGCAACCACTGAGCCCGCCAATTATTGAGCCTACAATTATTGAGCCCACAACTGAAGTTGCGGGCTTATATGATTTTGTCGTTACACTTTTCCTTTCGCCAGTTCATTCTTTGTCAAATATGTGTAACTGCGTTGCAAACCCTCGAAAATGTTTCCCGCATATTCATCGAATTCAACAATCATCCATTGAATATTCTTCCCACCCGCCTTCACAATCGAAGGGAAATCAAGTGCACCCTGTCCGGCCGGAACTTGAGCGAACATGGTCGGACCCTTGATCGCCGGGCCGTCCTTGATATGAAGAAACGGCACTCGTTTGCCGAAGTCGGCAACCGCCTTTGCCGGATCTACTCCGCCCGTCTTTGCCCAATACGTGTCGATCTCAAAAAAAATGGGGGCTTTCACATGATCCTTGAAATAGTAAAAAGGAATCACTCCATTCAATGTTTCAAATTCCCACCAATGGTTATGAATACCGAAATGGAGGCCTTTCTTGGAAAAGAACTCGCCGATTTCATTATAGGTTTCGGCCCTCTGCTTGATCTTATCGAGGGTGTTAAATATTTCGTCGGCATGTTTGTACAAGTCCGGGTCGTCTGTGGAAAGCCCTTTCGGCCAACCGGGATAAATGATGTGGTTGCATCGATAAATATCGGCGAGCTTTACAATTTTTTCCCGCTCGTCGCCTACCGGGAGATCTGTATGCATGCTGAAAATTTTCAGGCCGGCATCTTTAAATACCTTCACTGCGTGCTCTGGCGTTACGTTGCTCGGCAGAGGGTACATCTCCGCTCCCAAGTAGCCCATGTCGGCAACTTTATGAATGGCCGTATCGAAATCCTTCTCAAGCTCCCTTCGAACGGTGTAAAGTTGGAACCCGATGTCCGGGATATATTTCTTTTCTTCAGGGAGCTTGATGCGGGAAAACGCCATCGAAGCGGCACTGATTCCCAGCAACCTCAAAAAATCTTTCCGCGAATATTCGTTGATCGTCATGTTCTCTCCTTTCATCGGTTAATTGAAATCTTTTCCATAGATGGAATGGCCGAATGCCGGCGATAATTATTGGCCGACGTTTCCGTGCATTGCTTTCTTGAAAAACTCTCCGCTTTCGGTCAGCGTAAATGGGCTCCACGATTCCACGAGCTTCGGATACCAATCCGGATCGAAGACCCATACCATCCAGCTCATGCCTTTGCCTTCAAGATAGGTAATGATTTCCTTCCCATACTCGCCATTCTCCGACGTTCCCTGTTTGCCCAGAGCGAACCCGAATTCGGTCGCAACCACCGGATAGCGACTAGCCGCAAACCCGAAATCTTCATCCCATTTCGGTTCATAGGGCTTTGAGCGCTTGTGAGGATACGGATGTGTCACGTATCCGATTCCTTCCGCTTCGATCGGTTCGATGTGGAGCGGGGTTAAATCGTACGCCCAGTCGAGACCTGCCACGAGAGGAATCTTTTCGCCGTCATACGCCCGGATCAAATGGATGATGTTTTCGTTGATCTTCTTCCATTCGCTCCACGACATGCTCCCCAGTTGGCCGTTATAGAGTGTCGGCTCGTTGAAGAGTTCATAAAAGGCGATCGTGTTATTTCCCTGGAAATGTACTGAAATTGTCCGCCAGAATTCATACGTTTCCTGGCGTGTTGTAACGTACTCTGGGTTTTGGAACAGCTCCATGCCGAGGTTGCCGATGGAGTGCCAGTCGAGGTCGATATACATCCCCAGTTCAGTGCACCAGTCCACGGCTTGATCGAGCAACTGAAGATATTTCATCGGAGTGCGCATGCGCCATGCTGCCGGGTGTACCGGGATACGCACAATCATGGCTCCATATTCCTTCACTCGTACAAAAAGTTCCCTGTTCCAACGCCCTTGTTGATCGAGCTTGTCCGGGTCTGCAATGGCTACCCCTCGAAAGAGAATTGTATCTCCGCGGGCATTGACAAACTTATTTCCGACGACACGAATAAGGGAAAGTTTTTTTGCGTTGGGATTGTGCGCGGGCTTATTGACGTCCGGAGTATTTGCCCAATCGTAATAATTCGTTTTTTCTTTTTCTTGTTGAGCGTTTAACGTGCTCATCGGATATGTTGCAGCTACATATATGAACAGGCACAGCATAAGGCTCTTCATCGTCACACCTATCTATGATAATTGAAAACTCACACCATGGTTACGGTGATATTTCCCTATTGGAGGTTATCGACTTGATAACCACAGCATCAGGACATCGTGTGTTCCAAGCTCGGCGCTGGTGTTCTTTTTTGTGTCGCCAAGATATTTTTTCTCCCACAGGTTGCGGATTTTGTAAACAGTTTCGTTCGTGTTTAAGGTTCTGTTTGATACGTCGTCAACAATAATATTTTTTGACCAGTCGAAATCAATCGTTTGAGGATTGGACGAGCGGTTAAGGAAGCAGACCGCCCAGTCTCCGTGCGAAAGCGGTTTTACCCAGACTTCCATGCTGTCTTTTGCGCTGTAACGAAAGCCCTGAACGCCGAGCGAATCCTGGTCGACATCGATGACTTCGTGGTTTGTGAGAATATCGGTCGTTTCTTTGCTCATCGACCGCAGGTCATTTCCTGCAATAAGCGGGGCTGCCATCATACACCAGAGTGAAAAATGCGCCCTGTCTTCGTTGACCGACATCCCATTGCCGACTTCAAGCATATCGGGATCGTTCCAATGGCCGGGACCTGCGTACTTGCGTATGTCTTTCCGCATCTCAACAATTTTCATGACACCCCATGACGACCACGTTCCATGGTTTTTCTCACAATCGAAGCAATTCGTGATATCTCCGGTGGTGCGCCAGAGATGACCGACATCCTTCGCCCATTCCCACGGTTTCGTATCGCCCCATTCGCACAGGCTG
The DNA here is from genome assembly GCA_963717445.1 of uncultured Bacteroidota bacterium. Lineage (GTDB taxonomy): Bacteria > Bacteroidota > Ignavibacteria > UBA10030 > UBA8401 > JAGVPT01. The sequence goes on along the minus strand of OY970334.1, from coordinate 1,666,956 downwards.
AAAACAACAGGCCTGCCGGCGGCGTACAGCGCGTTCCGCATTGTCGTATATGCTCCGATGGAACTCAACCCGTCAGTATTGCACCAATCATATTTTAAATAATCGACGCCCCACTTTGCATAGGTGAGAGCATCCTGGTATTCGTGTCCCCGGCTCCCCGGAAGCCCGCCGCATGTTTTATCCCCTGCGCAAGAATAAATTCCGAACTTCAGTCCTTTTAAATGGATATAATCGGCGAGCGCTTTCATTCCGGATGGAAATCGCTGAGGGTCGGGATAGATGAAACCAAGGCTGTCGCGACCTCCGTGCCAGAAATCATCGATGACAATATATTGGTACCCGGCCTCTTTCATTCCGCTCGAAACCATTGCGTTGGCAATTTCGCGGATCATTTTTTCATCAACATTGGTTCCGAACTTGTTCCAACTGTTCCAGCCCATGGGAGGAGTTAACGCCAATCTTTCGAATTTCTGTCCGTAAAGGCTTGAAGAAATGACACAGATGACGATCATCAAAATTTTCAGCGATGTTTTCATTCTACGTTCTCCTTTATAGTTCCCCAAAAACAATCAGTTGTTGCAACATCTTTTAACGATGCGGCCGTCAACCGACCTTCTTTCTAGTGCGCAGACTTAAAATGAACCTTCGGCAATTCCCGCAAGATCGCGGCGCTATGCTCCGGGGTGATGTCTCGTTGAGGCTCCGCTAGCATTTCATATCCAACCATAAATTTCTTCACGTTCGCCGACCTTAACAGCGGCGGGTAAAAGTGCATATGGAAATGCCACTCGTTGTGCTCTTTTCCGTCCGTCGGGGCCTGGTGTAATCCGGCGGAATACGGGAACGAAGTCTTAAATAAATTATCGTACTTCGCTGTAATAGCCTTCAGGGCGTCTGCAAAATCTTTCTTTTCCTTTTCAGTAAAGCGCAGGATGGATGGTATTTTTCGTTTTGAGATAATGATCGTTTCGTACGGCCAGACCGCCCAGTACGGCACGACGACGGCATGAGAACTGTTTTCATAAACAATTCTATCCTTGAGTCGAAGCTCGAGCGTAAGATAATCGGCCAGCAGGCTCCTTTTTTTTGTCGAGTAGTAGCGTTTGAATTGCCGCAGTTCTTTCGCCGATTCCCTGGGGATGCTTTGCTGTGCCCAAATTTGCCCATGCGGATGCGGGTTGCTGTTCCCCATTATTGCCCCCTTGTTTTCAAATATTTGTACGTGATTGATTCTGGGGTCCGAGCCTAATGATTTGAATTCTTCCTGCCAGGTGGAAATGATTTTTTCGATTCCCCGTTCATCCATTTCGGCCAGCGTGATATCGTGCCGCGGTGAAAAATTGACTACCCTGCAGATTCCTTTTTCTGTTTTTGATAGCAGCAGGCCGTCTGTGGTGTTTCTGATAGAGGGGATGTCCGAAAGCAGGGCAGAGAAATCGTTCGTAAAGACAAACGTGTCGTGGTAGCTGGGATTTGTTTCACCGTTTGCCCGTTTGTTGCCGGGGCATAAATAACATTCAGGGTCGTATGCAGGCCTCCGCTCATTTTCGCGGGATGAAATTTCACCCTGCCACGGCCGTTCCATTCGATGGGGCGAAACGAGCACCCACTCATCGGTTAAGATATTTTTTCGGCGATGAGGATACTTCGCAAACTCAGACCTTTGCATTTTCATTGACGCCTATAATGCTTGTTCCCGAACCGATTGAAGTCGCATACATTGTTGTTTCGATGCCGAATTTTTTGGAATATTTTTCGCCGACCATTTTACCGACATCGTCGACGGAACCGGGTTCGACAAGATTGATCGTGCAGCCACCGAATCCTCCTCCCATCATTCGTGAGCCGTACACCTGGGGATGATCCCTCACGAGGTCGACCAAATAATCGAGTTCTTTGCAGCTCACTTCATAATCCCGGCTCAAACAGTCGTGCGTCTGGACCATAAGACGGCCGAAGGTCGTAAGATCTTTTTTTTCCAGCGCGTTGCAGGCTTGCACCAGCCGATCATTTTCTTCGATGACGTACCTGCACCGCCGGTAGACGGTCGCGTTTAAAGTGGATTTGAATCCGTTCAGCATATCGACCGAAACATCCCGGAGGCTCTGAACATGGTTGTCATAGTTCTTGATATGATTGACTCCCTCGCTGCATTCTTTTCTTCTTTGATTGTATTGAGATGAGGCGAGAGAATGAGACACGTTTGAATTGAAGAGGACGATCGAGACATCATCGAAATCAAAAGGGAAATACCGATACTCCAGTGACCTGCAGTCAATTCGAAGGACCGTTCCGCTTTCACCGAAAATATTGATAAACTGATCCATGATTCCGCACTGGAGGCCGACAAACTCGTTCTCAGCCCTTTGTGCTAGTTTCACCAGAGAGAGCTTGTCGATATGTAAGTCGAAAATGTGATTCAGTGTAAAAGCGAGACCCGCTTCGAGCGCGGCTGACGATGCTAAGCCTGCTCCGACGGGGATGTCTCCTCCGAACACGCAGTTGAATCCGGTAAGTTTGCATCCGGTGTTGTTGAGCTGGTCAAGAACGCCCATCAAATAGTTCGGCCATCCCTTTTCGGATCTTGTCAGATGGTCGATGCTCGTTTCAAAACTTTCATCCATGTTGAGAGCGTAAAACTTGCAATAGTTATCCTGCCGGGGACTCACGGCAAAATAGATTGCTTTATCAATGGCGCACGGCAAGACGAAGCCCAGGTTATAATCGGTGTGTTCGCCGATCAGGTTCGCTCTTCCGGGCGAACGGACGATCACCGGCTGCTCATTGAATAACTCTTTGAATCTGTTTTCAACCGTTTCGGCAAAATTTATCATGCGTTTATGGCGATTACTTTCTCGTCTTGATGTACATCGTTCCGCCAAAAATAATCATCAGCGCTCCCCACCAAATATCGGGATGTAATTCCGCGAGTACCGTTTTGACTGCGGGCGGGCTGATAAGGTTATAGATTCCGCTCAGCATGATAAGCACGCCCATGATCGTAAGGATTAATCCGACAAAATACCAGATGGGTTTCATTGCATGTTCAGGCATAGCGACTCTCCTTTTACCAAAATAGAATGTTTAACGCGATGAGTACGGCAAGAGAAATAATGGCATAAAACTCCGGGCGCTTTGTAAACGGCAAGTGCTGGTCATACTTCTCTTCGGTCAATCCTTTTACCAGGCCGACAAGTTCCTCTTTCGGTCTTTTTTTCGTGAGGAGGCTGACCACGATGGTAACGCCGGCACAAATCAACCATGCCCACCATGCCCGCCAAAAGTTTGCCGCCATATCGCTCTGGACGCTCGACATTGTAATGATACTTTCCGCAAACCAATGAAACTTCACGGCGAGATACATCAAAAACGATGACGACATTCCTGCAACCAGTCCCCAAAACGCACCGCTGGGTGTGATCCACCAGAGAAACATTCCCAGGAGCATCGTCGCAAACAATGGTGCGTTAACCCAGGAAAAAATTGCCTGCATATAATCCATAATACTTGGAAAACTCTTTGCCCAATATGCAGTGATAAGAGAAAGCACGACCCCTACGATCGTGGAGACACGCCCCATCCACAACAAATGGGCGTCCGATGCGTTCTTGTTCAGGACAGATTTGTAAATGTCATACGTCCACACGGTGTTGAACGCGCTCACATTTCCAGCCTGCCCCGCCATAAAGCCCGCGAGTAATGCCGTGACACCCAATCCCACCAAACCGGGGGGGTAGTACCGCGCAATAAGCAACGGAAGCGCTGAATCGTAATTTATATGTCCACCGTCGTGCAATAGCGTGAAACCACTCTTCGGGTCGATTGAGAGTGCGATCGCGATCAGGCCGGTGAGAATGACAATGAAAGGTAATGCCATCTTGAAAAAGGACGCGAGGATCGGTGTTAATCGTGCAGTTCGCAAATCTTTTGCGGAGAACGCGCGCTGAACAACAAGGAAGTCCGTCGTCCAATAGCCGAACGACAAAACAAATCCCAGTCCTAAAACAATCCCTCCCCACGTGATGAACATACCATTCTGCGTTGGGTCGGATGAGGTTGACCAGAGCGTGGTAAAGGAGACCTGCGAGCTGAACGCATTGATGCGCGTCATGATTTCTTTCACGCTGCCGATTTCAATGATTCCGAGGATCGAGACGAGGAAGAGGCCGAACCAGATTAAAAAAAATTGTATAATCTCGGTGAAGATTGCAGACATCAGGCCGCTGAGCGACACATACGCCGCGACCGTAATGGCCGACGCCCACATGCTCACATCCCAATTCCACCCAAGAAATGTGTGAAGCACAAGAGCCATCGCGTAGAGGTTGATACCCGAAACGAGGAGCGTCATAATCGCAAAGGCGATTCCGTTGAGCACGCGGGTTTTTTCGTCGAACCGAAGTTTAAGGTACCCCGGAACGGAATTGATCTTGCTGCTGTAGTAAAACGGCATCATGTACACGCCGAGAAAGAGCATTGCAGGGATCGCGCCGATCCAGTAAAAATGGGCGACGTACATGCCGTACTTAAAAGTGTTGCCCGTCATTCCGAGCAGCTCGAGAGCGCCAAGGTTCGCAGAAAGAAAAGCGAGGCCGGCAACCCAAACAGAATTTTTTCGTCCCGCAAGAAAAAAATCTTCCTGGTTTAAGGTGTACTTTCGAAGATACATGCCGATCCCCAGGACAAAACCGAAATAGATTATGATGATGACCCAATCGATGAACGATAGTCCTATCGCTTCCATTTTTTATTCCTTATCGAAGTTTGTTAATTGTATACTCCACGTTCGTAAAAAACGGGCTCTTGGCCATTTGGGTTTAGCTGTTGGTTTTGGAACCGGCCATTCTTCTTTCTGTTCCTCAGAAATAGAAAGCTAACAGCCAAAAGCTAATAACTAAAACCACTCCGGTGCCGTATGTCAAACTCTAATCTACCGCATGCTGCCGTACGAGATTTCGATCCTGCCCAATTGAATGCTGTTTGCAAGGTCAATTTTTACAAAACGGTCTTCCGGAGGAATGTTGCGAAGGATATACCGTCCAGCAGCATAAAATCCATAATAATTCATATACGGTTCATATACTTCCCGGATTGAAACAACAGGCGAACATTTCTCCGGCGCGATACCGGTTGAAAATGCAATGTTGCTGTCACGCTGTGCGCTTGTAAAGAACACATCAAGATACAAAGAATCAATGCGTTCAGGCAACTTGTAAATAATGTATTCGCCGGAATGCCCCTGTAAACGATTTGCGTCTTCCTTTGCCCTAATCATCGTGCGGCCCCCGTGAAGGAATTTTACATCCGCAGATTTGGCAAATATACATGAGTCGTTTTCGAATTCGTCCACCATCGTTCGGTTGTTTGCAGCAACCGAGTTCGTTTCTTCAGATGGATCCGAAATTCCGGATGCATTTTTAGCGATAAACCGATAGTAGTAGCTCTTGCCAAGTTCGACGGAATTGTCGGAAAAGAGGGGGCGGTACCTCATGTTGGCGTCGCTTGCGTTAGAATCTACCACATCCCACTGCCACCACAACAACCGCCATTTCGGCTTTCGCTCTATTATATATGATGTTGCGCCGGTCGATCCTTGCCACGAAATCTTATATGGAGATGGAATTGGAAGAACGGTTGGCGCGGCGGGGGGAGGTAATGGCGGTTGAGAAAGGCCATTGATCTCGTATGCTTTCTGCCTCAGCAAGCTGATGACATTGGCCTCATCCTTGCGCGACCCGGATGGGAAGCCCGGCCATCGGAAGGTTTGGCCATGGTAGTAGAATCCGCCGTCGCGGTTATGTTGACGCATATCCCAGATCATAATTCCTGAAATGCCGTTTGCGATGACTGAATCGAGGACGCATCTGATGCTGTCGATGTGCATAGATCCGAATTCGCCGATGAAGTACGGCTTCTTTCCCTTTGCCTTTGCACGCGCGCTGAGCATCAACGGAATCATCTGATAGGCAGGTAGATAGTGGTGGGTGGAAACCACATCGATGTTGGGGTCGGCAAGAGCTGAGTCGCTTACAGCGTTACTGTGCGTTCCTTCAAGAACAAGGTGATTTTTATCGAGGCTCTTAATGTAGGCGGCGATCGTCCGTGTCCATTCGTACGTTGTCGGTTCAAGCTCGTTCCCGGTCTCCCATTCGAGAATTGCCTTGTCTTCCTTGAAGGGTATGCCGGTGTATGTGTTAACACGGTTCACAATATGTTCAACCGTTTTCTTGAAATCGGAGATCAGAAGAGAATCAGTCCAGAATTCCTCTCTTTTCTTTCCGCGAAACGCCGCATATTCTGCCGGGCCACCCCACCACCACCAATTGTCGACAAGCGGGATGATGACTCTTACACCGACCTCGTTGGCAATTTGCAGCACTTTATCGTACGCTTTGAACGCCTCCTCGTTGAACTTGCCCGGCCCTTCGACATGGCGGATGATATCGGCAGGTTCATTCGTTTTTCGAACGGAAATCACGTACATCCGTGTCACTCTCCCGCCTGCCTGTTTGATCGCAAGGAGCGCATCCCGGATTTCAAACTCGTTTGCCGGACGCCAGGGGTTTGGGTTCGTGAATTCCTGGTTGTCTTCGATATAGTGGAGATTGGGTAGGTTGTACGAAACGAACCTGAGTTCCTTGCCGCCTTCCATTAATTTATCGCCTTTCGTGGTGACGAACTCCTGAAACTGAGCCGGAAGGTTTGTTGCGATAACGAGAAGCAAGAGAGCGATGTATGAACGGCGAGTCATAAAAAATGTGTGTTTGTGGGAAAAGCAACTCGTAAATCTATGCACGTGGTTAACGCGACCGTATTTCTATCCGGCTGATTTGAACACCGTCTTCCAGCGAGAGCTTTATGTATTTCGAATTGTCGGGAATGTTTATTCCCTCCAATTTCACAGCGTCGAAGAATTCGTAATCGTTCTTCCCGAATACGGCAATTTCTTTTTTTGTCGGGATTTCCGAAAATTTTTGCAAATCTTTTGAAACAGAGACTTCGATCTTCTTCGTCGTATCGGCAACAAAATAGTCGACTGTAATATCCGTTCCTATTCCATCGATCTTATAGATGATATAGCTGTCCGCGCCTCCCGCCAACCGGCTGCGGTCTTCTTTCGCTCTCCGAATATCCTCCAACGTCAGCAATTTCAGCGAGCCGTCCTTCTGGAATATTTTGTTGAAGTTTTCCATTTCATCAACCATTGTTTTTGATGTCACTTCTACAGGTCCAACAACGTTGGAGTATTCCGATTGACCGGTTTCATTCTTTGCTTTAACACGGTACGAATATTTTTTTCCGATTTCAGCCGATTCATCGGAGAAAAGCGGGCGGTACTGATAGCGGGATTCGTCGACATCGGATCCGACAACACTCCATCCTGTATCGGTGTCAGCCTTTCGCTCAACAATGTACGATTCCGCGCCGGTTGACCCTTGCCAGGATATTTCCGCTACGTCTTTGATTTCGAGCAATCGCGGCGAAGCGGGGACAGGAAGCCGTTCGGTCGTTGTACCGTCGATTTCGTGCGCTTTTTCACGCAGGAGTGCAAGGACGACGCGCTCGTCGTAGAAATCGCCGCTCGGGAATCCGGGCCATCGGTACGCTTCGAAATTGCCGTACTCATAGTGATGATAGAATCCCCCGTCGCGGTCCCTGAAGCGCAGACTCCATATCATTGCGCCGGAAAGACCTTGATTGATGACCGTATCGATGATCATCCGAATATCTTCTGTCGGGACGAGCCCAAACTCGCCGACAATGTACGGTTTCTTCCCCCTTGTTATCTGGCGGTTTTTCACGATGTACTTGACTGCAGCTTTCGGGTCGTAGTAGTAGTGGGTCGAGAGAACATCAAGGCTCGGATCATCCACCTCTTCCTCGGAAATCTCGCGTGCGAGGGTACCTTCCATCACTAAATGACTCGTGTCGATGCTTTTGATGTAGGATGCAATTGTCTTTTGCCAGGAAAACGGAGCAACGATTTCGTTGCCGGTTTCCCACGCAAGGATGGCCTTGTCCTGTTTGTAAGGAATGCCGGTGATAGTGTTGGTTCGGTTGAGCACGAACTCAATGGTTTTTTCGAAGTCGGCAATTAACTGATCGTCTGTCCAGAATGCATTCTTCGGCTTCCCGCGGAACGCTTGGTACTCGCGGGGACCGCCCCACCACAGCCAATTGTCGACAAACGGCACAATCAATCTGATCCCAACCTCGTTGGCAATTTGAAGAACTGTATCGAATGTTTTGAAAGCCTCTTCGTTGAATTTTCCCGGCCCTTCAATATAAAAAATTGCAGTCGTATCATTTTGTTTCTTGACCGAGAAGACATAAATGCGGGCGACCTTGCCCCCCATTTGTTTGATCGTGGTGAGTGCATCACGGATTTCGAATTTATCCGGCAAACGCCACTGATTGATTCCGTTGAATGGAAGATAGTCTTCAACATAAGGAAGGTTCGGGACGTTGCACGAAATGAAACGAAGCTCGGTATCGCCGTCGATCAATTTGTCTCCCTTTGCAGTGACAAAGTTCTTGAATTGGGCGACTAAGGGGAGAGAACATAGGACAAAAAGGAGAAAAATTCCGAGAATTTTTTTCACAATGCAAGCCGGGTTTAGTTATTCCGCGATGATTTGTCACTGCTCAAACGGCAAAAGCAGTGCCATACATTGATAGAAAATCACGCGTAAATATGCAAAAAATGCAAGCCGCGCGCTTGTTATTTCTTATTAATTTGTAAAAGATTATCAAAATAATAGCACGATATTCCGTTTTCCACGTGAAAGTATATACACGCTATGCGGTACACAAAAAATTTATGGCACGTCAATTGCAGGCTAACCTTCAAAAAAATAGCGGTGAGAATATGAATCAAAAAGAATTGACGGCTGAGTTTACCGATGCGTTGACAGAGGGGATTCTGACACGATGGTATCCGCTTGTTATCGATAAAGATTGCGGGGGATATTTCACCAACGTAACGTACGATTGGAAGCTTCCCTCCGAACAAGAAAAAATGATCGTGACGCAGGCACGGCACGTCTGGGCACTTTCCAAATCCGCGGCATTTTTCGACACAGGGGATGCGTATGAGCAAATGGCTATACACGGTTATCGTTTTATGAAATACCATTTGTGGGACCAGGAATACGGCGGGTTTTACCAAATCCGCAATCGTGCAGGCGGAATGTCAGATGTCAACGGATGGCGCGATGAAAAGCGTGCATATGGAAATGCGTTTGGCATCTATGGACTTGCAGCGCTGTATCATCAAACCGGAAGCAGCGAGGTGTTGGATTTTGCACAGCAGGCATTTCGGTGGGTGGAAGAGCATTCGTTCGACCCGAAAGGAGGCGGTTACTTTGAATTTCTTACTCGTGAAGGAAAACCGTTTGACTCGAGCTCGGGATATAAAACCATAGCCTCGGATAAAAATGAGCTCGGATTCAAAGACCAGAATTCATCCATTCATTTGCTGGAAGCGTACACCGAGCTGTATCATATATGGAAGTCCCCAATTCTGCGAACACAACTCGAACGACTTCTTGTTCTCATCCGGGATACCATGGTATCGAACGAAGGATACCTGCGATTATTTTATCATCCCGATTGGACGCCGGTATCGTATAGAGAATCTTCGGTTGAAGTTCGAAAAGAGAATTTTGGCCTCGACCATGTTTCATTCGGCCACGATTACGAAACGGCGTTTCTCATGCTGGAAACATCGCATGCTTTAGGGTTGTCGAACGATACGAAAACTCTTGCTGTCGCGAAGAAAATGCTCGACCATGCGCTGAAGTACGGATTCGACGAATCTGTCGGCGGGTTTTACGACGGCGGATACTATTTCAAAGGAGAGAACGAGTGCAAAATTATCAAGGAGACGAAAAATTGGTGGGCTCAAGCGGAAGGGCTGAATGCACTCTTATTGTTTTCAAAAATCTTTCCGCAAGAGAAAAAATACCACGACAATTTTTTGAAGCAATGGAACTATGTAAAAACGTACATCATCGACCCCAAGAACGGCGATTGGTTTGAAGGCGGGTTGGACAAAGAGCCGCATTTCGAAACCGGCCTCAAGAGCCATATTTGGAAGTGTACATACCATACAGGCAGGGCATTGATGAATTGCATCAACCTTTTAGGAGACGAGAACTCGGTCGGTCAAACGAAGAAAAATGAAATTCTTGAACTGGCTCATGCGTGGAAAACTGTCTCATCTTCAGAGCACATCAACGCTCCAATAGAGAGTTGAGATTCATCCCGCTGTAGCAGGAATTAGCCTACATCGATCGCTGTAAACACAAATGCCTTGCATCCGTTAATCCTTGAAGGAGGAGTGCAAGGCATTTATGCATCGCAAGGAGAGGCGTTATTTTTTCAGTACCTTCAGGTTTTTTGAGATTAAGTCGCATCGCTGTTTCACGCTCATTGCGCTTCGATACCCGTCTTCAGGTGTGTGGAGGACATAATCCAATAATTGCCCGGTGGTCGATGATGCTACATGCATGCGTGTATCCGACGATGCATAATAAATGTGCACCTCGCCATTATCGCGTTGTATCCAGCCGTTGCTGAAGACAACATTCGAAACATCGCCGACACGTTCCATGCCATCCGGTGCAATGAAATATCCCTGGGGACGGGCGATAACTTTCGACGGATCTTTCAGGTCGGTCAAGAACAAATACAACACATAGCGCAATCCCGCAGCCGTGTTCCGAACGCCATGCGCAAGCTGAAGCCATCCCTTATCCGTCTTGATGGGAGCTGGTCCGAGGCCGTTCTTCACTTCTTTAATAGTGTGATAGACCCGGTCGTCGACGATGATTTCGCTGCGGATTTCTGCATTCTCAATCGAATCGGAGAGACCCCAGCCGATGCCGCCGCCGGACCCGGTTTCAATAAATCCGTCCTGCGGGCGTGTGTAGAAGGCGTACTTTTCGTGAACAAACTCGGGATGGAGGACGACATTTCGCTGTTGCGGAGATTTCGTTTTGAGGTCGGGCAGCCGCTCCCATTTTTTGAAATCCTTGGTCCTGATGATTCCGCACTGCGCGGTCGCAGAAGACATATCTGTTCTCGGAGCGCTGGGGTCCTTTCGTTCGGTGCAGAATAATCCGTAGATCCAGCCGTCTTCATGTTTCACAACGCGAAGGTCGTAGACGTTCGTATCCGGGTCCGATGTTTCCGGAAAAACGACGGGATAATCCCAGAAACGAAAGTTATCAACGCCGTTGGGGGATTCTGCAACGGCAAAGAAAGATTTTCTGTCGACGCCCTCGACACGAATAAAAAGTAAAACCTTTCCCTTATGTTCAAACGCCCCTGCATTGAATGTCCCGTTGACTGCCAGCCGTTCCATCAAGTACGGGTTCGTCGAATAATTGAGGTCGTATCGCCAGAAGATCGGGATGTGCTCGGCCGTGACGACGGGGTTGGCATAGCGGTGGAAGACGCCGTTGCTTTTCTTAACTTTTACATTGGCGGTTTTGACAAATTTTTCGTGCTCGGTGACGAGACGCTTAAGCTTTCTGTTAAACTCTTCTCTGGTCATAATGTTCCCCGTGTACTAAGTTATTTTGGAAAAAATGGCTGGCGCAACTATTGTGCGTTCATTCCAACGTTGGCTATTTCAAAATCTTGTTCACCGGTGGCGCCGCTAAAAACTGTTACGATAAACCCGGATTGAATTTTTTTTATCATACCTCCCTGATAACCAAATTCTCCCTGATAGGCCGGCCTTACGTTGCTTCCACTGTTTACCTTGGTATCAGCCATTTCTGCTGCTTTAGAATAAGCAACCGCGATAAAGTTAGTGCCCGGATACTTTTCCTGTGCAGGATTTTCAGGAATAGCCTTTATTGTCTCCACGGCTTTCATCTGGGATATCCATGAAAGGCCAGCATCGTCCATGCTCGCGACTACGATCACACCTTTCACTCCGAGTTTTCTCGCGTGGTCTTCCATTGCAGCGATCATCTTTCCTGCAACAGCTTGAAAATTTTCCATTGCGCTCCCTTACGTTCTTGCTTTTATTCCAAACTTCTTATTAAGTGTGCTTCAAGAATTCATCCGCATGCCTAAGATTTCTCCCGTTTACCCGGCCTTTTTGCCTGTCGAACGGAAAGCAGCCAGCTCGACACTGATTTTCTCGAGAACCGATTCTTTCAGCGGGTAGAGGAACATAAATCCTGCGGCAAGCAACGCCCCTAAGGCGGGGTAAATGCTCAGCATCATGCGGATACCATTTTGTGCGGCCCCAGTTTGTTCAACATTGGGCTGGTAGCCGTAGATCGCCAAAATCCAACCGACCATCGCAATACCTATCGAAGCTCCGAACTTCTGCGACATCGATGCAGCGGAGAATACCAATCCCGTGGCACGGCGGCTGTTTTTCCATTCGGAATAATCAGCCGTATCGGCATACATCGACCAGACCAGCGGGAATATAATACCAGCACTGATACTGATCAGGAACTGCAACGCAAATATCATGACGATGTTGGTCCTATCCAGGAAGAAGAAAATAAAACTCAGGATCGCGGCAATAACCATGGCAGCCATGAAGGTGCCTCTCTTACCGATCTTATCGGAAACGGGTCTTGCCAGCACAACTCCAATAATGTTGGCTGCCTGCCCTAATAACAGGTAAATAGTACTAATGGCAAGGATTGTGGAAGGATTGAATTCGATATTCTTCATCCCCTTGAAATAATACAAGAAGTAGTACACAGCCGCTCCATCGCGGATGGTGTTAAAGAAAATTGTAGCAATGCTGGCCCCAATAATAATGAACCACGGACCATTCCTCATAAGATCTTTCAGATCGTCTTTAAGAGGAGTTTTAACATCGATCGGTTTTACTTTTTCCCTGGTAAGGGAAAAAGTCAGTAAGAAAAAGATTACAGCCAGAATGGCAATAACAATCAATGCTTTTTGGGTCCCCGAACGGTAATTAATCTCTTTCAATTCAATGTTTCGGATTGTGATGGATTTTTCGTCAACGCCCTTGCATGCAAACTTGAGATCGGCAAGATTTGCCATGTTATCGTCGGTTATAATTTGATCCAACCTTATCTTCAGGTCGCTGGTGGCGCCGGTGCGCAACAATCCTAACGTATCTTTTCCTTCAGCAAAATTAAAACCGGAATATTGATTTGTTCTTGAATTGAAAACGCCGAGACTAAAAGCATCTTTTGTGCTGGTATTCACTTTTGCCGTAATAAAAAGAAGTGAATCAACGGGATTTGCAGGTGCCGTATTTTGCAATGTTCCATCCCAGACTATGAATTTGCTTGTTGTTTTTGCAACTGTATCTGTTACTTCAACGGTTTTCGGTGAGGTAAATTCGTTGAACGTCCGCGTTCCAAATCCGTCGAAGAGAGGTTGGAAAAGAGCCAGAACCAGGAAACTTCCGCCAAAAGCAAAAATGAAACGATATGTGGCGAGGGTTGTCCTCTGCTTCCCGTCATTCGTCATTACACCCATGAGTGACGCGTAGGGAACATTGATCAAGGAATAGATGATCATCATCAAAGAGTACGTAACATAAGCGTATACTATTTTTCCGCTGGTGCTTATGTTAGGAGTAGTAAACGTCAGCACGACAATAACGCCGATTGGTATTGCCATCCACAGCAGGTAAGGCCTGAATTTTCCCCAGCGTGTATTGGTGCGGTCGCCTAATATTCCGACGAGCGGATCGAACGCAGCATCGCCGACACGGGTGACCAGCAACATGGTGCCGACGACGGCGGCCGGAATACCGAAGATATCGGTATAAAAGAAAATGAGGTACATTCCGAAGAGTTTCCAGAACATCGACGATGCGGCATCGCCAAAGCCATAACCAATTTTCTCACTCAGTTTCAAGGGCTCGATTGTTTGCGTCATAGTGTTTGATATTTAAATGAGGGGAGGATCAATTCGAATTCGATGTTCGGGCCAATCCCCTTGAGTTCCAGGTTGTCACAATAGTTCGTTTTCTATGTGGAGGCTTTAGTTGCTCGTACCCCTTAATAGCACAAACGGTGCCATTTCTCTTTTCAACAATGCCGTTTTTTTTAGCGTTTTGCAGAGTAGCTGATTTATCAACGTGATAATGATTATGGAAATGATAAAGCGGCCTAAAAATTGATTTGTTGGGAAGTTGCAGTTGGAAGAGGAATTGCCGAATTTACTTTGGCAACATAGTTGCTTACCGGTCTCTACAAAATCACCTCTAAGGAGACTCTGAAAAATGAAAACTCTTGTCCGAGCAATTTTCTTCCTTTTATTTTTCATCTTCGAATGTGCCGTTTCGCAAAATCAGCCGCTCCAATTCGCACCCATATTTACCGATAGCATGGTATTGCAGCAGCAGCGTGAAGTCGTTGTTTGGGGGAGGGGTATTCCAGGAAAGAAAATACATGTTGAAGCTTCTTGGAACAAAGGGGCGTCAACGGCCGTCGACAGCGAAGGTTCCTGGTCAGTGACATTGCAGACCGTGAAAGCAGGCGGAGCTTATCAAGTCACGGTTTCGGACGGCGACACGACAATACGCTTGAACAACGTCTTGCTAGGAGAAGTGTGGCTTTGTTCAGGCCAATCGAACATGGAAATGCCTCTCGAAGGGTGGCCTCCTACAAACCCAATCATGAATTCCGATAGTGAGATTGCAAATGCAAACTATCCGAGTATAAGGCTCTTTGGGATGAAAAGGGCGTATGCGGTTGCACCTGAGTATTCGTGCGATGGAAATTGGGTGGAGTGTACCCCGCAAAACGCGAGGACGTTCAGCGCTGCATGCTATTTTTTCGGGAGGGAATTATACAAGAATCTTAACGTGCCGATCGGATTAATTCATGCGAGCTGGGGGGGAACGGCAATCGAATCATGGATGAGCAAGCAGGATCTCAGGTACTATAGAGGCGTATGGTCCAATGCTTAAGAAAATGGAAGAAAGCAAGGACAGTATCATTGGATTGAACAAATGGATTACAGCCCACAAGACAATAAAACTGAATGGGCGCAAGCAGGCGGAGAGGTGGCTTGGTCTTGATTTTGGCGATAGCGCGTGTGCGTCGAAGGATTTCAACGATTCGCTTTGGAAGGAAATGCTGCTTCCAACCGTATGGGAAAGGACTGAAATGGGAGAGTTCGATGGAGCGGTTTGGTTTAGGAAGCAGGTGACCATTCCTTCAAGCTGGCGTGGGAAGAACCTCATGCTCAGCCTCGGCCCCGTCGATGATATGGATGAAACGTACGTAAACGGGGCGACTGTCGGCAGCCATCTTACCGAAGGGATGTGGGAGGTTCCTCGAACATATTCTCTTCCGGCCAAGCTTGTGCAGGATTCAGTTGTCCAGATCGCCGTACGGGTTATCGATTACGGCGGCAACGGAGGAATATGGGGGAAGCCTGAGGAGTTACAATTGAAGAGGGAAGATACTGCCTTATCAATTCCACTGGCGGGCAAATGGAAATATTTACCCGTGGCAGAATACCGGGCGAGTACTTTTTATGTGTACGGATGGAAAGGAGAGGAATATTTTAAGCGGCCCAAACCTTCGATGGATTTCTCCGGCTATTCACCGACGGCATTGTTTAACGGAATGATCTCTTCACTCGTACCGTTCACACTTGCAGGGGTGATCTGGTATCAGGGAGAATCGAATGTCGGGAGACCCGAAATGTATGCAACACTTTTCCCGAAGATGATTGAAGAATGGCGATCCGTTTTCCGAAATGCAGACCTCCCGTTCTATTATGTACAGATCGCTCCGTATAAATACGATTCGCTCTCCCAGTCGGAATTTCTTAGAGAAGCGCAATTTAAAACTCTCGCCGTCAAAAACACGGGCATGGTTGTCACTCTTGATATCGGCGACCCGAACAGCATCCACCCAGCGGATAAACAAGATGTCGGGAAGCGGCTGGCGTTGTGGGCGCTGGCGAATGTCTACCACCAAAAGAAAATTGTATTTTCGGGGCCGGTCTTTCGCTCGATGAAAGTGAAGAAGAATGTTGCGATTTTGAGGTTTGGAAATGTCGGCAAAGGATTGGTGCTGAAGGAGGATTCAAGCGGCACCGGATTTCAGATTGCAGGCGAGGATAAGCAGTTCAAGAATGCGGTCGTGAAAATTAAAGGGTCGACGCTTCTTGTCTCCAGCCCGGACATTCGTCATGCAGTTGCAGTCCGCTATGCATTCGCAAATGCATCGTCCGCTACGCTCTTTAATAAGGAAGGATTGCCGGCGTCATCGTTTAGGACCGATAATTGGAAATAACAGCGTTCTCGATTACGATTATTCTCTTAATCGAGGCTTTTGAAAAATTGTCTCTCGCCAAGCCGCGAAGGCGCAACGACCCTGTTTTTAAATCATTTTGCCACTTTGCGTCTGGTGAAGCCATCCTTATGGATTTGCGTGAGCCATACTTTTAAAATTATTCAGAAGTCTCTCATCAATAATCATAAGAGATGCCCCTATAACGGATGTATATTACAATGATACACTTTATCAAAATAATATACGAAAACGAAGAGGGAGGGTGGCGAGAAGCTAGGTTTTTTTGCCAATTTTGCTATAAATGACAGGTAAAAATGTGGCATCATGTGTGCGTATCACATAAAGTCTACTCTAATTTGATGGCGTAGAAATAGAGCGGCGAACCGGCGATATCTGTGCGGTACCCTGCAATACCGGTTAATGGTTTTACCTCAAACCATTCTTAGGCTTACGGTTGATGTTTCATAAAATTCTCCAACGTTGGCTCCTTGATAAAATGTTTATGTGCGATGAAAAGCAAAATGATAGATCGGCTAACGAGGCAGATATAATGATGAAAGGGATATTTGCGTAAGGCAGGAAGGAACCGGTGTCAAAAAAAACTTGACATTAAACTTAGTTAGCCCTAAATTGGCGCGAGGTGAAGAATGTCCTTCTCTTCAAAAACCTCGACCATCGCGTCTGATTTTAATTCAACTCTAAAAAACACCAGAGTACCCTCAGCGTCACAAAATCATCGGAGAAAAAAATGTCTATTGGTACTTCTTACACTCGAAGCAAAATCGCGTGTGCAGTTGTAGCGATGATGTTATTGACGGCACAAACGCTTTTTGCACAAGGATCCGGAACTCTCAACGGTCGTGTGTTGGATAAAGAGACCGGTGAAGCGCTTGTCGGAGCCAATGTGATAGTTGCGAATACGAACTTAGGTGCCGCAGCAGATATTGACGGAAAATTTACTATTCACGATGTTCCTGCCGGGAAAGTAACCTTGAAGGTGTCTTACATCGGATATAGACCGACAACCGTCGATATAACCATGACAGAAAATGGAACAGTAGAACAGGAGATTCGGTTAGCGGCGGGGACGGTCATCGGCGAGACGGTAGTTGTAACAGCTCAGGCGCGAGGCCAGTTGTTGTCGATCAATCAGCAGTTGGCGTCCACTTCGATTATCAACGTCGTGTCTGCCGAGAAGATGAAGGAATTGCCGGATGCGAATATCGCGGAGTCGATCGGTAGGCTTCCGGGTATCTCGGTGCAAAGAAATGCAGGCGAGGCGGACGCAGTTACCATTCGCGGGATGGCCGCGCAGTTTAATGAGGTCACCATTGAAGGCATTCCGATGAGTTCAACGAACTACACAGACCGCGGAATAGATTTGAGTTTGTTGGGGGACGATCTGGTGAAAGGTGTGGAAGTCTCGAAAACCCTACGGCCGGATATGGATGCCGATGCATTGGGAGGGACGGTGAACCTGACGTTAAAGACGGCTCAGCCGGGTTTCCATTATGATATTTGGGGGAACGGTGGGTACACAAAGATCCGAAGTTCTTATGATAACTATAAATTTGCAGGGAGTGTGGGCGACAGGTTTGCCGATGATAAAATCGGAGTTTTGGTACAGGGAAATATAGAAGAGAAACAACTTCCGTCAGACCAGCAGAATGCCACCTACAATAGCGGGCAAAAATTGTCGGTCGTTGCGAACACCTTTTTTGTACAAACTGCGTCGACAGAACTGACAGACAATACTACGCAGCGGCATCGCTACGGCGGGAGTTTGATCCTGGATTATGCGTCGGATTTGGTAAACGTTAAGCTTTTCAGCGTGTACGAGCAGAAGAACGACAGTAACATAACCAGAGACAATACGACAAATTTTACAAGTGATGAGTTCTACGACCAGGTTTTTGTCAACGATACCAAGACCGAACAACGGACAAATTCGATTCAAGCGTTATTTAAATTAGGCGGGACGGAGTTACCGATATCATTTTCATACAATAAGTCGGATTCGTATACCCCGAACGGGATGGAGTTTGATTTTTATCAAACGGGTGTTGCAACGACACCAAAGTTAAATCAGTTGGCGTACGGACAGCCGTTACCTCTAATAAATCAAATGGGTGTATTCGCCCCGGGAAATGTAAATTCTCTTCTTAATAACATCAATGTATCCAACTCGAATCTGTCCGACGCAGATTACGATGCGAAGGTCGATTGGAAAGTGCCCTTTAAACTTTCAGATTACATTTCAGGAAAATTATCTGTCGGAGGGAAGTATCACAGCGTAGATCGTACAAGCGCCGGCAGTGAGTTTCAATATTATATGCAATATGGAGATGGAGCGCCTACGAGAAATGCTGTCGCTTCATTCACAAATTTATTCCCAGTTCTTGCGACACTGAGTAAGTCTCAACTAGAAAATGACCAGACCGGTGTTCCTGCAGTTGCTTTCGTTGACCCTAGTTATTCTAAATCTACTATTTTAGGGTATCCTATTGGGCCGAATTGGCTGGTACCTAATCTCGTGACAATGACAAATGACCTGGCTTCTGTTCCGGGCGCGGCCGTTTGGCAAAACGGCGTCTCTGACTATGACCAGACCTATACCGATAAGGAAAACACCCGGGCAGGTTATGTGATGGGTGAGTTTAATATCAGTGATCTTACCATAGTTCCCGGTGCCCGATATCAAGAAGAAAAAACCGATATTTCCGCTTACCATATTCAGCCTGTGACCGCCAATGCAAACGGCCTCGGCTACCCTCCGAATCTGGTGGAGTCAAAAACAGACAACCCGTATTGGTTTCCTTCGGTCAATATTAAATATAAAGCTACCGAGAATGTTCAGGTGATGGGTGCAATCTACAGGAGTGTTTCGTTGCCGAGTTACGCGCAACTTTCTCCCGAGCTTGAATTTCAAACCCCGGGCTTTAACTTAGGGGGTAACCCGCTGTTGAAACCCTCGACGGCATCGAATTATGATCTTGGAGCATCGTTGTTTAGTAACTCTGTCGGGTTGTTTACAGTTGACCTCTTTTACAAAGACATCAGCAATCTTATTTATAACATGCAAAATTATTACCCGTACGCCCCGTACCCTGTTGCCGGCGCTCCGTCTGATATCAGCAGCAGATTGCCGGGCAAAAATTATTTTGACTCAACATACCTGAATCTCAATAAGCAAGCTAACCGTTTACTCAATGGTTCTATTCCGATGAATGATCCTGCCGATGCGTTTCTGAGAGGGATAGAGATTTCATGGCAAACGCATTTTTGGTATCTCCCGGGATTGTTAAGCGGGATCGTTCTCGAAGTGAATGCTTCATTCATGAGCTCGGATCAAGAATACCCTTATTTTAAACCACTATTAACAAAATTAGGATCCATCGATACGCTGTTATATTCAAACAGGGAAGGAGCATTACAAAACCAGCCCAAAGCGATCTATAATGCAATACTCGGGTGGGATTACAAGGGATTCAGCTCACGGTTCTCGTTCGAATATCAGGAGTTGACCCTCCAGAGTCTCGATACTCAGTATGGTTTGGAAGACAGTTACTATGGCAACGTATTGTTGTTCGATATTGCGCTGAAACAACAACTTATAGAAAACCTCTATATATTTGCCAATGCAACAAACGTCAACAACCATATTGACAGTTATTATTTTAATCATCCGGCGTATCTTACCACCGCGGCGGGCAGCTTGCCGACAAGCGGACAGACATACGGATTGGACGCACAGTTTGGGCTTACTTTTAGTTTCTAGTGGTGTTTCCAGAAACAAATATTGTATTTTTCAATAATTCATTCACCGCAAAGGTCGCTAAGGACACAAGGATTTCTTAGTATTTTTACAAAAACTTCTTTGCGACCTTAGCGTCCGTTGCGGTTACAATACAAGATTTAATATCGGAAACGGCACTAGTTTCACAATAAGGTTTCCCCTTCATTAATCAGGTTGCGCAATTAAACCGATCACTATTCAGTACAGTCAATAGCACAAATAACATCAACGATAAAAATATGGAAAGGAGGGAGATGGAATAGAGCAAAAAAGTAATGTAAGGATGTTCACAGTTGTTCTAAACTAACTTTAGGAGAAAGAAATGAAAGCAAAAATGATACTCTGCTTGTTTATTGTCATCGCGATAGCAAGCTTTGCGAGCCACTCTACGGCTCAGGTGAGAATTAGCGGCGATACGGCCTATATCTCCGGCTCCACATTTTCAGGGAATGGATTCATTGGAGAACTGGATAGCACCGTCAGCAATGATACGACCGCTTCAGGTACGAGAAAAGATCCGAATAGAGTGTACGCACTCTATGAGGGTCAGGTCTATTACCAGTTAACCCCAATGTACTTTTACAATCCAACAGGGACACTGACAATTGTCGGCGTTCCCGATCCCAACAACCCATCGGCACATGCAAAACCGATCGTCTTGTTACAGCCGACCGGGACAACAGATGTCCCTGCCAATAAGGTCTATGGCAGTATTACAATTAAGAATGTTCATTGGCAGGTTATGGAATTGGATGGAAACCTGCAGTCAGAGCTCTTCTATTGCGGCACGGCGAACCAACAACCGCAAGAGTTGATCCTTGACAATGATTTCTTCGAATTCAGCAATACAGATATTTTTGATTGCACGAACGAAACCGGTGCGATCGGCGGTTGGCCGTATGGAGCGAAAATCTTTATCACGAACTGCTATTTCCGGAATATGTTCGAGCCGGGTCAGTGGTGGAGTTCAAGAGTGTTTCAATGCAAGCATCCGATTGATACGCTGTGGGTTGAAAACGTCACAACCTCAACCGGAGGTCTTACATTCTTACAGCAAAATGAACTTACGGACTTCGCATATTTCAACCATAACACGATCATCAACAATAAGAAATACTGGCTCTTGTCTCCCTACCACCGCAATTTCTTTGTTACAAACAATATTTTTGTCAACCAGAACTGGGTTGGTGAAGATACCAACGTGACGAACAGCGGTCAGGATCCGGATAAATTATTCATGAGCACGGTTAACATCGACACGAATAATACGACAAACGGGCTGATAGTGAATAAGCAGTGGGAGACTCAAGCGGGTAATGATACGGCTAATTTTTCAGCCGCTCTGAATCTCAATAAATTACAGGTCTATATTTCGAACAACATCGTGTTCAGCGACCCGCTCATACAATCCGGGTATTATACGAATTCCGCATACGTCATCTCTGACACTGGAAGCCCGGCAACGGCGGTAAGCCCCAGAATACCATCCTATTTGGGTTGGTTCTATGCAGGAGCTCAGATTGTGGGAAATATCCCAGGCGAATGGGAGAACTCACGCACGAAGGGATTGTTAGCAGCCTATGCTCCGCCGAATGGTGGGATGATTGAAGATAACACCACAACGCCGTCAACCACTCCCGTTACGTACGGATTGACTGCGGCTATTGTCACCGCAATGGCGCAATGGAATCAGCACCAGTATGGCGATTCAAGGTTCTCGACCCCCACACCTGCTCTTACTACTACCGGGTACATTTACGGCGACTACGACCCGACAACGCTTCCCGGTATTGTCGGCGGTGCAAAGACGGATGCAATAACCAACGCGACAACTCTTGCAGCCACCGATCAGGTCGGAATTTCAAAGTTCACCGATTTAACGGAAAACTTCGGTCAGTCCTCAGTTACATCTAAGATTGATGGATTTCCGGTAGGTTCTTTAATTTGGGACGATACACAAAATTCTTCGTATCTCGCCCTGGGTCATAACGCTGAATTGTCAAAGGTCATGGCCGCTTATGTGGCAGCGGGTGGAATAACCTCTGTGAAAACGAAAACGAACGTTGCAACCACGTTTGAGCTTTCGCAAAATTATCCGAACCCGTTCAACCCGTCAACGCAAATCGACTTCTCAATTCCGCAACAGTCGAACGTGCAGTTGAAGGTCTACAACACACTCGGTCAGTTGGTCACAACGCTGGTCAACGGAAACCTCTCCGCCGGCTCGCATACCGTGACCTTCGACGCCCGGAACCTCGCCAGCGGTTTATATATCTATCGCCTCACCGCAGGCAACTTCTCGAGCGTGAAGAAGATGATGCTGTTGAAGTAAGCGGATCTGTCGTGATTTTTTAATCAGGTCTGCGATGAACCCGAAAGGCGGCTGGCGTGAAAAACCCGGCCGCCTTTCTTTTTTAGATGGCAGACGGTTAACCAATGAGCCGATCCGAATTCTCATCCAGAGAGGCCGCGGGATTTTCCAGCGACGTTCACAAAACCGCCCGGCAGCAAGTTCATAATATTCCCCTGCACATGGACTTCAAACATTTTCAAAATAACCTCGTGATTCCTGAAAATGTTTTTTCAGTTAACTACATTGTTGCGGCATAAGGTGATTGCCGGCTCTTCTGACTCTACGATTATTCAGTCCATCATTTCAGAATCTGTCGCTCACCATGTTCTGTTTCATTGCCCAAGTTCTATGAGTCCACCCTCGCCCATTAGGGGAAAACAAACAATAAAACAAAGCATCATGAGGAGAAAATAATGTTTATTGGTACTTCTAATACTTCAAGCAAGCTGGCGTGTACATTCGTAGCAATGATGTTGATGACGGCACAGACGTTGTTTGCACAAGGATCCGGAACTCTTAACGGTCGTGTGTTGGATAAAGAGACCGGCGAACCGCTTGTCGGGGCCAATATATTGATCGCGAATACGAACTTAGGAGCAGCGGCAGATATTGATGGGAAGTTTACCGTTCACAATATCCCTGCGGGAAAAGTCACTTTGAAGGTTTCCTATGTTGGATACCGGCCCACGACAGTCGATGTCACAATATCGGAAAATGCAACGGTAACACAGGAAATTCGATTAACAGCCGGATCAGTTCTCGGCGAGACGGTAGTTGTAACGGCCCAGGCGCGAGGCCAGTTGTCGTCCATTAATGAGCAGTTGTCGTCCACCTCGATCATCAACGTCGTGTCTGCCGAGAAGATGAAGGAATTGCCGGATGCGAATATCGCGGAGTCGATCGGAAGGCTTCCCGGCATATCGTTACAGAGAAATGCAGGCGAAGCGGACGCAGTGATCGTTCGCGGACTAGCTCCGAAGTATAACGAGATCACGATTGAAGGCGTTCCGATGAGTTCGACATATTACGGCGACCGTGGAGTAGATTTGAGTTTGTTGGGAGACGATCTGGTGAAGGGAGTGGAAGTAACGAAAACGTTACGTCCGGACATGGATGCCGATGCGTTGGGAGGGACGGTGAACCTGACGTTAAAGACGGCTCAGCCGGGTTTCCACTACGATATATGGGGAAACGGCGGGTATACAAAAATACGGAGTTCGTATGATAACTATAAATTTGCGGGGAGTGCAGGGGACAGGTTTGCGGATGATAAAATCGGAGTTTTAGTTCAAGGGAACATCGAGGAGAAACAACTTCCCTCGGACCAGTTTAATGCAACGTATAACAGCGGGATAAAATCGTCTGTCGTTGCGAACACCTTTTATGTCAACACGGCGTCGGCAGAGCTGACGGACAATAGTATAAAGAGGCATCGTTATGGTGGGAGTTTGATCCTGGATTATACGTCGGATCTTGTAGACGTGAAGTTCTTTAACGTGTACGACCAGGAAAACGACAGCACCATCACGAGAGATAATACGACATATTTTACACAAAATAGTTTCGAAGACCAGATTTTTGTGAGCGATACGAAAACGGAACAACGGACAAATTCGATTCAAGCGTTGTTCAAACTGGGCGGGACGGAATTGCCGGTATCACTATCATACACGAAAGGGGATCAACATACACCGAACGGACAGGAGTTTGATTTTACAGAGGGCCTTACGGGAAAACCAATTCCGGGTGCTGCCCTGGCATATGGACAGCCGTCTTCTTTAGTAAACGACATGGGTCTCATGACGCCGGCGAATTCCGTACTCTGGGATATTTTTGAAACCAACGCAAATCTGACAGACGCATCATACGATGCAAAGATTGATTGGAAAGTACCGTTCACGGTTTCAGAGTATTTATCGGGAAAATTGTCGGTGGGCGGAAAATATCACGATGTAAACCGCTCCAGCGATAACACTCGGTTGTACTACGATGTCCAATTTGGAGGGAGCCATGGCAGAAGAGTGAATCTTATTAATGCCATTCCATTCCTTGCGGGAGCCGATCCGGATCCTACGACTTCTGAAGGTGGAATCTATGCAAAATATTTCGTTGACCCGAGCTACACACGAACAAATATTTTAGGGTATCCTATCGGAGAGGGGTATGACCCCTACAAATTGGAATATATGGAGAACGTCATTTTTCCGGCATGGCAGGAGTTTTACTATACGGATGGAGTTGGTTCTTTCGACCAAGACTACACTGATAAAGAAAACACCCGGGCGGGTTATCTGATGGGTGAGTTTAATATCGGAAGCGACCTTACCATCGTTCCCGGTGCCCGTTATCAAGAAGAACGAACCGACATTTCGGCGTATCATATTGTACCGAACGGCTCGAATGCAAATGGGCTTGAGTTTCCTCCTGTTTTGGTGGAGACAAAAAGAGACAACCCGTATTGGTATCCTTCGGTCAATATAAAATATAAAGCCACCGAGAATGTACAGGTGATGGGTGCAATCTATAGGAGTGTTTCTCTGCCAAGTTATACGGATCTTTCTCCCATGGTAATATTTCAGAACCCAGGCTATGTCTTGGGTGGTAACCCGTACTTGAAGCCCTCCACGGCATCGAATTATGATCTTGGAGCTTCGTTGTTCAGCAACTCGGTGGGATTGTTTACGGTCGACCTGTTTTACAAGGATATCAGCAATCTTATTTATGAGCTGCAAAATTATTATCCGTATGCTCCGTACCCTGTTGCCGGCGCTCCGTCAGATATCAGCAGCAGATTGCCGGGCAAAAGTTATTTTGACTCATCCTACCTGGATATGAATCCTATCTCGAACAAATTGCTCAACGGTTCTATTCCTATGAACGACCCCGCCGATGCGTTTCTGAGGGGGATAGAGATTTCATGGCAAACGCATTTTTGGTATCTTCCGGGATTGTTAAGCGGAATCGTTCTCGAAGTGAATGCTTCATTCATGAGCTCGAATCAAGAGTATCCTTATTTTAAACCGCTAACAACAAAATTAGGCTCCGTCGATACGCTGTTATATTCAAACACGGAAGCAGCATTACAAAACCAGCCCAAAGCGATCTATAATGCAATACTCGGATGGGATTACAAAGGATTCAGCTCACGGTTCTCGCTCGAATATCAGGAGCTGACGCTCCAGAGCCTCGACACGCAGTATGGTCTAGAAGACAGTTACTATGACAACGTGTTGTTGTTCGATATTTCGCTGAAACAACAACTCATAGAGAACCTTTATGTCTTTGCCAATGCAACAAACGTCAATAATCATATTGACAGTTATTATTTTAATCATCCGGCGTATCTTAGCACGACAGCGGGCGATTTGCCGACAAGCGGGCAGACATACGGGTTGAATGCACAGTTTGGACTTACGTTTAATTTCTAATTTTATTGAAATGAGAAACTTCTATCACTCACAACAAGTTTTATAGATAACGTTTGGTACATACACATTTTTGGAGAGGTCTTTATGCGTTTTTCTACAACGGTATTTGTATTGCTGACCGCCATTGTATTCTCCCAAGGTGTCTTTTCGCAGACGAACCGGGTTCAATACAACAATCAAGACCTTTTTTTAAGTGGAGCAAATTTAGCATGGGTCCATTATGCGGGAGATGTGGGGACCGGTTCACCCGATACAGTCACCTTTGCAAATATCTTGCTTGCCATTCATAATGCCGGCGGGAACGCGGTTCGATGGTGGTTGCATACCGATGGAACTGTTACCCCTGCATTCGACTCTACCGGCCATGTTACGGGGCCGGGTGTATCGACCATTTCAGATATGCGGAAAATCCTGGATCTCGCATGGCAGAGAGAAATAGGAGTGAACATTTGTCTCTGGTCTTTTGATATGCTGAACACATCGAATAGTGCGACTGTTCTTAACCGCAATGATTCGCTTCTCAATGATACGAACTACACCCGTGCGTACATCAATACGTGTCTCATTCCGATGATTGATTCTCTCAAAGGTCATCCCGCAATTCTTTCATGGGAAATTTTCAATGAACCGGAAGGGATGAGCAATGAATTTGGCTGGAGCGGTGTACAGCACGTCCCGATGTCCACGATTCAACGATTCATCAACCTATGTGCCGGTGCAATTCATCGTGCCGATTCGAGTGCTTTAGTAACGAGTGGTTCGTGGAGTTTTAAAGCTCTCACTGATCTCTCCGCCCCATCATCTTCTAACGTTCTCAAAAAAAGCAATGCAAGCCTTGCTCAGTTGAATCCTGCGGAAAAAGAATCGATAGCCCGTCAATTTAATAAAAAATATAGAGCGTCGATGACGACCGATCAAGTCATGGCGTACCTTGGTCAACTATCGGTTATGGCGAACAAGAATTATTATTCCAACAGCCAGTTAATTGGTGCCGGGGGTGATCCCAACGGGACACTTGATTTCTACTCGGTACACTACTATTCGACCATAGACCCTAATGATCCGACCGGTATCTCTCCTTTCCATCATCCGGCGAGTGCATGGGGGCTGGACAAGCCGATCGTCGTTGCAGAATTTGCCATGGAAAGCGGAGAGGGGAATCCGCCCGGCATTCCGACAGCAAATTTGTTCGACACGTTATATCAACTCGGGTATGCCGGTGCGCTTCCATGGGCATGGACCGATCCGACGTATTCAACTACCTCGGACATGATTGCCGGCATCCAGTCAATATGGAATAATTACATGGCAGCGGTTGATGTTCACGGCATCGGTGTAGATTGGCCGAACGTCACAATCATCAGTCCGCTAAACGACGCAAAATATCCGGACAGGTACTCAACTGACAATTACCGTGACAGTGTCCGATACTCTTGCGATCGATTCGGTTGAGTTCTTCGTCGCTGATACGGTGAAAATCGGCGGGGTAGTGGCTCCGTATTCGGTATCTTCGGACACTTCTAGGTATGCTTTTACATGGAAAAATATTCCGCCAGGAAATTACGCACTAACAGCGGCTGCGACAAATAGCAGCGGTCATCGAAATGTTTCAAGTGTAGTACAGATGACCGTCGGCAAACCGCCGCTGACCAGGCTGGAAGCGGAAAAAGCTATCATCAAAGGACCAGGAATGTCTGTGAAAAACGATGCATCTGCCAGCGGCGGTTCGTACGTTGATATCGAAACAGATACTTCTATTGCAACGGTTAGCTGGCCAATTGCTAATGTCCCGGCAGACAGCAGCTATCCAATTGCATTTGGGGTCAAGTTGTTTTACCAAAGCCCAAAAACGCAATTTATCAACGTCAACGGTGTGCGGGCCGATACGATCACGTTCCAGGGTTCTACATCGTCCTGGCTTGAGGAAACCATTTATGTTAATCTGGCTAAAGGGAACGATACGGTTCAAATGCAAATGAGCTGGGGCTGGATGTATCTCGATTATCTTGCCATCCCAAGCAGTTTTGTTGTCACGGCCGTGAAGAATTCTTCTCAACTGCCGGGTACTTTTTCGCTGGAGCAGAATTATCCAAATCCGTTTAATCCGGCGACGACGCTCAGGTATTCAATTGCGCAACCCGCGCATGTGAAA
Organism: uncultured Bacteroidota bacterium; assembly: GCA_963717445.1. Classification (GTDB taxonomy): domain Bacteria; phylum Bacteroidota; class Ignavibacteria; order UBA10030; family UBA8401; genus JAGVPT01. The sequence continues at coordinate 1,638,953 of OY970334.1, read as the reverse complement.
CTTGTCGTGTACGACATCCTTGGCCGGCAGGTGGCAACTCTTGTCAATGAAAAAGAAAATGCGGGTGAGTATAACGTCCGTTTCGATGCCAGGACGTTGGCCAGTGGAATGTATTTCTACCGCATTGAAGCCGGGTCGTTCACTCAAGTAAAGAAAATGATGCTTATAAAGTAAGAGGCCGATAGAGATATTGCGTCATTAAGGCGGCCGTTCCGGTAAGGTGAATTACTATAGGCATGGATGACCATCCGTGCCTATTTCTATAAAAGATGCCAACGAGCACCATTCTCTGCAATTGATGAGAGTCAAAAGCTTCTCTTTATCCGCAAAAATGATACCCGCGAAATAGTTGTTGCATCTCACACACAAAAGAAATAAGATATGATAACTCATGGTACATGAAACATTCAATTATCCGCCAAGCTCGCGAAGTGCAAAAAGAAAAGATGTTTCTGCAGAGTGGACCGAAGCAAATGCTTTGTGAAAGAATGTATCGGCTCTCAAAAAGCGGATCTAATCACTGCGGGGTTAGTTCCCCGCCGCTTGCGGCGTTTTTGTATATTGGAGGATGAAGGAAAGTGAGTATATCCATAGATCGCATAATGTGTCAGTGTTGTTGTACCATTTTGTGTGTCCGGCGAAGTATCGGAGAGTAGTGTTCAGCGAAGCAGTAGATGAGACGCTGAAGGAAGTATGTTTGGAGATCAGCAAGCGGTATCCGATACATTTTCTGGAAATAGGGACGGACAGGAATCATGTACATTTTTTGGTGCAAACGGTTCCAACGCAAAGCCCCACGAGGATCATCACAGTGATCAAGAGCATTACGGCGCGAGAGATATTCCACCGTCATCCAGAGGTGAAGAAGCAGTTGTGGGGAGGAGAGTTCTGGACAGACGGGTATTTTGTGCATAGTGTGAGTAAGTTTGGAGACGAAGCCGCGATAGCGCGGTATGTGCAGGAGCAAGGAATAGAAGGAGAATACAAGGCATTGCATCGGTCAAATCAACTCACACTGTTTGAGGAATAGAGGATACCCCGCCGCTTGCGGCGGGGAGCTTCATTCGTTTATGTTTCTTCGTGTTCTTAGCGGTGGCCTAACGATACTTGAGCGATTTCTATGGCGTCCGGAAATTATAAACTGTTGTCGAGCAATCAGGTATGGGGGATCGTAGTTCTTTGCATCATTGCCCTGGTCTACTTTATCATATTTGCATTTTTATTCAAACGCCCTGAAGCTCATGTGACCGAGTTTTATTTTGCGGACAGGATGACCGAAGCGCATCGTATTCTGATAGACCGGTACAACGAGGCCCACGCGGGCAAAATTAAAGTTATTCCCATTGATTTTCCCAACTCCGATTTCAGCACGGACACGCGGAAGGAAATCCTTGCCCGTTCCCTGCGCGGAGACGACGATGGCATCGACCTTCTTGCGGTCGACGTTATTTGGGTGCAGCGATTTGCGAAATGGTGCGAACCGCTGGGCAAATACTTTACGGACGAAGAACGAAGAAGAATGACACCGATCGCCCTCAACACATGTTATCATGATGGGGAACTCGTTGCCGTTCCGCTTGACATCTCCGAGGGAGTCGTTTATTATCGCGCGGACCTTCTTGCAAAAGAATCCCATGGAAAAGAACTTCTCCAAAAAGTGCAGAAGGAAATGTCGTGGGATGACTTTTTATCGATAAAGAAAGAACTCCATAACAGTAAACATCCTTTTTATATTTTCCCTGCCTCAGATTACGAAGGGCTGATTTGCTGTTACGTCGAAATCCTTCTCAGTGAAAAACCAGATTACTTTACGACGGTGGGATTTCGTTTTGACACGCCGGAGGCTAAAAATGCTCTTCGCTTGCTTGTGGACCTCGTCCATAAGTACGGAGCAACGCCCGGCATTGTCAGCGAGCTGACTGAAGTACCCAGCTATGAATATTTTATAAAGCACGATGGTCTTTTCCTGCACGGGTGGAACACGTACGATCAGGATTTCAAAGACTCTCCAGTTGACCCGGTCAAAGAAAAGAATCTGAAAAGGATGCCGGTTCCGTATTATCCCGGCGGAACGCCCGCGTCGGCATTTGGCGGATGGAACTTAATGGTTCCAAAGGCGAGCAAGCACAAGGAAGCTGTTATCGATTTTATAAAATATCTGCTCAGCGATGAATCGCAGGAGATTTTCTATACGAAAGGCGGGTTTTTCCCTATCACGAATTCGTTCTACCATGATTCGTTGTATCTTCGCAAGTATCCGGAGATCCGCACGATCATGGGTTTGTTGAAAATGGGGGTTCATCGGCCGAGCCAGGAAGAATACACAAAGGATTCTAAAATTATGTCCCGCTATTTTTATCTCGCCATAAAAGGGAATCTTACCGTGGATGAAGCAGTGAAGAATGTCGACGCGACCATCGGGTCCGAACGAAGCCTAACACCGTAACCGCCGCCATGGAGTGGAAAAGCATGAAAGTGCCGGAAGACGTTAAAACGAAATTATCGCGATATCGCTTTGAAATTCGGCATATCGTTGTGATGGTCGTAGTGCTGATTACATTTCAAATTATCCTGGTTTTTTTCCAAAAAGAAAACCTCGAAAGTTTTCTCGGAGAGGCTCAAAGCTGGTTCCGGAAATACTATGCTGAACGCCTTGCCCTCGTGACAACGACCAATGTCGAACTGATCTTCGAGCGCCAGCAGCGCGCTCGCGCGCAGCAAGACAGCACGGAAATGTATCCTGCCTACTCATTGAACGTCATTTTTAAACAGCAGCTCATCCAGCGGAGTGGAGAAGATCTTTGCCTCATCCTGATAAAAAATCACCGGTTGTATATCATCGACAACGGGCAAAAGCTCACGGCGTTTTTCAGCAATACGCTTGCACCGCTCGAAGAAGGCGAGCTGACGAGCCATCGTCAAGGTGTGGACTTCTTTCTCGCTCAAGAAGATGAAATGCGGCGAAAGGAGAAAATCGTCAGCGCGGTTTCACACGATAAGACATTCGACGTGCTCGTTCCTTTCGTTCCCGACGGCGAGTATCTCGGCATCATGTACATGCGCATCACCCCGGATTTCACGTTCCTGACGACCGAAATTCAGTCGAGCTTTGATAAAGTCGCGCTGACATTTTTGGCTCTCATTTTTATCGGGTTGATGGCGATCTTCATTATTTCTTCGCGCGCCGTCGGCGAGCGCAATAAGGCGCAGGAGGAATTGTTCATTGAACATAAACAAAATCTTGAGAAACAGATCAGGCTGGAAAAGGAATCCCTGTTCACGAGGCGAATCTACCATACGCATCATAAAGCCGAGAAAATAATGGGGTTCATCAAAAACGATGTGAGGATGATGAACGCCGAGAACCTCGGGCAGTTAAAACAACGGGTGATCACGTATTCAAACTTCATCTCGCGCATTATTTACGACATGAAATGGTACGACCAGGATATTAATACCATCGTCAACCCGATGTTTAAAACCAACATCAACCTGCTCATAGAATTTATCGTCCATAACGTCTTTTTGCGCGTTTCGAGCAAAAACGAAATGTTCGAGATCAAGCTCGACCTGGACCCTTCCCTTCCGCCGGTACGGGTAAATGAATTTATTGTCTGGGAAATTCTTGAGCCTCTTATCCAAAACAGCATCGACCATGCGAGCAAAAACTTCGTTACGATCACCCTGTCGACCCTCTACAACAAGAAAAAAAACCTCTCCTACGTGTTCATCGAGGATACCGGAGTCGGCATAGCGGAAGAATTGCTGGAGACCGGGCCCAAAGGCATCAAGAGAGTGTTTCTAGAGCAAGAGTCGACGAAAAATAATGTGGGGACGCACTCGGGATACGGTTGTTACATCGCCCACCAGCTTGCCGTCGGAAAGTGCGGTTGGCAGATGGACGCGGAGAACTGTGACGAGGGAGGATGCAGGTTCACACTGACGATTAAAAGCTAGGAGCAGAATGAGCAGCAATAATACGCAGGTCATCAGAGTATTGTTGGTAGAGGACGAAGACTTCGACGTCGCGCGCGTCAAAAAGACCGTCAGCCTCTCCACGACCCGTATCCAGGTCGAAGACGTTGTTTCCAACGGCAAATCCGCACTCGACAAGATTCGTGACAAGCAGGATTTCTATGATGTCGTCATTCTCGATTATCAGATTTCCGGGGGGTTACGCGGTGAAGAGTTGATTCAAAAAATGAAGGAGCTCGATCAATTTTTGCAGATCGTCGTTATCACGAAAATGACAATCAATACGACCGATTTTGATTTTGCCAACAACCTTCTCAAAGCAGGGGCATACTGGTATTGCACAAAATATCCGGGGAACATTGAAGACTATGTCTACCAGCCGACGGATTTTATCCTCAGCATTGTCAACGCCTATGAGCGGAAGAAGCTCGAAAAGCAAAAACTGAAATCGGACAAGCGGCTGAAGCAAAGCAATGAGAACCTTCTTGACTCGAAAAAAATTATCGGCGAATCGAAGCCGATGGTGCAGCTTAATGAAGTTATCGAGAAGTACGCAAGAAGCGAAGCCAACGTGCTCATTTCGGGAGCGTCGGGAACGGGAAAAGAACTTGTCGCATGGAATATTCATTTGAAGAGCAAGCGCAAGTACGAAAAGTTCATCCCGATCAATTGCGGCAGCATTCCGCACGATTTAGTTGAAAGCGAGCTGTTCGGGTACGAGAGAGGGGCGTTCACGGGCGCGATGAATACGAAGGCCGGCTTGTTTGAGATTGCGAATAACGGCACAATTTTTTTGGACGAAGTCGGGGAACTCCCGTTGCAGGCGCAGGTAAAACTTCTTCGCGTTATCCAGGAAGGGGAAATTGAAAAGATCGGGAGAAAAGAGAGTTTGACGGTAAACGTCCGGATTATTGCCGCCACTAATAAGAACTTGACCGCGGAGGTGAACGAGGGGCGGTTTCGCGAAGACCTGTATTATCGTCTTGCGGTAATTCCGTTGGATATTGTTCCCCTGTGCAAACGGGGAGATGATATTCTTTTGCTCTTTAATCACTTTGTCGAATACTTCAGCCGCGATATCGACATGCCGCCGCCGCCTTCGGACCCGAAAGCCAAGGATATTCTTATGAACTATCGATGGCCGGGTAACGTTCGTGAACTCCGGAACGTCGCGCAACGGCTGGTGCTCAATTGCACGGATAAAATTACGGCGAAGGATGTCACCAATCATATGATTATGAAAAATCCGATTTCAGCGAAAGATGAATCGGTGATCGATGATTTGTATACGGGACAGGTGCTTCCTCTTCCGGAAATGGAGAAAATGTTCCGCATTCGCTATTTCAAATATGTCCGGAGCATTTCAAGCTCCGATTCCAATGCGGCAGAAAAATTAGGCCTCGCTCCGTCGAATTTCTATAGGATGTTGAAAGAGCTTGGCCTGAAGTAGATCGATTGTAGAGGGGAAAATTGCGGTGGAGTTCATCGGATCATCTCTCCGAACTGTAGGACGACATGCGAGGCGTACTCGCCCACCGCGTCTTTTTGCAAAACATTTCATCTCGCCGTTCCAGCAGTACGATGAATTCTGTTGATTCTATAGCCCTTCCTTTTGTTCCTGTCTTAGTACATTCATCGCACAGTGGATGCATTTCCAGGACGAGCTATTTCCGTCGATTTCCGACCGTTTTCGGCCATCCGCGCGATACTTCGAACCTGAAAAATACCTAAATTATGGTATTGTGTTTTTGGTATAAGCACTGTATGCTAAATTCACCTATCCAAGCATAGGGCAAACCATCATCACAATCTTTCACCTTTTAACATAGGAGTACACTCATGAAAAACTCTACAATAAGACTTCGATTACTCGTTCTTGGTGTCGCCGTATCCCTTGCCATTATTCTTTCCCCGGCCAGCGTGAAAGCCCAATACTCTGGGGTCGGAAATCATGTTGTTACCCTTGACCAAGCGACAAAATACGTTCAAAATTTCAAGCAAAATCCGGTTGCCCCATCAATTAAAGGGGGCTACTTTGAAAGAAATATTTTTGATAAAATTCTTGCGCAGGGGGGAGTCGTTGGAATCCGGTATTATTACGCGGCAAAAGACGATGGATCGCCTACTCTTGTTTTGGTGGGCGTCGATAGTACCGGCAACGATATGGTGCAAGGAGTTGTTGGAGAATCAATATTTCCTTGCCCGCCAATTTGTGGATCAACAAATCAATTGAGTAAATAAGACAAAAATGAAAATACCGGTAATGGCTTTCATCGCATTTTTTTCGTATCCAATTCCGGTGGTTGCAGGGATCGCCCGGTTTAAACGTTTGACCGATGCGATGAAAGTCCTTTTTTTATTTTGCCTTTTTTCTTGTTTAGTGGCCGGCGCAGAGTGTGTGTTAAGCCTCAATCACATGAATAACACTTTTTTGTCTAATTACTCTTTTCTCATCGAATCGGCATTTATTTTTGTCATATATTTTTTTTCCATAGATAGCAAGAGGATAAAACAAATTAATTCTGTGCTAGCCGCTCTCTTTTTTTGTATTTGGATCATAGACAAAATATGGTTTGCGGTGCCGAATCAGTTAAATAGTGAAATGGCCGTAGCATCCCGGGTTTTTATCATTGTTATTTCTATTTTAACGATTTACACAATTGTAAAAAAAATTGATCACCAACTTATCAACGATCCGATATTTTGGGTGTCAAGTAGTACTCTCATTTACTCGACCGGTGCAATTTTTATTTTTGGTTTAAGCAATGAACTGTTAAAAATGGGAGCATCGTATTTTATCACTGCATGGTATATCAATTGGATGCTTGCCGTGGTATCTAATCTTATGTATACGAAAGGTTTTTTCTGCACAGCCAAATACCAAATATCATATGGGTCATAAGCCTCGGAACTGCAGTCGTCGTCATGTTCGCTTTTGCCTATATCTTGGTGGTTCTTTCGAGCAATCGACGGATCATTGATTTGCAGAAAGGGAGAGTTGAGGAAATCACGAAAAGCGCAGAGCGCTATAAGGCCCTCTTTGACCATTCACCCGCAGGGATGATGAAGTTCTCGCTTGATTCGTGGCAAGTCTATGAGGGAAATAGAGCCCTTTTCGCAATGTTTGGCTGCGGGACCGAGGTAGAATTTGAGCGATGTTTCTCGGAATTTCCCCCTTTGGCGCGCCAATTCATAACGAATACGCTGGCTGCCGACGGTATTGTTTCGGAATATGAAGTTCAAACAAAAAAAAATGACGGTAAAGAAATTTGGATACTCTTTTCTGCGAAGGAGGTCTATGGAGACCGTTACATTCATGCCGTCATCATCGACATTACGAATAGGAAGCTTTTCGAGGCAATGGTAAAAGAGCAAGCTGCTTTGCTCAACGAAACTCAGGACGCGATTATTGTTTTGGACGAACATGAGCAGATCACTTTTTGGAATCGTGGGGCCGAGTTGACATACGGTTGGCGGGCGGACGAAGTTACCGGGCGCTCGCTTCAGGAATTTCTGTATGCCGGCGACAGAGAACAGGATTTTCGCTTCATCGTGGAGTGTGTCATGGAATTCCAGAAATGGAACGGAGAGAACCGTCATCGAAGAAAAGATGGGAAAGAAATTCTCGTTGACAGCCGCTGGCGCATTGTGCATAGCAAAAACGGGAGCCCGACAAAACTTTTGATCGTCAACACGGACATCACAAGCAAGAAGCGGTTGGAATCCCAGTTCATCAAAACACAAAAAATGGAGAGCATCGCCTTATTGACCGGAGGAATAGCTCACGACCTTCAAAACATCCTTGCGCCGGTAGCGATGTCCATTGGATTATTGAGAGATGAATTGAAAGACCAAACCAGTTTGACCGTCCTTCGGGCCGTTGAAGAAAGCGCTCAAAGCGGCTTGCAACTGGTAAAGAATATTCTGACATACGGCAAGGGGATCATCGGCGAGAGGGTTGTACTGGATTTGTCACTTCTCTTGAGGCAAGTTCTAAAAATTGTCGAAGGAGGGTTATCGCCGGCTATTGTTGTTGATGAGGATATCATCGGCACAGATTGGATCGTCCGCGGCGACAAAAGCCAGTTGAAACAAGTCTTTCTCAATATCTGTGTAAACGCACGGGACGCCATGCCGGAGGGCGGGGTGCTGGGCATTAAGATAGAGGACCTTTTTTTCGATAACGATGACCTTGAAGATTATCCTGAAGCGCATAGTGGACGTTATGTCGTCGTCAGCATTGCGGACTCGGGAATCGGTATCGCGGAGGACAATATCGATAGAATATTCGAGCCATTTTTCACTACGAAGGAAGGGGGAGAGGGTACCGGCCTCGGACTTTCGATCGTGCTCGGAATTGTAAGGAGTCATGGCGGCTTTATTACCGCCGACAGCATCGTACACCAAGGGACGACATTCAGGGTTTATCTTCCGCATGGCGGCGAAACGCAGGTATAATTCAGTAAAAGTACACAAAACATAGAATTATCCAGAAAATTCGCGAAGAGCACAACAAAGAACATATTTCTGAGCAGTCGCGACTTTAAAATTCTTTGTGAAAGAAAGTATTGACGCTCATGCAACCAGAGGATCAAAGCAATCAGGATAAGATTGCGACATGGATTGTCGACGACAATAAAAATTTCTGCCTAGTTCTTGCGGCGAATTTGAACAAAAGCAAGACAGTTGATTGTCAAAGATTTTATCAATCGTGTAGATCTCTTCTCCGGGACCTCGAAACAGAGAGTTCTCCGCCGAGCGTTATTCTCTTGGACATCAAAATGCCTGCAATGAACGGCCTCGATGGAATCATCCCGATCAAGGGACTGTCTCCGGGAACTAACATTATTATGCTTACCTCCTATGAACTTGATGAGAATATCCGGGCGGCAATGAATCGGGGAGCTTCAGGATACCTGCTAAAATCTTCTTCGCCGGCTGAAATCGTACGGGCAATTGAGAGCGTTCAGCAGGGGGGCATGCCGCTCAATGCAACAATTACAAAAAAAATGATGGCGGCGTATGTCGGATGGGGGGATGCAGAAAATGTGTATAATCTTTCACCACGGGAGAAGGGTGTGCTAAAATTAGTGACTCAAGGAATGAATAACGTTGAAATAGCCCAAAAACTCTTCATAAGCCGTTTTACCGTCGAAACCCATTTAAGGAATATTTTCCATAAACTCGATATCCACAGCCGCCAGAAATTGGTTGTCAAAGCGGTAAAAAACCGAATTGTGTAGTTTCCCCCCGTAAATTAGCCCTTTTATAAATACCTGATTCTTGGTATTGCTCCTTCGGACTCATCCTTCTATCTTATCCCGTTAACTCACATAATAAAGCCCTGATGCCCTTCACGGGGGGAGAAGGGCCTGCGCGGGTAATATTTTTTGGGAAGACCGCTTACATCGTTGTTCCGTTTCAATATCATATCACATACGTATTTTTCCTTTCGCTATATGTTGTTTGCTGTATGCAGTAAAACAGTTCACTATAAGCCTGACGAAGACCAGCATTGACCTCAAAACCAATATGGATACTTTAAGTTTCACCACTCGAAGCGAGCATTACGGCAAAACAGTCGCTGCCCGTGCCGACATTCACGCTGTGGGTGAAAAGACGTTTTACCTTGAAAAGGGAACGAGGGTTGTGCTCCTTTCTCTCGTGTACATTCTGAACGGGAACCATGAACCCAAGAAAGTTCAAGGGTTGAACCTTGTTCTGTTGGTAATTTTTTTCATGGTCGGTTTTATTTTCAATCAGGATCTCCTCCCTTTCGGTTTTGCTTTCTCGGGCATTGCGCTCCTTAATGGAGTTAATATGCTCGTCGTGCAAAATTTTAGCGGCAAGGTACGGAATCCTCTTGAGCGGGAAATCGTGCGCCATATCCACTACTCCCTACAACAGCGTAGCAAGATTTAGATTATCCGATTGTTCGATATGAACACACGCTGGAGTTGCATGGAGGGCATCCCTGTGAGTCCCCTCCTTTTGCTGCGGTCGACAGCGCCCCGTGGTTGAGTTGCGGAGTTTGTGGAATGTGACGGGATCTCTTACTTGCCGACAGCAAAAATTCTCATTGGAGATAGTTCAAGGCCTCGATAGAAGTACGCAACGATAATGTCGCAAACAGTAACTACATTCAAAGAGCCGGACTCATTCAAGCGTATCGTTACATTGCTTTCGGTTAATCATTTTAATGAGATTCTACCGTTGCCGGAACACGCGGGCCGGCACTTTACTATGCTGGTAGCGATGGATGGCCTCGCGGAAAAGCCTGCCAACGTTCGTAACATTCCTAGCGATCTTCTGGAAGAGGGGCTTGTATATTTATCTACATGGGGCCCGGATTGCGGGCATGTCGCTGACATTTTCAACGAAGCGGCTCAGATGCTAAATGTTTCCCTGTATGATGAATATCGTTTCAGATCCGTGTATCACGACAATGATAGCCTTGATGATGCACTCTGGTTTTTCTTGAATGCTGCCATTCCCGATGATAGCTATGCTCAGAGTTGCCGCTCGGCATTTGCAGTGTCGGTTGGGAACACCGCTTGGGAGAGTCACCTTGTAACGTGCCTCTCAAACATTCGAGCTTTCAACAAAAAAATTCTCAGTTCAGAAAGTATGAGAGAATGAGACTAAGGAAGAGAAGAAGTGAGTCAGGGTAGCAAGCGGAGTGGATACGTATATTCTCGTGCGAATAAATACCGATAAAAAGATCGCACGGAATATTTTTGATCAGATGAGAACCTCCGAGGATATTTTTTTGTAGCTTTTCATCAAGTGTTGGTGTAAATTCACTCCAAATGTTCTCCTCGTGTAGGGAGGATTTGCATTCGGAACGGTTCATGATATTTGCTGAGAGACTTTTTCTTGCCTGTTCAGCCATGTTCAGATCGATGATGCTTCACAAAGTCTGACGAGATGATGATACGACGCTTGCGGATGCCTTGTCTGCTAATTTCGCAAAATTTGATTTGTTTAAAAATTATTGTGAAACAAGTGTTAAATTGAGACTTCTGAATAATTTTAAAAGTATGGCTCACACAAATCCATAGGGATGGCTTCGCCAGACGCAAAGTCGCAAAATGATTCAAAAATCAAGTTCTTGCGCCTTAGCGGCTTGGCGAGAGGCGATTTTTCAGATTTCTCAAATCATGAATTGACTATTCAGTTCTACAATGGCAAACATACTCTTCGTAATGGATAAGAGGTTACAGTTGAAGGCATGCTTAAAGAAATGAAAAATTATCTCGCAGCGTTTTCCGTTCGGAGAAATATTGCAATGATGGAGGCACTGTCAAACGTGAACCTTTTTCCCCTCTATGCCGTTATAGGATTACGGTGTAGAGGAATTGAGTAGCGATTGACCCGATTGCTATTGAATTCGATTTCGTCAAAGAATGTGGAGGAAGAAATGACCACAAAGCTTTTTGACAATACCATTGATTGGTTACACCACCTTCAAAAGATTACTGCTGCTTCGATTTTTATCTTCATCGCTCAACTCAGTGGGATTTTCATATTCTTCTTTTTAGTCGCTAGGCACAAGGCTCCGATTCTATGTAAGACACACTTTTGCCGGTCAGTCTTAAGAAATTGAGTCTTGGAAATCTGATGGACATCGTAGTGACTTCCGTTTCCAACCTCCCGGAAATCTATTGGGCAAACAGAACGTGTCCGCTGGTAATTCGAAATTGAAGGGAGCCTGCTGTGAAACTTATGAATAACGATTTCTCAAAATCGCCTGTGATCTTGAGCTACGGCGTTGCCGTTCTTTCGGTCGTCTTCTCAACTGTCATCCTTTTGTGGATCAAGCCTGATTTGGGTACTGCTGTTTATGTATCGCTGTTTCTCTGTGCAGTCATGTTTAGTGCTTGGTTTGGCGGACTTGGGCCGGGTTTTCTCGCGACGATACTGGCTGTTCTGGCATTAGAGTACTGCTTTTTGCCTCCAACCAATTCATTTGCCGTTGAGAACACTTATTTACCGCGTCTTCTCTTTTTTTCATTTTTTGCACTCGTCGTTGTGTCTCTCATAGGCTTGCAAAAGCGTTCATCAGAATTGCTCAGACGTAGTGAAGAAACACTCCGACGAAGTAAAGCCCAACTCCAACTCGTTATCAACACCATTCCTGCGCTGGTCTGGACCGCTCAACCTGACGGTTCTCTGGATTTTATCAATCAAGTTCACCAGGAATTTACGGGACTATCATTGGACGACGTGGGCGACTGGCGTTGGACGGCGGTGATTCACCCAGAAGACAATGCAAGGCTTGTCGGCCAGTGGCGAGCGGCTTTGGCGGCTGGTGAGCCCCTGGAAGCGGAAGCGCGTCTGCGGCGTGTTCATGGGGATTACCGCTGGTTATTGATCCGCGCCGTGCCGCTCAGCGACGAGTCAGGAAAGATCGTCAAATGGTACGGGACGAAAACCGACATCACTGAACGCAAGGAAGCGGAAGAGAAACTCAGCGCGCGCGAAGGGGACCTTAAGACAATCTTTGCGATTTTGCCGGCAGGCATCTCAATTTTAGACAAGGAAGGGAAAATCATCGAAATGAATCCTGCCCTGCAAACAATTCTAGGAATGTCGACACAAGGATTGCTTGAAGGCCACTACGTGCGGAGAAAATATCTCCGTGCCGACGGCACTCCAATGCCGGTTGAAGAATTTCCAAGCTCACGGGCGATCAAGGAACAACGACAAATCCCCGACACTGAAATAGGAGTTGTAAAGGAGGATGGAGCGATAGCATGGACTATTGTGAGCGCAGCCCCGCTGCCCGGTTCCCGGTCGGTTGCGGTGACGGCCGATATTACTGCACGCAAAAATGCAGAGATCGCGTTGCGAACTAGTGAAGCATTACTCTCAAACGCCCTTGAGATTGCGCATCTAGGGCCTTGGGAGTACGATGTTTCAAAAGATCTCTTTACGTTCAATGACCAGTTTTATAAACTTCTTCGTACAACAGCCGAAAAAGAAGGTGGATATACAATGTCATCCAAGCAGTATGCCGAACGTTTCGTGCATCCGGACGAGAGATCGGTCGTGGGGAAAGAGATCGAGGCGGCAATTAAGTCTGACGACCCGCATTTCAGCCGTGAATTGGAGCACCGCATCATATCCGCAGACGGCGAGGTAGGCTTTATTGCGGTGCGTTTTTTTGTGGTGAAAGATAGCGAAAGACGAACGATAAAAACGTACGGCGTCAATCAGGATATCACGAAACGCAAACAAGGTGAAGAAGGATTGCGGAAATTCTTTCGGGCAACCGAACAATCACCGGACAATGTCTTTATCACCAATAAGGCCGGTATCATTGAATATGTGAATGGTGCATTTGTAGAACTCACTGGTTACGATAAGGAGAAGGCAATCGGCAGTACACCGCGAATCGTCAAGTCGGGAGCGCATGATCAAGAATTCTATAACAACCTGTGGGAAACTATTAATTGAGGCGAAGCTTTTCGATCCATATTGACGAATCGCAAAAAAAACGGCGAGTTGTACTTCGAGGAAAAAACCATTTCACCGCTGAGAGATCAACAAGGAAATATCACCCACTTCGTTTCGACTGGAAGAGATATCACAGAGCGTGTTCACGCTGAACGGGCCATTATTGCTTCGGAGAAAAAGTATCATGACCTCGTGGACACCGCAACCGTGGGGGTCTTTCAAGCTACACTAGATGGTGAGCTTATTTTTGCCAACTCCGGCTTTGTTCAGATGGCCGGATACAGCAGCATTGATGAGCTCGGCTCATCGACCCTCCAAAGTCTCTACAGGAACAGAAGTGATCATGCGCGACTCGTCGAGCTTCTCAAAGTGGACGGAAAAGCCACGGAGTTTGAAGCGGAATTTCTGACGAGGGACGATTCCGTGAAAACTATCATCATGAGCGTGACACTCGAGGAAGGTCTTATTTCTGGAGTGTGCATTGATATAACGGGAAGGAAGAAAGTCGAGGTTGCCCTCCATGCTACAGAGCGGCGGATCCGGCGGCTTTCCCATCGGCTTCTCGAAATCCAGGAAAACGAGCGTCGGCAAATCGCCAGAGAGCTTCACGATGAAATCGGCCAGATTCTCACTGCAACGAAAATCGACCTCGAGGTCATACGCCGGAATCAACTGCCGGACGAGCTTATCCACCGACTGAACGACGACATTATGATGCTCGACGCGTGTTTGAGCGAAGTCAGAAACCTGTCGCTTGAACTACGCCCGTCCATCCTGGATGACCTTGGCCTCATTGCAGCACTGCGCTGGCAACTGGAACGATTTCAGCACAGAGCAGGCTTTGCCGGAAACCTTATTGCGGAAGGTATTTCCGAAAGATTCGACACCGATCTTGAGACAGCAAGTTTCCGGATCGCTCAGGAAGCTCTTACGAACATTGCTAAGCACGGCAAGGCACATCATGTGGAAATTGAAATGAAACAGAACCCGGCGGAACTTACCATGAGTATACGCGATGACGGCATGGGCTTTGATGTTGACCGGGCTATGGCCGAGGCCGTTAGGAGTAAAACATTCGGTATCCTTGGGATGCAGGAGAGGGTTTCTCTTCTCGGCGGATCGCTGGAGTTTAAATCTGTGGTTGGGAAAGGAACGACTGTAAGTGCACGGCTCCCAATAGGAGAATCAAACGGGGAGAAACAAGCCATTTGACGGAAGGGAAAATGATGCATAGACTAAAAGTCATTCTTGCGGACGACCATACACTTGTGCGTGCGGGTATGCGGTCTCTTCTTAAAAACATTGGATGGGTTGATGTTGTTGCGGAAGCCGGCACCGGACGCGAAGCTGTCGAGCTGGTGGAGAAGTTGCAACCGGACGTTGTGTTGATGGACATTGCCATGAGCGGACTTAACGGCCTCGAAGCGGCAGAGCGTATCATAAAGACATTTCCTCATTGCCGTGTCATTATCCTCAGCATGCACTCGGCTAGGGAGTACGTCTCGAAGGCTCTTCACATAGGCGTGATGGGGTATCTCATCAAAGACGCAGCAACATCCGAACTCGAAGTGGCGCTCACGGCTGTTGCTCGCGGTCAGAAATATCTTTCGCCGGTGGTCTCGACGCATCTTGTCGAAGAGTTTACCGCACTGGAGCAGAATAATGAAGTGAAGGTCGAGGCTTTGACACTGCGGCAACGCGAAATCCTTCAGTTGATCGCGGAAGGGCGAACGACCAAAGAAATTGCCGGGATACTCAATGTAAGTCCGAAGACTGTAGAAACGCACAGGACACAACTCATGGATCGTCTTAATATCCATGATATTGCCGGGCTTGTCCGATATGCCTTGCAGGTTGGTGTGGTTTCGCCCGAAGGCTAGTTCGGCTTATTCTCTTTGAAGCCGTATTTTATCTGCTAAAAGAACGCGCCGGGTTGAGGCGTTCTTCTTCCGGGGGGTCTGTACCCACTCAGGTATCTTTCTCCCCGTATTCAGGTCTTATCCCGATTGCCCGATGAGGATGCCTCCACTATATTTTCCGTGGATGCGGAGAAGTAAATCATCAATCCTGATCGGTGATGTCGAACATGGTGCGATTTCTTTTGGTGGATGATAATGAAAACTTTCTCGACTCGGTCGAGCGATACCTGGCCTCATTAGGCAGTAGCGATCTCAACTGCGTTGGAAAAGCAACTTCGGGAGAGGAAGCAGTGAGGTTGTCGGTAGAACTTAAGCCCGATCTCGTTCTTATGGATTGCGCAATGCCGGGGATCGGCGGATTGGTCGCGACCCGTTTGATAAAACAGGAAACAGGATCGCCGAAAATTGTCATTTTGACAATTCATGAGAGCGACGAATACCGAAAGGCTGCCAGCATGGCCGGAGCGGATGACTTCGTGACGAAGTCGGAGCTGACGAATAAAATGTCGGCGCTTCTGGAGTCAATGTTTCATGTAACATTTGGACCGTCACGGATCCCAGCACGATGAGTGAGAATAAATTCCGGTATTGCAGATTGTATACCTCAAAATCACTCTAGCACAAAAATATAAAATCTCTTTGAATCGTTTCCATTTTTTGTTGCGTGGCAAAGAATATTTTATACGAGAGCACACAAATGGATCCGGAGAGTTATTTATCTAAAAATACATCGACGAAATACCATGAAAAAGAAAGCATAAATTTTATTCCACATTAGGAAGGGAGTAATAAGATATGAAGTGGTCCGTCGGAGCGAAGATTGGGGCAGGGTTTTTGCTTTCTCTAGTAATTCTCGTCGTTATCGGTATGGTTTCGTACGGGAGCATAACCTCGCTTATTGAGTCCTCCGGCTGGGTAGAGCATGCACACGAGGTTCGAAGCGGCAAACAAAGAGCTTGAAGCATTCAGCTATCCCGTCTCACACGACCTTCGAGCGCCTCTGAGGCATATCGACGGTTTCGCGGACCTTCTGTTAAAACATGCGGCGTGGACGCTCGATGAGAAGGGGCGCGGATTCCTCACAAGGATATCGGATTCTGCAAAGCAAATGGGAGTGCTTATTGATGAACTTTTGGTTTTCTCGCGCATGGGGCGCACTGAGATGCGTGCAGCCAAAGTTAATCTTGACCGGATGGTTAAGGAAGCAGTTGATAGCTTGAAGGAAGAAACGCTCGGAAGAGATATGACATGGAACATCCGTGTTTTGCCTGAAGTCGAAGCCGATGAAGCCATGCTCCGGCTTGTCTTTCAAAACCTTCTCGGTAACGCGGTCAAATATACCCGCCGGTGTGAAAAAACGGAGATAGAAATCGGCCGTGCGGCGAAGCCCGATGAATATGAATTCTTTGTCCGTGATAACGGTGCGGGGTTCGATATGCAGTACGCCGATAAACTTTTCGGCGTTTTCCAGCGGCTGCATCGGTCGGATGAGTTTGAAGGAACAGGGATCGGGCTGGCGAACGTGCGGCGGATCATTCAACGACATGGCGGGAGAACATGGGCGGAAGGAAAAGTGGACGAGGGAGCCACATTTTATTTCTCGCTTCCGGGCCATTAAAGGAATGTCGGCGAGATGGAGTAATACTGCAAGAAACTCTTAGTGCGAGAAAGTCCATTAGCAATTGACACGGTTACTTTTGAATTCAACTCCGTCAAAAAATGCAAAAGAACAAGCGGCCGCGCGCTTTTTGAAAGCACCATCGCCCGCGTGCACCGCTTCCAGAAAATTGGTGCTACGTCACCTGTATCTTTTTGGTGTAATTCCCCGGAGCTGCCATGCTTTTCCGATTCATTGTTAAAGTACGGCGCTTCGATTTCACACAAGAGGCGCTACTGAACGTCGAACTAAAAAAGTCACTGCGGCGACATCAGATTCCAGACGAAGGGAAAACCTGTTGGAGATGTCTTCGGCTATCTGCATGATCTCGCGGAAAGATATTAAACGCTAAAGCGCCTCGAGCGATGAGACACCCTACAGTTTATGGAAATGCTAGACTCGGAACAAAAGGAAGCGATGACCGGTAAACCAGCGTCAATCAAACGGAAATTGATGACTGCCATCATGGGCACGAGCATCGCAGTGCTCGTGTTGACCTGCGCAGTGTTCCTCACAACCGAATATGTCGCCAGCGGTAAAAGTCTGGCCAGGACGATGATTACTCGAGCCGGAATTATCGCCGCCAGTTCGAGCGCTGCGATGGTGCAGCAAAATGACTCGGATGCCGCTGATGTCCTCAGGGCTCTTCATATTGATCCCCATATTGTAGCCGCGTGTTTGTATGATAAGGACGGGCATATTTTTGCAAGGTATCCCGCCAACGCCCCGGATAAAATATTTCCAAGCTCGCCGGAGAAAAACGGTCAACGGTTTGAAAATGGCCACTTTTCCGTATTCAAGCCGATCGTTCAAGAAAACCAATGGCTTGGGACAGTCTACCTGAAGACGGATTTATCCGAGTTGAACGAAAAGTTTCAACTGTATGCTGTCGTTCTCTCCGCCATCGCTGTAATTTCCTTTTTTGTGTCATATGGACTTTCAACTCGTTTCCAAAAAAGTATTTCAGAGCCGATTCGCGATTTGGCAGAAACAGCTCGAAGCGTCTCCATCCATAGAGACTATGCCGTGCGTGCGCAGAAACTTAGTAACGATGAGATTGGACTTCTGGTGGACTCGTTCAACGATATGCTTGGTCAGGTTGAACAACGCGATGCCAGCCTTCGAAGTACAAATGAAACATTGCAAAAAGCCGAGGAACGCTTTAGGTCTACGTTAGACCATATGTTGGAGGGTTGTCAAATTATCGGCTTCGACTGGCGCTATATTTATATTAACGAAGCTGCCGAAAAACAGAACCGGCGATCTAACAAAGAATTGCTGGGCAACACATATATGGATATGTGGCCCGGCATTGAAACGACAAAAGTATTTGCTACTATCAAGCAATGTTTGGAAGAACGGATTGCCCTTCACATGGAAAATGAATTTACTTTTCCTGACGGCGCCACAGGCTGGTTCGATCTTAGAATTCAACCGGTGCCTGAAGGAGTCTTTATTCTTTCTATGGATATCACCGATCGTAAACGGGCGGAAGATGAAGTCCATCAACTGAATGAAAAGTTGGAGCAGCGCGTTGTCGAACGCACCGCTCAGCTCGAGGCGGCAAACAAAGAGCTTGAAGCATTCAGTTATTCCGTCTCGCACGACCTTCGGGCACCACTGCGCCATGTTGACGGTTTCGCCGACCTTTTGTTGAAGCATGCATCGGAAAAGCTCGACGAGAAAGGGCGCAGATTTCTCACTACGATTTCTGACTCTGCCAAACAAATGGGAATACTGATCGACGAACTTCTAGTTTTCTCGCGCATGGGCCGCACCGAGATGCGTGAGAGCAAAGTGAACCTGGGCCGGCTCGTTAAGGGGGTTGTTGATGGCTTAAAGGAAGAAACGCAGGAAAGGGAGCTGAAATGGAATGTCGGTGTTTTGCCGGAGATCGAGGCCGACGAAACCATGCTCCGGCTCGTTTTTCAAAACCTTCTCGGAAATGCGGTCAAATACACCCGTCGTTGTGAAAAAGCGGAGATCAACGTCGGATGTGTGACAAAGCCCGATGAATATGAATTCTTTGTGCGCGATAACGGTGCTGGGTTCGATATGCAATACGTCGATAAACTTTTCGGCGTTTTCCAGCGGCTGCACCGGTCAGATGAGTTTGAAGGAACAGGTATCGGTTTAGCAAACGTGCGGCGTATTATTCAACGGCATGGAGGGAGAACATGGGCTGAAGGGAAAATGAACGAGGGAGCGACATTTTATTTCTCGCTTCCGAATCATCAACAAGAGAATACTATGAAACAATGATTACTGCGGGAACCATGAGCGGAGAAAAGAAGAGCACACAATTTTAGAAAGGGAACCACATGAACGGATTGAAACGCATTTTACTGATGGAAGACAACCCAAAAGACGTTGAACTTACACTTGCTGCACTCGACGAACATAATCTTGCCAACGAGGTTGTCGTTACACGCGATGGGGCTGAAGGGCTGGATTATCTGTATATGCGGGGGCAGTTTCAAATGCGCGCTAACGGGAATCCTGCCGTGATTCTTCTCGACCTCAAAATGCCGAAAGTCGACGGCCTTGAGGTCCTTCGCCAGGTGAAATCCGACCCAAACCTGAAAACTATTCCGGTCGTGATGCTCACATCCTCGCGGGAAGAAAAGGATTTGGTCCTCAGCTATAATCTTGGCGTCAACGCCTATGTCGTCAAACCTGTGAATTTTCAGGAATTTCTAAACGCTGTCAAAGAACTCGGCGTCTTTTGGGCAATCATTAACGAGCCGCCGCAGGATAGCGTTAAGAAAATGAAGTGAGGAAAAAAGAAGGAGTGTTTTATGGATAAACAATTACAAATTCTTCACCTTGAAGACAACGCAAACGACGCCGAACTGCTTCGTGCGAAATTGGACGAAGCGAATATCCCGTGTGTTGTCGAGGTGGTCCAGACCCGTGAGAAGTATGTGGATGCTCTTGATACAATGAAATTCGATCTAATTGTGTCCGACTTTTCGCTCCCATCCTTCGATGGAAAGTCCGCCCTCGAAATCGCTCTTCGTAAGTGTCCGGAGACCCCCTTCATTTTTGTTTCCGGTACAATCGGCGAGGATGCAGCCGTTGAGAGCCTCGTTCGCGGGGCGACCGATTATGTCTTGAAGGGGAGGCTTGGGCGGCTTATTCCGGCGGTACGCCGGGCTTTGCACGAAGCAGAGGCAGAAAAAGTGCGCAAGCAGGCGGAAAAGGCTTTAATAGAATCGAAGGAAAAATACCAAAACCTGTTCGAGAGTAATTTAGCTGCCACCTATGTGTCGACTCCGGAAGGCAATGTTCTTGAATGCAATCCGGCGTATGTGCGGTTGTTTGGATTTTCTTCGGTTGAAGAAGCGAAGGCCACCAATCTCAACCTTCTTTACGACGACTCCCAAAAGAGAGAGCGAATGATTGATACGATCCGGTCGCAGAAACAGATTGAACATCTCGATATTCAGATGGTGACCAAGAAGAAGACTCCGCTGCGCGTTATCGCAAATATTGTAGGAAAATTCGACGAGCAGAATGTTCTTACGCAAATGAATTGTTATTTGCTCGACGATACGAAACAGCAATTGCTTGAACAGCAGTTGATTCAGGCTCAAAAATTGGAGAGCCTGGGGACGCTTGCTGGCGGCATCGCTCATGATTTCAACAATATCCTCGGAATTATTGTCGGTCATGCGACCCTCATTAAACGATCGGGTCTTGATCCTGAAAAACAATCTCAAAGCATCGAAGCGATAACAACAGCCGCGCAACGGGGAGCCGCCCTGGTTCGTCAGCTTCTTACGTTTGCCCGCAAAAGCGATGTGATCATGCATCGCATTCAACTGAACGATTCCATCAAGGAAGTCGCGTCTCTCCTTCGCGAGACCTTCCCCAAGATTATCGATGTGTCGATGAAACTCCAGGAAAAACTCCCGTTGATTCTTGCGGACTCGACACAAATCCACCAGGTGCTTCTCAACCTTTGCGTCAACGCCCGCGACGCGATGCCGGAGGGGGGCAAACTCGCTATTTCGACGCAGACGGTCGAAGGGACAAGCATCCAGTCGAAATTTCCGAAGGCGAAGATTTGTAATTACGTTGTTGTCGAAGTCTCAGATACCGGCAGCGGAATGGATGAAGAAACTCGCCTCAAGATTTTCGAGCCGTTTTTCACAACTAAAGAACCGGGTAAAGGAACAGGCCTGGGACTAGCGGTTGCGTTTGGAATAATATCGCTGCATTATGGATTCATCGACGTTGCAAGCACACCGGGGCGTGGAACGACATTTTCGTTGTACTTCCCTGTGAATGTTGAAGAGATCGAACCGTTTCATATCAAAGGAGAGATGCTCGGCGAGACGCCGGGAGGAACAGAGACTATTCTTCTCGTTGAAGATGAGGAAATGTTGCGAGAACTGGCCAAGATGGCTCTTAAAGGGAAAGGATACACGGTGATCACCGCTACCAACGGGGAAGAGGCGATACAAATTTACAAAGCGCGCAAGAAAGAGATAGCTCTCGTTCTTTCCGATATGGGGTTGCCGAAACTCGACGGCTACAGCGCGTTCAAAGAATTGAAAGAAATCAACCCGGCAATAAAATTCGTTATCGCCAGCGGCTACATCGACCCGGTGCAAAAATCGGAAATACTAAAATCCGGGGTTAAAGAATTCATCCAAAAGCCCTACGTGCCGAATGACATGTTGAGTAAAATCCGGAATGTTCTCGACTTAACGTAAACAATGGTCGAAAGATTTAGAACAGGGTGAACGTCTTTCTTTAGCGCCGTCAAAAGCAAAAGATCCCTCGCGCAGAAGATGACGGACACCTTATCCGGGAAATCGCGGTATGCTGAATTATTTGGTCGGATAAATTAGGAAGGTATCCGACCTCCCCCTAAAACGATACAACTCCCTTTTTTCCCCTTGCATTTTATCCGTCTAGTTACGACACTATGATGCCGTTATGGATTAGAGCCTGATATCCATTCACGCATTCATAAGGAAACACATGCCATGAAACTCAAAACCATCCCGATATTCCTTGTCTTCTTTATTATGGGGTTTGGCGACGCTGTCGGAACCTTGGTCGGTTTTGTCACGAAGGAATTCAACCTCTCGCCTGCGGTGGCAGGGTTGCTGCCGTTCTTCGGTTTTCTGGCGTTCGGGCTTTTTTCCGTCCCGATCGGCATCCTCGCCGCTAAAAAGGGGCAAAAATTTGTCCTCGTTCTTTTTCTGGGCCTCGTGCTGCTCGGCGAATTAATTCCTGCTATAAGTATCGCGAGGTATGAGTATGTGCTCATTCCAATTTTTTTTATAGGATTGGGCATCACCGCATTGCAGGTTGTCGGCAACCCAATGATGAGGACCGTTTCTGCCCCCGGAATGTTTTCGAGGAATCTCACCTTCGCGCAGTTCATCAAAAGTATCGGCTCGAACGCAGCGCCGTACATTCTTCCTCTCGTTGTCGCGATAGGCGCCGGATGGCAGAGTATCTTTGGTATTTTTGCGGTCGTTGTGGCGGTGACTTTGCTGAGCGTTTCCTTCCTGAAGGTTGAAAAGGAAAGCGGAGAAGAGAAGAAGAGCGGTGCGAGCATCAAGAGCAGTTTTGCATTGATGAAAGAGCCGTACGTTTTGATGATGGTGCTCGGCATCTTTTTTTACGTCGGGGCGGAGGTCGGGTTAAATTCGTGGATTGCCCGGCTTCTTGAGATGAAGTTTTCGCTCGATATCGAAAAGATGGCAACGCTTGGAATCGGTTTTTTCATGACGGCACTGGCAATCGGTCGCCTCGCCGGCTCGTTCATCCTCACGTACCTTTCTCCCAAGAAATTCTTTTTGTCGACGGCGCTCGTCGGCGTTGCGGCCATTCTCGGGATGTTCATGCCTTCAGAATCAATTGTTCTCGTGTCGATATTTATCGCCGGTATTGCGTTCGCTAACGTTTTTCCGCTGATCTTCTCGATTCTGATCGACACAATGCCGGAGAGAAGCAATGAGCTTTCAGGTTTGATGGTGATGGCGATTGTCGGCGGCGCGATTATTCCGGCGCTGATGGGCGTCATTGCGGATGCATCGGTTGAAGTAAGCTTCATCATCCCGCTTCTCATCTTTGTGTATATTTCATTTTTAGCTTTCAATTCATTAAAGAAACCTGCAACTAAAACTTCATTCTAAAATGAAAGCGTACGAGAATGAATCTTGAGCATGAACAGCGGATCGTGATGACGCTGGATGCGGGGGGTACGAACTTTGTATTTTCCGCTATTCGAGGGAACGCTGAAATTATCCACCCCGTAACTTTTCCATCCCATGCCGGCAACCTTCACGAATGCCTTGCAACAATTGTCGACGGGTTCACGGAGATAAAAAAACAGTTGCCGGCGCAAGCGGTCGCGATC
Organism: uncultured Bacteroidota bacterium; assembly: GCA_963717445.1. Lineage (GTDB taxonomy): Bacteria > Bacteroidota > Ignavibacteria > UBA10030 > UBA8401 > JAGVPT01. Next base: position 1,615,561 of record OY970334.1, on the reverse strand, counting down.
AGTTTTGCGTTTCCAGGACCGGCGGATTATCCAGCCGGTATTATCGGGGACCTGGGGAATCTTCCTGCATTTCGGGGCGGAGTTGCCCTTGGCCCTATGCTGCAGGAGGTATTTCACCTGCCGGTATTTATCAATAACGACGGTGATTTGTTTGCGTATGGCGAAGCCATCGCCGGATTCTTGCCGTACGTAAATAGCTTGCTCGAAAAAGCGCAGAGCCCAAAACGGTTTCATAATCTTTTTGGCATAACGCTAGGGACCGGATTCGGCGGCGGCATCGTACGCAACGGCGAATTGTTTATTGGCGATAATTCAGGCGCCGGCGAAATCTGGCTGATGCGGAACAAAGTGGATCCGTCAATCAACGCGGAAGAGGGAGCCAGTATCCGTGCCGTGCAGCGGGTATATACCGGCATGACAGGGATTCCTTTTGACAAGGCTCCCACTCCGAAAGAAATTTTTGAGGTTGGCACCGGCGCGGCGACTGGGAATAAGGCCGCCGCTCTCGAAGCGTACCGCCAATTGGGCGAAGTTGTCGGCGACGCCCTTGCCAACGCGTTGACGCTTGTCGATGGGTTGGTAGTGATCGGCGGAGGGCTTTCGGGCGCGCATTCACTTTTCTTATCGGCGCTGGTGGCTGAAATGAACGGCAAATATCAATTGTCAGGCGGGAAAAGCTTTCCGCGGCTCGAAGTCAACGTGTACAATCTCGAAGATACCGGCGAATGCAATATTTTTCTCGCTGGGGCTAAGAAAGAAATTACAGTTCCGGGCACAAGCAGGAATGTGCAGTATGACCCCTTGAGGCGTATCGGCGTCGGTATCTCAAAACTTGGGACGAGCGAAGCCGTCGCAATCGGCGCCTATGCGTTTGCGCTTCATGCTCTCGATAAAAAGTGACATTTGCCATCTATCCAAAAGGGGCAGTGTGTTGTACTTGGTAGTTGTCAATTTTTTTCCTAGCGAGAGGTGACGGACACCTCACTCCCCAAAATCACGTTATGCCAGAATATTTGGCAAGATAAATCGGTAAGGTGACCGTCACCTTAACAAACTTGAGCACTACCTTGTGTATAATCATCTTGATTCGTTTTTCTAAATCAAGTATATTGCCTCAGTTTTTCTATTGACACCTCTATACGTTTGCGGCCTCCTGGATGGAAATCGCTGGTCATATGATGGTACAGGCATGAAGCAGAAGTATCCTGTTCGTAATGGAGGAGTAATGGCCGCGTCCATGCATCACACGAGCCCGCCTGCACGATTGTTCATCCTCTATTATCCATTTTACTACTGCCGGTAGCAAATGCTCAACTACATTTGGATGTCTCTCATTGTCATCGGCCTTCTTGTCGGTGCGGGGAAAGATATCAATGATGAGGCAAGGAACACATACCGCAACGGCATTCCATTTTACGCGACATTACATGTCGAAAAAACACCGACGGCGCTGCGGCAAACGTGGGATGGAGAACTGGTGATTCCTTCCGAAGCCTTCAACCAGTTCTACGGAATTACATCCGCAACATCGGAGATCCGTCAACCGGTTGAGATGACGACGGTTTCATCGGGAAGAACCTCCATTGCAATTCTTGTTGACGATTCGTCACCGGAGTTCTGGAAAGCGATGGCGAAAAATTCGAACAGCAGCGATAAATTACTCGGGACAGTGAATTCTATAAAATTCTCCGAGGACAAAACCTCCGCACAAATTTCCTTCCTTCTCGAAAAAATCGAGTACGTGAAAATTCGTGCTATCACAAAAGCTGCCCTTGATTATGCCGACACCGCCGTTACAATTTCGCTCGGGCTTATCGGTGTGATGGCACTATGGCTTGGTATCGTCAAAGTAGCCGAAGAAGCCGGCTTGCTCAAAGTATTGACGAAGCTATTAACTCCCCTCACCTCCCGGCTTTTTCCGGAGGTCCCTCCCGACCACCCAGCGATTGCCGCGATTCTCATGAACATCGCAGCGAATATGCTCGGCCTTAATAACGCGGCGACCCCGCTCGGCTTAAAGGCAATGGAAGAATTGAATAAGCTGAATCCGAAATTAGGAACAGCAACGAATGCGATGTGCACATTTCTTGTCATTAATACTGCCGGTTTGACATTAATACCAGCAACAGCCATCGCCATCAGGGCGGCGCAGGGTTCTGCCGAACCGGGCATCATTATTGGAACTTCAATTTTCGGGGCGGGATGTGCGACGGTTGCAGGCCTTGTTTCAGTCAAAATACTCGAGCGGCTTCCCCACTACAAGAGAGATTTGCTCGTTGACAATGATCCTCCGGAATCGACTCATGGTTGAACTATTCCGAAATATTATCAATATTATTTCTGTTGCTGCTATACCGTTGATGTTCTTTGTCTTTCTGGGATGGGGAATTGTAAAGAAGGTGAAGGTTTACGAGGTGTTTGTCGAAGGGGCGAAAGACGGATTTCACGTTGCAATAAGAATCATTCCGTACCTGGTCGCGATGCTTGTCGGCATAGGGATTTTTCGCGCAAGCGGTGCCATGGATGTTGTGATTGCTCTTCTTTCGCCGGTCTCTAATCTTGTCGGAATGCCCGCCGAGACAGTCCCTCTTGCAATTCTCAGGCCGCTGTCGGGAAGCGGTTCGATGGGCCTGATGACAGAATTGATGAAAGTGCATGGACCGGATTCGTTTATCGGTGTTCTTGCTTCAACCATGTACGGCAGCTCTGAAACGACGTTCTATGTTCTTGCTGTTTATTTTGGCGCTGTCGGTATCAAGAATACACGACACGCTCTTCCGGCGGGGATCATCGCCGACATTTTCGGAATGCTCGGTGCTTTATTTATTTGTCGAACATTCTTTGGTGTATAAAATGAAAAAAATAATAAAAAATTGTTTTCTCGCAACGGTTGCGCTCGCTCTTTTTACCTCTACGGCGTTAGCGCAAAAATCCCTTGCAACAATGGCCGGCAAACCCGACCCGAATTCGATTACCGGCGGACTTGGACTCACCTGGATAAACGGGCAGGAATACTATCTCGTCAGTTTTGCCCCGGATCTGGCGTTCGGAAACTTCGGCGTCGGGCTGGATGTCAATCTTCTTATCGGCAGCACTGACCACAAGGTCCGGAAAACGGGTTTCGATTCGACGACGTATGACTACATACGTATGATCCGCTATCTGCGCTGGGGACAGAAGGGGGACAATGTGTACGCGCGTATTGGAGTGTTGGATTACTCACAGCTTGGGCACGGCTTTATCATGTACCTTTACAATAACAGTCCGAGTTACGACGACAGGAGGCTCGGTTCCGAATTCGATTTGAATTTCGGCAAGTATGGTTTGGAAACCGTCTACGGAGATTTTGCAAGGCTGGGAGTCATGGGCTTGAGGGCGCATGTGAATCCCTTGCAGTTCACGACACTTGGCAAAGTTCCCGTTCTTGGAGGGTTAGAAATCGGTGCGACATGGGCGGGAGATATGCGCCGCGACTCGAAAGATACCGGCTATGCAGTCGTAAACGGTACTCCTACCCCGTCGGACGACGGAGCGATGAATATTGTCGGAGCCGATCTCGGTTTTCCTCTCGTGCGCATTCCGACAGTGAAGTCGACATTGTACGCTGATTATGCAAAAATACTAACGTTCGGCAGTGGAGAAGCAGTAGGATTGCAGACAGATTTTACCGGACTCGGCATGTTGAGTATCTTTACAAAGTTAGAGCGCCGGTTCGACGGGGAAAGATTTATCGCCAACTATTTTGATACATTTTATGAACTCGACCGGTACGAGCTTTCCGGAACGACATTGACTACCAAAGCGCAAATGTTGGACAATATTACTTCTGCCGAGCCGGGATATTTTGGCGACCTGACGATTGGAATCCTCGGTAAGCTGCAAATCCGCGGAACGTATTCGAAGCTTGACAAAATCGATACAAGCGGCACGCTCCACGTCGGCACGTCGACCGGCTCGATTCTTCCGATGTTTGTTATCGATGCGGGCTACGACAAGAAATATATCAAAAGCAATAAAGATCTGTTTACGCTTGATGACCGCTCCCTTCTGTATGCTTCAGCCGGATACAAACCGTACCCGTTCATGATTGTTTCGATGCTTTATTTGTGGACATTTGTGCCGATTGCTGAACCTAATGGCAATACGCACTACGTAACACAAAAGCGCATTGAGCCGAAAGTATCGATGGTGTTTCCTCTCTAAAGTTGCGGTGCACCTGGCTGAACGACAGTACCGCTTCCAGCACACAGGATTGGAATGAACGTGAAAAGTAGCCTTCTCCTGATATGGTTTACCGCAGGGCAATTGTTTGCTGCCGGACCTGCGGTATTGCCTTCAACGGTCACTTCGGTGACGGTGTACAACGACCGGGCAGCGGTGACGCGCATGGGACAGGTTTCACTTCAACCGGGAAATTATGTTCTTTCATTCAGCAACCTTCCCGCAAATATTATCGACCAATCAGTCCGTGTTTCCGGCGAAGCCGCCGGCGCGAAGATCGTGGATGTCCACGTTGAAACGACGTTCCTCGACACAATTCCTGAAGAACGAATACGCACGCTGCAATCGAACGTCCAGGAGTTGCAAGCTGAGGTAAACGAACTCAACGACCGTATGAGCATCCTGAGTACCGAACGCGATTTCATACTGCAAATCAAGGCGCAAACCGCCGATAATATCAACAAGGATCTAAAAGTGCAGAGGCCGACGATTGAGGATTGGCAAAAGGTGCTCGCTTTTTTCGACTCGAACTTGAACAAGAATTTTGCCGAGCAGCGTAAAATTGTTAGCGGCCGTTCCGATATTCAAAATAAAATCGATGCCCTGGAAAAGCAGATCCATCAAATCTCTCTGCACACCAGGAGGTCGGTGAAGAATATCGTCGTTGGGGTTCAGGTGGAGAAAGCGGGCGAGGTTCGGCTCTTTCCGACGTACGTTGTGAGAGGTGCTTTTTGGTACCCGCAGTACGATGTGCGTGTATCAACGGGCTCGCAAGATGTCGAGCTGGATTACTATGGATTCATTCAACAAAACACCGGGGAAGACTGGACGGATGTTGACGTTTCTTTGTCAACTGCCCGTCCCGACGTGGGGGGAGTGAAGCCGGAATTGCTTCCGTGGTATCTCAAAATTGTAGAACCTGTGAGCGTGATGGAAAAGAGCCGTTCAAACGCTCCGCCCCGGTCAGCATATAATGAAGTCGTAGTGTCCGCTCAATCTGCCCCAGGCGGAGCCTTGCCGCAGATGGAAGCGCCGGCTGCAGAGGTCGAAACCCAGACTACCTCAGCGGTGTTCCACATTCCCTCACAATCGACCATCCCGTCGGACAACGTGACACACAACGTGACGATCGCAATCGACAAATTGCACGCCGACTTTTCTTATTTCTCCACGCCGAAACTATCGCCGTTCGTTTATGTAAAAGCTGTCATCAAGAATACGACCGATGCCCCGTTTCTTGGCGGTAAGGCAAATATTTTTTCCAACAACGATTTCGTCGCAACGTTGTCGATGAAAATGGTTTCGCCGAATGAGACGTTCGATGCGTATCTCGGCATCGACCCGGCCGTTAAAATCGAGCGGAAGCTGGTTAACAAATTCACCGATTACACGGGGACATTTACTAAGAATGTCAGGGTAACGTACGAGTTTAGCTTCACATTGGAGAATACCAAGAAAACAGAGGAAACGGTCTCGGTACAAGATCAATTGCCGGTGTCGCAGAACGAAAAAATTGTTGTCGAACAGGTTGAACCGACCGACAAAGAAATTCGTCCGGATGATCAGGGATTCTTACATTGGACAATGACGTTGGCCCCCGGCGAGAAAAAAAACTGGAGCCTGAAATTCAACGTTGAATATCCACAAGGAACCGCCGTATCAGGACTCGAATAAGACTGAATGAACATTTTCAATCAATTCATTGTATCGCTTCTCCCATTAATTCCGAAACCTATTGTCGCCCGATTTGCCAAACCGTATATCGCCGGGGAAGAGCTTGAAGACGCAATCCGCACGGTGAAAACGTTGAACGCCGGCAACGCTATGGCAACAGTCGATGTTCTCGGTGAGGACATCACCACCCGCGAAGAAGCGGTCGCGGCGCGGGAAGAATGCAAACGGGTGCTTGCAACGATCGCCCGCAACAAGCTCAATTCCAACATCTCGGTCAAGTTGACGCAGCTCGGCCTTAAGATCGATACCGGGTTTTGTCGGTCGAACGTTGAAGAAATTCTTGACGCAGCCAGGACTCAAAATAATTTTGTGCGCATCGACATGGAAGACCACACATGCACCGACGATACGCTGAAGATATTTCACGCCGTTAAGGAAAAATATTCAAACGTCGGCATCGTGATTCAAGCGTGTCTCAGGAGAAGCGAGAATGATATCCGACAGCTTGCCGAAGAGCAAGCAAAGGTTCGGCTCTGCAAAGGCATTTATGACGAGCCTACCGAAATCGCGTTCAAAGGTAAAGAGGAGATCCAGCAGAATTATCTTCGTTTGCTCGGGATATTGCTTGACGCACGATGCTATGTCGGGATAGCAACACACGATGACCTGTTGCTCAACGCGGCGAAAGCCACAATCGGGGAGATGAAATTATTGCCGAGCGAGTACGAATTTCAAATGCTGCTCGGCGTCCGCGGCGAAAAGCGCAATGAATTGATTCGCGACGGGCACCGGCTTCGTGTGTATACGCCGTACGGAAAACGTTGGTACGCGTATTCCGTGCGCCGCCTGAAAGAAAACCCGCAGATGGCCGGGTATGTCATGAAAAGTATTTTCTTGGGTGACTCATAAATGCCGGCGGGAGGAGAATCCCGCACCATCGGTTCGTCATTCACTATTTATAGAAGGAGAGTATTATGGCTGAAACAACATCCACAGGAAGCGACGCGTCGGCATTCAGACCGTATGTTCCGGCGGAAACATCAATGACGGAGTTTTCCATCCGCGCGCTCCTGATCGGGCTTGTCATGTGCGTCATTCTCGGCGCTGCAAATGCATACCTTGGATTGAAGGCCGGTATGACAATCGCTGCAACGTATCCGGCTGCGGTGATCGGAATGGCACTGTTGCGTTTAATGAAAGGCTCAATCCTTGAAGAGAACTTCGCCCGAACTGTGGGCTCCATCGGCGAGTCGATTGCTGCCGGGGCGATATTCACCATTCCTGCATTTTTCATCGCGGGGATATGGCCCAACTTTGCGACAGCCGGCCATTATCTTATTTCCACCGTTATCATGTTTGTCGGCGGTGTGTTGGGAATTATGTTTGTTGCATTGCTTCGACGAGTGATGGTGGAGGATGTTGAGCTGCCGTTTCCTGAATCTGTTGCCGCATCCGAAATTCATAAGGCAGGACGCGGCGGCGGTACGGGTGCAAAATTTCTTTTCAGCGCGATGGGCATCGGTGCATTGATTCAATCGGCGGTTCAATTTAATATTTTCTCGGCGGCATGGGAAAACTTTGTCGCATTCTCCAAAGCGACAATCGGGTTGCGTGACAGCGGGAACGCCACCGCACAAAGCGGCCTTTTTCTCAGCTCACCGGCCGTGAGCCCCGCCTACATCGGTGTCGGCTATATCATCGGCCCGAAACTTTCTTCGTTGAATTTTAGCGGCGGCTTGATCGCCTGGGGACTCTTTGTGCCGATCCTGACCTATTTCATCGGCCCGACCCTGATGCCAACTATGAATGCTCCGACAAACGACTCGTGGATCGCTTTGGCGGATAACGTGTGGCGGTTTATCGTCCGTCCGATTGCGATCGGCGGCATGCTTGTGAGTGCAGGATATACGTTATTTCGCATGAGAAAGAGTTTGATCACGGGTATCGGGCGCTCTGTCGGCGATGTGAAGAAGGCCGCTGCCGGCGAACATGTTGAAAAACGGACCGAGCAGGACCTGAGTTTCAAATGGGTTATGTTCGGGATACTCGTGGCCGCGGTAGCTACGTTTTTCATCTACGATTATTTTGCCCAGGATATTGTGGCGGCGCTTGTTGCCACGATCGTGATGATCGTTGCCGGATTCTTTTTTGCGGCGGTGTCCGGCTACCTAGTCGGGATCATCGGCTCGAGCAATAATCCCATCAGCGGGTTGACCTTGTCAACGCTGCTGGTGGCAGCGTTGTTGATGGTCGCTCTCGGAATGAAAGGATCATCCGGCGTTGCTGCCGTTCTCGGGGTCGCCGCCGTTGTCTGTGTTTCCGCTGCCGTTGCGGGTGAGATGCTGCAAGACCTGAAAGTCGGCCATATCCTCGGCGGAACACCGTGGAAAATGCAAGTTGGAGATTTAGTCGGAGTCGCTCTCGCATCGCTCGTCATGTTCATTCCCCTTGTCGTTCTGCATCAAGGCGACATCAACACGGGCGGAACGGGGTTCGGAGGCAAGGCACTCCCCGCTCCCCAGGCAAGTCTCATGGCCCTCTTGTCGCAGGGTATCGTCGGCGGCCAAATGGCGTGGCCTCTGATCATTGTCGGTATGTTGATGGGACTAGGGTTTATTTTGATGCAGGTGAAAAGTCCGATGCTTGTGAGCGTGGGAATGTATCTGCCGCTTGAAACCACATTTGCGATATTCATCGGCGGTGTTATTAAAGGAATTGTCGATAGGTTGAACGAGAAGAAGAAACACAACGACGCTCAGAAAGCCCGTGTTGAAAACACCGGCGTACTCATTGCAGCCGGATTAATAGCGGGTGAGGCACTCATCGGCCTTTTGTTTGCGGGGCTTGCATTTTTTGAGATCAAATATGCCGATGCGTTGCCGTCAATGTTCTCGTTTTTGCCGTTTCCGTTCAGTGTAAGTCTTCTTATATTTCTGGCCATCGGATGGCTTCTGGTGCAAATTCCGCTTCAAAATGCGGGCAAGCCCGAAGACCCGGCGCCGCCTACGGCAGTATTTTGAAGCATCGTTGTCTTGAATTTTGACCGAACCCGTATTGGGCTTCAGCACATTGTGGGATCAGGTAGTGTCCTAATTTGGTTTTTGAAAGAAAATATTCAATGGTCGTCCTGAGCGAAGTCGAAGGACGTTCAGTTGTTTGTCATGGTTCTGCCGAAGGCATCACTTCGTGAGAGTTCGCTCACCATGACTTGGCTGGCAAATTAGGACACTAGGTAGGATCATTATTCTTTGTGAAACATGTGAATTCCGATACCGCGCGGGCGCTGAATCTTCTTGACTTAAAACCGATTCGGAATACCCGATCGGAAACAGACAAGGAGGGATTGGTGACCCTTCTAGTCCCGAAGTTTCAAAATCAGTGGATCATCCGCTGGGTTATCCCGTTGCTCGCAAAACCCTACATCCGTTTAAAGCTCGACAAGTACGGCAGTTACGTTTGGAATGCCTGTGACGGGAGCACGACAGTGCGTGATATCGGTCGGAAGATGGGAGAAAATTTCGGTGAAGAAGTGGATTCACTCTACGAACGGATCGGTCTGTTTATCCGAAGACTTGACGAGTCCCAATCCTTGTTGCTCAACGGAAAAATGAATGATGAGAGGCTCTTCGAAAAGAGTAAAACGTGAATTAATGGATTTTGTCATTGAGTCTAAAACCTGTACTAAATGATGAAAGGGTAAAATAATGTCTAGCGCAATTGAAGGATTAAAGCCCGAGCTGGTGTGGAAATATTTTGCAGAGATCAGCAAAATTCCTCGCGGCTCGAAGAATGAAAAACAAATATCCGCGTACATCGTGCAAACGGCTAAAAGTCTAGGGCTTGAGGTAAAGCAGGATAAATTCTTGAATGTTGTCGTCAAGAAACCTGCTTCTCCGGGGCGCGAGAACGCGGCGAGCATTTGCCTTCAGGGGCATCTCGATATGGTCTGCGAAAAGAATAAGGAGACGGCACACGATTTCGAAAAAGATCCGATTGAGTTGGTTCGCAAGGGAAACGTCATCATGGCGAACGGAACGACGCTCGGCGCAGACAACGGCGTCGCCGTGGCCACGAATCTTGCCATTATGGAGGCCAAATCGCTCGTTCACGGCGCGCTTGAGTTTCTCTTCACCGTTGATGAAGAAACCGGATTGACCGGCGCGAATAATTTGAGGCCGGGCCAGCTCGAAAGCAAAACATTGATGAACCTCGACTCTGAAGAAGAAGGCGCTCTGTATGTCGGTTGCTCGGGAGGGCGGAATACCGTCGGTACATGGAACATGAGTTTCAAAAACGCTCCAGGTGAATCATTACCCGTAGCGCTTCATGTGAAGGGTCTGCGCGGCGGCCACTCGGGATTAGAAATCGATAAAGGCCGTGGTAATTCGATCAAGATACTCAACCGCGTTCTCATCGCACTCGAAAAAGTGGATGCACGGCTTTCAATGATTGAAGGGGGAAACAAAAGCAACGCCATACCCCGCGAAGCTGAAGCGTTGGTCTATATCCCCAAGAGCAATATCAAAAAGGCACGAGCGATAGTTGAACAATGGAATTCTATTGTGAAAGCCGAGCTGGCGACCGTGGAACCGGACCTTTCAATTACCATGGATGAGGTTCAAGTGAAGAAGAAAGGAAAGGTTGTCAAAAAGGCGCAATGGAGGATGCTGACTCAGACGATTGCCGCTCTGCCGCACGGTGTCGTCAAAATGAGCGTAGACATTCCGGGTTTAGTCGAAACCTCTACTAACGTAGCGATCATTCGAACGGAAAAGAACAAAGTCGTTCTTACAACCAGCCAGCGAAGTTCTGTTGCCTCAGAGATCGATGAGATTCTTCAGAACGTCTCGGCAGTCTTCGAACTCGGCGGAGCGAAAGTTGTGCGTGCCGAAGGCTATCCCGGCTGGAAACCCAACCTCGATTCGCATATTTTAAAAGTTGCTAAATCTACGTATCAATCTCTGTATGGAAAGGAGCCGGAAGTCAAAGCCATTCACGCGGGACTTGAATGCGGCATCATCGGCGAGAAATTTCCGGGCATGGATATGGTTTCGTTCGGACCAACGCTCGAAGGAGTTCACTCCCCCGATGAGAAAATTTACATCGATACTGTAGAGAAGTTCTGGAATTTTCTGCTTGGAATTCTGAAAAATGTGAATTAATAACTTACGTTAGATGATTAAGGAATCCACTAAGAACACGAAGAGCACGATGGTTAACTCCATTTTTCTTCGTGTCCTTCGTGAACTTTGTGGATTACCCAATAAACGAAAGCGGTGAACATTATTATGGACGAAAACACAACGGCAACTCAAACTTTCTGGCACCCTTCACGGCGTCCATATCGATACGGCGTTCTCTTCACCGTGAGTCTGTTGACATTCGGGAGCTATTTTGCGTACGATAGCGTCGGTGCCATTGCACCTACCCTTATCGAAGCTCTCGGTGTGGGTCGCGAAGCAATCGGACAAATGTATACGTTGTACAGCGTTGCTGCGATTCTCTCCGTCTTTATCGGAGGATTGCTCATCGACAAAATCGGCACGAGGAGGGCGAGTTTGCTTTTCTCGCTTCTTGTTACAGTTGGCGCGGCGATCGTTGCCATAGCGCCAAATATATTGATCCTTAATGCCGGGCGGTTCGTGTTTGGATGGGGCTCTGAATCGCTGGTTGTCGCTCAAAGTGCTATTTTTGCACGATGGTTTAAGGGAAAAGAACTTGCATTTTCGTTTGGAGTCGGCTTGACCGTGAGCCGTCTTGGAACACTTTTTAGTTTCAACACTGAGGCGCTCATCGCTCAATACTTCGGCAACTATAAGATGGCTCTCTGGGCCGCGGTGGTATTTTGCGTTATTTCCGTCATGGCAAATTTGCTTTTTATAGTACTGGATAAAAAAGGGGAGAAGGTACTGGGGTTAAAAGGCGAGGGTGCCGGGGACAAAATTGTCCTTGCTGATGTGAAACGGTTCAACCCTTCCTATTGGTATGTGACGCTTCTCTGCGTAACATTCTACTCGGCGATATTCCCGTTCACAGCACTTTCGACGGATTTCTTCAACTCTAAATGGGGAATCCCCATGACCGCCGGTTCCGAGGGAGGATTCTTCTATCAAGTGTTCTATAACGTCATTCATATGTTTAGCACCGCCGGCGGTACAACGACAATCATTATTTTTGCCTCAATGGTTTTTGCACCGTTCTTCGGTCAATGGGTTGATCGATTCGGGCGTCGGGCAACGGTCATGGTCATCGGCTCGATCTTGATGATTCCGGCGTTCTTGTCGATGGCATTCACAATGATTCCACCCGCGTTTCCGATGATCGTTCTTGGGGCGGCATTTGTCATGGTTCCCGCTGCGATGTGGCCGTCGATTCCATTGATCGTTGAGGAAAACCGTGTGGGGACCGCATTTGGCTTGACGACAATGATTCAGAATTTCGGTCTTGCACTCTTTCCATGGCTGAACGGTCTCCTGAGAGATTCCACACAATCGTATACTGCAAGCATGATCATGTTTTCAATGCTCGGTATTTTCGGACTTACCTTTGCATTATTATTACGGAGGAGCGAAACGGGGGCGCACGCGCACGGGCTGGAAACAATCACGGCGAAGTGATTGACGAATGACCAATGCCGATTGGCGAATATTGAACATATACAATATCTTTTTGGGGGGAGATTATGGGTGCGAACGATTTAAAAAACAGGTTGAAGGCATTAGCTTTGCGCATCATTACATTGGTTCAAGCTTTGCCTAAAACGATGGTTGGAAATGTTATTGGAAAGCAAATACTTCGTTCGGGGACATCGGTAGCCGCGAATTATTATTCAGCATGTAAAGCTCGTTCACGGAAAGATTTCATCAACAAGATTGGAATAGCGGAAGAAGAGGCGGATGAAACTTTGCTATGGCTTGAATTAGTCGTTGAATCAAAATTGATACAGGAGAAGAGAGTGAAGAACTTATTGCAAGAAGTTGATGAGGTAATTGCTATTCTCGCATCCTCGCGAATTACAGCTAAAAGAAACGAATCGAGTAGTTCATAAATCGACATTCGGCAATCGTCATTCGTCAATCAATAACAATCCCAAACAGGAGAATTCGATGATATCCGACGCAACAAAAACAATATTGGCAGGGACGGTAAGAGAGTGGAACAAATTCAAGACCGAACAGATCAAGCTGTCTCTCGTCGCGAATGACATCGCGGCTATTACCTCCAGAATCATTTTGGAACAGTTGCAATTTCTCAAGGCGCAAAATATTGAGGTTCAATGCGACAGCGTTGAGACCATGGGCGTGCTGAACGTTCCGATTGTCGTTCAGCCGATTATTGAAGCTGTATTCCCGAACTCGAAAGCAAGCGTCCTTCTAAAATGTTCGGGCGCCGCACGAATGATTATCATCAATCCAAACCTTACCATCTCGGCGGGCGGTACGCCGATTACGTACGAGCAATTGCAACGGACGGTGCCTGAGTCGTTTGCATCGAATGCGGCTGAATTTGTACGCGACGCATTCCTCAACGTCGCCCGCACTGGAGGGAAAGAAGGTTCTGCCGCCTAACCGTGTTGCAACGGCCGATCAACCACGATGAGCACATTACTTCATCCTAAGCACTTTACGCTTAATCAAGCCCGCACCAAGTTGATGGCGATTATTCCGCTCATCAAAGAAATGGCCGGCTTGAAAAAAGCTTTAAACGAAAAAGGATTTGATGCATACAGGCATACCTATTTCGGCGGCTCGGGTCCTAACGGCGAACGGTATTATCCTAAAGAATTGGAACGCCTTGTGGAAATCGTAAAAATGTTATCGGACGACGGCATTCAAGTGAAGGGCCTTGACCAGGGATTGATTGATTTTCCCCACATCAGGGAGAATGGAGAAGAAGTCTATTTATGTTTTTTACTCGGTGAGGATGATATTTTATACTGGCATTTGATCGACGACGGTTTTGCCGGACGCCGACCGATCGAAGAGTTGTGAGGAATATATTGACAGAGGCAGTGTGATGCATACGGTGCTCACTGAGTCCGCTCATAAGGCTGCAGCATTTATCTTGCGCGGAGAAATTGTCGCGTTTCCGACTGAAACGGTGTACGGCCTCGGCGCGAATATCTTCGACGAAAAGGCACTGCGAAAAATTTTTATCGCGAAGAAACGTCCTGCCGACAACCCTTTTATCGCCCACATCGCGTCCATCGCTGATATTGCACGGGTAGCGCAGCATGTCCCGCGCATGGCTGAAAAGTTCATCGAACATTTTTTCCCCGGACCGCTAACGGTGATTGTGCCCAAACTCGATGCGGTTCCGCTTATCGCGACCGCCGGGCTGCCGACGATCGGCGTTCGCATGCCTCGCCATCCGGTCGCTCTTTCTTTTTTGAAAGCTTGTCGTGTTCCCCTTGCAGCTCCGTCGGCAAACCTTTCCGGAATGCCGAGTCCAACGACGTGGCGGAGCGTATCGTCCGACCTCAACGGCCGCATTAGCTGTATTTTAAAAGGGGGGCAAACAACGGTGGGGCTGGAGTCCACCGTAGTGGATTGCACCGGCACAATGCCTAAAATTCTGCGGTCCGGTGCCGTAACACTCGAACAACTGCGTGAGATTATCCCTTCGACGCGGGTTGCATTTCGGAAAAGTGCGGAAGCGGCTAAAAGCCCCGGTATGAAATACCGGCACTATTCCCCCCATGCGCACGTTATTATCGTGTCGGGACCTGACGAGATTCGTTCGATGTCGAACGCAGCATATATTGGGATGGAAATGGAAAAGGAAGTCGAAAAATTCCGGTATCATCGGATCTGCACAACTATTGACAAATACGCGCACGAACTCTTCGATTTTTTTCGCCACTGCGATGATGCGAACGTTTCAGTCATCTACTGCCAATCCGTAGAACCAAAGGGGCTTGGGCTTGCATTAATGGATAGACTGAAACGAGCGGCGCACTAATACAAAGAACAATCAATGGCATTCGAACTTACTTCTGATTATAAGCCTCAAGGGGACCAGCCTGACGCAATACGCCAGTTAGTTGAAGGATTGCATCGCGGCGACAAATTTCAGACCCTTCTCGGCGTTACGGGGAGTGGAAAGACATTCACCGTTTCAAACGTCATTGCTCAGGTCAACAAGCCCGTGCTGATCATGTCCCACAATAAAACGCTCGCAGCTCAGCTCTATGCAGAGTTTAAAAGCTTCTTCCCGAAAGACCATGTCGAATTCTTTATCAGTTATTACGATTATTATCAGCCGGAAGCGTATGTCCCGACCACAGATACGTACATCCAAAAAGATTCTTCGGTGAATGACGAGATTGACCGCCTGCGGTTGCGGGCAACAAGCGCCCTGTTGAGCGGAGAACCCAATGTCATCGTGGTGGCGTCGGTCAGTTGTATCTACGGCATCGGTGCGCCGGACGAGTGGATGCAGATGATGGTTGTCGTTAAAAAGGGGGAACGCATCGAGCGGAATGTTCTCTTGAGGAAGCTGCTCGATATTTATTACGCGAGGAACGATTACGAATTTTCACGCGGCACATTCCGTGTCCGTGGCGACGTTGTCGAAGTTATTCCGGCGTATGAAAACGAAGAAGCGATCCGGATAGAATTTTTCGGCGACGAAATCGAAAAAATTTCCTGCATCGACAAAACGGACGGTTCGATCATCGGGGAGGTGGAGTATGAAGTCATTTACCCTGCCAAGCAGTTTGTCACGACACGTGAATCGCTCGAACGCGGGATCAAAGCCATCGAGCTTGAAATGCATGAATGCCTGGAAGAGATGCGGTCGCAGAATCTCTTGCTCGAAGCCCAGCGTCTGGAACAGCGGACACGATTCGATATTGAAATGATGCGCGAAGTCGGCTACTGCAGCGGTATCGAAAATTATTCCCGTCATCTTGCCGGACGTCCGCCGGGCTCCCGTCCGTACTGCCTCTTTGATTATTTCCCGAAGGATTTCTTACTTGTCATCGACGAATCTCATGTCACCGTTCCTCAAATCGGTGGAATGTATTTCGGCGACAGGTCGCGGAAAGAGACGCTTGTCAAGTATGGATTCCGTCTCCCTTCTGCGCTCGACAACCGTCCTCTGAAGTTTGATGAATGGGAACAAATGGTGAACCAGGTGATCTTTGTCAGTGCAACACCGGGGCCGTACGAGATGGAAAAATGCAAAGGTGCTTTCGTGGAGCAGGTGATTCGTCCGACGGGATTGGTCGACCCCGAAGTTGAAATCCGCCCTGTGAAAAACCAGATCGACGACTTAACCGGTGAAATTCGAAAACGGGCCGCCGTGAAAGAACGGATTCTGGTAACAACACTCACCAAACGGATGGCCGAGGATCTCACGGAGTATCTTGCGGATATCGGCATCCGCGTGCAGTACATTCATTCGGAGATTGATGCGCTTGAGCGTGTTGAAATCCTGCGCAATCTTCGCCTCGGCAATTTTGACGTGCTCATCGGGGTCAATTTGCTTCGAGAAGGATTGGACCTTCCGGAAGTCTCGATGGTTGCGATTCTGGATGCGGACAAGGAAGGCTTTCTCCGTTCGGAACGTTCGCTTATCCAGACCGCTGGACGAACGGCGCGCAATGTCAACGGGAAAGTAGTGATGTACGCCGACAAGATCACCGATTCAATGCTGCGGATGATCGGTGAAACACAGCGCCGCCGGGAAAAACAAATCAGCTTCAACAAGGAGCACCATATCACTCCCAAAACGATCTATAAAACGTACGACGAAGTCATGGCATCGACCGCCGTTGCGGACGTGAAATCGGCCCGCGATCTCCGGCGGGAGCGCGAAACGCTTCCACTTGTTGCGGACTCCATCGTGCGGTATCTTACGCCCGATCAAAAGGCAGACTTGCTTGAAGAGTTGAAACACGAGATGACAAAAGCCTCACATGATTTGGAGTTTGAGCGCGCCGCTCAACTGCGCGATGAAATTCAACGGTTAACGGAGGAAAAAAGAAAGTAGGCAACCATGGGGGGACCATCGCTGTACACTCTGCTGCGCGCCGTTGCAGCACCCGCAAGAGATTTTATTTTCCCGCCGCTTTGTTTCTCATGCAGCGCCCGCTTGACGGATACGGAATCGCGCGTATGTAACTTATGCTGGCATTCAATAGAGCGCATTCATCCCGACGACGATACCGTTCGATTACTGCGCCAGCGATTTTCCACCGAGGGGTTCATCGATGAATTCTATTCGTGCTATTATTTCGAGGAAAAGGGGGTTTTTCAACACCTTGTCCATTCGCTGAAGTACAATGCGATTACTCTGTTTGGGATCGAACTCGGCGAGCATATCGGAATGTTGCTGAAGGAAAATATCGACGTCCATGTTATTGATGGAATTATTCCGGTTCCGCTTCACAAATTGAAGCAGAGAGAACGAGGGTACAACCAGAGTGAATTCATTTGCAGGGGGATCTCTCTCATCATACAGCGGCCTGTTGTATCAGCCCTGGTAGAGCGGTCGAAAAACACTATCTCGCAGACTCACCTGACTGCCGACGAGCGGAAGAAGAATGTCGGCGGCGCTTTTCAAATTCGCACTGAGAAAAGAGAATATGTAAAGGGAAAGACTTTTCTCATTGTCGACGACGTTATCACGACCGGTTCGACGATTCAGTCCCTTGCGAAATTGCTGAAAGCTGCCGGCGCTCGCAAAGTTATTGCAGCGTCTGCAGCGCTGGCGAAGCTGCAGGAAGGCGAATCCAAAAAGTAACGGGAGGATTTCTTCGACCTTCTTCTGAAATGAGCTTTTTGGTCGTGTTACAGCTTGGAAAGATGTCGGATACCTTGCTGATTCACATTGCCCGGAATTTAAATTTATCACGAATTTTCCGATAAGGTATCCGACATCTACATACGAACTGCTTCTTGATTTATTAGCGTATTAAAGCATATATTTAATGCAATGAATTGTTCCCATTCAATAGTGCTCGGAATTACGCTGTTCTTTTCTGCTTGCTCCGATGCACCCAGAGATAATCCTCTTGATCCTCATTCGCCTCAATATCAAGGAAACGCTATGGTGAGTGGGAAAGTGTATGTATTGGTTCAGAATACGCCGGTCGCTCAGGCGCGGGTGGCATGTCTTGAGAACGGTCTTTCGGTTCTGACCGACTCGACGGGCGCGTACCAATTCCTCAAACTTGATGTCGGCTCGCTGACCTTCGTTTGTTCAAAAGATGGCTTTGTCTCAGATACCATGAAAACCGTTCTTCAGGCCGGAACTCCGCAGCAAATTCCTTTTGGCTTGAACGGATATCCTTTTGTCGTATCGCAAAACATCCTGACAAGAAAAATTGACCAATATTACCCGAGCCCACAGTATTTTGTCGACGTTTCAGCATCTGTCTCCGATCCGAACGGGATTGGAGACGTTGATTCCGTCTGGTTCGTGGTGGATTCGATGCAGTTTGCAATGGGTTATTCTCCCACCACAAAAATGTTTCAGACGACGATTTACAAATACAGTTTTCCGACCAACACAATTCAATGGCTTGTCGGGAAACCTCTCACAATTGTGGCGACGGACACCTCGAACGCACGGGGTGTCGGTACTCCGTTCTATGTTACCCGGGTCATCGAGGATGAGGCGACGCCGATATCTCCATCATTGCTCAACAATGACACGACGGGATCGACACCGCTCCTGATATGGTCTCCACCCAACGTGACCTACAATTACTCGTATACCTTGGTTATTTCTCTCGTTACTTCAGGAATCGAAACCGTATGGTGGACGTACACCGACCCTAATTCTTTAGACGAGGAATTACAATTTCCGAGCGACAACTTCACACAGCCTTTGCAGCAAGGCAATTATGTGTGGACGATTTCCATTGTTGATGATTTCGGCAATTATAGCCTGTCAAAAGAATCAGCGTTTGTAGTGAGATAGCCGTGATTGAAGAACAGAAAACAAATTTTGAAGCATTGTACGAAATTACGAAGAGCATAAATTCCATTCTCGATCCGGTGGCTCTTCTTGAGAAGATCCTCGAGACGACCATGGCTCACTTGAATGCCGAACGGGGATCAGTCGTCTTGGTTGATGGCACAAAGGAACAAGGCATTTCTGTTGTCGCAGCGAAAAATTTCGGGCGGGAACATTCAACCGGCCAATTTGCCGCTTCATCATCGGTTATTCAACAAGTCTTGTCGACCGGCATGCCCGTTCTCACCTTCGACGCGTTAAGCGACGAACGGTTCGAATTGTCGACAAGCATCGCTGCGCAAAAGATCCTTTCGATTATTTGCATCCCGCTTCAGTCGAGCGACAGCGTGTCGGGAGTCGTCTACCTTGATAGCAGCATTTCCCGCAAAGCATTTACGGAAGAATCGCTCAAGTTTCTGACCGTGTTCGGACATCTCGCTGCCATTGCCATAGAAAACGCCCAGCGATACTCATCGCTTCGCGCTGAGAACGAGCGGCTTCGCAGTGAAATCGATTCTACCCGTCTTTTTACAACAATGGTCGGCAAAAGTGAGGCGTGGAGGCGTGTTCTTGCCATCACCAAGCGAGTTCTGGACGTTGACGTTGCTGTTCTCATCACGGGAGAGAGCGGCACGGGGAAGGAGCTTGTTGCGCGCGCGGTCCACGACGGCGGATTGCGCCGCGGAAAGCCGTTTGTCACTGTCAACTGTTCGGCAATTCCCGAACAGCTCATCGAAAGCGAGTTGTTCGGCTATGTCAAAGGGGCGTTCACCGGCGCCTCGTCCGATAAAAAGGGCTTGGTTGAAGTGGCTCAAGGAGGAACATTATTTCTCGACGAAGTGGCCGATCTTCCACTCCAACTTCAGCCCAAGATTCTGCGCATGCTTCAGGAAAAAGAATACCGTCGGGTCGGCGATACGAAAAATCGAACGGCGGATATCCGCATTATTGCCGCGACCAATCGTGACATGCTTGAGGAAGTGAAAACGGGGCGATTACGGGAAGATCTCTACTTTCGTTTGAATGTCGTTCAAATTCATTTGCCTCCTTTGCGCGACAGGAAGGAAGACATTCCGCTGCTGGCGGCATATTTTGTCCGCCGGGCTGCGGACGCTTACAAGCGGGCCGTCGAAGGCATTCATCCCGATGCAATGCAAATGCTCCTCGCGAATCAATGGTCCGGAAACGTGCGGGAATTTCAGAACGTCATCGAGCGTGCCGTGGTTCTTTGCAACGGCAGCCAATTGACAAAAGAGGATTTTATGTTCGATGCCACTGACCGGGCTGCGATGATGCGAAGCGCAGCAACCCTGGCTGAATTCGAGCGTCAAATTATCGAAGGGACTTTGGCGGAAATGGGGGGGAACAGAACGCGCACTGCCGAAAGGCTGGGGGTGTCGCTTCGCTGGCTGCAATACCGTCTCAAAGAATGGAGCGGTGAATAAATGTCCTTCACAATTGAGGCGACGATAAGCGAAAGCAGCACGACACGTGTCTATCGCGCTTTTGATGAAACACTCCATAGACATGTACTGCTCAAAGTTCTTCATAAGCATCTTGCTCACGATGAACAATTGCGTGAACGGTTTGTCCGTGAGGCGCGGGCTTGTGCCGCTCTCAGGTCGGAATATATTGTGCAGGTATACGACCTTACAGATGTAGAAGGTGCACCTGCAATCGTTATGGAATATGTTGAAGGCAAATCCCTGAAAGAATTAATCGCCGATGATACGCAGCGGACATTTGCGCTGGCGTCGAAAGTTGCACTTCATGTCCTTCGCGGGCTGAGCGTGGCTCATGGCCAACAGGTCATCCATCGCGACATCAAACCGGGAAACATCATGATTGCGGTAAACGGGACGATCAAAGTGAGCGATTTCGGCCTTGCCCGCATAGCTGTTTCTTCGACATTGACAACGGAAGGGATCCTCGTGGGAACTCCAGCTTATATTGCGCCGGAGCAAATTCGCGGTGAACAACCGGACCCTCGCGCGGATCTATTTTCCCTTGGTGCTACGGTAATTGAAACCCTCAGCGGTGAGCGCTTATTTGAGGGAGCGACGTACGCGGAGTGCCTGAACAAAGTCAGTGCATTCCAAACCGGCATGCTCGATCGATTTATTCCTGCTTTGTCGGCTGAATTCATAGAATTTATCAAGCGGCTGATGCATCCGGACAAACGCCAACGATTTGCTTCAGCCGATGAAGCCTTGGCTGCTTTACACGATGAACGTCCGACCGGATCCGTTTCTTTAACGCATCCTTTCAGAGCGAAATGGATTCAGCCATCCCGTTTCGTTGCAGCAATGGTGATCACAGCAGCTGTTATTTACGGCGTCAATTCGTTTACACAACGGTTGCCCCGGCAAAAGACTTCTATGCCAAAAAGCAATGACACCGTTTTGTTAAATGCTGATACAGTCAGGAAACCTGAAGTGTTGACGAGGCCAGTTGTCACGCTTTCGGAGGAATCTCCTGTGCCACGGAAAGAGGTGGCATCAAAAACGGTACAATCGCCAAAATCGTTGCCTGATGCCTCCGAGGGATCAATCGATTCCGGGTCAGTCACAATTACCAGCACTCCCTGGGCGAAAGTATATCTTGACAATAAGATGCTCGGTGAAACTCCGCTTGATGCACCGGTCATTCTGGCTTCGGGTTCTCATACGATCGTCTTCACTCACCCTTCGTTCGAACCTGTCATAAAAACGGTTACGGTCAGTCGGGATGCACACCTCCATGTCGACTGCAATTTTCTTACGACCGCTGGATTTCTGAACTGCACCGCAAGCCCATGGGCTGATATTTATGTCGATGATGTCTACAGAGATACGACTCCTCTGGATAAAGCCATCGTGCTTTCTGCAGGAAAACACGACATACGTTTTCATAACCCTGCGTTCCAGGATATCCAGCGGGAGGTAACAATTACAGCGCATGATACTTTGCGGCTTTCCATTTCGTTCCCTCTATGAAAATACTCAAGCGTTTCTTTCTTTTTGTTCTTCTTAGTGTACAGCCGGCTCTCGCTCAGTCGAATATCATTGATTCGACATTTCGCGCGATCGAATCGATGTTTGATTCAGGTGCGTATGTGAACGCGGAAGTGGAAGCGCGCCGTTTTGCCGAGGAGCCAAACGTCCCTGATTCCGTAAGGAGTATAGCTGAGAAATGGATTGCATTTTCACTCGTCGCTCAAGGAAAACCGTCGCTGGCGCGGGATCATTTTGTCGCTCTTCTCAAACTCAATCCCCAATTCGAGCTTGACCCGATCCTTACCTCACCCAAGATCTTGGCGGTGTTCGATGAAGCCAGGGCTCATCTGTCTGATCGTGTTAAGCCTGAAGTGGACACGGTAAAGGTGCGCTCTTTGAGACAGTCAATGGGTATATCGTTTCGGACGATTATTTTTCCGGGTTGGGAGCAACTCCATACGAATAGGGCAACCGCCGGCTATCTCTTTCTTGGAGGAGGAATAGCGACTCTCGGAGCCGGGATTGCTTTTGACGCTTTGAGAAGCTCAGCTCGCAGCGAGTATCTTTCCGCAACAACCCCACCGCTCATTGCGGCAAAATATTCGACCTACAACAAATACTACAAAGCAGAAGCATACGCGTTTTCTGCATTTGCCGTCGTTTACCTTATCTCAGAAATTGATGTCTTGGGCAACGCAAATTCAGCCTCACTTTCTTTCGAATCGGCAGGTCCCTCAAACCGCAGCAACAATCTTTCCCTTCGCATAAATCTATAGCACGCAATCGGTGCATGTGGTGTGCACATTTTGCGCGGCTGGGTTCCGAAAACCTTCCAATTATCTGAAAAATCCAGAAAAATCCCTGGCATCGTAATTGTGATTTTTTACAATGATCTAAAGTATTATCTCCTTTATAGTAACGCCCATCTCAAGAATGGGTGGTGTCTTTGTTTGAAAATAACATTTATCAATAAGTCCTGTCGTGCCCGCGCGCCAAGGGTGTCCTCCGAAGGAGTCTCCGTTGGAATCCTTGGGATTGATCAATACAGAATCTCACCAGTTAGGCAGCAAGTACAGGGCTATCAGAGAGGAGATATGATATGCGATATTGTATTTTTGCCTTATCTATTGCGCTCATCGTCAATGGTTGCAAAAAAAGTAGTGATCCAGTTGCATCGATAACAGATCCTCCTTTGAGCGTTAGTCAAGTCAGCGACAGTATGCAATACACGTTTGCAATACCGAAAGCAGTATTTGGAATTCCTGATACTTTAAGTGCGTCATTTACTGCCTTCAATCAATCAGCAGAACCGGAAACGTTGATGTTGTCAGAAGGAAATTTTACGTGGTCGCTGAAAAACGATAGTGGACGAACATTGATGAGCGGACCTGAACCAAACCCATATCCTATAACTCAGGTAATATTTAATCCTCATCAGTCAAAAGAAATATTTGAAGTGTACCAAGCTATCAAGGATACATCGGGGGCGCCGGTTATTGCCGGCTCCTACATGTTGCAAGGATTATATGAATCGATGGTTTTTACTCTTGATCTTTCGTTACAATAAGTTTTGCTGCCTAACCAGCTTGGCTCCGGTTCATTAAAGTAATGCGATACGCTGTGTGCAAGTTGTGCAGTTTTTAGATGTCAATGAAGGATTGATAGGGAAGGGAATGGAAATGTTCTAATCTTGTTAGAAAGGGGTGTCTTATGAATAAAAGAATATCTCTCGCTTTTGCTTTCTTTATCGTCGCAGCCGTTTTATTCGGTTGTCGATCGAATAGCACCGGACCGGTACAGGTTCAGCCAAATGTCACTGACCTTAGCGCAGCGGAAAAAGCTATCGTCGTATCGGACAATTCATTCGGCTTCAAACTCTTTGCCACAATCAACGAAAGTCAACAAAACAAGAACGTGTTCATTTCTCCCTTTAGCGTTTCAATGGCGTTCGGCATGCTGCTAAATGGTGCCAATGGCGCTACGCTTGATTCATTGGAGCAGACGCTTGGCGATGCGGGGATGTCATTGAACGATATTAACAATGCCTATGAAAACAGTTCCACTTTTTTAACGACTCTTGATAATCAGGTAATATTCCAAAATGCGAATTCTATCTGGTATAGAAATGGATTTGCGGTGCTGCCGGCTTTCTTAAGCGTCAATAAAACCTATTTCGATGCGGATGTTGACGCTTTGGATTTTTCTCAGTCCAGCGCAGCGCAAACCATCAACAATTGGGTCGACACTAAAACAAATGGCAAAATCCCGACAGTCATATCCCCCCCGATACCACCCGAAGCCATGATGTATCTTATCAATGCCATTTATTTTAAAGGGGCATGGACATACAAATTTGACACAGCGAATACGAAGGATGCGTCTTTCACGTGTGCAGATGGAAGCGTTACAACGTGCAAGTTAATGAGCCAAGAGAACACCTATGCGTATTATGCAGATAATACCATGCAAGCGATAGATTTGCCGTACGGTGATCAGTCATATAGCATGACGGTTGTATTGCCCGTTGCCGGCACCTCCATTGACCAATTTGCATTGTCGTTAACGCAACAGCAATGGAGTGCAATTATCGGCAAATTGGATTCAGCAAAGGTCGATCTCTATTTACCTAAATTTACAATGAGTTTTTCTAAGTATTTGAAGGATGATTTGACAGCGCTTGGTATGGGGATAGTATTTGATCCTTCGAGAGCGGACTTAAGTCGCATAAGGCAGTCGGGCGGATTATATGTTTCCGACGTATTGCACAAAACGTATGTGGATGTCAATGAAGAAGGAACAGAGGCGGCGGCGGTTACAGTGATCGGTGTATTTGCGACCGTCGTGGTCTCAACCCCACAGATGCGCATTGATCATCCTTTTATTTTTGCCATTCGTGAGCATCAATCCGGGACAATTCTGTTTATTGGCAAGGTAGATTCTCCGGCGAGTTCGTAAGGAACAGCCGATAGAAAATACGGAGGCCGATGAACAGCAAACGGCTCACTTCTACGATGACGGCAGTTCCGGGATATTTGAAGGGAATTTTGGAAAGCAAATTTACACTTACACAATCATCACATAAGCGAGAGGAGTCTTTATGCCCAAACGTTTCCTTTTAATGACGATAGCGATGGTCATCGTTACGGTGATCTTCGTTCAATTTGCTGATTCACAAACGGCTCCACCGCCAGCTCCCGGTCCATTCCATTTTGACACCCAGCCTCCGCTGACCGGCCAGGTTGGAGTTCCGTATGTCTATACTGTTCATCTCGTCGTGAACGATTCGACGGCCGTTGTCCGTTATCTCGCAGATCGATTGGATCCCCCCGGCTTCAGCGTTGACTCGGCTTCCGGCGTTGTGACGTGGACGCCTGCTGTAAGAGGCTGGTATTCTCTTTCATTGACGGCGGTGATTCGGTACACAACGCACGCGCTCGCGGCGGCAATTCAACAACGCTTTATGGTGGCGGTCGCCGGAGGCAATGGCATCGTTCAAGGAAAAATCACTGATACATTGAATGTCGGAATTCCGAATGTCGCCGTGGAAGTGCTGCAAGCAGCGACTCCGAATTTGCCGGACGGCGGTTGTTATGCGTACGCGGCAAGAACAGACAACAACGGTAACTACCGAATTGACAGAATTGATCCGGGCGTATATAAATTGCATGCCGTTTCTCCATCGCCCCAATATGCAAGCCAGTGGTACGACGGAGCGGCTACTGTGGCAGAAGCTGAGGCTTTTGCCGTTGTCGACAGCCCGACAGTTAGACTCATCAACATTACGCTGAGGGGGGGGGCAGCAAGAATGCCGAAGATCACGGTGTCAGGCATTGTCGCAGATTCGAGTCTGGCTCCAATAAAAGCCTCGCACGTGTTTTTTGTTCGAGCCGGTTTCGCGCTGAACAGTAATGTTACCATCGATGACTTCCGGCAGTATTTCGATATGAATGCTTCGGCAGGCGGTTTCGAGCTTGAAGGAAACTCAGTCGATGTTTTTCAGACGAAGGTTGATTCGCTTGGAGACTACTCACTGCAAATCCCGGTTGGTTCGTACATTGCGTTTGCAGCTGCTCAAGGTTATGGAACAGTATTTTATCAAGGGCAAACCAACATTCTTTCTGCTACGACATTGGTGTTGCAGCAAGACAGTGCTGGAATTAATTTTACACTTCCCCAATTGCCCTCAATCGCACTTGGTACAATTGAAGGGAACGTCATTGATTCCTCCTTAAATGTTGGAGTTCCAGCCCGCATCATTGCCACGCGTGATAGATGGCTTACGGTAGATAAGTTCGGAGAGCCGCGGTCATACGTTGTTGATACGGATTCTCTCGGCAACTTTACCATCAACAATCTGTTGCCCGGCTCATACTTCGTGTTTGCCATGCCTCTTGGAAGTTATGCTCCTGCGTTTTATTCTACCGATACGGTAACAACACGATGGAGAGAGGCAACGAGAATTGCCATTAATGGGAACACTGTCAACGATATCTACATCTACGTCCATCAGATACCGGCTTCAGTGGATGGGTTCGCTGACGTGTCGGGGACATTGAGTCTCAGTTCGGGAACTGCTTCTACGATGGCGGGCGCGATGATCTATGCGGCCAAGGATGATGTCATCGCAGGGTATGCCGTTACCGATGTAACCGGGAAATATGATATCGCCGGGCTCGCTCCCGGAACATATTCCATTTATGCCGACTGGCTCGGTTATGGTACTTTCTTGCCCAACGTTTCAGCGGAAAATAGCAACAACGGTACGGTCTCATATGATGGTAATGGAAACCCTGTCAATACGAACGTGCCCCTCTCCATTGGGCCGGTAAGCCTTCTCGTTGGGGAGACGTTGATAATACAACCGGAACAATACTCACTCGGACAAAACTACCCGAACCCGTTTAACCCTTCAACTACGATTCAATATACTCTTCCAGTTTCCGGCAAGGTTGCTGTGCGCGTCTATAACATCCTCGGCCAGACCGTCGCTACCCTGGTTGATGGAAATCAGAATGCGGGAACGTACGAAGTCACGTTCAACGCCGCGACATTCTCCAGCGGAGTTTATTTCTACCGAATTGAAAGCGGCTCCTTCGCGGCAGTGAAGAAGATGCTGTTGTTGAAATAGTACGGTGAGCATCCAAGAAAAAATATGCAAACATTAGGCAGTTTCAAATTCCAGGAAGCGTCGGATACAACTCTCTTTTTATGAACGGAGAAGTGTATGACGTAGACAATTCGATCAATATATAGGAAGTCTCTGAATGGAGAAGACTTATGACACGCATATTGAGATTCCTTTTTTAATGTATATCAATTAGTGCAAATATGAATTTATTGCAGGCACAATGGATACAAACCAACGGGCCTTACGGCGGTGATATTACTTGTTTTGCTGTCGATAGCACAACTATCTACGCCGGGACTTATAGCGGCGGCGTTTTTCTATCAACGAACAACGGACAAAGTTGGACTGCGGCGAAGGCCGGATTGATAAACACCAACACGTTGGCCCTTGCTGCCGATGGCACAAATCTTTATGCAGGGACTGAAGGGAGCTATGGAGGCGGCTTTTTTGTTTCGACAAACGACGGCACTAGTTGGAGTGCAAGCGGCTTGGCGCCATTGGGCGTTAGTGTCCTTGCTATAAGTGGAACGAATCTCTTTGCAGGCTCGAATGGATTTTTTCTTTCCACCAACAAAGGTGCAAGTTGGAGTACGGTTCTTGCGAGTACTAACATTACCGCTCTTGTTGTGGATAGCGCGAATCTTTTTGTCGGTGCTGGCGATAACGGCGTTTATCGTTCCACGGACAACGGTACGAGTTGGACTTCGGTCGATTCAGGATTGATAGGAAATATTGTCACCGCTCTCGCAGTATCCCCCGCCTCCGGCGGGGCAAGCTCCACGAATCTTTTCGCTGGAACGCGTTTGCCTGTTCCTGTCCCGGTCGGCCAGATACCGGTACGTCTCTATGGCAATGTTTATCTCTCGACGAACAACGGTGTAAGCTGGGCTGCAGTTGATTCCGGATTGCAGCATACACCAGTTGCTGCTTTTGCTGTCAAAGACTCGAATATCTTTGCAGGGACGTTCAGGGGCGTATTTCTCTCTACCAACAACGGAACGTCCTGGGCTCAGATGAACACTGGTTTGACAGACACGATCATTAATACCCTTGCTGTGAAAGGCACAAATCTGTTTGCCGGGACCGCCAACGGTATTTTTATCTCAACGAACGACGGCGCAAGTTGGACTCCGGCCAGCACAGGTGTGACGAATACTTCTATCTCTGCTCTTGGCGTGTTCGGTTCGAATCTCATCGCCGGGGACAACGGCATTCAACTCTCCACCAACAACGGCGATAGCTGGGTGACGGTCGATTCAGCAGTGCCATCAAATTCTTATGTCTCTTCTTTTGTCGAGTCAGGTGCGAATCTTTTCGCTGGCATGAGCTTTGTCCCTGGCATCCTTCGTTCAACGAACAACGGCACGAGCTGGACTTGGTTGGATTCAGGAGTGATAAATCTTTACATCACTTGTCTTGCCGTATCCGACTCGAATATTTTTGCTGGAGACGGACAAAGTGGTAATGGTGTTTTTCTTTCGACCAACAACGGCACGAGTTGGAATGTTGTCGATTCAGGATTGACAAATATGTGTATTTTTTCACTTGCTGTTTCCCCGAACGTCGCGGGCGGAGCGAATATCTTCGCAGGTACCCAAAACGGTGGTGTTTTTCTCTCAACGAACAACGGCAAGAGTTGGACTTTACCGAGTACGGTTTTGTCTGACGAAATAGTCTATGCTCTTGGGGTGGAAGGCACAAATATTCTTGCTGCAACCGGAGACGGTGTTTTTCTCTCCACTGATAACGGCACAAGCTGGGCTGCTACCGGTTTAACGAACGCTAATGTTTCATCCCTCGCCATCTCCGGCACGAATATCTTCGCAGGGACTATTTATACTGGCGTATCAAATGGAGGAATTTTTCTTTCTACGGACAATGGCACAAGTTGGAGTGCAGTCAACACGGGCTTGACAAACACTAACATTAGTTCGCTTGCTGTGAGTGAAACAGATCTTTATGCAGGGACGAATGGCAGTGGTACCTGGAGGCGGCCGTTGTCGGATATGATTACTGCTGTAAAGGATAGCAAGAGTGAGATACCAACAATATTTTCGCTTTCACAGAATTATCCTAATCCGTTTAATCCAACGACAACAATCTCATTCGCACTTCCCACCCGGTCATTTGTATCGCTAAAGGTTTTTGATATGTTAGGAAGAGAAGTAACAACGATTGTCTCACAAGAATTGCAGGCAGGCAGTTACACTCGGCAATGGAACGCGGCAAATATGGCAAGCGGAGTGTATTTCTACAGACTTACGACCGGTAGTTTCGTTAGCACCAAGAAGCTTATGCTGCTTAAATAGTATCAGGTGATACCAGGTGTGGGCAACGGCTAAACCCGTCGTGTCAAGCGGTGTCAAAAAAACACCGCTTGGCGAACCGGGTGCCGTAAAATCAAAGAAGGATTTACACAAAAACAGTAGCTGACATATTCGCACTGATGACCGGTCATTGATGACAAGTGGTGGAAGATAATTCTGGAGCGAAAGATCGGCATATTGAGAGGAGAAGGTATATGAAGGGAGTTGTGCGCGTAAGTGTTGTTGCAATGTTCAGTCTACTCATGTCGACATACCTTGAATCTCAGGTGCAAAACAATGCACATGTTGAATACATTTCACCGGTCCCCGGCTCGTCATTAAACATGCCGCAGTCCACAATCATCATCAGGACGAAAGAAGAAATCGACCCGGTGAGTGTCGAATCAAACAAAACAATCTCGGTGAGCGGTGCAGTGAGCGGCGATCATGCCGGAAAGGTTGTTCTCTCCGATGACAGTAGGACGATCATCTTCATCCCCAACGTGCCGTTTGCGGCGGGGGAAGAAGTTACAATCGACGTCAGCGATGGCATGAGGGCAACGAATGGAAGCGAGATTGCACCAATGAAATTCAATTTTACGATAACGCCCAAAGTAATGACGTTCTCAATGCCGCGGAAATTTTTTGAGGAATCGGCACGATTGCCATTTCATTATTCCCCGATGGCGAGCGCTTTCGTTACGAATGATTCTGCACTTCCATCCAATTTCCCCATCTTGAGTATTCTGACAGACAGTACCACAACTCCCGGATACATCTTTCTCAGTAATTTTGCATGGACAGATAGCGTTGTTTCGACGCCATTCCTCATGATTCTAGACAACTTCGGTCATCCCGTTTTCTACAGAGAGCTCAGCGCTACTGCGATTGATTTTGACCTTCAGCCGAACGGTCATCTCACCTATTTTGACGAGGGACTTTCGGCCTTCTCCGAATTGGATTCGTCGTACCAGGTCGTGAACAGCTATCAATGCGGGAACGGCTATCCTACCGATTTCCACGAGCTACGACTTTTGCCGAATGGTCACGCTCTTTTGATGGGGGATGACCCGGAGCTTGTCGACATGTCAAAAATTGTTCCGAACGGGAACCCGAATGCAATAGTAACAGGAATTATCATTCAAGAGCTCGACCAGTCAAAAAACGTCGTCTTCCAGTGGCGAAGCTGGGACCACTTTCAGATCACCGATGCGACGCACGAGGACCTTACAGCGCAGACCATCGACTACGTTCACGGCAACGCACTTGAGTTCGACGGAGACGGAAACCTACTCCTTTCTTCACGTCACATGGATGAGATTACGAAGATCGATTGGTTAACGGGAAGCACTATTTGGAGAATGGGGGGAAAAAACAACCAGTTCACCTTCGTCAACGATTCGATCGGATACTCCCATCAGCACGCTATTCGACGGTTGGCCAATGGAAATTTTGTTCTGTTCGACAACGGCAATTTCCACACCCCGCCGTTCTCTCGCGCGCTTGAATACCAGGTGGATGAAGTGAACAAGATCGCTACGCTCGTATGGCAGTACAGAAACAATCCCGATTACGTTAGCAGCGCCATGGGGTACGTTCAACGTTTTTCCAACGGAAATACCCTTATCGGATGGGGAGCGACCAACCCGTCGGTGACGGAGGTAACGAGCGATGGGGAAAAAGTCTATGAAATGTCCATGCCCAATCAAGTTGTCAGCTACCGTGCTTTTCGGTATCAATGGAATGTAAGCGAAGCAACAACGGGCGTTGTGGTGAAAGGGGGCAGTGCCAGCACGCCGGGTGTCATCACGTTAAATGAAAACTATCCGAACCCGTTTAATCCGTCGACAACGATTCGCTATACACTCCCTCTTTCCGGCAAGGTTGCGATGCACGTCTATAATATCCTCGGTCAGTCTGTCGCCACATTGGTTGAAGGAAATCAGAGCGCTGGAACGCACGCAGTGTTGTTCAATGGATCGGATCTCCCCAGCGGGGTGTACTTGTATCGGATTGAAAGCGGCTCCTTCAGCGCCGTCAAGAAAATGGTGCTGCTCAAATAGCAGAATGAGCATAGAGAAAACAACATGCGACGATTAAACTTTTCTAATTCAAACGGCATCGAATTATTATACCGCAATGTGGAAGAAAATGATCGCATCTGGAAAAACGGCTGAAATAATTTCGACAATATGCGGAGGAGCTATGGCACTGAAGAAGCGTCTGTTATTTTTCTTTTGTACATCAGGGATGACTACTCTCTTTATGCTGGGTTGTTCGAACACAACGCAACCGATGCAACCGATTGCGACAGCAGCTTCGGCAACTGATGCGCAAAGCGCTGTTGCCGGTTCAATCACTGACGATGAGATCATGGTCTCTCAGATTTCCGGTGTTCCCGTCGACAGCAGTGATGGGGTGTTTGATATAGGATGGAATCCATTCGTGGGACCGATCGCTCAAGACTCGGAAAGGCTGGGAGATGCGTCGGTCGTCGTTTTCGACACGCTGGCGACTGTGCCCGGACCGCGGCCATGGCATGCAGCGGAAGACATCGGATCTGTCTCCCTGAATTATTCCGGCAACAGTCTAGAGCTCAGGAAAATTCAGCATTTTTATGGCGGGACGTTCTATTCCCTCGTGCCTCATTTGTTCGGTAACGGAAGCCCTGAGCTAACTTTTGTGCCTAATACGAGTTATGAATTTGATGTCAGCGGATCATTGTCGTTTGCTGCAGCAAAGGTCTCTATTACTTCTCCTCCAGCTCTCATCAACATTACGAGTTATACGAACGGCCAGCAAATGGACGCAGACAGCGACCTTGCTCTCACGTGGTCGGGGGGAAACCCTGTCGCGGGTGTTCTCATCCGCATCATCCCGATGATCATCTTCGGTCCGGATGGATTTGCCCAATATGGCTCTGGACTGCGGATGAGAGATGGCGGTCTCCCACCTGGAATTCATTATGGAGGTCCGGACAGGCCAATCCAGATTGACACCGGGTATACGCTGGTTTTGGCAAGCAATTCTGGAAAAGCCGTGATTCCGGCAACAGTGATCCAGGAGCTTATCTACGCTACGTCAACACTTTCCGTTTCGGTCTCGGAATTCAGCACTATGGAGTTCAATCAGGATAACCGGAATTACCTTATTGTCATGCGTGACGGAGACCGTCGAATGGTAGTTGTCAAATAGTACAGCGGCCCGTCGACCTTGGGCCGTGCATACGTTGCAGATTGAAAGCGATTCGTTCACTGCCGTTGAGGAGAGGTTAAAACTCGGACGTGATGGTCCGGCAGTGGAGAACTCGCGTAGTAAAAAGGGCGAACCCGATTCGGGGTCGCCCTTTTATTTTTCATCACGTTTTCGTACTATAAACCGTTGACCGGCAAAACAGCCCTGCACAGGTTATGAAATCCGTTCCACGATGTTGATGAAACTTTTTCCGGTCTCAAGAATCTAATGATATGGGTTGGGGCTTCCAATAGAATATGTTATAGAGACCGGTTCCATTTATTAGAAGCCATCTCAAAAATGGTTTTCATGCAGAAAGCAGCCGTAAATGTCATGCTGAGCGGAGCGAAGCATCCATGACATGGAAGGCCTAGTAGAGTCAAGGTATGTCATTGTCATGGATTCTTCACCCCGCCTGAAAAGCGACGGGATTCAGAATGACAATGATCTGTCAGTATTCCTTCAGAAGGACATAATCAAGCGTTTTTGAGATAGCTTCTATTCAGCCGCTAACCAGGTAGCGTGTAAGTGGCGGTGTTATTTTATGCAAATTTGATTGGCCATAAATCTTTCTCTGGGGCAGCCGTCAGTCCACACGCGAGTAACGGGGAATATTATTTCATTCATCAATTAATTTATTCGGAGTTTTTCATGAGTAGAGTACCTCTTATTTGCTTTTTTGTCTTAGGAATTATGATCTTCTGCTGTCACCAGCGGAGCAGTGCTCAAGATCAAACAGTGACGACAACCTCAACGCCCGCAGCAGCCGGACTTGATTTACAGGCAGTCACGGAGATTGTCAAGCACAGCAAAAACGCTGCAGACATCGAACAACAGCTAAATGCGCCGGGGTCGGTAAATAATTTAGACATTAATGGTGACGGCAATGTTGATTACATCCATGTCACTGAATATGGAAAGGGCAACATGCGGGGATTTTCTCTGACCGTGATGGACAGTACAGGGGCCGAGCAGGAAATAGCGACAATAGAAATTGAAAGGGAATATAACTCTGCCGACGTTATTGTTGTCGGTGAACCAGCGTACTATGGACCTGGAGTATGTTACACCGGCGTCTGGGTTCCGGCAGACGTAGCGCTGTGGGTGTATTTATGGCACCCGCATCGATTCTATTATAGTCCCTATGCGTATGGATATTACCCTGCGTACTATCATCCTTATCACCCTGTACCCTACGCTGCCTACAATAGTCATGTTACAATCCTGGTCAGGTCTACTGTTATTCATAGAATGGCCATTCCCAAAAATTACAGGTCTCGATCGCCGTACGCACGACATGTAGCAGCGCGCTCAAACCAAAAGGCAAGGCAGAGAGAAAGAGAACGGTCGAATAGGACAACAAGAACAAGGTCCAGTAAACAGCCTCGGGAAAGAGAAAGGGAGTAAAGGCGGACAACAACGAACGTGGACCTATCGGTCTTTCTCTCCGAATAGCGTTATCATGAAATACGAAGCCCTCCGTTAATGTATCGCGGAGGGCTTCATTGTTTTTGATATGCTTACAACAGTGGCTTCGTGTCAGGTATGCCTTTGGCTCCAGTACTTCTGCTCAGCACGTTTCTCTGCCGAGGTCAAACCGCCCGGAGGCGGTATCTTCAAATGTTCACCGATCCGAATAATATCGGGGTCTTTGATTTGCTCCCTGTTTGCCTGCCAGATCTTCGGCCACAGAAAGGGGTTGTCGTAGATTTTCTTTTTCTTCGAAATGTTCCAGAGGCAATCGCGGTACTTCGACCATGATCTCACGACGTAATGCTGTTCCGATTCTGCCACCGACTTTACTTTGGCGAGGGTGGCACGCAGGTTGTCGATCTTGCTTTGGACGTTCTGAAGGCGCTCATAGTAACGCTCCGCATCTGCAATGCGCTCTTTCATGAGATTATCTTTTATCGATTGAGCGGAATCGATTTCGGATCTGCGGAGATAGAGGTCTTGATCGGAAAGGGGAAGCAGCGCTGCTACCCGATCCTCGAGGTTCTTGAGCCGTTGCTCAAAATCTTTACGCGTCGCATCGGTTGCACCCGTCAATGCGAGAGTCTCATCTCTTACCGATTTGATCTGCATATCAAGGCTGGCGAGTGTTGAACGTAAGCCGTCAACTTCTTTGGTCAGCTTTGCAAGCTCGTCTTTGAGATTGTCGCGCTGGGATGTGTATTCTGTAATTTGTGTCTGCCATTCCTCCTTCGAGAGTTTTTCCTGCGCTTTTGACGCAGTCGCAACGACAAGAAGAATGACGACGAGAGTAAGAATCCTGGTTTTCATAATATTTTCCTCATTGGGTTGTGATTCCGTCATTGCTGATTTTTGAGCCGCTCCTGCGTCAACTTCTGATTGTTTTCAGCAGTTGCGAGCTCATCTTTCTTTTGTTTAATTTGAGTTTCGAGCGACTCTTTTTCGGCTTCTTTTGACGCAACATCCTTCTTCAGCGATGCTACTTCTGATTTGAGCTGGTCGAGCTGTGCTAAATCATCCGCGCTCGGTCCGCTGCTGCATCCGGAGATCATAGCGACAGAACCTGCCAGAAGGAGGATAAGCGAAATGTTTCGCAGTCCTTTCATAGTCTGTTCCTTCAATTAATTGTGAATAAATAATCCGGCTCGCGGAAAACTTCTTCCGTGTCTCAATTTATGATGGTATTAGGAATTGGGTTCTTTTGAGCTACGAACGCGGGGGTGCACGAAGAGAATTTGGGGGAAAGAGGGGCGCCGGGGTTGGAATACAAACAGCCTGGATTTCGCCGATCCATTCAGGCGTGGCGGCGCTGATCAAAGGATCGGCGGCGTTCAGGATGTAATCGTCCGAGGATTGCGTTGATTGGACAAAATGTTTGTGGGATGTCCAGAATGGCCGTTCATCAAGAACAATACTGTGTTCGTTCTGGATTGGCAGAAAACTATTGAGTTTGAGGAAGAGCGCTTGTCCAAGAAGGCTCTGAGGACTTAAAGCTCCCGTGACCAGATATGCACTGAGAATTATCCCGATGGCGAGACGATTAAATCTGGAATCTCTCATAATATAGAAATCGGCAAAGTGACCAATCTTCTTCATCCGATTATTTAGACGAGCCGGGGGGCGATTTTGTTTAATATTCACTCTGCCGGTAATGCTAAATTGCCCTTTTACAAGCGAAAAAGGGGATTACGTCGATTTCAGGTTACTGGGGAATGGGCAAAGTGCTGCATTTGGCGCCGCCATTTACATTCAATCTGTAATGGTGTAAAGCACTTTTTCCTTTTTCACTTGATTTCCACTACGTCGCTCTCTAATTTAGCTACCACGCACGGTCGCAAACCTGCAAACACTTCTCATCAAGATGAATATCAACAGAAATTTTGGGTCTCTTCGAGAACACATCACAGTTCCAAACATTTCAGCGGCCTGTTTCCTTCTCTTGACTCTTGCAACGGCCGGACGTTACGGATTCTTTGGCGATGAGCTCTATTATTTTGCGTGCAGCAAGCATCTCGATTTCGGATATGTGGACCATCCTCCCTTAGTCGCGCTCCTGACGTTTGCCGCAACTAAAATATTCGGCGAGTCAATATTCGGCCTCAGATTATTATCCGGCACTGCCGGAGCTATCACAGTGTTGCTCTCGGCTAAAATTGCCGGGATGCTCGGAGGAGGCAGGTTATCCAAATCGCTTGCGGCACTGTCGATATGCTTCACAATAGCATTCCCCGCCGTAAGCAGTTTCTTTTCGATGAATCCGGTCGACATCATGCTCTGCACACTATTCATTTACCAGTTTTCAAAAACAATCAATTCCCCTTCTCCGCAAAAGTGGATAATGATCGGCGCTCTGTTTGGTGTCGGGCTGTTGAACAAATATACATTTCTCGTGCTCGGTTTTTCGGTGCTTCTCTCTCTCATCATCACAAGGCGATGGGACGTGTTGAAATCGTTTTGGATGTATGTTGCCGGCGCAGTAGGCTTCGCAATGTTTCTTCCGCACATCATGTGGCAGATCAATCATGGCTGGCCAACGCTCGAGTTTATGCACAATGCAACAGTGTACAAAAACCTTTCTTTATCGCCCTTTGATTTTTTGCTCCAACTGACCATCGGTTTAAATCCCGTCATGTTCCCAATCTGGTTGTCGGGATTGGTGTACCTGCTTGTGAGGAAGGAGGCGAAAGAGTACCGGTACCTCGGTTGGACGGTGGCAATATTTCTTCTCGTCTATCTGGTTCAAAATTCCAAGATT
Organism: uncultured Bacteroidota bacterium; assembly: GCA_963717445.1. Classification (GTDB taxonomy): domain Bacteria; phylum Bacteroidota; class Ignavibacteria; order UBA10030; family UBA8401; genus JAGVPT01. The sequence continues at coordinate 1,578,829 of OY970334.1, read as the reverse complement.
TATTATGTCTTCCCTATTTTCCCTCTCCTCCTTAGTTCCGGTGCGGTTGCGATTGAGCGCTTTTCGCAGAACTATCGTGTCAGTTGGCCAAAGTGGGTTATAGGCTCGGCAATGATCATTTCCGGAACTGTGCTCATGCCTCTGGCTGTTCCTATCCTGCCGGTACCGCAATTTGTGTCATACGCAAAGAGTCTCGGCTTTTGGAACTTGATCAAAATGGAAAAAGGGGAGGCTGATGTCATGCCGCTCCACTTTGTTTATCGGTTAGGCTGGAAAGAATTGGTAGACTCGGTAGCAACGGCGTACAGCGCCTTGCCTCAAAATAAAAAAAAGGAATGCGCAATCCTTGCTTCATGGTACGGCATAGCAGGAGCAATTGACCATTTCGGGCCGGAACATGGACTCCCGAATGCAATCTGCCCGAGAAATAATTATTGGATATGGGGGCCGCGCAATTATTCAGGTGAGGTTGTTCTTTCAGTAGGATATGGCGCGGAGTTCTTAAAACAATTTTTTAACAATGTCGTGCATGTCTCCCATTTTGAAAACCCCTATGCCTACGATGCCGAGATTTATTTATGTAAGGAACCGAAAGTTCCGTTGAACGAAATGTGGATCCGATTGAAGCGATTCATCTAACAATAACATTTTTGCTAAGAAGCAGTAGTCAATTTAAATTAAGAAAGGCGGCTTCAGAAACGTCATGCGAGTTCTTACAATTTTAGAACACAGCGTAATATTTTTTACGATTCTCGTATCACTTGGGTTCTCTCAGGGGATGTCGCAACCGATGCGGGGCGAAGGCACTCTGTTTACAGTCGATGCGAGCGCAAGCATAGCAGCCCCCGAAAAAGGCTATCTCGAAATGGGAAGCAAATCAGCCGGCAAAGCGCCTGACGGTAGCATTATTTCGGTGAACAGCCGCTATTTGATGCTGGACAATGAACCCTGGCTCCCGGTGATGGGTGAATTTCACTTCAGCCGTTATCCGGAACAATATTGGGAAGAAGAAATTCTCAAAATGAAAGCGGGCGGTATTCAGATTCTCTCCACGTATATTTTCTGGATTCATCATGAGGAAATTGAAGGACACTTTGACTGGTCGGGCCGGCGCAATCTGCGCAGGTTTGTTGAGCTTTGTGCCAAACATGGGTTGTATGTTTTTCCTCGCATCGGTCCATGGGCGCACGGTGAAGTGCGTAACGGCGGCTTTCCGGATTGGCTGTTGACAAAAGGAGCAACGCGTGTGAATGACTCTACATATCTTTCGTACGTGCGAAGATATTACAATGAGATTGGAAAGCAACTGAAAGGACTTCTCTGGAAAGAGGGGGGCCCCATCATCGGCATACAGATCGAGAACGAATACTCGAATCGCACCCCTAACGGCGGGGCGGCATACATCTCTAAGCTCAAGCAAATGGCAATTGATGCCGGAATCGATGTGCCGTTGTACACCGTCACCGGATGGGATAATGCGGTGTATCCGGAGCGTGAAGTCATTCCCGTGTTCGGTGGTTATCCCGATGAACCATGGGGATGGAGCAGGCAAATGTTGGCTCCCGATCCGGAAGGTGTCTATCAGTTCCATGTCGCAACCCCTACAGGGACCTCCGGAATTTTACAAGGTCTATCTGGGGCATCAAACAAAAACGGACTTTCACATTATCCGAAGTTTACTGTTGAATTGGGCGGGGGAATGGAGCTCACGTACCACCGGCGAGTAGAGATATCTGCCGACGATATCGCTTCTATGGCTTTGACGGCGGTTGGGTCGGGTGTCAATCTTCTCGGTTATTATATGTATCATGGAGGATCGAATCCTGAAGGAAAACTGACGGCTCTTCAGGAGTCGCAAGCCACGGGTTATCCAAATGATGTTCCCGTTGTCTCGTATGATTTTCAGGCCCCGTTGCGTGAATTCGGCCAGATGAACGAATCTTTTCGCAAGCTTAAACTCATCCATCAGTTTATTCAAGATTTCGGTCGGGAACTTGCAACAACGACCGCGTTCCTTCCCGACGTTGTTCCCTCCGGTCCGCGAGATTCATCGGCGCTTCGTCTTGCTGCGAGAACAGAAGGGAACCGCGGGTACATTTTCTTCAACAACTATCTTCGCAATTATCCTTTGCCGGAACAGAAGAACTTCCAGGCAATCATGAAGCTTCCATCCGAGACGATCACAGTTCCACGAGAGCCGATTACGATTCCGAAGCAATCGTATTTTTTCTGGCCGGTTAACATGAATCTCGGCGGCGCACTTCTGAAATATGCGACAGCACAGCCTTTTGCAAAAATCGAAAAGAGAACTACGGCATATTACTTTTTTACTCCTTGTCCGAGCATTGCCGCCGAATTTGCTTTTGCTGAATCCACTGTCGCCTCATATCACTCAATGACAGGCATTGTGTCCCGTCGGAACGAGCAATTATTCGTCAGAGAAACTTTACCTTCAACATCTGCGGCGATTGAGTTGCGGACGCGAACAGGAAAAGAAGTATGCATCATATTGCTCTCTCGAGATCAGGCCTATAATTCATGGAAGGTTGCGCTCGGTGGCCGTGATCACCTGTTAATAACTCAGGCCGATCTGTTTGTTGACGGTGATACTGTTCACCTGCGTTCCCGTAGCACGGATGATTTTTCATTTTTGATATTTCCGAAAGAAAGTGAACAAATGAGTTCGAGCTCCCATCTTCAAAAATTCGGAGATGAAGGAATATTTGGACACTACACCGCCACCGTCAAACCAATAGTTATCCCCGTCACAGTCTCGCAGATTGGCGATGCATCCCCCTCTTCACCTGTAAGAATGGGGAAGCCAGTCGATTGGCGTCCGGGTCCCGTGGCAAGTGCTCCCGATGATTCTGCTTTTGACAAAGCCGGAGTATGGCAAATGGTTTTGCCTGAAGAGATGCCGTCGGTGTTAAGCGATGTATTTCTCGATATCACTTACGCTGGAGACGTTGGAAGACTGTATGAGCATCATCGTTTGTTGGATGATAATTTTTTCAATGGCACGACGTGGGAAGTTGGATTGAAACAGTTTGGACCGGCTATATGGAATAACGAACTTGAACTCAAGATTCTTCCCTTGCGAAAAGACGCTCCGATCTACCTGCCGGAAAATTCGTGGCCGGAATTCGCTGATAAATCTGAAATTGCTGCAGTTAAAGAAATTGCAACATCGCCTGAGTATGAAGTGAAAGTGAGCGTTCAGTCTGATACCACAATTCCTTCTCCCAAATTCGTCCTCGGTGCTGACATCTCAGCGCTCGATGCCCCCGGTCGAGGCAGATGGGGAACTCCGCGCACATATCAAGAGGATGGAAAGCCCGGCGATGAGCTGACGATCCTTTTACACCATGGCTGGAAAGCATTTCGTCTTCGAATATTTCTATCTCCGGTTCGGAGGGCTCCAAACAATACGCTCGAGAACGCGATTCCGCTGGCGAAACGGATCAAAGCTGCCGGCGCAACGTTCCTGCTCTGTCTTCACTATTCCGACACCTGGGCTGACCCTCAGCATCAGGAAATTCCGACTGCATGGCAAGGTCTCTCCTTCGATACTCTGGAGAGACGATTTGAAGAGTATTCTTGCGATGTCATCACGCAGTTGAAAAATGCAGGCGCGATGCCCGATTGGGTGCAGATCGGAAACGAGATAACAAGGGGGACTGAATGGCCGATGGCGCAGCTTCAGATTCCCGGTTCCGTTCAGTACGCACCGCCTGAACCGTATGTCGAAGCAAAGCAGTGGGATCGATTGACGAGGCTTCTCAAGGCAGGAATTCGGGGAGTGAAATCTGCGGCAGGCGATACTCCGCCCCGCATTGCGATTCATATTGATCAAGGAGCAAATTGGCCCGTTACGAAATGGTTCTTCGACCATCTGGAGGACGCGCAGGTTGACTACGACATTATTGCCGAGAGTTTTTATCCCCCGTGGCATCATGGCACTCTCGAGGGACTTTGGGAAAATATGAACGAGTGTGCAAAGCGATACAACAAGGATTTCTTGGTTGTGGAAACTGGTTACGATAGCTCGAGGGTTGCTGACAACGAAGATATGCTTTGGCCCGTGACGCCGGAAGGACGACTGCAGTATATGGTGGACATTGTAAACACGGTAAAGAAAGGTCCGCGAGCGTTGGGTGTGATGTATTGGGCGCCTGAAAGAGATGTATGGAATCCAGACGGAACTCCTGGACCTGCCGTCATGGTGTTGGATTCCTTGTCGACGCTCAGGCAATCTCCCGCAAGTCACGCTCCTGCTGCAGTGAACAGGTGAACAGTTGTATGAACGAACGGCCGCCTCATCACAAAGAGCTTCACTCAATAACGGACAGTTTCATTTGAGAGGCTCTTCTCGTTACCAGGGCTTGCGTTCGTTCATCCCTTTTTGTATAGCGCGCTTCACTGCAAGGATGTCGACGCTCCCCACTTCGTGATAAATAACTTTTCCTTCCGGATCAAGAAGCACGGTATACGGCACTGCCCCCTGCCACTGAGGATCAAACGCATTGATCAGTGAGTCTCTCTCGCCCGAAGCAAAAATGAGATTGCGGTTTGAGGCATGCTCTTTTTTGAGGAATTGGAGTACCTGGTCCTCTTCGTCCGGCTGGTTGACGGAGACAGTCACAAGCTCGAAGTCTCGATGCCGGTACATCCGGTTCACCGTTACAAAATCGTCGAACTCGGCAACGCACGGCGCGCACCATGTCGCCCAAAAATTTATAAGACGGAATTTTCCGGACTCATTCTTCCGCAACTCTCGTAGCACCGCCGTGTCTGCTTTTGACACCGATACGGGTTCCTCGTCCAGCTTTTCCAGATATGCTTTCACCAACTCTTCCTTACCCGCCCATTTGATAGAACAGCCGATGGCTTTCGTTTGAGTAACCGGGGGTTCTTTTCCCTCAAGAAGAGCATCGAGTGCATCGCGTAAGTAATTCTTCGTCACGTGCTGGATGCGTTCCGAGTTGTCGATGGCTCCCACGTACCGCAGCTTCCGGTCGGCATCGAAGACGAACACGTGCGGCGTCGCTACCGGACCGTACGCTCGCGAAACTTCTTCAGTCTTGCCGTCATAGAGGTAAGGAAAGTTGAATTGAAGTTCTTTCGCCCGGAGCTTCATCTCCGCAAAAGAATCGCTTAAGTCGGTCCAGCCCAGCTCGTCGAGGCGGACGGATTTGGGATCGTTAGGCATGATGGCAACCAGAGCAACTCCCTTGCTCTTGTAGTCGGCAACGATTTGCTTAATCCGCTCCTGGTAATACTGAGCAGTGGGGCAATGGTTGCAGGTAAAGGCCACGACGAGGATTTTAGCATCCGCAAAATCCTTGAGTGTCCAGTTTTTCCCGTCAACCCCCGGAAGATTGAATTCGGGGGCGCTTGCACCAAGCTGCAGTGTGGGGAAGTCATCGGAGTAAGCGGGTTCGTTTAGCATGATCAAACATGTGAAAAGAATTGGAACTAGGAAGTTCATCATTGTTTTTTCTCCGGTTGATTATGGAGGTTGCAAAAAGAAGCGACATATTGTTTCAATTGTGAGCTCAGCAGAAATAATTGGAAGTATGCTAAGGCTTTTTGGAGTGAATGTCAAATTTTAGGAGCGATTTCGCAAGATGTCGGACAACTTTCCACACTGCAGCGCAATTGTAGATTCGTTAATATATGTTTCTTACAATTTGCTTATATTCATTTTCATTTCAGCAAATATCTTGTGCCAATCACCCGATGCAACAGTATAATTGGAAAACTTGTAGCACGATTTTGAGAGAGGAATCATGAAAACGATAAAAATGTGGACAGTCTTTTTTGCATTGCTATTCGTATTAGTCCCGTTGAATGTTTTTGCGCAAAGCGATTCTCTTCTCCAAAAAGCGATCCAGGAAAAAGAACACCGCCTGGAATGGTGGCGTAAAGCGCGCTTCGGGATGTTCATTCACTGGGGTCCGGTCAGCCTCGTTGGCACTGAAATAAGCTGGTCGCGTGGTGGATTACGGCGGGGAATAGAAAAAACCGGAACCGGCGAAATTCCCGTTGACGTCTATGATAATCTCTATAAACGATTCAACCCGGTTGCTTTCAATGCGAAAGAATGGGTCGCCATCGCTCGGTCGGCCGGCATGAAGTACATGGTGCTGACTGCAAAGCATTGCGACGGGTTCTGTCTCTGGCATACAAAGGTGGACGATTACAACATCGGCAGCACCCCATTCAAGCGGGATGTCTGTGCAGAGCTTGCCGAGGCTGCTCATGATGCCGGAATGAAAATCGGCTGGTATTATTCTCCCATGGACTGGCGTGACCCGGATTGCAGGACAGAACGGAATGCCGAATACGTGAAACGAATGCAAACACATTTATCAGAACTCCTGGGAAACTACGGACGAATCGATGTTTTGTGGTTCGATGCTGAAGGAGGTCCTTCTCCGTGGGATCAAGAACATACTTACCATCTTGTCCGCGCTCTTCAACCGGCGATACTTATTAACAATCGGCTGGATATTGAGACTCCGGGATACTACGATGCCAAAACCCAGATCAGTCCGAATGCGGACTTCGCCACGCCAGAACAGGAAGTTGGAACATTCAACACTCAGATTCCGTGGGAAACATGCATGACCATCGGCACGCAGTGGTCATGGAAACCAAACGATACGCTCAAGTCGTCAGCCGACTGTATCGGGGTTCTCGTGCAATGTGTTACCGGTGACGGCAACCTGCTTCTGGATGTCGGCCCAATGCCGAATGGGGAGATTGAACCACGACAGGTTAACGTGTTGAAAGAAATCGGCGCGTGGCTGAACAAGTACGGCAAGAGCATTTATGAAACACGCGGCGGTCCTTTCCGCAACGGCAAATGGGGAGGTTCGACCCACAAAGGGAATGTCGTCTACGTTCATATTCAGAAATGGAACGGAGATCAGATCAAACTTCAGTCCCTTAAAAGCAGGATCGTCGCAAGCACATCATTGACGGGAGGGAAGGTGAACATAGAGCAGAACGCCGACGGCCTCGTGCTGCACATGCCGGCTGATCAGCAGGATAAGGTCGATACGATTGTAAAACTGGAATTGGATGGACCAGCGGAGATTCAGTAGAGACGTTCCCCAAGCTTCTCGATGCTTCATGTCAGCAGCGGGAGTTCCAGCTATTTTTCGACAAAGTCTTTCAATGAAGTGCCGATCAAGGAAGTCCATCCTTTGATAAAATTTTCTTTTGCCAAACCCGGATTGCGTTCCGGAAGGAATGTTTCTATTCCCTTATGAGTGAGTTTCACCTTCGTTTTTTTGCCCACGGCAACCAACTCAAAAGTTACTAACGAATTTCCGGGAAATCCTCCAAACTTCCATTCATAACTGATTCTTTTACGCGGTTTCACTTCTGTAACGTTCCAAATGTGGAGATAGTCCTTTCCGTCATTCCGGACATTGAATTGCGTTTGAAAGCCTACTTCAGGCTTAAAATCATCGATCATGTTGAAGTACCATTGCTTCACTTGATCTTTGTCGGTAATGGCTTTCCACACCTTGTTGGCAGGTGCGTTGAATGTGCGCTCGATAATGATTGATTCATTTTTCATATTTTTATTTTTCAAATAGTTCGAATATATGTATTGAGGCTTCTGAAAAATTGTCTCTCGCCAAGCCACAAAGGCGCAAAGACCCTGTTTTTAAATCACTTTGCTACTTTGCGTCTGGCGAAGCCATCCCTATGGATTTGCGTGAACCATACTTTTAAAATTATTCAGAAGTCTCGTATTATGAAATTTTTTATTTTTACATTTTCGCCAAATATTCGTTGAGCTTGTCCATATTTTGTTTCAACCCTTCGACGGCTCCATATTTTTCAACCACAAGATTGCGTTCTTCCGCCGTAGTGAAGAGCGTCGTCATTGTGAGTTTAGCAGGATCGGTCCGCGCTTTGAATACAAGCTCCTTCACGGTTAGGTTCCTTTCACGCAGTTGGCTTTGATTGCTTCCCGCGCATTGCGTCGAGGCTCCATGGACCTCCTCCGATGGCGGAAAAATAAAGCCAGATGAAGCAATAAAGCACTGCGGGTTGGCCGCCGTTCGTGATCGGCCAGTAACCGTGGGGAAAGTGGGCCTGGAAATATGCAACAGCCATCTCGCCCGAAAGAAGAAAGGCAACGGGGCGAGTAAAGAGGCCGAGCAAAAGGAGTGCGCCGCCGAATGCCTCGAGGATTCCCGCCAGCCCCAGCTCGGACATTAGCCGGACAGTACCGCCGTTCGGAAAAATTCCTGCCGGGAAGGCGAAGAGTTTCATCGTTCCTGCGAGCATGAACATAAAAGCTGCAACGATTCGAAGCACGCTCAATAGACGTGGAGAGAAAGATCCCCAGCTTGCAATAATTTTCGTTGAACTCATCTTTTACTCCTTGTTAGTTTTAGTCGTGTAATTGTTCATGCACCTACGGTTTTGTCATCGGGCTTGTAAATGAGTAAGACGTTCCCCGATTTAAACGCCGTTGTTCTCAACAATTTCAACGGATGCCTGCGTTCCATGTTTTTGAAAAGGGAATTGCCGGAGCCCAAAATAATAGGGGCAATCATTATCCGATGTTCGTCAATCAGGTTTGCCTCCATGAGTGCAGACACAACGACAGCGCTTCCCAAAATGGCAATATCTTTGCCCGGTTGATTTTTTAGTTTTGAGACTTCTTCGACAAGATCCCCGTTCATCAGTTTTGAGTTATTCCATTCAACCGCACTAAGCGTTCTTGAGAAGACAAGCTTCGGCAGACTATTCATCGTATTCGCGATCATAGGGTCGCTCTCAGTCGCGGTCGGCCAAAAGCTCGCCATCATCTGGTACGTCACTCGTCCAAACAGGAGAGTATCCACCAGACTTAGCTGGCGTTCTGCGAATTCATGAAACTCTTTGTCTACATTGTGCCAATCGAGTTCCCGTTTCGGTCCCTCAAAGAAGCCGTCGAGCGATATCATCTGAAACGAAAAAAGGGTTCTCAACGTTGTCTCCTTTCAACGGTCATGTGCATTTGCAGTTTGAGCTTCCATATTGAAACGAATCCTTTTATTGATCACCGTGGAATTCCTTTAGCAAAAAGTTCGTCAAGGCGATCGTACGATTCATTGACGCCCTTTTCCATTCCGGACTGAGCCATGCCATCCCGGTCGGCAACCGATTGGAATACCGCTATGGTTGTGAGCTTTGTCCTGTTGCCCGCCAACGATTCAAGCATTAGCGTCTCAAGGGAGACATGCCCTTTTTCCGGGAGTCCCTCAAACTCGAAGGTATCGATAATTCTCTCGGGAGGTGTGACCTCATGATACACTCCGTGAAATGCAAATTCCTTGCCGTTGCCGTCGTGTTGAACGAACCGCCACCTGCCCCCGGTTTTGACCTCCATTGTATCGACCCTGGTGGTGAGATATCTCGGCCCCCACCATTGTGGTATATGCGTTGGATCCGTGAACATTTTGAACACGAGCTCACGCGGGGCATCAAAGAGACGTGTAATGACGATCTCCTGTTTTCCCGGCTCCACGGTAATCGTAGCACGGCTATTTTTTGTCATGATGATGTCTCCTTGATAGTTTATTTTAAACTTGCAGCAAGTTTGTCGAACGATTCGTTCCATCCTGCAGTTGCCATTTCTCTCATTGTGCCGTCGGGGAAGCCGACGCATCGAAGAGTCATCTCTGTTTTATTGTTGATGGCTTCAAACGTTACCGTTACCAGTATTTCCTTTGGCCAATTTTCTCCCGGTAGTCCGTGGTATGACGCAGGAACTACATTTCCTTTCTCGTCTGCAAAATTATCGGAATAAACAATTCGCTCTAACGGCACGATTTCACGATAGACTCCGGTACTCCAAAAATCCTTACCCTGCGGCGAACGCATGCAAAAAAGATACTTGCCTCCCACGCGGAAGTCGATTTTGCATGCCGGTGACGTGAAGATCTTCGGTCCCCACCAGCGCATAAAATGCTTTGGCTCCGTCCACGCTTTCCACACGAGTTCAACCGGCGCATCGAAAGTTCTTTTGATGGTGAGATCTTTTCCTTGCGTTGTCATGCGCTTTTCCCTTTCACAGCATTGACCAAATATTCATCGAGCTGGTCAAAGGTTCCTTTGAATCCTTGTTGGATGGATTGCTGGGCGGCGTCGAATGCTTTCTGTTCTTTATCAGTTGCGTTTACGGGAATGCCGTGCATTTCAATCGTCGTTTTGCCGCCCTGTTCCGTGAACGTAAACGTATTCAGGATTTCCAAAGGCCAATCCTGACTGAACGGAGCTCTGACGGTATTGCCTTCTTCATCCGAAAAAGAATTGGCGAAGACAAGCCGTTTCGGTGCCGCGATTTCACGATACGTGAACTTTCCCCACATTTCATGACCGTCGGGTGATACCATGCAGTAGTGAAAGATACCGTCGGGACGAAAATCCATTTTACTGTGTTTCCATTTGAAGCCTTTCGGCCCCCACCATTGCGCCAGCCGCTCAGGCTCAGTCCATGCCTTCCACACAAGCTCACGAGGTGCATCGAAGATGCGAGTGATAGCGAGTATACTGTTCGCCGGTATGGCACCCGTGGTTGCGGTCTCATTTTTTCCCGTGGCCATTTTTTTTCTCCTGTGATTGTTTATCGTTTTTCTCTTTTGCTTGCAGTTCGTTAAGATAATCTCCGAGACGGTCCAGCCGTTGTTCCCATGTTCTGCGATACTCATCGATCCAGTCGGCGGCCTCGTCCAGCGGTTTGAGGTCCACAGAGAGAAAATGCTCCCGTCCCTGGCGTCGCCGATTCACGAGTCGGGCACGTTCGAGGATGAGAATATGCTTCGAGACTGCGTTGAGCGACATGTCGAACGGCCGGGCAATTTCCGTCACGCACGCTTCTTTCTGTGAAAGATGCTTAAGGATCGCCCTCCGGGTCGGGTCGGCGAGCGCCATCATTGTTTGGTCTAAATTTGTTTGAATCATTATTCAACCTTTAGGTTGAATATAATACACGAAGGGGTACTTGTCAAGAGAAAAATGCAAGACAAGTAAAAATTATTTAAAGAACCTGGAACAGTGGAAATTGCGGATAAGCAAGCCGAAATGACAGTCGACGGTTTCCTTGCGTGTAATGGGGAGATTAAAAAGGGGGGCGGCGTCTTCCGACGGATTTCCCGTTATGAAAAAGCTATACGTTTGTTGCTAACTTCTTTACTTCGGCGGGAACACGAAGAAAAGCTGAAGCCCTTTGTCGGTAATGAATTGTAATTCCCCGGTTTTGTGCGGTACAAAAAATTTGTCGCCAACTTTGATGTCAACTGTTTGTGATGAGGAATCTATTCGTCCTTTACCTTTTGTTACAATCCCGACATAAAATGAGTCTGCTTCTTTACGATACTGTTGATGTACCTCAAGTTTATTGACGGAGAAGCAGGAGGTTTTTTTTAACCCAACCATGTTATACTCAACGCTTTTTCCTTGAGTATCGATAACTTCCTGAGGGCAAAATAGGTCGCGTTTAATTTCTTCATCATTGATCGGAGTGAAATTTATCATCTCGATGGCAAACTCGATGTCTCTCCCCATAAACCTTGATTCTTCAGGTAAAATGTAGCCTCCTCGTTCAAACTCCAGCCGAACGACGAAATCGGTTGGTTCCATTATTTCAATCATAAAAATGCCTTCACCGATTGCATGCGGTAATCCTCCCGGAACAATGAAAACATCTCCTACTGCGACCGGAATTTTATCAAAGCCGGATAATATCTGGGGAATATTCTGGTGTTGAACGGCCTCTCTAAAAATTTCTTTTGAAGGAGGATGCTGGAAGCCTATGTAGACGTACGGTTTTTTGATTTCTTCCCTGATGTGTAGAATGACATAGGCTTCCGTTTTTCCGGAATTACTGTTTAAATGTTTTTTGGAAAACGAAATAGTCGGATGCGCTTGGATATGAAGACGGATTGCAGCATCAAGAAATTTTGTGAGAAATTGTGTGTTTGGACCGTATTTTGCATAATGCTTATCGCCCAGTAATTCTTGTGGAAACTGCTGAAAGAGATCTTTGAGATACAATGACGCTTCTTGGATCTCGACTTTTGAATATCCTTCATCCGGAATATTCTCTCGGCCGATATTTTTTGCTCTTATCGTTGATGCAATCCAGTCTTCAGGGAAATGACTATCCGAGGGAGAAGGATTACCTTCGATCATATCTAAATATTTACCTCCGGAGTACGTTCTCCAGACTCTGTTTGGCTTTAACATGAGTATGTCCGGGATTTTCATGCATTCCTTTCGAAGGATTTGAAAGAAATAGTATCTCGCAAAGACGCCAAGCCGCGAAAGTTTTATTTTTCAGTATTCAGCGCCTTGGCGACTCTGCGTGAGACATGCTTTCCTGATTTTTCAGGAGGCTCACCTTATGCTTTTAATCTCTCCGCTCAAAAATATCATCGACATTACTCCCAAAGGAACAAGCAAAGCACCCAATATAAAAACCGGCACATAACTTTTTGCACTGAGAATAGGTATGAGCCATGCGCCGAAAACGAGAACGCCAAACACGGCACTCATTCCGCCGAGCCCGGCGAGTGAACCGACGGAACGTCCTGAAAAAAAATCGCTCGGTAACGTTTGGATATTGTTCATCGCGAATTGAAAGCCGCCGAGAACGAGTCCCATGAGCACAACGGCAAGAAGAGGGGAGTCTGCGAACGCTGTAAGAATAAAAGCGGGAATCATAATCATTCCCCCGAGAACAACAGCCCATTTGCGCGCTTTATCGACTGACCATCCTTTATTGATCATATACCCCGCCCACCATCCTCCGGCAATACTTCCGATTGCCCCGCCGAGATATGGAACCCAGGCAAACATTCCGATCTGTTGAATATCGAAGCCGAAATGTTCGACAAGATATATGGGGAGCCAATTGACAAACAACCACCAGATTGGATCGAGGAAAAATCTCGAAGCAATAACCGACCAGCTTTGTTTGTACGTAAGGAGTTCTCCCCACGTTGGAATATATTCGTCGGATGAATGATCCCTGTTTTCAACCTTCTGGCCGGTCATAATATAACGGCGTTCGTTTTCGGTGATCCATGTGTGCGTTGTCGGACCGGAATGATAGACGATCCACCAAGGGATGATCCAAAGCATTCCGCAGCAGCCGATGACAATAAACGTTGCTTTCCATCCAACCAAAACGTACAACGCAGCGACAAGCGGAGCGGAAATGACTGCTCCTAAAGATGAACCGGTGTTGAAAATTCCTTGAGCGAGAGCTCGTTCCTTGATCGGGAACCACTCACCGCTGGCTTTCGTCCCTCCCGGAAAATTTCCGGCCTCACTTAATCCGAGTAACCCGCGAAATCCGGAGAAGCTCAGCATACCGCGCGCAGCACCGTGCAACATGCATGCAATCGACCACACAGAAATGCTCAGCACAAATCCGACGCGAATTCCGACCCAATCAAACATTCTGCCGGTTAATGCCTGGCCTAATCCATATGCTATCATGAATGCAGCAACAATGGTAGCGTATTGATCTTTGCTCAGGTTCAAATCCTTGGAGATACTCGGCCACATGACCGCAAGCGAGGAGCGATCGATGTAATTAATGATTGTTGCGATTCCAATAAGACTGATGATCAACCATCGCAATCCTTTATACTTTCTCATTGGAACCGTTTCGTTTGAAATTAAGGTGTTACGTTAACCGGGTGCATCTTTAGATGCCAATGCTAAGGTAGTAAATTTCTTTAGCCATTGGCAAGCTGAAGAGAATAAAATGTCTCTTATTACAACTATGCTTAATTTAGCACTGGGATCGAAGAATCGTTTGTAACATTTTTCATATCATTTAACTATATTTGCCCCACAACAAACACAAGGAATACTATGGCTGATAAGAAAATCAAATGGGGAATTTTGAGCACCGGCTGGATCGCGCATAAATTTGCAACAGCGCTCCAGATTGTGGATAATTCCGAAATATATGCTGTAGGTTCCCGCAACGCCGAATCGGCAAAAAAATTTGCCCGAGAGTTTAACGTTCAAAAAGCGTACGGCAGTTACCTAGAACTTGTCAGCGATCCAGATGTGGATGTCGTCTATATCGCGACGCCGCATAACCTCCATTTGGAAAACACATTGCTCGCGCTTGATCATCACAAACACGTTCTTTGTGAGAAGCCGATGGGCGTTAATCGCAAGGAAGAGACAATGATGATTGCAAAAGCAAAAGAGAAGAGCCTTTTCTTGATGGAAGCCATGTGGAGCCGCTTTCTTCCGAACATTATAAAAACAAAAGAGCTTGTCGATTCGGGAGAAATTGGAAACGTCAAATTGCTCACCGCCTTCTTTTCGATGAAATCGGAGAATGGGCCGGAACACAGGCATTACAATATAGATCTTTGCGGTGGAACAATGCTGGATACAGGGATTTACAATGTCTTTTTATCCTTGTTGCTGCTTGGCCAGCCCAAAAGCTTTTCTGCAATTGCAGGGTTAAGCGACCAGGGAGGTGATAATACGTGCAGCTACACATTCAAATATGCAAACGATACGCTGGCGATCATGTATTCTTCATTTCTTGCCAATCCTCCGATTGTCGCAGAAATCCACGGCGACAAAGGGAAAATTTTTCTCGAACATTTATGGTTTTGTCCCGGCAAAGTCAAGGTTACCTACAACAATGGAAAAGAACAGATTTTCGATTTTGATGTTAAGGGGAATGGATACGAATACGAAGCGATCGAAGTCGCACAATGCATCCGTGCCGGTAAAACGGAAAGCAAGTTGATGAGCTGGAATGACAGCCTTCAGTTGATCGGAATGCTTGACGCGATACGGAAGGAATGTGGAGTTGTGTACCCGAAACATGATTTGTAGCATTCGGATACTTTTTTTTCATCATTACGCCCATAACGATCTTTGACTGCACCCCTTTTCCAGATGACAGGCACATACCCATCGCCTCCCAAACAGCTTCGTTCGAAATATGGATTCTGCGCTAAACAGGAAAATCAAAAAACATACAGATGAACGGGATCTCGCACTAGTCGAGATGAAGTCTCATGAAGAATAAAATTGCAGCGCTCGTGCTGATCTTTTCAGTAAGTGCCAATGCCCAACAATCAAAGACACCGCTGGACTATGTAAATGTTTTTACAGGCACATCGAATTCGCGATGGATGCTCTTCCCTGGGGCAACATTGCCTTTTGGAATGGTGAAGCTTAGCCCTGATAATCAAAACAATGTTTGGAACGGCGGTTACGAATATACCGTCAGCAGCATTTCAGGATTTAGTCATTTGCATGCTATGAGCTTAAGCGGCGTAAGCCTCATGCCCGTAACGGGAAAGCTTGATCTCTATCCGGATTTTGTAAAAGTTTTTCCCGGTGAGCCCGATGGTCCTTTTGGCGGTATGTGGACTGCCGGTTATCGTTCGCGTTTTAAGAAAGAAACGGAAAAAGGTAGCCCGGGATATTATTCGGTTACGCTTTTGGATTATGATATACACGTCGAGCTTACTTCAACAATGCGATGCGGCATGATGCGGCTGACCTATCCGGAATCTCATCAAGCGCATATTATCATGAATAATAATTTCCCGACTGAAGAACATTCTGTCATCTTTGAATCGTACACGAAAAAAGTCAGTCCGGTTGAAATTGAAGGCTACGTCAAACAATCCAATCAGTACGCGGGCAAGTACACGGTCTATTATGTTATTGAAGTAAGCAAACCGTTTAGCTCGATGGACGGTTGGATAACCAACGACAAGAAAGCCCTCGAAAACATCTACGGCATCGAATGGCAGAGACCGAGGACATTTATCACCGATATCAGTGAGTTAAGGGATTCGAGCAGTTGTGGAATCGTCTTGAATTTTGAAACGATCAAAAATGAAAATATCATTGTGAGAACCGGAATCTCATTTGTCAGCATCGAGAACGCGCGCCAGAATCTTGAGACGGAGATGAAACCATTCGGCTGGGATTTCGACGCTGTCGTCAAGAACGCTCAAAAGATTTGGAGCGATTTACTCAGTACGATCGAGATTTCGGACAGCAACGAAAACAATAAAGAGAAATTCTATACTTGCTTCTATCGTGCATTTACCGGCAAAAGCATTTTCAACGATGTCAACGGGCAGTATCCGGACATGTGCGGAAAAATTCAGACGCTTCCCAAAAATACGGGTGCTGTATACAGCGCAGACGGATTTTGGGGTGGGCAATGGGACCTCGCGCCGTTGTGGACGTTAGTCACACCGAAGTACGCAAGCTCGTGGGACAAAGCATGGCTGGAATTAGCCGATAAAGGCGGGTGGATCCCCGAAGCTCCAACCGGTCTGAAGTATGCACCGATCATGGGTGCGCAACATCATAATGCACTTATTATTAGCAGCTACCAAAAAGGGATACGAGATTTTGATATTGAGAGAGCATTCAACGATATCAAACATGATCTGACAACGCAGGGAATTAACTATCCGTGCGGTGGCTTTGCCGGCAACCGGCAAATGAAAGCGTACATGGATTACGGGTATGTGCCGGATGAAGATGGACCGGTGTCGAACACAATGGAGTATGCCTACGATGATTGGTGCGCAGGTCAATTGGCGCTGGCGTTAAATAAAACCGCCGATTACAAATATTTTAACGATCGGTCACAAAATTATCGCAACGTCTTCGATTCTACGATCGGTTTTGTCCGAAGAAAACACAGAAATGGCCAGTGGGTTGAGCCTTTCGATCTCTTTGCATTCGGCACTCAGGGCGGTTGGAATGGTGCCGGTTACATGGAGGGCGATGCATGGATTTACACTGTTTTTGTTCCGCAAGATGTCTCCGGAATTGTCGGGTTGATTGGCAAGAAGAGATTTAATTCACGGCTTGAGGAAGGTTTTATCAAGAAATATTTCGACCTTGGAAATGAGCCGAGCCTCGAAGCTCCGTTTCTTTTTAACTATTCGGGTAAACCCTGGCTTACCCAAAAATATTCACGTTACGTCTTGGATAACTTTTATGATACTTCACCTTACACCGGCTGGGTCGGCGAAGAAGATGAAGGTCAACTGAGTGCTTATTTTGTTTTGCTCTCGATGGGATTATTTGAAATGGACGGCGGCTGCTCCGTGCATCCATATTATGACCTCAGCAGCCCGCTGTTTAACAAAATAGTAATTCATCTCGACTCCGATTATTACAAAGGGAAAACATTCACCATACAAACAATAAACAATTCTGAAAAGAATATGTATATCCAGTCAGTAAAACTGAACGGAAACTACTTGAATAAACCAATTCTTCTTCACAGCGATGTGGTGAATGGCGGTGAGCTTATCTTTGAGATGGGACCAGAACCAAATACAATATGGGGAACCGGCGATGAGTCTCTCGATAAAATCAAATAAATTGGTGCAAGCATGCTGAAAATAATAAAACCCGGCTTACGATTGCTTTCGATGACTAATACCATTAGTTTTTTTATCCTCTTTGCCTCTTCTGTAGTTTTCATCCGTCCTTCAAGCGCAACGGCCAGCGATCAAATTGGCGCGGCCGGTAAAAAGGTTGCATGTTTTCTTGCCGACGGTTTTCCGACCACTGACGCGCCTCGTATTGATCCCGTGATACTGAAACAATCGCTGAAGAATTTCGATGTCGAATATTTTGAGAACATTGATTCGATTATTGCTAATCTGAATCCAGGGAAGTTCAAAGTATTGCTTCTTCCATACGGCAGCGCTTTTCCGGTCGATGCGTGGCAGGCAATTCACAATTTCATCTCGAACGGAGGCAGCCTCGTCATTCTCGGCGGTTATCCGTTCCACCAGCCTGTGATCAGGAATCATGGGCAATGGATTCTAGGAACCCCGCAGCCGACGTATGCGCATCAGCTTTTGATCGGTCCGGCCGATGCTCTCATTCTCAATTCTTCCCCCTTCTATGGCAAAAATTCCCGGTTGATTGCTCCGGAGGGCTCAAACGTTGATGTAAACACATTCACCTTCCCGACGAAAGTCTACGAACTGACGGTAAGGTTCACGACGAGGAATGATTTCACGAGCGAAATTGGAAGCGCCGGCCCTCGTGACGCGGTCTTGCTGCCGCTTGTTCAAATTGTTAATGATGACGGATTGCCGGTAGCCTGTCCGCTTCTTGAGATTGATCGGTTGCGGGGAAGCGAAGCCGGCGGGCGATGGATTCTCGAGCCCTCGGACGCAAAGCTCAATGCTTCGACGATCAGATATTGTGTTGAAAGGGCATTGGAAGGCGTTGCAAGGATCGAAGCGTACCCCGTTCATTCGTCTGTTGAAGATAACGAGATTCCTGCGGTCAGAATTAATCAATTCCGCCCGCGTCCCGATGAAGGAGATCAAAATTCTTCGCGGGTCGATATCGTTGTCTCGAATTTTCAAGGAACGCCGCTCTTCAGCTCGTCATTAAATCTGATCGGCACGAGAGAGTTCTTGTCCGGAGAAATCCAAATCAAAACAGCGAAACCCCTTCACCCCGGTTTCTACAAAGTTGAAGTAAAGAATGCCGACGTTGCATGGCAACCAAATTCATTTTCCACGGGATTTTGGGTCATGGATAGCAAGCTTATGAATTCAGGTCCTCATCTTTCCGTTTCAAAAGACTGGCTGTTGAAAAATGGAAAAGTTTTTCCCGTGATCGGTACAAGCTACATGGCAGGGGATGCCGGCCGAAAATTCTTGCTGGAACCCAATCCGTATTTATGGGAAAAGGACTTTTCTCGAATGGAAAAACAGGGGGTAAATTTTGTACGAACCGGTTTCTGGACGGGATGGCAAAAAGCCATGCTCGACCCCGGATCGATTGATGAAGGATTCCTTCGTTCGCTTGACGCGTTGCTTCTCACCGCTGCCAGTCACAATATCGTTGTCTGTTTCAACCTGTTTGCTTTTTTGCCCCCGGCGAACGGCGGCACCAATCCATATCTCGACCCACGCGCGATTGAATGGCAAAATACGTTTACCGCGTTGATCGCTTCGCGTTACAAGAATGTCGGATGGATCAATTACGATTTGATCAACGAGCCGTCATATTCATTGCCGGATAAAATTTGGACGGAGACGCCTATTGGAGACGAGTACGAACATCAGGCGTGGAAGGAGTGGGTTCTGCAACATCATCCGAACAATCTTGCGACAATCTTCGATGACTGGCGCGACGGAACCGGCGATCCGTTTTCTCTCCCTCGTGTTGATGAGTTGTCGTACCAAAGAATCAGAGAAGACAGGCGTCCAAGGAAGGCTCTTGACTTTGAGCGGTTTACGCAGGATGTGTTGACCCGATGGGCGGGGAACCTGCGCGACGTCATTCATTCTGCCGGTGGAAACGAGTTAGTGACGCTCGGCCAGGATGAAGGCGGCATGTCTCTTCGGTCATCTCAGCAGTTTCACTATACCTCCGTTGATTACACTTCCATCCACACATGGTGGCTCAACGACAATCTGCTCTGGGATGTTGTATCGACAAAAGTGCCCGAGAAACCGAGCCTGATCTCCGAAACAGGTCTCATGCGCCTCGAGAACATAGACGGCGAGCCCTGGCGCTCCCCCGTTGCTGCGGAAGAACTTCTCGAAAGAAAATTTGCTTACGCATTCCAGGGAAAAGGCGCCGGCGTCGTTGAATGGTGCTGGAACATTAACGAATACCAATCAACCGATAACGAAGTCGGCATAGGTCTTACGCGCGCAGACGGAACGATGAAGATTGAAACGAAGGTGATCAAAGCATTTGCAGACTTCTTCAGAAAAGCCGGTCCGTATCTTTCCGATTACAAGAAAAATCGTGTCGTTCTTATCATCCCGGATTCGAAACTTTTTTCCGGCTCGCCGAATGCGATGACCGGAGGGCAATCAATAGTCAGAGTGCTGGCCGATGTCTTCGGTATAGTTCCGGCGATGCTTTCGGAGTATAAGCTGTCGGATGAGCGACTGGAAGGTGTGAAACTGATTATTGTCCCGGACCCGACGATGATTTGCGATTCGGCAGCGTTGGAGCTTTTTAAGGCTTCGCAGAAAGGGACGAAAGTATTGTTTACCGGCGCTGTTGAGGGAAACGAATACGGAAAACTGAGCGATGCATTCAAAAAGCTTGGACTTCATGACCACGGTACACCGGTAAGCCATTATGAACCGACCAACTGGACTTCCGGTAAGAATGGCTCTATTGGGCACGTGACATTTGAATCTGGAATGAGTGAATTTGTGCTAAAAAGTGATTCGCCGTTTCTCGATACGCTCCAAGGAAATATCTTAAATGAACCGCTGCCGATTGAGCTGGCCGATGAAAAGGAACCGTTGATTGCCATGCTTAATGCAGTCCTGAAATATTCGGGGATTCAACCCGAGATTTCTGATGTACCGATTGCAACGACGATCCTGGAGAATGAACGGACTGCATTGGTGGTTTGTGTGAACGAATCGTCCACCGATGCTAAAAGAGAAGCATCAGTGGATGGCCGCAAGTACGAAATTCCCGTGGAGGCAGGGCGTTCAAGACTCGTCCTTATCAATCGCGCTGATGGCAAAATAATAGTTGCGACAGAGGGCGAAGCTATCGTTCAGTTATAGCTGTGGATATTTCCTTCATTTACATTCCGCATCGATTCGATTTCGAGGTTGAAGGCCGTTGTTATTAATGATGGCCTTATAGAATCCCAACGCTAATCTACCGGGGCAAAGCAATAAAACCAATTGGGAGCCGCCATGAAAAAATTCCTCTTAGTTCTCATCGTATTTTTGTTACCGATTTTCGTTTTTGGCAAAGAAAAGCAAAAAATAATATTGGATTGTGATTTCGGCGGTGATATTGATGATGCATTCGCCGTAGCGCTGGTTCTCAGTAGCCCCGAATTCGACGTTCTTGGTTTTGTTATGGATCATGGCAACACGCCTCTTCGCGCAAGAACCATTCTTAAAATGCTGTACGAAGCGGGAAAAGAAGATATCCCGGTTGTTGTTGGCGAGCCTACTCCTGCCATTGTGGGCGTGGATAAAGAAATTGCCGGACCGTCCTATCAGTTTTATTGGTCCGAAGGATTTGATAAAGTGAAACCGTCGAGCGTTAACGCAGTGGAATTTATCATCGCTAATCTTAAAAAATATCCCAACGAAGTCATCCTCTTGACGGTCGGGCCTGTTTGCAACATAAAAGAAGTGATCAAAAGGGATAAGGAGGCATTAAAGCTCGCAAAAAAGGTTGTCTCGATGTTCGGGTCATTTCACATGGGCTATAACGGCGGCCCGGTTCCCGATGCCGAATGGAATGTAAGAGCTGATATCGGTGCATCAAAAATGTTTGTCGCGAGCGGAGCCGACATCGTCTATGCAGGGTTGGACGTGACGACATTCGTGAAATTAAATGAGTCCGACCGCAACCGACTTTTGATGCGTCAATCCCCGCTGACCAACGCTTTATGCGGTTTATATTCGTTATGGCGTTATGAAAGTTTTGCTGCTCCAGACCCAACGCTGTATGATGTCGTGGCTGTCGGCTACGTTCTTTGGCCCGAACTTTTTACCAGCCGGAAGTCTAATGTGCATGTTGATGATTTCGGTTACACCGTTTTAGATGATACTAAAAAGCCAAATGCTGAAATCTTAACGACGATCGACAAAGATGAATTTATTAAGAGGGTCATGGAACGCTATCTAGAACAAAACTTAGGACGAAACAATTAACATGGTAGGGAAATTTTGGTAGTGGTACACTTTTTAAACATAAGGTCTGGCGAAAGTTCCAACGGAATTCCTTCGGAACCGGAATCCATTCAATTAGGTCTGGATGCCCCGCCGAGGCGGGGCATGACAATTCCTTTTTAACCTTGAATACTCAAAGTAGCCCACTGCATGTTGTTGCTTACGATTACATTTCGATGATGAATGGGGCAAATTAGCGGCAGTTTGCTGACGCAAGGGAGAAAAGTCCGATCATTTTTGAAATTAATGGGGGCTTTAACCCGTAGGACGTGCTGATTTCAGCAGATGGACTATGGGTTTTTTGTTTTGTAGGGGGAGTCACAATACAGTTGAATTCTTGAATCGGCATTTAGGACAACTTACCACGTTGCCAGCCTCCGCTGTTAGTTGTCGAAGTGACAAGGTGTTGATCCAATCTTTGCGATCACTCTAACGCCCGCTCCCAAGATCTGTACTGAATTCTAGTAATCCAGCAATTGCAAATAAATTTCGTCAGGTCAAAATTTCCATAATAGCCATTTCGCGGGATTATATATGGGTATGAGTCACGCGGACATCTTCATTATACATTTGGATTCATTCTGACTAATGAACGCAAATAATTTTGAATACGCCTATTGACAATAGATTTGTTTATTGCGATGTTAACGGGGGGTTGGCGGGGATACATTTCTTGATTACCTACAAACCTCCATCATATTCCACACATGAAAACGACGTTATACGTTCTGTTTGTTCTCTTTTCTTTTTGTGCGCTGACGTGCAGGAAAAATAATCCTGTAACTCCCCCCGATACTACGTTTGCGCTGACAGAAGATGATGTGAATTGCACAGAGGCTTATCTAGAGTTAAAGTTAGGAACGGGCATTACTTCACGCAGTGTAACATTCAAGCGCGACACGACAACTCTCTTTACAAAAATAATAAATGTAACCGATACGGTGTTGGCGGATACCGGCCTGATTCCCAACCACACGTTTACCTATGCTACAATCTTGGGAGGAGAAACACAACAGTGCACAGTAACCACACTTGATACCACAAGCAGCAACTTCACCTGGCAAACGTTTACGCTTGGTGGCGCTGCATCCAGTGCATTGTTTGACGTAGCGATCATTAACGATACGCTCGCGTATGCCGTAGGAGAAATCTATATAAATGACTCAACTGGACAGGTTGATCCGCAGCCATACAACTTGGCAATTTGGAATGGAAATTCTTGGAGAATCCAGAAAGTACCGTACTACTATCAAGGGCAATCTTTTTACGGACCTATTTATACACTGTGGGCATTCAATTCGAACGACATTTGGTTTGGGATAGGGAATATGATTCATTGGGATGGAAATAATTTCAATGCAGTTGATATTTCTAGTGCATGGGGACCATACAGAATCAATAAGATTTGGGGAATGAGCAGCTCAGATTTCTATATCGTTGGAGATAGTGGTTCAATTGCTCACTACAACGGCAACAGCTGGACGAAGATTGAGAGTGGGACGACGTTGGACGTGCGTGATATATGGGGCGCGCAAAATACAAACACAAGTGCGTGGGAGATCTTTGCAACTGCGGGGAATCCATATATTACCCCCGATCGAGAAATAATACAAATATCCGGCACTACAGTCCAAGCGATCTTAGCTCAAGGAATTGTTGGAGGACCTAACGGGATCTGGTTTTCACCTGAACAATACTACTGGGCTGTTGGAGAAGGTACCTGGGAGAAGCATCCGACTCTTGCTGATGCGATCTGGCACAGTCAGACGTTAACATCATACACCATTGGTGCCGTGAGAGGCAACGGGATCAACGATGTGTTCATGTGCGGAGCGTATGGAGAAGTTCTTCATTTCAACGGAGATTCTTGGAAGAGTTATCAGTCTCAAACCGGGATAGTCGGAGCGTACTCAGGATTAGCTGTGCGAGGAAATACAGTCATTGCGGTTGGGGTAGAATCAGTGCAGGCTGTAGTTCTCATCGGCAAACGCTGACAAAGAAGAAAAAAAGGAGGGTCACACCATGAGAAAGTTCATATAACCACAGGCGGCGTTGTAGCGCCGCCTGTAGCGAAAACGGCAACTAAATCGGCTACCTATGTACACCCTCCAGATGAGGATGCGTGCGCCTTTTTATTTGCCTCACTAAATAAAGCAATAAGATTCATCAAAATCAAAGTTATGAAAGGGAAAAATCATGAAACGGTTATCAATAAAATTTCGCCTTTCGTTTGCGGTTCTCTTCTTATTTCACCTCGGCATATTTGCCGCTGCCGATGCTCAGCAGGTAATTCGAGGTCACGTCCCCTCCGCGATCTCAAAATTGGGTTTACAACCGATCGGTCGGATGGACAGCGCAAGACAATTGAGGCTTGCGATCGGCCTGCCTCTGCGTAACCAACAATCCCTCACTCTCCTTCTTAAGGAGATGTACGATCCGGCGAGCCCAAGTTTTCGTCAGTACCTGACAACAGAACAATTCACAGATCGATTTTGTCCGACAGAACAGGATTATCAGGCGGTCGTCTCTTTCGCGGAAGCGAACGGACTGACCGTCGCCGGTACGCATCGTAACCGTATGTTGCTAGATGTAAGCGGGAGCGTGTTCCATATCGAGAGGGCTTTTCATGTCCGCATGAATGTGTATCAGCATCCGGTCGAGCGGCGGACTTTTTTTGCGCCGGATGCCGAGCCGACAGTTCCTTCAGGACTCGAAATTATAGACGTTAGTGGTCTAAATAATTACGCACGCACGCGTCCCGCACTTCATAGCTCATTGTCGGATATGAATAAATACGCGGTGCAAAACGGTTCAGCTCCGACCGGCGATTACTGGGGTAACGATTTCCGAGCAGCTTACGCCCCGAATGTTTCTCTCAACGGCAACGGGCAGATCGTCGGAATAGTAGCATTCGACGGCTACACTCAAGGCGATATTACTCAATATGAGGCGATTGCCCCCTTTCCGCCGCCAGCGCCAAATGTTACGCTTCAAAATGTTTTGGTAGATGGATTTAATGGAATCAGGTACCTGGAACATTTTCGAGAGAAGTTACGACAGATATTGAAATGGCAATCTCTATGGCGCCTGGCCTGTCCAAAGTGTTGGTCTATGAAGCACCTCCAGACTCGGAACTTTCTTTATCGTACGTCACATGGCATGATTTGCTAAGCAGCATCGCAAATGACAACATTGCTAAGCAAATCAGTTGTTCTTTTCAAATCCCAATTGATACCTATGATGCGTTCGCCGATCAGATATTCCAACAGATGGCGGTTCAGGGGCAATCATTTTTCGTTGCTTCCGGCGACGGCGGAAAATATAATGACCAACTCCCAAATAGTCATCACGCCTTTCCCCAAGGGTCGGACTACGTAACAGATGTCGGGGGGACAGTGTTAGGCACGAACGGTCCTGGAGGCAACTGGACGGGGGAATCTGCATGGTCGTTAAGTGGGGGAGGGACAGATCCCTTAAACCCCATTCCGAGTTATCAGCAAAATGTTAATATGGGTACCAATGGTGGATCAACGACGGTGCGAAACATTCCTGATGTGGCTATGGTATCATTATACACGGCGTTTTATTACAATAACCAGGCGGATAGTAGTAGTGGGACAAGTTTTTCCGCTCCGCTTTGGGCGGGTTTCGCCGCACTGATAAATCAGCAAGCCGTTGCTGCCGGCAAGCCCACCGTAGGGTTCCTCAACCCAATAATCTACTTGATTGGGAATAATCCGACTTACTACGCTCGCGATTTTCACGATATCGTTATTGGTAACAACGGCTATCCTGCAGTTACTGGCTATGATCTCTGTACGGGATGGGGAACGCCGACCGGCCAAAATACCATCAATGACATTATCTCGCTAAATAGCTTCAGCGCGAGTGTAGATCAGAAATTAAACGGTGGCACAACTTCTGTTGACAGCATTGCCCGATGGGTATCAACGAGCTTTAACAAATATGCGGCTGGGACGTCTTTTACATTCTATTTAGGACGAAACGAAGTGCTGCGCGGAGCGCAAAAAACTATTTCCGGACAGAAATATAACTATTGGAGCGTACTTGGAACAACTCAATCCAATGTAACAAATCACCATCTTTTTAACATTCAGATTGCATCCAATAACTACTTTTTATCAAATTTTGCTCCTACTTACAACGCGACTCTACAAGCGCAGTTCATTGAAGGAGGAAGTCCGGGAGGAATCGTGAACTTTAACGACCCGTGGAGGATCGACACAACGGATAGTTACGGCAAAAGAAATCAGGGGATGTCCGATTGGGCCAGACCAATAAGCTTTTCTCAAAACGACGTCGGGGTTGCTTCGCCAGATAGCGGGGTATTCTTAAATGAAAGTGGGCCAAACTCTGGTTGGACTCCACCATACTACTCCGTCAGCGCTCCATCGACGCAGCCGATGACAGTGAGCGGTCAATCGTTCACAGGAATATTCGAGTACTGGACCGGCACAAACGCAACGCTACAATCTCCAACAAGCACAACCTCACCGGTTGTTTTTACTAATTCCGGCGCCACGGTCATTGCCAATTACAAGGGCATCCATCTCTCCAACGACCCCTCTGCCTTCACAGATAACAGCTCGAAGAAATTAGTGGAGACAGCTGAAACCCCTGGAGTCTTACATCAAGTTTATTCTAGCTCTATCGGCGGAGTGTCGCACGTTTGGTATGAAACGAGTACCAATCAAGGTACTACTTGGACAATTATGAACAACGGGCAGCCCTTGGATGGGACTAATGGAGGCAAGTGTCCTTCAATTGCAGTCAATAATGTTTTTGAGAGTCAATGGGGCTACGCCGTAGCAATTGTCTTTCAGCAGCAAGGTTCACAGGGTGGTCAGAGCGGTAGCACTTTTACCATTCAAGTGATGAATTTTTTTCAGAATTATAATAATTACAATACTCCACAGGTAGGGACAGCAACCTTTTCTGAACACGTGGATTCTTATTCAACAACCAATGCAAACCCAAACATCTTATGGGTAGACTATTTGGGCGATTTCTTTATGACATGGGAGAGGAAGAATGCAGATCAAACCAACCACTATAAAGCCGGAATTAATTATATTTACGGCTTGCTGACTTTTGGCTATGCTCCAGCGAATAATGGGACTCCCTGTTATGTGACCGGGACAGATGCAAATTCAATCAATGCTTCGATTGCGTGCAATAACTCTGCTCAGAATTCATGGGGATATGATTATGCATTTCATCTTGCTTGGGAAGAGTATGTAAGCAGCATGTCAAGTAGTATTTATTGGTGTGTGTTACAAGACTTTTGGAGTCAGAATATAGTAACCCAATATGCGCCTAGAAAAACGTACCCGTACATTAATATATCTCAACCGAGTTACTACGTATTGAATGTGCGTCCTTCTGTTATCGCGCTTACCGACACAAATGCAATGGTTTGGTGGACAGGAGACAAGGATGGTCACGGAACGTATTATAATGTGAATGTTGTCGGGTGTGATCCATCCACCCATACAGCATTTTATTTTTCGGGTGCTGCCGTAAGATCGGTTTCCACGAACTCGGCAGGTAATACTTCTAATTATTATGTTGCTTATAGTCAGAATTATCCAAGTTCGAATTGGTATAACAGAGCTGCACCCGGTAGTGCCATCGCCAACTTTGTTACCCTAAGTACAACAGGGCAAGATATTCAACTAAGTAATGGAGCTTCCAGCTCAAACATGTTTGTTTCTTCATACAACTCATCAAGTCTCCCATATTACTTCAGTACCTCGCAAAGCTTGCATGCTGGAGGTCTCAGTAAGGAAAACTCTTACCGGGAGTTTTCTATTAGAGGAATTTCCTTTAAAGAGGGCGCTTTAGGGTTCTCGTACTCCCTTGGAGACCTAGTTGTCGACGGGAATTCCATCGATTTTGTCGATGCTCCCGACAGCACAGATTATGGAGTACTCAGTAATGTCAACAGGGTATTTGAAACCAAGCCTTTTACAATTAACAGTAACTCCAACTTTACATTCACCGAGAATTCGGGATTTGCCGATTCTATCGCCGTGGCTCAAATGCTTGGGACAAGCGGCTACATAAGTTACAGGGTGGATCTCGTAGATAACGCAACCAATGCGGTAATCGGAACAATAAGGGACACCACTTTGAAATCATCAAATGCGACTCTCTCCAGCGTCATTCCATATACGTTAAACACAAATGGTGTCGGGTCAAGGACAGTGAGGGTGAGGATTACGCACACCACGAATCTGGATAGCGTTACGACTGCTCTGATGAAGGGCTATGAAACGGTGAATCCGGCGGATGGTCTCGCAAAATCTTCGATGCAAGAAGGAATCATGATTGGATTGGACATTCCTACGAGCTATGCGCTTAACCAGAATTTTCCCAATCCGTTTAATCCAACGACCACCATCTCTTATCAGATCCCGAAGGATGGTCCTGTAACGATAAAAATATTTGACGCCCTTGGCCGTGAAGTAACGACGCTGGTAGATGAATTCAAATCAGCCGGTCAGTATTCGGTAAAATTTGACGCGTCACATCTTTCGACTGGAATCTATTTTTATTCGATCAAGTCGGGCGATTTCAATGCAGTGAAGAAGATGGCGTTAATCAAGTAACTCAAATCTTCTTTTCTCACTAAACCGATCCCTGAAGCAGATGATGTTTCGGGGATTCTTATTTACAGAATAAAGCATCAAGAGAGTTCATTTCTCATTCCTGTAAGAACACAAAAGTAAGAACGCAAAAACTTTTTACACCTTGACTGTGTTTTGAGTTCCTCTTACATTTGTGCGAGTTATCCGACCGAGTTCAGAGGGGCGGCGGTTAGACCTTTTGATCCTCTTGATGATCAATTGAAGACGATTTACTAAAAATGAAAAATACCAAGATATTTCTTCTCCTCTCCGTCTTTATTTTCACGAGTGTCATTTCACATATCTGCGCGGCACAATCGGGAATAGTTTCCAATATCAGAGACTACGGAGCCAAAGGTGACGGCAAAACACTCGATTCTCCATCGATCAATTCAGCGATTGAAGCAGCCTCTGAGAACGGCGGGGGGACGGTTTATTTTCCTTCCGGCAATTATCTCTCCGGCTCAATTCGTTTGCGGAGCAATATTACGCTATACCTTGCCGACGGCTGCACGATCATTGCCGTTTCGGCAAATCCGGAATTGAATTATGACCAGGCTGAAAAAAGTATCAGCGACATTTATCAAGACTACGGACACAGTCATTGGCATAACGGATTGATTTGGGGAGATAGTCTTCATGATGTAGCGATCATCGGGACGGGCAAGATTTACGGAAAGGGGCTAGCGAAAGATTGGTCGAAAGAAAATAAGAGCGCGGATAAAACAATCAGCCTCTATAGATGCCGTAACGTCTTGCTAAGAGATCTTACAATTTACCATGGAGGTTGGTTCGCTGTTCTCGCCACCGGTGTCGATAATTTTACACTCGACAATCTGAAAATTGATACCAACAGAGACGGCGTCGACATCGACTGCTGCAAGAACGTACATGTTTCCAACCTCTCTGTCAACTCACCGTACGACGATGGAATTTGCCTGAAAAGTACTTTCGCCTTGGGATATGCCCGTGCAACTGAAAATGTTACCATCACAAATTGCCAATTGAGCGGTTATGATGAGGGAACACTTTTGGATGGAACCTATCAACGTTCCAATAATCCCCACTATGGATACCATCCAACCGGACGAATTAAGTTCGGCACAGAATCCAACGGCGGGTTCAAAAATATTGCCATCTCCAATTGCGTCTTTGATTACTGCAAAGGTTTTGCTTTGGAAACAGTCGATGGCGGGCTTCTGGAGGATGTCACCATCTCCAATATTACAATGAGGGACATCGTGAGCGATCCGATTTTTATGAGACTTGGAGCAAGAATGCGCGGACCCGAAGGAACTCCCGCCGGAACACTAAAAAGAGTCTCGATAAGCAACATTATTGTCTATAATGTGGATCAGTCGTATGCGTGCACGATTGCCGGATTGCCCGGTCATCCAATTGAAAATATTGATTTGAGGAATATCCGAATCTATTATAAAGGCGGGGGGACTAAAGAACAAGCGGCAAGAACGATCCCGGAAAATGAAAACAAATACCCTGAGCCTGGAATGTTCGGCGTAGCGCCGGCATACGGCTTGTTTGTCCGGCACGCAAAAGATATTACGATCAGCGATGTTGAGTTTGCAGTATTGGAACCCGATTATCGGCCCGGCCTGATATTTGACGATGTCAACAGAATCGATCTAAGAAATGTAACCATTCAACGAAACGACAGCTCAAGTGCGGTTATGCTGAAGAATGTTATGAATGTTAACATATTTCAAAGTAAAGGTATTGAAGATCAGAAAATTGAGTTTGTGAAAGAAAAAATTTTTTAGTGCAAAGCAGAAACCCGCCGCCTCTGGCGGTGGTTATGTTCAGTTGGCTATGCCCGCCACAGCGGGACGAAGAACCGGTCGAAGACTCGACTCGTTGAGAATCCAGTTCGGTTGATCGACAATGGATTCCGCGTCAAGCGCGGAATGACATGCTTTTTCTTTTCGAAAGCCACCATCTATGATGGTGGTAGTTGACTAAACGTTTTGCACATACATTCAATTATTGGAAGTGCAAACAATGAAATTGTACTCTATATGCTCGATTGCTGCGATGTCATTTTTGATGTCCGCTGTAATGGCTGGGCAGCCGAAAGAACAATCTTCCCCAAGAGAAAAACTTTTAATGGACTTTGGCTGGCGTTTTGCACTCGGACATGCCTACGATACAAAAAAGGATTTCGACAACGGCAGCGGCTACTTTTCGTACTTTGCGAAGACGGGATATGGCGACGGTGCTGCATCGAAAAATTTCGACGACCGGGGCTGGCGAATTCTTGATCTACCGCATGACTGGTGTGTTGAACTTCCGTTCGACAGCCTCGGCAGTTATAGCCATGGATATAAGGCGATGGGACGCAATTTTCCCCAAAACAGCGTTGGTTGGTACCGCAAGAAATTTTCTATTCCTGAATCCGATCTGGGTAGGCGCATCTACGTTGAGTTTGACGGCGTCTTCCGGAACTCAATTGTTTGGGTGAATGGTTTTTATCTCGGCACCGAACACAGCGGCTACGTGGGCTTCAGTTACGACATTTCCGATTATCTTAATTACGGCGGCGACAACGTTATTGCCGTTCGCGTTGACGCGACCATGGAGGAAGGCTGGTTCTACGAAGGAGCCGGCATCTACAGGCATGTCTGGCTGACAAAAGTATCTCCCCTGCATGTAGTCAAAGATGGGACGTTTGTGACCACAGATTTGGAAAAGAATACTGCGGTGATTACGGCGCGGACGACAATAACAAATGAGTCGATGAAAAATCAGACTTTCAACATTGATGAATCTATAGTTGATTCATCGGGCAAAACAATTGCATCAGGTTCAAAGAAGGGCATGTCTCTCAAAGCAGGTAATCAGGAAGAATACATCAGTCGGTTCAACGTTCTTAATCCAACATTATGGTCAGTAGAAAATCCATACCTCCATAAACTCAAAACGGTCATTCGTTCCGGCGGAAAGATTGTCGATACCTACGAGACGACGTTTGGCATCCGGACAGTTCGCTTCGATCCGAATGAAGGTTTTTTCCTTAACGGAAAGCATTTGGAAATAAAAGGCACGGATGATCATCAAGATCATGCCGGGGTTGGCATTGCAATCCCCGATGCTTTGCAGGAGTTTCGTGTCAAACGATTGAAGGAGATGGGGAGCAACGCGATCCGGACTGCGCACAACCCGCCGGCGCCGGAATTATTGGATGCGTGCGACCGCCTCGGCATGCTTGTCCTCGACGAAAACAGGCTGATGGGTATTAATCAGGAACATCTTGATTGCCTAGAACGCTTCATGAAGCGCGACCGGAATCACCCGAGCGTTGTCTTATGGTCGCTCGGTAATGAAGAGTGGGCCATTGAAGGCAACATCAAAGGGGCGCGCGTTGGGACCACTATGCAAGCGTTTGCGCAGCGTCTTGATTCGTCGCGCGCATTTACTGCCGCAATAAGCGGCGGATGGGATGACGGCACCGGGATGGTGATGCAGGTGATGGGATATAACTACATCGTTCAGGGGGACATCGATGAACATCATAAAAAATTCCCCTGGCAGGCGGGAATTGGCACAGAAGAAAGTAATACTGTCGGCACGCGAGGAATCTATGTATCGGACGATTCCAAGGCACACATGGCTCCCCGTACTCCTGAGAATGCTGGGACTGAAGTTGGCTGGAAGTTCTATTCTGCACGTCCTTTCTTATCCGGACTTTTCTATTGGACCGGTTTCGATTACCGGGGCGAAATGAATCCATACGACTGGCCTGCCGTCAGCTCGCAGTATGGAATTCTTGATTTATGCGGTTTCCCGAAAGATATTTTTTATTACCTGCAATCCTGGTGGGGCAAAGACCCCGTGCTTCATATTGTTCCTGACTGGATTTGGAAAGGTCATGAAGGACAGGAAAGTAAAGTCACTGTCTACAGCAATTGCGATGAGGTTGAACTGCTCCTCAATAACAAGAGTCTTGGTATGAAAGAAATGCCTCACAACGGTCACTTGGAATGGATGGTCAGTTATCAACCGGGTATTCTCTCTGCACGGGGTTACAATACTGATGAAACAATTTTGGAGAGTAGAATTGATTCGTCCGGAAGTGCAGCATCCATTCAATTGATTCCCGATCGCGATCGGATCAAGGCGGATGGAGAAGATGTGTCGGTAATTACCGTACAGGTCACAGACCATCATGGCGTCACCGTGCCGAACGGCAGCAACAAAATAAGTTTCAGCGTAGATGGACCGGGGAAAATTATCGGAGTCGGCAACGGCGACCCATCGTGCCATGAGGCCGACAAATATTTTGAAACTGTCAAGACAACAAACATTCAGAACCTAAAGGAATTGGCAGTGAATAACCTTAACAATCGGCCGGAGGTTGCCGCCGGATTCAATGACTCGACATGGAAACCCGCCTTGCGAAGTCTGCGAAGCGACGATTGGCGCGTCTATGCCGACACTCTCCTCGTCATTCGTGGAACGTTTGAGCTGCCCGCTCTTACAGACGAAACCGAAGTAAATCTCTTTACAAAAAGTATTGTTGAGAACCAGTCGGTCTATGTCAATGGACGTTTGCTTGCCTCGAATATCAAGCGCGACGATCCAAACCAATCGTTCCGGCTCGACCACAAAATACTTAAGCCGGGAAAAAACGAATATGCCGTTGTCGGGCAACGATTCAGAAAGGCATCTCAATGGGATGAGCCGAATACAGATCCCGGGTTGGTCCAGACAATCTCCCCCCCAGCCCAATGGCAACGAAGTGTATTCAACGGTTTGGCACAAGTCATCGTGCAATCAACAAAGCAGCAGGGTGAGATTACAGTAAAAGCTTCGGCGGAAGGGTTGCAGCAAGCGGAGACAAAAATTCAAACCTATCCGGTCACTCTGCGATCAGCGCTTCCCTCAGAGTAAATTCCTGTTTGGAATGTTGAAAAACATTCTGCAGCTAAAAAGAATTAGTTATCGTATTTTAGTGCAAAGCAGAAACCCACCGCTTGTGGTGGTGGTTATGTTCGGTTGGCTATGCCTGTCATTCCGGTCGAGTCCCGCTTTCAGGCGGGACGAAGAACCGGTCGAAGACTCGGCTCGTTGAGAATCCAGTTCCGTTGATTGACTCTGGATTCCGCGTCAAGCGCGGAATGACTTGCTTTTTCTTTTCAAAGGCCACCATCTTTGATGGTGGTCGTTTACTCCGAATAAGAATCTCCGGCGCTTTATAATGTAAAGAAGGTCATCGATCACGATGAAAACATTTCCAGCCGTTATTGCACTTCTTATTGGAATCACCACATCGGCCATTCCGGGAAACGGCTATAAGAACTTTCGCGTTGCTGTCTATGCCCGCGCATATGAAGTACGAAAAATGGACAGCCTGCAATGGCTCGAGCCGGCTTGGAATGAAATTTCTCAACAAGTCAAGGTCGATAAAATCTATCTTGAAACCCATCGGGATCAGATACTTGTTGACGAGAAAACAATTGAATCAGCCAAGAAGTTTTTTGAAGCAAGGGGAGTAAAAGTTGCCGGGGGTATTACCTTTACGATTAACGAGAGCAACCGTTATGAAACATTCTGCTACACCAATCCCGAACAACGGAAGAAGGTAAAAGAGATCGCAGAATATACGGCCAAGCATTTTGATGAGATTATCCTTGATGATTTTTTCTTCACCAACTGCAAATGCGAGTTATGCATTAAGGCGAAAGGGAATTTGACCTGGACTCAATACCGCTTGAAACTTATGACCGAAGCCGCGAAGGACCTGGTGATCGGGCCGGCCAAAGCAGTTAATCCTAAAGTAAAAATAGTGATAAAGTTTCCAAACTGGTACGAACATTTCCAGGGACTCGGGTTTGATCTTGCGAAGGAGCCGAAATTATTCGACGGGATTTATACGGGGACGGAAACGCGCGACCCCGTTCACAGCGGACAGCATCTTCAGCAATATGAAAGCTATCTTATTTACCGCTACTTCGAAAATATTAAACCAGGCGGCAATGGTGGTGGGTGGGTCGATCCCGGCGGGATGGCATACATGGATCGTTATGCAGAACAACTTTGGATGACGCTCTTTGCCAAAGCTCCGGAGATCACGCTTTTCGACTTCCGGCAGTTGCAGCGTCCCATTCAACCGACCGACCGGGCAGAATGGCAGGGTTCGCACACAAGCTTCGACTTCGACGAAATGCTGAAACCAATCAAACTCGAAAACGGAACGATGGTAACGCCTACGACCATTGCTCGTGCCGCCGGCTATACCTTCGAACACGTCGATTCCGTTATCGGAAAATTGGGAACTCCGATCGGCGTTAAAAGCTATAAACCGTACAATTCCATCGGCGAAGATTTTCTTCAGAATTATCTTGGGATGACCGGAATCCCGATGGATATCGTTCCCGAGTTCCCAACCCAAGCAAAAATGATATTGCTGACCGAATCGGCAAAGTACGACCCGCATATTGTCGATAAAATCAAGACACAGTTGATCGCCGGAAAAAATGTGATGATAACATCGGGATTACTGAGAGCAATGCAGGGCAAAGGGATCGAAGATATTGTGGAGCTCAATTATACGGATAGAAAAGTGCTGGCAAAAGAATTTTCCGTTCCCGGGCAAAACAACTGCATGGCAAATAAAGAAATACTGTTCCCTCAAATACAATATCTTACCAACGATTCATGGGCAGATATTTCATGTCTCGCTTCTGGAGGCGGATGGCCTGTTCTCCATCAGGCTCGTTACGCAAACGGTTCACTTTTTGTGCTCGTCATTCCTGACAATTTCGGCGACCTGTACAATCTTCCGGCTCAAGTGTTGAACAGAATCAGAAGCGTGCTGTCGCAAGATATCAAGATACGCATTGAAGGTCCCGCACAGGTCAGCCTGTTTGTGTACGACAACGGTACATTTATCGTGGAATCCTTCCTGCCTGAAAACGTCAATATTAAAATCATCACCGAGAAGCGGATTGGCACGCTCAACAACATTCTCACCGGTGAAGAAATTGAAGGCCGGGCTGTACCGGCCGTTCCAATATGGGGAAGAGAAAAAGAGGAAATTCATGCATTCGACGTCACGATCAAGCCCCACTCTTACATTGTGTTTCAAGGTAAATGATACATGCCCGCAGCAAAATTTGGAAGCGGGGCAAACTCATTGGAGGTCTGTTTGAAAACTTCAAAAGATAAATTCAACGCAGGAACAAATCGCAAAAAAATGAATATCGCCGTTACAGGAATTTGTGTTTTCCTTTGCTTATGGTCATCCATACTCACTGCACAATCGAAAAATAACTTTGTGATACAATCGCCGGATGGCTCCATTACGGTGAAGGTCGAGGCCGGAACGAAACTTGAGTGGTCTGTTCAGGATAGCGGGGAACAGATCATTGCACCGTCGGCAATTTCTTTGCTATTGGAAGATGGCGACGTGCTCGGCGATAACGCGAAAATTATTTCCTCCAAAATGCAAAACGTCAATGAGGTGATCACTCCTATAAATTATATAAAGGCAATCATCCATGACGACTATCACCAGCTAACAATCAGCTGCAAAAACGGTTACGGCGTGATTTTCAGAGTATATAATGACGCGGTTGCCTACCGGTTCTTTACAACAAAAAAAGGAGAGCTTGTCGTAAAAAATGAAGAGGCTAATTTCAATTTCACAGGCGATGATAAAGCGTTTCTTCCGTACATGTGGGATTATCGGGGAGGG
Source organism: uncultured Bacteroidota bacterium (assembly GCA_963717445.1). Taxonomy (GTDB): domain Bacteria; phylum Bacteroidota; class Ignavibacteria; order UBA10030; family UBA8401; genus JAGVPT01. Next base: position 1,542,731 of record OY970334.1, on the reverse strand, counting down.
AAAATATTCAACTCTTCCTTTGAGGCCCTGTATAGGGAGATCAATATTTCTCAATTTTTAAAAGATTCATTAGCGTTCCTTCCCGTATTGGTCGATGTCGGCAACAATAAAAAGGTTGTCATTCTGGAAGCGGACCTTGAAGACTACCCCGGTATGTACTTGAACATTAATCAAACCGGCAAGGGATTTATGGGAGTCTATGCGCCATATCCGTTAGAAGCAGAGTTGGGCGGATTTGGCGGTATCAATGATATCCCTACGAAAAGAGCCGATTATATTGCCAAGACGAGCGGCGCCCGTAATTTTCCATGGCGCGCGATTGCTATTAGTCGCAGCGACAAAGAGTTATTGAACAACGACATCGTGCAGAAGTTAGCCTCGCCTCCGAGAATTGCAGACCTCTCATGGATCAAACCGGGACAGGTCGCATGGGATTGGTGGAATGATTGGAATATTTCTCATGTCGATTTTAAAGCCGGCATCAACACTCCAACGTATAAGTATTATATTGATTTCGCCGCTGCCAATAAAATACCGTATATCATTATGGATGGCGGCTGGTCTGAAATGCTGAACCTCACAAAAGTAGTTCCTGCAATCAACCTTCAGGAAATTATAGATTACGGCAAGCAAAAAAACGTGGACGTAATTCTTTGGGCTTCATGGTACGCGGTGACCCAGCAGATGGATTCGATTTTTCCCCTGTATTCTAAAATGGGAGTGAAAGGCTTCAAGATTGATTTTGTCGATCGCGACGATCAAATAGCAGTCGCTTCTCTGTATGCAATAGCAAAGAAAGCGGCAGAATATCACTTGCTCGTTGATTACCATGGAGTATTTAAGCCGACCGGATTACAACGGACGTATCCCAATGTTATCGGTTTTGAAGGAGTAAAAGGATTGGAAAATTATAAATGGGCCGTCGAAGATCAGCCGCGCTATGTTGTAAGCATTCCGTATATCCGCATGCTGGCCGGTCCGATGGATTACACTCCCGGCGCCATGAGAAATGCGGTTAAGGCGAATTTTAGACCGATCAACAATAATCCGTTGAGCCAGGGGACTCGCTGTGCACAACTGGCAATGTATGTTGTTTTTAACGCGCCGCTTCAAATGCTATCGGATAATCCGACCGCGTATATCAAAGAACAGGAGTGCACGGATTTTATTGCGAACGTTCCAACGACGTTCGACGAAACGGTTCCGCTGGACGGCAAAGTAGGTGAGTTTGTCGCAGTTGCCCGAAGAAAGGGAGAAACCTGGTATGTTGGAGCCATCACCAACTGGGATGCACGAAACCTAGCGCTCCCGTTCTCATTTCTCGGCGATGGTGCATACGAGGCAACAATTTTTAAAGATGGCATTAATGCAGATCGCGATGGAACGGATTACAAGAAAGAAGCAGTAAAAATTTCGTCGAAAGATACATTGAACATTCAACTTTCACCCGGGGGAGGGTGGGTGGCTCGAATAGAAAAAATAAAGTAATCGAGACTTCTGAATAATTTTAAAAGTATGACTCACGCAAAGGCGCAAAGTGGCAAAATGATGTAAAAACAAAGTCTTTGCGCCTTCGCGGCTTGGCGAGAGACAATTTTTCAGAAGTCTCTAATCGGTAGTGAAGGCAAAAAAGGACATCACCATATTCATCTCATGTTATCATTCATAATCAATTGGAGGCTGTCGATGAACAGAGTCAACGACATGCAGGGTCGGCGTTTTTCAGAACGGATGAATTCCAGGTATCATTTCAGGAAAGCAGCCGGAGAGACTCACACAACATACTTTGCCTGGTTTCTTGTGGTAGTTTTTTTATTGGCCGGGGGAGCCGTTCATACTTCCTTTGCACAAGCGGAATTAACTGCGTGGGGTAACCTGAACGGCGTGCGCATTGACGGCCAGCTAATGAATTTCACGACAAGTATTTGTTTGATCGGTCCTTCGATGGCGGATGTGACCGGGACCGGTAAAGAAAAACAGCGCCCCATGTACACTCGCAATGGTGATAAACAACTTGTTACGACCGAGCTTTCACAGTTTTCGTTTACGGAAGAAGTTCAAGATACGGAGCACGGAGCGGCAACGATTAACATTAAGGCAAAAGCCGTGTTCGACACGGCTCTTACCGGCGTTTTCTTATGCTTTGATCTTCCTGCCGACGATTACGCCGGCGCGAGCATCCGGTTAATCGATTCGACCGTATCGTCAATCGGGGAGGTACCTCTTTTTCCGGGCAGGATGGGAAGAATGCCCCCTTCATTTCGGTTAAGAAATTTTCTTGTTCAAGCATCCGTAAAAGGTTTTCGCGTGGTATCGGCAACGCGGAAGCTTGAAGTGAGAACAGAACAGCCGACGGAAATAATCATCCAAAAAGGAAATCCTCGTTTCGGAAATGCAGATGACAGAATTTATCTGGGGGTAATGACAGGTCATACAATGGACGGGGACACGGCAGAAAAAACATTTCTGCTCAACGTGTCAGGAGAAATAGACAGGACTCCGGTTCACATTTCAATCGATCCACAACACCCCGGCCGGCAATTTGACGGTATCGGAGGCAACTTCCGTATACAGAATGAAAAGCTCGACCCGCAGGTAATCGATTACTGTCTGGACAACCTCAATGTGAGATGGGCCCGGGTTGAAATGCCGTGGCGCAACTGGCATCCAATTGAAAGCATTAACCCTCTCGAATCGGCAAGAGCCGGCAAACTTGATGAAAGCGTCCGCGGTGCGATGGAGATGGCGCAAAAGCTGGCGAGGCGGCACATTCCGATCATCGTCAGTGCGTGGTTTCCGCCGCCATGGGCGATCGTCGGCGAGCCTAATTTTAGGAATGAAAACGGGATTTTCGGAAATCCCCTCAACCAGAAAAAAATGAGAAGCATCATCAAATCAATCGGCGACTATTTTATTTATCTCAAGGAAGCGTACGGGGTCGAACCTGAACTTTTCTCGTTCAACGAATCAGACCTTGGCATCAATGTACGGTTGACCGGACAAGAGCACGCCGAATTTATTAAAAAGCTCGGAGCGTTTCTTGCGTCGAAAGAGCTAACAACAAAGATGCTGCTCGGCGATAATTCGGATGCAACGACGATCGATTTCATCCAACCGGCGTTGGATGACCCCGCAACGCATCAATATATCGGGGCAATCTCTTTTCATGCGTGGCGCGGCTGCGATAACTGGACACTCTCAAATTGGGCCGATGCCTCGAAGGAATTAAATGTTCCACTACTGATAGCCGAGGGGGGCACGGATGCGCAAGCTCATTCGTATCCCGATATTTTCCAGGAGCCTTCATTTGCTCAGGATGAAATTGATATCTATGTGCGTGCATGCGATGTCGCTCACGTGCGATCGATATTGCAATGGCAGCTCACTTCGGATTATTCATTGCTGGCTGGCGATGGGATTTACGGAGTCGAGGGGGCGCTTCATCCGACGCAAAGATTCTGGAACGTGAAACAACTGAGCATGGTTCCTCCGGGTTCATTCATCCTTCCGACCACGTGCGATAAAGAAGAGATTAGTTGTGCAGCATTCGGAGACTTAGCCGACGGAATTTACACTGTCCATATTGTCAATCATGGCGCATCACGGCCCGTGACGCTGACCGGCTTTCCCGACAACGTGAAAGAGCTTCGCATGTATGTGACCGACAGTAAGCGTGGAATGGAAGAAGCTAAGCGAGTGCGAGTGTCGGACGGTGCGGCGAAATTTACACTCGACGAGTTCGCTTTTATAAGTGTCATAAGCGGAAAGGAATAGATTAGACACGGAAAAAACATTAAATATCCGGTGGAATCCGAAAAGTCTGAAATTTTTATTACTGCTTTTTTCCGCACTGACGGCTGTTGCTTCTGCTCAAATCTCGAATGTGCGGCAAAAGGTTGATTGGGTCTTTGTTCAAGGTGGACCGACAGGAGATTTTAGGATTTCCAAAACGGAAATAACATTTGCGCAGTATGATGAATTTTGCAATGCTACCGGATATACCAAGCCGGGCGACAACAATTGGGGCCGCGGCAAGCGGCCTGTGATAAATGTTAATGTTGCCGATGCCAAGGCATTTTGCGCGTGGCTCTCAAAGGAAACGGGAAAAGGTATTCGACTCCCCGAAGAAAATGAATGGGAATTTGCCGCAAAAGGTGGAAAGAAAAGTAACGGTTACATCTACAGCGGCAGCAATAAACTGGATGATGTGGGTTGGTATGCAGGTAATTCCGAATTCAAAACACATGAAGTAGATACTAAGAAGTCGAATGAGCTTGGTATCTACGATATGAGCGGCAACGTATGGGAGTGGTGCGGAGACTCCGGCGCGATCCGTGGCGGTTGTTGGCATGACAACGATAGGTACTGCCGGATATCGGGCCGCTTCGACAACAATCCCGATGTGCGCAGCTCGTATATAGGGTTTCGTATTCTCCAGAAGTAAATATTTGCCGTTAGCCTCGGAATTACTTCAGCAAATGCATCTTCTTCACGTGTGTGCAGCGTTAACTTCTAAGCGTGATAAATATATTTCGCTCGCCGGTCGCATTGAAGAGAGCGTCCAGCTTTTGGAAATCAGAGATAAGAAGCGGATGGAATCAAGAACGAGATGATCCCGCGATCTGACCTATCCCAGCGAAATGAGAATGTGCAAAGTCCCGGCTGTGCGGCCGGGACTTTTTTTATCCGGTAGAATATTGTCAATCCGATGCTCCAATTATTCCAGTGTCGGGAGCGGTTACTTTCCGTATCCGATTGTCTGGGCGAGAATAATTTTTTGTTCTGGGCGAAGCTTGAATGCGGCTGCGAGTGCCGCTCTATCTACCGAGCCTCGAACAACGACGGCGAATCCTTGCGATGCACAGTAAAGATAAACGTTTTCTGCTATGAACCCGACGTCAGCCGCAGTATAAAGAACCTTATCTTCATCGCTTGCGTTCGATACCCGCGACAAGTCTCCAACGTAAACAAGATTCACAGGAGCGCTTGCGGCAAATGCTTGGCTTCCTGTCGCCGGCCGAAGATCTTTAGCAAGAACCGGATTCAGTCGGTTCATTTTAGCATCATATAGAAACACTCCCTCCTGCAAAGCGACGTACACATCTACCTCCTGCCAATTCATTGCTGACGGAGCCGTTCTCTTTCCCGACTCAGGGCGGTTGATGCCGCAGGCGGCCCACAACAAATTTGACAACTCTTGAAGAGGGAGCGCCTTGGAGTCGAAGCTCCTAGACGATTGCCGAAGCTTCAGGGCCTGCATGAGTGGTTTGCCGATTTCTGTTTGCGGTGGCGGAAGATGGATGGGTTTCAGCTCCTGAGCCATTGCACACATGAAGGTAGCAATCTGAAAGATGGATAAAGCAAATATTATTCGTTTCATAGAGCACCTTAAAAAAAATATCATGATGAGTAATTTGCGGGTTGTGGAAAAGGATCGACATGTTTCTAGGAATTTGTGATCAGACCTAAACGGCCTACTTAATCATTCAATTTCTAATGACTCTCCGGAGTTTTTTTATTTCGATTCTTTTTCCGTTATATGACACCGAAGCGTCAACACGATTCTCCGGATCTAATCCAATACCGTGACGGTTTCCAACCCATATCACATGGAACGTCCTTTGTTCCAACATGCCTTTGAATTCTCCCTTGCGTTCGCCGATGATGAGAGTGTTTTTCTTTTCATCCCAATGGATGGGAATTGTTGCGTACGATCCCTTTTCATAATTGTAGGTATCATTCTCATCTTCATACAATGTGAACTCTCCGTCAGCTCCGGGGTAGACCCTTAATTCAATTGGGTCGGCAGGTTTTTCGGTAGCGTATTGGAGAAACGGACCCATGGGCACTATCGATCCTGCTTTGACGTAAAGAGGCAAAGTTTCAATCGGTGCTGGAGCATCTATTGTCTGGCCGCCTGCAAGACGATTACCGGTCCAGAAATCGAACCAGTCGGTCCCTTTCGGAAGGTAAACTCTTCTGGTTTTTTCAGAAGAGGTGTTGCCGGAGGAGCTATACATTTGTTTCGTGACAGGATTCACCAGGAACGCAGGACCGAACATGTACTGGTCATGAATGCCTTCGATTGCAGTATCCATCCTGAAATCGAAAGCCAACGCCCGCAATATGGTATACGCCTCGTCCGTCACTTTCCAAGAAAGTGAATAAATATACGGCATAAGTCGATAACGCAAATTATCGTACTTCAACAAAACTGCTTTTGTGTTTGCATCCCAATTTTCTGAAAACAGCGCGCGTTCACCCTTTCCGTGTATCCTGAATACCGGGCAGAATGTTCCAAATTGAAACCAGCGGGTAAACAACTCTCTGTTGGCAGGTGCAGACCAATCGGGCGATTGCCAGTTGAGATGATACCCTCCTATATCGGAAGTCCAATAAGGAATCCCGGATGTGCACGCATTAATCGCCTGGGGTACCTGGCTTTTGTATGCCCGCCAGGTACACGTAATATCCGATGACCATAACGTTGTGGCGTTTCGCTGTTGTCCGGCAAACGCCTGGCGTATTAAGAAGAAAGCACGTTTGTTCGGAATATCTCTTCTCCAGTGATCGTACAATCCCGTGCTGTGCATGAGCGAATACGTGTTGAAATAATCGATCCCTTTGCCGATAGCAAAAATGCATTGTCTTCGAGCATCTAATAATCCGCCATTATCGGGTTCGCATTGATCGACCCACCATGCGTCCCATCCATCCGGCGCGATTAAACTGTCTCTTGCCTGCTGCCAGTACATTTCCCGGGCCTTTGGACTGTGCGCATCGTAGTAGTTGTCGAGCGTATGGGTCATTGCATTGTCCCACACAATCGAAATCAAGTTGCCGGCTTTCGACAATGCATCGTAATTCCTGGTGCCTCTTGCAAAAACGGGCCAAATGGATATCATCGCATGGACATTTGCGCTATGCAATTCATCAACCATTGCTTTTGGGTTCGGATATCGTTCGGGCCACATGATGTGCGAGCCGATAACATCGGGCTCCCAGTAGAACCAATCCTGAACGATGCAATCAACCGGAATATTGTTTTTCCGATAATTGTCCTTTACCGACAACACTTCTGCCTGACTTTTGTACCTGTCCTGCGATTGGAATAGCCCGAATGACCATTTTGGAAACATAGGAGCCTGGCCTGTCGCATCCCGGTACAGTGCAATGATGTGGTCGAACTCCGGCCCGCAGAAAAAGTAATAGTCAATCATCTCGCCGCTTTCCGACACGTACTTGTATTTGGTATTGCCCGCTTCGGCTCCATAAAAATTTGACGCCGAGTAATTATCCCACATAAGACCATAACCTCTGGTTGATAAGAGAACAGGCATCGCTCCTGTCATATATTTGATGGCTAAATCCTGGTTGCGCCCCTTATAATTCATCGCGAGCGAATCCTCAGGATGGCATCCCAGCCCGAACAACGCTTCATCTGCGGGCGAAATGAATTCTGTCTCACAGGCATACGTGACGATTCCCGCAACAGTGTCTCTCACCATCATCTTGCCGCTTGTGTCATCTTCTGCAAGAATGACACCGTCATTCAGATCCGTGTATCTGATTGAATTCGTTAGCCTGTTTACTTTAATTTTTATCCTGCTTGTAGAAATGGTGACTTCATCCGCACGTTCAGCGACATCAAATTTCGGCAGGGTTGCCCAGCCGTTGCTTATGATCAGAGAAGCCTTGGAAGGGATGTCCGGCAATGTCGTAAACTTCACTTCGACGATATCGTCCTTACAGATTTTTACCTTCATTGTACCTTTATCTAATCTGAAGGTGACACCGTCCGGGTCTTTTGCATAGGAAGTTATTGAAGCTATTGCAGTATGCATACTTGCATTCAAAATAACAGCTGCAACGGGTATCAAAGTCAATGCATGAGTTTTTCTCATCGTTCATCCATTCTTACTGTAATAGGTTTTCCAGAATAATGTATTATTTTGGACGCTTTTGAAGGTTCAATTCCTGTACCGTTCGATTGATTCACTACCACAACATTGATGGTCCTCTTCTGTATCATCCCTTTATACGCACTCTGGCGCTTGCCGATGGTAAGAGTTTTGGCTTTATCGTTCCATGAAAATGGTATGATCGTATATTTTCCCTTTTCATAATTAAAATTATCGTTCTCATCTTCATACAAAGAAAATGAACCGTCGGCTCCCGGATACACCCGCAGCTCAATGTCACCGTTTGTTTTTTCTTCGGCGTATTGAATGAATGGTCCCATCGGAACGATTGATCCGGCTTTGACAAAAAGAGGAATCGTCTCAAGCGGTGCTGCAGCATCGATGGTTTGAGTCGGTTCGTATTTTACACCGGTCCAAAAATCGATCCAACCTCCTTCTTTTTTTGGCAGATACACTTTTCTCGATTGCGCATGTTGTTCGACAACGGGGGAGACCAAGAATTCATTTCCGAACATGAACTGATCTTTAATGTTGTACACATTCGTATCGTTCCTAAAATCCATGACCAGGGCGCGGTAGATCGTGAAATCGTTTAGTGTCACTTCTGCGCCGAGGGAATAAATATACGGCATCAATCGATAACGCAAGTTTGTGTATTTCGTCAAGAGCGCTACCGTGCTGCTGTCATAATTCCAGAATTCGGTTTTCCTGCACCCATGGACGCGAAGGATGGGCAGAAACGTTCCGTACTTGTACCAGCGCTCAAGTAATTCAGGATACTCGGGCGAATCGGCAAATTTATACGGGACAAATCCGCCAATGTCCACCGTCCAGTACGGCAAACCTGTAATACAATAATTTAGTCCGGCTGGAATTTCTTTGCGGTACGTGTCCCAATCCGGACTGACATCACCGTTCCATGTTGTCGATGCATAGCGCTGCTGGCCGACAAAGGAAGAGCGGGTCAAAATATACGGACGTTTTGTGCTTCCGGTCGAAAGTTGTCCCTCGTACACACCTTTTGTCGACATCAACGGGTAAGCATTCAGATAGCGGTTGCCGGTTCCCATTGCAGTATGTGCCCTCGAGAAATCATATCCCCATTCAGGCTCGGATGCGTCCATCCACCAGCCATCGAATCCAAGTTTGAAGAGCCGTTCGTTTATGAAACTCCAGAAGAGTTTTCTAGCTGCCGGATTGAATGGATCGTATGCGGCATTCGGCAAGTCATTTTGAAGGACGACTCCCTCATTCGTATTCGCGGCGGTGTTTTGAAGGCCGAGCAGAAATCCTCTAGCATTCATGCTGTCGTACACGTCGGTTCCTTTGTTAATCCGCGGCCAGACGGAGATAATGGTGTGCGCATGTTGATCGTGAATGTGATCCACCATCGCTTTCGGTTTTGCATAGCGGGCAGAATCGAAAAGATGCGAGCCCCATAAATTCTCCGGATACAGCGGCCAGTACTCGGCATCCTGCACGACGACGTTGAGCGGAATGTTCCGCTCCCGATAACCGTCAATTACGCTTTGGATCTTTTCCTGGGTCTTCCAGCCGTACTGACTCATGAACAGGCCATACGCCCATTTTGGATAGAGCGGTGCTTTGCCGGTAATCGTTCTTATTCCCGAAATGATTTGATCGGCCTCGGGGCCATAGACAAAATAGTAATCGATCGCATCCGCGATTTGCGATTTTAACGACATCTCCCCGGCCATCTCCGGCGTTCGGCACGAGAGCGCTATTTGGTTGAGAAAATGATTATCGGTACCTGTCGACCCTGCAGTCCACGATAATCGTGCAGAGGCACCGCCGCCGTTCTGATAATACTCGATCTTAATTGCATACACTTTTCCCGAATCGAGATCCATGATGTAGCTGTCGGTTTCGGGTGAACGGTCTCTCCAGTTGTCGATCACTTTCTTTCCGTCGACAAAAAGGCGTGTGCCATCATCGGTTGTTATATCAATCGAAGCACCTTTGACCGTTGCAGGAGCGGTCAGTGTGCCGGTCCATCGGACCGAGTATTCGACTGTTTTGAAACCTTTTATCGGCGGGCCGTTTCCCCAATCGAAATCGATGACCGAATCAACGCGCGTGAATGATGGTGTTCCTTCGAGCTTCATGTTTGGGAAATATTCACCTTTCAATCCGTGCTCTCCGGGTTTTCCCCCCGCTGGAATCAAATACTGGGAAGAGATCACAGGAGTAATCCTTGTTGCAAGGTTTTTTATGTTAAAGGTGTACGATGTTCCGGCTTGAAGGTCCGCTTTTATTATCGATGGAGAGTAGCCGACGCCGGCGACAAGGCTGAACACTTTTTTCCCGTTTAGCATCATCTCGATTGGCGAGGAACCCGGACGGTCGAGGATAAAGGTATACGTTCCGGACGTTGCCGGAACAAATTGAGCGCCGATATTATTATCGTCGATGCGCTGGACTTGGATGTTCTCCCTCTCGGGATTGAACTCCGTGTAGGAATAGTTATCCCAGAATAGACCGTATCCTTTATTGGAAACGATAACCGGGCTTGCGATGGCGGTGTTCTGCTGCTTCATTCGCATGTGTCCGTTCTTCCAGTTCATCACATCGAATTGATATTGGCCGAGGCCAAAGATCGCTTCGTCTGGTGGCGATGAAAATTTCTGTTCCACTACCCAAGCCGTATCGCCGGGGGAGTGCGATGGTGCAAATGTGCTTCCGTTTTGTTGCTCTCCCAAAAGAAGGTTACTGCTCGAATCGAAAAATTGTAATTCTCCATCGGCTTTGCTGATTGTTACGTTCATTTTCGAAGTCTTCACTGTATATTTGTCTGGCGATTCCTCGATGGAATATTTGCCTGTTGGCTTAAGATTGTCTACTTCCGATAAACTTGTTCTCTGTGGAAGTCGATCGGTCGGGGACTTGATGACTTGGACGATATCATCGCGAATGACACGGAGCTTTATAATGCCTTGGGGAGTATGAAGTACAACTCCATCGCTTGTTTTCTCAACGCGTGTGTTCGCAAAGCCCGATGTACAGAGAATAAGAATGAGCAAGAGTATTTTATTTCTCACGTTGTGAATCCTCCATAATGAATTTCAAGACAAGAAACAGGGACAGGGAGATGCGTGATTTTGATTGTAAGATTTTTCCCTATGATGAAATATTTACGTTGAGCTCGTAGATTGATCGTCATGCAAAAAGTCTTCTTTTTGTGAGGGATGTTACGCAAAGCACTGAATTATCCACAAAGCTCACGAAGAGCACGAAGAAAGCATCCTTCTCAGGATTTGTAATTTGAGGTTTCTGAAAAATTGTCTCTCGCCAAGCCGCGAAGGCGCAAAAACTCTGTTTTTAAATTATTTTGCCACTTCGCGTGCGTGAGCTATGCTTTTAAAATTATTCAGAAGTCTCAATTTATCAGCTCTGTATGAAAGAAAGCATTGACCCTCACGAAACCGGATTTAAACGTTCGTGTTGCTCCGTGTTCTTAGGGATTCCTTACGATGCGTAACGTGGTCTCGTAATGTATGCTGTTTTTAGCTTGAAAGGATGCCGTCAATTCTGAAGGGTCTCTTTGGTACTTTGGTGTCGAGTTTGATTTAAACCTAGTACAAATCGAATACAAATGCAACGGTAGAAAAGGAGAGCGGTGGCGACTCAATCGCTATCATTAAAATTCCTTAAGGTTCCTCGTCAAAGGACTTCTTCTTTAGGCCTGGTAATGGGAACCCTACATAAATGTTAGAGTAGATTGACTCGGCTAGACATTCTAAAAAAGCCCTTTGGAATAGAGCAAGATCAGCTCCCCTTGGAATTCACAGAGTGTTTAGCCGATTGTTTTGGGTGCAAGGTTGAGGCGAAATAAGTTTTTGACCTTTCTGAATTCGTAAAACCAACCGTTCATTGCTGGGTCTTTGACTTGTCCGTAAAATGCTTACGTAATCTAATCCACCCCATATACAATTGTTGGCGCAAGGATTGCCACGGCTCGAAACCGACCTACTCCCCAATATACCTTGAAACAGGTATTGACTTTATCTTGATTTAGTTCCATATTCTCCCGAACCGAACACATTGACCCTAGCGGCAACGGGGACTCCTGTGTTGGAGAAAGTGGAGAAAAAGAGAAGCCTCTGTTGGCGAAAGCTGGCAGAGGCTTTCGTATTTAGTCCTTCGGCGTCAGGAATTGTTAGAGAAGCCGTCATTGAGTTTTTGATAAGCGAGATCTGCTAGGAGGGGAAACAGTTTTCTAGTTCAGCTTGTTGATGGCTGAAGAATTTTGACCACGCGGCAATGCAAATACATTGGGGGCACGTCACACAGGATATTCGCGGGCGGTAGGGGTTAGCAACAATGTCTTACCAACGCTTCCTACATAGCATACGCTGTAAAAGGCCTTCCTCACATGAACAGACAAATTTGGGTAATCCTTAGTTGCATAACAGTTGTATTTTCCTGCTTTGCAGATATTCCGGACTGGGTGAAGAACCAGGGAAGGAGCGCGCGCTTTCCCGATGAATTATACATTACCGGTTTCGGGATGGCCAAGCTGGAAGACAACGACAAAGCAAAATGTCAAAAGCTATCGGAGGACAATGCAAAGGCAAATTTAGTGCAGAAGGTTCGCGTGACCATTCAGAGCACGGTCGTCTCGCAGGCAGAAGAAAAATCGGGCAAATATGCCGAGTATTTCAGCTCAGCGGTCCAAAGCAGTTCTACCTTAAGTCTGCGAGGTCTTGATATTTTATCCTACTACGACGATGATGCGGAAATGTGCTATTCATTCGCTTATGCAGAAAGGGAGAAAATTTTCTCATTGTATGAAGCAAAGGAAAAGGAATGCCGGGACATTGTCCAACAACATCTACAAAGCGGCGCCGCTTACGAGAAATCGAAAGAACGGGGAAAAGCCATTGCTGAATATTTAGCGTGCTATCCTGCATTTCAACAACTCGAGGAAGCTGAAGCAGTCTGTGCTGCTGTGCAGTCGTCGATCGACAAAGCGTTCGCCGGACTTGGAAAGGATGTGGAAGAGGATCAAGTGCGCATATCTCGGATTAATCAAGCAATCGCTGCCTTGGTTCAGAAGCCTCTGGAATCTCTCGATGATCTTGCTTGGTATTTGACCTATTGTTTAAAAGAGCAAATCCCGTCGCAACGATACAAGATATTGGTGACGCCCCTCACGTTTCGGGACACAAAAATGGGGAGTCCGTTTTCGAGATACTTTCAGCATATGTTCGAGCCTGTTGTTGTCAGCTCGGCGGAATGGGAGCTTGTCGGCGACGGCGCGGCGGCTGATCTTATTGCCGTGGGAACGTATTGGGATGAAGCGGGGGGGTTGAAATTCATCATGTCTCTCCGAAACAAGGCTGACAATAGAACCGTAGCCAGCGTTGAGCGATTTGTGCCGGATTCAATCATTCAGCGAACAAACCTCGACATAAAACCTCAAAACTTCGAGCAGGCTTTGAGCGATCAAAAACAATTCCGAAAAGATGAAGTTGTCGGAGGAGGGCTCCTGCTCGACGTATGGACGAGCAAAGGAATTGAGAATTTGTTGTTTACAAAAGGAGAGAGGATGAAGGTCTATGTCCGGGTAAACATTCCGAGTTACATTCGATTTGTGTACCACCTTGCGAACGGAAAGCGAACCTTGCTGCTGTCAAATTACTATATCGATGAAACAAAGATTAACAAGCCTGTGGAAATTCCGGAGGAATTTGAATGCGATGCTCCATTCGGCGCTGAAGTTCTCCAAGTCTTTGCACGCACGGAACAATTCGAGCCCGTCGCGACCATTCAGTCTGACGGGTATGAAATCTTGAGAGACAGCCTGGGAACATTTGTCGCGACGACGCGCGGCATGAAAAAAGCAACAATGGGAACATTGCAGGCCGAGACAAGAGTCACGTTGACCACAGTAGACCAATAATGATTTTTACCGAATGCAGGATGAAATCCACATTAACTGTTTTCTCATTATGTTTATTATCGCCTTTCGTATTTCCGTGTTCTTCGAAACGAGACGTGAAGAGCGTATTTTCTCAGCACGGCGAAAGAACGGCTCGTGCCGTTGGAAATCCCGTCCACATGATTTCAAGATATTTGCAGATGAGCCTTCGAAGATTGGACCAGGAAGTTTAATATATACCGTGTATTGCAGATCCATATCCCTCTTTTAACAACTTTTTCTTTAGGGGGTTGTATGAAACTATTTTACAAGCTGGTGTGCGTTTGTTTTGCCATTCTTGTTTTTCTCTATCCTCAAAATCTTTGCTCTCAAAACCGAGGTTTTTTTAAGGTCACCGACACTCTTGATGAACGAGCTCAAGAGGTAGGGAAATATTATGCCTTCCTCATAGCCAATCAGGAATACCTTGATCAAGCGATTAACCAACTCTCCGAGCCGATTCAGGATGCGGGACGAGTCAAGGATGTTTTGGTGCAATCGTACGGCTTTGATGAGAAGAACATCATGTTCTTGAAGAACCCTAAACGATCCGATATTTATCAAGTGCTCGAACAGCTCGTTGACGAGGTCGGCGAAAATGATAACCTGCTGATCTTTTATGCCGGCCACGGATTTTTTGATGAGAAGCGAGGAGAGGGATACTGGCTTCCCGCCGATGCACGTGAAAAAGTACGCGACAACTGGATTTCCAACGCCGACATCCGTGACAATCTGAGGGGAATAAAAGCACGGCACATCCTTCTCATCAGTGATGCGTGTTTTTCAGGCGGGATTTTTAAAATGCGCAACGCTTTTTCCGATGCGAGCGCGTCAACACAAGAATTGCTGAAGAAGCCAAGTCGCCGTGCGATCACGAGTGGAACGCTGAATGTTGTTCCCGACAAGAGTGTCTTCGTTGAATATCTTGTGAAATATTTACAAGAGAACAAAGATCAGTTTTTGTCCGCGCAGCATTTGTTTGCCAGCATTCAAGAACCCGTCACCAATAATAGCCCTAACCAACAATTGCCGCAGTACGGCGTTATTCAGGAAGCGGGAGACGAGGGAGGCGATTTTATTTTCTTCCACCCGACGGGAGCTGCCATTGAGCCACCCTCGATCGACCTTACTTCCTCTGTCCAAGATGCGAGTGTGTACCTTGATGGGCAGCTCGTCGGCAAAGCGACTCCGAAATTAAAGATCGAAAACATCACATCCGGGTTAAAAACTCTTGAAGTCCATAAAGACGGATATGCGCCCTATACACAAAAGATTCAAATTGCCGAAAACGGTTCGACAAAAATTGACATCGCGCTGGAGCAATTGAAGCTTGCAAACCTTGTCTTCAAGTCTCCGCTTGAAGGAAGGCTTTTTATTAATAACCAAGGGAATGGAACCCTTATTAATAATAGAAGAGTGGACCATCTTGCGTGGGGTGACTACGAAATTCGTGTAGAGAAAAACGGCTATAAGCCGTTCATCCAAAGACTTTCGCTGAACGAATACAAAGACTATGAAATTGCCGTGGACTTAAAACCGGTGACGGCAAAATTGAGATTCAAAGGAAACTATACGGCTCTTGCTTATGTCAGCGATCAGCAGCTTGGCAAGGTTCCGGCGAGTGAATTCGATGTCCCCGTCGGAGAGCAAACGGTGGTTGTGAGCAGAAAAGGTTACGAACAGTTCGAACGCGAGATGAATTTTACCGCGGACAACACTTACACAATTCAATATGCGCTTCAGCCTAAAACGACCATGAATTCCCTCTGGCGTTCCATGTTGTGGCCGGGGTGGGGGCAACTCTACCACGAGCGCTCCGTGATGGGGACATTCCTTGGCGTGGCATTTATTGCCGCAGCAGCAGGGACTGTTCAATCACAGCTTGACTATACGAATAAAATGGATGACTACAATAAAGCCGCACAAACGTATCAAGCAGAGACAAATGCGGCAAACATAGGGGCGGATAAACAAGCGATGTTATCGACCTATAATCATTTTACCACCGCCAAGTCTCAACGGCTTTTGCTGGGGGAAATTACCGTAGGTGTGTACGCATTCAATTTGCTGGACGTGCTTCTCTTTACGCCGTCGGTTTCCGGAGGAGATGTGCTTTCGCTGCGTGTAGCACCGTCATCGAATTCCCTTGACCTTCAGGCGAAGTTAGGGTGGTAAGCTATTTTGGACCACCCCTTTTTCCCCTCCTTGTTAAGGAGGGGAAGACGCGAAGCGTCAGGGGTGGTCATTGAGCACCGCTTTTGTCTTTTTTAGTTCATGCGCAACGTGAGTTATTATCATGGATCTCCTCATTCGCGGAAATAACGATGCGCGGGTTTCATTATCCAAAATGCCATAGCATGTAACATGATTTACGGAGCATTAATTATTTATTCTTGCGGAATCAATTATGACTACCGACTTATTAAAAATGGCCGTCTGTCTACTCATTTCATCTCTCTTCTTTTCAGCCTGCCAGGACAATGTCAAACCGCCGGATCAATTCGTCAATCCTATTGATCCGACAAGCTCCGCCTACATCGCTCCAAAATCAAGTATTACAGGGCCGAATAATACTGTCCTTACCGTAGATTCGGTGACGATCACGTGGAGCGGAACACAGGATGTCGCATCATTCTCCTGCGACTTCGATGGGACGGGGTGGAGTACATTCTCCACCGCAACGAGCATAACGCTTACAGATTTGGATGAAGGGATGCATACCTTCAGCGTGCGGGCAAAGCATGAGAGTGGCAGTATAGAGAGTTCGCCCCCTAGCATTTCTTTCGAGGTTAATGCGGTGACTGGACCAGCCATCATGTTCTACCCGCGCAAGATCGAAGTTCCCGTTGGGCCGGAGTTTACCTACAGCGTGCAGGCAGAATATATCACCACGAATCTTCTTGCTGCCAAAATGTCTCTTCAAGTTCAAACGAATGCGTTGCAAGTCGATAGCGTAACGGCCGGAAATTTTGTGAGCCAGAACGGGGAAACGCCGATTCTTTTTTGGGCTATCAATTCAACGAAAGATACGGTTACGATCGATGTGGCAGCAGCCGGAGGAATAATTTCCGGAGTGAACGGTTCCGGCGCACTGGCTAATTTATACTGCCACGCAAAAACAACGGGGCTCACGAAGATTAATTTTGTTACGGCGCAGACTGCTTATCGGGACACCGTGGGGAATGCCATTCCAATGAATATGGTGATCTCCGGAAAGGTGGTGGCGCAATGAAAACAGCCATCAATAATCAGTTATCAATGAACAGTAAAAAGTATTTCGTCTTCCGGATGTTACGAAGAGTGATATTGCCTTTTTTGTTCTTCACAGTTTCTGCTTTCCTGCTACAGGATGAATGTAATGCCCAGGGCACTTGGGCAACGAAAGCATCGATGCCAGTTGCAACACCATTATGGATGGCAGCGGCGTCGGCAGGCACAAATATATATGTTGCCGGTGGAAATAACGGCAGCCCTCTTTCCACCTGCTATAAATATAATTCTGCAACCAATAGCTGGTCTTCGATTGCGTCATTGCCCGAGACAATATACCAGGGAGATGGCTTGTGTGCGATAGGCGGCAAGCTCTATATGCCCGGCGGCTGGAACGGATCCCTTCCTGTAAGCACGTTATTCATTTATGACACCAGCAGCAACACATGGACGACAGGGGCCAGTATGCCGGCGCTCAGCGGAGACGGAGCATGCGGCGTCATTAACGGAAAGCTTTACGTCTTCAACGCTGAAAACGGATACTCATCGCCTCCATATCAAAATCAATTGTATGTTTATGATCCGGTCGGTAATAGTTGGACAACCCTCGCCAGCGCTCCGTCGGCACACGCTTATCCCGCTTACGGAGTGATAAACGGAAAATTTTATGTTGGGGGTGGAATCAACGGCAGCAGCAACGTCGGTAACACTCTCGACGTTTATGATCCCGGCACTAATACATGGGCGACCAAAGCCTCAATGCCGGTTGCCGGGACGAGTTTTGGAAGCGCTGTGATAAACGGGAAATTATACGTTGTTGGTGGACAAAACGCCAGTAACGTTGTTATGGACACGGTTTTGATTTACGATCCTGCGACCGATAAATGGTCGAGCGGACCATCGATGCCGACGGCGATATCCGGGATGGGTGTGGCCGTAATAAACGGAACTCTTTATGCAGCGGGCGGTGGCAATGGAGTAAGCTCCTCTGCGGGTGTTGAAGCGTTTTCTCTTGCACCCGCTGCTCCTCTAAGCCTCACCGCCACCGCTGGCAACGCACAGATAGCACTCGCGTGGAGCAAAAATACCGAATCGGATTTCTTAAAATACCGCATCTATCGTGGTACATCTTCAGGGGGGGAGACATTGGTCGATTCCACGTCCGCGGGCATAACAGATACTACACGAGTAATCTTTGGGCTTACAAACGGCACGTCATACTACTTCGAAGCGACCGCGATGGATAGTGCACGATTGGAGAGCGGGTATTCTAATGAAGTGAGTGCGACGCCCTATGAACCTCCGACAATTTCTTCCTTCTCTCCCACCTCTGGTCTCATTGGCACAACTGTTACTATTACCGGTACAAACTTTAACACAACGGCATCTAATAATGTGGTGTATTTTGGCGCGGTGAAGGCAACCGTCAACAGCGCTTCTTCGACATCATTAAATGTGACAGTACCCGACAGGGGCAACGTACGCACCGATTACGGTAACAAACACGATAAGTCGCTTAACAGCGTTTTCTTCAAAGCCATTTATTATCACATTTATTTCTTCAAAAATAATAACTTCAAATAGCTTCAAACAAAAAAATGATTTTGCAATAGGTGGATGGCCGTATGGTCTTATTGCGTTTGATCTCGATGGTGATGGTAAGCCTGATATTATTTGTGGAGATAGAGAAGATAATACAGTTTCTATTCTTCGAAATACAAGTTCCATCGGGAGCCTATCGTTCGATTCAAGAATCGTTCTTAGTGCTGATACTTATACACAAGATATCGCCGTTGTTGATATAGATGGAGATGGAAAACCGGATATTATCGCAACAAACCTTGCATCTAATACAATTTCAGTATATCGAAATTTGTCTTCACCGGGGAATATTTCTTTCTCACAAAAAATTGATTTTAACACTAATAGCAGACCGGACGGTATCATCATTAGTGATATAGATGGAGATGGAAAACCAGATATAATTACCGTCAATGACATGAGTAATACAATCTCTATCCTTAGAAATACCTCTTCTAATGATACTATTTCATTCGCTACGAAAGTAGATTTTCAAACAGGAACCCTGCCGAATGGAATAGCTGTTGGAGATATTGATGGTGATGGGTTGCCAGAGATCGTTGTTGCTAATAGTTCAAGCAACACAATCTCAATATTTAGAAATATAAGTACTGCCGGAAATATATCGTTGGCAGCGAGAATTGACTTCACAACAGGAAGCTATCCTTTTCGGGTTGCTATCGGCGATTTAAATAATGATGGCAAGCCAGATGTTGTTGTTACAAATCTACAAAGCAATACAATATCAATTTATCAAAATCAAAGTACGAGGGGAACAATTTCTGCATCATCGAAAATAGATATAGGCACTGGAAATAATCCTAATGATGTTACAATTACTGATTTTAATGGTGATGGATCGCCAGATTTAGTTGTAACCAGTGGTACTGATACATCGGCTTCTATTTATAAAAATATTAGCACGGTTGGAAATATCGCATTTGCAAATTTTGTTACTCTCCATACAAATTATGATCCTGTTGGTGTTGTAATGGCGGATATTGATGGTGACGGTAAACCTGATATCCTTACTGCAAATACTGCAAATTCGACAACAGGTACAGTTTCTATTTTGTTAAATAACTTAATGATTAGTGCACCTCAAAACCTCACCGCCACCGCGGGCAACGGCCAGGTCACACTCAAATGGAACAAGAACACCGAAGCCGATTTTTTGAAATACCGGATTTACAAAGGCACAACCTCCGGCGGTGAAACGCTGGTTGATTCCACATCTAACAGTATCACTGATACAACACGGACAAGTACTGGGCTTACTAACGGCACAACCTATTACTTTAAAATTACGGCAATAGACAGTGCGAGACTGGAGAGCGGTTACAGCAACGAAGTAAGTATTACACCGTCTGTTCTCAATGCATTGAGGGAATACAATCCCGACACGAGCACAGTGCTGTTGATGCACATGGATGAAACCAGCGGCTCGACGGTGAACGACGCAAGTGCATATGGTAACAATGGTGCGGCGACAGGAACAACGATAGTTGCTGCTCGTTTTGGAAATGGCAGGCACTTGAATGGCACGTCGGATTATCTCCTAGTAAATAATGCAAACTCGCTCAATATGACTAACCAGATCAGCGTTGAAATGTGGATGAATCTGGTGGCATCGCAGAGTCAAAACTTGATTTCGAAAGATGGCGCATATCAATTATACGTCATGCCAAATAATCAAGTGCTCTTCGGCGTTTATTCAGGATATCCATGGCAGAATGCTACCACCACTCCTACGATTCAGTTGAACACGTGGACACATGTAGCCGCGACATACAATAATTCGACAAAAGAATTCAAGATCTATTTCAATGGTGCGTTAGTGCAAGATACGACGATTGCATCAGCAAACCTGACGACCACTTCAAATCCGCTCTACATAGGAAGGAATGGATCATCCAGTGTCTATTTTGTCGACGGGACAATCGACGAATTACGGATATCCAACAAGATACGTTCCCCTCAGGAATTCAATCTCCAGCTTCCTCCGGTAAGTCTCGTGGCAACTCCAACCGGCACAACGATCAATCTCACTTGGCAAAACGGCGGAGGTGCAGTGCCGTTAATGAGGTATAAAATATATCGCGGTGCAGATTCGATTAACATTTCGTCGGTTGATTCAACGACATCAACATCCAAAGCAAATACAGTTACAGGAAATGGCACCTACTTTTATAGAGTCTCTGCTGTTGACTCAACGGGGTTTGAAGGTGCAGCGAGTTATGCAGTGAAAGTTGTTGTGAGCACACCACCCGCCGCTCCTCAAAACCTGGCTGCCACCGTCGGCAACGCTCAAGTCACTCTCAAGTGGAACAAGAACACCGAATCAGATTTCTTGAAATACCGTATCTATCGTGGCACAACATCCGGCGGCGAAATACTTGCTGATTCCACATCGGCGTCGATCACCGATACGACGAGGTTAGTGTCCGGGCTCACGAACGGCACAACGTATTACTTCCGCATTACGGCGATCGATAGTTCGAGATTGGAGAGCAATTATAGCAATGAAGTGAGTGCAACGCCAGGCATGCTTAATGCGCAACATGAATACAATTCTGACACGAGCACAGTGTTATTGCTGCACATGGATGAGACGAGCGGTCAGACAGTGATCGACGCAAGCGGCAAAAACAACAACGGCACGGCAACGGGGACGAGCATTGTCGCTGGCCGATTCGGAAATGCGAGGAGCCTCAATGGAACATCCGATTATATACTGGCGCCGAGT
This sequence comes from uncultured Bacteroidota bacterium, assembly GCA_963717445.1. GTDB lineage: Bacteria > Bacteroidota > Ignavibacteria > UBA10030 > UBA8401 > JAGVPT01. Next base: position 1,521,331 of record OY970334.1, on the reverse strand, counting down.
GGAGTCTGGTTCACCGGTAATTTTACAATAGAGGCTTGGGTTTACGAGAGGAGTTACAATAGTTGGTCTAGGCTTATTGACTTTGGCAACGGTTCGGCGTCTGACAATATTGTCGTTGCATTGAGCAACGCGACTTCGGGGCAAATTAATTTTCAGATATATCAGGGTTCTTCGGGAGGACCATCCGTGGAGTCGCCTGCAAGCCTCCCGTTGAATCAGTGGAATCATGTTGCCTGTGTGTTGAACGGGACGACCGGAACAATCTATATCAACGGTGTCGCCGTGGCAACGGGTACAATGTCGGTCCCTAATAGTCTTACAAGGACGATCGACTACATTGGCAGGAGTAATTGGTCGGGAGATTCATATGCCAACGCCATCTTTGACGAAATTCGTATCTCGAATAAAGCCCGCTCGCCTCAAGAATTCAACCTCCAGTTGGCGCCAACAAATCTTACAGCCACTCTTGCTAGTAGTACAACGGCTACTCTCACTTGGCAGAATGGCGGCGGCATGGCCCCGCTTATGCGTTACAGGATTTATCGCGGTTCGAGTCCGACAAGTGTCTTGCTGATTGACTCGACCACTCAAACCACTTACACAAACACTGGTCTTGCATCGGCGACTACGTATTACTACCGGGTCAGCGCAGTCGACTCGACCGGATATGAAGGAGTTAAGAGTAATGCAGCAGCAATAACAACTGCGGTTCCGTCAACTCCCACTCAACTCTTGCCGGTGAATGCAACATATCAACCGCCGTCGCTCTCTTTGGTGTGGAATGCATCGGTCGGTGCCTCTGCGTATCACGTACAGATTGGCACGGATTCCAATTTTGTCACGGGTATCTTTCTCGAAGATTCGACGGTGACGGATACGTCAAGATGTGTCAAGTCCCTCGCGTTCCATACAACGTATTATTGGCGGGTTAGCGCAAAGGACTTGGATGGTTCAAGCGCATACTCCTCTAACCGGCACTTTACAACCGACTCCTTGGTTTCAGGCCACTCTATCTTGTTGGATGGTACTTCAGGATATATTTCTGTCGCTAACGCATCATCACTTCAGATCAGTGGCCCCATCACGTTAGAGGCATGGGTGAAGCGTCAAGTAGGGGGGAGTGGAACGCCGAAGATCATCGATAAGAATTATTATACCCTGTACTTTGACGGAACTGGAACAATGCAGAAAGTGATTCTTTTGCTCGGCGGTGTCTCAACGAGCATTACTTCCAACCAATATGTACGGGCAGGAGTGTGGTATCACATTGCCGGGGTGTATGATGGGAGTAAGATGAAGTTGTATATCAATGGTGTGTTGGATAACACGGTGGCTGCTTCGGGTACTATCTATACAAGTACTGATGCGTTAATCATGGGGAGGGAATATTACACTGGAGCCAATTTACTCAAGGGGCAGGTGGACGAGGTGAGGGTGTGGAATGTGGCACGGGACTCGAATCAGATCCCGTATGGGATGGTGCACACGCTGGGGGGGAATGAGACAGGCCTTGTGGGCTACTGGAGGCTGGATGAGTCGAGTGGGACAACGACCTACGATGCAACTCCCAATGCAAATAATGGGACGCTCACAGGAGGTGCCTCGTTTGTCGTCTCAGGTGCATTTCCGCCTCCTCCGCGGAATGTTGCTGCACAGCCGGGAAATGGAAAAGTTACGTTGAGCTGGCAGGCGACGATAGCACCGACAGCGACACAGTACCGCGTCTATCGCTCGACGGCAAGTGTAGCTCGTCAATTGGTGACGACACTGAATGTTGGGACGAACGGGTACACTGATTCCCCCCCGACGAACGATACGACCTACTTCTATCAAGTGACGACAGTCGACAGCAGCAATAGCGAGGGAGATTATTCACCCGCGGTGGCAGTTACGCCGCATGCCAATCTTGCGGGCAATGCAGTCGTTCTGGATGGAGCAACTGGATATGTAAGTGTTCCTGATGATCTTTCGCTTAGGATCAGTGGCCCCATCACGTTAGAGGCATGGGTGAAGCGTCAGGTAGGGGGGAGTGGATCACCGAAGATCATCGATAAGAATGAATACACGCTATACTTTGATGGAACTGGGGCGACGCAGAAAGTAATACTTGCGCTCAGCGGTGTCTCAACGAGCATTACTTCCAACCAATATGTACGGGCAGGAGTGTGGTATCACATTGCCGGGGTGTATGATGGGAGTAAGATGAAGTTGTATATCAATGGTGTGTTGGATAACACGGTGGCTGCTTCGGGTACTATCTATACAAGTACTGATGCGTTAATCATGGGGAGGGAATATTACACTGGAGCCAATTTACTCAAGGGGCAGGTGGACGAGGTGAGGGTGTGGAATGTGGCACGGGACTCGAATCAGATCCCGTATGGGATGGTGCACACGCTGGGGGGGAATGAGACAGGCCTTGTGGGCTACTGGAGGCTGGATGAGTCGAGTGGGACAACGACCTACGATGCAACTCCCAATGCAAATAATGGGACGCTCACAGGAGGTGCCTCGTTTGTCGTCTCAGGTGCATTTCCGCCTCCTCCGCGGAATGTTGCTGCACAGCCGGGAAATGGAAAAGTTACGTTGAGCTGGCAGGCGACGATAGCACCGACAGCGACACAGTACCGCGTCTATCGCTCGACGGCAAGTGTAGCTCGTCAATTGGTGACGACACTGAATGTTGGGACGAACGGGTACACTGATTCCCCCCCGACGAACGATACGACCTACTTCTATCAAGTGACGACAGTCGACAGCAGCAATAGCGAGGGAGATTATTCACCCGCGGTGGCAGTTACGCCGCATGCCAATCTTGCGGGCAATGCAGTCGTTCTGGATGGAGCAACTGGATATGTAAGTGTTCCTGATGATCTTTCGCTTAGGATCAGTGGCCCCATCACGTTAGAGGCATGGGTGAAGCGTCAGGTAGGGGGGAGTGGATCACCGAAGATCATCGATAAGAATGAATACACGCTATACTTTGATGGAACTGGGGCGACGCAGAAAGTAATACTTGCGCTCAGCGGTGTCTCAACGAGCATTACTTCCAACCAATATGTACGGGCAGGAGTGTGGTATCACATTGCCGGGGTGTATGATGGGAGTAAGATGAAGTTGTATATCAATGGTGTGTTGGATAACACGGTGGCTGCTTCGGGTACTGTCTATACAAGTACTGATGCGTTAATCATGGGGAGGGAATATTACACTGGAGCCAATTTACTCAAGGGGCAGGTGGACGAGGTGAGGGTGTGGAATGTGGCACGGGACTCGAATCAGATCCCGTATGGGATGGTGCACACGCTGGGGGGGAATGAGACAGGCCTTGTGGGCTACTGGAGGCTGGATGAGTCGAGTGGGACAACGACTTACGATGCTAGTGTCTACGGAAACAATGGAACATTGAGCGGCAATTACTCTTTCACGCTATCAGGCGTTACTCCTTACCGGGTAACAAGCCTTGCTGCTTCGACTGCCGGCAGCAAAATTAATCTATCGTGGAGCGCAAGCGCCTCGCCGAACGTTCTGCGATATAGAATTTATCGGCATTTGTATACGGACCCCAATTTTTCACTTCGTGACAGCACAAATGGTCCTGCCACAACTTACACCGATAGTGTGGGACTCAGTACCGGTCTTACATACGATTATACAATCACTGTTGTGGACAGCAATTCTTTTGTGAGCGATACGAGCAACATTGCCTATGCGACTGTGTCCGGCGGAACAACGGTCATCTCGAATATCACATCGAACACAACCTGGACAAAGGCCAACAGTCCATACAAAATTGTAAACAATATTACAGTTGCTTCCGGAGCAACGCTAACAATACAACCCGGGGTCACCGTCCAGCTCGACCTTGGGGTTTCGATAACAATCAACGGGGTTTTGAAAGCTATCGGTACATCAGTCGATTCAATTTATTTTACGACGCTGCAGCCTGCACCGGCCCCGAGCCAATGGGAGTATTTATTGTTTACCAATAAAAGTTTACCGGTGAGTGAACTCCGCTATTGCGATGTTGAATTTGGCGGAAGCTCTAACAACCCGGCGATTTCATCGAACACGAGCGGCATCCAGCTTGAGATCTCAAATTCGCTGATCTGGAAGAACTATCAAGGCATATACTTGCCTGGCACGAGCACAGATAGTATTTCTTTTGCAACAATTTCTCAAAACACATCGGACGGCGTCACTGGCAACGGAATAGTGCTAATGTATGAAGACACCGTCGTTCAGAATGGAGGTAACGGTATCCACGCGACAGGCCTCGTAATGGCCTGCAAAGTGGCTTCCAACGGAGGCTACGGAGTTGACGCAGACTCCCTTATTGCCAGCTCTGTCTGTAATAATGGAGGTGCAGGCGTCTATAATACTATCCTTATACGTTCAAACGCAATTAGTGGTAATGCTCAAGTAGGCGCTACACTCTATGGTTCCGGAATCGCTATTGCAGACAGCAATGTAATTTCTTTAAACGCCGGCGGTGGAATCAACGGTGCAAACAACACCGGTGCTGCAGTACCGAAGGAACATCGTTTACAAAAACACAGGAAATTCCGGAATCTTTAACATTGGTAGCAGTTCCACCGTTGAAAACAATACAGTGGTTAGCAACACCGGCGGAATTACAAATATCACCTCGAACAGCAGTGTCGTTGTTCGCAATAATATCGTTGCGTTCAACAATGGAAATGGAATCCATACAACCGTAAGCCCTGCGCCAACGACAAAATTTAACGACGTTTATCTCAATACGACAAACTATAGCGGCTACTCTTCTACGTACGGAAATTTGACTTCCACAAACCGGAGAGGAGATCCCTCGGATGCATTCTCCAATATCGGTCTCTCGCCATTGTTTGTTGACACATCGTCGCAGAACTATCATCTCCAGGCAACTTCGCACATGATTGACGCTGGGGATACATTGAGTGCCAAAGATCCGGATGGCACTATTGCCGATATAGGAGCGTATTATTATGTTGCTCCGCCCGGGGCTCCAACACAGCTTCTTCCCTCAGCAACTGAGAATAACGCGGCAACGACACTGGCATTTTCGTGGACGGCAATTTCAGGCTCCATTAACTATCGCCTGCAAATAATCGGTGATACGACGTTAACAACATTTCTCGTCGACTCAACTGGAACGGGTACGTCGCGGACTATCAAAAATCTGCCGTATGATTCAACACTTTACTGGAGAGTGAATGTGACATTGGCAGCCGGCACCAGCAATTTTACATCGTTTAGAAAATTCATTACGCGCCTTAGTCCACCCGTAATTTCCTCCGCTGTACCTGTTGGCACTACGAAGGCACAAATTACATGGGCGAAAATTAAGGATGCAGCGTACTATCCTATTCTGCAATCGGTAAACGATACGCTCTTTGTTAAGATAGACTCGACAGCACTGCTTCAATACACAGATTCCGTATTAACGCCGGGTAAGCAATATTGGCTGAAGGTTGCTGCCGACCGTTCCAGCGGATCGAGCGGAGATTCGAGCATTGCGGCTACGGTCATAACAAATCCCGCAGCGCCGACGATACTCAGCGGAACTCCACTCTCCGATGTATCCGTACAATTCACGTGGCAACCTAATGGAATTGCTGCCCGGTACAAAATCTATAAAAGTCTGGATAGCCTGACGTTCGTGAAGAGAGATTCTACAACGCTGACAACCTATGCCGATACTGGATTAACTGCGCTCACTTCTTATTGGTATAAGGTTACGGCTCTCAACAGTAGTGGGGTTGAGAGCAACGCTAGCAATGTCGTAAAGATTACAACGAAAAGACCTCTTTCGCGCATAACGGCATTTCAGGTTCCGTCGAGCAATCAGCACGGCGTGGTAAAATTTCCGTTTACATTCCAAATCGGCTCGCCCGATACCATCATTATAAAAGTCTCATATTCGCTTGACAGCGGGAAAACGTTTACGCCGACGACGAATGTGTCCGGAGTTCTCTCCGGCTTGTTTGCGACAACAAACGATACTCTCATCTGGAATAGCCTATCGGATATTCCAGGGGTGCAGTCTCAGCAAACAAGAATGAAGATTCTCCCCATCGGCAAGCTGGATACCGGTGTCGTTTATCTATCGAGTGCCTTCACTGTCGATAACAAGGCGCCGGTCTTTGCCGGAGTACAAACGGCAACGGGGGATACGAACAGAGTTGTGTTGGGATGGAATCATGCAACGGATCTGTCGTTACCGATCACGTATAAAATATTCCTGTCGCAGACTTCCAAGGTGTATAATTTTGCTACTCCGGATACTTCAGTAACCGATACGGTAGCAACGGTACGGTCACTCATTAACTTTCAGAGATACTATTTTATTGTTCGAGCAGTAGATGCGCTTGGAAATAGTGATACAAACTCAATTGAGGTGAATGCAACTGCCGGGAGAAAAGCAGCCATCGTTTCCATCACAACGCCGACAGCTCCTCAAAAGGGGGATGTGAAATTACCGTATCATCTGACATCCCTAGCAGCCGATTCCGTGCAATTAACGGTTGAATATTCGACAAATGCGGGAACTGCATGGAATACAACGCAGAATCTTACCGGGAAGACCGTCGGCATTCAATCGGCAAATTATCTGGATACGCTTATTTGGCACAGCGCTTCCGAAGGCGGGGCAAGTGCGTCACAGAGCCTTGCTCAGAGTGCGCAAATTAACAATTATGGAAAGTTCTCCCTTCATCCACATTCAATGACGGCAATCGCTATTCTCAATCCTATTGAGTCGGACAGCGTTGAAATCAGGATTACGCCCACAGGCCGGGGAGGGATAGGCACTAACTTAGCGACATCACCCTTTGCGGTGGACAACAAGCCGCCTGTCTTTGCAGGGGCACTAACGGCATCGGGAGATACAAACAAAGTGACGTTGAGGTGGAATCATGCAGCAGATCTCACGCTGCCGATTACTTATAAAATATTTCTGTCGCAGAGTTCGGGGACGTATAATTTTGCTACTCCGGATACTTCAATAGTAACCGATACAGTAGTAACGGTACGATCGCTCAATAATTTCCAGAAATATTATTTTGTTGTTCGGGCAATGGATGGAGTTGGGAATATCGACACAAACACGGTTGAAGTCAGCGCAGTGCCATCGGTGAAAGCAAGCATCTTAGCGATTACAACACCGGCAGTTGCTCAAAAAGGCGATGTGAAAATACCGTATCATCTCACCTCCATAATACATGATTCTGTGCAATTAACTGTTGAATATTCGACAAATGCGGGAACTGCATGGAATACAACGCAGAACCTTACCGGAAAAACCACGGGAATTCAATCGGTGAATTATCTTGATACGCTTATTTGGCACAGCGCTTCCGAAGGTGGGGCAAGCGCGTCACAAAGCGCTGCTCACAGCACACAAAACAACAATTATGGAAGGTTCTCACTTCATCCACATTCGACGACTGCAATCGCTATTGCCAATCCTATTGAGTCCGACAGCGTTAAAATCAGGATTACGCCGACAGGCCGGGGCGGTGTAGGCACAGGCTTAGCAACATCGCCTTTTGCAGTGGACAACAAGCCGCCTGTCTTTGCGGGGCTTACATCGGCAACGAGCGACACAACGGGGACAAGCGTTATTCTTTCATGGTCGCATGCAAGCGATCTGAGTAACCCTATAATGTATTATCTCTTCGGCGGTGCGAATTCTCCAACAATCAATTACACGCAATCGATAGACAACACAAGAGACACGGTTATCACGGAAAAGAAATTGACGACGTTTGTTACGTATCATTTCAGTGTGAGAGCCGAAGACGCAGTCGGAAATTTAGAACAGGACACCGTGTCTCGTTTTGTTACGCCGACGAGGATAGTAAAAGTATCCGCCTTCGCGATTACGCCGAATACATATCGCACCGATGTGCCGATATCGGTCATGCTTGATGCTGCGTCGAACGATACGGCATCGATGAGTTTATTCTATTCGACGGATAACGGAATAAGCTGGAACAGTGCAACAACAATTACGGGAAAGGTTTCAAGTATTACGCTGTTCGATTCATTGATGACCTTGCATTGGAATCCTTTGACGGATATTCCAAACTACGAGGGTTTTGCGGCCCGGATGCAGATTACCACAAAAGGCCGAGGAGGTGTCGGCAATAGTTCTACGTCCGGAACGTTCGCGATCGATACGAAAGCTCCCCGGTTTAACGGATTATTTTCGGTTGCGAGCAACGATACATCACTCAACGGCTCTGCGCTGTTATCGTGGCAGACAGCGACTGACACATCAAAACCCATTACGTATTTAATCTATGGCTCGGATTCATCGAGTTTGAACTATATACCGGTGGATTCCACGCTTCTAACGACGTATGTCTACAGAAACTTACAGTTTAACAGTACATACAATTTTGCCGTCCGTGCACGCGATGCTGTCGGCAACGTGGACTCGAATAAAACGACTATTTCCTATAGCAAGCCGCCGCTCGGGTCATTCAACGGCGATCGCCTGATTGATGCGCAAGACCTCACAATTTTTGCTAATGCATGGAGAACAAATAATGTGGCGGTTGGAGATATCGGCCCGGCAACAGGAACTCCGCCGAACCTGCAGCCGCAGCGCGACGGGAAAATTGATTTTGAAGACTTGCTTGTTTTTGTAAGAATGTGGAACTGGTCTTTCCACAACAATCCGCAGGGTGGCGTTGTAGCAAAGAGTTCAAGCAATGTGCAAACTGTTTCCAATACGAAAGTTACACTTGCCTTCCCGTCGGAAACGGTGTTAAAACCCGGTCAATCGGAAAAATTTGCTCTCTCATTCAATGATGACAGCATCTCGGTGGCAACAGTCGGTGTCGAGATCAACTATAATCCGTCGGCCATTGGTATAGACTCTGTTATTTTGCCCAGCACCAATGATGCGATAGCGATAAGCGATGTTGACAGTGTCGGAGGTGTGCTACATGCGGCGATAGCATCGATTTCCATGAATTCTTTGCAAAAGTGTACGCAAAAGATTCCCCTTCAACTTCTTTTGCGTGCCAAAAAGAAACTCGAAGAGGAGAAAGTGACGCTGGTGTATGATCTCTATTCGCAGGATGCTCGTTTGATCAGCCATCAGGAAACGGAACAATCGTTCAACTGGCGCCCTGTTATTCCGGATCGATTCGACTTGTCTCAGAACTATCCGAACCCTTTCAATCCGACGACAAAGATTGATTACCAGTTGGTGAAAGATAATTCGGTGGCGATACAGGTGTACAATATTCTTGGACAAGAGGTCAAGACGTTGGTGAATCAACTTCAGAAGGCAGGCTATTACACGATTGAATGGGACGGAACGAACAATTGCGGCACCACGGTGTCGAGCGGCGTATATTTCTTGCGCCTGAGAACCCAAGGATTTGTAAGTACGAAAAAGATGATGATGCTACGGTAGTGTCAGATAATACCCGTCGGGTTGAGGCAATCCGGAAAAATCAAAAAAGATGTAACTATGATGCCGTATCGCAAAGATCCACCAAACCATTACAACACAAGGAGGAAAAGATGAATAAGCATTTCTTGATAATAATTGGAATAGTTCTCATTCTCGTTGGGTTTATCGGCTGCGGCAGCACTCAAACAGCGGCACCGCCTGCTCCTCAAGCGCCAGGATGGGTAACCCGGACGCCAAGAGCTGTCGATTCTATTTATGGAGTCGGTTACGCCAACATAGGACCGAACGTGGTTCTGGCGCGACAAAAAGCTGAAGATGCCGCGAGACAAGATATCGCAAAAGTCGTTGACACCCGTGTCAAGAGTATGATGGATCGATTCATGCAAGAACATCAGGACCTTGTGAATCCTTCTTCAACTACTTCTGCGGAATTTACTCGAAACGTATCTCGTTCGGTCAGCCAGGCTTCGTTGTCCGGCGTTCAAATTGAAGAGGTATGGCAGGATTTCTCCAATAATATCATCTATGCAAAAGCGGTGATTGCCAAAAATGACGTTGTTCAACAAGTAAAAAACAATGCAGCGGCCCAGAAGCAGGCGGCATTTCTGGAGCAGAAAACCGACGAGGCATTGCAGACGCTCGACAAGGCCCTTGATACTTGGGATGTGAATAAGTAGAGGCATCTGAAAAATCGTCTCTCGCCAAGCCACGAAGGCGCAAGAACTTGATTTTTGAATCATTTTGTAACTTTGCGTCTTTGCGCGAGCCATACTTTTGGAATTATTCATAAGTCTCAAAGAAAAAGCCCGGAGGAGACTCCGGGCTTTGCTGTTCTCCATGCAATAGAGTGTCACTTTATCGATAATAATTCAACTTCGAAAATCAACGTTGCATTCGGACCGATGGTTTGTCCGGCTCCCCGCTCGCCGTACGCAAGACTTGACGGAATAAACAACTCCCATTTTGAGCCGACTTTCATGTGCTGCAGCGCCTCAGTCCATCCCGGGATAACACCGTTGACGGGGAAGGTGGCCGGCTCTCCGCGTTTGTACGAATTGTCGAATTCAGTTCCGTCAATCAACGTGCCGCGGTAGTTTGTCGTGACCGTGTCGGTCAAGCCGGGCATTTTGCCTTTTCCTTCGACGATCACTTTGTACTGAAGGCCGCTTGGCAATGTAATAACGCTGTCTTTCTTTTTGTTTGCATCGAGGAATGCATCTCCCTCTTTTTTATTCTTATCCGCAAGCTCCGCAGTTTTCTTGGATTGTTTTTCCATCATTTCCTGCTGGAATGTCTTCATCACTTCTTGAATTTCTTCGTCGCTCAAAAGGAGTTTCTCATCAGTAAAAGCATCTTTGAGTCCCTTAAAAAGAAGCTCGGGGTCGATGTCGATTCCTTGCTTTTTCAGGTTTCCGGCGATCTCGGTGCCGATGATGTAACTGACCTTATCTTTTTCCGTCGTTAGCGCCGGTTTAGTTTGTGCGCTGAGTTGAATTGTCATGGCGACAATGCACAACAGTGCGATACACGATTGTTTCATCTGGTTCTCCTTCTGGTAAGAAAAATTTTATTTATGCAGTCCTTCCTGCATAAGAACTCGGGGGAAAGCGGCAGCTTCCGAGGCTGTTAGGCAGGCAACAGGAACAAAATACCAATTTTTTTGAATCTTTCCAAGCTCTTCTCCGGTGGTGGGGTCAATTGAACTGATGTTCCTTCGTCTTAGCCGGGACTAATTATACTGAGCAATTCCTCGACGAGTCGAAGGATGAAAAACGGTGCTATAAGGCTAGGACCATCCTCCGCTTGACATTCTCATATTAATGTCTAATTTTCGGGCATCCTATTACCCACCTGCATTGGAAACACCTATTCAAGGTCCAACGTTGATTGTTCATTTATCTGGTAAAGGGGCCACTCCCAAGATTGCACCATAATATGCATTTTAACAGGAGTCATTATGTGGGCATTTCACAAATGAAGGAGGTTCAATGAGACATTCAATTACTCTTCTTGGTCTTTTGGTGATCTCACTTAATTCATGGGCTTCAATTACCAACACGCAAAATGGGGTGTGGAGCAGCATGTCGACGTGGGGAGGTGGGCCAGTTCCGACCAGCAGCGATGATGTCATCATCGCAAGCGGCACAACGGTTGACGTTGATATAAATGGTGCGGCGTGCAATAACCTCACTGTTAACGGTACACTGGAATATACCAGCACAGACGGAAGGTCATTGCAAGCAAATGGCGATGTTCTCGTCAATAATACGGGAACGCTTCAGGTATCTGCTGCATTTTCATCAGGGGGGACATCTCAGAGTTTGACCGTGTCTGGGAATTTTACGGTCGACGGTATTTTTACCGGATTGGTGGCTGGAAGCACGTCGGATTCCCGTGATCTTATTATTGCTATGTATGGCGATGGTAAAACAATTATGGGGACGGGGACATTGACGATTCCGGACCTGAGAATATTTGCCAATACGATGCTGGGCTATCCCGTTGTTGGCTGTAGCAATCTCTCACTCAGTTCCGGTAATCTCGACAACAGTTCGAATAATATTACGATGCCGAGCGATGGAGCGATCTATCGCTATGATGGGACTATTTCCGTTGCACCGAACCGGGCAGGCAATGCAGACGTGTATTACAACAATTCTTCGCACTTGACAACCGGACCCGAATTGCCCTCATCTGTATATGTCCTCGCTGTGGCGTACGGAGGCGGCATTACGCTCGACAAATCGATTACTGTTACGGGTGAAGCCGATCTCACTAATGGCGTTGTAACAACCGGATCATATTCATTTACGATGGGCGCGGGTGCTACGTTGAATTCTTCCCAAACCAATTTCGTTAACGGTACTCTTACGATGACGTACACGGGAGCGGGTTCGAATTTTTTCGAAGTCGGCAGCAACACCACGCGTGCGCGAGATCTGTACCTGACCCTTTCGCCGCTGGTATTCACGGGTTCGAATACTTCAGGGACCGTAACCGTGAAAGCCACCGAGCCGAACCCTGCACCCGGTTCGAATTCGAGTGGGGCGAGCAGAATTTCGGCGGTTTCTTACTGGACCATTACAGCGGGGCCGACCATATCTAGCTTCACTGCCGCGGTCACATTGTATTGGACTTCTGCAGGCGACGGGGTAACAAATCCCAACACGACGACTGTCGTACAAGGCACTGCAGGCGGGACATGGACTGTAGCGAACAACGCCGGGGGCGAATCTGGCTCAACAACAGACGGCAGTGTAACGGGAGATGGTTTTACTACTTTCGGCGACTTCGCGCTAGGATCGACTGCGAGCGGCGACAACCCGCTGCCGGTAGAGCTGACATCCTTTACTGCGTCTGTTTCCAATCTCACGACAACTCTTGTCTGGAACACGGCAACGGAGGTGAACAACGACGGATTTGAGGTGCAGCGTGGGACAGCTAACAGTAATCAGTTAGCAGGAATCAACTGGGAGAAGATTGGATTTGTTCAAGGCAATGGCACAAGCAACATTGCACATAATTATTCCTACACCGACAATGCTGGAACGTCAGGAACCTATTCGTACCGGTTGAAACAAATCGACCACAACGGCGCGTTCACCTATTCCCAAGAAGCACAAGTAACAATTGAAGCGCCGAAAGTATTTACCCTTGCACAAAATTACCCGAATCCGTTTAACCCGACAACGACGATTCAGTTTACTGTACCGAGCGATGGAAGAGCGACACTTAAAGTCTATAACGCTCTCGGGCAGGAGGTCGCAACCCTTTTTGACGGAATAGCGACAGCCGGCCAGTATAATCAAGCGACGTTCGATGCGTCGCGGCTGGCCAGCGGAATTTATTTCTCGCGCCTGGAGTTTCGAGGGAAAATGGAGATGAAGAAAATGCTTTTGTTGAAGTAGCAACTTCAATGCAGCCATTTCTTTGCAAACGGCTGTATTGGGATCAATTTACGGCGCCCACTTTTTCAAGAAGGCGAGTACTTTATCATGGTCGTGTCCCTGCCCGGATTCCAGCTCTCCGGTATCCTGCGAGCAGAGTAACGTGCCATCGGTGTTGAGGACGAAGAAATGGGGATAACCGGGAATCTTTGGATATTTTGAAAGGAAATCCTTGTTCTCGTTTGCCTTGCTGTAATTGATCTTCACGTAGATGAATTTCTCGCGCAGGAAATCCGCAACGTCTTTATTGTGTTCCCAGAACCTGTCGAGGTAGTGACACCATTTGCACCAGTTACCGCCAACGTCCAACAAGATTCGCCTCCCGGTTCTTTTTGCCTCAACGACTGCATCTTCCACATCCTTCGCTGGATTACGCGATGAATCGAACTCCGCAACGGCGACATACCGCCCGTGCATTGAATCTTTTTCCTGAGCGATGAGAGCGGAGCCGCTTAGCGTAAGTAATGACACCAGTGTGATAATTGTTGTGCTGAATTTGCCCATCATGTCTCCCGAAATTTAATTATATCGAATACCTCTGGTTCTTCAATTTCCTATGCCAATATAGCAGGATAAGAGTTTTTTAGCAATGGTGAAACTCGATGCTTGGGTGGGGCAAAAAATGAGATAAAAGATTGCATCACAGCTTTTTTTACTCCATAAAATAAATTTCCGCAATCTTGGAACAAAATCATATCTCCTTCCGTATAAATAAGTATGTAGGTATTATTTGCCTTTTATCAAGCCGTTCAAATGTTGTTCCACTTGGAGGCCGTCTCATCAATGGCCGCAGAGTCGCATATGGCGCAAAGGCCAGATATGCATGGTCTAGCCTAAATGGCGACTTCGCGAGCGATCGCTCTTTCTTCTCAAATAAATTTTTGAGATGGTTCCAATAATTTCACCATCATACTATAATCAAGGAGGAAAAAATGAAGAAAATCTTTTTGGCCTCAATGTTTATCATTGCGGCTAACGTTGGCACTGCATTGATTGCAGGCACACCCAATGAAAATACGTTCGTGCCGAAGCTCGACGAACTCCCAAGCGGCAACGGCTGGACGGTCGTCAACCGAAATGTACAGCTTATCAATGAGGGGGGCATAAAAGTTGCCCATTTGGACGATAATACCGGGGCCGGCATTGCATGGCTAGAAAATTACCAGTTCTCCGACGGCGTTATTGAATTTGATGTGAGAGGCAAGAATGATTTCCAGAAGAGTTTTGTGGGAATAGCCTTTCATGGAGTTGGGGATGGGCAGTATGAGGCGATTTATTTCCGACCGTTCAATTTTACATCAGAAGACTCGCTCAGAAAAATTGATGCCGTTCAGTATATCGCTCCTCCTGCTTATGGATGGCAGAAGATCCACACCGAATATCCTCACGTTTATGACCGGCCGGTCGAGCCTGTTCCGGATCCGAACGGATGGTTCCATGTGCGTATTGTTGTCAATGGTTCTACGGTGAGCGTGTTTGTAAACAATTCACAAAAACCGAGCATGGAAGTTGCGCGGCTTAGCGATGTGAAGAACGGAAAGGTCGGGTTATGGGTTGGCGATAACTCAGGCGGCGACTTTGCTCATTTACGGATTATTCCGGCGCAATAAGACAACGGCGAAAATCTTTTGCAGGTCCAAATAACGGTAAACGTCAAATTTTTTTTAGACGAGAAAATGCCCGTGCGATTATCCGACGGGCATTGTTGTTCTAAGCAAATTTTATTTCGACCAAGACTGAAGTTCGATGATGTTGCCTTCAGGATCCGTCACGTAGCACCAGGTTACTTTCGCGCCGGTTGATACCTGCAGTGTGACGACTTCACCGACAGCTTTTCCGCCCGCAGCGAGGACCGCTTCTCTGGCTTCATTGACATCATCCACTCCAAAAGCAATGTGCCCGAACCCCGGGCGGTTCACAGCAGTTGCGGGGCGCGGCTCGAGCGCGGTGTAAGTAAAAATTTCTAGCGTCGGTCCGTCCCCGTTATATCCCGGCAGACTGAGATGCACGCCTTCAAGTTGAGCATTTCCAATCCCGGTTCCCCGTTCGAGATCTTTTCCTCTGAAATGCCTTTCGGGCGGAACCGGTTCACAGCCGAAAACTTCCTGGTAAAAACGCGAAAGAACGCGCCAGTCTTTAGCGATAAGATTTGTATGAACGTATTTCGCTTTCAAAAGGATAGGCCTTCTAAATTTTGAAGCTGTCGGAAACCTATTCCGGAAAATCGCGATAAGGTGATATATTGGGTGAGGTAAATCACGAAAGTGCCCGGCATCTCTTAAGAAGGCGGTAAGCGATTAGTGATGAAGACTAGGAAATGAGGACTTTTTCTTTTGCTGCCCCGCTAGGGTTCGAACCTAGACTCTTCTGATCCAGAGGGACAAAATTTGGCAGAATTAAAACCCTTTCGAGGTCAAGCATACCGAAAAACGGGGTCAACTGTCTACAGATTTGTCTACAGCTGATCTCTCCGCGTCGTAACAGAAGGCTCTCCAATCTCATTCAAGTATCTTGTGGGACTTTGCAGTGAATCGAAGAGCATGAGAAATAAATATTGTCAAGATTTTGAACGATAGACTGCCCACGCAACATAAGATAGGTTGACTACAAAGTCAAGCGCAACTGTGCATCACAGCATCCTCCAGAGAAAGTCAAAGCGCGCGTCCTTTCCATACTAGTGTCCTCCGTGAAAGAACAAGGATGCATGGGATCATCTTACAAGCTTTGCCACTTCGACAATCTCCCTATATGCACGGTGGCAATGGCGAAGTCTATTAACTTTGTCACTTTGCCAAATTGCCAAAATTATGTCTAAGTGGCGAAGTTGGCGAACTGATGGAATTTGTCATCTCGCCAATCACTATAGGAATCTTGTGGCAAAGGCAAAGAGTGGATTTTGCCAATATTGCCACTGGCGAAACTTCTGGCAAAGTTGGCAAATAATGTAACATTGTAACTTTGTTACTTCGCCACTTCTACAGCTATAGGGGTTATGGCGAATTGGCGAAGGCGAGGTTGAGCACTAATCCACGGCCTCGGGGAGCGGTTTTTTAACTCCTAACTCGTTCAGTATGACAATAAAGAAACGGCCCTGAATACGGGGCCGCTTGTATAAATGCGGGTGAAGAATGTCCAAATGGTGACCGTTTATATGTTTCCATTCAGTCTCTGATCTTCGCAACGATTAAATTCAAGTCAATCTCGCCGGGCGCGTTAATTTGAATTGACCATACTCATTGAATGCAAGGGACGAAACAAGTTCCGAAAATGCTTGCCAATGCCGGAAGTATTTCATTAACTTAGTAAGTGAACATAAACTTCGGGCGTCTCAGCCTCATGAAAATAACGTTGCTGGTTGCCATCTTCGTTGGTTTGAGTTCGTTACTCATCAATAGAGTTCAAGCGCAATCAGATAGTTCAACAGCCGAGGCAATAACGGTAACTCAGTGGTCGAACAATTTAAAAGTGTTCGTCGGTCAGGAATCTTATGCTTGGGACAAAAATGCGTTTGACGATGCTGTGTTAGACACCAGTAAGCTGGTCATTTCACGCGCTACCGTTTACGAGGCAATAACACTCGCGACCTCGTATTCGACACGCGGGTTTGAAAATGAGTGGAATATTGCTCTTGGCAAGCTGACTCAGCAAGACGATCTTATGGTTCTAGATCTTGGAATAGGTGGGGTGTTTGGTTCCATTCCTAAATCAGTTCTGTCAAATCAAATTGCGTCAATTAGCTATTATAGTAATTCGCCCGGCAACCCGTTAAGACAAGGAACGGCAACATACACTTACAGCATTAGTGGATCGTATGTTGGTGCAACGATCCCGTTAATGCTGGAATGGCGATACGGAATGAAGCCCATTTCGCTGAATGGTCGACTAGGCATTCTCTATCGCATTGCGTCCGTAACTGTAGACCGGAAATTATCGGCTGATGGATTTCCTCAAGATTACGATGTTTCAATGAATGAAGGGCGTTTTACGTATTTTAACGATAATGATTTGACGGAAAATTTTAATCGCAAAGCTTCGCAGCTTATTATTGCCGCCATACCATGCGTCGGAGTAAGCGCCCGTTTGCCATTTTCCTCCATCGATCAAGGTTATGGCATTATTCTCGGAGCCGATTTCGGGACGGCGACCAGGTTGTATATCGCAATATCGTATTGAGGCATCTCGAAAAGAAAATAACAATCGTGAAGTATTCCCCGGCACATAACGGAGGCTAACTTCTAAAGCCCATCTATCCCAGATATGTTTGAATTTCTTCCTTCTAACCGCACACGATATACTCCCCATATCCCCGAGCGAAGGATTCATAACGAAATACCCTGATGCCGCATACCCATAACAAACTGAATAATGCCACCACTTGTGGGTTGAAATCAATAAGGGATGACCTCTATCTATTGCATTCTTCAGGTCTTTGATCTTCCGGTATTTCAGTCCGTGCCGCTTCAAGACGCGTTTGATGTCAAGTATTGCAGTCCCTTCATACGTCGTGTGCAGTTCCTTCTCAACGGATAGGGGAGTGCAGCGCTTGTTGTAATAACGAAGTATGGAGTGCAGTGATTTGGCCCCACACGAGTATCCGTCAAGCTGAATACTGCGAGGAAAGTTAGGAAGGATTATGGCATTTGGATAAGCGGATTCTTCAAGGCGGGCTGCGGCTGTGGCGAGTGAATCGACAATTTCTTGAACCATGAGACCTCCAGTTTGTTCTCATGGTTCTTATGCCATAAAAGAGCCCAGACAGTGAATTCGGACTCATTCTAATTACGTCAGAATTTCTCTCCCTCTTTTTCACGTAATGCGCTCCCCAACGGTCTGATCCTTCCCCACATCGAATAGAAGAAGAGAATCATGGCAAAAACCTGAAGTGCCGAAGCAGCAGTTATGCCCCATTGCACTTCTCGAATTTCAACATACGAACTGATGAACTGAAAAATAAATCTGCTCGCTGTCGCGATGGTGATGATCCAGTATGCAGCGCGGATGAGGCTGGGATTGTATCGTGCATCGTCCTGTGGGGGACGTGGAAAAAACCACAACGCCACACCCATGATCATCATCATCACGGAACCGACGAGGATGACATGAGTATGTGCTGAGATTAGTTCATCTCCGAATCCCCAATTAAACACATTCTTGGCAAGCGACATATACACGCCAGTCAGAAGCCCGAGAACAAGAAATGCCAAGCTTGTTTTGATAAAATATCGAACCGTTGAAAACATGTTGCCTCGTCACTTCTCGATACGTTCAGTGCAGTTGCATTGGTTCGCCTGGCCTCCTACGTGAGTCATTTGAACTTGTTTCTGGCCATAAGAGTGATCGAAGAACCATAGCAGAGCCACCACAATAAGTCCCAGGATTGCTGACCTGGCGATT
Organism: uncultured Bacteroidota bacterium; assembly: GCA_963717445.1. Taxonomy (GTDB): domain Bacteria; phylum Bacteroidota; class Ignavibacteria; order UBA10030; family UBA8401; genus JAGVPT01. The sequence continues at coordinate 1,502,557 of OY970334.1, read as the reverse complement.
CTTTTAAAAATTGGAGGTCGCATAGTTATCACCTTACAAATCCGTTTGCATCAAGAACTTTTGAAATCTTCTGCTTGAATTGAGCCAGCGGTAGAATCGGCCTATTCTCGGGAGATAGTGATAATACGTATGCAACGAGAGCCCAGCGATCGTTATCATTCGTAAAACTATCAAGGTATGAAGGCATAGGAGTGCCGTTCAATCCACCGTTAAAGGTGCGATAAATATCTTCCGGCTTATGTCCATTCTTGAACACCCATTTGTAGGTGAGATCGGTAGGTGTGATCGGATTCGTCCAATCATCTGCCATTCCTGCTGCTGATTTTCCATCACCTTTTCCACCTTCTCCGTGACAATCTGCACACTGAAATTCTGTATACAATTTCTTTCCGCTGGAAACATTTGCCATTAAGTTGGATGGAACAGGCGGGACAGAAAGCATGTCGGGTGTTGCCTTTGCTTTCCATGCCTCGGTAAACCGCTCCGAGAACGTGATAAGATAAATTGCCAGATCATGGATTTGATCTTTGTTGAGGAACTGTGCCCACGCTGGCATGGTGGTATTTGCCACTCCCACGCTAATAGTGTGTTCAATATCTTCTACTGTTGGGAATTCACCTGTCTTTGTAGAGCGGAATTTATACACTCCCTGCCGGAAGTCTCTTGGTTTTACATCGAAGCCCGGCGCTAAAAATCCATTGCCGTCGCCGGCGACTCCGTGGCATGGTGTGCATTGTTGTTTATAGAATATCTGTCCGCGTAGAGCGGCCTCACCATCTGGAATCCCTTCCGGAATCGGCGGGGAGGGAATGTTCGGATTGTATTTCACCGCTTTTGCGACGCCAGGTTTGGTCGACCACTTGCTTGTGTCGTCTGTAAAATAGATTCCATGAAGGGCAGCGCTTAATTTATTCTTTGCCCATCCACCTTCGCAGGCGAACCCCGGACCATACAAATCGTAAAGTTGGAAGAACTGAAATGCTCTGGCATCGGTCAATACTTCCCGCACTTCATGGTAGTAGCGCTCGAACGAATATTCAAAGCCTACACCTTGTCCGCCGATAAGGTAGATTTTGTCGCGCACAGGATCAACGATGGCTTCCTGATGAAACAAGTATCGATAGTATGGACTATTTGGTCCCCCGCAGTATTCGAGGAAATCTACCCACGGAGCCGCTGACGTTGAATCAATTTCCACGAGGCGGTCTTTGACATTAACACCATATACTCCGCCATACTTTTCGAAAAACCCTGGAAATTGAGTATCCTTCCACTTGTGTTCGCCGATAATATGTCCGATCGTAAAGCCGAAACTCGCCAGCGTATGCATTTCCCACCGTGAGCCGGGAGCCCAGTGAAAGATAACACCGCCCTTTGGACCGTCCCACTCCGTGCCGCCGTATGCTTCTACTTGGTGTTCAGCCAATTTGTTATTGAAGCACCAGAAGACAAAGTCGAGCCATCGTTCGTCACCTGGCACTATCGTGAGTTCAGTCGTGCTTAAATCGTGATCCGGGTTGTAACTCGTGCGGACACCTTTTGATCGTGCCGCCCATTCATCCGAACTCCAGGCGAAACCGCTGATGACCTTATACTTCTTCTCGCCGGAAGAATTACCGATTAGATAAGAAGAAATTGCGACCAAAATAATTACTCCAATCCAGATCGAGGTTCTTCCTTTCAGGACTGCCAAAAAGCTCGCCATAAATCCTCCTAATCTATCAATCGGGTTGTCATACTATGAATAACAATCTGACACAGATGGCTGTTTTAGCTCATCCGGATCGTTGTGAGATGTTCGCCGTCCATTCCGCATCTCCGTGTCGCATTGTAAGAATCGAAATAAGGTCACCATAGATCAAAAAACGTTTTCCCGCTCAAGTTAGTTTGTCGAGAGGAGTTCGCTCTCTAAGAGTATCGCCTTCGGAAAGAGAATATTGTTTTCAAGATGGACATGCTGATGTAAATCCACCTCAAAATCATGCAGTTCCTGATATGTCACACGATAAGTTGTGCAAGCATCTTCGGGAACAATATAGCCGTTACTTAGATTCCGGATTGCGCTCATCTCGTCTCCCGCAGCTTGGTGTTCTGCTTCCATCATGCGGATTGGATTGCCGACAGTTCCGAACGGGGGTCGCAAAGTGTGTTGTCCGGCCTTTTTGGCTCGTGCGAGCTCTTTGATAAAAGGAAACAGAACAAGCTCTTCTTTCCGCATGTGTTGTTGGAGATCGCCAGCGACGGAGTTAAAGTGATCTGCAATTTTGACGACTTCAGGATGACGCGCCCCATGCACGGAAGCAATTTTCTGCGTGTGGACAAGGAGCACCGGAACCATCTTAGAGACATAGGCGTGATGGTTGTTTACGATGTAATCGATAAGAAAATCAGAGTCCCAATCGCCAAAACGGAATGACGATCCATCGCATTTCACACTGAGAGTTTCGAGCTCGGTCAGCACCGAGGATGTTTTAATGCCCTTCTCGCGACAGGCTTCGTCGATAGTTTTTCCGCCGTGGCAGCAAAAATCGAGTGCGTATTTTTCGAAGACGGCAGCCGTGTGGAAATCTTCTATTACAATATCTTTGAGGCTGGAAGAGAGAAAATTAGGGCTCATCATGGAGTTACTCCTTAGTGTTTAAGTTAGGATAGCCTGAATCGTTGAACTAATATAGCTCAATGACGGTGTAAGGAGTTTATGATGTATGTCATAAGATAGGGTCGGTGAAAATGACAGGGCGATGTTCTGACTTTTTTCGAGTGAATTGTCGTCTCGCTGAGTGCAGGAGACAGTTATTTCACCAGGCGCTTCCAGATAATCTTACCGCTTTTATCTATTTCAAGGAACCGTTTCTTTTCCAGAGATTTGACTGAACGGATGACGGTCTCAACGCGCAAGCCGGTCATGTCGGCAAGCTGTTGGCGGGTGAAGACAAGTTTCTTGGGAGTTTTCGCCTGTTGGTCGATGGGCGTGACAAGATATTGGATCAATGTGGTTAACCTGTGCTCTGCTTCTTCGATAGCAAGCTCCGAGAGCATCGTCGATTTATAGATGAGCCGGTCGCAAAGAACACGCGTGAGATCGTGATGAATCTCAAAGTTGTTCTTGAGCAGTTTCAAAAATTGCTCATGAGAAATTTTCCACACCTCGCTTTCGTCTACGGCAGTAGCCGAAGCGGGATAAGGACTCTCAGAGAAGAATGGAGGCTCGCCAAAACTTTGGCCGTCAGTGAAATAGCCCTGCACAAATTCACGTCCGTCCTCGCTGTAGTTTGACATCTTCACTCTTCCGGACTTCACAATATAGAAGAACTTGGCTGCCTCACCTTCCTGAAAGAGCATTTTCCCTTTGTTGAGGTGAATGATGGTAGCGCGATATTTCTTGAGGATGTTTTCGGAGATCATCGTGCATAAAATGGTTAGAACGAGCCAAACTATCAAGGGGAGATGCATTCGTGGACCATTTATTGTGTGAAAATGAAGAGCACCAGTTGAAGTCGCTCAAAATGATGATCCAATGGTTCATATATCCGGTGTCCCAGAGCCTCAACCCCGAGACTCCCAATGCAACGATCCATCGAGTTGCTTCTACTTGAGGGATGACGGGGATCCGATGATACAGGTGGGGGAGGTGGGATTTCTGGAATTTTTGTTTCAGATTATTGAAGGAGCTATATAGATCCCTCTCAGCTTCTATTAGATGCCTACAAGAGATTTGATTCTATTGGCGTTAAGGGTGAAGGCACGCACAAAGGAATTATCGACCTGAGCATAAATAATGCCGGTTGTTCTGTCAATTTCAACAAATTGACTGGCGAAGGTGCTTGTTTTTGCCTGGCTGTCGCGTATAAAGGGTTCGGTCGAAAACCAATCGATTTTCCCTTTCTCATAGTCGTAGATAAAGAGTCCAACCGAGAAGATTCCAAATTTTATTTTGTTCCCGACTATTTGATTTCGTTCTCTTCCATTCAATATTCCCACGCGCTTTCCCGGACCAATATTAACGAACGTTTCTGGCAAGAGCGGACCCGGTGAGGCATGGCCTCCAATCCATGGAATATTTTGCTTCTCTGGATGGAATACAGTTTCTCCGTATTCCCAAGACTTACCCATGTCTTCTGCAACTGCGACTCGCACAGTAGAATACCAAAAATCCTTACCGAACTCACTCGACTCAACGAGATTATATCGAATCCCCTGCTTATTGGGCGGCGCAATGCACACTTCTTTTGCCCGATCCATGAGCACCGGCGGGGTCATTTTTATGGAATTGAAATCACTTCCTACAGCATGTCCAAGATGGGTAAGAGTCAAGCCATCAGTCTTGTTTCGAAACGGTATTGTGAAATAAACATGCATCAAATCTGTCTTCTCGTCTCTCCAGATATCAGGGTCTTCCAAACCGAGAAAGTCCCAATCATCCCCCCGGAGTTGGCGCACTGTTTCTGATTCATTTTCAATTGCTAACGCTTCTTCGATACTAAAATGAACAAGGGAATCACCTCTCACTTTATGCAAAACGCTTCTATCGATGGAGCCGCTAAATTCCACGTCTCCTTCGCGACTAATGATACAACGAAGAATGCCATCCTTATTTCCTGAACGGGGATCAAGCGTAAGCGCCATTACGTGTTTAAATCGTTTATCAGATACAACTGCCTTCCCGGGATGTTCAATATATGTTCTTTGCTCTTCCATAGTTAATGGGTATGTCTTATTCGTATCTGCGTAAATCATATAACTCATTCCGAGTTTAATTGTCAAGCCGTTCGGGGCGACGGCCCTGAGCATCTCTCTGCTCAAATGGGATGTAAATGGAACTTCGCCATTTGCCAAGTTCTCAATGCATAATGTGGCAATGGCAAATGTGCCATTAGACGAAATTGTTGGCAACGTAGCGAAATGGCAAAGAGGGTTTGCCATCACTAACTTTCTATAGGGAGTTGGCGAGGTGGCGAAATTGCTTACCAATACTTCAAGAAATTGAGTATCGTAGCCTTATCGGTCACAAGTCAACTTGGCGTTCCGAATCAGTCATCGTAAAAGAGGGAATTTTGGGTGGTGAAAAAGTCTGGCAAAATAAAATATTTCTTCCGAGGTGACGGGACCAATAAACAAATCGAACAATTTGTTGACCTAATTATTGAAGAAGCTGCCGCAAGGGAGCAAAAGAAGAAATCTGTCTTGTATAAGAAGGCTTCTAAGAAAAAGCGGCAATAGGATATTCGTGTTGGAGTATGCATGTCAATGATTGCAATCTTAGACGACGAGGAAGCGTTCAAGGAATTGTTATCCGCAGAGCTAATGAATGCAGGATACGAGGTAGTAGCACATCAAATGAATATTAATAATCTCCCCTTTCCGCATGCCTGTCAACGCTGATCGCAATTGACGGAATTCGAAATTTACCGAAGTTGCGGAGACCTCACCAATTCTTTTTGTCTTAAAGAGATCGACGTGAAAGGAAGTGATGGCGCTTATCCGGAGATTGCCGATGAGGGCAGACAAGTGCTGTAGCGCCTTTCTGAACATTGGAATCGTTTTAGGGCTGTAGGTTTTTTCGGCATACTCCATAAATGCACTTATGAATTCGGACAGCATCTTGGGTTTGTTGGTTTCTCCAATAAGCTCTTTGACACGAGTCAGCGCCTTTAGTGCTTCGGTCTTGATGGTTGTGCCTGTGCATTTCCACTTACGCTTTCCATCTTCGTAGTAGCCGATATAGATTTGGTTTGATCGCTTGTAAAGGGAGTAACGGTTGGAAGATACGGACATTGTCGATCTCCACTGTCTACAATTCTGTCTACAGCGAGGAGGTTTTCGGTAGGAAGGTGCTAAATTTTGCTGCCCCGCTAGGGTTCGAACCTAGACTCTTCTGATCCAGAGTCAGACGTGTTGCCAATTACACTACGGGGCATTGTCAAAAACTGCTAATTTGTCTATTAATTTAAGAAACGAAGAGGTCTAAGGCAAGGTTATTTTGTTGCCGAAGAGCATCTTCCGGCAAGAATCAAAAAGAGTATTATCTTTGTTCTGAAGGTAAACCTGAAATATCCGGTAATAACTTGCACGTTAGATGGTACCAAATTGACCTGCTGCCGATGCGAAATCACATCAGAATGTAAATCCGATTCCGAGATTGATGAACGAGTTATTTTGATTGTATGGGGGAGCTTTCGGGTTTGGATTGGCCGCTCCTGTATGTTCGAATCGAACGTCTGCTTTGACCACGACGGTGCTTATCGGCAAATAGCTGAGGCCGACGAGAATGTGTGACTGATCGAGCGTTCCGTCGGTAACACCATTCGCCGGAATGGAAGAGTTCAGATCGAGTTTTTCATAACGGCTGAACGCGATTAAATGGGGCTCGGTCATCGACGCGCCGTTACCAAGCAGATCGTATCCGATTTCGGCGTAGGCACCGTACTCAGATTCAGGTGTGTTGTTTTTATATGCCTGGTTAATTTCTTCAGCATCTGGAATTGAGATGTACGTTCCAAGGGCACGGAACGACCAACTGCCGTACGCGTACCGGATATCTGCCTCGCCGATGGCCACGGGCGTGCCGAATAATCCTGAGTTTAATCCCATGGTATCCGCTTGTTGGGAACTTACTCCTACGGTACCGCCATAATAACCTGTTACTTGAGCTTTGAGGGTTCCCTCTGAATATTTGAGTGCACCGTTCACGGCCATATTATTTGCGGTGGCATTACGTCCTTGGAATCTTCCATTCTTAATTCCGCTTCCGTGTGTGAACATCGCGCTGCTTAATCCGTTGAGCAGTGCAATGCTATAGCTGAGAGGCGATTCGGCGATCGTGCCGTAGTAACCGACGCCGATATCGCGCCACGTCGTGGGAATAACGTTCGTTTCAACCTGTGTGCGTTCGTTGCCATTGAACAGGGGTGGAAGGTGGTACTCGTTCATGATGCCGATTGTTGGGAGAATTAATCCAGCCTTGAAATAATGCGTGGGATCGGTATTGAATTTGATATACGCTTGCTCAACCCCCAATTGGCCTCCGTTGCTCCCTCCTGCAAGCACGGCGTCATCCATTTCGAGTTCGCTGAAGAACGAAATATTGGAATCGAAATTGCGCCCGATATCCAGCACAAGGCGTTGAAGGTCCGCCGTCGCGGTCTTCGCATTCGTATTGTCCTGATAGAGTGCGTTGCCCCAGCCCCTGAAGTAAATCGGAGACTGCCAGTTTGCACCGGTTGAATCTTGAGCGGCGGCGCTGGTCGGCACTGAATAAAGCAAAGTTGTCGAACCCAGCGACATTGCGAGTAAAAGGAGATTAGATTTGTTCATGAGGATCGACCCCCTTCATTGTGAGTGAGGAAATGATGAACTGCTTCAGATATCATCCGAATAAAAAAATAGTACATGTTGATGGAGAGCGTTATCAACACAAGTAGATAACGCTCGGCAAAAAAAATCACATGTTAAGCTCTGCGTTGAGGCGCTTCGTAAACTTGGCTACTTCGCGCTCGATGTCTCCGTATTCTCTGAGAACCGTCTCTCCGTATGCCGTCAACATTGTTCCTCCTCCGCCCGTTCCGCCGCGCTGCCTCGTTACCATGGGTTGGGACGCCGCACGGTTTGCCGAGTCGACAACAGCCCATGCGTGTTGGTAAGAAATGTGCATGCGACGGGCAGCAGTGCTTAAACTTCCCTCGCGTTGAATCGCCCTGAGCAAGTTGATCGTTGCCGGCTTAAAAAGTAGCGCTCCGAAACGTCGAATGTGAATCTCCAATTCAATTTCAATTCTGCCTGGCATTGCCGGTAAAACTCAATCCTTGCCAACGATAACTTCCGTGGACTTGATGATTGCGTACGCAGTATCGCCGATTTTCAGGCCGAGGTCCTCGACGGCTTCTTTGGAAATAATCGAGGTCAAAACATTTCCATTACCGAGGTCGATTTTCACCTTAGCGGTAATGAGCCCTTCCTCAACAAAGGTGACGGTTCCCTTGAGCTTGTTTCGTGCGCTGAGTTTCATGTGCTCTAAAGTTCGTGATTGGAAGATAGTAGCATCTTGCAACATAATCGTCAAAATTTATCAATACGAAGAGACAGATGCAAGAGTAATGCTCAAGTTTGTTAAGGTGACGGACACCTTACCGATTTATCTTTCCAAATATTCTAGCATAACGTGATTTTTGGGAGTGAGGTGTCCGTCACCTCTCGCTAGAAAAACAAAATTGACCATTACCGATGCAAGGGTGATGGCTCAATTTGAGAAAAAATATGTCATGCCAGCGAAAGCTGGTCGTAGACGGCTTGTTGAAAATCCATTTTGTTTGCACTGGATGCCCGCCTAGGCGGGCATGACAGTTATTTATGGAGTTGAAGTATTCAAATTGAGACACGACTATGCGAGTCGTACGGCCATCACCATTGTATTCCTCAGCCAAAATCGTGAGAAACGAATTGGCTCATTCTTTGATGTTCCTACGCCGTTTAACCTCGTTTCTCTTCATTGTCGCAGACGTTGCAGGATAAAGAAAAGTCGAATTTCTTCGGCTTCCAAAGTTCTCTACAAGGATAATCAATAGACTTGAGGGCAATCGCTCATCATCAAAAAAGCTTGCCTTTTTTTTCTAATGTCAAATATCTTTTTATAGCTTCGAGGAAATAGTAATCCGCAAAGATGGCGGGTTTATCGGTATTCTGATTCCCCGGCTGAGTTAAGTATTGTGTCGAATGAAGGAGGATAGCATTGGTTTTTTCATTCTCTGCAAGATATTTATTCGAACAAAGGGCGGCGAGCATGGCAGTTGCCTTGAGGCGATATTTTTCCTGTCGCACTGAATCTTTGACATAAGTACTTAATTCAAAAAGGGCGGAGGAGGTAATTGCCGTCGCTGATGCGTCTTTGATTTCTTTGAACTGGGGGAACGAATCAAAGTCCCATATTGAAACATTGTCGGGGCTCAGTCTTTTCAAAAAATAATCTGCCAGCGCGCATGCCTTTTCAAGAAAGCGTTCATCCCTTGTGTACCTGTAGCAAAGGGTCATTCCGTAAATGAACCAGGCATGCCCGCGCGTCCACGTCGAATTTTCACTCTGCCCCTGCAATTGTCCTTTATTGAAAATTTTTCCGGAATCTTTGTTATAGCGAACCACATGATAGGTGCCTCCATCCGGGCGAACAAAATCGCGGTACGTATGAAGCGCATGTTGGATGGCATGCTCTTTCAGGGATTGTGGCGCTCCATTTTCAGCCGCCCAGAACAAAAGCTCCAGGTTCATCATGATGTCAACAACGACCGGATAGAGGGTGGTATCCTCGCTGAAGGGAGGTTCATCCCAATAACAGCGCAGCATTCCAACTTTTGGACTGTATCGTTTATCCAGTGTCATCGCAGCTTTTAATAAGATCTCTTTGTACGCGGCAGCTTCATTTCGCGAGACGCTCTTAAGCCCATTGCCGAAACTGCAGTCAAACATAAAACCCAGGTCATGTGTGCCGGTGTTGGAGGCTTCCTTCTCGAGTCCGGCAGTCCATTTTTTGGCCCATTCTTTAAACTCGTTTCTCCCGCTTAGCTCGTATGCAAGCCAGAGACATCCGGGATAAAATCCGCTGGTCCATCCGCTTGAATTAAAATAACTCCATTGAAGATTATGAGGAGCATACGATGGATACCTTGTGCTGTCTTTTACCTCAAGCACGCTTGCTTCGAGATGCTTGTATGAAACATTCAACGCATTTTGAATGAGTGAGTCAGGGAGTTGCTGACCGAACGACTCATGGGCAACGGCTAAAATCAGAAACAAAAGAACAATCGGCTTCTCTATGTAATACCGGCATATTCTAACCTCGTTGTTGCTCAAGCACCTAAGCATAAATTTATCAACCTTTTGAAGGTATTGTAAGCGTTGTTTAATTTCTTACAAGCGTAATAGTCGGTTGTATGACTCCTCTGAATGATGTTGTCAACGATACGTCGCTATTTCTTTATGAGCCGCAGCATCACTACATCATGTCCCGGAATGTCGACAGTGAGCGCGTTTTTGGTCGTACCGATATCTTTTTTTGTCCATAAGTCGCGGATCGTATAAACAGTCTTGTCAAAGTTCGCGTTCCTGCCGGACAACGAATCGGCAATATTTTCATTGTGCCAATTAAAGGGGACATTCTTCAATGCAAGGCCGCGGTTTAGAAAACAGAGAGCCCAGTCCCCTTTTTCAAGAGGCTTACACCAGACTTGAACGCTGTCATTCGACGAGTATTTAAAACCCTCTACGCCGAGTGAGTCCTGGTCGACAGCGATGGTTTCTTTGTTTTCCAGAATATCTTTCGTCTCCGCTGTCATGGTTCTCAAATCGTTTCCGGCGATCAGCGGTGCGGCAAGCATACACCACATTGAGAACTCCGCGCGGTCTTCGCTGACAGTCATGCCACCGTTGCCGACTTCCAACATGTCGGGGTCATTCCAGTGTCCCGGGCCGGCACTTTGCCTCACCCTATCTCTATCTTGTTGGTCGAGAATCCATATGAAGCTTGCGAAATTATCGCTGATGTCGCCCGTAGTTCTCCAAAGATTTCCGACATCTTTCGCCCATTCCCACGGCCACGTTGATCCCCATTCACAAATGCTGAACACAATCGGTCTGCCGGCAGCATACAGAGCATCGCGCATTGTCGTATATGCTCCGCGAGTGGTAAGTCCTTCCGTGTTGCACCAATCATATTTTAGATAATCTATTCCCCATGCTGCGTACGTTATTGCATCCTGATATTCATGTCCTCTGCTGCCGGGTCTGCCGGCACAGGTCTTGGAACCTCCATCGGAATATATTCCTATTTTTAACCCCTTGGAGTGGACATACTCTGCAAGCGCTTTTATCCCGTGAGGGAATCGCGCCGAGTCAGCGTGAATAACGCCGAGGCTGTCGCGCTGACCGTGCCAGCAATTGTCGATGTTGATATACATGTATCCCGCATCTTTCATTCCGGACGAAACCATGGCGTCGGCCATTTCTCGTATCATCTGCTCGTTCACATCACATCCGAACTTATTCCAGCTATTCCATGCCATTGGCGGGGTCAAGGCGAGGTTCGGAAATTTTTGTGCGTACGAATTCGTGTATACTATAAGGACAGCGATAACGAGGAGTGTTCTTAAGGCCTTATGTAGCCGATGACATAATAAATCTCTTTTCATTATTGTTCCTTGTATTGAGGGAGTTTTCAAAAATGATGGATCATAGTTTGAATTTTTTTTCCTGGAGTGATGTCGAGCGTGATGAATTCACCATCAACGGTAGCTTATTCGGCGTGCTCTGCTGCGAGAATGTAGGGGTAATCGTTGGGAGAATCAAGAATAAAAAAAGCCCGGTAGTGGTACGTTTTGGATATTAGAAATGTAAAAGAAATTGTCATGCCCGCGAAAGCGGGCATCCAAGCCCAATTAAATGGATTCCGGCTTTCGCCGGAATGACATTTATTCTGAAAGTGTACCACTACCAAAAGCCCCGGCGTTGGAGAGGTCTGACTTTTTCAAGCTGCAGCAATGAGGAGAGCATTATTGCACAGGGGTGGACGTAGTGGAGAAAATTGGGACGCGTTGATCGCGTCATGCTACTTGAGCAGCAGCATCTTCTTCACTTGCATCTTCCCGCCGAACTCCAAACGCGAAAAATATATTCCACTTGAAAGGTTCGATGCGTTAAATTGAACTTGATGGATCGTTCCTGCCGTGGCATCGCCGGCAAATAACGTTGCTACTTCCTGTCCTAATACATCGAATATTTTCAACTCTGCCCGTCCGTTAGAAGGAACCGTAAACTGGATGATTGTTGACGGGTTGAACGGATTTGGATAGTTCTGCCAGAGTGCATACTGTGACGGGACATCGACGTTAGCCGAACTTACACTTGTTACATTGTCATAAATGGTGCTGATATTGCTTGCAATATAATAACTGTAATTTCCAGCGCCATCATAAAAATAGAGGTAACCATCTGCCGGGATCCAAAGACTGTCGTTCCACGCTTCATACTTGGCAGTCGTTTCCAACCCATTCGGACCGTACGTGTATGTAGTACGATCGAGGTTTATCCATTGGCCGTTCGTCCATTGTTCATCCAGTTGCGTCAACTCGCTTCCGTTTGTATCATACGTGTAGTTGGTAAGGCGGAAATTCATACGTTGGCCGTTCGTCCATAGCTCTTCCACAACCGACACTGTATACCCGTTCGCATCATACGCGTATGCTAAGCTGTCGAAGTTGACCCATTGGTTATTCGTCCATTGTTCTTCCAATTCCGACAATGTATGTCCGCTAGCATCATAAGAGTACGTAATGCTATCGGTATTCTCCCATTGATCGTTCGTCCATTGCTTGGACACTCCCGACAGAGCTCTTCCACTTGCATCGACGGTATTCGTGTAGTGCTCGACATTCATCCATTGGCCGTTTATCCATTGTTCTTCCAAGTACCGATAAAAATTGTTCGTTTGAATTGTACGTATAGGTGAGGCGATCGGAGTTCACCCATTGGCCATTCGTCCATTGTTCAGACAAGGACGATATGAATCGTTCGTTTGCATCATACGTATAAGTGTATAGCCAATCATTCGTCCATTGGCCGTTTATCCATTCTTCATTTAATTGGGTCAACTCGTTCCCGTATCCATCAAAAGTATATGTAACACTATCGACGTTCAGCCACTGGCTGTTCGACCATTGTTCGAACACCTCGGTCAATTCGTATCCGCTTGCACCATACATGTAGCGACAAGAGTCAACCCATTGGCCGTTCGTCCACTTTTTCACGGAAATGGAAATTACCGATCCTGATGCATTGTGCCCAAAGGTATATCTCGTCGTGTCATACGTGCTGATGACAGTCACCGTGTCGATGACATAAAACTCCGCATCGGCGGAGTGAGAGGGAAATATGCTGCTTTGTAATTTTTTAGCGAATGGGGGAAGAGCGGGCGTGCTTTGTGGGTTTAAGCGGTCGAACTGGCGTCCAGGAGGTGAAAAGTGCAACTGAACATTTGTCATGCGTCCAACGGGTAAGGGACGTTGTCCGGGAAGATTCGACTCCCGCAACCCGTTCCTCGCTTCCTGCGAATAGATCATATCTGTGGACGCCATCATCAACAGAACGAAAAAAAGAACGCTGATACCAATAGTGATTTTTTTCCCCATGGTATGTCCCTTTGTAAGTAAGAATATGACCGCTACATATTTAGGAAATCACTTCAACAATAGCACCTTCTTCACCTGCATCTGCGGGCCGATGCCAAGCGAGAGAAATATATTCCACGTGCAAGATTTGAAATGTGAAACTGCACTTGATGGTTCATTCCTGTAGAGTCTCGGACACTTACTTCACCAACACCAGTTTTTTTGTCTCCACAAAATGTCCCGCTTCTATCCGATAGAAGTACACGCCGGATGCAAGAATTGAGGCATTGAACACAACATGATATGTTCCGGCATTTTTCTGATCGTTCACCAGCTCAGCAACTTTCTGCCCGAGTGTGTTAAAGACTATGAGCGTAACATGCGAACGAGTCGGTATTGCATAGTTGATGGTCGTCGTCGGATTGAAGGGGTTCGGGAAGTTTTGATCCAGCTCGAATTTCGAGGGTATCAGAGAAGATGCTTCATGCACCGCTGTCAACTGAGGGCTTGTATAATAAATTCCATCTGCGGCGGATACAAAAACTTTTCCGCTTGGACTTACCGAAACGAAATTAGGGGCACTTGGCAGAGCAGGTGTTACACTCAACCAGGAAACACCCCCGTCGCTTGAACCAATAAGACTGTTTGAGTAGGCCGAAAATAGTTTCTGATCGTTGGTAGGATCGATGGTGATGTTTGATACGGACCAATAATTTGCCGCCGTCGTCCAATCGTAAACTTTTGAAAACGTTGTTCCATCATCGGTCGATTTAAGAACGCTGTTTGCGCCCAGATATACTATTCCCGTTATCGATGCCTTTGCATCAGCGATGTAGTCGTTTGTGTCTATCGGGATATTAACTGTTCCCCATGATGCTCCTGCATTGGTAGATTTATGCACGGCATTTGGTGCATAACTAAATAAAGTATTTTGATCTACCGTGGACCAAAGAAGGCCGTAGGCGTGCGACGGTAACGTGATATTAGACCAACTGGTTCCGCCGTCCGTGGATCCGATCACTGCTTCTGAACCTGCTACAAGAATCAGTTGATCGCTGAGCGGGCTGACGAATACTCCGTACGGTAAGTTTGAAAATGAGACCCCCTTCCAACTGGCTCCGCCATCAACGCTCAACGCAAGTGAATCGTTCATCGCAACGTACAATTTGCTCGTGTTTTGTGCGCTTATTGCAAATTCATAATTATCTTCGGCAGGAGAACCGTGAATGATGGTCCACGTATTGCCGCCGTCGGTTGTCTTGTAGACAGCGTAATAATCCCAAGAGTACATCGACGTATCACTTAATAGGATCATTCCTTTGGAGACATCTGTAAAGGGGCCAATCGATTTCCAATATTGGCCCTGATTCGTACTCTTCAACAAACCTGATACAGCGGTTGCTAAATACAGCGAGCCGTCCGGCGAGCTACGAAGCACCTTGCCGTTTAAATAATTTCCGTACATGACCGTCCAGGAATTTCCCGAGTTCGTCGTCTTAAAAACATGGCCATTGTCATAGGTGCCATCAAACAAGTAAAACGTTGAAGAGTCAGTCCAAATAGGAACCAACGATGAAGGGTTACCGGAAATGGAATTTTTAAAGCTTGAAAATGACGTGGCTCCGTTCGTGCTCCTATAAATTGAATCTTTCGTCATGATCGTGATTGCTTGAGAGTTCGTAGGAGATAAACAGGCAGCGAGTGAATCGGGAGAATTATGTGAGAACATCATTCGACTCCAGGTGATCCCTCCGTCGTACGTGCGATTGACATATCCGTACGAGGTTACAGCATACACTACATTGTATGAATCCGACGCCAACAATGCCAAGCAATCTCCATACCATAGGGACGAATCATCTATAGCCGTCCACGTTGTTCCAAAGTCCGTAGACCTGATGACAGTGTCGCGGCCAGGAGACGTCGAATACACTACGCTGTCGGAACCATAAGCGAACATCAGCTCCGCGTAAGTGGTTGCTGGGAGTGAATCCCACGTAACTCCGCCGTCGCTGCTTCGCTCTTTGTCTGTAATGATGCTATTTGCATTTGAGGTTGAGATCGCAATAAAATTACAATTGTTAGTACTTACTTTTTGCCAAGTGGCTCCCCCGTCGCTGCTTTTGAATGTACCGCTGGCGCCGACAGTGAAAACGATATTTACGCTAGATGGACAGACCGCGATATCGCTGAGATATCCGGTATAAGGCCCATTCAATTTTGCCCATGTCTGGGTGGCGGCCTGATTGAAGGCAATAAAGGTCAAACATAGAATGAGCATTATAGGTGTAGATCTCATGAACTTCCTCCGTCATATCTTACTAATATAGGAAATATTCTCCCTTTAGACACTGAAAAAATTGTCAAGTTAAAAGAATTAACTTGAAGCCACTTGATCGGTGCTGGCTCAATTTGAGAAAAAATATGTCATGCCCATGGAAGTGGGCATGCATTCTACAATAAAAAACGAAACACTGGATTCTCGCTTTCGCGAGAATGACAAATTGAGCAAGTACGACATGATCTCTCAACAATCAATACAGTAAAAAAAATAAAATTTTATGGCTTGATTAAAAAAAGCTACAGCACAAGGATAAAATTTTATGGGAGGGAGGGATTGGCCTACGGGAGGGAACCCGATGAGGGATTTAAAGATACATAAACGGCAAAAGAGCTATTCAAGATGCTGAACGATCAACCGCCCCGATACGTACTTTGTGCCTACGTCTATTTCAACAATAGCATCTTCTTCACCTGCATCTTCCCGCCGAATTCCAGACGATAAAAGTATATTCCACTTGCAAGATTCGATGCATTGAATTGCACTTGATGGTTCGTTCCCGCTACAGCTTCACCATCAAATAATGTCGCGACTTCTTGTCCGAGCACATTGAATACTTTCAGTATTGCTCGGCCATTGTATGGTACTGTGAACTGAATCGTCGTCGACGGGTTGAAAGGATCGGGGTAATTCTGTGCAAGGTTAAAAACCGTAGCAACGACAGGTTCTGGTTTAACAATTGATGGACCAGAAAACCCCTCATAATAAGCTTCTAAAACTTTTGCCAACTCGCTTGCATGAGCCGCAGCATACGCAGCATTTTGTGTATCATCCCAGATCAAAGAACCTACGGGAAATCCATCAATCGTAGATATAACTGAGGTCTGACCAAAATTCTCCGTGAGATCGGTGAACTTTGAAATCCCAACCTGATCATTGGGGCCTAGCGTCGTTGTGTTGGTTATTCCGTCTGTCTTCGCACCGCCGGCAATACCGGGGAGTGTTTGCGGGTTGTAATCGCCGTAGATGTACGCGGTGGTAGTAAGTGCAGGTGTTGGAGTGGAGAACCGTGGATCGTTATACTGGTGTTGATTCCATTGCGCCATTGCCGTCACAACCGCTGAAGTCATGCCGTACGAAATGGGACTTGTCGAGGGTGTAGTGGTGTGCTCTTCAATCATCCCAGCACCATGATCCGGCGAATATGCAGCTAATATTGCCTGAGTGCCAGCGTTCTCCCACTCGCCTGGTATATTTTCCACTTTTTGCGGGCTCGGATAAAACCAACCTAAATATGATGGTATCCAGCCATAGGCAACTGGTGGGCTACCAGTGTCGGCTAATATGTATGTAGAGTTTTTATAGTATCCGTTAATCAGCAGCGAGTCGTAATAGTTTATGTTGTTCGATATATAGACCTGCAATCTGTTGAGCGCCAGTGCAGATGAATAGGATGTATCACCGACTGAATATTCTGGCTGCACTACCACTCCATGACCGTCATTAATGGAGTCAATAATAATTGTGCTTTGGTAAAATTTATCAGGATCCTAACCGCTGTTCGTTACATTGGTATCTTCGCCAACCCAGTTCTGGTTGACAAAAATATTATTTGTGACAAAGAAATTGCGGTGATAGGGAGATAAGAGCCAGTATTTCTTGTTGTTGATGATGGTGTTATGGTTGAAATATGTGAAGTCGGTAAGTTCGTTTTGCTGCAGAAATGTGAGACCTGCCGTCGTCACGGTGCAGTTTTCAACCCACAACGTATCGATCGGATGCTTGCATTGGAAGATTCTTGAACTCCACCACTGACTTGGTTCGAACATGTTCCGGAAATAGGAATTGGTGATAAAGAACTTTGCGCCATACGGCCAGCCGCCGATGGCACCTGATTCATTGGTGCAATCGAAAAGATCGAGGTTGCAAAATTCAAATAAGCAATTATCGATAGTCAACGATTGTGGTAATTTGTTCGCTGTGCCGCAATAGAAGAGCTCAGACTGAATATTTCCAGTCCACTCCATGACCTGCCAATAGACATTTACAATTTTAATACTGCCATAGACCTTATTGGACGGAACAGCTCCGGCTGATGGTACTATTATAATGATCGGTTTTGCTTTTGCCGATGGGTTTTTAGGATCGGGGACACCGACTATTGTCAATGTGCCAGTCGGATTGTTGTAGTAGATCGGCGTTAATTGGTAATAGACCTGCCCCTCGTAGAGCGCGTAAACCCTATTGGGATCTTTTCTCGCACCCGAGGAGGTAGTGTCACTACTGATTGTGCTATCCAGCTCTCCCACATATCCAACACCTGCAAATGTGGAACCTGAGATATAACTCGTATCACCGCTAATCGTCACTTGAGCAAATGCTAGACTTGAAATTGCTAAACAAGATAATAATAGGTACAAAATCTTTGTCTTCATTGATCCCTCCATAAATAATATAACCTCTTTCTTTCCGATCATCGGAAAGAAAGAGGTCTTTTTATATTCTCAGCCCAACCGCACCATTGTTTTCCCCGTTAGATTGGTTGTAATTCTCTATGCAAAGGTACACCGATTTGATTGTAATGTCAAGATAGACGGAGAGGGAAGGGTCTCAATTTCGATGACAGCTCATGATTGACCTATACTTCTTTCTCTGCTGCCAGAGAAAGAAGCAAAGTCCCGCCGTACGGGATCCCGCCTTTCATATTTTTGGAAAGCGGGAAGAGCTTCTCGGAATCGGAACCCACGCGATGCCTCCCAACGCACGAGCCTGAGAAAACGGTTCGCACATGCCCTTCCTGCTTGCCTGCCGTTTTCTCAACGCACGCATCGCTTCTCCGTACGTGGCCGCCGATTCCGAGGATTCTGCGCAAATAGCTTTTGCAACAAGGTCGAAATCGTCAGGTGCGCGGGTTGGTAGGATTCAATCGAAGGGTTTCAATTTCGGTGCTCAAGCACAATGCTATACTATTCAGTACTCTCTACGCGCCGAAATTCAAGGCACGTGCGGCTGGGATTGAATCCGTGTGTTACGATTTCCCCAAAGGGGTCCTTCGGACGAGAGATTTCTTTGGTTACTTTCTTGGAAAGAAAGTAACGTCAACTCCAAAATTCTAAAACGTATCATCGCTTTTTCCCGCTTGACATTTGTCCTTCGAAGTCGTAAGTTTTCCGCACACAAGAGCCGGCATCCGAGAATGACCGCTAATGTATTTACGATTCCGCTTCTCAGACTGCAAAATTTCCTCTTTCAAGGCTCTCCGGAAGAATGAGAATCCACCTTTGTTCGATGTTCTGTAAAACAATAACAGACAAATGAACAGCATCTCGAAACTTACACGCCGTGAGTTCATAAAACTTGCCGGCATTATTGCCGCAGGTCTAAGCTTTGTTTCAGGATGCCTGACTCCCCGTCGCGCCGATAAAAAAGTTCTCTCCGATGATGAAGAAAGCCTGTTGAATGCAATTGTAGAGCAGATTATTCCGACTGACGAGTGGTCCGGCGGCCGGGATGCCGGGGTTGTGAATTTCATTCGGAAACAGCTCGAAGGGCCATACCGCCGTTTCCAGGGAGATTATCGTAAAGGCCTTGCTGCAATAACGCGCAACTGTCTTGAGAAATACAATGAAAAATTCGAAGCATTGCCTTGGGAACAACAAACATCTTTTCTTACGGACATGGAATCCGGGCGCCTTAATGATGGTCCATGGAAAAACGGCTTTGGCGTTAAGTTCTTCGAATTATTGCGAAGCCATTCATTGCAGGGGTATTATGGAAGTCCGCGTCATGGCGGGAACAAAAATTTTGTCAGCTACAAAATGATCGGGCTCGATGAATTTCAGGTGATTGGACAAAATCGTTATGGGTCGTAGCGAATGAACAATAAACACGTCAATGCCATCATTGTCGGTGCAGGCGCCGGGGGCGGAGTTGTTGCCAAGGAATTAAGTGTGGCAGGGCTGTCGGTCGTCCTTTTTGAGCGAGGGGATTGGGTATCCTTCGACGCTCACGACAGTGACGAACTCTTTTCACAACGTACGACTGTTCTGGGAAACGCCTATGGCCCGGATGATGACAGGTACCGGAGAGTTGTTGTAAACGATGACGGTTCCTCGGAGGTTGTGGTAGCCAGCGATGGTGCGTACAATAACGTGGCTGCGTGTGTCGGATCGGGCACGGCGAGCTATGGTGCTATGGCGTGGCGGTTTATGCGTGAAGATTTTCGGATGAAAACAACGTACGGCCATGTTGAAGGATCGACGCTCGAAGACTGGCCAATCTCGTACGATGATCTGGAACCATGTTATGAAAAAGCTGAATGGGAAATTGGAGTTGCGGGCGATGCTTCGTTGAATCCGTTTGCGGCTCCCAGAAAAAAGCCCTATCCGATGATTCCGTTTGCCTACAACAAAGAGGCGAAGATGCTCGAGTCGACAATGCATCGCATCGGGCTCCATCCTTTTCCCATTCCAATGTTGAGGAACTCCGTCGAATACAACGGCCGTCCGGCGTGTGTGCGGAGGCGGTCGTGCTGCGGCTTTGGATGCCCGCTCAACGCAAAATCCGGAACGCACAATACGGTTATTCCGACAGCAATCTCAACCGGCAACTGCGAATTACGGACCAATTGTGTCGTAATTGAATTGCTTATCGATGAGCAGGGAAAAATTTCGGGCGTGGTCTATTTCGACCAAGATGATACCAAGCAAGTGCAGACAGCGGATATTATCGTTATCTCCGCTTCCGCGACGGAAACGCCCAGGCTGCTCCTGAATTCAAAATCGAAACAGTTTCCAAACGGAGTCGGCAATCGGTATGATTGGGTCGGCCGAAATCTTCAGGGACACGCATACACCGGCGCATTCGGTCTATTTGAAGAAGATATTTTCGACGACGTTGGTCCGGGTGCGTCGATTGCGATAAGCGACTTCAGCCACCACAACCCGGGAATTGTCGGCGGTGGCATTCTCGCCAACGAGTTTGTCAGACTGCCGTACCTGTTCACAGGCATCCGTCCCCCGGGGTCTCCTACGTGGGGCAAAGCGCACAAAGAATTTCAGCGCAAATATTTCAGACGGAATTCCCAGGTTGTCGGTCCCATCCAGGAGATGCCGTTCTTTGATTCGCGCGTGCAAGTCGATCCTGTGGTGAAAGATGATTGGGGAATTCGAGTTGTGCGGCTTTCAGGCCACCGTCATCCGAAAGATGTAGAAGGATGTGATTTTCTTTCGCGTAAAGCGGAAATGATCTTGAAAGAAGCCGGGGCATTTCAGACCTGGAGGTCGGCCGGGGGCGTTGGCCTGAGCGGCGGCCAGCATCAAGCCGGCACCTGCCGCATGGGGAACGACCCGCAAACTTCCGTTACCGACAAGTACGGGCGCGTGCACGATACTCCGAATCTCTTCGTGGCGGATGCAAGCCTTCATGTCAATAATGGAGGCTTTAACCCAGCGCTCACAATCATGGCTCTCGGATATTGGGTAGGAGGGCATATCGCCAGCGAATGGCAAAAAGGAAATCGCTTCACGTAAGTCCTGCGGTAACAACTGCTTCATCAGCTCAGGCTATCAGTGAAAAAGTCCAATACGTTGTTGATCACCTTATCCGCAATTGTGTTTTTTCTCCTCGTCGCATTCGGAGGATTCTCATATTATTGGGACACGGCTTCCCCACAAACGACCTGCGCAAGCTGTCATGAAATAGAAAGTTCATCCAACATGTGGGCGCAGAGCGGACATCGCGCCCTGCATTGCAGGGAATGTCATGGCACCGCGTTAAGCAATGGTTTTCACAGCCTGAAAGAAAAGGGGATGATGTTCGTCCATCATTTCACCGAAGGAGAAAGCGGAGATATCAAGCTTGATGAAGCGCAGTATTTAGAGATGATTGACAACTGCAAACGATGTCACGGTGAAGAATATGCCAAGTGGACTTCGGGGGGACATTCGGCAACGTACGCAGCGATATTCCTTAACGAGAAGCACAATTCCACCGAACAACTCAATGCCGATTGTCTCCGCTGTCATGGAATGTTCTACGCAGGGACGATCCAGGATTTAGTGAAGCCTCTGAGCGTGAAAGGTCCGTGGATGCTGAACAACCCGGATAAGTCGACTCAACCTGTGATTCCTTGTTTTACCTGTCACGAAGTCCATCGCGAAGGTCTTCCTGCAATACCCGCGAATACTTCCGACCCGAAGAAGATTTTTTATGAGAGAATGGTCGATCTTCCTAAAGCGCTGTTCTATTACCGGTACGAAAAGAGTCATGTCGAAGTCGCCGATTTACCGTTTCCCACAATTTGGGATGGCAGCCGGAAAATCGAGCTATCGGACGATCCTCTTCAACGCATGTGCGTTCAGTGCCACTCGCCGAATGCGTTTCACCAAGCGGGAACAAGCGACGATCGGACTCCCCGCGGTATTCACGAAGGGATAAGCTGCCTCGCTTGCCACGACCATCATAGTAACGATTCAAAAGAGAGCTGCAAGAATTGTCATCCTGCCATCTCGAACTGTCGACTTGATGTGACAAAGATGAACACAACGTTCGCGGACAGCAAGAGTCCCCACAACATTCATTCGATGCGGTGCGTTGATTGCCACACCAAAGGCATTCCCAAGCCGAAAGAATCGCGAAATTGACCCCGCCGGTTGTAGGGCCGCGTTTCTATATTTTTCTGACTTTCACTGTCCAATATTTATCCCCGACGCCGGGAACGTCGATTCTGTAAATCGCATCGCTATTGAACCTGACGAGAGATTTTCCGCTTTCCTGTTTCACACCTTCTATATAGACAGAAGAGTTTTTTCCCGCTGTCTTGAAAACCGGCGTAATATCGGCAAGATCGACAGAGGAGTCGGCGACACAAACGATGCTCGTGTCCAGCCAATCGATCGAGACATTCAAAACACCGGGAAACGTAAAATCGACAAACCCGATTTGTCCATCCTTCAGATTTTGCCCCGGCAAGAGATTTCCCATCGCAATCGCTCGAAAATATTTTCTTACAAATGCAGGAGTAAAAGTGGCGAGGAGGTCAAATTTTTGAAGCACTCCTTTCCATTGTTTCAATGCAGAGGGAGAATTGTCGGCGTAAAGAACCGTAGCACCGGCATAGTCGCCGTTATACGCTCCATATTCCTGCAGCGCTTTCGCGATGATTTTGCAAGCGTGGGTGAGGTTCAACGTATCAACATCGATCGACGGGTCGAGCTGAATTCTTCCCCCCATTGGAATGCCGACTCGGTTGTTCATTTCCATCATTGTCGCTTGCGCCGTGCTTGCCGGGGGAATAAAAAATTCTGAACGGCCTCGCTGGTATGCGAAAACAAGTGCATGGTCGATCGTACCGTTTTTTATTTCTTCGGGACGTATCAGTCCCGCGATCAATGGGAATCCCCCCGCACGGGATCGATGAGAGTCAAACTGATTCACCTGATCGAACCAAGGTATTTCGACTCCCGAGCTTCGTAAATCGGTTACTGCGCCTAGCCCGGTAGTCCAAACTCCTTCTTTGTTCTTGCGGGCTGCCCACATGTCCCATTCAATCATTTTCGAAGTATCGAGAACGCAAAGATGATTATCGCTGAAATCTCCCACCGGGGGCGATGCAACAAAATTGGGTAGGATTGGAATATGATTCGGCTCGACGAACCCCTTTCCATAAATACCGGGGCGCGAATTGATGACATTGACCTTGGGGACAGTATCGGAATCGATATAATACACTGGTACCGACCAGTCATCGATGTTTACAAAAAAACTTCCTTTGCTCAGGCTATCAATAAATCGGCTGGATTGGGAATCAATTGCAGCATGGGGGGGAATTTTTGTATTCCATGGACTATCATTGCTGAAAGGTCGCCAGCTATTTTGGGCTTGTGAATTGTCAATGGCAAAAAAAGAGAGGCACACAACAAAAAGGAAAGTTCGCGTTTTCATATCATTATCACAAATAGCAATTGCTCAAATGCTAATTTACTCCGGGTTTATTTGTAAATGCCAAGGTAATCAATTTTTAGAGGCATTGGCAAGTTGAAATCGAAAGCAGTTGTTTCTTTTGAAAATCAAGAGAGGTGAAATAAAAGAAGGGACAACAGCAAGCCGCGGTTGCTCGGAATTTGAGGCTTCTGAATAATTCCAAAAATATGGCTCGCGCAAAGACGCAAAGTTACAAAATGATTCAAAAATCAAGTTCTTGCGCCTTGGCGGCTTGGCGAGAGACGATTTTTCAGATGTCTCAATTTATAAATGTTCGGTGGAGCTAATTCAATTCCACATTGACAAATGTGCTATCGCTTGCGAATGCTGTAAAAATTCCCAAGCCATTGTTTACATTCGTCAGCGGCTCGTTCAGGCTTCGTGAATCTTGTTGCCGTGATGCATAAAGGTTCACATATTCCTGATTGACACGATAGAGAGTAATTTCGTATTTGCCGGTATAATTGAAATCGGTCTGCGGCACCCTGTAGTAGTTGTTTGTTGTCGGTTCTGCAACAAATCTCCTGGCGAAATTGAAATTTCCCAAACTATCGGAAGTCAGCGGCTGACGCGTCGAGTCGTTGCTTTCTACAACAACATAGTACGGCAACTGGGAGGGGTTGTTCCATGATATGATCACGGAATCCGAAGTAGTGAGTCTCGCAAACGTGCCGCCGCCAAATCGTGTTGTCACTGTATCTTCCGCGAATATGACGGTCGAGGTGTTCAACGACAATCCGAGCGGCTTGCCGGGCACAACAGTCACCGCCGTGGCAGTTGTTCCGTTGTACGTTACCTCGATTTCAAATTGATCACCGGATTGCACCTGTAAATCTGTGCCGGAATAATAATAATTTCCCGCATTCTGCGGCGATGGAGTTAATTGGTACTGCGTTCCGTTCTTGATGAGAAAGACAGTGGCATTCGATACCGGAGTATTGACTGTGTCGGGGCTTGAAAGAGGATTGCTCAGCATTACGGTGATCGCATTTATCGGCTGGCCTTCGTACAAATATGCTTGAAGCACGATTTGAGTTGACTCCGGTATGACCGGATTGCTTTGGCAACCGAAGATGAGCAGGAGCAAGGCGCACAGCGACAAAACAGCTTTCTTCATTTGTCTCACCTCAAAACTTATATTCGACAAAAACTGACGGCAAGAATCCCAATCCCGTGACTGCGGTGACCACAATAGGTTGGGTGTTTACGTTGTACTCGTAGTAAGAGATATTGGTGTGGTTGTAGACATTGAATATCGACAGCCCGACATCGAGCGAAGAGGATTCAAACCGAAATTTTTTTGAAACGCTGATATCGAGACGTTGATAGTCGGGCAACCTGAACTGATTTTCCGAGCTGACATGCGTATAACTGTACTTTGTGCTGTCAAGCAGGACCAGGGAGTATTGACTTATCGGAGCGGTGTACGGTTTTCCGGTTGCAAAAATAAATGTTGCCGCGATGTTCCAATCGGCCCCCGGACTATAATTTCCGATCACCTTGAGTTCATGAGTCTGGTCATTATCTGCCGGAAAGTACTGATCATCATTCAGCTGGGCAAAACGGTTTTCGGCTTTTTCCAGCGTGTAGCTGATCCATCCGTTGAATGCCCCGACCTTTTTTTGGAGCAACACCTGGATTCCCTGTATTCGTCCGTCGCCCACCAAAAAAGTGTACGGCTCAAATTCGTTTCGTTGGAAGCGCTGGGTGAATTCGGCGATGTTGCTCAAGGTTTTATAGAACCCTTCGATGTCGAAAACATATCCGTCGTTTTGCCATGTACCGCCTAAAATATAGTGGATGGCACCGCTCGCCGGAATCGATGAATCTGCAAGAACCCAGAAATCACGGCTCCCTTCCGTTACATCTTCATTGACAATGCGGTTGACAAACTGATGGTAGACTCCATACGCCGCCTTCAGGGAAAAGTTGTCGGTGAGTTGGTAGGTTGATGAAAGCCGCGGCTCAACGTACAATGAATTTGTTGAAGAGTAATTCTCCAGGCGGAAGCCCCCTGTCAGTGTGAGCGTGTTCCAAAAGCTCAACTCGTCCTGCACGTAGCCGGCGTCCTCCCATGCACGTTGATTGAGATTCAATAAATTTTGCGTTCCGCCGGTTATCTGATTGCCCGAGAGTCCGTACGTTACCCGTGTTTGCGACAATTGGAAGCCGAAGCTGATGTCCTGGGGCGAACTCAATTTCCAATCGTTATTGTTGATGATGCTGAAATCATCGGTTCGATTGGCTTCGTCTGTCGAGAATTGCGAACCGTTGCTCCTCGTGGTGCCTTGAGCCGAAGTATAATTGCTCGTGTAGTCATTAAACGCAACGATAACATTCGAATACAAATCGTCTTCCCATTGCGAAAAATAGTTCGCGCTCACGCCGTTATTTCCCTGCTTTGTATTATTTGAATTTGAAGGAAGTCCAAAAGAGCCGAAGCCGGCGACGTTCTGCGTGGAAGCCTGTTGTGTCAGGTCGTAATCATCTCCACTGCCATAATAGCTGATGGATAACATTGCGCGAGGCGTAAGATTATAGGTGAGCTTCGCGTTGAGGTCGTAGAAATCGGAGCTTGGAGTCTGCTGTTCAGAAACCCCGCCCCCGCCGAACCTGCCAAATCCTCGGGATGTTGCACCTGCTCCGGTAGCCGTCGGCGCTGATGATCCGGTGAGTAGTTTGTAAATGGTATTATATTCGCCGCTGGCAATAATATCGCTGTACGAACGACGTGCAGCAAGAAAAAATGTTCCCCCTAATAACGGCCCGTTCAAACTCGCATTAGCGCTCAAGAGGCTCAGCCCTGCTGATCCGTGAAGCTCGTCGGGGTCCCCCGTTCTCCCTACGATGTCAATAACGCTTGAGAGCCTTCCGCCATACTTCGCCGGAAATCCGCCCTGATAAAGTTGAACATCTTTGATCGCATCCGGATTGAAGGCGCTGAAGAACCCGAAGAAGTGATCTACCTGGTATACCGTCATTCCATCAAACAGTATCAAATTCTCGTCGGGCGTTCCCCCTTGGACATATAAATCGGACGAAGCATCGCCTGTTCCGCTGATACCGGGCAGCAATTCTAACGACCGGAATATATCGGCTTGACCGACACTCGGCAAAGTGGCGATTTGCGTCGGAGATATGGTCGTGAGCCCGGGAGTTTTTTCTGTCTTGATAAAACTAGATTGTTCGGCAGAAACGGTTACTCCCTCCACGTTGATCGCACTTTGCGTGAGCGTTATGACTATTCCAGTACTCTCTTCAGCAGGGTCGACCGATATCTCTCGCGGAGTGTATCCCATATACGAAACTTGTATAACAAAAACCGTATCCGGGATGTCTTGTAAAAGAAAAAAACCCTGGAGATTCGTCACCGTCCCGATGGTTGTCCCTTTAACCAGCACACTCGCATACGGCAATCGTTCTTTGGTATCATTGTCGATAACCTGGCCGGCGATGGAACTTGTGTGCGCCGATAACAACGTGCCGTCAAAATTGAGAAAGAAAAGCGCCATCATCACAGCGCGGCCCGAGAATATCTTTGGCCCGAGGTTAGATGTAAATCTCAATGTAGGCACCCTATGAATTTATTATTCTAATGCGAT
Source organism: uncultured Bacteroidota bacterium (assembly GCA_963717445.1). Classification (GTDB taxonomy): domain Bacteria; phylum Bacteroidota; class Ignavibacteria; order UBA10030; family UBA8401; genus JAGVPT01. Next base: position 1,475,543 of record OY970334.1, on the reverse strand, counting down.
GAAAATGCAAGCGGTTGGCACTCGGAAGCTGATGGTGGGTGGAGGCCGGTAAATCGACGGATGTTAGACGCACTCAACAGGCTATTGGTTTAATAGAATTCTTAGTGGAAGGAAATGTTGAAGGCTGGTTGAGACTCATTTTGAGAAAGAAAAACGAGCGTCTGAGGTCTGTTGGAGTCAGTGTACGTCACTTTCTTTCCGAGAAAGTCCCGCTGTACGGGATCCCGCTCTTTAAAATTCTTAATAGAAGCGAGAAAAGGAACCAAATGCCGCTTTACGGCATCCCGCCTTTTTTGTTTTTAAAGCGGGAGAAATCTCTCGTCCAAAGGACCCCTTTGGGGAAATCGTAACACACGGATTCAATCCTAGTCGCACATGCCGTGAATTTCGGTGCAAGAGAGCGTCGAATATTTTGGTTTGATGGTCAAGCGCCGAAATTGAAACCCTTCGATTGAATCCTTCCCGTCCACAGACCTGACGATTTCGATTAATGTTGCAAAAGCTGCATGTGTTGTATCCTCGGAATCGGGGGCAGTGGGGGTGGGGGCGATGCGCGCGTTGAGAAAACGGCTGGCATGTGCAGGTGGCAAGCGGGAGCCGTTTTCTCTTAGCTATGTGCAGGAAAGCATCGCCAGCATTCCGATTCTGAGAAGCTCTCTTTGCTTCTTTCTCTGGCGCCAGAGAAAGAAGGATGACTTCAAGGCTATTATTCAAAATGAGTCACTGCGTGAAGGCCAGCTATATTGCTTTACTTTGCAAACACCATTTTTTTGATAGAGCTAAAAGTGCCCGCTTGAAGCTTAAAGAAGTAGACACCGCTCGAAAAACGCGATGCATCAAAGTGCACGCCGTACGTGCCGGCAGGCTTTTGCTCATTGACCAGCGTCTCGACCAATTTTCCTAACACGTCAAATACTTTAAGTGTAACGAAACTCGCTTGTGGAATTGTATAATCGATCGTTGTTGTTGGATTGAAGGGGTTGGGGTAGTTTTGGTCGAGACAGCATGCCTCAGGAGGCGTCAAGGATATTGAAGGTACTAATGTCAGCACGTCCGAACCGTAAGAGACCTGGCCGCGAATTTCCCCGCCGATATACGCCCCGGTGTGCAAGTTGATATACACGTCCTCATCGACAAACGAATTGACGATATCCGGCGTAAGTTGTTCCGCACTACTATCGGACATTTGCCATACACCGTTCACGCTCCCTGCGCCCCACGCGTTAGGGGGAACGATCGTTCTCACGAGTTGTCCGTTAACTCCTTTTGCCCCCGTGTGGAAATGCCCGCCGGCTTCTGAAATATTGCCGGTGAGGTTTAAATACGTGAGGCTGTACGAAATGCTTTGCCTGTCGGGGTTGACTACCACCGACGCTGTTCCGCTCCCTTTACTTACGACCGTGGGCGGAACATCTTGATTCGCCGCCAATTGCGCGCTCAAGCCGATGCCGGTAGCGAGGTTGATCTGCCCCCGTATTTCGCTTGCGCTGTCTGCGGCTGTATGAAAATCCAGATATAAATTTCCAGCGAGAAGCGATCCCAACAATTCAGGCGTGAATGCCTCGTTCATATCTGCTGCTGTCCATGTTCCAGAAATAGTTCCTTCCGAGGCATTGCCGTTCGATACAATAGTTTTTACAACGTTGCCGGTTTGCCCGGGCGACCCCACACGAATTTGGCCTTGAGCAGAAGTACTCTCCGGAAGTCCGATGTACGTTAGGGCGTACGTCAACTGATCGTGCGCTTCATTGAGGATGAAGGAACCCGTGCATGATGCGCCAATCAGCGTCGGAGGAATTTCTTGAGAGCTATCGAGTGAAGCGACGAATCCTATGCCGCCTTTTAACATGAGCTGCCCGCGGATTTCTCCCGCGCCATGCCCTGCGGTAAAGAAATTTGAATACATTTTACCTGCGATAATCGAATCAACAAGTGCATCGGTCAGCGGCTGGCTATCGGTCGACTTCCATGATCCATGAATTGTGCCGGACGCCGGTTGTCCCGCTGATGCAATGGTTCGCACAGCCGGTCCGTTTGTTCCGATTGCCCCAATCAGAATTTCTCCTCCCGAAGTGAGAGGACCGGTAAGACCGTGGTACGTCACACAGTAGGTTATTTCTGTCCTGGTTGGGTTAAGAACAAATACACCTGTCCCCGCTCCTGCGGCAGAAACTGGAGGGTTTTCTTGGAAGCCATCATAGTCGGCTTCGAAGTGGAGCGAAGTGGCAAGCGCAAGTTGTCCGCGGATTTCTCCTGTAGGATTTTGTGAATCACGCAAATCGATGTACATTCTCCCGGTGAGAAGCGACTCGGCAAGAGCCTCGGTCAGCGGTTCAGAATCGGTGCTCTTCCAGACTCCGCTGAACGTTCCCGATGTTGATGCCGGCATGGAAAGAGTTTTGACGACGGTGCCGTTCACTCCCGGCTTACCGGTATAAAGAGATCCAGCGACTCCCGCAGCGTTCATTCCCTGAAACGACACAAAGTATCTAAGCTCGGTGAAATCTTGGCTCAACTCAAATGAACCGGTTCCCGTAGCCGACGTTGTCACCTCCGGTGTCTGTTGAGTGCCGTCTAAAGCTGCAGTAAAGTGAATTTGAGCGAGCGAAGTCTGCGAAGCAGCCGAAAGTATTAGGGCAACTAGCAGACGGAGAGAAACTTTCTTCATATCGATTCTTCGATGTTAGGTTAATCAATACAACACAAGAAGAATCTCGCTAGTTCTCGTCTTTTTGTGATTGGAATTCTCCAGCCTCTCTGATGCAATTTTTCTCAAATGATCTGCAGGACGAGGATAGCTTCTGCATTTAAACTTATTCAATTGGCTTTCTGAGAAAATGATAGCGGTCAGTTTTATTTTTCCAGCGAGAGGCGACGGACACTTCACTCCAAAAAATCACGTTATGGCAAAATATTTGGTAAGGTAAATCGGTAAGATGCCCGTCACCTTACCAAACTTGAGCACTGCCGGAAAAATTGAACCCTAGCAAGGTTTTCGCTACATTGAATTCATGAAAGACTCCAATGTTCGTCTCTTGAGTATAACGGTCGTTGTTACGGCTGCGATTTTCCTTTCGGGAAGTGCTTTTGCACAAAAAAAATTTCTTTTTGATGCGACGAAAGCTGAAACTGCCGGCAATGCAGACTGGGTTATCGATGAAGACAATAATGTGCCCGGACGATTTCCGACTCCCCCTGAATCTACGGTTACCTCTGCAACACCGGAAACATATTGGACAGGAGCGTTATCCTCGTGGGGGATCGCGCTGGTAAAAATGGGATATCATGTCGAAACGTTGCCGTCGGGCACTCCCATTTCGTATGGCGATTCGTCAAACCCACAAGATTTGAAAAATTATGATGTGTACATTGTCGATGAACCGAACATTCCTTTCACGGCAGCGGAAAAAACTGCAATCGTTCAGTTTGTACAAAACGGGGGAGGGCTATTCATGATTTCGGATCACGCCGGTGCAGATCGCAATAATAACGGCTGGGATGCGGTCAGGATTTGGAACGATGTTATGCGCAACAATTCAGTGCAGTCGCTTCCGTTCGGCATGCTGGTAGATTCAACTGATTATTCCGAGACTACGACAAATGTGTTGCCGGATACGACAAACCCGATCCTTCATGGACCGGTAGGTCCGGTCTCGGAGCTGAAATACAGCGATGGTGCAACAATAACGTTGAACCCGTCCGCCAATCCGACAGTGCGCGGAATTATTTGGAGATCATCATATCCTCAAACTCTGACCAACGTTATGTTTGCTACCGCCTCGTTTGGAAAGGGAAAAGTATGCTTGATTGGAGACAGCTCACCGGCAGACGATGGCACTGGTGCGCCGGGAAATTCATTGTATGTCGGTTGGATGGAGATAGGTGCAAACCATGCCAATCTTCATCTCAACGCCTCGTTGTGGCTTGCTGAGGGGGATACGGCGCTCACAATCACTCCTCTAATTCTGTCGGCTCAAAAGCTATCCTTCGACAATGTGGGTGTGAATGACTCAATGGACGTCACTCTAAAAGTCACTAACGGGTCTCCGAACCCCTTGGTCATCGATTCAATATACACCTCGACGCCAGCTTTTAAGAGCCTGATCACAAAAGCGACCATCACAACCGACACGCTGAATATTGTTGTGAGGTTTTTCGCTGAGAATGTCGGAGCGTTCGTCGACACACTCTTTATTAGAAACAATTCAGATTCATCTCTGGTCAAAGTTCCCCTTTCGGGAAATTCCCCATTCTCCATCTTCGACATCACCCCGCAAGCATTCAATTTTGGGGAGACGATGAAGGACAGCATCAAACAAATAGTGTTTACGATAACAAACAACTCCGTCAGTTATCTTGAGGTAGACTCTCTTTATACTCGCACCAAGTACTTTCAAGTCGCGGCAGTTCCGCCAAAGAGGATTATAACGAATAAAGACACGGTGGCAGTGAACCTGCTATTTCAGCCCGACTCGATGCGTCAGTACGATGATACGCTCTATATCCTGAACAATTCACAGTCTCAGCTTGCGAAGTTCCCGGTTTCGGGCCAAGGCGCCTTAACCGGCGTAACTCAAATCACGAATACTATTCCGAAATCGTTCGATCTATTTCAAAACTTCCCGAACCCGTTCAACCCTACCACGGTCATAGAGTTCTCAATTCCGGAAGATGGATACGTTTCACTCAGGATTTTTGACCTGGTGGGCAGGGAAGTTGCAACACTAGTAAACGAAGAAATGAAGGCAGGAGAATCATACCGGGCGACATTCAATGCGTCGAGCCTTTCCAGCGGTATTTATTTCTCTCGTTTAGTATTCAAGGGGAATCAATTAGTGAAGAAGTTGTTGCTTCTCAAATAGCAACACTGATGCATTGCCAATATCGGGCTTTTTTGCCAGTTTTTAATCATTCCTTCTTCGTTCATTAATTGCTTGCACCTTTATTTGGGTAGTGGGCTACCTTGAGTATTCAAGATAAAAAAGTAATTGTCATGCCCGCGAAAGCGGGCATCCAGACCTAATTGAATGGATTCTCAACGAGTCGAGTCTTCGACCGGCTTTCGCCGGAATGACATTTACTTCGAAAGTGTACCACTACTTTTATTTGCAATTAATCCTTTTCTGAAGTACTATTGTATATATGGCAGCAACTAATAACCGACTCTGACATTCTCCTGTGGAAAAATTATGAAAACAAAACTTTTCGCCGGGATGTTGTGCATCCTTGTTCTTGGAATCGGATCGCGATCGATGATTGCGCAGGAACAAGTGCCGACTCATAAACATTTAGCAAAAGAGGATTCGGCGGCTCTTAACGCGTTGGTGATGTACCCCGACTCTATCCGCCTTCGCATTTTTGAAGTCTGCAAATACCCTTCAGCGATAGTAAGCATAGCAAGCTTACAGAAGAATTCGAGCGACCAATTCGTTACACTGATCGGCAGTTATTCTAAAAATGAACAGGAAGATTTCTGGAATTTGAGCAGGTATCCCGGGTTGATTTCAAGGCTGGTGCAAGAGGGCAAAGAATCTGTAGACCAGATAAACGTTATTCTGAAGGATTATCCTGCTGAAATTCATGAAACCGCGTTGAAGTATGGAATGGGATATTACCCGGTGCTTCAAAAGATGGACGATATTCAGACGAAAACGGACAGCGATTTTGATCAGATCCTCACAGATTATCCCCCGGAAACCCAAGAAGCTTTGAGGGTGCTTATCCAGTATCCTGAAATCATCAGCCTTTTGAATGATCATCTCGGCCTTACCGTGCGGGTGGGAGACCGTTATAGACGCAATCCGCAGGGAGTGATACACAAAGCCGACTCTCTCAATCTCGTAGAGACCAGGCAGAACGCGGCGGATGCCGAAGCATGGAAAGATAGTATCGATGATAACCCGGACGAAGCGAGTGATTTACAAAGTGCCGCTAGTGATTATGCAACCGAAAACGGATACACACCGGAAGAAGTGAATGCAGCGCCTGACCCGGATTACGTGCAAAATTATACATGCAACCCCTATCCATATTGGTTTGGCTATCCCACATGGTATCCGTACAGTTATTGGTATCCTTATCCGTACTGGTTCGACTGTGGATTTTATCATGATAGATCCGGAAAGATCGTGATCATCGGTTCTCCCTCGCGCTATTTCACGGACTGGTATTTTTATTACCCCGAACATTTACGCCGTTATCCCAATCTCGGTAACAGGTACATCGAACATTATGGAGGACGGCAGCGATCGGGGAGCGGCAATTCTCCTATTGTGCATGCTTGGATTCATCAACACAGAGATTATTTGCCGAACGATTTTGCCGCCAATAAAAGGGAAAGAACTGAAGTAATAAAACAGGCGGGCACATTGGACGTTGCTGTTCAAAAGCAAAACGGAGGCAAACCGGTTTCCCCGGCGTTGCGAGAGCAATATTTGCGGAATAATAGTTCTAAATTTCCTTCTCTGAATAGCGAGCCGAGAAAACGTACCATTGCCGAAGAAGGCGAGCAAAATACATCCACCGTGATAGAGCGACCGACAAGACAACCGGCGATTCGAATTTCGATGCCGGTGCACGAAGTTACTGCGAATCCAAGGGAGACGGCATCGCCGATTGAAGATAAACAGAATTTTAGACCTGAGCCGTCACATCAACAACCTGTGAGAATTGTTAAGCCTGCACCGGAACCCACGTTCACTTCAAGGCAGCCGGCATCATCGCCCGGGTACAATTTTAATACGATACACAAGGCTCAAGAATATCAGAGAAATGTTTGGGAGGAGACTCAACCGACTGTGCGCCCGCAGCCTCAGCCGACGGCTCCCCGGCCTCAAATGGCGCAACCTCGTCCTGAAAGGCAGCAACCTGTAAGGCAGGCACCGGGTCCGGTAAACCGCTCGAGACAAAAGTAGATGAGTTTTTTGTAACTCGGATGAGTTCGGCTGTTTAGAATTCCAGGTGGAATCGAACAGCGAACACATGCACTGGTCCGCGGTCTTTATTATAGGCAGGGTTGAGAATGAACTGATAGTCGGGTGCGATGTGCAGGTGGTATGCGGGGAGCGGAAGAGAATAGTACAACTCGGCAATAGATTCGGGGCGTAATTCAAATTGCCGTCGCCGATGAGGAACCCATAACGCCGGCTTTGAGATAAGCGCGATGGTCTGCTGAGATGCCATTCATAAACATTGCAACCTCAAAAGAGTCCCCGTCACGCTTCCAGCCTTTTCCAACGAACGCAACAGTTCCGCCAATGGCCTGATCGATCTCCGTGAACATCCATGTCTCGTTATGCCCATCGTTCCAGCTTGCTCTGAACATCATGCCGACATTATCGCTTAAAGCCTGTTCGACATTCACTCCAAACCCGTATTTGCTCCGACCGTATGCCCGTGTCTCCACAATATTGATATCTCCGGGGAGAAGCTCCAGCGCTTGCTGATAATTTCCCATGCATGCCATCGTGTGGAAACCAAGGAGTCGGATGACCCCTTGATAGGTGCCGAGACTGTAATCGCGCTCGATCTCAATCGTTTCAGAGTGGGCTTTATTAAGGTTCATGTCCATGACGGATTGGTTCGCTTCCGTCGGAACCATCGCAGTCGACAGGCGAAGAGCCGGCTGAGGCGTAACGAATTCCACGACCAATCCCCAGATGTGAGCGAGGTTTTAGCCCCTTCGCTCGTGTCCAAACTGTTTGTCCCCGAATACTTCGCCGTGAAATCGGGATGGTATTGAACGACGATCGTCTGTTGAAAATGGAAATTCCATTCTTGCGCAGAACTGTCCGTCGATTGCGCGCCTGCGGTTTTAACGAGAAAGAAGCACACTGCGAGAGTAACGAAAAATTTCACATGAGAAACCATTTCAGGAATGCTCTGAACGTTGTGGCGTAATTTTTCACACAGCTTTTATAAGTCTCGGTGTTATTATTATTTACACCGGTGTTAAAACCCAAAGCCTCAGCCTATGTTTCAGTTTCTCCAAAATATCGTGGGGCAATTTTAGAGTGTCAATGGAAACAACGGATGATACCAAATCTGTCTGATACAATTTTTCCGTGTGAAATTCCAATTCCTCAAAGAATGATGCCAAGTGTTCCTCATTTTCAAACGCACTGCTATGAAGCCGTCGCCCGGTTAACGTCGCGATGACGTCTCGGACTCGGGCCCGTTGAGCGGGTATCTGACCGTAATTTTCCTGTAACGAAAAATCCGGCGTGATCCAAATCCCGCCGAATTTCACGAGGATCTCTCTGATATTCTTTGCGACTATTGTTATTTCGCGTGTCGTTAAATAGGGGAGTAAGCCTTCAGTGACGATGGCGAGGGGGCGCTCCTTCCGAAAATATTGAATCGTGGATTGAAGCTCGTGCGAATCCAGCGCGTTAGCCGAAGTCAAGTGAAATTTACCGTGCGGTGTAAGCGGATATTTTTTACTTAATATAGAGATGAGATTGCGCTTCTCGTTCGTTAACTCCTCAAGGTCCGTTTCAACATAGGTGATATCCCGATGTTGCGTCATCGTAATTCCGCGACATGAGAGCCCGCTGGCCAATTCAAGGATCTGTGTCGCCTTCTCTTTACGAATACACTCCTCAATACTTTTGTAACGGATCTCAAAAAGGGGAGCATACCAGCGAATTTCATTGCGGGATATCTGGTTGTCTTTAAGAAAGGTTTCAATGGAGTTGTTGGCGTTAATATATTCGGCAACATCTTTTGCGAAAGGGATATCGGTGTACTGTCTCCAGTAGGCGACAAATTTTGCGGTGATGCTGATTTTTTCAAAATTTCCGGTGGATGTACGTTCCATGCCATATCGTTTTTGAGATGTGAAGCAGAATTGATCTCATTCGTTTCAAACAATATCTTTTAGAAGCTATCTCAAAAACGCTTGATTAAGTCCTTCTGAAGGAATACTGACAGATCATTGTCATTCTGAACCCCGTCGCTTTTCAGACGGGGTGAAGAATCCATGACAATGACATACCTTGACTCTACTAGGCTTCCATGTCATGGATGCTTCGCTCCGCTCAGCATGACATTTACGGCTGCTTTCTACATGAAAACCATTTTTGAGATGGCTTCTAGTATCCCCCGGTGCCGATGGCTCCCTTGGTCTCAGAGTATGTGTTTCCTTGTTTTTCTGCTTCCGCTCGCTTTCGGTATTCTTCGAGCATCTGGACCGTCGCTGTTGCGCCGCATCGTGTCGCCCCCAATTCGCGGACGCGGATGAGTCCATCCAAATCGCGAACGCCTCCGGCGGCTTTCACGCCAACCTTGTTGGAAACATTTTCGCGCATCAGCTTCAAGTCCTTTTCTGTCGCTCCTTTGTAGCTATATTTCCCATCCTCTCCTTTAACAAAGCCATAGCCTGTCGATGTCTTCACCCAGTCGGCGCCGGCGCTTTCACATATCTTACAGAGCTTGATCTTCGTGCTGTCCTTCACCAAATAATCGTTCTCAAAGATCACCTTCACTGCCGCGCCGTGTTTATGCGCTTCGGTACACACCGCCGATATGTCGTCCCTTACATATTCCCAATCCTCGCTGAGCGCCTTGCCGATATTAATAACCATATCGATTTCTTGCGCGCCGTCGTTGCAAGCGATTTCCGTTTCATATCTTTTTACCTCTGTCGCGCTATTGCCATGAGGGAATCCAATCACCGCTCCAACCTTCACCCCCGTCGTTTTCAATAATTCAGCCGCCTTTTTGACGGCGTATGGTTTTATGCAGACTGAAGCCACGCCATAGTGCGCAGCGATTTTGCATCCGTCTTCCAATTCCTTATCAGTCATTGTAGGATGCAATAACGAATGGTCGATCATCTTGGCTAATTCTTCATAAGAGTATTTCATGTAAAGTCCTTCCTCATCCGTGATCAGAAATATGAGATACAGCACGGTACACTGGGTGGAGTGAAACGTTGTCTTTCCTGTTGACGATTTGCCTCGGAATTGATTGTAGGTTTGAATAATGTAGCCTGTGGCAAGGGAATAATCAAGGTCACGTTGATTTCCGCAGTGGCGCAGTTTCATTTCCGCGGCTGGAAAGGGAGCATCGTGTAGTATTTTTGCTGCCTGCGTGAGGATCGACGGTACTTGATAGATCCGTATTCATTGAAATTGCAATGCAACGTTGGTAATTATTTTCTTGACAACATTCGGAACAATTGCTATCTTCGGATAGCTTAAATATAAGCACATTCTAATATGCAAATATCATTGTATGACAGACTTATGCAAAGAAATTAATGAGTTCGGCAAAGGCATCGGGAACAAAAGCCGTTACCGGATTCTTGAAGCCCTTTTGAAAGGCCGTAAGACAGTCGGCGAATTGGTCGCAATCGTTAAGCTTTCTCAGCCGGCCGTTTCACAGCACTTAAAAACTCTTCGAGGGAGCGGTTTAGTTGTCGATGAGCGACGCGGTCAGGAGGTGCTGTACTCCGTCAATTCTGAATACCTGCTCGGCCTTCTTAAAAATTTATCGGACCAAGTGAAAAAGAAAAGGAAACAACGTTAGGCATTACTCAAACACGAATGGAATGTTAGTAAAAAAAATGTCACTTACGATACAAGTTATTGTCGGCAGCACCCGTCAAAATCGTTTCAGCGAAAAACCGGCAAGATATATTTATGACGAGTTGAAAAAGAAAGAGGAGATACAAGCCGAGCTCATCGATCTGCGCGATTGGCTTCTGCCGTTTTACGACGAGCCGATATCCCCCGCGGTGAATAAAGGAAACTATTCCAATGCGCTCGGGAAAAAGTGGGCGTCGAAGATCGGCGAGGCGGACGGCTACATCATTGTTACGCCCGAATATAATCACGGATACACGGCCGTTCTCAAAAATGCGCTCGACTGGGTGTTTCCTGAATGGAATGAAAAGCCGGTCGGGTTCGTAAGTTACGGGAGTGCGTTGGGAGCCCGCGCTGTAGAACAATTACGGCAGGTCGTTATTGAGCTTCGGATGATACCGATACGCAATGCAGTCCATATCCCCTCCGACGTGTATATGGCGGTTGCGAAGGAGCAAGCCCCGGTGAATCCGGACCTCTTCAAGCCCTTGAGAGAAGGAATGCGCGGAGATCGTGTTGAAGCATTCTTCAAGGAATTGATGGACCTTGCAAAAACACTAAAAGCGGCGAGAGAAAAGCGTTTAACATGATTTCTCAGATTGCGCGAATGTTGCACAGATTATAGATTTGAGGCTTCTGAAAAAATGTCTCTCGCCAAGCCGCAAAGGCGCAAAGACCCTGTTTTTAAATCATTTTGCCACTTTGCGTCTTTGCGTGAACCATACTTTTAAAATTATTCAGAAGTCTCGATTTCTTAGATTTGCTAATGAGCCTCCATCCTGCCGAAACCAGCTTGGAAAAAAAGATGATCTCTTCATCGACTTTGCGCGATTATTTTTTAAAATAAGTTCTAATCCATTTATTAACGGGCATTCCAAAAGAGACATTATGGAACAGGTACCACAGAAAAGATCGATAATGAATATCGTGTTGTGGATTCTGCAAATATTGCTGGCACTGTTGTATTTAAATGCTGGATTTCTGAAAACATTTAAACCAATTGAGGAGATTGCCCCTGCAATTTTCTGGGCACCGTCACTCCCTGTACCATTAGTCCGGTTTATCGGGATCTCTGAATTGCTGGGCGCCCTAGGACTTATTCTTCCGGGCGCTCTTAACATTCAACCTCAACTCACAACCCTTGCCGCCGGAGGGTTAACGCTGATAATGTTGTTGGCCAATATTTTTCATATTTTTCGAGGAGAATTTTTCGTTCTGCCTATGACAGGGATTCTTCTTTTACTGTTGGCTTTCGTGACCTACGGACGATGGAAACTGTTTCCGTTGACACGAAGATAACTATGCGGCCGGCTCACAAGTCGTCGATGAATTTGCCGGGCCAAAATTATTTTAGAGAGTTTAAGTGCTGAATGACACCCGCGCCTCAAATTGAATATGTTCCCGGTGATTGCAATATCGGGACCGATGAAATTGCCCGCCGGCGGAATCTTGGCTGGACTGCACTTGCCATCACCTTTGCGTTATTGCTCGTACTGGTGTGGATAGGTGTCAATCCGTGGTGGCGATTATTTGTGTTCCTTCCGGCGACGACGTCGGCCTCCGGTTTTTTGCAGGCATATTTTCATTTCTGTTCCGGGTTTGCCCGCTTGGGCGTATACAATTTTGGTTCGACCGGGCAGACACAAAAAGTTACCGACGAATTTTCGAGGGCGAAGGATAAAAGGAGAGGAAATCAAATTACGCTTTACGCCGCTCTCATCGGGGGAGCGATAGCGATAATTAGCGTAGTGCTAGTTTGACGGTTGAGCTTCGATGTTTACGGGGCACTTGCCGGTGTCGCAAGATGTTGTAGATTCTTAAGAAGTTTATGAGTTGAATTTCCCAATAAAAATCGCGAAATTACACCTCGTTGCCAATCCAAGTAATAAACAACGCCAAAATATCCTTAAGCAAATGATGTAAGGGAGGGGATGGCAGTTTTTGTTGGAATAAAAAGAGGGGTTCTCTTGCTTACGTATGTCCTACGGATTTACGCCCCGTTCACAGCCGCCGGTCTGATGTGAGACATGCCTAGCATTTCGCAGTTACCTCAGAAGACAGAATTACATAATACAGGACGATTTCATAGATAGTTCGACATGAACCACTACACAGTCATACAACGGAAGAAAGGAACAGAGGAGATTACGGGGAGGGTCGGCCTGATGTTTTTCATTCTTGTGCTTATTTTTTGTCCCGCTCATGCTCAAACGTATGCCGTAACAGATTCGTTGTCGGGGCGGGCCACGCTTCAGAATTGTGTTCGATACGCCCTTGTACATCAGCCGACAGTGGAGCAATCTCTTTTAGATGAAGAGATCACCGAAAGAACAATCCAAGGGAAGCTTGCCGATTGGTATCCACAATTGAACTTCAGTTATTATATCCAGCACAATTCTCAATTGCCGGTGTCCATCATCCAAGGCGAACCTCCGCTCGAGGTCGGGTTGCAAAATGCGTCAACAGGCGAGTTTTCTCTGTCGCAAACTATTTTTAATAGAGATGTGCTATTGGCGAGCAGCAGTGCAAACGACGTCCGCCGCCGTGCGGGGCAGCAAACAATCAGCAATAAGATCGATGTCGTTGCGGCCGTGAGCAAAGCGTTTTATGCGGTGTTGGTGACACAGGAAGAAATTGACCTGGTCGATGAAGACATTGTGCGCTTGCAGCAAAGTTTGAAGGATGCCTACGATCAATATAAAGGGGGTATCGTTGACAAAACGGATTACAAGAGGGCCACTATTTTACTCAATAATGCAAGGGCGGAGAGAAGACAAAGCGAAGAATCTCTTAAAGCACGATATGCCTCTTTGAAGGAACAAATGGGTTATCCTCCTACTGCAGAATTGAAACTCGCATACAACGGCGGACAAATGGAACGCGAAGCGATGCTTGATACCACTCAAACGGTTCATTACGAAAACAGGATTGAGTATCAAGCGCTACAGACGCAAAAACGGCTGCAAGAAGATAATCTCGACTATTATGAGTGGAGTTTTCTTCCATCACTGACATTCTACGGCGCTTACAGCCTCAACTACCAAAACAACGGCTACCCGCAACTTTACAGCGTGAATTATCCGAGCTCGTTTGTAGGTCTGCAGCTTTCAATCCCAATTTTCGAGGGGGGAAAACGTTTCCAGGAAATCAAGGAAGCCCAATTAGAGTTGGAGCGCTTTGATTATAACTTCATCTCGCTCAAAAATTCCGTCAATACGGAATTTACTCAAGCTCTCGCAAATTACAAGAGCGATCTGAATAATTACCTTGTCTTGAAAGAAAATCTTGAGCTTGCAAAAGATGTTTATGAAACGATCGAGCTTCAATACAGGGCAGGAACGAAAACGTATCTCGAAGTTATTACGGCCGAGACCGACCTGCGCGCAGCTCAGGTTAATCATACGAATGCATTGTACCAGGTGCTGAGTAGCAAACTGGACGTTCAGAAGGCTCTTGGGACTCTTCAATATCAATAATGAGCATACGGCCACACATTGATGCATATCAACCGAGGGCACGAAAAGACACGAAGGTTCAGACTAATGAATATTATTCGGAATTCTAATATCATCCATATTTTTCTATGAACAACATTATGCGTTTGTTAGGTGTAGCGGTTATTCTCTCTCTTCTTTTCGCCGCCTGCAGCGGCAACAAAGGAGGGGGACAAAATGCTTTCCCTCCGGTGCAGGTTACTGCCTTTGAAGTGAAACTGGGCACCGCGGCATACTATGATGAGTATCCTGCAACGGTAACTGCAATAAATCAGGTTGAGATCAGGCCGGAGGTGTCGGGATATATCGCGGATATTTATTTCAAGGACGGCCAGCATATCGATAAAGGGATGAAACTGTATGCCATCGACCAACAACAATACAAGGCTGCGTACGATCAGGCAACTGCTAATCTTAACGTTGCAAGAGCTGCTCTCGCAAAGGCTCAACAAGATGCCGATAGATACCGTGAACTCGCAAAAAGGGATGCGGTTGCCCGGCAAACGTTAGATCACGCGCAGGCCGACCTGCAGTCGGCTAAAATGGAAGTAGCCTCGTGGGAAGCAAACGTTAAAAATGTCGAGACGAATCTTCGGTATTCGGTAATCATGGCGCCATTCGACGGCACGATCGGAATTTCATCGGTAAAACTGGGATCGTCGGTGGTAGCCGGGCAAACGCTGTTGAATACTATTTCATCGGATGATCCGATGGCCGTTGACTGTGCCGTTGATGAAAAACAAATAAGCCGCTTCACTCAATTATTGCAGGCCGGAGATAGTCTACGGGATTCGACGTTCACAGTTGTTCTTCCGGATCAATCTATTTATCCGTTTCCTGGACATCTTAGTTTTTTAGACCGTTCAGTCGATTCGCAAACCGGGACAATACGCATACGAGTGATATTTCCCAACGCAAAAAACATTTTACGGGCCGGACTTACCTGCAATCTTCGCGTCCAAGCCAACAGTTCGACGCAAAGCCTCCTAATTCCCTATAAGGCAGTCGTTGAACAAATGGGAGAGTACTTTGTCTACGTCGTGATCAACGGCAGAGCGTCTCAGCACAGAGTCGATTTGGGGATGAGTATTAACGACATGGTCATCGTGAAGAATGGACTGCAACTCGGCGAACAAATTGTGACGGAAGGGGTGCAGAAGCTGCGGGATAACACACCGGTCGTCATAATTCCCGCTGCGGCGAAACCCAATGTAGCGACCGCTCAGAGCAAATAATCCCCCAACAGGAAACATCATGATTGCAGATCTGTTTATTAAGAGACCGGTAACAGCCATCGTGATTTCTATCGTCATTGTGTTGAATGGCATACTGGCTATTTCCAAACTACCGATCAGTCAATATCCGGATATTACGCCGCCGACGGTCCAGATCTCGGGGATCTATAATGGTGCGGATGCACAGACCGTTGAACAGACCGTTACCACTCCAATTGAATCACAAGTAAACGGCACGCCCGGCATGGCCTACATGCAGGGCAACAGCACGAGCGACGGGCACAGCACAATCACCGTCACATTGAATGTTGGAACTGATCCGAATATCGCCGCCCTTGATATCCAGAACAGGGTCGGTATTGCCACGCCCCAATTACCCGATGACGTCAAACGGCTCGGTTTAACCACGAGAAAACGAAATCCGAGTATTCTGATGCTTGTCGCAATTTATTCTCCCAATGGGACACACGGGGTTACGTTTCTCGACAACTATACCAATATTTTTGTGAGGGATGCGTTGCTGCGGGTGGACGGCGTCGGCGATGTTTTCACACGCGCGGACGATTTCAGCATGCGCATCTGGCTGGAGCCGGATAAGCTCGCTCAACTCAGCCTTACGGCTGACGATGTCGTTAACGCCCTGGCAGAACAGAATCTGCAAATTGCAGCAGGTTCTGTCGGTGCGCCGCCTCAAGAGAGCGACCAGGCGTTTGAATACTCTGTCTTTACGAATAGCCGGCTGAACACCGAAGAACAGTTCCGAGACATTATTGTCCGCGCAAACCCCAGCGAAGGGTCCGCGGTTCACTTGCGGGATGTGGCCCGCGTTCAGCTCGGCAAATTCAGTTATGCAAGCAATTCATTTGTTGACGGCAAACGGGCATCGTACTTGCTCGTCTATCAAGCCCCCGGGAGCAATGCCCTTGAAGTTGCAAAAGGCGTCTATGCCGTTATGGATGGCTTAAAAAAATCGTTTCCCAAAGATGTCGATTACGTCGTCCCGTTTGAATCGGTCTCGGTCGTGAAAGTGTCGATCAACGAAGTCGTGTGGACGTTAATTGAAGCTCTCGGCCTTGTCGTTATCGTCGTATTTTTATTCCTCCAAAGCTGGCGTGCAACCCTGATCCCCGTACTTGCGATTCCCG
Organism: uncultured Bacteroidota bacterium; assembly: GCA_963717445.1. GTDB lineage: Bacteria > Bacteroidota > Ignavibacteria > UBA10030 > UBA8401 > JAGVPT01. Next base: position 1,459,083 of record OY970334.1, on the reverse strand, counting down.
TTTCCATCATCGGCACATTTGCATTTTTTGTTCCGCTGGGTTTTACCATCAACACACTTACCATGTTCGGTTTTGTGCTGGCAATCGGTATTGTCGTGGATGATGCCATCATTGTTGTCGAAGCAGTCCAGCATTATATCGACCGTGAAAAGATGACGGCCAAGGAAGCTACACATAACGCCATGAAAGATATTTCCGGCCCGGTTGTGGCCATCGCATTGATCCTTGCGGCGGTATTTGTGCCGGTCGGTTTCATGCCGGGAATCGTAGGGAGATTGTATCAACAATTCGCAATCACGATTGCAATTTCCGTGTTGATTTCAGCCTTCATCGCGTTGTCGCTCACCCCGGCGTTGTGTTCTCTTTTTCTGAGGCCGACCGTCGTTGGCGCAAATTCGAAGGGACTCAACGGACTCTTCTTCAAATTCAACGAATGGTTTCAGCGAACGACAAACTCCTATTCATCGGGCGTCAAGAGATGCATTGAAAAAACTCCCGTCGTCATCATTTTGCTGATCTGTCTTTACGCGGGGACGGTCATCCTCTTCAAGAATAAGCCGACAGGATTTATTCCAACCGAGGATGAAGGCCGCGTCTACGTCACGTTCGAATTGCCGGAAGCGTCTTCGACAGCGAGAAGCCTCGAAGTGTTGAACACCATGATGGGCATCCTGCAAACGACTCCGGGCATCGCTCATTTTGCGGCGTTGGGCGGTTTGAACGTCGTAACATTTGCGACCAAATCAAACAGCGGTACTGTGTTCGCGCAGTTGAAGCCCTGGGATGAGAGAACGGACAAGTCGCTGCAACTCAGCTCTCTCATCGCAACGCTGCAACAGAAGTTTTCGGCGATCAAAGGCGCCAACGTTGTCGTGATCTCCCCTCCGGCCATCCCTGGCTTAGGAGCAACGGGAGGCTTCACGTTTGAGCTGGAACAACACGAGAGCACGGATAACCTCAAACAATTTGAAAACGTTGTTCAAACTTTTGTCGCGGAAGCAAACAAACGGCCTGAGTTAAGCCGTGTCTTTTCATTTTTCACCGCGCGGACTCCGGGATTTCAATTGGATGTCGACAGAGAGAAATGCAAGCAACTGGGAGTTTCTATTGCGGACGTTTATTCAACGATTCAAACTTTTCTCGGCAGCCGTTATGTGAATGACTTCTCTATTTATGGACGCAATTTTCACGTTGTCGCCCAGGCGGACACATCCTATCGCGGCGATATTCAGAACGTCTCTCAGGTACTATGTCAAGAACTCGGCAGGCGAAATGATTCCCCTTAGCACTCTGACAACCGCTACGGTCACTGAGAGTGCGCCGTTGATTACACATTACAATTTATTTCGGACGGCGGAAATTAACGGGAATGCCGCCCCCGGGTACAGCAGCGGCGAGGCTATTGAAGCTTTGCGCGACGTAGCGGCGAAAGTTCTTCCATCTGACTATGGTTATGAATTTTCCGGCTTATCACGGGAAGAAATTAATGCGGGGAGCAGCACCATCTCGATTTTTGCGACGTCAATGTTGTTTGTCTTCCTCTTCCTTACCGCATTGTACGAAAGCTGGTCTGTGCCGTTCGCAGTTTTGTTGGCCGTCCCCATCGGGGCTTTCGGCGCTATTCTGACACTTACGCTCATACCGAGATTAAGCGACAACGTTTACGCACAGATCGGCTTGATCACCTTGATCGGCCTTGCTGCAAAGAACGCCATTCTTATTGTTGAGTTTGCTAAAGAGCGTGTTGACAGAGGGATGCCGATGTTAGAATCTACGCTCGAAGCGGTGAAGCTGCGTTTGCGCCCGATTCTTATGACCTCAATGGCTTTCATTTTCGGCGTGTCGCCTCTCGCCTTTGCAACTGGCGCCGGCGCTCAGGCGAGGTCCACAATCGGCTGGACGGTTCTCGGAGGGATGCTGTCGGCGACGATGCTCGCGATCTTCATCGTTCCGGTACTGTTTATGACAATTACACGAATCGCCTACAGTAAAGAAAAATTGGAAGAGTTGCGATTACGGGGATTGGAAGCCGCAGGAAAAATTCCCGAGGAAGATCTGTAAGCGATTGTATCAACCAAGTGCCATTTAGTGCAAAGCAGAAACCCACCGCCTGTGGCGGTGGTTATGTTCGGTAGGCTATGCCTGTCATTCCGGTCGAGTCCCGCTTTCAGGCGGGACGAAGAACCGGTCGAAGACTCGACTCGTTGAGAATCCAGTTCCGTGGATTGACTCTGGATTCCGCGTCAAGCGCGGAATGACTTGCTTTTTCTTTTCAAAAGCCACCATCTTTGATGGCGGTCGTTTACTAGGGTGCCTCATTGGTTCGATTTCTTATATGCTTCTTCCGAGACGTTCTTGTTGTTCGTCTCTCGAATATCCCGGACAGAGACTGATATCGTTAAGAAGCATCTTGCTGTGCTCGATGTCGATTTTGTCCGTGTCTATTCTCAGCGGAAGCGTGGGGACTTTTCGTAAATATTCTTTCCCCTCCTCGATATCTGCATCGTTTTTTGCATCCAACCCGCGCGTTATCAGGGCAACGCCATATTCTTTGACAATTTCTATTCTCGTGGAATCAAGTTCATATGCTTTTTTGCAGTAAAAAACAGCCTTATCAAGGTCGCCGCTGATTCCAAAAATCCATCGCAACATGAAAAATGTCGGGCAGAGGCGATAATATACTCCTAATGCCAGACAGCTTGATGCCTGAAGGTTCTCGCCGTTGGGCGTTGTATAATCGGATTTCCGGTTTACCGCAACGAGCCAATCGTTCTCAATTTGCTTCGCCGTAAATAACTCGGAGAATATTCCTTTCGTCGTTGCCCTCCGCGCATTTGCCAACCCCCGCATGAAGTAACATTCTCCTTTGTCGGGAGCATACCCTATGCCTTCCTCGGCTATCACGACCATCGTGTCGTAAATGGCGATTTTCTTTTCTTTATCATCCGATTTATGTACGTCAAGTTTTTCCGCTATTTCATAATAGTCGAGACACATCATTGCGCGAATGAGAAAATCGTCGGACTTAAATTTCAATGCCTCCTTGCACTCCTGTAAGGACTCCTCAAAGTCGAATTTCCCGAGAAGATAATCCGCTTTTTTAAAGTGCATTGTATATTGGCCCTCGCTTGACATATCATCGCTTGCTGAATGATTCTTTTTTTGCGAAAAACAAACTTCTCCGAAGAACATGACGGCAATGGCAAGGGAAAGAATGCAAGGTAGTGCAAAATACTTCATCGGCTCCTCGTGAAAGTGGATATTTGTATTGTATGATTTTATAATCGCGAAATAATTGTAATAATGCGTTTCAAAATTTTGGAGCGGATTTTCCCCCGTTCCCGCCGAACACGTGCCCCGAACGGAAAAATTTTCAGCCGCTAATTCTTCGCCGGATTAATTATTTTAACAAAAGCATTTTTTTCTGTAAATGGACGTCCCCCGCTGTAAGCTGGTAGAAATAAATTCCGCTGGCAAGGTTTTTTCCTGACCATGGATATTCGTAATAGCCTGGCAGTTGTTTTGTGTTGACGAGAGTTGCAACTTCCCGCCCTAAGACGTCATAAATTTTAAGAGTTACGTCGGTCAAATGGGAAAGCTGGTACTTGATCACGGTCCCCGCGTTGAACGGGTTTGGGTAGTTTTGTTCAAGCGTGAAGTTCAACGGTGCTACCTCTGAAGCGGGGAACACTGCCTTGAGAACCCATCCATCAGGGTCGAGCGCTATAGAGTTCGGTTTCGAAGAGAAATTTATTGTAAAACTCTGATCTTGGGTGTTATTGAATACCGTTACCGTCGTATCTTTTTCCGGTGAGCTAATGCGGATGTCGATGGGCATCGTGAAGAACGCAGGGTTTTGACGGCCGGAAGGTTGTTCGATATTGATCGTTACCGTGGATGAATCCCCCGCAGAATTCCAGTTCCACGAGTATTCGTACACCGGACAACCTTCGCCGTAGACCCATTCTTGAAAAAAATAACTCAGGTTTTTGCCCGAAACACTTTCGCAGGCTGCCTGCAAATCTTTCGTGGATGCCGTTGAGTATTGCAGCGCCGGCTGGTTGGCATACGCACGAATGGAATTGAAAAAAACTGTGTCGCCAAGAACGTGTCGCAGCATATGCAGGATGCAGGCTCCCTTCGCGTACACCAGATTGTAGTTGAACAGTGATTGAGCGGTCGAAGTGTCCGGTGCTCCAACCTCTCCCGCCGCCGATACCGCTACACCGGTTTGAAGGTTGATATAATTCCAGTACGCATCGACTCCGTATTCCTTTTCGAGATAGAGAGCAGTGCTATATACCGCAAAGCCCTCGTTCAGCCAAAGATCCGACCACGACATGGGAGTAATTTTATCTCCAAACCATTGATGAGCAAGTTCGTGCGCGACGATTTTTTCATCGAAGGTTCCGATGGAAGTCATCGTTTGATGTTCCATACCCCCCATTCCGAATTCCGCGTGGCCGTATTTTTCTTTGATGAACGGATACTGCCCGTAAAGGTTAGAATAAATTGAAAGCATATCGACGACGCGGGGAAGAACTTGAATGGCGGTCGAGTAGTCTTCGGGAAGGACATAATTAAGTATTTGCATTGAGTCCGTTGCTGAATACCGGAACCAGTTTGAGAACTGGGTATAGTTTGTGACGGCGATGGAAATAAGGTAGGATGAAATTGGGTAGCGCTCTTTCCAATGGTATGCGACCTTTCCATTGTTTTGATTAACCACCGAAACGAGCACTCCCTCCGACCCGACGTTGTACATTGAATCACACGTGACGGTAATGTCGGCTGAATCTGCTTTGTCGCTTTGGGCGTTTTTACAAGGCCACCAGTCCCTTGCCCCGTACGGCTCGCTGAGCGAATAAACCCACGGCACGCCCGCATGAGAGGTGAATTCAAAACTCCCGAATCCGGTTGGCGCAGGGATTCCTTCATAAAAAACGTCCGCCGAGAGAAGTTCACCCGATTGATAAGAATGGTCGAGGGTAATATCGAACGAGGAGATGTTTTGGATGAAAGGGCTTCCTTGGCCGTTGACCTGGATCGAATCTATGTGCATCGTGTTCATGAGGTCGAGTGTCAGAATTTGTGAATCGTCCTGCCGGCAGACCCCGGCAATCTTGACATCTCCTTTCACATATTCCGGATTTGTCGAAAGATCCAAATTCAAGCCGTAGTACGTAACATCGAACCAACTGCTGGCTGCCGACTCCGTCTGTTGTTGAGCGAAGCCAATTTTCTCAAAATCGAATTTGTGTACTACTTGCTCCTGTTCGGATTCAGAAATAAAAGGGGCTTGACCAAAAACCGCCTGTTGGCAAACACAAATAGCAAACAGGAGCAATCGACTCTGTTTTCGAATCAAGCGATGGGCTTTTGGTCCTTGTGCCACAGCAAGCATAGATCTATTCTTCCTCATCCTCAAAAATGTAAGCAAAGAATATGAAATGGGAAAGAGGGCAGTCACACAAGTTGGAAAGATGCCGGATATCTTGTTGATACACACCGTCAAATATTTCAATGAATAACGATTTTTTAGTGCAAAGCAGAAGCCCACCGCCTGTGGCGGTGGTTATGTTCGGTTGGCTATGCCTGTCATTCCGGTCGAGTCCCGCTTTCAGGTGGGACGAAGAACCGGTCGAAGACTCGACTCGTTGAGAACCAGTTCCATTGATTGACTCTGGATTCCGCGTCAAGTGGCGCTTTCCGCCATGGCGCCATAGGCGCTCACGCGGAATGACATGCTCTTTCTTTTCAAAAGCCACCATCTTTGATGGTGGTCGTTTACATAAAATGTCCGACATCTAACAAGCGAACTACTACGATCAAATTTTTTCCCGGCCTCCTGTCTATTTTTTTTGTATATTAGTGTAATTCAATATTGACGGTCTAGTAAGGATAGCGATTCCTTGTTCAGGAATTTAGTAACCAAATTAAAGTCTCTCTTCTTTCGAGAAGATGAGATTCAGGACGAGAAGCCCAAAAATATTTTTCAATCCCCGCCAACCGCTGCCAAAGAAACGAACGGGGCCGATAATTCTACCAAGAGATTATCGCGCGATGCGGCTGAAAGTACCGGAACCCGGCATTCTCGAAAGAAAGAAACACGGGAAGAATACGCTGCGCGGCGGGCGAAACGGGAGCAGCATAAAACTTCGGCGCCAAGCGCCGTTCCGTCTGAGGCATGGGACAGTTCCGTTTTTATCGTCCCCGTTGCTGAGGCGAAAAAGCGATTCCACGACTTCGAGATTCCCCCGGAAGTTCTTCATGCTATCTATGATTTGCAATTCCAATATTGCACTCCCGTGCAGGCAGAAACTCTTTCCAAATCACTTGCCGGCGACGATGTTACCGCTCAAGCACAGACGGGAACAGGAAAGACTGCGGCATTCCTAATTACGATATTTGCCCACATTCTTAAACACCCGATTGAAGGAAAGCGGCCACTAGGTACTCCGCGGGCGCTGATTCTCGCCCCTACGCGGGAACTTGTGATGCAGATTGAAAAAGACGCCCGCGCGCTCGGGATGTATGTTCCGTGCAGAACTCTCCCGTTGTTTGGCGGCATAGATTATCTGAAGCAGCAGAAACAATTGCATCAAGGGGCGTGCGACATTCTCGTCTGTACGCCGGGACGTTTGATCGATTTCAAGAAAAAGAAACTGGTCGATTTAAGTAAGGTTGAGATCCTCGTTCTCGACGAAGCCGACCGTATGCTCGACATGGGGTTCATTCCGGCGGTGAGGTCGATCGTGCTCAGCACGCCGCCGAAAGCGGAACGGCAGACGATGTTTTTTTCCGCAACGATCTCCTCGGACGTAAAGCGGCTCGCAGAGTCGTGGACGCGGCAGGCGTTTCAAATCTCGGTCATGCCTGACGAAATTGCGGTACAAAGCGTCGAGCAGATTACCTACATTACCACCCGTGCCGAAAAGCCGACGTTGCTCTATAATCTCATTATGCAAAAAAATCTTGAGAGGGTATTAATTTTCGCAAACCGGCGCGACGAAGCCCGGCATTTGAAAGACCAACTCGAAGCCTACGGCATCAGTTGCGCGCTCCTTTCCGGGGACGTTGACCAGAAACAGCGGATCAGCCGCTTGGAACGTTTTCGGGAGGGGAACATTCGCGTGCTCGTGGCAACCGACGTTGCTTCGCGGGGGATTCATGTCGAAGCGATTTCGCACGTCATTAATTACAATTTGCCGCTCGACGTAGAAGAGTATGTTCATCGTATCGGGCGCACTGGCCGGGCAGGAGCGAGCGGTATCTCGATCAACTTTGCGGATGAGGAGGATTCGCACGAACTGCCGAAGCTGGAAGAATTCCTCGGCAAAAAAATCGAATGTATATTTCCGGAAGAACGTTTGTTGGTGCCGATTCCTGAAAAGTACCCGAGGCACAGCCCGTTACATCATGAGCGTAAAGTGTCGCACCGGCCTCGGTATACGCAGCGAAGAAGGCGATAGTAACCTGTTCAATATTCTGAAGGAGAGAAACCTATGAAGCGTTTTGCGTGAGACGTTAGCCCTGGATTTTTCAGAAACATCACTTCGTTGTTCATGAACACAATCGTTGTCTTCAGCGGCGCGGGACTTTCTGCAGAAAGCGGCATTCCAACATTCCGCGACGCCGGAGGATTATGGGAACAACACCGCATTGAAGATGTTGCGTCTCCGGAGGGATGGGAGCGGAATAAACGCCTTGTCCTTGATTTTTATGAACAGCGTTTTCTTCGCAGTCTTCAATGCCGGCCAAATCCTGCGCACGATGCAATCGCGCGGCTCGGGTCTCAGTTCGACGTGGTCAATATCACACAAAACATCGACACCCTCCTTGAGCGTTCAGGTTCGAAGAATGTATGGCATCTTCATGGGCGAATCGACTACCAAAAGTGTGAGCTTCATTATTCGATTCCCGCATATCCTGATTCATCGTATTCATGTGATTATCGAGTGCATATCGCTTCTCCTACCAAGCTCGGGGATAAATGTCCGAAATGCGGAAGCCAGCTTCGTCCTGACGTTGTCTGGTTTGGCGAAGCCGTTGATATGAAGCAAGGGTATCTCGATGATCTTGTAAAGACGGCAGAGATTTTTATTGGCGTAGGGACATCGGCGCAAGTCTATCCGGCGGCAGGTTTGCTTCCCCTCTTCATAAGAACGCAACAGAAATTTTTTATCGACCCTCACCCGGCATACGAACACCTTAACGGTTTCGAAATTCTGAAAGGAACAGCGAGCGAACGGATGCCGGCATTAGCAGACAAGCTCTTGTCGGCTAACGGAGAGAGATAAAAGCAGCACGACGGCTATCGAGGGCTTTCCGGCTTCAGCGCGCCTTGATCCGCCCGACGGTTTGTAGGTTGCGGGAATTTTCACGACGAGTAAGCTATCCGATTGCTTAGAGCAATCGGATAGCTTGAAAACGATTTGCTTCAATGTATTTTCTTACCTTGACTTTCAAAATTTTTTCCTTAAATTTCAGGTCAAGGAGACAGAAACTGATCGAGTATTGTTAGAGAGTGAAAACGTACCAAGTTCAGCGAGTGTTCCAGAAATACGGGACATTAATTCTTCTCTAACAACGATAACCGAATTTCATCCATGAGAAGAGATTCGGTTTTTTTATTTCTGAAGTGATGCGATGAAACTCAGGTCGAAAATATCTCCAGCAGTCATTGCGTGGTTTGTGTGCGCGGCATCGGCAAGTGCGGGCGACACGTACGTTGCAAAATATGCCGGCGAGTTTATGGCGATCGGCGTCGGCGGGCGGGCACTCGGCCTCGGGGGTGCATACGTGGCGCTTGCAAACGATGTTACGGCCGGCTATTGGAATCCGGCCGGACTGGCTCGCATCAATTACCCGGAATTCGCCCTTATGCACGACGAACAATTCGGCAGTCTTGAAAACTACGATTACGCCGCCGTAGCTTTTCCGTATGGAGCGAATGATACTACGAATACAACTGTTGCCGACCAAGATGGCACTATCCGGCCGGTTGTGAACTACAATGCAGCGGCATTCGGCATCAGCGTCATTCGACTCGGTATCGACGGCATCCCGGATACGCGCGCATTAGATACCAACGGGGACGGAGTCTTCAATGATCTGGACGGTCGCCCCGATTATTCTCAGATTACATACTTTAACTCTGCCGATTGGGCAATCTATTTTTCGTATGCAAAGCAGTATTCTGAAGATCTTTTCTATGGAGCGAATCTCAAACTTATCTACCGCGATTTAGGAGATTACCACGCGACGGGAATCGGGTTTGACCTTGGAGGAATCTACCAGCCGACAAGAAATTTCTCGCTCGGAGTAAACGTTCAGGATGTTACGACGACGCTGGTAGCGTGGAGTACCGGGACAAACGAGCTTATTTCTCCGACTCTCAAAGTCGGAGGAGCGTATCTTTTTGAAATCTTCGGCGGACGCCTCGGCCCATCGATCGATACCGATATCATGTTTGAAGGGAGACAGTTTTCAGCCCCTGCGTATCTTGGACCCGTCAGCTTCGACCCGCACGGCGGCGTGGAATTCGACTATAAAAAAGCCGTCGCTCTTCGCGTCGGCTACGACAACACGGGAAACCTGACGCTCGGAGCCGGCGTTCACCTTCGCAAACTTGACATCGATTACGCGTTCGCGAAATTCAATGGCGAGGACCAGCTCGGGAATTCACACCGCATCTCTCTCCGATTGATCATTCAAGAAGATAAATACAAGCGAGGGGCCGAGTGAGCGAAGCGATACGAACCGTTGCCGGCAGTCTCAAGCGGTTCGTTCCCCTTGTCGTTTTCATCCTTTCTTTTTTCCTATCTATTTCCTGCTCTTCCACACATGAAACAACCGCAATACACCCGGCCCCTCAACATAGGTACCACGCCGAGAAGCTCTTCGTTCCTGCCGGATGGAGCATCGAATCGGATTCAGCGAAATCTTTGCTCCCGGGAATTTTTCTAACGAAAAATGACGGCGATGCTGCAATGATTCTCAAAGAACTGAAACCAGTGGATTCAACCAAAGGCATGTTGGCGGGAGAAGATATTTGTGTGCTGGGTAATATTTCGATGCAAACGAAGCTCGGAACCGACGATAGCGAACGAAGAGTACTGCGCCTTCCATCAGCCGCCGGAGAAGGAAATGAATTCTGTGTTTATGTGTATTCCGAGAATTCACTCCTTAGGCGTGTCGCGGTATTTCGCACGAAATCGAAAATCTACGAGCTTGAGCTGCGTCAAAATAGCGAGTCGCTTTTATTTTCGTCGGCGGTAGACGCACAAACGGCTTTTGCGAAGTCGTTGATGAAAGAGGAATAATCGGTAGAAACCATTGCAACTCGGGGAGGGTTACTTTGTTTTCAGGACGAAAACGCCGTTCCAGTCATCCGGCGGTGGGGTGGTAAGATAAAGCTGAGAACGTTCGATGTACAGGGATGAAGGTGTATCGGTAGGATCGATGGCGAGAGCTTCGTTGAATTTTTGAATTGCTTGCTCAAAATTTTTCTGCCGGTATAGGTCAAGCCCTCTGAGATATTGTTCGATTGCCAGAATCTTTTTCTTTGGAACGCTGTCATTCTTCCTCCCAAGAAGTTCAAAAACTTTGATCGGCGTTGTTTTTCCTTTTACGATCAGCAGGTCAAGCTCGCGGAACACGAAAGAGTCTTTCACCAATTCCTGCGTTCGCTCGCTTGCCATGATGAACGTTCCGTACTGTTTGTTCGCTCCTTCGAGCCTTGACCCCAGGTTCACACTGTCTCCGATGACGGTGTAATCGAATTTTCCCACACCCCCCATGTTGCCGACGACCATCTCTCCCGTATTCAGTCCTATGCGAACGTAAACGTTCGGTTTCCCCTCTGCTTTCCACTTCTCTCTGATTTCGACCAGCTTTTCCTGCATCTCAAGCGCTGCGTTGCAGGCATGGAGGGCGTTGTTATCGAGTTCGACCGGAGCGCCCCAGAATGCCATCACGGCGTCCCCTTCATATTTATCGAGTGTGCCGTCGTTTCTGAAAACAATTTCCGTCATCGCACTCAGGTATTCGTTCAAGACCAGGACAAGCTCTTCCGGCGGCAGTTTTTCGGAAAACGTTGTAAAGCCGGCGATGTCGCTGAAGAGGACGCTGAGCTCCTTCCGCTCGCCGCCGAGCTTCAGCTTTTCCGGATGGGCAATCAACTCGTTGACCACATGAGGATTCAGGTATTGACTGAACATGCCCTTGATCATCACCTTCTGTTTTCTTTCCGTCAAATATTGGTACACGGCGCTGCCGACGTAGTTTGCAAAGACGGCGGCGATTGGAGGAACGACGGGGATGAGCATATCGTGACCGGCAAATGCGTAATTTGCAAGGGCGATAATAGAGTACACCTCGCCGCCAATAAACAGCAGGGCGATGATTTCGAAAATGAATTCGACCTTCGATTTGATTTGTTTCAGCGCAGACACAACGAGAAAACTAAGAAGAGAGAACGCCAGCGTGTACAACAGTTCAAGCCACAAGGCAGGCCGCACGATGAAATTTTGATGGATCAGCGTTTGCAGTGCGTTGGCGTGGATTTCAACGCCATACATCAAATTGTTGTCGGGATTGTCGGGGTCGGAGATAGAGACGGGAAAAATGTCCTTCGATTCGGGGAACATCGGGCCGATCAACACAATTTTGTTTTTGAAGACGCCGGATTGGAGCAGTCCGATGTCCGGGTCGTCGAAAGTGTTGATCTCTGTATGGAGCTTTGCCTCTTCGTTCGTGGTGAAGGTTTTATCGTCGAGAATATCGGCGATGTCGACCTGTTTAAATGTCTTGCCGGCAAGCCCGTGATAGTTTATCAGGATCGATACATCGTCATACTTTGGAATTCGCCGGTCTCCGAGGACAAAGTCGTTCCCCTCATCTTTGCAGACCGCGGTGGATGGGAGGCCCAAATATTTATTCATCAAAGCGAAAGCAAACGTCGGGAGGTATACATCTTCCGCCGGGTTTTTTGCGAGCGCTTTGTATCGGCGGTATATTCCATCCTCGTCGTTTGGAACGTAGACAACGCCGACGGAACTGTCTGCGGAATAAAAAATACTGTGATAGTTCTCGTTCTTGCGCGTGATGATGGCATTTTCGTCCCGGATTTCGGTTTTGCCGGCGACAACAACGTTGCGGTATTTCTCGATCGCATCGCGGAGTTCGATGTCGTTCTGCGGGCCGTGTGCGTCAGAGTCTTCAAAGGAGAAGTCGATTCCGATTGCACGGACACCGGCTCTATTGAGGTTACGGATTGCGCGGGCGTAATAACTTCGGGGAAATGGAAAATGTTCCGGCAATGTTGCATCGGAATTTTCCGAAACTGTCACGATAACGACATCGAGTGAATCTTGTGAAAACGGGAGCGGCCCGCGTTTTGCGAACGATTTATCGATAAAGGAAAGCTTCAGCCTGTCGAAAAAATGGAACTGGAATACCGCATCCTGCACGAAAACGATCACCAACAACGCGATACCGACGCTGAGGGAAACACGAATGAGCCACGGCATCAATCGTTTGAAGAGTGGCCTGGACATAGAATGTTAGAAGTTGATATGGTAGATCAGGCTGACGTACGAATCGTTCTCCGTGCCGGAGTTGACGATATATTGATACTGAAACGATGCGGTTTGATTGTTCGCGATGGCGTACAACAATCCAACCTCCAGCAACGTGCGCTGAAAATCTCCAAACGTCGGCGCATACGTCGCGGACAGCTTCAATAAGTCCTTATAGATTTTGTACCGGCCATTGAGCGAAATCGTCGAATAGTTCAAAGATGTCGACGAGATCGCCGTTTTAAAAACTCCCCCGGTTGAATCAACGGTAGCCTTCGGTATCGTGTTCAAGCTCATCGTATACCCGATCGAGGACTCAAGCGGAAAGGTGTGAACGGTGTTCACTAAAAGAAACGCATTGAAGCCTTTGACGTTTTGTTTATTAGCGGTGTTGTCGGTTTTGTTTGAGAGATCGAGGCTCAGTGTAGCGTTGTGTTTTCCCCAGTTTGAGGAAAAGTCGTACGTTGACTGTACGAAAAATCGATTCGTATTGTCGTTGATAGCCTGCGCCGCATCGGTGGCGTTTGTATCGGCCGGATCGATCGGGTTGCTCTCACTATTGTTGCCGTAACCAAGAGTTAAGTTTGGCATATCCGAAGTAGGGTAATACGAAACCGAAGCGTTGATTGTCTGGTACGTCGTTGTGAGCGCGATGAGACTGCTGTCGGACAATAATCGTAGACTATCGCGTCCTGCGGTGTTGTTTTGCAGCCGTTCGTAACTGCCGGTCAGGAAGACACTGTTGCCGACTAACCGTATCCTGTCAAAAACGTTAAAGCCTTTGATATCCTTCCGTAGCGCCGAGGTTCCTTCCGAGGTATAATCAGCGCCGTGATAAATGTACGTTCCCTTCAGATAGTTTCCGAAATAATTGAGCGCAAGGCCTGTCTCATAGACTAACGCCGTTAAACCCGGGGGAAGCGGTACAAGATTTTGATTGAGTGTTATGAACTTTGCAAGGTACTTTGTGCCGTATTTCTTCAAGAGAGTTCTGGTGCTGCTGTCCAATTGTGAGGAATCGATATCTTGGTTGGTCCACTCAGGTGCTGATATGTCGGTGTTGTTCAAGCTGTACGACGTTTGTCCTGTCAACTGGATACGGTGGTTGTCGAGTGCAACGAGCAAATCGCTTCCAACCACGACATTCTCCTCCGGTTTGACCAGGGTATCGGTAGCGCTGTAATCGTCCTTTGATTTCAAATACGTGAAGCCGAGTTGAAAATTCTCTCCGCTGCCGAAGCTGGGCCGAATTGCTGTGAGGTTCCGTTTCAGCGTTGGCGTATATACTTGTTGGTTCGAATCGACATCGATTCTTCGTATATCTTCACCGCTTGCGTAATCCAAATTGAATGCACCGAGGTCCAATCCCGCGGAAACTCCACGGAGGCGCTTGCCGTCCATCACTCCCGACGGGGCGAATCGAGGGTACGCATCGCCAATCCCCACATGCGCATACTTCGCATCAAGTCCAAGGAAGTAACGATCTTGAGGCTGTCGGTAGGGTTCCTCTTCCGACGTGAGATAAAGATTACCGGTCGATTTCAAAATACCGTACGATGCATTAGCATTTGTCGTGAGACGTTCTGTATGGTGTGACGTTTCCCTGGATATCTTCGTTGCGCCCCTCTGCTTGAGCATTTCCCAAATACTGTACTTCTTCTGCCTCCTCTGCTTGCCCGTTCGTTATGACGACAAATGTACGTTCTATCGAATGGTACAGCGTTCCCGTTGAATCGTAGACGTTGACCCGCAGCGTGTGAGTACCGGTTGAAAGATTTTTTGGCAGCGCGTCGGGTGATACGATCGTTAAATCACCGACCGAAACAGCCATCGATGAAAGATCGGTATTGTCGACAAATATTCTCGTTCTTGTTCTGTCTATTTGATTGCTGGCATAGACAAAGGAAATGGAAATATAAATATCGGCGGGAAGAAGATGCTCGGATTTATCAGGACTTAGGATTAAAACTTCCTGATCTTTCGCCGATTTCATCGCTACCGGAATTCGCGTTGGTGTGGCCTGCGGATTTTCAAACGGATAAGTCTCAGTGGCGCCCCCCGAGGTTTGCGCCAGCACGTATGCCTCTAAGAACGGGGGCGTCACCTCGTCCTCTGAAATCGTTACCGACGCCGTATCGCCTATGATCGGCATTTCAAGAATACGAAATTCCGACTGGCCGTATTGTCGGTAGTACAACACAACACGAGCAAGGTCCGTTGATTTTGCTAATTCCACTGAGACGCGAAGGGGCGTTCCTTCCCTTGCTTCGCCTGTGTGTATTGCTCGGATGTACGTGTTGATCTGGGATTGTGCCATGAACGGAGTGAGGATGGTCACGGCTGCGAAGAGTCGCACAAATATTTTTGGGGGTAACTTCCCACAGAGAAAGTCCATTGCAGACCGGGCAAAAGTGAACGATTGATGGCGTGGATAAAAAAACCGCTTGCAATCTAAATAATGGAGCCGATAATTGCAAGCGGTTTTTCTCGAAGAAAAGCGTCAGCGGTTAATAATCGATGATCAGCGTCTTTACATTTCCATTCGGATCGGTGAACTGGAGTTTCAGCTCATTTGTACTTGTCGACTGAACCGGAATGACAATGGGGTTTGCCTGCGGATCAGTCACCGGATACGTCAAGTTGATTCCTGTTGTCGTCCTGAATATGACATAGACCTGCATCGAGGTCCCCGCGACATCAACCCCTGGGATTGCAAATGTCACCTTGCTCCCTGATAACGTGGCGGGTACCTCTTTATACGTTGTTACCGTTGAATTCTTATATGCCAGCGCAAAGTAGGAAACGATTGATTTCAATGTGTCAACGGGGACCGTCGTTTGGACAAGCTCAACAGTAACGTTAAAATCTTGCCCTGCTGTCACCACTGGAGCAGTGACGGCGAATCCGACCGAAAAGCCGGAACCTGTTGATGACGTTCCATTGTTCGAAGTGCCTCCTCCACCGCCGCTGCCCATCGCACCCTGCAACCTCTGTAATTCACCGGGAGTTGTTTTCTTTACTTCGATTCTTCCGTCGCGATAGGAATATGCAGTCTGCCCGCCATTGACATTGACCGAGTGGTTCGAAACACTATTCGTGAAGATGACGACGCCGACGCCCAGAATTAACACATCGTTGCTGTCCGCCCCGTTAATAAGCATGCCCTGTGTCCCGCGAATCGACGCAACGGATGTCGGCGTTGAAAACTCGAATTTTTCGTTTTCTCTTTTTTTAACGTCAAACGTGAGTTCTCCGTGGTCGAGGTTCACGTTTTTCGAAAACTCTTTGTTGCCCGTCAATTCGGCGCGGATCGTGACTTGAGAATTTTCTTGCAATCGGAGGATTGAATTCTCGATGAACTTTATGACGACGAAAGAATTTGCTCCGGTTTGTACTTGATCGCCCGACAACAACGGGGTTGCCGGGGTGGCTTTTGTCCAGCTTTTTCCCTCTTTCAAGTATTGAACGGATCCAACCGGCTTGTAAATGAGAGCGACCGGCTTGTCTGGATCATACACTGGAGCCGACACCGCCGCGCAGAATGACGAAGTCAGGCCCAACAATAGAAGAATGTATAATGTTCTCATGTGTAGTTCTCTCCAAAAAGTCAGTACGCGTTAGTTTTGGAATTGCATCGACTTGATGTTGTTTTTGATTTGATTCATAATTATCTGGAACTCTTGTGCAGTCAAAGTCACGCCGTTCAGCGTTATCTGGGTACTGTTGAGCACCAGTTTTTGGTCTTGAATGATTCCCAAAATATTTTGGAATTGTCCGCCGCTGAGCGCCGTCTGCAAAAGGTTCATCACCAATTCCCCCTGCGGGTCGGAGATGCGGAATAACCGGATTGTTCTGAGAGGATCGATGGTGTACCCGAACGCTGTCCGTAGACCGTCGAGGACGACCACATACGTCCCTCCACGCTGGAGCGGGCGAGGTCCCTTCAGAATTGTCACACCTGGACTAGCGACCGGTGCCTGAGGATACGTAAGGATCGTAAGGTTTCCTGACTGTTGCCGGTCGATCTGAACCTGAAAATATGGATCGGATGCAGAAATTGCGTCTTCGAGTGATTGCTGATCGGGTCTCTTTTCGTAAACGGTAAGCATCACCCCGTGCGTGTCGTAGGCCCATTGGAACTGAGGGAATGGTGTGGGAAATTCGACTCCGTTGTCTGACGGCTGAAGCAACGTAGCGTTAGTCGGGTTTGTCACAGTCACCGTAAATGCCGGATTGCTGCTCAAATCCAATATCCCATTCGCAACCTTCCCCTTTCCAGCAACGCTGTCCACAGTAAAAATGATGTTCACTTTGTACACGCCCGAGGGTACCTTTCCGCCGCTCGACGGATCCTCGATCATATTTTTTAATCTCTGCTTCAACGCATCGTTAACGTTGGAATTGATGTCGATGTCGGTCGAGTTTCCAGTTTGAGCATCGAGGCTTGTGAAAACTCTTCCTGTGACCGGAACGGGGAAAGGTTTTGTCGTATTCGCAACAACAATCTGCTGGGGCGGAGGCCCATCTTGATCGAGCGTAATGTACCCTTCGATGTGCATATCCACCCAAACAACGGCGCCTACCAGGTTATTAATTCTTAAGGAAAAACTTGTCGGTGCAATGTTATTTACCTGTTCGGTAAGTGGATTGACTAACGCAGTAGCGTTAATAATGTCAGCCTGGGTCACGGTGGGAATGACTTGAATGTACGGATTGGATTGAGCTGACACTCGATGAAGCGCTGCAACCCCTATGATAGTCATCGCGAGGAATTTAATAAATCTTGTTGTTCTCATGCCTCTCTCCCGAAAAAATTGATACACATCTTTATGGTATTGAGTTAAGGTACAGGAATAATCCTACGTTTTGCTGTGTTGAGAGTCACCAAAAGGAACGGTTAAAATCCAGCAATATCATTGTAAATAATAAACGCCATGAACGTCAACAGGAGCAAAACACCGGCCTGCTGCACAGTTTGTTGAACCTTGTGCGGAATTGGTTTTCCGAAAACTGCCTCATACACAAGCATCACGAGGTGTCCGCCGTCAAGGGCGGGGAAGGGGAGAATATTCATCACTGCAAGGCTGATGCTGAGCAGCGCCATAAATCCGAGGAAACTCATCAGCCCGACTTCAGCCGTGCGGGTGGCCATTTGCGCGATTTTAACGGGACCTGCAACCGATTTTGTAAGCGACGCCTTGCCGACGATGATATGCCAGATGGAACTGATGAATAATTTTGTCGCTCCGTACACATCGTCTACCCCTTTCGGGAGCGATTCGAAGATGCCGTAATGTTCATGGAGAACAGGTCCTACGTAACGGCTTTCAATACTGATCCCGATAATTCCCTCGGGTGTCGGCGTTACCGCGGTGTGAACAACTTGAGAATTTCTCTTCAATTCAAAATCGATTTTTTTCCCGGCGTTAGCTTTGATGATGTGAGTAACTTGGAATTGGTTGTTCACCGTCTGGTGGTCGATAGAGAGGATAACGTCGTCCGGCTTTAGCCCCCCAGCTTCCGCAGGTTTGTTTTTGAGGACGTTGCCGATGACTGCTTCGGTAAAATTTGGAAGGATGCCGAACGAGGCGTCAGAAATGTCAGGCACAAGAGAGTGCGGAACTGCGATCGTGGCCGGACTTCCGTTCCGTTCTATATCGATGCTGAGGTCGTCTCCGACAAAATCGACATACATTGCCGATTGAATCGCATCCCAGTGACCGATCTTTTCGCCGTTGACAGCGAGAATTTTATCCCCCTGCCTGAACCCGGCTTTCTCAGCGGCACTGTTTGGGATAATGTACCCGATTTCAGTCGTTTGGCGGAAATTTCCGCCGTTGGCAAAATTGATTCCCCAAAAAATGGCAATTGCAAGGAAGATGTTCATGATCACGCCGGCGGAAATGACGATCATCCTCTGCCATATCGGTTTCGAGCGGAATTCCCACGGCTGAGGTTCGCGGTCGATGAATTCGGTATCGAAGCTTTCATCGATCATTCCCGCAATTTTCACGTAACCGCCGATGGGGACCCACGAAACGCAATAATCGGTCTCGCCGAATTTTTTGCCGAAAGCCCTGGGCGGAAATCCAATCGAAAATCTATCGACGCGCATTTTACAAGCTTTCGCAGCAATAAAATGTCCGAACTCGTGGATAAAGACCAGCACACCGATCGTCACTAAAAAATAGAATACTGTTTGAAGAAATTCCATCGCGAAAAAGAACCTTCTGTTGCTGTTGATAACAAGCAGAACACGTACTCAACGTGACCTGCGTTTAATTACAGATACTCGCTGCAAATCTGCGTGCCGACGCATCCGCCTCGATGATATTGTCGAGCGTCGGGTTTGTTGTGACAGAGTGATGTTCCATCGTGCGGCAAATGGTTTCCGGGATATCAAGGAAAGAAATCTTTCCTTCCATGAACCGTTTCACGGCTATTTCATTTGCCGCGTTAAGTGCAGCCGGCATTGTTCCACCCTCCTTCAATGCATCGTAGGCAAGCCGGAGGCATTGGAAGCGGTCGAGGTCGGGGGTAAAAAACGTCATCTCCTTCAGCAGTGGAAAATCGACGCGGCCAAACCTCGACATAGCGCGTTCCGGATACGTGAGAGCGTACTGGATCGGGATTTTCATATCCGGTACGCCAAGCTGCGCTTTTAACGAGCCGTCGACAAACTCCACCATCGAGTGAATGATCGATTGCGGGTGGATGACAACGTCTATTTTAGATGCCGGAATACCGAAGAGCCAGTGCGCTTCAATCACTTCCAAACCTTTGTTCATCAACGTAGCGGAATCGATCGTGACCTTGTTTCCCATTTTCCAGTTTGGATGGTTCAACGCTTGCTCGACCGATACTGTTTGCAGCTTGTCCCTTGACGTGTTGAGGAACGGTCCGCCTGACGCAGTAAGAATAATTTTGCCGACGGATGACCCCGATTCGCCGACCAGGCACTGGAAAATTGCAGAATGCTCGCTGTCGACCGGAATAAGCATAGTACCGGTTTCCTTGACCAGGTTCATGATGATCTCGCCCGCGGCGACAAGGGTTTCTTTATTAGCCAGCGCGATCTTTTTTTTCGCCTTGATTGCCGCTATTGTTGGCTTCAATCCTGCAAAACCGACCAGAGAACTGATCACTACGTCTACATTGTCGCGCTGGACAATCTCTTTTAAACCTTCTTCGCCGGCCAGCACTTCCGTCGTTCCGTCGAAACGCCTTTTGCATTCCGCTGCCGAACTTTTGTCCAACACGACGACGCCTTTCGGCTTGAATCGTCGAACTTGATCGCACAGTCCGTCCACATTGTTATTGACTGTGAGATAGGAGATTGTAAACTGGTCTGGAAAGTTGGCGATAACTTCTAAGCTATTCTTCCCGATGGAACCCGTAGAGCCAAGGATAGCAATGTTTTTTTGCCGAGCGTGCAATTAAAAAACCGTTTTATTCTTTCAAAAAGGTAACTAAATGTCGAATGTAAGTCAAGGTAATGGGTAGTGCTCAAGTTTGGTAAGGTGACGGACACCTTACCGAATTGCCTTGCCAAATATTTTGGAACAATGTGATTTTTGGAGTGAGGTGTCCGTCACCTCATGCGAGAATGCAAAATTGACCACTGCTAGGTAATGAGGAACATGGCAGTATTGCAATTTGAACCAGACGTTAGTTGTCGGATAACTTATCGGAGAAATCTTACTAACTCATGTTACGCACTCTAGAATTCATGAAGGAAGTGCTCCATTCAACAGAAGACACACCCCTAAATCGCCTCTCGTCATCGCGCGAGCAACGCACAGAGGGGACTTGCCCCGCCGCTCCCCTCTGTGGGTGAGCATGTGGCAAAAGCGAGAGGGGTTGGGGGTGTGCCAAAAAGGATATTTGCGTAACATCAGTTACTAATCGAAATATTTGCCAATGTGTCCGACATGTTTTCAATCTGAGCACTCCCGCTTTTGCATTGCATTTCAAAGCGGTTTCAATTATATTCTTTACTTGAGTCAGTTCAATTTCAATATCTTGCAGTAAGGAGTACGCTCGGTTATGCCTATAATGACCAAAATGCGCGATAATATGCCCGTAATTCTTATCGGGCTCGTAATCATGTTTGTCGTAATGATCGTCTTTGAATGGGGGATGGATTACCTTGGAATCAAGTCCGGCCGCCGTGACTATGTCGGGATCATCGACGGAAAGAAAATTTCGTACCAAGAATTTTCCGAATTGGTGAAGCGAGCCGCGGACAATCAGAAAAAACAAACCGGACAGGACCCGGACGATGATGCCATGAAGGAGATTCGCGATCAAATCTGGAACAGCCTCATTGCATCGACGCTGGTTGATAGAGAGACCAAGCGTGCAGGCGTTACGGTGACGGATCAGGAGCTTGTCGATTGGGTGAAGGGTGATAATCCGCCCGATTTTTTAGTACAACAATTCAGGGATTCGACGGGCAAGTTCAACCGTGCAGCCTACGATGAAACAATCAACGACCCGAAGAACAAAGACATTATGATTCAGGTGGAAACAGGGCTGCGGCAGCAGCGCCTTTCTGAAAAAATGCAGAGCCTCATTGACGCGACGGTGCGTGTAACGCTCGGGGAAGTTGAGGAACGATTCGAAAACCAGAATACAAAACTCGAAGCGCAGTACGCTTTATTCGACCCGAACAGGTTCTTTTCCGACAGCGCTGTTTCAGTCACCGATGACGACCTGCAGAAATATTACAACGAAAACCTGGACGAATTCAATGCAAAAGCAACGCGCAAGCTGAAGTTTGTGGTATTTAGCGACCAGCCTTCGGCAAAAGATTCACAGGATGTGCTGGTTGAGGCGAACAACATTGTCCAGCAGGCGAAGGCCGGTATGGATTTCCTCGACCTCCAAAAATCATATTCAGATACGCCCATACCTCCGGCGTACTTTACACACGGGCAACTGACGCAGGAAAAAGAAAAGGCCGTGTTCGGTGCGGCGGTCGGCGATGTGGTAGGGCCGATAAGCGATTTCGACGGGTATCACGTCATAAAAGTTCTTGAGGAAAAAAATGGGTCCGACATCTTCGTCCGTGCCCGGCACATTCTTCTCTCAACTGCCGGAAAAGATGAGAAGGAAGTGATGAAGCAAGCGAATGAGCTTATTGCCCGCGCTCGTAAAGGCGAAGATTTTGCAGAACTTGCAAAGCAGTACTCGAATGAACCGGGAGCATCGACGTCTGGCGGCGAACTCGGCTGGTTCGGCAAGGGGCGGATGGTGAAGCCGTTTGAAGATGTGGCGCTGAAAGGGAAGCCCGGCCAGATCCTTGGCCCGGTAAAGACGCAATACGGGATTCACATTATCAAGATTGAAGGGAGAGACAGCCGCGAGGTGAAGATTGCCGATATCGCTCTTCCGATCAAAGCCAGCTCGCAGACGAAAGACGACGCCATGCAGCGTGCGCAAGATTTTGCTTTTCTGTCGAAGGACGGAAAATTTGAGAAGGAAGCAGAAGGCTTAGGTTTACAGGTGAGAGAAACGCCGTCGTTCCAACAGGGCGGAATGATTCCAGGGATTGGGGCCAACGAATCGGTTTTGAAATTTGCCTTCGAGAAAGAGCTGGGAGACATTAGCGATGCGTATGAAGTAAACGGCGGCGTTGCCGTGTTCATGATCTCTGAACTAAAAAAGGCGGGCGTTCGCCCTTTTGATGAAGTGAAAAATTTTCTGCGACCGCGCGTCATCCGAGAAAAGAAAATGGCGATGATGAAAGCGATGGTTGAAAAACAGCGTTCTTCAATGAACGATTCTCTCGATCTCTCATCGCTGTCTGCTTCCGATCCGCGAATAAGTGTCCAATTAACAGGACAGTTCGATCCGACCGGCCTCATCCCGTCGATTGGAAGAGACAACGCTTTCCTCGGCGTGGCAATGACATTGCCGGTAGGAAAAATTTCTCAGCCCGTTCAAGGAGAGAGAGGATATTACCTCATTAAGCTCTTGAGCAAAACTCCGTTCGATTCGGCAGCTTTCAACGCGCAAAAGAATATTCTCGCTGCCCAAATGTTGCAGGAAAAGAAACAGCGCGTCGTGGCTGATTGGCTCCAGAAGTTGAAGGCCAAATCCGACATTGAAGACTTGCGGGATAACTTCTACCGTTAAAACCGTGGATATTGTTTGATGTGCGGCGTCATGGATTTCTGTCAGCGGGTTTGAGACTCCATTCGGCGTAATTGAAGTGGTGAGCTTTTTGGATCAGGCGACGGCAAGAATTCTTCTTTCTGTCAAGAGTTTTTTACAGAGCCTCGGATTGGTACTTCTCTCTTTGATATCTGAGATCGGAATTATGATTCGTAATAAGTCCCTCCTTGTTGCAGTGTACGTTATACGCTGCTGATCTGCCCGAACCTTCCCCCCAAGAGATACAAAGTATTTATACACCGTAAAGTTATTGGATGGCGGTGATATTTCAATGGTGAAGGATCATTGCATCATCTTTACTTGCAGAACTTAGGCAATCGCAGGCCGTGAAATCAATTTTTGATTTTGCCGGGCAAATTCTTAGATTAAAGCCAATCCCAATTCGATAAACAATTTGATAGCGGGTTGATTATTGAGCCAAAACAACGAAGGACGTACGGCGATTAAAAGAACCGTTTTTGATTTCATTAAGATTCTCGACGGGCTGCGGTCGCGGCTTCAATTTGGAAGCGTCAAGCTGCTTCGCGCCTATAACAAGATTATCCCATCGGAAAACCAACGGCTCTTTGTATTAACGCTTATTATCGGCGTCGTATGCGGCTTGGCCGCTGTCGCTTTTCATCTTGCCATAAAGTTGCTTGAGGGGTACTTGATCAAAACGGCATCGGGGATGGCCTACCCCTCATCGATTCTCTGGATCATTTTGACTCCTGCGCTGGGCGGGCTGACGTGCGGCCTGCTCTTGTATTACGTTGCCCCCGGCGCACGCGGCAGCGGAGTGGTTCAGGTGAAGGTCGCATTTGGGATGAAGGAGGACCGGATACCGTTTCGCGATGTTCTAGGGAAATTTTTTATCGGGGCGCTACAGATTGGATCTGGCTCGTCGTTGGGACCGGAGGGGCCGACGGTACAAATCTGTGCAGGAATCGCAGGCTTTCTGGGGCGTGGAGCTGCCTTATCGCGGCAGAACCTGCGCCGTTTACTGCCGGTCGGAGCCGCTGCCGGCATTGCAGCGGCATTTAATGCGCCGATTGCAGGGGTGACATTTGCGATCGAGGAAATCATCGGAACTCTCGACCAAACGGTTTTAACAGGTGTGATCGTCGCGGCGGCAATAGCCGCGGTGATCGAGCGGAACGTTCTCGGTGAACACCCCGTTCTGGAAGTTCTGCATGTCTATGGATTGAGTCATGCCTCGTCGCTTCTTCTTTATGCCGTTCTCGGTGTTATTGCAAGCGGCGCATCAATCGCTTTCACCGACTCCCTTTTGAGCCTCAGAAAATGGTTTCAACAGAACACTTGGATACCCAGACAGGTGCAGCCTGCTATCGGCGGACTTGTTACAGGGATTCTTGCAGTCGCCGCGCTCTTATGGGTTCATTCCGGCGGCATTACAGGAGTTGGATATGAAACGCTTTCATTTGCTCTGGCCGGAAAACTGACCATCACTGCGTTGGTCGTCCTCGGGAGTATGAAAATCCTTGCCACTGTTTTTTCTTTTGGCAGTGGTGGCGCAGGAGGCCTTTTCGCGCCGGCCCTTTTTATAGGAAGCATGGTGGGGGGAGCGGTGGGGTATTTGGATGTCAACGTACTTAACCATGCTCCAAATGAAATTGGAGCTTTTGCCCTGGTCGGGATGGGTGCAGTCTTTGCGGGCATTGTTAGGGCACCCATGACTTCCGTTCTTGTTATCATTGAAATGACGGGCGGCTATTCATTGATTCTTCCCCTGATGATTGCAAATATGATTACGTACGGCCTGGTCCGTCACTGGCGACCGATTTCTCTCTATGAAGCGCTTATGGCGCAAGACGGAATTCGTCTCCCGCACGGAGTTGTGCCTCCAGTGAACGGATTGGACAGGTTGAAAGTCGGCGCTGCGATGAGTGCACGGAACATTCTCTCGCTCAGAGCCTCAATGAATATCGAACAAGCGTTCGAACTTGTTGCAATCTATAACTTTTCTTCTTTTCCCGTGCTGGACGACAATGGTACATATATCGGATTGGTCAATGAGTCGACACTTCGGCAGATGCTTGCAGAGGGTCAGCGCGATGCGCATATTCGCGGAATTGTGCACCGTCATTCCGAATTGTACGCCGATGACACTCTTGCACGTGCTGTCGTTATGATGGATAAATATGAAAGGCGGCAGCTCGGTGTGGTGGACCGCGGCGCTAATCGCCAGCTCATCGGAATAATAACGATGGGGGATATTATCCATGCGCAAGCTCACGCTACGCTGGAAGCTGAAGCTGTTCCTGTCGCCGATGTGCAGATTTTGCGTCAAGCTCACAAAGGGATGTAGATTTCATAGATGGGCATTTCTGTGATATTTTGAAAGCATGTTGCAGTATCACACCGGAACTTCCACATGGGACAAAAGTTTAAACTATTTCTTTTTACCAGTTACGCGGCCGCCTTTTTGCTTTTCTTTGGATTGCAGTACCTCATGAAAGAGGCGCTCGGCGAAGGATCCAGGCATGTCGAAGAATTGTCTTACGACCACGAAATTGTTATGGTGATGCAGGATGTATTAATATCTCTTCAAAGGGCAGAATTGAGCCGCCGGGGATATATCATAACTTATAACCGGGATTTTATTCAGGATTACAACTCCGCAGTGAAGTCTGTGCAGCAATCGCTCCTCTATCTGAAACAGTTAAACGTGAAAGGCAGCTACCGGGACGAATTTCTCGATTCGCTTAGAGCTTCCGTTAATAGCAGAGTCGAGATTATTAAATCCTCGATCGATCTGGCACTACAGGACAATTCATCGGATTCCGTTCAGGCTGTTCTTACCGATAAGGGGAAAGAACTGATGGGGTCAATTCGCGAGACAATATTCACCCTCTTGAAAGAAAAGCAAAACTCACGCGACGACAGTTATCGTGCATTGGAGCAGATCAATGCGGACATTGATATTCTTAACGAGATCGCTGTAGTTGTTGTCGTCATTTTCGGCTTCGGCCTTACGGCTATGACATATTTTTACTTTAAGAGACATGATAACGTTGAAGAACAGCTTCGCTATGATTTGTTTCAGGCGAGGCAGCAGGTTCAGCATGCGATGTCCCGCTATCAGGATTTGAAAGTCGAGCTGAAGGAGAAAATGAAATCGGGCGAAAGCAGCCCGGCAAAAAATTCTTGATGGGAATGATGTTTCTGAAAAAAGTCTACGATGTTGAATGATGGCGGGGCAATTGACTATTCTTCATGTCGTCTGCATCTACTCAAACCACTTCTAACGACGGCGACGTTCGTATGGACGGCAATCGCAAACGGTATATCATTTTTTTGACTGGGTTTATGGGGAGCGGAAAGAGCACCATTGGGCCTATTCTTGCGAACACCATAGGATACAGTTTTGTCGACCTGGATCTTTTCATCGAACAAAAAGAAAAACGGAAGATCGGCGATATTTTCAAACAGGAGGGGGAAAAAGCGTTCCGGAAAATGGAGCGGACATTTCTCAGAGAAATTTCCGGGACTCCGCGGTCGGTCATTTCGCTCGGCGGTGGAACGATTACCGATCAGGACTCGCTCAACCTTATCAAAGAATCGGGTGTTCTTGTCTATCTTAAGGCTGAATCGGAATACATCTATAAACGTCTTCGTACGAAAAGCGACCGGCCGATGCTGCGCACAGCCGATGGAACGTTAATGGACGCGGAACAATTACAGGCTCGCATCGATGAGCTGTTGACAAAAAGAAAAGGATATTATGAACAGGCGCATATTATTATTCACACCGATGACAAAAAGATCGGGAATACCATTGACGAACTTGTAAAAATGTTGCGGCATTACATTGAAGAATAATTTTCACGGCCAGATTATCCGCGTACCACTCGGTAAACGCAGCTATCCGATTTACCTCGGTGCAGCGATCCTCCCATCGCTCGGCTCGCTTTTTCGACGTCATGGCTTGCCGAAGACGGTTGTTATCATCACCGATAAAAACGTCATGCGGCTCTATTTGAAGAGGGTTAAGGAAAGTCTCGCCGCCTCGGGATTTACGGTACATTCGATCACCATTTCTGCCGGCGAAGCGCAAAAAAGCCTTCGTAGAGCAGATGCGATATACGCGAATTTGCTTCGATGGAATGTGGAACGTCAATCGACCATCGTGGCGTTGGGGGGAGGAGTCGTCGGCGATCTCGCCGGATTTATTGCATCGACATACCAACGCGGCGTGCATTTTGTGCAGATACCGACCACACTGCTTGCGCAGGTTGATTCATCCGTTGGGGGAAAAGTGGGTGTTAACCACGCGCTCGGAAAGAACATGGTTGGAGCTTTTTATCAGCCGGTTTTTGTCGCGGCAGATATTGCGACACTCCAGACTCTTCCGGACCGAGAACTAACATGCGGCCTTGGCGAGGTGCTCAAATACGGCATTATCATGAACAGACGATTCTTTTTATATGTCGTGAAGACCATCGATAGAATCAGATCTAAAAACAGCGCGGACCTTACCCGCATCGTCGCTGAATGCTGCCGGATGAAAGCGCTCATCGTTTCACGGGATGAACGTGAAAAAAATCTCCGCGGTATTCTGAATTTCGGACACACAGTTGGCCATGCCCTGGAACATGCCGGCGACTATCGAGCACTCAAACACGGGGAAGCAATTCTTTTGGGAATGGTTGCCGAAACATTCGCCGCTCTTCGCCTCGGACTGATTACCCCACAAGAAGCCGGACGAATCGAGAGCGCCGTTCTTTTATTTCCGCTGCCAACGATGCGCGGTATCAAGTTCTCTCCGTCAAGACTTCTCGCAACAATGCGTGTTGACAAGAAAGTGTACGACGGGAACATCAGGTTGGTGCTTCCGACTTCAATCGGGAGCGTGATGTTGCCCATACCTGTTGACGAAAGCATGATTCTCGAGTCCCTCTCGTATCTGCAGGGGTTTTTGGCTTCACGAAAACTCTTGTGATTATTCCGATGGCTCGGATTTCATCATGGCTTGCAGATTAAAAGGTACCCTCTCCAATTTACTTCCTCTCATTGCCGGCCAATATTTCCAACTCCCGTATCAATTGTGGAACGAACGCAAGGTGTTCAGGCTTCATCAACGCGCTGCGCAATATTGTCATCGTTTCGCGGTCGGCGTCGATCTGCGGGTGAAGCCGCTTGGCTTGTTTTGCATCGACATGCAGAAGAGCGAGGAATAATGGATTAGTGGAATGATGCATGGCGTTGAAAAATATTTTCCCTGATCGCTCAGAGATGAGAGAAGCGGACAAAGGATCGGTTTTTAGGAAATAGGTAACAATGTCCAGTTCCGGCTTGACGAATTCGCTCATGCTGCTGCTCGATGCAATCAGCTTCGAGAATTCCAGCGCGGCGCGTCTCGTTTTCGTGAGGATTGCTCCAAGCCCCGCTTCGGGTTGCAGTGGAATACATTTCAGCGTAAACCAAAGCGCCGCTGCCGCTGCACCGGGACGTGAACATTCGAGGCTGATCTCGCCGAGATGTAGATCATTCGAAGTAAAGTATGTGTACGGCGAATCATGTTTGTAGAATTTTCCGACCGATGGATCGCCGAACAATACACATCCGCATCCGTACGGCTGCAGGCCGTGCTTGTGCGGATCGACGACGATGCTGTCGCATTCGGAGAGATAAAGGAACGGTGCGGCGTTGATGAGAGGAGATTTCTGTTTTGCAAGAAGCATAAAAAATCCACCGTACGCAGCGTCGGCATGAATGCGAACGTTATAGCGCCGGCAGAGGGGAATAATTTGCTCTAAGGGGTCGAGTGCTCCGAGAGAAGTCGTACCGATCGTCGCCACAACCGTTCCGACTTTTCCCGTCTTGAGCACTTTTTCAAGCGCGCCACAATCCATTTTTCCAAAATCATCGGTTGCAATTTCGATCCCCTCAACTCCAATAACTTCGCACATCCGTTTGTGAGTGTAATGAGCCGACGTTGAAAAAGCAATCGCTGCTTTTGGACGCAGCGATCGCGCAATCCAAAGGGCTTCGAGGTTTGCAATTGTTCCGCTACTTGTCAGGTGGCCAAGATGGTTTTGGTATCCGAACATTCGGGCGAGATCTGCGACCACTTCAGTTTCCATTTTGCCGGTCACTGGTCCTCCATCCAGCGCATGATTGTTTGGATTGATTTTCATGACCATCTGATATGCAGCTATTGCAACGGGATGAGGAGGCTTCAGCATCTGTCCGACGTAACGGGGATGAAAGAATGGATAATTTCCTTTCATCCGTTCGGCAAAATCGTCCGCAACTTTGTTGATCAGCAAAGGGTCAACCTGCAGCGTTTCATCCTCTCCGAATTTTTCCCAATGCGATTCCCAATCATTTTCCGAGGACAAGAGGCGCTCCAATAGCATCGAATATTTTGAATCCTTCATAGGCCGGTTCTTTTTATCGGCAATATAATCTGAGAAGAGTCACGATGCAAGGATTTCTATTAAATTGACAGTTGTGAAATTCATTTCACGTACTACTTTAGCAAAAGCCTTATTTTACCATTATTTAATGGGGGGATAACACTCTGATAACGGCAACTTCCTACTATATGGGCACGTAAAAAAGAAAGAGAGATAGGAAGGAGGCGTTTATGAAAATTGCATATTTTAACGCTAGTCTGAAGATCGGTCAGGACGGCGTTACGCGATGCGTTTACAAAATGGTAGAGGGTGTTGTTGAACGCGGCCACCAAGCGATTGCAATTGCGTCGACGCTCCCTATTGGGGAAACGCAAATCCCGGTCTACGGTGTGCCGTCGGTTGTTCTGCCGCTTCAAAAAAATTATCGCATTGCCATTCCGGGATATCAATCATTTGCGAAGTACTTGCAGGAATTTCAGCCTGACATTTTACATATCAATAGCCCATGCACGCTCGGCTTTGCAGCAGTGAAATACGCGCGGAATTTTGGTCTCCCTGTTGTTGCGACGTACCATACGCATTTTCCGACCTATCCGCGATACTACAATCTTACAAGATTGGAAGATCTAGCATGGCGCATATTGCGCCGTCTTTACAATAATGTGGATCGGACTCTGGTTCCGACGACACCGATCCTTCAGGAGCTTCGCGAGCACGGTGTTGAGAGGCTTGAATATCTTCCGAACGGAGTTGACACGGCAATGTTCAATCCGTTGTATCGCTCGAACGAATGGCGGCAGAGGTTCGGCGGCGGAAAGAAGCCGATTATTCTTTTTGTCAGCAGGCTCGTTTGGGAAAAAGATTTGAGGGTGCTTTCACAGACGTATCATGAACTTTGCTCGAAGCGGAACGATTTCGAAATGGTTATCGTCGGCGACGGGCATGCACGACAGGAATTGCAGGCGATGATGCCCGGGGCACATTTCCTCGGGTATCAATCGGGAAAAACATTATCGGAGAGTTTCGCGTCGGCGGATATTTTTGTTTTTCCATCAACGACTGAAACATTCGGGCTCGTGACGCTGGAGGCAATGGCTTCCGGGCTTGCTCCTATAGCTGCAGAAGTTGGCGGAGCAGTGGAAATAATTCAGGAAGGGCGTTCCGGATTATTTGCCGAACCGCTGAACGGCGCCGATCTTACGAAAAAGGTGGAATGGCTTCTTGACAATCCTAACTACAGAAAGGTCATTGCGGACCATGCACTCGCTCGTGCACAAGAGTATCGATGGGAACGAATTCTCGACCGGCTTTTTGAGAGTTACAAAGAAGTTATCGAGGAGTTCCGTCTCCGACGTTTCCCGCGCGCAGCCTGAGGGACACTTCGCCGGGCACATGATGCATCATGAAGGCTCACCGGGAACGACGAAACCGGCAGGCGCTTCATTTACCATCGCTCATCTTTCCGACCCACATCTCAGCAGACAATATTACCGCGAACATATCAAGTCGTTTAAAATCCTTCTTCGAACAATTCTTGACCATGGTTGCGACCATCTTGTCATTACAGGGGACATTGTCAGCACCGGCGATCCGGACGATTACTATTTGGCGCGAACTGTTCTTACAACCTTCGGCTTAATGGAGAGCAAGAAGCTCACCATTGTCCCCGGCAACCACGACGTTTTCGGCGGGCCCCATCGGGCAGTGGATGTGCTCAGTTTTCCTCGCTACATTCGGACGGTCGATTATCATAGGAGGCTTGCACTTTTCGAGGAAGCGTTTGCAGAAACATTTGTGGGGATTCGGCAATTGAGCAGCGGCAGTCTCTTTCCGTTTGTGAAGGAAGTAGGTCCCTATGCGATTATCGGGTTGAACTCAATCCTCCCCTGGTCATTGTGGGATAACCCACTCGGCTCAAACGGGATGTTGAGCGACGAGCAGGTTGCCGCTCTTGTGCAATTACATGGAAACGAAGAGTTGCGCGGAAAGATACCGCTTGTCGCAATTCATCATCATTTCAACGATTTGAACGATGCCTCGACTGAAAATAATCTTTGGCAGAAAATCGAATCGAAGACAATGCGTATGAAAAGACGCCGCAAAACTCTCAAACTCTTCGCAGCTCTCGGTGTGCAAGTGGTGATGCACGGACATGTGCATCGTAACGAATTGTACGAGCAACACGGGGTGCGTCTCGCGAATGGTGCAGGGGCGGTGTGCGATGACCCGGTGAGCATGCTGAAATATAACCGCCTGATATACGCAGGGGGAAAAACCAGCGTTGAAATCAACACCCTGCCGATCGCGTTTCAAACTCCATCGACGGCGTTATCGTTTCACCATTTCAGATCGGTGGAGCCTCTCCCTCATGTTGCACGCCTATCGTAACGTATGATTCCCATCCACCTTAAATATCAGATTGAAGCCCTGGAAGGTCGGCTAAAAGCGTTGAACCAGGAACGAACAAAAATTGCCCTCTTCGACCTGGACAACACGCTCCTCGTGGGGGACATCGGAGAAGCGGTTTTTGCTTGTTTGCTGGCAGATGGCGCTCCCCTCAAATGCACATGGGAAGAGTATCAATCTTTTCTTCGCTGCGATGTAACAGCGGCCTATCGTCTACTGGTTGAATCGATGGCCGGGCTTGCCGTTCGTGAAGTCGAGGAGGCGACAGTGAAAGTAATGAAGCAACCCGCGCCACTAATTGAAGCCGGAACTGCTCGCGTTGCCGTTCCGAAGCCGCATCCGGGGATGAAGAAACTCGTCTTATTGCTTCAAAAGCTCCGGTACAAAATCTATGTTATTTCAGCGAGTAATCAAATCTCCGTTCGCATCGCCGCGGAAGAGTTCTTCGGCATTCCACCCGAATGTTCCTTTGGAATTGAATCAAAAATAGCAAATAAATTCGTCTCGGCAACACTTGTCAAACCGTTTCCAATTTCTGCCGGAAAGGTAGACGTTTACCACAAATATGTAGGTATTCTTCGTCCTCTGGTAACGGCAACCGACAGTTTGGTCGACGCGCCGATGCTGGGGTTGACAGATCCGATAGGGCTTTCGCTGTGGGTAGGGAAAAACCGGTCTGAATTTAAAAATATGAAAGAACGCATCCGCCAACTGCAGCGTTTTTGTTTTGTTCAACGTCCGAGAGGCTACAGTTTAAGAAAAAGGGTGCGGACTTTTGGGGAACAGCGGAGCAGAGAAGTTGCGCCATCGACTGTTTTTGTTGAGATGTGATTCGGGGAAGATGCAGCAGCGTTTTTTATTGCGAACGGAAGGTAGATCTCAACCGCTGCCGGCATAGCTTCGCCGCTGAAATTCCCTTCGAAATGTACGACGGCGGTTGTTTCCCCGGTAAACGAAAGCGAACATGAAACTTCGCCGAATGTTGTCGGCACATTCTTCACCTTTACATTTTTTCCCTTTTGTACCAATCTGTTGTTATTTCCTTTGAAGAGTGAAATAACGCCGTTTTCCTCTTTGACCATGCAGCTCCGCAGAAAAAGAATAATCTCGGCTGCTGCCCATCCATGATGCCCGTCTCCCATCGTTCCGCCGCCGGTGCGAGGATGAATTGCTTCCGGAAGTGAGTAGGGGGGCGTTGCCTGTCGAAAAATCGTCTCGGCAACTTCCCACGCCTTCTCGACTTCGCCCAGGATCAAAAAAGAATGTGCGATCTGGAGAGTGAGGTACGGATTGTACCCGGAATGAACAATGGGATGGAAAAAACCTTTTTCGTCGACGAATTCCGTTTCAAGCTTTCGCAATGTATTCGTTGGATGGAGCAGCCGGTCACCAAACAGTTCAAGCGGATAAATGCTGGAGATGGAGCCGATGGCGCTCTCATCGAAGTTCCGATGCTCGGTGGCCGGGATGAGCATTTCGCCGATTCGCCGCTCGACCTCCTGGAGCGACTGCAGAATATCCCGCTCAAATGCCTGAGCTTCCTTTTCAAAAAATCGTTCGTCGGATTTTACGTTGAGCGTAGTTGCGATGTGGACTATCGCTTTAAGTCCAGCCAGAGACCAAAAAGTATCCCAGTAATATTGATCGACCGTACCGAGATGTTCCGCACTCAAGCTCGGCGGTATCAAGCCGTTTTCAGTCTGTTTCCGTTTGCGCGCGATCCATTGAGCAGCACGTTTGAGATTGGGATACCAATTTTTTAACCAGAGGTGCTGCCTGTTGAACAGGAAATGCTGATGGACCGACCAGAGGACGGCTCCGTTGGAATCCCACTCGCCGTCGGGGCCTCGGAAAAACCCATCCGGCGTAAGCCTCGCCGGAAACGCGTCGATCACTTGCCTCGATCGCTTGTGAAATCCAAGCACGTCCAGAGCACGAATCATGGTCGTTGCATCCCTGTACCAGAAACGATGGTAAAGAAAAGGTCCCGGGGAGATGAAATCGTTGTCGTGTAATTCCAGCATGGCGAGGCGGCTTGCTTCAAACAACATCTGCAAATTTTTATCTGCGAATTCAAACTGCGCCCCGGCCGAGAGTTCTTTTTCCCATTTTACTTGCTGGTCGGATTTCCGTTTCTCGAACGAGACCCGCCACGTTTGTTTTGTCCCTTGCCGGCGGATCGGCTGTTCCCCTTCAAGCGCAGCACTGTAATGAACGAGTTTTTCTTCACCCGGTGCAAGGTCAAACATAAATGCCGCAACTCCATGTGCGAGTCCCAGTTCGCAGTGAGAAGAAATTTTGGAAGGTTCATCGAACAGACTCGTGGTGCGTTGTTTGAGAGAGTGTGCGAGGTCGCCGTTCTTGGCCGATGAGCAGAAAATTTTTTCCGGCGTTTCAGCAAAAACGACACCGGTCGATTTGTTTACGGATGCAATGCGAGGCGATTTGAAATCGACTGAAAAAATCGGGGCCACACCTTCCGGATTAAACGGGCGGATGGCGACACAGAGTGCGCCCGATTTTCTCTTACCGCTGGTATTTGTCACTACGGCTTTGGCGAACAAAACATCAATCGCATGATTTGTCGGCGCGGCGAAATGTTCGAGTGTCAAATCAAGACCGTCCACGTTGAATCGAGTAGTGAGGCACGGAAACATGGTCTCGATTGTCTGGTCTCCGCCGGCCGATAGCGAGGGGAAAAAAAACCGATCATCAACGACAAGCCATGTGTCGATCGACCACTCGCGGGGAAGTGGCGTTGCGAGGCCGCAAGGATCGATGATCGCTTCGTGAAAGCCGTTCAACGTCCCCACCATGGTCCAGTTGCGATGAGTGACATTGATGAGGAGGGGATTCTGCGCCCGTGGAATATAGCTCGCGCTTTTCGGGTCGAGTTGTTTGTGCACCCAAAATGGATAGAGCCAGTCCCGCCGCATTTGCAATACCCCAAAATTCAACAGTCCCCGCACAATGACCGGCGTGCTGAGCAAGAAGAGCTCCTTCGGGAATCCTCTTCCTTCGACATCGCTTAGTTTGCCTGCAAGCTGGAATTGCTTGATGGAATCTTCGGGTAACTGTAGCCGGCGTAGCGTTTGTTCGAGTATGTAGGAATTGAAATTCATCGGTCGTTTCGAGGTTAACTCTTAATCAAATGTGCATTTTAATATAGAGTCAGTTAGGCGCTGATTCAAGTCGCAACGCCTGCAATTGCCTGCTTTTTGAAAGATTTAACAATTCCTTAAAGTAGGACTAATATCCGGCTAATTGGCAAAGTGTATTATTGCTATAACAAAAATCGGCGCGGTGTCACATATTCAAGGAGAAATCATGATACTTCAAAAAAATCAGATTGAACAGCCTTTCATGTTCCGGCTGGTCCGCGAATTGTTTTCCACAGACCGAACCGTCGAAGAAGAGCTGAAGCCAATCGGCAACCGGGAGTTTTATACCTGGATGGGGTTGCTCTCTGCTGCTTTGCTTATCTACGGAGCCGTCTTCCGTCTTTTTGCCGCCTGAAAATTTTTTCCAACCCGTTAAACTTCAGTTCACCCGTGCGTGTCCTATAATCATGCCGGGACAATAGACTTGTTTTTTTAGTTCCGAGTAATTATCCATTATTGACAAAGTATCGTACTCCGAAATTTCTCGTTTATTTTCCTGGCTGAATAAATATGTCTGTTTGAGTCCGGATCGGAAGGAGGAGTTGGCTGAAGGGACGGACGAAAGCCAATCGTATTTCACATACGGTTGGCTTTTTTTGTTGGCAGATGTCGGACACCTTATCCGAGAAATCGTGATATGTCCAAATATTTGGTAGGATAAATCACAAAGATGTCCGACATCTACAGTGCGACTATCAAATTTTTTTTGCTTGATTATGCACTGCTCAACTCCTACTTTTGAAATAAGAAAAAAGATGCATTTTCTCCTTTATTTATTTTTAAGCAGCGCGCTGCGTAATTTACTATGTGCAGATAGCAAGAATGGAACTCGGTAAAACGTTGTATGCGACAAACAGAAAGCAATGGCGATCATGGTTGTCGAAACATCACAAGACAACCGGCGACATTTGGCTTATCTATTTTAAAAAAGAGAGCGGCAAGCCGAGGATACCGTATAACGATGCAGTTGAAGAAGCCCTTTGTTATGGATGGATAGACAGCACTACCAAGCCGCGAGATAAAGAAAGTTGGG
This sequence comes from uncultured Bacteroidota bacterium, assembly GCA_963717445.1. Lineage (GTDB taxonomy): Bacteria > Bacteroidota > Ignavibacteria > UBA10030 > UBA8401 > JAGVPT01. The sequence goes on along the minus strand of OY970334.1, from coordinate 1,423,361 downwards.
TTCAGAGATTTACCCCACGGAGAAATAAGAGCCCGCTTTCGGAAATGAACAAAGAACGGGTACGCCGGCTCATCAAAGCCGGGAAAATGACGCGCTTTGGACTTGAAAGTATTCAGCATCATTTGAATGGACATTCCCTTAAAGAACCGAAGTTAAAGAAGTTTGCGCTGCCCGCCGACATTCTCGAAAAACTTAAATCCGATCCGGTTGCATGGAAGAATTTTATAAAGTTTCCTGCATCGTACAAACGTATTCGTATTGGATGGATTGACGGAGTGCGTCGCCGCCCGGAGGTCTTTGACCAACGGTTGCGGTATTTTATCAAAATGACAGCCCACAATAAGAAGTTTGGAATGGTGCAATAACTCAATCTCATCTAAAAGGATGGTTCGCGCAAAGGCAATGCAACAAAATAATTTTATACCATAATCTTCGCGCCTTTGCGGCTTGGCGTGCAACAATTTTTCAGATCTCTCAAATAGATTCTTTCTTGTAGATAATCAGGAATTAGGTGCATATTTAATCAACGATGTCATATACCTCCACCATAGACAACCTGGTTTATCGTTTTAATGATTTGAAGATGCTCCTTGCTAAAGCTACGCCCCTTCGTTCAGGCGATGTGCTGGCCGGTATTGCAGCCGGGGATGCAAAGGAACGCGTAGCAGCTCAAATTGCGCTTGCAGATGTCCCGCTTAAAATTTTTTTGACGGAACATGTTATTTCATACGAGCACGACGAAGTAACCCGCTTGATCATCGATGAAATCGATACACGCGCGTTTTCTCCGGTGTCGAGCATGACGGTCGGGGATTTTCGTGATTGGCTTTTGAGCAGTTCTGCAACGCAAGAATCGATGCAGCGGCTCTCGCCCGGAATAATGCCGGAAATGGCCGCGGCGGTGAGTAAAATCATGTCGAATCAAGACCTCATCCTTGTAGCGCAAAAGTGCGAAGTTGTGACACGCTTTAGAAATACCCTCGGACTTAAAGGGCGTTTTTCTTCTCGTCTTCAGCCGAATCATCCGACAGATGACCCGAAAGGGATCGTTGCGAGTATCATTGACGGGCTGATGTACGGCTGTGGAGATGCAGTCATCGGCATTAATCCCGCCTCGGACAACGTTTCAGGCACCATCGACTTGCTTCATACGCTCGATACATTCCGCGAAAAATATAACATTCCGGCACAAACGTGCGTTCTCGCTCACATCACAACGACGATGAAAGCCATCGCGGAGCACGCTCCTGTCGATCTTCTCTTTCAATCAATCGCCGGTACAGAGAAAGCGAACGCAAGTTTTGGTGTCACAATAGCGACGCTTACCGAGGCGTACGAAGCGGGACTGTCGCTCAAGAGAGGGACACTCGGCAACAACGTGATGTATTTTGAGACGGGACAGGGAAGCGCGTTGTCAGCTAACGCTCACCATGGCGTCGACCAACAGACATGCGAAGCTCGTGCATATGCTGTAGCGCGAAAGTTTCAACCATTGCTTGTCAACACGGTTGTCGGGTTCATCGGTCCGGAATATTTGTACGACGGAAAGCAAATCATTCGTGCCGGACTCGAGGACCATTTCTGCGGCAAACTTCTCGGCCTTCCCATGGGCTGCGATATTTGTTATACCAATCATGCTGAAGCCGACCAAAATGATATAGATACCCTTCTCACGCTTCTTGCCGTGAGTGGATGTAACTATGTGATGGGTGTGCCCGGCGCAGATGACGTAATGCTGAATTACCAGAGCACTTCATTCCACGATGTTTCTTATGTTCGAAAAGCGCTCGGCCTTCGGCCCGCCCCGGAATTTGAGCAGTGGTTGATGGAAATGAACATTGTCGATGAGCACTTGTCGCTGCTCATGCCTAACGCTCATAATAAACTTTTATCGGCGCAGTTATGACCGTGATCCAAAAGGATGAACCATTATCGTGGGAGGCACTTCGAAAGTACACTCCTGCCCGTGTCGCTCTCGGACATACCGGCGGAAGCATGCTCACTCAGCAGCTCTTAAAGTTTAAACTCGATCACGCAAAGGCAAGAGACGCAGTCGAATATGAAACGGATTGGACAAGACTCGCAGAAAACCTAAGACCTCTTTTTCCCGTTGTTCTCCAATTTTCCAGCCGGGCATACAACCGGACAATGTATTTACAACGGCCCGATTTAGGAAAAATGCTCGATGAACATTCAGTGGATCTCTTGAACGAAACCGCATCTAAACGGACCGATGTATGCGTCGTAGCGGCAGACGGGCTATCGGCGTATGCTCTGGAGCGGAACCTGGGGCCGTTGCTCTTTGCTTTTATTCCAAAGTTGCACGAACATAACTTGTCCGCTTCTCCGTTATGTCTGGTCAAGGGTGGACGAGTAGCGGTAGGAGATGAAATAGGCCAACGCTTAACATCGAATGTGGCAGTTGTTTGCATCGGGGAGCGTCCCGGATTAAGTTCGACAGACAGCCTCGGTGTGTACATGACGTTCGACCCGAAAATCGGACGCACGGATGAAAGCCGCAATTGCATTTCAAACATACGAAGTGAAGGCTTAAAGCCTCACTTCGCCGCAGAGAAACTTTTATACTTGATAAAGAAATCTTTGCAGATGCAATGTTCGGGTGTTCAACTTAAAGATGAATCGGACCCACGGTTGGGTAATGCTCAAGTTTGGTAAGGTGACGGCCACCTTCCGATTTGCCTTGCCAAATATTTTGGAACAATGTGATTTTTGGAGTGAGGTGTCCGTCACCTCATGCGAGAACGCAAAATTGACCACTACTCACGGTTGACTGGTAACGATTAAGTTCATATCATTGCAGTTGTGGTTCTAAACCCTCCCTCTTCAAGAGGGGTGAATTGTTAAACTCCTTTGTGGTGCGATGTGTCTATGATATACATAATGAGTATATTACCGTTGCCACAATAACTTTTAAGGAACCATTTATGAAAACGTTTATAAAAATCGCAATTCTTGCAGGAGCCCTGGCCATTGCCGTTCCTGCCCCAGCACAGCTCCATATCGGGCTTGGCATCAGGATCGGTCCGCCGCCCCCACAGAGAGAAGTGGTTGTTGCCAGACCGCCTCATCGGGGCATGGTCTGGATCGCCGGTTATTACAATTGGCACCCACGGCATCATCGCTACGTTTGGGTCGCTGGACGATGGGCGTCTCCACCGCGGCCACATACTGTTTGGGTTGAAGGCCGCTGGGAGAGGCGAAACAATGAGTGGGTGCACTATCCAGGCCGATGGGAGAAGGAAGCACCCCGAAGACGGTAACGGTCATTCTTGCATTTCCCCACCTCCCCTGACGCTTCGCGTCTTCCCCTCCTCTTAGAGGAGGGGAAAGGGCTGGTGCCTTGCGTTTATCTACTACTGCACGTTTTCGATCCATTCAATATGTAGTTCCACCTCTCGCCAATCCGTCGTCCTCCATATTTGAAATTCCCTGCATTGATTCAGACCGAAACGATAGCTTGTTAGCATACTAATGCTCTTTCTCAAAAGTAATCCTGTAGTTCACCGCAAAGGACGCCACGGACACAAAGGCCGTCATGGTTAATTTTTCCGAACCTTCTTTGCGTCCTTAGCGTCCGTGGCGGTTCAAAAGCACAAGATTATTTATTGGAAGAGGCACTAGATGTCAGACACCTTCTCATAGAAATCGTGGTATGTCGAAATATTTGGCAAGATAAATCAGCAAAGTGTTCGACATCCATCCAAACTGTACCGCTTCCTCTTATTGCAATAAATTCTTTTATATCGTACTTTAGAAAAGTTGAGACTTCTGAATAACTTTAAAAATATGGCTCACGCAAATCCACAGGGATGGCTTCGCCAGACGCAAAGTGGCAAAATGATTTAAAAACAGAGTCTTTGCGCCTTCGCGGCTTGGCGAGAGATAATTTTTCAGAGGCCTCAAGTTATAAATCGAATCAACAAGAATTATTGCCGTAATTCAACGGTTGGTCATTTGTTCCCGTCAAAATTAATCACACCATCGTTTCGCCTTACATCATCATAGAAAGGATATTATGAAGAGAGCCATTTTTGTATGTACCTTGCTGCTGTGTGCCGCCCCGCTTTTTGCCCAACGATGGGAATGGCCTGACAATCCGAAAAACCTGACCGTGCTGCCGAAAACGACAACGGGGAGAGAATTACAAAGAACGATGTTCGGTTTTACCTCGAGCCTTGGTGTGCGCTGCACGTTTTGCCATGTGGGGGAAGAGGGAAAGGATTTCAGCCAGTATGATTTTGCGTCCGATGAGAAGCCGGAAAAAAATGAGGCCCGCACGATGATGCGAATGGTAGGAACGATTAACAACGTCTATCTGGCGGAACTTCATGTCGACAGCACGTTGTCGCTGCGCGTGTCGTGTATGACGTGCCATCATAGCAATGCAGTGCCGATTCTTTTGGAGGACAAGCTGAAGCACACGTTTGACCGTTACGGCATCGACTCGACCATCAAGCAATACCGGACGCTGCGGGATCAATTTTACGGAGGGTTCACGTACAATTTCAAAGAAGGGACGCTCGTGCGGTTAGCAGAGCTTATTTCGGATGATACGACAAAAGCCTCTGCGGCAATCGAGGTATTGAAATTGAACATCGAGCTCTATCCAACATCTGCATTTTCGTATGTCCGGCTTGCCAGTATCTATGAAGGAGAAGGAAATTCTGCAGCGGCGGTCGAGAACTATGAGCAGGCGCTTAAGCTCGACCCGAATAACAGAATGGCGAAAGGGAGATTGGAGAGATTGCAAAATAAGAAATAAAAATAGCTGAAAAGGATTCTCTCGCTAAGACGCGGAGCCGCAAAGAGTTTTTAAGTAGAAGCTATCTCAAAAACGCTTGATTATGTCCTTCTGAAGGAATACTGACAGATCATTGTCATTCTGAACCCCGTCGCTTTTCAGACGGGGTGAAGAATCCATGACAATGACATACCTTGACTCTACTAGGCTTCCATGTCATGGATGCTTCGCTCCGCTCAGCATGACATTTACGGCTGCTTTTTGCGTGAAAACCATTTTTGAGATGGCTTCTAATTCATTTTGCGGCTTGGCGACTTCGCGTGAGACCTTAACTTCGGATCTTGTCGATTTTTCAAAAATCGTGGGAAATGTTATGGAACCGGCGAATATAAAAAATGCCGAGCATTATGTTTGGGGAGACGGCTGCGATGGCTGGCATTTATTGAAGTCATCGGGTATAAGTGTTATTCAGGAAAAGGTGCCTCCCGGCAAGAGTGAAATTCGCCATCGTCATAGCAAGGCAGAACAGTTTTTTTACATTCTTTCAGGAGAGGCAACGATCGAGGCCGGCGAAAGTCGGACAATTCTTCGCGCCGGAGAAGGATTGCATATTCCTCCGGGCATGCCGCATCAATTTAAAAATGAATCCGGCGGCGACGTTGAATTTCTTGTCGTCTCGGCGCCGCCGAGCTATGGGGACCGGGAGAACCTTTAACGATAAATCGTCTCTCGCCAAGCCGCGAAGACGCAAAGGCTCTGTTTTTGAATCAATTTGCGACTTTGCCTCTGGCGAAGCCATCCCTATGGATTTGCGCGAGCCATGCTTTTCGAATCATTCAGAAATCTCACATCATTCATTTTAAGGAACAACCTCACAATGATCGCGTTCAAACATACCGCCGTTATTAACGCTCCAGTAGAAAAAGTTTTTTCGGCCGTTGCAGACCCGAAAAGAATCCCTCAATGGAGAAACGATGTCCCCGGAGTCAGCCAGGTGAGCGGCGAGACGAAGGTCGGGATGACGTTTGTGGAAGAGGTGCATCGGATGGGGACGAAGCAATTGCTGATGAAGGTGACCGAATTTGTGCCGAACAAAAGACTGGTCATCGAAGCGCAAAGCGGAATGCCGATGCTGCCGACGCAAACGTTCGCGTTTACACCCGAAGGAAACGGAACCCGCATCGACCTTTCTGTTGTCATGAAGACCTCGGGCTTCTTGACGATGATGGAGTTCATGTTGCCGGCACAGTTGAAGAAGATATGGGAGAAATATTTTATCAATCTCGATCAGTTGGTGAGTAAATAGTTGAAGCTTTCACGAATTAAGGAGAATCGATTATGGCTGTTACACAGGAACAGATACAGAAGGAGCTTGGCAAAGGCGAGCCGCATATCGTTGCGATTCTTAGAAGGGGAAAGAAATTTATCACCGATAAAGCTCAGGCTGAGGCCATGAGGGCAAAGCACTTTGAGCATCTTTTCCGGCTTCGTGCCGAAGGCAAAGTGACTGTTGTCTTTGGGACCAGGGAGAATGGCGAGATACGCACCATTGAGTTGTTTCAATCGCCCGACAAGGCGGAAGTCGAAAAACTTGTGAAAGGGGACCCGGCTGTTGAGGCTGAACATTTTTCGTTCGAGCTGCTTTTGATGACAGGACTACCGGGAGATATGGTGAAGTAGGTGAATACTTGATTATGGGGCTAAACTCTTCTAAATTGGTAAAAATGAAGTCGGACACTTGTCGCAAAAGGGGGCTAATGTGGGAGCCGGTCAGTAGTATCTTAACTCTTAAATAAATATTGTCGTTGATATGGTTTCAAGCCGTAAAACATTAAGTCCCTCTGAATTATTAGCGTCTCAATTTCTCAAAAAAGCAAAAGAGTTTCAGGCAAACGTTCAGCTTATTAAGGTTTTAAAGTCAAGGACATATCACATCGGTGAGGGCAACGTTTTGGTTCGCGCTTCTTCAGAAGGCGACAGAAGATATTTCTTTGGAATTAATTACATCACAGTTGAAGAGATAGCAAATCTTGATAATCCATTCGTTGCATTTATATGTGGTTCTGTAGATAAAACAGTAATAATTCCAGCGAAAGTTCTTTTCAAATACTTACCTCAGATAAGTCATGACAGAAACGGCGAATATAAAATCAGCATCGATAAAGATCTTAACATAGTATTAGCTGGCAGGAGCAATAGAATTGATTGTAAGGGTTTCATCAATAACTGGAATTTGTTCTTGTCTCCTCCAAAGATAAAAGGTGAAACGAGAAATACCGTTGAAGAGAGTCTGCATTCTATCATTCAGGGTCGTTTGCTAGAGATAGGAAATATTCGGGGTTTTAATACTTATTGTCCGGACAAATCCAAAAAATTCAACGAAAGAAGATTAGAGCAAATAGCAACTCTCGAAGTTTGTCCACAGTTGCAGTTTTCAGACTACAATCTGCTTCGTCAAATTGATGTTTTGTGGTTTAAGAATCGCGGCAGCAATTTCGTGCCCGAATTTGCTTTTGAAGTCGAACTCTCCACCGGTGTTTGGTCTGGAGTTGGGCGAATGGCGACATTGTTAGATTACAAAAATGTGGGCTTTTATGTAATATCAAATGATGGGAAAAAATATAAACAAGTAATTCGGTCTTTGCATGAGTATGTAGACAGATACAAATTCATCGCAAATGATTTGATTGGTGAGTTGTATTCGGCAGAGATTAACCTAAAGGAACTACGAACAGATATTGGATTGTAAAATGAAAACCGCTACGAAACAAGCAGATCTATTAAGTACAAAAAATAAAAGCAAACGCAAAAAAGCGTTCAAAGTGCTTTTAAATCGGAGCTATGTCGTTGATGTTCTCGCCGAAAACAGGGATGAAGCAATGCAATATGTAGAATTCTACATCGGGAATCCTACTGATATTTCTACAGAGAGTGAAAGAGAAAAACATAATTTCAAAGTAAGAAATATTGAAATGTCTTATAATGACGCGCCCGAAACGCTCTAATAAGATAAATCTCGAATCCGATTGCATTTGGAATTGCATATTATAATGCGATTTTATCAAGAATTGATGAGGGTTGTCAAAAAGAAATGAAGAATGAACTGAGCCTAAAAACTTAAAACCTAGAACTTACAACTTATCACTTTTGTGAGTGATCACCCCCCTCAGTCCCCCCGTTCCGCCGCTATTGCATTTATTTTCGTCACCGTAGTCCTCGACGTTCTTGCACTCGGCATCATCATTCCTGTGCTGCCGAAGCTCGTCGAACAATTTCTCGGAGGCGATACTGCACGTGCGGCTGAAGTATTCGGGCTTTTCGGAACCGTCTGGGCGTTAATGCAATTTATTTTCTCGCCTGTGCTCGGCGCGCTCTCGGATCAATATGGCCGCCGCAGGGTCATTCTCATTTCCTGTTTCGGGCTTGGCGTCGATTATATTTTTATGGCCACCGCACCGACGTTGTGGCTCCTTTTTATCGGCCGGATTATTTCGGGAATCACAGGCGCGAGCTTCACCGCAGCCGGTGCGTACATCGCCGATGTAACGCCGCCGGAAAAACGTGCCGCAGGATTCGGCATGATCGGGGCAGCGTGGGGGCTTGGGTTTGTTTTAGGTCCTGCTCTCGGAGGCATCCTTGGCTGCATCGATACACGTTTGCCGTTTTGGGTTGCAGCAGGTCTCACGCTTTTGAATGCGATGTACGGTTTGCTTGTCCTGCCGGAATCATTACGCGTCGAGCTTCGCGAAAAATTTTCGTGGAAGCGTGCCAACCCCCTCGGCTCGCTGAAGCTGTTGCGCTCTCATCATGAATTATTCCGGCTCGCGACGGTCAACGGATTTTTCTACCTCGCTCATCAGGTGTTGCCGAGCGTGTTTGTGCTCTACGCCAGTTTTCGTTACGGATGGAGCGAAGAAACGGTAGGCCTTACGCTGGGGATCGTTGGAGTTTGCGGCATGGTTGTGCAAGGGGGAATCGTAAAGCGTGCGGTCGCGGATTTTGGAGAGCGGCGTGCGCTTCTTGCCGGATTACTTTTCGGCGTAGGTGGGTTTGCAATCTTCGGCTTGGCTCCGATTGGAATAATCTTCTGGCTCGGCATTCCGGTATTTTCTTTGATGGGATTGTACGGGCCTTCGTCGCAGGGGCTCATGACGCGTCATGTTCAGCCGTCGCAGCAAGGACAACTGCAAGGGGCGAACAACAGCATCATGGGAATTACCGGCGTGATCGGTCCCGGCCTTTTCACGCTCACGTTTGCCAGATTTATCGGTGCGCAAAGTGATTGGCATCTGCCGGGTGCTCCCTTTTTCCTCGCGTTGTTGATGCTAGCGATGGCGTTTGCTCTTGCGTGGAGGGTGAAGACTGAGTAGAGAAAAAATGGTGGATGAAAAAGGTTAAAAGCCGATTGTGCGAATTACACGATCGGCTTTTTGGGTTTAAGGGCGAGGTTCTCCTTTTCTTACTTCGCGGTGGATATATATGGTAATGGACCACCACTTGGCCCCGTCCTCGAAGAGGAGGGGGAGCAGTCACGCTTCCCCTCCTCATTTGAGGAGGGGATGACGCGAAGCGTCAGGGGTGGTTGCAAGAAAGGGGAACAACATGTCCGATATCTTCAACCGAAAAACTCAAAAAATAAAGAGGCAATATCTTCGTAACAACGCAACTCAGACTGAACGAATTCTCTGGTCGAAACTTAAGGGAAAACAACTACTCGGCCGAAAGTTCCGGCGCCAACATGGTATCGGTCCGTTCATTGTCGATTTTTACTGCCCCGAATGCAAACTTGCAATCGAGATTGACGGGCCGATACATTGGACTAAGGAAGCAAAAGAATACGATCGCCGCAGGGAAGAATATATCGAACTGCATGGAATTCACATTCTACGTTTTACAAATTCCGCTGTCGTTGAGAACCTTGACGGTGTGCTGATGGCGATTGCGGAAGAAGTAAAGAAGCATCACCCCTAACCCCTCCTCAGAGAGGGGGGGGGAGTACGCGAAGCGTTTGAGTGGTTGCAATTCACACTTGACTCTCCGGTTTGGAACCTATACTTTTCAATGTGGAAAAATGGATGAGGGGAATTATTCATATTACGGATTGATGTTGACTCGTTATCAGCTTATCACAATTTGTTTCTGGCTTGTCTCCGAATTGTATTGGGGTTTTCATTCCAGAGGAAACAAGGAAACCGTACATCAACAGAAAACTTTTGTGCGGACATTTGCAGTGATCTCAGTCTATCTCGCCTTTGCCCTCATTTATGTTCCGTATTTTTCAATCGGTTTCCTGGCGATCCGTGCAGTTCCGCACGATGATTTCTTTGGGGCTGCTGGAGTTCTTTTATGCGGAACGGGAATTTCCTTATCAATGTTGTCCCGGAGGACCCTGGGAAAAAATTGGAGCGGGCCTGTCACCTTAAAAAAGGATCACGAGCTAATCCGTCGCGGTCCGTACAAGCTCGTGCGGCACCCGATCTATTTTGGATCGTTAGTTTCGCTGACGGGTTCGGCGTTTACAACAGCAGAATTACGAGGCTTCTGCGGGGTGATTATCGTTTTTTATTCATTGTTGAAAAAAATAGAGGAAGAAAAAAACCTTCTGGCAACTCATTTTAAAGAATATGCGGAATACAGCGTGCATGTGAAGAGGATCATCCCGTTTGTCTACTGATAAAGGAAAACAAATGATTCAAAAAATCTTTTTGACTTTTTTTATTACATGCTTGATGGTTCCTTCGGAGCAGAGATCCGTTGCTCAGCAAGCGAGAGAAAAAGAGGTCACTGTTTTCGCTGCGGCTTCTCTCAACGAAGCATTTGGCACAATGGCAGAAGGATATCAATCGGCAAACCCGGGAGAGAAAATCACCTTCAACTTTGCCGGATCGCAGCAGCTTGCCGAACAAATTGAACAGGGGGCTCCTGTGGATGTCTTCGCCTCGGCGAACATGAAGCAAATGCAAGAAGCAATAAAGTCGGGAAGAATCGATAGTGCATCAATAAAGGTTTTTGTGCACAACAGGCTTGTCGTCGTATTTCCGAAAGAGAATATCGTAGGAATTCATTCGTTGGGCGACCTATGCAAACCGCATCTCAAAATTGTTCTTGCCGATAAATCCGTTCCTGTCGGACAATACGCGCTTGAGTTTCTTGAGAAATGTAATCGGAGCGCTGCATTTGATTCCTCTTTTAAACAAAACGTTCTCAATAATGTTGTCTCGTACGAAGAGAATGTAAAAGCCGTTTTGAGCAAAGTTGTTTTGGGCGAAGCAGATGCAGGAATTGTTTATACCTCCGACATTTCCAAAGAGGCAAAGGAACAGGTCGGGACGGTTGAAATACCCGGAGCGTTGAATATCATCGCAACGTACCCGATAGCCGTCATCCGCGATGCGCAGTTGCACGAACAGGCCGAAAAATTTGTAGACTATATTTTGTCTCGTGAAGGGCAAAAAATTCTTGAACGATTCGGTTTTATTCCGGTAAAGTGATCCTCTCGGTAATTCCTTCTGGAACCATGAGGGTCCGAATGGCTCATTCGGAGGATATTTTTGGCAAGGGGAGAGGTAGATTTTATTAGAAGCAGTATCTCAAAAATAAAAATATAGCCGTTGCGGGCTGCGAAGCAACCTCCTCAAGATGAGGATTGCTTCGGTGGAAAACGCCTTGCAATGCCCTTCAGTGCAAAGCAGAAACCCACCACCTCTGGCGGTGGTTATGTTCAGTTGGCTATGTCTGTCATTCCGGTCGAGTCCCGCTTTCAGGCGGGACGAAGAACCGGTCGAAGACTCGACTCGTTGAGAATCCAGTTCCATTGATTGACTCTGGATTCCGCGTCAAGCGCGGAATGACATGCTTTTTCTTTTCGAAAGCCACCATCTATGATGGTGGTCGTTTACATGTCTTTTTGAGATGGGTTTTTCTCAATTTTTTATTTTTCATCTCGTGAAGAAACTGTCACACGTATCGCTTCAAGAATCTAACAGTTTGCTCCGTCCTCGCTGGCTCATTCTATTCGCGAGCTTGCCTCTTGTGCTTTTTCTTTTACTACCGCTGGTCGGACTTGTTCTTCGCGTCTCGCCGTCAAATGTAATCTCCGGCTTGATCAGGCCGCAAGTCGGCCAGGCGATTCGTTTGAGTATTTCCACGACCCTGATCACGGTGTTCCTTACTCTTCTTTTCGGCACACCCGTCGCTTACACGCTCGCGCGGAAAAAATTCGTCGGGCGAACGATGCTTGACGCTCTCATCGATATGCCGGTTGTTCTCCCTCCAGCGGTGGCAGGGGTTGCTCTGCTCATCGCATTCGGACGCCGCGGCTTATTGAGCCCGCTTTTTGGTGGATTGGAAATACCTTTCACGGAAACAGCGGTCGTCCTTGCTCAACTTTTCGTCGCGTCTCCATTCTATATCAAGTCGGCATCGGCGGGTTTTGCAAGCGTCAATCGCGAATTGGAACATGCTGCGGCGGTCGATGGTGCATCGCGGCTTCAAATTTTCCGAACCATCATTTTGCCTCTATCGTTACCAGCAATTGTCGGCGGCCTTGTGATGACGTGGGCGCGTGCGCTCGGAGAATTCGGCGCTACGATTATTTTTGCGGGAAATTATCCGGGAAGAACTCAAACTATGCCGCTGGCGATTTACATCGGTTTTGAAATAGACCTGAATGTTGCTCTTGTGCTTGCCTTGATCCTTCTCGTCACCTCCTTTTTGGTGCTTGCCGTCGTGAGAGGAGTACTGGGGCAGCGGTTGACGATTTTTTAGCTTCGGAAACTCACCAATGGCTCCTTCCCGGCATTCTATGCCAAGATCGCCCCGCAGCAGGTGCAGCAATTTCAGCGTTCGACTAAAGCATAACTTTTGCCCCAAAATATCGTAATAGAAGTAAAGATAGTAACGTCGAAAGACCTATAGCATGAGCACTCAAACCCAATATTCCGAGCCGCGACTGCGGGACACTCTGCGCAATGATTTCAGCCAGGGGGGCTACTGGAATACCTTCCGAAAAGAATTTCGCAGCCTGAAAGAATTTTATATTGACCAAGAAAAGAAAAAGCGATTGGAGGCAATGCCGCAACTCAAGCGCTGGCTCTACCTCAACGGGTGGCTCCTCAAGAGTATGTTGATGAAGCTTAACCCATTCCGACGCATCGTCCTGGTACTTGGAATCATCTTGCTTGTTTGGAGTCCCGTCGTCATCATGACAAACAAACACGTGGAGATTACGGATTTCCATCTTATCGGGGGCGCGGTAATTTTATTGGTCCTCATGCTCGAATTAAAGGACAAGCTTCTCGCAAAGGACGAACTCGTTGCCGGAAAGCGAGTACAGCAGGCATTGATGCCGGCACAGAGCCCGTCGGTTCAAGGCTGGTCGCTTTGGATTTATTCAAGGCCCGCAAACGAAGTGGGGGGCGATTTAATAGATTTTCTTCGTCAAAGTGAAAACAGGTTTGGCGTTGCGCTCGCCGATGTTTCGGGAAAAGGCCTTCAGGCAGCGCTCATTATGGCAAAGCTCCAAGCGACGTTGAAAGCCCTTGCGCCCGATTACGATTCAATAGGGAAGCTCATCACAAAACTGAACGCGATTGTTCATAGGGACGGATTGCCGAACAGCTTCGCATCGCTCGTCTATGCGGAAGTTTCTTCAAACTCCGGAACGGTCCGGTTTGTCAATGCCGGCCATCTCCCGCCGATTGTGCTCGCAGCAAGCGGACTTCAAGAGATGCAGAAAGGAGGCGCGGCGCTTGGTTTGATGGGATCAACGGTCTACGAGGAACGGCAGCTCGAGCTTCAGAGCGGCGATGTTTTTCTCGTTTATTCCGACGGGCTTACCGAAGCAAGTAATGAGCGGGGAGAATTCTTCGGGTCGGAGCGTTTGCTTAAACGGCTCCCATTGCTGAGGAATCGCTCGCCCGAAGAAATCGGGAAAGCGCTGCTCGGTGAGATCGATTTTTTTGTGAACGATGCACCCCCCAATGACGACATTTCATTGGTTATTCTAAAAAGACTATAGTGGCTTTGCATTTTATCTGTAAACCATTATATTTATCCAAAGCACCCAGAATTCATCTTGCCGTCGCGATAGCAAGTTTCCCTCCAGAGCGCGAATAATCTCCCCAAAGAAGAATCCCCGGCGCGGAATAATATTACCACGGAGCATTTCCATGAACATCCTTCTTGTCAATCCTCTGTTTCCGGATACGTTTTGGGGATTTCGCCATGCGCTGAAATTTGTTTCGAAGAAAGCCGCATATCCTCCTCTCGGCCTCTTGACAGTTGCTGCAATACTTCCATCGCTATGGGAAAAAAAACTTGTCGATATGAATGTCGAACTATTGGAGGAGAGCGATCTGCTCTGGGCGGATTATGTTTTTCTCGGTGGGATGTCTGTGCAACAAAAATCTGTGAGGGAAATTATCGACCGCTGCAAATCCTTCAGGAAAAAAATTGTGGGCGGCGGCCCGTTGTTCACCGTCCATCACAAGGAGTATGACGATGTCGACCATCTCGTTCTCAACGAGGCAGAGCTTACGCTCCCCTCGTTCATCGATGATCTTAAAGCTGGATCTCCCCGTCATCTCTATGAATCCGATATGTGGGCGGATGTAACGACGACACCCGTTCCACTCTGGCATCTCATTAACCCCAGGGTTTACGGATCGTTGAACCTGCAGTATTCGCGAGGATGTCCGTACGATTGTGAGTTCTGCGACATCACGGTCTTATACGGCCGCGTGCCCCGTACAAAGACGAAAGACCAATTGCTCGCTGAACTCGAGGCATTATACTCATTTGGATGGAGGGGCGGCGTTTTTTTCGTGGACGATAACTTCATCGGAAATAAAAACAAACTCAAGAAAGAAACTCTCCCCGCTGTTATTGAGTGGATGGAGAAAAAAGGGCACCCGTTCTCTTTCAACACGGAAGCTTCCGTCAACCTTTCCGACGACGAGGAATTAATGCACTTGATGTCGAAAGCCGGTTTTGGTACCGTGTTCGTCGGCATTGAGTCTCCGCACGAGGAGAGTCTCGTTGAGTGCAAAAAGATTCCCAACAGAAACCGCGACCTCATTGGGTCTGTGAAAAAAATTCAGCAACACGGATTCCAGGTGCAGGGAGGGTTCATCGTTGGATTTGACAGCGACCCCGGTTCGATTTTTCAGAAGGTCATCGATTTCATCCAGGAGAGCGGGATCGTAACTGCAATGGTGGGATTGCTGAATGCACCCGTCGGCACAAGGCTGTACCAGCGTCTTTTAAAAGAAGGGCGGTTATTGAAGACAATGACCGGAGACAACACCGACTTTTCTATGAACTTCATTCCTCGTATGAATCGTGAAGCTCTTATGAAAGGGTATCGCTCTCTTCTTGAGCACATCTATTCTCCCAAACCGTATTACGCGCGAGTGAAACAGTTTCTTCGAACGTACAAACCGCCGAGAGTTCAATTGAGCATGCTAACGTTTGCAGAAATAAAAGCATTGATATCGTCCACCGTTCTCCTCGGGATTGTTGGAAAGGAGCGCGTTCAGTATTGGAAGCTGTTCCTGTGGTCGCTTTTCACAAGGCCGCGCCTTTTCCCGCTCGCAATCACGTTTTCCATCTACGGGCACCACTTCCGCAAAATTCTCGAAGTTTACACGGCAGCGTAACGGCCCACCCTTGTGAAGGTTTGAAACCTTCACAAGGGTTCTTAGGCTACCCTTCATCAGTTCTCAATCTGTAACCGATGCCCGATTCCGTGAGAATCATTTTCGGTTTTGAGGGGTCGTCTTCGATTTTTTTGCGCAGTTGGCCGACATAAATCCGGGTGTATTGTGTCTCATCTGCATACTTCGGTCCCCATACCTGCTCAAGTATAAATTTGTGCGTCAAAACCCTTCCCGCATTTTTTACAAACAAGACAAGCAATGAATATTCAGTCGCCGTAAGCTTGAGCACTTCATTCCCTTTTTTGACTACCCGCGCTGATAAATCGACCGTCAGATCGAGCATTGTGAAAACTTCCTTATCGGGAAGCTGTGCCCGGTGTCGGAGAGCCGTGCGGACGCGTGCGAGCAGTTCACCCGTGCGGAAAGGTTTTACCAGGTAATCGTCCGCCCCTGCAGTCAGGCAGCCGACGATGTCTGCCTCGGCGCTTCGAACGGAAAGAATAATGATGGGAATCGACGCCCATTCGCGAATGGCTTTCAAAACACTCAGCCCGTCGGTATCGGGCAGCCCCAAATCGAGAATGATGAGCTCGGGGCGCTCGCTCGCCGCCATTCTCATTCCTTCATTCCCTGTGAAAGCAAACTTAAGAGAGTAGTCTTGCGAATCAAGTGTTAATTCGATAAGGCGGCGAATCTGTATTTCGTCGTCAATAATCAGGATGACAGGTTTTGTGCTCACGGTTCTATTGATGGTCCGTTGGTTAAAGGAATTTTTAAGGTGAACTCTGCTCCCGCCGAATCGCGGTTCTTTGCGGTGAGAGTTCCTTTATGCGCTTCGGCAAAGCCTTTTGCGATGGTGAGGCCGAGGCCCGATCCTCCGCTTTTCATCCCCTCCGCCCGATAAAATTTTTCAAACACCTTATGGAGGTCATCCTTTGCCAAACCGGGTCCGGTGTCTGCAACCGTAATGATACATTCTTTCTCCTCAACTTTTGCCTCAACAGTGATGGAGCTTCCTTCCGGCGTGTGAACAGCCGCATTATGGATGAGGTTTGTGAGAGCTTGTTCGACGAGGCCGAAATCCAATTTGACAAGCGGCACGTCGTCCTGAACTTTCACGATAACGGAATGCCTTGAGAGTTCCCGGTCTAGTCCCTTAACGGCGGCGTTGATGAGGTCATGAATATCGCACCAATCCATTTTCGGTTGAATCATTCCCGACTCGAGGCGCGACATATCGAGAAGGTTCGCAACAAGCCTGTTGAGTCGCTCAGCGGCAATATGAATTTCCTTTGTATATTCGTCGGCCGAAGGGGCTCCTTGCTTTGCGGAGTTCTTCATGAGATTTTCCGAGGCGCCCATGATTGCCGCAATAGGCGTGCGCAGCTCGTGCGAGATGGAATTGAACAAGATTTTGTACAGTCGCTCCGACTCGGCAACAACGATCGATTTTTTGTTCACGTCGTTCAGCAGTTCCCGTTCCATTGCGGAAGCGATTTGTGAGATAAAGTTGTCGAGAGACGTTTCCTGGTCGGACGAGAGTTTCTCATTCCGATGGAGCCGAACGCCAACGACACCAAGAGGGTACCGTGGGCCGGAGATTGGAAAGTACGTCGCCTCGGCCGACGGGAGTGTGTCGGTATATTTCCCCGCTTTTTTTTCATTCCAATATGTCCACGAAGCAACGCTGTATTCTTTCGCGTCCAGGGTAAACGAGCTTGCAGCGTGTGGCCGGGGGGACATTTCGCCATCCGCTTCACCAAGAATGATAGCAACATCCGCATTAAAATATTTTTTGATATTTGAGACTGCGGCTTGAATGACCTCCTCCTGAGAATGGGCCGATGAAAGATTATTCGTCAACGCAAAGAGGGCGGCGGTCCGCTCCTCCCGTTGTCGAACAGCTTTTTCTCTCGCCCGCACGCGCGCCGTGAGTACCCCCGTCACGAGTGCGACAATAAAGTACGCACTCAACATCATAACGTCTTCAACATGCCCTATAGAAAATGTAAAGAGCGGCGGGACGAAAAAAAAATCCCACATCATAGCGCCCGTGGCGGCCGCGACGAGTACCGGACCCGGACCCATCCGCAAGGGAAGAAGAGAAACGGTAAGCAGGATGATCAGGGACACTGTTCTGTATCCAGTCAACTGTGCAAACGGGAAACAGGAAAGGGCGACGATAACGACGATAGCGGATGCGAGAATATACTGTGTTATGGCAGATTGAAGTTTCGGGATCGCTCGGCGCTTTCGTTCCTGCTGGGTATTATCTTCTTGACCGACGATATAGACATCAACATTGTGGCTTTTTTCGACAAGGTCTTCTATCAATCGCTGCGAGCGCGAGAACAATCCCCGCTTCGATTTCCCGACAAGTATTTGTGTCGCGTTCTGCTCGCGTGCGACACGGATAAGTGCGTTCGCCACGTCTTCGTCCGAGGTGGTAATAATCTCTGCGCCCAGATTGCGGGCGAGTTGAATATTTTTGGACAACTGTTCCTTGTCGGTGTTTTGCAGCGGGTCGGAAGTTTCGACACAAACTACCGCCCATGTTGCGTTCATCGTGTATGAGAGCCTTCGGGCCCAGCGGAGGACGGAGATTGAGTGAGGGCTTGCACTGATGCCGACGACCAGCCGTTGTCCGGATTTCCATGGACCGGTAATCCGCTCGGTCCGCATATAATCGCGCAACTGATGGTCGACGCGTTCTGCGGTCAGCCGGAGGGACATTTCGCGCAAGGCTGTAAGGTTTCCCTTACGGAAGAAATTCTGAATTGCCTGCTGTGAGCGTTCCGGGGCGTAGACTTTACCTTCTTCGAGCCGCTTCAAAAGTTCGTCCGGAGGCAGATCGATGACTTCGATATCATCGGCGCGTTCAAAAATTGAATCCGGAACGGTCTCCCGTACCAACGAACCGGTGATCTGCGCGACGGCATCGGCGCGGCTTTCCAGGTGCTGCACGTTTAGCGTAGTATAAACATCGATCCCGTTGTCAAGAAGTTCCTCAACATCCTGGTACCGTTTCAGGTGACGGCTACCCGAAGCGTTGGTGTGCGCGAGCTCGTCAACGAGAACGAGCTTAGGTTTTCGTGCAAGGATGGCGTCGAGGTCCATTTCTTCTATAACGCCGCCGCGATAGTCGATTTTTTTGCGCGGAACAATGGGAAGGTCTACAACAAGAGCTTCGGTTTCGGGGCGCTTGTGGGTCTCGACAATGCCGATGACCACATCGACTCCTTTTGAAATGGCGTCATGTGCCGCTGTGAGCATGTCGTAGGTTTTGCCCACGCCCGCACACATACCGAAAAAGATCTTCAGTTTTGCTTTCGCGGCCTTTTCCTCTTCCTTCCTTAACGCGTGAAGAAGAGCGTCAGGGTCGGGACGTGGTTGATCGATAGGAAGCATGGCGTAATATATTGATTCTTTTATTCATAATCATTGGGATGAAATCAGCGAATTGATTCTTCGTTTTCTGCAATTTATTAGAATAATATTCAGATCGTAGATGAAGCGCTTGCAAAGAATCGAAATGGTGAAGACAGAAAATGGAATTATCGAGATGATGCGTTTTGCTGTGCGGGTGCCGGGAATGACGGAAAACAAATTCAGTTAAGAATTTCTGATAGCGGGCTATTGTTGATCCTAACGAGATAAATCATCGGTGTTAATTCTTCTTCAAAATATTGGTTTTGCCAGATACCCTCGTCTCCCGACGATGGACTGGCTTATTCAGGATGGCATGGGTGTGCATCCCGTTCAAAATGGATACTTCTACAACGTTTTTTTAGGTGAGTCCCATCGCAACGAGGACCATGTCCACGAGCTTAATACCGAAAAAGGGAACAATAATTCCGCCTACACCGTAAATGAACAAGTGTCTCCGCAATAACTGCACTGCACTCACGGGACGATATTTTACGCCTTTGAGGGCCAATGGAATGAGAACAACGATAATCAGCGCGTTAAAGATAACCGCAGAAAGTATGGCGCTTTCAGGAGAAGCGAGGTGCATGATGTTCAGCGCGTTCAGTGCAGGATACGTCGTCGCAAACGCAGCAGGAATGATGGCGAAGTACTTTGCCACATCGTTGGCGATGCTGAATGTTGTGAGGGTTCCGCGTGTCATCAGGAGCTGTTTGCCGATTTCCACGATTTCCAACAATTTCGTCGGATTGCTGTCGAGGTCGATCATGTTTGCCGCTTCGCGGGCAGATTGGGTGCCGGTGTTCATCGCAACAGCAACGTCGGCTTGAGCAAGAGCCGGTGCATCGTTCGTCCCGTCTCCCGTCATTGCAACGAGGCGTCCTCCCTTTTGATAATCGCGGATCAATTTCAATTTATCTTCAGGCTTTGCTTCTGCAAGGAAGTTGTCGACGCCCGCTTCCGCTGCGATGGCAGTTGCGGTCAATTGATTGTCGCCTGTTATCATAACGGTTTTAATTCCCATCTTTCGCAGGTGTGCAAAGCGCTCTTTGATTCCCCCTTTGACAATGTCTTTAAGATGAATAACGCCGAGTACGTCTTTGTTTTCTACAACGACGAGAGGAGTAGCACCTACACGGCTTATGTCCTGAACCAATTGTTGAACCGCCGCCGGGAACTGACCGCCTAATTGTTCGACATAGGCTTTGATCGCTTCTGCGGCTCCTTTGCGTATGATCCTTTTTCCGTTTTTTCCTTCCGGCTGGATGTCCGCTCCGCTCATTCTCGTTTGGGCGCTGAAAGGGACAAAGTGGGCTGAGATATCATTGACGTTTCGCTCACGAAGGCCATGTTTCTCTTTTGCCAATACAACAATCGACCGTCCTTCCGGCGTCTCGTCGGCAAGCGATGCGAGCTGGGCAGCATCGGCAAGACGTTCCTTCGTAATTCCGGGGGCCGGTGTGAACTCGGTAGCCATTCGGTTCCCGAGCGTGACGGTACCGGTCTTGTCGAGGAGAAGGACATCAACATCCCCTGCAGCTTCAATCGCGCGGCCAGAAGTCGCAATGACATTATGCCGAATCATTCTGTCCATGCCTGCAATGCCGATGGCCGAAAGAAGTCCGCCGATCGTTGTTGGGATCAGGCAGACGAGAAGAGCGACAAGTACAGTAACGGTGACAGGCGTTCCCTGCCCCGCCGCCTGAACACTGAAAAGAGAGAAGGGGAGAAGCGTCACGCACACCATAAGAAAAATAATTGTAAATGCAGCAAGGAGGATGTTCAACGCGATTTCGTTCGGGGTCTTTTGTCTTTTTGCGCCCTCGATCAGACGAATCATGCGGTCGAGAAAACCGCCGCCGATTTCAGTTGTAGCTCGAATGATAAGCCAATCGGATAAGACACGCGTGCCGCCTGTAACGGCGCTTCGGTCGCCGCCCGACTCGCGGATCACTGGTGCACTTTCACCTGTAATTGCGCTTTCATCCACGGAAGCGATGCCTTCGATGACCTCGCCATCTACAGCGATCGTTTCTCCCGTCTCAACGAGAAACACATCGCCTTTCTGCAGGACGGTCGAAGTTACCACGTCGAAGCCTGCGCCGCGTTTGGGGCTCTTCAACCTTTTTGCTTTGGTTTCCTGACGCGCCTTGCGCAATGCTTCTGCTTGCGCTTTTCCGCGCCCTTCTGCCAGTGCTTCAGAGAAGTTTGCAAAGAGAACAGTGAACCAGAGCCAGAGCGAAACACCGCCGATATACCAAGCGGCCGCCTCGCCATGCCCGAACAACGCTTGAATCCATAATGCCAAAGTAAGAACGCTTCCCACTTCAACAACAAACATCACAGGGTTGCGGACCATCAATCGAGGATTCAGTTTTGTGATCGAGTCGATAATCGCGCGGCGATACATCTCACCGGTCAGACCCAAAGGCTTCTTCAGTTGTTGTGAATTCTGTGTTGTCATTCTGCTATCTTCCTTCGTAGCTATGTACATATCAGTGAACCATCATAAAGTGTTCGACAATCGGACCGAGGGCAAGAGCCGGCAAGAAGTTCAGCGCGCCGACAATAAGCACCACTGCTACCAGCCAGAAAATGAAGAGTGGAGTATGGGTCGGCAGTGTCCCCTCACTCACTGGAACGAGCTTCTTGCGCACGAGCGAACCGCCAAGCGCGAGCGTCGGCACGGCTAACCAAAAGCGTCCGATAATCATGGCAATGCCGCCGGTAATATTATAGAACGGCGTGTTCACCCCTGCCCCCGCAAACGCGCTGCCGTTGTTGTTTGCCTGCGATGTGAAAACGTACAATACTTCACTGAAACCATGGGGTCCCGGATTGAATATCCCGCTTATTCCTGCCGGCGTCACAACGGCTATAGCAGTGAACACAAGTACCGTGATCGGCATAATCAGAATAAGAAGTGACGCCATCTTCATCTCGTATGTTTCGATTTTATGTCCCAAATATTCCGGTGTACGTCCAACAAGAAGTCCGGCAACAAAAACCGATACAATCACAAAGACGAGCATCCCATACAACCCTGAACCGACTCCACCGAAAACCACCTCGCCGAAATGGAGCATCACGAGCGTGACGAAGCCTCCCAAAGGAGTAAACGAATCGTGCATCGAATTCACTGAACCGTTGGAGGCAGAGGTAGTCGCAGTCGCCCACAAGACCGAGTTCGGGATGCCGAACCGGACTTCTTTTCCTTCCATGTTGCCCCCCGGCTGGAGGCTGCTCGAAGTTTGATCGACCCCTAAAGCTGTGAACCCCGGATTCCCACGTTCTTCGGACCATCCCGCCAGAGCAAGAAACGCGACGAAAATGATCATCATCGCAGCAAGTATCGACCATCCTTGGCGAGTGTCCTTCACCATCAGGCCATAAGTGTAACAGAGTGCTGCAGCGATAAGTAATATTGCGAGCATCTCAAGGAAATCAGAAAGAGGAGTTGGATTTTCGTACGGATGCGCTGAGTTAACATTGAAGAAGCCGCCGCCGTTCGTGCCAAGTTGCTTGATGGCAATTTGAGAAGCGGCCGGGCCCATTGCCACAACCTGTTCGGTTACTTTTGCGCCACTTGTATCAGTTGTGGATTGCAGGAGCGGGGCAGAGACGTATGGCGAAAGATTCTGAACAGAGCCTTGTGAGACGAGCACAAGTGCAAGTATGATAGAGAGGGGAAGCAGGATATACAAAGTGCTCCGTGTCATATCGACCCAAAAGTTACCTAACGTCTTGGCTGAGTGGCGGGCTAACCCGCGTATGAAGAGGGCGAGAACCGCCATCCCCGACGCTGCCGAGACAAAATTCTGCACTGTCAACGCAAGCATTTGAGTCAGATAACTCATCGTGGTTTCTCCCCCGTATCCTTGCCAGTTTGTGTTTGTGGCAAAACTGACTGCCGTATTGAAGGAAGAGTCCGGAGTAACCGCGGTCATGCCTTGCGGATTCAACGGGAGGAACTGTTGAAGACGCTGCAGCGCGTAGACTACCAGAATGCCGGCGAAATTGAAGAGGAGCAGCGCAACGGCGTTCTCTTTCCAGTCAAATTCTTCGTCCGGATTGATTTTTGATAAACGGTAAATGAAGCGTTCTATGGGACCAAAAATCGGGTCGAGAAAAGTCCGCTCTCGTTGGTACACCCGCGCCATAAATGTGCCGAGCGGTTTGGCCAGAAGCACCAGCACGACGAGGTAAAACACGATTTGAAAAATTCCATTGAGTGTCATTCAAACATCTCCGGCTTTAATAGTACAATAAATAAATAGATCAAAAGACCGAGAGCGATAATTCCAGAAATCAGATAAAGCAAGTTCATGTGTTTTCTCCCGATTTAAATTCTCCAAGAATTTCACAGAGTTTCATTAATGCCCAGGTCAACACAAATGAGACGGCAATAATGCCGATATATATGAGGTCGTCCATTGTCATTTCTCCTTTGATACGGGTTGAGTTTCATCCAGCGCGAGATTAAGCTCCAGCACATTGACGCGCGGTTCTCCGAGAAAGCCTAATTGTCTTCCCTCAGTGAATTGATCGACCAGAGAGCGGACTTGCGGCGCACTCAATTCCCGAACTCGAGCCACGCGAGGTACCTGATACAGCGCCGCAGCGACACTGATGTGAGGGTCGAGACCGCTTGCCGATGCCGTAACAAGGTCGACGGGGATCGGCTGGGTGTTGAGTGAATCGGCGGCCTTGAGGTCTTGCACTCTCTTCTTCACAGCGTCGAGGAGGGCCGGATTAAGCGGTCCATAATTGGACCCGGATGAAGATCCGGCATTGTAAGCGTACGGACTCGTCGCCGATAGCCGGCTCCAAAAGTATTTTGGGTCGCTGAAGGGCTGCCCGATCAGTTCGGAGCCCAGGATCTTCCCGTCCTTTTTGATAAAACTTCCGTTTGCCTTCTCGGGAAATATAACCTGTGCGAGTCCGGTCACAACCAACGGATAAACAATTCCAGTGATAATGGTAAACAGAATGAGAACAACAAGCGTGGGGCGAAGTTGTTTCTGAAGCATAATGATCCTTATCGTTATTGATCCTTGGATGACGACTTCAACTGCATGCGGCCTAATTGCGCTGCAAAATGGGACAACCGTGCATGTGTAATTTCATTTTCATGTTCAAAGGCTGAGTTCGGCTTTTGATGATGTTCTTCGCTCGGACTGGACTTGCGTCCATTTCTCCAGAAGAAGAACGTTTGGGCTAGGTATGTCAATATCACAGCCATAGCAAGAAACCCTCCTGACATTTGAATTACCTCATCGGAATAATTGTGGGCATCAATATAAAATCTCTCTCGAGTGACCGCAATGAAGAGGGCGTAAAAAGGGGGCCAAAAAGTATAAAAAAACCATAAAGTAATGATAGGTTTTGACTACGAGCGGTCTTTTGACCGTTTCTAGTGATACAAAAACGCAGGAACGGATTTCCATCCGTTTTTATTTCTTTTGTTTGAACATCGCACAAAAATTCCATACCTTAAACCGTCACAGGCGGGATCACATCACAAAAGACACACATTCAATGCTCAATGTTGCCAAGGAAGCCGCTCTCGAAGCGGGAAAATTTCTGAAATACAACCTCGGAAAAGTTAAGCACATCGAACGGAAACAAGGGCAGGAAATCAACCTCGTTACTGAAATCGACAAGCAAGCCGAAGCTCTCATCATCAAGAAAATCAAACAGCATTATCCATCGCACAATATTCTTGCGGAAGAAAGCGGCGAACAGCATATTCAATCGGAGTATAAATGGGTGATCGATCCGCTCGACGGCACGACGAATTTTACCCACGCCCTCCCGATTTTTTGCGTTTCGATCGGTATCGAATTAAACGGAACAATTGTCGCAGGCGCAATCTACGACCCTTCCGCCGATGAAATGTTTACTGCGGAAAAGGGAAGAGGTGCGTTCCTCAACGGGAAAAAAATCCACGTTTCGTCGAACGATTCGCTGATCAATAGTTTGCTTGTTACCGGTTTTCCCTATAACGTGAAAGAAAACCCGAACCACGTCGTGGAACATTTTGTGAAATTTTTGATGGAGGGACAGGGAGTGCGGCGCCTCGGTTCTGCTGCGCTTGACCTTGCGTATATTGCAACGGGCCGGTTGGACGGGTATGGGAAGTCTTTCTCAATCCCTGGGACAAAGCCGCCGGCATTTTATTGGTTCAAGAGGCCGGCGGTGTGGTTACAGATTTCAAAAATAACCCGGCAAGCATCTACGAACCGAACACACTCGCGACGAACGGGAAGATCCATGATCTGATGATTTCCGTTTTACAAAAATCTCTATAGCCTTAACACATGCCGACTCCAAGCCCAAAAATTCTTGTCGTCGATGACGAACCCGACCTGCTCGAGATTACGGCAGCGTATCTGGAAATGGAAGGATACACGCCGCTGACGGCGTTGAACGGCCCCGCAGCGCTGGAGATTTTAAAAACTACGACTCCCGACCTCATTATTTCCGACATTACAATGCCCGGAATGAGCGGCTTTGATTTGTTTGAGAACATTCGTGCAGATGCCGCGCTTCAAAATACACCGTTTATTTTCCTCTCGGGCCACACCGACCTTGAACATATCATGATGGGCAAAGAACTCGGCAGTGACGACTATTTGGTGAAACCGTTCGAACCCGAAATGCTCATTTCTACCATCAAGGGAAAACTGAAGCGGAGCCACCAACTGAACGAATCGATGTCCCAGCAGATGGACCACCTGAAGAACCAACTTTTCAGACTCATCTCGCACGAAATGCGCACCCCGTTGACGTTGATTCTCGGTGCGGCCGAAATTCTCTCCGGCGGAAAAGAGACATTATCTCCCGAAGATTTCACGGGATTTTTGGAAATGTTGAAAATCGGGACGCTGAGGCTCAACAGGATGGTGGAAGATTTTTTGCTTGTAGTAAAGATTGATTCAGGCGAAGTGGCAAAAGAGATCGACGTTCGCGAGACATGCATCGCCCCGCTGGAGATCGTGAGTCGATTTGCCTTGGTGCGTGAAGAAATTAAAAGAAATAAGGCCCTCACGCTTACGATAGATGTGGCCGACGAATCGCCGTTTCTTTTCATCCATCCGCAGCACTTTGAAAGTATTGTTGCACGGTTGTTTGACAACGCGTGTAAATTTTCTCCCGCTGGCGCGAAGATTACGATCGCGTCCCGCGATGAAAAAGACCGGTATGTTATCAGCGTAGCGGATAACGGGGACGGCATCCCTGCCGATAAACAGGATCGTTTATTCCAAAAGTTTTATCAGGTGAATCGCGAATCTCAGGAACAACAGGGGGCGGGATTGGGATTATACATTGCGAAGAGACTGGCCGAACTTAACAGGTGTATGTTGTGGTGCGAGAGTGACGAAGGGAAAGGTGCTGCATTCTATTTGTCCATCTCTAAAAAGGTATAGGACACCTTGAAGGTGTCCTATACCTTCAAAGATCGGGGGGAAAATGCATTTCGAGTTTGGAAAATACTACCATCTCTTCAATCGATCCAACAACGAAGAGATCGTTTTTAGAACAGGGGAAAATTATATTTACTTCCTCAAAAAATATCGTTTCCATCTTCAAGATTTGGTCGGCACCATTGCATATTGCTTAATGCCGACGCATTTCCACTTTATTGTGAGGGTTGCAACAACTGACGAAGCTGCGATTCAGAAAAGAATCGGACTACTGTTGAGCGGCTATACAAAAGCGATCAATAAGCAATATCGTCGACATGGGGGACTGTTTCAGCCACACACAAAAGCAAAAGAAATATTTGACGTTCGGTATTTGCTGACGGCCATATCTTACGTTCATCAAAACCCGATACGGGCGAAGAAAGTGGTTAAATTTGAGGATTGGCCTTATTCAAGCTATTGTGATATTGCGGGAATGAGGCATGGTACATTGCCGGACAGGGATTTTTATAAAAAGTATTTCAAATCGGAGGCTGGGTTTAAAAAGTATTCAGAAGAAATGGTTCCAGCAATAAGGTATAGGACACCTTGAAGGTGTCCTATACCTTACAGAACGTCCTACATCTTAAAACTCTTCCCCCTTTTCCCGTGTGATGTCAGCCCCAAGCCCCTGCAATTTTTTTTCGATCCCCTCGTAGCCGCGGTCGAGGTGGTACACCCGCAAAACTTCCGTTTCACCATGGGCACGCAGACCGGCGAGAATGAGCGCAGCCGAAGCGCGCAAATCCGTCGACATGACTTTTGCGCCGGTTAATTTTTTTACGCCGCGGATGACCGCGGCATTTTTATTGAGTGTGATGTCGGCCCCCAACCGCACTAATTCCGGCACATGCTTGAAACGGTCGAAGTAAATGGTATCGGTGACCGTAGAGGAGCCTTTCGCAATGGCCATCAACGCTATCCATTGTGCCTGCATGTCGGTGGGAAAGCCGGGATAAACGGCGGTCGCAATGTCGACCGGTTCGACTTCCTTTGGCGCATGGATTTCGATCGAGGTTGAATCGGCGTGTACGTTTGCGCCGGCGTCCTCAAGCCGAGCAATGATTGCCGATACATGCTGAGGATTACATTCTTCGATTTTCACTTTTCCCCCGCAGATTGCGCAGGCAACCAATATTGTTCCGGTTTCGATGCGGTCGGGGATTGTCTCTGCATTCGCCGGGTGCAGCGCATCGCTTCCTTCTATCTCAAGCCTGCTTGTTCCAATGCCGTCAATTTTTGCTCCCGTCGAGATAAGAAATCCGGCAAGGTTGGTAATTTCCGGTTCAACGGCTGCATTTTCGATCAACGTTGTTCCTTTCGCCAGCACGGCTGCCATTAAAATATTCCCCGTTGCACCGACGCTTGAAATTTTGAACGAAATGCGTGCCCCTTTCAGTCGGCGCGCTTTTGCAATGATGTAGCCGCCCTCTAATTCTATTGACGCTCCCAATTTTTTTAAACCTTCAAGGTGGAGGTCGACCGGACGGGGTCCCCACGCACAACCTCCGGGCAGCGACACTTTTGCCCGGCCGTAGCGGGCCACGAGCGGCCCGAGCACATAAATGGACGCGCGCATTTTCTTTACGTGTTTGTACGGCGCTTCGAATTTGTTGACGCGAAACGTGTTGACGAGAAGCGAACGTCCGTTTCGTTCGACGGTTACCCCCATCGTCTGGAGCAAACGGGACATCGTAGAAACGTCGCGCAAGTCGGGGGTATTGTGCAGCTCGTATTTACCGCTTGCGAGGAGCGTTGCCGGCATCAGCGCAAGCGATGCGTTCTTCGCTCCGCTGATGTGCACCGTTCCGCGCAACGATTTACCCCCATGAATAATGAACTTGTCCACGACTATCCTTTATTGCTACATCTCCAAATTCTTTCTTAGAAAAAAGGTCGATCACGCACCGGCTGCCGAAATTGTCAAGCGATCACTTCTTCCCCGTAACTTCCCCGGGGATCTTGCGTTTCTTCCACCACAAAAATCCGACAACCAGTAACGCGCACCAAGAGAGAATGTTCGTGACAAGGCTGATTGTCCGACCGAGAAAATATCGGTCCGGGTGGAATGTGAACTCAACACGATGCTTCCCCTTTGGCACAACGACAGAACGAAACGCGTAGTCCGTTTTGTAAATCTCCGTAGGCTTGCCGTCGATAAACGCTCTCCATCCCTTCGGATAATAAATTTCGCTGACGAAGAGCAAATTATTTCCCGACGCTTCGACGTTGAATGAAATGTTGTGAATGCCGAAGTCGCTGACGATAACCTTTGCAGTCGTGTCGGGGGGTTCGATGGCAATACCCGGATTTTTCTCAAAAAATGCTACGTGGTGTGGGTCGAAGGACATATCGCGCATGTGGTACAGGATTCCAAGCCCGGAATCGACCGCGATCGAATCGACAAACCATGCCCGCTGGCTCCCCGGCGGATACGCAAGAACCTTTTTGTCTTGTCCCTGGAACACGACGGGAAGGCCGGGTATATTTTCCCTTGGGTCGGCGATAATGTATTTTGTGTTCATCAACTCCCAGACCGTCGGATTCCCGATCGTTGCAACATCGACGATATCTTGATACACGCGAATCTTGGCTCCGTGATAACCGCCGATGCTTTGCAATTTGTAGTACGCGAGGTCATTCGACGGCTGGCGCAGGTTTTCAGTGTTCAGTACCCGATACAACGATTTGTCTTGCTGGATTGCCTGCACATAATCCGGCGTTGCGAACGTTGCGGCTGGTGGCATGGCATCGTGAAGCTGCATCGGTTTGAAATCAATTCGCCACAAGTCGATCAACGTCAATACAATGATGGCGAGAGCGAAGGTCGTTGAGGCGATAAAACGCTTTCTGTAGGCGTATGCGAGGCTGAAAACGGCAAGGAGGAGAAACGTCCCCATTACATAATCGGTCATCACCGAATCGAAAATGAAGTTGAACAGCATCGGGCGTACCTGAGCGAGAACATTTTCCGGCTGCTTGCCGAAGAGTTCTGCCATCAATTTGGAAAGACCGTCGCTCCCGACGAAGCCTCGGTACGTATCTTCGAAGAATCCTCGTGCCACAAATCCCAGGACAAAGAGCACGCCCGCCCCTCCAATGATGTACTTATACTTTTTTTCTGCCTCCGGCGTAAATTTATCTTTGCCTTTGTCGATGAGCGATTGAAGGCCGTATCCCGCCAGGATAGGTGCGATAAGTTGCAGGAGAATGAGAATCATCGAGGGGATGCGGAACTTGTTGAAATCCGGAAAATAGTAGTACATCAAGTTGTACACAGGGGAGAAGTTTCTTCCGAATGAAACAAAAAGTGAAAGTCCGGCGACAATAAGCATCGCTTGAACAAAACGATCCCGGCGATTGTAGTAGACACCGATCACCGCCAGGATAAGAACAATGATTCCCATGTATTGAGGCGCATCGGTGAACGCCATTTGCCCCCAATAAGTATTCAGATGCTGCTCTTGATTCCCGGTCAGCGGTCCATTGTACGGTTGGTCTCCGAATCCGTACAGAGACGGAATGAAAAACGTCATCGTTTCGCCCGGACTAAACGACCAATCGGTAGCATAATTGTAATCGAGGCCCCCTTCAGCAGTTTTGGACTGCGATGCGCTCGTCTGTTGAACGATCGGGTTCGATCCGCGAATAGAATACGGAGCATATTCCAGGGTGGAAAGATAAATGTCTGCAGACATTGCGAAAGAAATGCCGGCCGCAAGTGCAAACACTATGCCGCTGCGCAGAACGTTGAACCATTGTTCTTTCTTGATGATCCGGACAACAAGCAAATATAAATAGTAAATGCCGATCAACAGGTATGTGTAAAAGAAAAATTGAATATGCGATGCAAGCTGTTGCATGTGAATGGCGACGATCAATACGATACCGTGCCACCATGTGAAGTTGTCGATCATCTTTTCTATCATCATCAGCACGATCGGCAGTAAGCAAATTGAGGCGATTTTTGTGTTGTGCCCTACCATGATAAGGATGATGACATACGTTGAAAAGAGTGTGGAAAGGGATGTGAAGAGAGCGACAAGATTAGATTTCTTTTTGTGGACCATGAAAAAATAGGTCGAAATGCCGAAGATGAAATAGTAGAACATTACCGTCGTTCCCGCCGGATTCTGAAGAACGAAGGTAAAAAGGTCATGAGCCCGGTCGACGATCGTTGAAGTGAGATCGTACGTCCGGCTGGGGGTCAAGAGGAGGCTTGCGAACGACGGCATCCCACAAAAAATATACGGCACCCACAAAGGATAGACGCCGTCCCTTTTCGCCTCATCCGCAAACGGATTAAAGCTTTGCGATGCGAGATTATCGCTTGC
Organism: uncultured Bacteroidota bacterium; assembly: GCA_963717445.1. GTDB lineage: Bacteria > Bacteroidota > Ignavibacteria > UBA10030 > UBA8401 > JAGVPT01. Next base: position 1,392,715 of record OY970334.1, on the reverse strand, counting down.
AAAAAATACTTTGCCTGAAAAGACCACATCGTGGAAAAAAATGACCAGAGCCAACAAAATGACGCCGACCGCAGCGTAATGCTGGTATTTTTGTGGGATGAGTGGCCGTGCTTCCGCACGCGGTTGATTTTTTGGTTTTGCCATGTGAGGATGAGCGTTGGTGAAGTGAATTACGAAGCCGCGCGTTCAAGCGACTCGTTGAATAGCTGTGCTAACCGTTTTGTAATTTCTCTTCTCTCGAACTGGCCGATCGCTTTTTGGTCTGGAGAAAAACCGGACTTATTATAGAGATAATCGCCGTGATATTCAAGAATAATGCGCTCGATTGCGGGGACATCGTCGTTGCGTGCTACAAGCCCGGTGTTCGTGGCTCGCAAAAGGTCTGCTACCGCTCCATCGTGGGCAATGCCGATGATCGGCCGTCGTGCTCCGATGTATTCAAAAACTTTTCCGGGAACGATTTCTTCGCCGCCGGCATATTCATCGACGATAAGCAATAATGCATCCGATTTCATCAAATGCTCGATGCTTTCGGAATGAGGGAGATAGGGGAGCGTTTCGATGCAACTTGCAACGGTGGCTTCATGAAACATTTCCACAACTTCGGAGCCGAACCTGCCGATGAACTTCAGGCGGATTTTCGTCGGGTCGATTTTTTTTGCATTGATGAGGTTTGCCACCGCCTGCAGGAATGTTTTTGGATTTCGAACGCCGTACATCGAGCCGGTATACGTTACTGTAAACTTGTCATTCCGAATGTACGTTGTAGAGGGGAAATCAGCGCTATCGAATCCATTCGGCAAATGGACAACTTTGTCGACCGGAATGTCGGGATATTTTTTATGGAGGTCGAGAAGAATGCCACGCCACGCCACTTCAACGCGCGTTGCTTCTTCGAAACAACTCCGCTCAAGACGCTCGTCTATTCTCTTTGGAAGAAACCATCGGTTCGGAGTGGAAAGAAAGCCTGTCCATGGGTCCCGGAATCCGGCTGTCCAAGGTACGCCGGTTGCACGATGGACGTTGCGGGCTATCACCGCGCATGTGTATGGCGGAGACGAAGAATAAATTGCATCAATGTTTTCTTGTTGAATAATTTTTTTTGCTTCGCTGACTGCGGAAAAAAGCCAACCGATGCGAGCGTCGGGGATAAAAAATGTCGCCCGGATGAATTCCGCAATTGATTCCGAGAAATTCTTCCGTTCGCCTTTTTTGGGAATGTTGTTGACGTCGACCGCGGTGCCCGGTTTCTTGCCGGTAATTTTTCGGTAGAAGTCGTATGGTTCGATGATGGATGTCCTGAAAATTTTCATTGAAGGGGGAATTTCTTTCAGCAGCGATTCGTCGCGCGCAGGGTAATCGCCCTCTTTCACGGTAAGGAGAACCGGTTCCCATCCAAATTCCGGCAAAAATTTTGCAAACTTCAATACCCGCTGAACGCCCGGACCGCCGGACGGTGGAAAATAGTATGTGATAATGAGAACTTTTTTCATTTCTAATGAGTATCTCTCGTTCCCTAACGCTTTTTGGAAACTCTCTTCATTCTCAAAACGTAAACGGCTGTAATGCCCATGCACCACAGCCGTGAAAAGCAATACATCATGTGAAAAAAATACAAAGAATATGCTGCAAAGGCAATACGGGTAATGGGCTACTTTGAAGACTAAAGTCCCATTGTGAGGAGTGAAGCAACGAAGTCCCGCTTTACGGCATCCCGAACAGCGGGACAATCTTAAACATAGGGGATTGCTTCGGCAGAGAATGCCTCATAATGTCCACTCATTCAAAATAGCCCGCTACCTGTTAACTTTTCACTTGACAAATATTTTTTTTCTCCCTATTTTAAGACAAAAGAGTCTGAAATCATATGAGCCTTATTTTTAGCCGTCAATGTGAATACGCCCTGCAGGCGGTCCTGTATATCGCCCTGAAACCGGAAGGTGAAATGTCATCCATCAAGGAGATGACAAAGAAGCTTGATATCCCATACCATTTTTTGGGGAAGATTTTGCAAAACCTTTCGCGAAAAGGTTTGCTCCGATCGTTAAAAGGCCCGACAGGCGGTTTTGCACTTGGAATGCCAGCCAAACATATCACCCTTTTTCACATTGTGGAAGCGATCGATGGCGCGGATTTTACCACAAAGTGTGTGATGGGCTTCCCACAATGCTCGGGGAAAAGCCCGTGCGCGATCCACGAACATTGGGCAAGCTTGAGGGAAGGGATCTACAAAATGTTGGTGAATAAGCAAATTGCCGAGGTGGCAAAAGATATGAAAAAACCAATGTATTCGATGCTCCGATCATAGTTTTTTTTGCACCTATTTAAGACAATTTTATCTGAATATGGAGTCCCAAATTTTAGCAGGAGAATTTATGAGAGACGAGTTGGATATTTGCGGCGACATGCGAGCAGCAGTACAAAGAGAGGATATCGTTTCGACGTTAAGAATTAAGAAAATTCCTGCAGAACTTCGCCGGAATAAGGTAAAATATTCCCGCGAGCCAATCTTGTACAAGCGATTATTATTGAGGCTCAAAAACGATTCGCAATTCCTTCGCTCGTCAATTCAACTTGCCTTTGCTCTTCTCTGTCTTTGGATGGGGATAGAATTTTATCTCTTTGTAAAGTGGGGATTGTCTAATGGAACCGAAGCATTTGTTTCCCGTCCTCCAGGAGTAGAAGGGTTTCTTCCAATCAGCGCAATGATAAGTCTGAAATATTGGTTGGAGACATCCATTGTTAATACTATTCATCCGTCTGGACTTTTCATCTTTTTGGCCATTGTCCTTGTCAGCGTTGTAATGAAGAAATCATTTTGCAGTTGGCTCTGTCCGGTCGGGACGTTGAGCGAATCGCTCTGGCTCCTTGGAGAAAAAATTTTTGGAAAGAACATCCGGTTGCCTCGATGGTTGGATTATCCGTTACGTTCATTAAAGTATCTACTTCTTTCGTTTTTCATCTGGGCAATGATGGGGATGGACGTCCCGGCACTTGAGTCGTTCATCAACAGTCCATACAACAAGATGGCCGACGTGAAGATGTACATGTTTTTCGCCAATATCTCTACATTCGCTTTATGGGCCATCATCATTTTCATGTTGCTTTCAATTGCGATCAAAAACTTTTGGTGCAGGTTTCTTTGTCCTTATGGGGCGTTGCTCGGCATCGCAAGCTGGCTTAGTCCATTTAAAATCACACGGGAAGCGTCGTCATGCATCGATTGTGAATTGTGCACGAAGGCATGCCCGTCGAATATTCTCGTCCATCAAACGGGAAGAGTCTTGAGCGATGAATGTACGAGCTGCATGCGTTGCGTCGAGGTATGTCCGGTCAAGGAGACGCTTTCTTTGCGAACAAGCTTTAGTAAAAGAACTCCATCCACGTGGGTGTTTGGAGTTCTCGTTGCAGGTGTTTTCATCGCAGTGACTGGCTTGGCAATGTTGACGAACCATTGGACCAACAGCATTTCCAAAGGAGAATACCTCCATCGGTTTCAAGAAATAGAGTTGCCGATATACCAGCATTAGGAAGGTCGACTGATGACGGAACAAATTCATCGTGAACAAAAACCGGACATAACAACCGTATCTCACTTCTACGATACTCTTGCGTACGATTATGATACAATGACCGGATTTGACAAAAGATTCATTCACGAAAAACCGTTTTTTCATCTCTTGGTGCAACGATTCGGCATCACCACAGCGCTCGACGCCGGAGCGGGAACCGGTTTCCATTCGTTGTTGTTGGGACAGTTTGGAGTACATGTAACAGCTTTGGATGTATCAAAAAAGATGCTCGAACGAGTTAAAGCCCACGCAAAAGACCTTCATCAAAAAATTTATGTCATTGAATCGGATTTCCAGGATTTAACGCATAAGCTGAATAAAAAATTCGACGCCGTTCTGTGTATGGGTAATTCCCTTCCTCATCTCCTCACCTATAAAGAGTTAGTGCAGTCGCTTAAAAACTTTTTCACAGTTTTACAACCTGGCGGCGTTCTTCTCCTTCAATTGCTCAATTATGATCGAATTCTAAAAAATAAGGAACGCATTCAGAGCGTTAAGGAAGCGGAAGGAGTAACGTTTGTGCGATTTTATGAATTCCACAAAGACTATGTCGTTTTTAATATTTTGCGGTTGAAAAAAGAAGACGGGCGACTCATCAATATTCTCGATAGCATTACGCTCCGTCCTATTGTGAAAGCAGAGCTCGCGAGTGCTTTGCAAGAGGCAGGGTTTAACGATCTCCGCTTTCACGGCAGCATAGCCATGGACGATTTTCATGAGCAAACTTCGAAAGACCTTGTCGTTCTCGCGCTGAAACGAAAAGCAATGAATTGATATATATACGATCACATCATTAAAGGAGTAGCATAATGAAACGCCTCTGGATCAGTTTTTGGGGAGTCATTATTATTTCATTTTCTGTGCTTGGCTGGGCCGGCTGGCGTATTTATCAGGAGCGTCCTCCAATTCCCTCTTCGGTCGTTACTACCAACGGCAGCGTCGTGATACCGGAGGGGGAAATAACGAAAGGACAAAATGTTTGGCAATCGATGGGCGGAATGGAAGTCGGATCGGTCTGGGGACACGGCAGTTATGTTGCTCCGGACTGGACGGCAGATTGGATCCACCGGGAGGCCGAGTTTATTTTGAACGAATGGTCTCAGAAAGATTATAGCCGTTCATACGCGGAACTGACTCCCGAGCAACAGGCGGTTTTTCAGACGCGGCTAATGAAACTGATTCGAACGAATACTTACGATGCTGCAACCGGAAGGATCGTAATTGATTCTGTGCGCGCCCGCGCGTTTGAATCCAACCTTCAGCACTACACAGATGTTTTCAGGAACGGCAATGTCCGTTACGCTATTCCCGCCGGAGCGCAGTCGGATTCGATAAAGCTTCGCCAGCTTGCTTCATTTTTTTTCTGGACTGCATGGGCTGCATCGACCGATCGACCAGGTTCTGAGATTACCTATACCAGCAACTGGCCACACGAGGCATTGATCGGCAATAATCCGACGGCCGATGCAATTGTCTGGACGGGGGTGAGCATAATTTTGCTTCTTGCCGGCATCGGTGGAATGGTTTGGTTTCATGCCTCCCAAGGAAGTGAGCTGCTGCCCGACTCTCTCCCCGAAAACGACCCGCTGTTTAATCACGATGCAACCCCCTCGCAAAAAGCGGTCATCAAGTATTTCTGGGTCGTCTCCGGGTTGATCCCGCTTCAAATAATTTTTGGCGTTATTACTGCACACTATGGAGTTGAAGGGGGCGGATTTTACGGGATACCGATTCAAAAATGGATCCCTTATGTTATTACGCGCACCTGGCATACACAGCTTGGAATTTTCTGGATTGCCACAGCATGGCTTGCATCCGGATTATTTATCGCTCCAGCAGTGAGCGGTGTAGAATTGAAGGGGCAGAGGCTGGGCGTCAACGTTCTCTTCGGGGCGTTGCTTGTTATCGGTCCTCGGATCGATGACCGGAGAATGGCTGAGCATTAATCATAAACTTTCGGGAGACATGTGGTTTTATTTTGGCCATCAAGGGTTGGAATATGTCGACCTCGGCCGGGCGTTTCAGATTGGTCTCGTCATCGGCCTGGCGTTGTGGGTCTACCTTGTTGGACGGAATGTCATTGTTGCAATCAGAAAAGGAACGGATGAGAAGCCGTTGCTCACGCTGTTCTTTATTGCATCGATTGCCATTGGGGCTTTTTACATGGCCGGTTTGATGTGGGGCAAAAATACAAATCTTGCAATTACGGAATATTGGCGGTGGTGGGTGGTCCATCTCTGGGTGGAAGGATTCTTCGAGGTGTTTGCGACAGTTGTTATCGCATTTATGTTCGTCCGGCTTAAACTGATTCGGTTGAGCACAGCAAACCATTCGGTCGTGCTCTCTTCGACAATTTTTCTTTCCGGCGGAATTATCGGGACATTGCATCATCTCTATTTCTCAGGGACTCCGACCGCTGTCCTCGCTCTCGGGTCTGTTTTCAGCGCGCTTGAAGTGGTGCCGCTCGTCCTTGTTGGGTTCGAGGGGTGGGAAAACGTCAAACGCTCGAGGACAACCGAGTGGGTGAAGAGATATAAATGGCCGATTAATTTTTTCGTTGCTGTTGCCTTCTGGAATATGGTTGGCGCCGGCCTGTTCGGCTTTATGATTAATCCGCCCATCGCGTTGTATTACATGCAGGGTTTGAACACAACTCCCGTGCATGCTCATGCAGCATTGTTCGGAGTTTATGGCATGCTCGGAATGGGCCTCATGCTGTTCAGTTTGCGCGTTCTCTGGGTGAGAAATGAATGGAAAGAAGGGCTTTTGCGTTTTGCCTTCTGGGCAATGAATGTCGGCCTCTTTGCGATGGTTGTTTTTAGCTTGCTCCCCGTCGGATTGCTCCAAACGTATGCATCTGTCGCTCACGGGTATTGGTATGCGCGCAGTTCGGATTTTTTGTATTCGCCGACAGTGCAAACTGTAAAATGGTTGCGGGCATTCGGAGACACAATATTTGCATTCGGCGCAGTATCGCTCGTTCTATTTGTCTTCGGCCTCGTAACGGGCCACTCGCTGAAAAAGAATAGCGAGAGCACAGTTCAATAAGAAATGAGAGTAAACGGATAAGGAATAATGATGCGCGAAAAAATTCCACCGCCGGCAATAACAAAAGAGCATGGTTCGTGGGCAGTGCTTGTTATTCCAATGCTTGTGAATGCATGTATTGCCGGGAAATGGTCGACTAATGCGATTTTTGTTGCTGCATCTGCTCTTGGCATTTTTATGAGTTATGTACCTGCACAAGCTCTTCTGCGGCACTATTCAGGTATAACTCAAGGAGAGGAAAAATTAAGACAGGCAAAATTCTGGGCAGTTGCATACCTATTTGCTACAGTGGCATTTGTTGTACCACTGTTATTAAGCGGATATACTCTTCTTCTTGCCATTGGAATCACCGGCGCGATTTTCTTCTTCTGCAATTTCTTTTTGGTGAAGTATTATTCTAAAATGATTGTGACGGATCTGATTGCTGTCGCGGGACTTACATTAAGCGGGCCGAGTATGTATTATGTCCTCACGGGAATGTTCGATTGGTATGCAGTATTGTTATACGTCCTAAATTTCCTCTTTTTCGGCTGGAGTGTTTTCTATGTCCACATGAAGATTCAGGCCTCCGCAACAAAAAAAACCGATTTGATGTGGAGAAAGAAATTGTCGTTGGGGAAGGCAAATCTACTTTACTATGCGGCAGTTGTGGCGGTCGTTGCAATTCTTGCGGCAGCCCATATCGTGCCGACTCTCGTCTTGGCAGCATTCGTCCCCATGATTCTCCATGGAGTGTACGGAATTCTGAAACTTTCCACCCGCGTTAATTTTAAAAAGCTCGGGCTTCTTTTGCTTGGACAATCGATCTTGTTCGGGGTTTTGTTATCGTTTGTCTTGATGAAATAAATCGGCGGGTATCATCTTGGAGGGAAAAAACCTGAGCGGGCCAATATCATTTCCAGCGGTTCGTCATTGAAAGTTCCCGGACGGGGGAAATATAAGCAACGTTAGTATCTCTATTTTCAGGAGCTAAGCACTTCCCATCCTCGCTTATTTATTCTGACATAAATGATTCCTCCGAAAACAAATCCAATCGCGAGCAACGCTATTCCGGTAGGAATGCTTCCCAAAATTATTTTCCCGGTTCCGAAAAGGAACGCATAGATCATAATGACACCACTCAACCAATTCAACAGATTAAAGATGCCGTCTTTTTGAGGAACAATGTCGGTCGCTTCGGCGGCGATTGGTTTCCACATTGCCGGGTTGGGACGGACGCGGCGATAGAACGAGAGCAACTTTTCCCGAGGCTCCGGTTGTGTTAAAAGCGTCACCGAAAGCCAGACGGCAGTCGTTGCCGTCACCGTCATGAGAAGGAGATAGGCGAATTCTTTTGGCTCTCCTTCGTTGAGATGAAAACCAAATTGAAGTATCATTGACACCATGAATGCAGCGATCATCGCCGAAATTTCGCTCCATGCGTTGATACGCCACCAGAACCAACGGAGGATGTACACAAGCCCCGTCCCTGCTCCCACCGCCATCAAAAATCTCCATGCGTTACCGATTGAATCCATGTAAAATGTGACGATCGCGGAAAGAATCATCAGCAGCATCGTGATGCCTTGCGAGACGGCGACATAATGTTTTTCGTTTTTGTTTGGCTTCAAAAATCGGCGGTAGACATCGTTCACAAGATAGCTCGCACCCCAATTCAATTGCGTGCCGATTGTTGACATATATGCGGCTGCAAACGCTGCGAGCATAAGTCCGCGCAAGTACGCCGGTAAATCCGAAATAAGAATGCGGATGTAGCCCGACTCAGGATCGGCCTGAAACGCAGGATTATTTTGGTAACGAACGACGGCAACAAGCCCGACAAGAATCCATGGCCATGGACGTATCGCATAGTGTGCAACATTGAACCAGAGAGTGGCGAGAAGGGAATGCTTCTCGTTTTTGGCCGAAAAGATCCGTTGCGCAACATACCCACCTCCGCCCGGTTCCGCGCCGGGGTACCATGATGCCCACCAGTTGACGGCAATGAAGGCGAAAAAAGTTATCATCGGCATCCACGCCGAGTTGAGGTCGGGCACAAACGACAATATCGACCCTTGTGTTCCGCGTGTCTGGTCAATGTTATGAAGCTGCACGATCAATGAATCCATTCCTCCGGTAGCACTGACCGCGAAGACAGCAAGGAGAATGACCATTCCCATCTTCAGAACAAATTGGAACAAGTCTGTCCACAAGACGCCCCACAATCCCGACAACGTCGAGATTGAAGCGGTGACGAACATGATGGCAATAGCTACAGCGAGCGCTTCAATTTTTGATATTCCGAGCACCAGCATCATAATTTTGACGATAGCAAGATTCACCCATCCGAGGATGATGAGGTTGATCGGAAGTCCGAGGTACACCGCGCGAAACCAGCGAAGGAAGGTTGCAGGTTTCCCCGAGTAGCGAATCTCGGCGAATTCCACGTCGGTGAGTACGCCTGCTCGTCTCCACAGTTTGGCGAAAAAGAATACAGTGAGCATTCCGCTGAATGCCAGGCTCCACCAGATCCAGTTGCCGGCAATGCCGTTTCGCGCCACGAGGCCCGTAACGACCAACGGCGTATCGGCGGCGAAGGTCGTCGCAACCATCGACGTACCGGCAAGCCACCACGAGACGTTTCTTCCTGAGATGAAAAAATCGCTGACACTTTTCGTCGCACGCTTGCGAAGGAACAATGCCACTGCAAGGTTAATGGCAAAGTATAAGGCGATGACGATCACATCTGTTATGGTCAACTGCATTCCAAACTCCTGAGGAATGGGTCCAAGAACTTTGTTATGGCCATTGTGTCGAAGGGGTCACAGCTCATGAATGGAAAATATTTTCCGTAACGGGAGAAGAAGAAACTGCGACGGATTTGAAGGAGGGTTCCATCATGGCATCAGTCAAGAAGGGTTTGCCACATGAGACTCCTGAGGAAATCCTTGGATAGAATGGTTCACTCTTTTGTCGCTTTTGCGACGGTATCGAATATTTGGAAAACGCGGTCGAGCTGGGAGATTTTAAGTAATGCCATTACTTTCTTATGCACGCCGACGAGGATGATTTTGCCCCCATGCCCGCGCATTTGGCGTTCAGCAATGAGAAGGGCGCTCAACCCGCTGCTGTCGCAAAATTCGACATCGGTCAAATCGATAACGAGCGTTTTGAGGGTGGGGCGGCAGAGAAGAATGAATTCCCCTTTCAACTCCGGCGAAACCGAAACGTCGAGTTTCCGTTCCTTCAATTTTATCACAGTCTGCTGCGTATTCTTCGTGATCTCAAACTTCATTGGGCCTCCAACGCTCCGTCAAAACATTGCCATGGTGCGCAATAACTGCTCGAAACTTCGCTGCGGGCTCTCCAGGTGTGACGTCTTCAATTGAAAATTGTAGAAGTTATCTCCGTTTTCTTTCACAAAGCCGACTTTCAAGGTCGCGTTCGCGCTGCGGCACAAATACGCAGCGGGAAGGACCATCGGGATATTGAGGTCGAATGCGACGTTGAATTTTTGACGGCTGAGTTTTTGCACAGCTTTTTTTTTGGGAAGAAAGAAAAAACTGATATTATCTTTTGTCATTGGGAAGACGTCGCAATGAGCCAGCGAACTGGAAAGATCGCGGAACGAATCGTAGATGACGATGGTCAATTTGTTCCCGCGAAACTTATTCTGAAGCGACGTCAGTAAAGGGATCGCCAGCGCGCGATGTTCCTTGTCCTCGGGAACAATCACAAGAGCAGTGCGCGCCTCGGAATACAATTTTGTGAATTCCGTCTGCGGATAGCTATGCTTGCGAAAATGAAACTGCGCGAGCACCATTCCGATCCGCATCCGTGAAGATTCCAGCATAATAAATTCGATGCTCTTTCTCTGGCTGATTAAAGTTGCAAAAGGTTTATCTTAAAAGCAAGTTGCCCGGAAAGATGCGGATACCTTGTTGATTGACATTGCTAAATAGTTCAATTGGACGACGACTTTTCCGGTACAGTGTCCGACATCGAGATCGCAAGCATTTTTTGAAATTCTTTTTCGTCGACCGTTTTCACGCCAAGCTCGACCGCTTTATCAAGCTTCGACCCGGCGTCTGTCCCGACGACGACAAAATCCGTTTTCGCACTTACGCTCAACGTCACTTTTCCTCCAAACGATTCTATCTTCTCTTTCGCTTCCTCGCGGGGCATAGAGTTTAGTCCGCCCGTGAGAACGAATGTTTTTCCGGCAAAAGGCTGCGTGGAAGATTTTTTCTTCTCGGATTTCAACGTCACACCGGCCATCTGCAGCTTGTTCACTAGCTCTTTGGAATGCCGCTCTTTAAAAAAGCGGACGACGCTTTCAGCGATACGCGGTCCGATGCCTTCAACCTGTTCCAGCTCTTCTTGAGATGCGTTCCGGAGTTTTTCGATGGAGCCGAACGAGTCGGCAAGCAGCTTTGCGACCCCAACACCGACATAGCGGATGCCGAGAGCAAAGATCACTTTGTGGAACGGCTGCAGCTTGCTCCGCTCGATGGCGTCGATCAGATTCTGCGCGCTCTTTTCCCCCATGCGTTCGAGCGGAACGATCTGATTTTTCTTCAACGAATAAATATCCGCGAGGGTATGAATGAGATCTTCATTCACGAGCAAGTCGATGACCGCTTCGCCCAGTCCTTCGATATCCATCGCGCCGCGATGTGCAAAGTGCTCTATCCGCCCGCGAACCTGCGCCGGGCACTCGGAATTTTCGCAATAGTACGCCGCTTCGCCTTCCGGTCGGAAAATTTTTGACCCGCATTCGGGACACTCTTTCGGCATGACAAACGGTTTCGAACCTTTCTCACGCTTTGCGGCGTTTACCGCGCTGACCTTTGGAATGACATCGCCCCCTTTTTCAACGACCACTGTATCGCCGACCCGCAAATCGAGCTCGTTAATGTAATCTTCATTGTGAAGTGTCGCGCGGCTGACCGTCGTTCCGCCGACAAAGACCGGTTCGAGTTCGGCAACCGGCGTGACAGTTCCAACGCGGCCTACCTGGAGCGTGATGCCGTTCAATTTCGTTTCAACCTGTTGAGCGGGAAATTTGTAGGCGATGGCCCAACGTGGACTTTTTGCAACGGCGCCCAGTATTTCTTGCTGGCGGAGTGAATCGACTTTCACAACGACGCCGTCGATATCGTACGGCAGGCGTTCGCGCCGCTCTTTCCATTCGTCGCAAAATTTTTTGACGTCGCGGATGGTGCTGCACGACCGAATGTGTTCGTTTACCACGAACCCCATTTTTTTGAGGAGTCGGAGATTTTCGTAATGGCTTTTGAGGGGGACGTTGTCGGACCGGAGAAAATATGAAAACATATTGAGCCGTCTCGCCGCGACAATTTTCGGGTCCTGGAGTTTCAGTGTTCCGGACGTTGAGTTTCGCGCGTTGACAAAAAGTTTTTCTCCGGCCAGTTCCCGTTGCGCATTCATCGTCTCAAAGTCTTTTTTTTGCATGTAAATTTCGCCGCGCACTTCAAAATTGAGCAGCCCGATGTTTGTCGGGTTAGAGCGAAGGGGGATGGAGCGAATCGTCCTGAGATTGTTGGTGATTTCATCTCCCTGGACTCCATCTCCCCTGGTTGCGCCTTGAACGAAGATTCCGTTTTCGTACTTGATACTGATAGCCACACCGTCGATTTTCAGCTCTGCAATATACCGGTAGGATTCATGGTGCAGCAGCGAATCGACCCTCCGGTCGAAGTCGAGCAGTTCTTCTTCCGAATACGTGTTGGCCAGGCTGAGCATCGGCACAGTGTGTGTAACGGTCGAAAATTCTTTCGTCGGCTGGCCGCCGACGCGCTGGGTTGGTGAATCCGCCGTTCTCAGCTTGGGGAATTGCTCTTCGAGGTCGGAAAGCTCGCGCATCATCAGATCGTACTTCTCGTCCGATATTGTCGGCTCGGAGAGGACGTAATACTTGTAATCGTGTTCACGGATTTTCTCGGAAAGCTCCTGAATGCGGCGGCGAGCATCGTTTCCGGAAGGAATGGATTTCCTTGCTTTCATGTCAGCGTTTTGATTTCAAATACTCAGGGGAGAGAATGATGTTTCGGACTACGGCACCGCGCTTTCCGAGCCTGCCGATATCCGTTCCGTTCAACATGAAGCGAATTCCCCCGGCATTGCCGAGGGAAAGCCTGAACTGTTTTGACGCAACCCACGTCCGCGAAGCCTCCGGCGGCAGGATCGTGTTCTGAGAGGGTGCGTTGTCTTTGGCAATACTGATCCATACCGAGTCAACTGTTACAGCCCGAAGGATCAGCGAATCTTTCTTTGGCGCGGCTTGAAGAACCGCAAAGGTATCGAGCGCCGCTTTCTGAGGAAGAATTTGCTTCTCCTGTTCTTTCACCACATCCTGAAACGGAGTTTCCTGCGCTATAGGGGCTTTTGTTTCCTGCGTTGCATAGTCGAACACGAAATAGATAAGAGCGATTGCGACAACAACAATACCGACGATGACTGCGACAGTCCGGTTATCGTTCTGCTTCATATACGCTGGTTTCCCCGAAGGCCGCGCCGGGCCTGCGGCCCTTTGTTCGGGTAACGAAGGAAGAGGGTTACCGCTCCATCCGGAGCCGATCATGGTGCCGTTCTCAACGGAATATTTCCCGCCGACCATGACGTCAAATTTTTTCAAGACGGCTTTAGGCGCCAGGCCGATGACGAGCGCATACTCGCGAATGAAAGCGCGCACGTAGGCCTGCGGCAGAATATCGAATGATCCCTGTTCAATCGCTTCGAGATACTTGACGTTGATGTGTGTCCTTTTTGAAATGTCCGCGAGAGAGATATCCTTTGCGACTCGCTCTTTTCGCAGCTCGTCGGAAAAAGTATTCATTGATAATGATAAAATTGAACGGAAATGGACTGCGGATGTAACATACGGATTGGTGAAGAATCTTTCAAGAACAGAATTGTAAGCGACTACGATTTATGGTTTCTATCCAGCACTTCGCGAATTTTTTTTGAGAGGTCTTCGATTTGGTATGGTTTCTGTAAAAAACCGTCGACTTTTTTTGCGAATGTATCTTCACCCAAGACTGAGTCGCTGTACCCGCTTGAAATAATAATCTTCGCGTGGGTTTTTATTCGCCGTATTTTTTGGAAAACTTCCTTGCCCCCCATTTGCGGCATCGTCATATCGAGAAGCACCAGATCGATTTTCTTCTTTTTCGCTAAAATATCCAATGCCTCTTTTCCGCCGCCTGTTGACTCTACCGTGTAACCGAGGTCCGACAACATTGCACTGATGGTCGTGCGGACAATTTCTTCGTCGTCGACCACTAAAATTGTCTCCTTGCCCCCGACAATTTTTCTGTTCGATCGGACGGTTTTCGACTTGAACGTCTCGGGCAATTTTGGGAGAAGAATGGAGAACGTGGTTCCTTTTCCGGGTTCGCTCTGGACCGAAATGTATCCCCCGTGCCCGTTGACGACGCCGTACACTACCGACAGTCCGAGGCCGGTTCCTTTTCCCTGCTCTTTTGTCGTAAAGAACGGCTCGAACATGCGTTGCTGCACATCTTTGCTCATCCCGATACCATTGTCGACAACTTTCACTGCGATGTAGCTCCCGCTGCGGGTTTCGCCCGAGAGTGTGCTCCGATCCTGCTCGGAATATTGCACAGAGGATGTTTCAATCGTCAACGTTCCGCCGTTCGGCATTGCATCCCGTGCGTTGATGAAAATATTCAGCATCGCCTGTTGGATTTGCCCTTCGTCGCCGTTCACAATTGCCACTTCCGGAGTGAAATTTTTGGCAACGGCAATGTTTGGGTTGACGCTTCGTTCGAAGAGATGAATCGTCTCCTCGAGGATCGCGTGGATGTCGACGGGATGCACTTCGACGCTTCCGCGCCTGGCGAAGGTCAGCAACTGGCGTGTGAGCGAGGCACCCCGTTTTGCCGCCGTTTCGATGATCTCTACGAAGGGAAACCATTTGTCGCTTTGGTTCATCCGCCGTCGCATGATCGAGGAGGAGCCGAGGATGGACGCGAGGATATTGTTGAAATCGTGCGCAACGCCCCCGGCAAGGTTGCCGATGCTGTCGATTTTCTGCGCCTGCATGATCTTCTGTTCGAGTTTTTTCTTCTCAGTGATGTCCCGGACAACGCAGCGCATCAGGACAGGCACATGTTTGTCGTCGTAGACGAGCGACGTGTTCACGCTGACGTCGATCACTCCGCCGTCCCGCTTTATCATCTGCTCTTCCATCCCCCGGAACTCATAGCCGTTCTCAAACGCTTTCAACAATGTTTCCAGCACATTCAACCGGTACTCCTGCGGATAAAGCTGCGTCAACGGATGGCCGATGATGTCGGTTTTCATGTAGCCGAGCGTCTGTACTTCGGTTTGGTTGCAGCTGATGATAATCCCTTCCCGATTAACGAGATGGTACATGTCCGGCGAGTGCTCGAACAAATCGGCATACTGTTGTTCCGATTTTCGCAGCCGGTCAAAAAGATGCGCGTTGTTTAACGCGACGTTGATGTGATTGCCGAACGCGGCGATGAGATCAACTTGTCGCTCGGCGAAGAATCCTTTCACCGTCGTCGCAAGCAACAGCACGCCGGCGAATTGATCCGCAGCGCGCAGCGGCACCGAGACCCATGATGAAATTCCCGCCCGCAGAACGCTTTCGTCGGCAAACGACGTGCTCGGGAGCGTTTCTTCCTTTTGGGTGTGGATTTTTTGTATCCACGGAATAAGCTCGATATTATCGAGCGCCTTTTTGTTGAAGAAGCTGAACGAAGAACCGCTTGAATTTCTCAGCTCCAGTTTTTTGTTCTCCACGATATACAACCAGCCGTATTCGGTCCGGGCCAGCTCCACGACCTTTTGCAGCACATTGCTGAGAAGGTAATCGAGGTCGATGGATTGGTTAACCGATTCCGCCACACGATTCAGGGCCTCAAGCTCCCGTTTTTGGGCCTCAAGCTGCCTGCCGTATTTGAGCGAAAAGTACACGCTCGCGAAACCGATGATGCCGACAGTGATGACGCTGATGAAGTCGAACGGAGTGAGTGCCAGCTTCAGGACAATGTTCGCGCTGATGATCGTCACCATAATGACGACGACGGCGGTTGAAGCGACGATTTGCGCTTGCTCGACAAGACCTAGGTTCTGCGTAAACGTCCGCAGCTTTTGGAAGAAATTTTTCATGCCTGAATTGTGTATGCTTTGGTTTGAACTCTAGTTTTTTGACGACTGCGTCACCCGTTTTATCTCGCGCGAACGTTTCAGTTTTCCTTCGATCGTAGCAATGAGCATTTCCGCATCAAACGGCTTTGTCAGGTAATCGTCAGCTCCCATTTGTTTTCCCGCCCGCACGACGATGTCCTGGTCGAGCCCGCTCATAAAGATGAACGGTACATCGACAAAGCGGTCGATGCCCCGAAATTTTTCGTAGAATGTAAAACCGTTCATTTTCGGTTTCACGAAATCGATATCGCACACCACGATATCGGGTGTGACAGTTTCAAGTGCTTTCAGCCCGTCCTCCCCCGAGTTGACAGCGAAACAGGTATAGCCGGCTTCAGTTAAAACATCCTTGATAATGCTGAGAAACGAATGATCATCGTCTAAAAGGAGCACTGTGCCTTTTGCCTTCAGCGATTGGAGAAACTGGTTAATTTTCTGTTCTACGCTTAAGTGTTCCTGGTCCGAAATCCTGAACCGTTTGCGGATATCGACAAAAGACGTAACGCCCAACTTCCACGCCTCTCTGATTGCGGCGAGGTACGCTTCAATTCTGACCTGGCGCTCGATGTCGACGTGATCCTTTTCCGTAATCTCGAATGTCTCTATCATCGAATCGATCTGAGATTGTTCTTCTGCGCTGACGTTGCCGTCCGACCATATTTCCGTCAGCAGCGTTCGATACGCTTCGAGCGCCGCGGGGGAATGGTGGATATGGAGCGTTACGGGTTTTTGATGCGGCGGTTTTGGCAGAGCGGGTGCGACCGTTTTTTCCGGAAGCGCAACGGGAGGTTTTTCTTCTGTTGTTTTTTTTCTCTCGACCGTTGGAGCGGCCTTCGGTAGCGGAGGGGCTTCTTTTTTCTGCGCTGCGGCTTTATCTTTTTCTTCGGCATCTTTCAAAGCGAGAATTCGTTCCTTGTACGCCCGGGCATAAACATTGCGCTGCTCGATTTCAAAGACTCGCTCGATGAAACCCAGGGCGGCATCCAAATTGCCTTCTTTGATCGAACGGTCAGCGGACTTCAAGAGTTCGCTGATTGCGCGCCGAGTGCTGTCGGATTCTATCGCCATGAGAGTTACTGTAGAATACTATTTCGCAGATTGGTGTTCTCCGTTTGCCGCCAATACCGGCTCGGTTGAAACGATGTTTGAGAGCCGGCTTTCGTTTCCGGCCCGGTCGAAAGCTGTAACAGCATAATACCAATGTTTGCCTTCAGAAGCCGAGTCGACAAATTCAACGGCATTTCGGGCTGTCACGAAGAGAATGTTCTTTACGTCTTTTGTGTCAATGTCCGGTGACGGTGAACGGTAGATATTGCAATACACAGGGCCACTGTTGTCCACAATGAGGTTCCATGAAACTTTTATATTTTTCCCGCTCGTTTTCACCTGATACAATTCCGGCGCCCGCGGCGGCATGGACTCCTTCCACGTCATCGGAGGGACGTTGGCCCAGTACGGGAACTTGTCCCTACCGAGGAGAGCCCACGATTTCTCCATGGCTGTTGCGGAGAAAAATACAACTCCGGCTGCACCCCGCGCCCGTGCCGCATCAACTTCGCTCGAAATTTCAGACCACCCGAATTTTTGTTCGAGGTCCATAAGGATTCCCGGCATGACCTGCCGGTCGTAGGCAACCCGCGATGTCCATTCCGTCACCAAAGGGCCGAACGGATGAGTTTGATGATCCATCTCCCAATAGACCATCGGCACAACGAAATCTATTTTGCCGAGCTCCATCCACCGGCGGACATCTTGGTAGACGGAATTATATGCCGTCCATCCGGACCCGGAGTATTTTCCGATGACCGAGGCGGAAACTTTTACCCAGGGTTTTTTTCCCATCACCGCGTTGTACGCTGAGAACACAAATTGGTTAATTTGCTCGCGCTGCCAGTTTTCCCAATCCAATTTGTCTGGATTCCCTTCAGCGCTGTTGAAGCGCGCTACGCTGATTGAATCGTGCGAGTAGCCGAGCTTGGGAGAATCTTCAGGATACCGCACATAATCGAAATGCACTCCGTCGATATCGTACTTGTTGACGATATCAAGTGCGACGTTGATGACATATTTCCGTGCTTCGGAGATGCCCGGCGAAATGTAGACGTAATGGTCGTTCAATGGCATCGGCCTTCCGTTGATGTCGCAAACAAGCCACTCCGGGTGGGCGAGATACGCGGAGCGCGGCGAAGATTCAATCGGAGGCTTTTTTCCGCTCCAGATCGTAAACGTGTTTATCCATACGTGAAGTTCGAGTCCAAGGCGGTGAGCTTCGCGCACAGCATACTCCAGCGGGTCCCAGCCCGGTCTTTCCCCAGCGTTCCTGTCAACGACTCAGCCCACGGCTCGTATTGTGATTTGTAGTATGCATCGCCCGCGCCGCGCACTTGAAAGAAAATCATATTGAATTTTGCCTTTCGCGCTTTTTCGAATATTTCCGTGATGTGGGCTTTGGATTTTGTCGAATCGATGTCGGCGTACTCGAATCGCGAAAACCAAACACCCCGCGCTTCACGTTTTCCCGTAAAGACCTCGTTGCATCCGGTCAGGGCGAGAATCGCTGCAAGGATAAGTGTGAAACTAAAGCTCCGTCGACCCATCTTCGTCTATGGAATTACACTGCCATTCATTCGGTCTCCGTCAGAGACTTCTTATGTGGCATCTTTCAAGTATGACTCCTTTGTTTCACGGCTCAGCACTTCATTCATACTGCCTGAACGATACCCTTGCAGGTCGAGCGTAACATATGTAAAACCTAATTCTTTCAATTGCGCAACGAGTGAGAGCCGTAACGCGTCGTCTAACAAGCGATGCAATTCTTCGGCACCGACCTCAATGCGCGCGGTTTTCTCATCGTGGTGGCGAACGCGAAAGAATTTGAACCCGGCTTGCCGGAGAAGAGTTTCTGCGCGGTCAACCTTCGTTAAGTTCTCTTTTGTTATGCCGAATCCGTACGGGAAACGGGACGACAAACATGCAAACGACGGCTTGTCCCATGTCGACAGGTTCAAATGGCGGGAAATTTCGCGCACATCATTTTTTGATAATTCCGCTTCGAGCAAGGGGGAACGGACATTGTTCTCTTTCTTCGCTCTCATACCCGGACGAAAATCCCCCACGTCATCGGTGATTGTTCCATCGGCAATCCACGGAATACTTTCTTGCTTCGCGATTTCGGTCAGCTTGCCGAATAATTCTGTTTTACAGAAATAACACCGGTCAGGAGGATTCTCCTGAAATTTTAACACGTCGGTTTCTTCCGTGGCGACTTCAATGTGCCGGGCGCCGAAACTTTTTGCCAGCGCCGCGGCTTCCTCGTACTCTGCGGTCGGGTATGTTTCGGATTTTCCGATGACGGCAAGAGCCTTCGCACCAAGCACATCTGTTGCAACTTTTAACAGCAGCGTGCTGTCCACCCCGCCGGAGAAGCCGATAACAACCGATCCAAGCTCCCCGATGATTGACCGGAGGCGTTCGTATTTTATCTGAGTGTGTTGAGAAAGCATGTCAAACTGCTCCGCGTAAATATGATTCTCGATAAACTGTGTTGCCTTAGAAATCGGTTCGTGCAGCTGACAAAGCGTTCAACACTGCCTGCCGCCCTACTTCGACCGGGAAAGGCTTGCCTGTCCACAATTGAAACGCCTTTGCCCCTTGATGGATGAACATCTCTACTCCGTTGATCGTCTTTGCCCCATCCGCTTTTGCCCTCTGCAGGAGGGCCGTTTCAATAGGGTTGTATATAATATCGAAAATTATTTGCTGATTTGAAAATCGAATTGAAGGGGAGATGGGAAGTGCGTCAATGTTTGGCGCCATTCCGAGGGACGTGGTATTCACAACCAGCACCGAGTCGGCGATGAGAGCGGGGAGGTCTTTCAGATCAGAGATATTTTCATAGACAATAGCCGGAAAAATCTTTCTGAACCGATCGACGATTGTTCCGGCCCGGCTAACAGTCCGGTTGTACAGCCGTACCGACGCAGGGGAGAAGCTTTTTGAAATCCCATAGGCTGCAGATCTCGCACCTCCCCCAGCGCCCAGAACAAGGACGGATGCATTGCGAATTCTTTCTTTGAACGGTTCGAGCGCCTGTTCAATCCCTGCGATATCGGTGTTATATCCTTTAAGCTTTCCTTCATGATTGACAATTGTGTTGACCGCCCCGATCACCGCTGCGTTTTCGTCCACGGAGTCGAGCAATGGAATAACGCGTTCTTTATGGGGAATAGTAACGTTGACACCCGCAAATTCATTTTTTTTTAATGAGACGAAGAGTGCCGGAAGAAATTCATCCGTCACATCGAACACGCCGTATTTAAACGGCAGGCGAAGCATCTCAAATGCTGCCGTATGCATAGCAGGCGAAAGAGTGTGGGAGATCGGATGACCGATAACGCCGACAAGTTGGTGGTGCTGCGATTTCATATGAATAGAATTAAAAACCTATGTTACGTATTGTAGGTATCCACAAAGAACACGAAGAAAAGAAATTTCCGGCAAGACTATTGTATAAATTCTTAATGAATGAAGATATTGAATCTCATAAATCGGATCTAAACCTTGGTGTTCTTTCGTGCCCTTAGTGGATGCTTCAATGTTTTGCGTAACATCGGTCAGGAATTAAAAAACCTAATCTCGCCGTTCCGGGATTAGGTTCCGAATGTAAAACCAAACCGCTAGAAAATGTTATCGCTGGAGCAACGAAGCAAACTCCTTGATCGACTTCACGCCAAGGAATTCCGTTTCAAACCTCTTGCGAAGGTCGCTGTGCAATGCAAACGCCGACTTCAAAGAATCAACCGCATCCAGCATTTTTTTCATCACGAACAGAACCTTCGCACGGGTATAATATGCTTCAGCGAACTGCTGGTTGATCTCGATACAGCGGTTCAACGCCCTCAATGCTTCTTTTAGATATCCCAGCTCGAACAGCGTGTCGCCGTAATCGAACCATGCCTCATAATTTTTCTTATCGAGCTGCACCACCATTTTGTAGCCGATCAGACATTCCCGGTATTTTCCTAAATTGTATTCGACATCCGCTTTTGCGTACCATAGCTCGGGATAGTCCCTGCAGATTTCAAGTGCCCGGTTGTAATCTTGCAACGCTTTCTTATACTGCTCAAGCGTATCGTAGCAGCTTCCGCGTCCGAAAAACGATTCATAATGCTCGTTGTCGTATTTGATCGCTTGGGTGAAACATTTGATCGCCTCAGTATAATTTCCCAGCTCTTCGTAGGCATTTCCCATGTTATGCCACGCTGGAACATCTTTCGATTCATACCTCAGCGTTTGAGAGTAGCATTCGACCGCTTCGTGAAACTTCCCCAGGTTGGCAAACGCATTTCCTTTGTTATACCATGCAGCGCCGAAATCATCCTTGATGGCGATGCACATATCGTAACTGTCAATCGATCGAGTGAAATCTCCCATCCGGTTGAGGACGATACCGCGATTGTACCAAGCGTTGTAATTGTACGGGTCGAGGTTGAGATGTTCATCGTAACATTTGAGAGATTCTTCAAGCCGGTCCATGAAATCATAACAGAACCCCAGTTCGAACATCGCATCTTTGTTTTCCTTATTTTCCCTCAGCAGGAATTCAAAGATTTCAGCCGCCTCTTTATACCGCTCTATTTTTTCGAGCGTCACCGCTTTATTGAAGAAAGCTTCCTCGCTCCCCGGCTCGATTGCCAAAGCTTTCTCAAAACATTCAAGGGCCTCATTGACCCTGTTGGCATTATCGAACGTAATACCGAGATTGATATAGATCTCACATTCATTCGGGTTGAGGCTAATAGCATGCTCGTAACACTCGATTGCCTCATCGTACCTGTACATATTATTCAAAATCATCCCCCGGCGCACCCACGCATCCGAGCTGTACGGAACGAACTCGATTAACTGATCGGCAAAGTGCAACGCTTCTTCAAACTTTTCCTGTTCGAAGTAAAAATCAACGATCTCCTCGAGCGCCTCTATTGTCCGGATTCCATTCCCCCCTTTTTTGAGGATATCCTTGTACCGCTCAATTTCCTCGTTCCGGTCGTTACGCCGCGGGGGTTGGCTTCCTAACTCATCATCAAAATTCTCGGAATCCAAATGAGACATAGAATTTGCAATTGGTTGATGGCATGATGACTGATTTAATTAAACAAAAAAGCCGTTTTAAGTCAATAGCCGCAGACGGCAACTCACATGATTTCAGGCGAGGTTCGCTCAAGCCTTAAAGCTGAAAGATAAAAGAAGCAGAGTTGGGTCATCTTCCTTATTGTTTTTGAACCACTAATGAGCTATATTCAATGTTCAAGTCGCAAATGATAGCTGAAAACGTTAAAAATATACAGGAAAAGATTAAAAATGCCTGTATCGCGGCAGCGAGAAATCCGGACTCAGTCACCCTTATTGCCGTTTCAAAGACTTTCAGCTCTCACGAAATCGAAGAAGCAGTTCAAGCCGGGGTTTTTGACATTGGAGAGAGTTACGTCCAGGAAATAACAGGAAAACGGCGGCAGGTTTCGAACCCCGGCATTCGCTGGCACTTTATAGGCCATTTGCAATCGAACAAAGTTAAGTATATTGCCGATTGGGTGCATTTGATTCATTCCGTCGACAACGAGAATGTTGCGGCGGAAATTCAAAAAAGGGGGTCTAAACTCGGGCGGGTTGTTGATGTTTTGTTGGAATTAAATACATCGGGCGAGTCGTCAAAATTCGGCGTTAGGCCAGGCAAAGCAATAGAACTGGTCAGAAGAATTTCAACACATCCAAACCTTAATGTACAGGGATTGATGACTGTTGGCCCGTTCTTGCCCGACCCGGCACAATCGAGGCCGTCGTTTCGATTGTTGAAATCGGTTTTTGATGAAATTAATTCCGCTCGTATTCTTCGGGAGCCGATGAAACATCTCTCAATGGGTATGACACACGATTTCACGGTGGCAATTGAAGAAGGTTCCACAATGGTCCGCATCGGGACAGCAATTTTCGGGACAAGGCCAACACACAACATTCATTGAAGGAGGCATCGATGAAACTCACACCTCTCGACATAAAAAAGCAGGAGTTTAAAAAAGTTCTTCGCGGATACGACCCTGTTGAGGTGGATGCATTTTTGGATATGATGTCTAATGAATTTGCCGACTTGCTGAAACAGTGCAAAGATATGAACGGACAGCTCGTCGAGTTTGAGACCCAGCTCCGGGATTATCGGCAGATGGAAAAGACTTTGCAGCAGACGCTGATGCAGGCACAGGAGGCCAGCGGGAGATCGATTGAGAACTCCCGGAAAGAGGGCCAACTCATTATTCAGGAAGCGGAATTAAAGGCCAACCAACTTTTGGACCGTGCACGGTTGGATTTGTCCAGGACGAAGGAGGAGATCGCAAACCTCCGGTCGAAAAAAGAATCGATCGTCAGCCGGTTGAAAGTGCTACTGAATTCTGAAGTCGACCTCATCAGGGCGCTCGAAGTTGACGATGACGAGTTGACGAAGGACTTATCGAGAGGAACTGGCAAAGAATCGATCGAGATCGATGAGATTATTAAGAAGCTGTAATCAGTTGTCAGTAAACAGTAAGCAGTAAGCTGTAAGCAGAAAAGAAGCAACAATCGGAAATCGGCATTCGTAAATCGAAAATAACCAATGTCCCCCTTGCGACAGCACATTGACGATGCGATAAAGTTTTTACGCACGAATACTTCAGCGTCGCCGGCCATCGGGATTATTCTCGGTACCGGGCTTGGAGGATTGGCGAAAGAAATTAACGCCGACGTCGTGATCGATTACGGCGATATTCCGCATTTTCCATTGTCGACGGTAGAATCCCATCACGGCAAATTGATTTTCGGAACGCTCGGCGGGAAAAGCGTTGTGGCGATGCAGGGGCGTTTTCATTATTATGAAGGATATACGATGCAGCAGATCACATTCCCTGTTCGCGTCATGAAATTTTTGGGAGTGAACACGCTGCTCGTCTCAAACGCCGCCGGTGGAATGAACCCGCTCTTTTCACGCGGCGATGTCATGCTTATCACCGACCACATCAACTTGCTCGGCGATAACCCGCTGATCGGCCCGAACGACGAAGAGCTTGGTCCCCGCTTTCCGGACATGTCCGAGCCGTACAACAAGCGGTTGATAGCACTGGCCGAAAAAATTGCGCTCGAGTTAAAAATTAAAGTTCAAAAGGGAGTGTTTGTCGCCGTTCCCGGACCCAATCTTGAGACCCGGGCCGAGTACCGCTTTCTTCGCGGTATCGGAGCGGATGTTGTCGGAATGTCCACAGTGCCGGAATGCATCGTCGCAGTGCACATGTCGATGCGCGTGCTCGGATTTTCAATTATTACAGATGAATGTTTTCCCGATACGCTCAAGCCGGCAAAGCTGGATGAAATCGTTGCAACAGCCATGGCAGCAGAGCCGAAGTTGACGGCGATCATGAAAGAAGTGGTACGGCAATTATGAATTAATAATTAAGAATTAAAAATTGAAATACTGATGCCTTGAGTTTTAGATTCTTCATTTCTGTCCGATCACGAATGGTGAGATGCTTACAAGCCTAGTCATAAGAAATTTCAAACGATTCGAGTCTTTGGACATTGAGTTAGGTAAGACCGTAATGTTGGTTGGTCCAAATAATTCCGGGAAAACAACTGCTTTACAGGCACTTGCTCTCTGGGATATTGGCGTTAGACTTTGGAACGAAAAACGCCAAGGCAAGTCATCGCCTGAAAAGCGACCCGGTGTCACAATAAATCGTAACGATCTAATTTCTTTGCCTGTTCCAACAGCGAACTTATTATGGAAGAATTTACATGTCCGAGATGCAGATCGTATTGATGGCAAACAACAGACTAAAAATGTGAGGATTGACGTTACTGTTAGTGGGCTTACAGAGGGCAAGGAATGGACATCTGGTTTAGAGTTTGATTATGCAAATGAGGAATCGTTTTATTGTCGCCCTCTTCGTTTAAGCGAAGACAAAGATGCACAGCGTATGCCAATTCCACCAGAGGTAAAAGGCATAAGAATAGGATTTCTGCCTCCGATGTCAGGTTTGGCCGCTGTGGAACCAAAATGGGAGGCAGGAAGAATTAGCGTTCTTCTTGGTGAAGGCCAAACAGCGCAGGTACTAAGGAATCTTTGCTACCAAATATTTCAGGAACAATCAGGGAAGGACGATTGGATTGGTCTAACCGGTCACATGCGACAACTCTTTGGCGTCAAAATTTTACCACCTCGGTATATAAAAGAACGTGGTGAAATTACGATGGCATATGAAGAATCGAATGGGATTCAATTAGACATTTCGTCATCTGGCCGAGGTCTTCAGCAGACGTTGTTGCTGTTGGCCCACCTTTATGCAAATCCCAAAACTATTTTGTTGCTTGATGAACCCGATGCTCATTTAGAAGTTCTTAGACAGCGCCAAATTTATCAACTTCTAACCCAGATTGCGGAAACAAAAGGTTCTCAAATTATTGCTGCCAGCCATTCAGAAATTATCATGAACGAGGCAGCTGATAGAGATATGGTAATTGCATTTGTGGGAAGGCCGCACAGAATTGACGATCGTGGTCAGCAAGTAATGAAAGCATTAAAAAGCATCGGCTTTGATCAATATTATCAGGCTGAACAACGTGGTTGGGTTTTATATCTAGAGGGTTCTACCGATCTTGCAATTCTCCAAGCCCTCGCGAATAAACTTCAACACAAAGCAATGGAATATTTAAATCATGCACCATTTGTGCATTATGTCGGAAACCAACCTTCTAAAGCAAGGGATCATTTCTATGGTCTTCGCGAAGCAAAGGATGATTTGTTAGGCGTCGCCATTTTTGACAATATAAATGTAAAGTTTCCAGAAGGGGATGCGTCGTTAAACATGCTCATGTGGGAGAAGAAAGAGATTGAAAATTATCTATGTCGAGAGGATGTCCTGCTAGCTTTCGCAAGAGGAGGTCAAGCAGATGATTTATTTAGTTTGGCTGACGCTCACCGAAGAGAACAAGCAATGCATGAAACAATCGATGAGATTTCATCAGCACTGAGAACTTTGAAAAAAACCAACCCATGGTCCTCCGATATTAAGGCGACAGATGATTTTCTGGATCCTCTTTTCGAGAAATATTTTGAAAAGATTGGAGTGATAAATATATTGAGAAAGAATGATTATCATGAATTGACAAAATATCTCGAGGTAAGAGATATCGATCCAGAAGTTACTAGAAAGCTTGATGAGATTGTGAAAATTGCTTTGGCGGCGAAACCAACAGTTGACTGATTGCATGTTTAAAGAATTAAGCGATAAAATACATTATTCCGGCGTTGAAAAAGAAATTCTCGCATTTTGGGAAACGAACAAAATTTTTGAGAAGAGCATTTCTTCCCGGGAGGGGAAACCGCAGTACACGTTTTATGAAGGTCCTCCCACTGCAAACGGGCGTCCCGGGATTCACCACGTAATGGCGCGGGCATTGAAAGACATCGTGTGCCGTTACAAAACGATGTCCGGTTTTCAGGTTCATCGCAAAGCGGGATGGGATACACACGGCCTTCCCGTCGAAATCGAAGTCGAAAAGATGCTCGGCATAAAACACAAAGACGACATTCTGACGTACGGCGTCGAGAAGTTCAATGAAGAATGCAAGAAATCTGTGTGGAAGTACAAAACCGAATGGGAAACGATGACGCGCAAGATGGGGTATTGGGTTGATCTGTCAGACCCTTATATCACCTTCACCAACGAGTACATGGAATCGGTCTGGTGGGCGCTGAAACGGTATTTCGATGGGGGGATGATTTACAAAGGCTACAAGATTCAGCCGTACTGCCCGCGTTGTGAAACGCCGCTGTCATCGCATGAAGTTGCACTTGGGTATAAGGATGTCAAGGATCCGAGTGTGTATGTAAAAATGAAAGTGAAAGAGGAGACGAATACCTATTTTCTCGTTTGGACGACAACACCTTGGACACTCATTTCCAATGTTGCCCTTGCAATCCATCCCAAGATTGAATATGTCAAAGTGGAATTGATGAGCGGCGAAGACAATGCGCTCGTCGGAACCGGTGAATTTCTCATTCTCGCAAAAGCACGACTGGGAGTTTTGAAAGATAAGTACAAAATTGTCGGCGAGTTTGCCGGAAAAGAGCTCGCTGGAAAAGAATACGAGCGTCTTTTCAACTATCATCAAACAAAAGAAAAAGGATGGTACGTTGTTGAAGCTGATTTTGTCACGACAGAAGACGGCTCCGGCATTGTGCACATGGCCCCCGCGTACGGCGAGGACGATTACCAAACGGGACGCAAATACGGCTTGCCGACAATTCATCCGGTCAACAAATCGGGCGAATTTGACGAGACGGTGACCGACTATAAAGGCAAGTTCGTCAAAGACGCCGATGCAGAGATAATACAGGATTTGAAGTCGCGTAACATTCTTTACAAAAAAGAAGCGTATCTTCACAGCTACCCGCATTGCTGGCGGTGTTCATCGCCGCTCTTGTATTATGCGCGGGAGTCGTGGTACATCAGCACGACGAAGTACGCCCCAAGAATGATAGAATTGAATAAGCAGATTAACTGGATCCCCGCGGAGACCGGCTCCGGCCGTTTTGGCAACTGGCTGGAAGAGAATAAAGATTGGGCATTGTCGCGCGACCGTTACTGGGGAACGCCGCTTCCGATCTGGGTTTGTGAGAAATGCGGGCATCTGAAATGCGTCGGCAGCATCGAAGAGCTGAAGAAGGGATCAAATTTTCCAAAACCGCTCGATTTGCATAAGCCCTCCGTCGACCCGGTAACGTTTGCATGCGAAGAATGCGACGGCACGATGAAACGCACCCCTGAGCTCATCGACGTCTGGTTCGATTCCGGGGCGATGCCGTTTGCCCAATGGCATTATCCGTTCGAGAACAAAGATATTTTCGACAAAGCGTACCCCGCAGATTTTATTTCCGAGGGCATCGACCAGACGCGCGGGTGGTTTTATACGCTCCATTCTATCGGGACGTTTCTGTTCGATAAACCCGCGTTTAAGAATTGCCTGGTCAATGATTTGATCCTCGACAAACAAGGACAGAAAATGTCCAAGTCGAAGGGGAACACGGTCGACCCGTTTCAACTTATCGAAAAGTACGGCGCCGATGCGACACGATGGTATCTCGTCGCCAACAGTCCGGTATGGCGGCCGACGTTGTTCGATGAAGAAGGAATTGCGGAAGTTCAGCGGAAATTTTTCAGCACCTTGGTCAATACATATTCTTTCTTCACATTGTATGCGAACATCGACAAGTTTAACTATAGCGAAGCGCGCATCCCCGTTGCGGAGCGGGCAGAAATCGACCGGTGGATTCTTTCATCGCTCAACACCCTCATCCAATCGTACACGCAATTCATGGATGAATACGACATCACGAAAGCTGCCCGCGCCGTGAGCGATTTCACAATAGACCGACTTTCGAATTGGTATGTTAGAAGGAACCGGCGCCGGTTTTGGAAGAGCGAAAAGGGAAAAGACAAGACCGCTGCCTACCAAACATTGTACGAATGTCTGATTGCAGTGACTAAAATGATGGCACCGTTTGCCCCATTTTTTGCCGATGAATTGTACCGGGGATTGAATTCTGTGACGAAGAGCGAACAGTTTGCTTCGGTTCATCTTTCAACCCTTCAGCGTGTTGAAAGCAACGTGATTGACCGGGAACTTGAAGATCGCATGGAACGTGCGGTACTGATTGTCGGAATAGTGAGGGCGATGAGGATGAAGTCGAACCTCAAAGTCCGGCAGCCGTTGAAGAAAATTATCGTCCCGATTTCGAGCGAGGAGCAGAAACAATCCATAATGAAGATGGAAGGCGTTATTCTGGACGAGATTAATGTGAAAACAATTGAGTTCGTCCACGACGAATCCGACATCGTCATAAAAAAGGCCAAGCCGAATTTCAGGTCGCTCGGGCAAAAATACGGCAAGCAAGTGCAGGCCGTGGCTGCGAAAGTCCGTGAAATGACTTCACAAGAGATTACGTCACTTCAGAAGACGGGAGTGTTCACAATTCCTGTTAACGGCGATACATTTTCAATCACAAAAGAAGATGTTGAGGTGCTCCACGAAGATTTGCACGGTTGGCTTGTTGAAGCAGACGGGGGAATGACTGTCGCGCTCGACACGGAAATTACGCCCGATCTGCGGAACGAGGGATTCGCACGTGAGTTCGTCAACCGGGTCCAGAATATGCGGAAGGAGGCCGGCTTCGACGTAACGGACAGGATTTCAATTTACTATACCGGAACCGATGCGTTGATCGAAGCTTTGGAGTCAATGAAGGAATACATCGCTCATGAGACGCTTGCTGTCGATGTTCATTCTACTTTGCATGCCGGCGAAATATCAACGAAGGAAAGCATCAACGGTGAAGTGTGCGACATCAGCATTGAACGGGCGAGATAAACGCCGGAAGAGTCTAATTCATTTTTTATCCATTTCGAGGACCATCCATGGCAAAAGCAGTTGCAGCGAAAAAAAAGATTGCAGGAGTTAAAAAAGGAGCAGGAACTATGGCTACGAAAACGAAACGGAAAAAAGTTGCCCCCAAAGCGGCGGATAAAAATATGGCAAAAGGGGCGCCTGAAAAACGGCCTGTGAAAGTGAAGGGATATGGGATGAAAGAATTGGAGCACTTCAAAGTTATTATCCTTGAAAAGAGGAAGGAGATTCTTGAAGAACTGCAGATTCTCAAAGAGAGTATGATGGATGTAACGACGGGTGAGTATGCAAACGAGAATTCGACATACTCAATGCACATGGAGCAGGGAACGGATGCGATGGAGAGGGAAAAAACGTTTTTGTTTGCGTCCCGGGAAGGAAAATTCTTGAACTACCTCGAAGATGCGTTGAAACGGATTGAAAAAGGGACATACGGCTTTTGTACCGACTGCGGGAAACTGATCGAAAAAGAACGGCTGGAAGCAGTTCCCCACGCGCAACTTTGTATCCGTTGCAAAGTAAAAAAGGGTAGGTAGCATACCGCAAACATAACGTGCAGGAAGATGTGAAGTGAAAATATTATACGTAACGTTGGCTGTTATTCTGGGAGACCAAGCGACAAAGCTGCTGATCAAAGGTTTTTCCATTCCGGCGATGGGGATCCATGTGCAAGGGATTCCGCTTGGGACAACAATTCCGATCCTCGGGAATTTTGGGCGCCTCACCTACATCGAAAACCCGGGGATGGCGTTCGGTATCGACGTGGGGGGAAAATTGTTTTTCTCACTTTTCTCCATTATTGCCAGCCTCGGCATTCTGTTCTATTTATATAAGATGAGAAACGAGCGGTTGTTGTTTCGTTTTTCGCTGGCGCTCATTCTTGGCGGAGCGATCGGCAACCTTATCGACCGGGTTTTTTACGGCGTGTTGTTCAACGACGGGGGACTGTTTTACGGCAAGGTAGTGGATTTTATCGACATCGATTTCTTTAATATTAACATCCTTGGTTACCATCTTTCACGCTGGCCTATTTTCAACATCGCCGATTCATCGGTGACAGTAGGCGTTTTAATCTTGCTGATTTTTCACAGAAGTTTTGTGAGCGATGAAGAACAAAGCGAAAAGCCTTCGTTGGAATCTGCGGCGACATCACCTGAAACGCCGCCGAAAGTCAGTCTGTAGCCCTCCTCATTTTCCGGCAACGGTATATTGATGTGCGCGCCGATCCCACTATGAAACGCCAATTCGACATCGTTGTTCCGCACGGGCAGAAAAAGGAACGGCTCGACGTCTATCTCACATCGCATGTTGAGAATGCGACCCGGACGAAAGTGCAGGAAGCCATCCGATGCGGTGAAGTCGTTGTCAATGGAAAAGGGGTGAAGGCCAGCCATGCAATAGCACCCGGGGACATCATCCATATCGAGCTTTCCAGGCCTGAACCCCCCGAAGTCCTTCCTGAAGCCATTCCCCTCGATATCGTGTTTGAAGACGAGTTTCTCCTTGTCGTGAATAAACCCGCCGGCATGGTAACGCATCCTGCGTACAAAAATTATTCCGGTACACTCGTCAATGCACTGCTCCATCATTCCCGATCGCTCTCACAGCCGCATCCGCTTCGTCCGGGAATCGTTCACCGGTTGGATAAGGATACTTCGGGGTTGCTGGTGGTTGCGAAGGATGAAATGACGCATCAAAAACTTTCACGGCAGTTTGCCAACAAGACGACGGAAAGAGAATACCGGGCAATTGTTTGGGGAGTGTTCAAAGCTCCGGAAGGAATGATCGAGGCATCGCTCGGCCGGAGCAAAAGCGACAGGAAAAAAGTTGCAGTGGTCAAGGAAGGGAAATACGCCGCGACAGAATACGAAGTGATACAGCAGTACCCGTATCTTGCGCTGCTCCGCCTCCATTTGCGGACCGGCCGCACGCACCAGATTCGCGTTCATCTTGCCCATATCCATCATCCGGTGTTCGGCGATGAAACATACGGCGGAAGAAAAATTGCGGTCGGCGGAGTCAACGGAAAGAAAAAGGCGGAAGCGGCAAATCTCCTCGAGAAAATTTCACGCCAGGCGCTTCACGCAAAAAGCTTGGGGTTTGTTCATCCCGTGACGAAAGAGTTCATGCGGTTCGACTCCGAGCTGCCGGAGGATATGAAACGGGTGTTGGAGTTTTTGGAGAAGTAGCCCTTATCCTGTCCCGATGTTGTCGGGACATCCCTCTCCCTTTGGGAGAGTGTTGTTGCAATTTTATTTTGTTTTTCATACGATGATGCGGATGCCACCATAAACCGACGGATGGATTGAGAGTTTCAGATTCTTCAACAAAAGAGCTCTTTGACATATGAAAAGCGGTTTTTCAAAGGTAGATGGGCGACAGTAAGCCAAGATTCGCTACCTTTGAATCTTTTCACAATAAGGCTATATGCCGACGTGAAAAACTTGGCGCGGCTTCGGTCGCGGTGTTTTTATTGTACTTTTGAGCTTTTTTTGGGGGAAGGTTGTAGAAAAAAGCCCTCACCTTTAGTCCCTCTCCCAAGGGGAGAGGGATGTCCGAAGGACAAGGTGAGGGCGTCGTGTAATCAGGGGATGCAATGGGAAACGATTCATCACGTCTTCTCAGTCTTCAACTGCAAAAGCCCGTAGACTCCGCCGTACGATGACCGAAACGGAAAAAAGGTTTTGGTCGTTAGTGAGGAACAATCGCCTTGGTGTTAAATTTCGCCGGCAGGTACCGGTCGGTCCCTACATTGTGGATTTTTTCTGTTTTTCCGCGAGATTGGTTGTAGAGCTAGATGGGAGTCAACACTATACAACAGAAGGGAAGGAATATGATTTTCACCGAGACCAATTTCTAAATGCGCACGGTTTAACGGTCCTTCGTTTTTCGAACAAAGAATTTTTGTTAAATCAAAATGGAGTAATGCAAGTGATTTGGGAGAGTGTGCACAAAAGGGAACCCTCACCCTGACCCTCTCCCATAGGGAGAGGAAATTAATTTGGGGCTATTTTTTAAGTGAGCGCTCAAGCTGTCGGAAACATATCCCTCTCCTTTCAGGAGAGGGACTAAGGGTGAGGTTGTTAAATTTGACCACTGTCGCTAATTAAAGATTATCCCCTTCACTTTTGCGACTTTTCTTCTAATCGAATTTTCTCGATGTCCGGCAGAAAATTCACAACAAACGCTTCTTCGAGCTTCACAAAATCTACCGCGGGAGCGACTTCTACCCGCTTAAACAAACTCCCCGGAATTTCCGTTACAGATTCTACGACGCCGATTTTGATGTTCGGGGGAAAGACGTTGCTATATTCTGATGTGACAATTGCATCCCCCGGCCGGACATCGAGCGATTTTGCGATGTTCGTTAGCATAACCGATTTGCCGTCCCATGCAATGATTCCATCAACCCTGCTCCGCTGAACTTTAGCGCTTGCACGGAAATCAGCGTTGAGCATCGGCTCACCGATTGAGTAATTCCCACTGACAGCGATCACTCTCCCAACAAGTCCCTCACCCGTTACGATCGGCATGCCGACAGCGACCCCCTGGTCTTCACCGACATTCATCGTCAACGTGTTGCGAAGCAGGTTGAGATTTTTCGCGACAATTTTTCCTGCAATGAGTGTCGTGGTGGAAGTTTCTTTTAGCGCGATCATGGAGCGGAGGCGAATGTTTTCCAGGCGTGCTTCCCGAAGCTGGTTGACTTCATCCGCAAGGTTCATGTTCATTCTCCGGAGCATTTCGTTTTCATGCTGCATTTCAAAGACATTGGGAATCACCGAGACCGTGCTTTGAAACGCACCGACCATGCCGACGGCAAGCGAACGGATACGCCGCACCTGTTCGTTATCATTCTGGGTTAGAAGGGCGATCGAAACGAGTACCGAGGAAGGAAAAAACGATATACTCTTTGAAAAGAAAATACAATTGATAGAGGCGCTGCATTTTTCAATGATCAATCAACAATCAACAATGGACGTCTTCAGGGATACCGTTCATTGTTGATTGCTCATTGTTGATTGTTAATATCGTCGGCTCTTGATAAGGACCTTGGCGTAGTGGTTCAAGTTTTCCAGAACTTTTCCCGTTCCTCTGACAACGGCAGTAAGCGGGTCTTCGGCCACATGGACCGGCAAATTTGTCTCGAGCCTGAGCCGCTCATCCAATCCTTTGAGCAGCGCGCCGCCGCCCGACAGCATAATGCCGCGATCGAGAATATCGGACGAGAGCTCTGGCGGTGTCCGCTCCAGCGTTAGTTTTACCGCATCGACGATTTGTTGGACACACTCGTTCAGCGACTCTCGAATTTCCACGGAGCTTGCATCCGTTGTTTTGGGAATACCGTTCACGAGATCCCGTCCCTTTACCTGGATCGTTACTTCTTCTTTCATCGGCATCACCGAGCCGACTTCGCACTTAATCGCCTCAGCCGTTCGCTCTCCGATGAGAATGTTATGATTTTTTTTGAAGAACTGGATGATCGCAGAATTCATTTCGTCGCCCGCGATGCGGATCGATTCTTCATTCACAATTCCCGACAACGCGATCACGGCGATTTCAGTCGTGCCGCCCCCGATATCGACCACCATGTTTCCAACGGGATTATCAACGTCAAGCCCGACGCCGATTGCTGCGGCCATCGGTTCGGCAATGAGGTGAACTTCCTTCGCGCCGGCATGTTCGGCCGAATCGCGCACCGCTCGTTTTTCCACTTCGGTCACCCCGCTCGGGACGCAGATAACGATCCTTCGGCTCGGCAGCCAATTGGCATGAATCTTTTTGATGAATTCGCGCAGCATTCCTTCCGCAATTTCAAAATCGGCAATCACACCGTCCTTCATCGGACGAATCGTGCGGATATCCCGGTGTGTTCGTCCAAGCATTTCCCTCGCTTCGTTTCCGATCGCGACAATTTTTTTTGTATTGCGGTCAAAAGCGACAATTGAAGGCTCGTTCAAAACGATGCCTTTACCCTTCATATGAATAAGTGTATTGGCCGTGCCGAGGTCGATAGCGAGGTCGGCGGAAAAAACGGAGAGAATTCCCATTGGTGTTAAAGGCTAAAAGTTGAGAAAGACGCTTATGGAAAAATACAAAATTCTAATTCCAAAATCCTAAATAATGTCAACAATGCTGCACTTTAGGGTTTAGGGATTAGGGTTCAGAATTTCATAATCAATGTTTGAAATGCCGGATGCCGGTGAAGACCATTGCAATGTTGTTATCGTTCGCGGCTTTGATCACTTCGTCATCTCGCACCGAACCCCCCGGCTGGATGACGGCCGTTGCCCCTGCTTTCACTGCCTCGATCAACCCGTCGGCAAAGGGAAAATAAGCATCGGAAGCGACAACTGTGTTGACGAGCGACAACCCTGCATCCTGCGCCTTGCGCACGGCGAGCTTGGACGAATCGATCCTTGACATTTGGCCCGCCCCGATGCCGACGGTACCATCTTTAACGGCATAAACGATAGCATTAGATTTCACATGCTTAGCTATCTTCCAGGCAAATATCATCGCTTCCACCTCATCGTTCGTTGGCTTTCGTTCGGTGACGGTCTTCAAGTCTTCCGGGGCTATGCGGGTTTTATCGGGGGACTGTACGAGTAGGCCGCATGTGACCTTGCGAATGTCGGGTTCGATGACCGACCGGACATCGCCTGTTTGTTGAATCAACCGCCGGTCTCTTTTCCTCATCAAAAATTCCAGCACATTCGGAGGGAAAGAAGGGGCGATGATGATTTCCGTAAATATTTGGTTGATCAATTCAGCGGCCGCCATATCGAGCGGGCGGTTCACCGCAACGATACCGCCGAAAGCGGATTTCTGGTCTGTCACGATTGCTCGTTGATATGCTTCCGCAATTGTTGAACCTTTTCCCACACCGCATGGGTTGGTGTGTTTAATAATCACGGCAGTCGGTTCGGCGAATTCTGAAAGGAGATTTACTGCCGCGGTAGTGTCGATGATATTATTGTACGACATTTCTTTGCCGTGGAGCTTCTTGAAACAATGTTCAAAATCTCCGTACAGCGCCGCTTGCTGGTGGGGGTTCTCTCCGTAGCGAAGGTCGAAAATTTTCTTTAACGACAGCGTGAACGTCTCGGGAAAATATTGTTGTTCGCCCGTTTTATGCTGGAGGTACTCAGCGATGACCGTATCGTAATGGGCCGTGTGCTGGAATGCTTCTTTCGCGAGCCTGAAACACGTTTCTTCACTGATCGACCCGTTCCGCTCGTGAAGCTCGAGAAGGAGTCCGGGATATTTTTTTGGACTGACAACAACACACGTGAAACGATAATTCTTCGCGGCAGAACGGATCATCGCGGGGCCGCCGATATCGATCTGCTCTATCGCGTCATCGATCGTCACGCCGTTTTTCTCGATCGTCTCTTTGAACGGGTACAAATTGACGACAACGAGGTCGATCGGTTGAATGTGAAGGTCGTCGAGTTGTTTTCGGTGAACCGGGTTATCGAGCACGGCGAGCAAGCCTGCATGAACGGCGGGATGCAGCGTTTTTACTCTGCCGTCCAATATTTCCGGAAAGCCTGTGATGTCCGAAACCTGCTTCGCCGGAATATTCGAAGACGATAGGAGCGCATGAGTTCCGCCCGTCGAAACTATTTCGACTCCGAGGCGATGGAGTTCCGAGGCAAGCTCAATAATTCCTTCTTTGCTCGAAACACTGAGAAGCGCCCGACGAATCTTTAGCAATGAAATCCTTTTCGATTTGTCATGAGTCGTGTATGAATACGTTCCCGTTTTCGACGGTAATTTTTTTGTGGGCGAATAACTCAACAGCGCGAGGAAGTATCGTGTGTTCGATGCGCAACACTTTCTCGGCAAGCGTGTCCGGTGTATCGGCCGGACTCACGGGAATCGACTCCTGCAGAACAATCAAGCCGTGGTCGAACTCTTCGTCGACGATGTGAACGGTCGCGCCCGACACTGAAGCTCCTTGTGCGATGACCGCTTCATGGACATGGTGTCCATACATTCCTTGTCCGCCGAAGGCCGGCAGCAATGCCGGATGCACGTTGATGATATTGTTTCGGTAGCGTCTGATGATGACCGGGTCAATTTTTTTCATGTACCCGGCAAGAACAATAAAATCAACACCGTGCGACTCGAGTGTTGAAAGAACCGCGTTTGTGAATGCTTCCTGCGAAGGAAATTGCTTCTGGCTGAGATGAAGTGCCGGGATATGAAACGCTTGAGCAAGCGCCAACGCACCCGCGTCAGAATTGTTGCTGATTACAACAACAATTTTTGCGTCGATATTTTTTTTTGAAATTGCCTCGGCGAGCGCTCGAAAATTGGAGCCGCGTCCCGAGGCAAACACCGCGATCGATAACAATGGGAGCTATCCACGCATACAATTTTCAATGATGAATGTAATCATAAATGACTGATTTGTCAATGATTTCCGGGGTTGAAGATGTTTTTCCATCACAATTTCTAGCTCAGAGACAAGAAGAGTCATTTCGCCAATGGTTTAGGTAAGGAAGAATGTCAGCTTGTTTATCCCGGCCTTATTTCGCAATGCCAACCACACCGCAGGCTACTCGTGTACCGGCATTACCGGTCGGCTGTGTTTTGAAATCGTCTTCTTTCTCATGGACAATCACTCCCCGGCCGATGATTGAGTTTGCCCCGCTGAAGGAGATCATTGTATCAATATAATCGAGATGAGCCTTCCCATCTTTGTCCGCTTCGATGTTGCCGAGATCGCCGACATGCCGCTCTTTGCTCGATGGCGAGCCATGAGACATCTTTGCCGGATTGAAATGTCCTCCGGCCGATGTTCCATCTTCCGAGCTGCAATCGCCGTATTCGTGAATGTGAAAGCCATGTTTCCCGGGGGTTAACCCAGTGATGTCGGCAACGACACGCACGCCTCCCGAAACAGCCTCAAACCTGACAATGCCCGAAACCGAATTGCCTTTTGTTGGATGGAGCACTGCGACGGCTTTAGTGATTGTGTTATCGCTCATGCCGGCATGGTTCATCTGTGCAATTGCAGTTTTGAAACAACAATTCATTAAGAACAAAACTACTGCTGCCTCAACAAAGATTAGCTTACGCATAATTCTCCTTTATTGTTATTGAAACGTGAACTGCAACAATTTTTTATCACAAGGTTTTTCCTCGTATAACGCTCGGAAAAAACGCAACAGCCATTGTTTTTCCCTCAGTCGACAAAACTTCTTAGAAAGGCAAATTTAAAGGGGGAACGGTCGTATTCTTTTTCGATTCAGTCAAAAAAGTAAATAAATAAACGCTTAAAGGCAAAACCCCTGCGGATGCCAATCTCACCGTTCAACCGCGGCCTCAAGGAGCGAAAGAGTGCACTGCGCCGTATCCACGGTCGCCCTAATTCCAATCGGTATAGTGAGCTTTCGTGGAACGTGTCCATAAGCCAATCCCGCAAGAATTGGTTTGGAAAGAGAAGAGAGGTGATCGGCAACGATTTGTTCGACGGTGAGGTACGGTTTTGCCGTGTCAGCAGGTTTAATGTCGGTTAACTCGCCGATAACGATTCCTTTTGCATCCTTAAAGATACCTGCCAGCGCCAACTGGTTCATCATCCGGTCAAAGCGGTAAGGTTCCTCCTGGGTCTCTTCAAAAAATAGAATTGAATTTTTGAATGATGGCAAATATCGCGTTCCGGCGATCGATGTAATAAGCGACAAATTCCCGCCGATCAGCACTCCCGAGGCTTTTCCTTTCCCTATCGGCTTCAGCCTGCGCGAATCAGGATTGTGGAGTGTGACTAATTTTTTTGTCGACGTGATCATTTGCCAGAAATGCTCTTCTGTAAATGGGTCGATTCCTTTGAACATTTCCACTCCTACCATCGGGCCTGAAAACGAAACCAAGCCGGTTTTTTTATACAACGCTAGCTGTAATGCTGTGAGATCGCTGTATCCGACAAAGACCTTTGGATTGTGCTTGATGAGGTTGTAGTTGATGAGAGGCAGAAGCCGGGGTGAACCATATCCACCTCTTACGGCAATGATCGCTTTTATTTGTTCATCTGCAAACATTTCGTTGACATCCGCAGCACGTTCTTCGTCTGTGCCCGCGAGAAACCCTCGGTACTGCGCGGACATGTTTCCCGAGCTTGACGCGGTAGCCGAGGCGTTCAAGATATTCTGCGCCCTTATCGATTTTTTCTTCCGATGAGGGAGCGCTCGCAGGCGAAATCACGCCGATGACGTCCCCACGAGCGAGCGGCTTGGGTTTAATCGGCCTCATAGCCTATAGCCAAATGATTTTCTGTAGTACATTTACCATGTTCCACCTACGGCATCTTTTATAATTGCAAAATCATATCCGGCGACAATCTCGGCGCCTTTGGAGTTATCCGACGGCGCGAACGAAAGCACTCCAAGGAGTTTCCACGAAAGGCCGGCGAGCATTGTTTGCACGCCTGCGTCCGCGTTAGCCAAGCGATATATTCCGGGACCTTGATGTCCGGTTCTTCCTGCCGTTTCAAGTGCAAGGGTTAACTTCTCCCCTAGCGGGACGTAACTTCCAAAAGCATAAATAAGCTCCTCGTGTTGCTGCCGCAACTCGGCTGGGCTGCCGAGAATTCC
Organism: uncultured Bacteroidota bacterium; assembly: GCA_963717445.1. Taxonomy (GTDB): domain Bacteria; phylum Bacteroidota; class Ignavibacteria; order UBA10030; family UBA8401; genus JAGVPT01. The sequence goes on along the minus strand of OY970334.1, from coordinate 1,353,801 downwards.
GAGTCCGGCATTCGCCACCCATCGGATGCCGCCGAAATGTTTTTCGAGCAGGAATGAAGAATAAAAGTCGAATGCATTGACCCCCAAGCCCGATCTGTTGCTCGCGTCTGGAAGCTGAACGCCAAACCGGATTGAAACGGTCGAGAAAAAATGGTATTCGGAAATCAACCGAAACTTTGTCCAAAGCGTAAAATCACCTATGTCTCCCGTGACAGAGTTCGTTGTGGCTAAGGCGCTATTAATTGCATCGTGCCTGCTTTTTACGTCCAAAATATCGCGAAGGGTCCCGTCAAACTGAAGTTCGACGTTATTGTCGTACGAGAAGCCGAATCGGAGATTGCCGAGCCTTGTTAATGTACCTTCCAACCCTGAGAGGGGGAACGTTTGGTCCTCGTATCGTCCGAAGCCGACCTCTGCATGGGCAGCGCCTGCGGGGAGAATCTGCGGAGTTTCAGTCGGGATCGGGTATTGCTGCGAGAAAAGAAGGATCGGGATGCTGCTTAAAGAACAAACTGCTATGCTGACTCTTTGAAATGAAGAGAGGGCTGGCATTCAGTTAATAGTTGATAATGGCGTTTCCAGAGAATTTCTTAGGAGGCAACCGTCACTGCGGTCTGCGTTATGCTCGGAGCCTTTGTTACTCGTTTCTCAAACTCATCGCGGAAACGGCGGGTCATGCTTTGAACGGGCCACGCAGCCGCATCGCCAAGGGCACAGATGGTGTTGCCCTCTATATTATTGGCAATGTCCATCAGCAGGTCAATGTCTGTTTCCTGACCGTTGCCCGTTTCGAAGCGCTTCAAAATTTTCCATAGCCAGCCTGTTCCCTCCCGGCATGGGGTGCACTGGCCGCACGATTCGTGATAATAGAATTTTGCGATGCGGGTGATAACACGGATCAGATCTGTGTCTTCATCCATAACGATCATCCCTGCCGTGCCGACGGACGAGCCCGCAGCTTTGAGAGAATCGGCGTCCATTCGAACCCCTTCAATCGATTCACCGCGGAGAATCATTGTCGATGACCCGCCGGGAATCACTGCTTTGATTCTTTTGTTTCCGGGAACTCCTCCGGCATACCGGTAGATTAAATCTGTCAGCAGTTCCCCTGTCGCGACCTCATACACCCCGGGTTTGTTCACATGGCCGCTGATGCCGACGAGAATCGGCCCCGGATGTTTTGGTGCACCGATTTTCGAATACCACTCCCATCCTTTATTAATGATGAGGGGTGCATTGCAGATTGTTTCGACATTGTTGATTGTCGTGGGGCATCCCCAGACACCGTTTTGTGCAGGGAAGGGTGGCTTTACCCGCGGGTAACCTCGCTGTCCTTCCAGTGAATTCATTAGCGCAGATTCTTCTCCGCAAATGTACGCACCGGCGCCTTTGTGCAGGATGATGTTTGTGGAAAATCCCGAAGAGAGAATGTTCTCTCCGACATATCCTTTAGCATAAGCATCGTCGAGTGCCTTTTGAAGCATTGTAAGCCACTTGCTGTACTCACCGCGGATATAAATGTACGCTGTCGTAATTCCCATGGCGTAACAAGCGATCAACGTTCCTTCAATCAGCATGTGTGGATTGAACTCGAGGATCTGGCGGTCTTTGAAAGTCCCCGGTTCTGATTCATCCCCGTTGACACAGAGATATTTCGCTTTCGTCGTCTGTTTCGGCATGAACGTCCACTTCAATCCCGTCGGGAAGCAAGCGCCCCCTCTTCCACGGAGGTTCGATTTTTTCACTTCGTCCGTAACTTCTTCGGGCTTCATGCCGAGCGCTTTTTTCAGCGCACCGTATCCGCCATGCTCTTCGTAGACCTCGAGCCTATGATAATTCGGAATTTCAGGGAGGATGTATCGTTCCATGTTCTTTCAATCTGAACCTTGTCAAGGTTGTTAACCTTGACGAGGTTTTTATTTTAATGATGAAAGGAGTTCTTCAGTTTTTTCAGGCGTTAGATTTTCGTAGTATTCTTGACCGATTGCAAGCATGGGTGCACCGCCGCAGGCGCCCATACACTCGACCTCGCTAACGGTCCATTTGCCGTCGGTAGAAGTCTGTCCCGGTTTTGCACCGCACCGATGCTCGATTGTCTTCAAAATTTTATCCGAGCCGCGAAGCATACATGAAACATTAGTACAGACTTCAATATGATATTTGCCGGGCTTCTTGGAGTGATACATCGTATAAAAAGTCACGACACCGAGGACGTGCCCGTACGGGATGTCCAACAGTTTTCCGACGTCTCGCATCATCTCTTCAGAGATCCAGCCTTCCTGCTCCTGGGCAATCCAGAGGATGGGTAATAATGCAGCCTGAGATGCGGGATAGCGCTTCCGAATCTCTTCGGCTTTTTTTAGATTTTCTGTAGTCAGCATAGTAAAGAGGAATTGGGTTTTAGCTATTGGCTTTTGGTAGTTAGGCTAAACAAATTTTTGTGATATTTGCAAAGGGCTAAATCCCAATAGCCAACACTTTTTTATTTGTCAGCCTCTCCCATCACCGGGTCAATGCTGCCGATGATCGCCACGACGTCGGAGATCATTCTCCCTTTTAACAAAAGAGGAAGCATTTGCAAATTCATGAACGAGGGGGAGCGGATTTTTAATCGCCACGGATGCCCCTCGCCCTTGCTCTGGATGTAAAACCCGAGCTCTCCTTTTGAGCCTTCGATGGCATGGTACACTTCTCCGGCAGGAGGATTGACGCCGAAATTGATAATCATGAAATCGTGAATCAGCTCTTCCATTTTTGTGTAAATGCGTTCTTTTTGGGGAAGGACTTTTTTCGGCTCGAACGCATGGACAGGTCCGGCGGGAATTTTATCGAGTGCTTGTTGAACGATGCGCACGCTCTCTTTCATTTCGTTGACGCGAATGTAGTACCGCGCGAGGCTATCCCCGTCGGGGAGTACCGGAATGTCAAAATCAAATTCGTTGTAGACGAGGTACGGATTGGAGCGGCGCAGGTCATGCTCAACGCCGGAGCCGCGCAAGTTAGGCCCGGAAAATCCCATCGCGATCGCTTCCTCGCGTGAAATGACCCCAACGCCGTCAGTTCGTTCTACAAAAATCCTATTTCTGTTGAGAAGGCTTTCGCATTCGGCGAGGTTTGCCGGGAACCGGTCGATAAAATCCTGAATGGTGTGTTTCGTCTCATCGGTCATATCTTGCGAAATTCCGCCGATGCGGGTATAGCTTGTGGTGAACCGCGCGCCGGTTAAATTTTCGAAGATGTCGTACAATTTTTCCCTCTCTCGGAACGTCCACATAAAAACCGTTACCGCTCCAATATCAAGCCCAAGAGCCCCCACTGCAAGAAGATGCGAGGAGATGCGAGCAAGTTCCGAGATGATGACACGAATGAACTGCGCACGGCGGGGTGCTTCAACTCCCAACAATTTTTCCACTGTAAGGATATACGCAGTGTTATTCATCAGCGGCGAAATGTAGTCAAGCCGGTCGGTATGTGGGATGAATTCGTGGTAGCTGCAATTCTCGGCAAGCTTTTCGTAACCTCGGTGAAGGTAGCCAAGTTCAGGAACAACCGCCGCTACGGTTTCCCCATCGAGCTTGATAAGCAATCGAAGAACGCCATGCGTTGCAGGGTGCTGCGGACCCATATTGAGAATCATTTCATTCTCAAGAGGGTCGGTAAACTGGGCACTCGTGTCCTTATCCTCCAGGGCATGGAGGATCTTGCTTTTTTTAGGTTCTATTTCGTACCCGGCGTCAATCGGCTGCTGCACGTTCACATTATTTCCTTGGTAGAGGTATTGAATCGGGGATACCCATGAGAGGAAAATCTTTTCTTAAAGGGAAGTACTCGAACTCTTCAGGCATATACATGCGGCGAAGGTCGCTGTGACCGTCAAAAATAATACCGAACATATCGTAGGCTTCCCGCTCCGGCCATCCTGCGCCAGGCCATACCATTGTTACGCTCGGCACATGCAAGTCCGATTCATCCGTAAGGACCTTGAGGCGTAACCGTTGTTTGTTTTGGAGGGAATAAAGATTGTAAACGACCTCGAACCTGTTTTCGGGAGTGTAGGCATCGGCGCCGCAAAGGTCGCTCAAGTAATCGAATTTGCAGTCCTCGTCGTCCCGGAGAAACGTGCAAACAGCTATGATGTCCTCTTTCTTGATATGCAACGTCGTCTCGTCCCGAAATTCTTTTACTTCGAGAAGGCTTGAGGGGAATTTTGCTTTGATTTTTTCGACAACCGTGGTCAGCATAACGTGATTTGTTTCGATTAAAATGTGAGAATACAGGAGACAGGAATCAGGAGGCAGAATAGTGCATCACTGGTAAATAACTGAATCCTGTATTCTGTCTCCTGCATTCTGTATTCCCAAATTCCTCAAACCCCAATTTGCAACAACTGCTGTTCTTGCCTCTCTTCAGCTACTGTCATCGGGGTGCTTCGGCTTTCGCCGCGCCCGATTTTTTGCTGAATCATCATAATCGCGTGGAGAAGATTATCCGGGCGTGGAGGACAGCCGGCGACGTACACATCAACAGGCACAAACTGATCAATGCCCTGGACAACGGAGTAGGTGCGGTACATCCCTCCAGTTGACGTGCATACTCCCATCGCGATAACCCATTTTGGGTCAGGCATCTGGTCGTAGATCTTCCGGACCACTTTCGCCATTTTGTACGTTGTTGTTCCTGCCACGATCAGCAGGTCGCATTGCCGCGGAGAGAAGCGCATGACTTCGGAACCAAACCGCGACGCGTCGAATCTGGGGTCGACCAACGCCATCATTTCGATTCCGCAGCACGATATTCCTAACGGCATCGGCCAGACGGAATTTTTTCTGCACCAATTAATCGCTGCATCAATTTTTGTCGTGATAAGGCTGTCACCCAAAGCGTGTTCTAATCCCATTTCAGCGCACCCTTCTTCAAAACGTAAAAATACCCGACCAAAAGCGTAGCAATAAAAATAACCATCTCTATATATCCAAACAATCCGAGGGCGCGAAAGTTCACCGCCCATGGGTAGAGGAAGATGACCTCGATATCAAAAAGGATAAAGAGGACTGCTACCATGTAGTATTTAACCGAAAATCGCTCTCGCGCGGAACGCACAGGCTCCATCCCGCTTTCGTACGTCGATGTTTTTTCATCGTTAGGCCGATGCGGTCCGAGCCATTGATGTAATTTGAGAAGTACAACGCCGAGCAAAATTCCGACGCCCAGCATTAAAATTACAGGAATGTATGATGCCATCATAAAAGGATTCGCTATGCTGTTCAGTTCTTTTTGAAAACTATCAAAAAAATGGGCAAAAGTCAACGTTGTTAATGATTTCCACTTTCGACCGAGTGGAGAGGAATGGCGAGGGAGTTTGGAAGTAAGGAAAGTTCGTTCAAATATTGAAGCTGTTTGCGAAGGATGGCAACGTGCGAAGCTATTGCCGACGCGTTTTCATTCTTGCGTTTTGCAGCGTTGGAAAGAATGCGTTTGACATTGTTACCCGTCTCCTGAATTTTTTCGTCAAGATCGTACTGAAAGTGTTTGTAGTGCTCTTCGAGATCTGTTACAAAATCAGACAATAGACGGCCGCAATTCACCATTACTTTTTCTGATATCTTCTCCTTCATTTTCCGCGCAACAATGTGACGGCTGATTGCCGTAGGGAGAAAGCGGGAAGAAAATTTGACCATATCGATCTCGATAAACATCGGATCGTCTTTGATTTTGTAGTCAAAGTTTGATTTTAACGGGAGAGGGTCCGGCTGTGGGAATGCTTCAACGGTGACGGCGAAAAGATTTGCCGAGTAATGAACGATTTTCTCGATGATGAAATTCATTTCGTGTAAGGCATTCGTGAGAATATTATTGAATCGCGACATTATTTCTTGTTGATAGGAAAACCGCCATTCCTCGAAATCAGCGACGAGACGATCCATCATGGCTTTTTCGACCGATTTCAGAAATTCGCGATTTGAAATGTCTTCGTGGTTCGATATCCAGTGTGAAAGGTTTTCATGTAGCTTCAGAGTCTCAGTCTTTTGGAACAACCGAAGCTCTTCAGCAATCCAACGTTTAAGAGTTGCGAGTTCCCCTGCCAGGATGAATGTTTGATGCTGATCATGCTGGAGTGTTTCAAGGTACCGATTAAACGTCTCGATTTTTGTTTGAAGGTCAATCAAAGGTGTTTCGATCGCTTTCAAATTCAGTTCGGTTGTAAACTTCAGCTCGTTCTTGAAGCGATGAATCCGTTTGAGAGAATTGTAAAAGAGCTGTTGCAGCTTTTCTTGTTTCAGATACGATTGGATGGCCTGTTCAATAGCTTGGATATTATCCAGTGGAGGAGATGTCGATTGTTTTCCTTTTTTTCCTTTCACTGAAAACAACGCTGAGACAGGATAGACCTCAACTGTGTCGCCGGTTTTTTCTCCGATGACTTTTCGCGTGTACATGATGGCTTCTGAAATGTCGGCGTTGGACATCGTATCGATTTTGTTTAAGACAAAAAATATTCGGTCAACATGTGAACGAATCTCACTGATAAATTCATTTTCCACCTGTGTGATGGGAGGGTCGGATGAAAGGACAACAATTGCAGCATCGATATGAGGAAGGAATTCCTGAGTTGTTTTGGTGTTGTTCAACGATATCGAACCGATTCCAGGTGTGTCGACCAACACGATGCCGTCATACAAAAACTCGGAAGGATGCATCAGTTCAACGGATCGGACTCCTTTCTCGTTATTGGGGTTGCCTTTTTCCGTAACGAATTGGGGCAAATCGACCGCCTCGATGATCTGGCGGCAGCCGCTCAAAAAAATAACTTCGATCTTTGTTTTTTCCCCATAACGAATGAGCGTTACAATCGCTGTTACAGGAATTACCCCGACGGGAAGAAGTTCTTCGCCAAGGAGGGCATTGATGAAGCTTGTCTTCCCGCGCTTGAATTGTCCAAGCACGACAAGATAAAACTCACCCTTCTCGACTTTGTGAATCTCTTCTTCTATTTGTAAAGTTAAAGCTGTGGAGCCATTATTCGTTGCAAGAGAATGAAGTTCTCGAAGGGTTGAAACAATTTGTTCTTTTTCATCCATTGTGTGATACTAAAAGCTATCTCAAAAACGCTTGATTATGTCCTTCTGAAGGAATACTGACAGATCATTGTCATTCTGAACCCCGTCGCTTTTCAGACGGGGTGAAGAATCCATGACAATGACATACCTTGACTCTACAAGGCTGTCATGTCATGGATGCTTCGCTCCGCTCAGCATAACATTTACGGCTGCTTTCTGCATGAAAACCATTTTTGAGATGGCTTCTAATTTTATCAACGATTTGGCAAAACGGTTCCACGAAGTACTCGTGTCAAACCTTCTTTGCTTGTTCTGGAGATCGGACTTTTCCATAAAGCACCGATTGTTTTTTCGGCATCATAAGAAATGCGATGCAATGTTATCTCTCTGTTCTCAAGGATGGCATAACATGCTTCTCCGCCGTCACGCGACAAACCGACGCTACCGGGATTGACTACCAAAGTACCGCCGACCTGCTTTTTGAATTGGATGTGTGTGTGGCCTAAAAGAACGACCTGGTCGGTGAGATTTTTAACTGTTTTATCGATGTCCGATTCTTGAAGGTATTGAAAAAGATTTCCTTCGGGAGTCGCGTGTGCAAGCAGGATTGAAAGCCCATCGATTTCACAACGGTGAAGTGGCTGCAAGGAGCGAAGAAATTGGAGTTCTTCTTTATCGAGCAGTGTCTTATGCCATGCGCGCGTTTCTTCGGAGAATTGTTTGAAGTCGCCCCGGCATCCGCAGTCTACATCATAAGCGAGTGCATTGTCATGATTGCCGATGACGCCGTAGGACATGGTATTCTTCAGGACCGTGATGCACTCTTTCGGAAAAGGACCATAATCGACGACATCGCCAAGAAACAAACAAGAGTCGAAATCACCGGTCGCGTCAAGAACCGCTTCGAGAGCAGGAAGATTTCCATGGATGTCGGAGACGATAAGCGTTTTCATTTCGCTCGCACTCGCAGGATAACGTTTACTTTGATTATTTTCTCCACCGGAATGTAATGCATCTCTCTTGCGTCGAAATAATTCAATGACAGAACCCCATCGGTTATATTCTCAATAATTGAGATTGATGTATCCTGCCCTTTTGCGGGTTCTACATCAATGACTATAGATTTTCCGCAAGCTTCAATTTCCGGAGATCATTTTCCAGAAATCCCATCAGTTGTTCCGGCGTGTATTGATCCGGATAGTCGAGCCAAGCGAAGTAGCTGTCGAAGAATTGTTCTCCAAGTCTATGTGTTTGCTGCTTAATGCTCAAAATAGGGAAAAGCACTTCGCGGATTTCCAGCATCGTCGCCATTGCCAAATTATCGGCAATCTGATAAGCGCGGTAAAGCGACTCGTACAAGTTTGTAGTATTCGTCTCAGTTATTTCTTTATCTCCCCGATTAGAGAAAAAATCTTGTAAGCTACTGAGGAGATCATAACACTTTGCTAAAGCGTCAAAATCTTTTCTTCGCTCAGCTACAGTAACGATATTTTTCATCGCAAATTCAATCTCTTCAAGTTCCCGTTGTAGCGCGCTTTTCACGGCTCTTCAGCCTTCAGGCGCAATGCCCGTTCGACACTTTGAATCACTTGCAAATCACGTTCAATTTGATCGATGTTTTCTTTCAGGATAGAGTGGTTAAGGCTCTCTTCGTCCGTTGCCGTGTGGAGGACATTTTGTATATTTGACCGCACCTCGGTGCGTAACTTCTCAGTCGGCGCCAACATTTCCTGATGTGCATAGAGGATGTCGACTTTCAGATCGGCAAGAAGGATCAGCATGTCCAATCGGGCGTCGTTCAAGATAATACGGATCGCCTGTTTAGGAAGCTGACTCTGGCTGACACGCTCCGCTAATCCATCAACGATGTCGTAGGCAGCACCGAGATTCTTTTGCATGAGCCGGCTCTCCCGTCTACCTGCTATCTCAATCAACATGCTTAGATTATCAAGCAGGATATTCTGCACTGTCTCGAATTCTTTATCCAATGAGTTATCGCCCTCTTAAACGAAAAAACTCCTACACGTCTGCGTATGCTTCTGTGTAGGAGTCATTAATTCCGAATTCGCTGGAATATTTAAGGCGAACTCCATCGCCGTGTTATAATATAACGTGATTTGGTTGGAAAGTCAAACGATGCGTGTTTCTACAGCGTGTTTCTACAACTGGCTTTATGTTGGAAGTGCTGCGCTCATTATCAAACCACCTCAAACTATTTGTCCGAAGTTTAAAGCGAAAACCTCACAACATGGTGTATATCGAGGGGCATCATCATAGAATTCAAGGGAAATTAAATTTGACGATCACGTAAAATTATAGATAACAATGGATTTAGTTGTCGGATTCAAATATCTTCTTATACAAATCTTCACCATAGCTCGTTTCCAATGGTTCGCCTTCAATAACCTTAAAAGTCCGTCCTCCGTCGGGCTTCCTCTCTGCGCGCAGGAAAATAGCATCATCCATTTTTTTGTCGTATAAATCATGCGCAATTTCGTACATGTGCGTAACGTAAAAAATCTTGATGCGTTTTTCCGATAATGCGCAAGTTACTTGCCTCGCAATCTCCGAGCCCTCTCTTTCGTTTGTTGCGGCAAATGACTCGTTGAACAAGATCATGGAATCTGGCGTTACATCGTCCGCGATGTCGCTCATTCTGCTGAGTTCTTCATCAAACTTCCCGCTTTTCATACTAGCGTCTTCTTCCCGTTTGTAATGGGTGAAAACATGATTACAGACATTGGCGCAGAAAGATGTAGCAGGCACAAACATACCGCATTGCATCATTAATTGCGCCAAGCCGACACTTCGCAAAAAAGTCGATTTGCCTCCATGGTTTGCACCTGTGATGATTACGATGTTCTTATCGTCTGCATTCACATCGTTGCCCACAACCCGTTGTTCTAAACTCAGGGCGAGACAAACATCATATAAACTCTTAAAAGAATGTTTGCGCTTGTCAGCGGTTGCAGGCAGGGGAAATGAAACGGGTTCTCCTTTTTTGGTAAGTTGTTCATGTAAATTCAGACAACCGATGTAAAAGGCCAATTCTGTCCGCAACATTTTAAAAAAACTGAGAATATGATCGGCCGACTGCGCGAGCGCGTTGGCAACAAGATTCGTCCCGCGATCCTTTAACTCCGATAACGCTCTGGCACCGGCATCGTCGCGAGGGTGAAGAATAAATGTGTAAACAACAGGCTTTTTCGCAAAGATCCGTTGCATCCAACTTTGTTTTTGCTTGTGCGGTTTACGAAGCACGTAATCGGAGCCCCTGTTGCCTTCGCCCAATTGAGAGCTGATCAAAACCCCATCGCGGAATTTCAATCGCGCAAGATGATCCTCGACGTGCGCGAAATATTCATCACTGAGTTCTTTCCTAAACATCGCATAGAGCGTTGTAAAGCCTTCCGACTCAAATTTCCCGGCATGTTCATCGGCGATATTTCTCAGCAACTTCAGCATGTCGACAAACGTCCGCAATGCTTCTGTAGCTCCATACAATATCAAGCTGGGATATTTGCTGGAATATCCCCAATTCTTCTTCTGTCTTTCAATCGATTCTGATGCTAGATCGTACAAGCCCTTGACAATGGAAGAGTTCTTTAGACAATCCTGAAGAATGTCTTGCCGGTACCGTATTGCTTCGATATCGCTTAAAGTTGACAAGACTGACTTCTTTGCCACCTCAAACAAAAACTTGTCGCCAAGTGCCATCGCATTAAATAGTGTGTTTAATTCCAAATCTTGAATCAATTCTTTCTCGTTCATCGGTGATTTCTGCTGGAGGTCAAAATCGCGATCTCTAAACATGAGAAAAGCCTTCATGACTTTATGCGCTCCTTCAAGTAATCATACGTGACCCTGTATTTTTCGGCGACGGATTTTGCATATGCCAGTCCGTCGGCAGGCTTTCTGTACACTTTATACGTTCGCACCGCCGGATTTTCCGGAGCGACTCCGGCGACCATGCTTATAGTCTTCTCACTTAACGATGCGAGTTCATCGATGAACGTTACGCAAACACACAAAAGATCCAGATGCATGATTCTTTCCAGGATCTGTTTACTTAAGAAAATCGCGTCTTTCAATGTCGTCGAAGTGAAAATCTCATTCATGATGATGATGCTGCGAGGCGTGGCGTGGCTAAGAACATGATGAATCCTGACCAGGTCATTCTCAAGCTTTCCACGGAGAGTCTCGATATGTTCTTCTTTTTCAAAATGCGTAAAGAGCCGGTCGAACAGAAAGAGCCGCGCTTCCCTGCCCGGAACGGGGCAGCCGATGTTGGCCAAAAAATGTACCTGCCCGAAGGCGCGTGCGAAGGTTGTTTTACCTCCTTGGTTCGGGCCGGACACGACAAATATTCGCTCGTTGCCTTTCAAATAAAAATCATTACACACGACGGATGAATCCTCGGCGACGAGTTTATGGGCCAAAGCTAAATCAAATCCTTCATAATCATAAACCCCTTTGTTCGTTTCGGAGATTTTCGGATAACAAAATTTTAATCCCGCTTGTTTGAGTATTGAAATAAACTCTAGGTAGGCGATGTAAAAGTGCACCTCCCGATCGAAAACGACTATCGTTTCATCCATGCAATTCCGGTTTTTATCGCAATAAGTATCAAGATTTGAAAATATGTCAGGATATAATTGAGCGACGAATTCTAGGATCCTTTCTTCAACCTGGTTCATGTCCGGCCAGTCGACAAATTTAACTACATAATCTTTCACCGCACCTTGTTTGAATTTCTCAAAAGTATCCTCTACGTCGGCGCTGTAATCAATTTCAGAATCATAGTTGCGAACATTGAAACCGTTGCTTTTTATGTGCACGCAATATTTGATGGCGGAAAGATCCTCCTTGAGCTTTTTCGTTTCCGCCATAAGCGCGGCAAAACGGTGGGATTCGGCGTAGCTCGTCAAATATTCGCGGAATGCCAGGAAGCCGTTGGATTTTAGTTCTGCAAGGATTAAATCATGCGCAAAGCAGAAAACCGCGTCGCAATAGATTTCCACCGCGTCCAACAGCCACCTTTGCTTCTGGTATTTGTTGCGGAGCTTGTCCGCGCGGACAAAATGTTCGCGCATCGCTCGCATTTTCTGAGCAAATGACAATACATAGTCAAACAGAATTGTATTTTCGAGATCCCGCATTATTTCATGACGGTACTCGATTGCGCCGATGTCGCTTAGGCAGGTATAAAAGAACGGTTTCAAATTATATTCCTCTTTACCGGTCGTGAGGGCATTTATGGTCTGATCGAGATTTAGATCGATGAAAAATGCTGGGACTTCAGACGTTTCTGCTTTTATCCTGTCTTCGTGTTCCGCAAAAAGTATGCTTTGAAAAGCCATTATGAGAGCCCTTGATCATTGCCTATAAAATACAAAACTCCTGCACGTCCGTTCCGCTGATAGCGGAGTTTCTGTGTAGGAGTTATCAATTCCGGTTTCGTCTGAAATGTTTTAGGCGAACTCCATCGCCTTTTTTTGGAATGCGTAGTTCTATAACATCGACAACGGAGACTACGGTTCTTTCAAGTGTTCGCGGTACTTACAAAATCTCTTTTAAAATCGCCTCTGTTGCTCTGTCGAATGTATAGACAATGACTTCACCCGTTGTAATACTCACTCCAACGATTTCTTCATCAGATAAATGATCTAATTCCTTTACGATAGTACGCAAAGTGTTTCCGTGCGCTATGGCCAAAACATTCATTCCATTCTGAATATCCTTCAATATTGTCGTCCGGAAGAAGGGGAGAACACGCGCTGCTGCATTTTTCAAGCTTTCTCCGTTCGGCGGTGCAATAGTGTAACTGCGCCGCCAAAGCATCGTTTGCTTTTCGCCGTACTTTTCAGCGGTTTCTTCTTTGTTAAGGCCTTGGAGATCGCCGTAATGCCGCTCATTGAGCGCTTCACTTTTTATTACTTTAATATCGCGGAGATTGAGTTCAGCAAGGACGATCTCCATGCTCTGAATCGCCCGGGAAAGGCACGAGGTGTACGCCGTGTCGATGGGAAACCCGGCAAGTTTCAACGCAACGCGTCTCGCCTCGGCAATTCCTTTCTCCGTCAAGGGCGCATCGATCCAGCCGGTAAAAAGGCCATCTCTATTATACGTTTATACGTTGACTCGCCGTGCCGGGCAAGAATCAACTGTGACATTTATTTCACTGCGTTCTTGAACGCGTTCTTGCCGGCGAACCGCGCTTGCATACCGAGTTGTGCTTCGATTCGCATAAGCTGATTGAACTTTGCAATCCGTTCACTTCTGCAGCCAGAGCCGGTTTTCAGATGCCCAGCGCCAACGGCAACGGTTAAATCTGCGATCGTTGTGTCTTCCGTCTCGCCTGAGCGATGGGAGATGAAGCAGGCATAGTTATTTTGTTCTGCCAGCTCAATTGTGTCGAGCGTTTCGGTCACCGTGCCTATTTGATTCAGTTTGATAAGAATTGAATTCGCAATCCCTTCATCAATTCCCTTTTTAAGAATTGCAGGATTGGTGCAGAAAATATCGTCGCCGACTAGTTCAATTTTTCCGCCGAGTTCCTTCGTTAGGATTTTCCATCCCTCCCAGTCGTTCTCCGCCATTCCGTCTTCCAGCAGGAGTATAGGATATTTTTTCGTCCACTCAATCCAATGCTTCACCATCTGATCGGATGATACTTTCTTCTTGTCTGATTTGTAGAAAACGTATTTGCCATCTTCCCACATTTCGCTTGCTGCAGGGTCGAGGCATATGGAAATGTCGGCTCCCGGTTTATACCCGGCCTTGGTGATAGCTTCGAGAATAATTTCCACTGCTTCTTCATTGGATTTCAAACTGGGAGCGAAGCCGCCTTCATCGCCAACGGCAGTGTTGTATCCTTTCTTTGAAAGCACGCCTTTCAGTGTGTGAAATGTTTCGATTCCCATGCGAATTGCTTCTGTGAAATTTGGGGCGTTGTGCGGCGCTATCATGAACTCCTGAAAATCAACATTATTGTCCGCATGTTTTCCGCCGTTAATGATATTCATACACGGGACAGGAAGAAGACATGCATTAGCGCCACCCAGGTATCGGTATAACGGAGTTCCAAGGGAATGTGACGCCGCGCGCGCAACTGCCATGGAGACACCAAGAATAGCATTTGCTCCGAGCTTCTCTTTATTCGGAGTGCCGTCCAAAGCTATCATTGTTTGGTCAATCGAACGCTGGTCAGTAGCGTTCATCCCGATAATTTTCGGAGCGATTTTTGTTTTCACATTATCGACCGCTTTGAGCACCCCTTTTCCCAAATAGCGTTTCTTATCGCCGTCCCGCAGTTCAACGGCTTCTCTTTCGCCCGTTGAAGCACCCGAAGGTACAATCGCACGGCCTTGAGCGCCGTTGTCGAGCGTAAGCTCGACTTCGACAGTTGGATTTCCTCGTGAATCTAAAACTTCTCTCGCGTTGATTGTTGTGATAGTCATAGCGCATTACCTTTCTTTAGTAGAATGAGTTATTGATGGTGATCCCATAATCGATCAACGCCCGGTTTGGAGGAGAAATATTCTAACGTTTCAAGCCATGATGCCCACTCTTTGCCGTGAGGCTCATATTGATACCGAACGTCATGTTTCTCCAGAAACAGCTTGAGTCGATCGTAGAGGCGTTGAAGTTTCATGCTCTGTTGATGAAGAAAGTAATCGATGACTGCCGGATCATGGGCCTCGCGCATGATCGACAAGAAGTGCGGTCTGCACATCAGGAGGCTTTCTGCCTCGAACAAAATACGGAATTCCTCATCGGAATACATGAGAACGAACTGCGATGCGTAGAATTCTTCGGTGTGCTTGTCGCTCATGCACAGAAGGCATTCGCCTTGCGGTTCCATCGTTTTCACGAGTTGCTGAATGGCGGGATCCGCCGATTTTTTCTTTGCTCCAATCGGTTTTTGTTTTGTCGATCGGGTGATTTCCGATGCTTCCCGTATCAATCTGAGTTCGCCGTGAAGAACGCTTTCATGCAGCGTGCCGAGATGCTGACCGTCGCTGTTCAATTCGTGCTCGACTTCTTTTGCCAGCCATGAATGATGATTGCAGAATCCGAACGACGCATGAAGTTTCTTACGTACGGAGACATCGTTGACATATTCATAGAGAAGGCTGTTGAGGTGTTTTCGGGAAGCTTTCAGAACGATCTCACACAAGGGACATCCGCTTGCGTGCAAACCTTCTTCAAGACGCACCCACGGAATGCTTCGCTTGTTGCGGATGATCTCATCTTCCTCAACATCAAAGAAAGGAATTTTATCACTTGCATCATTTTTGTCGCGAGCCGGTTCAGCAGGATCATTCATGACTGTCCGCCCATAGAAATTATTTCCGTGCCATCTTCACAACCCGATTGCCTTCCTGCCTACAAACTTTTCAACAATAGAGGGAATTGTGCCGCGTTCTTCGGCAGAAGTGTCATAATAAGATTTGGTGACAACATGTTCGAGCATTGGAATCTTGGAGAGCAACTGCCGTAATTGTGTTTCTTTCAGCCATTGTTTGGCTTCAACTGAGCGCAGAGATCGTTCAACAGTCCGCTCATGTAGAAGACATAGGCCGCTGCTTTTGACGTATAGTTTGTGGTACGATTCGTTCTTTAAAATTTTGGCCATAATTATTTCTAACTTCTTGTCGTATTCTTCCAAAGCTTTACAGAGACGACAATGAGCAAGTTTTGGGAATCCATTCCTTCGGGAGCGTTGCACACCTTTTCGATATTCCTCGATAAATGCAAGCAGAAGTGCAGCGTTGGTACGATTGTTTGCGATTTTCCGAAATTGGCGGAAATGAAAATCGCAGAACCCATTCTCGCCGGCAATCGATTTTCGAACTCGTTCATGTAGCGATACGTCATACTGAAGATGGCTTAGCAACGAAAGTTCTTGTTCTTGCACCAGCACGCAGATGGGACAACGAGGTTCCTTCTTGATTTTGGACAGTAAAAGTTTCTCAAATGCCGTCATATACTTCGCCTACTTTCAGTCTGAGCCACTTCTTTTTCATTTTGTCGAGAATATCATACGTGTACAAGACGTTGACCAAAATCGAAGAACTCAATGCCGGCGCTGCCGGGCTTACGCGCCGGCTCGATGTTCCTTCCGCAGTTTTCGTCGAAGCGATATGATGGTCTAATTCTTTCTCCGAAAAAAAGATTTCATTGCAATGGCGGCATCTGAATTGTCTGCCGCTGAGTTGTTCAATTGCGTAGGGCACACCGTGCCGCTTGCGATATTTTGCATGAATTTTAGGAAGCATGGCCCTCCTTAAATTTCTTTCAGGCTCTCAAGAATACGTTCAACGTGAAAGCTTATCGTTGCTTGCTCCTTATCCGTTAATTTGCCGTACCCGACAAGATATTTTGGACGCATCTCAAGCGCGACCGAATATATATAATCTGCGATATTCGGCAATTTTTCTTGAAGCGGTATCGATTCGAATTCAATACCGAATTCATGGCACATCGCTTCGATGTCGCGCCGTACTTTTGCCAACGCTTTCAACAATCGTTGCCGCTCTTGTTCCGCGGGGATCGCAATAACAGGTACGATGCGATGGGGAGCATCCGGTTGCATCAACATTCCCGCCAGGTCCTCGGTCTGACGCGCAATTTCTGCTAACGTTGCATGGAGGGCATTTTTGTGTCCGAATCCAAGTTCGGTCATGTTCCGCTCCTGAGGTTGAATTTCTCTCAAAGGAAAAAATCTGCGCAAGCTTGCACTTCTTAAATTGCTCGACAAAATTCTTTGCGGTAAGAGAATATTTCATTTGTCATCCCGTCTCGCCTATCATAAACTTTACGGCCCTTTGCCACGCGTTTGCTTCATCAGGCGTGATGCCTTCCTCGCTGAATCGATGATCGTTTTTTCGCTGAAATTCGGAAAGATGTACCACTAATGTTGAAAGCTTCCTGTCGTGTTCTTCCAGAATAAAGGTGAGACCTTCGCCGCTAAGACGTTCACAGAGCGGGCGCATATGCGGAAAGCATAATCCATGTGAGTTTGCATAAGCTTTTTGAAATTCTGCATCGTTACAGTAATCAGCAATCAATTGGAGGGCGTAGTCAGTCAGTTCGGACTCAAATGAACACAAGGCACAGTTGTTTTGAATGGGAATTGTGTCGAAAGGTTCTTTCGTTAGATTCATCTCTACTTGAGTAAGAAGGTCCTCATACACGATTGCAATTCCCATCCCGTGAAGCGGCCTGGGGAGTATGTTGAGAACGTACTTGCTATGACTTCGACAATATCCAAGGGTTGACCGCATCTCTTCGCGAAACTCTCCATTGGCTACCTCTTCGGTGAAGGCTGTTGCTGTGTAATGATTGAGGGATCTCTTTATGATTTGGCAGACCGGGCACTGCGGTTTTTTAAAAAGTTCCAGAAGATCATTATAGCCAAGGAATTTCTTCCTCGGTCCGCTTATCTCTTTTCTGTCATTGCCGAAGCGCGAAAGAAAAGAGAGGAATCCTTCGACTATATATTCATCCCAACCAACGTGTCGACTGCGACTATGCATGACTCCCGTTCCGCCTCGGTAATAACTTCATGTGAAAATTGCATCTCGTGTTTACGGATGAACTCGCGCATATGGGTTCGCACTGCTGCCAGCTTTTCAGCGTGAAGAGTGCGGAGCCATCCCTGAGTCTTCTCATCCGGTAGTTGGTCGCAAACCTTGCGAAGATGCAGAAGACAAAGGCCCGACGATTGTTTCAGGGCAATCTGCAGTTCCTGCTGGTCTGCATGATCTACAAATATTTTGGTATAGCGAGTTTCCTCAGCAAGTTTGAATTGACATACCGGGCAAGGTCGTGAAGCTCTCAGCGCTCGCGTCGACTGTTGGGCTATAGCAGAGAGCACATCCCGAATAATGTCTTCGTAGATAATGCTGATTCCGAACGCATCCCCAGCTTTCAACAATACATTGGCGTGAGGGGCGCACATTCCTCTCGACGCGCGAAGAGTGGAACGCGTGCCCGGATCATTGACGTTTTCATACAAGAGATTGTCAATGTGCCGGCGTAGGTTTTGTTCTATTAATATGCACACTGGACAGCCCTTCTGTCTGCACGCATCGAGAACGTTAAAGTACGTTGTAAATTTTTCAGGCGGTGTATTTTTTCGCGTCGAGCTCATTTGCCATGCGTGTATTTAATGATATCTGCTTTTTCTAGCGTCAGCATTCCTCCGCATCCGGTTTCTTCGAATAGTTGATCAACAATTGGAATAAATGATTTGATTTTTTCTTCCGTGTCAACTATCTCAATAACAAAGGGGAGATCCTCCGAAAGTTGTAAAATTTTTGCAGTGTGAATAATGCGGCTTGCGGCTCCATAGCCCATCACTCCGCGCAGGACTGTCGCTCCCGCCAATCCCTCCTCGCGCGCTTTTCGAACGATGACTTCGAAAAGTGATTGATGCTTATAGTGGTCAATTTCCCCTATAAATATCCTTAAAAGTTTCCCTTCGCCCGAGAGCTTCATGAAAGACTCCTTTCAGATTAGAGAATTCTTCCCAGTAGAATTCCGAGATACGTGCCGCCCAGACAACTGCAGAGCGTTAATCCAATATTACCGATCGCGCGATAATATTCTGCGTCCTGAATCAAGGAAATTGTTTCAAAGCTGAACGTCGAGAATGTTGTAAACCCTCCGAGAATGCCGATCGTAAAAAATATGCGCAAAGACGGCGTTACAAGAAAGCGCTCTTCAAATGCAGTCATAAGAAAACCGATAATGAAACAGCCGAGCGCATTGACTGCTAAGGTTCCGTATGGAAAGGAGCCGCCGCTCCATCGATAAATTGTTCCGGACATCCAATATCGCGCCGTTGCGCCAATGCCGCCGCCGAGAAATACAAGCACAAAATTCATCGATTTTGCATCCTCCTTACGTTGTCATCCTCAAGACTTCTGTAAACGAAAAAACTCCTACGACGTCAGCATAGAGCTTCTGTGTAGGAGTCATTAATTCCGTTTTCGGAATGGTCGCCGGCGAACTCCATCGCCACAAGAAATATAATCAAGTGACACCAGATAGTCAACTTTTGGTAGTGGTCAATTTTGCGTTCAATTTTGCGTTCTCGCATGAGGTGACGGACACCTCACTCCAAAAATCACATTGTTCCAAAATATTTGGCAAGGCAAATCGGTAAGGTGTCCGTCACCTTACCAAACTTGAGCACTACCCAACTTTTGGGTACTGTTACAGTCTGATTTCTTTTCTTAAGAAAGAGAAGTCACTGCGAGGCGTTGTTTGCCGAAGTCCCAACGGGATCCCATACAGCGGGACGATCTCCCCTTAACGTAGGGGATTGCTTCGCTCCGCTCGCAATGACTTTCAAACTGTAACAACACCCAACTTTTGAATGGAGTGGGGTTTGCCAAGCGATTCGAACTTCTCTTACTCAAACTCTTTTTCGATTTTAAATCTCCTATTGAAAAGTGTACAGCAGCTCCCGAGCTCGAATACGAAATAAAAATTTTTTGAGAAGAATTGATGGTAAAAATATCGTTGGGCAACAGGCATGTGTCCGGCATTCCCTACAGATTTCATTTGTAATTTTTTGTTAAAGCGGCTACTCGCGATAATCGCAAATTTTCATTTCAAACTTGTATCGTAAGTGTCATAACGGCAATAAGTGTAAATGGTCAAACTCTTCACCGCCGGTCAGTCGTGATGTCAAGGCGTATTTTTCGTTCTAATATTATTTCTCATTTTTTACTTGACTTGTATTCCTTAACCGGCTATATTCACAACCAGTTAGCTATTTGTTTCCCCCCGGCTATTGTTCATCCGAACATAAGTGGTTTAAAGGCAACGGATTTCGTTTTTCAGAGGGCGGGCAATTATTTTTTATGTTGGAGGATAAAAGCTTTTAACCCCGTTTTGATATCATGAAAGCAGGACTTACAACGTTTTCTTCCGGGAGAGCAATTCACCTTACATCGTATTATCAAGTTAGGAGAGGAAATTAGAAATGACAGAAAAAGAAATCACAGTCGCTGAGAAGAGGGGGAATGTGCGCTCGACGAATGTTACAGCCTCGGGCGGGCTTATGCTTCGGCGGTATTTCACGAAACCCGGCATCCATCCGTTCGACGAAATAGAATGGGAGTTGCGCACTGCGGTCATTTCTAACGAGAAGGGGGAGAAGATCTTTGAACAAAAGAATGTCGAAATACCGAAGTCATGGTCGATGACTGCGACAAATGTTGTGGTGTCGAAATATTTTCACGGCTTGATTGGAACGCCCGAACGGGAAACGAGCGTCCGGCAGCTCGTTGACCGCGTTGCAAAGACAACAACGGGGTGGGGTCGTAAAGGAAACTATTTTGCATCGGAAGAAGATGCCGAGATATTCTATCAAGAGCTATCATTTCTTCTTGTCAATCAGTATATGGCGTTTAACAGTCCGGTATGGTTCAACGTAGGAGTGGAAGAGAGGCCGCAGTGTTCGGCATGTTTCATTAATTCGGTTCAGGATACGATGGATTCGATTCTTGAACTTGCCCGCACTGAGGGAAGGCTTTTCAAGTTTGGATCGGGAACGGGGTCGAATCTTTCGACTCTTCGTTCTTCACGAGAACACCTTTCGGGCGGCGGCACTGCATCTGGTCCGGTTTCATTTATGAAAGGATTCGATGCATTTGCAGGCGTTATCAAATCCGGCGGAAAGACACGCCGTGCAGCGAAGATGGTCATTCTGAATGCAGACCATCCGGACATCGTTGATTTCATCAACTGCAAAGCGGAAGAGGAAAAGAAAGCATGGGCGCTGATCGAAGCGGGATACGACGGCGGTTTCAACGTGCCGGGCGGCGCGTATGATACGATTTCGTACCAGAATGCAAATCATTCTGTGCGTGTGACGGATGAGTTCATGAAAGCGGCTCTCGAAGACAAAGAGTGGACGACAAAAGCCGTCCGCGGAGGAAAAGTGATGGATACGTTCCGGGCCCGCGACTTGTTGCGCCAGATGGCGGAAGCTGCATGGCTCTGCGGCGACCCGGGAATGCAGTACGACACGACGGTTAACAATTGGCACACTTCGTCCGTTACGTCTCGCATCAACTCATCGAACCCGTGCAGCGAGTACATGTATCTCGACGATTCGGCATGCAACCTCGCTTCGCTGAACCTCATGAAGTTCAGAAATGACAAAGGTGAGCTCGATGTCGAGTCATTTAAACACGCAGTGGATATTACCATTACGGCGCAGGAAATTTTTGTCGGCAACGCAAGTTATCCGACGCCGGCCATTGAAAAGAACAGTCACGAATTCCGCCCGCTCGGACTCGGTTACGCAAACCTCGGTGCATTGTTGATGGCACGAGGCCTTGCGTACGACAGCGACGCTGGCCGCGAATATGCAGCAGCCGTTACTTCCCTCATGTGCGGTGAAGCGTACAAACAATCGGCGCTCATTGCAAAGGAAATCGGAGCGTTCAATGGCTTCGCTCTGAATCGCGAACCGATGTTGAGCGTTATGACCAAGCACAGCTTATTCGCCGACAAGATCAGCGACAACTATGTTCCGTCGGAATTGCTGTCGGCATCACGCGAAGTATGGAAGGACGCGATCATTCTTGGCAAAGAATTTGGCTTCCGTAACGGACAGGCAACAGTCCTGGCGCCGACCGGAACAATCGGGTTCATGATGGATTGCGACACCACCGGTGTTGAGCCCGATATTGCGCTTGTAAAATATAAGAAGCTGGTCGGTGGCGGGCTGATGAAAATTGTGAACCAGACCGTTCCCGAAGCGCTCAGAAAACTCGGCTACGACAGCGAGCAGATCGAGCACATCATAAAATACATCGAAAAGAACGACACCATTGAAGGCGCACCGTATTTAAAAGACGAACACCTTTCTGTGTTCGACTGCGCCTTCAAGCCTGCCAAAGGGGAACGCTCCATTCAATATATGGGACACATTAAGATGATGTCGGCGGTTCAACCCTTCCTTTCCGGTGCTATTTCTAAAACAGTCAACATGCCGACCGAAGTCACGCCGGACGAAATTATGCAATCATATATCGAAGCGTGGAAACTTGGTCTTAAGTCCATCGCGGTCTATCGTGACGGTTGCAAGCGGACGCAACCTCTCAGCACATCGCTCGAAAAGAGCGAGAAACAAAAGGCACGCCCCGCACGCCGCCGCTTACCGGATGAGCGGCAGGCCATCACTCACAAGTTCAGCATTGCCGGACATGAAGGCTATATCACCGTCGGGTTGTACGAAGATGAAACACCGGGCGAGGTGTTCATCACCATGTCGAAAGAGGGCTCGACCATCTCGGGCATCATGGATGCGCTGGCAACGTCCGTCTCGCTTGCGCTCCAATACGGTGTGCCGCTGAAAGTCTTGACGGACAAGTTTACGCACATGCGTTTCGAGCCGTCCGGCTTCACGAACAATAAAGACATTCCGATTGCAAAGTCGATCTGCGATTACATCTTTCGCTGGCTCAGCCTGAAATTTCTGCCGAAAGAAGAACAGCCCTCATCGACCGTTGTGGCAGAAACAAAGCCGCTCGAAAAAACCGATGCAAAGCTTGAGTTGAGACGGGCATCGGCAATTGAATCAAACGAGAAAGTCATTTTCCAAACGCAGGCGGATGCACCTCCCTGCTCTGAATGCGGAAGTATCATGATCCGCTCCGGAAGCTGCTACAAGTGCCTGCAATGCGGTTCAACAAGCGGATGCTCTTAACAATGAACAATCAGCAATCAACAAAACGCCGATGGTCGAAAGATCTTCGGCGTTTTTCGTTGTGATCCCTCCCCTTGAAACTCACACAAATTTTTTGCATAATGACACATGGACGTTCCGATGAACGTCCTTATTTTTTCATCTAAGAAAAGAAAGCTATGCGCAGCGCAACCATTCAACGTAAAACAAAAGAGACGAACATCTCCGTGACGCTTCAGATTGACGGAAGCGGAAAGTATTCCGTCTCGACCGGTATCGGCTTTCTCGACCACATGCTGGAGCTTTTTGCCAGGCACGGAATGTTTGACATTGAGCTGAAGTGCAAGGGGGATTTGCGTGTCGACGACCACCATACGACGGAGGATGTTGCCATTGCGCTTGGGCAGGCCTTCGGCAAGGCTTTGAAAGAAAGAGCGGGCATCGCTCGTTACGGTTCGGCGTACGTGCCGATGGATGAATCGCTTGCACGCTGTGTCGTGGACCTCGGCGGCCGTTCGGCGCTGGTCTTCAAAGCGGAATTCAACAGGAAGAACGTCGGCGACCTTTCAACTGAAATGATCAAACATTTCTTCCAGTCATTTGCCGAGAATATCAAAGCGAACGTTCATGTCGAGGTCCTCTACGGATCGAACACGCATCACAAAATTGAGACGATGTTCAAAGCGCTGGCGCGCTCTTTGCGCGTCGCCTGCGAGAAAGATGCGAGAGTCAAGGGTGTGCTGTCGACGAAAGGGAGGTTGTAAAGAAGTTAAAAATTAAAAGTGAAAAGTTAAAAGCTGGTAAGAAAATCATTTTTTCACTTTTAATTTTACACTTTTAACTGTTCTGGTATGATTGGAATAATCGACTATAAACTTAATAACCTTCGTTCGGTTCAAAAGGCGTTTGAAAAAGTCGGCGCATCGGCTTTTATTTCCAGCGATGTGAAAGAACTCTCTCGCGCTGAGAAACTTGTGTTGCCGGGAGTCGGCGCGTTCGGGATGGCGATGGAGAATATTAAGTCGCTTGGGTTGGAGGATCTTATTTGCACGAGTGCAAAGGCGGGAAAGCCTCTCATCGGAATATGCCTGGGAATGCAGTTGCTTTTCACGCGGAGCTCTGAGAACGGAATGCATGACGGCTTGAATCTCATTGCCGGAGAAGTGAAACTGTTCCCGAATACCGTGAAGGTTCCCCACATCGGCTGGAATCAAATGGAGATCCGGCGCGAATCGGAAATCTTGAAATCGGTTGTCGACAGGAGTTTTGTCTATTTTGTTCACTCGTATTACGCTGAGCCGGCGGAGCAGGTAACGCTGACAACAACGGAATACGGTTTCCATTTTACATCCGTGGTTCAAAAAGAATATATTTTCGGTATTCAATTTCACCCGGAAAAAAGCCAGATAGCCGGGCTTCAAATGTTGAAAAACTTTTCCGAATTGTAGGCCTTATGATCTTAATCCTTCCCGCCATCGATATTAAAGATGGAAAGTGCGTCCGGCTGGTTCAGGGAGAGCAGGGCACGGAAAAAATCTATTCCGACGATCCGGCGAAAATGGCGATTCTCTGGCGCGGTGAAAACGCAAAGACGCTCCATGTGGTCGATCTCGACGGCGCGTTCGAAGGGCGCTTGAAGAACCTTGATGCGATAAAAAAAATTGTCGACGCCGTCGATATTCCCGTTCAGTTGGGAGGCGGCATCCGGCGGTACGAAGAAATAGAGGAGCTTTTTAACATCGGCGTCTACCGGGTCGTTTTGGGGACATCGGCAATCGAAGACCCCGAATTAGTACTGCGGGTTATAAAAGCTTTTGGGACTAGAAAAGCAGCCGTTGGAATCGACGCCAAGAATGGGGTTGTGATGACGCAGGGATGGAAACACGACTCGGGTGTCGATGCAATATCGCTTGCGTTGAAAATGAAAGAGCTTGGCGTGTGCAGAATTATTTACACCGACATCATGCGGGACGGTATGTTGACCGGACCGAATTTCGAGGCCATCAAAGAAATGGCCGTTCGAACGGGACTCAAAATAACTGCATCGGGGGGCATCTCCGGCTTCAAAGATTTAATCAGAATGCAGGAGCTGGAAAAATTCGGCGTCGATTCGGTCATTGTTGGAAAAGCGCTGTATGAGAATAAATTTCCGTGCCAGGCTCTCTGGCGATTGAACGAAAAGGTATTGGACGACCTTGGGCCGACACGAAGAGTTTAAACAATCAACAATCAACAATGAGCAATGAACAAGTATCAACCGGCAGTTAACCAAATCCAGTTCAAGCTCTTGGTATAGCTGTTCATTGTTGATTGCTCATTGTTCATTGAAAAATATGTTAGCCAAAAGAATTATACCGTGTTTAGATGTCGATAAAGGCCGCGTCGTGAAGGGCATTAACTTCGTCGATTTGGTCGACGCCGGCGATCCGGTAGCACAGGCAAAGTTCTACGACGGGGAAGGCGCCGACGAACTTGTATTTCTTGACATTTCGGCTTCGTCCGACAACAGGGCGACGATGCTCGACGTTGTTCGCCGAACGGCAGAAGAAGTATTTATCCCGTTCACGATCGGCGGCGGAATCCGCACGGCGGACGATATGCGAGAAATTCTCCGGAGCGGTGCCGATAAAATCAGCGTCAACTCGGCCGCGGTGAAGAATCCGCTCCTTATCTCGGACGGTGCGGAGCGGTTCGGCGTCCAGTGTATTGTCGTTGCAATCGATGCAAAGCGGTCCGGGAAAAAATGGAAAGTGTTTATCAACGGCGGGCGGACTGAAACGGAGCTGGATGCCGTCGAGTGGGCGCAGAAAGTGGAATCGCTCGGTGCGGGTGAAATTCTTTTGACAAGCATGGACCGCGACGGCACCAAAGATGGATACGACATTGAGTTGTTGCGCGCAGTGACGTTTGCCGTAAAAATTCCTGTGATCGCAAGCGGCGGTGCGGGAACTCTCGATCATCTGCTCGCGGCGCTTACTGAAGGGAAAGCCGATGCAGTTCTTGCGGCGTCGATTTTCCATTTCAGGCAGTATTCGATACGAGAAGCTAAGGAATATCTGTTGTCAAAGAGTATTTTGATGCGAAACTAGAGTTTATCACGGCAAAGGGGTGAAAAACCCGGAGAGTACAATGGACATCGTAGGACAATTGAAATTTGATTCCAACGGTCTTATTCCAGCAATTGCACAGGATGAAAAGTCTGGAGAGATATTGATGATGGCGTGGATGAACAGAGAAAGTCTACAAGCAACGATCGAAACCAATCGTGCGACGTACTGGAGCCGATCACGGAAAAAGTTCTGGATGAAGGGGGAAGAGTCGGGGCACGTTCAAGAGGTTCGCTCCATCCATGTCGATTGCGACGGAGATGTCGTGCTTTTGAAAGTCCATCAAGTCGGCGGTGCAGCCTGCCACACGGGGCATCGAACTTGCTTTTACCGGGAGATTGTTGACGGGGGTAAGGGATTCAAAGAATCGACGGGTATTGTTTTCGACCCAAATACAGTCTATAAAAAATAGAACGTGAAGCTTTCAATCATCGGACATTTGTGTTTAGACGTCATCCATCGCTCTGATGGAACGGAAAAGAAGGGCTACGGAGGTATCTATTTTGCCGTTGGTGCGATGGCAAGCATTGCATCGGATACGGATACAGTTTTTCCGGTGTTTGGCGTCGGCGAGAAGGAATTTGATGCAGTTCGCCAGTTGCTGGCGAAATATCCGAACGTGAATACAGATGGAATTTTTTCATTCGAGGGCGAAACGAATCAGGTTCATCTTTTCTATAGCGACAAAGAGACAAGGACAGAATGTTCGAAGCACATTTCATCCCCGATCCCGTTCTCACGCATCGAACCGTTCCTGCCGGTGCATGGAATTTTCCTGGATATGATCTCCGGTTTGGATATCACCCTGGAAACGCTCGATCAGATTCGGCTCGCGGTGAGGCCGAAGAATACTCCGATTCATCTGGATGTGCATAGCTTAACGCTCGGTGTCGACGCGGAAGCCTCCCGCTATCGCCGCGCGGTTTCCGAGTGGCGGCGGTGGTGTTTTATGATTAATTCAGTGCAAATGAACGAAGAGGAAGCGGCAGGACTAACGGTCGAACGGTACGATGAAGAAGCGTTGGCCAAGCAGATGCTGCCGTTAATGGTCAATGCTTTGTGCGTGACCCGCGGGGCGCGGGGTGTCACGGTCTTTCAACAAGAACACAAACATCTGCTGCGAAAGGAATTTCCGGGTATCCCGACAGGCTCCAATGACCCGACCGGGTGCGGAGATGTTTTCGGTTCGGCGTTTTTGTACCAGTATTGCAAGACAAAAAATTTTGAGAGCTCGGCAAAGTTCGCCAATGAAGTGGCTTCGGCGAATAGCGCTTTTTCGGGGTCAGACGAGATTGGCCGCTTATCACAATTCAAAGCATCGGACGGAAACGGAAAATGAAACGCGTCCTTATTTGCGGCAGCAACGGACTCTTCGGCCAGCGATTGGCGCTGATGCTGGGGCACGAAACGGAATATGAAGTGTTGAACACGTCGCACCACCGGGCGTTCGTGCTCGACCGTCATCTTTTTGATTACACCCAGCTCGATATAACGAACAAAAGCGACGTCAAAAGCCTCGTCACGAGTTTTCGTCCCGATATTATTGTTAACGCCGCTGCGATGACGAACGTCGATGCGTGTGAAACGCAACGGGAACTTGCGTGGAAGGTCAATGTTGTCGGTGTGGAAAATTTAGTTGAAGTGGCGCGGCGGATTAATTGCCTTCTCATCCATATTTCGACGGACTATGTGTTCGACGGAAAGAACGGGCCGTACAAAGAGACGGACCGTGCCAACCCGATCAACTATTACGGCAAAACAAAATTAGCCGGAGAGAATGTCATTCTCGCCGGGGGGATTTCTTCCGCAATCCTCCGCGCGATCGTCGTGTACGGGACCGGTATCAACGTGAAAAATAATTTTGCATTATGGGTCATCAACAATTTGCGGGAGGGAAAAACAATACGCTGCGTTGAGGATCAGATCGGCAATCCCACACATGTGAGCGACCTGGCCTCCAGTGTTGTCAAAGTGATTGAGCGCGGATGTTCCGGACTGTACCATATCGGCGGTGCAGATGCCGTCAGCCGGAATGTATTTGCTCTAAAAGCTGCTGAAGTATTTGGGCTTAATGCGTCGCTTATTCAAAAGGCGAAAACCAGCGACCTTCACCAAACAGCTCCGCGCCCAATGGTGACAAGTCTTATGACAGTGAAAGCAGAGAAGGATCTCGATTTCCATCCGATGACGTTGGTCCAGGGACTGGAATCCCTGAAACGGGAACTTTTACATTTGACGCCAAACTAACATGAGCATAGTGTCTCTTTTGCCTCGCTACGCCGTGCCCAAATCCACGATTGCAGTGTTTCTCATTCTTGCGCTTGCTGTAAGCTCATGCTCACCCACGAAAGAAGCGGCGGTCGCTCCCGCAACTGCGGCGAAGAAGCCCCTTACGTCAACGTTCAAAATTTTATCGGTAAATGTTCGTCATACAATGAAGGGGAAGAGCGACGTTCGAAGACTCGCCAAGCTTATAAAATCTACGCAGGCGGAGATTGTTGCCGTTCAGCAAATTGAGAGGCCGCAGGAGGGACAATCGGATTTCGATGCCGTTCAGGAACTTGCGAAGCAAACAGAAATGTACAATTTTTTTGGAAAGGCAAGATATTTCGAAGGGTTCGATTCGGGCAATGCACTTTTCAGCACGTACCCGGTGAACCAAACCGTTGTCCAGCCTCTGCCGGTTGAAGAAGGGAAAGTTCGCCGATCGCTTACGTTCGGAATGGTTGATGTCGGCTTGAGAGAGGTCGGTGTTTCATCGACCGAATTGGACGACGAATCCTCGTCCGTTCGGGTAAACGAGGCAAAGGAAATATTTGCAATTGCTCAATCGTATACTGACGTTCCATTCATTGTCTGTGGAAATTTTTATGAGTCGACGTTGGGGAAAGCTGCGGCAAAAATGCAGGAACATTTTACGGTCGCAAATTCGTTGTCGGAAGCAGCGCAGAAATTTGAGCAACAAGTGTATGCAATGAAAGATCGGAAAATCGAGCCTCTTTCAGTCGAAAAAGTCAAATTCGGCAGCTCCGGCGACGCGCTTCTAGTCACGATGCAGGTGACGCAGTAGTCAGTCATCAGTGAACGGTAAACAGTATGTGGTAAGGAGAGTGTAAAACCTAAGACCTAAAACGTAAAACTTAGAACTTAAAACCTAAAACCTAAAACCTAATACCTAACACGCAGCACTACCAACCAAGCACAATGCTAGACCTAAAATTTATTCGTGAACATACCGATCGCGTGAAAGAAGGGATCAAAGCGAAGCATGAAGTCGATAACGTCGACGAAATTATTTCACTCGACGAACAGCGCCGGGAGTTTATCCAGGAAGGTGAAAAACTCAAAGCGAAACGCAACGACGTCTCTGCAAAAATAGGACAGATGAAAAAAGCGCAGCACGATGCTGCCGCTGCAATTGCTGAAATGAATGAAGTGAAAGACCGGATTCAAGCGATCGATGAAGAATTAAAGGTAGTCCAAGAACGGCTTGATGCTCTGCTCCTGACTGTGCCGAACATCCCCCACTCTTCAGTCCCGGTTGGAGCGTCGCCGCAGGACAACAAAGAGGTTTTTTCTTGGGGTGAAAGGCTCTCCGCTGATTTTGAATTGAAACCCCACTGGGAGCTAGCTGAAAAGCTTGGCATTATCGACTTCGCACGTGGGGCGAAAGTCGCCGGAGCCGGATTTCCGTTTTATGCCGGCAAGGGGGCTTCTCTTGAGCGGGCGCTCATCAATTTTTTCCTTGACCGGGCTATCGAACGGGGCTATAAAGAAATTGGCGCCCCTCTTATGGTGAACGAAGAAAGTGCGCGTGGAACCGGGCAAATTCCGGACAAAGAGGACTTAATGTACGCTGCGGAGCGCGACGGCTTCTATTTGATTCCTACTGCCGAGGTCCCGGTAACGAACTTTCATCGAAAAGAATTGTTTGAAGAGAAGCACTTGCCCGTTCAGTATGCGGCATATACCCCCTGTTTTCGCCGGGAAGCCGGTTCATACGGCAAGGATGTACGCGGTTTGAATCGTCTCCACCAATTTGATAAAGTCGAATTGGTGAAATTTGTCTTGCCGTCAAAATCGTACGACGAGCTGGAAATGCTCCGTCAGGACGCTGAGCACATGTTACAGTTGCTCGGGCTACCGTACCGCACGCTGTTGATGTGTACTGCCGACATGGGTTTCACCCAAACAAAAAAGTACGACCTTGAGGTGTGGGCTCCGGGACAACAAAAGTGGCTTGAGGTTTCGTCATGCAGCAACTTTGAAGCCTTTCAAGCCAGGCGTATGAACATTAAATACAAATCAACCGAAACGGGAAAACAAGAATTCGTGCACACGTTGAATGGATCTGCTCTTGCGCTCCCTCGAGTCGTTGCAGCGCTGCTTGAACAGTATCAAACGCCGGAAGGGAAAGTGATTCTCCCTAAAGTGTTGCAGCCGTACACGAAGTTTGCGGTCGTTGAATAGGGGATAAGCTGTTAGCTATTTGCTCTTTGTCTTTAGGGGGGACTATGAGAAATTTCAGGGCACTTAACATTTGGCAGCAAGGAATAAAACTCGTCATTGATGTTTACAAGTTGTCGGAACAGTTACCGAACGAAGAAAAGTACGGATTAAAGAGTCAAATATGCCGAGCAGCTGTTTCCATCCCTTTAACATTGCAGAGGGAAGTAGCAGGCCGAGCGAGATAGAATATAGGCGATTTTTGGAGATTGCGTTAGGATCGGCGTTTGAGCTTGAAACTCAACTAATGATCGTTCAAAAGCTTCGTTTGGCTTCAAGTGGCCAAATTGAAAATCTTTTTGGATATGGAACAGAAAATGATCAATAGCCTAATCAGCAGGTTGAAACAAACGGCTAATAGCAAATAGCCAAGGGCCATTATGAAGTCTCTCCTTCGTCTTCGTCCATATCTCTTCAAGTACAAACGCACCCTGCTATGGGGCATTTGCACCGTTATTATCAGCAACTTGTTTGTCGTTGCAATGCCTCTGTTTATCGGGAATGCTGTTGATACGATTAAACATGGGGTTGAATCGGGTGTCCTCCATTATTCCAAACTGATACGGGACGCCGGATTGATCGTCGGTTTTGCGATCGTTGCCGGTTTCATGACGTTTCTCACGCGGCAGACAATCATTGTTGTGTCCCGAAAGATTGAGTACGACCTGCGCAACGATTTTCTTGCGCACATACAAAAGCTTCCGCTCAGCTACTTTCAGAATACCCCGACCGGCGATTTGATGGCACATGCAACGAACGACATCTCCGCCGTGCGCAACGTGCTCGGTCCCGGGATCATGTATCCATCCGATACGTTTATGACCTTTTCTATGGCGTTGACGCTCATGTTTGTGAAAGATTGGTCGCTGACGCTGATCGCGTTGGTCCCGCTTCCATTTATCTCGTATGCCGTCTATAAGCTTGGAAAGATTATTCATGCAAAGTTCAACGAGCGGCAGGAACAATATTCCCTTCTCACAACGCGCGCTCAGGAAAATCTTTCGGGCATCCGGGTGGTCAAAGCATACGTTCGCGAAGAGTACGAGATCGGACTGTTCGAAAAATTAAGCTGGGTGTACTTGAAAAAAAATCTGGTGCTCGCCAAGGCGCAATCCATTATGTGGCCGATGATGTACATGCTTGTCGGCATCTCGCTTGTCATTACGATTTATTATGGCGGCCTGCAAGTTATTGCAGGGAAAATTTCTATCGGATTGTTGACGGCGTTCTTCACCTATCTCTCGATGCTGATTTGGCCGATGATCGCTTTCGGCTGGGTCACGAACATCATCCAGCAAGGGGCTGCGTCGATGGAACGGCTTGCGAAAATTTTCGACACGGTGCCGGATATCCGGGATTCGGAAGAAACGGATATCTTAATTAAACACATCGAAGGGGAAGTCGAATTCAAAAATGTTTCGTTCACTCATAAGGGGGCCGCAAAACCGACGCTGAGGGACATCAACCTAAAGATTCCCAAAGGAACAACGCTTGCCGTTGTCGGTTATACCGGCTCCGGAAAAAGCACGTTTGTCAACTTGTTGCCCCGGTTGTATGATGTGACGGAGGGGGAGCTGCTGATCGACGGAATAAATATCAAGAAAATTCCGCTGGAAGTTTTGCGCTCCCATGTCGGCTATGTGCCTCAGGAAACGTTTTTGTTCTCCGAATCGATTTCGGAAAATATCAGTTACGGGGCGGACGGAATTTCTCACGAACAAATCCGCGAGGCGGCGGAAATCTCGCAGATCGCAAAAGATGTCAACGACTTTCCCCAGCAATTTGAGACAGCGCTTGGAGAGCGCGGAATCACATTATCGGGAGGGCAGAAACAGCGCACAAGCATCGCACGGGCGGTGCTGCGGGAGCCGAAGATTCTGATCCTTGATGATGCACTTTCATCGGTGGACACGTACACGGAAGAAGCCATTCTCAAACGCCTGCGCCGGGTGATGGAAGACCGGACAAGTATCATTATCAGTCATCGCATTTCCACAGTCAAGGATGCCGATATGATTATCGTAATGGACAAAGGACAAATTGTTGAACGCGGGAATCATGACGAACTTGTCGACCTCGGCGGCATCTATGCGAATTTGCATTACAAGCAGCTGCTGGAGAAAGAATTGGAACAGCTATAAGGGGTGAGTGAAAAGTTAAAAGTGTAAAGTGAAAAGGGGGACGGTATGAAGGAAAAGGATATTAAGATTCTCGATAGAAGTTATCGATTTGCGCTCAGGATTCTCAAAATGGCACGACAGCTTCCCACAAAACCCGATGTAAGGATTATTTCCAATCAACTCCTGAGATCAGTGACATCAATTGGGGCAAATGTTGAAGAAGCAATTGGTGCATATTCAAAACCGGAGTTTACTCACAGGATGAGCATAGCTTTACGAGAGGCAAGAGAATCTCATTACTGGCTGCGTCTTATGAGGGATTTGGAGATCGTAAAAGCATCACGCTTCTCTTCAGTCATTAATGAAGCGGAGGAAATAAAGAAAATTCTTGGAGCGATTGTACGAACATCTCGTACGAAAAAGGTTTAAACTTTTCATTTTACACTTTTAACTTTTCATTGACGCATGCACGAAGAAGAAATTCTCGGTAAAGCCTACGACGGCAAGCTGATGAAGCGGCTGCTCCATTATCTGCGGCCGTACAAATGGTACGTCGTCCTCGGTATCGCGTTGAGCATCGTGGTCTCGGCGCTGGAAGCCGTGCGGCCGTATTTCACGAAGATCGCAGTCGATGTCAACATCAAAAATCACGACGGGCATGGCTTGCTGAACACCGCGCTGTTGTTTTTGTCCGTCTTGACCGCGCGGGGCGTGGTGCAGTATTTCAATTCGTACCTCACACAATGGATCGGGCAACGGACAATTTTCGATTTGCGGATGGAGATCTTCAGGCATCTGCAAAACCTTTCGCTGAAGTTCTACGACAGGAATCCCATCGGACGGCTTATCACGCGCGTGACGAGCGATGTTGAAGTGCTGAACGATATGTTTTCATCGGGCATCGTGATGGTGTTCAGCGATGTTTTTATGATCGTCGGAATCCTGTGGTTTATGTTTTCGATGAACTGGCAGCTTGCGTTCGTGTCGCTCAGTGTCCTTCCGTTCTTATTCTACGGCACGTTCCTTTTCCGGAAAAAAGCGCGCGAGGCATACCGTGATGTCCGGATTCAAATCGCGAAAATCAACACCTTCATGCAGGAACATATCACGGGGATGATCGTCGACCAGATCTTTAACCGGGAAAAGAAAGCATATGACCAGTTCGACAGGTTGAACGCTGCCCACCGGGATGCCAACATACGGTCGATCTTCTACTATGCGGTATTTTATCCCGCCGTGGATATTATCGGC
This sequence comes from uncultured Bacteroidota bacterium, assembly GCA_963717445.1. Taxonomy (GTDB): domain Bacteria; phylum Bacteroidota; class Ignavibacteria; order UBA10030; family UBA8401; genus JAGVPT01. Next base: position 1,320,044 of record OY970334.1, on the reverse strand, counting down.
GCCATTGCAGTAGGTTTAATTATTTGGTACGCCGGCGGCAAATCCCTGGAAGGGAAAGTCACGATCGGAACGATCATGGCATTTCTCCAATTCAACGAAATGTTTTGGCGCCCGATCCGCGACCTGTCGGAAAAATATAATATCATGCAAACTGCAATGGCGTCCTCCGAGCGAATTTTCAAATTGCTGGATGATAAGAGCATCCTTCCTGATCCGGAATCACCGGTCCCTTTACCGACCATGAAAGGGAAGGTCGAATTTCGCAACGTCTGGTTTGCATACAGTGACGAGAACTGGGTGCTGAAAAATGTTTCGTTCACTATTCAGCCCGGCGAAACAATAGCATTCGTTGGGCACACGGGGGCCGGGAAGACGACGATCATCAGTCTGCTCTCTCGATTCTACGATATCCAGAAAGGGGAAATTCTTGTCGATGACGTTAATATCAAAAATGTCGATATCGGGGATTTACGAACACACATCGCTGTGGTGCTGCAGGATGTTTTCCTCTTCTCCGGCGATATCAAAGGGAATATCAGCTTAGGGAATGACACGATCCCGTTCGAACGCGTGAAAGCGGCCGCGCAATTTGTCGGGGTCGACCAGTTCATCGAAGCGATGCCGCGGCAGTACGATGAAGGAGTCAAAGAGCGGGGTTCGACGCTTTCCGTCGGTCAAAAGCAGCTCCTCTCGTTTGCACGCGCTCTCGCTTACAATCCGAAAATTCTGGTGCTTGACGAAGCGACTTCCAGCGTCGATACAGAAACAGAATTGCTGATCCAATCTGCAATCAAAAAATTGTTGGCGGGGAGAAGTTCAATCGTTATCGCGCATCGGCTTTCGACGATTCAAAGTGCAGACAAGATTATCGTGATGCACAAAGGAGAAATCCGGGAGTCCGGCACACATCAAGAACTTCTTGCACTCGGCGGGATTTACTACAAGCTGTACCAACTGCAGTACAAGGAGCAGGAAGTGAGTCAGCGATTGCGCTGATTGTGGAAATTGTGCTCAGATAACATTCTCTTTTATTTCGTTCTTCCGGGAAATGACGACCCCGACTTTTATTGACTCTCACTAAACGTTGTATTACTTTTTCATTGTTATCTCTTCGAATTTCACTGCATTTAAATGAGAGATGCTAATAAGCAGCGACAGAATGAACTTAAGTTTGGGACATGGGAAGAACTTGACCACGGGGGACGACGGTATTCATACACGGTGAAGGGAAAAGTTATCGGCTCCGCCCGATATGTTAAAGAGGTTGATGCAGACGAGAACGCGACAGCGTTCTATCAGGAAATATTTGACGCATTCGGGAACCTTGTTGAGATCCATCGTAAATTTCCTGTGGATGAAGGGCACAGAAAAATTTAGGAGTAATCGATGATTACAAAAAAAATTGTTGCGGAAAAGTTATCGGGTTACTTGCACCACAGAATATCGCTTGCTGAGCTTGTCGATTGGGCGGAAAATGCAGTTAACGATGACCAATTCGATGAAAAAGAAACTCCGCTCTTAATGGAAATTGTTTCAAGAATCGGCTTGGCAGATGTAAAAGCATACGGGTTAAGCTGGGAAGACTTTGAGTCAATGTTGGAAAAACTTGGCTATCACGCAAACATAGAAGTGGTTGTGCAGAAGTAAAGTCGTTTGCGAGGATGATCGAGATGGGTGCGCAACAGCTTCTTTCACTCGGCGGGATTTACTACTCCAGTACAAAGAGCAAGAAGTTAGTCAGTGATTTCGCAGATTGGGCTCAGATTGTCCCGAAGGTCCGAAGAACTCCCTTGGAGAATTCTTTGGAACAGATTACGTAGATTCTTCGGTCTACATTGAATTCTTGTAAATTCATTCTGAAAACTTTGGGGAAATATTGTCGAGATCCGTTATTTTATCCATCGCACTTTAATTTTGCTTTCCACCTGTTTAAACTCTTTATCCCCGGTGACCAGTTCGCACTTCTTTTTTATCGCCAGCCCTGCGGCGATACAATCTGCAAATGACATTTTATTGAACGCTTTTAACTCAGCCGCTACGTGAGTCAGCTCCTGATTGACTTCCACTATTTGAATTGGTAATGCCTTCATGGCGTCTTCGGCGAGCGTAGCGCGATCTTTTCCTCCTTTGCGGAAGGCTTGATAGATCACTTCTCCCCAGTTTATAACGCAAAGATAAACCTCTCGTTCCTTTGAGATGCACTCATCAAGAATTGCGGAGACTTCTTCATATCCTTCCTGCTGTTGCAGATACGAAATCACGGCGTAACTATCCAGTACCGTTGCTTTCATAATTCCCGCTCCCGCTTCTTATCCTTCATCAATCCTTTCAGCATATCGCCGCTTGTACCGAGTATTCCTGCCATAGATTCAAAGTAGTTTTTGTCGAGCGGCTGGATGATGAGCTTGCCATTCTGCTCGATGAACGCGATCTTTGTTCCCTTTTTTATTCCAAACTTGCGGCGGATATTTGCCGGCACAACCACCTGACCCTTAACTGTAACGACTGAAGTTTCCATGGGTGTCCTATTTTTATTTAAGGATACATATTTTTTAAATGTAAGTCAAGTAAAAAAATGGCTTACTTTGACATTTTAAATCCTACCTTTTGATTGCCCTGATTTCTCTGATTTTGCGCCGATTCCAGATTGCGCAGATTGAGAGCTTGACGTACATTCCCATCTAAGAAATCTGCAATCTGAGCGCAATCAGCGAAATCTGCGCAATCAACTTGTAACTTCCGCCGCTTTTTCCTACCTTTTTTCAATAAAAGAGTTTCAGCCATGGCCAACAACGTCGTCACTATTGAACGCTATATTATCGAAGGAGAGCGCCAGCATCCGGGAGCAACGGGAAATTTTTCAGCAGTCCTACGCGATTTGACGCTAGCCATTAAAGTGATTTGGCGCGAAGTGAGCAAAGCGGGATTGGTGAATATTCTCGGCCTTGCCGGGAAGGAGAACGTTCACGGCGACGTTGTCAAGAAGCTGGATGTCTTCGCCGACGAGGCGATTTATAAGGCGATGGATCATGGCGGGCATTTGTGTGTGATGGCATCCGAAGAGAATGAAGGGGTACTGCATATTCCGGACGATTATCCGAAAGGAAAGTATGTTCTCTTGTTTGACCCGCTCGACGGTTTGTCGAACTTCGATGCCAACGTTACCATCGGTACGATCTTTTCGATCTACCGGCGCATTTCAAATTCGGGAAAAGGAACACTTGCCGATTGCACTCAACCCGGCTATAAACAATTAGCGGCAGGGTATGTCATATACGGTTCAAGCACGATGCTGCTTTACACAACCGGCGACGGTGTGCACGGTTTCACGCTCGACCCGAGCATTGGTGAGTTTCTTTTATCTCATGAAAACATCCGGACACCAAAGCGCGGCAAGATCTACAGTGTGAATGAAGGAAACTATCGTTACTGGGATGAAGGCGTGAAAAAATACATCAAATATTTGCAGGAAGAAAACAAAGAAACGGGCCGCCCGTACTCAGGGAGATATGTCGGGTCGCTGGTGGCGGATATCCACCGCACGCTGCTGTATGGCGGCATATTTTTGTACCCAAGGGACGCGCGCTATCCTGACGGAAAACTTCGATTGATGTATGAAGCTAATCCGATGTCGTTCATTATGGAGCAGGCAGGAGGCGCGGCGACTGACGGTAACAGGCGAATCCTCGACGTTGTTCCGGCAACGCTTCACCAAAAAACACCTCTCTTTGTCGGCAGCGAAGAAGATGTTGCAGCTTGCAGTGAATTTCTCAATGGACGGTCGCTCAAATGACTGTTGATTCCGCGGAAATAATGAGCCAAACTATCTCGGGGACAACATTCGTTGTGGTCGACGTAGAAACTACCGGCCTTTCACCGCGCGACGGCGGAATCACGGAAATTGCAATGATTAAAGTCCGCAATGGAATGTTATGGGACGAATACACCACCCTCGTCAATCCGCTGATGCCGATCCCGGACGAGGTCACAGCATTGACAGGCATTGATGACGGGATGGTTGCCGATGCACCGACGGCGGAGGAAGTGGCGCCGGCGATTTCAGAATTTCTTGGCAGCGGAGTATTCACGGCGCATAATGCGCCGTTCGATTTGGGATTCGTCAACAGCACACTCGCGAAAGGGAAAATCGAACGGATTCAAAACCCGGTTCTCTGTACGTGCAAGCTTGCCCGCCGCTTGCTTCCGAACCTGTACAGCAAATCTCTCGGCCCCGTCGCGAAGCAGTTGGGCATTAGAAACTCGCACCGCCACCGGGCGGCAGGCGACGCGTACGCAACTGCGCAAGTGTTGATTCGTTTTTTACATAAGCTGGAAGAGGAATTTGAAGTATCCGATGTGAAAGGTCTGATGAAGTTCCAATAGCCGTTCATCCGGGATGAAAATAAAAAAGGCCGACGTTGATTGATCGAAGCCGGCCTTTGTGCAGTTTATAGGATGTTACTTTATTTTTGCCTGTGCGCGTGCCAAGTATTCGCTGTTCGGGTAGAGTTCGACAAATTTTTTGTACTCTGTTTGTGCTTGCATATGATTTCCCATTCGGTCGTAACTCTGTGCGATCATAAACTGGGAATCGTCTTTCTTCTCCGAAATTTTAAATTTTAGAACTTCCTGGAATTGCTGAATCGCCGTTTTGTACTCATGCAAACTGTAGTAGCATAATCCTATCCAATAGTGACAATTATCGGCGTAGTCGGCTTTGATGCCGCCGTCTAACAGGGATTGGAATTCATCAATTGCTTCTTTGAATTTTCGTTCCTTCGCGAGCGACACTGCACCCTCATAATGCTGTATATCTTCACTCGTCGATTTGCCGGCAGGAGCTTTTCCCATGGACATCGATCTCATCCCCGATGGCTTCGAAGCCTTTTCCTGTGCTGCAATTTGAGCCGCTTCCAGATCTGAAACTTTTGCCATCAAGTCTTTATTCTTTTGTTCGGAGGCATCAAGCTTTTGCTGGAGCTGTATATTCTCAGTTTTGATTTCATCCATTTGCTGCTGGAGCATTTCCTCTTTTGAAGGAGGTGCCTGAACCACCGCTGTCGTTTCCGGGAGAGCAGCAGCGGCTGTGGTGTCATGAGCCATCATCGTAGTGTCTGAACGGACGGCAGTCGTGTCGGTGGCATTTGCACCCGTTGTTTCCGAAGAACCGCCGCATCCGATAAGGCTAACAAATGCAATGATTGCCACAAAACCAACAGCCCGACGAGCTTGTAATCTCGCCATGTTGGATATCCAGAAAATCATAGACCCTCCGAACGATTATTCAACATATGGTGTGTCATTGAGTAGGTGTGCAACGTGTTGGACGTTAATGTATTAAAGGCTCGTTTGAAAGTCAAGTATGCAATGAGAAATAGTTTGTCCGCGTCATGACAAGACCTACTATCGTGAACCCCTTCGTGCGATTCCGCACGGATGAATAATGCCCTGAACGCTGTTGTTGCTTAGTAGAAATGTCATGTATTTGTGCTTAGTAGAAATGTCAGGGTGCAGCTTGATGAGTAGGTTGAGAGGTGGATTTCCTTTGTTTTGATATTGGCTGTGTTTTTGGTTGAGTGCTATGATACGGTTTTGGATATTGCCGATCAAATAGTTTATCAAGACGTTGTTGAGCACGAACCGATCCGACGAGTTTCCATCGCCAGGGGTGATCGGTTGGTGGATTAGTGATCGGCCGTTTGGGGCTGAGAGGCCTGTTGGATAATATCTCGTAGCGCAGTTCATGATCGTTCCAGAAGATATGGAGAGAGTCATTGAGCCAACGGCGGACAATGATTTGTGTTCGTGGTGGCGGTAAAGGATCATTGGATCTCAGGAGTTGGATGAAGGTGTTCTTCAGTGTGATGGTCGAGTCGTTATGGAGTTGGCGCGTAGTCTCAAAGCAGAAGATATTTTTGAGATCGAGACCAACAGCAGAACGGTGAATGTCATCAAGGCCTTTGGAGTGGGCAAAGCGCTGATTATGTTCGTTGATATATGATTCTTCGAGGTATCGGTTGGCATCATCGATGGTTGAGATGTTGTGACGGCGGAGGGCTTTGATGAGACGATCCTGATGAGTGCGATTCGAACGTTCGACGCGTCCCTTGGCTTGTGGTGAATGAGCGTAGATAAGCTCAACGCCGAGGGATGTGAGGGCACGGGCCACATCGGTTTGACAGTGATGGTTATTGTAGTATACCGAGCCATGGTCGGTGTAGAACTGATGAGGAATCCCATAGCGCTCGACGTAACTCTGGAGTATGCGAAGGACATCTGCCGTATTCTCGGATGTTGAAAAACGGAGGAAGACTTCTCCGGAGGCATCATCGATCGCAACCAGGAGACAACACTCTGGTCCTCGGCCTTCAAACCAGTCGTGAAAACTACCGTCGAATTGCAGAAGTGCGCCAAGAGCTTCACGCCGGGCACGCTTCCGACGGTGGAGTCGAGCGGCTCGGGCTCCGTTCCAGAGCTTAGCCCCTTTGAGCCATCGTCGGAGCGTATCGGAGTCGATCGTGATGTGATGGCTTTCGGACAAGACTTCTGAGAACAATGTCGGTCCATAATCGCTGTAGCGTTCTTGGTAGAGCTTCAAGACGTGAGTACGAACAATGACCGGATAGCCACTGTTCGATGTCTTGCCTCGCAGTTGGTGAATGATCCCTTTATCGCCATCCTTTTTGTGACGCGACAAAAGACGATACATCTGCCGTTCACTGATCTGCAGGCTTTCAGCAGCTGCGCCAACCGTGGTATCTCGGTGGTGTATTCGGCCGATCACTTGCAGCCGTTGTCGTTCTTTCGTGCTCATAGTCAGGGTCTCCGTCATCTTGGGCTCCTTGCATTTGTGTGGGTTCCAAAGATGGCAATAACCTGACATTCTTAGTAAGCACAAACCCTGACATTTCTATTAAGCTATTACAATAATGCCCTGAACGCCCATATTTGATTGACATTTTGCGGAAAAACAATTACTTTCAAAACGTATAATCAATGTTGATCCACCGATTGCTTTTGTAGGTTCTGGTTGATAAGAACTACCGTTCGTTTTCCCCTTCCTGGCGTTTTCTCTTTTTGATCGGCAGAAAAATATCTTTGATTAAATCATTCCTTGTAACGTAGGGCGTTTCTGCCTTAGAATCCCCCTAACGTGAACAGCGGTTATCCATGACACGACGATTCTCAACGGGGTACATGGGATTGTACCATTGAACAGAACATAATTTTAAGTAACCAATTTATCATCATCGATGGAGCAGCTCTATGAGCGAGCAATATAAATTTGTGTTGGAAGAAAAAAAGATTCCCAAGGCATGGTACAATATCAACGCAGATATGCCTGTACCTCCTGCCCCGGTATTGCATCCAGGGACAATGCAGCCCGTCACTCCCGATTTTCTCAGCGTTCTTTTCCCGATGAACCTCATCATGCAGGAAGTAAGCACTGAGCGGTGGATTGAAATTCCGGAACCGGTTCGGGAAATCTACAAGTTGTGGCGTCCGACACCGATGCATCGTGCCGTGCGTTTGGAGAAAGCTCTTGGTACGCCGGCCCACATATACTATAAATACGAGGGTGTCAGTCCTGTAGGCTCGCACAAACCGAACACAGCCGTGCCCCAGGCATTTTTCAATAAAGAGGCGGGAACAAAAGCTTTGACGACGGAAACCGGCGCCGGTCAATGGGGTTCTGCCCTTGCGATGGCATGTAATTTTTTTGGATTGGACCTCGAAGTCTATATGGTCAAAGTTTCTTATCATCAGAAGCCCTATCGGCGCATCATCATGGAAAATTTCGGCGCTCAGGTCTATGCGAGTCCAACCGACAGGACGCAATTCGGGAAAAAGATTTTGTCCGAGCATCCCGATTCGCAGGGTTCCCTCGGGATAGCAATTTCCGAAGCGGTGGAAGTTGCCGCCACGAGCGGGGGAATAAAAAAATACAGCCTCGGTTCTGTGCTCGGCCACGTCCTTATGCACCAAACCGTCATCGGCATTGAAGCCCTCGAACAAATGGAAATGGCCGGTGAATATCCGGATATCGTGATAGCGTGCGCAGGGGGCGGGTCAAATTTTGCAGGATTCGCGTTTCCCTTCATTCATCAAAATCTTACGAATGGAAAGAAGGCGAGGATCATCGCCGTTGAGCCTGCATCATGCCCAAGTCTGACGAAGGGGCAGTACACGTTCGATTACGGTGATGCTGCGGCAATGGCGCCTATCGTGAAGATGTTTACGCTGGGGCATACGTTTATGCCCCCCGGCATTCATGCCGGCGGACTTCGTTACCATGGAATGGCACCGAGCGTCAGCGCTTTGGTCGACCATGGGGACATTGAAGCTCAGGCGGTGAACCAGCTTGAGACGTTTGAAGCCGCGGTGAGGTTTTCGCAATCGGAAGGAATTATTCCGGCGCCGGAATCAGCCCACGCAATTCGCGTTGCGATCAACGAAGCGTTGAAGTGTAAACAAACCGGCGAGAAAAAAGTCATCGCATTTAATCTTTCCGGCCACGGCCATTTCGATATGACAGCCTACGAGCAGTATCATCGGGGAAAACTTCAAGATTTCGAGTATCCTTCTGCTGCCATCAAAGAAGCTATGACTCATCTTCCGAACGTTACTTTGTAAAGGGAAATGTGATCGCTGGCAGGCAGTCGGATGAATGCAACCGCACAACGATGCCGGGCGCCATATTTGGTGTCCGGCATCTGTTCGTTTACGAGGGACAAAATTTCTTTGTTTCTTTTGCAATCAGCTCTTGAATTTTTCGTACAACGTTGTCCGGTACACCGTCCTTGTGTTTTGATTGCAAGCGCATATCGCAAACCTCATTCACATAATCGACGACAACGAAAGTATTTGCTTCGGTCAAAGCAATCTCGGAAGAAAAGAAATCGAGACTGCACACCTTCTGAATCGTTTGTATTATATCTCTTAAGGCAGCGATGCCGTAACGCTCCTCGTCTTCCAGGCTAACGCGGCGATAAATATGGGTGATGTCGTCCCACCAGCAGGGAATAGTCTCGCCAAAAGTATACAGGACGCGAAACCATGCTTTGTTGCTCTCTAGAAATTTTGGCTTCACAGTCTCCTGCAAAAGATATTTATCGTTCTTGTGGTGTTGCCGTGTTTCAATGACATCTTTCAAGGATTCTGCTCCAAGGACAACGCCGGTTCCACCGCCGGTCGTATTCGCAGGCTTAATGATAAATGGCCTGCCTAGCCTCGCAAGCTCGGAAAGGCTTAGCTCGAGTTCTTTTTTCTTGTTGTACGGCGAAATGATGATGGTGTACGGCACATACAGTCCATGAGTGATGAACTCAAGATGCATCGTCGCTTTATCCTTGGCACGATTTACGTGTTCGCTCAAATTATAGAAGTGGGTCGAAGATTTAACGAGGAACCGCACGAGCGGTTCGAACGATTCATCATCGTCCGATGCGCGGTCGAGAAAGGTGTGGAATGCAATCTCGCCGGACCGTAGACGGTAGAGAGTCTCGACGACATTGGCAGGCTCAATCCTGTACGTTGTCAATCTCTGCTGCGCACATGCATATTCGATACCACTGACAAAGTCAACGTCGTAATTCCAGTTCCAGGCGAGCCCAAGAGAGAATGTTTCCATCGTTCAAAATAAATAAAATTTACTGTGAAGACGCAAGCGCGTAGCGGTACATTTTTGAACGTATTTCCATCCGTTCCCCGTATCTCTGTGGAACTCTGAGATTCTCAGCGCCACTCTGTGTAACAATTGTAATGTTTCACAGAGGAACACAGAGGAGTCGCAGAGAAAAAACCCGGGGTCGAATTTTTCGGACGCATTGTTAGGAATTTTTGCGTGCACGCTGCCGCTGTACCTCATACATTATGACCGCACTTGCACTAGCGACGTTGAGTGAGTCGACTCCCCTTGTCATCGGGATCGCGGCTTCCAGGTCGCATGCGGCGAGCACTCGTTCCGAAATTCCGTGTCCCTCACCTCCCAGCACGATACAGCAATTGCCGCAGAAATCAACATTGGTTATGGAGCTGCTGGTTTCTCGCGGATGGGCTGCAATGATTGTTACGTTGAAATCCGAACGAAGGCGCTTTAATTCTTCTGCAATGTCTACGAGGTGGACGACAGGAAGCGAGAAAATATTTCCCATTGAATTCCTTACGGCGCGTCTGAGGTACGGGTCGCACGACGTTTCGCCGGTCAACAGGGCATGAACGCCGAACGACGCGCAATTCCGCACGATGACACCCATATTTTCCGAATTCATAATTCCATCGGTCGCCAAAAAAAAATAGGGCCGGTTCTCGGCAGAGGTAACATTTTCGATCGCTGCCGGCTCAGGAATTTTTGCCGTTGCCATGATTCCTTTGTGCAGCTGAAAGCCCACAATTGTTTCCATTGTTTCTTTTTCGGCAAGATAAACATTAATAGCCTCGGTTCGCGCTTCTAATAGCGGTCGATATAATGCAAACCATTCCCGGGTAAGAAGAATAGAAAGAATTTGAATCGGACTTCTGAGCAAGCGCCGGACAACTTTTTCCCCCTCAGCAACAAAAATACCATCTCTCTGATGCTCTAAAGGACGTTTGAGGGTGCGGTACGGTTCGAGGTGAGGATGTTGAATGGAAGCAACCTGTTCTATAGTTAGCGCCATACGTTTACAATGAGTGATTCGGCTTTACAACTGGAGTTCGAGATTCGTTTGAGTCTTCGCAGGTTCGACTGTATAGTAGTGAAAAATATTTTCTTTCAAAACATTGAAAAAATTTTCGTTAAGATAAGAGTTAGGAAAAAGAGGCCGTAAAGCCTGTCGTACGGTCTCCTCCGGAGGTTCTGACTCTAAAAGCAAGGGACGAATCCCTGCGGATTAAGAAGTTCTACTGCAAAGTCCCACCTTTTTACAGCCATCGCATAAGGAGTTTCTTAGGAAAATGGCTTTGACACGCCGTATTTCCAGCGCCCTCTGGAGTTACAGCAACCGAACGCAAAACAATTCACCGCTACATTTTTCAACTACGTCCTTTCATCCACAAAACCATAAAGCATTACACGAGGCGTTCTTGCCTTCCCCTTCAAAGTTTTGTATATTTCACGTCGAAATTTGCACTCATAGCTCAATCCCGCCAAAGGGCGGCGGGATTTCGCTCAACATATTTGCAGTAGAATTAAGCTTGCACCCATAGCTCAACTGGATAGAGCATCAGACTTCGAATCTGAGGGTTGGGGGTTCGATTCCCTCTGGGTGCACCACAACGCCGACTATCAATTTCTGCAGAATTATTTTCTCGTGCCTCTCGTTGTCGGTCGTGTGGTTATGGCAGGATTAATGAGATGGAGCAATGACGCAGTAAGAGGGGATAGAAGGCTGCCGGAAAAAATGGACTAATATTTAAACTCTTTGACCAGCAATCCGCAAAATACTCCCCTGAGTTCTCCATCGGGCACCCCCGATAAGGCAGCGGCAAAGCAATGTCTGTTGGCAGCAGATCGCTTTTTGAAAGAGTCTCGTTTTCACGAAGCTCGGACGGAAATTGAAAAGGCGAAAAAGTTTGACCCGGCCAATGTTTATGTTGTTGCGTTCTTGGATCGTATCAACTACTTTGAAGCGCAGAAGAAGAAAGAAGCAAGTCCTGTTCCTCTTGCTGCTGTTACGCAACCACCTAGTGCTGCACCATTACCAGGTGCTACTCCTCCCCGCGTTTCGACGGCGCCTGCTGTTCCACCACGCGCCGCTGTACCGCCGCCCGGCATTAAACCAACACCGGTTGTTGGATCGCCTCCGCCCAAGCCGGTCGCTCAGCCCGTTCCGGCATCGCCACCGCAGCCAGTTGCTGTGTCTTCAGTAAATCCTCCTCCGGCAACAACTCCACCCCCCGCCATGACAAGAGAAGTTCCGCCAGAACCCGTGCCGACGCCGGCAGAACAGAAAGCAATGGAAGCAACGCTGGAGGAAATGAAGCGACAAATTCAAATGCTCTCGCATTCACTGGAACAGGAAAAAAAAGCGCGCGAGGAGATGACCAACCAGCAGCTGGATTCCAACGTGAGGCAGTTGCGGCATTCAATGGAGAAAGCGTGGCTCAACGGGGCGCCCAGCGATATAGAGGTTGAAGAACTTCATAAACTTGCACTCTCTCTATCGATTCCCGAAAATGTCGAGCAATCTCTCCGCCGCGAAGTGAAGTTGAAGATGTACAGCAACGCCGTAAAAGAGGTCATTGCTAAACGGCAGCTCCTGCGAAGTTCTTCTTCGACTTTTGAATGGCTGCGCAAAGTCTATCAGGTGACGATGGAAGAGTATCTTGAGTACGAAACGAAATTCCTCCTCGACCTCGTTGCCGACCAGTATAAAGGGACGGTCCTTTATGTTTCGCCGAATGTGAAGACAAAAGACGATTTGGTGCCCCGTCTCAAATCTGCAGGCTATGCGGTGGTTCTCTCCGGAACACCTGAAGAAGCACTTGAAAAAATCGAAAAGGTCAACCCCAATATCATATTATGCCATACGGAATTTTCTCCGGGCAGTTTGAGTGGAATAAAGTTTTTGCATCTATTGCGTGCGACGGTGAAGTTTAATTTTATTCCCTTTATCCTCTTATGCCAGGAATCTGAAGTTTCTCAGCTTCAGTCGTCCGAGCTGCGGCATCATGAAGGATTCCTGAAAAAACCTGTGGATGTCGACGAACTTATGATTACCATGAACGAGAAGTTGGCTCATTTTCGCGATTATGTTTCGTCGCTGAGCTGAGTAATTCTGAACATTGAAAGGAATGTGAATATGAGCAAAAAGATTTTGTTGGCAGAGGATGATGAGGACAATCGGGATTTGGTATCGTTTGTTTTGCAGCGTAGCCGGCTCGGTGCAGAGCTCATCATTGCGGAGAATGGACAGGAGGCTGTCGACAAAGCATTCGAACATCAGCCGAGCCTCATCTTGATGGATATGCAGATGCCGGTCATGGACGGATGGACCGCAATTCCCATTCTTAAGGGAGACAAACGGACAAAAAGTATCCCCATCATTGCATTTACTGCCCAAGCCAAGCCCGAGGATAAGATACGAACGCTCGAGATAGGATGCGCCGAGCATTATTCAAAGCCCATGGACCCGGAAGAGCTCATCACGCTGATTAAAAAATATCTCGCGGACTAGCCAATGGAGCCGTCAACGATGAAATTTCTTTTCACATGCATTTATTGTGTCGTATTCTCAACACGCAGGAGAAGACCATGCTGAAGACAAAACTGTACTGGAGGGTGTTGGCGAATTTCGCCTTTCTGCTCGTCATCTTGACGGCGATGACCCTCCTAACGTTGTATCTTCTTTCGGAGATCGAAAAGAATTTTAGCTTTACGTCGAGCGAAATTAAAGTGCTCACAAGTGTCGAGAGTGTTCGCCATGTGCTGGCAGACGCGCCGGATGAGGCGAATTTGTATCTCCTCACTGGTGACGAATCTGCAAAGACATCCTACGAAAGTGCGATCAAAGAATTTGACGATGCCATGTCAGCCGTAAGCAACAGCATGGCCGATAGTCTCTCTATCACCTCTTTCGGAGAAGTAAAGTCACTTACCTATAAATGGATCGGTGATATCGGGGACAAAAAAATCAAACTTGGGAACGACCGTAAAGCCGGTTTAAATATCGACGAAGAAGCAGCCTCCTTAGCGAGCGAGGAAGTTAAGACACAATATTTGAACCAGGCCAGGTCGCTCATTCGCGACATGTCAAAGGAGCTCTCAATGTCGCAGCAACGCAGTTTGGATCGCGCAACGGGGCTAGGAAAGGACCTTGCAACGTTTATCGGTTTGGTCAACATCCTGCTGGCCGTATTTGCCGTTGCGTTAGGGTTCGTCCTGACGCGTTCGATCACGACCCCTGTGCGGATTTTGAAGGAGGGGACGCAGAATATTATGGCGGGCAAGTTCGACCCCATTAACCTTAACCGTTCCGATGAGCTTGGGCAACTCGCGGCAGATTTCAATAAAATGTCGACAATGCTCGGAAATAATTACACCAGGTTGAATGCTTACTCTGAACTTGTCACGGCCTTGAATGCTTTTGCGGATATGAATACCATCCAGCAGCGCAGCTTGCAGTTGTTGTGCCACCATGCGAAGGCATCCGTCGGTGCCCTGTATTTGATGAATGAAGGGAAAAAAATTCTCGAATTATCCGCAGGGTACGCTTTGAAAGAAAAGGGGGAGAAAGTGAAAAGCTTCGCGATGGGAGAGGGAATTCCTGGACAATGCGCTGCCGAACAAAGAGTGCTTGAAGTCAAAAATATTCCTATCCTCTCCGGTTTTGCGGTCGATACCGGACTCGTTGAGGTGGCGCCGTACCTCTATTCTCGCCGTTCCGATTTTGTTCCAGGATAAGGTGCTTGGAGTTTTGCTGCTCGGGTCGATGAACCGTTTCGACGATTTACAGAAAGAGATTATTAACAATTCTGTTCCGCAGCTCGGCGTGGCGATTACAAACGCGAGAAATTTTGAAGCCTCCCAAAAACTAACCCGCGAAGTAGCGCTGAAAAATGAAGAGCTGAACTCGAAACACATGGAGCTGGAAAAAGCGTACCGCGTAAAATCGGATTTTCTTGCGAGCATGTCTCACGAGCTCCGCACACCGCTGAATTCGATTATCGGTTTCAGCTCGGTCTTGCTCGGCCCCAATGGCGACCCGCTGACATCCGACCAGCATATGGCGCTGGAGAAAGTATTGCGCAACGGAAAACACCTGCTCCAGCTCATCAACGACATTCTTGACTTCTCCAAGCTCGAATCGGGCCGAATGTCGGTCAACGTCGAGACGGACGATGCCGCTAACGTCGTAGCCAATTCGGTGATGACGGTCGAAGGATTGCTCAAGGGCAAGGATATCGCGCTGAAGCAAAACATTGGACCGAACATCCGCACATTACAAACCGACGCGTTGAAGGTAAAACAGATTCTTGTCAACCTGCTCAGCAACGCGGCGAAGTTCACCGAGAAGGGAGAAATTGTCGTTACGGTGACGCAAAAGAACGGGATGGTTTCGTTCGCTGTGAAGGATTCCGGTATCGGAATCGAGCCCAAAAATTTCGGCAAGGTGTTTGAAGAATTTCAGCAAATCGACAGCAGCAACACCAGAAAGTATAAAGGAACCGGCTTAGGGCTGCCGATCTCGCGCCGTCTCGCGCTCATCCTCGGCGGCGACTTAACCGTCGACAGCGAGTTCGGCAAAGGCTCAACCTTTACGCTTACCATCCCTTCCGTATTTCCCGAAGAGTTGAGAGAAAAATTGGAAAAACCCGCTCCGCCGATTCTCCCGAGTTCAACGGTTCCGGCTCCGGTGGTGTCACACCCGGTTTCCCCGGCACCTGGGCCGCGCCCTGTGCAAACGGTTGTGGGAACAGGGACTCGCGTCCTCTGTATAGACGATGACCCCGACGTTATCGAAATCCTTACGAAGTATCTTGTACCCGAAGGGTATTCGGTGGTCGGCGCAAATTCCGGCGACGAGGGAATTAAACTTGCACTCGCGGATCCACCGGCACTCATTACGCTCGACATCATGATGCCGCAGAAAGACGGGTGGCAGGTTCTCCGGGAATTGAAAGCGAACGATGCCCTGAAAGATATACCGGTCATTATTCATTCGATCATCGACAACAAACCGTTGGCCGTGTCGCTTGGCGCGATCGACGTCATTGCAAAGCCGGCGGAACCCAAACGGCTACTGTCGCTCGTCCGGCGGGCGTCCGGCTCCGGGGAGCATTTTGTCCTGGTTGTTGACGACAACGAAGACTTTACGCTTGCAGTAAAAGGGCTGCTCGAAATGGAGGGGTTCAAAGTTGAAATTGCGAACACCGGGGCAAAAGCATTTGAAATCCTCGGCAAATCGACTCCTTCCATTATTTTTCTTGACCTTGTCATGCCTCAAATGGATGGGTTCGATGTCATTCAGCGATTGCAGCACGATGAGACGTGGAAAAAAATTCCCGTTGTCATTCTCTCGGGCAAAGAATTGACGTCCGAAGAGTGGGAAAAACTAAACGCATACACGAAAGACTTTGTGAAAAAAGCAGAATTCACACAGGGAACTCTTTCGAACACCATACGACAGATTCTTCGCAATACGTAACGGCATTATTACTCTGAAAGGGATGAAAACTATGGAATATCCAGATCCGACATTATTGGTTGTTGATGATACAGAAGACAACCTGGACCTCTTGGAATTTGCATTAAAACGTAAGCCGATAAAAATGCTTCGCGCCTCGAGCGGTCGCCAATGTCTCACAATCGCTCAGGAAAAAAATCCGGATGTTATTCTTCTGGACATTCAAATGCCCGAAATGGACGGCTTTGAAACGCTGATGCATTTGAGGGCAAATCCGGTGACGGCAAAGATTCCTGTCATTTTTCTTACCGCGCAGCGGAAAGACGCGAGCAGCATCGAACAGGGATTGGAACTCGGGGCGGACGAATATTTGACGAAACCGATTGACACCGAAGAGCTCCTTGTGCGAACGAAAATGCTTGTGCGGGTGAAGCGGGCGGAAACGGAACTTGAACGAACGAAAGCCGATTTCATGGCGATGCTGGTGCACGATCTGCGAAGCCCGTTGAACGGCATCAAGAGCGTGATCGACTTCTACCGGGAATTGCGCGACCAGGAAAAACAGTTCACTACGGAGCAGCTTAGTCTGCTCGACACTGCCGGCGATTCGGCCAGGCGCATGCTCGAGTTGATCAACGATATTCTCGACCTCTCGAAGTTTGAAGCCGGCAACATGGCGCTGGACAGGCAGAAAATTGCCCTTTCGATCATCCTTGACACGGTGTGCCGTGAGACGGAACTTCAATTCAAGCAGAAAAATATTTCCGTTATCAAACAATACGGCAGCAATTTGCCGGAGGTTTTTGTCGACGCTGAAAAGATTGCGCAGGTGGCAATGAATCTTCTCAGCAATGCAATGAAGTTCACCAAAGGCGGCGGCTCGGTGACCCTTGCGACCTCATTGATCTCAGAATCGCCGGCGGGCAGCTCGGAGAAAAAGCCTTTTGTCAGGGTGAGTATCACCGATACCGGCGTCGGGATTCCGGCAGAGGAAATTCCGCAGCTCTTTGAACGTTACAAACAAGTTTCCTCCGCCAAAAGGACAAAACAGAAGGGAACCGGTCTCGGCCTTTCGATCTGCAAGCTGATTGTTCAGTCACACGGCGGGACGATGGACGTCGAAAGCGAAGTCGGCAAGTACACAACGTTTCATTTCACACTCCCTGTTGAATAGACACCATTACTCTAAAAAACTATAAGTGAACCCGTATGAAAGATAAAATCCTTGTTGTAGACGACGAAGACAGTCTCCGGATGACGCTCAAGCTTCGCCTCCAGGCTGCCGACTTCGAAGTTCAAGTGGCGCAGGATGGAGAGGAGGCTCTCGCAATCCTCAAAAAGGCGCCCGTCGATCTCGTTCTTCTCGACATTAACATGCCGAAGATGGACGGCATCGAAACGCTCGGCCACGTTACAAGGGATTATCCTTGGACAGAAATTATCATGCTCACGGGATTCGCAGATTTTTCGACGGCGATCGAATGCCTCAAAAAGGGAGCGAAGGATTATCTCGTTAAGCCGATCGAGATGACCGAGCTGATCACGCGCGTGAGGTCGACGCTTCGGGCGAAGACATCGGAGCGCGCGTTTCGCGACCTGCAACAACGGTACATGTCGACATTCTTTCACGATTTGCTGGGACCCTTGACGACCGTCGATTCAACGGTCGACCACCTTATCGAAGGGAAATCCGGCACGGTGACAAAAGAACAAGCGCTTCTCCTTCGGTATGCCGGAGAGCTCACGGGGAAGATGATCCAGCGGGTCAAAGAAATGATCGACCTCTCCCAGTTCGAAGCCGGGTTGGTCGCCATCGACCGGAAGCCCCTCGATATCCCGATCTTTGCCGAGATGATGTGTGCCCGGTACGAAATTTTGGCAAAAGCAAAAGAGATTAAATTAGTGAAGAAGATCGACAAGGATCTTCCGGCAGTGAGCTTCGATTTCGATAAAATTGCACAAGTCTTCAACAACATTTTTGATAATGCCCTCAAATACTCGCTTCGTGAAGGAATCATTGCAATTACCGTCTCAAAAAAAGTGGAACAAGAGTTAGGACAGAAAAAAGAGTACATCGTTTTTTCCGTCAAAGACAACGGCATTGGTATCCGGCCGGATGAACTTCCACTCGTGTTTAATAAATATAAAGAACAGCTTGCCTCAAAACCCGCCGACCTGAAAACCACGGTACTCGGTCTCGCTATTTCACGGCACATTGTTGAAGCGCATGGCGGCAAGATCTGGGTCGATTCTGAAGTCGGTAAAGGAAGCACGTTCAGCTTCTCTCTGCCGGTGAACGGCTGAGCCGTGGAGTAAAGGTTTTTCCTGCAGCATTACATTCGCAATTGTAGGGTGATAGAGAGTCCATGGAGCATGCAGTAATGCCAGAAACTGTTCAGTTTAAATACACCTTTGAATTTGAAAACGGCGATGCCAAGGTTTTCGAGATTTCGCTCAACGCCGAGACCTTAGAGCTCGTTCAGCAAAAAGGTATTCCGAAGCCGGAATGGGCAAAGTTAAGTTTTTACCCGTGCGAGCATTGTCCGATCGGCTTGCACGCCGAGTATTGTCCCGTCGCTGTAAACCTTTCTCAAATCGTGACGGAGTTCAAAGATTCGGTCTCGCACGAGCGAACGCATGTCACCGTTGAAACGCCCGAGCGGACGTACGTAAAAGACACCACGCTGCAAAAAGGTCTAAGCTCCATCATCGGCATTTACATGGTTACCAGCAACTGCCCCGTGATGGATAAGCTCAGACCGATGGTTCGCTTTCATCTGCCGTTTGCCACTCCGACTGAAACCTTGTTCCGGACGGTCTCGACGTATCTTACGGGACAGTTCCTGTTGATGCGCGACGGGAAAAAACCGGACTGGGACTTGGAAAAACTTATCGAGCTTTACAAATCCGTATCGGCTGTCAACAAAGGAATGTCGCATAGGCTGTCAAACGCTTCGATCAAAGATGCAAACGTAAACGCGGTCATTATTCTCCATTCGTTCGGGGATGCGGTACCGTACTTTATCGAAAACGGCTTGGACGAGATTAAACATTATTTTGATATTTATACGAAAGACATCCATTGACGATCACGATAAAGGCCGCCGCGAACGTAACGTGCCGGTTCGCCGGTAATGAGAGATCATGATGGCATCTTCATACGTGGTTTACTATATTTTTCCCGCCCCAGGGCGACTTCACATCATCCACTAACCGGAGCGTTACGAATGGCAAACAACCTTTTTGCAAAAAAACCTCTCGCCCTGCTTCTCGAAGAAATGGAAGGAGAAAACCGGCTGCGACGCGTTCTCGGCCCGGTCACGCTCACGAGCCTCGGCGTCGGAGCGATTATCGGAACGGGAATTTTTATCCTCACCGGAGTCGCAGCCCATGACAAGGCGGGCCCGGGGCTTATTCTCTCCTTTGCTGCAGCCGGAGTTGCTTGCGTTTTCGCCGCGTTATGTTACGCTGAATTCGCTTCGATGGCACCTGTTGCAGGTTCCGCGTTCACCTACGCTTACGCGACGCTCGGAGAACTTTTTGCGTGGATTATCGGATGGGACCTCGTGCTGGAGTACGCTGTCGGATCTTCAACGGTGGCACACGGCTGGTCCGCTCACGTCCAAGACCTGCTGAAGAGTTTTGGTATCGTTATTCCGTTCGCGTTTGCCAGCTCGCCCTTCGATTTTAATCTCGACACGGGGCATTTTTTTGCCACCGGTGCGTTCTTCGATGTCCCGGCAATTTTCATCACTGCAGTCATCACCACAATCCTCGTTATCGGCATCAAAGAAAGTGCGCGATTCAATACGGGGATGGTTATTGTCAAACTCGCGATTGTTCTTTTTGTGATCGTTGTCGGCGCGTTCTACGTCGACCCGGCGAATTGGCATCCGTTTGCCCCGTACGGATACACCGGAATAAGTTTCTTCGGACATACGTTGTTCGGACAAACTGGAGCGAACGGTGCGCCGGTAGGAGTGCTTGCGGGTGCAGCGATTATTTTCTTTGCGTATATCGGGTTCGATTCGGTTTCCACTCATGCTGAAGAAGCAAAAAACCCGAGGCGCGATGTTCCTATCGGCATTATCGCTTCGCTTATTATCTGCACAGTCCTTTATATCGTGGTATCTGCAATCCTCACGGGTATGATACCGTATGATAAGCTTGATATCAACGCTCCTGTTTCCAATGCATTTGCGCAGAGAGGTTTGCCCTGGGCGGAGCGTATCATCGATGTCGGCGCAATCACCGGCATCACCTCGGTGCTGCTGGTAATGATGTTAAGCCAGCCGCGAGTGTTGCTTGCGATGGCGCGGGATGGCTTGGTGCCAACGAGCTTCTTTGGTGCAATCCACGATAAATTCCGAACACCATGGAAAGCAACCATTGCTACAGGCGTATTTGTAGCGACGATGGCGGCGTTTCTTCCTCTGCGAATCCTTGCCGAGCTGACGAACATCGGTACACTGCTCGCGTTTGTCATCGTCTGCGCGGCAGTGCTGATCATGCGGCGGACCAACCCGGATGCCGCCCGTCCATTCCGTGCGCCGTTTGTCCCGCTGGTTCCCATCCTTGGAATTCTCAGTTGCCTCTTGCTGATGTTCTCCCTCCCGGTGGAGAATTGGTATCGCTTGATTATATGGCTCGGACTCGGTTTCATCATTTATTTTAGCTACGGTCGCCATCACAGTGTGATGGCAAAAATTCGCGCGGCGAAATCTGAAAAGTAGACCCTAAACAACTTTTCAATCATTCATATCCGATATAAGGAGAATCATCATGACACACCTACACATGCTCTGGCTCCCGATTTTGTTGTCGTCTGCGATCGTCTTTATCGTGAGTTCCATCATTCACATGCTTTCGCCGTGGCACAAGAATGACTATCCAAAATTGCCGGATCAAGAGAAGGTTTTGGATGCACTCCGCCCGTTTAACATTCCGCGGGGTGAGTACATGATGCCACGCCCGACGAACAGAGCAGAGATGCGCTCACCCGAGTTTGCGGAAAAGTTGAAGAAAGGCCCGGTCGTCCTTCTTTCGGTTTGGCCGAACGGTCCAGCGTCCATGGGAAAGCCTCTTATACTGTGGTTCATCTACAGTCTAGTTGTCGGGCTCTTCGCTGCGTATGTCGCAGGGCGCGCGCTTCCTGTCGGTGCAGCATACCTCCACGTGTTCCGGTTCGCCGGAGTTACGGCGTTCATAAGTTACACTTTAGCGCTTTGTCAGATGTCGATCTGGTATAATACTCCATGGAGCACGACGGTAAAGTCAACCGTAGACGGGTTAATCTATGCGCTGTTGACTGCGGGCGTTTTCGGATGGCTGTGGCCGCAATAATTTCAAGTCGTGCAGTCGACCGAGCGTGACGGTTGAGCTTTAAGAGGGCGAGGGAACATCATTTGAAAAAAGTTCAGCCTGAGACAGAAATGCGAATAACGCCATGAGATTGTTTAACACTTTATCTCTCCTGTTCCTCGCCGCTCTTGCTGTGCCAGTGCTGCTTGTCGAAGCTCAAGAGCGGCCAATCGATTTCGTCGATCCACGAATCGGAGCTTCGGGTGATGAAAGCAACTGTGCAATTGGACCGCAGTTGCCGTTTGGCTCGATCAATCCCGGGCCTCAAACGCCAAACGCGAATCAAAACGGATATAATCCGACCCAACCTATTCGCGGTTTTGGACAATTGCATGTTAGCGGAATAGGATGGGGGAAATATGGTCAGATTTTTGTGTCCCCCCAAGTCGGCCTGGCAGTCGGAGAGGCTGAGCACGATTCCCCCAAAGCCGATGAGCTCGTCCGCCCTAATCAATATGGCGTTACTCTTTCGCGATATGACATTCGAGCCGAGCTTGCGCCTACAATGCATGCTGCCATATACCGGTTCAACTTTCCGCAGACAGACGACGCCAGTATCCTCATCGATATAACACACAATATCCCACTTGACATTGTTCCATTCGTTGGAGGAGAAGTTTTCGAAGGACGTATCAAAATAGATACTGCCAATCGGCAAATTTCCGGGTACGGAAGGTATGCCGGCGGCTTTGGCGCAGGAGCCTATAACGTTTATTTCTGTGCGCTCTTTAGCTGTGCGCCGTCAACCTTCGGCACGTGGATCAACGGAAAAATTTCATCCGTCAGTAATGAGGAATCCCTAAAAAAGGTGAATGATCGTGTTGGCGCATTTTTCAAATTCCATACCAGTACCGGTATTCCGGTCTCCATGAAAATTGCGGTCTCGTTCAAGAGCGTTGAACAGGCCAAGCGCTGGCTTGGAAATGAAATCCCCGGTTGGGACTTTGAGAGGGTAAGTTCGGCGGCTGAAACGGCGTGGAGCAATATGCTTGAGAAAATCCAAGTCGATGGGGGAGATACCAATGCGAGAAAAATATTCTATACTGCACTCTATCATACGATGCTCATGCCGCATAATCGTACAGGCGATCTTCCCGGGTTCGCTGATACGGCTCAGTTGTGGGACGATCAATATGCGGTGTGGGACACGTGGAGGACGATGTACCCTTTGATGACATTAATTCGACCGGATATGGTTCGGGACAACATCCTGTCGTTTATCGAGCGCCTACGGAAAAACGGGATGGTAAAAGATTCATTCATTGGCGGTGTCGATATGGTGGAGGAACAGGGGGGCAACGATGTCGATAACATCATAGCAGACGCATGTGTCAAAGGAGTGGGCGGGGTATCGTGGGATGAAGCCTACGCGGTAATGAAGCATAACGCGGACAGTGACCGAATCGGCTGGCAGGGGTTCGGACACTCCGACATTGTCGATTCAGCGATGGCGAGTTACAAAAGCCGTGGATGGATTCCGGCCGGCGTAATGTCTTGTTCAAAGACGCTGGAATATGCCTACAACGATTTTTGTGCGGCGGAGGTCGCTCTTTCGCTGAACCATCGGGAAGATTTTGAAAAGTATTTGACTCGGAGCGAACAATGGTCGAACCTTTGGGACCCCGATGCAGTGAGCGATGGTTTCAAAGGTTTCGTCGTGCCAAGAGAAGCCAATGGCCGCTGGATCACCATTGATCCGAAACATAACTGGGGCTCGTGGAAGGAATATTTCTATGAAGGAAGTTCGTGGACATATTCATATTTTGTCCCGCACCAATTTGCAACCCTCATAAAACTGTCCGGGGGAAAGGAAGTTTTCGCTGCAAAACTCACCCACGGGCTAACAGACAGTCTCATTGATTTTTCTAATGAGCCCGCTTTTCTTGCCGTTCAATCGTTTCAGTACGCCGGACGCCCGGACCTTGCCAGCTTCTGGGTAAGAAAACTGGCCAGGGACGGATTCTCCCTCGTCGGTGTCCCGGGGAATGACGACAGCGGCGCCATGAGCTCGTGGTACGTTTTTACTGCTATGGGATTTTTCCCTAACGCCGGTCAGCCGATCTATTACCTGACAGGACCGATGTGGAAGAAGGTTTCCATAACCCTGGGGAACGGGAAAATACTTCAGATCGAGGCCCCACAAGCTTCCGAGAGAAACGTTTATGTGCAATCGTGCGAGGTTAACGGAAAGAGTTGGAATCACTCGTGGATCGACCACAACACCATTAAGAATGGGGGAACAATAAAGTTTGAGATGGGGCCCGCTCCATCGACGTGGGGACAAAACGATTCAAGCCTTGTTGACGGTGTTGATTTTCTCCTGCAAGCAAAATAAGGAAACCGGTTCGCTTAGAAATAGAGTTTCGTTAGTAGACCGGAAGTCAGCGTCCTGAAAGTTACCTTTCCTATACCTCGTTTTTTGCAACATTTCCTCCCAACTAACCGTATTGATATCAAGTCAAACTATCACAGCTTCCCCTAACAGACATATTCCAAGGATTATTCGATGAAAAAGAAGATATTCATCTCCTCATTCGCGGTCGTTGCATTAACCGTTGCGGCCATTTTCTTCTTTGGAAATTCCCGGAGTCCAAAAGAGAACGAACTTCCCAGAGTAAAAATTTTGCGCGGTGATATCATCGATAAAGCTCTTGCTGTCGGGACGATTGAGCCTGAGAATGAAATCTCCGTGAAGTCGAAAGTCGGGGGCGTGGTAAAGCGCATTTTTGCCGATGCAGGAACGTTCGTCAACGCGGGAGACCCGCTCCTCGAAGTGAAGCCGGACCCGGCGCCGCAAGAACTTGCCGACGCGAAAAGGGGAGTACAGCTTGCCGAGGTTGAAGTTGAGAACGTGTCGAAGGATCTTGTTCGAGAAGAGGCGATGTATAAGAAAAAAATGATTTCGAGCAAAGAGTACGAAGACGCACAGCGCAAATCTCAGGAAGGCGACCTTCATTTAAAAATTGCTAAAGAGAACCTCGCGCTCCTCGAAAGCGGGCATGTCGATATCGGTAACACGAAAATTGAGTCTATTGTCAAAGCGCCCATCAGCGGGTATGTACTTAGCAAAGCGGTCGAAGTCGGCGACCCGGTAACTCCCCTGACGACGTACCAGGAAGGGACGGTCTTGATGAAGATGGCGAATATGGAACGGCTGCTGTTTAAAGGAACCGTAGACGAGATCGACGTTGGCAAGTTAAAAG
Organism: uncultured Bacteroidota bacterium; assembly: GCA_963717445.1. Taxonomy (GTDB): domain Bacteria; phylum Bacteroidota; class Ignavibacteria; order UBA10030; family UBA8401; genus JAGVPT01. The sequence goes on along the minus strand of OY970334.1, from coordinate 1,295,374 downwards.
AAGGAATGGCAACTGAGCTGAAAGTCGGTGCGCTCCCGAACGATACAATTCAGGGGACACTTCGCAAGATTTCGTTGAAGGCAGACAAAAAGGAGAACGCGACTGTCTTCGCGATTGAAATTCTCATTCCGAAGGCGAGCAACACAACATTGCGCGCAGGATATTCCGCGAACGCGAACATCATCATCCAGAAGAAAGAAAACGTGTTGATGATTCCGGAACGTGTCGTGACATTCAGAAATGATTCGGCCATCGTGAAGGTTGCCCTTGCTGCCGGCAGGGAAGAGGAGCGTGTTATTAAAACCGGGCTTAGCGACGCAATCAACATCGAAGTTGTCGACGGTTTAAAAGAGGGGGATGAAGTTTTCGAGAAGCCGGTCAAGAAAATAGATTGATGATGGATCAATTGCGGACCATATTGTCGGAATTTATTCTCGACCTTCGCATGCAAAAATTGCGTGTGTTCCTGACCGTTTTCGGGATCACGTGGGGAACTGTCGCGATCATCGTGCTCATCGCGTTCGGACTCGGGTTCAAAAAGCAACTGAGCACCAACATGCACGGCATCGGAGAGAGCATCTCCATTATGTTTCCGGGTAAGACAACGAAAGCGTATGAAGGGTTCGGCACCGGAAGGCAGATTTCCTTTTTGGAAGAAGATGCAACGCTGATCTCATCTCAGGTTCCCGGAGTCCGTGCGATCAGTCCTGAATACATCAAATGGCGCGTGCCCGTTCACGTCGGTGAAAACATTCTCAATCCTGCAATCACGGGAGTTTATCCGATTTATGCGGAAATGAGGAACATCATTCCCGAGCCGGGCGGGAGGTTCGTGGACGATCTCGACCTGAAAGAAAGAAGGAGAGTTGTTTTGATCGGGGACAAAGTGAAACAGTTTTTATTCGGGGAAACACAGGCGGTAGGCAGGATGATCTATGTCGGGGACGTATCGTTTCTCGTGATCGGTGTGATGCAGAAAAAGACACAGAACTCATCGTACAATTCACGCGACCAGGATCGAATTTTTATTCCGGCATCGACATATTCCTCCGTCTTCGGCGAAATCCATCTTCAGAACATCATCTTCCAGCCTAAAGACCCGTCCAAGGCGGAAGAAGTGGACAGCCAGGTACGGGAAGTTCTCGGGAAACGGTACAGGTTCGATCCGACCGACCATGACGCCGTATGGATTTGGGATACGAGCATGTTCGATAAATTCCTTTTTTACTTCTTCCTCGCATTCAACCTGTTTATGGGATTGATCGGGAGTTTCACGCTGGCGGTCGGCGGGATCGGCGTTGCCAACATCATGTATATCGTGGTACAGGAGAGGATAAAAGAGATCGGCATCAAGCGGGCGGTCGGCGCGAAACGGTCGAATATCCTTTTCCAATTTTTTATGGAAACATTTTTCATTATCTCGATCGGTTCGACGGTCGGGTTTGCCATTGCGTACGGTATCATTCAATTGATGCAGTTTATCCCTATTCAGGAATTTGTCGGAACTCCGGTACTTTCTTTGGAGGTCACTGCGGCCACAATTACCGTCCTTTCCATTATCGGTTTCACAGCGGGAGTAATGCCTGCCCGGCGTGCCGCTAATTTGGATGTCGTTGAATGCCTGAGAACATAGATTAGACGAAGGTGTCCGACACCTTTGCTCAAATTGCACAGAAAAATAATCAGCAAGGTGTCGGACATCTTTCTTTAAGCGGAAGATAGAGTATGTGGCTAGAACTCCTAAGGGAATTTTTTTACGACTTGAATGCACATCGCACTCGTGCAATGCTTACCCTCGTTGCGATAACGTGGGGAACGATAGCCGTTGTGCTTCTTCTTTCTTTCGGCGAAGGATTGACGGATAGGCTGACAGACGGATTGATCAATGCCGGCAACCGCATTATGATCGTGTACCCGGGCGAAACCGGTTTGAGTTTCGAAGGATTGCCGAAAGGCCGGCGGGTGCGCATGGTCGAAGAGGATGTCGATATGCTTCGCCAAACGATTCCCGCGATTGAAACGGCGAGCCCGCAATACCGCACAAATATAACGCTCACTTATAAAAAGTTATCCATGACGACCGAGTGTGAGGGGGTGAACGCTGAGTTCGAAGAAATGCGGCGCATGTATCCGGCGGGGGGAGGGAGATTTTTGAACGACCTCGATGTCGCTCAGCAGCGAAGGGTGATTTTTCTTGGAGCAAAAATTGCGAAAGACATTTTCAACGATGAAAACCCTGTTGGAAAAGTTTTGCTCGCGGACGGCGTTCCGTTTACCGTCGTCGGCATCATGCAGGAAAAGCTTCAAACCTCGATGAACAACGGCCCCGACAACCGGCGCGCAATTATTCCGTACACCTCGTTTCGAACAATGTACGGAAACCAGTACGTAAATTCGATTGTAGTTCGCCCGAGCGATCCGGGAAAGCAGAAATTGGTAAAGAGCGAATTGTACCGCGTCCTTGGGAGAAAATACCGCTTTGATCCCTCCGACAAACGGGCTCTCGGTATTTGGGATTTCATCGAGGATGAAGCGATCAACAGGAAAGTTGGGCTCGGCATCTCGATTTTTTTAGGGTCTGTCGGTTTCCTGACGTTGTTGATCGCAGGTGTCGGCGTTGCCAACGTGATGTATGTTGTCGTTAAAGAACGGACGAAAGAAATCGGCATCAAAATGGCGATCGGCGCCAGAAAGGGATATATCCTTTTTCAGTTTGTGTTCGAGGCGCTCCTTATATCTTTTCTGGGAGGATTCATCGGTATGATGTTTTCCTGGGGAGTTATTTCGCTCGTCCGCACAATTCCTGCCGACGACGGGCCGATGCAATTCCTCGGCCGGCCGATCCTGTCGCTGGACATCATGCTTCTCACAGCCGGTATTCTTGCAATGATCGGAGTCTTGGCAGGATTTTTCCCCGCACGAAAGGCTGCGAATGTTGACCCTGTAGAATCGCTGCGATACGAGTAAGGGGCGATGTGAGTACATTGTCAGGTAGAATGGATTGAAAGTACTCCCGATTTTCGTTTCCAACAAAAATTTATTTCCCCTGCGATTCTTCCTCTTCGCATAAATTCAGCAATTCCATCAATTCCGTTTTGCAACGAGTGCAATCCATTACGTGATGCAAAATTTCGTCCGGCAACCGATCCAATGAACCGAGGGTGATCGCATCCGCGTACAGCGCCAATTCTTCGTCGGTTAAATGTGCGGTGACATTTCGCATATTCATCTATTCAAATTATCGGGATTCAAGAAATCATACCGAAAAGAATCACACAAAGCCGCCAAGATCGCAAAGGCTGACAGAGCCATTTTTTAGACTTTGCACTATTAAGAGTTGTGCAGTCAGGCAGCGAGAAATAGAAACTTTGCTACTCGCCCAGTATCTCGCGGACTTTTGCAAGCATGTCAGTGGGTGCATACGGCTTTCGCAAGAAGCCCTGAATCCCCTCCCGTTGCAACTGCTCCTCCAGTTGTGTGTTGAGCACTCCGCTAACAAAAATTACTTTTGCCTCAGGATTCATCTTTTTTATTTGCCGGTACGCTTCGACTCCGTTGAGATTCGGCATCTCAATATCTGTAATAACAAGCTCGATTTTTTTCCCCTCCGTTTTGTATAACTCTACTGCTTCCGCTCCGTCATGAGCCGAAATCACGTTATGCCCGTCGCTTTGTAGAAACGTTTTCAGAAGTTCGCGCATTGTATCGTTGTCTTCAACGATGAGGATCATGATTGCACTCTCCCCGTTCTTCTCTTAGGCAAGATCAGATGCTGAGCTTATATGCGTAACAAATTTTCTCGTAAGAGGTGATAAGCTCCCCGATGTGAGGTAAAAATTGAATTTTTTTGCAATGAACAATTGGTCGATAAGCCCGTGCTCCCTTAGAAGAGAGCTTCTGCACGCTTTGTTGCCGCCCGAGTTGATTGCAGAGGTATTTCCTCGTCGGTGCGAAGAAATGCCTCTTGAAGTCCGTCCAAAGGGAAAAGCGCAGTAATCGGTTTTTTGAGTGCGCCTGCTATTTTTACTGCTTCAGTAATGCTGGGCTCATATCCCTGATTAACGATCCTTTGTAGCCGCTGATATTGAATGTTTGTTACAGCGGAAAGCCACGTAAGCTTTCTTCCATCGTTTTTCAAAATCTTTTTTAGATCTGTAACCGCATTCTTTCTTTGTTTGTTTTCGTTTTTTTTCATATCATTTGCGGTCAAAAGTAAACGATGGCAATATAATAATTAATTATAGATTTGTCAAGCACTACTACGATTCTTTATAGTGAGCGAAAAAACTGAAATAGCCGCCCGGCTGCGGGAAGAAGCGTTGGCCCGATTCGGGTCGATAAAAGCATTCGCCGAAGCCGTTCAGAAGAACCAGCAATATCTGAATGTCTATTTATCCGGAATCAATTCACCTGGCCCCAAAGTTCGCCGGCTTCTCGAAAAAGCGGGTCTTGATGTCGCCTATATTATGTCCGGGAGGAGGGGAAAAGAAGTCGCGAATGAATCGACCGATCAACTCCTCCAATTAATGAAGGAAAAAGGAATTAGGACCGTTGAAGAATTGCGTGAGCGTTTGGAACGGGAAGAAACAATCAAGCGGCTCCTTGGTTCCGACGTCTATTCAGCGTTCCTTGAAATCGCGGTAGTGAAAGAGAAGCAAATAAAGTATACGCCGAAGAAAAAAACACGCAACTGATTTGCTAAATTTTTCCCCGCATGGAAAACCGCAGGCGCATATCCGGTAGAAGCGGTCAGATACGAATATGGGGTAGTGACTCATTTTTACAAAGAAGGGCATCGCTTAGATGTTCGCCACATCCATAGTCGCTTGATAACGTTACTTTCTTTCTCTGGCATCAGAGAAAGAAGTATAGCTTGATCAATAGCCTGTCCTCTAAACCGAGTCACTACCGAATAGGTATTCTTATTAACTCTCACGATCCACTCCTGCAATTCAATTCTTTTTTCCCCCTTGAATCCATTAACCTAGTTCGTTATATTTTCCGCAGTCGTTCCGGGCGATGAAGAATGTTTCCGAAACTCTCCGCCGAATTCTCCACTACGCCAAATCTTCGAAATATTCATCAAACAATTCGACACACACTACGGGGGTGAACAATGAAAACTGCTATTACCATTTTCATAATGGCTTTTCTCTTTAGTACGGGTACTCATTGCACAAGAGGAAAATCAAACGATGACGAACATAATTCCTACACCTCAACACGTCACCGTCAAGAGCGTTCGCTTTAAGGTCGCTCCCGGAACAAAAATTATTCTCGGGACAAATTCGAAGCAGGAGCAGTTCGCCGCGCAGCAAATCAACGACGAGTTTGCGTCGAAGAAGGAGGTACAACTTAAAATTGTTTCGGAACACTCGCTCCGTAGACTCCCGGCAAGCTTCATTTTTATCGGAAGCCCGGCCTCGGAGTACGGCCGGCAATTTTTACGGGAGAGAAAAGAAACGCTAAGACCCGAAATGAAGGAAGAAGGCTATTTTCTCGACGTTGATGCAAACGGAATTGTTATTATTGCAGAGTCGGAGAAGGGGAAATTGTACGGCATCATGTCGCTTCTGCAAATGATGCACCGTGAAAAGAGAAGCATGATTGTGGATGGCGCGACGATCGAAGATTTTCCCCTCGAGAAAGTTCGGGGTATTAGCGACGATATTAGCCGAGGGCAGGTCTCCACCGTTGAAAATTTTAAGAAAATTATCCGCTTTCTTGCCCGCTATAAAATGAATACGTACAGCCCGTACCTTGAAGATATGTTTGTGTTCAAAAACCATCCCCTCATCGGAAAAGGCCGCGGTGCATTGACGGCTCAGGAAGTGAAAGAGCTTGATAGCTATGCGAAAAAATACTATGTCGATATGATTCCAACGTTTGAAACGCTTGGCCACTGGGAAAATATCCTGGCGAAGCCGGAATATATCGCCTGCGCGGAATTCCCCGGGGCGCAAACGCTGAATGTTTCGGATGAAAAAGTCTATGCCATGCTGGATGAAATGATCGGCGAGCTTTGTGCATCGTTTTCCTCTCCTTATTTCAACATGGGGGCGGATGAGTCATGGGATGTCGGTCTGGGAGCGAACAAAGAACGGGTTGCAAAATACGGACTTGCTGCGGTTCATGCCGAACACTATAAACGCGTTGCCGATATCGTTAGAAAGTACGGCAAAAAACCGATGATGTACGGCGACATTATTCTTAATCAACCCGAGATCCTTGCGAAAATTCCGAAAGACATTACCATTGTCGATTGGCATTACGAGGCGTCGTTTGCCTATGGCAGTACGGAAGTTTTCAAGAAGGCCGGATTCCCGTTCATCGTTTCACCCGCAGTCTGGACTTTCACCGGACCATTTCCCAATTATTTGAACACGTTCGTAAATGTTCAGAATTTCAACCGGGACGGATTCGAAAACGGTTCACTCGGACTTCTCACTTCCAATTGGAACGACTATGGCGGCGAGGAACTGCGCGAGCTGAATTACTACGGTTACGCGTGGACGGCGGAATGCGCCTGGCAGCCCCTGAACGCGGACATCGATGCGTTCAATAAAACATTTTTCAAGAATTTTTTCGGTACAAGCGATTACGAAGAGCTTCAATCGGCTTACGCAATTCTTTCCAGCCCGGGCAACGATTATAGCTGGCAGGAACTGTGGCGGCATCCGATGCTTCCTTTTCGGGAGCAGTCACAGCAAGAAGGGTATTTGCCGATAGCATTGAGGGTGCAGAGTATCACGTCGACCATGCCTTTGGTTCTCTCATTGCTTGCGGGCGAAAAGAATACTATCACGGAGAATGAAGACCAACTGCGCTACTTAGAATTTATTGCCCGTCTGAATTTATGGTTCGCCAAAAAGATCGATACGCAGGAAAAAATTAAACAATTGTGCGCTTCGAGTGATGCTGGAGTAAATAAGGATTCGGTTGCGGATGCGGTTGTTGACCTCTGTGCCGATGTTATCAAAGATTTGTCTTCCTTGAAAAATGATTTTGAACGGCTTTGGCTTGCGACGAATAAATCGGCAGGGCTTGACTTATTGCTGATACGTTACGACCGTCAGGCGGCATACTGGCAGGAAAAAATAGACGAGGTGAAGCACGGCCGGTTTTCGGTGAACCCGGAAATTGAGAGCATGTGGATCTATCATCCTCATGCAAACCCGGGGAAGAAAGATTCGGTACAGGTGCAGAAAGCGTATTTCAGAAAAACTTTTATCACTCCGAAAAACGTCCGGTCGGCAACGTTACAGCTCATCGGGGACACACATGCAAAGGTCTTCGTGAACGGGAAGGATGTCGGTGAAGTGTATGTCCGTTCATCCAATTCGCTCAGCGTAGAGCATCAGCGGATAAAAGTGTTTTCCATCTTACCATTCCTTGCTGATTCAATGAACGTCATCGCCGTCGAAGCGGAAACATTTTCTCCGTCCGGGTCTGCGGGTATAAACGTCTACTGCGAGCTGGAGCTTGCGGACAGCTCAATCCAAAAAATTATGTCGGATGGATCGTGGAAAGTTACCGACAGCGCAGCAGGGGATTGGGCAGGAGCCCCGTTCAACGATTCTTCATGGCCGAATGCGGTTGCGAAACCATACCCGTCCATCGTCGTGCGTCCGAATTTTGCAACGGGAAGAAGCTCGTGGATGGAGAGGTAAGAAAGTTTTTTGAAATTTCCTAAGCACGCGGATGAAAGAAAACATCGTCAAGGTCGTCAAGTTACAGCTTACGCAACGGCGGAGGCGATCGTTATTGATTAACGACACGTATCCCGGTATCATGATCGCGGTTGCGGGATTCGGCATGCTGGAAAGCGGTCAATTCAATATTCTTGCCTTCGCCAGCATTATCGCCGGCATCGCCCTCGTTCGATTCGGCGTAAAGGAGTGGCGTTCATTTCCGGGGGAAGAATCGCACGGAATTCAATGGTTCGATGTTATCGGCGGTGTAGTGACGATACTCGATGCAATGACTATCTACAAACCGTGGAAAGGATTTCAACCCGCCTGGCTCTATTTTGCGGTCGGGCTTGCCGCTATTACGAAGGGTCTGTTCAATATAAAGATTCCGGGCTTCCGGCGATTGACGATTTTTAAGGATGGATTTAAGATTCGCACATCGCCGTTTTCCGCCCTCAAAAGTCAGTGGAGCGATGTAGGAGTTCTTAGATTCGAAGGCCAAAAAATTCATCTGACATCAAAAAATAACATCAAGCGGTCATTCAAATTGCATGGTGTTGAAAATGTCTCCGAAGCGACCGATGCTTTAAGAAAGGCCGCCCGCAATAATATGATCGACGTCGCTGTGGAAGAAATGTGATTTCAATGCGGGGCGCCGGAGGCACATACCGTTCGGGCTTTCCAGCTTTTTCATAATGAGAGGAAGGAACCAAATGAAAATCAATGCAATCATATTTGGAGCTACGGGTATGGTTGGGGAGGGAGTTCTCCACGAATGTCTCAATCATGCCGAGGTAGAATCTGTTTTAGTCATAGGCAGAAAATCGTGTAACGTGAAACATCAAAAACTCAAGGAACTGGTTCGCGCCGATTTCTTCGATTACACTGCGATTGAAGAACACCTCAAAGGTTTTAATGCGTGTTATTTTTGTCTCGGAGTTTCTTCTGTGGGGATGAATGAAAAGGAGTACAGCCGGATTACGTACGACCTTACGATGCACGCTGCAGGAACATTGTCCCGACTCAATCCCGGAATGACATTCTGTTATGTGTCCGGTGCCGGGACCGACAGTACTGAGAAAGGCCGCAGCATGTGGGCAAGGGTAAAAGGAAAAACTGAAAACGATCTGATGAAGCTTCCCTTTAAAGCGATCTACGCCTTCAGGCCCGGCTATATCAAGCCGATTAAAGGACTAAAAAACGCTTACACACTTTCCAAGGTATTAGGATGGTTCTATCCGTTATTGAAAACCCTCTTTTCGAAATACGTCTGCACGCTCCACGATTTGGGCATTGCGATGATTCAAGCAGCGTTGGTAGGGTATCCCAATAAAATTCTGGAAAACAAGGATATTGCTCAGCTCGCAATGACTGACTCCACTAACTAAAACAAAAAAGAATGAATACATACATTGCATTGTTACGTGGAATCAACGTCAGCGGCAAAAAAATAATAAAAATGGAAGCCTTGAAAAAGGCTTTCGAATCGCTTCACTATGAACACGTGACGACATACATCCAGAGCGGGAACGTCGTTTTTGGATCTGCGGCAAGCACTGTTCTCGTCCGAACGCAAATTGAAAACAAGCTGTTAAAGTCTTTTGGATTTGAAGTTCCCGTTATTGTGAAAACACTGAAGGAGATTGAGGAAACCGTAAAACGGAATCCGTTTAAAAAAGTAAGAATGGAGAAGGGTGAAAAACTGTATGTCTCTTTTTTGGCCGGACCTCCGGCAAAAGTTGCCGCAGTTGATTTGATGGCTGTGAAAAATGACGTTGATGAGATCCGTCTGTCGGGGAGCGAAGTCTACATTCTGTGCCGAAAGGGGTACGGCAACACCCTCTTTTCAAATACCTTCATTGAAAAGAAGCTCGATGTGTCTGCAACAACAAGAAATTGGGACACGGTGCAAAAGCTTCTGAGCATCGGTAAAGCTGACCGTTAATCCTTCGGTTCAAAACGGGGAAACCATATCCAATCCAAATGAAATGTATTTTAGACAGCCAAGAACAAATAATAATTCCATGAACCGAAGAAATTTCATACAGCTTTCAGGCGCTGCATTGACGGGGCTACTCTTTGTAAAAAGAACGCATGCGCAAGGGGTTTCGAATAACATGGTGCAGTTTCCGGCAAAAGTAATTGTTCGGCTTGATGATGGTTTACATGAATTGGCGTCCTCAGACCAACAGACATGGTTATACAAAGATGCTTCGGTGGATCTCCGGTATTCCGATGATACATTGTCTGTGAAAGCGCAGTCTCCGAAAGTTCCGCTTCATGAGGTAGTGCTGCAGTGGACATATCCGGTGGAAAGTGCCGCAACGATTCTGGGCGACGACTGGGAAAGAACCTATGGCGACGTTTTTTTTCAACAGCCGTCGTTTGAAAGAAAAATGCCATGGTATTTTATTCAGCACGACGGAGAAGAGACTGTGTGCTTTGGCGTGCGAACTGGGTGCAGTACCATCTGCTATTGGCAACTGGGAAATCGCACGATGCAGCTCACGATGGAAACTCGCAGCGGCGGCGTGGGTGTGAACCTCGGCGACCGTGTGCTGAATTGTGCAGAGATTATTGCCACAAAGACATCGGACAATGAAAACACTTTTGCAACAGCCCGCCGGTTTTGCAGCATGATGTGTGAGGAGCCGCGCCTCCCGAAACAACCGGTTTATGGGATCAACGACTGGTACTTCGCTTACGGCGACAATTCAGCCGAACTTATTCTGCAGCATACATCGCTGCTGGTAGACCTGGCAACGGATGCCGCTAATCGTCCCTTCTCCGTGATAGACGCAGGGTGGGCTTCATATTCTCCGCTTCTCCCCGGCGATTGCTGTTGGCAAGATGACTTTTCGCGGCCGAACGATAAATTTAAAGACATGCAGAAACTGGCGAATGATATTAAGAATCTGGGAATGCGTCCCGGGTTATGGACAAGGCCTTTATGCGCGTCGCATGATGCCCCAAAACAATTACTGCTGCCGTCCATTCCCGGCAGGGATAATCCTAAAAACCCTGTGCTCGACCCTTCGATGGAAGAAAATATTGCCCATGTGAGGCGCAACATTTCACTGTACAGCCAATGGGGGTACGGAATGGTGAAACACGATTTCACCACATTCGATATCACGGGGAAGTGGGGCTTCCAGATGAATGATGGATTCACCGCATCCGGGTGGCGCTTTTACGATAGCACAAAAACCACAGCAGAGATCATATTGCATTTGTATCAATCGATTCGAGAGGCGGCAGGAAAAATGTATCTCATTGGATGCAATACGGTAGGCCATTTATCGGCCGGCATTTTCGAACTTAACCGTATCGGTGATGACACCAGCGGCAAGGAATGGGACCGCACACGAAAAATGGGGGTGAACACGCTCGGTTTTCGGATGATACAGCACAATCATTTTTATGCAGCCGACGGCGATTGTGTCGGGTTAACAACCGATGTGCCCTGGGCCAAAAACAAACAATGGATGCAGTTCTTGGCAGAAAGCAGCGCTCCGCTCTTCATTTCCGCTCAACCCGATGCACTGGGCGAAGAGCAAAAACAATTCATCAAATATTGTTTTTCCGCGGCGGCGAAACCGATGCCCGTTGCCGAACCTCTGGATTGGTTAACTAATCAATGGCCGGCAAAATGGAGGCTGAACGGAAATGTGAGAACGTTCGATTGGAGTTGATTACAAGATGCCGCAAATCTTGGTACACTAGGCTTTGAGACATCTGAATAATCGTCTCTCGCCAAGCCGCGAAAGCGCAAAAACTATGTTTTTAAATCATTTTGCCACTTTGCGTGTTTGCGTGAGCCATACTTTTAAAATTATTCAGAAGTCTCGCTTTATAAATTTTTCCGACAAAAACGATTTTTCGGGTAAGATGCCCGGCAACTTCTTGACTATTCGGACCTTCTCCTTGATTCTTACTTTTCAACTCGTTAATTTAACCGGCGTACGACAGTACGAAATCTAAACAAGTCATACCCCGGGGATGTGGGTGGGTACCAATAAAAATAGAAGAAGAAACGAAACCTCTCGATTCCCGCTTTGCAGGATGAAAGAGGTTTTTGTGTTTTTAGGAGGTGATTATGAAAAAAACGGGATGGATCAAAATGTTCATTCAGCGGCAAATATTCTTTGGGATACTCGTTTCGTTTGTTCTTTCGACGAATGTGAAAAGTCAATGGGTCAATCAGGCCGCGAGGAGTGTTGTGTACAGTTATGTGACGGTCTATATGGCTGACAGTCTCACCGGATGGATCGGCGGTTATCCGGGTTCGATCTTGAGAACAACCGATGGCGGCAGTTTCTGGCAAATGCAGTTTTCCGACTCCGGCCAAACCGGAGTGTCACAAATCAAGTTTCTCGACAAGGAAACCGGTTTTGCTGTCGAAGACCTGGAATATTCCAGCGCTCTCTTGAAGACAACAAACGGTGGTAACACGTGGACGGTCGATAGCTCGCTCTCCGCTATCGCTGCTGACAGCAGCTTTGCCTTGTACAGTCCGTCCTTCACGATATCGGGAGACACCACTACTCTCAACGTGTGGTGCTGGAGATACACCGGCGACCCGGCCTCAGCCGTCGGGTATATATACTCCTCTACAGACGGCGGCAGCACCTGGACGTATTTCAAAAATTTTCCAGTCTTAGAACCTCTTATCAATGGTGTTGTGATTCCAGCCCCCGGAACGATCCTGCTATGGTCCGTGCACTCAATATTCCGGACCATAAATAATGGAAACACGTGGCAGCAGTATCAGGTCGACAGCAGCGGAAACTATCCCATCGTCAGTTTCCGGTTCATGAATCCGGATACCGGTTATTTTACCGCATGGAATGGTATGAGCTTTAGCCAGCCCACGTTGACCGGATGGACGTTTGACCGCGGAGCGACATGGACGATCGATTCAACTCAGCCCAATACGGCTTTCTTTCCTGTCACGACATATTTTGCCAGCACAACCTTTGGCTTTGCCTTGACCTGGAATAATAGCTCCATCTACCGTACGACCGATGCCGGAAGAACGTGGCAGGAAGAGAAATTTTCAAGCTTTGCTCCGTTGATGGATATTTCGGCGGTGGGGAAGACAGTCGTAGGGGGCGGGAATTCCGGGCGACTCATGGTTTCAAACGACAGCGGAATAACTTGGCAGGATTTGACTCCCCCTGCCCAAATCCAGCTTACGTTTGTAAAGTATATCACGAACAATCTTGTCGCCGCGATCGGAAATGGCTCGGAGCTCTTTCTCTCAAGCGATTCATGCAAGACGTGGACTAAACACGATATGCCTTCAGGGCTCAATGTCACGATCGCGTTTGGAGATTCGCTCAATTGCTGGATCGCCGACGACAGTTCCAGAATTTTCCACTCGAGCGATTTAGGGGCGACATGGACGGCTCAGAAGGAACTTGATTACCTCAACCCACCGAGCACTCTTGATCCGCCGTTGTTCGGAATCAGTTTTTTCGGCGACAGCACGGGTTGTGCAGTCGGCGGCAATGGTTTCATTACGGCATCAACCAACGGCGGCGGAACATGGACAACGCGCACGAGCAACACTTCGAAGAACTTGTACGGGATTTTCGTTGCGTCTTCCAAGAAGGCGTGGGCGGTCGGACAGTCGGGAACGATCGTAACAACTTCTGATGCCTTCAATAGTTGGTCGGCACAGACATGTCCGGTCGCAACCACTCTTCGTTCAGTGGCATTCTCCGACACCCTTAATGGATATATTCTTGGCGATGGAGGAACAATTCTCAAAACGACGGATGGCGGGGCAACGTGGAAAGTTCAGCCGTCGCCGGGTACTTCGTTAAACGCCTTCAAGTTTCTCGACACCGGCGAAGGCTGGGTTGCGGCCGACAGTGGAAAGATTTTCAAAACGGTAGATGGAGGGAACACCTGGCTGAGCCAGAACAGCGGGGTTCAATCAAGTCTCACAAGCGTTGATTTTACAGATCGTTTGCACGGTGTCGCTGTAGGCGGGAGCGGAGTTGTTTTGGTTACGAAGAATGGAGGAGTTACCGCGGTAAGTGAACGAACCATTGCATCCGTTCCCGGAAGCCCCACGCTGCAGCAGAATTATCCTAATCCGTTTAATCCTTCAACAACGATCAATTATAGTCTGCCGGCAAACAGCCGTGTGGTCCTCAAGGTTTACGATCTGTTGGGAAGGGAAGTGAGAACACTGGTCGATGAAAAGCAGAATGCAGGATACCACAACGTTACTTTTCAAGCGGCCGGTCTGCCGAGCGGGGTCTATTTCTACAGGCTTCAAGCAGGAACGTATAGCGAGACGAAAAAATTGTTGTTGTTGAAGTGACGTTGACTCATCTGTAAGCATTTTGAGGTGCTTTAAGAAAGATTTCAGAACTTGAGATCACAATTTGTGACTTCAAGTTGTGCGAAGCGCCATGGCGTTAAGAGCAATCATTGACTTGCCAATTCGCATTTTTGTCTTGATTCCCACTCTGCAACTCGCTACCTTGACCGCAAATAAAGGTGCGAAATCTACACAGAACACAGCCCCGGGGATTTGGGTGGAAATAAAATTTTAGAAGAAGCGAAACCTCTCGATTTCCGCTTTGCGGGATGAAGGAGGTTTTTGTGTTTAGGAACAGAAAAAAACGCTAAGCTTCGATACCCGGCCGTTGTATCAGAATCGAGGAAGAAGTAAACGAGAGAATCTTCAACGAAATAAGTGATGAACTCAGAAATTATATTGGATCGGCAATACAAAACATGGCTGGCCGACCTCAAAAACAAAGTCCGCAATGCTCAAATTAAAGCTGCCGTAAGGGTGAACTCCGAGCTTCTTACCCTCTATTGGGAGCTTGGTGCAGACATCGTTTCCAAGCAGGCCGAGACCAAGTGGGGCGATGGGTTTTTATCTCAGCTTAGCAGGGATTTAATGGCCGAGTTCCCTGAAATGAAAGGATTTTCTCTGAGCAACCTCAAATATATCAAGCAGTGGTATTTATTCTATAACCATGGAGAGGAAATTGGCCAACAAGCTGTTGGCCAATTGGCGAAACAGGCTGTTTCGCAATTGCCTGCCCGGAAGAAAAGCCAACAAGCTGTTGGCGTAATTGGGCAACAGCCTGCTGCCTTAATAACCCAGATTCCGTGGGGACATAATATTGCGATCATCGCCGGGTGCAAGAATATCGATGAGGCGCTGTTTTATGTGCAGAATACCATCGCCCATGGATGGAGCCGCAGTGTGCTGGTCAACCAGATAGAAAGCGGATTGTTCCAAAGAGAAGGACATTCGATCAACAACTTCGCACTCACGCTTCCGGCTGCCCAATCCGACCTTGCAAAACAGACCGTCAAAGATCCCTATGTCTTTGATTTTTTGAGCATGACGAAAGAATACAATGAGCGGGATCTGGAAGTGGGGCTGGTACAGCATATCGCTCGCTTCCTGCTGGAATTAGGCGCCGGCTTTGCGTATGTCGGAAGGCAGCTGCCGATACAGGTCGGAGAAAAAGAATTCTTTCTTGACCTTCTCTTTTACCATACAAAGCTGCATTGTTTGTGGTGATAGAATTGAAAACCGGAGATTTTGAACCCGAACATGCCGGCAAACTAAATTTCTATATCAAGGCAGTGGATACGCTTCTGCGAAAAGAAGGGGATCAGCCCACGATCGGTATTTTGCTCTGTAAGAAGAAAGACAAGCTCGTTGCCGAGTATGCATTAAGCGATATACACAAACCGATTGGAGTATCGGAATACCAACTCACTCACTCTTTGCCGGACAACCTCAAACCAAGCTTGCCGAGCATTGAAGAAATTGAAAGGGAACTGGAAGGGGATCGGCAGTGAGTGTTGAAAAAAGGATAACTATTTCCGTAGACGAATATTGTTTGAGGGTTACAGTTTGAATACTGAAAAACATGAAACGAAAGAACAAAAAACGCCTTCCCGCGATTCACATTGAACCAGTTATTCGTACCATTCGCACTGAAAGGGGGATTCTGGATGCTGACCTAGCCAATCTCTATGGCATTCCGACCTATCGGCTGAACGAAGCTGTGAAACGAAATTGAGATCGATTTCCCGAAGATTTTATGTTTCAGTAGAATCCGGAAGAAAAGGCAGCTTTGACATCGCAAATTGCGATGTCAAAAAGTGGTCGTGGTGGTGGAGATTCTATTTGGCTACTTTCTGTTCAACGGGAAAGTAAGATCCCTGCCTATTGCGAATGTAAGTCCGTTTCCATTGCACACACATTATAAATCCAATAGCTCTCCTCCACAGGGCTTCAATGCGTAAGTCTGTGCATATTTCATAAAAAAGTGTATATTTAGCCAGAGCACACTAACACCACGGCCTAATTAAAGTTTTGTCCAAGCACTCAACACAACAAGTCGACGGAAAAGGCAAGACGGCTTATCCTTCCTTTATTGGACTGAAGCCAACGTCTGAAGCAAGTTCCTATTCCAAGAGAGCAAACAAGAGTAGAGGTACAAAGCACGAAGTAATGCTACAAAAAGCATTGCGACAACTTGGGCTTCACTTCAAGAGCAACGTTGAATCGCTACCAGGCAAACCTGATATCGTCTTTCCTTCAAATAGAGTTGTGGTGTTTTGCGACGGTGACTTCTGGCACGGCAAGGATTGGCTTCGACTCCGCCGCAACCTTCAGGCGAACGCAAACTCTGCATACTGGATCTCGAAGATCTCATCAAACAGAAAAAGAGATGTTAATCAGACATTGCTATTGAAAGAAGACGGCTGGAAAGTTCTACGTTTTTGGGAATCGGATATTATTATGAACCCCCAGTTGGTGGCACATCGGGTAAAAAAATCCTCCAAGGATCGAGGTCACTATGATAGCTAAAGGTCCGGGTCGTAAAAGACCCCAAGTTAATGTCCCCTTGGCGTTGATTGAACTGGACGCACGCAATCCAAGGCTTCCAGATGAAGTTCAAGGTGGATCAGAAACAGATATCATGCAGACACTTTTTCGTAAATTCGATCTGGAAGAACTTGCGTTCTCCATGGCGGAAAACGGCTACTTCGATGAGGAGCCAATTGTTGTAGTTCCCAAAAAAATCTTACGCAAAATCGACTTCGGGGCAGTTCAATCAATAGAGGAGACTGAACAAATCCTAGACAAGTTGATTGCGGCAGACCAGATCATTTTCACGGTGGTTGAAGGCAATCGTAGAACCGCTACAGCGAAAATACTGAGGCTATCTGACTGGAGGAACAGACTTGAAGTAAGCCCGGACTTCCCACAGCCACGCACTAAAGCAATAGCAGATGACCTTGACATTATACCTGCGATCTTCTATGAAAATAGGAATGAAGTCTCTCCATACTTGGGTGTACGGCATATTGCGGGCATAATGAAGTGGGACGCTTTTGCAAGGGCTCGTTACATAGCTACTCGGATAGAAGACGAGGCAAGGCTTCATCGCAGAAATATTGAGGCGGGGGTGCGCGAAGTGCAAAGGCAAATCGGTGATCGATCAGATGTGATTAAGAGACAGTACTTGTACTATAAAATATTAGATCAAGCTCGAGAAGAAACGGAATTTGACATTAAGCCCGCCACGACAAGATTCTCCCTGATTACGGTCGCATTGAATCACCCATCTATACGTGAATTCATCGGAGTGCCATCATACAAAGAGGTAGATGTCGGAAAAACATTGGTCCCCAAAAAGAAGTTGCGGAACTTGGAAATATTACTTACGTGGATATATGGGAATGGCAAAGATAAGGCCCCTATACTTACTGACTCTCGAAAAATATCGAGCCACCTAGCTCCAGTACTTGCTGACAAGGAAGCGACTGAGTATCTTTTGAAATTCAGCAATCTAGATGAAGCATACGAGCGCAGTGGCGGCGAGAAGATATTTCTTAAGAAGAAAATCAACGATGCGATGCGAAGTATTTCACATGCCTTGGGTGTCGCATTTAAGTATAAGAAAGATAAAGAAATCAAGACGCTAATAGAAGATTGTGCTAAGGCGGTTAATGAACTGTCGAAGATGGTTACGTGATGTTTACGCCACACACAAACGATATAGGATCGCTTGCGGACTGGGCTGAGTTGTACATTGCATCAAGCGCGGAATCGTTGTCTAAAGCGAAGTTCGGGTCTCTCCTCGGTGCAATGCCAATCATGACAAACGAGGAAGACATTGACAGCGCTCTCGGGGAATTAGCGCGCCGAGAACAGCTTTATGGCCATGCTTCTCCCTATCATTTAGATGGAGATATCGTAAATCCAACGGTTCAAATGAAAGACTGTCCCGAGTATGTAATGTGCCTTATTTTTTCCGTTGAGGGCGTCAAACGAGTAAAGGGAAAGAACGATGGCACCAAACTTTTTGAGCGACTGTCGAAGGAAGCGGCGCGTGTATATTTAGATGGACAGGCTGAAATACTTGGATTTCCTAATGCGGCGACCCTAACCAGTCAGATTCAGAAGGTTGCCGCGGGCACGAATGAAAGACTGGGAGAGAGACGGCCCAAGCCTAAGGATAAGGACAAAGGTGTGGATATCGTCGCGTGGAAGTCACATGGGGATAACAGAGACAATCAGATCGTTTTGCTGCTTCAATGTGGCGCTGGGTTCCATTTTGACGCTAAGAAACCGGTTTCTGTTACTGCCTGGCGGGAATTCGTCAAGTGGTCAGCCCATCCGATTGCCGGAATAATGGTGCCAGTGGTTATTTCTGTTGATGATTGGATTGACACGAGAGATGATTACAATCTCATATTTGATCGCGTGCGAATTCAGCGCGCACTCTTCGGAAAGGATCTCGTGGATAATGCCCTCCGCGACGAGATTAAAATTTGGTGTAAGTCGAAACTGAAATAAAAATGAGATTTGCAGATGTATTTGCCGGTTTAGGGGGATTCCATATTGCGCTAGACAAACTCGGGCACACGTGCGTTTTCGCCTGCGAGATTGACGCAGAATTGAGGGAAGTCTACGAGAAAAATTTCGACATCAAGCCTCAGGGTGACATAAGAGAACTGAATGTAAAGGATATACCCGCGCACGATATTCTGTGTGCAGGTTTCCCATGTCAGCCTTTCTCCAAAGCCGGCGATCAAGAAGGATTGGATTGTCCGACATCTGGTGACCTTATTGGTTATGTTATCAGAATCATCCGTCACCACAAACCATCGTATTTCATTCTGGAGAACGTTCCGAATCTATTGAAGCATGCGAATGGAGCAACTTGGAAGAGTATTAAGAGGCGATTGCAGCAACAAGGTGAGTATCATGTTGAAGCGCGGTTACTCTCGCCACACAGGTTTGGAGTGCCACAGATTCGACAGAGGGTGTTCATTGTCGGGAGAAAAAGGGGGTTGCAGAAATTTTCTTGGCCAACACCTTCGAGCACAAAAGAACCAAGTGTACAAACCGTCCTCGACAGAAAACCGCGCAAAGCGAAAAAACTAAGCGAACAGGTTGTAAACTGCTTTGACGTTTGGCAAGAGTTCCTTGAGAAGTATCCCAAGAACGAACCTTTGCCAACGTTTCCAATATGGTCGATGGAGTTTGGTGCGACTTATCCTTTTGTCAAGTCAACACCATACGCTCAAGAGAAACTCAAGCTGCCAAAAAAAATGAGAAAAAACCGGAAGGTATTGAAAAGCATAGAGAAAAAGCTGGGTTTTAATTCGCTACCTTCTCATGCAAGGACCAAACAGTCACGGTTTCCAGCCTGGAAAATTGAATTCATAAGGCAGAATAGGGCGCTGTATCGAAAGCATAAGAAATGGATGGAACCATGGCTAAAAACAATTAGAAAATTTCCCCCGAGCCTCCAGAAGTTTGAGTGGAACTGTAACAGCGGGAAAAGAAACATTTGGGAATATATCATCCAGATTCGCGCTTCTGGGGTTCGCGTCAAGAAACGAACTTCTTCGCCGTCTCTCGTTGCAATGACTACCACCCAAGTTCCTATCGTTGCTTGGGAAAAGAGATATATGACTCCACGAGAATGTGCCCGCCTGCAAAGTTTAATTGGGCTGAGGTATCTTCCTAAGCAATCTACCAAAGCATTCAAAGCTTTAGGAAACGCTGTCAATGCCCACTTAGTCGAATTAATTGCACGGAATCTCTCGTACAGCCGGCGTAAAACTCGGAAGAGATCTTCAGCGCGGACAGAATCTGATAAGCTCATTGCCCATAACCATTATTTGTACCAGCCTGTGAAGAAAAAGAAACGTGCTGCTTAGTCTATCCTCATAAAGCTTTGGTAACTTTCATCTTCCATCTCATGAGGTATTTTTTCCATTCCCCAAAGTCCCTTTGGGAACAAAACGTATTTAACCTCTGCCTCCAAAATACATTCAAATTCGAAAATGAAAGGATTGTATAATTATGCTGTCTCCCGAACGTCTCAACTTGGTTGCTCCGTGCGGAATCGATTGCGCAATCTGTGAATCTATACGTGCCGTAACGATGCTGGGCTCTTCAGCGCTCTGACCGCCAGAGGAATACCGGCGGAGAAGATACCGTGCGATGGATGCAGGCCGATCGATGGAAAATGCCCGATCATCAAAGAAGAATGTGAAACGTACAAGTGCGTTATGGAAAAGAAAGTTGAGTTTTGTTTCGACTGTTCGGAGTTCCCCTGCGTTAAATTGCACCCCTCTTCAAAAAGAGCGGAAGTCCTTCCTCACAACATGAAAGTCTTCAACCTCTGCACCATAAAGCGGGACGGAGTGGAAGGCTTCGTCGAAAAATCGTCCGGATTCAAAAAGAGATATTACGCGGGGATTATGGAAATCGGTAAGGGTCCACAGCTTGATTAATGCGAGCTATCCGATTGCTGCCAGCAATCGGATAGCTTAGAGCTTAAAATCTCAGCGTGAAAACAGTCTCTTTGCCGGGGATTGAGTGGACTGTTATTCCCCCCTTATGCGCCCGCATTATTTGCCGCGACAAGCTCAAACCTATGCCGGAGCCTTCTTTCCGTGTGGTGAAAAAGGGGATGAAAATTTTTTC
Source organism: uncultured Bacteroidota bacterium (assembly GCA_963717445.1). Lineage (GTDB taxonomy): Bacteria > Bacteroidota > Ignavibacteria > UBA10030 > UBA8401 > JAGVPT01. The sequence continues at coordinate 1,274,683 of OY970334.1, read as the reverse complement.
AAGCAATGCTTCAGGAACTCCGCTGCCGTTATCGACAACCTGGAGAATCGTTCCGCCCCGCCCATCAAATTTTCCGACAAGCTTTATCATCGGCGAAGTGGCGGCCGAGAGGGCGCTGATCGAGTTCATGATAAGGTTTATCATCACCTGCTCGATTAAGTCCGGATCGGCGGTCATTTCCAAATCGGGTGGTTCAATTGAGCAAGCGTATGCGATTTTTTTTTGCTGAAATTTATCGACGAAGAGCTTCTGAATTCTACCGAACAGGTCGGCCACGTTGATGATCTGAAAATTCGGCACGGGTATGCGCGTGAGGTTTCTGTAGTTGTCGACAAAGTGGAGCAAGCCCTCGCTTCTCCGCGAGATAGTGTCGAGAGCACTTTTTACATCCCTCAAAACTTCTGCTGAAAGAGCACCGGAGGCCGGAGGCTGGAGGCTGAAGGTGTTATCATCGCCTCCTGTTTCCTGTCTCCTGTCTCCTGTCTCCTGTTTCCCGTCTCCCGCCTCCTGTTTCCCGTCTCCCGTCTCCTGTTTCCTGTCTCCCATATCCAACAGTGAACTCGCCGTCGAAGACAACGACACAATTGGTGTAACCGAGTTCATGATTTCGTGCGTGAGAACGCGAATCAAATTCTGCCATGCTTCCATCTCCCGCTCTTCCAATTCGCTTTGTATGTTTGCCAGCGAAACGAGAGTGTAATGATTTTCATGGAGTTTGAATTCCGTCGCATAGATAGAGAGCTGGGAAAGCTCATTTTCTGCTGCGATCTTTACAAGCACCTTATCGCCCGATTTAATTTTTTGCAGCGCTTGCACAAGCGATGGGCTGATGCTTGAAAGCTCCGCAATGTTCTTAATGTTGTTGACTTTCAGCAGTCTTTTTACCGCGGTGTTCGTCAGCTCGACAGAACCGTCCTGTGTGAACGCCAGGAGTCCGATGCCGATGTGCTGGACGACAATTTGCAGGTAGCGATAGTGTTCTTCCTTTTCCGAGCGGGTTTTTCTGAATTCATCGATAACTTCCGAGAAGGCGTTATTCAGCTCCTCAAACGACGAGCCTTTCACGGTGCTCCTGAAGCTCTGTGAAAAATCCGAATACTTAATCGAATCAAAAAACCTGGCAATGTCCCTGTTTGTTTTTTGGACGTAGTGGACGAGCGAATATATCTGGGCGATGATGATCAACGCAACGATGAACGGTGTTGCGATGAAGGATGTCCGGGTCAGCAAGTAAATCAGAACAAAGACCGAAACGCAAAGGACGATCGTTCGGATAAAGACGATGACGCCGAATCTTTTAAAGACCATATTTCTCCAACCTCCGGTACAATGCCGTGCGGGTAATGCCCAATTCCTTTGCTGCCTTTGTCAAGTTCCCGTCGTATTTGCCGACGGCTTTGATGATCAACATTTTTTCGGCTTCATTCAAGCGGTAATTGCTCAGTGCCATCATGTCTTTCGACAAATCGTTCGAGGTAAAGAAGAAGTCCGACGGCTGGAGTAAGGCTGCCTCGTTCATGATGACGACCCGTTCCAGCATGTGCTGGAGTTCGCGGATATTGCCGGGCCATGAATAGCTCTTCAATTTGTGTAGTGCTTCGCCGCTTAAAGACTTCGGTTCTTTTTTGTATTTCCTGCAATACATTGTCGTGAAATGCTCGACCAACAGCGGAATATTGTCGATACGTTTTCGCAGAGGGGGTAACTGGATCTCGACAGTGTTGATGCGGTAAAGCAAATCTTGCCTGAATCTATTTTCTGATTTCAATTCGGCCAGCGGGAGGTTGGTTGCACAGATGAGCCTGATGTCGATCGGCTTCGGGATGTTCGCGCCGAGCCGGGTTACCTGTCTGTTCTGAAGCACCGCGAGAAGTTTTACCTGTAGATTTGGAGTCAGGTTGCCGATCTCATCCAAGAAGAGCGTGCCGCCGGATGCAATCTCGAAGCGCCCCGGGCGATTTTCCCTTGCATCGGTGAATGCGCCTTTCATGTAGCCGAACAATTCGCTCTCGAAGAGCGATTCGCTTATGGCTCCGACATCAACGCTGAGAAATATTTTATCGCTTCTCCCCGAGTGCCTGTGGATGGCGCGCGCGACCAACTCTTTTCCCGTCCCGTTCTCACCAAGGATCAATACATTGGCGTCCGTCTGAGCCACCTTCTGGATCATGTTGAAGACCCGTTTCATCTCTTCCGATACACCGATGATCTCCTGAAACTGGCTGTCGAGGTCGCTCGTAAGTTGTTTTTGTTTGGAAAGAAGGTCCTCGATTTCTCTTTTCGAGTTGCTGAGTTTCATGGCGGACGAAATAGTCGCGAGGAGCTTTTCGTTCTGCCACGGCTTCAAAACAAAATCCGTCGCCCCTTCTTTAATCGCTCTGACTGCCATCTCGATATTTCCGTAGGCAGTGATGAGAACAACAACGGCGCTCGGGTCGAGTTCAAGAGTTTTCTTGAGCCAGTTGAATCCTTCGCTTCCGCTTGTCGCGTCGCCCGAGAAATTCATATCCAGGAGGATGACATCGTAGCGTTCATCCTTGAGGATGTCCGGAATCGCGTTCGGGTCTTTTTCGATGCGAACGATTGAATAATGCTGTTTCAGCAGGAGCCGAGCCGATAAGAGCACGTCTTCGTCGTCGTCGACGATCAGGATTTTGCCGGGTCTGCTGTTCATATTTTAAGCCAATGATCAATAATCAATGATCATTGTTCATTGGAAATTGATTTGATCCTTGTCCTCTTGAGTATTGCAAACAATATTCTACCGATTTCATCTGTTTCGGCGTAAAGACTTTCGTGAGCCTTTCCCTCAATAAATCCGGTTCTCTTCAGTAGCGAAATCCAGTATTTTGTTTCCAAACATTCTTTATAGGCGATCGATATTTTGCTTGAAAAGTCAGCTTTGGAAATTGCGCCGTTGGCTTCAGAGACATTTGCACCGATTGACGTACCACTTCTCAACATTTGCTTAGAAATTACAAATTCTCTTTTCTTACTTGTAAGGTATTGATACGCTTTCACTATTCGAACCGCAAACTCAAAAGACTTATCTTGGACCACATTTCCCCTTTTCATTATTTCCCCCTTTTTATTTTCCAGGTTTATTGATCATTGATAATTGATCAATGAAGCATTGTTCGTTTTCGAACGGCACTGTCCGATATCGAACAGTGCAACTTTGCAAGAAATAAGCAAAGAATCAAATCACCACTAAAATTGCCTTCTTTTTCCTGTTTTTCATTCAAAATCAGTGGCATAAGAATTGCCTTTTCATCAATGACATGCAAAAACCATTCCCGAAAAAGGCAAGTTCCTCAGGGATGAAAATTGGATAAAAAAATAGAAAAGAAACCGCTTTATAGGCAGACGAGATTTTGGATGTATGCCGCCGGATGTCTGCTCTTTCTTACTCTGGTCGGACTTATACTTAGCGACAGCGGGTCGAAGTTAAACGTCGAGGCTGATAAGATCACAATTTCCACAGTGGCAGAAGGGGACTTTCAAGAATTTATTCCTGTAACCGGAACGATACTTCCGCGTACAACTTTTTATCTGGATGCGATACTGGGCGGAACCGTCGAGAACAAATTTGTTGAGGAAGGGGCGATGTTAAATAAAGGAGATAAGATCCTTCAACTCTCCAACACCAATGTCCAGTTGAGCGCACTTCAGCAAGAGACATTCACATACCAGCAGATTAACGACGCCCGGAATACGAGACTGCAGATCGAGCAGAATAGCAATGCGTTGCAGAACGCCCTTGTGTCTGCCAATTACAGCCTTATCAACGCCGGCGAAATCTTTGAACGTCAGAAGGCAATGTGGGAAAAGAAATTGATCTCGCTGCAAGATTACCAGCAGGCGGAGAACAATTACAATCTTGCTCTCGAACAGCAAAAGCTGGCATACCGGAACTTTGCAGCAGATTCAATTCTTAAGCAGGCCCAGCTCACACAAATTGCCGCTTCAATCGATCGGTTGCAGAAGAACCTTGAGATGATCAGAGAAAATATCGATAACCTTACCGTGAAAGCGCCGATCAGCGGCCAGCTTACTTCACTGAGTGCCGAAACGGGTCAATCGAAATCTCCCGGCGATCAATTAGGACAGATAGACGCTTTGGACGGATTCAAGGTCAGAGCTGACATCGACGAGTTCTACATTGCAAGAGTCACAAAAGCATTGCACGCAACGGTAGAAATCGATTCAAAGGATTATAGTCTGATCGTGACCAAGGTTTACCCTCAAGTCACGAGCGGAAAATTTCAGGTCGATATGGAATTCGACGGCAAAGTCCCCGATGGGATTCGAAGAGGGCAAACTCTTCAAATTAGATTGCAGTTAAGTGAGAGGACGAAAGCGCTTCTGCTTCCGCGGGGGGGATTTTACCAGAAAACCGGCGGGCAATGGGTTTTCGCCGTAAACGCATCCGAAGACATGGCCGCGAAGAGAACGATAAGCCTCGGACGGCAGAACCCGGATTATTTTGAAGTATTGAGCGGACTGAAATCGGGGGACAAAGTCGTTACCTCTTCGTACGATAACTTCGGCGACGTTGACAAGCTGATTATTAAACACTGAAACGGAGGTTGGAAGATGGATGCAGGAGACGGGAAACCGGCCTCCGGTCTCCTGCATCCGGTCACCATCGAACAAAAAAGGAGTAGTAAATGATACGAACAAGCAATCTCAAGAAAATCTACACAACCGAAGAAGTGGAAACCACCGCTCTCGGAGGTGTGAACATAGAGATTAACGAAAAAGAATTTGTGGCGATCATGGGGCCGTCGGGTTGCGGGAAGTCAACCCTGCTGAATATCTTCGGGCTTCTGGATAACCCGTCGGACGGCCAATACTATTTTCTCAACGAAGAGGTTTCAAAATATACTGAGCGGCAACGGGCGAGTATGCGGAAATCGAACATCGGTTTTGTCTTTCAGAGTTTCAATTTGATCGACGAGCTGACGGTGTTTGAAAACGTCGAGCTTCCGCTCCTGTATCTCGGCGTTGCAACATCGGAGCGGGAAAAAATGGTCAACGAGGTATTGGAAAAGATGCAGATCATGCATCGGAAGGATCATTTCCCACAACAGCTCTCAGGCGGCCAGCAGCAGCGCGTTGCAGTGAGTAGGGCAGTAGTCGCCAAGCCGGCGCTTATTCTCGCCGATGAACCGACCGGAAACCTGGACTCCGCAAACGGCGAAGAGGTGATGAATATTTTGACGGCGCTAAACGAAGGTGGAACGACGATCGTCATGGTAACCCACTCACCACACGACTCGGAGTTTGCACATCGCGTTATTCATTTGTTCGACGGGCATGTGGTGACCGAAAACTATAAAGAGAAATTCCACGTTTAAAAACGGAGACTGGAAAACCGGAAACAGGAGACCGCACAAGTGTCTCACAATGCTCTCTTGGTAACATTGAGACCCGGCCTCCGGTCTCCCACTTATAAGAGGAATAAATGATAAAACTTGTCAACATCGAAAAATTCTACACGAATAAAGTCATCAAAACGTACGTCCTAAGAAATATAAACCTGCAGGTAAAAGAAGGCGAGTTTGTTTCCATTATGGGTCCGTCGGGGTCAGGGAAGACAACATTGCTGAACATTATCGGCATGCTTGATACCCCTTCCAATGGGGAGTATTACTTCTATGATGAGCCGGTGCACAAAATGAGCGAGAAGAAACTTACAGAACTTCATAAGACTCACATCGGATTTGTCTTTCAGAGTTATCACCTGATTGATGAGCTGACGGTGTACGAAAACTTGGAGACACCGCTTCTTTATCAAAAGGTAAATGCCAACGAGAGAAAAGGAAGAGTTGCCGAAACGTTGGACAGGTTTACCATGGTTGCGAAGAAAGATTTATTCCCTAATCAACTCTCCGGCGGCCAGCAGCAGCTCGTGGCGATCGCAAGGGCCGTCATTGCTGAGCCAAAACTGATCCTTGCCGATGAACCGACAGGAAATCTCCATTCCGATCAGGGAAAAGAAATAATGGAGTTGCTGAAGGAATTGAATAGACAGGGGACGACGATAATACAGGTGACTCATTCGCAGACGAATGCAGCCTACGGAAACAGAATCATTAAGCTTAAAGATGGATGGATTGAGAAATAGAAAATGGAGACCGGAGGCAGGAGACAGCATAACGGTCTACTGTATCCTGCTTCCAGCCTCCAATCTTGGATCGTCGATAATCGGAGAAAGGGCATGCTGAAGAATTATCTGAAGATTGCGGTAAGAAACATCTCAAGGAACAAACTCTACTCGTTTATCAATATTGCCGGGCTGGCCGTCGGCATGGCCTGTTTCATCCTTATTATGTTGTGGATACAGGATGAATTAAGCTATGAACGATACAATAAAAACGCCGATCGCATTTGTCGCGTAATTTGGGACATTGATGGTTTTCAAATCGCTGCAACACCCGGCCCCTTTGCCAATTGGTTGAAAGAAACAATCCCGGGTATTCAAGAAGTAACGAGGGTTAATCACACCGGGAGAAAACTTGAGTATAAAGATAAGAGACTTAATGCAACTGTTCGCTTCATTGAGCCGCGATTTTTTGACATTTTTCCGTTCCAATTTATAGAGGGCGATCCCAAAACGGCTTTGAATGATATTGGTTCTATCATTATAACTAAGAGCGCTGCTCAACAACTCTTTGGTACGGAAGACCCGATCGGTAAGACTATCATCCAGGGAGGCTGGTCGGGTAATGATCATTATCCCCTCAAAGTCACCGGAGTTTTGAAAGACATCCCTCGACTTACGCACCAATATCTTCGGCAAAGCGATTGTTTTCTTTCTTTTGGTCTACTCAAGTCTTGGCGGAATCCCGATAGCTGGCAAGCCGCCCAGGACTATAAAACCTATGTCCTCCTTGACCAAGATGTTTCTTACAATACGCTGACAGAAAAAATAAATACAGAATTTAAAAAAATGTGGGACAAGAATAATCCTGAGGCCGCAAAAATCAGCATGAAGTTCTTTTTGCAACCATTAACTAAAATACATTGCACTCTAATTTTAAATTCGAAAATAAAGAGGGTGATATACAATATGTAATCTTCTTTACGCTGATCGCAGTATTTATTCTCATTACAGCCTGCATCAATTTTATGAATCTGGCAACCGCTCGGTCTATACAACGAACCAAGGAAGTTGGATTGCGGAAAGTTGTCGGCGCAAGTCGCTTTCAGCTCATAAAGCAATTTCTCGGGGAATCGATTCTTATTTCCGCCATTGCGTTTATTATTGCTCTGGTCATCGTTGAATTATTTCTTCCGGTATTTAATGCTCTCACCGGCAAGCCATTGTCCATTGACTTTTCAAATCCTACAATATTGAGCGGCTGCATGTGCCTCCTCATCGTTACCGGAATCGTTTCCGGAAGTTATCCTGCGCTATTTCTTTCGTCCTTCACGCCAATAAAGATTTTGAAAGAACAAATGCCAGTAGGCGTACATTCCCGTTCATCGGTGGCCCGCCGGCTGTTGGTTATTAGCCAATTTGCTATTTCCATCGTACTTATAATCGGAACGATCATCATATATCAGCAGCTTGATTACATGAAGAATAAGGATTTGGGATTTGATAAGGAAAATCTCATCTATCTAAAAACAGAGGATTTTTCCGGCAAATATGAGACGATAAAAAATGACTTGCTCCAACACCCTGAAATTAACAGTGTTGCCGCTTCCGGAGATATGCTGCTGAACATTGGCGCCAATACCGATGCCGAGTGGGAAGGAAAGGAAAAGAATGCAAAGTACATCAGTTTCCCGAGTTTGTTCGTTACGGAAGACTTTTTAGAAACGTTCAAACTACAATTGGCAGAAGGGAGGTTCTTTTCAAAAGAATATCCTGCCGATAAAACTAACGCTTTTGTAGTAAATGAAGCCGCGGTAAAAGCGATGCGTTTAAATAATCCAATCGGGAAGAAATTTAAGGCGTGGGGCAAAGGCGGCAGTATTATTGGAGTAGTAAAGGATTTTAACTTCAGATCGTTACACAGTGAAGTTGAACCCCTCATATTATCTCTTGATGGATTCAGGTATTTATATGTACGTGTACGATCCAAAGACATGGGGAAAGCGATCGAGACGGTGGAACAAATTTATCATAAACATTATCCTGAGCATGAATTTGAGGTACATTTTTTTGATGAAGAAATTGACAACCTCTATCAATCGGAAAGAAGAATGGGAAGCATATTTATCTACTTTTCAATTCTGGCAATATTCATCGCCTGTTTGGGCTTATTTGGATTGGTCTCATTTGTCTCCGAAAACAAGACGAAAGAAATAGGAATCCGCAAAGTACTGGGTGCGTCTGTTGCCGATGTGGTAGCAATACTCACAAAAGATATTACTCTGTGGGCACTTTTAGCAAACATCGTGGCATGGCCTATTGCATACCTTGCAATAAATAAATGGCTGGAGAACTTTGCCTATCGCATTGAAATACACTGGTGGGTGTTTGTTGTAGCGGGGGGATTAACCCTCGTCACTGCACTTTTTACAGTATGCTTTCAAGCGATCAAGGCGGCGACGGCAAATCCGGTTGAGTCGCTGAGATATGAATAGATGGAGACCGGAGGCAGGAAACAGGAGAACGGTCTGCGGTTTCCAGTCTCCGGCCTCCGACTTTGAATCATTGATCATTGGTCCTTGAAAATTGGAGAAAATGTATGCTGAAGAATTATTTGCGAGTTGCGCTGAGAAATCTTAGAAACCATAAAGCTTACTCATTTATAAATATCATCGGGCTAGCGGTCGGTATCGCATGCTGCATTGCTATTCTGCTGTACGTCCGGGATGAGTTGAGCTATGATAGGTTCAACAGGAATGCTGACCGCATATACCGGCCCGCTGTTCTTGGTGCGATCAATGGCCATGAAATCAATGGGGCAATGAGCCCGGCTGTGATGGGACCGACAATCGCGCATGATATCCCGGATGTTGTTTTGTATACTCGCCTGTTCAAAGGAGGTCCTCCTGTAATGCGATATCAGGACAAAACATTCAGCGAAGACAGATTTTTCTGGGCCGACTCAACTTTTTTTGAGGTGTTTACTTTTCCGTTTGTTGCAGGGAACCCAAGGACTGCACTCAGTCAACCCAACACGGTCGTCATCACCGAATCCACCGCCCGCAAGTATTTTGGCAGCGAGAACCCGATCGGCAAATTTTTGAATATGGACAAACAGAATGACTTTTCCGTGACCGGAGTGATCAAGGACGTTCCACACAATTCGCATTTCCATCCGGATTTCATCGGCTCTCTCACTACGGGTCCGGACAGTAGAAACCCGACATGGTGGAGCAACAATTACTATACATATTTCTTATTTCAGAAGGGAACGAATCCTGCGGACGTTGAGCGCAAACTGAATGAGGAGTTCAGGAAGTACGCTGGCTCTCAGTTGAAAGCCATTGTAGGAATTTCCTTCGATCAGTTTTTAGCGGCCGGGAACAATTACGGATATGTGCTGCAGCCCCTGACTTCGATTCACCTTAACTCGCATCTCGATTATGAAATAGAACCAAATAGCGATAGTATGTATGTTTACATATTTTCGGCGATTGCAATCGCGATATTGCTCATCGCATGTATCAACTTTATCAATCTGGCAACAGCGAGATCAGAACGACGGGCGAAAGAAGTTGGAGTGCGAAAGACTTTAGGATCGCCCCGGTCCCGCCTTGTGTATCAGTTCCTGTCAGAGTCGGTATTGATGAGCTGCATCGCGGTCGTCTTTGCAATAGGAATCGTTGAATTGTTTCTACCGTTGTTCAATGCCATAGCAAACAAGGAAATGAGCTTCAATGTATTCAGCGATCTCCTATCGATTCCGTTGCTCCTTGGTTTCGCCGTTGTCGTCGGCATCGTTGCCGGAATTTATCCCGCCTTCTACCTATCGTCGTTCCGTCCAAGCGATGTCCTCAAGTCGGACGTGAAAAAAGGGGGGCGACATTCGCTTCTGAGAAACGGACTTGTGGTATTTCAGTTTGCCATCTCAATTGTTTTGTTTGTCGGCACTTTTATCATTTATACCCAACTGCAATATGTTCAGACTAAGGATCTTGGATTTGACAAAGAAGAGACCGTTGTGATCAACAGGGCAGATGACCTTTCCGATCAGATTCAATCCTTCGAAAATGAATTACGAGAAAACAAAGCGATCATTGACGTCACGAATTCAAACGCGATTCCGGGTACCCGCGGGGGAGACAGTGCATTTAAACTCGAAGGCATATCCTGGCAGCAGCTTGAAGACCTCCAGCAATTGTTTTGCGACTATGATTTTGCTGAGACCTACCAATTAAAAATGGCGGATGGAAGATTCTTTTCGAGAGAGCATCCTTCGGATACTGCCGCAGTTGTTGTCAACGAAGCAGTGGGGAAGGTCTTTGGTACCAAAAACATCGTCGGCAAATATCTTATACCTCCGGCGCCGCCTGCGGGATCTCCAAAAAGATATGAAATAATCGGAGTAGTAAAGGATTTCAACTTTCAATCTCTTCATGAACCGATTCGCCCTCTGGTCATTCACCCCCTTCCGGAAAAAGGTTTCACCGGAAGATTCGTCACGGTTCGTTTAGCGCCCGGAAATCATCTGAATACAATTTCCTTTATAGAGAATATCTGGAAGAAGTATGCCGGAGATGAAGGGTTTAGCTACAATTTTTTGGATGAAAACCTTCAACATCTTTATCTTGCAGATGAAAGAACAAGCGAGATAGCGGCTGCATTTTCTGTGCTTGCTATTTTCGTCGCCTCGCTTGGGTTACTGGGGCTTGCCGCTTTTGTCACGGAACAACGGACGAAGGAGATCGGGATACGAAAAGTCCTTGGAGCCTCAGTGCCGGAAATTATGCTGCTCCTTTCGAAAGAATTTGTGAAGTGGGTTCTGATAGCAAATGCCATAGCCTGGCCGCTGGCGTACTACGTCATGAACAATTGGCTGATGAACTTCGCTTACAGGACAACTATGAGTCTCTGGATCTTTGTTGCGGCGGGTGTTCTTGCATTGATCGTGGCATTGCTCACCGTTAGCTCACAAGCAATCAAAGCCGCGACGGCAAACCCGGTGAAGTCGTTGAAGTATGAGTAAGATCAATGAACAATTATCAATGATCATTAAACATTGGAAATTGAAAATTGGAGAAAATGCATGCTGAAGAATTATTGTAAGATGGCGGTAAGGAACATGTTAAAAAACAAACTTTATTCGTTCATCAACATTCTCGGCCTTTCTATCGGTATTGCCTCGACACTTCTGATTCTCCGTTGGGTGCAGGACGAACTCAGTTACGATCGATTCAATTCGAAGGCCGATGTTCTGTATCGGGTTAATTGGGATTTCAACTGGAATGGCAATGAAGGAGTCGGTCCGGGAACGCCGCCCCCGCTTGCTGCAAAACTTGTCAGCGATATTCCTGAAGTCGCAGCCGCAACACGTATTCGACCAATGTTAAAAACTGTGGTCCGCTACGGAAGCACAATATTTAATGATGATGGAATCGTCGCAGCAGACTCCAACTTCCTTCAACTTTTTACATTCTCCATGGTGGACGGGAATCCTGATATGGCATTGCGGGAGCCGAACAGTGTGGTACTTACCGAGTCGGCTGCTCGTAAGTATTTTGGCAACGCTTCGCCGCTTGGCAAAAATCTCATTATTGGCGAAAATGAAAAAAACCATTACGGATTCTATCAGAATCTCTTTAAGGTAACCGGTGTTGTCCGGGATGTCCCGCATAATTCCCACATTCAGTTCGACATGCTGACGTCGATGTCTTCGTATCCGGAGGTCGCCTGGCGCAACTGGAGTTGGGTCTGGATGCAGGTTACCACGTACGCTCAGCTGAAAGACGGGATCTCATCAACAGTCGTCCAGCCCAAAATTCAGGAAATTACGAAAAGATATCTTCCCGCAGGTTTTAAGCGCCTCGGATTTTCATACGATGATATGATCAAGGTGGGCGGACATTGGAACTTTGTGCTCCAGCCACTCTTGGATGTGTACCTCGGCTCCTCGACGACCGGAAATCGCCTTGGACCTCTTGGCGACAGAATGCAGGTGTATCTTTTTGCGATCGTTGCACTCCTTATGTTGATCATCGCGTGCATCAATTTCATGAATCTCGCAACGGCACGTTCCGCCAGCCGCGCAAAGGAAATAGGGATGCGAAAAGTCCTCGGGTCTTCAAGAAAAGCATTGGTGGCACAATTCCTCGTAGAATCGATTCTTTTCAACTTCTTTGCGCTCCTGATTGCGATTTTCCTTGTTGAAATATTCCTTCCCTCGTTCAATTTCCTTGCAGGTAAAACCCTGACATTCAATATCCTGCAGCCGTTGTGGATGCCGGTCGCATTGGTGGTCCTGAGCATTGTTGTGGGTGTGTTTTCCGGAAGCTATCCTGGATTCTATTTGTCCTCCTTTACGCCGGCAGCAGTAATGAAAGGAGTGTCAAACACTTCGGTTAAAAGTTTTCGTTTGAGAAACATTCTGGTTGTCATCCAGTTCGCAACAACGATCGGGCTCATTGCATGCACGCTGTTGGTTAAAAAGCAAATGGACTTCGTTCGCAAAGCCGACTTAGGATTTAATGAAAAAGGGGTGATAGTAATCTCGAACGAAAACAACAGGTTAGCGAACGAAGCAGAGTCTTATAGAGACAGACTTTTGACTCACCCTCAGATTATTGATGCATCCATCTCAACAGGAATTCCTTCGTCAAACACGTTTGAGGACTCTTATGAAGTTGAAGGCCAAGAAAAGAAGCAATTCGATTTATCGTCTTACATCACCGACGACAATTTCATTACCACGATGGGTCTTAAGCTCGTGAAGGGGAGAGGGTTTGAAAAAGGTCATGCCGATTCTGCAAGCATCATTTTGAATGAGGCGGCAGTCAAATACATGGGCCTGCCCGATCCGATCGGTAAAATCATCATCTATCAAAGCAATAATGTCCACTACACTGTTATCGGTGTCGTGAAAGATTTCAATTTCATGACGCTGTACTCTCCGGTCACTCCTTTCGCGTTGTTCAATGAGTCTTCTCAATCTTATTCTATACCAAGTTCTTTTATTGTTGTTCGCGTGCGGCCCGATAATCTTAAAAATACGATCTCAATGCTCGGGTCAGAATGGAAGTCATTCGCTCCGGCGGTTCCGTTTGAATATACCTTTCTCGACAGTAGGTTCGAGGCCGGGTACGAATCCGACGAGCGGCTGGGAAACGTTTTTCTGGTGTTTTCATTTCTCACGATCTTTATCGCCTGCCTCGGCTTGTTTGCTCTGGCTGCTTTTTCAACGGAACAACGGATAAAGGAGATCGGCATCCGGAAAGTGCTTGGCGCGTCGGTTCCGGAAATTATTTTTCTGCTTTCCAAGGAATTTACCAAGTGGGTTTTGATCGCAAACATCTTTGCGTGGCCTGTGGCATATTACGTCATCAATAACTGGCTTCAGGGTTTTGCATACAGAGCAAGCATCGGTATCTGGGTATTCGTTATTTCGGGGGTGGTCGCTTTACTGATTGCATTGGTGACAATCAGTTTTCAAGCGATCAAAGCGGCGACGGCAAATCCGGTTGAGTCGTTACGGTATGAGTAGCGATGAAATCCCGCAAGACGAAATGGAAAGCTTATGATATGAATAACAGGAGACCGGTTTCCAGAGGCTGGAGGCCGAAAAGATTTGTTATATCCGACATCCTGTTTTCAGCCTGCGATGTACGGTCATTGAAAATTGGAGAAAGAATATGCTGAAAAATTATTTTAAAATTGCTTTCAGAAATATTTTGAGGTTTAAGCTCTATTCTTTCATCAATATACTAGGCTTGTCCGTCGGTATCGCAAGCTTCGTCTTGATATTCTCATATGTCTATAATGAGCTGAGCTACGATACATTTCACAAGAATGCGAAGAACATCTATAGAATATATGAAGTAACGAAAGCTCCCGGCAATACTTACGAAAGTCGTTTTGCAGTAACGCCCGATCCTCTCCCGAAGGCGCTGCAGAAAGATTATCCCGGGATGTTCAAGGTTGCCAGACTTTTTTCAATTGAATTCTGGGTCGCTCATGCTGATAAGTCGTTCAAGGAGCGGGTCTATTTCAGCGATCCATCTTTCTTTGACGTATTCAGCTTCAGCCTGTTTGAGGGAAATCGTGAATCTGCCTTGGGCAATCCGACGTCGGTTGTTATCACAAAGGAATTCGCGGAGAAGATGTTTGGCAATAATGATCCAATCGGGAGGACGTTGAAGGTGAATAATTATGATTTCATGGTCACTGCCGTCCTGGATAATTTCCCGGCTAATTCGAGTATCAAATTCGATGTGCTCATGCCCGCTAAGGTCAGGGAGAAATTCGATCCCGGGTTTGAAGATAAATGGTATTCATCCGGCACTTATACCTTCATCTCGTTTTCCAATAAAATGACTCCGGACGAATTGCGCTTTCAGCTCTCGAAAGTAGTTGATAAATATATACCCGGGTTCATGAGGGGCGACGAGTTGAGATTGGTTATCGAACCGCTTAAAGCTATTCATCTTGATGACGGCATTGAGTATGACATCGTTCCTCCAGTTTCGCGAACATTTCTTTTCACGTTAGTGGTGATTGCGGTTTCGATACTGCTTATCTCTTGTGTGAACTTCATGAATATTTCCACCTCTCGGCACACCGAACGTGCGAAGGAAATCGGGATGCGGAAGGTCCTGGGAGCGCAAAAATCGCAGGTGGTCAAACAATTTCTTTGCGAGTCCACGTTGATGAGTTTCATTTCCATGATCATCGGAATCGGCCTGTCCGAACTGTTTCTAAATCAATTCAGAACTCTGACGGAAAAGCAAATTGTCCTTTACCCTTTTTGGGAAATGCCAAATATTCTTTTCATGTTGGGATTCGGAGTTTTGGTTGGATTGATTGCGGGCAGCTACCCGGCATTGTTTCTCTCGGCATACACACCTACCCACGTCCTTGCTAAGAAACCGACTGTAGGTAGGAAGGGCATTGTCAGAAATATCTTGGTCGTGAGTCAATTTGTTATTGCCTCTGTTCTTATAACGAGCGTTTTCCTTATGGAAAAGCAAGTCAAATTTATGGAAGACTATAACATGGGATTTCAACCCAATAACGTTGTGGCGATCCCGATGTTAAATGAGGCGATCAATGGTCAGTTTGAAGCCATCAATGCCTTTGTCAATCAGGTGAACATACACAAGGCTGAAGGCGGAATCTTGTCAGCCGCAGTTTCAGAGAACATACCTGGTGATTATTTCAACAACACGTTCAGCGTCGCCCCAGTCGGGGTAGACGATAAGCATGCGATTAAGATGGTTGTTTCATCAATGGACGAAAATTTTGTGAATACTTACAAGATAAAATTAGTTGAGGGAAGAAACTTTTCTTTGGAGCATGGAAGCGATAAAACTGATGCCGTGATCATAAATCAGAGTGCGGCGCGAGCGCTTGGATGGACGAACGCGGTTGGAAAGAAAATCTGGTATGTGCATGAGCATTATCCTCTGACGGTGATCGCGGTTATGAAGGACATAAACATCGCATCGCTGGATGATGCCGTGGAACCGATGGTCTACAGGTACTCAGCTGGTGGTTTCAAAAGCATCTTTGTCTCAGCTAAATTGGATCCGTCGCGGAAGGCTGAGGGACTGAGTTGTCTGAAAAGAAATTGGGACAAGGTTTTTCCGGCTTCTCCATTTGAATATTTCTTCGTGAAAGACAAGTATGATGCAAGTTACCAGCCTGAAGAAAAAATAGAGAGGATCATCGAAGCGTTTTCTGCTTTGGCAATATTACTTGCCGGGTTGGGACTGTTTGGGCTCGCTTCACTTAACGTGACTCAACGAACGAAAGAGATCGGCATCCGGAAAGTCCTCGGTGCCACGATTCCCGGTATCCTTTCAATGTTCACAAAAGAGTTTCTCATGCTGATTGTAACCGCAAATATTATTGCCGTCCCCGTATCGTATATTGCCTTGAACGCATGGCTTCAGAATTTTGCTTATAGAACAAACATAGGAGTCGATATTTTCATTGGTACTGCCGCGATCACTCTGCTGATTGCATCTATCGCCATTAGTGTTCAGGCGATTAAGACGGCGATGGCAAATCCGGTTGAGTCGTTACGTTATGAGTAGCGATGAAATCCCGCAAGACGGGACGGGGAACTTACGATATGAATAATTGGAGACCGGAGGCCGATAAGGCCTATCTTATTCAGTCTGCCGCTTCCGGTCTCCAAATAAAATGAAGAGGTGTAAACATGCGAGATGTTAGCATTCCCTTGCCCGATTTCGTCGACAAGCAAATCGCCGAAATAGAGGTAAAGATCAACGGAAAGAAAAGACAGTACAACTTCAGGGTGGAGGCTTTCAGGTGGGAGCCCGATGACGAAGAGTGGTCGATTGATCAGAGAATCGCAGAGCTTCGCCGTGGGTTGGAGCATTACAATAACTCCTGGGAGCTGATCCAAATCTTTAGGCCAAAGGATGATTCGAAATTTGTCCAGGCGCTCTACAGGCAAAAGGGGGCCGGTAAAATTCTATGAAATCATATGGTACGGATGTGATTAAGAACTGCAATCGGCTAAAAGCTAATTGCTATCAGCTTACCACAAAAGGAATGCCTTATGTTAGGCAATTACATTAAAATTGCGTTGCGAAATATCCTTCGCCAAAGAATATACTCCTTCATCAATATTCTTGGGCTGGCAATCGGCATTGCCTGTTGTATCCTGATACTGCTCTTCGTTCGCTACGAACTCAGTTACGATACCTTCAATAAAAATTCGGACCGAATATACAGGGTAACACGAGAATGGTTTAATCAAGACGGAACTTCCAATCTTCATCTTGCAAGAGTGGCGCCTCCAATCGGACCTCTTCTCAAAAACGATTTTCCGAACATCGTACTTGAAGAAGCACGATTCATGCATGATTATAACACATTTCTGAAAATACAGAATAACTCTGTTATCGAAAAGAAATTTTATTGGGCGGAGCCATCGGCATTCAAAATATTCACCATCCCTTTTATTGAAGGGGACCCGAATGTGGCCTTACAAGAGCCGAACAGCGTTGTCATAACAGAATCTTCCGCGAAGAAATATTTCGGCTCTGGAGATCCGATGGGTAAAACCATCAATTATGAACATGTGAGAGATCTGAAAATTACCGGCATCATAAAAGACGTCCCGGAATATTCTCATTTCAAATACGATTTTCTCGCATCATTCTTGACCTTGAACGATAGCGTGATCATGGGCCGAAAATATCTCGAGGGAAACTGGAGCAGTAATAACTATTTGACGTATATCCTGTTACCGGAAAAGTTCCCTATCCACGAGCTTGAAAATAAAATTCCCGGCTTTATAGACACCCATGTGGGCGAGCTTTATAAACAGGAAAATGTCCCGCTGCCTCCGCGTGCGATTCACAATTATGATATTCTTCATTTTCAAAAACTGACGGACATCCATCTGCATTCACATTTGACAACGGAAATTGAAGAGAACGGCGATATAAGCAATGTCTACATTTTTTCGTCGATAGCACTTTTCGTGTTAATCATCGCCTGCATCAACTACATGAATCTCGCCACCGCCCGCTCGGCAAAAAGGGCCAGAGAAATCGGGATTCGTAAAGCGCTCGGGGCGTACCGGCTGCAAATCATGAAACAATTTATCGGCGAATCGATGGTTACCGTGCTCATTGCGCTATGTTTATCGGTGCTCATCGTGGAGCTCGTTCTTACGCCGTTCAGTCATTTCGCCGATAGAGATCTGACCTTTAATCTTTTCTCCGACCCCGTCCTGACGATCGGGATTTTGTTTCTGGCGTTAACAGTCGGTTTTATTTCCGGTACATATCCGGCGTTCATGTTGTCGTCGTTCAGGCCCGTTTCGGTATTGAAGGGAGAGAGGAATTTTTCACAGAAATCCACGTTTAGAACCGTACTGGTTGTTGTGCAATTTACCATATCCGTTACCCTCCTCATCTTCATGGGCATCGTGTTTCAACAGATGCAGTACGTGAAAAATAAAGACCTGGGATACGATAAAGATCATCTTATCGTATTGCCCTCCAGCGAAAAAATAATCAATAACCTGGAATCGTTTAAAGGTCAGTTGTTGCAGAACCCTAATATCAAAATGGTAACAAGCTCCAGATTGGTGCCGTCGAATATGTTGTTGAACAACAGGGGTGGAAGCGTGTACGAGGGTTCTAAAACAGTCCCCTTAAATTTCAGACTTGCTGTCCAGGAAGTCGACTACGATTTTTTGAAAACGTACGGAATCAACGTCGTTGCCGGCAGGGATTTTTCAAAGGAGTATGCGACAGACGACAGCGCGGCATTTATCCTGAACGAATCCGCAGCTCGTCAACTCGGGTGGACGGTGCAGGATGCAATTGGAAAACCGATGCGGTACGGCATGGAAAAAGGAAGAATCATCGGCGTGGTGCACGACTTTAATTTCGAATCGCTTCATAATGCCATTGTACCGATTATTTTTTTGATCACTAAAACCGGGAACACCCAGGTCACCGTAAGAATCAGCGGGGACAATATTCCAGCAACATTGGATTTTTTGAAACAGAAATGGGCTGAATACCGACCTGACTACCCTTTTGAATATTCTTTTCTTGACGACCAGCTTGCAGGTTTATATGCAAAGGACCAGAAGGTGGGGGATGTGTTCGGAATATTTGCAGTCATTGCCATTATCATTGCCTGTCTTGGTCTGTTCGGGCTGGCTTCGTATACCGCTGAGGCAAGAACGAAAGAAATTGGAATACGGAAAGTATTGGGTGCAGGAATAACCGGTATTGTAGCATTGCTTTCGAAAGAATTCGCCCTGCTCGTTGTTGTTGCCAATGTCATTGCATGGCCTGTGTCATATTACTGTATGAACAATTGGCTCAATAGTTTCGCATATAAAGTGCATATCAGCGTGTGGATATTTTTGTTTTCCGGGATATTGGCATTACTGATTGCATTATTGACCGTCAGCTCTCATGCGATAAAAGCAGCCACGGCGAACCCGGTTGAATCCTTGCGCTATGAGTAACGATGAAATCCCGGAGGGCATGATGAAGAGTTTACGATATGAATAATTGGAGACCGGAGGCATGAGACAGGAGAACGGTCTGCTGTCTCCGGTTTCCTGTCTCCAACTTTTGTTCATTGATTATTGATCAAAGATCATTGTCTATTTGCATACCTCCCTTCACTGTTGTTTTTCATTCTCTTGATCCATATATTATGAACACAAGGCTGCAACGGGGACGTTCTGGTATCCTCGACCGCTTCACCGAGCTTCTAAGACCTGCAACGATTTTTCTTTCGATATTGAATTGCTTTTAAAACCCGAACATCATGAACGTCACGACCTCAACTTTCTTCTTCTCAAATCCTTTGAAGCGTTTTCCGTTCTTTTTTTCGTTGCATTCTCAGGCTGATCAGTACAAACAAAAGGAATCAGTCAATGAGAAAATTCTTCGTATCAACGGCTGCCCTCGCCGCATCTTTTGCTCTCTCGTGTGAGCACTTCATTCTCAGCCTAGAAGGGAAACTGTTAAAGAGGAGGGTATAGATTACTCCTCTCGCGAGAGTACTCGACTCTCTCAGTCACGCAGTCGACGATGCTTTGCCCGCTCAGTTCGCGCAATTTTCCCGGACTGTTTTCATCACCTCAGCCTTGGCAGTATCATTGGACGGTGATGAATGAATAAGAGTCTGCAACACAAGGATATCATGAGACAATTTAAATTTTTGAAAGGACGTTATGGAAAAAACATACGAGCGAAAAATTTCATCCGAAGAAGCAATGAATGGATATTTTCTTGTTTTGAAAAATAGGCTGCCGTTCTTCCCATCGATCGGCTCTCCATTTTCAGTGAACGTCGGAGCCGTAAAGAAGAAAACTGTTGTCGAATCATATCATTGTGAATGTCGCGGACCGGAAGAACCGCATGATCATTATTTTGTGCGGTGGCCCGGTTTGGCAAAGGGAGATAGGATTTTTGTCCGAAAAAATGCAAAAGATAAGAATTGTTATGCTATTAGAGTTGAAGAATGAAAAAGGATGAAGAAGTTTTGTGTATGCTTTATCGAACGGATTATTTCGTATCTTTAGCATGAGCCGATTCACGCGTCGAGTGCCGTTTTCGATATTAACTCTTGTATGATAACCGCAGACGCTAAGGCTGCAAAGAAGTTTTTGTAAAAATACTAAGAAATCCTTACATCGTTAGCAGCCTTTGCTGTGAATGAGTTATTGAAGAATACAATATTTTTTTTGGATACAGCACTAGTTTGGGAGGATTGAAAGGGTCGTGCGAATGAAAACATCTGCGGTGCACTCACCCCGGTGGGTACATCTGGTTATAGTTGCACTTGCAATCATATATGCTGCCGCTACACTTTTCTACAGCATTCTCTGGATGGTGGACGTACGAACAAAATCCCAGCTTCCTGCGGTTGAACTTGGCTTTGATACTGACTTTATCATGGCTAAACATATCCAAAGTGTGAAAAGCGTGTATCCGGGAAGCCCGGCAGAGAAGGCCGGATTGTTTCGTGGCGATGAGATTTTTGCCTTCAATGGCCACCCGATAGAAGACGACAACTACCTTAACACAGTATGGAATCAACACAAACCGGGAGACTCCATCGAGTTGAGTCTCAATCGTCCGGGAGTTATGTTCCCCCTACACCTTATAGGAGTATATCGTTTACGGCAATCGGCAACCAGTGAAGGGAATTTGGAGCACCTTGCCGGTGAAGTTCTCAATTCATTTCCCGTTCCTTTCGTTGTTGTCGGTTTGATAGTCTTGTTCCTCCGTGTTGAAGACCCGATCGTATGGCTTTTAGCTCTGATGTGCGGGAGCTTTGTTGCGACGCCCTCTTTTACGAATAATCTTGCAATGGCTCCAGCGGTGCGCCCCTTTGCCATGGGGTACAAAGCGTTTTTCAACGGCATGCTTGCTTCGTTCTTCTATTTCTTTTTTGCGGTTTTCCCTGTCCGGTCTCCGATCGACCGTCGAGTCCCCTGGCTGAAATGGGTGGCGATAATCCTTGGGATGTCTTTGGCGGTGTCCGGTTTTCGGACTGGACAGATGCTTCTTCCGCCGCCGTTTCATGCTCTTGTGGGAAATTATCTTTCCGGAAATATTGCATTTATTTTTGAAATAGCATTGTTTGTTCTAGGCATGCTCTCTCTCGGGATGAATTTTGCGCAGGGGCATGATCCGGAGGTAGGGAGAAAAATTCGCGTCATCTTTTGGGGCTCAGTGGTTGGCATCACTCCGAGTCTGCTCCGAGCTGGCGCTGAGAATTTTTTTGGATTTCATACGCCCACTTTGCTTCTGACCTTGCTAGTCTTGCTTCTCTTTCTTTTCCCTCTCTCATTTGCATACGCTGTGGTTAAGCATCGAGTCCTTGAAATTCCTGTGCTGCTCAAGAGAAGCGCCCGTTACCTGCTGGTGCAGCGCGGTTTCACTTTTCTTCTCTCGCTTGTAAGCATCGGATTGATTCTTCTATTTGCTCTCTCATTGTCGAGCTATCTGCAGTCGTCAACCCAGATTGCTCCGACTTCCGCGATCGTTCTCGGGTCTATATTCGGGACCGTATTGTTGTGGGGAGGGACATCGGTTCATCGGCGTGTGAGCGGGAAAATTGATCGAGCATTCTTTCGCAGCGCCTACGACGCTCGTGTCATCTTGGAAAACCTGGCAGAGAAATCGGCTACGGCAATGAATTGTCGGGAATTGGCCGACTTATTGGAGCAGAATCTTACCCAAGCTCTCCACTCCAATTCTCTGGTCATTTATCTCCGGATGAACGACAGTTCGCTGGAAGCTATGTCCGGAAAAGTTCCCAAAGAAATTCAAACGATATCCCCGCAGCTTCCTTTCTTAACCGAGTTAACCGGGAAAATTCAGCAGTTGGGATTTGGATCGATGAAAACGAATGCCAATCCTGAAGTTTCCGTGTTTGAGCCGCTGCATCCCGAGTGTATTATACCGATGGTGGGGCGGGGAGGGAGGTTGGCAGGGCTTCTTGTGTTGGGCTCGCGGCTTTCGGAAGAGCCGTACTCAAACGAAGATCGACACATGTTGACTTCCGTCGCAACTCAGGCGGCGACTGCCCTTGAAAACATTTCGCTGGCGGAGGAAATTGCCGAACGGATAGCAACTGAGGAACGCGTGGCGCGCGAAATGGAAATCTCACGGCGTGTGCTTGAAGCCGATAATGCCAGGAAAACAAAAGAACTCGACGAAGCGCGTGCGTTGCAGCTATCGATGCTGCCAGGCACAGTTCCCGATCTTCCAGGACTCCAGATTGCCGTGTACATGAAGACGGCGACGGAAGTGGGAGGCGATTACTACGACTTTGCCGTCGCTCATGATGGAACTCTTACCGTTGCTCTCGGCGATGCTACGGGCCACGGCGCAAAAGCGGGAACAATGGTCGTCGCTGCGAAAAGCCTCTTCAACGGTTTTTCAAACACCCCAAACCTGCTTGAGATCTTTGAAAAGTTGACTGATTGCATTAAAAGGCTGAATATGAGGTCGATGTACATGTCGATGTTGTTGCTGCGCATTAAAGACAACACCGCCGTTCTCTCCTCGGCGGGAATGCCTTCGCCGTTAATATATAGAAAGGCAACTCGGAAGGTAGAAGAAATTACGCTCAAAGGTATGCCGTTGGGCGCCTTTCTCGATTTTCCGTACGAAGAAAGAAAAACGGAACTCTTCACCGGTGATACGGTTGTCCTCATGAGCGACGGCTTCCCGGAAATGTTCAACGATAAGCAGGAAACACTCGGCTACTCTCGTGTCAAAGAAATCGTGAAGGAAGCGGGAGATAGGCCGCCGCAAGAAATGATAGAACATTTTTCAAGAATCAGCGAGGAGTGGGCAAACGGCAGACCGCAGGATGATGATGTCAGTTTTGTCGTGTTGAAGGTAAATTAGTTTTTTTTTGCCCCCTGATCTATCCATTTCTTTATAATTTCAACCTCATCCTCCGTCAACTTTTTCTTTGTCATCAACGGCATCTGATCGCCGAACGGTGGGGCGGGCTTTATTTTTTGCACAAGGATGCTCTCATCCCCATTTTTGGGAATGACCGGTTTTCCGTGTTTTCCCCCTTTCATAATATCGGCAAATGATTCCATGAACAATTCGCTCGGGTTCTCGCTGTCCGATGCGTGGCATGGCAAGCAGTGCTTCTTGATAATCGGGAAGACATCTTTCGAAAACGATACGGGCTTGTTTTTTTCTTTAGAATTTTCCCGGGCAATTACAAAAGAAAGGCTGCCGATAAAAACCGCGAACAAGAGTGATATGTACAACTTCATTCTGAAAATTTCCCGCTGAGAATACTGCATATTAATTGTCCTGCGCCCCCTGAGTTATCCATAGAGAAATTTTATTGATTGTGGCATCGGGGAGATACGGCCCGCCGAGAGGCATTCGGCTGCCGAACCCCGCCGTTCCGCGAAGTTTTTTAATAATGACACTTCCTTCTCCGTTTCCGGGAGTCACGACGGGTCCATGAAGACTCGTCCCCAGCATCAAATGAGCATAAGAGTCGACGTACAAATTATTCGTTCCTCCGTGGCAGCCGGTGCATCCTGCGCTTTGAAAGACTGGGAAGACGTTGCGGCTAAAAGAGATGCTTGGCGTAAGAGTTCCGCGTACCGTGAAAGCCAGAGCATTGCTCGCGGCTCCATCTTTGGTAACGATGACATTTCCTGTTACTGCAGAAGCCGGCACCTTGAGATCGATTTCCGCTTCGCTCCACAGATAAACGGTATCTGCGGTTACCCCGCCGACTGAGACCGTGCTCGAATCTTGTGTCGCCCCGAAATTCATTCCGGTGATCTTCAGCGTGTCGCCGGCGAAAGCAGAGTCGGGCTGAATGGCAGTAATGGTCGGACCAACGGACTGCTGCGGGACATTGCTCCCCATATCCGTGCAGCCATCAATGCCGGCAAAAACAACTACAACGAATACTCCGATGAAGAATACATTCTTCATAATATCAAGATCTCCTTGTTGTCACTATAAGAAGAAGTGGAACATTAAATCGAATTCGTCGTTGTTTATTTCAATGGGCTGTTCCCTGTTAAACCGGTACAACGGGCGCACTTCAACGCCGCTCATCAGGAAAAACTCGCCGCCGACGGTAATCCTGCTTTCAGTTCCGGTTTTAAGATGCACGTCCGGGTCGTAAAAATCGTATCCCAGCTTTAAATCGACTCCGTCAACGATCATGTAATTCAGCTCGGTGTAACTCATGTAGCCTGTTGTAGTAACGCCGATCACTGGCGTTTGAATGAAATCGAATTCGCCGTTGAGCGTTAACGTTTTCAGCACTGTGACGGAGCCGAACCCGCCGTAAAATGTTGCTTTTTCTGTCGGGTCCGGATTTGGGTCGTTATAGAATGAGCCCCCGACGTTAATGTTGATATTTTCGGATTGAATTGTCGCATCGCCACGGACAGAAACGGTTTTGAATTTCGTCGCCCCAGTTGCGCTAAGCCCGGCATACGGAGCACCGTCGAACAAACCGACTTGCAGCGAGAAAATGCTCGGTGAAATTCCCGCTTCTATCCCTGTTTGTTCGGAATGATCTCCGAACACCAGTCCTTGGCGATAATTCGAGAGTGCCGGGTTGAGCGGGAAGTACGGTCCGCCCCGGATAAATGTTGTATGATCATCGATCTTCGTGCCGTACGCCGGGATAAACTGTCCGATTTTGAGATAGCCGTCGAGCGGCAAGACTTTTGCAAGCCCGAAGACTTCGAAACCAGTGTACAACTCTTTGTCGACGTAGAGGAGGAATTTCTGGTTCACTCGAAAGGTCAGGTAAAGATCTCCTTGCATTTGAAAAAGGCTCGAGGTCTTATTGTTGGCTTCGTAAAAGTACAGAGTGCGAAAATCGGCGCCGTACGAAAGATCCGGCGTGATGCTGGTAGAGAAGTTGTCGATATTGGTGATATCTTCTTTGACCATGATAGGTTTGCCGTTGTCGCTCGTATCGGCGACGTATTTGTAAGTTTTGACCGGAAGTTCCTCTCTGCCGTACGTGGAACCGAATGTGTTTCTCATTCCCATGCCGGTAGGGTTCACGTGGCATGCCTGGCACTTTGCTCCGACCCTGCTCGCAAATCGCGGGAGGGCCAAAAGTTCGGATGCGCCGGCGAAGAATATCACTACAGCAAGATATAGTACGGCCGATGTCCTCATGTGATTCCTCTAAATTGTTCAGCGGGAATTAAAAATGATGTGATTCAATGTAAAGATAAATTGATATTTTTTCAAACGGACGTAGTGTGTTTTGAGAAACAACGCGGCAACGCTCAAGAAGAAAATCGTTTACGTCTGTTCCGGATGTAATCCACGAAAATAAATTGTCCGAGATTGTTGAGTGAAGAATAGTAGGCGCGCCCGTGGTTTGCCTTTGTCAATTCTTCTACAAAGTTGATAAGGTAGGGGTCGCGTGCGACCATGAACGTGCTGATGGTGATTTTCTCCCGGCGGCACGCGACAGCTTCATCCAGCGTTTTGTTGACAATCCTCGGGTCGAGACCGAAGGAATTTTTATACAATCTTCCGGCATCGTCGAACATGGCAGAGGGCTTGCCGTCCGTGATCATGAAGATCTGTTTGTTGACGTTCCCGCATCGGCGCAGCAGGTTTCGCGCAAGCTGCAACCCGGCACGAGTGTTCGTGTGGTACGGTCCGACATTCAAAAAGGGGAGTTCGTTAATGCTTACCAATTTTGCATCATCGCCGAACACCACAAGAGCGATGTAATCCCGCGGGAATTTCGTCATAATCAATTCGCTCAACGCGAGACCCACTTGCTTTGCCGGTGTGATGCGGTCTTCGCCGTACAGGATCATGCTATGGCTGATGTCGAGCATCAACACTGTTGCGCAGGTGGAGAGGTTTTCGGTATCGTATACTTCCAGGTCATCTTCGATCAGGTTGAAGTTGTCGATGCCGTCGCGTTTGAATGCGTTTGTCATCGTCGATGTAAGGTCGATATTCGTCGGCATATCGCCAAACACCCACTTTTTTGTTTCGCTAAGCCGCTCGACCCCGGCCCCGGTATGAGGAGTTTCATGCGACCCCATCGGTGTTTTTTTGAGAGAAGAAAAAATTTCTCGTAGCGCGTCCTGGCGGATTTTCTGGACCCCTTTGGTTGTCAACATCGGTGTGTTGTTCACTTCTTCGATGATTCCCATTTCTTTCAGCTTCTGGATTAAATCTTCCATCGAAAGATTTTCATCGAAAATCCCGTATTCTTCAGCAAGCTGCCGCAGCCACTCCACCGCCTCTTCCACATCGCCGCTCGTCTGAACGAGCAAATGGCTGAAGAGCTGCATCAAGCTTTGCAAGCGCTGCTCGTCGGTCTTCGATTCGGGTGTCCATTTTGTGTATAAAAAACGCATGAAAGCAATTAATAATTAAGAATTATGAATTAAAAATTTGAATACATTTTTTCTCTTATTGGTTAAATCTTATCTTGCATCCGTTTCAGTAATTTTTCATTATTAATTCATAATTCTTAATTGTTTTCCTCCATTTCAAAATCTCCTGCGTTTCCGCGTCCGGTAAAAATACTTCCTACCATGTCTTTGTATGTCGTGATATGCTCGACTTCATCTTTTGCGATTTTGGAGTTTTGGTGCAAGCCGTCGAGGACAAATTCCATGGCCGAAGCAAGTTCGTACTTATTGTTCTCGTCGATTTTCATATGGCGCCGGGTAACTTCGCGGAGCCCTTTTACGCGGTCGAGTTCCGCGAAATAGGCTGCGAGCGGCATGTTGTCGGCTACTTCAAGCGAGTTGCCCGACTCAAACCAGCCGACAACTTTTCCGTACTCCGGGTCGTCATGAACTTGCTGTTGGGGCTTTTGCCGTTTCTGGAGAGGGTCAGGGAAATATTTTTTGAACACCGCACGCACCGCTTTCCCAATCAATGCCCGGCTCACTTTGATCGACCCTTCCTGTTCGCCTTCGAAGACAAGTTCGATTTTTCCCGTTAAACCCGGAAGCACATGCGGCAAATCGCAAATCCGCGGGACGATGCATTTTTCGTTCAGGATAATTGCGCGGCGTTCGGCATTGCTCACGAGATTTTCCATCGCGGCAATTGTCAGACGCGCACTGACCCCCGATTTCTGGTCGACAAATTCACTCGTGCGCGCCTCAAACGCGATGTGCTCGATAATTTCCTTGAAGTAGTGTGGCACCTTTGCATCCGTTCCGTTGCGGCGCACCCACGCTTCCTGTTCCGTGATGGCAATGGCGTTGTCGAGCGATCTTGGATAGTGAGTAAGAATTTGTGAATCAATGCGGTCTTTCAGCGGCGTGATGATATTGCCTCGGTTCGTGTAATCTTCCGGATTCGCCGTGAAAATGATCATGACGTTGAGCGGAATGCGGATGTTGAAGCCGCGAATCTGGATATCCTTCTCCTCCAGGATATTGAACAAACCGACTTGAATACGCGGTTGAAGGTCCGGCAATTCGTTGATAGCAAAAATTCCCCTGTTGCTCCGCGGTATCAAGCCGAAATGGATCGCTCCTTCATGCGAGTAGTGAAGTCGCTGGGTCGCCGCTTTGATAGGATCGATGTCGCCGATAAGGTCGGCGATCGTCACATCGGGAGTCGCTAGTTTTTCGCTGAAGCGCGCATCATGCTGAATCCATTCGACCTCTGTCGAATCGCCGTGTTCCGCCACCGTGTCAGCTCCGAATTTGCTCACCGGTGCAAAAGGGTTATCGTTGATTTCGCTTCCTTTAATGATGGGGATGTACTCATCCAGCAGCGTGGGAATCTGCCGCACCAGGCGGGATTTTGCTTGCCCACGCAATCCCAAAAGTATAATATCATGCTTCGCAAGGATTGCATTGATGAGGGCCGGGACGACCGTTTTTTCATACCCTATAATGCCGGGAAAAAGTTGTTCGCCCTTCTGAATTTTTTGTATCAGATTCTTCCTGATCTCTTCTTTAACCGGAAGAACTTTGTAACCGCTTTTCTTTAATTCGCCGAGTGTTGAAGGCCGGGACATTGTAGTAATACTCCTTTTTTCTATTGATGCAAAACAAATATAGTCTGTGTCTGGTGGAAAATCAACGTATGGATCGAGGTGCACTTTCGCAAGATGTCGGAAATCTTATCGATCAACGTTGAAAAATTTTCAGATGAGTACGATTTCTTGAATTAGATGTCCGACATCTTCATGAAAAAGGGTAAACCGTACCTTTGCCAATTCCCGTTGCAAGTGGAAAATCAAAACAGTACTTTGGATCGATGCCAATACAACCTTAGATGTGAAACGAACAATACCTAATAAAACAGTTGTCTTTCGATTAAGTTCCATCGGCGACATCGTTCTTGCGTCGCCGCTGCTTCGAGCTCTGCGGGCTGCGGCTGGCCCAAAGGCAAGGATCGATTTTGTCGTGAAAAAGGAATTTGCCGAGCTGGTGAAGTTCAGTCATCACCTCTCGGTGGTGCATGAGTTTGACGATTCCAGGGGATTTCCCGCTCTTCAAGAATTGAAAGAAACGCTCCGCGCAGAGCATTATGACCTTGTTGTTGACCTTCACAACAATCTGAGGACGATCTATCTCCGAAATTTCTGCGATACGAAGGAGCTTGTTACAGTTGATAAACGGTTGTACGAACGCTGGCAATTAGTCCACTTCAAACGGAATATTTACGGCAACGACCTCTCCGTTGCAGACCGCTATATTGAGACAGTCCGGGATTTTGGGATCGCGAACGACGGCAAGGGCTTGGAGCTATTCATTCCTGACGAAATCCAGTTCGGCATCTCGGGGAAAATGGCCAAGCTCCGTCTCAATGAATTTGAAAAAGTTATAGGCGTTTGTCCCGGAGCTAAACATTACACGAAGCGTTGGCAGAAAGAAAAATTTGCCGGCGTTTGCACACGGCTTGCGAAGGAATATCGTGCGAAGGTCCTGGTGTTCGGAGGGGAACAGGACAAAGACGATTGCAGAGAGATCTCGTCGATCATCAATCACTCAGTTTCCGGGAATGCATCGACGGATTTTTCGGGAGAATTCTCCTTGCTTGAAGTTGCCGCCGCGATGGAGTTTTGCGATGTCGTTTTGACGAACGACACCGGGCTAATGCACATTGCGTGTGCGCGTCAACGGAAAGTTGTCGCCGTCTTCGGCTCAACCGTTCGGGAATTCGGCTTTGCACCGTACGGCACGGAATCTATCGTCGTCGAAAATAATTCCCTCCATTGCCGTCCATGTTCGCACATCGGCAGAGCCGAATGTCCAAAAGGGCATTTCAAATGCATGACTGACATCGGCATAGATGAAGTGCACCATGCAGTGAGACAGCTCATCGAAAAGTAAATGTACGGCACTCTTGTCCGAAAAATAACTCGCATCGTGATCATCGGGACATGTCTCGCCGTGGTTCCCGCCGCCCCTTTTTATATTTATACCTTCGATGCAACGCCGCGCCAGCTTGTCATTCTTGTTCCGCTCTTCATTCCCGCACTGCTGTCGATGCTTACTGCCGATTTATTATTGATCCGGCTCTACTTGAAACCTATAAGAGAATTTTACCTCCATCAAGATTCCGGCGCCCAGCTTGGCGAGCGAACGTTCTTCCTTGCAAAACAGCGGACGCTAAATTTTCCCGTTTTTGCGGTGCTGAGAGTATTTATCCCTCATGCAATTATCGGTTCGGGAGTGTACAATCTCTTTATCGTTCTCGCAAATAAGTATCTTTCGCTCGGGATTAATCCGGGCGATTTTGTCATGTACTGGGTGATCAACCTGACAGTGGTACCGGTTGCCCATGCTGTCTACGAATACTTTGAGCTCGCGAAAGCGATGATTCCAACGCTGCAGCAGCTTGAATCGAAAGTCCCTTCGTTGCCGGAACTGTACCTCTCGCGAGTCGTGAACGTGCGTCTCGCGACAAAAGTTATCGTTATTTTCATCATGCTCGGGATGGCGCCGTTGTTCATTCTTGGAGTCAGCCTGAATAAAAAACACACAAGCCTGCTTTTGGAAATAGAGCAAAATCATCTGTTCCATGAAGCCCAGCTTCTCTCGTCACTCGGAACATCTCAACGTCGTGCGATCATCTCATCATACGGCGAAGGGGGAACCGTGGTGTTCAAGGACAGTGCTGGCAACGTTTCATTTTCCGATTCAACGCTCAACGGAGAAGAGCGTGCGGAGGTTTTGCACTTTCTTGACCCTAAACTCCACCCTGCTACTTTTTTCTCCAGCGGTCGAGTCATAGCGGCGAAAGTCCAATCCGGCGACGGAAAAATGCTCGTCGCTGTGGCGGTATTGACGGACGAGTTAATGGCCGAATCAGCGTCGCTTCGTTTCGGGACAATTTCGATTATCGTCGCGTCGATCGTTTTGCTGGGGGCCCTCCTTATCCTTGTAGCAAGGGATATCAACCAATCGACGAAAAAATTGGTTGCGGGTTTAAAAGAAGTCGAGGAAGGCTCTTTCGACCATGAAGTGAAGATCTATTCCACGGACGAATTTTCAACGATCGGAAACGGCTTCAACAGGATGATTGCCGGATTGCGCGAAAGAAATTTTATCAAAGATACGTTCGGAAATTACGTCGCTCCGACGGTCATGGAAAAAATCCTGCATGAAGGGATGAATGCTGAAGGGGGACAAGGCTTCCGTTTGGGCGGCGAGCGGCGCACCGTCACGATCCTGATTTCAGATATCAGAGATTTTACGAAACGGACGGAGGAGTCGAGCGCCGAAGCGATCGTCGATCTCCTGAACAGGTACCTTGAGAGCATGGTATCCATTGTAGAGCGCTATGATGGAACGGTTGATAAGTACATTGGCGACGCATTGATGGTACTCTTCGGTGCGCCACTGGCAAAGGAGGATGATCCGGACCGCGCAGTGCAGGCAGCATTAGCAATGCGAGCCGAGTTGTCACGATTGAATGCAGAAATGAATCATGGATATCGCAAAAAATTTTCGCCGATTCGTATCGGCATCGGTATCCACACCGGCGAAGTAGTCGCAGGGAGCATCGGTTCGGCAAATCGGCTCGAATATACCGTCATCGGCGATGCGGTGAATCTTGCTTCCCGCATCGAAGGACTGACAAAACAATTCCAAACCGATATTCTGATTTCTGAAGCTACCGTAAAAGAGTTAAAGGGAAGTTACGCACTCACCAGACTGCGACGGACCAAAGTTAAGGGGAAAAAGGGGGGTGTAGTGGTTTTTAAAGCCCGAAACATTGGGAGCCTCTGAACCTGCCATACCTCCGAACGTTTTTTCCCCTTCAAAATCTGGAGGAACCTTGAACAAATAAAGTTTTTTTACGAAAGCCCTTTCCGAAGGGGCATTTTTATTGATTCTCTTTTGAAGATGCTCTATATTGAACCGTTCGAAATTCTATTAAAAACTACCCCCTAGAAATCGTGCATGGTTGTTAGTCAAGAAACGTCGTCTCTCGTCTCGGCGCTCCAAGATTTCTCCAGGCGTAAATTGTATCACGCTGATGACCTTGCATCATTAATTGAACTCTCCCGGCTTCATCTTCAGAAACAAGTCTTGGACGATCTCTGTTTTCTCTCCAAATTTCTTGTTAACACGAACGCTGTGATGAAACGTATCGGCAAGCGTGCGGAAGGATACGACAAACTATCGTATGAATTCACCGAGAATCTTGAAAAGGCGTCAACGTTCATTCGTGTGCTTGTCAAGGAAGCTCCGGATGATGTCAAACGGCATTTTACATCGGCATACTTCGGTATGACGCAAGACGGGCTGCGCTCGCTTATGGAATTGTTGGACGACATTGCATGGTTAAAAAATTGGGAGATCGACCATCACTCCGTTATTAGATGACAACTCCTCCGTCTGAAAATGGTGTGAAGTCGCTTCGCCAAACTAGAATCTTTCTCGCGCTTGCAGTGCTCAGCGTGGTCGCCGCGAATATGATCGACGCGCCGTACTCATCGTTCGGCATTTTCCTCAATATCCTTGTCATCGTTGTTCTCATGTTCACTCTGTTTCGAATTCATCGGTTTGTCGTTGCTTTGAAATCATCCACCTCAATCCTATAAGACGGGCGAAAGGAGCTTGCGATGGCTCGTAAAAAGAAAAAAACAAAGAATGTTCGGAAGAAGAAAAAATTGGCGCCTGTTCGAAGAAAAAACAGAATGCCGAAAAAGGCAAAGAAGAAAGCGTTGAAGAAAAAAAATATTTTAAGCACTCCTAAGCAGCCGGCAGCGCAGCCGTTTCGAATGATAAGCCAGCCCGCCAAGCCGATTACGACGTATGATGTTGTTCTTCATAATTTCGACATCGCGGCGGCAAAACTTCAGCTCAGCGATGAGTTGAAGCAGCTCATCAAAACTCCCGACCGCGAACTGCGCGTTGAGCTTCCGATAATAATGGACGATGGAAAACTCAATACGTTAATCGGTTACCGCGTGCAGCACAACAACGCGCGCGGACCAAACAAAGGGGGCATTCGTTACCATCCCGATGTCGACCTCGATGAAGTGCGCGCACTCTCGTCGTTGATGACGTGGAAAACCGCCGTCGTTGATGTTCCCTTTGGCGGCGCGAAAGGAGGCATTGCGGTTGATCCAAGACAATTTTCGACCGGCGAGCTGGAGCGATTGACGCGCGTTTTCACTCAAAAAATCGATTGCATCATCGGGCCATCTGAAGACATCCCTGCCCCGGACGTAAATACCAATGCCCAGGTCATGTCGTGGATAATGGACCAGTACAGCCGGCGGCATGGGCACTCGCCCGCAGTCGTTACGGGCAAACCGATTGAGCTGGGGGGTTCTGCAGGCCGCGAAGAAGCGACGGGGCGCGGAGTGTGCATTGCGCTCCGCGAGGTATCGAAATCATTAAAATTTGATTTGAGAAAAACTTCGGTAGCGGTTCAAGGATTCGGAAACG
Organism: uncultured Bacteroidota bacterium; assembly: GCA_963717445.1. Lineage (GTDB taxonomy): Bacteria > Bacteroidota > Ignavibacteria > UBA10030 > UBA8401 > JAGVPT01. The sequence continues at coordinate 1,241,636 of OY970334.1, read as the reverse complement.
TCGGCTCTCATACTGCAAGAATTCTAGAAGAAGAATTTGGTGCGAAGGTCGTTGCAATAAGCGACGTGAAGGGCGGAGTGTACAACCCGCGTGGAATACGGTTTAACAATGCGATGGAACATGTTACAGAGACCGGGTCGGTTGTCGGCCTGAAAGGAGCCGCAAAAATCTCGAATTCAGAATTGCTGGAATTAAAATGCGATGTTCTGATTCCTGCCGCCCTCGGCGGACAATTGCATGGAAGAAATGCTGACCGTGTGAAAGCCAAATTGATCGTCGAAGCGGCAAACGGCCCCACAACATACGAAGCTGATGAAATATTTGGAGCAAAAAAAATTCCGGTTGTCCCGGATATTTATGCCAACGCTGGCGGTGTGACGGTGAGCTATTTTGAGTGGGCCCAAAACCTCCAGCAGTTTCGATGGGATTATTCCCGTGTCGTTGCCGAACTCGAAAAAGTCATGACGAAAAGCTTCTCCGATGTCATGAAAACAACAGAGAAATATAATGTCCCGATGCGGATCGGAGCGTACATTCTTGCGCTCGACCGCGTTGCTAAGGCAACAAAGTTGCGGGGGATTTAGCGCTAAGAAATAAGTGAAAAGAGAAAAGAGTGTTGGTTCGAAAAGGGGAGTAGCAAAAAACGGTAGGGAGAGAAATAACAGGCTCTTCGGATGAGCCGGTGTACCGTTGAATTGTCGAGTGGCAGGTTTTTCAATCATGAAATTTTTTTTATTGTTGTTTTTTGCTATCTCTTCCGTTTCTCAATCTCAAGTCCAACCGAAGGCTGTTGTCAAAACGGGCATCGATGTGCTCGTCGAAAGCAATTTTTCCATCCTGAAAGGCAAGAAGGTAGGCCTCATCACCAACCCGACCGGGGTCACCGACGGTCTCGTCTCTGCTGTCGACGTATTTGCACATGCGCGCGAGGTCAAGCTCGTAGCCCTTTTTGCACCGGAGCATGGGGTGCGTGGAGATTTCGCTGCTGGCGCTCGAGTTGATTCATACATCGATTCGGCAACGGGCGTTCCGGTCTATTCGCTCTATGGAAAGACCACAAAGCCGACAGCGGAAATGCTCAAGGGGGTGGATGCACTTGTCTACGATGTTCAGGACATCGGAATTCGCTCGTACACCTACATCAACACAATGGCGAAGGCGATGGCAGCAGCAGCAGAGCATGGGATCGAATTTGTCATCCTTGACAGGCCTGACCCGTTAACCGGAAATGTAATCGAAGGAAATGTTCTCGACCCAAAGTTCAAATCGTTTGTCGGGATGTTTCCCATTCCTTATGTGTACGGAATGACATGCGGCGAGCTGGCAACATTGCTGAACAACGAGGGATGGCTCGAAGGAGGGAGAAAATGCAAACTCAACGTTGTCACGATGGAAGGGTGGAAGCGTTCGATGTGGTGGGAAGAAACCGGATTGCAATGGGTCCCAACCTCTCCCCATATCCCAACGGCGGCAACGGCGTTGTTCTGTGCAGCGACAGGGGTCATCGGCGAACTTGATGGACTGAGCGTTGGCATCGGTTATACTCTGCCGTTTCAGCTTGTCGGTGCGCAATGGATCGATGCGTCCCGTCTCGCTCGAGAGTTGAACGATAAGAGCATTGCCGGCGTCTATTTTCGTCCTATAAGCTATACTCCTTTTTATGGTGCAATGCAGGGAAAACAAGTGAACGGAGTTCAAATCCATATCCTGAATCGCGCCGAAGTGAACATGGTGAGCCTCCAGTTATATATTGTGCAAACGATCGATGAACTGTATCCGGCTAAAGACGTTTTTGTCCACTCGGATTCCTCCCGTATAAAAATGTTCGACAACGTGATTGGCACCGACGCCGTTCGTCTTGCATTGGAGAAAAAGATTCCGGCAGCAGTAATTATTTCCGGCTGGAAAAAACAGATTGATTCATTTATGCCGGTCCGGAAGAAATATTTGCTGTACGAATAGAACGCTGGTTGCCGCTGGGTTTGCAACTCAGAAGGAATTATTCTAATTTTACTCAATGCAAAAACAAAGTTCGAAGGTTTCGCTGTTTATTCTCATCATTAGTGCAGTAGTTTGGTTAGGCGCGGTGAACGTTCGTGCGGTGATTGGCAACGAGCTCCTAAATTTTGGAACGCTCGATTTTAAAGAGCATTTGGATGCCGAGCTTGAGCGCGAGGTGTTTCGCCTCATCAGCCTCAGCTCCCTCATCGTCATCGGCGGTTATCTTGCGACGTTTACCAGCGCTGTCGTTTTTGTCCGGACAACGCCGCTCCGCTTCAGGCAGAATGGCTGGTTGATGATGAGCGCATTGTTGTTCTTTATCTTTTCTCCCGTCGAATTTTACACGCTTGTTCTTGACTGGAGGATGATTTCACTCGATTTTTTTTCGAATGCGACATTGACTGAGTTCAGGATTTTGTTCATTCATCGGCTGGCGGCGTTGGCCGGCGTGCCGATCATTGCATTGCTATCATATTACACCATCGTCGGCCTGGCGATCTGGCAGCCTATGAAAAAGTAACGATAGCCGTATTCACTTTTGAAACGAAGCGTACTGCATGACTGTTGAAGAAACTTTATCGGAATTGGAAATTGTCGCACACGACATGGGCGTTCACATTCGCTATGAGAAAGGTGATTTTGACGGTGGTTATTGTCTTCTCCGCGACGAGCGCATTATCGTGGTGAACAAAAAATTGAACCCGAGCCGGAAAGCTTCGGTGCTTTCGCAAGCGTTCGGCGAACTCGGTATTGAGAATGTCTACATGAAGCCGGCAATTCGACTCTTCATTGAAGACGAACTTGTCCGTGCACGGTAAAGAACTGTTCAACGAAAAACACAAAGAAACACTGAGAAAAATATTCTTTTTTTGCATTCGTGCCGCTTCGTGTTTCTTCGTGGATGAAAGTTTGCATGAATATACTTGTTATCAACGGCCCCAATCTCAACCTGCTCGGAACGCGCGAACCGGAAATATACGGGAGTGAAACGTTAAAGGACATCGAGGACGAACTTCGGAAAGCGTTTCCTCAAATTCGCTTTGCATTCTTTCAATCGAATCATGAAGGCGCGATTATCGACAGGCTGCAGTCTGCTCAGGCAGAGAACAATGACGGCATTGTTCTTAACGCTGCTGCGTACACTCACTATTCGTACGCCATTCGGGATGCAATCGCGGCGCTGAGTATTCCGGTCATCGAAGTCCACATCTCCAACATTCATCTGCGGGAAGAATTTCGAAAACATTCGGTCACCGCACCGGTATGCAAGGCGCAAATATCGGGGTTCGGAACGGCGGGCTATCGCATTGCCGTTGAAACACTGATCCAACATTTCACCCCCACGTTATGATTAAAGCAGTCGTATTCGACCTCGATAATACGCTCGTTGACTTCATGTTGATGAAAAGGCAGGCAATCGACGCTGCAATCAATGCGATGATCGATGCAGGATTGAACCTCAGCCGGGAAGAAATTCAATCCCGCATTGACGCAATTTACAAAGAGAGGGGGATGGAATTTCAGAATGTGTTCGACCAGTTGTTGTACGGCGAATTCCAGAAGATGGATTACAAAATTTTATCTGCTGGAGTTATCGCTTACCGGCGGGCTCGTGAAGCTGCGTTGGTTCCGTATCCTCATGTGTACATGACGCTGATGGAATTACTGAAAATGGGTATTCGCCTTGCCGTGGTTTCCGATGCACCTGCACGGGAAGCATGGCTGCGCCTGACGTATTTGAATTTTCATCACATCTTCGACCATGTTGTGACATTCGAAGACACAGGACAGCGGAAGCCGCACGAGGCGCCGTTCCGCCGTGCGTTGGAATTGCTTCAGGTCGAGCCCGGGGAAGCGTTGATGATCGGCGATTGGGCAGAACGCGATGTTGTCGGCGCAGCGAAGGTGGGAATGAAAACAGTCTTTGCAAGATACGGCGACACATTCGGCACAGTCGAATCGAACGCAGATTTCGAGGTGGATGACATTGCAGAATTGATCGATGTGGTGAGGAATGAAAATAGTGTGAGATTGTAACATGATCCAGGGAATTGGCGTCGACCTTATCGAAATTCAAAGGATACAGTCGTCGATCGATGAGTTTGGCGAAGCGTTTCTTCTAAAAATTTTCACCGATTCAGAAATCGCCTATTGCCGGTCGAGAAAAAATCCGGCGCAGCATTTTGCCGCGCGTTTTGCCGCAAAGGAAGCAGTAAGCAAGGCCCTCTCGACCGGATGGAGCGGAGAATTTGAGTGGAAGAATGTTGAAGTAACGAACGAGTTGTCGGGGAAGCCGAACGTCATTCTGCACGGGACGACAGCAGATGCGCTGAAGAAGAGCAGAGTGCATCTTTCGCTTTCACATTCCGAATCGGCGGTGGCTGCATTTGCAATCATCGAGGTGGATGATTCACAATAATGCTGAAGTATTTTCGCTCTTCTATTGCTGTTGCTGCTGGGCAGCAAGGCTTTCGTCGAATAGGTTTTCCTCTTCAGGCCCCGGCTGTGAGAGAAGGCGGACCTTGTTTGTTTCTTCGAACACCCGTCCGTCTTCGTATCCGATCGAAACGTACACCGAAAGTTGCTGACGCGCAGGACCTTTGAAGGTTCCCTTCACCGGCGAACAATCCGTAAAATCTCTCCCTACGGCAAGCTTCACATGCTTGTCGCTCACCCATATATTGTTTGTCGGGTCAATACCCGTCCAGCCACGTCCAGGCAGCCACGCTTCCACCCATGCGTGCGTTGCACCTTCTCCCCGCATCCCGGTCTTATTAGGACAAATATAGCCGCTCACGTACCGGCTCGGCACACGGAGCGTTCGCAGTATTTGAAGCATCAAATGAGCGAAATCCTGGCAAACTCCTGCACGGTGTTCTAAAATCTCGTCGACCGTGGTCTCGATGGTAGTGATTCCTTTGATGTATTCAAAATCCCGATAGATATAATCGTTGCAGCGTTCCAGCGTTGAAACAACGCTCTTTTCATCATGTATTTTCTCTGCGATGCGCTTTATTTCATCTTGCTTCACTACAGGGCGCGCTGCTGCGAGTTCAAGCAATGTCAGATGGTTTTCAATTTCTCCGTTTAGCCGTTCCCATTGAGCTGCGGTATCCTTGCTATGATTGACAGGAATAATGCGCACCACCAGGCGACTCTCGATGACAAGTTCTTTGTGGGCTGGCAACAGGTTAAAGACGCCGGTTTTGTTTCCCCAATAGTCCTGAAACGTGTCGATGAACGGCTGACCGGTGACGTTCAATTCGTGCTGCAGTGTCTCCTGCTGGTCGCACTGGTACGGAAAAATCTTCACCTTGTTGACGCTTTCCTGCACAGGGCGGTCGTAAAGGTATTTCGTAATATGTTGGATTTTGAAAATCGGCATACACGAGCCTAAGAATAAGAAAAAAAACTTTGTGCCAGACGTTTGCTGAATTCGAGAATCCGATTTTTGACGTCTGCCAGGAATGTCTGCACAATCTCCCCGTGGATGTCATCGACATCGGTATAACGGATGTGGCTGTACAGATTTTTGAAATATCTGGCCAGCGAAACATTGTCTACATGTGTACTTTCCGCAAGAACGTCTGAGAAATACCTATCAATCCGGCTCAACGAATAAGTCACGGAACGGGTGAAGTTTTGGTCGAACAGCACTTGGTGGAGAACATCCCGGTTGGGATTGGACGTGCGGTACATTTTCAAGTGAAGCTCGTATCCCGAAAGAGCGAGGAGAAGATACTTCCATTGCAAGATGTCCCGAGGTACTTGCAGGTCGTAGTTGATCGCCGCGAATTCCCGGTCGGCCATTTCAATCGTTAAAAGCGAGCGCTCGATATACCGCCCCAGGTTCAGGAACCGCCACCCGAGTGCGCGGGGCATGGTTGCTTCAGTGATGCCGTTATACAACAAGCTCTGGCGCATGAGGGCGTCGATCGATTCCAGGGCTTTGAAGCTCATGATATTCTGGCCGAACGACGGTTGATTCACGAGGTGGTACATCTGGTTCAATTGTTCCCACACTTCTTTCGTGATATGATCCTGCGCTCCCCTCGCATTCTCGCGAGCCCGGGTTACGATCACTTTCAACGAATTCACGTTCTCTACGTCGATGAGAAGCTTGTTCAATGCGGCCGCTGTGTCGTGTTCCAGGCTTGCACATTGTTCTTCATCGAGCCTGGAAAATATTTTTAACGCAGGCCGCCACGTCAGGGAACTGTCGATTCCCTTATCAAGGGACATAATATAATTTGTGCGGGTAACGCGCAGTAAGCCATCTGCGCGTTCCATGTAACGGTTAAGCCAGAATAACGAGTCGGCGATTCTGCTCAGCATAGTAAAAATGTTTTGGAATATTTGTTATCGGAGTTGTTGCGGCGTTCGGCGAAGTCATAGATCGACCACCCACGTATCTTTACTGCCTCCACCTTGCGATGAGTTGACCACAAGGGAGCCTTCGCGGAGGGCTACGCGCGTCAGCCCGCCCGGGACAATCTGGATTCCATTAGGGCCGCAAAGGGCGTATGGCCGCAGATCGACATGGCGCGGCTGGAACTTTCCATCGATGAAACAGGGAACGGTCGACAGCTTGATGATCGGTTGGGCAATGAAGCCGCGTGGATCTTTCTCGATGTCGCTCTTTGCTTTCAACAATTCTTCCTCGAGCGCCTTGTTGCCCATCACCATTCCGTATCCCCCAGATTCATTTGTTCGTTTGATCACGACTTGGTCGAGGTGGTCGAAGACGAACTCCCGGTCATCGGGTCTGCGGAGGTCGTATGTCGGCACATTAGCAAGCACAGGCTCTTCGTTGAGATAGTAGCGGATCATGGCAGGGACATAAGCATAGATCGCTTTATCGTCGGCAACTCCGTTTCCCACCGCGTTCACGATCGCGACGTTTCCTTTACGGTACGCTCCCATGATTCCCGGGATGCCAAGCGCACTGTCGGGTCTGAAAATAAGCGGGTCGAGAAATTCATCATCGATCCTTCTGTAAATAACATGCACTTGTTCGAGCCCGTTCGTGGTTTTCATATACACTTTGTTCTGGTCGACAACGAGGTCTCGTCCCTCCACGAGAGCAATTCCCATTTGCCTCGCAAGGAAGGTGTGTTCGTAGTACGCCGAGTTGTAGATTCCCGGTGTTAGCAAAACAACTGTAGGGCGCGCGGCCTGAGCGGGCGCCAGCGAGAGAAGAATCTGGTGAAGTAAAAGGGGATAATTGCTGACCATGCGGACGCGGTTTGCTACGATCATATCCGGGAAGATACGTTTGGTGACTTCACGATTCTCAAGCATATATGACACGCCCGAAGGTGTACGCAGGTTATCTTCGAGAACATAAAATGTCCCCTTGTCATCACGGATGATATCGATTCCGGCAATATGCACGTAGATGTCGAACGGTACCGCAATGCCGAACACCTCGCGGGTATAATGCGGACATGAAGCTACGAGTGTCGGCGGGATAATTCCGTCCTTCAGAATGTGTTGCGTGGAGTAGATATCTTTGAGAAAGAGGTTCAACACTTTGATACGTTGTTTGATTCCTTCTTCGACGCGGCTCCATTCCACAGCCGTGATGATCCGGGGAATAATATCGAATGGAAATATCCGCTCGATGCCGGCATTGTCGCTGTAGACGGTAAACGTAATTCCCTGGTTCATGAAGAGATCGCTGGCCAGTTTTTCTTTTTGCTGCAATGAAGCGCCGTCGAGATGTTGGAGAGCTTCAAACACGCGCTCATACTGGGGCCGGATCTGTTTCTTATCGCACATTTCGTCCCAGTACCCATTCTGGCAATCGGTACCTGATGCAATAAGTCTGAAGTTGTCATAAATTTCCTGCGGCTTGCACCTAGACTACAAGCGTAATCAATTTTGTTATTGCGATTGGATGGATCGGCAATTCTTGCGGGCGCACGTTTGCTCGTGCGGGAGTTGAAGCATCGCAGCGCAAGAGATTTTATAACCCAACTCGTTATAATGTACCCCAAATCAACCCCATTTTCAAGCGGATGCTATTTTAATTTCAACTCATGCTCCATTTCCAAAGAATTCGTTCGAAGGATCGGCATATATAGGAGAATATAGAGAAGAGGTGCGGTTTTTATCACAGGAGAGAGGCGAACGCCTTTTTTACCATTGCGGGGTCATCAGCAATGATACCGTCTACGCCGGACCGGACCATACGCGCGATATCGCGCTCGGTCTTCACGCCGTACACGTACACGCGGCAATGCTCTGTATGCGCATCGTGCATGACATCGCTGTTGAGCTGGTATTTGCTGCAAATAAAAATATCTGCATGTGCCCGGGCAGCCAGTTGCGACGGTGAATGGCGGAAATCTGCGATGGGATTGTAGAGGATGCCCGTGACGATTTCGCTGTCGATACGCTTGATCGCTTTCATCATAAAATGATTGAACGATGAAAACATCACCCGATGCGTCGCTTTGAATTTTTCCACCAGCCCGACAATCTCTTCTTCAACCGAAAGTCCGTTCCTGCTTACGATGTCGGGCTTAATTTCGATGTTGATGGCGATGCCCCGTTTTGTGAGGGGCAAAACGTCTTTGAGGAGAGGAATCCGTTCGCGCGAAAATTTTCGGGAGAACCATGAACCGTTGTCCATCTCCGTCAATTCTTGCGCGCTGAAGTTTTTGAGGGCGCCTCGCCCCTCGGAGGTACGGTCTAATTTTTTATCGTGGAAGACAATAAATTCTCCGTCTGACGAAAGCCGGACGTCCAGTTCGATCATGTCCGCGTTTGCCTCGATTGCTTTTTGGAATGCCGCCATCGAATTCTCTGGCGCTTCCTCGGAAAACCCCCGATGAGCGATGACGACCGGTGAATCGCTTGAGCCGAGATTATGCAGATTTTTTTTTGAGGAAGGCATTGTTGTCAATTAATTTTGTAATGTCGACAGGAGCCGTTGTATAATATCGACGATTTCTCCCACGCCGTTGACATTTTGGAGCAAGCCTAAATCTTCATAATATTTTTTCACCGGTTCGGTTTCGGATCGATAAATCTCCAGGCGTTTTCGAATTGTTTCCGGATTGTCGTCTCCCCGTTCGCGTAGTTCGCCGCCGCATTTAAAACATTTGTCTGCAGTGCTGAAATGGTCGATTTCGGAATTGTAGATCTTGCCGCAGCTTTTGCATACGAGGCGCTTGCTAAGCCGGTCGATGATCTCTTCCTCATCCACCTTAAGGTTGATTACCTTGTTCACTTTGATGTGAAGTTCTTTGAAGATCGGATGAAGTGCCCGCGCCTGAGCCACCGTTCTGGGAAATCCGTCAAGAATAAACCCGTTCTTGCAGCGGTCGGTCTGTAAGATATCTTTTATCAAACCGATCATGACATCGTCGGGTACAAGTTTGCCGTGGCTCATATATTCGTTGGCCTTGAGCCCAAGCGGAGTTCGCTCACTGATCGCGTCGCGTAGAATATCACCTGTAGAAATATGTGGTATGTGATAAATATGCGAGAGAATTTTTGCTTGCGTACCTTTGCCGACGCCGGGAGCGCCGAAGAGAATAATGTTCATAGTCTGATTTCAATGATAAGGAATTACTGAGTAAGAATGTCGTTTGTTGTGAATGAATCCTATGCAGCTTCGTTCTTGACCGCCAGTTGTCCGCACGCAGCATCGATATCTTCGCCGGCGCTATGGCGGATAAAGACCGGAATGCCGGCGTCGCGCAGCTTTTTGGCAAAGCGGAAAATTTTTTCCTGCGACGAGCCTTTCAGGGATGCCGAAATTCCGCGCGGGTTCGTGAACCCGATTGAGTGGAATGGAATGAGGTTCACTCTGCACGGGAACCGTTTTGATGCCTTGATAATTTTCTTGATATCGTCGTCCCCGTCGTTGATGCCGTCAAAAAGAATATACTCAAACATCACGTTCTTTCGTGTTTTCTGGCAATAATATTCGAGCGCGTCTAACAACTCTTCGACGGAGAATTTCTTTGTGATCGGCATGAGCCGTGTGCGTGTTTCGTTGTTGAGTGAATGAAGAGAGAGCGCCAGCTTTGGCTTCCGTCCTTCGTCCGCCATCCGCCTGATCTGTTCGGCATACCCTGCAGTGGAAATCGTGATACGCCTCGGGCTGATCCCGATACCGATCTCGGATGAAAGGATATCGATAGACGCCATCACGTTGTCGTAATTCAACATCGGCTCACCCATTCCCATGTACACGATGTTCGTGATCGGCTTGTCGCTCATCGACTGCACCATGAGAACCTGGTCGATAATTTCTCCCGCCGTCAGGTTTCTACTGAAGCCCATTGTTGCGGTAGCACAAAATTTGCAGTCGAGAGGGCAACCGACCTGTGTAGAAATGCAGAGGGTCAGTCTTTTTTCGGCATCGACCGATTCTTTTCGCGGTGGGATAAGGACACTTTCCATTTTCATCCCGTCCGCAAGTGCAAAAAGGAATTTTATTGTCCCATCGGACGCCGAACGCTGCTGGTCGGCGATGGTGAGTTGCTCGACTGCCGCTTCTGCCTTGAGCCGTTCTCGAAGCGAATGTGAAAGGCTCGTCATGCCGTCGAACGACGACACCCGATGTTTGTACAGCCAGCCGAAAAGTTGCTTCGCGCGGTATTTTGGCTCTCCTATTGAAGCAACAAAAGCTTCCAATTGCTGCAGCGGAAGCCCTTTGAGATTTGTCTTGCCCATCTTCCCGGAAAAAATTCTTACCAATGTAGACATTTTTGGAAAGGGAAGCAAGAGAGAAAAGGGTGAAGATGTCGGACACCTTTTTGATTTACCTCTTTAAATATTTCAATATGTAGCGATTTTCCGGATAAGGTGTCCGGTATCTACTCCACGGAAATCTTGCAAATAAAATTTTATATCACTATTCTTCATTGAAAATTTTTTCGGTTTCATACACCATTGAGTATGGCAAAAAAAGAACAAACGACTCTGTCTCCAAAAGGGAGCAACACATCCACAGTCGCGAAGAACGTCCTCAGTATCCGCGGTGCGCGTGTTCATAATCTCAAAAATATCAGCATCGATATTCCTCGCAATAAGCTTGTCGTTATCACCGGTGTGAGTGGCTCCGGAAAATCGAGTCTTGCCTTCGATACGATTTATGCCGAGGGACAGCGGCGGTATGTCGAGAGCCTCTCGGCGTACGCCCGTCAATTCCTGGAACGGATGGACAAGCCCGACGTTGATCTGATCTTGGGCATGAGCCCTGCAATTGCCATCGAGCAGAAAACCAACACACGCAACCCGCGCTCAACTGTTGCAACAACAACCGAAATTTACGATTACCTTCGGCTTCTGCTTGCTCGAGTTGGAAAAACGTACTGCCGGGTCTGCGGGCGGATCATTTCTCGGGATTCTGTGCATTCTGTCGTCGATCGCGTATTTCAAGAAGTCGAAGGGTCAAAGTTCTTTATTACGTTTCCGATGCGGGAACACGAAGGGCATGCGCTGAAAGAAGAACTCGCCGCATTGAAGAAACGCGGATTCTTCCGGCTGGTAGTGAACGGTGAGATGATCGATTTGAATGAACGATCATATACCTCATCCAAGAAAGGAATTTTTGTTCTCGTCGACCGTTTTGTTCTTAGGAAAAATGAAAAAGCGAGTGAAACACGGCTTGCAGACTCCGTACAGACTGCTTTTGTTGAAGGGGATGGGTACGCAACGTTATACAATCTTGAAACGAAAGAACAGCTCTCATTCAACCAGCATTTTGAATGTCCGGTCGACCATATACGGTATGAAGAGCCGGAACCGCACCTCTTCTCGTTCAACAACCCGATCGGTGCGTGCCCGAAGTGCCAGGGGTTTGGCCGTGCCGTCGGCCTGGACATGGATTTGATTGTTCCCAATAAAGAAAAATCGTTACGCGATGGTGCGATCCAACCATGGACGACACCGAAGTTCCGCGAAAATCTTCGCGACCTTTTTTCCATCGCTAACGAAGCTGGAATTCCGATGAACGTTCCGTTCGGCAAACTCACGCCCGCGCAGTTGAATATCGTCATGAACGGGTACGGCCGTCAATTCGACGGCATCAACGGGTTTTTCAAGATGGTGGAGCGGAAAGCGTACAAAATTCAATACCGTGTCCTGTTGAGCAAGTATCGCGGCTATACGACGTGCGATGAATGCGGCGGGGCTCGCCTGCGCCGCGATGCGCTCGACGTAAAAATATTCGGCACAACGATTGCCGGCATCGTTGAAATGACGATTGAGACAGCGGATGAGTTTTTCAAAAAAGCCGAGTTTTCCGATTTTGAGTTAAGCATCTGCAAAAGAATTTTGGATGAAATTCAAAAAAGGCTAAGATATTTGGTCGACGTCGGCCTTGGGTATATCACGCTCGACCGTCTTTCGTCCACACTCTCGGGCGGGGAATCCCAGCGTATCAACCTGGCGACGTCGATCGGGTCGTCACTCGTCGGCTCGATTTATGTCCTGGATGAGCCGAGCATCGGACTTCACCCTCTCGACAACGACCGGTTAATTCGCATCCTCAAATCTCTCCGCGATATCGGGAATACCGTTTTGGTGGTCGAACACGACGCCGATATGATGAGAGAAGCCGATGTGCTTATCGACATGGGGCCGAAGGCGGGCGAACGCGGTGGCGAGGTAACGTTTTTTGGTACATACCATGAAGCCGTTCGCGACGCCTCCTCTCTTACCGGAAAATACCTCGGCGGAAAGTTGTCGATCCCTATTCCGAAGACACGGAGGAAGAAAAGCGGGAAGTCGATTCGCGTGCTGAACGCCTTCCAGTACAACCTGAAAAATATTGACGTTTCAGTTCCTTTGCACATGTTTGTGTGTGTCACCGGCGTCAGCGGTTCGGGGAAGAGCACGCTCGTTCATGAAGTTCTGTATGAGGGGTTGAAAAAAAGATTACAGTCGCAAAGCGGCGGGATTGCGGGAGCCGCTTCGATCGAAGGAAGTGAGCATCTCTCGGCCGTAGAGCTTGTCGACCAATCGCCGATCGGCCGTTCGCCCCGCTCGAATCCGATCACGTATATCAAGGCGTTCGAGTTGATCCGCGATTTGTTGGCCAGTACTCAGGCGGCAAAAATCCATAGTTATGCACCAGGATATTTTTCATTCAATGTGCCCGGCGGCAGGTGCGAAACATGCGAGGGAGACGGCGTCCAGAAAATTGAGATGCAGTTTATGGCGGATTTATATTTAACATGTGAGAGCTGCAAAGGGAAGCGGTATAAGAAAGAAGCTCTTGATATTCGGTACAATGGGAAAAATGTCGATGACATTCTTTCCATGACGGTTAGCGAGGCTATCGACTTTTTTAAAAGTCACGCCGACGGAAAGCGAGTTGCTCAGAAACTTAAAATTTTGGATGACGTGGGACTTGGATATTTAAGGCTCGGCCAACCTGCAACGACGTTGTCGGGCGGCGAAGCCCAGCGAGTGAAGCTCGCCGCACACTTGAGCGCGCAGCTTGAAGGGCAGACCCTGTTTATATTCGACGAGCCGACAACCGGTTTGCATTTCGACGATATCTCCAAACTGCTGAAGTGCTTCGAAGCACTGATTGGTGCAGGACATTCTCTCCTCATCATCGAGCACAACCTCGACGTGATTAAGTGTGCCGATTTTGTTATCGATCTGGGGCCTGGCGGAGGTGTAAACGGCGGAAAAGTTGTTGCGACGGGAACTCCGGAAGAAATTGCGGCGAGCACTCAGTCATACACCGGACATTTCCTGAAGAAGATTCTCCCCTCAAAATAAAAATCGCCGCGCATAATAAAAGGGCCGGCAAAGTAGTAAGAGCAAACACTCTCCGACAGGATTAAAACGCCGGGGAGTTCTTTAAAACAACTCGCCAAGATTTAGGGTAATAAAAAATCCGCCGAAATCCGTCATCTTTTCTATTGAGCCGTCATCGTTCTGCATGCTGTCGATTCCCCGTTGGATACGTTCGAAGTAATAGCGGATGTTAACTCCGGATAATGTCCCCCTGTCGGAACCGAAGAAAGCGCCGAGGCCGACGTAACCGCCGGCTGTGTAGTGCGCTTGTCCGTATCCGATGCTGTTAAAAAACTCCTTGTCGTACGGCGTCGTAAACACCATTGTCGGTCCGACAGCTGCGTTGACGTACGGACGAAAATTATCAAGGATCTCGTCGGCAAAAAGTCGGTACTGCACGCCGAAATGAAGAGGGATCAAAAGAAACCGGTTGATCTTCCCGGGAACGAACGTGTCGCCGTAGATATCTTCCTCTTCAACTTCGTTAGGGTCGCTGACTTCTGAGAATCCGATTGACATTGTGCCGAATAACTCCTCTGTGTATTGATGACGATAAAACCCCCCTAGCCCGAACCCGCTGTTGGAGAGTAGAACGTCTATTCCCCCTGCATCGGCCAGATAAGCAGTTTGTTGCGGCGTTATCTGATCCTTGTTGGGGGATTCAAAAACGATATTTGTATCCGGTTGGTTCTGGGAAATTATCGAGCTGGGGAGAAACAATGCCGTTTTGCCTGAAGCGAGATCTTGTGCAAAAGCTATACTGGCTGAGAAAAAAAAGATCGCCGAAACCCGGCGTGTTTGCGAAAATAGAGTTGGTTCCATGCTCCGCTCCTGCGATAGAGTCAACTATATGTAACAAAATCGAGAATGAATAGTTTCTGCGATGAAGTTTATTCGACTGAAAGTAATGCAAATTTCAAATATTTCGTCTCCGGCATTGCAGGTAATGTCGGATGATCCGGCGCTGCCCCTCCAAAATGGAGCACCCTCGCTTTCCTTCCTGCTTTGACAGCACTATCGTTGATAACGTTTAAAAACGTTTCTTCCGAAATGTGGTGCGAACAAGATGCGGTTGCAAGAATCCCGCCATTATTAAGAATCCTCATTGCCCCGGTGTTAAGTTCTTTATATCCTTTCACCGCGGTTGCAACAGTTTTTTTGTTCTTAGTAAAGGAAGGCGGGTCGAGGATGACGAGATCGTATTTCTTCTTCTGTTCGATCCCAGCGGCGAGTGTTGCGAATGCGTCGCCGCACGTAAAGGCAATTGAATGCAGATTATTCAGTGTCGCATTGACTTTTGATTTCTCGATCGCAATTTCTGAGCTATCGCAGCCTGAGACACATTTGGCTCCGTAATGAGCGGCATAGAGGCCGAATCCGCCTTCGTTGCAGAAACAATCGAGGACAGCAGCATCTTTTGAAAACGGGCGGAGTGCGGTACGATTTTCCCGCTGATCAAGGAAAAAGCCGGTTTTTTGTCCTTCCAACAAATCGACCCGGAACTTGAGGTCGTGAAGTTCGATAATGGTTGGTTCAACAGTTCCCCGAACAATGCCTTTACGGGGGGATAGTTCTTCAAGTGAACGGAGAGGCGATTCGTTTCTCTCGACAATGCCACGAGGGGAAAAAATTGAGACGAGGACGTCGCAAATAAGCATTAACCGCGAATCCATTCCCGCCGAAAACGTTTGGACGGAAAGATACTCGTTGTATTTATCTATAATAAGTCCGGAAAGGAAATCGCTTTCTCCGTGAACGACGCGGTATGCTGCATTCTTTGGGTATAATTTTTTTCGTAATGACAGGGCCGAAAGAATGCGCTGTTCGAAGAATTTGAAATCGATCTCTTCATCGTCCGGTGAAAGAAGCCGTGCTGCAATAAGGGAATGAGAATTGTAAAAGCCGGTTCCCAGCCGCTTCATGTCATGTCGAAAAATCTCGACAATATCTCCGCTTTTGGGCGCGCCGTTAACCGTTTGAATTTCATTGCTGAACACCCATTGATGTCCCGACTGAATGCGCCGCTCCTCGTTTTTCTTGAGGACGATATTTTTTTTTCGGATGATTGCCATGCCTTTGAATGATGAAGCTTGTCAATGGTTGAAACCTTGACAAGCTTTTTCTTTATGCAAAGTATCAAGAAAGAGAGGGAATGTCAAGGAAAGCATGTTGAGATGTCGGACACCTTATTGGGGGAGTCGCAGTATGTTGAAATATTTGGAATGGTAAATCAAAAAGATGTCCGACATCTGCCCAAATCGAATCTCGATCAAAATGCTCTTGCGGTAGTGACTCATTTTGAATGATCGTCTCGAAATCACCCTTCTTTCTCTGGCGCCAGAGAAAGAAGCAAAGAGAGCTTCTCAGAATCGGAATGCAGGCGATGCTTTCCCACACACAGCCGGGAGAAAACTGCTCCCGCTTGCCACCTGCACATGCCGGCCGTTTTCTCAACGCACGCATGGCCTCCCCACCCGCACTGCTGCCGATTCCGAGGATACAGCACATGCAACTTTTGCAACATTAATCGAAATCGTCAGGTCTGCGGACGGGAAGGATTCAATCGAAGGGTTTCAATTTCGGCGTTTGACCATCAAACCACAATATTCAACATGAGTCACTACTGCTCTTGCAGGTAGTGTCTCAGTTTGAATTCTTAAACATAAGACGTGCCAAGTCCTCAATAGACCATAAATGCTTTTCGATGCCCGCTGCCATAGCCGGAGATACCCGCAATGTCTTATGAATGCGGCAATAATTGTAATACATGAAGTGCAGAGCTACTGCATGAGCGTGATTCTCGACCTTCTTTGAAAAAGCATTTGTTAGCCTCGTAAACCGCCTCATGTTCATCCGCATGGTAAGATTTTGTCGCTCCACGTAGCTTGTCGAAATATATTTAGCTTTTGGGTTTCCCATGATTGGAGTTTTCACGGCTCCATTACATTCAGCCGGACTGTATCTATGTTCGCTATCTAACGGCTTTCCATACATTTTTACCAATTGAGCAAAGTCAATATCAGCTCCGAAATTCTCTTCTACTGCATCCAAATACGCCTTGAGTCCGTCTGTCGTCATTTGAACACGATTCTTTAGGCGTGATGCAACATCATACATAAAAACTTTTGCATATTCTGAATCGCGGTTTCCGACAAGATAAGAAATGGCCAGCTTTGAATCAGCGTCTATTGCAACCCACGTCCAAATAGAACCTATACCGAATTTACCGCGTAGTTCTTCTGGAATATTCTTCTCCTTGCCGTAAATGAACGCCCATATCTCGTCGCATTCGACCCGTTTTGATTGCAATGCCCGGACATGCTCATCATGGTATTTCGCACAAGCCGTACCGAGATCAACGAGTAACTTCGTAACCGTATTGATCGAAACGTCTGCGAGTCGAGTAATAGCCCGTAGGCTCATTCCTTCAACGAGAAGCCCTACAATCTGAGTTTGTTTTTCAAGCGGTAATTTGTTCATGGTAGCATTCCTTTTTCGTTCACTACCAATATACAACATTATGCTTGACTTGTCAAGTAAAAAGTTCACTTTAATTAAATTATGTGTTTTGGCCTTTAATTCAAAAGACTTCAATTACTTTGCAATATTGTGGATTCTTGGTACTGCTCTTAGCGGAGTGATCGCGGTCGGGTTATACTTCTTATATTCTTCATCATCAAGGAAAAGAAGCGTTTTCAATTCGAGGTCAGAATAGTTATAGTCTTTTGTATACACGTTTACAAGCTCTTGGAGAAGTGTGGGTTGTTCGCGCATAACTTCAATTGGTTCATTCAATTTATATCCCATCTTTGCCATTTGCATCCAGAGATACCTATACTGATTTGGTGTTATCGTCCCGAGCGTTTTTGCACGCACTAAGATTGCCTGCATTGATACTTTCCAATATCGCTTGAGATTTGCAAGTGCCTCCAATGTCAAGTTTGACAGGTACGGACGTATCTCCTTTTCCGGCAACAAGAACTCTCCAGCGAAATCGTTCGCCTCGTCCTCAATTTTGTCATGGGGAATCCGGTGCATGATAATATGTCCGCACTCATGGGCGAGACTGTACCGAATTCGGTCGCCTGGCATTTGAGCATTCACAAATATAACATATCTCCTTGATTGCGTAGAAAAACTTACAGCATCAAAGAAGCGAGTATTGAAATTGGAATAGACGACCAAAATACCAGCATCTTCAAGAATCTTTGTCAGATTTTCAATTGGCCCCCGTGGAATTCTCCAACCTATCCGCATGGCACGAGCAATATCGGAAACAGCTTTATATTTCTCGGCGTTGGCCTCCAGTTCAATATATGGAACGTCATCGCTTGTGATCTTTGCGGCCCTGAGAAGTTTGTCAATTCGGATGCTGTCAACATTAATCTCAGCGTTGATAGACGTAAGAATCTTTTGGGGGATGCCTTTAGCTTTTCTGTAAAGATGAATCCCAAAGGGGTAAATTTTTGCGGGTTCGGAAAAAAATTTCTTCGGGAGTTGCAAAACGTTAGACAACCTATCAAGCATATCTTCGGACACCGGGAGTAAGTCAGCTTCCATTCTTGATATAATTGGTGGTGAAACGTCGAGCTTCTCCGCAAGCTCCTTTTGTGTGAGCCCTCGAAATTCTCTTGCCAAAGTAAGCATGTTAGGATTTACTGCTTCCATCATTAGCCTGTTTTTGTTCTGGTGCGTTCTGTTCTATTGGGATTACTCGCTTGACAATTGGCTTTGTAGCTGGCGGCGGGGATGTTGGTTCAGTTGCATCAAGTGTTTGATCGTTTTGACCGTTGAACAATTGGATTTTCCATGCAATACTTCGTGTTCCAACGGGATAAGTTATCCAGGTTTCTATCTTGGTGCCAGCGACATCACGCTTATAGACCGCATTAAGATTGACGTGGAAATTTACTGGTGCCTCCGGCATACCATCAAAGAGAGAGCCCTGTCCCATAAACCGGCTATTGCGCGCTGTCCGCGAGTTATATGTTTGGAATTTTTCATTGCACTTCTTAAATCGAATGTCAAAATCTTCATTAGTATCGGGCAGGTTACGAAACAGGAACGTAGCCCCATGTCCGTTAACCGCAATACTTACGTTTTTGTCTCCATCGAAAGCCACTCTTGCATTAGCGACAATGATACTATTTACAAGAACGGCGTGCGCGTAAGTTGAAACCTTGTGCGAAATTTTGTTCGCATCCAGAGCGGCTTGAGTCTCATCAAACGAATCGCGAATAATGCTCTCAATTATCTCAAGATAGGGTCTCGGTGGGAGGGGTTTGTCGCTGCCATTTGCTTCCATCTTCAACATTCCTTTCTAAGAAAAGTGTGTTGAAAGAGTATAAGCAATGGTTTTGCAAAAAGCAAGTAAAAAATAACGGAAAAAATAATGAATAGCGTAAATGGCTGAAATCCGATTGTTTTGCGCCTTTGCAACATTACTTTAGAGATACCGTTTAGTCTTGTGGAGAATGTTGTTTATTGTGCAGACATTATGAGAGGATTAGCGGAAAAACGTTGTATTTTTTTATAGGATTTATGGCACGTAATCCGTATCTTTAGTGTTTGACAAAACAACGAAGGAAATATTTTTCTTCTTTTTTACTTGATTTTGTCAAAAAAAAATCGTAACACACCGTTGAAAACGGTCAATCGAGAATAGTTCCCTAACCAGCCAGTCGCTCAAGCTGACGAAAATAAACGTCGGGGTGCGTCCGCACAACGAACTACATGGAAACAACTGACCGTCGCCGCAGCTTAGCTTCTGTCCGTTAGGCTCAATTCAACCGGACAACTTTCGCAGTGTCCAATATACGATGAAGAAGGAACAAAAGCAGTTCAATCATTCACGGAATTAGTGTGCCTAATTTTTATTAAATGCTCAGCTTTAAATTGAAGATATTATGACAATGCCAGTAAACAATAATGAAAATATTTTGACCCCAGAACAAGTAGTTGAAAAGGGTCAAAAAATATATACCGAAAAACTCAAGCCCATACTTGAGGCCGATAACTATGGGAAATTTTTAGTTATTGAGGTTGAGAGTGGGAATTACTTTGTTGCCGATACTTTAATTGAAGCCCTACAAAAAGCCAAAGAGAAATACCCAGGGAAACTTTTCCATACCCTAAAAATAGGATTTGAGGGTATTTTTAAGATGGGTTCCTACGCTAAAAAAGGATTCTCTTATGGCTGGGCTCCCTCCAGATAATTCCTCTCCACGGATAGATATTGAGCTTTTTGGAATCTGGGGAAGATCAACCCCACCAGTAGTATTCAATGCTATAATTGATACAGGGTTTACTGGAGGGGTATCTATACCAATTATGCAAGCGCTCCCAATGGGTCTCGTTCTACTGAGCACTGCAAATTTTACGCTTGCAGATGGCTCTATTGACAGTACCTATATTTGCATTGGGAAGGTAATGTTGGGCACGGTAGAGAAAGCAGTTGCCTTTTCTCTTAGCAAGGGGAAAGACATTTTAGTAGGAACTGAACTTCTTGCGGCATTCAATGCCAAGCTTGAATTTGACTATAAAACGAAAACATTTTCTCTGACTCCTCAACCCTGAGAATTAGCTCACTGTTTTTTCTTATCGTGTTTTTTCCACCGCGCAATGGCACCCGCTTTCGCAATCTTCACACGTTGCGCTTTGGAAAGTTTTTTTGCTCTCGCCTTGCCACCGGCCAATCCACCTTTGCGTGCAAAAGCACTGGCATAATCTGCCAATGAATTGATCTCCGGTTTTTCAAATATTTCCCCCGTTGCTAAATCAATAATGGCTTTCGCCAGTTCGTTCGTATCGCGTGGACGTTTGGGCTTTTTCATGGTCGGAATATACTAAAGCCATCCCTGTCTTGTCAAGCATAATCGAAAAAATTCCTAAAAATGGTATTTCAAACTGAGACACTACCCTCTTGCAACACAGACCGTTGTTTCGTATATTTTTGTGAACGCTGCACCACTGAACTTGAAACTTTTTTTCATCGGAGATGATTATGGCTTTAGATTTGGAAAAACTGTTGGGGGCTGACGCAAAGTTGTTGCTTCAGCATAAATGCACAACGATTCCGAAAGAATCACTTCACTTGCCCGGTCCTGATTATGTTGATTCTGTGTATGCACTCTCAGACCGTCCGACGCCGGTTTTGAAAAGCCTGCAGGCATTGTTTGACCATGGACGCTTGGCAAAAACAGGCTACCTTTCCATTCTTCCCGTTGACCAAGGGATCGAGCACTCCGGCGGCGCGTCGTTTGCGCCAAACCCGGCGTACTTCGACCCGGAAAATATTGTGAAACTGGCGATCGAAGGGGGAGCGAATGCGGTTGCATCGACCCTCGGTGTCCTAGGCGCTGTGTCGAGAAAATACGCTCATAAAATACCGTTCATTTTGAAAATCAATCACAACGAATTTCTTTCCTATCCGAACACGTACGATCAAACGCTGTTCGCAAGCGTGAAGCAGGCCTACTGGATGGGTGCGGTCGCTGTCGGTGCGACTGTCTATTTCGGCTCTGCTGAATCCCGGAGGCAAATTTGGGAAGTAAGCCAGGCATTCCAACATGCACATGAGCTTGGTATGGGAACGATCTTGTGGTGCTACACGCGGAACAACGCATTCAAGACGAAAGAGAAGGATTATCACGTTTCCGCCGATTTGACGGGACAGGCGAACCACCTCGGCGTGACGATCGAGGCGGACATCATCAAGCAAAAATTGCCGGAGAACAACGGCGGCTACACCGCGCTCAACTTCGGCAAAACGAGCAAGCTCGTGTATGAAAAACTTACTACCGACAATCCGATCGACCTTACTCGTTATCAAGTAGCGAACTGCTATATGGGCCGCGCCGGATTGATCAATTCCGGCGGCGCCTCGTCGGGAGCAAGCGATCTTGCAGAAGCCGTCCGTACAGCGGTGATCAACAAGCGTGCGGGAGGGACGGGCCTCATTTCCGGGCGAAAAGCATTCCAGCGTCCGATGAATGAAGGCGTCCAAATTCTCAATGCGATCCAGGACGTGTACCTTTCGAAAGAAGTGACCGTTGCATAAATGTCATTGTTCGCAGCGAGCGCATCGGCGTTCGTTACGGATGCGTGTTTTTGAGACAAGTACACGGCTACCAGTGAAAGAGATTCACATTCGGACATGAACAGGCGTCCCGCGTCGGCGGGACGCCTTCTTTATTTTTATTCCCATGGAATTTTCTTCAAGGCAGGAGACTGAAAAATCGACGGTCGCGCTCTCGTCCATCGCAGGGGCGTTTTTTGTTACTGCGCTAAAAATTGTCGTCGGAGTTTGGACCGGGAGCCTGGGAATTTTATCCGAAGCAGCACATTCAGGCTTGGATTTGCTTGCGGCGATCATCACGTTCCTCGCCGTGAAGTTCTCGGCGAGGCCCGCCGACAAAACACATCTCTACGGCCACGGGAAAATTGAGAGCTTCTCTGCGCTCATCGAAACCGTGCTTCTTCTTGTGACCTGTTTTTGGATCATCAATGAAGCGATCAAGCGCCTTGTCTACCACAGGGTGGAAGTCGAAGTAAACTTCTGGAGTTTCTTCGTCATTCTTCTTTCGATTGTGGTCGATGTCTCCCGGTCGCGCGCGTTGACCCGTGTTGCTCATAAATACAAAAGTCAGGCGCTCGAGGCCGACGCGCTTCATTTCGGCATGGACGTTCTGGAGTTCCGGCGTCGTGCTCTTCGGTTTGATTTTAACGTTGTTGAAAATTCCCGTAGCCGATTCTATCGCCGCGTTGATCGTCGCACTCATCGTCATTGGTGTCTCGCTCTCGCTCGGCAAACGGACTGTCGATGAACTTCTTGACCGTGCGCCGGTCGGGGTCGAAGAAAAAGTGAAGCGTATAGCAGCGGGTATGGACGGTGTGCAGAACGTGGATAACGTTCGGGTAAGGAATTCAGGTCCCAAAACGTTTGTCGATTTAACCCTTCACCTGAAACGTACACTTCCCTTTGAAACGGCGAATACCATTGTCCACGTTGCCGAGAAGGAGATCCAGAAAATCCTCCCGAACGCAGATATCATCATCCATCCCGAGCCAATGGAAACACCGGATGAAACTATTGTGGACAAAGTGAAGTTGATGATGTCAAAGAGGGGCTTGAGCGCTCACGATGTGCAGGCCTTTCAGGTCGACGGCAAATATCAAGTCGAATTCAATCTTGAATTCGAACAACATGAGGAATTTGTCCGCGCTCACACCATGGTCGATGAGATCGAATCGTCCATCAAAGGCGATATCCCGAACGTCGCATCGGTTGTCGTCCACATTGAAGATTCAAAGGAAAGAGTCGTTGATTCGGTCGATGTTACTCTCACATCGCAGGAGCTTATCGATAAAATTACAGAACTTGCACAATCGCAGCAGGGCGTCCAGGAGTGCAGCGTACTTTCCATCCTAGATGTCAAAGGAAAATATTGTGTGGCCATAAAGTGCGTTGTCGACAAGAAGCTTTCGCTTGAGGACGTACATACGATTTCCACCGCACTGGAAAATAAAATTATGGTGATGCTCCCGCGCATTCAGGAAACGAATATTCATGCTGAGCCTTCTATAGAATAAGGAACTCAGAACTCAGAACTCAGAACTACAAAACTAATCCTTTGAACTCTTCCATTACTCCACATCGCTTACGGTGCATTGTGTTTGATATGGACGGCACGTTGACGCAAACGAACCAACTTATTTTCGATTCCTTCAACCATATTGCCGAAAAATATATCAACAAGCGTTTGACGCCGAAAGAAATTGTTGCCCTCTTTGGACCGCCGGAAGAAGAAGCGGTCGAGCGTATGATTGGTTCGCAGCATATTGACAACGCAATGGAGGAGTACTATCATTTTTATCAGGAGAGGCATAACGAATTGGCGTCGTTGTACCCGGGCATTAAAAAACTGCTGGAATTCGTGAAGAACAAGGGGATGATTATTGCTCTTTTTACCGGCAAGGGAAGAAGGACAACAGAAATTACTTTACACGAATTTGGTATTGAACAGTATTTTGATATGGTGGTGACGGGAGACGATGTCGATCATTTCAAGCCGTCCGGGGACGGGATTAAGAAAATTATGCACAGGTATTCTCTGCAGCCCGAGGAAGTTTTAATGGTAGGCGATGCAGTTGCCGACATCAAAGCCGCTCGTGAATCCGGCGTGCGTATCGCCGCAGTCATTTGGGATTCATACGGTAAAGACATGGTCCTGCAAGCGGAAACGGATTTCCTTTTCCATAATGTCCAGGAATTTCATTCGTGGGTTGAAGAAACGCTTCGCGCACCAAAAGAACAGTGAGCAATGAACAATCAACAATCAACATTCAACAATGAACGAGGGACTTTGAAGCAAGAACAAATGACAAATGATCGAGCACTGCGGACTATGCACTACGGACGTCCCTTACGTACCGGGGTTATCGGCGTTGGGCATCTCGGATCGCTTCACGCAAAAATGTATTCCGAAATTTCCACAGATGTTCTTGTGGGAGCGTACGATATCGATACGTCAAAATGTCGCACGGTTGTTTCCCAATATACCGGAGCAGAATTTTTTTCCACGCTGGATGACCTTTTAGCCAACGTCGATGCCGTGAGTGTTGCGACGGTGACGTTGCAGCACTTCGAGGTCGCAAGACATGCCTTGAACGCCGGCGTACATGTGTTGATCGAAAAACCGATCACTCAAACTGTGGCCGAAGCGGATGAGTTGATCGCGCTCGCGAAGGCGAAGGGATGCATCATCCAGGTCGGCCATATTGAACGATTCAACCCGGCCATCCTTGCCCTCGAGTCGTACGACCTGAGACCGATGTTTATCGAATCGCACCGGTTGGCGCAATTCAACCCGCGCGGGACGGACGTTGCCGTCGTTCTTGATCTCATGATTCATGATATCGATGTTATCCTGAGTCTTGTGCGGTCGCCGGTCTCTCGTATCGACGCGAACGGCGTTGCCGTCGTCTCCGAGTCGGTCGATATCGCAAACGCAAGGCTTCAATTCGAGAATGGGTGCGTTGCAAACGTTACGGCAAGCAGAATCTCGCAAAATAAAATGCGCAAGATGAGAATGTTCCAGCATAACGGCTACATTTCGATCGACTTTCTCCAAGGGCTTGCCGAAGTGTTTCGCCTCGTCGACGACGGCGGAGACATGGGACAGACAACAATGCTTCTCGGACAAATAGGCGAGGGAAAAAGGAAACGGAACATTGTCTACGAGCAGCCGGAAGTGAAAGAAGTCAATGCGTTGAAATACGAATTGGAGTCGTTCGTGACGGCGGTTCTGGAAAAGAAGCAGCCGGCGGTTTCGGGAATAGACGGCCGCATGGCGCTCGAGGTGGCTCAGAGAATTATGAAATCGATTCAGGTGCAGAAGTTTACCGTGTGACGCTTGCATGAGAGGACAGAAACGACATATTGATATTCAATCCCCGGAGCTTCAATCGATCGGCCGGCTTGCGGATACATTGCATGCGGAAGTGTACGTCGTGGGTGGCTATGTACGGGACAATTTGTTGGGGAAAGACGTAGGAGATGTCGATGTGCTGGTGGTAGGCAATGGAGTAGAATTTGCCAAGCGCGCCGCGGAAGAATTCGGGAATCACGCTATGACAACGTACGAGAAGTTCGGTACCGCCATGATGCATCTTGGTCCGCTCAAGGTCGAATTTGTCGGTGCCCGAAAAGAAAGCTATTCGAAAGATTCCCGCAATCCCGTCGTCGAAGCCGGTTCGCTTTATGACGACCTTTCCCGGCGAGATTTTACCGTGAATGCTCTTGCAGCGTCGTTGAATTCCGCTTCGTGGGGCGAAATTACTGATCCGTTTCACGGATATGCCGACTTGGAGGCAAAAATACTTCGCACGCCCCTCGAACCATCGAGGACATTTACCGACGATCCACTGCGCATCATGCGGGGGTTGAGGTTCGCTTCCCAGCTTGATTTCTCTTTGGAGAAAGAGACGCTCGACGCGATTTCAAAAATGAAAGACCGGCTCGCTATCATTGCACAGGAGCGGATCACCGACGAGTTTATGAAAATTCTCGCCAGCTCGAGGCCGTCCGTCGGCCTGCGGATGATGTTCGACACGGGCGTCATGAGCGTTGTGTTCCCCGAGGTCGCCGAGCTTTCCGGTGTCGACCAGAGAGACGACCATCATCATAAAGACGTTTTTCTTCACACGTGCATCGTTGTCGACAACATTTCGATGATGACGGAAGATCTGTACCTCCGTTTCACAGCGCTTGTGCACGACATCGCGAAGCCGAAGACAAAACAATTTCGGGAAGGAATCGGATGGACGTTCTACGGGCATGAGGAACTCGGCGCTCGGATGGTGAAGCACATCTTTAAAAAACTAAAACTTCCGTTTGATAAAATTCCCTACGTCGAAAAATTAGTCCGCCTTCATCTCCGTCCGATGGCGCTCGTCGACGAGGAGGTGACCGATTCGGCTGTTCGGCGGCTTCTCTTCGACGCGGGGGAGTTGATCGATGACCTGATGATTCTTTGCCGCGCGGACATCACGTCGAAAAATCCGAAGCTTGTCAAGGAATACACGGCGAACTATGACCGCGTGTATGCAAAAATGAAAGAGGTAGAAGAAAAAGACCGCTTGCGCGCATTCCAACCCCCTGTCCGCGGGGACGAGATTATGCAGGTGTGCAATTTGGAACCGGGAGAACTGGTCGGCGTGTTGAAGTCAAAAATTGAAGAGGCGATTCTCGAAGGTGTTATTCCAAATGAACACGACGCCGCTTTGGAACACTTGCTCTCTATAAAAGATGCTGTCATTCGGGAGTTTCAGCACAATTCTTGAGAACACCGCAGCAATAAGGCGTAAATTCGCTGAGAGCATGCTTCTCTTGTGCAAAAATGTTATATTTATGCTAAAGAAATTCACAATTATATGAAACTTTCATTGAAACCGTGCGTCTACTTACAAATAACGACTGTCGGTTCATGGATAACTTTGGAGATGGATGTATGAAACAGCTGTTTGTCTCGATTCTTTTTTTATTTTTGACATCAAACATTTTCGGCCAAACGACTCCCCCTAAAAAACTCACGTTAAAACAATCGATTGAATTCGCCTTAGGCAGGAACGTGTCGGTGGCACAGGCTCAAAATAACGTCGATGCCGCTCAAAGCGGAGTGTTGGCAGGATACGGCGGGTATCTTCCTAGTCTTTCGGCATCGGGTTACTGGGATCGGGAACAAACGACAGAGGCCTTTTTTTCCGGAGTGACGTTTGTACATCCAACAACGACGACAAACTACTTTAACACTACTGCATCCGCCAGTTGGACAATTTTTAACGGTTTTTCACGCGAGGCGACGTTGAAGAAGGCCATTGCAGGAGAACAGTCGACTGACAATATCTTTGCGAGAACAAAACAGCAAATTGTTAATGCAGTGCAAGGCGATTACCTGACTGTGTTGAGGAACGAACAGCTTGTTAAGGTAAGCGAGGAGAACTTAAAGCGGGACCAACGGGAACTCGAACGCATTACCGAATCCCAGAAGGTCGGAACGCTTGCAATTGCAGACGTTTACAATGAGCAATCGGTTGTCGCTGCGGACGAATTGAGTCTTATTCAAGCTCAGAATACGTACGACGAATCAAAAGCGGACCTTATTGCCTTGATCGGGTTAGATGCGTCTGAGGACTACCAAGTTGCCGACGAATCAGTCTCACAGGATATCAGCCAATCGGAGCTTGATGACACCACAGATACGTATCAAAACATGGATCAGATTCGAAAAACGGCAATAGGATCTCGACCTGATTATCAAAGCGCATTGGAATTAGTGAGAAGCGCTGAAGCCGATGAAACCTCGGCGAAGAGTAGGTATTATCCTGGCGTGAGTGCGGGCGCTTCGTATGCTCTTAACAACACGGAAATCTCCAATTTGACGGATAACAAGGGACTCAGTTGGGGATTAAACCTCTCATGGTCGCTGTTCGATAATTTCCTTACGAATCAAAACGTTCAAACGGCCAAGGTTGAACGGATGAACGCAGAGTTA
The DNA here is from genome assembly GCA_963717445.1 of uncultured Bacteroidota bacterium. GTDB lineage: Bacteria > Bacteroidota > Ignavibacteria > UBA10030 > UBA8401 > JAGVPT01. The sequence continues at coordinate 1,213,809 of OY970334.1, read as the reverse complement.
AATGTCCTTCAAACCGAACGCAACGTTAGTGTGGATGTAAAAAAGGCGTTGTTAAATCTTGAGTCCGGACGCAAGCAGTACACGGCAAGTATCAAGAGCCTCCAATCGGCGATCCAAAATCAAAAGGTTGCGGAAGAACGTTATAACCTTGGTGCAGGAACGCTTGTCGATTTGTTGACGGCCGACGCCGGCCTTGTGAACGCCGAAGCGGGCAAAATAAACGCGGCCTTCAACTACATCATGTCAAAAATGAACCTGGATCTTGCAGTCGGCAATGTTTCATATTAAAAAGACCAGAAAGACGATATTATTCTTAAGGAGTAGCACAACATGGCAAATGGAAAAGGGAGAAAATCGAAGAAGAAGATTTTTATTTTTTCTGGCATCGGCGCTGTTCTTCTAGCGCTGGTGCTGATTGTGCTGCTGGGGAGTAAGCGAGAGAATGTGATCAGCGTGCAGACCGAGAAGGTGCAACGAAAATCGATCACTCAAATTGTTACCGCATCGGGGAAAATTCAACCCGAAACAATGGTGAAGATCAACTCCGAAGTCAGCGGGGAAATTATTTTACTGCCTGTGAAAGATGGACAAAAAGTAAAAAAAGGCGAACTGCTGGTGCGTATCAATCCAGATATCTACCAGGCCCAAGTTGACGGCGCCGACGCAGCTCTTGTGTCGGCCAAAGCTTCACTCGCGCTAAGCGAAGCCAACCTTGAAAAATCAGAAAGCGAATATAAACGGGCGCAGGGGCTGTACGAAAAGACGCTAATGTCGGAACAGGATTTTGTCGGATCGAAAACTGCTTATAAAGTTGCGAAGGCGCAATATGAATCCGCAGTTTCAGGCGTAACCCAGGCAGTTGCAACACTCAATCAAGCGAAGGAAAGTCTTGCAAAAACTTCCATGTATGCACCGATCGACGGAACCGTATCTCAATTAATATCGGAACTCGGTGAACGCGTAAGCGGCAGCAGCTTTACGGAGGGGACAGAAATAATGACTGTCTCGGACTTAACAAGGATGGAAGCTCGCATTGATGTCGGCGAGAATGACGTTGTCTTGATTGCCATCAACGATACGGCGAATATTCAGGTCGACGCCTATCCGGACAGAAAACTCAAAGGCATCGTCTACGAAATTGCAAATACCGCAACGACGACAGGTGCAGGAACTCAAGATGAAGTGACGTACTTTGAAGTAAAAATTCGAGTGCTTGACAAAGATATTGCGTTGCGTCCCGGCATGTCGATGTCTGCCGATGTTCAAACCGAAACGAAAAACAATGTGTTAGCGGTGCCGATTCAAAGTGTCACCACCCGAACTCCGAAACCGAAAGAAGGGGGAAGTGCCGATTCGACATCAAAAATGAAAAAAACAGAAAATGCAAGTGTTGATGCGAACAATGGCTCGGGAACAATGATGGACAAACCAATTGAGGTGGTTTTTGTTATCGACAAGGGAAAGGTGAAACAGGTTCCCGTAAAGCGCGGCATCAGCGACGAAACGACCGTAGAGATCATCAGTGGATTGTCGGATAGCGATGAAGTCGTCTCGGGCAGCTATAAGGCGATCAATCGGGAGTTAGAGGACGGCTCGACGATAAAAATCGATAACAGCATGAAACGCTTCGGAATGGTAAAGAAAGAAGGAGCATAACATTATTGGCAAGGATCCGCTTATGAACGTCATTAACATTAAGAACATCAGCAAAACGTACGTTATGGGGACGGAAGCGGTGCATGCGCTCCATGATGTTTCTCTCCAAATCGACCGTGGTGAGTACGTCGCGATCATGGGACCTTCGGGTTCCGGAAAATCGACGCTCATGAATATTCTCGGTTGTCTCAATACGCCCTCGACCGGGCTTTACGAATTTAACGGCGTCAACGTCAGCGAGATGAACGACAACGAGCTCGCCAAAATTCGCAACAAGGAAATCGGTTTTGTTTTTCAAACGTTCAACTTGATTCCGCGCTCGGATGCTCTTCATAATGTTGAGCTGCCGTTGATCTACGGCGGTGTCAATGCCCACGAGCGAAAGCGGTTGGCGGCAGAGTCGCTCCAGCATGTCAATCTGGCCGACAGGATGCACCACAGGCCGAACGAACTATCCGGCGGACAACGGCAGCGTGTTGCCATCGCTCGCGCGCTCGTCACGAAGCCGTCGATTATCCTGGCGGACGAACCGACGGGAAATTTGGATACGAAGACCGGCGACGAAATTATGGCATTGCTCGAAGAACTCCATCATAACGGCAACACCATTATTCTTGTTACTCACGAAGAGTACATTGCGGAGCATGCGAACCGCATCATCCGTATCCGCGATGGAATGGTGGAACGGGATGAAGTTGTTCAGAAACGGGTTGTTCCGACGCTAGCGTAAACGATTCTCTTCAGAGTAACGTTTCATTTTTCAGAAATTTGAGGCGAGACTTTTTATGGGTGTGAGGATTGCAGATTTTGCATACGAATTGAAGGAAGGGTTGGCGATATCCTTCCAGGCGATTCGTGCGAACAAAATGCGTTCGGTTCTTACAACACTCGGTATTGTGATCGGAATCGTATCGGTAACATTGATGGGGACTGCTATTGAAGGATTGAGCAGGGGGTTCACTGACAGCATTTCTAAAATCGGGGCAGATGTGTTGTATGTACAAAAGTGGCCCTGGTTTACCGGAGATGATTGGTGGAAATACCGGAACAGAAAGGATGTAAAATATCAGCAGTATGAGGCAGTTCAACGCCATGCCACATTGATCAAAGCTGTCACTCCGATATGTTGGACTCAGGGGGTCGTGAAATACAAAAACCAAAGCTCGGACGGAGTTCTTACGCTCGGGGCGAACGACCAGTATTTGGAAACCTCCGGAATTAATATGGACCTTGGCAGGTTTTTCAGTCCTGCTGAAGCAGACGGCGGAAGGCCGGTATGCGTTATTGGGTCTGAAGTCGCGGATAATCTTTTTCCAAATGAGACTCCTCTCGGAAAGATTATCAGAATCGGAACCTCGACGTTTCGCGTTATTGGGGTCTTCGAGAAACAGGGAAGTTTTCTGGGTTTAGAGAGCCTTGACAATCGAATTGTCATTCCCATTCAAGCGTTCTTCCGCAGGTTCGGCGCCAACCGCGGCATTCAAATCAATGTGAAAGCCGCCGACATCAACAACCTCGACGATACCAAAGAAGAGCTTCGCGGCATTCTTCGCAAAGCCCGTCACGTTCCGCCAAAAGCGGAAGATGATTTTGCAATCAATCAGCAGGATATGTTCGTCCAGACGTTCAATGCCATCGGTGTAGTCGTGGCCGGGATCGGGTTGTTCATTACAGCGCTCTCATTATTTGTGGGTGCCATCGGTATCATGAATATCATGTTTGTCTCTGTCACCGAGCGGACAAAAGAGATAGGAATACGGAAGGCGATCGGCGCGCGGCGCGGCACGATACTTCTTCAATTCCTTATTGAATCTGCCGCACTCTCTCTTATCGGCGGAATTATCGGCATTATTATTTCATACCCATTAAGTTTACTCATTAATCAAATTCTCCCGACCTCGATGCCGATCAGTGTTGTTGCGGTGGCTATTCTCATTTCCATCATCGTCGGCGTTGTGTCCGGTTTTCTTCCTGCAAACAGAGCATCGAAGTTGGACCCGGTGGAAGCACTGAGATACGAGTGACGTTAAAGAATTAAGAATTATGAATTAAAAATTAAGAATTAAGAAAAGACGTGAATATTTATAGCATGAGGTTCTTCGCCTCTTCTTTCTTAAAGAGACTATGCAGATCCAAGAAAGTTTTAAAATGGCGATCAACGCCATCCGTGTGAACAAGCTTCGTTCGACACTGACGCTACTCGGCATCAGCGTCGGTGTGTTTTCCATCATCGGTGTGATGACGGCGATGGGCGTTTTACAGAACGCAATTGAAAATGGCCTAAGTAGCCTGGGGACAAATACGTTTCAAATCCAGAAATTTCCCGCCGGTTTTTACACCGGGCCGCGTGATAAGTTTCGGAACCGGAAAGACATCACAATTGAACAGGGAGAAATCTTTGCCACGCGGATGACGCAGGCCAAGTATATCGGCTTGGAATCGTGGTTTGGGGTCAAACAGGTATTCCACAATAGCGATAAAACCAATCCTAATATCAGCATGGTTGGTGAAACGGTAGAAGGTTTTCCGACAAATGACTGGACGATCAATGAAGGAAGAGCATTCACGAATCAAGAGGTTGAATACGGAGATTTCGTCTGCGTTTTAGGAAACGGCGTTGTTGAAAAACTTTTTGACCGGGGCACACCGATTGGTGAAGAAATCAGAGTCGACGGACATAAATTTAAGGTTATCGGAACGATTGAACCGAAAGGCTCTTTTCTTGGGGGGAACCAAGATAATTTTTTTGCGATACCGATAACCACGGCGATGGCGCTCTATGGAAAGCAACGATCGATCAACATTATGGTGCAAACACGCGACCAGGGAAGCTACAATGATGTCATCGAACTTTCAACGGCCATCCTAAGAACCATTCGCCATGTGCCACCGGGGGCAGAAGACGACTTTGCTATTTTTTCCAACGATACGCTAATTCAGCAATTCAACGATCTTACATTCATGGTAAAAATCGGGACGCTCGGCATCGCATGTATCGCGTTGCTTGCGGCGGGCATCGGTATCATGAATATCATGCTTGTTTCGGTCACTGAGCGGACAAAGGAAATCGGCATTCGCAAAGCGTTAGGTGCTACAAAAACGAATGTGCTGTCTCAGTTCTTAAGCGAGTCCGTTGTGTTCAGCCAAATCGGCGGCGTGATCGGAATTATTACGGGGTCAATTCTTGGGAATATCGTCGCAGTGCTAACAAAGGCTCCGGCGATATTTCCGTGGGATAGCACGGTCGCGGTTCTCTCGACGCCTTTTATGAATTTCTCAGCACTCGGATTGAACTTCGTCGCTCTCATTTTTTGTTCGTTTATCGGGATTGTTTTCGGCGTGTATCCTGCATGGAAAGCGGCAAATCTCGACCCCATCGAGTCCCTCCGGTACGAATAATCTATTTACGATTGACGATTTCCGAGTGACGATTGGAAACAACTCACATCAGGTTTGGAGCAATCGTAATTCGGAAATCGTCAATCGTAAATTATTTCATCAATTCCCCCTTTATCTCCCCGGACAATTTCGGGAGCTCGTCATACTGCTTCGTCAGGGTATCGTATTTGTCGAAAAAATCTCCGACCCCGTTCGCTATCGTTTCCGTCAGTGCATTCCTTCCCAGCTTGGTATCGATTGCAAATGCCATGAGCAATCCGGCGGCCGCACCGTAGTTCTTTTCGAATGAGCCGGACAAGTTGGCGTTCATCAACAAATCCCTCGCCCGCGAATCGGTGACCGTGGGGGAGAGAAGTTCCTGCATTGCGTTGTTCAGCAGAAGAACGGCGTTTTTTGCTTCGTTGAAAATATACGGCGGCAAGGAACTCCCGGTTTGTTCCTGGAAAGAAATACGATACGCAATTCCTTCGTTCTGCACCAGCTCGGCAAGCGACCAAAATGTGCCTTTTCGTGAATTGATTTCTCTCCACACTGGCGACGATGATTGATAGACCGCAAAGACGGCGTGGAACGTTTCGTGGGCAAGTGTGCTGAGCGTTTCAATGAATTGTACATTGGTCGGTTCATTATTTCCGATCAACCGGTCCAAATTGACGACGATGACCGGCTCGCCTTCATTCTCGCCGACAAACACCGGCGTGTTGCCCTGCCATACAACCCGGCGCACGAATGCCGCTGCGTTTTCATTTCCGAAAGCCACGACGTACACGGAAAGGGTCGTAAATATTCTTGCGTCGCTCGGAAAGAATTGCTCGACTGTTGCAATGACACGCCGGTCGAGCTCCCCTTTTTTAACCTCGGCAAGCAATGCTTTGATTTCGGCGAGATGGGCGCGTGTCGGCTCCAAACCGAAGATATCGTCCGAACTTCTAAAATTGTCACGCAACAGCTCAAGCTCGTGCTGAAATGCGTCGGGCGGAAATTGCTTTCGAGCAAGCAGAATGCTTGTCGTCGCTGCAAGTTGGCTTCCTCGAAGGTCCGCGAAGCCGTTCACGTTGTGCAGCCGACCCTCGCATATATCGATTATTTGATCCGCAGACGAATAATCTACTTGCAGGTTAACGTTAAAATTAGGGTTTGATTGGGAGTAAAGGCAAAGCGGAAAAAGGATGATCAATACGAACGAGCGCATGCGTGCACAATAGTTATTGATGTTTTTTAGAATGTATATTTTTCTCCCATAGTCACAAAAGGCGTCCCGCAATGCGGAACGCCTTTTGTGCTTCACAATAAATTCTATTTTTTCTTCTTTGCCGCTTTGGCGTTTGGCGTTGCTTCCGGCGCCGATGGGGCAGGGGCCTGGGCTTTCGTCACGATGCCTTCAAGTTCATCCGCGAGCGGGGAAGCATCATAGACTTTCCGCAAACATTCAATCATCGCCGCGGTGTGAACGGAGACGGCACGATTTTTTTCGCCGTCAAAAAGAAATCGTCCCGGCAGGCTTTCGATATTTCCGTCAAAAATCAAACCTACAAGCTCTCCTTCTCTGTTGATGGTGGGGGATCCGGAATTTCCTCCGATAATATCGCATGAACTGACGAAATTCATCGGAGTCGCGAGATCCAATTTCCCTTTTCGTTCTTCGAACCGTTTCGGGAGAGCGAAATCTCCTGTGTCGCCGAAACTATACGCGCGGTCGTACAGGCCGTACAGTGTGGTTTTGGGGGGAGCTTTTGTTCCGTTCATCGGGTAACCGCTTACCGTTCCGTATGACAGCCGAAGCGTGAATGTTGCATCGGGATATGTATTTTTCCCGTAAGCAGCGAATCGCGCTTTTCCAAGTTTTTCAACGGCAGCGGATTGAACGCTGGTGACATTTGTTTCAGTCCATTGCCGCCTCTCACGGGCTGCCGGGTCAAGCTTTCGCGCTAACACAATAAGAGGGTCGGTCGACTCTGCAACTGCTTTTTCGCCCCCTTTGATAATGACCCTGCGAAAATTTACATCGCCGATTTTTGTACCGTTGATCAATTCTCTCGCGACGTCGGCGGGGGCCCGTCCGCCCAGAACCGTTTGAATAAAGGGGTCATTCGGTCCTAATTCGTCAAGGGATTCCTGAAGGCCGTCGGCGAGCAACATTTCCTCCATGTCGGTATAAATTGGCGCTCGTGAAAACATCCGGAACTCCAGTGAGGCAAGGTTGGCGTCCTGGAATTCCGTTAGACGCTTCTCGTTTGGTTTTGTTACTTCGGTGACGTACTCGACAATCTGCATGGCGAGCGTAGCTAATCGCGACCCACGAAGCATACGGTAGGTGTTCGAGGATATCGTTTTCGAGCGTTCAATGGCAACGATGATCGAATCCCATGCATCGCCGTATGCCGCTTTCCACTCAGGTTTGCTGTTGACGAGAGAACGTAAATCATTATCTTCTTTTGCCTTTTTTTCCATCAGCACGGTATCGAGCAATCCGTGGTATTCGCCGTGCAATGCTTTCAATGTGTTTTCAATGCGGAAGATTTGGTTGAGAGCGCGCCGCTCTTGTTCCGGGCCGACGCTCGAATATTTCCTCAAGACGGCAAGACTTCGCTGAAGGGTTTTAAATCGCAGCGGGTAACTGTAATCGCGCAGGTATTTGAGTTGCGTCATAGTTTCCAGCCTGTTTGTCGATCCGGGATGTCCGGAGACAAAGACGAGTTCTCCATCCTGTGCACCCTTTGAGTTCCACTTCAAATAGTGTGGGGGCTGAACCGGTTTATCGTTTTCGTACACGCGGAAAAGCGTCATATCAAGATCGTACCGCGGGTACGTGAAATTGTCCGCGTCGCCTCCGAAGTAGGCGATCTGTTGTTCCGGCGCCATGACGAGGCGGACGTTGGTGTATTTTTTATACCGATACAACCAATGTTCGCTTCCTTGATACAAGGCTACCACATCCGAGCGTAGTCCTGTTTTCTCCAGACTCTCCTTCGTAATTTTGGCGATTTCTTCTTTCTGTGCATCATAGGCTTCTTTCTCCGACATGCCGGGTTTCACAGCCGCCTGCACCCTGTCTGAAACATTTTCCATCGACATGAGCACGTTTAACTCGAGGTCCGTGCACTTTATTTCTTCTGCTTGAGTTTTGGCATAAAATCCGTCTGCGACATAGTCTTTATCTTTTGACGACATCTTCTGAAGTTGCCCCAGCGCAACGTGATGGTTCGTGAGCACTAATCCGTTTGGACTGACGAACGAGCCCGAGCCGCCATCGTTGAAACGTACACTGGAAAGGCGGATATGATCAAGCCATTCTTGTGTCGGTGCGAAGTGATATTTTGCCTGAAGCTGTTTCGTCGGCGGATTGTCGAATGTCCACATGCCGTCGTCTGCGAATGCAGGCAGGCCGATGCAGCACGCGAAAGCAGCGGCAACGATAATTTGTAGAGCCTCTTTTTGGAAACGAGTCATTGTTTTTTACCTTTACATTGTCAGCAATACCGATCCTTGTTCATCGTTGATTGTTCACTGATATCATGCTTTCATTCTTTTTCCTTTTTCTTCTTCCGTGAAGATCCACCCGACAATTTTTCCCGGATCGATTTCCGTGAAATTTTTCCAATACTCGCTGTTGCGTAAATACCGGGAGCTGGTCTCGCTTTTAGAAAGCCTGTCGGCCACATCGATCGCTTCCGTGAACCGGTTTTTCCATTTTTCCATATTGCTTACGCGAAGGTCAACCCAGCCGCTTCGTGCCCACTCATCGATCATTGTATCGTTGATTTTTAATTCATTCTCTCCCCGGTATGGGGGAATCTTGATTTCTTTTCCCCGGATCAATGTCTTTCCATCCGGCAGGAGAATGGGTATCCCGATAGAGATGATGTGCGACCGGAGAGTCTGATTTTCTTTTATGAGTACTGTCAGTGCACTTGATAGTTCTTTGCTTGATGTTTGCACTACGGTTCTCATTGTCATGAAAGCAACCTTCAGGAGATACGCTTCATACAGGAGCTTTGAAAGCCTGGGCGGTCCGAGAATTTCGAATGCAACGCTGTCGACATGATGTTCATTCTCGAGCGCTTTCATTTTTTCCAACGCTCCGTTGAACATGAATCCCGCCCGGTATGTCGGTTCGAGCGTAGCGTTGTCGAGAGCATTAATGATATCGTGTCCCGTGTTACCCCCTTTTATTTCGTAGATGACATCCTGTGCAATTTCTTCCGGAGTGACATATTCCATCTGCCCGGGAGTGGAGATGGCCTCGAATTCGCCGCGTGAAAAAATTCCGTTCTCCCCTGTATCGATGAATACTGATTGCAGCAATTGATGTGTCGGCTCCGCAACGGCGCCATCGGTTTTGATTTTAAACGTATTCTTGAGCAAGATCCCTTTTTCGGGCGGGCAATCGTATAGCTCGATCGGCTTGCCTCGTTTTGTAATTTGGCCGAAGCCGATTTTTTTCCATGCGATCGCGCCGGTCGGTTTTATTTCTTTTGTGATCGGAGCGTCGGGAGTCCGGCCCATCAAAAAAAGAAGGAGCGTATGAGCTCCGGCGACGGCAGATTTGCCCAACAGCACGCTCGACGGTTTTTCCTCGCTGTGAGTATACGGAATATTCAGTCCCATCCCGCCGGTGCCGCTGGTGCCGATTTTCACGTACACCTTCGTCCCCGCTTCATTCATCGATTTATAAAAAATCTGAACGTGGCGAATAAGCTGTGGAACGTACAACGTGCAGAGCAGCTTTTCGATCGATTCATGCAGCCCGTGCGCGCCGGACGATGTTGTGTCTTTCAAGTGTTTCATCACGTCCCGTGCGCTCTGAAAGAGATCCTGATACGCGATTGCGGTGGCCGAGTTGATGCAGTCAATGACGACGTTGGGTTTGTAGCGCGCAAGAAGTTGAAACAGTGCAGAACGATGAAGGACTGGTTCCGTGAGCTCGTCCACAATATCGTCAATGTACATCCGCCGCAGTTTCGGATTGCCGAGAATGTCCTCTCGGCTTACATCTTTCAATTCATGTCGGGCAAACACATTCCCCCACCATGGAAGGAAAAAATCCTTCCCCGTTTTCGGATATTCCTTCTTCATCTGTGCGACTGCATCGTTGGCCTCGGATTCCTTCAACGATGTTATAATAATCCGTTTCGGATGTTCTTCCATCAGCGAACGGCATACTGCGGAGCCGACAAGCCCCCAGCCGCCGAGCACCAGGATAGTTTTGTTTTGGATATCCATGAGTTTCTCTTTTCTATAATTTTACTTTCATATTTTCTGGACAACACATGCTGTTCCGTATGCCAGCACCTCGGTCACGCCGTTCATAATTTCTGTCGCATCGTATCGAAAACCGATCACTGCATTGCCGCCAAGCTGCTCCGCGTGTTGTATCATTACTTCATAAGCGTCGCGGCGGGTTTGTTCGCACAGGGTTGTGTAGAGCGTAATGTTGCCGCCGAAAAGAATTTGAAATCCTGCTCCGATATTGCCGAACAACGAACGCGATCGGACGATGATGCCGCGAACGACGCCGATGTTTTTTACGATCTTGTAACCGTCGAGCTGGAAGTTTGTTGTCACGAGCGAATGGTCCATAGAGCCTCCAAGTGGCAATGATGAATTGTAAATTAGGAACTATGAATTAAGAATTAGGAATAGCAATAAAAACCTTTATCCTTTCGGTACGACAGTGTCATACCAAAATTTTTTCTCACGGTTAGCCACCTCGTCGATGTGCACATGCTTTGTTTCGGTATATTCTTTCAGTCCATCGATGCCGAACTCACGTCCAATGCCGCTTTGTTTATACCCTCCGAACGGCGCTTTTTCGGAGAGCAAATGCCATTCGTTGATCCACACTGTTCCCGCGCGCAATTCATGAGCGACGCGGAAGGCTTTTTCTTTGTCCGTCGACCATACGCCCCCACCTAGCCCATAGACCGATTCGTTTGCCATGCGAATCGCTTCTTCAATTGTCGTATATTTGATGACGGATAAAACGGGCCCAAAAATTTCCTCCCGTGCGATCGTTGCTTGATTGTCAACATTTATGAACACGGTTGGCTCGACAAAAAAACCGTTTTTGAGCTCCGGTGAGGAAGGAACATGGCCCCCACAAGCAAGCAGAGCCCCTTCCGACTTTCCTTTCGAAATGTAGTCAAGAATCCTGTCCTGTTGTTTCTTAGATATGACCGGTCCCATATCGGTCGTCTCCAATGTCGGGTCGCCGATTTTTATTTTTCCAGTTTTTGCCACAAGCTTTTCGATAAACTCGTCATGAAGGTTTTCTGGAAGAAACAATCGACTTCCCGCTTCGCAGCATTGACCGGCATGATAGAAGATCGCATACATTGCTCCGTCAATCGCAAGAGCGATATCTGCATCATCGAGCACAATGTTGGCAGATTTTCCCCCGCATTCAAGTGTGCATTTTTTCAGGGAGGGAGATGCAAGGGACATCACGCGCCTGCCGACGGCCGTTGAACCGGTGAACGACACTTTATCAACCATGGGATTTTTTGCAAGTTCTTCGCCGACATCTTCGCCGAATCCGGGAACAATGTTGACGACACCTTTCGGGAAACCGGCTTCGTGGCAGATTTTTGCCAATTCCATTGCAGTACATGGTGTAAGTTCAGAGGGCTTCAATACGAGTGTGTTGCCAGCAGCGAGTGCCGGACCGAGTTTCCACACCGCCATTTTCAAAGGGAAATTCCAGGGAATGATCGCCGCTGCGACGCCGATCGGCTCCCGGACGAGGAGGTTTTGAGAAAAACCGGGCTTCGACAATCCTTCCACATTTTCTGTGAGGTCCGCCGCAGCAAGCTTTGAAAAATAATTCATGCACCGGGCGCTAAGAAAAATATCTTCCTTCGCTTTGCGAACGGTTGAGCCTGAATCATCAACTTCAAGCGCGATCAGGTCTTTTGCCCTCTCGTTGATTTTATCGGAGACTGTTTTAAGAAAAGCACTTCGTTCGCTTCGCGGCATCCGTCGCCACGGTCCGTTGTCGAACGCGTTCCGCGCTGCGCTGATTGCCTTCTGTGCATCGATGGCACCGGCGCGCGCAACCTTTGCGACAACTTGCCGGTTGAACGGGTTAATGGAATCTAAAGTCCTTTTCGATTCGGCGTTGACGAATTCACCATTGATGTAGAGCCCGTACTCACGCATATAGAAAAAGTTAAGGTGTTAAGTGTTGGATTGAGATTTTTTTGTTTGAGGTGTTTTTGCTTAACGACGAAAGTCGCGGCCATCGTAGGTCCAATGATGACACGCAAATCACCCGTTATACTTTTCAAGAATCAATGAAATTCCCTGGCCAACGCCGATACACATCGTTGCAAGCCCGTACCGCACATCGCGGCGCTCAAGTTCATGAACAAGAGTTGTTACAATGCGTGCACCGCTGCATCCGAGCGGATGCCCCACTGCAATCGCGCCGCCGTTAACGTTGACAATATCTTGGTTGATCTTGAGTTCGCGGATTACCGCCAGCGATTGGGCTGCAAAAGCCTCATTGAGTTCTATCAATCCTATATCGCCGATTTTAAGATTTGCCTTTCGAAGAGCAATTCCGGTTGCCGGAACGGGTCCGGTCCCCATATAACGCGGGTTGACTCCTGCAATGCCCGTGGAAACGATTCTTGAAAGAGGTTTCAATCCGAGCGATTTCGCTCTTTCTTCGGACATAACGAGAACGGCTGCGGCGCCGTCATTCAACGAAGAAGAGTTTCCGGCCGTGACGGTCCCGTTTTCTCTAAAAGCGGGTTTCAGGTTTGCGAGCTTCTCAAATGAAGTATCTTCCCGCGGCCCTTCGTCCACGGAAATTGTGATACGTTCGTTTTTTGCTTCCGTTTCAACGGGGATAATCTCCTGAGATAATTTTGGCCTGGCTTCAATCGCCCTCCGATGGCTTCGCAACGCGAACTCATCTTGGTCTTTTCTGTTGATTAAATATTTTTCTGCAACGTTCTCGGCTGTCTCCCCCATGGATTCGAGAGGAAACATTTTTTCCATTTTTGGATTCGGGAATCGCCATCCGAGCGCGGTATCATACGCAGTGAGATTTCCGTACAACGTATTGCCGGAAACATTTTTCGGAATGGCGTACGGGGCGCGCGTCATGCTCTCCGCACCCCCGGCGATGGCGATGTCGTTTTCGCCCGACCAGATCGCGCGCGCCGCCTGAATCATTGCCTCGAGCGAGGAACCGCACAACCGGTTGATCGTCGTCCCGGGAACTGATTGTGGAAAACCTGCAAGCAAAAGTGCCATGCGGGCAAGATTTCGGTTATCTTCGCCGGCTTGATTTGCGCATCCCCAAAAAACATCTTCGACAGAAGCAGGTTCGATGTGTGTTCGTTCAATGAGAGCGCGGAGAATCGTGGCGCTCAAATCATCGACGCGAATGTTTTTGAGCACGCCGGCGTATTTTCCGACCGGGGTTCGAACGGCATCGACGATGACTGCCTGGCGAGGATGATGCATTGAAAAATCCTACACTTACGTTAGAATATCAATCATGGCGCCAAATGTATATTGGGGCTTAGCAAGACACCGACGCCGTACGCGATCGCGGCGGTCAGCAATCCAACCAACGTCATTTCCAATCCGCTTCGCCACCAACTGCGTCCCGTGACAATCGTCTTCAACACTCCTACCAGAAAGTGTGCAAATGTGCTGATGACCAGGCTGAGCAATATTGCGGTTGTTCCGAAGAAAAAGATGAACGGAATGACTGGAATGATTCCGCCTGCCGCTGTCGCTGTTGTCGCCGATAGTGCTTCTTTCACCGGGTTGGGAAAGGTCGAGGCGGAAAGCCCCAGTTCTTCGTGGGCGAGCGTTTTTAAAAATTGGTCCGGATTTTCTGTGAGGCGCTGCGCCATCATCTCAGATTCTTCGGTCGAGAAGCCTTTCAACTGATAGAAGAGTGCAAGCTCCTGTTTTTCCTCTTCGGGGTTTTCTTCGATTTCTTTCCGTTCGCGCTCAAGCTCGGCTTCGTACACTTCGCGCTCGGACTTTCGCGCCAGATACGCACCCGATCCCATCGAGAGGGCGCTTGCAAGCGTACCGGCGACTCCGGCAACCCACACAACATGACTTCCGCCGGAATAACCCGCCATGCCGGTTACGATGCCGAACACTGCGCCGAGTCCGTCATTTGCGCCGTACACCGCCTGCCCGATCCACCCCCCCGAATGTCCCGCGTGCCACTTTTCTCGTTTGAAGATTGCTTCGAGTTTCGCTTGCGGTTGGTCGTTTTCAGTCATTGAATGAAGAATTTTTGCATGAACTTTTTCTTCCTGTTTGATTTTGCTCATCGCTTCGCTGTCGGTTGGATTGTTTGCGAGAGTCGCCTCCGCTTTATACCGGTCGGTATCCCGGTCTTCCTGTTCTTCAAGCCGCTGAACGGCATTCGCCGTCCCGCTCCGGACCAACAACCATCGCCGCAGCTTCTCGAACGGCGAGTCGATCTTTTTGGGAAGCGCTGACCCGAGCTCTTTCAATCGAGCTTCCCATTTTTTTGCGTGTTGTTCTTCGGCGTCGGCAAGTTTCAAAAGAATTCCTTTTTGCTTTTCATCCCGTTCTCTTGCGGCAAGCTCCCGGTACGTTTCGGCACCTGCTTTTTCTTTTTTCCAACTTGTTTGCAGCGATTGAATGAAGTCTTTATTATCGGGCATGGAAATCACCACGTCTCAGAATGTTGGAATCCCATGTTTCGGGATTTTGCTTATTGAAGGGAGACAGGAGTATCTGTCAACGAAAAAAGATACTGCAAAAAGGTTGAAAGGGCAAATCAAGTTATGATGTGTTCTGATTGTCTTGGTGTTCTTAGCGGTTTCCCTTAACCGCCAAGGGCGCGAAGGTGAAGTCATAGATTCCTCGAATGGAAATACTCCGCTTGATTTTCAGCATGAAAGTATTTATGATTGTGTATTACCATTTTGTTGTTCACCATTGGAGATATGATGAGAGAATACCTGGACCTCGTCGACCGCGTTTTATCGAAGGGTGTTTTGAAAAAGAACAGAACCGGTGTTGACACCATTTCGTGTTTTGCGGAACACTATTCGATTGATTTGAGCGAAGGCTATCCCTTGCTCACGACGAAACGGATGCAGACGAAGTCTCTCTTCTATGAAGTGCTCTGGTATCTTTCTGGTGAAGACCATATTCGAAATCTTCGCAAGCAAACGAAGATTTGGGATGCATGGTCGGACGAGAACGGAAATCTTGAAACTGCGTACGGCCGCTACTGGCGCCGTTTTCCCAGCGCGCAGGTGAATCCAGCAACCGGAGAATACGAAGTGAAGGAGGTGGATCAAATTGCAGAAGTGATTCATCTCTTGAAGACGAACCCGACGTCGCGTCGGATGGTTGTGAGCGCATGGGAGCCGGGGAACGCGCTTCACAGCAAACTGCCGCCGTGCCATTACTCGTTCGTGTTCAATGTCCAGGGAAACAAACTCAACTGTCATCTCACGCAGCGCTCGGGCGATATCGCACTCGGCATCCCGTTTAACATCGCAGCATATTCTCTCCTTACTCAGGCTATTGCTCAGGAAGTAGGCCTTGAGGTCGGGTACTTCAGTCACACCATTGTTGACGCGCATATTTACGTCAACCATATTGACGGGTTGAAAGAGCAGTTGAAGCGGACTCCTAAGCGCCGTCCCAAGCTTCATATCGCGAAAAAGCCGCTCGACCAGCTACAGTACGAAGATTTCTCCCTCGTCGGGTATGAATGCGATGAGCCGATCAAGTTCGAAGTTGCCGTGTAACCGCATCACTGTTGCTCATCAATCAATGTCTGATGAAACTCATCATCATCGCCGCGCTAAATAGGAAGGGAGTCATCGGCAGCAACGGGAAGCTCCCCTGGCACATCTCGGAGGATTTGAAGCGCTTCAAGCGGCTTACGGTCGGCCATACTGTGTTAATGGGAAGAAAGACGTTCGAATCGATGGGGAAACCGTTGACCGGCAGGCGCAATGTCGTTCTTACTTCAAAGTCCGTTCCCGGCGTCGAAACCTACCCCACGATCGCCGCTGCCATTTCTGCGCTCAAGGGAGAGGAAAAAATCTTCGTCATCGGCGGAGGGAAAATTTTTGAACAATTTTTGGATAAGGCAAACGAACTCTTTCTTACGATAGTGGACAATGATCTTGACGGGGATACATTCTTTCCATCCTACAAACACCTTATCGGAACGCGCTACACGCTCGTCGCCGAAGAAAAGCACGACGGCTTCACGTTCCGGGATTACTCGGTCAAATAAAATTCAATAAAATTTCCAGCATGATTCGATGAAGGATATACTTCGTTCCGCTGCGGAGCGCGCGATACATTACCTCGAGGGATTGAACGACCGGGGAGTAAGACCGGACCCGGCCGCTGTTGCACGCCTTAAAGTATTCGATATCCCCTTTCCTGAAAAACCTACTGAGCCATCGACAATAGTACAAATGCTCGATGAATTCGTCTCTCCGGCAACAATGGGAATGGCCGGGAGAAGATTTTTCGGCTTTGTTATCGGCGGGTCGCTCCCGGTTTCGTTGGCCGCAAATTGGATGGCCGGTGCGTGGGATCAAAACAGCGCTCTTTATCAAGTAACGCCGGCGACGGCTCATCTTGAGCAAGTTGCGCTACAATGGCTCATCACTCTCTTCGGACTTCCCCCTGCAAGCGGAGGTGCGTTTGTTACTGGCGCTACGCTGGCAAATTTTACCGCACTTGCCGCTGCGCGTCATGCAGTTCTCGAGCGCGAGGGATGGAATGTAGAGTCTGATGGATTGTTTGGCGCTCCGCCGATTACAGTTGTTGTCGGCGAAGAGGTTCACCCATCGCTCGTCAAATCCCTTGGCCTTTTGGGATTGGGCCGCAGCAGGGTGCAGAGGGTGCCGGTCGACGGTCAGGGACGAATGCGTGCTACAGCCATTCCGTCGATGAAGGGGCCCACGATCGTTTGTGCACAGGCCGGGAATGTCAATACGGGATCGTTCGATCCGCTTGATGAAATTTGCGAGCGCGCTCATGAAGCTGGCGCATGGGTTCACATCGATGCTGCTTTTGGATTATGGGCGGCGGTTGCACCGTCAAGAAAATATCTTGCCAAAGGAATTGGAGAGGGGGATTCGTGGGGAACCGATGCTCATAAATGGCTGAACGTTCCGTACGATTGCGGCTTTGCGTTTGTGCGCCACCGGGAAGCACTGCGGGCGGCGATGGCGATCACGGCTGAGTACTTGCCGACCGAGACCCAATTTCGCAATCCATCCGATTACACTCCGGAGTTGTCGCGCCGTGCGAGGGGAGTGGAAGTCTGGTCGGCACTAATGTCGCTCGGACGTTCGGGCCTTGAGGAAATGATAGAGCGTTCGTGCCGTCAAGCGAGGAGCTTTGCCGAGGGATTGACAACCGCCGGCTATCATGTCTTGAACGACGTAGTGTTGAATCAGGTCCTCGTTTCTTTCGGGGATGCTGAAACGACACAGCGCGTGATCGAAGAAATTCAGACGGACGGGACATGCTGGTGTGGTGGAACGGTATGGCAGGGGCAAACGGCGATGCGCATCAGCGTTTCATCCTGGGCGACGACAGACGATGATGTCGAGAAAAGTTTGACGGCCATGATTCGTTGCGCGAAGAAATATGTTGGCTAATAGCTATTGGCTTTTAGCTTTTAGGTGAGCCTCGGTCGATGGTCAGCTTTGACAATCTTCAACCGCGGCTTCCCCAGCGACGTAGCCGGTCGAAAATGCCGCCTGCAAATTGTATCCTCCTATCGGTCCAGCGATATCCAGGGCTTCGCCGCATATATATAATCCCCTCAAAATTCGGGATCTCATTGATCTCGGGTCGACTTCATGGAGATCGACTCCACCAGCGGTGACTTCTCCCCGTTCCAGCGGGATTTCTTTCACTCGGCCGATATTCCAATTTTTTAATGTTTGTGCGATCGCTCTTCGTTCTTCCTTTTTCAATTGATGGCACTTCTTCAGGATATCGACACCGGCGGAATTCAATATGAAACTCGCCAGCCGTTGAGGTACGAACAGTTCCACCAGCGTTTCCGCCTTCCGTCCTCCGTTTGCAGCGATCTCCGCTAGAAGGTGCTCTTGAAGTTCCGCCTCCGATTCAGCGGGCGCAAGGTCGACAAAAATATCGATCCGTGAATTTTCTTCAAATGCAAGGTATGCATCGCGGCTGACTTCAAGCGTTGCCGGTCCTGAGATTCCCTCGTGTGTGAGGAGCAAATCTCCCCGCGATGTTGCTGCGATTTTTCCTGCCGCTTTTACTTTTAGGATACACTCTCGAATTGAGATACCCTGCCATTCCGCCGGGGGTGTCGGGTGGAGGAGGATCGGCGCCAGTGCCGGGCGGAGAGGAACTATAGTGTGCCCGAGGTTTTTCAACCAATGAAACCCCTCTCCCGACGTACCCGTTTTGGGGTAGGAGGAACCTCCAGTGGCGATAATGACATGCTTCGTTGAAATTATTCCACTCGGTGTCCGCACGCCGCAGACGCCATCGTTGTTTTTCAGAATTCCCTCAACTGGCGTTGCAAGTCTAATCTCGGCGCCTTCACTTTCCATCATTCTCCGCAAAGCGTGGACAACATCTCCCGCTTTTCCGCTCGTCGGAAAAACTCGTCCATTGTCCCGCTCGTAGGTTTCAACTCCAAGGTGATTGAGAAGTTGCAGAATATCGAGATTGGTGAATCGATAGAGAGAATATTTCAGAAAATTGGATTCGTTTGCTTTGAACTGTTTGCATAATGCCTCGACTTCTCCGCCGTGCGTAATGTTGCACTTACCCCCGCCTGATATAAGGAGCTTAATCCCGGGCTTTAAATTCTTTTCGAGAAGGACTACCTTTGCGCCGAGCGATCCTGCGCGCCATGCCCCGATCATTCCTGCTGCGCCTCCACCGATGACTATAAGAGGCAGTTGTTCATTCATTTTAAGCCTGGGATAAATTTCCTCTCGTTTGCATTGTGAATGAGATGGAACGGCACAAATTGCAAAAAGATAAGAAGATTTTAAGAGAAATCAATTTAGGCCAAGGGTAGAAATTGATTCTGAACACGCCTTGATACAAAATTCGACTCTCCGTTTTATGATTGACTTTTTTTCAACAAAAGGTTAACTTATTCTCTAGCGTTGCCATAATTTCCTGCTATTCACATCTGAGGAGTTGAAGCGTTGAACAAAGGTCCGGTTCATGCGACAGGTCAGGACAAAAAATTGCAGGAACAACTCCGCCACAGCGGAGAAGTCCCACAGCATATCGCGATTATCATGGATGGAAACGGTCGCTGGGCGCAAAAAAGGGCGCTACCGCGTGTGGCGGGGCATCACGAAGGGGTAAATTCCGTACGAGATATTGTCGAAGTATGCGGACAGCTTGGCATAAAATATCTCACCCTCTACGCCTTTTCGACCGAGAATTGGAAACGCCCGAAAGACGAAGTCTCGATGCTCATGCGGTTATTGTTGAAAGCTCTCCGCGACGAGCGGGACCGGCTTCATAACAACAACGTCCATTTGAAGAGCATCGGCGACATTTCCGCGCTCCCCCACGATGTGCAGGATGAACTGCTCGACGCGATGGAACTTATGAAGCACAATACGGGTCTAACATTAGTGCTTGCGTTAAGCTATAGCGGCCGATGGGACATCACTAATGCGGTGAAAAAAATCGTGGCCGAAGCCGGCCACGGAAAGATAAAACCCGACCTCATCAACGATGTATTCATATCACAGTATCTTTCGACGAAAGACATTCCCGACCCCGATTTATTGATCCGCACAAGCGGCGAGCTCCGCATCAGCAATTTCTTGCTCTGGCAGCTTGCATACTCGGAGATGTACATCACCGATCTCTGCTGGCCTGAGTTTCGGAGGCGATCGCTTTACGAAGCGATCGCATCGTTTCAGGGGCGCGAACGCCGCTACGGCATGGTGAGCGAGCAGGTGAAATCTAAAAGGAAAGACGCGGCAACAACGTACGTCGAAAAGTTCCTTAAAAGTGTTACAGGTAATTAATGTGAAGAGCTCTTTGCTCATCAGATGTTGGGTTCTGTTGTACCTCTCGTTGTTCGGATGTTCACTTCTATTCTCGCAATCGACACGGCAACAAATTCAGCAGTTCAAAATTCTTGGAATTTCTGTTGAAGGGAATAAGTCGGCCGAATCCGCGGCCATTATCGCCAATTCGGGGTTGAAGCTGGGAGACGACATCAGCGTTCCCGGCGAACAAACGCGCACCGCCATCACCCGTTTATGGGCATTGCGGATTTTTTCCGATGTCGAGATCGACATCGAGAACACGATCGGAACCGGTGTGTATCTCCTCATAAAGGTGAAAGAATATCCACGTTTGGATAAAACCGTTATAACAGGAGAAGACGAGATGAGCGAAGACGACCTACTTAAAAAGGTGAATTTATTAAAAGGTCAAATCATTACGTCGGAAGAAATCAACAGAATTATCAGGACGATAAAGAAGGCGTATGAAGACGACGGGTATCTGCAGGCGAGCATTAAAGCCGAAACAGAGCCGAGCCCGGACAGTGCAGCACGAGGCAAAGTCATATTACGATTGACGATCGATGAAGGGTCGGAAGTCCACATAAAGTCAATTCTCTTTTACGGGAACAAAGCGTTCGACGACGACGATCTGAAGGGGGAAATGGACGACACCCATGAAAAAGTCTGGTGGAAATTCTGGCGTGGATCGAAGTTTGATAAAAAGAAATTTGCGGACGATAAGAAGAAAGTCATAGACTTCTACCATAAAAACGGATACCGTGATGCTGAAGTACTCAGTGATTCGATTTCTTACAACAAGCAAAAAGACCGGATGACGATTCGCCTTTTTGTGTATGAAGGGCCGCAATATAAAATTCGCAACATTACCTGGGAAGGGAATACGGTATTCAAAACAGATATCCTCAATGAGCGTCTCGGAGTGAAGCCCGGCGAAATCTATAACATGGAAAAGTTCGATCAAAACTTGAAGCAAAATGAACAACAAACCGACGTTGCGTCCCTGTATCTCGACAACGGTTATCTCACGATGTCGATTGACCCGGAGGAAATTAAAGTTGCACCGGACAGCATCGATATTGTGATTCATATCCGTGAAAGAAATCAATTTCGCATCGGCACGGTAGAGATTAACGGCAACACGAAGACGAAGGAAAAAGTCATTCGCCGCGAATTGTATTCGAGGCCGGGAGACTTTTTCAGCCGGGCGGCAATTATTCGCAGCGTGCGCCAGCTTTCCGTGCTCAACTATTTTAATCCGGATAAAATTAAACCCGACACGCGAATTGTCGACGACAAAACCGTCGACGTTATCTATGATGTTGAGGAAAAATCGAGTGACACCTTTAACATGTCGGTAGGATATAGCGGCGCGTTCGGTTTTACCGGAGCGCTGGGATTGACGTTCAATAATTTCGATTTGGCAGAACCTCTTTCCGGCGGCGGCGGCCAAATACTGAGCTTCGACTGGGAGTTCGGCGAGGGGAGCACGTATCAAACCTTCTCAATTTCGTTCCGTGAACCGTGGATGTTTGGCTCGCGAACGTCGTTCGGTTTTAGTTTGTTCGACACGAAACAAAACTATATTTACTCGGTCGACCAGACTGGAGGCACAGTGAGTATTGGCCGTCAATTTAAATATCCCGATGATTACACGAGAGGCGATTGGATCCTGCGAGTGCAGCGGATCGACAATCTCACCGAAAGCGATTATTACGGACCGCCGGGCGTCATCGACCAATACAGCATTACACAGATCCTTACGAGGAACAGCATCGACAACCCGTTGTTTCCGTCCCATGGCAGCGTTCTTTCGCTTTCAACTGAGCTTTCAGGACCGCCGTTTTTGCCCGGGACTGCGCGGTATACAAAACATATTGTCAGCCTCGATTGGTATACGCCGATTCTCAACAGCTCACGTCTGGCGTTATACTTAGGCACACTTTACGGCGAGATTGTAACCCTCCAGAAAACCGTCGGCCCATCGGATATTCCGTATATAGAATACTTCTCAATGGGAGGAACGGGGCTTGGGCAAATCAACGTTACACCATTGCGAGGTTATGCAGACCGGGGCGTCGGTCCGATAAACTCGGCAAATCAAATCTTGAGCGGCCTCGTGGAGGAAAAGCATACGGCAGAGCTCCGGTTCAATGTGTCCATGAATCCGATCCCGATCTATCTCTTGTCGTTTGCGGAAGCAGGGAATGTGTGGAACGATGTGAAGTCGACGGAATTGTTCAGCCTCGACCGGGCTGCAGGGGTCGGCGCGCGGATCATGATTAATCCGATCGGGTTATTGGGATTTGACTACGGGTACGGGTTTGACGACCCCACGAAAACGGGCAGCCCTTCCGGATGGCATTTTCATTTCCAATTTGGAAAAGGATTTTAATTGACAACTATTATCATACACTATCCGGTAACTTCAGGTTTCTCGGACAAGTGAAATTCTTCATGAAACAATAACGAGGGTACAGTGAAAGCTTCTATTTCCAAAACCGGAAAAGTGCTGGCAGCACTTATTCTTTCAATCATCGCCTCAGTTTCGCTGGGAAACGCCCAGCAAAAAATTGGCTACGTCGATTCGGAAAAAATTTTGGCGGAGCTTCCCGTCGGCGAAAGAGGCAAAGGACTCGCTGGCAAGTATCGTAAAAATTTGGCAGGGAGAACTGGACGGGATGTCCAAGGACTTGCAGGCTAATTACGAAGATTACCAGAAGAAACAGGGATTGTATAACGATCAAACCAAACAAGTGGAGCAGAAGAAGCTCATCGATGAAGAGCAGAGGATGAACGACTTCAAAGCGCAGAAATTTGGCCAGCAGGGCGAACTGGCCATGGAGCAGGACAGGCTCATGCAGCCGATCAAAAAGAGGATTTTTGCAGCTATCAAGCAAATTGCGGCTGAATATAAACTCGCGTTCGTTTTTGATAAAGCCGGCGATGTCGTGTTGTTGTATGGTGAATCAAGCGCCGATTACACGTATAAAGTTATTGATCGTCTCAAACGAGGCGACCAGTAGTTCTGGATTTCAAAGAAGAGGTTTGCTATGAAAAAAGCATGGTGTGTTGCGCTTCTGTTGATCGCAGCAGTGATTCCGTCGTCAGCTCAGATGAAGATCGGGTATATCAATTCAGAGGCGATTATGCAACAACTGCCCGAGGCCCAGGATGCACAAAAGCAATTGGACGCCATTTCGTCAGACTGGCAGGCCGAGCTTACAAAAATGCAGAGCGACCTTCAGCATAAATTTGAAGATTACGACAAAAAGAAATTGATCATGTCGGACAAGCGCCGGGCGGAGGAGGAAAAGGAATTGCAGGACCTCGACAAGAAGATGGTTGATTTCCGAACGGCGAAATTTGGTGCAAACGGCGAATTGTTCAGCAAACAAAACGAGTTAATGAAGCCGATTCAGGATAAGGTATTTAAGGCTGTAAAGGACGTTGCCACTGAGGGAGATTACGATTACGTGTTCGATAAAAGCAGCTCAACGCTCCTGATGTATTCGAACGAGAAAAACGACCTCACGTCCAAAGTGCTCGCCAAGTTGCAGCAGAAATGATATCGCCCAAACAACCGAACGCACCATGATGACAGTCCGCGAGATTGCATCGCTTCTTGATGGAGACGTTGTCGGAAACGAGGCGCTCGAAATTGCCGGCGTTGCCAAAATTGAAGAAGCAAAAGCGGGTGAGCTGACCTTCCTCTCAAACCCGAAGTATGTAAAATTTCTGGAGTCCACGGATGCCTCGACTGTCATCGTCAGCCGGTCGTTGGATGTGTCCAAACACCAAAAACTTCCGCCGTCTCTCATCCAGGTTGATGATCCATACTCATCTTTTGTGATCGCGATCCAGAAGTTTTCTCCACGGCCTGCGTTACTTCCGCCGGGAATTCATACGACAGCCGTTGTTGATTCCTCAGCCAAAATTGGAAAAAATTGTACCATCGGGGCACATGTTGCCGTCGGAAGGCAATGTGTAATCGGAGAAAACACGACAATACTTCCGGGCGTCGTTATCGGGGATGGTGCGCAGATAGGGAATGACTGTCTCATTTACTCTAATGTTTCGATTCGCGAGTCATGCATCGTCGGCAGCAGGGTCATCATTCAACCGGGCGCCGTTATTGGCGGGGATGGATTCGGATTCGCTCCAAGAAAAGATGGCACATACAAAAAAATTCCCCAGCTCGGAATTGTCGTTATTGAAAACGATGTTGAAATTGGTTCAAATACATGCATCGACCGCGCGGTGATGGGCGAGACACGAATTAAACGTGGAACAAAGCTGGACAATCTTATCCAGATTGCACACAACGTTACTATCGGCGAGGACACAGTGATTGCTGCGAATACGGGGATCGCTGGCAGCACGAAGGTCGGAGACAACGTTGTGATCGCGGGAGGCGTGTCAATCACAGGCCACATTACTATCGCAGACAAGGTAAGCATTGGGGGACATACGGGAGTTTCCAAATCGCTGACGAAGGAAAGTGAATCGTATTTTGGATATCCGGCAAAAGAGTTGAAAAGAGCGGCGCGGATCGAGGGAGCTCTTCGGCAGTTGCCGGAGCTGTTATTCACTATTCGTGAAATGGAAAATCGGATCCAGCTCCTCGAGAAAAGAATCCAAGAATTGCTACATCAGAAATAGGGGCTTTTGATAAATGAACGAAAGTGCTTTTGCTCGTCAATACATGGAGGTTGGATGTTAGTTCAGCAGCGAACGATTAAAAAAGCAGTTGCGATGTCGGGCGTGGGCTTGCACACCGGGACGGAATGCACGATGACGTTCAAACCGGCACCGGAGGATTTCGGCATCCGGTTTCGCAGGGTTGACCTAGGTGGAAAGCCTGAGATTCCGGCAGACGTGGATCATGTCATCGATGTCTCGCGCGGCACAACGATCGGCATCGGTGAAGCGAGAGTGCATACCGTCGAACACGTTCTTGCAGCAGTCGCCGGCCTGCAAATTGACAACATCCTTATCGATCTGGAGGGGATTGAACCTCCGATTGGAGACGGAAGCGCCAAACCGTATGTCGACGCTCTGCTCCATGCAGGATTCGAGACGCAGGATGCGCCCAAGGATTATTTGGTTATCGACCAAACGATCAACTATAAAAATGAAGAGAAAGGGGTTGAAATAGTCGCTCTCCCCACCGACGACTTTCGTGTTACGGTGCTCGTCGATTACAACAACCCGGCTCTCGGCAGTCAACATACGGGCTTGTTCGACCTGGAAAAAGAGTTCGTCTCTGAGTTTTCCATGTGCCGCACATTTTGTTTTCTTCACGAGGTCGAACAATTACGGGATGCGGGCCTTATTAAAGGGGGCAATCTCGATAATGCCATTGTCATTGTCGACAGGGAGCTCTCAAAGGATGAACTGAAGGATCTGGCCGGCAAACTGGGTGTAAAGGATTCCGTTATTCTCGGAAGCTCGGGTGCGATCAACAATAAACCACTCCATTTCAAGAACGAACCCGCTCGCCATAAATTGCTCGACCTGATCGGCGACCTTGCATTGATCGGCGCGCCGCTTAAAGCGCAAATTCTCGCCGCACGGCCTGGCCATGCCGGCAATGTCGAGTTTGCAAAGAAAGTCCGGAAACTGTATCAACAAAAAAAGATTATCAAAAAATATCAGCATGTGAAGAAGGAAGGAGTTGTTTTTGATGTCAACGCATTGCAGAGGATCCTCCCGCACCGCTACCCGTTTCTTCTTGTCGATAAGATTATCGATTTTCAGTTGAACGAAAAAATTGTCGGAGTAAAGAATGTTTCATTCGGTGAAGCGTTCTTTCAGGGGCACTTCCCGGGGGCGCCGGTCATGCCCGGCGTGTTGATACTGGAAGGTCTTGCGCAAACCGGAGGGATTTTATTGCTTGACGGTTCCGACCGCCAGGAAGGGAAGCTGATTATGTTCATGGCGATCAACAACGCAAAATTCCGGAAACCTGTTGTTCCCGGCGATCAATTAATCTACGAAGTAACGATGATGTACCGCAAATCCAAAGTATGCCAGGTGATGGGTAAAGCGTATGTCGACGGCGCTCTTGTCGCCGAAGCCGAGTTGACGGCTTCAATTGTCGACCGTCGCGGTGCATTGTAATTCACCCCACAACGAAAAACCTTTCTATGAGCAACCAGATACACCCTACCGCCATTGTCAGCGCGAAAGCCGAGTTGGGGGACAATATTTCTATCGGTCCGTATACGATTGTTGAGGACGACGTTGTTATCGACAGCGGAACGCAGCTTGGCCCGCATGTGTATTGTGCAGATGGAGCTCGAATTGGGAAAGAATGCAGGATACATAAAGGGGCAGTTGTCGCAACGCTTCCGCAGGATTTAAAATTCAAGAACGAAAAGACCACGTTTGAGATCGGCAACTCTACTACTGTCCGGGAATTTTGTACGCTTAACCGTGGCACGGCAGAGCACATGAAGTCGACCGTCGGCAGCAATTGTTTGTTGATGGCCTATGCGCATGTTGCTCACGATTGTACGATTGGCGATAATGCAATTCTCGCCAACGCTGTCCAGATGGGAGGGCATGTCACGATAGAAAATTGGGCGATTATTGGAGGGGAGGCGGCAATTCACCAGTTTGTTTCTATCGGAGAACACGTCATGGTCGGCGGGCTTTCTCGTGTCCGCAAAGATGTACCTCCGTATATTCTTGCCGCAGGAGAGCCGCTGACCTACGAAGGGTTGAATGTCGTTGGGCTGCGCCGCAGGGGTTTTTCCCGCGAAACCATTGATGCACTATCAAGGGCTTATCATATTCTCTATTTTTCTAAACTCAACGTGAGCCAGGCCGTGCTGAGAATCCAGCAGGAGCTTTCATTGACTTCTGAAATCAAACGTCTGCTCGCATTCATTGAGCGGAGTAAGCGCGGCATTATTACCCGTTCGAATACATGAATCCTTCCCTACACAATGCTGGCGCTTCCGATCGATGGCAATTTTTGAATTCAGGGTTTCATCCGGGTCAGTACAACATGTGGTTGGACGAACTTCTGGCGAAGCGGTTGATGATACATGAAGGTCTACCGACATTGCGACTCTATGGATGGAAACCTCATGCGATCTCCCTCGGTTACAATCAGCGCGGCAACGATTTTGATGAAGCGCGATGCGCCGCTCACGGTATCGACATCGTCAGACGGCCAACGGGGGGAAGGGCAATTCTTCACGCCGAAGAATTAACATATTGCGTAGCAATGTATTCGTGCGGGAAAAACATTGCCGATTCATACAGTGAAATTAGCCGGGCGTTGCTTTCAGGATTGCATCTTCTTGGCGCTGATGTTGAGTATGCATCGGCACAGACTAATTTTTCTCAGAGCTATCGAGACCGGACTTCCATTCCGTGTTTTGCAAGCTCGACGCGATACGAAATTCAATATCGAGGTAAGAAACTTGTCGGCAGCGCACAAAGGCGCTATAGTTCACACGGAGGAGATGAAGTCGTTCTTCAACATGGATCTGTCTTGCTTGGACCTGCACACAAGCGTCTTCCCGAATTTGTCCAAACAGAAAATGAAGAGGTTCGCGCTTCACTTCGGCAAAGCCTGGAGGCGAAGACGACAGAACTTGATTCAGCGCTGGGAAGAGGGGTGTCGTTTGACGAAGCTGCAACAGCTTTGAAAAAAGGTTTTGAACAAACATGGAATATCGTTTTCAATGAAATCACGGCTGACGATCTGCAGTGGATTCACGAAACAGAGCCTGCGTACAACAACTAACGCTCCAGAATAGGAGACGACAATGAGTTCTCATCCGAGCGAATACAAGCGGATTACAACAAAAGCTATTCTGAACATGAAAAAGACCGGTGAGAAGGTTGCGATGCTTACCGCTTACGACTATATAACGGCAAAACTCCTTGACGAAGCGGGAGTCGATATTATCCTTGTCGGAGATTCCGTCGGGAATGTATTTCAGGGGTTGGAAACCACCCTTCCGGTTACTCTCGATGAAATAATTTATCACACTAAAGTCGTTCGGCGGGGCGTCAAACGGGCAATGCTGGTGGCGGATATGCCCTTCATGTCGTTTCAAGTCGACACCGAAGAGGCTGTACGCAATTGCGGCCGGGTGTTAAAAGAGTCAGGCGCCGAAGCTGTGAAGATGGAGGGGGGAAAACGCATTGAGCCGCTGGTGCGGCAGCTGGTCGATATTGGGATACCGGTGATGGGGCATTTGGGGTTGACGCCTCAGTCGATCTATAAATTCGGGACGTATGAAGTGCGGGCGAAAGAAACGGTGGAAGCAAAACAACTGGTTGAAGATGCAAAAATATTAGACCGTGTCGGCATGTTTGCGATTGTGCTTGAAAAAATTCCTACATCGCTGTCAGCAAAAGTGACGAAGAATGTCTCTTGTGCGACGATAGGAATCGGAGCGGGCCCGCAGTGTGACGGCCAGGTTCTCGTGACCAACGATATGCTGGGCATGAACGAGCAATTTCATCCCCGCTTTGTCCGTACCTACGCCAAACTCACGGAAACGATGCGTGATGCATTTGAGGGTTATATCAGCGATGTGAAAGGGAAAAAGTTTCCCTCGAAAGAAGAAAGCTATTAGGTGACCCCTAGCTAACCGATTGCTATTAGCAATCGGTTAGCTTATTGATGAAAATAGTGCTTGACAAATGAATCAATTCTTATTAAATTGGAAACTGTAGAAACTTTAATAGTTTCTACAGTTATTATGCAATAAATAATGTTGAAATCCGTCATAAAAGATGGATTATTTTTTGGAACTTTGGAAACCGTTAATACGTTAAAAGTTTCCAGGGTCCCTTGGAGGTTACATGACGACAGATACTGAAGTTCGAGAACGCATCATTTCTTTCGCGCGAGAACATTTCTTGCACGAGGGGTTCAGCAAGGTAACGCTTGATGAAATCGCCACTGAACTCGGTATGAGCAAGAAGACACTCTATAAACATTTCAAGGACAAAGAAGATCTGCTCAGGGCCGGCATTGAGGAAAACTTAAAAAACGCGGCACGCGGAATAGACGCCATCACGGCATCGGATGATACTTTCGCCGAAAAACTTGCGAAGATAATGATGCTCATAGGAAAACAGATGTCGAGGTTGAGCAGAGGGGCGATGCTCGATATGCAGAAATTCACCCCGGAGCTATGGAGACAAATTGAAACATTTCGGCGTGAACAGATATTTAACAAGATTGGAAGGATGATGGTGCAAGCGCGTGAAGAGAATGTCTTCCGCTCACATGTCAACGAGCAAATCTTAACTCTCATGATTATCAACTGCGTTCAGGGGATACTCAATCCTGATATCCTTTCGCAAAATTCTTTTTCCGCGGAGGAAGCTTTCAGGATCATTTTTAGGACGATCTTTGAAGGCGCGCTGACCGATGACGCGCGCAAAGATTTTCATGTATTTGACTTACCTATTACAAACATCTAATTTTTCAAAAGGGATTTATGAGACATTTCATTCTATTTGCAGCTGCAGTTGCCGGCGTCATGACGCTCGCTGGATGCGGCAACGATCATCCGGGCACAATTGAAGCAAGCGGTACGCTTGAGGCCGTCGATGTCGATGTTAGTGCAAAGGTCGCCGGGCAAATCCAAACCCTTTTCGTTGACGAAGGAAGCTTAGTAAAGAGCGGCGACACACTTGCGATTCTCGACCACGCTACGGCCGATATTGAATTGGAGCAGGCAAAGGCCGGTGTCGATTTGGCCGAAGCGCAATACCAATTGTTGGTCATCGGTACGCGGTCGGAAGATCTCCGCCAGGCTGAGGAAGGCCTGCGACAGGCAGCATCGACATATAAAACTGCAAAGGACGATTACGATCGAACGCGCGCATTGTTTGTCACCAAGAGTGTTACGCAAAAAGAACTCGACGATGCCGAATCAAAATATACCATCGCTCAGGCGGCGAATACCTCGGCAGAGCAAAATCTCCAAAAATTGAAACACTTTGCCCGTCCGGAAGATATCTCTGCGGCAAAAGCCCGCCTCGATCAAGCAGCCGCATCGGCAGACCTTTTACGGAAACAAATTTCCGATGCGCACATTATTGCGCCGGTGTCGGGGACGATAACGCACAAACCCGTTGAAGTTGGTGAGTTGGTTGGTGTCGGAACGACAATTGTCACTATCTCTCGTCTCGAAACTCTTAATTTGATGATTTATGTCGGCGACACAGATTTGGGGAGGGTAAAATTAGGCGCACCAGCGGATCTCGTGATAGATACATATCCCAATAAAACATTTCCGGCGAAAGTCATCTACATTTCTCCCATCGCCGAATTTACCCCGAAAAATGTTGAAACAAAAGAGGATCGTACCAAACTTGTGTTCGGCGTTAAACTTGAGGTTGACAATAAAGACGGGATTCTTAAAGGAGGAATGCCGGTCGACGCATATTTGAAATAACCGGTCGAGAACCATCTATGAACTTACCCGACGCAACAGCGACAACGATGAACGCCATTGAATTACGTTCTGTTACGAAAAAATTCGGAGACATCACCGCTGTCAACTCATTGACGCTTGAAGTCCGAAAGGGAGAGATGTTCGCTCTCGTCGGACCGGACGGTGCGGGGAAGACGACGACGATACGAATGTTGTGCGGGATCACTGTTCCGACTGAAGGCGAGCTGTCGGTTCTCGGGTATAATCTCAGAACTCAAGCGGAGGAAGTGCGCAAACGGATCGGTTATCTTTCCCAGAAATTCAGCCTCTATGGCGATCTCACCGTCGATGAAAATATTGAATTTTTCGCCGAAATTCACGGTGTCAGAGATTACAAGCCACGCCGGAACGAATTGCTTGAATTCACGCGGCTGACACAATTCCGGTCTCGGCTTGCAGATAAACTTTCCGGCGGGATGAAACAGAAGCTGGCACTTGCCTGTACACTCGTTCACACCCCGGAAGTGATCTTTCTCGACGAACCGACGACGGGTGTCGACCCAGTCTCGCGCAGAGATTTTTGGAAAGTTCTTTCGAACCTCCTGAAGTCCGGGATCACTATTGTTATGACAACGCCGTACCTCGACGAAGCGGAACGCTGCACCCACGTCGCATTGATGAACGAAGGGAGTATTTTAATCGCCGATACGCCGCCCAATGTGAAAAAAGTGATGAAAGGAACGATCGTGGAAATCGTGTGCAGTGATATCCGCAGCTCCTTCAAGCTGTTGAAACAGTATTCTTTGGTGAAAGAGGTTCAGGCATTTGGCGACCGCTTGAATGTCGTCGTCGACAATGCCGAGAGCGAGGTCCCAAAAGTCATCGCGTATTTAGCAGACCACAAGATCACGGTTGACGATTGGAGAATAATTCCGCCGTCATTAGAGAACGTTTTTATTTCGTTATTATCCGACCATCGATCGCAAAAAGAAAGAGAGGTTGTTGCAAGGTGATGAACGCACGGTCAATTGTTTCACTCCTTCTCGGTGTCGTTGCCCCGATTCTTCTCGCACAGGAGCGCGTGCTGACCATTGAAGAGAGTATTGCCATAGGACTCGAAAATAGCAAGGAGTTGCATTCCTCTCAGATGAAGCTGCAATACGCAGATGCCAAGGCGGGCGAAGCTGCAGCCGGAATGTATCCGTCGTTGAAAGCCCAGGCGTCGTACCAAAAATTGAGCGATGTTCCGGAGTTCGAAATTGCATTGCCCGGGCTCCCGTCTCCGATTGGATTCCCCGTCATTCTCAATAACTACAGTACGAAGGCAACTCTTCAACAGCCTCTGTTCACAGGATGGAAATTGCAAAGCGGCGTCAACAACGCGGAATACACGGCGGAGGCATCGAAAAGGGATGTCGAAAATGATAAAGCCGAATTGGTGTACAATATTAAATCAGCATACTGGAATCTCTACCGTGCGAAGGACATCAAACGCGTGAGCGACGAAAATGTCGCGCAAATCAGCTCGCATTTGAGCGATATCGAAAGCATGTTTAATCAAGGAATGGCTACGACGAATGATGTGTTAAAGGTAAAAGTGCAACTCTCCAGCGCAAAGCTCCTTCAGAGTGAAGCATCAAACAATGTTGAAATTGCCATGATCAGCTTTAACTCTACACTCGGCATTTCGCTTAACACGCAGGTCGGCATCGGTTCAAAATTGACGCCGACAACAAAGGAATTCCCCGACATTCAGAATCTTCTTAAGGTCGCCTTTACCGACCGCCCCGATTTACAGGGACTTGATTGGCGCTTGAAAGCTGCAGAAAGCGGAGTAACAGGAGCGGAAGCGGGTTGGTCGCCTCAGATTTTTCTGACCGGGGATTACTATTATGCCCGTCCGAATCAGAGAATCTTTCCTGCGTTGGATGCATTCAAAGACTCGTGGGATATCGGTGTTACGCTTCAGTTCGATATTTGGAATAATTTAACGACGGTGTACCAGACCACGGAAGCACAGGCGCAGTACGAACAGGCAAAAGATGCGATCACGATGTTGAAAGATGGTGTGACGCTGGAGGTAACGCAAAGCTATCTTTCATTCAAGCAAGCCAAAGAAAATATTCAGCTTTCACAACTCACTCTCGATCAAGCTGATGAGAATCTTCGCGTGACACAGCAGAAGTTCAAAGCCGGATTAACAACAAACTCAGAGATGCTCGATGCAGAAGTGGCGCAGCTTCAGGCGAAGCTTCAATTGACACAAGCGCTTGTGGATTACGAGTTGGCGCAGGCGAAGCTTGAGAAAGCGGTGGGCGAGGTACAGTAATGAGTTTACGTTGTACGTTTTAAGTTATAAGTTATAAGTGAAAAAGCCTAAAACCTAAAACTAAAATATGCACACGATGTCACTGAAAACAATACGGAAAAAAGCTCATGTCAAAGCATGCAATTGAAGTAGAAAATCTTACCAAGCGATTTGGAGATTTTTATGCCGTCGACCATATTAATTTCAGTGTAGAGCAGGGGGAAATTTTCGGCTTTCTTGGAGCGAACGGCGCGGGAAAGTCGACAACGATCAGAATGCTTTGTGCGCTGCTGCAATCGTCCGAGGGAACGGCGCGTGTCGGCGGATTCGATATCAATAAAGAGCCGAAAAAAGTAAAAGACATTATCGGATATATGTCCCAGAAATTTTCTCTTTACGATGACTTAACTGTTGAAGAAAATATCAATTTTTTCGGTCGTGTCTACGGCCTGAGCAACAGCGACCTTCAGCACCGTAAAGAGTGGGTGCTCGAAATGGCAAATTTGATCGGACGGGAAAAGAGTATTACGCAAACGCTCCCCGGGGGCTGGAAACAGCGGCTTGCACTCGGTTGTGCGGTGATGCATCATCCGAAAATGGTTTTCCTCGATGAGCCTACGAGCGGAGTTGACCCGGTAATGCGCCGGAAATTTTGGGAACTGATCAATGACCTTTCGTCGGAAGGCATCACTGTTCTTGTCACGACGCATTACCTGGAAGAAGCGGAGTACTGCAACGACATTATCTTTATCAATGCGGGAAAAATTATTGCCGGTGGAAGCCCGAAAGAATTGAAGCATAACTACATTAAATCTCCGCTGTTGGAAGTCCAATGCGAAAACGTCGTTGAGGCATTGACGGTCATCGAGAAAGAACCGTGGGCTGAAGAGACGTTGGTCTTCGGTACATACCTGCACGTCAGCGTGTCGGATGAACAGGCTGCCCGGCAGAAAATTCAGGAGATCCTTCGCTCTCAGCAGATTCCATGGACTAAGATTGATAGAATCACACCATCCCTGGAGGATGTGTTTATTTATTTATTGGATCAGGAAGCGAAAAAAGCTGCATGAGAAACACCGGTAAAAAACTCTACGACGAAATTCCCTTCGGGAGGTTGCGATGATACGACGCCTCATTCCAATCATTAGAAAAGAATTCCGTCAGATTAGACGGGACAAGCGTGTCCTCGCAATTTTGACGCTCGTCCCTGCGCTGCTCCTGTTGCTCAACGGCTACGCCTTGAATTTCGATGTCTCGCACATTAAAATGGCTGTGATTGACCAGGAAAAAAGCAAGATGAGCAGGGATTTCCTCAACGCGTTCGTCACGTCCGGATATTTCGACTACGTACAATATCTTAGTTCGACGGATGAAGCGATGCGGATGATCGATGATGCGAAGATACGGGCGGCGATTGTTATTCCTACAGACTTTTCTAACAAGCTTCTTTCAAACGAAACGACCAACATTCAAGTGCTTGTCGATGGAATGGATTCCAATGCCGCGTCGACCATTCTTGCGTATGTGCAGGCGATAACGCTGCAGTATTCCCAAAAAATCGTGCTCACCAATCTTTCGAAAATGGGGCGAGGCAGTTATGTTCCGATTCAATATGATGCACGCGTGTGGTACAATCCGGAATTGAAAAGTGCTAAATTTCTCGTTCCGGGCCTCATCGGGTTCATTCTTGCCATAACTGCGGTCATTGCAACATCACTTTCGATTGTAAAGGAGAAGGAACGCAATACGATTGAACAAATCGACGTCTCGCCGATTACTTCCTTCGAACTCATCGTCGGGAAGATGATTCCATACGCACTCATCTCTCTTGTGGCGGCGACACTGGTGATTGTGGCAGCCTACTTTCTCTTTGACGTTGTCGTCAAAGGAAGTTACTTGTATTTGTTCGGTGCAACCTTGTTGTTTATTATTTCCGCACTTAGCATTGGGTTGTACGTTTCAACAATTGCCGACAGCCAACAAGTTGCGTTTCAGTTGGCATCTCTTTTTTCCATGCTGCCGACGATGATTCTTTCGGGCTTCATGTTTCCTATTCGCAGTATGCCATGGTGGCTGCAAATTCTTACCAACATCACGCCGGCGAAATTTTATCTCGTTATCTTACGGTCTATTATATTAAAAGGCGTCGGACTTGCCGCATTTTGGGATCAGGTTTTGTATCTCATGATATTCACGTCCTTTATGCTGTTCATTAGCATCAGGCGGTTTCGAAAAACATTAGGGTGAAGTTATGAACAAGCAACGAATTATGGCCTTGCTGAAAAAGGAATTCGGCCAGCTTTTCAAGGACAAAAAACTGCTGCCGATTGTTTTTGTGGCGCCGGTGCTGCAGCTGGTGTTTATGGGTTTTGCTGCATCGCTCGACGTGAAAAACATCTCGGTCGTGCTTTGTGATTTGGATAAAACCGAATCGAGCAGAGATCTTATTGAAAAGTTTACCAACTCCGGCTATTTTACCATCGAATATTCAACTGAAGACTACAGCACTATTCAGAACTATCTTGATGACAATAAGGCGACAATGGCGCTGATCATCCCCCAAAAATTTGGGGACGAAATTTTGCGACATGAACCGGCAAAAGTACAGGTACTTCTGGACGGAAGCGAGGGAAACAGCACTGCCATCGCAATGGGGTACGTCAATCAAATTCTTGTGCAGTATTCGAACAATGTTTTGGCCGAAGTGTCGGGATCCGCACACATCGGCGGCATCGATGCGCAGACCAGGGCATGGTTCAACCCATCCCTGACAAGCAGGAATTTTATGGTGCCGGGGGTGCTCGTGATGATTCTTTTGATCACGACGATGAACCTCACCTCGATGGCAGTAGTCAAGGAAAAAGAAATCGGAACACTTGAGCAGATTATGGTGACGCCGATAACACCGACCGAATTGATCGTAGGAAAGCTGATACCGTTCACTATTATTGGTCTTGTAAACTGGTGCGTCGTGCTTGTGGCAATGGTGGTTGGGTTTGGGATTACGGTGAAGGGAAGTGTTCCGCTGCTCTTCGGGCTGTCGCTTTTCTTCTTACTCACGTCCCTGGGGCTCGGGTTGTTTGTCTCTACAATTTCCAACACACAGCAGCAGGCGATGATGACGTTGCAATTTTTCCTCCTGCAACCGATGATGTACATTTCGGGGTTCACGTTTCCGATAGTGAATATGCCCAATATTCTGCAAACTCTGTCGTTTGCTGTACCGATGAGGTATTATCTCGTAGTCGTCCGGTCGATAATCTTGAAAGGAATTGGTCTCACAGACTTGTGGTTTGAGGCCGCGGCGCTTCTCTTTATGGGGGTGACAATTCTTGTTGCAAGTGTGCTCCGATTCAGGACAAAACTCGACTAGTGCCATTGGAAAAAAGGAAGGAGTTCTATCATGGATTTTGGCTTGCAAAATAAAATTGCTTTGGTTGCAGCGTCGAGCCAAGGCTTAGGAAGGGCGATAGCAGAAACATTAGCAGGCGAAGGGGCAGTGGTTGTTATTTGCGCACGGGATAAAAAATTACTTACGGTTGCTGCAAAAGAGATTTCGGCGAAAACAAAAGCTGAAGTCTTTCCTGTGCCTACGGATGTCAGTAAGGCAGTAGAAGTTAAAAAGTTGGTTCAAGTTGTTGTAAAAAAATTTGGAACAATCCACGTTCTTGTCAACAATGCGGGCGGACCGCCGGTTGAAACATTTGACCGCCTTTCCGACGACAATTGGGAGAAGGGAGTGCAACTCACGATGATGAGTGCAATTCGATTGACGAGAGCAGTGATTCCGTTCATGCAAAAGCAACGATGGGGAAGAATTATTACGATCAACTCGATTGTCGGTAAACAACCGATTCAGGAATTGGTAATATCATCGACCCTGCGTCCCGGACTGATCGGTTTACACAAAGTTCTTTCCGCGCAGTATGCAAGGGATGGAATTCTCATCAACACGGTTTGTCCCGGGTTTGTGATGACCAAACGGCAGGAAGAAATTTCGCGGGTTCGTTCTTCGAAAGCGAATATTTCCGTTCAGGAATATATGAACCTCCAGGCAAAGGAAATTCCACTCGGCCGGTACGGTACGCCGCAGGAGATTGCAGACGTTGTCGCGTTTCTTGCGTCATCGCGCTCGAGCTTTATAACGGGGGCCACCATCAGTGTGGATGGGGGAATGACAAGGGGGTTATTGTAAGTACACAAGGCAGTACCGACTTCAAAAAGCGCCGAGCCTTTTCTACAACGGATATCCGAATGAAAAATATGCGAGGACCGGGCCGAGGCTCAACGGCTGCGTCAACAAATCCCTCCGAACGTAAAAGCTTCTCCCAACGGAAAAGCTCGCTTTACCGGCCGGTGTGTCGACGGCAAATCCGGCGCCGATTCCATGATGAAGGTCACGTAGGCTGATATTTTGCTGCTGCGGCCAAATCGATCCGAAGTCGTAACGAGCACTGAAGTACGTATCCCAGAAAATCTTTACAGGGAGCAACGCACGGTATTCCACGTTAATGACGAAAACCTGCCTTCCACGCGAATCGTCTTCATTGAGCCCGTAGAAGGAATCTTCTCCCCCGAGATAAAACTGCTGTGAGAGCGGGAGCGTTTGATCCCCGAAGCCGAAAACGATTTTCGGATGAAGTGTTTGCCCCCCGAAATACGTCGAGAACCATTCGTACGAGAAGAACAGTTTTGAATAGCCGATTTCTCCCGCACCGATGGATGAAGCCGTTTCCCAACTGACATTCATCAATGAGCCTGAACGGGGAAAGGGAAATTGATCCTGCGTGTCGATGGTAGATGAAAGCTTGAGAGTCTGAAGCGTGAACTTATCCGTCGAATATCCTCTACCTGACAAGGACAGTATTTGATCCAGGCCCAAACGGTATTCCGCAGTAACGTTCCCAAGCCGCTCGACTTGACTTCCAAGCGAAAACGATCCGCCGTCTTCTACCTGGCGGTATTCTCCTACGCGCACTCTGTTGAACGATGTAGGGGATTGAATTGAAGGATCGTTGTCATAGGTATAGATATCTTTCAAATCATAAAAAGAATTTAAGTTGAAGGTGTAGTACGAATTAAAAATGCGGTTCGCCTTGAATTCTACGAGATACTTTCGATTCCGCAGACCGCCGCCAAAATACGCGCCAAGCTCCGTAGCGGCACCGAGAAAATTTTCATCGCGAAGTTCGAGAGTAGGCTGTACACCGCGTTCGTTGTCGATGCGCAGCCCAACGCCCGCCAGCTCCGATTTTTTTTCCGTTGCTTTGATGACGATGTCCGATTTGTCTCCGATGTATCGGACGTCAATTAATACCTGGTCGAATAAATTTGTCGCCATAAGATTGGTGATCGCTTGCTGGGCGTTCGATACCGTGAAAATATCTCCGACAGTAAAGGGGAGTTCCCTCCTTATCACCCAATCCCGCGACTTCGTCGTTCCTTCCACAGTCAAGTGATAAATCACTCCCTCGTCGATGGCGATTCGCAGGATGCCCTGTGAGGAATCCAATTGGACGGATTGAATCCGGGCAAGCGAATATCCTCTATCCCGGTACAACGCGAGAATACCGTCCAACGCCGATTGTGTACTGTCGGAATTCGCCGCTTTGTTCTTTAACTGGTTGACAAGCGGGAGGAGATCTTCCTTCGCGATGACCGAATCGCCGGTGATTTCGACGGAGAGAATTTCCGGGTTTGGAACGTCTACAAATTTTACGGTAGCGGTCGAATCACGAAGGGTGACTTCTGCGTACGCGTCTCTGTAACTGCCCAGCGAATATAGTGAAGAAACTTTTTCTTTGATGAGGCTGATAGTGACTTTTTCGCGCGTGGTCAACGCACTCAGATCGGCTTTTACATTCCGGGGAAAGTCGGAGCCCTGAAAGCTGACGTAGGATATTTTGAATGAAAGTTGATCGACATCAGGCCCGGAGAAATAGTCGATCGATTGTTTCTTTTGAATACTGTCTAATAACGCCGGCATCATCGCAGTGGCAGCCGCTTCTCCGCTTTTGATGAGTGAATCGAGACCGGAGAAATCCGACGCAAGGTGCCCTCCTAAATCAGGTTTAATAACGACGGTTGCTTTTTCGAGCGATTGTTTATTCGGCAGTTGGGCCATAATATTGATAATTTGGTCAGCAATTTCCCACGGCGCATTCAATTCGTGAACATTTAGGAGTGGGCTGGAAACGTCGACGGCAATAATGATATCCATGTTCATTTCGCTGGCGACTTCAACGGGAATATTTGAGATAAGACCGCCGTCGGTGAGCTCCATCGAATCTCTTTTTATCGGGCTGAACAAGAGGGGAATAGAGATGCTCGCGCGAATCGCTTCGGCGAAATTCCCGGAGCTCAACACAACTCTTTTTCCAGAAACCAGATCGGTGGAAACTGCACGGAATGGAATTTTTAGATCGTCGAAAGACCGATTAGGATGGTAAATGCCTTGAAGGGTTAACTGGTTGATGAATGTCGTGAGCCGTTGTCCATTGGAGAGGGAAGAAGGAATGACGGGTGTGAGGCCGTCGAACCGAATAGTAAGTAAATTTCGGTCGGCCGCTTGTTTTTGACCGACAAATAAGTCTGTTCGGTCTGCTTCGTCGGCAAACGAAAGAACTTCCGACCAATTGGTTGTGTCGACGACGGTTTGTAATTGTTCGGCTGAATATCCTGACGCGTAGAGTCCGCCGACGAGACTGCCGATGCTCGTTCCAACGATAAGATCGATCGGGATGTGGTATTTTTCCAGTGCTTTGAGAACGCCCACATGCGTTACGCCCCGCGAACCTCCGCCGCTTAAAACCAGAGCAATTTTCGGCCTTTTAATCCTTTTTAGTGGAATGATGTCACGTCGGTTACCGGTGTATTCGACAAATTGTGGATGAACCGTAATCGTACTTTGGGCATGCAGCACTGATGCTGCGAGAAGGGAAAAATAAAAACAAAATCTGAAGATTGAGCGGAGTTTCAGCAAAATGGGATTGTTCATGAAACGTCGTATCTTAATCATCTGTAAAATTAAGAAAATTGCGCTCCAAAGGCAATGTAGATTGGAGTACCGTTATTGACATGTGCTCTTCGCCGCTGGTGATAGAATGTCTGCTGTGCATTCAAGAAACATGCAAATATTTTTTTTGGAGGAATCCGTCGCAAAAAACAGCGACTTCACCGTAGTGAATACACATCACACTTCATGAAGATGGATGACTGAAATCACAACACCGTTCACGCGTAGTTGATATATATATGCAGATTGATTTGAAAATCTTTTCCACATGAGTGAGGAATGAAATATGGATTGTCCGAAATGTGGTGCGATGGTTCATCGAAAAAGCTTTATCACATTGTTTGCCCTAACGTCGCTGGTCATTATATCTTTTGGCGTTTCCCTCTTTGTATTGCCGTTCGAATTGTTTATGATATTCTCTTTCATCCTTTTTTTGGGCCTCCGGTAC
The DNA here is from genome assembly GCA_963717445.1 of uncultured Bacteroidota bacterium. GTDB lineage: Bacteria > Bacteroidota > Ignavibacteria > UBA10030 > UBA8401 > JAGVPT01. The sequence continues at coordinate 1,173,527 of OY970334.1, read as the reverse complement.
ATCGAGAAACAATTTCACAATATTGATAGGCAGGAGGTCAGATGCGCAATGTGCGGCCACGTTATCAACGTCGTACACAGTCATTGAGCCACCGCTGCATCCGAGCTGCAAAAAAGCCAGAGTCGATCTGGCTTTTTGCGTTATGATGGCATGTCTCCGGCGCATTCGGTCGCCTTGCAATTCCAGCGCAATTTTTCTATTTTAGCTCACCATGAAAGAGCCGCCTCAAGAAACGTATTCGATCCTGATCATAGACGATGAAATATCAAGCGTTGAACCATTAGCCGTAGTGCTTGCGCATGAGAAATACAAGGTGTTCCGGGCAGCGGCGGGAGAAGAAGGGCTTGCCATATTGGAGAAAGAAAAAATTGACCTCGTTCTCCTCGATATTCTCATGCCGGGATTAGACGGGTTTGAAACGCTTTCCCGCATCCGCGTCCACAAGAAGACGAAAGACCTCCCTGTTATTTTTCTTACCGGCTTCATGCGTGACTCTCACTCCATGGAACGCGGGTTTAACCTTGGAGTGAACGAATATCTTGTGAAGCCGATTGATACTAACGAGCTTATCGTTCGCGTCAAATCCATTTTACGGATGACGATGGCTGAAAGAAAAGTGAAGGAGCTCCAATCCGATTTTTTTTCAATGTTAGTACACGACCTTCGCGGACCGCTCACTGCAGTCCGGGCGTTTACGCAATTAATGATGGAAGAGAAAAACCTCAACGAACAAGACAAAGACGAAATGCTGCAAACGATCGAGAAGGCGAGTGAGCAAATGCTCGACCTTATTAACGATATTCTCGATCTGTCCAAACTCGAATCGGAGTATGTGACGCTTAACAAGCACCCCATAGATTTACAGAGGACAATTGACCACACACTGATGCAAATGAAACCTCTTGCGATGAAAAAATCCATTACCCTTCATAAAGCGTACGATGCGGGTGCAATTTCCGTTATGGCCGATCAGGCAAAGATTGAACAGGTCATGGAGAATCTCCTCATGAACGGCATCAAGTTTACGGGCGAGCACGGCGAGATCGCTGTAACGGTGCAGAGCGCCCGGCAGGCGGACATAGCCGTAAAGAATGCCGGAATGGAAAAGCCCTCAGTCGTTACCTGTGTCAAAGATAACGGTATTGGAATTCCGGCAAAAGAAATTCCCTTTATTTTCGACAAGTATCGGCAGATTGTAACGTCAGCGGTCATTGGGGAAAAAGGGACCGGCCTTGGTCTCGCTATCTGTAAAAATATTGTTGAGGCACATGGGGGTAAAATTTGGGTTGAAAGTCGGGAGCACATCGGCAGTTCTTTCTATTTCAGCTTACCATTGGAATGATTGTATGATCTCGTTCATTGTGCATGGCGGTGCTTGGGATATTCCGGACGATTTGGTCGACGCACACCGCAGTGGTGTGCAGCAGGCACTTGCAATCGGCTGGAACATTCTTTCTAACGGCGGGAGTGCCGTGCAAGCCGTCGAGAAATCGATCAATTTCATGGAAGACGACACGACCTTCGATGCCGGTCGGGGTTCGTTTGTGAACTCCATCGGTGAAATCGAGCTCGACGCAAGCATCATGGATGGGACGACGTTTCGCGCTGGTGCCGTCGCTGCGGTTCAAAACATTCGCTATCCGATTTCTCTTGCCCGCATCATCATGGATAAGAGTGAACACATCCTGCTTGCCGGCAACGGGGCGGTAAGGTTCGCTAAAGAGCATGGAATTACCCAATGTGCGAAAGATGACTTGCTCGTAGGCAGGGAGCTGGAGCGGTGGAAGGGGGTACAGAGCAGTAAAAAAAATGTTTCCACGAAGGACGCTTTTAGAAAAAAGAAGCCGCAGGACACTGTCGGTGCGGTTGCTGTCGACCAAAATGGCGTGATTGCCTCCGGGACTTCAACCGGCGGTACTCCGAATAAGTATCCCGGCAGAGTGGGCGATTCGCCTCTCATCGGCTGTGGAACGTATGCGGACAGTTCCGTTGGCGGTGCCTCGTGCACAGGCTGGGGTGAAGCGATCATCAAAGTTGTGCTGGCAAAAACACTTATCGATTTGATGGAATACAACGGCGGCGATCCCGCGGCGGCGGCAAAGCAATCGATCCTGCAATTGGAAAAAAAGGCCGATGGTTTCGGCGGTGTGATCGTTTTGAACAAGAGCGGCGTTCCGGCTGTCGCGTTCAATACACCGCGTATGGCTCGGGCATATCGAACATCGGAAATGAATTCTGACGTCGTTGAAGTATAATCCGTGAAAAAATCCTCGCTTATCGGTCATACCGTCGAGGCCTATGACCTCATCATTCGCAGTGAACATCCGGCCGACAGCACTATCGATATATTCTTTCGTTCACATAAGTATCTCGGTTCGCACGACCGCCGATTTATTGCTGAAACCGTTTATGGAATGCTCCGGCACAAAAAAAGGATAGAGTGGCTTCACGAAACATCGGGGGGAAAAAATCTTCGATCATCGGACAGCCAAGCAACGTTTTTGCAGTGCCTCGTGTACCGGGCGACCGTTGGCGGCGACAAAATAGAGACATTGGTTGAAGAACTTGGGGCCGATCCTGTTGAGCAGCAGTCATTGCTGTTCAGCCTCCATAAAGCAAAAGACCAAAACGACGGACTCGAAGGGAAATCTCAGCACCATGGTGATGACACAAAGCACGTTTCTCTTTTGTATTCTTTTCCTGAATGGTTGATTGAGGAATGGTGTAAGGAGTACGGGGAAGATGAAACTGTTCGTCTGTGTGCTGCACTGAACACGCCCGCTCCGCTGACGCTCCGCGTGAATACGTTGAAGGCGAGCATCGGAGATTGTCAGGATGCGTTGGCAAAGGAAAATATTGAGACTGAACGTACCAAGTTTTCCGAGGCCGGTTTGACTGTGCGACGGAAGATAAACATTTTTCAGCTCGACGTTTTTCGAAAAGGATTTTTTGAAGTTCAGGACGAAGGAAGTCAGATCCTGTCCTTGTTGGTTGACCCGAAGCCGACGTTGAAAGTCGTGGACGCATGTGCGGGTGGTGGAGGGAAATCTCTTGCGCTTGCGGCATTGATGAAAAACCGCGGGGTTATCTTTGCCCTCGATACGAACTCCTACCGCCTGGAAGGATTGCGTAAACGCATCCGCCGCAGCGGCGTCGATACGATACGCATTTGCAAAGTTGAGGAGGGTGAACTTCCGGCAAACCTTATCGATGCCGCCGACAATGTTCTTGTTGATGCCCCGTGTAGCGGGCTCGGCACGCTTCGCCGCAATCCCGGCATGAAATGGACTGTAAGCCCAGAGTCGATTGCAGAATTGAATATCAAACAATCGAGTATTCTCAACCATTATGGACGCTGCGTAAAAATAAATGGAAGGTTGATTTACTCAACCTGCACAATGATGAAATCTGAAAACGAGGATATCGTTGAAAGGTTTTTGGATTTGCATCCCCAGTTTGAAATCATGGAGCCGTCCATTATTCTTCGACGGTATCAGCTTGAATCGCTCTCGCAGGGGAGCTATTTTCGGTTGAAGCCGCACATCCACGGGACCGACGGTTTCTTTGCCGCGGTGATGCGAAGGAAGCAATAACACATTACGTACATTATTTTAAACAAGGAGAGATTATGAAATTAACGGTACGCGCCATTGCCTGCGGCGTTCTTTTTCTTATCGGCTGCGCGAAAATGACAGAAGATGAAATGTGGCAAAGAGTGGAACAATTGCAAGCCAGCGCGAATACCGATTCGACTATTCAAATGTGCCAGGCGATCCTCACAGAATATCCGGAAGGAAAAAACGCACCCGCCGCCTTGTTCATGCTCGGTCAAGCATATAATGGTAAACATGATTATCACGCCGCTGTGAATTATTACAGTGCATTCGTGAAAAAATATCCGGATTTGAAATCAACCCCGCTCGCAATGTTTTTTGTCGGTTTTATATATAACAACAACCTCCAAATGTTCGACAGTGCGCGGGTTGCATATCAAAACTTCATCGCAAAATTCCCGGATCATAGCCTTGCGGCGTCGGCAAAATTCGAGCTTGACAACCTCGGCAAGACCCCCGATGAAATTATCGGCATGAAAAATGACGTTGCGGTGAAAACAAAAAAGCCGGCTAGGAGAAGGTAATTTTCGGAACATGGAACAGGCGCTTAAATATCTTCAACCTGAAGTCGTTTCGAAGCTGGCGAACATGGAGCTTCGCGCCCGCATGGTGGTGGAAGGATTCATCACCGGGATGCACAAGAGTCCGTACCATGGTTTCAGCGTCGAATTTGCTGAACACCGGCAATATATGCCCGGAGACGAAATCCGGAGCATAGACTGGAAAGTTTATGGTAAAACCGACCGGTACTACATCAAGCAATACGAGGAAGAGACCAACCTTAAGTCCCACATCATTCTTGATGCTAGTGCCTCCATGTCGTTTGCTTCCGAAAAGTCGCAGAGGGGAAACGGAAAAAGGATCTCAAAGTTGGAATACGCTTCGTACATGGTTGCTGCTCTTTCCTATTTAATGGTGCAGCAGCGGGATGCAGTCGGTTTGACGGTGTACGACGCGAGCATTAGGCTAACCCTGCCGCCCCATGCAACGAAAGCGTACCTCCGGAGAATTCTGATCGAGTTGGAAAACCTTTCAGCCGGAAACACGACGGGGACATCGCAGTCGCTTCATCGAATGGCTGAGCGAATTACACGGCGTGGGCTTATCATCGTTGTCAGCGATTTGTTTGACGACCCGGCCAAGGTGATGGCGGCGTTAAAACATTTCCGGCATAACCATCACGATATTCTTGTCATGCACGTGCTCGACCCGTTCGAGCGATCATTCGCGTTCGGCAGCGACGCGGTGTTTAAGGACCTTGAAACGGCAGAAGAATTGGCGACCCAGCCGTATCATATCCAGCGGGCGTATCAGAGAGAAATGCAAGCATTTCTTGAGCGGTATAAACGGGAATGCAGGGAAAATAATATCGACTATATCCTTCTCGATACGGAGATGCCGTTTGATACTGCGCTGTTTCAATATCTGAATAAACGGAAGAAAATCGGGTAACGTGATAATTAATAATGAAGAATGAAGAGTAAAGAGGTAAAACCTAAAAGGAAAAAACTAACGGCGAATATCAAAAAGCCACCCCCCCCACCTATTCATGCCTTTAACATTCTCGACCTTGGATGCGGCCTCCGAAAGCACGCGGGCGCGATCGGCGTCGATGTCAATTCAAGCTCTCATGCCGACATCATTCATGACCTCAACCGGTTTCCGTACCCATTTCCGGACAATTATTTCAGCGAGATTATCTGCGAGAACATCATTGAACACCTTGACGATATTGTAAAGGTGATGGAAGAACTTCATCGCATAGCAAAGCCGTCGGCTCTCGTAAAAGTCGTCGTTCCTTTTTTTTCACATCAACAGGCTCACACCGACCCTACCCATCGGCATTTCTTCGGAGTCCATTCGTTTGATTATTTTATCGATGGAACGGCGAACGGAGGTTTTCGATACTCGAAAGCGAACTATGCGCTGTTGTCGGTAGAATTTGAAAAAGGGTTGACGCAGCGTCATTGGTTTGACCGGGCGGCCGTCGCGTTGGCGAACGCTCGAAAAGATATGTACGAAAATCGGCTTGCGAATGTTTTTCCGATGCGAAACCTTACGTTCGAGTTACGCGTGATCAAGTGATTGCTCAGATTACGCTGATTAGACGCAGATTCCAGATTCCTCAGATTAAGACAGGTTTGAGCCGAGCAAATCTCTATAAAGCAAAGCGCAAAGATTTTATTTTTCGAAAGAACTTGAGCTTTTCTTTTTACGGACAGATGTCGGTTGAGAATTGCTTTGCATTTCCCGCCTCCAATGAATATCTTTCATATTTAAAATCCAAAAAGTGAGACAAGAAGAACTGTTTTCCTGAACCGGTCAAATAGGCACGCCTGCCTTTAGATAATCCGAAATGCAAGATCAAAATCTTCTTATCATAAAAGGGGCGCGGGAGCATAACCTCAAAAATATTGATGTTGAGATTCCGCGCGATAAGCTCGTTGTCATCACCGGGCTTTCAGGCTCGGGCAAATCAAGCCTCGCTTTTGATACGATCTACGCCGAAGGTCAACGGCGGTACGTCGAAAGCCTTTCTGCCTATGCCAGGCAATTTTTAGGGCTGATGGAGAGGCCCGATGTTGATTACATCGAAGGGCTAAGCCCTGCAATTTCCATCGAACAGAAGACTGTAAGCCATAATCCTCGCTCGACAGTGGGAACCGTTACGGAGATTTATGATTTTCTAAGGTTACTATTTGCCCGGGCAGGGGTGCAATTTTGCGTCAACTGCGGAACAAAAGTACAAAAGCAAAGCATCGACCAAATCATCGATGCGATACTGAAACTGCCGGGGGGAACGAAGATCCAAATTCTCGCACCGGTGGTGAAGGGACGGAAAGGGCATTACCGCGAATTGTTCGAGCAAATTGTGCGGGACGGATTTCTTCGCGCCCGGGTTGACGGCGAGGTGAAAGAGATTTCAAAGGGAATGAAAGCCGACCGGTATAAAGTGCACGACATCGAGATTGTTGTCGACCGCATAGCCGTGAAGAAAGAGAGCCGCAGCCGCATTGCAGACTCGGTTGACGTTGCACTCAATTTCGGTTCGGGCGTTCTTATTGTCAATGATGGAACGTCGGACCATCTTTTCAGCAAACATTACTCCTGTCCGAACTGCGGGACAAGTTACGAAGAACCTGCACCGAATTCATTCTCGTTCAATACGCCGTACGGTTCGTGTCCCTCATGCGAAGGATTGGGGGAAAAAAAAGAGTTCGACCTTTCGCTTATTCTTCCCGACGAAAAACTCTCCATCAATCAAGAAGGAATTGCAGCTCTCGGTAAACCTCGTCAAACATGGTTTTTCAGCCAGGTGCGCGCTGTTTTAAAGCGGCACGGATTCGATTTTGATACGTCGTTGAAGTCGCTCTCTAAAGAGGCGCGGCAGGAGTTATTGTACGGGACCGGAAAAGAGAAAATCGAAATCGAATATTCGCACGGCGGCGGAAGGCCGGTCATTTACAAACATCGTTTTAGCGGTGTGGTCGGCATGCTGCAGAATTATTACGCCGAAACAGCTTCACCGAAAATCCGGGAATGGGTAGAAGGGTTCATGGGGACGACACGGTGTACTGTTTGCAACGGGGGGCGATTGCGCAAAGAAAGCCTAGCGATAAAGCTTGAGGACTCGATGTCGGGAAAAAGAGTCAACATCGCCGATGTCGTTGAACTATCGTTAACGGATGCACGTGAGTTTTTCAAGACCCTGACCCTCAGTCCGCGACAAATGGAGATTGCCAAACAGATATTAAAGGAGATCGGGCAGCGAATGGAATTCATGGTTAATGTCGGTCTCGGCTACCTCACGCTTGACAGGGCAGCTCGAACCCTTTCCGGAGGGGAAGCTCAGCGCATCCGTCTCGCGACGCAAATCGGGTCGCAACTTGTCGGTGTGCTCTATATTCTGGACGAGCCAAGCATCGGACTCCATCAACGCGATAATATGAAACTGATCGGCTCGTTAAAGGACCTCCGCGATCTGGGCAACACGGTTCTTGTTGTCGAGCATGATAAGGAAATGATCGAACAGTCCGACTTTCTTGTCGACCTTGGTCCTGGCGCGGGTGAGCATGGCGGAAGCGTCGTTGCCGTGGGGGAGCCGGGAACGTTAAAAGTTAAAAGTGAAAAGTTAAAAGCGAAAAGTGAAACGGTAGGGGAAAAAAGTACAGAGGCTAATATTTCGTCGACGATAGAGTACCTTCAAGGGAAAAAGAAAATCGATGTGCCGTCGACGCGGCGCAAAGGGAATGGAAAATTCCTTACACTCAAAGGCGCAGCGGGAAATAATCTGAAGAATGTTACGGTAAAAATTCCGCTTGGCGTTTTTGTATGTGTTACAGGAGTGAGCGGTTCCGGCAAGTCCTCCCTCATCAACGAAACGCTTTTTCCAATTCTTTCCAAAAAGTTTTATAAGACAAAGGTGAGCATATTGCCATACGCGTCCCTCCTCGGCATCGGCGACGTTGATAAAATCATCGACATCGACCAGTCGCCGATCGGGAGGACACCGCGTTCAAATCCCGCGACGTACACCGGCATGTTCACGATGATTCGGGACCTCTTCACCCAACTTCCCGAAGCAAAAATCCGGGGATACAAAGCGGGGCGGTTCAGCTTCAACGTGAAAGGGGGACGATGCGAAAGCTGCGAGGGGGACGGCGTTCGAAAAATTGAAATGAATTTTTTGCCCGATGTCTATGTGGTGTGTGATGTGTGCAAAGGGAAACGTTACAATCGCGAGACGCTTGAAGTTCACTTCAAGGAAAAATCGATCGCCGATGTTTTAGAGATGACGGTGGAAGAAGCGCTCGGATTTTTCAGTGAGATGTCCCGCATCCGGCGAAAGTTACAGACGTTGTTTGATGTAGGCATGGGCTACATTCGATTAGGTCAACAGGCAACGACGCTGTCCGGAGGCGAGGCCCAGAGAGTAAAATTATCAACCGAGCTTTCAAAAGTCGGCACGGGGAAGACGTTGTATATTCTCGATGAGCCGACGACCGGACTTCATTTCGACGACGTGCAAATGCTGCTGTCCGTGTTAAATAAGCTCGTCGAGAAGGGAAATACCGTTATCGTCATTGAACATAATCTGGACGTTATCAAAACCGCTGATTGGATCATCGATCTCGGCCCCGAAGGAGGCAACGATGGAGGGTACATCGTTGGGGAGGGAACGCCGGAAGAGATGAGTAAAAATCCAGCCTCGTTTACGGGAGAGTACCTTCTGAAAGAACTTACGCGGTAGTGAGAAAGAGGTAAAAGTTAATAGTGAAAAGTTAAAAGTGAGGTGACGTATTTCTAAAAATCTTGAATTTCACTTCCTTCCAATTGCTACTTTTGACTTTTTCACTCTTCACTTTGGCTCTATCTTCATCCGTGAATCGCTTCATTCTTATTCTGATCGTATTCACTGCAGCCAGTTCAGTTCACACCTTCAGTTAGGATCCTTGTCGTTTTGATACCCATGTATTCCCCTTCACAAAAAACCTCCACTTCTTTTCCTTTCCACGCGAAATTCCGATTCGAGGTGAAGCTCCAATGCTCGATTTCGGAATAGATTTACCTTCGATTAAAAAAATATTGTTTCCAAGCAAATCAGTTCTGTTATCCTTTCTCCCGATGCCAAATGCCTGGCAGAGTTTTGCCGGCCCGTTAGTAAGATTGACTTCGTTCATCCTGTTTTTCGCGAACCCTCTATTTTTTCCCATTGTTTTGACTCCCTCTAAAGGCTCAATGGCTCGAATGAGGACTGCTTCGCCGACATCTTTCTTTCCTGTTACCACATTGGCGCAGAAATGCATTCCGTACGTAAAATAGACGTACAAAAATCCGCCTGCACCGAACATCGCTTCATTTCGCTTTGTCTTGCCCCGGTAGGCATGGCTTGCAGGATCTTTTGCGCCTCGATAGGCCTCGACCTCGACAATTTTTCCGGAGAGGATTGTTTTATCGATTTTTCGAACGAGGATTTTCCCCAGAAGGTCTTTTGCGGCGGAAAGAGACGAGCGGGTGTAGAAAGAACGGGGAAGCTTTTTCAAAGGAGTTAAAAGTTAAAAGTGAAAAGTTAAAAGTGCCAAAGCCACTTTTTTATTTTTAACTTTGCACTTTTAACTTCTAATTATTTCTTAAATTCCCTCATTACTCGCTCTACTTCTTCAACCATCATTCCAGTTCCGTACTTTGCTTCTTTGTTCTCTTCTTTCTGAGTTTTTACTTCTGTGTCCAGCCTCATATTCATCGGTTGGTTCCCAGCCTTCAGTCGAATCCTTTCTTCGATTTCTTCCATCCAGCTGTGGGGTGAAGCGTTGTCATCGGTTTCTTTTTTTGGTGTCCTGAGTCCTGAGTCCATAGCCTGCGGTCGATAGTCGCTGGTCGGAGGCATTGACTCCTGACTTCTGAATTCTGTATTCTGAATTCTCCCCTCACTCTTGTTAATCGGCCTTGTCTCAAAAGCAAGCCGTTTGATATTAATAAGGTGCTTTGCTGAAACGTTCTCAGAAATAATCGATTTCCCGAATGTGCCGGGTCCCAGCGTCATTGACGGAAGGAGTTCGTTCGTATAACCAACTGCCCCGAGCGCCGCTTGCGTATTGACAAGAATGCGACACGCCGGTTTTTCCAGGGCAAATTTCATAATGATATCCCTGTCAGACGAATGAATCACCATTGTGTGCCCCAATCCTCCGAGCTCAAGCATCTCGATACACCGTTCGCAGCCTTCCCGCCAGCCGTCAACGATGAACAATGAAAGGACCGGCGAAAGTTTTTCGCGCGAGAGAGGATATTCTTTTCCCACCGCAGGCAGTTCGGCAATCAGGCACGAGGTATCTGCCGGAACATTAAACCCCGCTTTCTGTGCGATGAACGCCGGCGACTTGCCGACGATATCGGGGTTGATCGCACCTTTGGCATCGAACATTGTGTGGCTCAGTTTCTCTTTTTCGTCGGAAGTGACGAAGTAGGCTTTCAGTCTCTTGAATTCTTCAATGGCTTGCTGCATGACCGGCGAATCGATGATAACACCCGATTCGGTCGAACAAAGAACTCCCCAGTCAAACATTTTTCCCGAAACAATATCGACGACAGCTTTCTTTATGTTTGCAGTGCGTTCAATGAAAGCTGGAACGTTTCCGGAGCCAACGCCGAGTGCCGGTTTGCCAGAGCTGTACGCGGCGCGAACCATCGGATTGCTGCCGGTTGCAAGGATGATGGCCGTAAGTTTATGCTTCATCAATTCGTTCGTTCCCTCGATTGACGGAACCGACATGCAAGCGATCAATCCATGCGGCGCGCCCGCTCGTTCTGCTGCTTCGGAAACGATACGTGTGGCTTCTAGCGTTGACTTTGCTGCGCGTGGATGAGGGCTTGCAACAAATCCATTGCGCCCTTTTACGGAAATAATCGCTTTGAACATCACGGTCGACGTCGGATTGGTTGAAGGAATTAATGCAGCAACGATTCCCATCGGCTCGCCGATCTCGACGATACTTTTCTCTTTATCTTCGCGAATGACGCCTACGGTTTTTAAGTCCCTGATTGACTCACACACTCGTTTCGTAGCAAACTCATTTTTCTTCTTCTTGTCTTCAGGTTTGCCGAAGCCGGTCTCTTCGTGGGCCATTTGTCCGAGACGCTCAGCTTCTGCGAATCCTGCATCGGCCATGGATTTGACAATTCTGTCTACTTGTTCCTGAGAGTAAGACCGAAATGCAAGCTGGGCTTCCTTTGCCTTGGTCAAAAGGTCGCGGACTTCCTGAATGGACTGTAGATCTTTATCAAGAGGCATGATTTCACCTTGTTAGGAATGACATTAAGGACACGTCCAAAAAGTTCAACTGTTGTTTTTCTTTGTGGAACCCTGTGATTACTCTGTGTCTCTCTGTGAAAGAGCTTTTTACACAGAGGATCACTGAGGTTCACGGAGTTTCACAGAGGAAGAAGGTTTTGCACTGTGTCTCTAGAACAAATTTTCCTGCCCGACAGTTTTCTTCTTTATTCCAAAATGTTTATAGGCTATCGGCGTTGCTTCTCTCCCGCGCGGGGTCCGTTTGATAAACCCTTCCTGAATCAAAAACGGCTCATAGACTTCTTCAATCGTTCCCGGCTCTTCGCCTACTGCGACGGCGAGCGAGCTGACTCCCACCGGACCGCCGTCGTATTTCTCGATAATTGTCCGCAGGATGCGCTTGTCCATCTCGTCGAGACCGAGGTTGTCGACTTCAAGGGCATGCAACGAGTATTCTGAAACTTCACTTGTGACGACACCGTGGTAGTGGGCGAGTTTTTTATCTGCCATTGCAAAATCGCGGCAGCGCTTCAGCAGGCGGTTTGCGATGCGGGGCGTTCCTCGTGAACGCCGGGCAATTTCCGTAATGCCGCCAACGTCGGTTTCAATTTTTAAAATGTCGGCTGAGCGCTTGATGATCTTGGAAAGATGGTCGGGCACATAATAATCGAGCCTGTTTGACACACCGAAACGCGCGCGGAGCGGGGCAGTTAAGAGACCGGCACGTGTTGTCGCTCCTACGAGCGTAAACTTCGGAAGGGAGAGCTGGATGCTCCGGGCACTAGGTCCAGAATCGATAATGATATCCAGCCGGAATTCTTCCATCGCTGAATAAAGATATTCTTCCACAACGGAATTAAGCCGGTGAATTTCGTCGATAAAAAGCACATCGCCTTCCTGAAGATTCGTCAACACGCCGGCTAAGTCGGCGGGCTTGTTGAGAACGGGACCGGATGTGATTTTAATATCGGCCCCCATCTCGTTGGCGATGATGTACGCCAGAGTGGTTTTCCCCAACCCCGGAGGGCCGGTGAGGAGCACATGGTCGAGCGATTCGTTCCGCTGCTTTGCCGCTGCAATAAAAATTTTCAGATTATCGACGATGCTTTTTTGCCCGACAAATTCGCCGAAAGCGGAAGGACGAAGCGCTTGATCGAACTCGGTCTCATTGTCAAGCCGTTCCGGCGTTGTAAAGTCCGAATCGCGTTTGGTTGGTTTCATTGAGGATGAATCTACAAAGAAACGGACTGAATTTCAATGTGTGCGTTGCACGATGGTTTCAAATGTCGGACATCTTCTTGATTTATCCGACTAAATATTTCAACACAACGTAATTTTCTAGGTCAGGTGTCCGATATTGCATTGAAATCTATAACTTCTTTTTCTCCAGCGCCTTCCACATGCCTGCGATTAAATCGTCAAGTTGTTCGCCAGTCACGGCGGAAATATCATGGACAGAAATTCCTTTACGGAATTTTATTTTTTTGAGGGCTTTTCGGAGTGCTGTGTCGGCAATGTCGAGTTTCGTCAAAGCTACTAGCGTTGGTTTCTTTGGTAGGTCTTTGTTGAACGCTTTCAGTTCGCTTGCCAATGTCGCGAAATCTTTTTTCGGGTCAGGGCTAGTGCACTCAACCAGATAGACAAGCACTTTTGTCCGTTCGATGTGGCGAAGAAATTGAGTCCCGAGCCCTTTCCCTTCGTGTGCTCCCTTGATGAGGCCGGGAATATCGGCGACAACGAAGCTCTTTCCCTCTTGAAAATAGACCATTCCGAGGTTCGGCACGAGCGTCGTAAACGGATAATCGGCGATCTTCGGCTTTGCCGCTGAAATTTTTGAAATCAGTGTCGATTTCCCGGCGTTTGGAAATCCTACCAGACCAACGTCCGCAAGAAGCTTGAGCTCAAGATCTAAATTGAATTCTTTTCCTTCTTCGCCCGGTGTGCAGATACGTGGCGCCTGGTTGGTCGACGTGGCAAATTCTGAATTTCCTTTTCCCCCGCGCCCGCCTCTAGCAACGACAATTTCAGTACCGTGCTGGATCAAGTCGCCGATAATTTCGCCGTTCAGCGCATTTTTCACAATCGTTCCACACGGGACCTTTATCAAAACATCTTGAGCCGAACGCCCCTCCATATTCGAGCCTTCCCCGTGATTTCCATTTTGCGCGATGTATCGCCGCTTGTAACGAAAATCGAGCAGCGTGGTCAACTGTTTTTCTGCTCTGATAATAACGTTGCCCCCTTTTCCTCCGTTTCCCCCATCCGGGCCTCCTTTCGGGACGTACTTCTCTCGGCGCCAATGTATAATGCCGTTGCCGCCGTTTCCCGATCGTACGAAAATTTTTGCAGAATCAATGAACATAAATTTGAAATGCTGGATTCAATGAGGAAGTGCAACGATTTTATTAAAGACTTCCTTTGGTGTTAAGTAATGTAATATTTTTCTTGGTGTATTATTGAGTTTGCGTTCTAAGCGTTTCACATCAGAAGCAGAGACAAGATCGAAGTTTGTTTTCTTTGGATATGTCCTGCGAATGATGCCGATCGTATTCTCGACAGTTCCTTTCTCCCAGCTGTGAAAGGGCTGACAAAAATACGAATGAGTTCCAAGTGTTTTATTCACGATCAAATGTTCGACATTTTCTTGGCCGTTGTCGTAGGTAATCGTTCGGCGAAGATGTTGACCATACTGACTCAGTGATCGGTTCAATGTTATCCGGACCTGTTTCGCTGTTCGCCGTTTCAGTCTGGCGAGTTTCGTATATCGTGATGTACGTTCTACTGTCGCCAGTAGTGCAGCTTTACTGGTGCGCGCAATGATGGTATCGGTTTCCCAGTGTCCGACTTGTTTCCGGCGCTGAACCGTTCGGGGGCGCTCTAAAATCGATTTTCGCTCAGGAATATGCGACATTCGATGAGTCTTTCGTTGCCCTCGTCGATTTCGGATCCTGTGAGATCTAGGAAGCACCAGAACAAAGTTCTCTTGACGCCGAACATTTGGGTCGTAAATGAATCGGTAAATACTTTCGACACAGATACTGTACTGTGGATACTTCAATCGCAATCGTCCTGCGATTTGTTCCGGTGTCCACTCCATACGAAGGTGTCGCTTCACGTAGCTCCGTATAGTTGAATTCTTTAGCCGAGGACGTTGACCGGCTTGTATCTTTCGTCCCTTAGCTTTGTTCTGAGCACGACAGGCTCCATAGACTCTTCGGATCGGAGCTTTATTCCTGGAAATTTCTCGGGATATCGTGCTCTTGTTTCGGTGTAACTGACGGGCTATCTCACTAAGAGAAATCCGCTGCGCATAAAGAGCCGCTATTTTATCTCGCTCTTCTTGCGTTATCTGGTTGTAACATCTGGGTTGTGCCATGCTCTAATTTTACTAATTCTTTTAGAGCGTTGCACTTCCTTGTAGAACTCATGAATCCTAAATTCTAATGTCTAAATCTGGAAATCACAAATCTAGATTATTCGATTGGTTGCTGTCGCTGTTTTATTTTTACCAAAATCGCTCCGAAAATTTTCATTAGTTCTGTAGATTCTTGGATAAGTTGCGTTTTGCTATCGCTTAAATCCGGAGTGTTGTCGAGAAGTTGAAGCCAGTAGCGGCTTTCCTTCGCTTCCTTTCGACAGATCTTAATTTGCATTGCAAAATCTTTTTCTCCGAGGGATTCGTTTGCTTCTATGTAATTTGCGCCAACGGAGCCAGATGAGTGTACAAGCTGTCTTGCGATTTCCACGTTCGGTAGCGTTTTTGAAACCTTGTTGACTAAACGGATGACCTCTTTCGCAAATGCCAACGTGCGATCTTCCAAATCGTATTTTTTCATCCCCCCATTTACCTCAAAGAATTAGGATTTAGAGATTAGAGTTTAGGATTTATTCTTTACCCCTTCACCAAATCTGCTCTGTACCGTATTCGTAAAAAGAATAGCTTCTTTGGAGAAAAGCTCGACGTTGTTCATCAAAAAGAAATGGTCGATCGCGAGCGCTGCCTCGTCCCATGTCGCGGCAGCAAGCACTTCTTTCACCGCCGCGCGGAATTGCTCTTCGTTCTGGTGAAAAACGTGCTTGATCATTGCCCGCTCCTCTTCAAGGGAAAAAAGAGGAGGGATCGGTTTCGGCGGCTCGGGTGGTTTTTGGGATGTCACTTCCGGTTCCTTCAATGCGGGGGGAAAGGAGGGTAGATTTAGCGAGAGGTCGTCAAGCGCCGGCAAGGGTTCGGCAGTTTCGTCGAAGAGATGAGCGTGCTCGTCTCCGGTCTGAATTTTTTCGAGGATGTTTACGAGCTGGCTGTAACTCATTTCTTTTACGTTATTAACTTCCCGCTCACGAGATAAGCGCTCGTGTATTGCGCTCATCTTTTTGTTGTCGAAAAAGTACATTAATGCCCGTGTCGGGAGTGTTTTGGCCGTAGCGCTCATGTTGTGCGACCGCGCGTACGCTACAAAATCGTAGAGCGGCTGCGTCATCCTGGCAAGCTCCACGCTCGAATGATTTTTCACCACCTCGGCATCGATTCTTGCTATGAGATTTCTGCCTTCTTCGAGCGTCATTTCTCCGACGCTTCGTTGCTGAATGTAGGTGCGGAGAATCTCGGGGAAGTAGGCATAATCCTTGCAATAGCGAAGTTTACCGAGTATCTGCTGTGTTGAGGCGCGCGCAGACTCTTCGAAAAGAAAACTGTACAACGTCCATTGAGGCCGGCAAAGATAATTGAGCAAAAAGTGAATGCCTTTATTGAGCGACGCTTCGAAATCGGTTTTTGAAAAAATGAAATTATGGATGAGCAGCGCATTGGTTTGTTCCAGCAGCATTGCAATTTCGGGAAGGTTGTAGTTGAACTTTGCCGACTGTGGCTCCGGTTTTCTTTCTGCATCGAGCATCGATTCGACTTCGGCGCGGAAAAACACCTTGACGTTCGACGGGATATTCGATTCGAAAATCTCCCGCAAGCCGATGGCTTTCGCTTCGCCGATGGTTGTTTGGCGGATTGAAGCGATCAGTTGTTCAGTTTCTTTTTCGAACATAGTTGTGTCCGTCTAGACTATTTGGAATCATTCTTGATATCACTCTTGACGCGATTGATTTCCTTTTGAGCGGCTGTTTTAAATGCAGGATCAATACCCGGCTTGTCAATAATCTGCTGATACATACTGATCGCCTGGTCGAACTTACCCATTTTCTCGTACGATTGCGCCGACATATAATACGAATTCGGAGTCCAATCGATTTTCGTTTTCTTCGTGATAAGGTAAGGCACTTTCAGGAATTCGAGAATAGCCTGCTGGTAATCGCCTTTGTAATAGTACGACTCGCCGAGATAGTACCGGATTTCGGATTCAAAGTCCTTGTTGGTTGTCTCAAGCAGCGCCTCAAGTTGAACGATCGCTTGATCGTAGTATCCCAGCTTTTGATACAGCACACCGAGATCGACTTTTTTATCGAGAATCGATTCGTCGTTCGGATACTTCTCGATAAAATTCCGCGTTAACTCGAGAGCGCCGTCGTACAGTGCAAGTTCTTTGTATGTCTCGATAAGATTGCTCATCGCAAAGGGGAGAATGTCCGGCGACGAATCCGGTTTGTCGACAATAAGCCGGTAATATTTTACTGCTTCATCATATTTTTCTTTAAAGAAATAAATGTTGCCGAGCGCCAGGTACACTTTTGGGAGAATCGCGGAGTGGGGGAATGTCCGCATAACGAAATCGTACTGGTGTAGAGCGCTGTCGGGAAGATCTTTTGTTTCGAGGATTTTTCCGACCCAAAAACATGCTTGTGGAAGTATTTCGGTAGAATCATACTTTACCGGGAATGCCCCTAAAATTGCCAGTGCACGGTCGGATTCCCCTGCGCGGTACAACGCCATCGCCTGTTCAAATTCAAATTCCGCAAGGTCGTTATTATCGAAACCGTAGACTTTCAAAAACTCCGCGATGTTATGCTCGGCCTCTTTACTTTTGTTTGAACGGTACAGCGCGATGATCACGCTGATTCTTCCGGACCTGAGCATCGATGAATCTGCGTCGTTCAATCCGTCAAGAGATTCATATTCGGCCACAGCTTGTTGATAATTGCCGTTGGCAAAATATAATGAGGCAAGCTGTGCGGCGTTGGCGGCCGTACGCTTGGCTGCGATGGATTTTTCGAAAAACTGAATTGAAGCGTCGTTATTGCCCGCTTGTTTCTCGAACACCGCCAGCCGGGCAAATGCCTCCGATGCGTCCGGCGAACGGGCGTCCTCGTTCACAAGATCGAGGTATTCCTTTCGAGCGTCAACTGTGTCGTTTGCAGCGTCGTAAGTTTTTCCTAGTTGGAAGACGACATGCAGTTTTCCTTTCGAGCTCGTTTGTAAGGGAGAGGACAATCTGTTCAGCTCCCAGCGGTACAATGCGATTGCCTTGTCAAACTGATTCGTTTTCTCATAACTTTCCGCGAGGACTTCGGTGCAATCGACTGCACGCGGCGAATAAAAATATTTAGACCTAAGCTGTTCGAACGATGTTGCGGCAACCAGAGGTTTATCTTCGCGCGCTGAAAGCAAGCCGTTTTCATACAACACTTCTGCGGTGAAGAATCCCTTGGGATAAGCCCGAAGATAATCACTGAACACGATCGAAGCTGTGTCGCCTCGTCCTGCGTGAGCGAGTTGAATGCCGAGCTGAGCCGTTGCCTCGTCCGCTTCAGGCTGGGTTGGAAATTCGTTCGCAATGCGTTTGTATGCTTCTATTGATTCATTGATCTCCCCCTTGTCCTTTTGAGCATTACCCAGCGCCAATAAGACCTTCGGTGTGAAGCGAGATGATGAACGTTCTCTCAAAAACTGTTCCGCCAAGCCGGCTTTCGTTCCAGCATCTACGTTCTTTGTCTGAAGAAGGAAGCGATTGTAAGCGGCTTCATCGCTGAACCTGCCCGACGGATATTTTTTTAAGTACGCCGTAAGAGCATCGATTGAGGGCTGAACGGTCGAGGAATCAACTTCGGTTTGACGGAACAGGGCGACGGTATGTTTGTACGCGGCTTCTTCACACACAAGCGAATCCTTCCCCACTGATTCCGCTTTCTCATATTGCAGCGCAGCTTGGGGAAAATCTTGCAGGACATTGAGGTAAATATCCCCGAGTCTCATCGCAAGCTCCGACTTCTCTTTTTCTAAAATCAAATCGCCGATGAGAAGGGCCAACTGTTTTACGGTTTGCTCTTTGTCGGGAGATTTATAATCCTGGATGTAGTTTTTCCGTTCCATTGCCTCAGCCGCAAATGGGCTGGCCGGATATGTGTTGATCAATTTGGTATACGCCTTCACCGCTTCACCGGTTTCCTGAAGAGCTTCGTATGCTCGTCCAAGCGCGAAAACTGCGTTGTCGCATTCTTCGTCCTTCGGGTATCGTGCCAGGAATGATGTGTAGAGATCGACTGCTTTTTGCGGGTCTTTGAGTTTTATTCGATGCAGCTCGGCTACGCGAAAGAGGATGTCCGGCGCTTCCTCATCGTTTGGAAAGAGTTCGAGGCATTCCGTGTAATACTGAACAGCGGTCTCAAAATTATTCAGCAAACTCGCTAACGTCGCCGCGCGGAGGAGTGCATACCGCTTTTCGGAAGTGGACGAAGGCCTGTCGGCTGCTGCGGAAAATGCAGCGAACGACTTGTGATATTCCTTGAGAGCATCGTACGACTCTCCTGAGCCGAATAACGCCGTCACGATCAGAGATGAATCTGCAGGGTGGAGGAGCGAGCGCTCGTACGCATCGGCAGCCTTGTTGAATTCCCGGATCGAATAATAACTGTTGCCCAACGCCAGCAGCGATTGCTGGAGTATCCCCCGAGGGATTTTCAGGGAGTCGGCGCTCAGTTTTTGAAAATATACAATCGCTTCCGCTTGTTTTCCGGAGGAAAAGTAAAATCGCGCAAGCTGTAATTTTGCCTGGGCGAGTGTCGTGGCGGAAACTTCCGGCTTTTTTTCATCGATAATGGAATGGTACAACTGTTCCGCTTCTTCTGGTTTGCCTGAAGACTCATCCACCGATGCAAGCTGCAGGGAAGCCTCGGCTGTCAATTCTTTGTCGCCGCCGCTTTCGGTCACGATAAGTAATTCACTTCGTGCTGCAATGAGATTATTGTCCTTGAGAAACAATGTACCCAGATGCGCATGGGCAGCCGTGACAAGTTCATCCGTCGGGTAATCGCTGATAAGCGACCGCAAGCATCTTTTCGCGTTGTCGGTGTCCCCTGCTCGCTCGAAGTACTCGCTTGCCGTCAACAACGCTTTAGGCGCCAGGATGCTTTTTGGCTCGAAGACTTTAATACGTTCAAACGCGGACGCAGCATCTCCGAATTTCTTATCCTCGGCGTACATCTCGCCGATGTTCCACCATGCATCCGGCGCTTTCATATGATCGGGATAGGCCAGGGCAAAGTTTTGGAACGCAGCGCGTGCATCATCGTTTTTTTTTAAGGCACGATATGCAAGCGCAATGTAGAATTTTGATTCAACACTTTGAGGGCTTGACGGGTATGTGGAGATAAACTGCTTGAATTGATCGAGCGAGAGGTCGTATAACTTATCATTAAACAAGTTCAGGGCGAGCTTGAAATCTGCGTTTTCCTTTGTGTTTTGAGCCGCACAATATGTAACTGCAAACAAAAGCAGTATTAGTCGTGAGCGTCGTAAAAGCATCGGCATTGAGCTAAGCGTTAGAAAAGAAACATCAATTATGGAAGTAAGATAATGCTAATTTCGATTGCAATCAATTTGCGATGGAATGCAAGGGGAAGAAGAGAACAGGCTCGAGGTGTGCGATGATGCAGTATTGCTGGAGATGTTGCCGAATGCCGGCGTCTTTCGGGAAGGACATGGTGTTGAGTTTATCATTCCCCCGGCGCGGGAATCCATTTTTGTTTTTGATAAATATTGCTGATATCAATTCTGCAAAGTGCCGTGCGAAGATAATTTCAGTAATCGTCTTGATATTGTTAAGGACGATTCATCGAAGGATGTCAAAAGAAGGAAAAGCTCACCTGGTTTTACTTCTTTCCCCCCGGTTCTAACACCTTCCATTCTTATCACTCGCATAGTCTTTTTTGGAAATAAAGGCTTTTGTTAAAATACAAAGCCTCTTTGTCGTTTTGTCAAAGAGGCTTTATATTTAAGATAGAATTTAAAGCGATATTTCATCCCATCGCTCCAGTGTGAAGTTGAAGCATTAACTCTTCTTCGTGGAGTCCATCTTCATTTCCTCTTGGTCCATTTTTTTCATTCCTTTTTTGGACCCGAGTGATTTTATCTCTTTTATTGAAGTTACCTTGAAGATATCTCCATCACGTGTTCCGGTCACCGCCACCGTTATATCATTTTTCTTTTGAGTTTTCTGTAACAACGCAAGGGCTTGTTTATCGCCGTTGTCATCAAATTTGTACCAAACTCCAGCTGACATAAGTCCGTATCCGCTTTCCTGGCAGCTTTCTTCGAGCGCACAGCTTTTTGTGTGTTTTGCTGCCTTTGCCATTGCTTCTTCCGGTGATTTCTTTGCCATTCCAATAGCACACATTTTGTCTACAAGGTATCCCTTCATAGTGTGAGAAGATCCCTTCTCCATTTTATCCTGAGCAAACAAAGAAATGCTGGCCAAGAAGAAAAGAGAGAGAAAAAGACGGATGGAAGGTTTTTTCATTAGATATTTCCTTATGGTTGAATGTATGAATTAGTGGTATTTTTGTTGATTATTTGTTAATGAAACATGCCATTTGGATTGAAAAGTTCCTCGTTTTGGGCTAAATAATGGGTTGTAGCCTTTTCGGCCCAGAATTGCTCGATACTCATATTAAGTGCCCTTTCTCTGGGTATCCGAAAAAACATTCATTTCTCCTAAATAATACTTGGTTTTTAATTTTCCATTTCCCTATATTTCGGCTAAGTTTTTACGGCATGAGTCGTATGCTTTTATCGGTTCCATTTACTATTTCACATAATCAATTATTAATTAACTAATTCAAGGAGCGTCCAATGGCAAAGGCCATGACAAAATCCCAGATTGCTGACCACTTTGCGAAGAAGTTTGGTCTGAAGAAGAAACAGGCTACGGCTTTCTTTGAAGAGCTGGCAACACTTGCATATTCCGAAGCCAAGAATCAATTTACAATTCCAGGCGTCGGTAAGCTTGTTCTGGTTGACCGTAAAGCGCGGCAAGGACGAAACCCCGCAACCGGAGAGATTATTCAAATCCCGGCGAAAAAAGTTGTTAAGTTCCGCGTTGCAAAGGCTGCAAAAGACGCGATCCTTACCCAGAATTAAACGGGCTCTTTATTTGTTTGAATCCATGCGACCCCGCAGGCTCTATTTTCCGTCGCAGTGAACGGGGTGCATGGATTTTTTTTCCCCCCATCCTAATCGTGCCATCTTGCCATATATAGAGGTCTCTCATGATACATTCTTCAGGCTCTGAAGAGAAAGACAAAAAGCTTTTGTTGTCCGCCAAATTTGAGGTCCTCTCGGATATGGAAAATATTGTTGCAGATCTCATACAAAAACATGAAGAAAAGAGGGAATTATGGTTTCCCTCAGATTTTTTGCCTGCGGACGAAACAACAAACGAGGATTTATATCTTAAGCAAGTGCGTGACCGTGCAAAGGGCATTCCGTTGAGCGGACGCGTCGCACTCGCGCTGAATCTAATCACCGAAGAAGGGCTTCCTCATTTTCATCGGTTGATTGCAGTGCATCTCGGGAACGACTCCTTCTGGAAAAACTGGAACTATTTATGGACAGCGGAAGAAGATCGTCACGGGAATGTCATTAGAGATTATTGCCGCGATTCGCGCATCATGAATTTTACGGCGGTAGAAAAGGCGCAATTCCAATATGTGCGCTCCGGATTCGATCCGGATTGGGATAAAGATCCGTACAGAGTTTTTGTTTACACTTCAGCTCAGGAACGGGCAACACAGATCTCCCATGATGGCACGGGGAAAGTATGCGGTTCGTACGAACCAACGCTTCAAAAAATTCTTCACAGTATTGCAATGGATGAGGCGCGCCACTATACGTTTTACAGGACTGTCTTCGGTGAGGTGTTAAAACGGGACCCGGATGAAGCTCTTGTATCGGCAGTCACTATTCTGCCGAGCATTGACATGCCGGGTCATACGCTGCGCAATTTTAACGAGTATGCTGATGTTGTTCGGCGGTCCGGCATTTACGGTCCGAGGGATTATATTACTGTTGTCGAAGCTCTGATCAAAGCATGGGGTTTAGAAACGCTTTGTAATCTGAAAGAAAAAGGAAAAAAGGCGCAGGAAAAGATTCTTGCGATACCTGAACGCTTGAAAAAAGTCGCAGAGTACATTGAAAGCAGGAGTACATCGAAAACGTTCCAGCTCGAATTTGTTTTTAATAAAGTATTTCAAATGGGGTAGGTTGTCCGGGAGACGAAGTGATGCCATGGTATCACTATTCACATGAGGAGTTGGAAGTAAAATATTTTTTCCCTATTTTTGTAGAGTTATCCTTACTCACCGGGGAGTCTATGAAAAGCGTAATACTTTTTTTGGTTGCAGCGCTGTCGATTGCAGGTTGTGCAAAGAAGAATATAGGAGTAACAGACTCTGGCATGAAATATGAAATCATAAAAGAAGGAACCGGTCCTTCACCGAAGCGGGGAGACGTAGTGACAGTTCAATATACGGGGTGGCTTGAGGACGGGACAAAATTCGACAGTTCGATCGATCGGAACCAGCCATTTACATTTAAGCTTGGCGTCGGGCAGGTAATTCAGGGATGGGACGATGGAGTGGCAACGATGAAGGTTGGCGGTAAATCCAAGTTTTTTATTCCTCCGGAACTTGGTTATGGAAGTCGAGGTGCCGGAGGAGTTATCCCCCCCAATGCAAAGCTCATTTTTGAGGTAGAGCTTTTGTCCATCAAATAATTCGTTTTCTTCATAAAGAATATTTCCCATGGCGAAGCCGTTTTTAATGATCTACATCCGTCCGGGTAAGTGCGATTATTGCGGGTGCTGTGTCGGTGTTTGTCCCGAGGACGCAATCGAACTCCAGGAATCGAAGATCGCCGTCATTGAAGAACGCTGTACAAACTGCCGCAAGTGCGTTTGGGCATGCCCGTGGGAAGTGATTGAATTTCATCGCAACGGAATCCAGGACCTTCCGAGAGAAATTTCTGCACTGGATAACTATCAATTTGCACATTCGCTGAAATGAAACAGCATTATGATGTTATCGTTGTGGGCGCCGGGCCTGCCGGCTCAACTGCTGCGCGTTACGCTGCAGCCGGCGGTGCGTCCGTGCTGATGCTCGAAAAAGATCGCGATGTCGGTTATCCGGTTCGGTGCGGGGAGGCGGTGAGCCAAGAAGGAGTTATTCAATTTATCGAGCCCGATCAAAAATGGATTGCTTCGACGGTAACAAAATTCCGTTTGGTGGCGCCGAACGGTAAGAGCGTTGTCCCGCGCCTTGACGGAACCGGTTACGTACTTGAACGCCGTATCTTCGATTATGAGTTGGCGAAACTTGCGGCGAAAGAAGGGGCCGAAGTCGTAACCAAAGCATACGCCTACGATTTATTGAAAGATGACAACGGCGCGGCGGTCGGCGTCCGAGCATTGATCAAAGACGTGAAAGTCGATATCCGTTGTAGCATTGTTATCGCCGCCGACGGCGTTGAATCGCGTGTAGGGAAATGGGCGGGGATCGATACGACATGTCATATCCGAGACATGGAGAGTTGTGCTCAAATGACAATCTCCGGCATCGACGTAGAACCCGACGTGCTCGATTTCTATTTCGGCGATGAAGTGTCACCCGGAGGGTATTTGTGGGTATTTCCCAAAGGGAAAAATACGGCAAACGTCGGACTTGGATTGAGTGTAGAGGAGGCGAAGAAAAAGCCTGCGATTAAATTTTTGCACGAGTTTATGGAGAAAAAATTTCCAAGCGCCGCCATCCTTACGCATATTGCCGGCGGCGTACCGTGCGCAAAAACATGCGACCGGATTGTTGCAAATAATGTCATTCTTGTCGGCGATGCGGCCCATCAAGTGAATCCGGTTTCAGGTGGCGGCATCATCAGCGGGATGATCGGTGGAATGATCGGCGGCCAAGTTGCCACGGAAGCCATCGCGAAAAACGACCTGTCCTATCTTGGCGAATACGAAAAACGCTGGCATAAGCGGTTGGGATGGCGCCATGAAGTGTTCTATAACATCAAAGAAGCTATTGCAAGTTTCTCCGATGACACCCTCAACAATATTTGCGACGGTGCGTTAAAACTCCCCGAAGAAAAGCGAACCCTTGGAGGTATTTTCCGTACAGCATTGTGGAATAAACCTTCGATGATGCTGGAAGTGGCAAAGGTCTTCGTCTCCTGATTGCGCAGATGGCACGGATTTAGCACAGATCGCCGATGAAATTATATGGAGTGAAGAGAGCAACGGTTGACCGGAAATCTAGAATCCTTAAGCAAGTAAGGAGGATATTCTACTTCACTGTTTACTGTTTGCTTCTTACTTCCCCAGAACTTGCCCAACAGAAAACAAAAACTGAACTTGTCGACGTCCTTTCTGTCGACTCGACAATTGTTCTCGATATACGATACGCGACACGGAATAATTTTACTCATCACAAGCTCTACCCTGTTGTTAAATGCCTGCTCCGGCGTGAACCGGCTGAAAGTCTAAGCGCTGTTCAGAAAGAATTAAAAACTAGCGGGCTTGGACTCAAAATATTCGACGGATATCGTCCGCTTTCCATCCAAAAAAAATTGTGGGAAGCTGTCCCCGACGAACGGTATGTGGCAAATCCTGCCAAGGGCTCGCGCCATAACAGGGGTGCGGCAGTTGACCTGACAATCATCGATTCTCTCGGCCACGAAATTGAGATGCCGACGCCGTTCGATAATTTTACCGTTAAAGCTCACTGCGACTACATGAAGCTGCCGAAGAACGTCATAAAAAACCGCGCTCTGCTGGAAGAAGTCATGGAGCGGCACGGTTTTTTGAGGATGTCGACGGAATGGTGGCACTTCGATTTTCACGGATGGGGAAAATTTAAAATTTTGGACCAACCGTTGGAATAATTCTTCAAAGGTTGAATGCCATCGGGGAGTGCTAGTGCTCTCTCAAAAGTAATCTTGTAGTTCACCGCAAAGGACGCCAAGGACACAAAGGCCGTTATCGTTAATTTTTCCGAACCTTCTTTGCGTTCTTAGCGTCCGTGGCGGTTCAAAAGCACAAGATTATTTATTGGAAACGGCACTAGTGTTTGCCCTTCATTTGTCAGACGTCGGACACCTTATCTAAAAAATCTCTATTCGTTGAAATATTTGGAGATGTACATCAACAACGTGTCCGGCATCTTTCCAAGCCTTAACATTACTCTGCGTCAGTTACCTTGCGCCTGACTCGTGTTTGCCGTATATTAAATTTGAAAATATTTGCGAGAGAGGTGTTCTGGTTTTCATCCGCCGCATTGTTTTGAACGACGACGTAAAAAATATCCTTCTTGTCCGCATCGATAGAATCGGAGACGTCATCCTCTCATTGCCGATGCTGCCGCTTCTCAGACGCCGTTTTCCTAATGCCACCATCTCTGTATTAATGCGTCGATATACGCGCGAACTCGTCGACCATCACTCATGTGTTGACGAAGTGATACTCTACGAGCATGAAAACAGAATTTCATCGCTCTTAGCAATTCTCAAAAAAATTCGTGGTCGGGGCTTCGACATAGCCATCATCCCGTATCCGCGTTTCCGTCCGGCGCTGTTGGTATTTTTTGCGGGCATTCGTATTCGGGTTGGGTCTGGGTACCGGTGGTATTCGTTCCTGTTTAACCGGAGAGTGTTTGAACACCGGAAAAATGCGCAGCGGCATGAAGTAGAATACAATCTCAATCTGCTACAACCTCTGGGAATTGATATCCATGAGAGACCGGAATTTGAGTTTTCGATTTCTTCTTCCGCTTGTGATGCCGTTGACTCTCTGCTTGCGGGTAATTCTATTTCTCACCAAGACAAATTCGTTATTCTTCATCCGGGGAGCGGCGGCTCCGCTCGTGATTGGAGCGCTGAAAATTTTTCCAAGCTTGGAAACGAGTTGCATCGGCGGCTGGGAGTCAAAGTCCTTGTAACCGGAGGGAAGGGAGAAGAGCCTTTAGTGCAAAAGGTTACCGACGGTATGACAGCGAAACCTCTTGCCGTTGTCGGAAGACTTTCCCTGATGGAACTCGGGGCGCTGATCCGCCGGGCAAGAGTCTTTGTCTCAAATTCCACCGGCCCGATGCATATTGCGGCAACCGTCGGGACTCCGGTCGTTGCTTTCTTCCCGCCGATCGTGCAGTGCAGTCCCGTCCGGTGGGGTCCATACACAGAGAAAAAAAAAGTCTTTCTTGCGGACAACAACGTCTGTGCACTATGCAGGGGGTCGGTGTGCCGGTCGAACGTTTGTATGGATCAAATTACGATTGACAAAGTATTTTTTGCGATCAAAGAGTTCTTGAATGAATAAAAAGGGAAGTGACTTTTCAGCATTTGGCATCATTGCGGCCATCACAGTCCTTCTCCTCTCCGGGTTCGATATTGCCGCCGCTTTTCAAACCGGAGCATTGGTGCAGGCTGATTCTCAAACTGCGTTCACCGTCGGTGAGCGCTTGGTCTTCGATGTGCGTTACGGGTTTATCACTGCCGGCGAAGCGGTCATATCGATTCCTGAATATGATACTATCGCCGCACATCAATGTTTCAAGGTGATGTTCCAGGTTAATTCAACACCGACATTTTCCTGGTTCTTTGAAGTACGCGACCGGTACATAACATATCTCGATGTCGACGGAATTTTTCCTTGGCGTTTTGAACAACACGTGAAAGAGGGACACTATCGCCGCGATTTTACCGCGGACTTTGACCAGATACACCACATTGCAACAGCATCCGAAAAGCAATATCCTATTCCGCCCAAAGTTCAGGATATTATGTCGGCGTTCTTTTTTACCCGGACGCTTGATTACTCGAATAGAAGTGTTGGAGAAAAAATTCATCTTCAAAATTTCTATAAAGACTCAACGTATGATCTTGACGTAAAGTTTATCGGCAGGGAAACGGTGAGCGTGGAAGCCGGTACATTCAAATGCATCGTTATTGAGCCGTTGGCAAAAGAAGGGGGATTGTTCAAGAGCGATGGGAGAGTCCTTATTTGGCTTTCCGATGATGAAAGGAAAATTCCCGTGAAGATCAGCACAAAGGTTCTCATCGGCTCGATCAACTCAGAGCTGCGTGAATACTCAGGCATTAACGGTGAATTGAAAGCGAGGGAAAAATAAATGTCAAAATATATCCAGGCTGATCTCTCGAAGGTCACAACCATTTCGATCAAGACACGCAAGAGCAAAGTAACGCCGAAAGATTTTGCCGAGCCGTTCGACCCTTCGAAACAATCGTTTGCCGAATTTACGCGCTCACTGCCTAACATTTTGGCGGCAGCGCAGCTTAAAGATCTGGCTGCTGAAATTGTCCGCTCGCGAAAGCAGAATACGCCCGTCATCGTGATGATGGGAGCGCATGTCGTCAAGGTGGGATTGTCTCCGATCATCATCGATTTAGTGCGGCGGAAGATCGTGACCGCAGTTGCCATGAACAGCGCCGCCTCCATTCACGATGTAGAAACAGCGTTATGGGGACAGACGTTGGAAGACGTTGCGGAAAATATTCTCGACGGAAAATTCGGCATGTCACAAGAGACTGGGGAATTCATCAACAACGCTCTTTCCATGGGTTATTACATGACGACAATGGGCTACGGCGAGACTCTCGGACGAGCGTTGGTCGAAGCACGGGCAAAAAATAAACGGTTGAGCATCCTTGCGACTTGTTATGAACTCGACGTCCCTGTAACGGTGCATGCAGCAATCGGAACGGATATTGTCCACCAGCAGCCGACAATGGACGGAGCCGCAACGGGTGAATTGAGCTTTCGTGATTTCAAAATATTGGCCAATACCATACAAGGCTTGGTCAACGGCGGCGTTGTGCTGAACGTCGGCTCCGCCGTCATTATGCCCGAAGTCTTTTTGAAGGCGCTCACTGTCGCGCGAAATCTCGGCAGCAAGGTGCAGGGATTCACCACGGCGAATTTCGATATGCTTCGGCATTACCGGCCGATGATGAACGTTGTTCTCCGGCCGACGCAAAAAACGGGGAAAGGGTATGATTTTTCCGGTCATCATGAAATCATGATTCCACTCCTCGCGGCACTCGTAAAACAATCTGTTAGGACAAATGGGCGAACCCGGCGAACATAGTGCAGGTAATGCCGTTACGGAAAAACCGACGGTGGCTTCAGAGATTGAAAGTTTAAGGATGAATCCTCTGGGCTTTGTCGTTCTTGCCCTGGCGGGAATTTTCTTTCTTTACCAGGTAGTCGGGGGCGGCATTACACTCCTCCTCTTCGGTCAATCTGTCACAAGCGACAATGTGCAGTGGATGCGGGTTGCGACTATGCTCGCACAAATTATTTTTTTGCTGATCCCCACCATTATTTTGATGAGAGTCCAGCATGGCACCGCTCGGCCCGCCCTTTCGTGGCGGATACCGAAAGCGACCGAGTTTGTACTCGCGGTGGTCGGCGTCTTTTCTCTCCAACAGGTGATGGAGGGGTACCTTTTCTTCCAGGACAAAATTCCGCTGCCCGAATCGCTTCGCCCGTTCATAGAAATGGTGCGAAAAATGATCGAGGAAACCTACACCATGCTGGTTCAAGCGCATTCGCCGTCGGAACTCCTTTTTGTTATTGTCGTTGTCGCGTTGACGCCTGCTCTCTGTGAAGAGCTGCTGTTCCGCGGATTAATCCAGAAAAATATGACGTTGGCGACGAACAAGAAAGCCGGATTTATTTTCACCGGAATTATTTTCGGCCTCTATCATGTAAACCCGTTTCTTCTCGTCCCTCTTGCCGGGCTAGGCATCTTGTTCGGTTTTTTTATGTACAGGTCGGAAACAATTTTGATCCCCATGGCTGCACATTTCATCAATAACATTGTATCCGTTATGGGAGTGTACTATGAATCCGACATAAAAAATTCGGCCGCGCTGTCGATGTTCAATTCGTTGTCGGACTATTCGTCGGCGTTTGTTCTCTCCACGACACTCGGCTTCGGAATCATTTTCCTTATCGCGATATATTTTTATTGGCAGGTGACTTCCGGGCCGCAACGTTCGGCCGGCCGGGAGCTTTCCGTATGACCTGTCCCCGTTGCCAAGCAGTGAATACCATAGCGGCGCTGTTTTGCGTTTCGTGCGGCTATGTTCTTCGCGATCAGGACGAGGTTGAATGTGAAAACCATTCGGGGACGAATGCAACCGGCGTGTGCATCATCTGCGGCAAACCGGTCTGCGACGATTGTTCGGCCGCGCGAGAACATAAAATGTATTGCGACGATGTCGCCCATTCCCGGTTGACAACGGACTACTCCAAGCTTGCGGCGGTTGCCACCGAGTTTGATGCAGACATGCTTGTGAAAAATCTTTCCGTGAACGGAGTCACTGCACTTTACTATTCCACTACACGATTTTCACAATTTTGTCGCCTCACGGATGATCGCTCAGTGTCCATCTTTGTCAAAAGAGATATGGCCGGCGAAGCCCGACGCCTTCTGGAAGAGATGGAGTTCGAAGAATTCCTTATTGACGGCACGATTCACTGATGATGACGAAAAATTCAAACCTTGTCTCTCGCGTGTTTGTCGCGCTCGTCGCGATTCCAGCACTCCTTTTCATTTCGTACATTGGGGGGTTTTTCTTCTTCCTTTTTGTTTGCGCCGTTTCTTGCCTGGCGCTGAATGAATTGTACTTACTCGCAATTGTCAAAGGGGCTTCGCCGCAGCGAACGTTGGGAATTGCGACCGCGGTTTTACTGAATGTCGCCTTCTTTCATAAACCTATTCAATCGTTCTTGGCGCCGCTTTTTTTCGGTAAAGGCATCACGGTTCCTCCTTTCACCACGTCACAGATGATCTCGGTCGTTCTTCTGCTATTCCTTAGCCTGGTGTTGATGATTGAACTCTTTCGAAACAAAGGTTCAATATTTATCAATGTCGGATACACGATTCTCGGAGTCGTGTATATCGGTTTATTTCTTGCCACCTTCATCGGCATCCGGGAATTCTTTGGGAATGAATTTCCGTGGGGGCTTGCCCGGAAATATACCGATGGATTATCCGATGCGTCAGTTCATGCTGTCGTTTACAGTTGGGGAGGTCTCACGATTATTTCTATTTTCGCAACCATCTGGATATGCGACTCGGCGGCATATTTTGGCGGAATGGCAACAGGCCGGCATAAGCTTTTTGTCCGTGTGAGCCCGAATAAAACTTGGGAAGGGCTGTGTGGGGGTTCTTCGGGGCAGTTGGAACAATGATTGCGGCGCAGAAATTTTTCCTTCCATACTTACGATTCCATGAGGCGTTGGCGATTGGAGTCATTATTGGCGTATTCGGCCAAATCGGTGATTTAGTGGAGTCGTTGTTCAAACGCGATGCCGGCGTGAAGGACTCTTCAACGATGATTCCCGGCCATGGCGGCGTTCTGGACAGGTTCGATAGTTTGATATTTGTCTCTCCGATTTTGTATCTTTATTTAAAGTTCGTAATGTTGATATGTAGGAGTTGAGAAGAGGACCTGTGTGGAAAAGCCATCCCAAAAGATCAAGATTATCACGCTTGGATGCGCAAAGAATCAAGTTGATTCCGAGGCGCTCTGGAGTCAGCTTCGGGGGAATGACCTCGAAGTAACTTCCGATATTTCGGAGGCATCCATCGCAGTCGTCAATACGTGCGGGTTTATCGACGAAGCGAAAAAACAATCTGTCGATACGATTCTTGAGACCGTCAAGCTGAAAAATGAGGGGAAGCTCGAGAAAGTCATCGTCATGGGATGCCTTTCAGAGCGCTACCATAACGATCTCGCAAAAGAAATTCCCGAGGTCGACCGTTTTTTCGGATCGAACGATGTGCCGACAATCGTCAATACTCTTGGAGGAAATTACAAATATGAATTACTCGGTGAGCGTCAGCTTTCCACGCCTTCGTATTCCGCATACTTGAAAATTTCGGAAGGCTGCGATAACCCCTGCTCGTTCTGCGCTATCCCCCTCATGCGCGGCGCCCATCGGTCAAAACCTTCCGGTCAGATCATGGACGAGGTGATGAAACTTGTCGATAAAGGAGTCAAAGAACTTATCGTTATCGGACAGGACACGACGTATTACGGTCTGGATCTTTACAGCGCAAGGAGCCTCGGATCATTGCTCAATTCGCTTGCCGGCGTGAAAGAACTAGAATGGGTCCGCTTGATGTACGCGTATCCTGCAAAATTTCCCCTCGACGTATTGAAGGTCTATCAAGAAAACCCGACCATTTGCCGGTACCTCGACATGCCGATTCAGCATGCCGCTGATAACGTTCTCAAATCAATGAGGAGGGGAATAACGAGGCGCGCGACGGAATCGCTCATCGACTCGATACGGTGTGCTGTGCCCGATATCGCTTTGCGAACGACGCTCATCACAGGCTACCCAACAGAAACTGAACGCGATGTTGAAGAGCTGGTCGAGTTTATTAAAGCCGTGCGCTTTGACCGGCTTGGCGTGTTTACGTACTCGCAAGAGGACGGGACCGGTGCGTATGGTCTCGGCGATCCGATTCCCTACGACGAGAAGGAAGCGCGTCGTGCGAGGGTCATGGATGTCCAGAGAGAAATATCACGCGAACGAAACGAAGAACGCATCGGGAAAAAAACGCGCGCAGTTGTAGAGCGGTGCGAAGAGGGAACATTGATAGGGCGAACAGTGTGGGATGCTCCGGATATAGACAATGAAATTTTTATCACACCGGCGAATGCACGACACCTTTCCGTCGGCGAATTTGTTGATGTACTGGTGACCGACGCCGCAGAGTTCGACCTCTATGGCGAGACAGTCTGACCACAACGTACGAGTGAAGTAACTGTATTATTACCGGCATACCGCCTCCATGCGAACACTCATTCTCGGCGCGTTCTTCCTTCTTGCCCAAAACAGTTCTCTTCAAGCTCAGGAAGAACGCCGTCCGGAACACGTTAACGCCGGCAACCCCGATTTTTTTCTCGACGTGTTGAGTTTTCAGTCGAACGATTTGTCGGCAGCACGAATTGATGTGTACACTCAAGTCCCGTTCCAAGAGCTGCAATTCGTCGCCGTTGATTCCGGGTTTATTGCACGGTACGAAATTACTATTGATATCCTTAATCCTGATGGAAATGAGGTCGTGGAGAAAACATGGAACGAAGTGGTTCATGTTCATTCGTTTGATGAGACGCAATCGAGAAAAGAGTATGATCCTGCTGTGGGTTCGTTGAGATTGGCTCCCGGCGAGTACGAGATGCGTGCCGAATTGCGGGAAGAAGAATCTGGAAAAGCTTCTACGCAAACCAGGAAAATGAATGTCCAAAATTATGGCGACGCTCCGTTTGCCGTCAGCGATATCATGCTGGTGAATCATGTCGCGCGTGAAGGGGGACAATCGACAATTGTCCCGAATGTCTCGGGCAATCTCTACGATCTTCTGCACGGTTTTTCGTTTTTCTTCGAACTCTATAACCGAACCGGAGCCGATTCGGTTGCGTTGACATATCGGGTGCTCGACAAGAAGGAAAAATTGATGTACACGCTGAGCGAGCGCCGCCGCCTTGATGGAAAAAAGTCTGAAATGATAGCCAAGATCGACAGCGCGCGGTTTCCGGCCGGCGGCTACCAGTTGGAAGTCGTTGCACAGACAATTCGGAGTTCCGATACGCTCGTGACCTTCACGGTTGAAAAACGGCGTGGCTTCGTGATGCGTTGGGGAACCGTACCGTTAACGCTTGAAGACCTTGACCTTGCGATCAGGGAAACAAAGTATATTGCAAGCAGCAAGGACTATAATGCCATGATGGATGCCCCTACTCTTGAGCAAAAGCAAAAGCTCTTCAAGGAGTTTTGGAGCAAGCGAGACCCGAGCGGCGGCGCACAACGGAACATCAATATGGAAGAATACTACAGCCGTGTTCAGTATTCTAACGACCATTTCTCCCATTTTATCGAAGGCTGGCGAACGGATATGGGCATGGTGTTCATCCTGTTCGGCGCGCCAAGCACCGTCGACCGCCATCCGTTCGAGATTGATTCTAAGCCGTACGAAATTTGGTCCTATTTCGATTTAAACACGCAAATTGTTTTCGTCGATGAATCTGGTTTCGGTGATTACAAGCTCGTCACGCCGATTTGGGATTTGGTCCAGCACACTAAATAGCGGCACCTTAAGGACCATGCGTACCACCGTATCGCCGTTCACGCGACATCGACAACTGCTCGGATTATGTATCGTGATGGGATTTTTCCCCTCCGCTCTTTTCTCTCAGCCGAAAGTCGCTTCGATAGGATTTTACGGTAATCATTATTTTTCTCAACGCGAATTGCTCGAATTCCTTCCTTTTTCCCCGGGGACCGAATTCTCTCAAGAACGGCTGCGCACTTCCATTCAATCGCTGGTGAGCCACTATCGTGATGAAAGTTTCTTTTTTGCACGAGTCGATTCAGTTCAACGCACTTTTTCTGCGGACAGCGCAACCGTCGGGCTGGATTTTTTTTTGGATGAAGGGAAGCAATCTCTAATTTCCCGTATCGGAATAACCGGTACAACGGTTTTTTCCTCCGACGACATCCGCAAGAGGCTTGAGACAACCCCCGGTGCAGTTCTAAACCAAGCGACGCTTGAGAAAGACATCGATGATCTCATTACGCGTTACGAAGATATCGGTTATCCTCTGGTGAAGGTGCATGTCGATTCCCTCGCGATTGACCCTCTTGACGCCTCAAAATTATCATTCGTTCTTGCAGTCACTGAAGGACCGCGCGTGTATCTTACCGAAATCAAAGTCGAAGGGAATACCTTGACGCGGAGCAATGTCGTTGCACGGGAAGCGTATCTTCGGCCGTACGAGATCTATGATCAGGAAGAAGTTGACGCCATCCGGCGAAGGCTCGAGCGGCTTGGAATTTTTTCTTCAGTGGGGGAACCGCAGTTGTATCTTTCACGCGACCCCGGTTCGACCGATAGCGTTACGGGAGGGATATCGATAGGCGTACGAGAAGGAAACACGAATAATTTCGACGGCATTGTCGGCTATGTCCCCCCCGCGGCCGGAGGGGGGAGCGGATATTTCACGGGCAATGTGTTTGTGTCGATGAGAAATCTATTCGGAACAGGGCGGAAAGCCGTTGTGCGCTGGCAGAGGGAAAATCAGCTTACTCAGGAGCTCGAAGCAGACTACAACGAACCATGGATTGCGGGCTATCCGGTGAATGCCGGCCTCGGCATTCTCCAGCGCAAACAAGATTCGACGTATATTAAAACCACATTCAATCTCAGGGCCGACATTAGTCTTACAACGGAATTGTCAATTGCCGCTACGCTCAATCAGGAGTCCGTTGTTCCCTCTGCAAATTTAACGTACTTTACCGTGTTCGAAAGCAACATCCTCTCGTTGGGAGGCGAAATCCACTACGATACGCGCGATGATCCTCGCAATCCGACGTCGGGAATTGATTACGCAACAACATACAGCCGCGGCACTAAAAAAATTACGGGACCTGATCAGTATTTGTCGCTTGCACCGGATCAGAGTTTTCTTGTCGAGCAGTTTTCCATGGACATGGAATTTTATCTTCCGCTCTTGACGAGACAGGTATTGCTGGTTGGGTTTCACGGAAAGAAAATTACGTCCAGCGAATTGGAAGAGAGCGATTTGTTCCAGATCGGAGGGACGAATACCGTGCGCGGTTATCTTGAGAACCAGTTTTTCGGCTCCCAGGTGCTCTGGTCAAATTTCGAATATCGGTTCCTGACCGGACGGCTTTCCAATTTTTTCGGTTTTTTTGACGCCGGGTATTTTTCCAGACCTCCCGATGCCCTTCATTCCATTCCGTCCCAGGAAAAATTTTTGTACGGTTATGGAGTAGGAACACGTCTTGATACGTCGCTGGGCATTTTTCAGGTGAGCTTTGCGCTCGGCGCGGGAAACGGGTTTAGCGATGCCAAAATCCATTTCGGGATCGCCAACGATTTTTAATCGGCAATCAAACCGCCAGCGACGACCGGCGGGCACGGATCCGCCGCCGCGGCATTTAAATGACTACAACTCTAATCATTGGCCATAGTTCGTGAATCGCTACGTTGTTCTTCTCCGCCCGTCGAATTTCATCATTACCGTTGCATCGGTGTTCGTCTCATGCCTTCTTGCCGGTGGAAAAGCCGAACAGATACCGGCGATGATCGTTGCGTCGATTGCTGCCGGATTGATCGGCGGCGGCGGGATGGTGGTCAACGATATTTTTGACGCGGAGATCGACCGCGTCAATAAACCCGCCCGGCCGATTCCGAGCGGCACCGTTTCTCCCCCGGCGGCTGCATTCTTCTATGCTCTCCTGACCGGCGTTGGTTTGTTGTTGAATCTTTTTTTACATTCGAATGCGCAAGCGATTGCAATAGGCGCCGCCCTTCTCGTTTTTATTTACAGCTACAAATTGAAAAGCACTCCTCTTTTTGGAAATTTGGCCGTAGGACTTCTTACCGGCTTGGCGTTTATTTACGGCGGTGCCGCGGTCGGTAATATTGGGCGGGCGACAATTCCCGGGCTTTTCGCGTTTCTCATTAATGTCGGCCGTGAACTGATAAAAGACATGGAAGATGTTGAAGGTGATGCACACCAGCACGCAGCAACGTTTCCAATCAAATACGGGATGACATCGGCTGCCGTTGTCGCAACGGTGTTCCTACTTGCGGTTGTCGGTTCAACGATCATTCCGTTCGCCAATCGTCAATATGGGATAGTCTATTTTATCATTGTCATGGCTGGCGTCAATTGTGTTATCGCGTTTGTGCTTTTCTCACTGTGGAAAGATACGACGCCGAAAAACCTGAACCGTCTTAGCACCATTCTCAAGTACGATATGCTTATCGGCTTGATTGCGATATACCTGGGCTGAAGTTCGATGGACGGCAAAGAATCAAGGGAAATATCCGATGACAGATAAGGGTATCCTTCCAGCAATAAAGAATGAAGAAATAAGAGGCTTCCATTATTTCGAGCGAAAGTACTGGCAGAGGAATATCCTTCTCGTTGCCGGAGTCGACGAGGCGGGAAGAGGTCCGCTTGCGGGTCCTGTTGTTGCTGCCGCCGTTATTTTTAAACCGGATGTTTGCATCCCTTTTGTCGACGATTCGAAAAAACTTTCAGAACATAGACGAAATTCCCTTTACCACGCGATCTTCCAGCAAGCCATTGCCGTGGGTATTGGAACGGTGAGCCATGAGGTGATCGACCGGATCAACATTTTGCAGGCGTCGATGCTTGCGATGCATAAAGCGATTGAGCAATTGAAGATTCAGCCGGAGCAACTCCTTGTTGATGGAAATTTTTTTCGTCATGAGAATATTCCGGTGGAAAATGTTGTGAAAGGAGACGCGTTGTCGCACTCTATTGCGGCAGCTTCTATTATTGCGAAGGTGACGCGGGATGAGCTCATGAAAGAATATGACAGGGTCTTCCCTCAGTACGGATTTGCAAAACACAAGGGGTACGGGACACGGGAACATGTTGCCGCGATTTACCGGTATGGTCTTTCCGAAATTCACCGAAGATCTTTTCACGTTCCGGTTTTAGATTCAACACACGATGTGATCGATGGAGTAGCGACTCATTTTGAGAAAGAAAAAACGAGCACCTGACGTTCTGCTGGTGTCAGTGTACGTTACTTTCTTTCCGAGAAAGAAAGTAACCAAAGAAATCCCTCGAAATCGTAACACACGGATTCAATTCCAACCGCTCGTGCCGTCAATTTCGGTGCAAGTGAGCGTTGAATATTATAGTACGATGCTCAAGCACCGAAATTGAAACCCTTCGATTGAATCCTTCCTGCCCGCGCACCTGACGATTTCGGTTGATGTTGCAAAAGCTCCATGCGCTATACCCTCGGAATCGGAGGCAGTACGGGGAAGGGGCGATGCGCGCGTTGAGAAAACGGCTGGCATGTGCAGGTGGCTTCCGTGTGCCGTTTTCTCTTGCCTGTGTGCGGGAAAGCATTGCCAGCATTCCGATTCCCCAATAGGGGTCCTTCGGACGAGAAGCTCTCTTTGCTTCTTTCTCTGGCACCAGAGAAAGATGTCTTCGAGAATATCATTCAAAATGAGTCACTACCGTCGATGGATGAATATTGGAATTCATTTCGGTGAATTGTATCTTTGGGATGGAACGCGCAGCTTGATATAAGGAAACGGGGGATGAGATCGACAAGAGCGATGGGGGATAGTGGCGAACGTAGTGCTGTTTCATACTTACAACGTCAGGGCTTTGCCATCCTTGACCGGAACTATACATTCAATCACGGTGAGATCGATGTTGTGGCGAAAGACGGCGACGATCTTGTATTCGTCGAAGTAAAGTTGCGACGCAGCATTCGGTTCGGTTCGCCGGAGGAATCAGTTACGCCGGCAAAACAGGAGCTCATCCGTCGAACAGCAGAGGGCTATCTTCAAGAAAAGAAGTTGAAGAATATTTTTTGCCGGTTCGATGTTGTTGCAATCACGGTTGAGAAGGGGATAAAGAAATTTGTGCACTACAAGAATGCTTTTTAGCATTTACGATTTACAATTTCCGATTTACGATTGAAAAAAGAGCCGGTGGGAAATCATTCGGCAATTGGAAATTGCAAATCGAAAATAGTACAATATCATACACCCAACACATTCTGCCGATTCTATGAATGCTTTCCCGTTTTTGCTCGGTGCCATGTGTGTTATGGCGATTATGTACCGGTATTACAGCGCGTTTATCGCTGCAAAAGTTATTGCGCTGAACGACAACCGGACGACGCCGGCGCATACTTTTAACGACGGCAATAACTACATACCGACAAATAAGTGGGTTTTGTTCGGACATCATTTCGCGGCTATTTCTGGAGCCGGACCGCTGATCGGCCCCGTTCTCGCAGCGCAATTCGGATTTCTTCCGGGATTCTTGTGGCTGTTGATCGGAGTTGTGCTCGGCGGTGCCGTTCACGATTTTCTCATTCTCGGCCTCTCCATTCGCCGGAACGGGAAATCGCTGGCTGAAATCGCAAGGCATGAAGTAAGTCCGCTTTCCGGGATGATTGCTTCAATTGCAATTCTCTTTATCGTGGTGATCGCACTGGCCGGGCTTGGCCTTGCCGTCGCCAACGCTCTTCATGATAGTGCATGGGGAACGTTTACCATCGCAATGACGATCCCTCTTGCGTTATTTGTCGGCCTCTATATGTACAGGATTCGGAAAGGAAGAATTGCCGAAGCGAGTGTTATCGGAGTCATAGGCGTTCTCATTTCTGTCTTTGTAGGCAGCTACATCCCCGGCTCGTGGCTTGAGCCGTATTTTACATTTTCAAAAACCGGGATAATAAATTTGATGGCCGCGTATGGATTTATTGCATCAATTCTTCCGGTGTGGCTGCTTCTTGCCCCGCGCGATTATTTGAGTTCGTACATGAAAATCGGAACTATCGCGGCGCTTGTGCTCGGTGTGTTTGTCGTCATGCCGGAATTAAAAATGCCGATGGTGACGGAATTTATTCATGGGGGCGGTCCAATTATTCCGGGGAAAATTTTCCCCTTCGTTTTTGTGACGATTGCATGCGGGGCAATTTCCGGCTTTCACGCGCTCGTTTCTTCAGGCACGACACCGAAAATGCTCGATAAAGAAAGCCAAGCACGGATGATCGGGTACGGTGCCATGCTTATGGAAGGCTTGGTCGGGATCATCGCTCTCGTTGCGGCAAGTTCGTTGTTCCCGGGCGATTATTTTGCGATCAACGTTCCAGCTCAAAAATTTGCTGCAATGGGAGTTTCAACAGTAAATCTTAACGAGCTCGCGCGGGAAGTCGGCGAGACAATCGCGGGGCGTCCCGGCGGAGCCGTCTCGCTTGCCGTTGGGTTCGCTCAAATCTTCAGTGCGCTTCCAGGAATGAAAGGGTTGATGTCATACTGGTATCATTTCGCCATCATGTTCGAAGCCCTCTTTATCTTGACCACGATTGATGCCGGAACGCGTATCGGTAGATTTCTTGTCCAGGAATTTGTCGGCAAGTTCTATAAGCCGTTTGAGAGAACAAACTGGATGCCGGGGACTCTCATTTCAACCGGGTTCATTGTTTTTGCATGGGCCTATTTTATTCACACGGGAAACATCAGCAGCATCTGGCCAATGTTCGGCGTCGCGAACCAATTACTCGCAAGTGTGGCATTGTGTGTGGCGGCGACTGCCATTATCAACTCGGGGAAGGAAAAGTACGTGTGGGTGGCGATTGTACCCCTTGTGTTCGTCTCCATCACGACGTTCTCTGCAGGCTTTTTGAATATCACCGATAATTTTCTGCCGATGACAAACAACCCGGCGACAATGTTTCAGGGATATCTCAATTCCGTTCTCACGGTAATTATTATGCTTTGTGCTGCCATCATTTTGATCGATTCGGGAAGGCGCTGGTATCGCATTTTGGTGAAGAAAGAATATTTTACCGGGGGGCAATTGGTCTATGCCCGGGACGGGAAGTCCGACCCGCCGGAATTCGGCTGTTGTTGAAAGAGAGTCCAAGACAAGAATTTCCACTGAAAGGGAAATCGTAAGGTGGTTGTCGCCTGCGTGTTTTTACGGAAATTTTCTCCGTGTAAATTGTAATCCTCCAAAATTTTTCGTATTATGTTGTTGATGTGAAATGAACCTGACGCGCTTACGGCCGTCAGGTTTTTGTGTACCTAAATCAATCCTGCTGTACTTCATGCCAAAACGAACAGACATCAAATCGATTCTCATTATCGGCAGCGGACCGATTGTGATCGGCCAGGCGTGCGAGTTCGACTATTCCGGCACCCAGGCGTGCAAGGTTCTGCGGGAAGAGGGTTACCGAGTCATTCTCATCAACAGCAATCCTGCCACAATCATGACCGACCCCGACCTTGCCGATGCAACGTATGTTGAGCCAATCACGCCGGAATTTGTCGAGATGATTATCGATAAAGAAATGCCCGACGCAATCCTTCCGACGATGGGGGGACAAACTGCGCTTAACACGGCGGTTGCGCTGGCCGAACGGGGAGTGCTGGAAAAGTACGGAGTCGAACTCATCGGCGCAAAATTGGATGCGATCAAAAAAGCGGAAGATCGCCAGCTTTTTCAGAAAACGATGCGTGCAGCGGGACTCGAGATGCCTCGCGGGGGTTTCGTCTATAGCTATGAAGAAGCTCTACGAATTGTCGACAACATCGGCTTTCCGATCATCATCAGGCCATCGTTCACACTCGGAGGAACCGGCGGAGGGATCGCGTACAATATCGAAGAGTTTCGCGCTATTGTCGAACATGGTATCACGAACAGCCCGATTCATGAAGTCCTGATTGAAGAATCGGTGATCGGCTGGAAAGAGTACGAGCTTGAAGTGATGCGCGATACCAAAGACAACGTTGTGATTATTTGTTCGATCGAAAATTTTGACCCGATGGGCGTCCACACCGGGGATTCGATCACCGTCGCACCGGCACAAACCCTCACCGATAAAGAATACCAATATATGCGGGATGCAGCAATCACCGTGATGAGGGCCATCGGGGTCGATACAGGAGGGTCGAACGTGCAATTTGCGATCAATCCTGCAAATGGAAAGATGTACATCATCGAGATGAATCCGCGTGTTTCCCGAAGCTCGGCGCTCGCGTCCAAAGCCACAGGCTTTCCGATCGCAAAGATTGCGGCCAAGCTCGCGGTCGGTTATTCGCTGGATGAAATCCCCAACGACATCACCAAGCTTACGCCGGCGTCGTTTGAGCCGACGATCGATTATACCGTCGTGAAAATTCCGCGATGGGATTTTGAAAAGTTCAAAGGAGTCGATGAAACTCTCGGTGTGCAAATGAAATCGGTCGGAGAAGCGATGGCGTTTGGGCGGACTTTTAAAGAAGCGCTGCAAAAGGCGCTGCGGTCTCTCGAAACGGGACACTCAGGACTTGGAGCTGATGGAAAGGATGAGTTCAACCATCACAAGCTTTCCGCAAAATCGAAATCCGAATGGGTAAAGAAAGTAAAAGACCAGCTCCGGAGGCCGAAGCCGAGCAATATCTTTTTTCTCAGGTACGCTTTCCAACTCGGATTCACGATAGAGGAAATTCAATCACTCACGAAGATCGACCCATGGTTTTTGTTCAACATCAAACAAATTGTTGAGACGGAAAACGAGCTTGCAGCGTTGGTTGAGGAACAGAGCACGACGAAAAATAAATTTTCCGCAATCAGAGCCGAAGCTCTCACGAAGGCCAAGCAGTACGGCTTCTCAGATAAGCAACTTGCGTATTTATGGAAAACGGATGAGGATGCCGTTCGGGATTTGCGAAAGAAGCTCGGCGTCATTCCTGTTTTCAAAACGGTCGACACATGCGCCGCAGAGTTTGAAGCTCATACGCCGTATCATTATTCGACCTATGAGAAGGAAAATGAGTCTGTTCGCTCGGCAAAAAAGAAAGTCATTATTCTCGGTGGCGGGCCGAATAGGATAGGGCAGGGCATTGAGTTTGACTATTGCTGCGTTCACGGCGTCTATGCCCTGCGTGAAGAGGGGTACGAAACCATCATGATCAACTGTAATCCCGAAACCGTTTCCACCGATTACGATACAACCGATAAACTCTATTTTGAACCGCTCACCGTCGAGGATGTGTTGAATATTTGTGAGCACGAACGGCCGGAAGGGATCATCGTCAGCTTTGGAGGGCAAACGCCCCTGAAGATTGCGAAAGAGCTTGAATCACACGGAGTTCACATTCTCGGAACTTCCACGGAGGGAATTGACGTTGCCGAAGACCGTAAGCGATTTGGTGCGCTGTTACGGCAGCAGCATATTTCGCACCCGAAATATGGAACGGCGTTTTCGATCAAGGATGCCGTTCTCGTGGCGGAAGAAATCGGATTTCCCGTGCTCGTTCGTCCCTCGTACGTTCTAGGCGGACGCGCAATGGAGATCTGCTACAACACTGTGTCGCTCAAAGAATACATGAAGAGGGCGGTGGATGTTTCTCCCGAGCATCCAATTTTAATCGACAACTTTTTGGAAGATGCGTTCGAGTTCGATGTGGATGCCGTATGCGACGGCAGCGATGTGTTGATAGGCGGCGTGATGGAGCATATTGAGGAAGCGGGAATCCATTCAGGCGACAGTGCATGCGTTCTTCCCCCGTTCATGTTGAGCGACGAAAAGACCGATGAAATTATTCGAATAACCAAAAAACTCGCACATGCGTTGAACGTTGTCGGATTGCTCAACGTGCAATTCGCGATGAAAGATAACGTTGTGTACGTGCTGGAGGTCAACCCGCGCGCGTCGCGCACGGTTCCGTTCGTCAGCAAAGCCACAGGTCTGCCTCTTGCAAAAATTGCCGCAAAAATTATGATCGGGAAAAAACTTAAGGAGCTTGGCGTGCTGGATTTTGATTTCAAGAAAGTGAAACACATTTCCGTCAAAGAAGCTGTTTTTCCATTCTCAAAATTTCCTAAAGTGACGATGTTCCTCGGTCCTGAAATGCGCTCGACGGGTGAAGTGATGGGAATATCCGCGACGTTCGGGGCGTCGGTGGCAAAATCTCAAATCAGCGCCGGCAACGCCCTCCCGGATCATGGAACGATTTTTGTCAGCGTGAATGAAAACGACAAGAATGAAAAAACGGTCGAGATCGTAAAAGAATACATTAAGCTCGGCTTCAAGATTGTCTCGACCGAAGGGACATCAAAGTTTCTCACCAAACATGGAATCGCCAATAAACTAATTTTTAAAGTGCAGGAAGGGCGACCGAACATCGTCGATCATATTAAGAATGGTGAAGTCGATTTGGTCATCAATACCCCGCTCGGCGAAGAGTCGCGTTTTGACGAGTACTCAATCGGCTGGGCTGCAATCGAACATAAAGTTGCTTTTATAACCACGCTTTCAGCCGCAGCAACGGCTGTAAGAGCGATTGAGGAAATCCGACACGGCAAAATGTCGGTGAAGAGCCTGCAGGAATTCCATCGAGTTTAAACTTGTGACGGCCGGTCTCACACTGGATCAGTTTCATGACCTCTCATTACGTCGATCCAACGGCACTTCAATCAATAACATTTACCCTTCAAATAATATTTGGGGTATAATAGGGGCTGCAAAATTGACTGCTCGACAGCTTTCATTCGAAAGCGTTTGATTTTATCGTACCCGCCTTTTTACATAAAGGCATATCCTGCAGATCATTAATTCAAAGCCAAAACCGGCTTAAATTTTGGGAATCACAGGATTCTATGGTATTTCCTAAATTTGCCATTCCCGCGGGCCCGGCAATCCAAATCCATTTTATTTCGAATATTCAAATTGTGCCGTTCTCCTTCCTCTCCTCCCCTTGACACAGATTTATCTATATATTAAATTGACTGAGTTAATACATCTATTAAAACCTTTACTTTAAATGAACAATCGAGAGAGGCAGGCGCCTGTGGTGAGAAGAATTGTTCATCTTGCGCTCGCTATTCTATTATTAAACAGCCTTCCTCTGGATTCTCTTCCATCCCAAACGATCTCTTCAGGAATTCAGGAAGAGCAGGACTACGCATTTGCCTTCGGGTTATATCAGGATAAACTCTACCAGCTCGCCTCAGACCAGTTTCAGAAATTCATAGACCAATATGCTTCCAGTCCCAAGCGCCCCGACGCTATTTTCTTGTTTGCCGAGTGCCGTTTTGCCCTGGGAAATTATGACGAGACTATTTCGGTCTTAAAATCCTTCGTTCGGGAATTCCCGAGGCACAAGCTCCGCCCCGATGCCTTGTTCAGGATTGGAGAGGCTAACTTCAAGCTCCACCATTTTGCCGACGCGATTCCCTTCTACAAGGAAATCGTGGAGAGCTACGGGCAAAGCGAACTTGCCGGGGAAGCATCCTATTGGATCGGCGAAGCATACCTTAAAACTAACGACTTTGCGTCCGCTTCAACTGTACTATGCCATCAGTGCAGAAAAATATCCGGTAAACAAACTTTCTGACTACGCATTGTATTCACTCGGCTGGGTGGCCGAACAACAGAAAGAATATCAAAAGGCCATCGGATTTTATCAAAATTTGCTCGACGAAAAGAAGCAGAGTGACCTTC
Source organism: uncultured Bacteroidota bacterium (assembly GCA_963717445.1). GTDB lineage: Bacteria > Bacteroidota > Ignavibacteria > UBA10030 > UBA8401 > JAGVPT01. The sequence goes on along the minus strand of OY970334.1, from coordinate 1,128,849 downwards.
TTTCGACAACGGCTGTCCGAATCGGTGAATGCTACAGCAAGAGCGGTGAGTTTAAAAAGAGCATCGATTATCTGGTTACGGCAAAGCCTTCTATCACCGATTCATCGGAGGAAGCGGCGGCCGATTATTGTGTGGCGGAAGATTACTACGATCTGCAAAATTATACGAAGGCGCGATCCCTCTACGAAGAGTTTCGCAAGAAGTACCCGTTGAACCCGCTTGTTCGCACGGTGACCTATTCAATTGGGTGGACGTATTTGAAGACAAACGAATTCGAACAAGCTGCTTCCGTATTTGGCGATCTTACAGCAGGAACAGACGATATCGCATACGAAGCGCTTTTCCGCCGGGCGCAGGCCGTTCGATTGTCGGGCGACACGAAAAAAGCGCTAGAGATATTCAGTCAGGTGGTCGCCGCACGCCCCGACGGCGAATATGCAGATAACGCTTTATATGAATCGGGGATGATCTTCTACGATCAGAAAAATTATGACGCAGCTATCCCTCTTTTTGAGCAGGTAACGAAGAAATACCCTTCAGCGGATGCAACCGGCGATGCGTACCGGATGCTTGGAGAATCATATATCGCGAAGAAGAACTACGAAGACGCTGCGAAATCGTTTCAAGCAGTGACGGGGCTTGTCTCTGCGGATGATACGGTTAAAGGAGATGCGGCCTTTCAGGAAGGCTGGGTGCTGTACAAATTACAAAGGTTCTCGGATGCTTCTGCGCAGTTCGTCTCTTTTTTGCAAAAGCATCCGCAGCATGCAAAAGCGATTGAAGCGTTGTTCTGGGCGGCAGAATCTTTTTTCCAAGCCGGACAATTTGTTGAGGCGGAGAAATATTACAGCCAATTCATCAAGCAAGGGGCGGGCCAGCCAAAATTTCCGGATGCGCAGTACGGCTTAGCGTGGAGCTATTTCAAACTTGCAAAGTATGAGGAAGCAGCGGAAACGTTCGAGAAAGTGCTACGCAGCGGAGCCTCTCCGGAGTTTGCATTCGATGCGCAACTGAGGCTCGGCGATTCATACTATTATGTGAAAGAGTATGCCGAAGCTGCGGACGCCTACCGTGGAGCGATCCAAACCTTCCCGTCGAACGATGGAATCGATTATGCATACTACCAGCTCGCTCAGTCCGATTATAAATCCGATAAACTTGATCTTGGCATAAAGGATTTTGACAACCTTATTTCAAAGTTCCCGAATTCCGGCCTTGCCGATGATGCGGAATACGGCATCGGATGGATCTATTTTCAAACAAAGAAGTACGATAAAGCGATCGGTGTGTTCCAAAACGTCATTTCCCGCTATCCTAAAAGCGAGCTTGTTCCAAAAGCATACTATAGCATTGGAGATTCATACTATAATCTGGAGAGATACACCGAAGCAATTAGCGCGTACCAAACTGTGGTGGCGAAATATGCAGGATCACAATACGCGAGCGACGCAGCAAATGGTATACAATACTGTTATGTTTTGCTCGATAAGCCCGGGGAGGCAGTCCGCTCCATCGACGATTATGTGAAGAACAATCCATCGGCAAAATCGGCGGACGAGTTATTCTACAAAAAAGCCGACATTTATTTTGGCCAAAAGCAGTACGACGATGCGATCAAGGCGTATCAGGAATTCCTCCAGCGATATCCGAAAAGCAAATTGGCGCCCGATGCATATTACTGGACTGGAAAATGTTTCGCAGCATTGAACAATCATGAAGCGGCCCTTGAGGCGTTTCAGTCAATTGCGGCAAAGTACCCGTCCAGCAAGCTCGCAAGCGCCGCCTTATTTGAACAAGGCGGTGTGTACGCTCAACAAGGCAAACCTACCGAAGCGCTGGCATCGTTCGGAAAGCTCCAGGAACAATATCCAACATCGGATGAGGCTGCCGAAGCTTCGTACCAGCAAGGCGTGGTGCTAAAGTCGACGAACCAGATCGATGCGGCTGTCAGGAAATTTGAAGCGACGATTGCGGAGTATCCGAAAACCGCTGCAAGCGACAGGAGCAAAGTTGCGCTTGGATGGATGAATCAGTCGGTGCAGAATTACTCGCGCGCCCTCGAGTATTTCCAGGCCGTCGCAACGAGCCGGACGGATGAATTGGGGGCCGAAGCGCAGTATGCCGTCGGGATGACGCAGCAATCGGCGCAGAATTATTCCGACGCCATTATTTCGTATTTGCGAGTGAAGTACGTTTTTCCGGCAGCGGAGGATTGGATCACGAAATCGTATCTTCATCTCGGCGATTGTTACGAAAAGACAAATCAAATCCAGAAGGCGAAAGAGGCCTACAACGTTGTCATCAAACAGGGGGGCGAACTTGCCGCTGAAGCCGAACAAAAGCTTCGGAAGCTGGAGCAGCTTTGATGAACACACGGCGTCTCCATAGTTCCTTGATCGTGATATTCTTGTTTTTGTATTCTTCTCTTCCAGCGCAAGAAAAAAAAGAGCCGCCTCAGCGCGACGTTACGGTGCCGGACCAAACCAAGGCACCTCTTCCCAAAATCGACCTACCTGAATTTCTTATCACGGGACAGGAGACGATTGACCTCCCTGTTTCATCAAAATCGATTTTTGAAGAAGACAAAGTGTATATTCCAGGTACGGAGGTGCCGGGGCAGAAGGATGCAGGTGCCGATGTTGAAGCGAAGCAGCAGAAAGATTTTGCAGAACCGGCCGGTCAAATGAACGGAAAAGTCATAGGCGGGATGGGCAATTATACATCGCCTTTTATGGAAGGTTGGTTCGGGAAAAATTACGATGGGGGTGGAGTTCTTTTTCAAGCAAACTATGCATCGAGCAGCGGGCAGGTGACGGATGCGAACTGGCAAAAAACCGGAATCGGAATCCAGGGTAATTATCTATCGCCGCAATCGTTCGGCATGCTTGCCGGAAGCCGGTTGAACGGCGGATTGAATTTTTCCGGAGAAACCTACCGGGCGTATGGCTCCGCGGATCCGTCGCAGCAGCGGACGCTGAACGATGTCCGCGTCAATCTGGGGCTTGCTTCCCGCACGACTGGTGCCGATATTCTCGACGAGCCGCTCGATTATTCTGCCCGTATATCATGGAGGGGGACTTCGTTGAACGACTCGCTTAATTCTTCGCAAGATGATTTTGGGTTATTGCTCTCCGGATCGACGAGAAAAAATGACATTCAACTCCATGGTTCGTTGGAGTATGTGGCGTCGGGTGTTTCCATGCAGCTCCCGGCAAATGCCGAAACACATTCGCCTCAATGGTTTGACCTGCGGTTATCCGGAGAAAAGCTTTTTCTCCCCGAGCTGCAAGCATCGCTTACATTACAGCAATTTATTTACCAAGGGAATCTTTCGGCTGCAAGCGGGAGATTTTACCCGGGAGCCCAGCTTCGGTATTTTATGAGTGACGCCGCGACAGTGTACCTATCAATTGCACCGACAGTCGAGAGAAATACCCTTGCCTCGCTTGTCAATGCGGACAAATATATTCGGAATGTGCTTGAACTTCGGCCGAGCGAGGTTCCGTTTGCGTTTACTCTCGGCTCGGAATATACATTCAGCGATAAGTTTAGCGGCGACGGTTCTTTGTCGTACAGCTCAATCCGGGATTTCCCCGTTTTTATTGAATTAAATAGTGCAAAAGTCTGGGATGTTATGTATCTTCCGAAGGTAGATGTTGCGCGGCTCACGCTGGAAGGTTCGTACACTTTTACTCAGGAAAATTCAGCAACGGTTACAGGGTCGCTCAACTCCACTCACGCGCAAGATTTGTCGAACACGGCTCCGAATATTCCGATGTTGACCGTGAGCGGTGTCTATCGCCGGTCGTTCAGCAGCGGCATCGCCGCAGAGATATTTGCAGAGTATTTTTCCAAGCGGTGGAAAGACTTTGCACACTCAGGTGCTAATGCCGGACACATCGATGTCGGAGGGAAAGTGGAGTACCAACTTCTTGACGATCTTCGGGCGGTGATGCAGCTGGATAATATTTTAGATGGGCAGTACGATGTGTGGGATGGATACGTGGAGCGCCCGTTGTTCATTTCTCTCGGTGTTACGTACAAGTGGTAAGCGAAGAAAATTTAATCTCTTTTTATCACATAGGAAGGAGGTAGTACAACATGCCTAATCTCAACCTTAAAGCTGGTGCTCCAGCGCCGATGGCAGGAGTGAGGACGACCGGGATGCCCGGCGGTGACGGATCCGGAGGCAAGAAAATTGCAGGATTGCCGATGCCGGTTGTTATCTTGCTTGTGGTGGTTATACTCGTTGGCGGAGGATATTTTGCTTTGAACAAAGCTGGAATCATCGGCAAGAAAAAAGCCGTGGTAGTCGTAGTTCCCCCTCCGCCTGTCGTTGCTATAGACACTGCGGCAATTGCAGCCGCTGTCCCCGAGAGCGAGGGATTGGTGGAATTCAAAGGAAAGGCGTCACCGGGTTCCGAGAAGAAAGCGGTTTCGAAGGCTGGTGCGAAATCGGCGATGGCGCCGGGCAGTGAAGCCTCGACAAGCTCCTTGTTGAATTCGTCAAGCGGAAGATACAGCGTGCAGGTCTCGTCGTGGTCGACGGAACAAAAGGCAAAGATCGAAGCAGATGTATTCACGCGGGCGGGTTTTCCGGCATTTGTTGAAAAGGCAAATGTTTGGGGAGGTCAAAAACGTTTCCGTGTGTATGTTGGGCGATATGAGAGCGATAGGGCGGCTCGCGGTTCCGCCGAAAAAATCGCCCACATGCTTGAAAGCGGCTATTGGGTTGTTCGGCTGAGTAAATAATCCCACATTGCTACAGGAGAAAAGATGAATATACTTGAGCTTTTTTTGAAGGGAGGAATTGTAATGTGGCCGATTCTTTTTTGTTCGCTTCTCGCAGTGGCCATCATTATCGAACGGTTCTTCGTTTTGCGAGGAGCGAAATTCGATAGGAAGCCCCTGATGCTCAAATTGCGCAGCGCATTGTCGCGGAATGATCTTGTTGGAGCTCTCAATGCCTGCGCGCAGAGCAACGCCTCCGTTCCGATCGTTCTTCGTAAAGGAATCGCCGGTATGGAGGGGGGGCATGAAGCGGTGCGGGCGATCATTGAGTCTGCCGGGAAGGAAGAAGTCAACCGTCTAGAAAATCATCTTGGGATTCTTGCAAACATCGCCGGTATCGGACCGATGCTCGGATTTCTTGGAACAGTGGTCGGCATGATCAATGCTTTTCGGACAATCGAGATGCTCGGGGGGAATGTGAATTCCGGAAATCTTGCCGGCGGTATTTGGGAGGCAATGCTTTCGAGTGCCTGCGGTCTTATCGTGGGCATTCCGGCCCTTGGGTTCTACAATTATTATGTCGGACGCGTAAACCAGGTCACGTTTTCCCTGGAAGCCGCGGCGGATGAATTCCTCGGTTTTTTGAAACCTTCCGCCCATTCCTCGACCGAACCTCCCGTTCAATCGGCCAATAAAGAACAACGGGTGAAAAAAGTATTCAGTGAAGAGGACGAATTCTTTGAACCGAAAGACTAAGAACCTGTGAGCAAATGAAATTTACCGCGCGAAATAAATTTAACCCCGCTTTTAATTATGCATCGTTTGCCGACATGGTGATGCAGTGGCTTATCTTCTTTCTCCTTTCGTGGTCGTTTGTGGTGACTCCCGGGATTAAAGTACAGCTCCCGAAAATGCAGACGGGCGAAGTGCAGTCTGACCGGCAATCTGTCGTGACACTCACAAGCACAGGGAGAATTTTTCTAGGAAATGAAGAGGTTACAAAGACCACCCTCGCTCAGAAACTCATCCCCATTCTCGACCGGGACCGCGATCATGTTATTGTCGTTCGTGCAGATCAATCGGTGTCGCTCCAGAGCGCCGTGGATTTGATTGACATTGCTAAAGGCATTGGCGCCCAACGGTTCATGATCGCAACGGAAGCCCCGACGCAAGCAGGACAGTGAGGCATCACCGATGACACGGGAAACGGCCTTTGGTTGGACGGGCTCCATCGTTTTTCACGTCGCCGCGGGGTTCATGCTTTTCTTTGTGCGGCCCCCGCAGCCGGAAGTACAGCAACAGGAGTTTGTCGAGTTTTCGTTCGGTGGAGGGGTTGCATTGTCGTTCGGACCGATGCCGAAAGGTGATGCACTCCCAGAAGGGACAGCGCCGCCTCCTCTCGGTCAGACTGGGGTTGCTGCAACCGGAGTTGGAGTTGATCTCCCGACAGCGCAGAATTCGCTTCCTTCCGATGAAATTGTGAATGCGAGGCCTACAAAAAAATTAGAGGCGAATGATAATCCGGTAGCAATACCGGGCGAGAGAAAAGGGATGGCCGATGTTCAGCGTGAGGCGCCCCCGTCATCGGCGATAGGATTTCCGGGTGGGAAGGAAGATGTTGTCGGAAAACCGGGAATTGCGACCGGTTCCGACGTGGCACCGCCCTTCAACGCCGGCGGTGTCGGCAATTCAATCGGAAACAATATCTCGTACAATGTCCAATGGGCCGGCGGCAGAATCCGGAATCTCATTTCCGGCGATTTGCCGAAGTATCCGCCCGACGTTAATGTTGAAGCTCAGATAAAGTTACGAGTCGTTGTCCAGCCCAGGGGAACGGTCAAATCCATCCAGCCGTTGCAAAAGGGGAACACTCGCCTGGAGAATGCTGCAATCAAAGAAGTGCGATTGTGGAGATTTCAATCCCTCCAAAGCGCCCAGCCTGCGCTTGATCAAGTGTGCACGATAATCTTCAATTTCAAGATGAAGTAGTTCTCTTCGTTTTGGTCCCCTTCAAATACAAATAATAAAATACCGCTTCTCCGAGAGTCAAAAGCGCGAGCGAGATCGCGTCCCTGTTGAAATAAATGCCAAACCCCTTTTCACTCACAAAGAATTTCAGTATGAAGGTGCTGATACTCCAGCCGACGGAAAACACTATTCCCATAAAAGCAACAGCAAGAGCTCCTGCGCCTATGCCTTCTTCCTGGTATTGGTCCGTAAAGGCATAGACGGCCGCGACGGTATGGATGTAGAAAACGAAAAGTGTGACCATGTTTTTCTAAAGCAATCGTGTCTCCGTGACAATTCAGTACGCGTCCTTGCCAAAAATCACTGCGCGTATTGTTTTCAAAATAATTTTCATATCGAATACGAGAGACCAATTCTCGACATAAAACACATCGTACTTCGTCCTTTCGTCAATCGGTGCATCGCCGCGCAGGCCGTTGACCTGCGCCCATCCAGTCATACCGGTCTTCACGCGATGGCGTTCAAGATACCGGGGAATTCTCCCTTTGAATTGTTCGACGAAGAAGGGGCGCTCTGGCCTCGGGCCAACGATACTCATGTCTCCAGCCAAGACATTCCATAATTGCGGGAGTTCATCCAGGCTCGTTCGGCGAAGAATTTTTCCGATCGAAGTCGTACGCGGGTCCCCTTTTTTTGCCCGGACCGGTCCGGTAGAAACTTCGGCGTCGGTCCGCATTGTGCGGAACTTAACGAGAAAAAATGTCCGCCCGTCCAATCCTATTCTTTCCTGGATGAAAAATATCGGGCCGTTGGAAGATACCTTAATGATGGCGGCCAAAATCACTGTGAGAGGCAGCGTTAGCACAAGAATGAGCGCCGAGAAAAAAAGGTCGAATGCGCGTTTGCTGATGCGGTTCCATGTGGAGAGGGGTATCTCTTTAATCTTGAGAAACGGAATGCCCTCGATGTCTTGAATGCGGACCCGGCTCGTCATCATGTCCAGCATGTCGGGAACCATCATTAATTCAACATTCAGTCCTTCCGCGTCGCGGATCATTTCCAGAAGTTGAGGGTGTTCTTTGTACGACAGCGCAATCAGCACAGCCTGAAGACGATATGCCGCAATGCCGCTCGGAAGTGCTTTGATCGGACCGAGATATTTCGCCCCGGAAAGTTTTAGCGCCGATGAGGCCGGCGAATCTGCATAGTATCCTACAACGTGGTAACCGAGAGAAGGACGAGAAGAGAGAAGTGAAAAAATTCCATCGGCCGCTTCGTTGGAACCTACGATGGCAACGGTTTTCAACTCCTTGCCCCGGCGATAGAGGTGCTTCTCAAACCCCATAATTAAAAACCTGCCGGTTGTTATTGTCGCGATGGAAGTTCCCCATAAGAGGATGAACACCCCGCGCGAATATGAAAAAGTTCTGTAGAAAAAAGTCGCGCTCATGACGATGAGCAGCCCGATGCTCACAAGCCGGACGATGGCAAAGAACTCGTCGCTCAAATGCGAATTACGGCGCGCGCCGTACAACCTGCGGGATTGAAAGACCAGCAGCCACATCGGAATAAAGATGAGCGAACTGTTTACATAGGTCGTGAGGGGCGGGATTCCACGCGTTACTTCAAAAGTTGATGTGAGAGGAGAAAAAAAACGAAGCCAGTACGAGAGAAGAAACGCAGCTTCGATGGCAACAGCGTCTGAAACGACGGCAAGAAGAGGAATGAGAAAATCGTTGCGGCGCTGGTTCGACATCTCTATGAGGGTTTGTGTTTGAAGGAACTCGATTAATATATCGAAAAACGGGGAGGGTTTCAACACAATGCACAATGATAGAACAGGTAGCAGGTTTGAACTCTCGGATTGTTCACGGTAAGGCGGGGAAAACGGCCGATTTACATCCAACCGTTTTGTGTGTACCACTCTACAGTTTCTTTTATTCCTTCGAAGAGCGTAACCACCGGCGTATATCCGAGGTCGCGTTTGGCTTTTGTGGAATCAAACGACCAATAGTCCTGCACCATATCGCGGCCTTTTTCAAAATTCAGGACCGACGGTTTTTCGCTGAACGACGATAATAGCCCCGCAGTTACTGCCACTGCATACACCAGTGGTTCGGGAAGTCGAACCCTGAACGTTTTCTTGCCCATAACCAGTTTTGTTGCATCGCCGATTTCACGCCACGTATACGGTCGGTCGCTTCCCAAAAAATATATTTGTCCTGCAGATATGATGCTTTCACCTGCAAGGATGACCCCCGAAATAAGGTCTGTGGAATGTACTAAGCTTACTACTTTGTCTTTAAATCCCACAAGCGGTTCCAAACCTTTGTTTATGGTGTTGAAATAGTCGAACGTTGCAGGGTCTCGAGGGCCGTACACGGCAGTCGGACGGACGATGGTAATTGGGAGCAAGCCTTTGAGGTTCAGAACTTCCAGTTCGGCCTCCATCTTGCTTTTTCCGTACGTCGTGATAGGATGGTACGGGGTTGATTCGTCGACCATCCTTGAAGCGTCCGCAGGACCGACCGCCGCGCCGCTGCTGATGAAAATGAATTTTTTAAGATGGGGATTAACGCGAAAAGTACTCTCGACAATATTTTTTGTTCCGTCCCTGTTTTGTTTGTAAAAGCCCTCTTTGTTTCTCGACCCTACAACGCCGGCGACGTGGTAGACGTAATCGACCCCGGAAATACCTTTATCGAGCACAGCCGATGAAAAGAGATCGCCGGTGTAAAAATCGACGGGAAGTTTTTCAAGGTATCCTTTTTTCTTTTCGTTGCGGATTAAACAGCGAACCCTGTAACCACGGGAGAGTAACCGTTCGACAAGGTGGCTGCCGATGAAACCCGTTCCGCCTGTAACGAATGCCGTAGATGAATTCATATTTTCTTTCGGTTGACTTTTTTTTGACGATAGAGTATATTGAAAACACTTTTAATAATCAACGTAACATATTAAAGGTGGATTGAGGTGATGCATATGGCAGCTTTTGCGGAGACGGGAAAATACTTTCACAAGGAGACGTCTTGGATCTATTCGATAAGTGTTCAAATTTTACTCTTGCTGATGAAGTTAAACAACAAGGAATCTATCCGTATTTTCGGCCTATTCAGGCCAACGAAGGACCTGTGGTACAAATGGAAGGCCGGCAGGTCATTATGGCGGGCTCGAATAATTACCTCGGCCTCACCGCTCATCCAAAGGTAAAAGAAGCGGCCGAAAAAGCTATTCGCAAATACGGCACCGGCTGCTCCGGCTCTCGTTATCTTACAGGCACGCTTGACCTCCATATAGAGCTGGAAGGGCGTCTTGCAAAATTTATCGGGAGCGAGGAATGTCTGCTCTTCAGTACAGGGTTTCAGACTGCGCAGGGAATTATTCCGACACTCGTCCAGCGGGGTGAATTTGTTGTGTCCGACAAAGACAATCACGCATGTATTGTGGCCGGTAATATGATTGCGCTGGGGATGACTGCTGAAGTCGTTCGGTATAGGCACAACGACATGAAACATCTTGGAGTGGTTCTCTCGAATCTTCCTCTCGATGCCGGGAAGCTGGTTGTTTCGGACGGCGTGTTCAGCACATCGGGCGAAGTTGTGGACCTCCCCTCGCTAGTTAAAGTTGCAAAGCAATATAACGCCCGCATCTTGATCGACGACGCTCATGCAACGGGCGTCATCGGTAAAGGCGGTCGCGGTACGGCAAGCCACTTCAACCTCGAAGCCGATGTTGATTTGACGATGGGGACGTTCAGTAAAACGTTTGCTTCGTTAGGCGGCTTTGTGTGCGGAAAACGATCCGTCATTAATTACCTGAAGCATTTTGCTCCCGCGCTTATTTTCAGCGCAAGTCCGACTCCGGCATCTGTCGCCGCAGCCCTGGCCGCTCTGGAAATCCTGGAAGCGGAACCGGAGCGTATCGCGAGGCTCAGTCATAATGCCTCAAAAATGCGGAGTGGTTTTAAGTCGATGGGGTTTAAAATCATCGACGGTCGTGATTCTGCCATCGTTCCTGTGATCATCGGTGAGACGGATAAGACGCTTTTCTTTTGGCGCGAATTGTACGATGCCGGCGTTTTCGTGAATGCATTCGTCCGGCCCGGCGTTCCACCGGGGATGGAAATGCTAAGGACGAGTTACATGGCAACGCACGAAGACAAGCATCTCGATAAAATACTCGAAATCTTCGGCACAATTGGAAAAAAGCTCGGCGTGATTAACTAAGCACTCCTTTTTCAAACTCTCGAAAAAGCCACGCCGGGTGAGAACCTTCGCGTGGCTTTTCACTAATAAGGGAATCACATCATGGAGAACGTTTCTATTCTTCCGGTTCGCTCAAAAAGCGACGAGAAAAGGTTTATCCGTTTCCTGTGGGACATTTATGCGAACGACCCGCTATGGGTTCCGCCGTTGATGATGGACAGGAAAAAATTAATCGACAAAAAAAAGAATCCGTTCTATGCTCACTCCGACATGGAACTGTTTCTTGCCGAGCGCAACGGCAAAGTTGTCGGGCGCATCGGCGCTATTGTCAACCATAACCACAACAAAGAGCATAATGAGAACATAGGTTTTTTCGGATTTTATGAATCGATCAACGACCAGGCTGTCGCGAATGCGCTGTTCGATGCTGCAAGAAAATATTTGCAATCGAAAGGCGTGACGGCAATGCGCGGGCCGGCCAATCCATCGGTCAATGACGAATACGGCTTGCTCGTTGAAGGCTTTGACCGAAGTCCCGTCGTCCTGATGACGTACAATCCCCCCTATTATGGAACGCTGTTTGAAAAGTACGGCTTCAAGAAACTGAAAGACTTGTACGCCTATCTGCTCGATCAAGACACCGTCTACTCGGAACGGTTTGTGCGGTTCAACGAAATCGTTAAACAGCGGGAAGGATTAACGTTTCGCTCCGTAGATATGAAACACTTTAAAGAGGAAGTCGATCGTATCAAGGTGATGTACAATAAGGCATGGTCGAAAAACTGGGGCGCCGTGCCGATGTCCGACGCGGAATTCGATGCGCTCGCGGCCGATTTGAAACCGGTGGTGGTTCCCGAACTGATCATCATTGCTGAGGCGAAGGGCCAGCCGATTGGTTTTGCTCTCTCGCTTCCCGATATCAATGTTCCGTTGAAGTATAATAAGAATGGCGGATTATTGAGCGGCTTATACTATTTGTATACAAAGAAAAAACTCATTACCCTCGTCCGCATTATTGTTCTGGGGGTCATTCCCGAGCAGCAAAGGACCGGTGCAGCCGGTGTGTTGTTTTATGAGACCGCAGCGCGGGCGAAGAAGCTCGGATATAAATACGGTGAAGCGAGCTGGGTGTTGGAAGACAATGTTATGATGAATCGTGCCGCTGAAATGATGAACGGAAAGCGGTACAAAACCTACAGAATTTACGAGATGGAAATATAAATTAAAAATGAAAAGTGGAAAGTGAAAAGTTGAAACTGACGCTTATAACTTAAAACGTAAAACGTAAAACCTAAAACGTACAACCTACAATATAAACAAAGATACCAAAGCTAGTCTTTCACTTCTACCATCTCATACGCAATCACGAAACTTTAAACACGGGATCAATACCATGGCAGTGAAAAAAGTTGAAAAAATATGGATGAACGGAAAGCTTGTCAGCTGGGATGATGCAAAGATCCATGTGATGTCGCATGTCGTTCACTACGGCAGCAGTTGGTTTGAAGGCATTCGCTGTTACGAAACAAAAAAAGGTTCTGCAATTTTCCGTCTCGATAAGCACATCGATCGGTTGTTCGATTCCGCAAGAATTTATCGAGCGGAAATCCCCTATACGAAAAAAGAGATAGAGACTGCGATCAAGGAGACCATTAAGGCGAATAAATTGAAGGCGTGCTATATACGTCCGGTAGTGTATAGAGGGTACGGTGATGTCGGCGTAAGTCCCCTAGGTTGCCCGGTCAACGTCAGCATTGTGGTCTGGGAGTGGGGAAAATATCTCGGTGCGGATGCGCTTGACAAGGGCATTGATGTGCGCGTTGCTTCGTGGGCGCGGCCAGCGCCGAATACGCTTCCGACGATGGCAAAGACCGGAGCGAATTACATGAATTCTCAGCTTATCAAGCTTGAAGCCCTAGCCGACGGCTACGCCGAAGGGATCGCTCTCGATACCCGGGGGCAAATCAGCGAAGGAAGCGGCGAAAATATTTTCGTTGTTCGGGATGGAGCCATTGTTACACCACCGCTCATTGATGCGTTGCTTCCCGGTGTCACACGATCTTCAGTACTCACGCTCGCAAAGGATGCAGGGATTTCAATCACAGAATCCCATATTCCGCGGGAAATGCTGTACATTGCCGATGAAGTGTTTTTCACCGGGACTGCCGCAGAAATAACTCCGATCAGGACCATCGACCGTATGACGGTCGGTCAAGGAAAGCCAGGCCCCATCACGCGCGAACTTCAGAAACGCTTTATGAACGTTGTGGAAGGTGGCAAAGATCCACACGGCTGGCTGAACTTCCTTCGGTAAATACGTGCCTCTATTTTCGACATCGACAAATCGTGTTGATTATAAGGTCGTGAAAGAGTACAATTGTATACTAAGCCTTCGTTGTCCCTGTCGGATAAAGGAAAGCTCTCAGTGGCTATAGAACGATTCCGAAAGATCATCCAGAAATCCGAAAGTTTAGAGTGGAAAAATGTTTTCCGCATAAAACGGAAACCAACTACCATTGAAGAGATGTTGTTAAAGATACCCGTGTTCGAAAATTTGAAGCCGCGGGAGCTTCGTCAGGTCGCCGGAATTGTTCATCGCCGCCAGTTTGTTACGGGCGAGTATGTGTGTTTTCAAAACGACCCTGGATTAGGAATGTATGTTGTTGAACAGGGGGAAGTTTCCGTTATTTTCCTCGGCGCCAATGGGACGAAAAAAGAATTAGCGGTATTGAGAGATGGAGATTTCTTCGGCGAACTTTCATTGCTCGACGAGTCACCGCGCTCTGCGTCGGTCATTGCTTTGACCGACACGAACCTGATCGGATTTTTCCGCCCGGACTTATTTGAAATTATGGAGAAAGCACCGGGCACAGGACTGAAAATTGTTCTGAAAGTTGCAGAGATGATCGGAGAGCGGCTGAGAAACGCAAATCAGGAGCTCTCCAAGGTACGTGAAGAACTCGATGCGTTGAAACCTTCATAAATATCCGGAGGCGACCATGAAGATGAAAAAAGTGCGGAAGAAAAAAACAATTCAGCCAAAAAGAAAACCCGCACGCGTAAAAAAAACCAGAGTGTCGTCCTCACCGATTGCGCTGCGCAAGATTCTCGTTCCGATCGACTTCTCCGATTATTCAAAGAAAGCACTCCACTACGCGATACCGTTTGCGCAACAGTTTAATGCTGCCATTTATTTACTCTACGTTGTCGAGCCGACAATTTACCCGGCAGACTTCAGTTTCGGACAAATCGGTATGCCGAACGTTGAGAATGAATTACGGACAAAAGGAGAGCAGGAGCTTCAGGAATTGATCACGAACGAGATCAAAGGAGCAGTTCCGGCGGAAGCATTCGTCAAAATCGGTCTGCCGTTTGTCGAAGTTGTCTCATTCGCGAAAGACGAGAAAATCGAGCTTATTATCGTTGCGACACACGGACATACCGGCGTTGAGCACGTTCTCTTTGGCAGCACGGCTGAAAAAATTGTTCGTAAAGCGCCCTGCCCGGTACTTGTCGTTCGCTCGGATGAACGCGATTTCGTCGATGAACGGGTGTGAACGCCGGACTGATTGACCCGAAAGATTTCCGCTCGCGATAATTTTTTTGTTGGGACTTCAACAGGCTGGTATTTTTGGCTGAAGCATTATCGGGATTGTCTTTGTGTATCAGACGCGCAGAGATTTTGTGAAAGCATCGGCGCCCGTTGCAACCTCGTCCCTTTTAGGAGGCCGTTCTCCTGACGCTTTGGCGGCGAAGTATCTCACCAGCACAAAGCCCGCCCACCTCACATTGACCTTCAAACCGTACACCCTTGAATTGAAGCATGTCTTTACTCTCGCAACAAGCTCGCGCTCCACAACACCTGTTGTGTTGACGCAAATCGAGTATGGAGACGTTGTCGGTTACGGCGAAGCATCCATGCCGCCCTACCTCGGTGAATCGCGTGATAGCGCCGTTTCCTTCCTCTCAAAAATCGGCCTCGGCAAGTACGAAAACCCGTTTGAGCTTGAAACAATATTGAGCGATGTCGATGCCGTCGCTCCCGGAAACCCTGCCGCAAAGGCCTCGGTCGATATCGCGATGCACGACCTCGTCGGTAAAATCATGAACCAGCCGTGGTACAATATCTGGGGTTTTCCGAAAGAGAAAACGCCGTACACATCGTTCACGATCGGAATTGATGCGCCGGACATTGTTCGTCAAAAGGTAAAAGAAGCAGCAGAGTTTAAGATCCTCAAAGTGAAACTTGGCCGTGACACCGACAAAGAAATGATCGAGACGATTCGCTCCGTAACGGACAAGCCTCTTTGCGTTGATGTGAATCAGGGATGGAAGGATAAGCAGTTCGCACTCGATATGGTTCACTGGCTCAGGGAGAAGGGAGTTATATTTGTTGAACAACCGATGTCGAAGTTGTGGTTCGAAGAGCACGCTTGGCTCACCGAACGGAGTCCTCTCCCGATCATGGCGGACGAAGCTGTTCAGCGTTTGGAGGATATACAGAGAGCGCACGGCGCTTATTCGGGCATCAACATCAAACTGATGAAATGCACGGGGATGCGGGAAGCTCACAAGATGATACTCCTGGCGCGATCTCTCGGGATGAAATTGATGATCGGCTGTATGACCGAGACGTTGTGTGCAATTTCCGCCGCCGCTCATCTTTCGCCGATGGTTGATTGGGCCGATTTAGACGGCGCGCTGCTCATCCGGAACGATGTCTTTGAAGGGATGAAAGTTATTGACGGCAAAGTGACCCTTAACGACAGCCCCGGTATCGGCGTGAAGAAAATCTAGGGCGAGTATTTTCAAACCGGATTAGCCGATTGTCCCATTCCGCATTATTTCAATCGAAGATTTGTAGACCGCATCTTGACATTGTATGTCAAATGCAATACATTGTAATATGCTAGTCTATCATTTATTACAAGAACAAACAGAGGATGTTTTATGGCGAAGAGTGCCATGATTAACGCAAGGGTTGAGCCAAAACTGAAACATGAAGTCGAAGGAATACTTAGCCGAATAGGTTTGAACACCACACAAGCGGTAACGCTCTTCTTCCGGCATGTGAAGAATTATAGAGGGCTGCCGTTTGACGTCAGGATACCAAATAAAACCACTCGCAAAGCAATAGCGGAGGCGCGGAACGGTAAGGGGAAAAAATTCAAATCTACCGCTTCGCTTCTTGAGGAACTTGGGAAATAATGCTTACCACCAGGAGTGTTTCTGAATTCAAAAAGGATTACAAACGTTGTGTGAAACGGGGCTATGAAGTTGAAAAACTGCATAACGTTTTTCGGTCTTTGGCAAGTGAAAAAGGATTGGAAGCCCGGTATAGAGACCATGCGCTTCTTGGAGAATATAAAGACTGCCGTGAGTGTCACATAGAGGCGGAGTGGCTGCTGATATATTTGCTGAATGGAACTGAGCTTGTTCTTATTCGTACCGGAACACATTCGGATTTGTTTGAATGATATACCTTTACTTCATGGCTTGTGCAAGATGGTGTTTCTATTTATGCAGTAAAGGAAGTGCTCGGACACTGGCGTAAAGACGGGCAGGTCAATAAATAGATTTTCTTCTTGTAAAAAGGCTCTCTTTTTCTTATCTTTCCACAGACATAAAAGCGAGCTTCCGAATAAACAAAGAGTTCTTTTACTCGCAAGAGTGAGACGCTGAGTGTCTAAGGTCGGAAGCCTCGCTGCTCGGCGTTTTTTATTCTGGTAAGTGGTTACTAAAGTAGTGACCAACTTCGGCACAAACCTAATGGTTTTTTCATTAAAGTTGTGAGCCGAGGGCAAAAGACAAGATTGCAGTAAACTTTTCGGGAAGTTCCCCGCGCTCGTAGCTCAATCCCACGATAACGATGCGGGATTTCGCTGAAGGCAGGGAGCTGAAACTAAACTGCGCTCGTAGCTCAACTGGATAGAGCGTCAGCCTCCGAAGCTGAAGGTTTCGGGTTCGACTCCCGACGAGCGTACGAGAAATTTATACAACAAATCATATATAACTATGCTCCGTGCTCAGAAAAAAATTTCAAAAAGAGTTATCAAAGAAGACACGCTTGTTACAATGTATTTCAAGAGTCAAGCGTGGTACGATCAAAATAAGAAGATGGTCTCGACGATCGGAGGCCTCGTCATCGCTCTCGCCGTGGTAGTATGGTTTTATTCGAATAACGTGCGTGCGAATGGCGAACGAGCGACTGCCGAACTCGGCAAAGTTTTTGCCTTCTACGATAATGGGCAATATCAAATTGCCGTTAACGGAATTCCGGAAAGGAATATCAACGGTCTCCAGTCGATCGTCGACAATTACGGCAGCACAACGGCAGGAAACCTCGCGAAATTTTATCTTGCCGATGCCTATTACAATTCTCAGAACTACGATAAAGCTCTTGAATATTTTAATGATTACAGCGGCGGCAACTCGCTGATTGAAAATTCCGCGACCGCCGGTATCGGTGCGTGTTATGAAGCGAAAGGAGAGTTCAAAAAAGCGGCGGAGTATTATGAGAAGGCCGCATTGAAGAACAGCGACGATCCGAATGCAGCCGACAATTTGGTAAACGCTGCACGCAATTTTGGAAAATCGGGTGACAAGGACCGAGCTGTTGAATTGCTGAAAAAAGTCAAAAAAGATTATCCGACATCGACTGCTGCACGCGATGCCGACCGCTACATCGCCGAGGTGAGTGCCTGATATGCGAGATATACCTTGATATAATGGCAATGAGTTTTTATATTCACTCCGCCCGTTGTTCATTCATGTGCTACGTTTTTTCCCAACGGTAAGATTCCTTCATGGTAACTGACTTTGGAAGAATACTGATTTTTCTCCTTATCGGAGCCGTCTTCACCGGAGGTGGCCTCATTGCCTCGTGGGTGCTACGTCCCCATCGGCCGTACCCCGCCAAGTTGTCGACGTATGAATGCGGTGAAGAGCCGGTCGGCAATTCATGGGTAAAATTCAATATCCGCTTCTACGTTGTGGCGCTCATCTTTATTGTATTCGACGTTGAAGTCGTATTTCTTTTTCCGTGGGCGCTTGTGTTTAAAGGGTTTGGTATGTTTGCTTTCATCGAGATGGTTGTTTTCCTCGCCATTTTGATTGTTGGATACGCATACGTTTGGGTAAAGGGGGATTTAGATTGGGATAAACCGGTACCGAAAGTGTCCCGGTATGTGAAGGGAGTCGGCGTTGTGTCGGATGAAACTCCCGGTGTCAACGAACATGCGGCAGCGTAAGGAAAAGATCGATGGGACTTCTTGACAAGCAATTCGACAACAGCAATATCGTTATTACGTCGCTCGACAATTTGTTGAACTGGGCGCGCCTTTCGTCCCTTTGGCAAATGCAGTTCGGGCTTGCGTGTTGCGCCATCGAAATGATGGCGGCGTCTGCTTCAAATTTTGACATGATGCGGTTCGGCGTTATCCCGCGCGCGACGCCGCGCCAGGTCGATGTGATGATAGTCTCAGGGACGGTGACGCTAAAAATGGCTTCTCGGATCAAAAGGCTGTTTGACCAAATGGCGGAACCGCGATATGTCATTTCGATGGGAAGCTGCTCGAATTGCGGCGGGCCATATTGGGAACATGGTTACCATGTGCTGAAAGGCGTCGACCGTGTCATCCCGGTTGATGTGTACGTCCCGGGCTGCCCGCCCCGCCCCGAGGCATTGATTGAAGGATTGATGAAGCTGCAGGAAAAAGTGCGAAACGAAAGTCTCGCAAAGAAAAAAATTGCGTAATTCAAAAAACGATCGATCAGCAGTATGACCCCCCAAGAAATTGTTGAGAAACTGTCGGTCAGGTTTGGCGCTGTCCCCGATTTCGGCATCGAAGCCAAGCTTGACAACCCCGTCGAACCGTACATAAAAATTTCCCCCAATCACATTGCAGAAGCGGCAAAATTTCTTCGTGATGACGAAGACCTGCTTTTCGATTTTCTTTCCTGTTTATCCGGCGTTGATTTGAAGGGAAAGCTCGCAGTCGTTTATCAGCTCTTCTCGATGGTGAAGCGGCATAAAATTACGCTGAAAGTTGAAGTTCCTACCGATGTGCCGAACGTTCAATCGGTCGAGTCGATTTGGAAAAGTGCCAACTGGCATGAGCGTGAGGCGTTCGACTTGTACGGCATCAACTTTATCGGCCATCCCGATCTACGGCGAATTCTTCTTCCATACGACTGGGAAGGACACCCTCTGCGGAAGGATTATCAGGTACCTGAATTCTATAATGGAATGAAGGTTCCGTATTAAACACGTTGACAACCATGGCTGAAACAATTGTAACACCGCCAACAACATCAAGCGGAAAGCCTCTACGCACGGAAGAGATGATCATCAACATGGGACCGCAGCATCCGTCCACACACGGTGTATTGCGGCTTGAGCTTGTTGTTGATGGTGAGATTGTTGTCGATGTTGTTCCTCATATCGGCTACCTGCACCGGTGTTTCGAGAAACATTGCGAGCACATGACGAATTACCAGCAGGTGATTCCCTACGTTGATAGGATGGATTATGTCTGCTCGATGAACAACGAATTCGCGTTCGTTGTTGCGGCTGAGCGCCTGTTGAAAATTCAAGTCCCCGAACGGGTCGAATACATCCGCGTAATCATGGCGGAACTTCAGCGGATCGCAAGCCACCTGATCGCTGTTGGAACGTACGGAATCGACATCGGTGCATTTACCCCCTTCCTCTATTGTTTCCGCGACAGGGAAAAAATCCTCGACCTCTTTGAAATGACTTGCGGTGCACGCCTGCTCTACAATTACATGTGGATCGGAGGACTCTCGCACGACATTCCATCCGATTTTATTGCGCGGGCAAAGGAGTTCTGCACCTACTTTAAACCGCAGATTCGCGACTTCAACAACCTGCTGACCTATAATGAGATTTTCGTAAAGCGCACTGCGAACACCGGAGTCCTACCGGCGGATGTTGCGCTCAACTACGCATGTAGCGGCCCGATGCTTCGCGGCTCCGGTGTGGACTGGGATTTGCGTCGCGACGATCCGTATTCAATTTATCATAAGTTTGAGTGGGACGTTGCAGTCGGCAAAGGTGAGATGGGGCCCGTCGGGAGCTGTTGGGATCGGCATATTGCGCGGATGAAGGAAATGGAACAGAGTGTACGAATCATCGAGCAGGCGCTTGCACAAATTCCGGAAGGCGATGTGCAGTCTGCAATTCCGAAACGTATCCGTCCAAACCCCGGTGAAGTCTATGCCCGCACCGAATCGCCGCGCGGTGAATTAGGATTTTATATTGTGAGCGACGGCACCGCTACACCGTATCGTATTAAAGCCCGTTCCCCGGGTTTTGTCAATTTAAGCGTCATCAACGAGATTGCCCGGGGAGGGATGGTGGCGGACCTTGTCGCGATTATCGGCAGCATCGACATCGTCCTCGGCGAAGTAGACCGTTGATCAATGAACAATCAACAATCAGCAATGAACATTTTCTTCGCTGGTGTTTTTCTGAATTCTGACTTCTGAATTCTGATACAATGGAACAATTTCTCACATCTTTCGTCGGCAACCCGCTTGTGGTGCACATCATCATGGCGGTGATCCCCTTGCTCTTCATCCTGCCGTATGCGCTCGTAGTTATATATTTAGAAATGAAAATTGCTGCTCATATGCAGGATCGCGTCGCGTATATGCGCACCGGTTGGCATGGTACGCTTCAGCCGATTGCCGACATGCTGAAGCTTCTTCAGAAAGAAGATACGATCCCCGCCGCCGCAGACAAGATGTTATTTATTATCTCTCCGTATATTGTCTTCATTGGAACATACGCAGCATTCGCAGCGCTGCCGTTCAGCTCCGCGTACATCGGCAGCAATATCAACATCGGTATTTTCTATATCATTGCAATCTCGTCGCTCGTTGTGGTCGGATTGTTGATGGCTGGATGGGCTTCCAATAACAAATGGTCTCTCTTCGGTGCACTTCGCTCTGCTGCGCAAATCATCAGCTACGAAATTCCGTCGGCGTTAGCGATCCTTGGCGTTGTGATGCTCGCGGGGACGATGAGCCTGCAAGAATTGAGCGCTCTCCAATCGGGCGGTATCACGCACTGGATGATCCTCGGAGGGACGCTCCCTCTACTGAAGAAACTCATCGTCATTCCAGTGATGCTCATTTTATTTGTAGTTTATTATGTATCGTCGATGGCGGAAGTCAATCGCACGCCGTTCGATATCCCTGAGGCGGAATCCGAACTTGTGCAAGGGTATAACACCGAGTACAGCGGAATGAAGTTTGCTATCTTTTATCTCGCGGAATACGCCAACCTGTTCGCGGTCTCCGCGATCGCAACGGCGCTCTTTTTCGGCGGGTGGGCGAGTCCGTTCAAATCTCTCATGACCGGCCCCTGGTGGGGGGCATTCTGGTTTATTTCGAAAGGGATGCTTTTTGTTTGCTTGAATATCTGGCTCCGCTGGACACTTCCGCGGCTGCGCGTTGACCAGTTAATGTACATGTCGTGGAAGGTTTTAACACCGTTTGCGTTTGCCTGTGTGCTTGGGCTTGGCTTGGTATTGGTGTGGTAAAATAGAAGGTGTCGGACACTTTGTCGATACCTCTCTTGCAAGTCTGAAAGTTTGTTCGATCGTATTTTAAAAATGTCCGAGGCCTCATCGGATGTAGAGGAACGAATGAATCCTGTTGTAGAATATTTCACTGATATTTATCGGGGCATTAAGACGGCCACCATCGGGATGCGTATTACGTTCAAGCATCTATTCACGAAAGCGGTGACGATTCAATATCCGACCGTTAAAATGAAGCTGCCGGAACGCGCGCGCAACAGGCTTTACGTAAACATGGATGACTGCATTGGATGCGACCAATGTTCGATGGCATGCCCCGTAGACTGTATCTATATCGAAACAATAAAATCGACTCCCGAAGATAATCTGGGAACGACATCTACCGGTCAGAAAAAACGTCTCCATGTTCCGCTCTTTGACATCGATATCGCAAAGTGCTGTTATTGCGGGTTATGTGTCTATCCGTGCCCAACTGAGTGCATCAAGATGACCGACGTCTACGAGTTCTCGGAATTTGACCGTCACAATTTGATCTACAGTTTCAGCACAATGACCCCTGCCGAGATTGAGACCGCAAGAGCAAAAGCAAAAAAGATGGAAGAAGAAGCCGCCGCCAAAAAAGCGGCCGCCGCGGCTGCAGCAAAAGCCGCTGCCGATGCCAAGGCTGCTGCGCAGGCGGCGCCCGCATCGCAGCCGGGAGATTCACAGCAAAAACCAGAATAAGCATGGAACAACTCTCATCACTTCAGCTTTTTGATGTAATATTTTACTTCTTCGCGTTTGTAACAGTCGTCTCTGCAGCTATTGTCGTTTTCTCCAGGAATATTATTCATTCGGCTTTTTCGTTAATGTTTACCTTCTTCGGTGTCGCCGGGCTATACGTGATGCTGAATGCCGATTTCATCGCCGTAACGCAAGTGCTCGTTTATGTCGGCGGCATTCTTGTCCTGATCTTGTTCGGCGTGATGTTAACGACAAAAGTTATCGGCGTGGAAATGAAAACCGGAACGTTGCGCGTATTGCCGGCGTCAATCCTTGTTGCACTCCTGGCGGGAACGCTATGCGGAATTTTTTGGATTACGGACTGGCCGGTTTCGGCAGAGGCGAACGTTGAAGTGCCCCCAACAATGGCAGTCGGTATCGGCAGAGCGCTGATGACGACGTACCTGCTTCCGTTCGAGGTCGCTTCCGTTGTGCTCCTTGTTGCCATGGTAGGAGCCGCGATGATCGCACGGCGGGAGCGGAAAAGGGGGAGTTAAAAGTTGTAAGTTTTAAGTGAGAGGTTTGTTTTCTTCTAAATACTGACTACTTATTACTCATTACTGGACATAATGCTTATTCACGTCTCATTGCTACACTTCCTGTTCGTCAGCGCTATTCTTTTTTCGTTCGGCGTCTATGCCGTCATCACGAGGCGCAATGCGATTATGGTCTTGATGGGGATTGAATTGATCCTCAATTCCGCCAACATCAACTTCATCGCCTTCGGGCGCTACGGCGCTATGAATCTCGACGGGCAAATGGCATCGATCTTCGTGATTATTCTCGCAGCGTGCGAGGCAGCAGTGGCGCTTGCAATTGTGCTCAACATTTTTCAGCAGTTCAATACTGTGAATGTGGACGAAGTGGACTCACTGAGAGAGTGAGCAGCGTATGTGTCCAGTTAATGCTGCATTACATAATTCATCCTTGATATTTTCTTTATGACTCAAGAATTACTGCTTCAGCTTTCGACAGTTGTTCTACTGTTGCCCCTGCTTAGTTTTTTGCTTCTTATTTTCTTTGGGAAGAAACTTCCCCGGCAGGGAGACGTGATCGCGACTTCCATCCTCGGTGTCGTGCTGCTGGTGTCAATCGGTATTCTCTTCGCAAAGCTAATCTTCTATCACGACGAACTGCTGAACTACACGTTCACATGGGTTGACTTTAAGACCGTTGCCGGCATCGGCCAGTTGAAACTTGACCTCGGTATCATGATCGACAATGTTACCGCGATCATGCTTGTTGTTGTAGCGCTCATCAGCTTTCTCGTCCATTTGTTTTCTACCGCTTATATGAGCGGCGATATCCGATATTCGCGCTACTTTGCCTACCTCGGTTTTTTCTCTTTCTCGATGCTCGGTATCGTCATCACGAATAATTTTTTCATGATGTATGTTTTCTGGGAACTCGTTGGCATCAGTTCTTATTTGCTCATCGGGCATTGGTACGAAAAGAAATCTGCTTCGGATGCGGCGATGAAAGCGTTTATCGTCAACCGGGTCGGCGATGTCGGCATGTTTATCGGCATCAACATTCTGTGGGCGAATTTTCACACGCTGACGTTCGAAGGAATTTTTTCCGCCATCGGAAGCGGACATATTCCGTTTGATAGCAGCCCTTGGCTGACGGCTGCGGGCATCTTGATTTTCTGCGGAGCGGTCGGAAAATCGGCGCAATTCCCGCTCCATGTCTGGCTCCCCGATGCGATGGAAGGCCCCACGCCGGTCAGCGCGTTGATTCACGCCGCAACGATGGTTGCGGCGGGGGTTTATCTCATTGCGCGTGCGTTTCCTCTGATGACCGCCGACGCACTTGTGTTCATTGCGTACATCGGAGCAATCACCGCGTTCATCGCGGCGACAATCGCCATCGCGCAGAACGATATCAAAAAAATCCTCGCGTATTCTACCATCAGCCAGCTTGGATACATGGTGATGGGATTGGGAGTCGGCGCCTACACCGCCGGCTTTTTCCATTTAGTGACCCATGCCGCGTTCAAAGCTGGATTATTTTTAGGATCGGGTTCTGTTATTTACGCGATGCACAATGCTCTTCATCATCAACAAGACCACCATACCGACGCGCAGGACATTCGCAATATGGGCGGATTGAAAAATAAAATGCCGATTACATTCTGGGCTTTTGTCGCCTACACTCTGGCGATTTCCGGTGTACCGCTCACGTCGGGCTTTCTAAGCAAGGATGAGATCCTGGCTGGATCGTTGGCGTTCGGAAATCTCACGGGGCACATTCTCATTCCGGTCTTAGGCTTTTTGGTCGTGGGATTGACTTCTTTCTACATGTTCCGTCTTGTGATCATCACTTTTTTAGGTGAACACAAGGACACTGCACGATTCGAGCATCTTCATGAGTCGCCAAAGCCTATGACTATCCCTCTGGTTGTTCTTGCCTGTTTATCGTTCTTTGCCTTTTACAGCTTTAACCCGATCGGAGCTTCGAGCGGTTGGTTGTTCCACGCGGTAGGACGGCCGATGAGTGTTGTACCGAATGCCGTTGCTGCCGCTTCTGCCGAAATGTTTGAAGATGCCGTCCACAACGTTCATTTCACGGCGATGTATTTATCGCTGTCAATTGCCGGACTCGGGATCCTTCTCGCCTTTGCTACCTATCACTGGAAGAAGATTAACGCCGATGCAATTGCGAGAGCGTTGTCCCCGGTCCATTCATTTCTTGTCAACAAATGGTATTTCGATGAATTATACAATGCGACTGCTGTTGCCGGGATGCTCGGACTTTCCCGCGTTCTGGCGTGGTTCGATAGCAAGGTGATCGATGGCATAGTGAACGGTGTGGCTTCGGTAACCCGTTTAACATCGTTCGCGAGCGGCAGGTTCGACAGCATTGTTGTCGACGGCGTTGTGAATTTTCTCGCATACCTTACCGGGCTTTTCGGGCTGATGTTCCGGAAGATTCAGACGGGACGAGTCCAAACATATATTGCATTCGTGTTGTTCGGTGTGATGATATTCTTTTTTATCTATCGCGCCGTGTAAAGTAAAGTTTAGAAAAAACAAACTATAGGAATTTTTCGCTATGGCATTTACGATACTTCATGTGGGCATCCTCACGTGGATAACATTCCTTCCAATTGTTGGAATGATCGTGGTCCTCGTGCTTCCTAAGAACAGCGGCAACGCGACGCGCTGGGCGTCGCTTGCGGTCACGATTCTGCAAGTTGTTCTTGCCGGAGTTATCTTCATGAATTTTAATCGCGGGATGGCCGGTATCAACAATGCCGACACGATGCAGTTCAAAGAGCTTTTCACGTGGATAGACATTAAAAGCATTTCATGGTTCGGCCGCATCCATATCGATTACTTCGTAGGCATCGACGGCATCAGCGTGCCGATGGTTCTTCTGACGGCGCTTATTTCGTTTGTCGCCGTCATTTCCTCGTGGAAAATCGAGAAATCGGTAAAAGGATATTTTGCACTTCTTCTTTTGCTCGACACCGG
The DNA here is from genome assembly GCA_963717445.1 of uncultured Bacteroidota bacterium. Taxonomy (GTDB): domain Bacteria; phylum Bacteroidota; class Ignavibacteria; order UBA10030; family UBA8401; genus JAGVPT01. Next base: position 1,103,139 of record OY970334.1, on the reverse strand, counting down.
AATGATGGGCGTTTTTGTCGCTCTCGATTTTTTCCTTTTCTACGTTTTTTGGGAGCTCATGCTGCTGCCGATGTATTTCCTTATCGGGATATGGGGAGGGCCGAGGCGAGAGTATGCTGCGATTAAGTTTTTCATCTATACATTATTTGGCTCGGTCTTGATGCTTCTTGCTCTCCTCGCACTTTATTTTAGCGTAAGCGTTGTTGATCCGGCGACAGGAGAGAAGATTCATACGTTTAACATGCTTGCAATGATGAACCCGTCCAATTTTGAGCCGGGCTCGCTTCTCTCGGGGCTTAATACGTACTGGCGCTACGTCGCCTACGTTGCACTTTTTATCGGGTTCGCTATTAAAGTGCCCCTCTTTCCGTTTCACACATGGCTTCCCGACGCGCACGTTGAAGCGCCGACAGCGATCAGCGTAATCCTCGCCGGCGTTTTGTTGAAAATGGGGACATACGGCCTGATGCGTGTTGCCTTTCCGATTTTCCCCGATGCGGCAATGCACTACTTGTATCCCCTGGCGTTTATCGGGTTCATCAACATTGTGTATGGTGCGCTGTGCGCAATGGCGCAGAAAGATTTCAAAAAGCTGATCGCATATTCTTCCATCAGCCATATGGGCATCGTTATCCTCGGAATGACAGCGATGAATACCCAGGGAATGATGGGGGCAGTGTTTCAGATGTTCAACCATGGAACAATCACTGCTATGCTCTTCTTGATCGTCGGCGTTATTTACGACCGCGCACATACGCGCGGCCTTGACGATTTCGGCGGCTTGATGAACCAGATGCCGAAGTATTCCGCCGTTATGGTGATCGCATTTTTCGCCGCCCTCGGGCTGCCCGGGCTGAGCGGGTTCATTTCCGAAGCCTTCTCGTTCCTTGGGGCGTTCCAAAACTTCCGCTGGTTGACGATTGCATCGACGTTCGGTATCGTGCTCACTGCGGCGTATATGTTGTGGACGTTACAGCGGGTATTTCTCGGAACACTTCCGGAGAAGTGGAAACAATTGCCCGACATTAACGGGAGAGAGCTGGTCGCCCTCGTTCCCCTTGCGATCATCGTTATTTTTTTGGGAATCTATCCGACGCCGATGCTTGACCTCATGAATGCGTCCGCAAATTATCTTGTAGACTTCGTCCGCGGAGGCGCGGGGATGGCTTTGCTCGGCAGGTAAACTCAACGCGAAAGAAGATTTACTCTCATGCTTGATCAAATCTTACAAAGTTTAGGTTACATCCGCCCTGAATTTGCGCTTGTTTTTACATTCCTCAGCGCAATCGTCGCCGACCTCGTGTTCAAACGAAAGGCGATCGTCGCAGGAATTGTGCTCGGCGGATTCGCCGCGACGGCGTATTACGTTATTGATGAAGTGGGCGTCAACGTTTCGACGTTCAATAATATGCTCGCTGTTGACCCCTTTTCGGTATTTTTCAAATGCGTAATTATCGCGAGCGCACTCTTCATCGTGATGTTCTCCCTGGCGTCGAATGAGGTAAACTCATCTCTCCGGCGCATCGGCGAGTACTATGCTTTGCTTGTGGCGATGACAACGGGAATGTTCCTTATGGTAGGCTCTACAAACCTGTTGATGATGTATCTCTCGCTCGAGCTGACAAGCATAAGCTCGTACATCCTCGCCGGTTTTACGAAAGAAGTTCCCGACTCTGCCGAGGCATCGCTAAAGTATGTCATTTACGGCGCGCTCTCGTCGGGCTTCATGTTATACGGTATTTCCATCATCTACGGGCTGACCGGGTCGCTGGATATCTATTCTATTAACCAGGTTCTATCGCAAGGGAGTGCAGGAAGGCTTGCGCTGCTCATCGCGGGCATCCTTGCACTTGCGGGTTTCGGATATAAAATTTCCGCGGTGCCGTTTCATTTTTGGACACCGGATGTGTATGAAGGCGCACCCGTAACGATTACGGCATTTCTCTCCGTTGGGTCGAAGGCGGCGGGCTTTGCGATGTTGATGCGCTTTTTAAAAGTGACGTTTGTTAATTTGTCGGTCATCAATATTCCCCTTGGAATGTGGGCCACAATCAAAGGCTATGAATTGACAAATGTCATTATCATTATTTCAGTAATGACGATGACGCTCGGAAACCTCGTAGCCATCTGGCAGGATAATGTCAAGCGGCTTCTCGCATATTCCAGCATTGCGCAGGCCGGCTACATGTTGCTGGGGCTTGTGGTGTTGGGAAACGACGGTTTTGCTGCAACGATGATTTATTTCGTCGTCTACTTGTTCATGAACCTCGGTGCGTTTTATGTTGTCATGCTTGTCTCCAATAAAACGGGGAGTGAAGATATTCGTGACTACAAGGGACTCGGCTCGAGAGCACCTCTCCTTGCCGTTGCAATGGCGATATTTCTTATCTCGCTGACAGGGTTGCCCCCGACCGCCGGCTTTATCGGCAAGCTGTATTTGTTTGGAGCGTTGATTCGGGCAAAACTGGTTTGGCTGGCGATCGTCGGCGCGTTGAACAGCGTCGTTTCCCTATATTACTATGTCAGAATTTTCCGCAACATGTTTCTCCGCGATGCCGAAGGCTCTGCGGAACCTTTGACATTCCAAGTAGAGAACTTTGTTCTGTTGATCGTTCTTCTCGTTCCGACGATTGCGCTCGGTCTTTACTTCGGACCGCTCGTCGAATTTGCACAATATTCTGTGGCAATGTTCGGGGTGAAATAAGGCCTTAGGCATTTGGAACTCGAATGCTGTATGTCTTTATCGCTTCCATTTTCGTCTCTACGCCGTTGACAATTGTTTTCTTGCTCGTTCTTTTTGCAGTATAAAAGTTCGTAAAACCAAACCGATTCAATTGGCAGCTGTTACATTGTGTGAGAAGAGATAGAGGACAGGTCGGTTTTGGAAGGAGGGGTTGATGTTTCTTCGTTCGGTTCTCTTTTCCCTTATCGCGTTTTTTCTACCTTTTTCGGTTCTTTTTTCCCAGACCAATTTCTGGGAACCGGCAAACGGCCCGTCGGGAGGATCTGTGTTTTCATTGATCGTAGACTCTCATGACGTTGTCTATAGTGGGTCGAGTAATGGCATTTACCATTCGACAGACCACGGAAAATCCTGGTCTTCGTTCGCCCTTCAGGGAATGAGCGCGCCAGTGATTTGTATTTCTGCAATGGGTACGATTTTTACTTCCTTTCCCGACAGCATGCTCTATCGCTCGACTGATAGTGGTAAAACTTGGGCGTCGACACCTATGGGGGCGTTCAACCTCAATTCTCTTGTCGCAGATCCGGACGGCGATATCTTTGCGGTAGAATGGATGGTTGGGGCTTTTCGATCTACCGATGACGGAGAAACATGGCAAAACATTTTTTCGATGCTGCCGTCAGCCGTAGGACCAATAGTCCGCAGCCCGCTTGGAATATTCTATCTATCAAATTGGTCCACAATCTATCGTTCAACTGATCACGGCACAACGTGGCAGAATGTGTTTGAAGCTCCTCAGGCTTTTCCATTCAACTCTGCTATCGGCGGAGATTCGAAAGGGAATGTTTATGCCGCCATCGAAAACGGCGGTGTTTATTTTTCGGCGGACACAGGTAGTCACTGGACAATTGAAAATTCCGGGTTACCCCGTGGCACGATCAACGGTTTTGCTTTTAACGCGCGCGGAAGAGTATTTGCGGCGAGCGACAGCGGAGTTTTTTATCACGATGGCGGCAGCCCGCTCTGGTATCCTGTTAACGATGGCTTGACGATGCTGCAAACCGCTTGTATAGCGGTTGACTCGGCGGGATATCTATATGCAGGTACAACGGGAGACGGCGTCTTTCAAAGTATCATATCGACCGTGCTCTCAGTTCATGAAAATGCTGGCTTCATCCCGTTACCAAATAACCTTGACCAAAACTATCCGAATCCGTTCAACCCTACAACCCGAATTCATTACCTCGTGGCAGGCAGGGGTTATGTTGAAATCGGCGTTTATGATGTTTTGGGCCAATTAGTGCGTGATCTTGCAAAGGGGTGGAAAAATCCGGGAGAGTATTTTGTCGATTTCAATGGAGCGGGACTTGCAAGCGGGATGTATATCTATCGATTGACGTTTTCGGGGGAGACAGGCTCTTTTACCAAATCAAAGACGATGGTGCTGTTGAAGTGATGAAATCGTCCGATATCCCTAAAACCTCAAATACTTTTAAAATACATCTTTTTTAATTTCTGCGAAGAGTCATTTCTTTTTTCCCGCCATCTTTTCGACGATAATCCTAATTCCATCCAACACGAGTGTCGGTTCGTGTTTGTTGATGATCTTCGTATGATTCATGATCAACTCGGAAAATCCTCCCGTTGCAATAACCGTAGGATAGTCGTCGATTTCTTTCGAGATGCGGCGGATCATAGCCTCCATCGAATCGAGCGCGCCGTACAGAATTCCGGACTGCATACTGCTCACGGTGTTTTTCCCGATAATGGTTTTTGGGAAATAGATGTCGATCTTCGGTAGCTTTGCGGCTCGCCGGTGAAGTTCGGCAGCCAACGTCTCAATCCCCGGCGCGATAACGCCGCCAAGGTATTCACCGGTTTTAGAAATGACGTCAAACGTCGTGGCAGTTCCAAAGTCGACGATCACAAGTGGACCTTTGTATTTGGTGAACCCGGCGACTGCATTGCAGAGCCTGTCTGCGCCGACAGACGACGGGTCGTCGACGTGTATTGTAATGCCGAGAGGGAGGGTTGAGGAAACCACAATTGGTTCCAGCTTAAAGTATTTTTTTGACATCCGCTGCATCACGCCGGTGAGATTCGGAACGACGGAAGAAATTCCGAACGCAGAGATCTTTTTTGCAGGAATGCCCGCATCATCGCAGAATGTTCGAACGAGCGCCCCGAATTCATCTTCGGTCCGCGTGACGAAACTTGTCACGCGCCAATCGCCGAGAAGCTTTTTCTTGTCGTAAATCCCGAACACAGTGTGTGTATTTCCGATATCGACTGCTAGTATCATAAGATTCCGTTATGGTTATTTCCGTTAATGTAGCTTCTTTTTTGAATTCCTTATTCCTAATTATTAATTCTTAATTTTGGATCAACCGATCGTGACATCTCCGGCAAAAACTTCACGCCGGCTTCCGTTAATTTCTTCTATGACAAGAGCGCCGTTGGGCGCCACGTCAATTGCCGTAGCCTTGACTGATGAATGATGTTCGACGAGTGTGATCGTCGAGCCCAACATCGTTGCACGCTGCTTCCATTTGTCGAGCAGGATCTGCGGCGAAAACTGGCGTAGTTGCTCGAGCCGGTATTCCAACTCTTCCATGACGGCACAGAGCAGGCGCACGCGGTCAACATCGCGGTGTAAATGAAGCTTCAACGATGTCGCTTTGCCTTTGATATCGTTCGCAAACTCCGTTTGATTGACGTTGATTCCAATGCCGAGAATCATAGTCATGACGGCATCGTTCTGTGTAGTTGTCTCGATCAACATTCCGGCGACTTTTTTGCCTCCTATCAGTAAATCGTTGGGCCACTTGCATTCAATTGCGGACCCATTTTCCTGTTCGATACCATCTGCTGCGGCTAATGCTGCGGCGAAAGGGATGACCCGGACTTTTTCCTGGGCAAGGAAATGGCGAATCACCACCGAGAAGAGTAGATTCTTTCCCTTTTGGGATTGCCATTGGCGTCCCTGGCGTCCCCTGCCCGCCGTTTGCTCGTCGGCAATGATCAATGTGCCGTTGGGAGATTCGTTTTCTTTCAGGGACCGCGCAAATATATTCGTCGAATCAATCGAATCGAAAGAAAAGATTTTTTTCCCAAGAGATTGCGTACGTAGAGATTTCAATATATCGTGCTCGTCTATCATCTGGTTCGGGGTGGGGTTGATATGAATCCTCCGTTGTCTACAACCGGACGCAATGCGTTGTTGGCCAGTTTCCATCCCGTGTAGAAAATTAATCGCGCACGCTTTGCAAGAATATCGAAATTTATCTTTTCGACCTTATCGGTCGGTTTGTGATAATCTGCGTGTTCTCCGTTGAAATAGAAGATGATCGGAATGTTCTTCCTGGCAAAATTGTAATGGTCGCTTCGGCGGTAGTATTGGTGCGGGTCCCGTTCATCATCGTACGTATAATCGAGATTGAGTTTCATGCTTTCGTCGTTTGCTCTTCTGCTGATTGAATCTAATTCGGAGCTCAGCTTGTCTGAGCCGATGACATACACGTAATTCGTGTCGTGTATTTTTTCATGGTCGGGGTCGAATCTCCCGATCATGTCAGCATTCAAATCTGTAATAGTCTTTTCCAGCGGAATCGTCGGATGCTCCGTATAGTACAGCGAACCCAGCAGCCCCTTTTCTTCTCCCGAAACGGAAAGAAAAAGAAGGCTTCGTTTTGGCGGTTGTTTCATCGAAACGAATGCATGGGCGATTTCAAGGAGCGAACATGTTCCCGATCCGTCGTCATCGGCGCCGTTGTAAATATCGCCGGTCGCAATGTTTTTGCCGAGGTGATCATAGTGAGCCGAAAACACAACGTACTCATTTTTTAATAGAGAGTCGGAACCTGGAAGAGTTCCTATGACGTTTTCCGAAAAGATCTCCTCCCGATGCATTGAGACTGTCAATGTTACCCTCGCGTCTTTTATGGAAAACGATTCAGGTCTTTCGGTCGAATCGATTTCCCGTTGAAGGTCATCGACGGTTTTCCCGGATGAGCGGAGCAATTCGTTCGCAATATTTTTGCTGACGGAGAACATCGGTATTCCAGAGCGGATGCGCTGAGGGATCGTAATTAATCCGCGGACTAAATCGTCCTTGCGCTCTTCGAGCGCATCTTCCATCGTGCGGCCTTTCAAATCTTCGACCATTAAGACGGCCGCTGCTCCGCTTCGCTCGGCATATATTCGTTTGGCATTGGTTGAACCGGCCGCCCCGTTCTTGAAAAATGGACTTGTTGAATCTTCTTCTTGGGGAGCTCCGCGGAGCACGAGGACGATTTTCCCATTGTAATTCTTAGATGACTGGTAGTCAGAGTACTGCAAAATTTTCGAATTAATTCCGTAACCGACGAACTCGACTTCGCCTGAAATTGTCGTATCTCTTCCGGAAGAATACGGAATATACTCTTTGCCGAACGCAGTCCACTCTTTTGTTCCAGCCGTGGTCGACGTTGTCAAAAAACTTCTTGTGTCTACGGTAATATGCACAACCGGAAAACGTTGAAAGTACGTCCCGCTGTCCCCCGCAGGTTGTAGGCCCATGAGCTCGAATTGTGAAGCAAGATAACGTGCTGCTAATTTTTGTCCACGAAATGAGGTTTCGCGCCCTTCAAATTCGTCTGATGCTATAAGTGTCAATTGCGCTTTGAGACGTCCTGGTGTTATGAAGTTCATTGCATCCAACCCCACGAAATTCGGGTCTGCAGCGCGCAGCCTATTTTCCCCCAATACAAGTCCGCAAAAAATTAAAAGAAGGGGGAGAAAATTTTTTTTCATGCGAGATTCAAATGGTAAAAACCATCAAAAAATTTGCCTCAAGGTAACGAATTCTTAAGCGAAAAGTCAAGAAATCATTTATTTTCAAATTTTCCGACAAGATGACAAGCCCTTTTGTTTTTGGCAGGAAAATTGACTTAAGTTCTGCCATCATGACAAACTTAAATAATGGAGAATTGAAGAACCTGTCGAAAACAGCTCAAAAATTAGGTATTGACGTGGCACGATGGTTGAGACACTCTTTCTCAAAAATAGTTTCGATAAAAATCTTCGCTTAGAAAAATCTAAATATTTTATTCAAAGGAGCATTTATTATGGCTGGAAAGATAATTGGTATTGATTTGGGAACAACTAACTCGGTCGTTGCAGTCATGGAGGGAAATGACCCCGTTGTTATTGCAAACTCCGAAGGAATGCGGACCACTCCGTCCGTCGTCGCCTTTGCAAAGAATGGTGAGCGATTGGTCGGTCAGCCTGCTAAACGGCAGGCGGTTACGAATTCTCAGAACACAGTCTTTTCGATTAAACGTTTCATGGGAAGGTTCATGAACGAAGTGAACGAGGAGATGAAACTTATTCCATACAAGGTTGTCACCGGGGAGAGCAACACTGCCCGCGTTCAGGTAGGAGATCGCGTTTATTCACCGCCGGAAATTTCTGCAATGATTCTCCAAAAGATGAAACAAACGGCGGAAGATTATTTGGGACAAAAAGTGACTGAAGCTGTCATCACCGTTCCCGCATATTTTAACGATGCGCAACGCCAGGCAACGAAAGAAGCGGGCGAGATCGCTGGACTGAATGTTCGGCGCATCATCAACGAGCCGACTGCTGCTGCACTGGCGTATGGGCTGGACAAGAAGCACAAAGATTCGAAAGTGGCGGTGTTCGACCTCGGAGGTGGAACGTTTGATATTTCGGTTCTCGAACTTGGCGACGGCGTTTTCGAAGTGAAATCGACGAACGGTGATACACATCTCGGTGGCGACAACTTCGACCAGCGGTTAGTCGATTATATTGCGGATGAATTTAAGAAGACCGACGGCATCGATCTCCGGAAGGATCCGATGGCGTTGCAGCGACTACGAGAAGCCGCTGAAAAAGCAAAGATGGAGCTTTCACAATTGAACCAGACAGAAATCAACCTGCCGTTTGTCACGGCGACTGCGGAGGGGCCGAAGCATTTGAATTTGAACCTCACGCGTGCAAAGTTCGAACAGCTTGTTGATGATTTGATCAAGAAATGTATTCCACCGGTTGAGAAGGCGATGAAGGATGCGAACCTGCAACCAAGTCAGATTGATGAGATCATTCTTGTCGGTGGTATGACACGTGTGCCTCGTGTTCAACAGCTTGTAAAAGATATTTTTGGAAAAGAGGGACATAAAGGAGTAAACCCGGATGAAGTTGTCGCGGTCGGAGCGGCAATTCAAGGAGGGGTCCTTTCTGGGGATGTTACGGATGTTCTCTTGCTTGACATCACTCCGCTATCCCTCGGTATTGAAACGCTTGGGAGTGTGATGACAAAGTTGATCGATGCTAATACGACGATTCCGACCCGTAAAAGTGAAGTCTTCAGCACGGCATCGGACAGTCAGACGTTGGTTGAAATTCATATCCTCCAGGGCGAGCGGCCTTTAGCGAGCGACAACCGTACGCTCGGCAGATTTCATCTTGATGGAATTCCACCGGCACCCCGGGGCGTACCTCAAATTGAGGTCACGTTCGATATCGACGCAAACGGAATGTTGCATGTTCTCGCGAAAGACAAAGCGACGAATAAAGAGCAAAGCATCCGTATTACCTCGTCCTCCGGTTTGAGCAAGGAAGAGGTCGAGAAGATGAAAAAGGATGCGCAGGCGCATTCGGCAGAAGACGCAAAACGAAAAGAGGAGATCGAACTGAAGAACCAGGCCGACAATCTTGTTTTCTCGACTCGAAAGCAGGTCAAAGATCTTGGCGAGAAAATGGATGTCGAGACAAAATCGAAACTTGAATCGGCCGCCACAGCGCTTGAGGAAGCAATCAAGGCGAACAACGCAGCAGATATCAAAGCCAAGATGGAAGCGTTGAATGCCATCTGGAATGAAGCTTCCACCAAGATGTACGAAGCAGCGAAGCAAGCCGGACCACAGCCTGGCGGGCAAGCAGGTCCCCAGCAGGGGCCCGGTCCTGGTCAGCAAACTTCATCCGAGAAGAAGGATGACAAGAAGGTGGAGAACGCCGACTTCGAAGTAGTGGACGACAAATAATGTGATTACTCGGATTACGCAGATTTAGCGCTGATTGCGGATTGCGCAGATTAACGGAAGGCGAGGACATCCTCGCCTTTTGTTTTTTTGGACACCGATTCGAGATTTTGCTTTTAGGGAAAGCTCTTCGACATGACTCCGGACCTGATTTCAATATTGATTTTGATTGGAGTTGCATTGCTTCTCGTGGTGGGAGTTATTGTGATAGTGGTCAGACCGAAAGGCTGGGGCAATTTCGCATCGTTGACGGTTTATCATGATTTCCAACCAAAAGATAAACAAGAGGCAATAGAGATTGTAATGGAAAAGAAAGCCGGGAAGAAAATGGAGGAGCAAGAAAGCGGGGCGGATGAGTGATTGCAGGAATCAGTGAACAGTTATCAGGTCTTGGTGCTTAAGGTGATACGCCAGAATTTTCAAGCCCTGGGCTGCGGACTCAAGACTAAGGACTAAGGACTAAGGACTAAACAATGAACTTCAATAAATTCACAATCAAGTCTCAGGAAGCGGTTCAGAACGCGCAGGAAATCGCCTCGAGCTACGGGAACCAGTCGATCGAGCCGGAACATCTGCTCGCCGCACTTGTGCAGGACTCGCAAGGAATCGTTATTCCGATTCTGCAAAAGCTTGGCACGAATGTCAACTACGTCAAAATCAAAGTCAATGAAGTAGTTGAGAAGCTTCCGAAAATTCAAGGGATAAGCCAACAGCACATTTCCGGCACGCTGCAAAAAATATTTGAACAAGCGCAGAAGGAAGCGGAGAACCTTAAAGACGAATTTGTCAGCACGGAACATTTGCTCCTTGCGCTGCTCGATCAGAAACAAAACAGTGCAACGAAATTGCTCATCGACCAGGGAATTACAAAAGAGGGTGTGCTCAAAGCGTTGAAGGATGTTCGAGGCTCGCAGCGCGTGACAGACCAGAACCCGGAAGATAAATTTCAATCTCTCCAAAAATTTGGCCGTGATTTGAATGAACTTGCGCGCAAGGGAAAACTCGACCCGGTAATCGGCCGGGAAGAAGAAATTCGGCGAGTGTTGCAAGTATTGTCCCGAAGGACAAAGAATAATCCCGTGCTCATCGGTGAGCCGGGTGTTGGGAAAACGGCGATCGCGGAGGGACTGGCGCATCGCATCATTCAGGGAGACGTGCCTGAGAATCTCAAATCAAAACGTATCGTTGCACTCGATATGGCGGCGATGATTGCGGGGGCCAGCTTCCGCGGACAGTTTGAGGAGCGAATGAAAGCTGTATTAAAGGAAGTAGAAGATTCCCACGGCAGCATTATTCTCTTTATCGATGAACTTCATACACTAGTGGGGGCGGGAGCGGCGCAAGGTGCTGTTGACGCTTCCAATATGTTGAAGCCGGCTCTTGCACGCGGCGACTTGCGTGCAATCGGCGCGACGACGCTTGATGAATACAGGAAGTACATTGAAAAAGACCCTGCTCTTGAGCGACGGTTTCAGCCGATTTTGATAGACGAACCAAATGTTGAGGACACCATATCAATTTTGCGCGGGCTCAGCGACCGCTACGAAGTGCATCATGGTGTTCGCATTACCGATGCTGCGATCGTCGCGGCCGCGCAATTGAGCTATCGCTACATCTCGGATAGATTTTTGCCCGATAAGGCGATCGACCTTATCGACGAAGCGGCGGCGAAACTTCGCATTGAAATCGATTCCATGCCGGAGGAACTGGACGTTATCGAGCGGAAAGTCAAACAACTTGAAATCGAAACTGAGGCCGTGAAACGCGAACTCTCTGCGGAGTACGCAGACGAGTCGGACAAAGCCGCGATAGCAAGCCATCTGCAACAAATCAAGCATGACCTGGCTGAATTGAACCAGAAGCGAAGCGAGTTGAAGGCGCACTGGGAGGTTGAAAAAGATTTGATTCAGTCGATCCGGTCGATGAAAGAGGAAATTGAGCGCGTCCGAATTGAAGCCGATAAAAAAGAGCGCGAGGGGGATCTGGGAAAAGTTGCCGAGCTGCGGTACGGCGTGCTTACGAATCTCGAAAAGAAAATAAAAGCCGCAACGGCAAAGCTTGCCGAGGCCCAAAAAGATCAGAAAATGTTGAAAGAGGAAGTCGATGCGGAAGATATTGCAGAAATTGTCTCCAAATGGACCGGCATTCCGGTAACACGAATGCTGGAAAGCGAACGGACGAAATTACTGCATCTCGAAGACAGGATTCACGAGCGAATGGTAAATCAGGAAGAAGCGGTGAAAGCCGTCGCCGATGCCATTCGCCGAAGCCGCGCCGGGCTTCAGGATGAAAAGAGGCCGATCGGCTCATTCATTTTTCTTGGAACAACCGGCGTCGGCAAAACCGAGCTTGCACGCTCGCTGGCGGAAGTGCTGTTTAACGATGAAGAAGCCATCGTACGGATCGATATGAGCGAGTACATGGAAAAATTTTCCGTGTCGCGGCTGATCGGGGCGCCTCCGGGCTATGTTGGATACGAGGAAGGCGGTCAGCTTACAGAAGCGGTGCGCCGCAAGCCATATTCCGTTCTCCTTCTCGATGAAATTGAGAAGGCCCATCCGGAAGTCTTCAATGTGCTGCTGCAATTGCTCGACGACGGACGGTTGACAGATTCAAAGGGACGAACGGTGAATTTCAAGAACACGATTGTGATTATGACGTTGAATCTCGGATCGCACCTCATCCAGGAGAAAATTTCCGGAGCCGAAGGCGATGAGGATTGGGAGAATATTCATGGCGAGCTTCGAGCCCAATTGTTTGAAATGCTGCGTCAGTCGATCCGGCCCGAATTTTTGAACCGCGTGGATGAAATCATCCTCTTTAAACCCCTGACGAGGAACGATATTAAAAAAGTTGTCGATTTACAGCTCCACCGTGTTGCCTCGCTACTGGCGAAGAAAGAAATGAAGCTTTCCGTTTCGGAAGAAGCTAAAGAGTGGCTTGCCAAGCTTGGCTACGACCCGAGCTATGGAGCGCGTCCGCTTAAGCGAGTGATTCAAAAACATATCGTCAATGTGTTATCCGAAAGAATCCTCGCCGGGGACTTTTCAGACAGAGACAATGTTGAGATTGTTCTCGATAGAGAAGGTGTCATCGGATTTCGTAAGCTAAAACAGTCCGCGTAAATCGCAGGGCAGGAAAATCTTCTGCCCTGTGTCCTACATTCTATTTGATTTCCCTCCGAAAACTTTCTACATTTATCCAGTTGCAGGCAACAAAATTCTCTCGATCGGTTTTCTGCTACTCTACTGTGATGTTCACATTGTGTACGTTGGAGAGAACATAAATGAGCTTGACCGCGGTCGCAATCCAGTTCAGCACACAGCCATATTTCAAAAAGACGGTCAGACAATTTATCCAGTCGCCCTCCGTCGAAAGGATTTATATCTTTCAGGGCAGCGCCGACGTAACTTCATTACCTAAATGTGAAGGAATAAAAGCCGTTTCTCTGAATTCCGGCGTGGCGCTGAATTTGCTTTTCAAAAAGGCAAAAAGCAAATATCTGTTGCTGATTGCTGAACCAGGTCACATTGATTTTAGACAATTTGCTTTGGAACAATATCTCCGTTTTGCGGAAGAAACTGACGCGGGCATTGTTTATTCGGATTATTACGAGTTAAAAAATGAAGAACGACACGAGCATCCTCTCAATGACTACCAAATTGGAAGCATTCGCGATAATTTCGATTTTGGCGCGGCGATGCTTTTTTCTGTCCCCGCAATCCGCTCAGCATTAAAAAGATACGGCGCAATGCGAAAAGGAGACCCAGCCGGATTTTACGATTTACGGTTGAAAATTTCGGTTGATCATCGGATTTTTCACATTCGTGAATATCTCTACACAAAAACCGAATCCGATATAACGCTAACGGGGGAAAAGCAGTTTGAATATGTTGATCCACGTTACCGTTCGATGCAGAAAGAGTTGGAAAAAGTAGCGACGAAACATTTGAAAGAGATCGGAGCATATTTAAAACCGAAATTCAAACATGTGCCGAAGCCCGGGATAAAATTTCCCGTTGAAGCGAGCGTTATCATTCCTGTGCGCAATAGAGTAAAGACGATTTCCGATGCGCTCAGCAGCGCCCTTCACCAGAAAACAGATTTTTCCTTTAACGTTATCGTTGTCGATAACCATTCATCCGATGGAACGACCGAAGTGGTAAAAGCATCGGCTCAAAAAAGTTCGCAGGTCAAGCACATTATGCCCGGTAGCCTTGATTTAGGCATTGGAGGATGCTGGAATGAGGCTATTGTGTCCGACCATTGCGGGAAATATGCGGTGCAGCTTGATTCTGATGATCTCTACAGCAACGATGAAACACTTCAAAAAATTATATGTGCATTTCGAAGCGGCAACTTCGCGATGGTCATCGGTTCGTACAAGCTTGTAAATATGAATCTCGAGGAAATCCCCCCCGGTGTTGTCGACCATAAGGAGTGGAGTCCGAAAAACGGGAGAAACAATGCACTTCGTATCAACGGATTTGGGGCGCCTCGCGCATTCCGGACTGCGTTGCTTCGGCAAATTCCTTTGTCGAATGTCAGCTACGGTGAAGATTACGGAATCGCGCTTCGGCTTTCCCGCGAATATCAAATCGGAAGAATTTATGAGCCGATCTATTTATGCCGTCGTTGGGTAGGAAACAGTGATGCGGCGCTTTCAATCGAGAAATCCAATCGCAACGATGCATACAAAGATATGCTGCGGACGGTAGAAATTTTTGCGCGTCAAAAGATAAATCAAAAAGGTTAATTCATGCAGGGGATGGGTATTGCACGGTTCACTCGATTGTAGAACATCGACACGCGCTCAAGGCATTTCACTCAATCTTTCGTAAGATTTTCATTGCTCTCACAAAAGTTATTTGCGTCATTCAACCCCCTCCTACCAGGCGATTCCCTCGCGAGTCTTTCAATTTCTCTCCTAGAGCAACAAAAAAAAGAGTGGCCGCAGCTAGCCGGTGCCTACGCATCGATTGACTGGGCGAAAGTTCGTGAGATCGATTGTAAAAATTTTTCGATCCAGCTCCAATTTAATCCGAAGAGAATCGTCAGCGCAAGCGCGAAGGTTGACGAGGCATCAGTGCGCGCACGCCAATGTTTTCTTTGTCTTGAAAATCTTCCTCGTGAGCAAAAAGGGGTGCTCTATCGGGACGATTTTCTTGTCCTGTGCAACCCCGCCCCGATTTTTTCACGGCATTATACTTTATCAAACCTTCAACATATTCCACAAAACATTGACAGGTTTATCGGAACATTCCTTTCGATAGCGAAAGATTTTAGCCCGCACTTCACTGTTTTTTATAACGGACCTAAATGCGGCGCCTCTGCGCCCGACCATATGCATTTTCAAGCAGGCCCGAGCGGATCGATTCCGGTCGAACGGGATGTGGAAGACGTTCAACGAAGAAATCTTAAAAAAAAGACCGGCGCAGTTTCTTTTCTAACGCTTCGATCATACGGAAGGCAAGTGCTCGTTCTTGAGTCCGAAGATAAAGAAAAACTTGAGTCTTGCACGTTGAGCCTTCTCGACACAATGAAGAACGTTGTGTGTACAACAGAAGAGCCCATGGTTAATATTCTCTGTTCATTCCTAAAAAAAATATGGCGTGTGATCATCTTCCCACGGCGCATGCATCGTCCCTCCGTTTATTTTCAGAAAGGGGAGGCTCAGGTACTTATCAGTCCAGCGGCAATAGATCTTGGTGGGTTGATCATCACACCGATTGAAAAAGACTTTCACAGAGTTGACGCAAAGTTAATTGAGACTATTTTTGAGGAAGTGTGCGTCAGTGAAGAACTACTTGAGAAAATTGTTAGCGAAGGGTAGAACGTGTGTGACGACGAGTCATTGCAGATAAGTAGGTTATGATCTCACAAGAACCATTTATTAAGGTCGGAATTCAGGATCACTGTCGCGAAGTCACCGGCAATTTCAACGAGGTATTTGTTGTAGACGGTCCCTATCGATTACATGGCAAATTTAGCGTTCGGATAGAACAAGGGGAGATCATTCTTACCGACAGCACCGGATGCGATGTTGTCAACGCTAAGGAGATTTCCTGCGATACTAATGCCGATGGAACGTTCACACTCCACGGTGTCATGATTGGAAAGGGATTTCATTGGGAGCGAAAAGAGGACCAGACCTTTCAAGGAAATTTGAGGCTGATCGCCCGTGATGATGAGACCATTGCCGTCGTCAATGAAATTCCGGTCGAAAAGTATCTTGCAAGTGTGATATTGTCGGAAATGAGCGGGGAAGCGCCGTTCGAATTTTTGAAAGCTCATGCCATTACTTCCCGCAGTTGGCTGGTTGCAATGCTGGATCGAAAAAAGGGAAATGATGCCGCGGTTTTTCCAAGAACTGTTCAGCGTGAAGGCGAGTTGATTCGATGGTACGACCGGGAAGAGCACGACCTTTTCGACGTTTGTGCCGATGACCATTGCCAACGATACCAGGGTATGACAAGAATAAATTCCGAAAGGGCGATGAAAGCAATTGAGGCGACACGGGGAATTTTTCTTCTCCACGGTGAAGAAATTTGCGATGCCCGGTTTTCCAAAGCTTGCGGGGGGATCACCGAAGAGTTTGAACATACCTGGGAAGATAAGCACGTACCGTATCTTGAAAGTATTTCCGATTCATCGATCGAACATCCTAAGATTCTGAACGAGCCGGCTGCTGAAGATTGGATTCTTTCAAACCCCGATACGTACTGCAACACGACAGACCGGACTATCCTGCGGCAAATTCTTCCCGCGTTCGATCGAGAAACAACAAATTTTTTCCGTTGGGCTGTTGATTATGAACGGGATGAGCTTGAAGAAATCATCCGATCAAAATCCGGAATTGACTTCGGGACGCTGCTCAACCTTGTCCCGCTACAGCGGGGCCCTTCCGGGCGCATCTTCAGACTGAAAATTGAGGGGTCGAAGACAACAATGGTTGTCGGCAAAGAACTCGAAATTCGACGCTGGTTGTCCAGGACTCATCTCTACAGTTCGGCTTTCGTCGTCATGACAGAACAGGGAGACGACGGAACTCCAAAGCACTTTCTTTTCTACGGGGCGGGATGGGGACACGGGGTCGGCTTGTGTCAGATCGGGGCAGCGGTAATGGCAACAAAACAATTTACCGCTGAAGAAATTCTCGAGCATTACTTCCGCAACATTGAACTCAAGAAATTATATTGAACACGTTGATGCCTGAAATTCAACTTCCATTTATTCCTTTGGTCAAGAAGCGGAGTGCTGCCGTTTGGGTATCCGTTGTTTATTTTGCAGAAGGGTTTCCGTACACGATCGTCAACTTAATGTCGGTGATTTTCTTAAAAGACCTCGGTGCGAGCAACGAGTTGATCGGGCTGACAAGCTTTCTCTATCTCCCATGGATGTTGAAAGGATTATGGGGGCCGGTGGTCGATATCTATTCAACCAAGCGCAGATGGATATTGACCGCTGAAATTTTTTGCGCGTTTCTTTTTGTGCTCCTCGCGTTTGGCGCACTAAGTTCTCAAGCCATTGCAGCCTCGATTATTGTTTTTGCCCTCATCGCATTTGTCTCCGCGACGCACGACATCGCCATCGACGGTTTTTATCTCGATGCTTTGGACAGGGATCAACAAGCATTCTTCGTCGGTTTCAGATCGACGGCGTACAAACTTGCCTGGCTTGCGGGAAACGGCGGACTCGTATTTCTTGCCGGATATCTCGCCAATGAGCACCTGATCAATACCAACCCGGATGGGACGAGAATTTTTCAGGATATTCATTTCATCGCATTGGGCAATACATTTTCTATTCATCCCTTGGAATTTGGTTGGGCAATCGCCTTTACCGCGGCGGCGTTCATCTTTCTCTTGGTCTACATTTTTCAACTCTGGTATCTCCCGTATCCCAAACCATTTGTGAGGGAGCAACGGGAAAATGAATCACACAAGAATTTTTTTGATTCGTTCAAGACATATTTTACCCAATACCGGATCGGCTGGATCGTAACGTACGTTTTGATTTTCCGGCTCGGCGACGCATTGATGTTAAAAATGGCGCCGCCATTTTTGATGGACAACGGGGTTAAAGGAGGATTGACACTCTCGACAGCCGAGATGGGAGTTTTGTATGGGACTGTCGGCGTTATTTTTCTCCTTGCCGGCGGAATCCTCGGCGGATTTATTATCGCTAAACAGGGATTGAAAAAATGGATGTGGCCGACGGCGATTCTTCAGAATTCGGCCATTGTCCTCTATTGGCTTCTCGCAAAATACCGGCCGGGCATTGAGTGGGTGTACGTTGTCAATTCATTCGAACAGTTTTCCTACGGGGTTGGAGTTTCTGCATACACCGTTTTCCTGATGCGCACGGTGCGTCCGGAATTCAAAGCATCACATTATGCCATCACCACGGCATTCATGGCAGCGGGTATTCTGCTTCCCGGAATTATGAGCGGGTATTTGCAAGTGTGGATGGGTTATGAGAACTATTTCTTGATGAGCTTTTTACTTGCCATTCCGGGTTTGGCAACAATTTATTTTTTACCGTTGGAAGACAAAGCCTAAAGAGAGCATTGTCAAGGTTGATAGCCTTGACAAAGCCTGCCGGTATGGAACTGCATTCTGCCAGCCCACCAGAGGTTGATTCTCTACCCACATCTTCGTAATTTGTTCCGTTCCAGCGTTGCACGGTCCATTTTTTTACTATGAAATTATCACAATTTGTTGTCGGTGTGGATGGCGGTGGCACGAAAACGACAGCCATCATTGCCGACCTTAAGGGAACGATTCTGGCAGAGCATGTTGCAGGTCCATCAAACGTTCAAACGATCGGAGTTGTGAAAGCGGCTGGGGTGGTCTTTTCATTGATTCGAGATTGCTGCGATTCGGTCGACAGCCTCCCCAAAAATATCAAGGCGATTACGATCGGTCTGGCCGGTGCCGGGAGGCCTGACGACACAAAAAAAATCTCAGAGGCGCTCCGAAGGCTGGCATCATCAAAGAACGTTAGGCTGCGAAAAATCCGAATTGAGAGCGATGCCCGCATTGCGCTTGAAGGAGCATTCAACGGAGGAGCGGGAATTATTTTGATTGCCGGGACGGGTTCGATTGCGTTTGGGAAAGATGAAAAGGGAGATATCCATCGCGTTGGAGGATGGGGGAGAATATTGGGTGATGAAGGGAGCGGTTTTTTTATCGGGAAACAAGCCCTGACAGTTGTCTGCCGTCATCTGGACGGGCGGTCACTTTCAACGACTCTCACTGCGATAATTGCAAAGAAGTTTGGTTTAAGAACTTCCGCCGATATCATCACCGCCATCTATAAGAAGGACTTTAATATTGCCTCGATAGCACCACTTGTTTTCGATGCGATGGAGAAGGGGGATGCTGCAGCCTCAGAAATAGTTCAGCATGCCTCAAATGAACTGACGGAACATGTTCGGGCATTAACGATGAAATTTCAAGATGGCAGCGAAAAAGGTTCAGGACGAAGAATTTCTCTTTCGTTTATCGGCGGATTGATCGATCATGAAACGCCTTTAACGCAATCGCTTCGCCGACAAATCTCAAATTTATTTCCCAATATCGACGTTGTTGCACCGAAGAGCCCGCCGGCTTACGGAGCAGTGTTAATGGCTCTCGCATAATTTTTCTGTTTGAAAGAAACTCATGCTCTTTTTTGTTTTGTTATTATAATGAAAATGAGGATTGACAATGCCAGTGAGAAAATTTAAGAATGAACCCTTAACCGATTTTTCGAAACCTGCAAATCGGAAGGCAATGGAGAAAGCAATGGCGAGTGTCCGGTCAGGGTTCTCGCGCGAATACCCGATCGTGATCGGAGGAGAGGAAATTCGGACTGAAGAAAAGCTCAACTCCTACAATCCATCCTCCCCGAATGAAATTGTCGGTGTTTTTCAAAAGGCGAATGCCGATATAGTAACCAGGGCGGTGGAGGCGGCGGCGGCAAAATTTGAAGAATGGAAATTGGTCGATCCTAAGAAACGGGCGGACTATCTTTTCAAAGCTGCCGGACTTATGCGGAAACGGAAACATGAATTCAGCGCGACGATGATGTACGAAGTGGGTAAGACATGGCCTGAAGCGGATGCCGATACCGCCGAAGCAATCGACTTTCTGGAATTTTATGCGCGCGAAATGCTGCGCCTTGCCGGCCCTCAACCCGTTACAAAAATTTCGGCAGAAAAGAGTGAGCTGCGTTATATTCCTCTCGGTGCCGGCGTTGTCGTTCCGCCCTGGAATTTTGCTCTTGCGATTCTCACCGGCATGACCTCTGCCGCCGTCGTTACCGGTAACACTGCGGTGTTGAAGCCGTCAAGCGATTCCCCTCTTACCGGGTGGAGATACTTTTCTTTGATGCGTGAAGTCGGTTTGCCCGCCGGCGTTATAAATTTTGTTACGGGATCGGGAGGGTCTGTCGGGGATACACTTGTCGCTCACCCCAAAACACGATTCGTCTCGTTCACCGGCTCGAAAGAAGTCGGCATTCATATTAACGAACTTGCCGCGAAAGTACAGCCAGGACAAAAATGGCTGAAGCGCGTTGTTGCCGAAATGGGGGGAAAGGATTCTATCGTTGTCGATGACTCCACAGACCTCAATGCGGCTGCACAGGCGACAGTCGTTTCCGCGTTCGGATTTCAGGGGCAGAAATGCTCTGCCGCTTCGCGCGTTATCGTTGTCGAGAAAGTCTACGACAAGTTTGTCGAACTCCTGAAGGGGAAAACAGAAAAACTCAAGGTCGGCTCGGTGGATGATCAGGCGAATTATATGGGGCCCGTCATCAATAAGGGAGCACAGGAGAAAATCCTGGAGTATATAGGAAAGGGATTATATGAAGGCGGAAGACTTGTTGCCGGCGGTAAAAAAGCCGAAGGCGAAGGCCATTTTATTCAACCGACGGTAATTGCAGATGTCGAGCCTCATTCTATAATCGCCCAGGAAGAGATTTTTGGACCGGTTCTTGCGGTGATCAAAGCGAAAGATTTTGACCATGCCCTCAGCATCGCAAACAACACGGAGTTTGGCCTCACCGGCGGCGTCTGGACTACGAATCGTAAAAAGATCGAGAAGGCGAAGAACAGCTTTCATGTCGGCAATTTTTATGTGAACAGAAAAATTACGGGCGCTCTTGTCGGCGTCCATCCGTTTGGGGGATTCAATATGTCCGGAACGGATTCAAAGGCAGGCGGACACGACTATTTGCTTCTGTTCATGCAGGCCAAATCGATTTCTGAAAAGATAAAGTAAATCTTTTCGATAATTGATTATTGAAATTGATGCCGTCGTCAATCGGCATTCGGAATTTCGATCATCTTCGTCAAAATACTGAAGTACAAACTCAAAGGGATTTAGCATGAAAATTCACGAGTATCAAGGGAAAGAAATCCTCCGTAAATATAATGTCGCTATGCCACAGGGCGCTGTTGCCTTTTCTGTGGACGAAGCTGTTGCTGTTGCACAGCGTTTGGGCGGGAGCGTTTGGGTTGTCAAGGCTCAGATCCATGCTGGGGGAAGGGGCAAAGGTGGAGGTGTCAAGGTAGCAAAAAGTATCGCCGAAGTGAAAACACTTGCGTCGCAAATTCTCGGGATGAGACTGGTAACACATCAAACCGGTCCGGAGGGGAAAATTGTGAAACGTCTCCTCGTCGAGCAAGGGGTCGACATCGCAAAGGAAATGTACGTCGGCATTACACTCGATCGAACCACGGGAATGAACGTCCTCATGGTGTCTACCGAAGGGGGAGTTGAAATCGAAAAAGTCGCCGCTGAATCGCCGGAAAGAATCGTAAAAGAGCCTGTCGACCCGGCGGCGGGTTTGCAACAATTTCAGGCGCGAACCCTTGCGTTTGCCCTTGGGTTGAACGGCGATGCATTCAAGAACGGCGTAAAATTTTTACTTGCGTTGTACAACGCGTATGAAGCGACGGATGCTTCCCTTGCTGAAATTAACCCGTTGGTGATCACGAAGGGAGGCGACGTTCTCGCTCTCGATGCAAAGATAAATTTCGACGACAACGCTCTCTTCCGGCATCCCGAGTTTGCCCAACTTCGCGACCTTGATGAAGAAGAGCCTTTGGAAATTGAAGCGTCAAAATCGAGCTTGAATTATATCAAGCTTGAGGGCAACGTTGGCTGTATGGTCAACGGCGCCGGCCTTGCGATGGCGACGATGGATATTATTAAACTCGCCGGAGGCGAGCCGGCAAATTTTCTTGACGTTGGCGGCGGCGCGAATGCACAAACGGTTGAAAACGGGTTCAAAATAATCCTTGCAGATAAAAACGTCAAAGCAATTCTTATCAACATCTTCGGCGGTATTGTCCGGTGTGACCGGGTTGCGACCGGAGTTGTCGAGGCAGCCAAGAAAGTTGAAGTGAAAATTCCGATCGTCATTCGTCTCGCCGGGACGAACGCCGACCTTGCGGCAGAAATTCTTAAAAAATCGGGAATGAGCTTTCTCGTTGCAGAGAATCTGGAAGATGCGGCGAAAAAAGTGACGAACGCGTTGGCCGCATAGTTGCACATCTTGAAATGGCGTACTGATAATGAACGACAGATATGAAGCAGTCATAGGACTTGAAGTGCACGCTCAACTTTTGACAAATTCAAAAGCATTTTGCGGGTGCACGACAAAATTCGGCAACATTCCGAATTCAAACTCCTGCCCCGTTTGTCTCGGCATGCCTGGTGTCCTTCCCGTGCTTAACAACGATGTTGTTGAGTTCATCATGAAGATGGGACTCTCCACGCATTGTACGATTGCACGAAAGTCCATTTTCGCCCGCAAGAATTATTTTTACCCGGACTTGCCGAAGGGGTACCAGATCTCTCAATACGAAGAGCCGATTTGCTACCATGGATATGTCGACGTGGAGTTGAAAGACGGCTCGACGAAACGAATCGGCATCACGCGCATCCACATGGAAGAGGATGCGGGGAAATTAATTCACGATATGGATATCGATACGCTTGTTGACGTCAATCGGTGCGGGGTTCCGCTGATCGAAATTGTCAGCGAGCCGGACATCCGGACATCTCATGAAGCGCATCAATATCTCTCGATGATCAAGCAGATCGTGACGTATCTTGGAATCTGCGACGGTAACATGGAAGAGGGGAGCCTCCGTTGCGATGCCAACGTTTCGGTGCGGCTGAGAGGAGAAAAAAAATTCGGCACGAAGACGGAAGTGAAAAACATGAATTCCTTCCGCAATGTTGAGCGGGCGCTTGACTATGAAATCAATCGTCAAATTATCTTGATCGAAGACGGCGGCGTGGTTGTGCAGGAGACGCTGCTGTGGGATGCTGACAAGAATGTTGCAGTTCCCATGAGGAGCAAAGAGGAGGCGCATGATTACCGGTATTTTCCTGAACCCGACTTGGTGCCGGTACTTGTCGATGAAGCCTGGATCGCAAGGGTTAAATCTACGCTTCCGGAATTACCAAAAGAACGCCGCGACCGATTTATCGAACGGTACAATTTGCCCAAGTATGATGCAGATATTTTAACGCTCGAAAGAACGCTGGCAGATTATTACGAAGAAGCCGCGTCAAAAATTTCGCGGACGAGTTCCGAAGGATACAAAACAGTCAGCAACTGGGTGATGACAGAGGTTCTTCGTGTTATGAATGACGAACACCTTGCGGCGACCGACTTCCCCGTCTCGCCGGAGAATTTGGCCGCGATGGTGAATCTTATCGCCGATGGCGTGATCAGCGGGAAAATCGCGAAGGAAGTATTTGACGAGATGCTGAAAACGAAAGAGCATCCAAAAACGATCGTCGAGCGAAAGGGGCTTATCCAGGTTTCTGACGCCGGAGCAATCGAAAAAATTATCGATGAAGTCCTTTCGAAGAACCCCGCACAGCGGGAACAATACCGAAACGGTAAAGTGCAATTGTTCGGCTTCTTTGTTGGGGAAACGATGAAAGCGACAAAGGGAAAAGCGAATCCAAAAATAGTTAATGATATTCTTAAGAGTAAGCTGAACGACAAATGATCCTCGACATCATAACCTACCTATTAACTTTAATGAGCGAAAGAAGAATAATGTATGAGAAATAAAGTCATTGCCGGTAATTGGAAAATGAATAAAGATGTTTTTGAGACAGCCGATCTCATCAACGGATTAAGAAAATCACTCGACAAAGCAAAAGCAGAGGTCATTATTTGTCCCCCTTTTACATCGCTGGTTGTTGCGCAGCAATTGATAAAGGGGACATCTATTAAACTCGGAGCACAAGATGTTTCAATCCATGACGATGGAGCTTATACGGGAGAAATCTCAGCCAAAATGCTGAAGTCGGCAGGATGCGAATATGTCATTGTGGGACACTCAGAACGACGTCAATATTTCCATGAATCGAATGAGCTTATCAACCAAAAGGCAAAAAAAGTTCTAGCTTCCGGATTGAAAGCAATTATTTGTGTCGGTGAGACGCTTGATGAAAGGGAAAAGGAAATCACTGACAAGGTAATCTCTACACAAATTAAAGGCGTTCTCGCGGGTCTTACGGAAGCAGATTTGGAACGTGTGATTATTGCCTATGAGCCGGTTTGGGCAATAGGTACGGGTAAGACCGCTACCGCCCAGCAGGCTGAAAACGTCCATCAATTGATAAGAAAGCTCGTAGGGCAAATGTATAGTTGGAAGGTTGCGGAAAGATTAATTATCCAATACGGCGGCAGCGTGAAACCCGAAAATGCGAAGGATCTCCTTAGCCAAGCTGATATTGACGGGGCGCTCGTCGGTGGTGCATGCCTTAAAGTCGATTCTTTTTCAGGCATTGTTGGCGCTATATAGCATTTATCCATTTTGCCTCTATATTTTGGCCAATATTCTTGAGTTCTACATTCTTAAGATGCTCTAAGTCGATGTTTTATATTGGCTTAGAGCTTTTTTATTTTCATTGCTTTTCGGGCTCCAGTGTATTATATTACAAAAAATAAAGGACTTGTGTTTCTCTAAATCCTCGAAAACACACGTTTTTCTTCAAAAATTTTGAGTCCATTATTGCAAACCTCATCCCATCGCTATCTCCTGGCACTAGCTTTCCTTCTCTCGGTTTCAACTGACGCGCTTTCAAAGAACGAATTTTTCGAAAATGGTGAGAAATCCCGCCCCGAAGTCCTTAATTATTCTTCCCCAACTCGGTCAATTGTCGATCTATCCGGGAAATGGGAATGCTCGACTGATGAAGGAGTAACCTGGAAAAAGGTTCTCATTCCTGCAGCTTCTGATTTCGAGGGCAAAGTCATCTACGCACGGAAGTTTGATTTGCCGGCAAATCTTCTTACCCAGCACAGTTTTAAGTTCGTTGCTTATGGGATCAATTATCAGGCCGAGGTGTTTCTTAACGAAGTTTTTGTCGGGAAGCATGAAGGAGGCTATACCTCTTTTTCGTTTCTCGTTCCTGAAAACACACTTCAACTCGGGAATGAAAATGTCATCCGGCTTGTCGTCGACAACACGCTGAACTCTAAAAGCACTCTTCCCTTACGGCAGCAGATTGGTGGATGGAAGAATTATGGAGGCATTTTTCGGGATATTTTTTTGGTTGCCACCCCCCTTGTATGGATAGATGACCTTGCCGTGGCGACGGAAAGTATTGACCCAAAATTGGTGAAACTTTCCGCTCGAGCCGTTGTTTCAGGACGTGATTTTTCAACGCTGTCACTGGGGGATCACTCGGGACCTGTTATCTTAAATTTTGCCGTTGAAGTATCCGATAAGGCAACCGGTCTTTTAGTGGGAAAAAGTCCCCCGGTTTCTTTTTCGCCGGAGACAAACAAGGATGTATCGGCGCAAACAACGGTAGGGATCCCGGGTGCAAAAATGTGGAGTCCGGACCAGCCAAATCTTTATACCGTTCGAGCCCTTATCACAACAGGCGAGGGAAAGAACAGTACTGTTCTTGATGAATACAGGATGCAAACCGGAATTCGGACGGTCGGGAAGGTAAAGCAGAACATTTTTCTCAATGGCGCCGCGATTGCACTGCGAGGAATTACATGGGGAGAAGATTCGCCGGACCACGGGAGTGCGTTGAGCTATGAACAGATGGAAAAGGACATTGCATTAATAAGAAATCTTGGTGCGAATGCCGTTCAATTTGCTTTTCATCCGCCTCATCCCTTCCTCCTGGACCTTTGTGATCAGTACGGCCTTTTAGCGTTCGAAGAAATTCCTTTCTATGAAATCCCTTCCGATATTTTCTCAACTGAAAATTACCAGACTCTCACCGGGAATTATACGAAGGAAATGATCCGGCGGGACAAGAATCATCCGTCTGTTATTGCTTGGGGATTTGGCGATGGCTTTGAATCGATTGACCCGCGGGCCAAAACGTTGCTCGATCAATTGCAGAGCGTTGAAAAATCAATGGACAATCGGTTGACATATTACGTTTCCCTCTCCCTTGATGATACTCAAAATTCCAGCATCGTCGATATTGCCGGAGTGCGGCTGGAAAATCTGGACATCAAGGGATTCACCGCTTCCCTTTTGAGATGGAAACAATCTCACCCAGATCAGCCGGTGATTGTTGGACGGTACGGCAAGGCTGTTGAGACAGGCAATCGCAACGGCTACAGCGATCCGATGTCTCAGGAAGCGCAAGCAAGGTATCTTTTTCAGCGATACGATGTGATCAAAGCGGCGGATATTGCGGGGAGTTTTCTGTGGAGTTTTGAGGATTGGCGCGGCGACCGGCCGGTTCTCTCCATTCAATCTGAAACTCCGGACTTGTATGCTCAGGGAATTGTCGAATACAACAGGGAGAAAAAAGTCGCGTATGACGTTGTCCGTTCAATGTTCCTGGGAGAGAAGATTGCGGCGCTTCCGATCGGTACGCATTCCGTGTCGCCGCCGGTGTCGTACGTTCTTCTCGGCCTGCTGCTGCTTATTCTATTTTTCTGGCTGCTCAACACCGACCGCCGCTTTCGTGAAAGCGTTTTCAGAGCGCTCCGTCGTCCCTATAATTTTTTTGCGGACATCCGCGACCAGCGAATCTTATCGAACCTTCATACAGCCATACTTTCGGCAATCGTCGCCGTAACGTTTGCCATTGTTGTGTCGAGCATAGTGTACCATTTTCGGTCCAGCATGCTGCTCGATTACATGATAACGATGATCATTACATCGGATTCCCTCAAAAGGGCCGTCATTAAGCTTGTCTGGCATCCGGTTGAGTGCATTGCGTACGGCAGCCTTGCCTGTTTTGCCTGGATGTTTTTCGTCACTGTACTGGTGGAGCTTTTTTCTTTTTTTGTCCGGACGAAAGTGTACCTCTTCCATTCGTACTCGGTCGCAGTCTGGTCGACGCTGCCGATGGTAATTTTTATTCCGCTGGGAATGATTCTGTACCGCGTTATGGAAAGCGAGATCTACGTCATTCCTGTTCTTGTGATTTTCGGGATTGTGATGATTTGGATTCTGTTCAGAACGCTGAAAGGGATCTCGATTATTTACGACATTTCTTCCGTTAAAATTTACGCGATAGGAATCATTGTCCTTGCGGGCATAGGAATTTTGTGGTATGGATACTTCGATTATGCACATTCGATGATGGCGTACATACATTTCATGATGAGCACGGTGGTACCGGCGGCGAACTGAACGGTAGAAGAGAATTATGTATCTATCGAAGTTGGAAGTAGTTGGATTTAAGTCATTTGCGAACAAAGTGAATTTAAAGTTCGATTCGGGGATTACCGCGATCGTCGGGCCCAACGGGTGCGGTAAAACAAACGTCGTGGATGCCATCCGCTGGGCTCTGGGAGAGCAGCGTCCCAGTACCTTGCGCAGCGACAAAATGGAAGATGTCATTTTCAACGGAACGAAGAATCGCAAGCCGATTGGAATGGCTGATGTTTCTCTGACGATTGAAAACACAAAGGGGATTCTCCCGACCGAGTACTCGGAAGTAACCGTTACACGCCGCGTTTACCGTTCCGGTGAAAGCGAGTACTATCTCAATAAAACCCTCTGCAGGCTGAAAGACATTAAAGACCTTTTCATGGACACCGGAATGGGCTCGGACGCGTATTCGGTGATCGAGCTGAAAATGGTCGAAACAATTCTCAGCGACCGGACGGACGAGCGCCGCCGTTTGTTCGAAGAAGCTGCGGGCGTGACAAAATACAAGCATCGTAGAAAAGAGGCGTACCGGAAGCTCGAGACCGTTCAGCAGGACCTTGTGCGTGTCAACGACGTGGTCAAAGAAGTTCAGAAAGCGGTTAATTCGCTTGAACGGCAGGCGCAGAAAGCCGAAAGATACAATGGGATGGCGAAAGATCTTCGCGCGTTGGAGGTCGACCTGCTGGAGCATGAATACGCGGCCATTGCCGGCAAAATTGAACCACTGAAGCACGAGCTTGAAGGGGCGCGCAGCGAAAAAGAGCGCATCGATTCTGAGCTCTCGAACAAAGAAACGCTCCTCGACCTTCTTCGGAAAGAGTTGGAGGAACTCGAGACAAAGCTTGCGGACGCGCAGAGTGATGTGGCTGAACAACAGCAGCGTATCAACGGCGTTCAGCAGCGGCGTATTTCATCGAGCGAGCGCAAAAAATCGTTAGGCATCTCGATCGACAGGTACGAAAAAGACAAAGTCGAAATGCACAGGCAGCAGGAAGAATTGCATGGACGTTCGAAAGAGCTGCGGGTCTCGATTGAGCATACGCACGTGAACGTGGAAAGTGCCGAACGGCATTATGCAGAAAAGAAAAAAGAACTCGATGCGTTTACGGTTCAGCTCGATGCTAAGAAAGCCGATGTCAAGAAGCTTCAAGACATCATCATGGGATTACTCAACGAAATTTCCTTGAAGCGTCAGCAGCATGAGCGAACGAAGGCGAGGATAGAAAACATTCACGGCCGGATTGAATTTTCGAACGAAGAAAACGGAATATACAAGACCGAGGTGGAGACGAACTCCGAGCTGGTGAATCAACTTAGCGCCGATGACCGGGAGTTTCGCAGACAATTTGCAGAGGCGGAGGTCCGCGTGCACCAGACTGAAGCGTACAAAGCTTCGTTGGAAAGTGAGATCGAATCGCTTCGTAATAAAGAATTTGAGGTGAGGAGCCTGCTCGACCGGCGGCGAGCCAGGTTGGAGTTTCTTAAAGGTCTGGTGGAAAGTTACGATGGATTTTCCGAGGGGGCAAAATTCCTTATCACCAACGATGAGTGGAAAGCGAATGTTCAAACCACCGTCGCGGACGCAATTTCGACGGAGGCCCGGTACCGCATCGCCATCGAATCGGCACTCGGCGAAACGGCGAGTTTCATTGTCGTGAAGAATATCGAAGAGGCATACAGGGGCATCGAGGTCCTTAAGAAGAATCAAAAAGGAAAAGCAACATTCATTTGCCTCGACAGGATTCCGGAATTGAAGAGTCCGCGGCAGCGGGTTGCAGGAGACGGTGTATTAGGCTGGGCACGGGATGTTGTCGCGTGCGATCCGGCGTTCAACACCCTCTGCGATTATATTTTTGACAACACATTACTCGTGAACGATGTTGATTCGGCGTCGTCCGTCATCGGCAGCGGATCACTCCTTAAATGCGTTACGCTTGACGGTGAAGTCGTTACAGGACAGGGGGTGTTGAAAGGGGGGAGCCTTCGTGCAGATGACGGCGGGATGATCGGCAAGAAGAGTCAAATTGCCGAGCTTGAAGCCGAGACGGCTCTGCTCGAAGAATCACTGGCAAAGCATCGTAACGATGTTTCTGGCAAAGAGCATGCACTGGCGACGAT
Organism: uncultured Bacteroidota bacterium; assembly: GCA_963717445.1. GTDB lineage: Bacteria > Bacteroidota > Ignavibacteria > UBA10030 > UBA8401 > JAGVPT01. The sequence continues at coordinate 1,073,639 of OY970334.1, read as the reverse complement.
AGCACTCAAAACATTGGCGGAGAATGCAAAGCGCATCGAACAGCAGATGACGGGGGTCGAAATGCGCATCGCGCAGATCGAGTTCGAGAAAAAACGCATCATTGAAAATATGGATCGTAACACTTCTGAGAATGCGAAGCTGGCCGCCGAAGCAGAGGAGCTGCAAAAAGAACTCGACATCCTCGTGCCGGATATTGAGCGGCTTGAAAAGGAAAAATCGGCGGGAGAACAGAATTCCGGCGCAGCGGCGAGCGAACTTGAAACAATGGAAGTGCTCTGGAGCGAATATTCCGACGTAACAAACAAAGCTCATGTTGCTCTCCTCAACCTTCAGAATGACGAAAAAAATATTGCGCGGGAGCTTGAATATATCCGCGAAACGATCGACAATATTACGGTGACCCTTTCGCAGCGGGACCGCGATATTGAGGAAGCGAAAGCCGAGATCGAACGGCTGGCAAAGGAGCTTGTGGATGCAGAAGCCGAGCTTCAGCGATTAAGCTCGGGACTCCAGACCATAATGGAGCGGGGAAAGAATGTCGATACGGAATACAACGCGAAGCGGAATCAGATGCACGACATCGAATTGAAGATTAAAGACGAGCGGAGACTTCACGACGACTCCCTCGGCGTAACACACGAACTTGAAATCAAACTCTCCGAACTGACGATGAAATCTGAAAACCTTGTCGTTCGTGCACGCGAGGAATACGGATTCCTGCTTGAATTGAAGGAGTACACCGACGCAAAGGAGTTTGACATCGATGCAGTGCGTGAAGATGCACGCGCGCTGAAAGAGAAGATTGCCTCGCTCGGGCCGGTGAATTTTGCTGCGTTTGACGAATTCAAAAGCGAGAGTGAACGGCTTGAATTCATAACGACGCAGCGAAGCGATTTGATCGAGGCAGAGCAGACGCTCCTTTCGACCATCGAAGAAATTAATACTACGGCTCAACGCACGTTCGGTGAAACGTTCAACAAGATCAGAGATAATTTCATCGCAACCTTCAAAAGTTTATTTGATGAGGGGGATGAATGTGACCTGCGTCTGGAAGAAGGGGTGGACCCGCTTGAAGCACGCATTGAGATTATCGCAAAGCCGCGCGGCAAACGGCCTACATCGATTGACCTACTCTCAGGAGGTGAAAAGACATTGACCGCTATTGCACTCCTCTTTGCAATTTATCTTGTGAAGCCAAGCCCTTTTTGCATCCTCGACGAGGTCGATGCCCCGTTGGACGATTCGAATATCGACCGCTTCTCCCGCATTCTCCGGAAATTCAGCGACAACACCCAGTTCATCGTCGTCACGCACAATAAGCGGACGATGGAAGCCGCTAACGCAATGTATGGAGTAACAATGGAAGAAGAAGGTGTTTCAAAACTCGTGTCTGTTCGGTTCAACGAAAATGCGGCAGTTCAAAATTAATGAAAGACGAACTTTCATACATTGTGTTCACAGATTTTGACGGAACGATTACGCGTAACGACATCGGCGATACTATGTTTAAGGTCTTCGGTAACGAAAAAGAATCTGCGGAAGCGTTTCGCGAATTGAGCGAGGGAATTATCAGTGTGCAAGAAAGCTGGCGGCGTTCGTGCGCAACGGTCGGGTCGCTTTCTCCCGCAGCGTTCGATTCTTTCGTGGAATGCCAGGAAATCGATGCAGGTTTTCACCGCTTTGAACGGTATTGTTCGGAGAAATCAATTCCCATTCATATTTTGAGCGATGGATTCGACCTCTATATACGTCACGTGCTGCAGCGTGAGCTATTGGACCATCTTCCGTTTTACTCAAACGAGCTGGTGATTGAACCCGATGGGACGCTCACTCCGCGTTTTCCGTACACGGACTCGGAATGCATCATGTGCGCAAACTGCAAGCGCAATCACCTGCTGACAAAATCTGACGATGAAAACGTTATTGTGTATATCGGCAACGGTTTTTCAGACCAATGCCCGTCAAGGTATGCCGACGTCGTGTTTGCAAAAGGGACGTTGCTGAGATACTGCGAGCGGGAAAATATCACGTTCCATCGATTTCAGACATTCGATGATGTGCTTCCGAAATTCGCCGGGATGGTTGAGGGGGGACGGCCGCGCAAGCGCCGCTCTGCGGAGCTGGCGCGCAAAGAAGTTTTTATGCGAGGATAGGACTTGGACATCAGGCAAAAAATATTTGAGATGCGCGGCTACACGCCGATTCCATTCATTCTTTTGATGCTCGTGTACGCACAGCCGACGCGCCTTTCTCTTGTTTCTGGGTTCTCCTTGGCGGTATGCGGCGAGGCAGTTCGACTATGGGGAGTGTCAGTTGCGGGAACTGAGACGAGGACTACCGGGTCGGTGGGCGGAACGCATTTATTCATCGACGGGCCGTTTGGTTATGTTCGCAATCCGCTTTATATCGGCAACATCATGATGTACGTTGGTGTTGGGATCATGGCGAACGCGCTGATGCCATATTTGGTCATCCTCGCCTTCGGCTTTTTTCTTCTTCAATACACATTGATCGTAACAAAAGAAGAAGAATATTTGCACACGACATTTGGCAATGAGTACGAGCGCTACGCGCGCGAAGTGCCCCGCTTTTTACCGCGCTTGACGCGGTATTCGGGAGAACGTTCGTTTCATCGTGATGCAGAGCTTTCCCGTGGGTTGCAGTCCGAACGGCGGACGTTACAGGCGTTCACCCTGCTCTCCATCGCGATCATTGTTCTATACTTTCTGAAGCAGCGTTGATTATGGTCCATCGTGTCATGATGATAGCGGGTGAAGTTTCTGGAGATGTTCATGGCGCCGGTGTTGTCCGTGAGTTGAAGCGACGGCAGCCATCGATCGAAATCTATGGCATAGGAGGAGAGAGAATGGAGCGAGAGGGAATGACATTGACCTATCATGTGCGTGAACTGTCCTTCATGGGATTCATTGAAGTGCTGAAACATCTCCCTCTCATCCGGTCCGTCGAACGTACGTTGGAGCAATTGCTGGTGCTGAAAAAGCCGGATGTTGTGGTGCTGATAGATTATCCCGGCTTCAATTTACGATTTGCCCGGAAAGTAAAAAAGCACGGAGTGAAAGTTGTGTATTACATCAGCCCTCAGGTCTGGGCATGGAAAAAGGGACGAGTAAAAAAAATGCGGGGTCTCCTCGACAAAATGCTTGTTGTGTTTCCGTTTGAAGAAGAAATTTACCGCAACGAAGGAATCGACGTAAAGTTCGTTGGACATCCACTGCTCGAAGAGTTGAATGTCGAATTTACACGCGACCAGTTTTGCAAGCGTTTCGGCGTCGATCCTCGGAAAAAAATATTGGCCTTGATTCCGGGGAGCAGGCGGCAGGAAGTCCAAAATTTATTTTCGGTGATGGCACGCGCTGCCGGTGTTCTTCAGGCTGAAGAAGATCTAGAAGTTGTCGTTGCCGTGGCGCCAAACCTTCATAAAGAATTATTTAGAATGTATTTGCCCGAGAGCAATCGGCTTCACTTTGTTGAAAATGCAACGCATGAGGTGATGAAATATGCCGACCTCGCCGTTGTAACATCCGGTACCGCGACACTGGAGACCGCTTGTTTTGAAACGCCGATGATCATCGTGTACAGAACATCATGGCTCACATATCTCATTGCCCGGTCATTGGTGCGGATCAAGAATATCGGTCTTGTCAATATCGTTGCAGGAAAGACTATTGTACCGGAACTTATACAGCATAATGTCACTGTGCAGAAAATAGTCGAGCTTGCCTCGGGGCTTATCAACAATGAGGCGCAACAGACGGCGATGGAGAAAAGCCTTTCAGCCGTCAAAGGTTTGCTCGGTACAAAGATAGCTTCGGCGAATGTTGCGGATGTTATTCTTGCAATGAACCCGGCGTAACGGTTCCGATCAATGGTAAAGAGTGTTCTCAATTCGCTCGCGAAAAGGGTGTTATGGATAGTGGCATGGCTGTTGTGTACAACGATTCGGGTGAAGAGATATCATTCATCGTTCTTTGAAGAGCACTGTCAAAACAATAAGCAGTCCGTCATTGCCTTCTGGCATGGCTCGATGCTTGTCGGATGGTTTCTGCACCGTCCCCAAAAAGGAGGGCGGGTTGCGGCGCTTGTCAGCCAAAGTGAGGATGGTGAGATTCTCTCAACCACGCTTGCACAATGGGGCTACACGATGATCCGAGGCTCGAGTCATACCGGCGGAAAGGAAGCGATGCAGTTGATGGCCGATGCAATTAACGGTGGAAATTCGCTGTGCATTACTCCCGACGGCCCGAGGGGCCCGCGCCATCAAATGAAAATGGGAGCTGTTCGTGTCGCACAGAAAACCCGAGCTCCGCTCTTTCTTGTCGGCATCTCTGTTGATCGGAAAAAAATGTTGAAGAGCTGGGACCGGTTCGAGATCCCGCTGCCGTTTTCGAAGGCGAGCGTGTGGTACAGCGATCCGATCATGATCCCGGAGAATTTGCAGGACGAATCGCTCGACATTTTTTTGAGCGACGTGCAAGCTCAATTGGAGGATCTGAACGTAAAGGCAGCGGAAGCGTTACAGAATCACTGAACAAGTTGATGCTCTTTTGAAAATACACGGCAGGATGAAACCAGTTCCGGCATTGTTACCGTTTTCGTGGCTGTATGGATGCGGGGTTGTTCTTAGAAATTTATTGTATGATTGGAAAATATTCCGCACCGAGAGTGTCGGCGTACCAGTGATCTCCGTCGGCAATATCACGACGGGTGGAACCGGCAAAACGCCGGTTGTAGAATTGATTGCAAGGTTGCTGCAGGGCAAAAATATTCGCTCTGCAGTCGTCAGCCGTGGATATAAACGCGAGACACAAGGACTGGTGGAAATTTCGGACGGCTCCTCGTTGAAAGCCACATCGCGGGAAGCGGGAGATGAAGCATTCCAGTTGGCGACGCAGCTGCGAAAGACGATTGTCGTCGTGGATGAGCAGAGAGTGCGAGGCGCCCGATACGCCGTCAGCAAATTAAATGCTCAGGCCATCGTGCTCGACGACGGATTTCAACACCGCGCGCTTCATCGTGATGTGGATATTGTGTTGATTGATGCGGATCGTTCGCCATTTACAATGGCGTTGCTGCCGGCGGGCCACAGGAGGGATACCTTACATTCGTTGAAGCGGGCAAACGCCGTGCTTCTCACGAAAGTGAAACCGGTTTCAAACATTGATAAGTTGAAGGACTTAATCCGGCGATACTCGCACGCGGAAATTTTTTCCAGCTCCTATACTGTTTCGGCATTTCGCAGAGCGAAGACGGGATTCAGTGTCGATCTCAACAGTGTCAAAGGAAAGCATGCCGTTGCTTTTTGCGGGATTGGACAGCCGGAGAGTTTTAAAGAAAGTTTGGAGGGGATCGGCATTGAAGTCAGGTCAATGATGTCGTTTGAAGACCATCATTCGTACTCCGGTGCTGATATTCAAAAGATTCTGGCCGAGCAAGAGAAATTGAAGGCGGAGTATATCATTACAACAGAAAAAGATATGGCACGGTTGACTTCATTTGATTTTTCCGACAATTATCCGCTTTTCTATCTTGAAATGGAAGTCAGCATCCATCAAGAGGAAGAATGGAAAAATCTTATTACCTCCGTGCTCGGCAAAAGAAACAACGGATGAAGATCGGCATTACTAGAAATACGCTGAAAGAGGAAACATTCAACGCCTACAAAGGTTGGCTGTTGCGGTTCAATCCAACGATTGAATTTCACGAATTGGAATATGAAAAAAATCAACCTAATGAAATTGAAGAATGCGATGGTTTGCTGCTTACAGGAGGAGGTGATATTCACCCGAAGGCGTTCGGTAGAAGTGATGGCGTAGCGCAAACGGAAAGCGTGGATGAACGGCGCGATACTTTTGAATTCAAGGTTATTGAAAAGGCTCTGGCACGCGCGTTACCGGTGCTTGGAATTTGCCGCGGGATGCAGTCGATGAATGTTTATCGTGGAGGCACACTTCATCTCGATTTGAAGTCCAACGGGTTTTCGCGGCATGATGAAGATGCCGGCAAAGAGCATCGGCATCAAATTATCATTGAAGAGCAATCGACGCTTGGCACGATCGTTGGAAGGGTTCAGGGCGAAGTGAATTCGTTCCACCATCAAGGGATCGATCGTATAGGTCGTGGGCTGGCTGTTGCCGCCCGCTCTCATGATGGTGTCGTTGAGGCAATGGAATGGAGTGAGAAGAATGAGATGCCGTTCCTTTTGCTGGTACAATGGCACCCGGAACGAATGAAAGATACGTCCAATCCGCTGACGGAAAAAATCGGGCGAACGTTTTTAAATCAAATAAAAAAGCATGAACAACACAATTAATTAACAGAGTACATCTACCACTTACTCAGACTAACAACAAACACCAAAATCAGAAGGAAAAATTACAACAATGGCTAAATTTGTATATTTTTTCGGCAATGGAAAAGCCGAAGGTAAATCAGAAATGAAAAATCTTCTCGGCGGCAAAGGCGCAAACCTTGCGGAAATGACGAATATCGGTTTGCCAGTGCCGGCGGGTTTTACAATTTCAACTGAAGTGTGCACCTACTACTACGCCAACAAAAAGACATATCCGAAATCGCTCCAGGCCGATGTGAAAAAATTGATCACGAAAATCGAGAAAACAATGGGGGCGAAATTCGGCGACCTGAAGAATCCGCTTCTTGTCTCGGTCCGTTCGGGCGCACGTTCGTCGATGCCGGGAATGATGGACACGATCCTCAACCTCGGCTTAAACGACAGCGTGGCCGAGGGTCTGGTGAAGAAGACGAACAACCCCCGCTTTGTCTATGATTCATACCGCCGATTTGTCCAGATGTACGGCGATGTTGTGCTCGGCTTGAAGCCAGTTCACAAGGACGAGATCGATCCATTCGAAGCAATCATCGAGGAGAAAAAGAAATCGAAAGGAGTCCATCTCGATACGGAGTTGAACGCCGACGATTTGAAAGACCTCGTGTCGCTCTTCAAGAATGCAATCAAGGAAAAAACCGGAAACGATTTCCCGCAAGAGCCGATGGCACAGTTGTGGGGCGCAATCGGCGCAGTGTTCGGGTCATGGAACAACGACCGAGCGATTGCCTATCGTAAAATGTACGACATCCCCGAAGCGTGGGGAACGGCCGTCAACGTGCAGTCGATGGTCTTCGGCAATATGGGCGACGATTCAGGGACAGGTGTTGCATTCACGCGCGATGCAGCAACGGGTGAGAATGTTTTTTACGGCGAGTACCTTATGAATGCTCAAGGCGAAGATGTTGTCGCCGGCATTCGTACACCCCTTCCTATTTCTCAGCTCGCAAAGGACAATCCGAAGCTTTACACACAACTCGATAAGATTCGCAAGACTCTTGAGAAGCATTATCGCGACATGAACGACATCGAGTTCACGATTCAACAAGGCAAATTGTACATGCTTCAATGCCGCATTGGAAAAAGGACGGCTTTTGCGGCAATTAAGATCGCCGTTGACATGGTCGATGAAAAATTGATCTCCGACAAAGAGGCGCTGAAGAGAATCGAACCCGATCAGCTCAACCAGCTACTGCGTCCCGTTTTCGATTTGAAAGAGAAAGACACTGCTGTGAAAAACGGGCGGCTTCTTGCCAAGGGCTTGAATGCAGGCCCGGGGGCTGCAACAGGCCGGATTGTATTCAATGCCCCGGATGCCGAGGCATGGAAAAAAAGAGGGGAACACGTCATTCTCACGCGCATCGAGACTTCACCGGAAGACATTAAGGGCATGGATGCTGCTGAAGGCATTCTTACTGCACGCGGGGGCATGACATCGCACGCTGCACTCGTTGCTCGTCAGATGGGGAAAGTTTGCGTTGCAGGATGCGCGTCGCTTGATATCGACTACTCGACGCATACGATGAACGTGAAAGGCAAGCAAATTAAGGAAGGCGATTGGATTTCGTTGGATGGAACGACGGGCGAAGTGATCGAAGGAAAAGTACCGACGAAGCCGTCCGAAGTGCTTCAGGTGCTGGTCAGCAAAACACTGGCACCCAAAGAGGCCCCGGTGTACCAACAATATGCAAAGATCATGTCGTGGGCGGATAAGTACCGCCGCCTCAAAATCCGGACAAATGCGGATCAACCCGATCAAGCGCTCAATGCCGTTGCCTTCGGCGCTGAAGGAATCGGTTTGTGCAGAACCGAACACATGTTTTTCGGCGAAGGTAAGATTGGGCCGATGCGTGAAATGATTTTGGCGGATACCGTCGAGGAGCGCAAAGCCGCACTCGCGAAACTTCTCCCGCTTCAACGGACAGACTTCGAGGGAATTTTCGAGGCAATGAACGGCCGGCCCGTTACGATCCGAACCATTGACCCGCCGCTGCACGAATTCGTTCCGCACGAAGAGGCTGCTCAGCGCGAGCTTGCCGCCGAGATCGGTATCAGTTATGAGAAGGTCCATCGTCGCGTGGAAAGCTTGCACGAGTTTAACCCGATGCTTGGTTTCCGTGGATGCCGGCTGGGAATTATTTTCCCCGAGATCACTGAAATGCAGTCGCGGGCAATTTTTGAAGCCGCAGCGAACATTCAGGCGAAAGGAATCAAAGTCGAGCCCGAAGTGATGATTCCGCTTGTCGGCAACGTGAAGGAGCTCGAGCACGAGGAGAAAATCGTCCGCCGCGTTGCGGATGAAGTGATGAAGGAAAAAGGAGTGAAGTTCAAGTATCTCGTCGGGACAATGATTGAGATTCCGCGGGGAGCAATCACCGCAGATGAAATTGCGACGGTCGCAGAGTTCTTCAGCTTCGGAACGAACGATTTAACGCAAACAACCCTTGGAGTGAGCCGCGATGACGCAGCGCGGTTTCTGGGGCCATACGTCGAAATGGAAATCTATCCTAAAAACCCGTTTGAAGTATTGGACCGGGGCGGAGTGGGCGCGTTGATGAAAATTGCCATTGAGAAGGGCCGTTCAGTACGTTCCGACCTAAAAGTCGGGATATGCGGTGAACACGGGGGCGAACCGTCGAGCGTTGAATTCTGCCATGAAATCAATCAGAATTACGTCAGTTGTTCTCCGTTCCGCGTGCCGATCGCCCGGCTCGCTGCTGCCCGTGCTGCATTAAAAGACAAGCCGGTTTCAACAGCAAAGAAAGCGGCGAAAAAAAAGTAAACAGTAAGCAGTAACCGTAAGCAGTAAACAGTAAGCAGTAAACAGTAAGCAGTAGTCAGTATGGGCACAATGATCTCGTTTCCCCTCTTATACTGATTACTGTTTACTGAATACTGATCACTGAATCATAATTCACTCGCTCCCGTAAGAGCGCATGTTCCACTAAAGGGATTGTTTCCCCAGAAAGAAACATCATCGCGATGAAACTTTCGGACTTCAAATATCCTTTACCGCGAAACCTTATTGCGAAACATCCTGTTTCGCCCCGCGACCGTTCGAGGCTCATGGTATTGAACCGCGCCGATGAAAATATCAGCGAAGAACATTTTCGGGACATTGTCGATTATTTCAAAAAAGGGGACTGTCTTGTGGTCAACGAGACGAAAGTTTTTCAAGCGCGCCTGTACGGCCGCAAGGAAAAAACAAACGCCAAGATAGAAGTTTTCCTTCTCCGGCAGTTGAATGAAACGGACAATATCTGGGATGTCATTGTCGACCCCGCGCGAAAAGTTCGCATCGGCAATAAGATTTATTTTGACAACGGCAATTTGTCGTGTGAGGTGATCGACAATACGACTTCGCGAGGACGGACGGTTCGCTTCAATTACGAAGGTGATTTTTTCAAGCTTATAGAAAAAATCGGCAAAACACCATTGCCTGCTTATATCAAACGGGACCCTACTGAAAAAGACAAGGATGCCTACCAGACAGTCTATGCAAAAACCATCGGCGCGGTTGCTGCCCCGACCGCCGGGCTGCATTTTACGAAGCCGCTTCTTAAAAAGTTAGAGCGGAAAGGGGTGAAAATCGTCTCCGTTCTGCTTCATATTGGATTGGGAACATTCCGGACCGTCGAGGTTGAAGATTTGACGAAACATAAAATGGATTCGGAATATTTCGAGGTTAATGACCAGGCAGCAAACGTTGTCAACCGGGTCATTGATAACAGGGGGAACGTGTTCGTGTGCGGCACAAGCACATGCCGGGCGCTTGAGTCGAGCGTAACGACCGACGGCCACCTTAAAGCGAGCAGGGGGTGGACTGATAAATTTATTTTCCCTCCGTACGATTTCAAAATTGCCGACAAGCTCATCACCAACTTTCATATGCCGGAGTCGACGCTGCTGATGCTGACTGCGGCGTTTGCCGACCACGACTTTGTGATGCGAGCCTATAAGCTTGCGATCAAGAAGGGGTATCGGTTCTATAGTTACGGCGATGCGATGTTGATTCTTTGAATCATTCATAATCTACCGTCCATCGTCGTATGTTTACTGAACGGTTTTTCATTTCGGCAGTTGTTAACGTTGCTCTGGTTGCCGGGTTCGCTTACCTTTTCACCAGAAAGAATCTCCTTGCCTACTTCTCGAACGGACGCTGGTGGCTGACGTGGCTCTCCATCGCAATCATTACGTTGATGGACGAGTTAACCTCGATTTTCTACGCTCCGAGCGAGGCATTCCGCGTCATTGCATACCATGCAATTGTCTACCTGGCGTTGACGTTGATTCTCATGCGGATACTCTCGACAAGGATGGTGGAGATCGCCGAGATCCTCGAGCTGCACGGAATAAGAGGCGGCGGTGTTTATTCGTTTTCGTACCTTGTGCTGGGCCCTACGGTTTCTTTCGTAGCCGTCGCGTCGATTCTCGTCGATTACGTTCTCACGGCCAGCATCTCGACCGTCAGCGCCGTCGAAAACGGCATGGCTTTTTTTCCGATGTCGGCTGCGGGGAAATTCACGCTTGAACTCTGCCTTATCTGGTTCGTTGCCGGACTGAACATTATCGGCATCAAGGAAAACGCAAAATTTACTTTCGGTATTTTTGTCGTGGCAGCAATCGTGCTGATCAATCTTCTCTCCGCCGGCGTTCTTCATGCCGACGCCCACAGCGTGGAACGGATCGGACAGACATTTACAAGCGCCGCGCAGCGCTTTGACGAGGGGAGCTGGTTTGGCACTTATTTCATTATCATCGTCAGCATTTCAAGTTGTATCCTGGCGTACTCCGGAATCGAGTCGGTCGTGCAAACGGCGGGCCTTGTCAAGTCGTGGCATGATATCAGGAAAGCGTATATCTTCCTCGGCGTGACGATCGGCATTTTCACACCGCTTCTTTCGATGATCGTCCTCGCTTCAAACATCAACGTTTCTGCTCATGAAACCGACTTGATAGCGCAATTCGCAAAAATGGTCGGTGGAATTCCGTTTGGTTATATTGTCGGCATTCTTGCGAGCATTTTGCTGATGATGGCTGTCAACACGGCGTACGTTGCTTCGAGTGAGTTGATGGAACGGGTTGCTCATCGGTATGGTTTTTCGTGGATTATTAAAACAAACCGCCGGCAGTCATTGTACCGCATTCATCTCTGCAGCGGATTGTTTTTCACGTTTATTGTTTTTATCACTAACGGCAGCCAGAAAACTCTTGCGGAAATGTACGCCGTCGGACTTCTCGCCAGCTTTACGATTAACACGGGAAGCCTGCTGATTTACCGGTATTTCCAGGGGACAAAAGATGTGCGCGCGTATAATACATCGCGGGTGGGCACCTTCTTTTTGTTCATCATACTGCTGAGTTGTTTTCTCTACCTAGCGTACGAAAAACCGTACGGGACATTAACTTGGGGGACGGTGACGGTGACGTTCCTGTTCATCGGACTCAGAGTGGCGAAGAAACGGGGGCCGGAGATCAAACAAATCAAACAGACCGACGTGCCGATGAATATGATTTTTTCCATCGCCGAGAGCGAAGCCGATCACATCCAGGTATATTTCCGCAGGCCGCAGGAAACTAGCGTCGATGAAAAACTGGAACCGTCCGTCTTTGTGAGCTTCTATTCACCGCGCGAGGGAATTCCCGATAAGCTTGCGCCGAATCACTACCGGTTTGCTAACCACGGGCAAACGTTATACGACGGCATGGTCGAGATATTGTATACGCTGGACTACGAACTTCCGGATAAACGGTTTACTATCCATTTTGGCTGGCCGCTTTCATCGTGGGTAGACCGAATGGCCATCGGCGTGATGGTGTTCAGCATCATGCGTCTTCCTAAAATTTTTCCCCGTTTTAACTTTGTGATTGAATATTTCGGCAAGTCGGTCATTCCCGCAACAAAAAAGTGAGCACCCATGTTTACTAGTGTTATTATTCCGGCTGCCGGAGCCGGAGAGCGAATGGGATCGGCAGTAGGCAAACAGTTCCTGTCGCTGCAGGGGAAGCCGATCATCATCCACACGCTCGAACGGTTCCAAATGTGCGAAGCCGTAAACGAGATTATCATTGCCGTGCAGGCATCGAGAAGGCAGCAGGTCGAATTCCTTATCGGTGAATTCCATCTCTCCAAAGTTACGAACATTGTCGATGGCGGAAGGCGGAGACAGGACTCCGTTTATAATGCATTGAGACATACGCATCCTCAGGCGGAGATCGTCGTCGTTCATGACGCCGTGAGGCCGTTCATTCAACAAAAAGTGATTCTCGATTCGATTGAAAAGGCAAACGCCTGTTCAGCCGCGGTTGTTGCTGTCCGCGTCAAAGACACGGTGAAAGTTGGGAATAACGAGGGGCGATTTGAACGGACTCTCGACCGTTCTGTCTTGTGGTCGGCGCAGACGCCCCAGACATTTAGGAGGCAGGTACTTCTCGAGGCGTACGAAAGAGCCAACCGCGAAAATGTGGAAGCGACCGATGACGCTTCGCTGGTCGAGTTGTTGCACGTCCGTCCGGCAATTGTGGAAGGGAGCTTTGACAACATCAAAATCACTACTCCGGACGACCTGGACTTTGCAAACGTGTTGGCCCGTCGATTCAAAGATTGAACCTGCATAGGAAAGAGACCAAATTCCAATGGCTGTCAAAACAATTCTGTTGCTCGGCAATCCTTTTCTTCGCCAGCGATGCAAACCCGCGAAGAATTTTTCATCCCGTTCAACGAGTGCGACAATGAAGAACCTGAGCGATACTCTTGAAGATTTTCGCTCGCGGCACGCGTTTGGCAGAGGAATTACAGCGCCTCAAATAGGTTCGAACGCAAGAATAATTTTTATCGGGCTGAACGGCCTCGGCGCTCTTGTCAATCCGAAAATCATTAAACGAGGCAAGAAAAAGATTGAGTTATGGGATGACTGCTTTTCCTTTCCCGATATTCTCGTACGAGTAAGGCGCCATACGTGGGTCGAGGTTTCTTACCAGGATAAGACCGGCGCGTGGAAAAAATTAAAAGCGACGAACGGGCTCTCCGAATTGCTTCAACATGAAATTGATCATATTAACGGCATATTAGCCATAGACCGAGCTATAAGCAAAAAGCATATCATTCTCCGCAGTCAGTTTGGACCATCGCCGTGATTTGGTAGCGAGTCACCTTTCCTTTTCACGTCACTCTCCATCGGAGAATCCACGCGATTGAATCTTCAAACCGGCCCACTGCGCTTGATTTTTATTAGGTGATTTTCTATTTTGTTGAAGAAGAAAGCCATTCTCCCCACTCATTTCAAGGATGAACAATGGTTAATCTTGCCATCGTTATCGTGTTGAGTTATGTTGTTGGATCAATTCCGACGAGCATTATCGCGTCGAAGATTTTGCGCGGATTGGATATACGGCAACATGGCAGCGGAAATGCCGGGGGGACAAACGTCATGCGTGTGCTGGGATGGAAAATCGGCTTGGCAGTTATCCTGTTCGACCTTTTCAAAGGTGTTGTTGCAACGATATTTGTCGCACGCCTGTTCTGGGATCCGTCGCTGCCGTTTCAAAATAGAACCCCCTTCGAAGATTTTACAGTTGTCCAAATCATCTGTGGGATTGCCGCAATTCTCGGCCATATCTGGACGCTTTTTGCCGGTTTCAGAGGTGGCAAAGGCGTGGCGACCGGAGCCGGTATGCTGCTGGCGTTGGCACCGGTTGAATTCGCGGTTGCCGTTGTGATTTTTGCCGCCGTCTTTTCAAGTTCCCGCTACGTTTCTCTCGGCTCGATTGCAGGGGCGGTGGCTTTTCCGTTGACAATGTTCTTTCGTGAAAATATTTTTAAAGTCGACATTCAAGGATATCACACGCTGATCTTTTTCGCAATCGGAACATCTCTTCTTCTCATCTATACGCATCGAGAGAACATCAAGCGGCTCATAAAAGGGACAGAGAATAAGCTGACGAACTTTCGGGGCTCATCCTTCCGCAAGTAACAGGTTGGTCATTTTGTATCACTCCTCAATAACGTAGGTCCGCCATGCGCGTCGCCGTCCTAGGAGCCGGAAGCTGGGGAACGACTCTTGCAATTCTGCTTTCCGAAAATAATCACGATGTTTCGCTGTGGACGTACCGCGGGGAACAGGCGGCCCTGATGGTTGAAACAAGAGAGAACCCCGCCTTTCTTCCGGGAATAAAAATTCCGACGCAAATTTCAATCCTCACCGATATCCAGGAGGCGGCGTACAAAAAGGATCTCATTGTCTCTGCCGTTCCCTCGCAGTTCCTTCGCTCCGTCATCCAACAAATTTCACACCACGAGCTTTCCCAAACCGTTATCGTCAATGTGGCGAAGGGGATCGAGAATCATTCCCTCATGACGATGTCTGAAGTTATGCTGGACGTTTTAGAACACGAAAAGAAAGGGAACCTCGCAATTCTTTCAGGCCCGAGCCATGCTGAAGAAGTGAGCCAGCGAATGCCGACAGCGGTAGTGTCAGCCTCGTTCAATATGAAAACCGCGAGAATTGTCGCGGCGGCATTCAGCACTCCGTATTTTCGTGTCTACGTCAACGATGATATTCGCGGCGTTGAGCTTGGCGGTGCCCTTAAAAATGTCATTGCTGTGGGGGCGGGGGTTGTAGACGGCGCCGGTTTCGGCGACAACACGAAGGCCGCAATTATGACACGCGGAATTGCTGAAATGACCCGCTTGGGGGTGAAGATGGGAGCGTTGCCGCGTACGTTCGCGGGATTGACCGGAGTTGGCGATTTGTTTGTCACCTGTATGAGCAAGCATAGCCGCAACAGGTATGTTGGGGAGCAAGTAGGCAAAGGAAGAAAACTAGACGACGTGTTGAAAGAAATGGTGATGGTTGCGGAAGGCGTTGCAACATGCCAGTCGTCTGTCGACCTCGCAAGAAAACATTCAATCGAAATGGCGATTTTCTCCGAGGTTCATAAAATCCTTTTTGAAGGAAAAAATCCTCATCTTGCCACCGAGGATCTCATGACGCGCGAGGTGAAAGGGGAATTGTCGTAACGTGCGGCTGGAATTCTGCCAGGGCCATTCAGTTGATTTTTCGCCGTCATCGGCCGCTTTGCATTATCGCGCAACCTGTACAGGGACCGGACCGCTATTTTTCAGAGCCGGCATGAGGACCTATTCCATTGAAACACCGATCGCCGGGTGCTTGAGTAATTCCGAATCTTTTTTACCACTTCTGCATCGCTTTGAGCCTTCATAAGAGCGACACACTTCAGTACATCAAAGGAATCGGTCCGAAGCGAGCAGCTGCGTTACGGGAGATCGGTCTCGATTCGGTTTCGAAGCTTCTTTATTACCTTCCCTACGACTATCTCGACCGCTCGCGGATTACTACAATGCAAGACCTTCCGAAATTCGTTCAGGCCGGCAATGAAGTCACGGTGATCGGTTCCGTTTTTCGTCAAGAGACAAAGAGAACGAGGCGGGGGAAGCAAATGTTTTTTCTCACTCTCAAAGATGAGACAGGGTACCTTACGTGCGTTTTTTTTGCGGGAGTTCAGTGGTATCAAAAAGCGTTTCAGATCGGCGAGGTGCTCGCAGTCTCTTCAGTGCCCGAGCTCGATAAATTGAACCGTCCTCAGTTTATCCATCCCGAATTCGATAGGCTAAAGACAGACGACGATGAGGATACGACGGATTGGAATTCGCTCCTTCACACCGGTGCGATCATCCCAAAATACAGGTCGAGCGAAGAGTTGCGCCAGGTTGGACTGGATAATCGCGGTTTCAGAAGGATCATTCGTAATGCTCTTCAAGGCAATCTTGACTCGGTCGTAGAACATCTTCCGGCAGAAATTCTCCAGCGCAACAATCTTCTCGATATCCGTTCGTCAATCCGGATGATTCATTTCCCAAAAACCTATACGGAAAGAGATGCGGCCCTCAATCGGTTAAAGTTCGACGAGCTTTTCTTCTTTCAACTCCTTATGGCATATCGCCGAAGGGAAATCAAAGGAGAATTGAAAGGCATTTCATTTAACGTCAAGAGTGAATTAGCACGGCAGCTACTGTCGAGCTTATCGTTTGAATTGACGGGGGCTCAACGCCGGGCAATCAAAGAGATTACATCCGACATGAGTCAATCTCTGCCGATGAACCGGCTGTTGCAAGGAGACGTTGGCAGCGGTAAAACGATCGTTGCCCTATTTGCTATGCTTATCACCGTGGAAAATGGGTATCAATGCGCATTCATGGCGCCAACGGAAATTTTGGCGGAGCAACACTTCTTTACGCTAAAGAATTTTTTAGGGGATTTGGCAGTCCATATCCGGCTTCTTATCGGTGGACAGAAGAAGAAACTGCGCGACGATATTCTGGAAGACATTCGCCGGGGCTCTGCGAATATTGTGATAGGGACGCACGCTCTTATCCAGGAACATGTTGAGTTCGCCAAGCTCGGTTTCATTGTTATCGATGAACAGCATCGGTTTGGCGTCGCACAGCGAGCGCTCCTCCGCGGGAAGGGAAAAGGAAACCCCGATGTGCTTGTCATGACAGCGACCCCGATTCCGCGGACACTGTCGCTCACACTGTATGGCGATCTCGATATTTCTGTGATCGATGAGCTTCCCAAAAATCGCAGGCCGGTGAAGACCGCCGTCCGGACCGAAAAAGATAAGAAAAAAGTGTACGGCTTTGTAAAGGATGAACTACGACAAGGGCGTCAGGCTTACATCGTATATCCTCTCATTGAGGAATCGGAAAAAATTGACCTTAAGGCCGCAATAGTCGAGTTTGAAAAATTGAGCAAACAAGAATTTTCTGAATTCAAGCTTGGTTTGCTCCACGGGAGATTGTCATCCGCTGAAAAGGATGATTTAATGAGCAGCTTCAAGTCTCACCGCATCGATATGTTAGTCGCAACGACCGTCATTGAAGTCGGCATCGATATTCCAAATGCGACGATCATGATCATAGAAAATGCCGAACGGTTCGGACTTTCGCAGCTTCATCAACTGCGAGGAAGGGTCGGTCGCGGAGCAGATCAATCCTACTGCATTCTTCTGACCGACGACCTCATGATGAAGCGGAAGGCGCAATTTGCCGTGAATCGTGCCGAAACGCAAAAGCAAATCTCCGATATTTCGAAACGGCTCGAGACGATGGTGCGAACGAACGACGGGTTCACCATCGCAGAAGTCGACCTGGAGTTGCGCGGAGCGGGAGATTATTTTGGAACGCGCCAAAGCGGACTGCCCGCATTTACCGTTGCGGATATTGTTCATGACAAAGATATTCTTTTTCTCGCACGGCAAGAAGCTTTCGATCTTGTCGCTCACGATCCGCATTTACGATTACCACATCATACAGAAATACGAACGCGATTCGAGCTGGTGTACAAAGATTTACTTTCGTACGTCCGCATAGGTTAACAGCACAAAAATTTTTCCAGCAAAGTTTTCTTCAGAGGATTTTTTTACTGCTCTCCGGATTTTCAGCAGAGATTTTTTTGATGAAAAAATCTTCCGTCAAAGACTCTGCCACTCTGGCAACGGCGATCTCAAATCCCAAGGAAAAAGCCACTTTCTTCTTGACATCGTGTCTAAAAACATTATATTTGTATCAGGAGTTGGACGAAGAACGTATCAGCCACTAGCATGAAAGGTATCGAAAGATTTTTTTGGTACTCCCCTGAATGGAAGTAGCTCTCGTCTACAACATGAAGAAGGAAGAATCTGATGTCGCCGACGGCGGCAATGAATCTTCGAGTCAGAACATCACTGATGTCAGCACGCAAATAGAAGAGAAGGCAACCAGCGCTGATACGTACGCGGAGTGGGACACGATTGAAACGGTGACAGCTGTCCGCGATGCGCTTGCTCTCCGCCACTCCGTCACGATGATTGAAGCTGATGAAGATGCTTTTGACAAACTTCGAAGCCAACGTCCGGACATAGTTTTCAATATCGCCGAAGGTCAATACGGTATTTCGCGTGAAGCACAAATTCCGGCGATGCTTGAGATGTTGAATATTCCTTATTCGGGCTCCGACGCACTCACGCTCGCCGTGTGCCTGGATAAGTCAAGAGCAAAAGAAATTCTATCCTACTATAAGATTCCCACCGCAAAATTCTCGGTTCTCTATTCCCTCGCTGACCTATCGGCATTGCGTACGGATTTTCCATGCATCGTGAAGCCGCTAAACGAAGGGTCGAGCAAAGGAATTTTCGACGCCTCGCTCGTTCGGACTCTTAAAGAATTGCAACGTCAAGTCGAAAATGTGCTGGTAACGTACAACGAGCCGGTCATTGTTGAGGAGTTCTTGCCCGGCCGGGAGTTTACTGTCGCAATGCTCGGCAACGGAGACGAGGTTCAAGTGCTGCCGGTGGTGGAGATCAAATTTGATTCGTTGCCGAAAGGCGTGAATCCGATTTATTCATTCGAAGCAAAATGGATTTGGGATCAATCGTCAAATCCCCTCGATATTTTCGAGTGTCCTGCCCGTGTTACCCCGTCGCTCCATACTTCAATTGTGAAACTTTGCACGGAAGCGTACAAAGTTTTACGATGCCGCGATTGGTCTCGTATCGATGTTCGTATCGATAACAACGGAGTTCCCAACATCATTGAAATCAATCCCCTTCCCGGTATTCTGCCGAAACCTGAGGACAATTCATGTTATCCGAAAGCAGCTCGCGCCGCAGGCCTGTCGTATAACGAAATGCTGAATCGGGTCTTGGATGGAGCTTGCAAACGCTATGGGATCCTCTGATGCTTTCTAACTCATTGAAAACGAACAAGATGCAGGCATGCTTATTTCACAAATACGGAGCGACAGCATGAGAAAAAAGCTACATGTTTCGGTTATTTTCAACCAGCCGACGATCCTAACGTCGAAGGGGCGGAAGTTCATTTCAGAATCCGGTATGATTCAAGAAGGAGCTGCACTTGCTACAGCGCGTGCCAACGGATTGGTCGACATGTCCGAGGTGGGCGTGATCGAAGAAAGGGAACAGATTCAAACTGCGCTGAACGAGCTGGGGTATCAAACATCGATATTCAACATGTCCAACAATATCGAAAAGCTGCTGGAGTTTTTGAAAATCGAGAAGCCCGACCTTATTTTTAATCTGGTCGAGTCATTGGGCGATCAGGCGATTCATGAAATGCATGTCGCCGGCATTTATGAAATTTTGGAAATCCCCTACACAGGCTCACCGACCGTCACGCTCGGCACATGTTTAAATAAAGCCCGGACAAAAGAGATCCTCTCATTTCACGGTATCCCAACGGCAAAGTTTATTGCGTGCAAACAGTTGAATGAAATCAACGGGGATGATTTTGCATTAGCATTTCCGCTTATTGTCAAGCCAGCAAAGGAAGATGCCAGCACCGGTATCGACAATGATTCGGTCGTAGAATCGCTGACCGCTTTGAAAAAACGTATTCGATACATCTTTCAGCAGTATGACCAGCCGGCCATTGTGGAAGAATATATCGAAGGACGTGAATTGAATGTTGCCATTCTGGGGAATGGGAAGCCGACCGTACTCCCGATTTCGGAAATAGATTTTTCCGGGCTTCCGGCCGGCTATCCGAAAATTGTTACGTACGATGCAAAGTGGCTCAACGGCTCAATAGAATTCGAAGGAACGAAAGGCATGTGTCCCGCCGAACTGCCGCCGACGGTTGAAGCGCGTATCAAAGACCTCGCGTTACAGTCGTTCAACATCATGGGATGCAGGGATTATGCCAGGATCGATTTTCGTTTGACGAAAAACAACAAGCCGTACGTTCTCGAGGTTAACCCTAATCCCGATATTTCGGACGATGCCGGATTTATTCGTTCGACGACCACATACGGATATTCATTTAACGAGACGATCGGGAAGATCGTTGAATGTGCGTTGAAGCGAAATCCGTAGCCGCACTGTTTCTCACTTTTCGTCACAGCAATGAGCATCCGTCCACTCCAGCGCGAGGACAAAGAACAGATTCAAAGTCTTTTACGAGCGACGGATGTTTTCAGTCAAGAAGAAATTGATGTCGCAAGTGAGTTGATCCAGATTTGCCTTGAGAATGAAGATCAGAAAGACTATGAAATATTTTCTTACGTCGACAGCGAACAGCGGGTGGATGGCTACGTGTGCATCGGTCCGACGCCGTCAACGCAAGGAACATTCGATTTGTATTGGATCGCGGTGTCGCCGGCAGTCCATGGCAAGGGAATCGGTTCCGATCTTCTCCGGTTCGCCGAGGATCACGTCAGAGCAAAGGGGGGACGTTTGCTGATTGCCGAAACTTCATCAACGCCGAAGTACGAAAAGACGCGCGCATTTTACGAGCGAAAAGGTTTTGAGCAGCGTGCTTGCATCAAGGAATACTACAAGCCCGGAGACGATTTAATCATCTACGGCAAAAATCTATAACCATCTCAGGTACATCTCTTTATGGAACTCTGGCAGGAAATGTTGAGGGCGAGTGTCGACAGCGGAAAAGATTTGGTGGAGCGGTTTAATTTCGACAAGGAACTTGCGGACAAACTCAACTCACTCTTTCATATCCGCATCAACCCGTACTACCTCAGCCTTATCCGGTATCCCGGCGATCCCATCTGGCTGCAATGCATTCCCGATGCGCAAGAATTAGTCCCCGACGATTTTCCGCTCGACCCGCTGAATGAAGAAGCGGATAGCCCGGTTCCGAGCATTACCCATCGTTATCCCGACCGTGTACTCTTCTTGACAACAAGCCAGTGTTCGATGTACTGCCGGTTTTGTACGCGGAAAAGGAAAGTCGGCGACTCGGGTAAAATCAGCATGAAGTTTATCCAGTCCGGGCTCGACTACATTGCCGCACATCCCGAAGTACGCGACATCATTCTTTCCGGCGGTGACCCGCTCATGCTGACAGATGTCATGCTCGAAAAAATTGTTTCGGGTCTGAGAGCGATACCGCACGTCGAAATTATCCGCCTTGGCACAAAAATGCCGTGCGTGCTTCCGCAGCGCATCACGCCGAAGCTGTGCAAAATGCTCAAGAAATATCACCCGATTTATGTGAACACGCATTTCAACCATCCATGGGAATGTACGACGGAAGCGAAACGCGCCTGCGAAATGCTCGCCGATGCCGGCATACCGGTCGGCAACCAGGCAGTGCTGATGAAGGGCGTCAACGACGATCCCGATGTCATGCTGGAATTGATGCGCAAACTCTTAATGATGAGAGTGCGTCCCTATTATCTCTATCAGGCGGATATTACAAAGGGGGCGAACCATTTCCGCACCCCCGTCAGTGTCGGCTTGAACATCATGGATAAATTGCGCGGACACACCTCGGGTCTTGCGATCCCGCATTTTGTGATCGACGCGCCCGGCGGCGGCGGGAAAATCCCTCTGCTCCCGCAATATGTCCTCGGCAGGAACGGCAACAACATTATTTTGCGAAATTACAAATACGACATTTACCAATATCCTGATGTAGAAGAAGAGGAGAAAAAGCCCGAGGCACAGCTCGAAAAGCGTTACATGCGCAAACGAACAAAGCCGGTACGCAAAAAGGTCTACGAAGCCAAACCGACCCGCGCCGAGGTTTCGGCAGAATAAAATTTAAAGTCCCGCTTCAAGCGGGACTTTTTATTTTGAAGCTCGTTTCACCGGCTTTATCGGCTCTCAAAACGCGTGTCATTGAACGGAATGTTAACATAGATTTTCCACCGATGGTTGTGGACTGATGACGTCGAGACAAAAACTCGTATTGCGGATTTTTGGTTACGGAATTCTTGTGTACATTTGGTGCCTTCTTCCGTTCAACTTGTATGAACCGACACGGACGTTTCACCTTCCGACAATCTTATGGTTCATCCATCTGTTCATTTTGTACATTCACGAAGCAGGACATTTCTTTTTCAGGATATTCGGCGACACGATGTACATTCTTGGCGGCTCGATCATGCAAGTCCTCGTTCCATTTGTCTGGTTCCTTGTCGCGTGGCGCGAGGAATCTGCAAATGCGCCGGTTGCGGTCTTTTTCACCGGTGTGAGCATGGTCGATGTGAGTATTTATGTGCGCGATGCTGAAACGAGAATTTTACCTCTTCTCGGACACCATACAAAACACGATTGGGCAACCTTTCTCGGAGAACATGATATGCTCGATTGGGGAGTTCCGCTTGGAAATGTATTGTTTTTCCTAGGGTTGACTGCGGCTCTCGGCGCGATCATCTGGGGGGTGAAACTTTCTTTCAAATTATACCAGCAAGATCGACTTGAAGAGTCGAAATCCCGCGGGCCAGAATACGTTTAACAAAAGACTCGCAGAAAAACTTACCGCTAAAAGATAAAATGCAAAGTAAAAAGGAAACTTGAGCTTTCTTGGCGCCTCAGCGCCTTTGCGGTTTTCTTTAAACCGCCAAGGACGCGGAGGACGCCAAGCCATATAAAATGCGCTAGGATCCGAACCACGCCTTCCTTGTTTCTCACTTCTCTTTTGGCTAAATTTTTCGTGTGAGAATCCCCGACGACAAAATACAAGAGATTCGTGCAGCGACCGACATTGTCGAATACATCGGTACCCTTGTGCGGCTAAAAAAACGGGGGAAAAACTACCTTGGCTTGTGTCCTTTTCACTCGGAAAAAACTCCGTCCTTTAATGTCAGTCCCGACAAAGGGATGTACTACTGCTTCGGCTGTAACCGCGGAGGAGACGTCATCAAATTTGTGATGGAATGGGAGAAGGCAACGTACGTCGAAGCGATTGAGATTCTTGCCGAACGGGCAGGGATTGCCATCGTTCGGACGGAAGAGTCAATCCAATCCGCAAGCGAAACGGAAAAGCTCTACTCCGCATGTTCTTTCGCGGTGAAAATATTCCACCGAAATATGATGCAGACCGAGGAAGGCGATTTCGCCTTAAAATATTTTCAAGGGAGAGGATTTTCGGATAAGACGATCGCTGCGTTCGGCCTCGGGTATTCTCTTCGTGCGTGGGATGCGCTGGTAAAGCAAGCGGGGGAAGAGGGAATCAAGCCCGAGTATTTGGAAAAGGTTGGATTAGCCCGTAAACGGGACGACGGTGGTTACTACGATGCCTTCCGCGGGCGGGCAATGTTCCCCATTTTTTCGACGACCGGAAGGGTGATCGCGTTCGGGGCGAGAAAATTATACGAAGATGACACATTAGGGAAATACATTAACTCGTCGGAAACACCGATCTATCATAAGAGCAAAGTGCTCTATGGATTATACCATGCCAAAGAGGCGATCCGGGAAAAAGACTTTGTCGTTCTGGTTGAAGGATACGCCGACCTGCTTTCCGTATTTCAATCCGGCACGTGCAATGTGGTTGCATTGAGCGGTACTGCACTTACCGTCGAGCAAATTCAGTTGATCGCACGCTACACCAAGACCGTGAAATTCGTCTACGACGCCGATTCAGCAGGCGTGTCCGCGATGGTTCGCGGTATCGATCTTATACTGGAGAATAATTTGGATGTGCGGATTGCACCCCTTCCGGAAGGGGAAGATCCCGATTCATTCATCAAGAAAAATGGAAGTGGAGCATTTGAAGAAGCGCTGTCGAAAGCGGTCACGTTCATTGATTTCAAAGCAGCTGCACTGGCGCGCGAAGGGAAATTGAATTCTCCCGAAGGAAAAGCCGAGGCAGTCCGCACGCTGGTCCAGTCAATCGCAAAAATAAAGGATCCGCTTAAGCAGATGTTTTTTATCAAGGACGTGGCGGAGAAATACAAACTCTATGAATCGGCGTTGATCACAGAATTGGAGAAATTCACGAAGAAAGTCCCGGAACGATTCCTTGCTAGTCCGCGCGTTGGGAAAGGTGAGGCTTCAACCGCCAAGGACGCCAGGGAGGGAAAGGAGCAGCAGGAAATTCCAATAGAGGAAAAAGAATTGCTCCTTGTCGCATTTGAGGAACCGGTGCAGATGATTCCATTTATCTTTTCGTATATCCGCGCGGAGGAGTTTTCCCATCCGCAAACGAAAGAAGTCGCCCATCTCCTTCTCGATGAATTTGATAACCGGGGTGAAGTCGATGTTCATCGACTTATGCCAAGGGCTTCGACAGACGCTGTCAGGAAGCTCATTTCCGAATTGTCATTCACTCCATACCAGCTCGGTTCGCGCTGGGAAAAAGTTGGGGCACGGCTGAGCGAAACCAGGGCATCGGAGCGCGCGGAAGGGGCGATCAAACGGATGAAGAAAAAAGTTTTGGAACAGGAGCTTGCAGAGAACCAACGGCGCATGAAAGATGCATCGCTGAACGGAGAAGATGCGGTACAATTTCTGCAGCGGCATCAGGAAATTTTTAAATCGCTAAAAGAGATTGAGAAATCGCAATTGGCCCGACCGTCGGAATCAAAGAAATAGCTGAATCTCAATCCAGTCCTGAATAGGACCGCAAACCTGTCCGGCCATCTGTCACATATTCTTCATAATCGCTTCGCCAAATTCAGAGCATTTCACTTCTTTTGCACCTTCCATCAGACGTGCGAAATCATACGTTACTGTTTTTGCCTGGATTGCTCTGTTCAATCCCTTAAGAATCAAGTCCGCGGCTTCAGCCCAGCCCATGTAACGCAGCATCATCTCTCCGCTGAGAATAAGAGATCCGGGATTGACTTTGTCCATCCCCGCGTACTTCGGAGCGGTACCGTGCGTTGCTTCGAAGATCGCATACCCGTTTTGGTAATTGATGTTGGCGCCGGGGGCGATCCCGATCCCGCCCACCTGTGCGGCGAGAGCGTCCGAAATATAATCGCCGTTCAAATTGAGCGTCGCGATAACTTCATACTCGGCGGGACGAGTAAGAATTTGCTGCAGGAACGCATCGGCGATGACATCCTTCATCATAATTTTTCCGGGGGGTGGGTTGCCGCCGCATTCTTCCCACGAAACGACTTCTTTAGAAAATTCGCGCTTGGCAAGTTCGTAGCCCCAGTCACGAAATCCTCCCTCGGTAAATTTCATGATGTTTCCTTTGTGGACGAGCGTAACCGACTTTCGCTTGTTGGCGATCGCATACGTTATCGCGGCACGCACAAGCCGCTCCGTCCCTTCCTGCGACACCGGCTTTATTCCGATGCTTGACGTTTTTGGGAAGCGTATTTTCTTAACTCCCATTTCTTTTTCCAGCCAGTCAATGACTTTTTGCGCTTCGGGGGTTCCGGCTTTCCATTCGATGCCGGCATAAATATCCTCGGTATTCTCCCGGAAGATAACCATATCGACAAGCTCCGGATGCTTTACCGGAGAAGGGACGCCGGTAAAATATTGGACGGGGCGTAAGCAAACGTATAAGTCGAGCATCTGCCGAAGCGTGACATTAATAGATCGAATTCCTTTGCCGACCGGGGTTGTGAGCGGTCCCTTGATTGCTATCGTGTATTCTTTAATCGCTTCGAGCGTATCGTTATGAAGCCAGGTATTTTCACCGTATATTCTGTTTGCTTTTTCTCCAGCGTATACTTCAAACCAACTAATTTTCTTTTTCCCGCTGTACGCTTTTGCGACTGCGGCATCAAACACTTTTTGAGACGCCCGCCAGATGTCAGGTCCTGTCCCATCTCCTTCAATGAAGCAAATCACGGGATCGTCGGGCACAGTGAGCGTTCCATGAGTGGTGTTTATTTTATGTCCTGCCAACGGGGGAACGAGTTTTACATAGTGAGACATGCAAGCTTCCTTCGAAAAGAGAAATTATTCATGAATAGCAGCGCGGATTTTTGAAGCGATATCTTTCATGTCATCGCCTTCATACCGCTTTAGTTGTAACACAAAACGGATATTGTCGCCTTCATACCGCGGTGTGATATGGATGTGAAAATGGAAAACCGATTGACCCGCTACCGTTCCGTTGTTCGAAAAAAAGTTGAACCCCCGAAGGTCAAAGCTTTTCACCAAAGCACGTGAAACGACGTGGACGGCATGCATGATGCCGGCAAGTTCTTTTTCGGGAACATCCAGAAAATCTTTGTGATGATTTTTCGGGATGACAAGCGCGTGGCCATAATGGATTGGGTTTACATCGAGAATTGAAATAGCGCATTCATTTTCGAACAGGATCTCGGCCGGAATTTCTTTAGCAATGATTTTGCAAAAAATGCACGCCATCGATCAGCCCCGCTCTCCTAGAGGGAAAGTCAGGACTTCCGTTAGGGTATCATAGATTGTGGTCATGACCTTCTCTTTCAAGATAGAATTAGGCAAACAGAAATCGGCGTGCTGGAAATAATATCGAAAAATCGCCCGAAAGTCAACGAACCTGCATAGAGAAGTAGTCATTTTCTATTCCAGAATTCGCTTTTTCAAAACTGCAGCACAGGAACTGCAAAAGTTTTCCGATTTTATATCGATGTCCTCGGCTGTCGTTGAACTGTGCATGACGCAGCGATAATCAGGGCAATGAACAAGTCCGAAGGTGTGGCCAAGCTCATGGACGGCTTCTTTGGTGAGCCGCTGCATCGTCAGCGTACGATTGGCGGGAAGACCGTACAGCGTATCGTCGAGGCGATGCGCAGAGACAACAGCGATGGGTCCGTCGAGCTGAGCTTCTCCAAAAACGTACGTCAACACAGGGACGAATAAATCTACGGACGTCACGCCGATAATTTTTCCTTTGAAGCCCTTGAATCGCTGGACAAATGCAGAAATAATCGCTGTAGAATTATATTGGTTGCGATAGGCGTCGAATGCAAACGAAGGGTCCACCGTTTCCTTTACATCGATAGATGCAGGGAACCGCAAAATAGTTGACAGGGGAGAAATGAGAGCGCTAACGTAATCGTTATCGCATGGCGGTACCGGAACAACGAGGATAGAATACATGAGTTACGGTTTAATAAGGCCATACTTGGCGATTTTATTATACAGCGTCACCCGGTCGATGGAGAGAATTTCTGCGGAACGGGTGATGTTCCACCCCGATTTCGCGAGGATTGCTTCGATGTGTGCCTTCTCGACCGACGCGATTGAATCGTCCGTTGGCACGTGATGATTCATCCCAAGTTGAAACGGCAAATCGCCCGGCCGAATCGCAGGAGGTTTGGCAAGTACCATTGCACGCTCAATCACGTTTTCCAATTCTCGAACATTGCCCGGCCAATCATATCGTACGAGTAAATCCATCGTATCGGGCGTGACTTCATTCACGGGCTTGTTCATGACCGAGGAATATTTTTTAAGGAAGTGGTGAACAAGGAGCGGAATATCGGTCCGGCGCTCCCGAATCGGCGGGATGAACACTGTGAACACATTAAGCCTGTAATACAAGTCTTCACGGAATATTCCTTCTTTCACCGCTCCTTCGAGGTCACGGTGCGTCGCACAAATAATTCTGAAATCGCTGTGAATTGTTTCGTTTCCACCGACTCGCGTAAACTGTTTGGACTCGATGACGCGGAGGAGCTGGACCTGCATCTTTTGAGTAATGGTTCCGATTTCATCGAGGAAAATTGTTCCGCCGTCGGCCATTTCAAATTTTCCCTTACGCCGGTACTGCGCGCCGGTAAACGCCCCTTTTTCATGGCCAAATAGCTCACTTTCGAGAAGGGTTTCCGGCACGGCGCCACAGTTCACCGCGATAATCGGAAAATAGCGCCGCGGGCTGTTGACGTGGATCGTACGGGCGATCAACTCTTTTCCCGACCCGCTTTCTCCCCGGATCATCACTGTCGTATCGGTTTGTGCAACGGTCTTTGCAAGCTCGATCACTTTTTTCATTTGCGGACTGTTGCCGACGATCTCGTCTCCCTGCGCCATTTCAGAAATATGTTCACGCAGTTGCACGTTCTCATCGGCAAGTTTTTTTTGCCGGAGCGCATTCGAGACAAGATGAGAAAGGTGGTCGGGATCGACCGGTTTCGTCACATAATCGAACGCCCCTTCCTTCAACGCTTGCACCGCGCTTTCTACCGAGGCAAATGCTGTGATCATGATGGTGGTAATCGCGGGGTCGATTTCCTTTAATCGTTTCTGCAATTCAAGCCCGCTCATGCCCGGCATTTTGATGTCGAGAAGGATGACATTCCACGGTCCTTCGCTCATTTTTTTTATCGCGTGGGCAGCGTCTTCCGCCGCCTCGACGCGATAGCCATCCTGCTTAAACCATTTGGAAAGGGAATCACGCACGACGAGCTCGTCGTCGACGATAAGAAGGCTGTTTTGTTTATTTGATTTGTCGTTCATGGTCGTAGTCAAAGGTAAGTGAAGTAGATGAAGCGCTGTTCGGAGCTTGAGTGATTGTCCTGGGCAAAAGCAGGGTGAACGTGGTCCCGCCGTGAAGCTTCGATTTGACATCGACGGTTCCGCCGTGCCGTTCGATGATTCCGTAGACGACGGCGAGGCCGAGCCCCGTTCCTTTCCCGTTCTCTTTTGTTGTAAAGAAAGGTTCAAAAATGTGCGGCAATGCATCGTCCGGTATTCCGATCCCGCTGTCGGCAACGGTAATCTGAACTGCGTCCGAGGCTGTGGAGTGATGTGCTTCAACTTTCAGCGCTCCGCCTTCGGGCATTGCTTCGATCGCATTGATCTCGATAGCGAGAAGCGCTTGCTCTATTTGCTGCGGAGCACAAAACAGCATGAGCGGCTCCTGTTGAAAATCAGTCTCGAGAGTAATGTTATGTATTTTCAGATGATGATCGATAAGGTTTAAAGACCTCTCGATCGTAGTCCTAAGGTCCGTTTCGACGAATTCACCGACTTTCTGCTTGGAGAAGAGGAGAAGATTCTTCACAATGTTTCCGCACCGGGCAGTTTCGTCGGCAATGATTGAAAGATCGTTTTGAATTTCTTCTGCTGTCTCTGCCGTAAGCAGACCTTCTTTTACCATCTTCTTGAGAAGCTTGGCGTAGGTCAGCACCCCCTCGAGCGGATTGTTAAGTTCATGGGCGACTGTCGAAGCAAGTTTTCCGAGCGAGACCATTTTTTCCATTTGAACCATGTTCGCCTGTGCCCGCCGGAGCTCTTCCGTCTTCTGTGCCACACGTCCTTCTAACGATTGCCCCCATTGCGTTAACTCGTTTCTCGCTCGTTTTAATTCGTCTGCCATCTGGTTAAACGACGTTGCAAGCCTCCCGATCTCGTCGTTCGACTTCACAGATATTCGATAGTCTAAGTTTCCTTTTGTAATTTCATGTGTGCCGAGAGTCAATTTATGGACAGGAATGTTCACAACGATCCAAATAAAAATTCCGACGAATGTTGTCATTACCAAAAACATAAAGAAGGCGTTCAAATATTGAGATCGGTTCAAACTTGCCAGGTTTGAATCAATCTCCCGAAGTGGCATCATGACGTTGAGTACTCCGAGGATCGTCTGCGATGGTGCGTGGGCATGACAGTCTGCGGATGAACACGTGGAATCGTTTTTAATCGGCACTATCATTCCCAGCACCCTGTATCCTTTTGGCGAAGA
This sequence comes from uncultured Bacteroidota bacterium, assembly GCA_963717445.1. Taxonomy (GTDB): domain Bacteria; phylum Bacteroidota; class Ignavibacteria; order UBA10030; family UBA8401; genus JAGVPT01. The sequence goes on along the minus strand of OY970334.1, from coordinate 1,043,876 downwards.
AAAAATCCGGCTCAATTCATGGGGGTTGGGGGAGAGGGGCGCTTTTCCTGCCGAATGGCAGGCGTTGCACGCTTCGGCGCTCATGTTCACGTATGTTCCTACTTCGCCTGCAACGGTCGAGAGCCTGATTTCTCCCTTCTTGTCGTAGATCCGTATGGCTTCAATTCCCGGTTCATTGCCGATAGTATTAATGATCTGGTGGATGTCTTCCTGTCGATTCAGCATCATGCTGTAATTTGTCGACCGTTTGATGATGTCACCGATCCGGTTCGCTCCAAGAATTGCATCGCGCAAATATTGTTCTGCCTGATGATCGACGCTGAGTTTTGTGAGGACCGCTGTTCCGACCAGCATGACGAAGAGGATGATCAAAAAGACGCGAAATCCCAGCAGATTCAAAAATTTCATGGATATCTCCATTTCAATGAGAGACAAGTACCATGCCATTTCCAGATGATGAGAAAGTAGGCAGAAAGGGTTGAAAAATAAGGGGTGGTGGGGCAGCAATTACGCAAAAATGCGAAACGAAATCCCTAATTCTGGTTTTTCGCTAGACCGATATGTTTTCGAGTTACTTCATTTCTTTGAAAACAGTCTGCTCGTAATCTCGAAAAATTTTCTCTGGCCGAGAATTTCGTCGATACTTTTTACAGGTTCGCCGCCGTCGAATAGCGTGGATCCGACAACAGGCTGCAATTTGTGAAACGCATCAGAGAATTTTTCCTTTATGACATCCATTTCTTTTTGCAAAAAATGGGCATAATCATCCGAGTTTAGGAGATTGTCCTCGGCCTTTCCGGTCCCTGCTATGCGGAGAATCCATCCGGAAGTGTAGGGTTCGTCAAGGAGGAGATACGGGCGGTCAAGAAGACTTGAGTTTGATTCGGTTCCGACTCCTGAAACGGCTGATCGAAGTGCGATAGTCCCTTCTCTCAGAACGAGCCACGCGCACGGCGAATTGTGTTCAACCTGAGTGGGTATCTGTGGCAATACCACGCTGACAACTGGCCGCAGAAAGTATGCCCCGACATGGTCTATGCCGACGGTAGAAGTGGATGCCGAGTCGTTCTTTATCCACATGTGCCCCTTGCTGTACATTCGGTCGCTTGGCAGCGGCGTCGCAAGTAGTGGCTGGAAGAAATCTTCCAAGCTTCGCTCGAAATAATTTTTAGGGCCATTAACGTGTTCCATTGAGGCGTCCATGAAAGAGTTATAGAATGACTACCTTGGATGCACCGATCAGAACCATTTATATCCTCGTTGGCTATCTCGCATTGTCAACGCTCCTTTGATACAAATTCCAATTCTTCCAACCATTTGCCGTCAACCGGCTGAACCAGCTCATTGTTATGGCGAGTTCCGAACAGTGGGAAATATTTCGCAATGTAATAGAATGCAACGAATCCGGCGGTGACAAGGGCGATCGTAATGGACACTTCCTGCCACGATGGAAAATATGTTCGTTGACCCCAACGTTCCATGCTTGTGATGGCAGTGTTCATTCGGTTCGCTACGAATCCCAAAATGACGAGTGTTGCTGAATAGAAAAGCCCTCTTTGACTTGTCCTCACTTTCTTGAATAAAAGTAAGAAGAAGGGAGCGATGACTCCCAGAGTTATTTCACCGATAAACAATATGCTTTGATATGTCGGCTGGAATACGTACTGAAGCGCATCCCTGCTCATTAAGTCCTGAATCCGGACGGTAAAAAACAATGCGAGCACAACCACCAGCACCCGTGAAAGCTCTGTCAGCAAAGAAAATTCTATTTCTCTTCCAAATACCCGGGCTGAAAGGAAAGATTCGAATATAACCATTGAAAGCCCGGCGGCAACGCACGATATGAAAAAAAGGAATGGAATAATGTCCGAATACCAAAGAGGATGCATCCGTCCCGGAATAATCAAGAAGAGGGAGCCGAGTGACGATTGATGAAGCGTCGATAGAACCACGCCGAGAAGAACGAGTGGAATCGTGATGGCATGAATGATCTTCAGCGGGCGTTGGAGTTTAAATCGTTCGAAGACAACGGGGCTGAATTCGAGCGCAAGGACTGTTGTATAAAGCATGACGCACCACGCAACCTCAAACATCACTGAATGCGGGTTCCACATTATCATCGCGTGCCATATCGCCCACGGACGGCCAAGATCTACCATCAAACCTGCAATCACCAGAATGTAGCCGAGAAATGCCGTTAGCACCGTCGGCCGCAGGATCGGCCTGAAGCGTTCGATGTTGAAGAGATATACCGTCGCAGCGATTGTAAAGCCTCCCGCAGCAAGTCCGACGCCGACGAGAATATCAAACCCGATCCAGATTCCCCATGGGAAGGTATCAACCAGATGTGTCGTAGCGCCGAGCCCCATCGAGTATCTTTCGATCGCAGCGATCACTCCAAGTGCGATGAAAACGATCGCCAAGGATTTCCAGAATGTCAACTTGAGAATGCCAGGAAATTTCATTGTCATTGCCTTTTCGTAGTATTGCTAATTTCGTTGTGCGAGATTTTTTTGTTCTGCTTCAAACCGAGCTACTTCAGCGCGTCGAGCAGTGATCCAATGGATGCCAAAAAGGACGACGCTCGCAGCGACAGAATACTTTGGAATTTGAGAAAGCACTCTCCATGAAAGCTGCGGTATCGGCTTATTCGGAAGGTTCATCGGAAGGCCGAGTTTCTCAAACGGAACATTCGATATAAAGAGCACCGAGGTTCCGCCCACTTCCGTCAGTCCGTAAATATGGTCGATGTATGTCGTTGGACTTTCGTCGATGCGCTTGCGCGCTTCTTTGATCATATCATCCCGGTCGCCGAAGACAGTTGCGTCGAACACGCAGGCTTCAGCACAAGCGGTTTTTCCGCCTGCCGCGACCCGTTCATAGCACATTTGGCACTTTTGAATTCGGGGATTCAAACTGCTCCATTCGTACTTGGGTACTTCAAACGGGCACGCTTGCATGCAGTAGCGGCAGCCGATGCACTTTGATTCATCGTAGAGCACGGCGCCGGTTTCTGTCTTCTTAAACGCGCCGACGAGACATGCGGATACGCATGTTGGTTCGTTGCAGTGCATACATAGGCGGCGAACAAACGTCTGATCGTCATTGAAGCTCTGGACAACCGTGTAGTGCGTCGCGGAAAGTTGGGTTGCTTCTTCCTGAGGAAGGTGGTTCGCTTCTGCACAGGCGCGAGCACACTCGCGGCATCCGACACATTTTGAAACATCTATCAATAATGCTTTATTCCGTATCATTGTCGTCTCCACAGGCATTATTGGACAAGAAGAAATTGCTTCTCGAAACTCTCACACTGTTCGGCGCTAAGGTCCTTGATCAGTCCTTCAACCGGTGCACCGCCGTCCTGAAGCAACACGGGAACGGGTGACCCGACTTGAGTTAACCCCGCGATGAAATCCCGCAAACGTCCAAGCTCATGCTGGATCCACGCCCGGCTTCCCTCGCCAAGCAAAAGCTGTGTGAGTTCCGATGCCCGGTGCGGTTTCATTGTATATGTCCAGCCGCTGCTAAAGAGCTCCTCTTTCAACATTCCGGGATGCTTCTTCAGGTCTTCATTCAACGTCATTATTTCCCCGTCAATGGGCGAATGAATCGTGAGCTTCTTTGCCCCTTCTTTTAACTCGAAGAGAGGTTCTCCTTTTTTTACAATCATTCCAGGAGCTTTTAGAAAAACCATATTCGGATTTCTCATCATGCGAAGAACAAAGTCATCAGCTCCGATGCGGACATTGCCCGAAGGAAACAGGTTAAGCCATGTATGCGACGGCGCAAAAAATATTCCTGGCGGTATGCGTAGGGGCATCGGCATCTGTTCAGCTTCATGGACGACCGATACATTTTTTTTCTTCCCTTGGATGACAAAGTCAATGCCAAGGAAAATGATTATCATTGTCAAAAATAGCAGGACTGTCATAGCAATAATCCTTATTTAAGTATTGTTGTTGTGTGTGTCGTTCAAATCTTTTGGGAAAAACTCGCCAATAAGTAAATGCCATTCTTGGCCGTTGACCAAATCGCTTACATTGTCAACAATGTCTCCACCATCCTGCATGACCGGTCCGACGTGAGGAGAGAGCCAATGTACCAGATGTGCCCGCACGGCTTCCTGCCATCGGTCTGCGATGACGCCTTTAAAAAGATTGTGCAGTTCGAAAGCTAAATCTTGTGGGGCGATCTTAACGATCCATCCTTTTTCCAGCGGAGAATCGTTAATGATGGAGGGGTTGTCGCCGAGTCGTGCGTTGACTTCAAGTATTGTGCCTGACACGGGGGCTACGGTCGAAAGAGACTTGCTTCCATGTTTCATCGTGACCATCGTTTCACCTTGACGGAGCACCGATCCCGCCCGTGGTAGCTCAATGCTTCCGAGCCTTCCGATGCATCGTTGTGCAAAATCATCTATGCCTGCGATCACTTCTTTTGAAGATTGAACAAGTACCCAACTATGGCCCCGGTGAAAGTAGCGTTCGATGATTTCAGTTGACACTGGTAAACGGGCTTGAGTATTGGCTTCTATGCTGCCGGAAATTTTTTTAGAGAAGAAGAAATATTCGGCCGTAAGGAAGATTACCAACATCAGTATGAAAAGTAGGATGACCATTTCGTTGCCTCTTTTGGTGTTGTTCTTCCGAAAAGAGGTGAAATAATCGTGCCAAGGAAGGTAGGTAACGTTAGCTTTTCTGTAACACCGGTCTGCTTTTAGAGTTGGAGCGGGTCAATGAAAGGAGTGTACAAAAATTCGGCAAGAACAATTGTTGATAAATTCAACACAAATTTGGTTCTACAGAGATAATCTGTGTAAGTATTTGCGGCGTAAAAGGATTTTGATTGTAGAAAAATTAAACACAATTCATTTAAAAAATCAACAATTAAGGTCTATTTCTCTGGTTCTTTTTCCCAAAGAGAATCCAGCGTTTCAGAATCACTAATAAAAAGCTTTGCACAGAACTCCCCGACGAATTTTCCGCTCTTTTTACACTGCGCAAGCGTTTTCTTAATTGCTTCGGGGTTGTCAGCTCCGTTTGAGAAACAAAAATTTTCGAGTGAAGTATTACATTCCGTACAGAAAATTTCTTTTTCCTTCAGCATTGATTTCGGTGTAGTAATATGGTTTTTTGTCATGATCTTGTATTGATTTACTCTTGCGTGTAACTAACAAAATTTTAGAATGAGAATCAACTGTCATTGGAAACGGACATCCTCTGCCAGCCGCTCAAAAATGACAAAATGTTCTCCCAGAGCAACAGGTTTGGTAAAATCATTTTCCTTTAATTCGGCGAGAACGTGTTTTACCTCTTCTCCGTACCGAGAAATATCTACGTGCCCCAGGTCGCCATGATTTTTCTTAAAATCTGAAATTGAAAAACGTGACGCAAGCGACTCAAAATTTTCTCCCGTCTGGAGCAATGCATATACCGAATCTGCCGTCGATATGTTTTCACACACTATTTCCGCAAGCCTGAAGTATATAGGAATTTCGCTCTTAATACGTGCGCGAAAATTGATCCACATTGCTATCGGTTTCCCGTTTTGGATTGCGGGTGAAAATTTCCATTGTTTCATTCTAGCCCTTGCGAGCGCATCCCACGCGGTGTCTCCACTTGGGTTCAATAATTCAGCTCTCATGACCGATCCATCATCAGCAACAAGTATTCTGAGATCGAATGCTGAATGATTGCTGAGAAATTCACTCGACATCGGCGGAAAAGGTTCGTGTTCAATAAGGCGCGGAAGTTTTTCCGGCATTTCTGCCTGTTGAGTGGATGCGCAGCCACATGCCATAACGCAAGCTATAAAGAAAATACAAGTTGATTTCATATGGCACCTTCGAGTAAATAAAAAACCTCATTCTTCCGTTCTTATCGGAATCTTGAGGTCTCTTTCTTATCCTTGCTGATCCCATAACACCTCCTTTTTGAGGTGGAATCCTGTGAACGACCAGCAGAAGTGCTTGTTTGCTATATTTTACAAATTCATTTCTCTATCAAAGATCTAGACTATTCTTATAAAAGTCAAGTTGGAGAACGTGCCGTACTGGCGCGTTTTAAATTGTGTTAAGTGTTGTCGTCACATTGTCGATTGATTTCCCTGATCGTCGACGAAATGTTCTACGTCGGACTATTACTGAATCTCCGCGTCCTCGCGTTTATAGGATCGACAACATCAAGGAATCCTAAGATACTTGTGTGAGATTGCAGACGTTCTGTAAAATTGGAATTAACGTTTCTGAAATCAGCTTCGTACATGGGATGGAAGTCTCCGATGACGAAAGGTCAATGGCCGCATTGAAGAAAGCCGTTGAGCCTGGAATGATTTTTTTGATACTGCACTTGCATACGGTAAAGGACACAGCAGGCAACTTCTTGGATAACTTTTCCGAATTACCAACCGGAAAACATACATCGCGGCCAAAGGTCGGTGAAAAATTGCCAATGGCTTGCGCGTCTCATTTAACGATACGTTTCGGAAGAATTACATCGTCAAATCGATGAACCGGCAACCGAAGAATTTTTGAATGGAGTGCATCGAGTTCTGCAGTTTCATGTCGTAAATTCCGACGCGCCTGCCGCGAAATCCCCCACATTCAGACCTCCATAATCAATCAATCTTCTTTTTCAAACAGCAAATTCTCACTTCTGCTCACAATTCGCCATTTTTGAGGGACAAAAAGACTGCGGCACACTGTTTGTAAATCCTACACTAACAAAAACTCCCGTCGATCGGGAGATTACGAACGCAGATCAAGGAGGTATATCATGTTTGATTTCAATGATCCGAATACTATCTGGCTCAATGTGACGAACATTGTTCTCGGCCTTGTTACACTCATCTGCTGTGTGGCTGTAGGACGTGGAGTGTTTCAGGATGTCAGAGCGCGGATAAGAAAGCGTGTGCCGGTGAAAGTAGATGACCATGTTTTTGTGATCCCGGAACTTGGCATCACAATGGCGGACGGCGGCGAGCGGCTGGACAAAAATGTGGGCAAGCGGAAAAACAATTCAGAACCGTCTAGTGACGAGAAGAATATTTTTCGGTCAGAAAATTAGTTCACGCAGGAGCTATCAGTTGTAATGAAATGCTTTCGAATAGATGAGTAAAGGAGGAACAAGCATGAGATGTCCTTTTTTACGGGAAGCGCAAGTAAAATTTTGCCAAGCATCGGCATTTAGGAAGATGATTGTGCGAACGTCAGCTCATGCCGATAACGAGCGATGTTCATCGCCCGATTATGTTAACTGTCCTGCAGCAAAACAGCACCACGAAGAATTACCAAGCCAATCGCATTGCCCATTCCTGCAAGAGTCCCTCGCACAGTATTGTGCGGCAGCAGCCGTAAGCAAATTTGTACCGTACAGCGAATCGCTTCTCTCACGGTGCGGAAACGAAAGTCACCGGTACTGTGAATTATTCCTTGCCATTGCCCAGCCGCAAATTGATCGTTCACTATCTTCGGCGAAAAAGGGGAATGCAAACGAAGACATCGTTGAAGGAATCGCCATGCCCCGACGGATGGCGTATTCTGCAAATCACATGTGGCTTGATGCGGACGACGATGGGCTCTACCATGTGGGAATCGATGCGTTTCTGGCTGGCGCGATCGGTCGCGTTGAGCGAATAAGCTTCGTTGCAACACATGGAGTGAGCAGGCCGGCCACTGTGCTGACAGTTAAGGGAATAGATGTGCAGGTTGTTTTTCCAAACAGAATGCTTCTGACACGCGCAAACGCATATCTTCGAGCGAACCCCGAACGACTTACCTCCGATCCCTATACGGCAGGCTGGCTGTTCGAGGGAAGGGATCCGGGAGAATCATCGAGTGAAAAAAGTCCGAATGTTTCCGAGGGATTAATTCGAGACGAAAAAGCTCAGCGGTGGATGGAGCAGGAGGTGCACCGTCTTTCAACATTTATTCATGAGCAATATTCCCGCCAAGAGGGGTTGATGATGGATGGCGGATCGTTCTCTCACGGGGTGGCGCTCCAACTTAACCGCGATGAGATCCTACATCTATTCAATGAATTTTTTTCACCCTATGCAAATTGGAGGTCATAACGTTGAAAAGCAAGGGAATGATACTGTTTCTGTCCGGCATTGCTGCAGCGTTGGCAATCGGCTGGTTCGTTTTTCCTCTGGTGTTATATGAAAAGTCCGAACAGCCGATTCAATTTAGCCATAAAATTCACACGGGGGAGGCCGTGGGATTGACGTGTGAAGAATGTCATTCGTTTCGCGACGACGGGCAATTTACGGGGATTCCATCGCTTGAAAAGTGTGCGACCTGCCATTCATCTCAAATTGGAAATTCTCCAGAGGAGAAAAAACTTGTCGACGATTATGTCTCTCAAAATAAAGAAATTACATGGCTGGTCTATGCACGGGAGCCGCAGAATACATATTTCTCCCATATCCAGCATGTGAAACTTGCGAACATTCAATGCGAACGGTGTCATGGTCCACACGGTAAGTCTGAAGTACTTCGGCCGTTTCAAGAAAACAGAATCAGTGGTTATAGCCGCGATATTTGGGGACAAAACATTTCAGGGATCAAATCCAACGCATGGGAAGGCATGACGATGGACGACTGTGCGAAGTGCCACGAGGAACGAGGAGTAGTCAGCGGCTGCCTTCAATGTCATAAATAAGGGGAACCCTCGGAAGGATTGCCTTTTGAATACTGGATGGTTAAAGCTTGTTGCACAATTGCCATAAATCCTCTGAAGGTTGAAAATAGAAAATTGGAATCGATTATGAATCAGAAAATATCACGACGGGATATGTTTAAATTCATCGGCGGATCGGCAGTAGGAATCATGCTTACACCGATTCCCTGGAAGCTCCTCGACGATTCGGCGATCTGGACACAGAACTGGTCATGGATTCCCGAGCCGTTGAAAGGGAAATTTCAGACGAGGTTTACGACATGCACACTCTGTCCGGCGGGTTGCGCTGTTCGCGTGCGATGCGTTGGCGATCAGCCGGTGAGTCTTTCTGGAGTTGCGAGTCATCCGATTAGTCACGGCGCTCTCTGCCCTGTCGGCCTGGGAGCACATCATCTTCCGTATCATCCGGCTCGAGTTCTCCAGCCGTTTAAACGAAATGAAACAGGGTCATCCCCCATCTCGCTCGACGAGGTAGTTGCGGCGATAGCAGGGACGATTGCAACAATGAAATCGTCCACCCAAAATGAATCGATTGCAGTGTTAGACGGACAACCGGGCCGGACAATGTCGCTATTGTATCGTCGATTCCTATCGGAAGTTCCGAATGGAGTGTACCTCACGACGGGCAGATCTTCGTTTCCAGTACTTCATGAGATGTTCGAAAAATCGTCTGCCGCATTTGGGTATGATGTAGAAAATGCAAAGACAATTGTCAGCTTCGGTGCTCCAATTCTCGACGGCTGGGGAACGCCCGGTCGAGTGATGGCAGCATTTAATCGAAAGCGTGAACGAACGGAAAAAGGTTTCCATCTTATTCAAATTGAAACGCGTTATTCGCGCACGGCGGCACTTGCAGATTCATGGATACCGATCAATCCAGGAACCGAACTACCGTTCGCATTGGGATTGGCGAATGTTATCATTGCTGAAAAGCTGTACGACCGGGAAAAAATTCACCGCTTGGCAATTGACTTCACAGACTTTCAGCACTTTGTAAAATATTTTACTCCCGATGTCGCTGAAAGAATTACCGGTGTTCATGCCGGCACAATTGCCGGTACTGCACGAGAGATAGCACAACAAAAACCGTCGCTGGTTGTCGGTGACGGCAACCCCGGTGGCGGGCCTTTGGGCAGGGAAGAAGAGATTGCTATTTGGGGATTGAATTTTCTTATCGGGAGCGTAGGAAGAGCCGGCGGCGTTGTGACGCGTCGAGAGATTCCGGGTGATGTGACTCTTGCCGGAGTGAAGCCGATTCAAGAAACAAGCATCGAGAACGCTGCCGATAATTCTATTCGCCTTCTCATCATTGACGAAGCAGAATCCGGCAATGCATTGCCCTCAAAATTGATCGAGAAAAAGCTAGTACGCGAAGGAGCTGTTGTCGTGAGCCTTTCGCCATTTCTGGCAGGATATGCTGCGAAAGCGAAGTATATCATTCCATCGCCGACATTTCTTGAATCGCGTCGAGATGTTGCTACGCCGCCAGATGCCACCGTCGCATCTTTAAGTTTGTCTGCTCCTCTGGTTGAACGGCCAGGTGGCGTTACGGAACCTGTGGATTTTTTACAGCGGCTCGCCTCTGCCGCCGGTATTTCACTTGGAGATGATCCGACAGCTAAAACACTTGAGCCGTTTATCAAACAGCGAATTGGATCCATTCATAAATCGAAAAGGGGAAGCGTGTTTACAAACAGCGACAAAAATTTTGTCGAAGTAAAAAATATCCCATCCCCCGATGACCTCTGGAAAATGTTGTCCGAAGGCGGATGCTGGATGGACAAGGCTTATGAGACTGCTTCTCTTCCCAGATTCTCGTTCTTTGGCAAGATTCCAGGCGATGCTAGACAATTGCGCGATGCTGTAGAAGGAAAGCTTGACGTGCAGGATCAATCCAGGATGATCGAGGATTCGGCTCGAGAGTATCCTCTTGTTCTCATGCCGTATGGCTGGCGCTGTGCTTCCGGCACTGCTCAACTTTCTCCAATCATGACTAAAGTGTATCAGGAATCCAACCTCCGGCACACTTCACGTCAGGCACTGCTCAATCCGATCACAGCCAAGGCGTATGGCCTTTCTGACGGCACGTTGATGCTCATCGAAACTAAATCCGGATCAGCGAAAATCGAAGCTCGGTTCAACGCATCGGTGATGCCGGGGGTGATTCAAGTCGAGGTTGGGCCGGATGTCCGCGCCTTTAGTGCCGGGCCAACGAGCGGGGAGGACATTTTATCACTCTGCACAATTAAAGAAAATTCCACCTGGAGAATTACTCAAGCGAAGGCACGAAGGGCATAGGATCACATGAATTCAGAAAAGAAGACAAAGCATCGTTATGGGATGGTCATCGACCTGGACAAATGTACGGGTTGCGGCGCGTGCATGGTTGCATGTGCTATCGAAAATAACGTTCCGCCCGCGCATCAATCGGCCACAGACCGTACCGGCATCACTTGGCTGAGAGTGTACGAAGTTGAAAACGGCGAACAGTTTCCCGATAGCCGCAGTGTGTATATTCCACTTCCTTGTCAGCAATGCGGAAATGAAACACCGTGCGTTTCAGTTTGCCCGCAAAATGCGGTGGAAGTCGACCCGGAGAGCGGCATTGTCGGTCAGATTCCTGTGCGCTGTTTAGGATGCCGGTATTGCATGACGGCCTGCCCGTATCACGCGCGCTATTTCAACTGGTGGGATCCGGTGTGGCCGCATGGCATGGAAAAAACTCTGAATCCGGATGTCTCTACCCGAATGCGCGGCGTCGTGGAGAAATGTAATTTTTGCCATAGCAGGTTTCAGTCGGCGAAGGCCAAAGCGGCGTCGGAAGGGCGGCGGGAATTGCGCGATGGTGATTACATGACTGCTTGCGCCGAAGCGTGCCCTGCTCAGGCGATAACGTTTGGAGATTTGTTGGACGAAGCGTGCGAAGTCTCGAGGCTTGCTCACAACACTAACACATTTCGTTTGCTCGAAAAGTTGGGAACCGAGCCGAAAGTGTATTATCATTCAGAGCAAGAGTGGGTGCGCAAAATTGCCGAAAGAAAAGTTGAAACGTCAACAAAGGAGATAGTCAATGGATAAGCATCTCATCATACGGGGAATGAAACGCAGCTCCCCCTCTACATTTGTCCTTTGGCTCATCCCGTGGGGTGTGGTGTTAGGAATCGGCCTGTACGCAATTTATCTTTGCCTTGCGGAAGGACTGAACCAGACCAACATGGATAATCGCTTTGCGTTCGGACTCTGGATTTTTCTTGACCTCACAGTCATCGCGCTTGGAGCGGGAGCGTTCTTCACTGGATTTCTCCTTTACATTTTGAAGAGGGACGAGCTGAGAGCGGTTATTAACAGCGCAGTTGTTCTAGGGTTCATTTGTTATAGCGGGGCGATCGGTGTGTTGATGGTTGATGTCGGCCAGCCGCTGCGTGCGTGGTTCACCTTTTGGTATCCCAATGTTCATTCGATGCTCACCGAAGTGACGTTTTGCATCACCTGCTATCTTACCGTCCTTGGCATCGAATACGCACCGATCGTCCTAAAAAATCGGGCGCTGAAACGAATTCCTTCGTTCCTTGTTTTTGATTTTGAATTGCACAAAGTGATGCCCGTCCTTGCCGGAGTCGGAACGTTCCTTTCGTTTTTCCATCAAGGCTCGCTCGGCGGATTATACGGCGTGCTTCGGGGAAGGCCTTTTGCATTTCGCGATGGGATCGCTCTCTGGCCGTCGACATTTTTTCTTTTCATCCTCTCCGCTGCAGCCGTCGGACCGAGCTTTATCCTGTTGACGACATGGCTCGTCTCAAAGATTTCAAAGAAACAAGTGGTGAAGAAAGAAGTGTTGAACTTGCTCGGAAAAATTTCCGGCATCCTTTTGATTGTGTACGTGCTCTTCAAAACGGTCGACACGCTCGTCTGGATAAACAAGACATCTCCATCGGTCGGTTTTCCGGCATCCCAGTTTTATGTATGGAATCCGTTCGGCTCATGGATATTATTCGCCGAGATAATTATTTTCGGGCTATTCCCCGCACTTGTTCTGATGAGTAACAAATTACGGCAGGACATTCACTGGCTTGTTTCGGCCGCCTTTTTTGCCTGCGTAGGCGTTGCGCTTAACCGTTTTGTGATGACGATTCAAACGCTTGCATTGCCGACGCTTTCGTTCGACCCGTTTCTCTCCTATGTCCCGAGTTGGCAGGAGATTGCGACGTTCGGCGCGGTCATCGCTTACGGTATGATCGTGTATTCTTTATCGTTCCGCTATTTAAACCTCTTCCCGCAAGAAAGAGAACTGAATCAGATGTAATGCAAAGTCATGGAGGTTATCGATGTTTCCGTTTGTCTATGGATTTACTTGGGATACCGGCAACGTGATCTTCTTGGGAATATTTTTTTCCGTTGTTGGAGTGATCGGTGCGACAATCACGATTGCCGTTCTTCGCGCGATAAAAGACTTCAAGTTCCGCCGACAGGAACTGATTCGATGGGAATCTGATTTTCACGACCTTCCTTCTACGGCAAAGAAATGCCGGCACGAGTTTACCGGTGAATTCACACATCGGACGTGCGATAACGGTTTCGATTGTCGTACATGCGCAACGCACGCAAAACTCGTCGGTGAATCATCGGAAGAAACAATGATATGTGATTCAAAAGAAAACGAACATCAGAAAATGTTTGGGTTCGACATGCCTCTTGATCGGATGTACCACCGGGGACACACATGGGTGCGCCCGGAAACAGATGGTACAATGACGGTTGGCATCGACGACCTTGGTTCGCGCCTTCTCGGCGTCCCCGATGCCGTTGAATTTCCCTCGGTGGGAAGCCGCATCCATGCCTTTGGGACTGGCTGGCACATGAAGAAAAAGGGAACGGACGTCCGTCTTATAGCACCGGTTGACGGCGGAGTGATCGAAACTGGCGGACAGGAGAAAGGATGGTACCTGAAACTGAAACCCCTGGGCGAACACATAGACACTCGCCATTTGTTGAGAGGAAATGAAATTAAGCCATGGTTGATGAGAGAAATGGAACGACTTCAACTCTCGCTTGCAGTTGAAGGAGTGGGCGCAAGCCTTGCCGATGGGGGAGAGCCCGTGAGTGATTTTTCGAAAAGTTATCCCTCCGCCGATTGGGATGCACTTTTAGGCGAGATGTTTTTGGAGCTATAAAATTGAATTTATAATCGAAAGAATTCCTCGACGCCTGCGTCGTCATTCCTTTATGTTAAAATGCAAGTCTCAACAGAGTATTTTTGTGATAGAGTTATCCAATGGTTTCACAGGGATCCAATGCAGTCTTTTATCAGCAGACAGTCCGAAAGAGAAGACGCTGCAGAACCTTGATCAGGATACCAAAGGGGCGACGCAGTCTGGCGAAGAGCAGACCTCAGAGCCTTAGCCCTGATGCTGCAGGAATGACATAGCGCTCGCCCCGTGATGATGCCAACGGAGCACTGTGAATATCAGTTTTACGCTGCCAAAGATCGTTGATACTCTGTGTGGTGCACGAGCACAAAACGAATTCGGTTCAAGAGTTTCCGTGCAATACGAACGATCGCTCGATTCTTGTTCATGCGTTTGCTTAATGAGCCAAACTTTGCCAACAATGCGGGGTCATGGCGTACGGCGCACCACGCCGATTCAATAAGCATCGCGCGTAGGAAGGGGTTTCGTCGCCGGGTAATACCGGTGATGATTTCCCGTTCGCCGCTGGAGCGTTCACCAGGAACCAAGCCACAATAACTGGCAAGGTGATCAAGCGAAGCAAACCGATTGATATCGATGAGTTCCGTGAGCAAGACCATGGCGGTGATGACACTGATGCCGGGAACAGTCACTAAGACCCGGATAGATTCCCGAAAAGGCTCTTCGTGTGCCAAGGTTCGAATCTCTTTTGTGAGCGCCAAGACCTGGGTTCTAATAGCATAGTATCGACTTAGAAGAATACGCAATGCCATTGTGCCTTGCTCGGTGTGGAGGGAAGTAGTCTCAAGCACACGAAGATACGCCCTTGACCAGTGCGTCCGAATGCATAACTCGTCGATTGGTACTCCATAATAATGCAACAGGGATGTGATCTGATTTTTACAACGAGTTTGATCACGAACCAACACGCTCCGCAGTCGGGCTAATGACCGGTATGTTTGCGCCTCCTTCGGTGGAACATAAATCGGTCTCAGTTCACCACTGCGTAAGGACCGGGCAAGTTTACGGGCATCGATCCTATCGGTCTTAAAGGATTTCTCCTTCTGCGTTGTCGGCACGTCGGCCGGGTTAACGACCCGAGAGTCGATTCCGAGCGCTTGGAGTTCCTCGTGCGCCCAAAAACCGGAAAATCCTGCCTCATACGCACTATGGTATCTGGCACCTGGAAATGTTCGATGAAGATAATTTGCCAACATCGCTGGGGTGGGCGGTTGAGTAAAGACCCTATGTTCTACGTATTCAGTCACGATGCAGACTTTCCAACTTCTCTTTCCAACATCGATACCGACATAGATATCTTGACCCCTAAAATCTACTTCACTACATTTGGGTTGCATAAGAAGCCTCGCATTGTTTGTGTGTTTGTTTTTCGACAACTCAAATATACAAAACAATGTTGAGGCTTCTTCTTTTTAAACATAAGGTCTGGCGAAAGCCAGAATCCACAATCTGGATGCCTTTGGGCGGGCATGACTAATAATTCGCCGCTTGCGGTGAGGATTATTTATTCCCCTCGCTCCGATATACGTCCTCCCGCAGCAGAGGGGGATTTACGGTAGAGACTTATTTTGAGAAGGAAGAAAGCCGGCGTGACTCAGTCCGATAACCGTGTTGGATTGACAATGTTACTTTCTTTCCGAGAAAGAAAGTAACCAAAGAAATCTCTCGAGATCGTAACGCGCGGATTCAATCCCATCCGCACATGCCATCAATTTCGGTTCGTCAAGATTGTTGAATATTTTAGAATTGTGCTTGAGCACCGAAATTGAAACCCTTCGATTGAATCCTTCCCACACTCGCAACCGACGATTTCGATATATTTCAAAAATTGCAGGTGTCGAGCTCTCGGAATCGGCGGCAATGCGCGTAGGGGGCGATGCGGGCGTTGAGAAAACGGCAGGCATGTGGAGAAGGCCTGTGGGAGCCGTTTCCTCCGGCATGTGTGGTGGGAGGCATCGCAAGCGTTCCGATTCCGAGAAGCTCTTCCCGCTTTCCAAAAATATGAAAGGCGGGATCCCGCACAGCGGGACTTTGCTTCTTTCTCTGGCTTCAGAGAAAGAAGGATAACTCAATCAAGCCTATCATCCAAACTAGGTCACTACCAGATTTCCTAACATGAATGTTACAGTAACTCACGCAACGCAAAAGCCTTTTTCATTACACCCTCAGCTTTTCTACCGTAGGATATTGTATTTCTTAATCTTCTCGTACAGCGTTGAACGATCGATACCAAGGACTTCGGCCGCCTCTTTGATGTTCCCTTTTGTTCGTTGAAGGGTTGCCGTGACTAATTGTTTCTCCATTTCTTCGAGAGATATATTGTCCGGCACCGTCCATTTTTTTTTCTCTCCGTTGCCGTGATTCAGGAATCCAAAATCATCTTCTGTGAGAATGCGTGTTCTGCATGTTACGATCCCTCGTTCGACCGCGTTTTCTAGCTCGCGGACGTTGCCGGGCCAATTATAGTCGAGCAAAACCTTCAACGCCCCCTCGGTCACGTCCCCGACCTCTTTTCCCAATTCATGCGAGAGCCGCTCGATAAAGTGGTGGGCGAGCAGGGGGATGTCTTCACGCCGTTCGCGAAGAGGAGGAATATGAATATTGATGACGTTCAACCGGTAGAAAAGGTCATCGCGAAATGTTGCCGAAGCGACCGCTTCCTGGAGACTGGTGTTCGTTGCAGCAATAACGCGAACGTCAACCTGAATTTCTTCCGAGCCGCCGACACGGTAAAAACTCCGTTCTTGCAGGACGCGGAGAAGGTCCATCTGCAATTTCGCCGAGATGTCTCCGATCTCGTCCAGAAAAATGGTTCCCCCCCCTGCCATCTCGAACTTTCCCTTTTTTTGAGAAGTTGCGCCGGTGAAGGAGCCTTTCTCATGGCCGAATAATTCCGATTCGAGAAGCGTTTCTGCCAGCGCAGCACACGAGACGCCGATGAACGGCTTCGCCGCCCGATCGCCGGAGAAATGGATCGCGCGCGCAATCAATTCCTTGCCGGTACCGCTTTCTCCTTCGATGAGCACCGTACTCCGGAGGCTCGCAATTTCCTGAACGAGTTGAAAAATTTCGTGCATCTTCGGGCTTTTGCTGATGATGTCCTGAAAACTGTATTGCCGTGTTAATTTCTTCCTGAGAATAGTATTTTCCCGCTGAAGGTTCTTTACTTTGATGATGCGGCTCACGAGCAGTGAAATCTCTTCCGGGTTGCACGGCTTGACGATGTACTCTTGTGCCCCCTCTTTCATCGCCGTAATGGCAGTATCCACCGTTGCATAAGCGGTAATGATGATGATCGGCGCTTCTGTATGCATCTTGCGGATCTCCATCATCGTTTCGATGCCGTCGATCCCTCCCGGCATCTTCAGGTCGATGAAATAGATGGCAAAATCTTTTCCACCGGCTTTTTCAATTGCCTCTCGGCCTGACGATGCGGTCTCCACGCCATAGCCGTCTTCCCGCAGCCAGGCTGCGAGCGATTCACGCATCACCTCTTCATCGTCGACAACTAGAATTTCCCACTGCGGCTTCATGGTTTATCCTCCGAGCGGCTGCGAATCGGAGTTTGATTGCTTATCATAGTAATATTCTCCCGTATTAAAATTGAACAACTTGCACAAAAATTTATTCCCTTGAGGTCGAGTTGATGAATATTCGTCGCAAGTGACATTGGGCATCCTTTGTCGAGACAGTGAATCAAACCAAACGTATGTCCTATTTCGTGGAGTGCCTCTTTTGCGACTCTACCTAGCAACAGTGCACCATTTGCCGGTAAAGTGTAAAATTCTTGACGCAAACGGGCTAGCGAGATAATCGAAACGGTGCCCCGTAATTGTGCCTGACCGTAGATAAAGCTGAGCATTGGAATATAAAGGTCATTTTCTGTGACACCGAGAACGCGTATGGCGTCCTCCGGGCATCGCCGCACGAGGTCGCGAAGGATCATTGTTGAGCTATACTGATTGCGCTGCGCATCGAACGCGTATGATGGTTCTTCGAGTGTGGCCATTCTTCGAACTTCAAACCCGAAAGCGTGCCACAATGGTGTTTCCAGCGCAGTAAGTATCTCACCGTTGACCGCGCCGATTGGGGCGAGGTAAATGTAGTTCACCCCATGCGTTCCATTTCCGAAGTCGCCACAGTGCCCGGAATCTGGGGTCGTTCTTCATTCAACAGTGGAAGAGTAACGATGAATGTTGTTCCTTCACCGGGTTTACTTTTCACCTCGATGTCTCCGCGATGAGCTTCCACGATTCCGTACACAACGGCCAGACCGAGTCCGACTCCTTTGCCTTCGCCTTTTGTCGTAAAAAACGGGTCGAAAATTTTCGACAGATTTTCCGGCGAAATACCGTCTCCGGTATCTTGTACTTCGAGAATTACAGAATTCTCTTTTGGGACGGACCGTGTGTTGATTGAAACTTTTCCGCCGCCCTTGCTCAGTGTTGCTTCAGCGCCGTTCATCACGAGGTTGAGGACGACCTGCTGCATCTGAGATCCGTCGCACTGAACGGCAGGAAGTTGTTGTTCAAGCGTAAGCTCGGTTTCGACGTTCATCAACTTTAGTTTATGAGAAATAAGCGCGAGCGTTGTCTTGACGATACCGTTCAGGTCGGCAATACTGCTTTGCGGTTTCGATCTGCGGGAGAACGCAAGTAAATCGGAAACGATGTGTCCGACCCGCGATGTCTCATTGACTACTTGTGAAAGATATTTGCGGAATTCTTCGATTCGATCCGGCGGGATGCCGTTGTCTTTCAGAATACGCTGCATCAGCATTGACAGGTTGAGCACGCCGGAGAGCGGGTTGTTGATTTCGTGCGCTACACTGGCCGAGAGCTGGCCGAGAGATGCCAGCCGGTCGCTTTGCAATAATTTTTGATGGGCAGCCTTCAATTGTGCGGTTCGCTCGTCGACTTTTGTTTCGAGGCTTTGAGTAAATTGCACATTCTCGTCGATCGATCGCTTCAACCGCTCGCGCATCGTGTTAAATGACTTGGCCAGGACAGACAATTCTTCGCTTGCCTTAATGTCGATAGGTTGATCGAGGTTCATCGCGCTCACAGCGCGCGTGCCATCGATAAGTTTTCGGATCGGAATATCGACGAAGTTGCGGGTAAAAAAGATGATGAAAAGGGCAATCAACAGGATTTCAACTCCGGTGACGGCAAAAACGCTGTTTCTCACATTGGCGACTTCTTTGTCGACGCGGTCAAGGTCAAGGGCGACGTCAAGTACTCCGAGCACTTTTGTTTCAGCCGGATGTGCATGGCAGACTCCTTGACTGCACGATGGTTCGTTATAGATCGGGGTGATCATCGTGAGTCTCCGGCTCCCGTCCGGGTTATCGAAAATTCTGGCGCGTGAGGGAATGTCGACTTTTGACAATGGGTGCAATGTGGTATGGCACGGTGAACAGGGTTCGGCGTTTTTTTCCACCTGTTCGTTCTCCTCATGCCTTGTCGAAAACATTATTTTTCCGTCTCGGTTGAAAATACGAATTCTATCGATACCCTGCTTGGTCGCGATTGTTTGCATTACCTCGTATGCCGCCTCGCGATCATCGGCCAGCATGGCATGCCACGTTGCGCTTGTAATTCCATTGGAAAGCTGGTCGGCGCCTAGAACCATCGCGTCAAGAAGCTGGCGTTCCTGCGTTTTTACATTGAGAAATCCGGAGACGCCGGCTACGATAATAACGATGATTGTAAGGGAGAGGATAAGTTTTTGAGCCAGACGGCTCGGGACGATGTTCATGGTGGCGTCCTATGCAATAAGAAGATTTTCATTCCTTGGCGATCCCAATCATACGTGCCATGGGTGGGAGGGTGCAGCAGAAGCTGTAGTGCGCTTGTTCGCGGTAATCGTATGTTGATAAGGTAAGAATTTTTAGTGTGGGTTTCAAGGGAAGAGATATCTGAGCAGTGGTCAATTTTGCGTACTCGCATGAGGTGCCGGACACCTCACTCCAAAAATCACATTGTTCCAAAATATTTGGCAAGGCAAATCGGAAAGGTGTCCGTCACCTTACCAAACTTGAGCACTACCGATATCTGCCACGCCTTGACCTGAAATAAATGGTTGTTGGTGTGCCAAAGCGATGACAATGGAGACGACTTTGGTTATTATTTTTTCCTTTCGGCATACGTTGTGACGAACTCTTCAAGTCCCTTTGCAATTTGAACGGCGATACGAGCTCTAAAATTATCGTCGAGGAGCAGCATTTCATCTTCCGGGTTTGACATGAAGGCTGTTTCTACCAGGACGTTCGGAAGCTGGGTCGGGGCGTTAAGCGTAAAATTAAAACTTCCTACCACTCCGAACTGATCCAGTCCCAACTCAAGCATTTTACCGTAAACGATGTTTGCCAGCGGTTGAAAACCGATATGACGGTAGTATGCGCTTGTTCCCTTTAAGAGTTCCGGGTCGGCCGAATTGCCGGCGGAATTGGCGTGGATACTGACTAACAATTGTGCACCGGAGTTGAGAATTTTATCCGTCCGATCCGCCATCGATATGGTCTCATCGTTTGTTCTCGTCATAATCACGTTTACTCCTTTTGTTCTCAGGAGTGAATCGAGGTGCTGGGCGATCGAGAGCGTTATCTCTTTTTCTTTTTTTCCCGTTGAACCAAGTGCGCCGTCATTTTCCCCTCCATGCCCGGCATCAACCGCGATGGTCAATCCATTGAGCGCGGAGTCGGGCGAGGAAATAATCGGCGGTCGACGTACACTAATGCGCATGATCGACCCGTTATCATAACTAATATCGTAGCCCCAATGCTGTTGATATTTCAACATGATGGTGAGGCGATATTGCCCGGCTGCCACCTGGCTCCACGTTACGTTCTTTATTCCGCTTCCGGACAATTGGTGCGTGATCCAATTTGTATTGGACGTAGCGCCGAAAATATCGACGACGATGGCCGCAGGATCGACGAGTTGCTGGCTTAGGTACGGAAGACGCTCATCCAATGAAACCGTAATAACATCTTCCTTGTCATTGCCCGACACCGTCAATGCGCCAATGAGTGAACGGGGACGCGGCGTTTCGAACGGCAGGAGTTGGGCGAAATCTTCAGGCAGCCATGCTTCCATTTCATCACCGAGCCTCACTCGGTATTGGTCTCCGACTTTTCCCGTGACCACGACGCGAACGCCGGCTCGAAGAAAGCCCAATTTCGCCCCGCCGAGGCGGTCGCTTCCCATACCGGCATTGAAGAATGGCCGCCGGCCGACGACCTCGGCGACACGGGGAAGCTCTTTCGGTATAATTGAGACTTTTCCTTTTGAGTATGCCTTTTCACTCGTGAAAAAATTCTTTGGAATACGAAATCTCACCTGCACTTCTTTCGCTTCATCATCTTCTTTCACTTTGTAGCTTCCGATGTAGATTCCGGCAAGCCCGCCCGCTTTTGCCGGCTGAAGCTCAGTCATCGGAATGCCCGACTCAACACCGGCAATGTCAAAAAAAGCTTTGTATCCCGGGCTGCCTTTGAATTTTACTTCAAGAACGTCATCCTTGCCCAGCCATATATCCTGCGACGGCTCCATCATGATAGTGTCCATGGATATGGGTTCGCGTGGCGAAGTCTTGGGAGGCTCAGGCCTCTGCACAACAAAATTTTGGAAAACGGAATCGCCGTTTGCCGACTGAGCGACAAGCCGAAGTGTTGTTGAACCTACCGGGACATTGACGATACCGCAAAAAGCACCGCTGGCATATACCTTGGTTTCTTTGCCGTTAATGAATGCCCTTGCGGTAGGAAGAGTAGAAGCAGAAACCCTCTGCCGCGATGCGGTTGTTACAATCGTGTCGCTGTCTGGAACGACAACGCGAAGGAATAATGAGTCTGCGGGATGGATAAACGCGGAGTATCCGGCATCGGAAAGGAAAAACTCAGACAGGAGAATGAATAGAGCTAAAATAAAATTGCGAATCATCATGTCTTTTCAATTTGTGAGGACAAAAATGAAATTTGCAAAGAGGTACATCATGAGCATTCTGAAAAATCCGGAAAGTTTGATTCACGCAAAGTCGCCAAGGCGTAGAACAGATTACGAATGAAACATTGGCGGCTTTTTCTGAAGTGACGGCTTTGCCAGCGCCTGCGCGTAAGAATATTGTTCAGTGCTTTAATATAATAGAGCAAAGGCAGATTTGCACCACACTTTTTTGAACAGTATATTTTGGAAGAATATCACAGTATACCATACGGCAGCATATGAAGTCGTCCGCCAATATTTGATGTAACTTTTCCCCACTCGCACCGTATACACGTTGCCTCACAACTATCGTTCACCATCATGAAGGTTTTATCTATGAAAAGGCTCATCTTTTTGCTCTCTCTCGTCCTTTCGGTGTCTTCTATGGCGTTCACCCAACAGGAGGCGCGTTTATTGAGGTTTCCTGCGATACACGGTGACAAGATTGTTTTTAGTTACGCCGGTGATTTATATACTGTTTCATCGACTGGGGGCGTTGCGCGCAAGTTAACCAGCGACATAGGATACGAGATGTTTGCCCGCTTTTCGCCCGACGGCAAATGGATCGCTTTCACTGGACAATATGACGGCAATACCGAGGTCTATCTCATGCCGGCAGAAGGAGGCGTTCCGAAACGGCTCACATTTACCGCAACCCTCGACCGTGACGATGTTTCTGACCGCATGGGTCCGAATAATATCGTGATGACATGGAAAGATAGTTCGCATATCGTGTTTCGTTCTCGAATGAACGAGCCGAATGATTTCAAGGGACAACTTTTCATAACTTCCATCAACGGCGGTTTGCCTCAACAACTTCCCTTACCCCGCGGTGGGTTCTGTTCTTTTTCTCCGGATGGAAAGAAAATGGTTTATAATAGAATATTTAGGGAGTTCCGGACGTGGAAGCGATATCGCGGCGGTCAGGCAGACGATGTATGGTTGTATGACTTTGACACGAAGCAAACGACTGACCTCACCAATAATCCGGCGCAAGATATTATTCCGATGTGGAGCGGGAACAAAATCTATTTTGTGTCGGACCGCGATGAAAACAAGCGCATGAATCTCTATGCCTACGACCTGACATCCAAAGAAACAAAGCAATTGACAAACTTTGTTGAGTTCGATGTGAAATTCCCTTCGCTCGGGGATAGCGCTATAGTTTTTGAAAACGGGGGATACATTTATCGTTTTGACCTCGCGACAGAAAAAACAGAGAAGGTAACAATTTATATTGATGAAGACTTTGCCATCGGCCGGGCGAACGTTGTCGATGTAAGTAAGAATATTACGAATTACGAAATCTCTCCCGACGGCAACAGGGCTCTTTTCGGGGCAAGGGGAGAAATTTTCACCGTGCCGGTCAAGTACGGGAACACACGTAACCTGACGAACACATCCGGTGTTCATGAGCGCAATTCCAAATGGTCGCCCGACGGTAAGTGGATTACTTACATCTCGGACGCATCCGGCGAAGATGAGATTTATATCATGCCTCAGGACGGGAGTGCACCGGGAACGCAATTGACCAAGAACGGCGATACGTACAAATATCAGGGATATTGGTCTCCGGACAGCAAAAAAATCATGTGGGCCGACAAGAAATTGCGCCTGCAGTACGTGGAGGTCGAATCGAAGAAAATAACCACAGTAGCGCAGGCTACGGCTTGGGAGTTCTCGGACTATGCATGGTCTCCGGACAGCAAATGGATTGCTTATGCAAAAGCAGAAGACTCATCGATGACCAATATTTATCTCTATTCGCTCGAAAAGAAAGAATCGTACGCCGTTACTGACGGATGGTATTCGTCGTATTCTCCTGAATTTAGTTCCGACGGAAAATTTCTTTTCTTTATTTCGGATAGAAGTTTTAATCCGACACTGAGCCAAACCGAGCTGGAGCATATCTATACCGATATGGCAAAGATTTATTTTGTCACACTTTCAAAGGAGACAAAATCTCCATTCGAGCCGAAGAGCGATGAAGTGAACATTAAAGAGGTCAGCAAAGAATCCGATAGGCCGGACAAGAAGAAAGATGAAAAAGAAGAATCAAAACCAACGATCAAAGTGGATCTTGACGGTTTGCAACAGCGCATCGCAGGATTGCCGATCTCGGCCGCCAATTATCGCAACTTACAATCGGTAGGAGACAAGCTCTATTATATCCGCAACGGCAGCAAGGATGAGAAATCTAAATTGCTCTTTTTTGATTTTGAAAAATTGAAAGAGAACGAGCTTGGGGATTTTAACGGATTCGAGATTTCTGCCGACGGGAAAAAGATGCTCGTTGGACAGGAAGGCTCCTACGCGATTATCGATTTGCCGACCTCCAAAATCGAAATAAAGGAGAAGCTAAATCTCTCGGACATGAAAGTGAAGGTCGACCATCACGCGGAATGGAACCAAATCTTCCACGAAGCATGGCGGCAGATGCGGGATTTCTATTTCGCCCCCAACATGAGCGGTGTTGACTGGGAAAATGTCCGCAAGAATTATGAGCCGTTGGTTGCGTACGTGAACCACCGCGCCGATTTGACATATATTCTTGGGGAAATGATCGGCGAATTGAGCACCGGGCATACATACGTGGGCGGAGGAGAAATGCCGCATGCTGAACGGATTAAGACCGGCCTGCTTGGTGCAAAAATCGAACGCGATCCGGTTTCACAATACTATCGCATTGTGAAAATCCTTCGTGGACAAAATTGGGATAATACCCTTCGCTCTCCTCTCACTGAAATCGGTGTCAACGCTAAAGAGGGGGAATATATTCTTGCAGTGAACGGCAAGCCGACGAATGAGATGAACAATATTTATGAATCTCTCGTCGGGACCGTCGGCAAGCAAGTCACCCTGACATTGAACGATGAACCGAAGGAAGAAGGGAGCCACGAAACAGTTGTCGTACCGACCGGCGACGAGCATGAACTGTACTACTTTAATTGGGTGCAGTCGAACATCGAGAAAGTTTCAAAAGCGACGAACGGAAGAGTCGGCTACGTTCATATTCCCGATATGGGATTCCACGGCTTGGACGAGTTCGTCAAGTACTATTATCCCCAGTTGACGAAAGAAGCGCTCATCGTCGACGTACGCGGCAACGGCGGCGGCTTCGTTTCGCCGATGATCATCGAACGATTGCATCGGGAAATCGCAATGATCGATATTGCGCGAAATACCTCCTTCAGTGCAGACCCGAGCGGAACGATGGTCGGTCCGAAGGTATTGCTTCTCGATGAATTCTCTGCTTCCGACGGTGATATTGTCGCATATCGCTTCAAACAATATAAGATCGGTCCAATTGTCGGCAAACGTTCGTGGGGAGGAGTAGTCGGCATTCGCGGTTCGCTCCCTTTCCTGGACGGCGGGTTCCTGAACAAGCCGGAATTCTCCCGTTACGATATCGAAGGGAAAAAATGGATTATGGAAGGACATGGCGTAGACCCGGATATTGTTGTCGATAATGATCCGGCAAAGGAATACGCTGGAATCGACGAACAGCTCAACAAGGCAATTGAAGTTATTCTTGACCAGATGAAAACACATCCGGCAAAACTGCCTCCACCTCCACCGTATCCGGACAAACATTAGTTTCCATTTGTTTTTTACAATGAAAGCTCCGGAGCGCCGCAATCAACCGGAGCTTTTTTTGTCTTCCACTAAGGACACGAAGAAACACGAAGGGTTAAATCTGTATTATGCGGTTTATAATTTTTTCGCCTAGAGGGTCTAATAGATAACATCCTTTAATCATATTCTCTTCGTGTTTGTTCGTG
This sequence comes from uncultured Bacteroidota bacterium, assembly GCA_963717445.1. GTDB lineage: Bacteria > Bacteroidota > Ignavibacteria > UBA10030 > UBA8401 > JAGVPT01. Next base: position 1,018,224 of record OY970334.1, on the reverse strand, counting down.
AGCTTCGTGGATATGTCCGACGGATTGATTTTCCTCCGAATTGTTCGTATCGTGTTTGCACAAGGAACTCCATGGCTCTCCAGCATTCTAAATTTGAAACCGAGCTCCAGGTTCGCCCGGACGACATCGACATGAACCAACACGTCCACAACACGAGATATTTGGATTACGTCCTTGCGGCCCGATATGATCAGATGGAACGCTGCTACAAAATGAATATGGCAGAATTCATTGCGCTCGGTTACAGCTGGGTTGTGAATACCACTCATGTCGAACACAAACGCCCCCTGGGACTGGGGGAAAAGATTATTGTCCGAACGTGGATCGAAGAAGTCCTTAAGGACGGTGTGAAGGTGCGATTCGAAATCGTTAAAAAAGAAAACAACAAGCTTTCATGCGATGGCTATGTTCATTATACGATGGTGAATCAGAAAACGGGGAGGGCGGAAGTTATCCCCGAGTGGATCGTGGCAAAATATTCAATTTGACTCTCATCCGAGTGCAAATCCATCGATCCATCTCTTCGGCTCATTGAAGAAAATTGATCCAGCGTCCGCATAGTTTTTGTTGAATGTCCAAACTGTCCGAAGTTTGGATATTTTGTTTTAGAAACTTTGAAGATGAAGGTCTCATTTCAAGCAGGGTGCTATGCCTTCCGGCATTAACAAGGAAACCGACATTCTTTTGCCATCGGCAACTGTATTGACTGCATCTGCGGGGGCGGGGAAAACGTATGCGCTCACACACCGGTATGTACAAATTTTATTGTCGGACAAAACCCGTCACAATGCCCTCCAAAGTGTTCTTGCGATAACCTTCACCAATAACGCTGCCGCGGAGATGAAGCAGCGGATTCTCACGCTGCTGAAGCTCGCGTCATTTGGAGATGAAAAGACGCTGCGCGAACTGGGCAACCTTATTTCGATGGATCGTGCGGATATCGAATTGAAAGCAAGTCGATTGATCGATGGAATTCTTGACAACTACTCCGATTTTCAAGTAAAAACAGTCGACAGTTTCATGTCAACTGTTTTTAAATCATCGTCGCTTGAGTACGGCTATCACCCCGATTTTGAGATTCTCATGAGTGCCGACAGTTTTTTTGACCAGGCATTCGACATTTTTTCGAAGGAGGTAAAGGAAAATTCCGGCCAAGCGCGGGTTGTTGAAAAAATCGTCGAACTGATATCGGAAAGCAGAAGAGGGGAAAGTACTTTTTTGTGGAATCCGTACGGACATCTTACCGGCGAGGTTAAAAAAATATATAAAGCCGTCGCCGCACAGACGAAACCTCTCAGCTCAAACAGTTCATCATCGACGCTGTTCTCCCTTCGAGAACGAATCAAAGCCCAAGCGCTAAAGGTCCAAGCGGAGATAAAAAAATCCGGGCTGGCTGTCGGCAGCCTCTTTGCCGATGACCTTGAATTGATTCGGACAGATAACATTCATGCGTTGATCGAGAGAAAGCAACGGGCAAGTCCAGTCAATAAGCCGAAAGGGAAGGCCGAAACGGCAGCGTACGAACGATGGATCGGGGAAATTGACAACGAACACCGGCAATTGAACGAGCTTCTCGGTCAATTTTTTCTTCAGTATGTTGAATCGTATTATCAGCCGTATGCCGAGACCTACACGCTGCTCCAGCAAACGATCGAGAAATTGAAGAAACAAAACGGCCAGGTCTTCATCGATGACGTCAATCGGACACTCGCCGGGCATCTCAACGTTGAGAGTGTGCCGGAAATATATTTTAAGATCGGCGAAACGATTTATCATTATCTCATCGATGAGTTCCAGGATACGTCGCAAATCCAATGGAGGAATTTATTCCCGTTGATTGAAGAATCGCTCTCCAAGGGAGGGAGCCTTTTTGTTGTCGGGGATACGAAGCAATCGATCTACGGTTTCCGCGATGCCGATTGGAGAATTATGAAGCAATTGACGGAAGTGAACCCGTTTCCCTCGGCTCATCACGAGGTGAATTCGCTCGACCTGAATTATCGAAGTCTGGAAAAGATCGTTACGTTCACTAAAGATGTATTTCACACGATCATCCCCGGCGAAGGTTTTCGCGATGAAGCGGCAGCGAGCGGACTGTCGACGTATGAACAACATGTCACTCCGGACCATACCGGCAAAGGATACGTCGAGGTCGATGTTGTTCAAGAAGACGGAGTCGATCCACCCGAAAAACTTAAGCTGCTGAGCATCGTCGATGACTGCCATGCTCGCGGATACCGTTTTAACGAAATCGCGATTCTTACGCCGAACAACAACAATGTTATCGAAGTGAGCGGATGGCTCAACGAGCAAAGAATCCCGATCATTTCGCACAGCACGCTTGACGTGAGGCGCCGAAAGAGCGCCGGTGAGTTTATTGCACTGCTCCGGTTTCTTGATTCCCCCGTTGACGATCTCTCCTTCGCAACGTTTATTCTCGGGGATGTGTTCAATAACGTCATGGCGAAACGAAGAGGCGGCGCAGCCCGAAATGAGATTGCGCAATTCATTGTTAACGCAAGGATACGGGGCCGCGATCCGCTCTATACGGCATTTCGGGATCGTTTCCAAAAAGTGTGGAATGAATATTTTGAGCATCTCTTCAATGTTGTGGGATATCTTCCTCTGTATGATTTGGTATCGGAGGCATACAAAATTTTTAACGTATTTTACACATCGCCCGATGAAGAAGCGTCTTTGGTAAAACTGCTTGAAGTGATACGAGCGTTCGAACAACGGGGAGCAAACACCACAAAAAACTTTCTTGAATATTCCGAGGATGACACCAACGACGATGTCTGGAAGATCGACGTCCCCAAAGACATTGATGCTTTGCAGGTGATGACTATCCATAAGGCGAAAGGAATGGAATTCCCCGTTGTGATTGTTTTGCTTTATGATAGCATCCCCCGGGGAAAAAGTTTTTTGCTGCGTGAAGATGAAGATGCCGTATCGATCTTGAAAGTGAACAAGAAGATCGCTGATAACGTTGAGCAGGTCAGAGTATTATTGAAGGAAGAGCAATTCAAGGAAACAGTGGATACATTTAACAAACTGTATGTTGCCTTTACGAGAGCTGAAAATGAAATGTATGTTGTCGGGGTTTATAAGAAAGAGCGTAAAGAACCCACCAAATTTCTTCCTCAAAAGGGATATGAACCCGCTTCAAAACCCCCGGTCATTGTGAGCGATGTTCAAGAGGAAAACCTCTTCTTGCCGTTTCACCATACCATAAGAAAACCTCTTTTGGTGCAAACGTATGAGAGCGTCGGCAGGCAGGAAGCGAAGAGGGGCGATTTCATCCATCGTGTCTTTTCGACCATTGAGTTTCTCAACGACGACCTCGAAGTGCAAGTGGACGCTGCAGTTGTAGGGGTCAGCCATGAAATGCCCGCCCCGGATTCAATTGAGGAGGTAAAAAAATTGATTTGCCGATTTTTGGAAGAACCCAATCTACACGAGTGCTTCATCCGCAAAGAAGGGAGAGTCGTGCTGCTCGAACAAGATCTCACAAACCGGGAGGGCGCACTGTACCGGGCGGATAGAATTGTTATCGATCCGAAGAGTGTAACGGTTGTCGATTTCAAAACCGGCGGGGACGAAACCGAAAGCGATTATATTATTCAGGTTCGAAATTACATGCTCATACTGAAAGAAATCTACCCCGCCAAGGAAGTGGGGGGATGTATTGCATACGTCGATTTGAAAAAAACGAGGAGCGTTTCATGAGCGTGGTTTCTCTTGTTTCGGCTCAGAAGAATTTGATCGACGAAATTGTTCCCCTTCTCACTCAGACGGGCCGGGATTTTTCGGAGAACATTATCGTATTTCCGGGAAAACGGCCTGCTCACGCACTTCGCAAGAAACTGGCGCAGAGGGTGGGTGGAAGTTTTATTCCGCCAAGGATTTTCTCGATTGATAATTTTATCGACGTTCTTTACCGGGACAAGTTGAAATTCTCCGAAAGAACATTGGAGGCGTTGGATGCTGCAGCGGTACTCCATGAGATTTATTTAGCCGACACCGAGCGAATCGGTGGAGATCATTTCACCTCGTTCGATTCGTTTTTGCCGCTCGGGGTGAAAATCTTCGGCGAGTTGGAAGAGCTGTGGATCGCAAACATCCCTTTGTCGAGGGTCCGGGATGCGCTTTCCGGAATTACCTTCAGCGGGCTCACCTCACTTCTCACTTTTTACGAACAATTCTACTCTCTCGCTGACGATAGAAATTTTACTACCCGCTCGATGAAATACCGGGCTGTTGCTACGAACATTGCGACGATTGATTTCAGCGATCGCTCGAAGATTATTTTTGCAGGATTTTTTGCCTTCACGACTTCTGAAAAAATCATTGTTAAGCATTTCAGCTCGCTCGATAATGTTGTACAGATATTCCAGAACGGCCCGGGCATCGGCAATCGGCTCAAAGAACTCGGTTTGTCGCTGGAAGCGCCGTTGCAGCCATTGTCGCAGCCTTCTTTCTCTTTCTATCGAAGCGCCGATACTCACGGCCAGGTTTTTGCCCTTACCAAAAAGGTCGATGAGTTAAAAAAACAAGATGGATTTTCGTTCGACCGCACCGCAATCGTACTGCCGGCAGCGGAGACACTCTTTCCGGTGTTTCACCAAACCCTCGCACTCATCCCGGACAATGAATACAATATTTCTCTCGGATATCCGTTGACTCGAACGCCCGTGTACGGTTTTCTCGATACACTGATGGAATTGATTATCTCGAAGTACGAAGGGCGCTATTCCGTTTCCCAATATGTGAAATTTGTTCTTCATCCATACACAAAAAATATTCGCTATGGCTCGCGCTCGGACATCACGCGCATCCTCTTCAACACCATTGAAGAATTGTTTCTCAAGGAACATTCGGCGGGATTTTTCTTGCTGGAAGAATTAGAGGGCAATGCTTCACTTTTTGAGCGGGCTGCGAGGCGGATGGCGGGAATGGGTGAAAGCGTACCGGCAGAGTCGTTGAAGGATCATTTAATTTCCATTCACGCAAATACATTGCGTATGTTCGATACGGTGGAAAATATCGGAATGTTCGCATCGACAACGACAGGTGTTCTGAGTTATATCAATGTCCACAGCACGGCACAGCTTCATCCATTTTTCCGTCCGTTTGCGGAAGCGATGGTCGAATGCCTTGACGCCGTTTCAACGTCGTTGGTGTGCGATCGCCGGTTCGATGAATTTATCGAGTATGTATCGTTCCTTCGAAATTATGTTGCTGCTGCGGAAGTTCCGTTTACCGGAACGCCCCTTCATGGACTGCAGGTGCTCGGATTTTTAGAAACGCGTAATCTGCAATTCGACAGGGTTTTTATTCTCGATGCCAATGACGATATCCTTCCCGGCAATAAAGGACACGATGTTCTCCTGCCGATGAAACTGCGTGAAACGCTCGGATTGTCGACATACCGGGACAGGGAACGAATGGCTGAATATTATTTCGGCGTATTGCTGCAGGGCGCGAAGGAAGTGCATTTCTTTTTCATCCAGGATGGGAAGAAAGAGAAAAGCAGGTATGTTGAAAAACTGCTGTGGGAAAAGGAACAGCGGGAAAAGACCGTTGACGCAAACGGCGTTCTTCAAACCCTCCGTTACCGCATTCAGCTTGCAAACGCTTTACCCGCGGCAATTCCGAAAACAGAAAGCATCGTCTCATCCCTGAAAGATTTTTCGTTTAACGCAACTGCGTTGGATACATATTTGAAGTGTCAATTGAGATTTTATTATGGATACGTATTACAGTTGCGTGAACGGGAAGAAGTCTCCGGCGAATTGGAGCAGGCAGATGTCGGAATTTTCGTCCATGCAGCTCTTGCTGGATACTTTCGAACATTGAGAAATAAAAAGCTGGAAAAAGATGCATTGAATGTCAGCACCCTTGAGCGGACTATCGATGAACTTTTTACGAAAGAATATGGGAGCAACCTTCTGGGCTCGATCTATCTTTTAAAGAAGCAAATCGCATCCCATGTGAAGGACTTCCTGATTTATTATCAAATCCCCGTACTGAAAGAGAATGTTACTTTGCTTGACCTTGAATTGAAGCTGGAGTCTTCAATGAACGGATATCAATTCGAAGGGAAATTAGATCGTGTGGAACGGCGGGGTGGAAAAGTTTATATTCTAGATTACAAAACCGGAAGCAATGAAAAATATTCAAGAATAAATTTCAAGAAGCTCCGCCTGGAAGAGCGGGATTCGTGGAGCGAGTCTATCGGTTCCTTCCAACTTCCTTTGTATGCGATGCTGTATGCCAAAGCGGCTGGGATGCGTGTTCATGAGATCATCCCTGCGTTCCTATTTCTCGGTAAACAGAAAATTGACGAGAAGATCGAGGAGCCTCTGTATGATGAACCGGACTCCGTCGGCGAGAAAATTATCTTGCTTGAAAAAGTCATTTTCGGATTGTTGGATGAGATTACAAATATCGATCGTCCATTTGAACCGACGAAGAATATTGAACATGAATGCCGAACCTGTGCCTTCAAATATATTTGCGGAACGCAATGGGCGGGATAAAGGAGCCCTCCCTTTATCCCTCCTCTTCAAGGGAAGAATGGGGCCAATAGATTTCATTAACATTTGAAAGGAACGCGTGTTATGGCTAAACAATCCCGTATTGTGAATTGGGCTGACGCACTTCAGCTTCTCTTTAAAAAATATAAAGGGAAAAAGCATCCGCTTGATTACAACAACCGCTACCAATTGCTTGTGATGGTGATTCTTTCCGCGCAGGATTCCGATAAGCATATCAATGAACTCGCGCCGGCGTTGTTTAAAGCATTCCCATCGATGAAAGAGCTCGCGAAAGCGAAATCTCATGAGTTGATTAAATTCATCGGAAAAGTCCGGAATTTTGCGAACAAAACGAAGTGGCTCATGACTCTTGCGAAAACTGTCGGCAGCGACGATAAAATTCCGGCAACAATGGATGCGTTGACTTCGCTTCCCGGTATAGGAAGAAAGTCCGCCAACGTCATCATCCGTGAATCGGGAGGCGAAGCGGAAGGAATTATTGTAGACTTGCATGTTCTTCGTGTCGCGCCGAGGCTCGGCGTTGCAGCCGGAACGGACCCCAAAAAAATTGAGAACCAGCTCATGGAAGTTCTCCCCCGGGAAAATTGGAATGATGCGGGGATGGCGTTTTCTTTTCTCGGCCGGGAAATTTGCCGTCCGACAAATCCAAAATGCGAAGAATGCGTGGTGAATACGGTGTGCGGGTATTATGCATCGACGAAGTAATACATTCGAACAGTACCATTTTTGAGCGTGGACATTGTGAGGATGTATTGAAATATGGCCGTGTAAAATTATTGCTTTTGGTATGACTGATCCTATTACGATAAGAAGTATAGATATTTGAACGCACCTCAAGTCGAGAACGTCGAAAGGCTTCAAGCTTCTTCTGGACAGTCATCGTTCACTTCTTTCATCGTGCTGCAGTATGCCCGCTCGAAATCACATGGACATTAGGGCGTTAAAAACCAAGCTCATATTGATTTGCCCCCTCAAAACAATCCATGTTTGCATGGGTCCGGTTGTCCCCGCTGTGGATTTCCGATAGCTATAAAAAAAGTGATTTTTTAAAAAAAGACTTGACATACAATAAAATCTTTTGTATGCTTGCCAAGCAAGTAAACGGTAAAGTAAACGATAAAGTAAAGTTTGCCCATAATTTCCAAAACTTTCATCGAAACCCTCAATATTCTCTTTTTCGCGAGTTGTCCGGCAGTCATAGCGTAGTAAAATCATTCTGTATTGCTCATAGGGAGATGCTCCAGCCTACATCACAATTCTCAACATAGTAGCTACTATATGGGGCAGCCTATAATAGTAATGTAAGCGCGACTCATTCATCTCCACAACGAGCGGGTCCCGATCCCACAAAGCAAATCATAAAGATTCATTTTTTACCATTAAGCAACAGGCCTAATGAACCTTGGTACAGCGTGAGAGTGACAATCAATGATGATTCTGCACCGGACACAATATCTCCACTCTCGTCTGGCGACCTCGCTTTTCTTCTACGGATTCGTTCAAGCATTAGCCCAACAGCCCGGAATTCTTCTCTCGGGCGCTCCCGACCAAATCCTTCCCATTGAGGCTCCGTTTGAAATGCCTCAAATTGCTCGCCCTTTTTTCGCGGATAGAATTTACAATATCAGAGAATTTGGTGCAAAGGAAGGGGGCGTGGTAAAAAACACGGAAGCAATTCGCAAAGCGATCAACGCCGCTTCCAAAGCGGGGGGAGGAAGGGTCGTTGTTCCAGCGGGGCGATGGTTAACGGGAGCCATTCACCTGGAGAGCAACGTTGACCTTTACATTGCAAAGGGGGCTGAACTTCTTTTTAGTCAGGATCCGAACGATTATCTGCCCGCTGTATTCTCGCGACATGAGGACACGGAATGCTACAAATATTCCGCTTTCATCTACGCCGATCACAAAACCAACATTGCGATCACGGGAGAGGGCACCCTCAATGGCCAGGGAAAGCCTTGGTGGAATTGGAAGAATTCCAAGAAAGGTTCACAGGAACTCGCGATGATGGTCGACAAGAATGTGCCGATTCGAGAACGGGTGTTTGACGGAACCGACGGAAGAGTTCTGCGGCCTGCATTTTTCCAGCCGATGAATTGCAGCAATATTCTGGTCGAGGGTGTCACATTTCTTTACGGCGCTTTTTGGACCATCACTCCTACATACTGCGAGAACATCATCGTTCGTAAAGTGAAGATTATTACGGATGGGCCATACGGCCGCACGCCGAACGGCGATGGTGTCGATCCCTCTTCATGCAAGAATGTCTTGATTGAATATTGCGAATTCTGCACGGGCGACGATTGCATAGCGATTAAATCAGGGCGGGATAAAGATGGCATGCGCGTGGACGTTCCGACAGAGGATGTCGTCATACGTCATTGTGTAGGACTACAAGGACACGGAGGTATCGTCATCGGGAGCGAGACGTTGGGGGGCATTCGCAACGTTTATGCCTTTGATTGCCGTTTTCATGGAACTGAACGCATTGTCCGAATCAAGACTGCGCGAGGGCGCGGCGGGACGGTCGAAAAAATGTGGTTCCGTAACCTCTCTGCGGATACTGTCCAGCAAGAGGCACTCCGAATCAATATGCTCTACACAGGGAGCCGGCTTCCCGCCGAAGCGGTGACAAACGCTACACCGAGAATCAGAGACATTCATTATTCGAATATTTCGTGCTCGTACGGAAAGAAAGCAGCGATCGAAATTCTGGGTCTACCGGAAATGCCGGTTGAGGATGTCACGTTCGACAGCATCGCTATCGTTTCGACCAAAGGGATCGCCTGTAGTGATGCCGATATGATTGAGTTCAGAAACATTGCTGTACGGCCGGAATGGGGACCGCTCCTTTCTATTCTTGATTGTTCAAAGATCAATGTGAACGGTATGCAAACGTTCGGCGGAATATTGCCCATGGTTTATGCCGACGGACGAAAAACGAGAGACGTAATTCTGATGAACTTGACCGGGTCAAAATCGAACATAGATATACAATATGGTCCGAACATCAACCACGGAGCCGTCACGATACAATGACTCCCCCCGGAGAAAACGAACTATGAGCATGGATGGTGTTCGAACGATGCATCGTGCCAATGGTTTAATGATTTACCGTCGGTGTTGCTATGGCCTTGAGAAGAATCGGATTCTCCTCTGCATCATTGCCATTCTGATTTTCACCGCCGGTTCACTTTCTGCCCAAACTGTCGGGAAACTTTCAGGGACTATTGTCGACCGCGATACGAAGGAACCGCTCATCGGCTGCAATGTCGTTATCGTCGGCACAAAATTGGGAGCGGCAACACATGTCGATGGATCATACTTTATTTTGAATTTAGTTCCGGGCGTCTATGACGTTGAGGCCTCAATCGTCGGCTACCAGAAGGTGCTTGAGCATGGAGTTATCATTAACTCCGATAGAACGACGACGGTCGATTTCTCTCTCTCATCGACAACCCTGACGCAAGGAGTTGTAGAAGTGGTTGCAACGAGGCCCGACGTTCAACCTGAAAAAACTTCCACGAGCGAAATTGTCCGGACCGATGATGTGAAACAAATTGCCGGGATGAGGGATGTTACAGATGTCATCGGCCTCGCTGCCGATGTTACCGATGGCCATTTTCGTGGCGGTCGGACCGGCGAAGAATATTACACACTGCAAGGGATGGGAATTGTCAACCCGTTTGACGCCACATCGGCATTCATTCCCATCTTGAGCGCAGTGGAGGAGGTAGAAGTTGTCACGAGCGGGTTCGGGGCCCAGTATGGAAACGCCCAGTCCGGAGTTGTCAATATCACGATGAAGGAAGGAAAGCCGGACAAATGGAGGACGACTGTTGAGGCTCGGGTTCGAGCGCCGGGGCGAAAGACCTTTGGGCCAAGCGTTTATGATACGACCGGCAATCCGTATCTCTCAAAGTTACTCAACAAGAATTTTTGGTTGACCGGTGATCCTGAAAACAGCAACCAACCGCTGATCTCAAGCATGGGTTCGGGACTTATAAACCGTTACGCTCAGGATACGGCCGTGATGCTTCAAGTAGCGTACACGCTCTGGCGTATGCAGATGAAAAGAGACCTCTTCCAAGACTATGGAAATAACATCGATTACTCTGTGGAAGGAAGCTCGGGCGGTCCGCTCAACGATATGATGACGATGTTCGTTGCGATGCGTTCAAACGTCGTCAATCCGGAATTCCCAACCCAGCAACCTGACGTAGACCGGCAGTTCATGGGAAACATCTCTACCGATTTTGGAGGGGGTGCGGTGTTGCTCGTCAGTGGCGGCTATTCCATGGGCAACACAAATGTTTTCCCGAGTTCCGATGGCCTCGGCTTCTACAACTGGTTGTGGGATAGGACGCTCGGCATCGAATATCAAGAAACGGAGAACGGGCAAATGGGGGCACGTTTCTCGAAAACCCTTAGCCCCAGCACGTTTTACGAACTGAAAATGAATGCTCTTTCAACAAAGCTGAACCTCGGTTCTACTCCATGGCCTAGCTCACTTCCCGATTCCCTCATCGTGAATCCGGAAAACACAAACACAGTCATCACGGCTCCTGTAACCGGGCCAGACCTTTTCACGTACCTGAAAGGAAACGACGACTTCAGAGATGAGAAAACGCTGACAGTCTCTTTCGAAGCTTCTCTCACAAGTCAAGTGACGAAGTCGCATCTGCTCAATGGCGGCATCCAGGTCAATTCGTACTCAATCCAAGCTGACGACAATATCAACACCAGCTCCACACTCCAGCAAGCAAATTACTCTGCCAAGCCGGTCGAAGGGGCACTGTATGTCCAAGACAAGATGGAATTTGAAGGGATGATTGCGAACATCGGCTTGCGGTTCGATATGTGGAATTCAAACCAAGATTACTTTGTGAATGAGTTCGACCCGTTCGCTATCGTGAACGACTCCGGCCATGTCGTTGCGAGAAGTATCGTGGATGCCGAAAGAGCAAGAACACCCCTCATAGGACGGTTGCAACCCCGGGCCGGCATTTCGTTTCCCGTTTCCGTTAACACGGTTTTTCATCTCAACTACGGCTCGTTCATGCAAAGGCCTTCATTTCAATACATCGTTGCGACAACGGTGCAACCACAATTCAATACTCCTGTCACGCTGGGAAATCCCCGGCTCGAGCCCGAGACGACCAACAGTTACGATATCGGGGTCATGCAAGGGTTGGGGGAGGGGTTCACGCTCGACGTGAGCGGGTACTACAAAGATGTGAAAAACCTTATCGAGCAGGCGACCTTCACCGACGTCACAAGCGCAGTTACGTACAACACATACTACAATAGGGACTATGCCGATATCAGAGGATTCCGTGCAACATTAGCAAAAAGAAAAGGAAACTTTACGGGAACGATCGGCTATCAGTATAGCGTTGCGACGGGCAAAAGCGCAACAGTTTCAGGCGCGCCGCCGATTTTCAGAAAAGATTCGCTCGGCGAGGTGACGACGGATTTGTCCGACGTTCCCAGCAGGGATATCCTTCTCGATTTCGACAGGACGAACAATCTTATCATCACACTCGAATACACCACGCCGCAGGAGTTTGGGCCGGAGATGTTCGGCGGGCGTCCGCTTGAAAATTTTACCCTTTCTCTTAGTTCTTTTGCCCGGAGTGGTCGTCCCTACACTTCTTCCAAAGATGTCACGCTTATTAACGGTGCTCGGACGCCGGCGGAATATAACACAAATTTGCGATTGACGAGAACGATCGATGATTTCTTCGGTACGAAGGGAACGATTTACATTGAGGTGTTCAACGTCTTCAACGACAAGATTCTTAATTACGATTACCTGTTTGCAGCAACGAATGCGGGAGAGACGAACCCAAATATTCAGCCGTACGAAAACTATACGATCAACGACCCGCAGCACGGCGTGCTCTATTGGAATGCGACGAATTCGATAAAAGCCACTTCGTTCCCCGTCGATCAGTCGTTTTTGATTTATGACAATTCACCACGGTCCTATAATTTCGGACTGATTCTTGAATTTTGAGTATGCCTGGAATCTGATGCAGGGCATGACTATGAAAATATCAGCAACGATTTTTGCTTTCCTGACGCTCTTTGTTTCGGTTGTGCGTGCGCAAGACCGGACTCCCCAAACTCACACCCGCAGTATGCTTCATCAGACTGTCTATAACACCGGTGAGTTAGGAAGGGCTTTCGATGGCGGACAAACAGGAATGACCGCCGGTTTTTCATCGATGGAATGGCCGCCGAATTCCCGACTCATCATCAACAAAAGAGAATATGCGGGGCAGCACAATTCCATGGGAGGCGGGCTTTACCTTGCAGGGGCACTTGACGGAACGCGCCAAACTGTCGCGTGTGGTGCCATTGCGACTGCGGGCGACGGTCAAACGGTTCCGGTTGCGGGCGTTTACAGTTTTCCAGGATCGATATCCCGCACGGAAAATTTTCCGGTCTTAGAAAACGGATCACTGAATCCGGCATACAATCCCAACGAGGCTGAGGAAATTATCGTGGCGACGTGGACCACTCCCCTCAATATTTCAGTGACGCGAACGAGCAGGGCATGGAGTTATCCGGGATACAACTGTTTCATTATTTATGAATACGATTTGGTAAGCACAAACTCCGACCCTATCACCGATGCATTTGTTGGATGGGGATACGGACTGTGCCCCTCGATGTTCGGGTACGAGAGGTTATACAACGAATGGTCGGAAAGCAATGATATGCGAGCAAAGGATATGTACGCTCGCTTTGATTTGAAGCGTTGGATGTCATACAATCAAGAGAGAATCGGCAAACCCGACCCTGATTTTTTTGACCTCTGGTCCGAACCCGGTGATCGGGGTGGGTTGGACTCGCCGCAGGCGGTGGGTTTCCTTCCATTGTACTATGATCATGATCATCTTGCTGTGCGAGGTCAGACGAATTATCCAGCGGCGGCAGACAGTGCTTACGTGTGGGATGAAACGAACCGGCTCAAACAGCCATATACCAATCGCTACGAAAATCGGAATGTCGATATCACAAAGATAGAATCATGGACCGATATTGTTACGCGCAAGACTCAAGCATTCGGCGGGACAGCGGATTCGACAAGTTTCTACCCAGGTAATGCAAACGACTGGGCGTATTGGAAAGGAAGGGCTAAACCATCCTCAAATCTTGGTTGGAAGCAACCAGTAGTTCACGGATATGTTTTCGGGCCGTACACTTTTCCACCGAATGAACATCTTCACTTTACAATTGCGGAGGTAGTGGGTTATGGCGCAGGGGATGCCGGTGATACAGTCTACATCGACATGGGAGGCGGTGTCGAGACATCGGGGAACGTTTTTCACCCCGTCTCGAGCTGGTACAACATACTGACCTACGGGTCTGCCGGCGGCAATCCTCCTGTCATTGGAAGCACATATCTTCAGACTCACGAACTGCCCTGGTATGTCACTCCCGGCGTTGTATCAATCAGAGATGTGGCCGACAGGGCGATACAAATGTACACGGGTTCAGCCAAACCGGTGAAGTATGATTCGGTTCAATTCGATCCGCGGTTCACGCCCCAGACCGGGCAGTACGCAAATTCGATTCCTATACCGGTGCCTGCACCGGTGTTCACAGTAGAAAATACAAGCGCCGGGGTCAACAGGATTCTCTGGGGAGACGAGGTGGAATCATTCACGACTCAGAAACTGCATGCTCCTTTCAGCTATTACCTGGCATATCGTTCTATAAGCGCACTTGGCCCCTGGACTTTGATGGACAGCGTTGGGAAAAAAGATCCACGCTACTGGCGAGATTCCACCTACTTGCTCTATGACCGCGATAGCAATGCCGGCGAAGACGCGTACTATATTATCTACTCGGTCGATGCGCTCGGGATGAGAAGCGGAGTAACGAATCTTACATTGCACAACACGCAAAGTCCGGCAGCGACAACGCTCGGCAAAGTGTGGGTTGTTCCAAATCCGCTTATCGTGACAAACGGCGCTGTCGGAACATCAACCAACGGTGACTTCAACGACATGATCGGATTTTTCGGTCTGACGCAAAAGTGTACGATCAGAATTTTTTCTTACAGCGGCGCGCTCGTCCAGACGATTCTGCATGATACTCCGCCAACGTCAGGGTATTCTCAGGAATGGTTCCAGATCACGAGGAATAATCAACTGATGGCCTCCGGCGTTTACTTCTTTACCGTGGATGATGCAGCGACCGGGGAGAGAGCGCATGGTAAATTTGTGATAATTCATTGATCGGATGATCGCAACGATGAACAGAATGATAAAAAACTCCTTGCCGATTGTCGCTTTAGCCATGTTATCGTCTAATGCATTCTCACAAAAAGTCGGAAGCACTTCGATGCAATTTTTGGAAGTGATGCCCGTTGCGAGAGCAACTGCATTAGGCGACGCATACAGTGTCTGGGCGTCAGGGGCCGACGCAGTTTTTTGGAACCCGAGCGGTCTGGCGCTCGTGGAAACTCAGGAATTTTCGTCGACCTTTATCCAATGGATTTTTGATACGCGTCAGGGAGCGTTGTCATACGCTACACCGATCGGGAATCTTGGCGCGCTCGGCCTCCAGATTCAATACGTTGATTATGGAGAATTTGATGAAGCTGTTGCCACGCGTCCGTATATCAATCAGGAAGTCAACCCGGGATTGACCGGGAACACGTTCCACCCGTTCAGTTATCTTGTGGGGTTGAGCTATGCGCGAAGCCTCACCGACAAATTTTCAACAGGGTTGACGGTAAAATATGCTCATGAATCTTTATACAATGGGCAGATGGTTTTGGCCCAGGTAAGTCAGGGTTCGTTTGAGGAAGTGAAAACGTGGGCCAGCGGAGTGATCTACGATTTTGGAATTCGATACAACACTGGTTTTCGATCGGTTCAAATCGGCGCGTCCGTTCAGAATTTTGGACCGAACGTCACGTATGCAATACAATCCAGCCCTGTTCCTCTCCTCTTCCGGTGGGGAGTTGCAGCAGACCTGATTGGAAAAGATGCATTGCTGGCTACCGACGAGGAGAATCGTATTGGCGTCGCCTTTGACCTCTACCAGCCGAATGATTACGAACAGCAAGAACACCTCGGAGTGGAGTATGAGTTCGCCGGCGTTTTTGCACTGAGAGCAGGGTATAAGTTCAATTACGATTATGAAGGATTGACGGTCGGTGGTGGAGTGAAGCAAGCTGTTGGTTCTGTAAAACTCTCTCTCGATTACAGCTACGGATCGATGGGGACATATCTGGGAAGCGCTCATCGCATCAGCCTGGGAGCGCAAATATAATGAAGCGATGCTTTTCGATATTCCTATTTTTCGAGATGTTGTTGCTGTTATTCCTTGCTGTGCCGAATATCTTTGCGCAGGGCTTCGGCCAGCCGTTGACGATTCAGGGGCTTGACCATTTTACCCCGCAGTCGGCTGCTTCGCGCGGAGCCGGGGGCATCGTTATCGGCCTAGGGAACGATGTCAGTCTGATGTTCAGCGATCCTGCTTCGTTGCAGTCGCTCCAGGGACTTCAGGTCTCAATCGGTGATTACCAACTTTCGTCGAGTGAAGAGCAGACGCAACAATACTCCCCCCTGAAATATTACTCGAACTTCAGCCTCCTTATGGAAGGATTGACCGGTTATATTAGTACCCCAAAGTACGATACTGGAACAACGTACAACGCGGGGGATACGGTTCAACGTCCGTATGACAACATCGGTCCAAACTGGTCTCATGCGAAGTCGAAAATACCTTCCGTTCAGGGCTTTGCGGGCTTCCCCTTTACTTTCAATGGAATGAAGTTCGGCGTAGGGATCGGTTCGGTCGAATATGCGGACCTCGACTGGTATTTCCAGAACAACAATGTTTTATCTCCATCCATACTTTCCGTGAAGAACGGTACGTTGACTATTCCTGCCAACAATAGCGACTCACTGGCGATACCGGTTCAATGGTATCAGAATATCCAATCGCGCGTAGGTTCGATTTACGGCTACGGCCTCGCTCTTTCCGCGGCGCTTTCCGAGAAGATTTCAATCGGCGTGAGCGGAATGATTCTGAGCGGAAGCAGCAATGATTTTGAGTCGCGAGTCGACCGGGGAAAGCTGATATTTTATAGTTCGTATTTCCGGCTGGATTCAATCTATAACCGGGTCATCTCCACCGGGACGTTGGATTACAGCGGCCAAGAAATCACGTTCAGCGGATTATACCATAGCCGCTATGTAACCCTGGGCTTCTCGGCAAAAGTTCCAACAACGATCACGCGGAAATTCAATACCGAAATTCAAACTGACACTACAGGCTCATCGAGGACCGAGATCATCAGCGGCCAGGATAAAACTGTTATTCCCTTCCGCGGTACGCTCGGGATATCCATCGCTCTCAGGGAAAACTTGTTGCTCGGTATGGGATATGAAATTCGACCATACGCTTCGACGACGTTCACCAATTCCACAGGGTCGACGACAAATCCGTGGTTGTCGGCAAATCTTTTTCACGCAGGGTTTGAATTCTCTGCGTTCTCCTGGCTTATGCTGCGTGGTGGTGCTAGAGAAGAAGCCGAAGTGTACGAGCCGGAAGGAAATCCTCTTGAAGGAGAACCGGTGACCTATTCGGTCTATTCTTTCGGCGTCGGCGTCATGATCGCTGGGGGGACTGTCAATCTCGCGTATGAGTATTCGAACATGAAGTACACCGATACATGGGCGGACGCCATCAGCATCAATGGAGACATCCGGCATACCATTGTAGCCGATTTTTCCTACGGCATTCCTTGGTAAAGGAAATGCGCGGCATGATTTTTTATATCGGAGCAAAATCACTCTAAACAAAACGATTTTTTTTGAAATCTTTTTAAGGAGACATCTTATGAAACGAACGCAACTTATTGCAGGAATGCTCTTGCTCCTCTGCTACGGTTTCGGCGTTGCGCAGACAAGCAACGGAACGGGAGGCGGGAACTGGAGCGCGTCGGCGACATGGACAGGGGGAAACGTTCCGACAGGTTCGGGGACGATCACCATTCAGAGCACTGACTCCATCTATTTGGATGTTCCTGTCACAATCACAGGCACGCTGAGATCGTTCAGCGGAAGAATTGGCACATTCGATTCTTCGAAGGTCGTATTCGGCAACAATGGAATTTATGAGCATGACATCAACGGCGGCATGCTTCCCAAGGCAACGTGGGGCACAGGTTCGACCTGCCTCATCGATAGCGTCACGAGCAAAGCACCTTCAAACGGCAATCAAAATTTCTACAACCTGACATGGAACTGCCCTGGTCAGAGTGCGGGATTAAACCTTGCGATGAACGGGAATACAATCGGGGGAACCGTGAGGGTTATGAAATCAAACTCGCAAGCGTTCCGTTTCACAGCGAGTGGAGTTGCACCAACGTTCGAGACAGTTACTATTGACGGCGACATAGTCATCGATGATTCAACCGGCTACCTTACTGCGACTGGTTCAAGTGGTATAGACACTGTGGTAGTCAATCTCAAAGGCAGCATTATCTCAAACGGAAAATTCCAGCTCGCGAATGGAAGCGGAGCTACGTGTAACTGGTTTGTTGGAGGAAATATTGGCGCACTCGGTGGAACATTTACTACAAATTCCGATTCGACGAAACCCGACTCGTTAATAATCAATGGAACGAAATTGCAATCGTTTGTCAAGGCCGGCTCAGTCGGCTCAATGTCGAACATCTATTTCGACATTCGAAACGGTGCGATCGTCGATATGGATACCAGCTCTTTCGGCGCAAGCGCCTATATTCGTTTCACGCTTGAAGCTGGCGGGACATTGATCACAGGATCTCCAAAAGGTTTCGAGGGGAACCTCAACAACGGAGGGGCAAAGATATTGAGCAGTGCTGCCAATTACACGTTTGATGGCGATTCGGCGCAGGTGACGGGATTGCTCATGCCTGCCACAGTCAACAACCTGACGATCAATAACGCAATGGGCGTTACGCTTTCTCAGGCAACGACCATCAACGGGATTCTCACTCTGACGGCGGGCCAGTTCGACAATACGATTCCTTTCACACTCGGCCCGAATGCGACAATCTCATACGGGGGGGGAATCTTGAAGATCCCGGTCACGCTCGTTCCGGCGGATCGGGCGTCGCTCCCGCAAAGATTTTTTGTCGACCAGAATTATCCTAACCCCTTCAACCCGTCGACAAAAATATCGTACGGCATTCCGCGAGTTGCTTTTGTTACAGCGAAGGTCTTCAATATTCTCGGGCAGGAGGTAATGACCTTGTTCTCCGGTTATGAAAGTGCAGGAGTTTATTCTTTGTCGTTCGATGCGTCGAGGCTCAGCTCGGGAATTTACCTTTGCAGAATTCAAGCCGGCAGTTCGGTTGATATCAAGCGCATGATGCTGGTAAAGTAACATCATGAGCTAGGAAGAGGTGTTGCACCTCTTTGTTTCTCAAATGAAGGAAACCATGGTTTGTCGTAATAGGTTCAGGATTTTGTTGCCGTCAGTGATGCTGTTGTGCGTTGCTGTGCCATCGGTCTTTCCGCAGCAACTTGCCTTTCCCGGAGCGGAGGGGGGCGGAATGTACACATGGGGCGGACGTGGCGGGAAAGTGCTGGAAGTAACGACGCTACTCGACACGACCGCCACCAACGTTGTCGGCACACTTCGATGGGCAATCAATCAGAGCGGGGCGAGGACCGTTGTCTTCCGCGTTTCAGGCACTATCGCACTGGTTGAGCCTTTGAAAATTACGAAAGATTCAATCACGGTAGCCGGCCAGACTGCTCCGGGAGACGGAATCTGCCTGAGAAATTTCACGTTCAACGTCAGCGCGAATCAAGTTATTATCCGATACATCCGATCCCGGTTCGGCGATCAGGGAGCCGGCAAGCCTGTTGACGATGCGATCAACGGGTATAGTCAAATTTCACACAACAAGAAAGATATTATCGTTGACCATTGCTCTGCAAGTTGGAGTCTCGACGAATCCCTTTCATTTTACGGATATGACAGTCTCACGATCCAGTGGTGTCTTATCAGCGAAAGCCTTTATAATAGTTACGATCCAAAGGGAGCTCACGGCTACGGCGGAATTTGGGGAGGTTTCAATTCGACGTACCATCACAATTTATTCGCTCACCACTCGAGCAGAAACCCGCGCTTCTCCGGACCAACTCCGGCAGGCTCGGGCACAGACTCTTCGCAGAATCTCGATTTCCGGAACAACGTGATTTACAACTGGGGCTTTAACAGTTCGTATGGAGGTGAGGAGAGCGAAATCAATATCGTTAACAATTATTACAAATACGGACCCGCTACGAAAGCCGATGTGAAGAGCAGAATTTTTAACCCATACGGATCGGGTGATTCAACAGGTACGTTTTACATCGCCGGAAATTATGTTGACGGGGACACAGCGGTCACCTACGACAACTGGAAAGGGGTTGCGCCGCAATACTCCGGTTTCAGGATGAGC
This sequence comes from uncultured Bacteroidota bacterium, assembly GCA_963717445.1. Taxonomy (GTDB): domain Bacteria; phylum Bacteroidota; class Ignavibacteria; order UBA10030; family UBA8401; genus JAGVPT01. The sequence goes on along the minus strand of OY970334.1, from coordinate 998,196 downwards.
ACCGCACAAGCATTTACTCCATTTCCTTTTCCCGAAGTGACAACAAATTCGCCGCAGGATGCATATACGCTCGTGTTAGCGAATGCGGGCGCCACGCTCCCGAAGCGCGACACGATAGATAGCCGAATTGTGTACGAAGTTGCACATCGGACCGCAACATACAGCGGCCATACTCATGCGTATGAAATAAGCAACGGTCTTGATACAACCGTTCCTCATGGTATCATTGATTCCCAAAGCGATGTCGGGGGCTGGCCGGTGCTTAATTCGCTCCCTGCTCCGCCCGATTCTGATCATGACGGCATGCCCGATACATGGGAAATCGCACACGGCTTGAACCCGTACGATCCTTTAGACCGGAATATCGTTGACGCGAGCGGATACACCAAACTCGAAGAATATCTCAACGAACTGGCCGGCACGCCAACTGCTGTGCCCGCCGGACGAAGCTTGGTTCCAGCCGCTTTTGAGCTGTATCAAAATTATCCGAATCCATTTAACCCTGCGACAATAGTCCGGTATCGACTCTCTGCAACGATGCATGCAGTACTGGAGTTTTTCGATATCCTCGGAAGGAAAATCTCCCTCCTCGACCAGGGTGTTCGCGGTCCGGGCGAATACAGCGTGCTGGTTTCAGCGGATCGCTGGGCAAGTGGAGTGTACATTTGCAGGCTAAATGCCGGCGGTCAAGAGCAGTCTATCAAACTTCTCCTCATGCGATAATATAGATGAAGTCAAAGAGGACCATACGTTCGATATTTGTGTTTCTCCTGCTGTGCGGGGGTCTTGCACCCGGCGGCGAGAACAAAAGTGCAGTTCCCTGGTCGGTGAGAATTGCCGAAAGTTTCCTTGCGGCAAATCCCGATACGATATTTGCCGTGCCGGAAAAAAGAACACTGAAATGGAATTACGACCAGGCGGTGATTTTTGAGGCATTGTATCAAATGTGGCAGACAACGGGAAATAAAAAATATTTTGACCGCATGCGACAAAATCTCGATTATTTCCTTGATGATGATGGCAGGATAAGAACATATACGATGACAGACTACAGCCTTGATCTCATCGCTTCGGGAAGGCAATTGCTCTATCTTCAGAAAAGCACTGGGGAGCAGAAGTACAAGAATGCTGTCGACGCGCTGCGGATGCAGCTCCGCGAACAGCCGCGAACTCACGAAGGCGGGTTCTGGCACAAGAAAATTTATCCAAACCAGATGTGGCTTGACGGTCTTTACATGGCAGAACCATTCTATGCAATCTACGCAGCATACTACAACGAGCCCGAGGACTTTGATGATATCGCACATCAGTTTATTTGGATGGAAAAGCATGTCCGCGATTCTGCGACCGGACTTCTCTACCATGGCTGGGATGAAAGTAAACAGCAACGGTGGGCAAATCCCAAAAGCGGTACCTCGCCGAGTTTTTGGGGACGTGCAATGGGTTGGTATGCGATGGGACTGGTGGATGTGCTCGATTATTTTCCGGAGGATCATCCTCAACGCGAAAAACTGATCGGCATTCTCCGCCGATTGGCGGACGCAATCCTGGCATTCCGCGATGCAGATTCAAAATTATGGTGGCAAGTAGTTGATAAGCCGGGAAAAACGAAAAATTTTCAGGAGGCGTCGGCGTCTGCAATGTTCACCTATGTTTTTGCGAAAGGTGCAAATAAAGGATACCTAAACAAGAAGTTCTACGCGGCGGCGCGGGAGTCCTTTGAAGGGATAGTGAAACATTTCACGACGACCGATGAGAACGGTGATATCGGTTTGCATGAGGTATGCGGGAGCGTTGGACTTGGAAATCAGCCGTACCGCAACGGAAGCTATGAATATTATACCGGCGTGCCGAGGAGAACAAACGACCTGCGGGGCATCGGCGCATTTCTTCTTGCCGCCATAGAAATCGAAAAAGGACAAGCGCCCAGTACACTCCGGGGAGGCAAATGAATATTACACATCTCGTACGATTAATTTCAAAGGAGGCTACACGTGAAACGCAGTGCCCATGTTACATTGGATGATATAGCCAGGAAGCTCAAAGTTTCAAGGGTAACGGTCTCAAAGGCCTTGCGAGGTCACTCCGATATTTCCGATGAGACTGCCAAGAAAGTAAGGCGCATCGCCAAAGAATTGGGCTACAGCCCGAACTATATGGCACGCAATCTCTCGGCGCGCCGTTCGAACATGCTCGGCTTCGTGGTCCCGAAAATTGCACACTTTTTCTTCGGATCGCTGATCGAGGCGGTGTACAACACCGCGTTTGAGAATAATTACGAAACGATCTTAACCGTTTCGCAGGAAAACGAAGAACGGGAGAGGAAGCATATCGAGACGCTCATCTCAATGAGGGTCGACGGAATCATCATCTCAATTTCCCAGGAAACGAAAAACCTCGACATCTTTCAATGGGTGAAGAAGATGGGCGTTCCTCTCCTTTTTGTCGACCGCATGCCGGAGCCGAAGCTTTTTGGTTTCGACTCGGTCCTGATTGACGACCGGCAGGGGACGCGCAACGCCGTGGAACATGCGATCGTCAACGCAGGCCACCGGAAGCTCGGATTTATCGGGGGTGGGAATCCATGGATCAATATCGGCAAGAATCGCCTCCTTGGGTTCGAAGAGGCGCTGAAAAGCCATAATATTCCGATTCGCCAGGAGTGGATAGTCCCCGGCGGCTTCGGAACAAAAGATGGCTACGACGGATTCATGCAACTCTATGACAAGGGGACGCTGCCGGAATTCATTTTTGCCGCAACATATCCTGTGGCGCTCGGAGTCTACGAAGCGGCAAAAAAACTGGCGCTGAAAATTCCTGATGATATCGACATCATGTGCTTCGGAGACAGTGATATGAGTCATTTGCTTTCGCCCGCTTTGAGTTGCGTGAACCAGCCGACACGGGAACTCGGTATAACGGCGGTTCGCACGATTCTCAACGTCATCAAGAGTCATGAAAAACAAAAAGAACGTCACATCGTGATCCCCGCGAGTTTAACTCTGAGAGAAACGTGCAACCCCCTCTCGCTACAGAAAAAAATCGCTGTTGAGGCTAAATAATACATGAAACATCGAACCTCGGAAAAGCTTTTCTTCTGTTTCGCCGTTCTCGTCATGAGTGCCGTCGTGCTGTGCGGGTTTCTCTTCTCCGGTTCTGCTGTAAGGATATTTCTCGTGGGCGACTCAACGATGGCAGACAAACCGCTCGTCGATAACCCTGAACGGGGATGGGGACAGGTATTTCCGATGTTCTTCGACCACCGTGTGGCTATCGAGAACCATGCGGTGAACGGGAGGAGCACGAGGAGTTTCCTCAATCAGGGACGATGGCAAATTGTTCTCGACAAGCTTAAGCCGGGTGATTACGTCTTCATCCAGTTCGGACATAACGACGAAAAGAAAAATGATACTTCCAGATATGCAGCTCCCGAAACCGAGTACAGGAATAATCTTCTAAAATTCGTCCATGAGACTCGAATGAAAGGCGCACTCCCGCTTCTTCTCACGCCTGTCGCTCGAAGAAAATTTGATCGAGATAACAAGGCGCTTGAGACACATAAAGAATATTCTGAAGTTGTTCGGCAAGTCGCAAAGGAGGAACAAGTTCCGCTGATTGACCTAGATGCTAAGAGCATTGCATTGATCGGCGATCTTGGTCCCGAAAAATCGAAAAGCCTTTTTCTTTGGGTTCCACCCGGAAAATACAAAGCCTTGCCGGATGGTAAGCAGGATAATACTCATTTCACGTTTGAGGGGGCGAAGACGATTGCAAGTTTGGTCGTTGACGGTATCAAGGAGCTCCATCTTTCGGTTGAATCGATGTTGTTGACGACGGACCTCTCGCCGGATGTCGGGAAGGGTAAGCTCGTCCTCCTCGATTATTTCTTCAACAATGAAAGGAAGGCCGGTCCAGATAACCTACCTATTCGCTATCACTATGTATGGGAAGATACGGCCAACTCCGGGTTTTCCGAGCTGGGAAAAACGATTATGGAATTGGGAGCCGATGTCGACACTCTTGAGGTCGAGCCGACCCCGGAAAATTTGTCGCGTGCAAGTATCTACATGATTGTCGACCCGGACACTCCGTTAGAGAGCGCTCATCCCAACTATATCGAAGCATCGGCGAGGAGGGCCATCGTTGAATGGGTACGCAACGGAGGGATTCTTCTCTTGTTTGGAAACGACAAAGGGAACGCCGAATTCCAGCATCTCAATATGCTTGCGGAACAATTTGGAATCCATTTCAACGAAGATAGCCGTAATCGAGTTCAAGGAAACAATTTCGACATGGGTGCTTTTGCCAATCTTCCATTGCATCCGATGTTCAACGGCGTCAACAAGATTTATCTCAAAGAGATTTCAACATTGAAACTCTCGGGAAATGCAGAGCCGATTCTGGCAGACAAAGGAGACGTGATCATCGGCTATTCGAAATTTGGGAACGGAAGCGTTGTTGCGGTCGGAGACCCGTGGTTTTACAACGAATACTATGGTAACAGGAAATTACCGGGTGAGTTCGAGAACTATAAGGCAGCGGAGAATTTGTTTCGTTGGCTGTTGCGGGATGCGAAAACTGTGAGGAGCGATGAATAGTGCCACATCTAAAAGGAATTACGATGAAAAGAAATCTTTTGATGAAACCGGATGCCATCTCAAAAATACGAAAAGCCATCCTTCGATGCGTTCTCCCGCTCTTCGAGCGGTCGAAGACTCGACTCGGCGAGGATCACTTACTCAGGATGAACAAGGAATCTGTTCACTCTGACCAAGTGGCGCAGTTGTTTTGTGCCACGCGTCGAAGGGCAACCAGCGAGGCATTGTTGAGGTGGCTTCCAATAATCGTCTTGATTTTTTTCACGGTGCCAAGTCCTATTGACGCTGGGACGGATCCTGCAGTGAAGGCGTATACATCTAATCTTCCCTTCACTATGCCGGAAATAGAAATTCCGGACATTCCAAATACCCGGCTTACGATCACGGACTTTGGGGCAGTCGGCGACGGCAATACCATGAATACCGACGCCATCGCTTCTACGATTCAACACTGTTTGGCTAAGGGGGGTGGAGTGGTGGAGATCCCCCCGGGGATGTGGCTTACAGGCCCAATCAGATTGGAGAGCAACATTGAATTTCATCTCGACAGTGGCGCCGTGATTCTGTTCAGCAAACGGTTCGAAGACTATCCGATGTTCAAACGGCCGAAGATCTCGGAGAAATGTGTACCGATGATCTATGGCAGCGGTCTTCACGATGTTGCTATTACCGGAAGAGGTTTGATCGACGGCAACGGACAGTACTGGCATCCCGTTAAGAAAGAGAAATTGACGGACCGGCAGTGGAAAGAATTAGTGGCATCGGGGGGGGCCGTAACTTCGGATGGAAAAATGTGGTGGCCTTCGAAAGAGGCGATGAACGGAGAAGATTATCTGAAAGATTTGAAGAAAGTCAACAAGAAGCCTTCCCCGGTGCAAATCGCAGGGGCAAGAGAATTCCTTCGGCCGGTGATGGTTGCGTTGGATGACTGCAAGCGAGTCTTGTTCGACGGTTCAACCTTCACTAACGCGCCTGGATGGACGCTGGCTCCGACACGATGTGAAGAGGTTGTCATCCGCAATGTCACCGTGAACAACCCGTCATGGGGGCAGAACACAGACGCCATCGATATTAACTCGACCAGAAACCTTCTCCTTTACAATACAGTGATGAGCGTGGGGGATGACGCTATCTGTGTGAAGCCGGGCAAGGCGAGCGATGCGAATTCTGGAAGCCCGGCATGCGAAAACATCGTTGTTGCAGACTGCATTGTCTACGACGGCCATGGCGGGTTCGTGATCGGTTCCGAGTCGTATGGCGGGGCACGAAATATTTCAGTCAAGAACTGCACGTTCATCGGCACCGATATCGGTCTTCGTTTCAAATCGGCTGGCGATCGAGGTGGAGTGGTTGAAAAAGTGTACGTGGACGGCATCCGGATGAAAGATATCGTCAACGAAGCGATTCTTTTCGATATGTACTACGATCAAAACAATGATAATAATCCGGACGTCATTCGCACACCGGAATTTCGCGACTTTCAGATTCAAAATATTACGTGCGATGGTGCAAGGGGTGCAGTGTTCGTTCGCGGGTTGCCGGAAATGCCGGTAAAGAACGTCCGTCTAAACGGCATCGCCATCAATTCTACGACAGGTTGTTTGCTGCAGGATGCGGAACATATCGAAATGAATAATGTCCGGTTGTCATTTTCGAATGGTCCGGCATTTACCGTAAACAATGCCGATTCAGTTCAACTTAAGAAGATTTCATTTCCGCCGGCTGCAAAGCTTTTTCTAAAGGCAAGCGGAAGTAAAACGAAAAATATCGGTATCAGTGAAACAGACTTATCAAAAATGAAACAGGCTGTTGAGCTGGATCCGGAAGTGAAAAAAGATGAAGTCATCATCCGATAAATGACGGCGAACATGAAACGAGTTTTTCTAGCGGTGTTCTTTTTCTTTGCCGGTCGCGTTTATGTAACGGCCACCGAACGTGCGGATATCGTTGTCGCGCAGGACGGAACAGGTCAGTTTCACTCCATTCAGGAAGCGCTGAATTCGGTCCCCCAAAACGCCGAGCAGCTGATCATCATCCTCATTAAGAAAGGCATTTATAAGGAGAAGCTCTTTATAACAAAAAGCAATATTGCCCTTGTCGGCGAAGAGAGGGACAGCACCCGCATTGTGTACGCGGAGTTACGTGCGAATTGGACGAAAATTCCCAACAACCATCGTGAGGGAAGTTTCGACAGTGCCGATTGGGGTTCGGCGGTTGTCAATATCGGAAATGGGGTAACGGACATCACCATGGCGAATCTTACCGTGTACAACAATTACGGAAGTCTCTACGGTAACCACGAGCACCAATTTGCAGTTCGCGGCTTCAATGCGACACGCATAATTTTTCTGAACTGCAACGTGATCGCCGACGGCGGCGACACGATGAGTTTGTGGAACCGCGCGGAAGGTATGTACTACCATGCAAACTGTTACTTCGAGGGATGGGTCGATTTTGTCTGCCCTCGTGGATGGTGTTACATCACCGATAGCCGGTTTTACGGCCACAACCTAAGTGCGAGCATCTGGCACGACGGGAGTTCAAACAAGGACCAGAAGTTTGTTATCAGGTATTCTCAATTTGACGGCGTTCCCGGATTTCCGTTGGGTCGCCATCACCGCGACGCGCAATTCTATTTGCTTGACTGCATTTTTTCAAGGAACATGGCAGACGAGCCGATCTATGCGCCGCTCAATTCTCCGAACCTGGTGCCTTGGGTTTGGGGATCCCGTCATTACTTTTACAACTGTCATCGCGAGGGGGGAGATTTTGCCTGGTTCAAGGACAACCTTTCAACTGCGGAGGGTTCTCCGACTCCTGCGCAAGTAACTGCAGAATGGACGTTCGGAAGCAGATGGAATCCTGAAGCAGAAATGCCCTCAGTTCTTGCCAATGTCGCTTTCCCATTTCCACGTGATGCAGCTTATGATGTGGAAGGGACGGAAGTCAGTCTGCGATGGATTCCGGCGCGGAACGCAGAATCGCACGACGTTTATTTCGGGAAGGAAGCAGCTCCGTTGTTCATGAAAAATCAGAAGCTTGCTTCATTCGAAGCTGTGGGGCTTAGCGCACATACGACATATTATTGGCGGATCGACGAGATTGACGGGGCCGATACGCTTCGAGGCCCGACGTGGCATTTTACTACTGGATAGTTTTACGTTGTACGTTATATGTTATACGTAAGACGTAAGACGTAAAGCGTAAAACGTAAAACGTATAACTTAGAACTTAAAACGCAAAAAAACACACACCAGACAAGAAGGAGCATCGACATGAAAACGAATTTTACTTTTCTGGCAGGATTGACATTCGTTGTCATTCTTTGTGCAGCGATGCCGGCTTTAGGTCAAGTCGCGGGAGACTTTCGATCTTCGGGATCGGGTAATTGGAATGTCGCGGCGACGTGGCAGACCTTTGATGGTTCTGCCTGGAATGCGGCTGTTGCTCCTCCGGATAGTAATGCAGGCACGATTACAATCCAGGACGGGCACATAGTGACGTTGACTGCCGGAAATCCTGACACTCTCAGAAAATCGGCAATCGTTGTCAATGGATACGTAAAAGATCAGGCGTACATCAACGTGGTCTCTGGCTCGATAACGGTAGATAGCGGGGCAACGTACGAGTTTGCACATCCGTCAAACTCCGGACAAGGTATTCCTACGGCAACGTGGAAAACGGGCTCAACGTGTTTGATCACCGGCATCACGAGTTCGACAACTGGACTTAATGCGACTCAGGCGTTTTACAACTTGACGGTCAATTGCCCCTCATGGTCTGGTAACTTGAACCTCGGATGGAACACAGCGGGGGGCACTTTGAATATTGCCGGCAACATCACGGTGCAGAACACTGGGTCAGGGAGGTGGCAATTGTGCGCGCCCAACGCCTCCGGCGTATCGGATACGGTGAACATCGGCGGCAATCTGACCGTCGATGGTAGCGCCTCAACCTCATCGGCGCTTGTCGGCGTTACATCGAACGGTACAAGCAATGCAGGAACTACTATTATCATCAATGTGGCGGGCAACATTACTGTCACTGGAAATCCGGCAAACAACTCTTACACGAACTTCTCAGTCTCGCGCGGGAGCCAAGGAGGAACCGGGACGGCTGTTTGGAACCTCTACGGCAATTTCTCGATGTCAAACGCAACGACTCAGAACTCAAATGCAGCCGGTGCGAAATTTGTTTTCGCGAAGGCGGGCAAACAGACGATGACCCTCTCTGGAGTAGCGTTTGCAGGCGGCTGCCCGGTAGAAGTCAGCAAGGTTTCAACGCTAACTATGGGGACAAGTGTTCTTGGTGGCTCCGGGACTTTTGTTCTCGACACAGGGGCGACGCTCGAATCTGGACACACCGGAGGGTTGGACAGCACGCTTTCAAATACGGGTGTTAAGACGCTTAGCAGTGCAGCAAGCTACACATTCAACGGGATGGCTGCGCAGGTGATGGGCTCGTTAATGCCGACGACTGTCAAGAATCTCACGATCAATAATCCCGCAGGTGTCACACTCCCGAAGTCCGATACCATCAACGGCACACTTACGCTCACCAACGGCATTTTGGAAATCGGCACAAAGAATATCATTGCAAATTCTACGGCGGGGGGATCTACGAACAGTTACGTCGCGACGGACAGCGGCGGTACGCTCAGGGTGAACAGTGTTGGATCCTCGCAGATAGGTTTCCCCGTCGGCATATCGGGAGGGTACGCACCGTTCTGGATCACAAACACAGGCACGGTCGACACAATCACCGCTGGTGTAGTTTTGGATACTCTGGGGGGAACAAAAAATGGAGGGGGGAGAGTAAAAGTGGAATGGAACATCGCTGAAAATACTCAAGGCGGGAGTAATGCCGCGCTAAAGTTCGGTTGGGTTTCCTCTCTGGAAGATCCGATCTTCTCTGTGGACCGCGCCGGGAATGCGAAAATCTTTCGCTTGTCGGATACGACACAAGTCGGCACAGGAAGTTATACCTCGCAGCTCGCCACGGCGCCGTACACCGTTGCGCGCGGCGGCATCACGGCATTCGGTGCTTTTGCCGTCGGTAATTTTACCGGGTTCGTTGCGGGAGACGGAGACTATCGTTCGCATCAGTCGGGCCTTTGGTCGGATGTAAACACATGGGAGCGGAACAACGGAACAATTTGGGTTTACCCGGCACCGGTCGCCCCGAGTGCGAGCGATAGTATCATTTCTATTCAAACCGGCCACACCGTTGACGTCTCCGACAGCGAGTATGCGGATCAAATTACGGTGAACACGGGCGGAACGCTGAAAATCGATTCGGCGAAAACGCTCGTTGTCGCGGACGGGACGGGGACGGACCTTACAGTCCTCGGCTCTCTCGTGAACGCCGGAACTCTAACGCTCGCTACCGGAGCTACGCTTGTTGTCGGTAACGGTGGGATGTATGAACATGCTCAGAACGGCGGCACGATCCCGACAGCAACATGGAGCAACGGATCGCTTCTACGTATCAGCGGGATCAGGGGTGCGACCTCGTTCGCCGGCGGGACAAATCAGAATTTCTACAATGTCGAATGGAATTGCCCCAACCAAACTGCGAACACGATTCTCGGTTTTGGAGGAGACACTCTTGGCGGGTATTTCAAAGTGGTTAATACCAATACCGGGCAAGTGTACCTTTTCGGCAATTCTAACAGTGCGCTGACGATTAACGGCGACGTCATTGTGCAAGGGGGTAATTTTGGAGTGCAGGGAACTAGCCTTGCTACGAGCGACAGCGTGTATCATTTCGGAAACGTTTCAGTTACCGGCGGCAATTTCTCAATCAGCGAGGGGAACCAGGCTGGATCCGGGAACACTGTCTGGTGTTTATACGCAGGGAATCTTTCTCTCTCTAATGCGACGACAGCCAATTCGACGCTGACCACGCGTGGCGGATTTGCGAAGCTTGTCTTCGCAAAAGCCGGCAGTCAGACGTTGACGCTCTCGAACGTGACATACGGCGGAGGGGGACTTCCGCTTGAAGTCAGCGGCGGCACAACTCTCACCATGGGCACGAGCGTGCTGGGTGGAACCGGAACGTTCACGCTCTCGCCCGGGGCAACGCTGGAATCGGGCCATGTGAACGGGTTGGACAGTTCTCTGGCCACCATGGGTGTGAAGACGCTGAGCAAGAGCGCGAACTATACTTTCGACGGCCTTGCTCCTCAAAAAACCGGCGTACTTCTTCCGGATACCGTAAATAATCTCACGATCAGCGACACACTTGGGGTGAGACTTTCTTCAAAAACGACAGTCAACGGAACTCTTGCGCTGACCGTAGGAAAATTTTTTGTCGGATCGAAGAATCTGGCAGCAGTCGCGATCAACGGCGCATCGACATTCCGGTATATTGCGACAGACAGCGGTGGAAGCGTAACACGGTATGGAGTCGGCGCGGCCCAAACACTTTTCCCCGTCGGGACTGCGGCTGCGTATTCTCCCGTCTGGATCACGAATGCTGGGACCGTCGACACCTTTTCTGTGTCCGTTGTTCCAGATTCTGTCGGAGGGACGAGGAGCGGCAACGGTCGTGTGAAGCTGAAATGGGACATCACCGAAAAGACTCCGGGCGGCAGCAATGCGACACTTCAATTCGGCTGGATGGCGTCGCAAGAGGACACGACGTTCGCAGCGAGTCGGACAACAAATGATCTGATTGTGCACCTTCCGGATACCGCTGAGGTTGGAACGGGAATCTATTCCTATCAATTCACTACTCAACCGTACACACTCTCTCGTGCAGGCATAACAAGCTTCGGTTATTTCGCGATAGGGAAATTGGGCGCGATCACGTCGGTCGAGGACGAGCTTTCCAACATTCCAAAAGAATACAGCCTGGCGCAGAATTATCCCAACCCCTTCAACCCTTCGACAAAGATATTTTATCAGTTGCCGAAGGCGAGCAGGGTTTCACTTATTGTCTACGATGTGCTGGGGCGGGAAGTGGCGACGCTTGTCAACAAGATGCAGCAGCCGGGGAGCTACACCGTGACCTTTTCCACCCAGGACGGTCGAGCATCGGGGGTCTATTTTTACCGGATCCATGCTGGAGATTTTGTTGCAGTAAAGAAGATGATGTTGCTTAAGTAGGTTTCGACAATTGTCGAACCGGTGTGATATTTGTTTGTCTATTTTAAGTTACCGGTAAAGTAAACGATTATGGAAAGGAAGTTGGAGCATCTTAGGTTATCGCAAAAGAAGTGTGTGGAATTACGAAAGTGTTTTGCTAATCAACAATATTTTTACTTAGTCGAAGGAGGATTGTTATGAAAACAATGTTGCATTTTCTCTTTGCAATCGTTCTGATTCTGTGCATAGGAGTATCAATCACCAACGCACAACTAACTGGGATCAAAACAATTGCGAGTAGTGGTGGTGATTACACAAGCATTGCTGCGGCAATCACCGCATTAAATACTTCTGGCGTTGGAAGTGGTGGGGTCGAATTTGATGTCCCTGATAATTGGACAGAAACTTTTGGATCACCAACTGCTGGAAATATTACGGCAACGGGAACATCGGGGAATCCTATACTTTTTAAGAAAACAGGATCAGGGGCAAACCCGCTCATAACCGCCGGGACAGGTACTGGTACTTCAGACTATATCATAAAAATCAACGGCGTAAGCTACATTACCTTTGATGGGATAGATCTTCAGGAAAATGGAATAAACTCTGGGGCGACCCAACTGATGGAATATGGGTACTATATTGCAAATAATGCCACTACTGGATCGCAAAATAACACAATAAAAAATTGCACTGTTACATTAAGCAGTTCCAATACCAACGTCACTTATGGTGTTAATCAGACAAATGGCAATGCGAGCGCTCTCAACTCCACTAATACCTACAATAACATTACCGTAGCAAATTGCTGGTATGGCATTTATTTGAAAGGTCAAGCGACAACAGTTCTTGACGCTAATTGCACGGTTGAAAATTGTGTGGTAGGTTCAGCATTGTCGAATAATATCGGGGGGGGATCAGCTGATGCCGATGTCTATGGTATAAGTGGTCAATATCAAACCGGGCTATCTATTTTTGGTTGTGAAGTCAGAAATGCTACTTATAGCGGCACGACTGCAAGAAACGCCTATGCAATATATATAAGATATGGCTATGGTACTATCAATGTATACAATAACAAACTCCATGATATAAATAATAATAGTACGGTCGCTAGCACATATGCTGCGGGTATGTACCTTTCGTGCAACACCGCTTCAGAAGTGATGAAGGTATATAACAATATGGTTTACGCAATTGGTGACGGCGGTGGTCTCACCCCGGGCTATACTGCTAGTACTCGTATTATGGGTATCTATGTTAATGGGGTTGGAGTTTACAATGTATATTTCAATTCTGTGTTCATTACAACGACAACTAGTACTTATTATTATAACAACGGTTGTTGTTACTTTACCGGGTCGCCAACATCAGTCACAATGAAGAATAATATTCTAAAGAATACCTATTCAAACGCTAACGTGAAGAGTTATTGCGCGTACTTCAATAATGGAACCGTTACTGCTTCAAATTACAACAATTTTGATTGTGCGGCGAGTGGGACGGTCTATACCGCAGGTACCGGTAGTAGTTTTAGTCCTGCCTCAACAGATTATCAAACATTGAGTAATCTGCAAGGTGCTACCACGGGAGGTGGCTTTGTCGCAAGTATGGATCCAAATTCACATCAATTTCCAACTGATTTTCTCAGTACAACGGCTGGTTCAGAAGATCTGCATCTAAATTTAAGCGCTGTAAATACAAACTACATTGGCACGCCAATTTCAGGAATTACGACAGATATTGATGGCGATACAAGGAATGCCACATATCCGTACATTGGTGCAGATGAAAACCTAACATATGTTCTTCCCGTCGAGCTCACTTCATTTACCGGTTCGGCAAATGGGCGCAACGTAGAATTGGCATGGACAACAGCCTCCGAAATCAACAACAGCGGCTTTGAAGTCCAGAAAAATAGTAATGGCTCTTGGGCGAAGATAGGATTTGTCGATGGTGCCGGGACATCCAATGTGGCGCATAGTTATAGTTTCTCCGATGTAAACTCAGCGGCAAGTACGTATTCGTACCGCCTAAAACAGATTGATCATGACGGAAGGTTTACGTACAGCAATGCAGTGGAGGTAACCACGACATTGAGTGCAAAAGATTTTGCACTTTCGCAGAACTATCCTAATCCATTCAATCCGAGCACGAAATTCAGCTTTGCGGCGAAGAATGCTGAACGCACGACGCTGAAAATATACAATGTTGTTGGACAGGAAGTCGCAACCTTGTTCAGCCAAGTCGCGCAGCCGAACCAGATCTACACCGTTACCTTCGACGCAAGAAACCTCCCGAGTGGGACTTATTTTTATGTGCTTCATTCGATGAGCAGAGATGAAGTGAAAAAAATGATGTTGATGAAGTAGCAGCTCGACTATCGGGTCGGTCGCTTCTGGGTGCGAGACAGTCGTTTGCGCCCGACGTTCGCTCGCAAGAATTGACCTAACTAATTCTTGCGAGCGACGGGGTCGTATTGGTGTAATCATCAATAATAGGGGTTATGTCCGGAAACCGGGCACGCGCAGGAGATTCTTGCACGATATTACGTTACCGATAAAGTAAACGATTAAGGGAAAAATGGCTTTTTATGCCAACTCGATGTGTGTCCCTGACAAGAAATTCTGGTCATTCTAAAAATCTAAAATATCGTTGGCGAAATAGTATGGCAATGAATATCACGAGATGTACCTGTTCGGGATGCAACGCGCATTCTTTTTTATGATAGAGCGAAAGGGATTTGTTCGATGAAACCAACGCGTGGAAAAACGGGGATGAGTTTGCTGGCGACCCGATCCGCTATTGTCGGTATTGCCTTGCTTCTGATGCTCAATATCATGGAGGCTCAACTCTACGTTTCAATTTCGGGGAGTGATACGAGTGCCGGCACCATTGACGCACCATTGCAGACGATCACCAAAGCTTTGTCCATTATGCATGCTGGGGATACGGTGTACGTCCGCGGGGGTACATACTCATTGACGAGCACTATCAATACCCCGAAGAGCGGAACAAGCAGTGCAATGTACTATCTCTTTGCATATCCCGGGGAGCGGCCATTCCTTGATTTCAGCGCCATGGCGATTTCCGGCAGCAACAGGGGCATCAACCTTAGCAAGAATTACTGGTACATCAAAGGGTTCGATATTTGGAGGGCTGGCGATAACGGCATGATCATCAGCGGCTCGAACAATATTATCGAGAACTGTTCGTTCAGCGAAAACGAAGATACCGGGCTCCAATTGGGGGGCGGAGCTTCGAACAACCGGGTCATCAATTGCGATTCCTACTATAATGCCGACCCAAGCCAAGGAAACGCCGATGGTTTTGCTCCAAAGCTTGACGTGGGTACCAACAATTATTTCTATGGCTGCCGCTCCTGGCAAAATTCAGATGACGGTTGCGACGGATATTTGCGTCCCTCGGACAGCGTCTTCACGACCTTTGAAATGTGTTGGACATTTCACAACGGATATCTCAAGAGCGGTGCGGCGAGCGTCGGCAACGGCAACGGCTTCAAAATGGGTGGAGGCGACAACTCCAATGCCGATAGTCTCCGCCACAACATGACATTGATAAATTGTCTCGCCTTCGACAATCGCGTGAAAGGATTCGACCAGAATAACAACCGAGGATCGATGACGCTCCTGAACTGTACCGGCTACAGGAACGGGACAAATTACCACATCAACGAAGCGCTGAAGACCGGCTCAATCCTCACGATCAAGAACTGTATCTCGGCGGGGACGGGCGGGGTTTCAGTGCTGGCAAGCGCCGTGCAGGCGACGAACAGTTGGCTGCCTCCGTTTTCAGTGACAGACACGGATTTTGTGAGTCTGGATACTGCCGGAGTTACCGGGCCGCGCAAGCCGGATGGAAGTTTGCCGGATATCCTTTTTATGCATCTTGCCGAGGGGAGCGACCTGATCGATGCAGGTACCAACGTCGGGTTGCCGTTCAACGGGAGCGCTCCCGATCTTGGCGCATTTGAATCGGACTATGTGACTCGTGTCTCGAACGACCGGCAGATGATGTCGCCCCGTTCGCCATCTCTGTCGCAGAATTTTCCCAACCCGTTCAATCCAAGCACGATAATCAGTTATCAGTTGCCAGTGAACAGTTATGTAACACTCGAGGTATTTAATGAGTTGGGACAAAAGGTTGCAATGCTCGCAAAAGAACGTCAGGTTGCGGGAGTTCATGAAGTGATTTTTTCAAGCCGTGACTTTCCAAGCGGCATCTATTTCTATCGTTTGGAGACAAACGAAACCGTGATAGTAAAGAAAATGATTCTTTTGAAGTGATGGAAGATAAGAGGCGAGGAGGAGAGTTATCATCAATTCACCTTATCGTTGGCGCTCTACAGATTGGCGCCAATACTTTTACGGAGAGCACTATGAAAATACTTCCCGCATTAAAGCTCATCGCCTTAGCTTTATCGTTAATGCCTCTCGTCGCTTTTGGGCAGTCGACGCTGCAGGGCGTGGTAACGGATTCCCTGACGAATGAGAAGCTCATCGGAATCAATGTCATTCTCGAAGGGACGTCGCTCGGCTCTTCAACGGATATCGAAGGAGAATACCGTATTACTGCGATTCCGCATCGCTCCTTCACGGTTAAAGTATCGTGCATAGGATACGAAACGAAATACGCCGAAGTGGATTTCTCTACGAAGAACGAAGTACAGTTGAACGTGCGTCTCAGCCAGATAATACTGCAGAGGCAGGCGGTCGTGATCACTGCGCAAATGCGCGGCCAAGTTGCGGCAATTAATGAGCAGGTTTCCTCCAAAACCATTGTCAATGTCGTTTCGGAAGAGAAGATCAAGGAGCTGCCCGACGCGAATGCGGCTGAGGCGATTGGCCGCTTGCCGGGAGTCTCGCTGATTCGATCGGGCGGTGAAGCGACCAAAGTCGTCCTTCGGGGCCTCAGCTCGAGATTCAGCAACATTACTGTGGATGGAGTAAAGATACCGTCGACCGATTCCACATCGAGAGATGTTGACCTCAGCACCATCTCGCAGGGAGAACTTGCTGGCATTGAGCTTCACAAAACCCTCACACCCGACCAGGATGGAGACGCGATCGCCGGCTCTATTAATCTGGTGACCCGGAAAGCTCCTTCGGAGCGGGAAATCGTTTTTGATCTCATGGGGGACTATAATCGTCTAATGAATTCGGCGAGACAGTACGACATCACTGGTCGGTACGGCGAGAGGTTTTTGGATGATGTTCTCGGTGTGCAGCTACAGGGCAATACCGAGAGAAAGATTAGGAGCAAAGAGGATATCACATACAGTTATGCGTACTACAAGCCCATTAACAATCCCACTTCGCCGTGGAACGTCGATTACGAAATGGCTCCCTTTACAGTCGATTTCACTGATGAGGTGAGGACGAGGAATGGCGGTCAAGCGATCTTCGACGTCAACACGCCCGACAGTGGATCGGTAAAGTTATCCGGACTCTACAGCAGCACCGGCAGAAATATCATGCTCTATGACCGGGTGTATCCAGGTGTTACGGGTGGAGGCGGTTCCTGGGACTATAACTACCGTTACACTGAGCTCACGACGAGCACCGACAATGCCGCCCTGCAGGGGAAAAATTTTCTCGGCGGGTTCGATGTTGACTGGAGCGCTTCGTACGCCGAATCGCGCGTTGACAATCCGTACGATTTCGCGATGAAGTTTACAGAAACGCCGGGAGTGGTTCCGGGAGGAGTTCCTTCCGGCCACGACCACCCGGAACTTAACATCATTCCTTATGCTCTCAATAACTTTTCGGCCGCCGCTTGCTCTACCTCTGTCTATTATCAGCAAAATAACTTCGATAAAGAGAGAACCGCTTACGTCAACGTCACAAAAACATACTCATTGTTTGACCAGCTCTCAGGCGATTTGAAAATGGGAGCAAAGTACAGAGATGGAACGCGATGGATGAATAAGGAAGAACTCGATGACAACAACTACCTCCATGGGTTTTCAACGATCGGCGTCGACACGACAATGTTGGAATCGAGCCGTTTTGCAAACTATTACTACAATCGATCATCTTCGTCTCCCTCGTTATCGGATTTCGTCGATTATCCGGCCCCGTCCCGCAACCTTCTCGGTTTGTACAAGATGACGCCCCTCATCAATGTGGATGCTTTAAAACTCTGGTACCAGTTGGTGAAAAATGCGACAGTGAGCGGTTCCCCCGAATTCGGTCCGAGTGCGCTGGCTGAGCTCGGCGACTACAACGTGCAGGAGAGAGTAAGCGCAGGATATCTCATGAACACATTCAACATTGGTCAGGCGATGACCCTGATCGCCGGTGTACGCCTTGAGCAAGAATCGGACGACTATGGCGCAAAATTCACCGACGGTGCAATTTCGACAATCGGGATACAGCAGATCACGCCTCAACCGCTCCAGGATTCTACGACCCATTATTCTGAAACCATCTGGCTTCCGAATGCTCAGATGTCGGTCACGCCGACAGATTTCTTGACAATACGGGCTGCTGCCTACAAGGCGTTGGCCAGACCAGATTTTAATTTCCGTCTCCCTTCTTTCAATATCTCCGGAGCCGGCGGTGAGATATTCGATCTCGGTAATCCTAATCTGAAGGATACAAAAGCATGGAATTACGAATTGAACACTCAGGTGTACAGCAATACGATCGGTCTCATATCCGTCTCCGGGTTCTACAAAGTCATCGACAATCTCTATCATGAGATGAACAACGTGAGCATCGATGGGGTTGATTCATTGTTTCAAAAGATGGGGTTGACGTGGCAGACTACAGCGCCGTTCGCTTCAATCATCAGTCAGCGCTCAATTCATATCCTGACCATGCCATACAATTCGGATAAAACCTCGTACGCATGGGGGTTCGAATTCGAGCATCAGATAAATTTTGGTTTCCTTCCCGGCTACCTCAGCAATATTACGCTGTCGTACAACGCATCGATCACGAGATCCGAGACCTACATCATTGGAAGCCAAATAATCGCCACCTCGGAGACAACATATGTTCGCAATAATCCGGTTATCTCAAGCGTATTCCATCATGTTGCGATAGACCTGAAAAGAGAGTCGGAAGGCCAGCCCAATTTCTACGGTAACGTAGCCCTCGGATATGACATCGGTGGATTTTCCGGACGGGTGTCGGTATTCTTCCAGGGCCAGTACATCCAATCATATTCTCAAGATGGCCAAGCAGACGTCTATGTCGACCCATTTACGAAATTGGATCTCGCGCTGAAGCAGAAACTGAGTGAAAAATTTTCTTTGATTCTCAATGTCAACAATCTCACCAATCGCCAGGAGACAACGTCGTTCAAGGATAATTTTACTTCTTGGCAGATTCCACGCACGGCCGAGCTGTATGGCGTAACCGTGGACTTCGGAGTGAGGGTTTCGTTGTAGAACGAACCATAGCAAGTATTCACTGAATTCAACATTGCTGGGAGGAGGTGATCGCTCAAAGTGCATCGTTCAATATTCGATGTTCATAGGTAGAAACAATTTGGCTAAAATGAATTCGGTTCCACATAGCTCACGATTTATTCCATGTCACACCAAGGAGGATGTTATGCTTAAGCTCAGTTACATTTTTCCTGCTTTGATGGTTCTGATGCTTCCGATGGCTTTGTTCGCTCAGGATTTAGTCTTGCAGGACTACGTGGGGTCGGGAAATCAGTATCTCAACACGCTGATTTTCCAGGACACCTCAAGCGCCGCTTTTCAGGGCGGAACACGCGTCTACGTATTAAAGAAAGATGGAGTCTATCTCCTCAACGCGCAACTTGCATTTGCAAACAAGACCCTCAGTTTTCGTTGTGAGTACGGGAGTAGCGGCCACTACGATCCTACGGTCTATCTGTATCCGGGGACAAACGGAAACCCCCCTGGAGAGTTTGCAAATCTTGCAGGTGGCGCTATTTATCTTAAGCACATTATCATCACGGGATACTACGAACCGGTCGATTCCAACCTCGACCACCTGCAGGGAGGTCTCATCGACCTGAACGCCTCCGGCAGCGGCGGCAGCATTTACGTTGATAGCTGCATCTTGAAGTCCGTCAATGGTAATTTGCTTAGAACAGACGGACAACCGCATGTCGTCAAGGTGACCAACTCCATCTTCGCAGACATGGGGTTTGAGGGAACGTCCAATTTCGGAGCCGGCAAAGGGATCGACCTAAGAAACAATATTGTCGATACGTGCGATATCGAGAACTGCACGTTCGTCAACCTGCAAGACCGAGTGGTCAGGCATTACCAGTCAACACTCGGCCCGATTAAGAACTTTATTTTTAATCATAACACCATCGTCAATAGTGTCTCGTACCATGGGTTTCTCTCCCTCGGGAGGGTTGACTCGACGGGCGCAGGTATACTCCAGATAACGAACAACTTGCTTGTCGACCATTTCGCCCTCGGAGCTGATACGGCATACATTCGACAAGTCGAATTCAGCGATCCCGGCGAACTTGATACAGTCAACTTGCAGCCGAGAATGGCATGGGTGCTGACAAATCGAAACCTCGCCGCAAAATGGAACATTTCCAACAACTACTATGCGGTGTCGGATTCAGGTCAGGCCATGTTAAATCTTCCTCTCCCGAACGGTCCTTATTATCAAAGTGAAGGGCCATGGCTCACCTGGGGGATGAACACAACGTTGGCCGCGCAGGGTAAGGACACTACCAAGGGTTTCAAACAGGTCGCCATTACGCTCAACAACACTCCTCCACTTATGACAAAGATGATCCGTTGGATCTATGAGCCTCGGTCACTCGGAGGCGATGGGAAACAAAAAAATGGCAACGATCCGAATTTCACGAAAGATTCTCCGGGGCATTGGACGTATGACTACAACCGGAGGCATGTCGAGTATTATTTCGATACTTTGAATTGCAATATCGCAGGTACTGCGTCATTGCTCGCGAGCATGACAACGACAGATGGTATAGTCGCTGGCGATCCACGCTGGGGCACACCGACCCTGACAACGACCCCTGTTACGGTCTCCGGACACGAGATTAAATTCGGTACTGTGAACCTTCTTTCATCGAAGAAGGACAGCATTCAACTTACGAATGTTGGGCCAGGTACTGTCCACTTTACGGTCACTTCATCAAACTCGGCATTTGCTGCCGCATCTGGATCGGTGGCCGTCAACTCTGGAGCCAATGCATATCTCGTCATCACGTTTACACCCGCCGACACGAGCAGCCAATCCGGCTATATCAAGTTGGTGTACGACGCTCTCGGATCACCGGATTCCGTGGCCGTCAGCGGCAAGGGAAACAAGGTGACGGGTGTGGCGGATGCTCAATCACTGTTGCCGAAAGAATTCTCGTTGGCGCAGAATTATCCGAACCCGTTCAACCCCTCAACCCAGATCGCTTACGCTGTTCCAAAGGCATCCCAAATCACTCTGGAAATTTTCGATGTTCTTGGAAGAAGGGTTGCTACGCTGGTCAATGGGGTGATGCAGCCGGGCTTCTATACGGCGAATTTCAACGCGTCGAGCATGTCATCGGGAATTTATTTCTACCGATTGTCATCGCCGGGAGTTATATTTATAAAGAAAATGATGCTGTTGAAATAAATTGCACGTTCAGTTGTTCAACGTTTTGAAACGGTCATGATTCCTTCGGGTGTCAGTCGTCTCGACTGGCACTCGAAGAGCATGGCGTTAGAGTATTTTGCGAGATGTCGATCATCTCATCAATTGACCGGAGTAAATTTTTAGCTGAGCACAATTTTTGAGATAAGATGCCCGACATCTTCTTGAATCGAGAAACCCCGGTTGACTGTCCGGTTTTCTTACTGGCATTCGAAAGGAAAACAATGAAATACTTTGTTGCCCTCACCCTTGCTCTCTGTTTGTCGCTCTTCACTGCTTACGCAAAAGATGGTGCACATCGACCATTGCCCGATTCTCTCGTCGTACATGCTTCGAATACCTTGGCAATTGCGCGGATTGATGAAGCAATATCAATTGACGTTGCGTCGATCGAGAAGGAGGTTCCGACTTTTGACCCGCGTTCATGCACGGTCTATTCGGGAGGAGTTGAACTACCAAGCCAGTTTGATGATACCGACCGCAATGGATCCCCCGACCTGCTCACGTTCGTCACTGATTTCGCGCCGAACGAGCAGAAATTAATCGTTTTGCGATGGGGGCCGCACGCACTGCCAAAGAAAGAGTACAGGAAACGGACCCAGGCGGATATGTCGATCAAGGTGGACTATGAGTTCGTGAACGGAAAGTACGCGAAAGGAAGGTTTGTTCGCATCGATTCGGTCCGAGTGCCCGCAGTTCACGTTGACCACGACGGGTTATTCCAGCACGAGGGGCCCACATGGGAGTCGGATAAAATAGGATATCGATTTTATTTGGACGAGCGCAACCGGACTGATATTTTCGGTAAGAAGGTGGCGGACATGGTACTAAACACCGCGGGGGTACACGATCTCGTTGCCAACAACAACGAATCGTACGAATCTATGTTGTATTGGGGAATGGATAATTTCAAGGTTGGTACATCGCTAGGTATTGGTTCTCTTGCGATGCAAAGCGGAACGGATGTCGTCACCGTTTCGAGCACCGACAGTGTATTTTGTATTATTGCCGCAAACGGCCCCGTTCGTTCCGATGTACGGGCTGTATATTATGGCTGGAATGTCGCAGGGAAAAAATATAATCTTATATCGAGTTATTCGATCACTGCCGGGAGCCGGTTGACGATGTGCAAGGAACAGATTTCTCCAAATCCGTCGAACCTTTGCACCGGTCTCGCAAAACATGAGAACACAACGCTCGTCGAGTCGACCGGTCGACCGGACAAAGGTTGGCAGTACTTCGGATTGTTTGGGAAGCAATCCCGTGCTGGTGACAACATGGGAATTGCAGTGTTCTATAAAGGTTCGGAGAAAATCGAACGACGTGCCGACAATGTCAGTTATCTTGTCATCCTGCGCCCCCGCGGAGGTAAATTGACATACTATTTTGCTGCCGCATGGCAGCAGGAACAGAACGGGATTACGAGCCTCGAAGAATTTCGTTCGTACCTCAAATCGATCGCAGAGGAACTTAATAATCCAATCCGGGTAATTTTTTGAGTCTGCCCCGTCATACAGGGCGGCAAAATGGAAAGACATTACGATGAAAAAAGAATTCGTTCATAGAAATTTTCTTCTAAAGACAAAAAGGGCAGAAACGCTGTACCACGACTACGCCGAAACAATGCCGATTATCGATTATCATTGTCATCTCTCTCCAAAAGAAATCGCCGAGAATAGGCAGTTTGAGAACTTGACACAAGTCTGGTTGAACGGAGACCACTACAAGTGGCGCGCAATGAGGGCGAGCGGCGTCAACGAGCGCTTCGTAACAGGAGACGCAGGTGATTGGGACAAGTTTCAAAAGTGGGCTGAAACCGTTCCCAAGACGCTCAGGAATCCCCTCTACCACTGGACGCACATGGAATTGAAGCGCCCGTTCGGGATCTCCGATCGCTTGCTCGACGCAATGACCGCGAAGAGCATTTGGGATGAGTGCAATCGAAAACTTGCAACGCCTCAATTCTTTGCACAAGGGATTTTAAAACAGATGAATGTGGAAGTGGTGTGCACCACCGATGATCCCATTGACTCCCTCGAATATCACGAACAGTATTCGAAAATCTCCGGTAGCACTCGGATGTTCCCCGCATTTCGCCCGGATAAAGCTTTCGCGGTTGAAGACAGCAAGGCATTTGCCGGGTATGTGAAATCTCTTTCGCGCGCTGCAAACCTCGACATTACATCGTTTGATCGATTTCTCGATGCCCTTCGTTCACGGTTCGATTATTTCGCACGCCATGGATGCAGAACGTCCGACCATGGTATGGAGACGATATATGCGGAAGACTATACTGATGCTCAGATCAAAACAATCTTCAAGAAATTGCTCCAGAAGAAAACGCTGAATTCAGCCGAGGTTGCAGCGTTTAAGTCGGCCATGCTGTATGAATTGGGAGTCATAAATTGTGAATACAAATGGGTTCAGCAATATCACGTCGGCGCATTGAGAAATACCAATACGCGAATGATGCGAACACTCGGTCGCGACACGGGATTCGATTCAATTGGCGACGAACCAATCGCCCGGCCGATGGCAAAGCTCCTAGACCGCCTCGATAAAGAAAGCAAGCTCGCAAAGACCATCCTCTATAATGTCAACCCCCGCGATAACGAAGTGTACGCCACCATGATCGGGAATTTCCAGGACGGTTCCGTTCCGGGTAAAATGCAATATGGCGCGGCATGGTGGTTCCTCGATCAGAAAGATGGCATAACAAGGCAAATCGAAGCCCTCTCCAACATGGGATTACTCAGCCAGTTCGTCGGGATGATCACGGACTCACGCAGTTTTCTCTCATATCCCAGGCACGAGTATTTCCGGCGTCTGGTATGCGACATCCTTGGCCGGGAGATGGACGAAGGAATTATCCCGGACGATGTCGGGCTTGTCGGCGCGTTTGTGAAGGACATCTGTTACAACAATGCGAAAAAATATTTTGAATTTACGTGATCGGATAATGTTGTGGAAGGAAACTGTGTTCGATATCTATGATGCGAGTAACAGAGCAAAAAAGTGTGATTTTTTGTATCTTAAGTGTTTGTTTGGCGGAACGATGGAACCATCGCGGTCGCTTGAAAGATGATATGGAATAATTATGGAAGTACGATTTGCACCGAACGATGAAGCGTATCAACGGATGACAACGGCTGAGCTTAGACGGTCCTTTGTTATCGATAACTTATTTGCGCCGAATGTTGTAACGATGATCTACTCGGACGTCGATCGTGTGATCGTCGGATCTGCCGTCCCGTTGGCGACGAGGTTGAAATTGGAATCATCGAAGAAAGAGATGGCTGCGGATTTCTTTGCTGAGAGACGCGAAGTCGGCATCATCAATATCGGAGGGGATGGGAAATTATATGTGGACGGCACAGCTTACGCGATGGCATTTAGAGACCTGCTGTATGTCGGGAGAGGGGTTCGGGAGATCGAATGCGCGAGTGCCGACCCGAATAAGCCGTCATTGTTTTATTTCGTCTCGTACCCCTCGCATGCGGCCTATCCCGTCGCCCACGCACGCTTCAACGACTCAACGAAATCGCCCCTCGGATCGTCCCATAATGCCAATGCCAGAACGATAACGAAATACGTCCACCCCGAAGGTATCAAAAGCAGCCAGTTGGTCATGGGCTTGACAGCATTGAACGACGGTTCCGTATGGAATACAATGCCGAGCCATACGCACCAGCGCAGGATGGAAGTCTACCTCTATTTTGGGCTTGATGAGGAGTCTTTTGTTGTCCACTTGATGGGCAAACCGAACGAAACGAGGGCGCTGATTATGAGAAATCAACAAGCCGTCATTTCTCCCCCATGGTCGATCCATTCAGCGGCGGGAACAAGGAACTACTCGTTCATCTGGGCGATGGGAGGAGAAAATCAGGAATTTTCGGATATGGACGCCGTGCCGATGAGAGAGCTTTTGTAAGACCGAAGGAATAATAGACCGATAGCTTCGTGGAAGATGTCTTTCACCCTGGAAATGAAGAACGCGCATGACCGGAACATTAGAAGTAAATCAGAATATCGGCCGACATCGATGGACGATATGCGGTTTACTTTTTTTTGCAACGACGATCAATTATCTCGACAGAAATATCCTCGGTATCCTTGCGCCGACACTGCAAAAGGAAATCGGCTGGAGTTCCATTGAGTATGGCTACATCGGAACAGCCTTTCAAGCTGCCTATGCCATCGGTCTTGGGGTCTTCGGATGGTTTGTCGATAAATATGGTACAAAGATAGGCTATGCAATTTCGATCACTGGCTGGAGCATTGCCGCAATGGCACATGCCCTCGCGAGCACGGTGTTCGGTTTTGGCGTCGCTCGCTTTTTTCTCGGCCTGAGTGAGTCGGGGAATTTTCCTTCTGCGATCAAAGCGACCGCAGAATGGTTTCCGAAAAAAGAACGGGCACTGGCCACCGGAATTTTTAATTCGGGGGCGAACATCGGCGCGGTTGTGGCTCCTGCCGTGGTTCCCTGGTTGACGGTGACGTACGGCTGGCAGTCGGCATTTATTGCAACCGGTGCGACCGGTTTCGTCTGGCTTGTTTTGTGGATCATATTTTATGAAAAGCCTGAAGCGGCGAAAAGAGTTTCGCAAGAAGAGATGGCGTACATCCTCAGCGATCCACCGGATTCACCGTCTGAGAAAGTTCCTTGGTTACGGCTTCTCAAGTATCGCCAGACATGGGCATTCGTGGTCGGCAAGTTTCTTACCGACCCGGTGTGGTGGTTCTATCTCTATTGGTTGGGGTTGTATTTAAATAACAACTTCGGCATCACGCTTTCCGGGATTGGTTTGCCGCTCATTGTTATTTATACGATGACAAGTATAGGGAGTATCGGCGGTGGATATCTTTCCGGAGCAATGATCAAGCGTGGAATGGCAGTCAATAGAGCGCGAAGAGTGACCATGTTGATTTTTGCGCTCCTCGTTGTCCCGGTTGTTGTTGCCGCTAACGTTTCCAATATGTGGCTGGCGGTCGGGATCATTGGTTTGGCGACAGCCGCACACCAGGGATGGTCGGCGAATATATTCACAACGGCGTCAGATATGTTCCCCAAAAAAGTGGTAGGTTCAGTTGTGGGACTCGGCGCATTTGCCGGCTCTGTGGGAGGTATGATTTTCTTGACGGCTGCTGGATACATCGTTCAAGCGACAGGCAGCTATATGATACTCTTTATCATTTGCGGCTCTGCGTATTTGCTGGCCCTCGGCTTGATGTCGCTACTGACCGCCAACGTCAAGCCGGTTAAACTTTGAGCTCATTGGACGGCGAAAAAAACATAAACACAATATTCAAAGAGTAACATATGTCGTATGTAGATAATTTATTCAGCCTTGAGGGGAAGGTTGCGGTTGTTATCGGGGGGAGCGGAGTTCTGGGAGGCAGCATGGCACAAGCGTTGGGACAGGCTTCCTCGAAAGTGGCAGTCGGCTACCATAACAACGCAGCCGGTGCGGAGAAAGTGGTTCGGGCTATCGAGCAGGCGGGCGGGACGGCAAAAGCTGTCCAAGTTGATACCGCATCGGAAGCGGGCGTTGAAAAAGGCAAGAATGCAATCGTTTCCCTCTGGGGAAAAATTGATATCGTTGTCAACGCACCCGGTGTCAATTCACCTACCCCAGTTTTTGATATCTCCGATGAAGAATGGAATAACATTCTCGACACGAACTTAAAGGGAGTTTTTCTCTCGTGCCGTGTTTTTGCCAAACAAATGATCGAACAGAAAAGCGGAGGGAGCATCATTAATATCTCGTCGGTTTCTTCGGGACCGCCGTTATCCCGGGTTTTCACATATTCTATCTCGAAAGCGGGCGTAAACAACATGACCCGTTTTCTAGCAAAGGAGTGGGCACAACATAAGATTCGCGTTAATGCCATTATGCCCGGCTTTTTCCCCGCTGAACAGAATCGCAAAATACTGACCGAAGAACGGCGCAAATCGATTTTCTCCCATACTCCGATGGCAAGATATGGAGAACCCAACGAATTGTCGGGTGCGCTTCTTTGGCTGGCCTCCGAAAAGGCCTCCTCATTTGTTACAGGCGCAGTCGTCCCGGTCGACGGCGGATTCACAAGTATGACGATTTAACCTTTTTTGCGTAGCGGTTGTTGGGTAGTTGGTATGCAGTAAGAAGTCGTAAGTTGGAAGGTATCATGCGCGTAGTCGTAGATAAAAATAACCCGCTCGTTGGGGAAGCATTTCGTCAATTCGGCGAAGTTCAAGCATTAGGGACTAAGGAAATTACGAAGGAGACTCTCCGCGACGCCGACATGATCATTATTCGTTCGGAAACGAAGGTGACAAAAGATTTGCTCGATGGGAGCAAGGTCAAATTTGTCGGGACGGCTACGATCGGCACGGACCATGTTGATCTTGAATATCTCCGATTGCGGGGAATCGGTTTTGCGAGTGCGCCCGGTTCGAATGCAAATTCAGTTGCAGAGTATTTCACGTCGGCAGTTCTTACGCTGGCAAAACGGAAGGGGTTCACCCTCTCCGGGAAAGCTCTCGGCGTGGTTGGTGTTGGAAATGTGGGAAGCAAGATCGTCAGGAATGCGAGGGCGTTGGGAATGAATGTGCTGCAGAACGATCCTCCTCTTGCCCGCGTGACGGCGGATCCTTCCTACGCACCTCTGGACAAATTGATGGAAGCGGATTTCATCACTCTTCATGTCCCTTTCACAAAGTCGGGGAGCGATCCAACGTTTCATCTCTTTGACGGCACACGTATCAATAAAATGAAAAAAGGAGCAATCCTGTTTAATACGGCACGTGGTGCCGTTGTAGATGGAGAGGCGCTGAAAGAAGCGATTGAATGCAAACACCTCGGAGGCGCGCTCCTTGATGTGTGGGAAGGGGAGCCGCTGATTGATATCGATCTTATGGAGAAAGTTGATATTGCCACTTCACATATCGCAGGATATTCATTCGACGGAAAACTTGCTGCGGTGAAAATGATGTACTCGGTCGCATGCAAATTCTTCGGCCAGCCGGAAACGTGGACGCAGGGGAATTCGCTGCCCAAACCGGCGGTTGAACATGTTATTGTGCCGCAAGGCACCGAATCCCATGAAGAAGTGTTAAGAAAAATTGTGAGCCAATGCTATGATATTGAGTGCGATGACCGCGCATTGCGTCTGATTGCGAATGTGTTGCCTGATGAACGCCGATCGTTTTTTGCAGGCTTGCGGGCCGAATACCGCATGAGGCGCGAATTTTTTAACACAGTTGTTACATTGCCCTCTTCGTTAACGGCCCTCCAGCAGCCGCTCAGGACAATCGGTTTCCGTGTTGAAATCGGAAAGGTGTAGCGGAATGATGATCATCGGGAACGAAGCTATCCCGCGTCAGAAAATGGAAGAAGAAATCTACAGCCTCAGTGAGCGAGCACTCTCATCACTTCAATTGAACGGACGGCGTATCTTAGTTATCATACCGGACACCACCCGGCATGCGGAACTTCCCGTATTTTTTAAAACGCTTGGACATATCCTCGAACCCAAAGTGAGTGCCCTCGATTATCTCATAGCAACCGGCACACATCGTCCGCTGGAGATGGAGATTATTCTCCGCCTTGTAGGGATCACCGCTGAAGAATATAAATCCATACACACAAAGACAAAATTCTTCAATCATTCACACAACGATCCGGCACAGCTCAGGACGATCGGGAGAATCTCGGCTTCGGAGATGTCCGGGCTCTCCGAGGGATTGTTCACCGACGCAGTGGATATCACCATCAACAAACGCATTTTTGATTACGATCAGATCATTCTCATTAGTCCGGTTGTTCCACATGAGACGGTCGGCTTCGCCGGAGGGAACAAATATTTTTTCCCGGGAATCGGTGGCGAAGAGATTATCCAAACATTCCATTGGATCGGAGCTCTCATCACAAACCCGGTTGTCAACGGCGTGAAAGATACTCCTGTCCGGCGGGTCATCGATAAATCTGCCTCAATGATTTCCGTGCCTCGGATATGTTTTGCTTTCGTCGTCGATGATCACGCTGTGACGTCCCTCTTTATCGGCTCGCCCGAAGAGGCTTGGGGGAAAGCGGCAGATTGTTCTTCGAAAGTTCATATCAGATATGTCGACCATGCTTATAACACGGTCCTCGGTCTTGCGCCAACGATATATGACGACATTTGGGTGGCCGGGAAAGTAATGTACAAGCACGAGCCGATCATTGCTGACGGCGGAGAAGTGATCATCTACGCCCCTCATATCAAAGAAATTTCTCACGTGCACGGCAAGGAAATTCGCAAAGTCGGGTATCATATCCGCGACTACTTCGTTCGACAGTGGGACCGGTTTTCGGGAACCTCGAAACTCATCCTTGCTCATTCGACGAACGTGCGGGGTATCGGTACCTTCGAGAATGGGGTGGAATTACCACGCATCAACGTTACGCTTGCAACTTCGATCCCCGAAGAAGTTTGCCGAGCCGTCAACCTCGGTTACGCTGATTACCGCTCGATCAACGTTCCCGAATGGAAAGCAAGACAAAACGGCGGCCTGCTGGTCGTCGAAAACGCCGGTCAACTCCTCTATCGATTGAAATGATGCAGGTGCCGGCGAATCAAATATCGAGGTTTCCGGATAATTCCAAAAGTATGGATCACCCAAAATCGCAAAATGATTCAAAAAATAGTTCTTGAGCTTTTTCCCGAAGGGTCGGCTTCGCCGGCGACTTGGCGAGAGGCGATTTTTCACCTGTTTCACATTTATAATCTTGGATAACACAATGGCATTGCAAATTCATTCAGCATCGGAAACAGAATTCGACCTTCTCTCCCTCGGCGAGTGCATGATTCGTTTAAGCCCTCCCGGTCACCAGCGCATAGAGCTGACGCCGGTGTTCGAGGCGTATGCCGGCGGCGGGGAATATAATGTTGCGTACGCTCTTGCCCGATATGGAATGAGAACGGGATGGATCTCCCGCCTCGTCGATAATCCTCTGGGTGCCTTTATCAAGAACCACGCTCGTGCAAGCGGTATGGATGTAAGCGAAGTCGTCTGGGTCCCTTATGACGGATCCGGGCGTACAGATCGGATCGGGTTGAATTTTACTGAGGTTGGCATAGGTGTGCGCGCCAGCGTAACGATGTACGACCGCGGCCATACGGCTGTCGCACACATGAAGCCTTCTGACGTTGATTGGAAACGGATTTTCAGTAGTCGAAAAGCGCGTTGGTTTCATACCGGCGGAATCTTCACTGCACTGAGCGACAGTTGTGCGGAAGTTGCGTGCGAGGCAATGAAAGCGGCACACGAAGCCGGGACGGTTGTGAGTTACGATCTGAATTTCCGCAGCAAGCTTTGGTCAAGCAAGAAAGCAATCGAAGAGACAAAAAAGCTCGTGCCGTTCATCGACGTACTCATCGGCAATGAAGAGGATTTCCAAAAAGTGCTCGGTTTTAACGTTGAGGGGACCGACGAACATTTAAAATCCCTTCCCGTCGAAGGCTATAAGAAGATGGTAAAAAGAGTGGTCGAGACATTTCCAAACGTCCAGGCTGTCGGGACGACGCTCCGTGAAGTGGTGAGCGGCCTCGTCAACAATTGGTCCGCAATCATGTATTACGACGGAGCATTCCACGAATCGCGCAAGTTTTCCCATCTCGAAATAGAGGACCGGGTCGGCGGCGGCGATGGTTTCTGCAGCGGGTTTGTTTATGGTTTCCTTCATGGAATGCCGCCGCATGAATGCGTTGAAATGGGCGCAGCACATGGCGCGCTATTGCAGAGCACACGGGGAGATACAAGTATGGTGACAATGGAAGAGATCAAGCATGTCATGGGCGGAGGGAGTGCGAGAATCAAGCGGTGAGCGATATTCCCGCGAATGCATGACAGCTCATTTGACAAGCTGAGAGTGAAAAATAGAAGACGTTAGGACCATGTATTAAACAAAAGGACGCAAGTTAATGAAAATTGAAAAATACTCGATCGGAATTGGTGATCGTTTCGGACATCAGGGTGTAGCACAACTTTCTGCGTTTGTCAAGGCACGCGAACATGGAGTGGATGTTGTCCCCGTTTGGAACAAGTCCAATCGAGAACATACTCTCATTGGAACGCAACCCCAGAACACTCGTTTGGAGGCTGACCATGCAGTGAAAAAGTTGGGTTGGAAGTCGCCGTATTACGTTGACGCCGACCACATCGGCATTAACACCGTGGATCTGTTCATCACACCCAGTAATTACTTCACACTGGACGTGGCCGATTTTATCGGACATGAACCCGATCCCGGGGATCTTGCCGAGTTCACAAAGTACTGCCGGAGATTTATCGGCACACTTAAAATCCCGGGCCTCAAAAATGGAATTGACGTAACCACAGAAAACATTGTGTCCGTGGGAAAGAAATATCTCTCTGCCGTGAAGGAAGCGGGGAATATCTACCGCTATATCGCTTCCCGAAAGGGAAAAGAAAATTTCATCACAGAAGTATCGACCGATGAAACAAACACTCCGCAGACTCCGGTCGAGTTGTTCTTTATCCTTGCCGCGCTCTCAAAAGAAGAGGTACCCTTGCAGACCGTCGCTCCGAAATTTACGGGACAATTTCTTAAAGGGGTCGATTACATCGGCAATGTCGCACAATTTGCCGTAGAATTTGAACAGGATGTCGCGGTCATCGCTCACGCTGTCACAGAATTCGGGCTGCCCGAGACGCTCAAGATCAGTATCCATTCGGGAAGCGACAAATTCTCCATCTACCCCGTGATCAACAAAACGATTAAAAAACTTGATGCCGGAATTCACTTGAAAACTGCGGGGACGACGTGGCTCGAAGAGGTTATCGGTCTTGCAAAGTCCGGTGGTGAAGGCCTCAATATCGCGAAAGAGGTTTACGCTCAGTCGTATCTTCGCTTTGAGGAGCTGGCAAAACCATATCTCACGGTGATTGATATTCGAAAAGAACTGCTTCCATCTCCCGCCGAGGTCAACAAATGGGGGAGTGCCGATTTTGTTCTGGCGCTGAAACATGATCAATCGTGCGCACGCTACAGCACGTCGTTCCGGCAATTGATTCATATCGGGTTTAAAATCGCAGCGGAAATGGGAGATCGATTTACGCATGCACTCGATGAATCGGCCCGCGCGGTTAATGAGGGTGTGACGGAGAATCTTTACGACCGCCACCTTCGCCCCATTTTTCTAGGCAGCGACTGATCAACAGCTCCGGTTGCAATGGATTTTATCCGAATCCGAACCACATCATGGACGGGTTCGGAATACTTGACAAAGAATAAGAAGAAGGAGCAATAGATGAGCAATGGTTTGAAGATTCAATCCGACGGTGCCCTCGATTTGGTTTCGCTTGGAGCGTTGGTTCACAGGCTGGACCCCGGGATCATCCCTTTTAGAAAAGCGACGGAATGCCAGATACATACGAGCGGGGGAGAGTTCAACGTCGCGGCCAATCTGGCGGATTGCTTTCGCTTCAATACCGGTATCGTCACGGCCATGGTAGATTACCCGATCGGCGACATGATTGCAGAACGGGTAAAGGCGATGGGTGTAAAACCGTTCTATAAAAGATTCAAACACAACGGCGTGAACGGACCTAACATGGCGGCGGTGTACAGCGACCGGGGTCAAGGCGTTCGAGCTCCGGTGGTATTCTACAACCGCTCTAACGAGGCTGCGGCACAATTGAAACCGGGTGACTTTGATTGGAACTCGATCTTTGCAGGAGGTGTCCGCTGGTTTCATAGCGGAGGAATTTTTGCAGCTCTTTCCCAAACGACTGGAGAGTTGATTATTGAGGGGATGAAAGCCGCGAAGAAGGCTGGCGCCGTTGTCAGCTTCGATTTGAATTTCAGAGAGAAGCTCTGGAATGTTTGGGGAGGCGAGAAAAAAGCTGTGGAGGTTGTCGCCCGCATCGTTGAAAATGCCGATGTTCTTGTCGGAAATGAAGAAGACCTGCAGAAGGGACTCGGTATTCCCGGTCCAGAAGTCGCATCGAAATCCAAACTTGACCCGAGCGCTTTTTTCGGCATGATTGATAAAGTTGTCGCTAAGCATCCACAGGTAAAGGTTGTGGCGACAACGTTGCGCGAAGTTCATTCTACCAATCATCATAGCTGGAGTGCAGTTGCGTGGATAGATGGGAAAACCTACAGTGCGCCGACGTGCGAGTTGGATGTCCTCGATCGCGTCGGTGGCGGCGACGGATTTGCCAGCGGATTCTTTTACGGATTACTTGCCGGAGAATCGCCTGAAGAGGCGGTAAAGCTCGGCTGGGCCCATGGAGCATTGCTAACAACTTTTCCCGGGGATACTACGATGGCGACAGTGGAGCAGGTCCGCGCATTTGCAAAAGGAGGATCGGCGCGTATTCAACGATAATGACCCCACCCTAGCCCTCCCCTTCAGGGGAGGGTATGTTGGAGTCGATACAATCAACAGCAATGAGAAAGCGAAAATTATCACAATGAATGAAAAAGCAGATTTAGGATTAGTGGGGCTCGCAGTAATGGGCGAGAACCTTGTACTGAACGTCGAAAGCCGCGGCTTCACGGTCGCGGTCTACAACCGGACCATCGAGAAAGTCGACAACTTTGTCCATGGTCGGGCCAAGGGGAAAAAGATTATTGGAACTCACTCGATTGCCGAGCTTGTCGGTTCACTCAAGACTCCCCGTAAGATCATGTTGATGGTGAAGGCTGGCAAGCCGGTGGATGATTTCATCGAGCAGTTAATTCCTCATCTTCAACAAGGGGACATCATTATTGATGGAGGCAACTCCCATTTTCCCGACACGATCCGCCGGACGAAATATCTCGAGTCGAAGGGTTTCCTCTTCATCGGGACCGGCGTTTCCGGCGGTGAAGAGGGAGCCTTACGCGGACCGTCGATCATGCCGGGAGGGTCTCCCCCCGCATGGCCACACGTGAAACCGATTTTTCAATCGATTGCTGCCAAGGTTGCCGACGGCACGCCATGCTGTGATTGGGTCGGCGAAAATGGTGCGGGTCATTTCGTCAAAATGGTCCACAACGGAATCGAGTATGGAGATATGCAATTGATCTGCGAAGTGTACCAGATCATGAAAGAGCTTCTGGGAATGTCTGCGCCGGAAATGCACGATGTCTTCGAGCAATGGAATAAAGGGGAGCTTGACAGCTACCTCATCGAAATTACGAGAGACATCCTCGCCTTCAAGGATACGGACGGCACTCCTCTTGTCGACAAGATTCTCGACACAGCAGGGCAAAAAGGAACCGGGAAGTGGACAAGTGTTGCATCCCTCGATCTCGGCATTCCATTGACGATGATCAGTGAAGCGGTGTATGGCCGTTGTCTTTCGGCGACGAAGGAAGATCGGGTCGAAGCATCAAAAATTCTGCAAGGTCCCAAGCCGAAATTCACAGGAGACAAACAGGACTTTCTGGACGACCTCTCGAAAGCTCTCTACGCTTCGAAGATCGTTTCGTACACCCAGGGATACGTTTTATTAAAAGCAGCGGCGGAAGAATTCAAATGGAAATTGAACTACGGGGGTATCGCTCTTCTATGGCGAGGCGGATGCATCATCCGGTCGAAGTTTCTCGGGAGGATTAAAGAAGCGTTCGATAAAAACCCGGCTTTGACAAATTTACTGTTGGATCCTTTCTTCAAGGAGACGATCGACCGCTCGCAGGATTCGTGGCGGCGTGTCCTTTCAACGGCGGTTCTCAGCGGTATCTGGGTTCCCGCTATGGCGACTGCCCTCAATTATTACGACGGATTTAGAAACTCCCGGTTGCCCGCCAACTTATTGCAGGCTCAACGCGATTATTTCGGGGCGCACATGTACGAAAGAATCGACAAGCCCCGCGGAGAATTTTTCCATACAAACTGGACCGGCCGCGGCGGAGAAACAGCATCGTCTGCATACGTGGTATAACGATAGTTCTAGTGTCCGGAAAACTTGTCTCACGCAAAGTCGCCGAGGCGCAAATAACCTACAAATAAATCTTACGCGGCTTTGCGTCTTGGCGTGATATCAATAGATTTCTAAAACTCGTGAATGACATGAATAATCAATTTGATCTCTCAGGTAAGACGGCAATTGTCACCGGAGGCAGCACCGGCCTCGGTGCCGGTATGGCGGTTGGGCTTGCAGAGGCTGGAGCAGACATCGTTCTTGTCGACAGGACCGGCTGTTCTGAAACCGCCAAGCAAATTGAGGCGATGAAAAGAAAAGCTATCAACATCGTTGCCGACCTCAGCACGATTACCCCGATCGAAATGATTGTGCAACGCACGTTGGAGGAGTTTGGGAAAGTCGATATCCTCGTCAACAATGCCGGTATTATTCGCCGCACTCCGGCAATAGATTTTTCCGAAAAAGATTGGGATGAGGTCATGGCGATCAATTCGAAAACAGTCTTCTTCTTCTGCCAGGCGGTGGGTAGAGATATGATGAAAAGGAAGTATGGAAAAATCATCAACATTTCTTCTCTCCTTGCATTCCAGGGAGGAATTCTGGTTCCATCGTATGCTGCAAGTAAAGCAGCAGTTGCTCAGGTGACGAAAGCTCTTGCGAACGAATGGGCTCCACACGGAATCACCGTTAATGCCATCGCCCCCGGCTACATGGCAACGAATAATACGAAGCCATTGCGCGACGACCCCGCTCGTTCCAAATCGATTCTCGACCGGATTCCGGCGGGACGATGGGGATTGCCCGACGATTTGAAAGGCGTTGCAGTTTTTCTTGCCTCGCCCGCCTCCGACTATGTGAACGGCCACGTTCTGGTAGTCGACGGCGGATGGTTGGCACGGTAATAATAATGGAGAGAATGAAACTGTGCGGATGTATTCTCAATTTCAAGTTTGACCGTAACCTCAACATCGTTCCGATCTCAAAAGGATAATTATGTCGCGCAAAGAAACGCTCACCCAAATACTGTCAAACGGAGTTGTTGCCGTCATCCGCATGAAGGATCCGAAACGCCTCTCAAAAGTCGTCGACGCGGTCCGGGCTGGAGGAGTCAAGTGCATTGAGATTACAATGACAGTCCCCGGCGCAGTCGACATCATTGGAGAAATGGCACGCAATGCACCCCACGACATCTTGATTGGAGCGGGAACCGTGACCGAGAAATCGGGTGCATGCGACGTCATCAAGGCCGGAGCAAAATTTGTCGTAGGGCCTGCGCTGAATCTCGATATTCTCGCTGTCTGCCGGGAGAGCGATATCGTCTGTTTGCCCGGATGTTTTTCGCCGACGGAAATTTTAGCGGGATGGAACGCCGGAGCCGACATCATCAAAGTATTTCCGGCAACGTCGCTCGGACCGAAATATTTCAAAGACATCGCCGGTCCGTTCCCACAGATCCGATTGATGCCGACAGGAGGAGTCACAATTGAAAATGTCGGAGAATGGATAGCTGCCGGTGCGGTTGCCGTCGGCATAGGGAGCGACCTTCTTGATAAGAAGGCGATAGAAGAGGGGAGATATTCTGTGTTGACCGAACGCGCACAGCGCCTCACCAGCAACTTCCAAGAAGCAAAATCGAAAATCAAGAAGTAGAGAATTTCTTAGTATCACCTATTGATCTACCGCTTGCTTTCTTATCAGCAACTGCAAACGAGCCTGCTTGCACAAACTCTTGATGATCCTCCATGGGAAATTATACGCGAGTGCCGGCGAGCGATTTAAAAGCTTTATCGCCATCAAGAGAATGGCTCTACGAAAGTAAATGATCGGGAAATAGTACAATTCAAAACGAATAGGAATGACATGAAAATTATCGTATTTCTGCTATCGTTCATAATAGTTGCTCAAGCTGAATCGCAAAGCGGTTTTGTTATCATGCCTGCTATTTTTTCCGACAATATGGTCCTCCAGCAGAAAGCGAATGTCCCTTTCTGGGGGAAGGCGATGCCAGGGTCCAAAGTCGCCGTGAAGGCAAGCTGGGGAAGGGCAGCAAAGGCAGTCGTGAGGGCTGACAGCACGTGGGAAGTCCGACTTCAGACATTAAAGGCCGGCGGACCGTATAAAGTGAATGTCATTGTTGGCGATTCAGCCATCGCCTATAAGAACGTGATGCTCGGTGAAGTATGGCTTTGCTCTGGGCAATCAAATATGGAAATACCGCTTGAAGGTTGGCCGCCGGGAAACTTGATTCAAAATTCCGGGGCGGAAATCAAGCAAGCAAACTATCCGGACATCAGGCTGTTTACCGTCACGAGAGCCGTCTCGAATTTACCGGAGTTCAATTGTGCCGGAAATTGGAGCGAATGTAATCCAACAACGGCGGCAAAATTCAGCGCGGTTGCATACTTCTTCGGAAGGAAATTACATTCTAAACTGGGTGTCCCGATCGGGCTGATCTTCTCGAGCTGGGGCGGAACAAAAATACAATCCTGGATCAGTGGAAAATACCTCGGACAGCTTGGCGAGTACACACCGGTTGTGGAAAAAATTGTGGACCCCAGAGGTGAGGTAGAGAGATTGAATAATTGGATACGCAGCCATCCTACAGTTGACATCGGGGCGAAGGATGCCGCGCATCAATACGAGAACCTGGATTTTGGCGACAGCGCTTGTCCTATGCCGGCTTTCAACGATAACGCATGGAGAAAAATGAACCTGCCGGCATATTGGGAGTCTACGGAAATCGGAGACTTCCATGGTGCTGTATGGTTCAGAAAGAAAGTGGAGATACCGCGAAAATGGCTGAACAGCAGGTTAGTCATAGAGTTGGGACCAATCGACGACATGGACGCCTGTTACGCGAACGGCGTTCGTATCGGGGCGATGGAAAACGGAGGATTCGGCCAGACTCCTCGCGTCTATCCTGTTCCGAAAGAAATTGCCAACGATACCATTCTGACGGTCGCCTTAAGAGTAATCCATAACGACGGCGCGGGCGGAATTTGGGGAGGCGGGCTTACAATGCGGATTCATCCCGACAGCGCCAAGGATACCACAGCAAGTGTTGCTCTTTTTGGAGAATGGAAATATCTCCCCGTCGCCGAATACATGGGAAGTAAATTCTACGTCTACAAAGCGTTGGGTGAAGAATTCTATTCGCGGCCGAAGTCCATCGTGAATATCGGTTCGAGCTCCCCGACGATGCTCTACAACGGCATGATCGCCCCGTTGATTCCTTATTACATCAAAGGTGCAATATGGTATCAGGGGGAATCGAATTCCGGATCTCCGAACGATTACAACAACTACAAGACTCTCTTCTCGTTGATGATTAAAAACTGGAGAAGCGATTGGAGAGAGGGGAATTTTCCATTCTATTATGTACAAATCGCTCCTTTTAAATACGGTGTAATTGCGAAGTCATATATGGTCAGGGAAGCGCAGCGACTTGTGCTCTCTATGCCCAACACGGGAATGGCGGTAACGCTTGATATCGCCAGCACGAGCGCCATTCATCCGTCGGATAAACAGGATGTTGGTCTCAGGCTTGCATTGTGGGCGCTCGCCAAAGACTATCACGAGAGGGTGCTCTGTTCCGGACCGTTGTACAAATCGATGAAGATCCGAAAAGGGAAAATCATTCTCTCTTTCGATGATGCCGGAAAAGGTCTCGCTTTTAAAGAGAGCAATGGAGAAACGAATTTCCTCATCGCCGGAAATGACAGCGTGTTTGTAAAGGCGAATGTTGAAGTCGATGGGAAGAAACTTATTGTATTTAATGACAATGTGAAAAGCCCGATCGCAGTCAGATACACGTGGACGAACGATGCGGTTGCAACGCTGTTCAATAAGGAAGGAATGCCGGCATCTACATTCAGAACCGACGATTGGGCTCCTTGATGAGTTAGTGCAGATGGAAATCGTCATGTTCCCGTAACGCGGGTGAAAACCCACTGCTGATTGCGGGGCAGTTCGTTGATTTTACATTTTAAGCAATTCGGCGGTTGATGAAGAATAGAGAGGCGGCAAATGTGAAAAATTTCGCAATAGTATTTTTCGCACTGGGTATTTTCTACTTCTTGAATGATCAAGCCTTCGGTCAGGGGGTTGTACCGCTTTACGAGGGCAAAGTGCCAAACTCGATCGCTGTCGCTTCCGCTGAAATAATGGGCGGAGGCAATGGAATAAAGTTTGTGAGAAACGTCAGCATTCCTTCGATGTCCGCTTATCTTCCTGATTCCAATCAATCGGTCGGTTCGGCGGTTCTCATTTTTCCCGGCGGAGGTTATTATCTGGAGGCGTATGAAATAGAAGGTACCCAAATCGCTCAAGCGTTCGTAAAACAAGGGATCGCTGCCTTTGTCGTTAAATACAGACTCCCTAGCGACTCGACGATGGTTGATAAGACTATCGGTTCGTTGCAGGATGCACAGCAGGCTATAAAAGTCGTAAGGGAGCGGGCGGGATCTTGGAGAATTGATTCTAACAAAATCGGGATCATGGGGTTCTCTGCCGGAGGTCATTTGGCTTCAATGGCCGGCACCCATTTTGACAGAGCGTTTGTCGCTGATGGAGAAAACATCAGCCTGCGCCCCGATTTCATGATACTGGTCTATCCCGTCATAAGCATGACAAATAAACTTGGCCATATCGGTTCCAGAAATCTATTGCTTGGGGAACATCCCTCCGACTCACTCATAGATTTTTTTTCAAGCGAAAAGAATGTCACCGCTAGCACTCCGCCGACCTTCCTGATGCATACGGAAGATGATAAGACAGTTGATCTTGACAATAGTATCGAATTTTTTGAAGCTCTTCGCTGCCACAACGTACCCGCAGAGCTCATGATCATTCCAAAGGGAGAGCATGGATTTGCCGCAAGAATCCCACCCGAGAAGTGGATGCAACCGCTGCTGAGTTGGATGCATGATAACGGCTGGATGAAATAGAAAAAAAGAGTTATGAATAGGAGAACAATCTTTTTTGCAGCAGCGCTCATTTTTTTGTTGATGATGTCAGACAAAGAAATGAAAGCGGAGGTGGATTCAATTCTTCACAATCCGTGGAAAGCTTTCTGGATAGAAGTGCCGAAAGAATCCACCGTCGGTTATGGGGTCTATCTTTTTAGAAAAGAGTTTAATCTTCATTACACTCCCTCTCCCTTTATCGTCCATGTCTCCGCGGATAATCGCTACAAATTGTTTGTCAACGGGAGCCTTGTTTCGCTCGGCCCTGCGCGAGGAGACCTTCTTCACTGGCGGTACGAGACCGTCGATATATCTCCGTACCTGATTGAAGGGAAGAACATCATTGCTGCAATTGTTTGGAATGACGGCGAGCGGAGGCCCGAAGCTCAGATTTCGTATCGCACCGGGTTTATCCTACAGGGAAACTCTTCGATGGAAGAATTCGTAGATACCGACAGCTCATGGAAATGTGTCCGGGACGACGGATTTCGCCAGATGGCACCGGAGGTGAAGGGATATTATGCAGCAAGCCCCGGCGAATTTCTTGACATGAACAAGCATGAAAGCGGATGGAGCGGTGAACACTATGACGATTCCTCTTGGAAAAATGCCGCCCAGATATTTCAGGGGATGCCCAAGGGTGTTTTCACTTACGACCCCGGCTGGATGTTAGTCCCGTCAGAGATTCCGCAAATGGAAATGAAACAGGAGCGAATACCGAAAGTTCGCGAAGCCGCCGGCGTGAAGGTCCCTAGTTTGTTCACCTCCGGTAATTCCCCGATTGTTGTTCCCCCGAATACCAAAGCGCGTATCCTTCTTGACCAAACTTATCTTACCGTTTCGTATCCGACCGTTGCCTTCAGTGGCGGGAAGGGGGCAACAATTTCAATAAAATACGCGGAGGCGTTGTATACGGAGAGCCGGGAAGATTCGACATTGCCAGCTCGTTTTTACAAGGACAACAGGAACAATGTATCCGGCAAAGTGTTCATCGGATTGGAAGACAGAGTCGTGTCTGACGGTGGTGTCGGCCAGACTTTCACACCGCTCTGGTGGAGGGCGTACCG
Source organism: uncultured Bacteroidota bacterium (assembly GCA_963717445.1). Lineage (GTDB taxonomy): Bacteria > Bacteroidota > Ignavibacteria > UBA10030 > UBA8401 > JAGVPT01. The sequence continues at coordinate 956,953 of OY970334.1, read as the reverse complement.
TTACATTCAGATCGAAGTCAGGACGGCGAGCGATTCGCTTACGATAGAGGATATATACAGGACGTACACCGGATATCCTTTTCGCCTCAATGCTAAATTTGATTGTTCCGACTCAAGCCTTGAAAAAATTCTGAACATAGGTTGGAGGACGGCTCGACTTTGCGCGTTCGAGACATACATGGATTGTCCGTATTATGAACAATTGCAATATGTGGGAGATACAAGAATTCAGGCGCTTGTTTCGTACTACAACAGCGGCGACTGCCGCCTAGCCAGGAACGCGATTGACCTGCTGGACGGTTCACGAATTGCGGATGGACTGACGCAGAGCCGCTACCCTACCGTTACCACACAGTTGATTCCTCCATTCTCACTTTGGTGGATCGGAATGCTGCACGACTATTGGGTATATACGCCGGATAGCGAATTCGTGAGAAGCAAGCTGCCGGGAGAAAGACAGGTGCTCTCATTCTTCCATCGCTATCAGGCGAACGACGGTTCGCTGCGGAATACACCTTATTGGGTTTTTGCGGATTGGGTGGAAGGAGACGGATGGAAAGATGGCATGGCTCCGGTGGGGAAGGACGGCAGTTCTTCGATAGTTGACATGCAGCTCTTGTGGGCATACGAGCTCGCCGGTGAAATGGAAAGCAGGCTGGGAATGAAATCGTATGCCGAGATGTATTTGTCGTGGGCCGCGCAAATGAAAAAGACAATTCTCGGGAAATACTGGGAAGGCGGCAGGCGCGAATTCGCAGATACGAAAGAAAAAAATCTCTTCTCCCAGCATGCGAACGCCCTCGCAATACTGTCGGGGGCAATCTCTGGAAAAGAGGCTGACGCGCTGGCTTGGAAGATACTTGCCGACACTTCCTTAACGCAAGCGACTATCTATTTCAAATACTATGTATACCGCGCGCTCACAGAGGCGGGACTTGGAAATGGTTATCCGGACTGGCTCGGAGTGTGGAAAGAAAATTTACGATACGGAATGACCACGCTGGGAGAAATATCCGACCTGAAGAACACGCGCTCTGATTGCCATGCATGGGGTGCAAGCCCGAACATTGAATTCTTTAGGACAGTACTCGGCATCGACAGCGATGCGCCCGGTTTTAGCGTGATTAAGATCGAACCTCATCTCGGTGCGTTGACTCGCGCAAGCGGAGAGATGCCGCATCCCAAAGGAGATATTCTGGTAAGCTACGTCCTAGTGAATTCGGGATGGGATATAGAGATAAGGCTACCGGAAAAGACTTCGGGCTATCTGGTTTGGAAAGGGGAGAAGCATCGTTTAATCGCCGGCGAAAATCATTTCAGACTGTAAGAAAAGGGGAATGGGACTCAGCCTGAACACAAATAAGATTTGGAATTGGGAAGATTTGTTTGAATCTAAAGTGAAGGAAAATAAAGCAGCTTAAAAGAGAAGGGCATATGTATCTTGGTCTATGTCATCTTTCTGAGATTTTATGCAATCGAGAAGTTGTTGGAATGTATTGCTTTTTAGAGAACCTATATGCTCAATTGTTTTATTCTTTACTGATAAATCAAACTGACTTTGTAGGGCGAATTTCGCCCCGTTTAAAATATAGATTTGAATAATTGTATTGTTAACAAAAAAATCCTGCTTTGCTTTTAGATAGAAGATATATTTATTTTTGTTGCACCCATCGCGGTACGGATAATTGCTTTTATTTGTTGTGGTCGGGATAAGTATAACCGGATCGGTGGGTAGCGATGTGGTTTTCAATACCACAAGAAGTTTATCTTCAATGTTCCCCGCAGGATACTCGTAACACGGATTAAAATATATTTCCCCAGCCTTAACCATTCATGTTTTTTTTGAATGCGAGCGATTCCCGTCTCCATTCTGCCGCCTCTTCTTTATTTAATGGCGTTTTATCTGTTATATGGTCAGCATAATCTATAACCGCCCCCTCCCCCTTTTTCTTAATCGTTTTTGCCCAAGGCTTATCAAATGCGTGGGATGCTTTTGAGGCATCAGTAGCAGTTGTATATTTGTAAATTTCGGTTACTTGCTCTAAAATCTTTACTTGTCGTGGAGAGAAAACAGATAAATCTGCTTTGCGCTTATTGCGAAAAATAAATTTAGATTTTGTTTCGCCAGTCTCTTTATCAACAAATTCTTCTTTATCAACATATAATGATTTTTGAAAATCATCTGGTAAAACCAGTTCATTCCCTTTTGTTATTTCGTTATGAAGCTCTCGTGGTACCGGCCCTCTTTCCCATGCTTCATATTCAAGATTCGTTACAGGTAAACCCGTTTTTTCTATATGCCTAAAATCAAATTCGGCCAAGACTTTATACATCATCATCTTGGTCGGATTCCTTAGCGCTGAGGCGAAATAAACCATTGCCTCAAGTAGCTTCTTGCGATATTTGTTGGAAGGTTCCACTGATAGGTTAGACGTGTATAGGATAAGAATAGTTGATTTGAAAAGCAACACGCAAAATCACACTATTCTCAGTTACAATTATCGCCAAAATATTAATGATCTGGAGGGTTTGAAAACGTACCGCTACCGAGCATTGCAATGCTTGTCCGTGCTGTGTATATTTGAAATAAGCTCATCCACGATGGCCTATCGAGTTCAATAGACTCTCTGCCGCAACAGATTAGACTGGCCAGAACGATTTGTTCACAACGCTGTCTCGCTGCAAACCATCTGCTTATCACCTAAGGATATACATGATCGCTCTAACCCAAATGGTCTTAAGAAAAGCATCGGCTCCACTCATTATCATTCTCCTGATTTCTGCCGGACATCTTGAATCACAGGAAGTCTGCAAGACATATGTAACCCAGCCTACTGTTGTAACATCGCAACTTGGGTTTCGGGAATTAGGTCCGAAGACTGTAACGTTGTTGCCTTCCCCCGCGGACTCGGCGCTTCCTGACGAAATTCCCTTCTATGTCGATCGCCTGCTTTCACGCATGAAACGGGAACAGCACCTGCCGAAAGCTTGGACTGGCGCTTTCTTTGATTGGCCGTTCGACATTGACAAGGGGAAATATGCCGGAGATGATAAGTCCAGAGCCGGTGTTTCTGCGTACTGGGGGACGTTAAAAAAAATCGCCAGCCGTTGGGGGACATTCTGGCAGGGTGATTTCACCGCATTCAATCAACCGGGAATCTACCAGATTGAAACTGAGTACGGTTTCACAACTCCATTCGTGATTGAACGCAATCCGTACGAGCGTCTGATCCGGAGCTATCTCAACTATTTACATTGTCAGCGGTCGGGAATTGAGACCCCCGGCATACGGCCGCTCGAGAACGCAGACGACGGGGTTCTTGATACGGATGGGTCGTATGTTCCGGCTGCCGGCGGTTGGAACGACGCGGGAGATTTCCGTAAGTGGATTTCGCAAACAAGCTCGCATATCGAAGCCCTCTCCATGATTGTGCAACATGCTGATCCTGCTTACAGGGAAGATGCCCTCGATGAAATCAAATGGGGAAATAAGTTCTTTCAAGCGATGATCACTCCTGAGGGACGAGTATACGAAGATATCGGGAGTGGGCCTCTGCGTGGAGGAAAAAATTATCAGGACGATTGGTGGTGTGAAAACCATGCAGGGTGCCTCGGTTCCGGTGAAGGGAAGAGCGACAATATTAAGGAGAACGGAGACGAGAGAAAAATTCGCACCACGTATAACCCGGTCTGCCAATTTCTTTTTATCCGCAATCAGGTCTTTGCTTCGCGGGTTCTCGATGCCGCAGATGCTTTGAAGTGCGAGCACCTTGCCGAATTGGGATGGAAATACAGTCAGAAGGTGAAGCATGACGGCAGAACACTATTTGTCGCAGAAGAATTGCTCGCTGCTTGCGAATTGTACGCATCCGGACTGGCGCGAGTGAGCGGCGAAGAGATTGAACGATTGGCCAACGAGCTCATGAGTAGACAGGAAACCGGCGAATACCAGTTGAACGGATATTTCTACGAGAAGGGGAAGACCGACGGCTACCGCAGTATCGTGTGGAATGCAGAACCGGCGATGGCGTTGTTGCGCGTGTGCGAGCTTGACGCACCCAAGATGTCCGACCTCACGAAACGAACGGGGTTAGCAGTGAAACGATATATCGAGAACTACATTTTGAAAGATGCTATGAGCAATCCGTTTTCGGTGACACCGTACGGTGTGTTTGTGAAGCCGCTCCATTCCGATGAAGTGACGTTTCGCGACGCTGGCGGGGGGAATTATGTTCGTACATTCATCAGCCCGCTCAATGCGCAGGAAATGGTACATGGAACCGATGCCGTTCTTATGCAACACGCCTACCTCCTTGCACGGGCCGCTCTCCTGTGGAAAAAAGAACTTTACCGCGATGAAAGTGAGAAATTGATTCAATGGGCGACTGGCCATAACACCACGGGTCTTTGTCTTTTCACCGGCATTGGTTTCAGACATCCTGTTATTGCATCGTTCGTGAATTATCGTATTCCCGACGCCACGGTGGACGGTTTTGTCGGACGATTGGACGACACTCCATATATGGAGACGTTAAATGCCGTCGAATGGAATACCCAAGAAGTGTGGGGTGTTCCTTTTTATCATGCGATTGGTGCTGTAACCTATTTGTCTTTGCTCCAGGATGCTCAATAGAAAGGTAGCAACTCATTTTGAGAAAGAAAAACGAGCGTCTGAGGTCTAATGGAGTTAGTGTATGTTACTTTCTTTCCGAGGAAGTCCCGCTGTACGGGATCCCGCTCTTTAAAATTTTTAATAGAAGCGGGAAAAGTAACCAAATGCCGCTTTACGGCATCCCGCCTTTTTTGTTTTTAAAGCGGGAGAAATCTCTCGTCCGAAGGACCCCTTTGGGGAAATCGTAACACACGGATTCAATCCCAGCCGCACATGCCGTCAATTTCGGCGCAAGAGAGCGTCGAATATTGTGGTTTGATGGTCAAGCGCCGAAATTGTCCCCAAGGGATCCCTTTCGGGAAAACCCTTCGATTGAATCCTTCCCACCCGCCGACCTGACGATTTCGATTATTGTTGCAAAAGCTGCATGTGTTGTATCCTCGGAATCGGCGACAGTGGGGGTGGGGGGGCGATGCGTGCGTTGAGAAAACGGCTGGCATGTCCAGGTGGCAAGCGGGAGCAGTTTTCTCCCGGCTGTGTGTGGGAAAGCATCGCCAGCATTCCGATTCTGAGAAGCTCTCTTTGCTTCTTTCTCTGGCGCCAGAGAAAGAAGAGTAACTTCGAGACTATCATTTAAAATGAGTCACTACCCAATGAAAGGCATTGAACATGTACATCATAAATGAATATTCTGTTGCCGTTGCATTTTGTGTTGTGACAATGCTCTGTTGGGGATCATGGGCAAACACTTCAAAGATTTCGACAAAGGACTGGCCATTTCCGCTGTTTTATTGGGACTACGCTCTTGGGTTGATTATTGCGGCGCTTCTCTTCGGGCTGACGATGGGAAGCACGGGCTCTAATGGCAGAAGCTTCTTGGCTGATCTTATTCAGGCCGATTCCGGTTCACTCCTCTCGGCCGTCATCGGAGGCATTGTCTTTAATCTTTCCAACCTCCTCATCGTTGCGGCGATATCGGTGGCTGGATTATCAATTGCTTTTCCCATCGGCGTTGGATTAGCGCTCGTGATTGGCGTTGTGGTGAACTACATCAAACAACCGGAAGGAAATCCGCACCTGCTGTTTATCGGAGTATTGCTCGTAGTAATAGCAATGGCAGTAAACGCTGTCGCCGCTTCGAAAGTTGCCGGATCGAGAGGCTCTTCTCCGACCAAAGGCATTGTCTTGTCGGTCTTTGCCGGAATCATCATGGGATTTTTTTACAGGTTCGTTGCCGACAGCATGACGCTGAATTTTGTAACACCGGAGGCTGGGAAACTCACCCCTTATTCAGCCGTGCTCATTTTTTCCATCGGCGTTTTTCTTTCGAATTTTGTTTGGAATACGTACTTCATGTACAAACCTGTGGACGGAAATAAATCGACTTACTCAGAATATTTTGCTAACGGGACGCTGAAACGGCACTTGATAGGTCTTGCCGGAGGTCTCATTTTCAATACCGGTCTTCTGTTTAACCTGATAGCTTCAGACAAGGCCGGCCCTGCGATCTCTTATGGGTTAGGGCAGGGGTCCACCATGATTGGGGCGGCATGGGGTGTCTTTGTGTTCAAAGAGTTTAAGGGCGCCCCTTCTTCGATCACACGTTATCTAGCAGTCATGTTCATCTCGTTCATCATTGGTCTGGGCCTTATCGTCGCTGCAAAACTCTGATCGTCAATACGAGATTGACGAATAGAACTATTGAGAAAACAAAAAAAATATCTTAGGCAGAGTCGTCAAGCCGCGGCTTTGCGTCTTCGCGTGATACTAATTTTCAATCATTTCGAATTATGAAAAAACCTATTGTTGTTATCGGAAGCTCGAGTGTTGACTATATCATGAAGATGGCCAGGCTCCCCGGCGTGGGCGAGACGATCACGGATGCGGTCTTCATGGAGACCTTCGGAGGAAAAGGTGCCAATCAGGCGGTCGGAGCCGCGAGAGCCGGTGGCGATGTCTGCTTCGTGAATTGTGTCGGCGACGATGATAGCTCGCACCGGATGGTGGAACATTTTGTGAATGAAGGGATCAACACTGATTGTGTCTTTGAAGAGAAAGGCATTTCATGCGGAAAAGCCCTCGTGATGATCGGAGAGCGGGGTGCCAACTACCTTTCCGTCGCGCCTGGCGCGAACTACAAGCTTAAAGCTCAACACATAGATAGAGCCGAGACGTTGATCGGAGAAGCCGCGATGGTGGTTCTCCAGTTTGAGATCCTGCCTGAGACTTTGAAATATATTCTTGACGTTTGCAGCAGACACAAGACGAGAGTTCTGTGGAATTTCGCACCGGCGAGAGAGTTTGACAAATCGTATCTCAGGAAAGCATCGATTTTGGTGGTGAATGAAATCGAGGCGGGAATGCTGTCCGGTATTAGCGTTGCCGGGAGGGAATCCGTTGAACTTGCCGCGAAGGAGCTGTTAAGGCTCGGAAGTGAAACAGTTATCATAACGTTGGGGGCACAAGGTTCCTACGTGGCAGCTTCCGGTGTATCCGAATGGATACCGGCTTTCAATGTTGAGGCAGTGGATACCACGGCGGCCGGCGACGTTTATTGCGGCTGCCTGGCGGTTGCACTCTCTGAGAAGTGGACACTTGCCGACTCTGCAAGATTTGCGACTGCAGCCGCGGCAATTTGCGTCACGAGATTGGGGGCGCAACCTTCCGCGCCTTTTAGGAATGAAATCGATGCATTCCGGAGTAAGATGAGGGGAAACGATGCGACAACAGTCAATGTTTAAGGATATCATCGTTAAGCTGCCTCGCCAATCCACTGTTGACAAGGTTTTTGAAAACGTGGCGAAAGAGAGCAGGAGTCGAAAAGGTGATTTTGTTCCCTAAGGCCCGTCATCCATTTGCTACGCTCGCTCTATGTGGCGGTGTGGATATTTACACCGTCAGTAAATTGTTGGCCATAAAAATTTGGCTATGACTGCGGTATATGCAAAGGTCATCGACCGCAAGAAGGAAGTGGCGGCCAAGAGATTGTCACTTCTTGGTTCCTTCAAAAATTTCCTATGACCGAACCTGTTAATGCCTGAGGAAATTTAGTAACTTAACGTTGGCATATAAACATGGGGCATGTCAGTTGTTCGACGATACCTATCTGTATTTGCATAGTGCATGAATCGTCACAGCTTTCGGTCTGGTATCAATGTTTTATCACAATGAGATATGCGCCTATGACCGGTCCACGTGGACGGCGGCCGTTTCGGTCTAACGGTGCGTCTGCCGGAGCGGGGCCGTATTGAGGTTGGAACAGATATGCCACATGGTTAACCGTATCGACGGAAATTGTTTTTGCACCGGTCATTGTAGTAACCGTAGCAACGACGGTATAATGGTCGGGTGAATCTTCGTGCACGACTGTTACGCTGCTATCGCGGCCCGCTGGAATATAGATCAACTTTTCGGACGGATCCCATCCAAGTGCGTCAACCCCTTCGCCGTTTGGCACCGTCGCCACAATCTTGCCGGTTTCCGGGTTCACCACTGCCGAAATTTTGCCGCAGCCGGAAAAGATTCTGTCTGTTGTCCGGTCGTAAGCGATCCCGGTCGGTCCCTCGCAGGAATCTAACGGCCACACACCAAGAGCCTTCAATGTTTTGGCGTCGACTACCTGAATAGAGTTCTTTCTTTCGAGGTTGATGAAAAGTTTACCTTTCCCATCCGTTGCCGCGCCTTCGGGCGAACTATCCTCAAGCTGGGCTTCTCCCGTAATAACTCCGGCGTTTGGATCGATCGCAGTAGCGGTACCAGGATTGCTATGATTGGTCAGAATGATGCGGTCAGTGAAGTCATCGTACATAATACCATCTTGTCCGCCGGCAGGAATCTTGATTTTTTTGATCATGGCAAGCGTGGTAAGATCGAACATCGTGACTGTGGAATCACCACGGTTGGTGATGAACCCGTGATTGTATTTTGCAACAAGTGCGATTCCATGATTATTCGGTGTGTCCTGAATATCGCCAATCACTGAGCCGGTGTTTGCGTCGAGCACCATAACGTGAAAGCCACGCGAGACAAAGACACGGCCCGTTCCGGGTTCAGCCGTCAGATAATCCGTACCCCCTTCACCATCGATGCTGTATTTATGAACCGTAAAGGTTTGTGCCTGCAGATTTGCGCTGAAGCATGTCCCGATAAGCAGGACAGCGAGTGTAAAGAATTTTTTCATGTTATCCTCCTAAGCTATTTGTAAAATAATTGATGTAAACCACTCCTCGTAAACTTGAAAACTCTCATATCGTATTGTGCATTACTTAATGTACTTGTCGGCATATTTTAAAAAAGAGGGCCAGTTGGGTCCGGTTGTATGTCCCCCCTTATGCTGCCGAAATGCAATCTCACCGTTTATCAGGGCTGTTTCAATTGGAGGAAAATCATAAGTTCCTAATCCTTTTTTTCCCAGAAGTTCATAGACGGGACTTGCGTATGCGCCTCCCAGGAACATGCCTTTTGCGTCAACCCATCCTCCTTCAACCGCAGGAGAACCGCAGCTAATAAATACTGGACGGGGAGCGCACAACGCGACAAGCTCGTGCGCATCGACCGGTAGATCGTTCACTTTTAGATGACCGGCATATTTTAAAAAGTTACCCGCGAACCAGTGATACTCGCCGGACGAAGTCAGATTTTCTACTTGCTCTCCGTAGACACGCCGAAGTATTTTAACACCGCCCGCTCCGGAAGATCCGATGAATGCCAATGCGAACCTTGAATCGTATGCCATTGTCACTATTGCGGCTTTTCCATATCGCGACAAACCTTCAATGATCACCTGTTTTGCATTTACGAATTTGTCGGTTTCGAAATAATCCAGTGCACGGCTTGCCCCCCAGGCCCATGCCCTTAGTGCTCCCCAATCGTCAGGTTTTCTGTGCTGTCCTTTATTTGTCAGACCAATAATACCTTTAATTAATCCGGCTCCCCAATCCGCTTGATAACTTGTTGGGACAAGAATAGCGTAGCCCCACCCTTTTGAAAGCACCTGGAATTGCCAGCTTGGTTCCCTTGGCGTGCCGGCAGGGGGTTCGGGAAATTTGAACCCCGGAGGGAAAACAAATCCGAATTCCATGACAACCGGTACCGGAGTTTTAGCGTTCTCCGGAATTGTAAGCGTTAATTGTATATCGACACTGATGGGGGGGAACGAAGAGTTGTCGGCGTGACCCGATAATTTTTTAACGATGACCGGAATATTTTCTACGGTATCATTTTTTATCGTCACTACGTGCCAGGTAACTTCCGGCACATTCTTAGGAACCCGTCCATAGATCTCCCGATCAAAATATTCAACTATTTCCGGGCGGCGTTTTTTCCACCACGTTTCTGCATCCCGTACTTTCTCGCCGTTATTTAATCGTAGAGGGTCGGGGAGAGAGGTATACGGTGATGCTTTTGATTCATCGGTATTTGCAGCATTGGGTGCCTTTGGATTACCGGATGGACCTGCTCGTAGTGAATCGATCTTAAGCTGTTTCAACATCAATCGATAATCTTCATTTGTAGCAATCTTAATGCTGTCGATTTGTTTCGGATCGAATTGCGCTTGCGTTGAAGCGGAGGTTATTAAAATAAACAAAAGAGTAAGATACATTCTTTTCACGGATTACCTTAATCAATTAAAATATTCGGTAGTGTCCTAATTTGCTTTTTCAAAGAAAATATTAAATAGTCATCATGTCCCAAGGAATCCCTTCGGGAAGCGAAGTCGGAGGATCATGTAGAGCGGCGGCGTGTTTTCCTAAGCTCCGGAATCATTCGATAAAAATCTTGAAAACTTTCGGTCGTGACTCATTTTGAATAATAGGCTTGAAGTCATCCTTCTTTCTCTGGTACCAGAGAAAGAAGCAAAGTCCCGCTGTACGGGATCCCGCCTTTCATATTTTTGGAAAGCGGGAAGAGCTTCTCGGAATCGGAATGCTGGCGATGCTTTCCTGCACATAGCTAAGAGAAAACGGCTCCCCCTTGCCACCTGCACATGCCAGCCGTTTTCTCAACGCGCGCATCGCCCCCACCCCCCACTGCCCCCGATTCCGAGGATACAACACATGCAGCTTTTGCAACATTAATCGAAATCGTCAGGTCTGCGGACGGGAAGGATTCAATCGAAGGGTTTCAATTTCGGCGCTTGACCATCAAACCAAAATATTCGACGCTCTCTTGCACCGAAATTGACGGCATGTGCGGCTGGGATTGAATCCGTGTGTTACGATTTCCCCGAAGGGGTCCTTCGGACGAGAGATTTCTTTGGTTACTTCCTCGGAAAGAAAGTAACATACACTAACTCCATTAAACCTCAGAAACTCGATTTTCTTTCTCAAAATGAGTCATTACCAAACTTTCTAAATTCTAGACGGCGTCCGATGTGAAACCACGCTGCCAGGTAGCCGACCAAGAAACCATAGCAAATCAATGACACTCGGATAAACTGCTCGCGCGAAGCGTAATACCACGCGGTGCCGAGCACAGTAGCTAGAACGACGAAGACCATAATAGCATATTTTCTAAACGTTTTCATGTTTATTTTTCGGTTGTTTCGCGCAGCAAAATCGTCGACGGCCGGTTTCATCGGTTGTCGAGCGTTTGTTTCGAGACCCGCCGTTTCTTGGCGGAAGCGACTGGTTAGCAGGCACGCTAGTGTTGATCGTAACTAGAAGCCATCTCAAAAATGGTTTTCATGCAGAAAGCAGCCGTAAATGTCATGCTGATCCCACCGTTTTGCGGCGGGAGAAGCATCCATGACATGGAAGCCTAGTAGAGTCAAGGGATGTCATTGTCATGGATTCTTCACCCCGTCTGAAAAGCGACGGGGTTCAGAATGACAATGATCTGTCAGTATTCCTTCAGAAGGACTTAATCAAGCGTTTTTGAGATAGCTTCTAGAAGAAGTGAGTCGTTGCCAGTCTTACCGGTGAACTATACTGCGCTGTTTCCGATGATTACGCCTTGCCATTTACAAATTAGACCGTCGTGTTGCTGATTAATTTCCCTCACTTTCGAAATAATGATGGAATCAAATTTATGTCTTTGTTCAGAGGGGCTGGCAAAGGAAATGCGGTACTAAGTAAAAGTATGTGTTAAAAAATATATGAGGCTTCTGAAAAATTGTCTCTCACCAAGCCGCGAAGGCGCAAAGACTCTGTTGTTAAATCATTTTGCCACTTTACGTCTGGCGAAGCCATCGCTATGGATTGCGTGAGCCATACTTTTAAAACAATTCAGAAGTCTCTATATATAAGCGTCCATCCATGCTCAACAACACCGAGCATCTCTTGAATCACAATTTGTACAATCGGGATGATCTACTTCAGAAGGACCATCGGTTTCGTTTGGCTGAACCCTTCGTAGAGGAGACGATAGAAATACGTCCCCGTGGCTCTTCTCTGTGAATTCCAAACAGCAACATGATCTCCGGCAAGCGCGTAGCCATCAACTAAAACATCGATGAGCGATCCGCGGACGTCGAAGATCTCAAGCTTCACATTTCCGGATTTTGGAATGTAGTACTGAATTGACGTGGAAGGATTGAACGGATTTGGAAAATTCTGGGAGATGTGAAAGACATCGGGTTTGTCCGGCTTTGTAGAAGCGACAAACGTTGAGCCTGTGTAGTCGTACGGTTCGTCGACCATGTGATACTGCGGTTCACCGGCCTTCTGCAGATACAATGTTCTGATCGGTGTGCGGGGGAAACTCTGAAGAGGCGTTAAGGTTGCGGATCCGTCCAGCTTCCACTCATACAATGGAATGGTAGATGGGTCGAGATATTTTGACAGGCCGCGTTCGATGGCGATGTGGAAAAGTCCGAAATTTCCCGGCTCATGACCTGCAAGATACGTCCCGATAATGTCGACATGCCGAGCGTTCTTTCCGAAGATCACAACGTTCGTCATGATATTGCGGCCATAGCCGTTGTTGTCCGCAGGACCTGAGACAAATGGACCCTCCCTGCCGTAGACTCCCTCTATAATATTGATGACCGGCTCCAAAATCGAATTATTGTCAAGGCATCGCGCCGTATGTGTTTCCATCCAGAGACCGCCGCTCGCATCGCCAGGGAGATCCCATCGGGGAATACTCTCCGCTACGTGCCGATCATAATTGGATTTGATGGTTGTGAATGCGTCCGGGACAACATTACTTGGGTCTACACCCGCCATCGCGGTACCCCATGCGGTACAGTGTGCTACGTAGGGGCGTGCGTTCGTGCCTTGAATATTTTTCGAGCAGAGGGTCATCCCCATAGAGTGAGACTTGAACTTTGCGATGTTAACGAGGCAAGAGCCGAGAGCGTTGACCGGAGAAAGATAGGGAATCTTATTGTACCATACTCCGTTCGGAACGTCGACCCACTGAAGGTCCGCGGCTGGAAGATTGTTCACTGTATCGAAGACTTTCAGGTCGACTCCGGTTCGTAAAGCAAGGTCGCTGTACCACTTCCCGTCCGTTCGCGAGCTGTCATAATTAGCTTCGCGGATGAACAAGTTCTTATCGGCCGCGCCAAGATTCGTAAGGCTGTTGATCATTCCCTCGACGAAGTAGGGGTCCGTTTGTATCCCCATTGTTTGTTCGATCGGCGGGATATCCCACGCCCATGCCGTGATATTCGGTTTAATAATGATATCAGTTGTTATAGGGAATGCATCGGAAGGGTCTGGCGTGCTCACGAAAAGTGTCGCCCCGAGTTTCTGGCCTACATCGAGGAGAGCGGAAGTATCTGTTTTCTCATCGACGCTGGTTCTCAGAATGAAAACTGCATCGGGGTGGGTTTGAATAAAATCATTAAGAGCAAAAAATTCTGAAGTTGAAGAGTGTCCCCAGCTTTTGTGGATATTAAGGAATACGGCACCGCTTGCCAATGCGGATGCTTTGATAAAATCACGTCGCGATATCATGTATTCTCCTCCTTGAGCAGACCGGTAGGACAGCGGGTCAAATCTCCCTCTCAGCCACTCGAAAAATTATGGTTGAGGGTACCGCCGAAATTGTCTGCCGACAGTCTAGGTACGAAGTTTTTCGCACAATATCAAGCATCGGGAAGAGACATTTCAAACCTGACGGTGAATCTAGCAGTGGATGTAATTCCATGTACGCAGATTGATGTAGGCATCTCCGGCTGCAAAATCTTATCGCTACGAATCTTTGACAGCCGAGCCTTGTACTGTTCTTCCTGATTTTCTGCGGCCGTAAGTGACTCAGCCAACTTGCTCAAAGGGCTTTACGTATTCGCATGCGACAAAGTATCTGACTGAGAAAGAACAAAAAATATAGGGGGAATGTAGATGAAGCAACTGATGAATATGATCCGAGCATACAGCGCGGCTGCAAGTATTATAATGGTTGAGATGACCGTCATCCACATCATTGCGGTCCGGCCGTCTTGTCAGCGGTTTTGATCCTCAACACCAGGACCGCTCCGAGCAAACTCGGAAGAAGTATGTTGATGAAAAAGACGCAGAGGGAAGCGTTCAGCGCCGCGGCAGCGGGAATTCCGGCACGAGTGAAGAAAAAAATGGCCGTGCTTTCGCGGATGCCAAGGTCTCCGAGAGAGATCGGGAGTATCGCCGCTTTGATAAAGAGGATGTTCGATGCGCAGAGCACCGAGACTTTGAGCGGGACGGGCGCGAACGCCATCACAAAGAAATGATACTGAAGGATAACGATGGCGTTGAGAAGGAATGTCAAAAAAAGCAACACTCTCGCCTGACGCCGATGAAACACATCTCTCACGAAAAGGAAAGCCGAGACGGCTCTGTATTTCCTCACTTTGTGAAGCATGACGCGAAGGAGTTTCTTCAACAAATCGGGGTAGAATACGACGATCAAAAACGAAGCGGTCACTGCAAAAACGCCCGCAGTGAAGAACGGCGTCCAATACTGAGGCAGAAATAGTTCAAAATACAGCCACACGGCGACGAGACCCATAATGATCGTTACCGCCAGAATGTATATTTTGTCGATCAAGCTCATGGCCAGGACCTGGATCGACTGCAAGGGCGAAAGCGACACCATCCTCCCACCGTGCTCGCCCACCTGCCCTGGAGTGAAAAATCCGGCCGAATAGCCGATAAAAAGGGAAGTAAGTATTTTGCTCCCCGGCACTTCCGTAGAAATCAACCGGAGTAAATAGCGCCAACGGAGGAACTGCAGGCCCAGATTCGCAACGACGAGGGAGGCGCCGATAATGAGATACAGCGCGTTTGCTCTTAAGACCGATTGACGCAGCGCGTCAACATCGACATAGAAGACGAGCGCCGTCAGAAGTCCGATCGCCACGATGAACTTGAGGACGGTCGCTAAACGCGGATGTAGATGGATGCCCTTCAATCTTGTGATTAGACCTTCTATGATCTCCTACCCTTCCACGTAAATGTTCCGAGGACTCCGAGTGGTCCGATGAAAGAATTATACACCACGGAGGCGCATTCAAGCGGTAAGAGCGATCGGCGTAGCCGGCTCTCGCCAAAGAGCGCCGTGCCCCGGTAGAAGATCCACCCGTCCACAAAAAGCTTTCCGCTTAGCAACAGAACCCCGGCTGCAGGCGAGACAAAGATCGAGAGGAAGGCGAGGGCACTGAACGAATGCATCAATGCAAAGATGATTTTCATCCTCATCGGATAAAACTTGCCTGCCGAAAAGTGACGCTTGTGCTGGTTGATAAATGCCCCCACGGAAGCAGGCGCGTTTGTCGGCACATAGCTTTCCGGGACAAGCATGTATCGGATCTTCCATTGCGTCTCGTCTTGCACGAGCTGAATGAACAGGTCATCGTCGCCGCTGATCGAGTGCCTGATTTGTTCGTATCCACGCACTTCGTGGAACACAGACTTCCGGTATGCAAGATTCCTTCCTGTGCACATGAACGCCCGTCCCAAGCCGATCCCGGCCGCAGCCCCGACCGACTTCTTGATTTCAAGATACCGGAGAAAGAAATCTCCCCATCGTGCGATGAACTGCGATGGGAACCGCTGCTGGATGGGGGAGTAGCCGGCAACAGCTCCTACGTCAAAGGTGAACTCTCTGGCAATCGCACCAAGCCACGTCGGCGGCGGAACACAGTCCGCATCCGTAAATACGAGAATATCATTTTTGCTCTTGCGGATTCCTTCATTCAATGCATTTTTCTTGGGAGGGAGATCAGACGTTACCGACGTCACGTTGACCAAAGTAACGGAAGCGTACCTGGCGCAATAATTCTCGACGATGGCTGCGGTTTTGTCCGTTGAGCGATCGTTGATGATGATAATCTCGAACAACCCCGCTGGGTATTCCTGGGTCACGAGCGACTGAAGACAACGGCCGATATATTTTTCCTCGTTTCTGGCCGCGACGATCACCGACAACCCGGGTTGCGTTTCCGCTTGCTGTTTTGCGTGCCTACGCAGCGTCCGCAGACCCTTTGAAGCGTAAAGATGTAGAACTAGGTAACAAAGGAACAGGAAAAGCAGGCACACAAAGTAAATTGATGTAAAATTCATATACGACAAAAATACGCAAATCGGCCTTGCGAAGCAATCGCTGTAGTACGGGCACGATGACCTATAGACGATGGCGATTCCCGATTGTCTTCATCGGGACGGAGCTACACTCTTCTATTTAAAGGTGATTGCTTCGTCTTCCAACTTCGCTGGTCGAAGACTCCCTACGGTGGACGACTCGTCGAGGTCTGTCGACCAAGCGGGGTCGTTCTACGAATCTACGGTTCGCAGAATCGTAGCTAGACGACTTGTTGAGGATCCTACTAATGACGTGCTTTTTGAAATTGACCGAATGCTCAAGTGCGGTTGTCAGGCCATGGGGTGAAATGAAATTGCCGATTGGGCGTCGTTGCCATTCTGCTCGGCAGAGTTTGGTCGTACAACGCTGGCTTCCGAGGATCGATATTGGAAAAAGAAAACTAAATGTTTACATTACAGTATATAGGTTCCTATCTGATCAACGAGGAAGTCGTGGAAAAAATTAGTTTCAAGATGCGAGATAGATTGCATTTTATGGGCTTGGGAGGCAATATTTGTTGTATATATGTTGTACGATATAATAGGAATACATATACTATATTGTAAAATATAGTATTGCAGTCGCGGGAGTAATTCAGTGGTAGAATGCCAGCTTCCCAAGCTGGACGTTGCGGGTTCGAGTCCCGTCTCCCGCTCTGAAAATGACTGGGGTTAGAGCGACCTGCTTTTGGACGCGCTAACCCCATGTCATTTTCAGGACCCCGACGTTTTGTGTTGGGGTCTCAATCGAATTGAATTCCCTTCTATACTTGTAACTCATCTTGCAGAAGGCAACTTTACCGTCCCCTTGAATCAGGACTTTCGGATCGATATATTACTGATGAGTTGGACGCTTAGCTCGGTCTTCAAAGGGACTTCGCTAAAGGGGTTGCCAAATTTAAAACAGGACGCTTAGCTCAGTTGGTTCAGAGCGATGCCCTTACAAGGCATAGGTCGTAGGTTCGAGCCCTACAGCGTCCACAAAGGATTGTGTGGACATTCATTTGAGAGGTCGTTCCGCTGAAAGCGGAACAGTGTCTACAAGTCGGTTGAGGGTTTTTGCGAAGCTGTGCGAGCGGATGTTCTATGTTGATTTCAATTTCATACCACACGTTGCGATTTTTTCGTGCGCCGGGCCTTTCCATCCCCCAGAATTTTTGCCATATCAAAAATCTTACAACAATACCTCTCAACTTGCGTGGAGGTGAATTGCACCGCTGTCCCCGGCGAAATAAAAAATGGGATGTGTGAAGTTGATTATTTTTTGATCGCTCTTGGAGAAGGTTGAATTTTAAGGAGGTTTTCATGCGGCCATATCTGTTCTCTCTGCTTATCGTCGTTTTGCTCGCCGGCTGCGATTCTAGCAATGGTGTGCCTACCGATGCTAGTACTGCCAATGCTTTGGCTCCCACTGTTGTGTGGACCGATCCGCTGCCCGGCGCAGTCGGGCCAAACATTATGTTGTCGGATAATACCGTGAGGATTCGGTTCAGTACTCTCATGGATACCCGATCTGTTATCGACGGCATAACTATTTCACCCACAAACCAGCCTATTTACATCGACACAAATAAAGCCACACCGGTGGAAGGGACAACGTTCGCTTTCCCCCTTTCTCTCACACCAACCTGGATTGTCGCTCTGTCGGATCCAATTATTAATTCCCGTTTTCCGGTGGGGTATCAAGTTTATGAATCGGTACTACAAGGTAGGGCAGGCGTATACAATATCCATCGATTCTCTTGTGCATGATGTCTACGGGGATTACTTAGGGCAAACGCTTACTTTTACTTTCACTCCGGAGCCTTATTTTCGGGTGACTGATACGTACCCGTTTAATAATGATACTGCCATATTGCGGTTAAATCCATACATCACAATTCGTTTCAATTCCATGATAGACACAACAAGTGCCCAATCTTCATTTAGTATCTCTCCTTCGGTTGGAGGGAATGCAAACATCTATTACGGTTCGTGGGGATTGTCCTGGTCACTCCCTTCGGGTTCCATGCTGGCGTCTGAAACAAAGTATACGGTTACAATGAGTACTTCAATAAAAGATGTAAATGGAAATGTGCTATCGTCGCCGTATTCGTTTTCTTTTACAACGGCACAATAAGCGACGGCGTCTTCCCAACCGGATGGAAGCGGAGTTAGTGCGATTTTTGATGTATGCATCGTCTGTTATTTTTTGATTGATCCGGCATCGATGGTTTCGACTTTTTCCATCAGCCCGCCAGGTAGTGAGCACCGCAAAACGATGGTTCATTGTTTACGTTTATTCCCCGGGCCGCGCTGGCACCGAATACAACCCACACTGTAATAGTTTCAACGGCATTGCATGCGAACAATGGTCCGGCTGTTATGAGTCCCTACACTTTTCCGTTGGCAAAAGGAAGCTCATGAGAGCGATTCGTTGGCTTATGCATTGTGTTGTTGTTCTTATTGTTGTTGCAGGCGTCCCCGCTTATTCGCAAATACCGCAATGGGCCCACTCCCATCAACATGTACGCTATCCAGCCTCTGAATTCATCCTTGGCGTCGGGTCGGGGATAGGGGAGCAAGCTGACGAAACTGCGAAACGTCTGGCTCAATCGGATATCGCATCGCAAGTACGAATAAAGCTGCAACCGAAAATCAAAAACGTTCAACAAACGTACGAGTTGGACCCAAATCAAGCGATGTACGCAGATTTTAAAATCAGTTCGTCATCGGTCGTTGATGAAGATCTCACCGGTGTGGAAATAGTAGAGACGGCCGTTGATTTGTCGACGAAAACGACGTATGCTCTGGCGGCATTGAACAAAGAAAAATTGTCCGAAGCGATTGCCGCTCAGGTAATGGGGAGCTGGGATCAAGTCAAGAAATTCCGCGATGCGGCGAAAGAGTTTTTGCGCGAAGGAAGGCTCAGCGAAGCAATGCAGGACTTTGTCGAAGCTCGAGCCGCTGCGATTGATCTTCTTCCGAAGCAAGCGCTCCACGATGCGATCGCGCCTACGCCACTTCTCTCTGAACGTTCCTTTGGCCCGTCCGCATTAACTTCCGATATACGCCGCGCCCTTTCCAGCGTTCGAATTGAAAAGATCGGAGGGGACGGGCAGAAAGGGAAGATTGGAGAGAAGTTTCCGGAACCGTTTGCCGTGCGGGTGACCGCCAACGAAGAGGAAAACGTTGTTCCCATCATTGGTGCCTCGGTTGTTTTTTTGAATTCATTCGGCGAACAGTTTGGTGAAGCGATAACCAACGCAAAGGGTATCGCAGCCTGCTCAATACCGGCGAGAGAAAGTATCGGACGGCATCTCCGGGGCCGGCTCTCCCTGAATTTTGCGGGGAGGGAATTTTCTTCCAGCCTTGATTCCTCTTTGGTGATGTTCGAATGTATGTTGCTCGACGCTGATGTGGCTTTCAGTGTGAAAGTTGATACGCGATTCTCTCGCGTAAACGATCTCCTCCGGTCCATCGTCGTCGATGCAGTGACGCATCTCGGTTACCATATTGTAGATATGTCTCGGTTCATGTTGGAAGTAGAGATCCAAACATCGCCGCCGACAATTGATGATGGTGTAGATAGCACGCTCTACACCGTTTCATCCGATTTCACAATTGTGCTCATCGACAAAGAATCGAACAAGATTCTCGGTTCGATGGTCGCTAAATCAAAAGGGGTTGCAAAAACGCATGACAGTGCGCTCGAAAAATCAGCGGGTACTATAAAGTTTGAAGAATCCGAGCTTCAATCGCTGCTCGAAAAAGCAAAGAACTAAAACGAATAAATAAGTTTTTGAGGAATTCCAAAAGTCTTGCTCGCGCGAGGTTGCCTTACAGCGCCAGATAGCTTTTTGGAGCAAAAGGGAGGCGATGGATAAGGCTTTGGAAAAGTGGGACGTAGAGAAATAGTTCGTAAAAGTGGTCTCAAGTCTGCTCAGAACCTTTTTCGCTTTGACGGAGCATGTTCTTGCTTCTAACGGCATTGAAGCGTATATTTTTCCTGTATGGACAAATCATTTATAAAATGAGCCCCTCATCATTGAGTTGCCGCTCTCTTTTGATGGTTGTTCTTTTGTTGATTTCTACCGTTTCAGCGCAGAACAAAGGCGGCAGAATTCAAGGGAAAATTACCGTCTCACGGGCAGACGATGTTACGGGGGAAATCATTCGCGGCCGTTCACTCAATCGTTACGAGACCGGGGGAGAAAACTCTGAAAAACCTCTCGACCAACCGTATGCCCTTTCAGAGAAAGCGGTTATTTTTATAGAATCAGTCAGCGGCAGTTATGATCCTCCTTCCGCGCATCCGATTCTCGACCAGCGCGATATGGTATTCAGACCTCTTGTTCTTCCGATTCTTGTAGGCACGACCGTCGATTTTCCAAATTCCGATCCTCTCTTTCATAATGTTTTCTCCCTCTCGCAAGCTAAAGAATTCGATCTTGGCCGTTATCCGAAGGGAGAAAAAAAGTCCGTGCTGTTTGACAAACCGGGAATCGTGAGCGTGTATTGTGAAATCCATTCGTACATGTTCGCAACCATTCTTGTTCTGCAAAATCCCTTTTTTACCGCTCCGGATGAAGATGGAAACTTTACGTTGACGGGCATTCCGCCGGGGACGTATCAATTGAGTTTCTGGTACGGCCGGAAAAAAGCTGAGACGAGAACAGTGACCGTAACGGAGAACCAGACGACGACCGCAAATTTCTCGTATTGATGGAAACGACGAATGAAGCGACTGCCGCGAATTGCTGTTTTAGTGCTTTCATGCGCAGCGGTGCTGACTGCTCAGATTCAAGTCAGTGGCCAAGCGTCGGCAGGTTTTGTGAAAGCAAATGACGGAGAATCGCAATATGCTTTCAACGACGGGAAAGGAACGTTTGTGTGGCGCCTGGACCTTTTCGGCGACGCCATCGTAACCGACAACATAACGTTCCTCAGCAATTTTCGGATACTTCAAGATCAGGTTCCCCACATCGATTTGTTGGCGATCCGAGCCTCCGATATCGGAGAGACTGGGATATCCCTCCAGGCGGGACAGATCGATATTCCGTTCGGCAATCTCGGCGAACAACGGTTCCCCAAGCAGAATCCGTTTTTCGATTTGCCGTTGATCAATGAGCATATTACAACGCTGTGCGAATCGGATTATAAAGTGTGGACACTTAATCCGGAATATCAAATCGCGGGAAACGGTGTTTCATTGCTCGATCAAGGCTTGTATGATCTTGGCGTAAAAGCGTACGGCAGCATCGGCATCCTCGATTACAGCGTCGCACTCATCAATGGCATGATTAGCACAACGGGAACGTATTCTCCCAATGGCCTCGATCCGCACAATGGTTTCGGCAAAGTATTACGGCTTGCGATTACACCCGTGACAGGATTGACATTCGGTGTATCGTACGCAGCAGGCCCATTCATGAAGGACGAAAGCCAGGTGATAAATATCAGCGATGGTATCCCCGACACGTCGGCTTTTTTTGGGAAAAGCCCCGACAACTATTTGCAGAAAATTGCAGGAGGAGATGTCAGTTTCAGCCTCGGTCATTTTCTGTTTGATGGGGAAGTGATCGACAATTCGTGGCAGTATCTCGATAATATAGAGTTGAAAGCTTTCGGCTATTCAGCGATGGCGCAGTACGCGTTTACGCCGAGGTTATCCGGCGCACTCCGCGCCGGCGGAATTTCGTTTAACAGTGTAAGCGGTCTCCCTGAAATCAACGAATACTTTCAGCATATAGTATATAACGGTAACTGGGACCACGATGTGTTTCGCTTGGAAGGCGCAGCTTCCTATAAATTTGATCCGGCATTATTGCTTAAGATCGGATATCAGATCAATCGGACATACGATTTATCCAAAGACCCTGTCGATAATGTGTTTTTTGCACAGACGGTGGTAAGCTTTTAAATGTCCCCTGAAACTTCTCTCTAGATGAAATTTCGAAATAAAATTTTGCTCGCCATTTGGGGAGTCGTTCTCGTCCTCCTTATGATCACGTTCGTTCTCGTCAATTATTGGATGAGGGCGCAAATCGAATCTCGTTTTTCCGACGACATTCAGGGCAATTATTCCACCGTCCGTGAGATCTCTTCGCTCCGTTCCGAGGAAGATATCAAGTCGTGTCAGATCATAGCTGAATCGCCCCGGTTGATGGCAGTGTCGGAGCTTGGGGATAAAAATACCGCCCTTCAACTGTCACGCGAACTCAACAGCAGCATCAAAAGCGACCTTTTTATCCTCACCAATTCTAAAGGCGCCCCGCTTGTCCAGTTGATCGGCGGCGGCGAAGTAAAGACTCCTATCCCGACATTCGAATCGATCCGCCGCACCTTGACGATGGAACCTTCGTCCGATGTGTGGGAAGTGAACGGCAATGTCTATAGAGGTGCATCGGCTCCCGTTGTGGTGGGAACCGATATCGTAGGGACGCTCACTATCGGCTTCCGCGTTCGTGATGAAGATATCGCCTCCGTGAAGTCGATGACAAACTCCGATATTCTTCTTGCCATTGATGAAGGAGTGGTCGGTGCAACCATCAATGGTTCGGAAAGGAGTGGAGTGGAGAAATGGTTGCAACGGTCCGGACAGCCTCTTATTCCTCACGAAATTTCCTCGAAGGCGGAGGTTTTTAGCATTGATGGTAGCGGAGAGAAATATGTTGCCGCGTTCTGCCGGTTGAACCGCACAGGCTTCCCAGCCATCTCGTATGTTTTGCTGAAGCCGACCGAGCGCGCGGTAAAGGCATCCCTTGCACCGGTGACGAACGCTTTCCTTGTTTTGTCCGTTCTCGTGCTCATTGTCACCGCAGTCATCGGGTTCATCATCTCCAACGGAATCACAAAACCGATTGCATCGTTGGTGCAGGGAACAGCGGAAATCACCAGAGGAAATTATGATTACCGGATTGATATCCGTTCGAGAGGCGAGCTGAAATTTCTGGCGCAGAAGTTTGAAGAAATGAGCGGATCGCTGAAAGAAAAAATCAGCCAGCTTGCAGAACGAAACGCAGAGCTTGAAGACACCCTTCGTCGCCTCGGGGAGACGGAAAGGCGCCTGCAGACGATTCTCGATACATCGGCCGCGATCATCTACGTTAAAGACTTGGAAGGAAGGTACCTCCTCATCAACCGGCGGTTTGAGACACTTTACCATTTCAAACGGGAAGATGTGATAGGAAAAACCGATCACGACCTGTTCCCCAAAGAGATTGCCGATGCGTTTCGCTTGAGCGACCGGAAGGCATTGGAAGCGGGGGCACCGGTGGAATGGGAAGAGGTGGGCCCGCACGACGACGGAATCCATACATATATTGCGAACAAGTTTCCTCTCTTCGGTGCAAAAGGAGTTCCGTACGCTGTGTGTGGGTTTTCGACTGACATTACAGACCGGAAAAGGCTGGAGGAGGGACTGCGTCAGGCTCAAAAGATGGAAAGCATCGGTACTCTAGCGGGGGGCATCGCTCATGACTTCAATAATATTCTCGGGATTATTCTCGGCTATGTTTCTCGTCTCGAAGGAGGGAAACTTACTCCCGACAAACTCTCCGCAAGTTTCGATGCGTTGCGCAAAGCGTCGCACCGCGGTGCGGATCTTGTACGTCAAATTTTAACCTTTGCACGCAAAACAGATGTCCTGCTGGAATCGGTCAACCTCAACGCTTCAATTTCAGAGCTCGTAAAAATGCTCTCGGAAACATTTCCTAAGACAATTTTGTTTTCGCTGAATCTTGAACGCCATCTACCGTCGATTGTCGCCGATGCAGGGCAGGTACAGCAATTGCTCCTGAATCTTTGCGTTAATGCGCGTGATGCAATGATGAGCGGCGGCACACTGACGATAACGTCCCGGGTTGTGGAGGGAAGCACGTTAATGATGAAATTCTCGGAGGCGGAGAACAGACCGTATGCCTGTATTGATGTGAAAGATACCGGTACGGGAATGGACGATGCAACCCGTGCGCGTATTTTTGAACCGTTCTATACGACGAAGGAATTGGGCCACGGTACGGGTCTTGGATTGTCGGTGGTGTTCGGAATCATCAATAGCCACCATGGGTTCATCGACGTCGAAAGCTCGCCGGGCCACGGAACGACATTCCATCTTTATTTTCCGATTCCCCCGGGATTTAGAGAATCCGACAAAGTAGAAACTAAGAAAGTCGAACCAGTGAAGGGCGGGACGGAAACCATCCTCCTTGTTGAGGATGAAGAAATACTCCGCGACCTTGTCAAAAGCTCCATCGAAGAAAACGGGTATGCGGTAATTACAGCTCAGGACGGTGTTGAAGCAGTGAACCTTTTTACTCAGCATAAGGACCGCATCGCTCTCGTGCTCTGCGATATGGGCCTTCCAAAGCTCGGAGGATGGGATGCGTTCAAAATTATGAAAGAAATTCTACCGAAGGTAAAGATCATCTTTGCCAGCGGCTATCTCGACCCAGGATTGAAAGCCGAGATCCTTAAAGGCGGTGCACGAGATTTTGTGCAAAAACCTTATGACCCCAACGAAATCATAAAGCGAATTCGTGATGTCATTGACCGCAACGAAGGCTGATGCCAGCTATTTTTCCTGCCGCATGTACCCGGGTTTTCTCAGGATATCAAAAGAAGTAATATACGCAACGAGGAGATGACAGACCGCCACCACGATCCATACGCAGCACTACGCTTCTACGAATTTCGTCATCTTGTTCTTTCGACCTTCTTGCTTACGATCGCCCTGATGATGCAAGAAGTGGCTATCGGCTACGAGCTTTACAGGATTACCCATGACCCGCTTGCGTTAGGGTTGATCGGACTTGTGGAAGCAATTCCGTTTATCTCTTTTTCGCTGTTCGGCGGACACATCGCGGACCGGTATAGCAAACGAAAAATCCTTTTATGGAGTGTTGCTTGCATAGCGCTCTGTTCAACAGTCCTTCAGTTTATTTCGCGAAGGGAGGACTCTCTCGCTTCCGGTGTTTTACTCGTCACGATCTATTCGACCATCTTTGTCATCGGTCTCTGCAGGGCTTTCCAGTCTCCCACTGCGACGTCCCTTCGTGCGTTTCTCGTACCCTTTGAGCATTACGAAAACGCTGCAACGTGGAGCAGTTCCGCATGGCAAATAGGGGCCGTCGTCGGTCCGGTAATTTCCGGATTCTCGTACGCATGGATTGGATTTTCCAATACCCTTCTTGTTGTCGTAGCTCTTGTCGGTGCGGCCTTTTATTTATACACGAAAATTGGCGACAGGCCGGTGCCGGAGGTAAGGGAAGAAATCAATTTGATCGAGAGTATCAGGAAAGGGATTGGCTTCGTTTACAGGACCAAGGTAATTTTTTATTCCATTTCACTCGACTTGTTTTCGGTAATGTTCGGCGGAGTGATGGCGATACTCCCTATTTATGCGCAAGATATCTTGCATGTCGGTTCACAAGGGCTCGGCATTCTGCGCGGGGCTCCCTCGCTCGGGGCAGTCTTGACTCTCATGGTGCTTGCCCGAGTCTCCGCCATGGAACATCCGTGGCGGAACTTGTTGATAGCGGTTACAGGATTCGGAGTTTGTATCGTGGCATTTGCCGTTTCTCCCTGGATGATTTTTTCAGTCGTGATGCTTTTTTTTAGCGGGGCATTCGATAGCGTAAGCGTCGTCATTCGTCACACACTTCTTCAAACGCTGACACCTGATGATTTGCGGGGGAGGGTGATGTCGGTCAATGGAATCTTTCTCGCGGCGTCGAACGAGCTGGGCGGGTTCGAGTCCGGTGTGGCTGCGAAATTGATGGGGACCATTCCATCCACCTTGTTCGGAGGCGTGATGACGCTCGCAATTGTCACCATGGTGTACACGAAGTCGAAGGGATTATTTGCCATTCGGCTTTCCAGAGAGAGGAAGTGATCTCTGGATCGGGTAATAAAAAATGGACCTTTTACTAAACGATAGCACAATCAGGGCCAATTCTGCATATTGCCAAATCGACTTGTTTTAAGTACATTATCCAGTATCCATCCTGCCTTTGTGGGAATAAGAGAAGTTAGAAAAGTCCCAGGCTCTTGTATCATTAGCATTATCTCAACTATATGCCTTTACTCCTGAACGATTCGCTTCATTACCTCTCCAAGCTTACCCCGCGCAGGACTTTCAATATCGTTAAGGTTATTTCGTCGTACTTTGTTTCAAAGTATTCCAAAAAGCCGGTTCAATGGGGCCTGCCGATTTCCGTATTCATAGAACCCACGACATCATGCAACCTGCGGTGTCCGGAATGTCCGAGCGGATTGCGTTCATTCACACGCCCTACAGGAATGTTGCAGACGGATCTGTTTGAAAAAATTCTTGACGATCTTGCACCATCTCTTTCGTATTTGATTTTCTATTTTCAAGGAGAGCCGTATTTACACCCGAAATTTTTAGAGATGGTTAAGTATGCCAGCGGAAAGAAAATCTATACCGAGACAAGCACGAACGCCCATTACTTGAATGATGATAACGCGCGGCGGACGGTTGAAAGCGGGTTGGACCGTCTGACTGTTTCCATGGACGGAACAACACAGGAAACGTATGAACAATACCGCGTCGGAGGGTCGCTCGAGAAGGTTATCACGGGAACACAGAACGTTATAGCGTGGAAAAAGAAATTGAAATCCACTTCCCCTTGTGTTGTGTTTCAATTTCTCGTCGTAAAGCCGAATGAGCACCAAGTAGAAGATGCGAAACAGATGGCAAAAAAACTCGGTGTTGATATGGTCATGTTCAAAACGGCCCAGATTTATGATTATGAACATGGCAGCGATCTTATTCCAACGATAGATAATTTTTCACGCTACAAAAAAAATATCGACGGCTCATACTCCATTAAAAATAAACTGCTCAACCATTGCTGGAAGCTGTGGAAAGGCTGCGTTATCACCTGGGATGGCGCGGTTGTACCATGTTGCTTCGATAAAGATGCTCAGCATACCCTGGGAGACCTTTCCGTCTCAACCTTCAAAGGAGTATGGCAAGGCGAACCATATCAACAATTCAGAGCGTCAATTCTGAGGTCCCGAAAAGAAATTGATATCTGTAAAAATTGCACGGAGGGATTAAAAGTATTTGCGTAGAAGCTGTTTCAAAAGAGGCAGTCGAACTGTTCGGGCAGTTGAGCATTGCAGATCGCACAGTCAAAAGATCGCTGGATACCGCATGTGCGGAGAATGAATTGGCGCAGCCAAAGATAGAATATAATTTTTTGATCGCGGAGAGTTAGATCGTGCGAGCGGCCGCGTAGTTAGTGCGGCGATGGAGCAACGTATGATCCCCCGTGGTGAAAGCTGCGGGGGATTTTTTGCCGGCTCGCTCGACTCCGATAGCATCTTGATACTATAAGTCCCAACAAGCGTTTTTTCGCCCGTGGAGAAAAATAGAAACTTCCACAAATGGTGACCGCGTGTATTTACTACGGAAGAAAATTGGAAAAAGAGGCAGAAATCAACATCGGTGAGTTTTCCTTTGTGCCCGAGGGGAGACTTGAACTCCCATGCCCTTGCGAGCGCTGCCTCCTGAAGACAGTGTGTCTGCCATTTCACCACTCGGGCGAGTAACGTGAGGTACAAGATACTAAACTGCCCTGTGCAAATCAATATCGACATGAATATGCGGAAACCAATTCCCGTCTTGCTTGGGAGAGCATGCGACGCAGCTCACGGAATATCAGGTATACTTATTTATTTTTGTTCTCAAAAAGAGATTTTGTATCTTTGTCATCATAGCAGCAGTGAAGAAATAATTTTTGAGCCGATAAGCTGCCAAATGTTCAATCCGGTTTTTTGGCGTGAGAGCATCAATGGGAAATTCCGGTGTATAGAATGTTTTTCAGAGCACAATAACGACCATGTCCGTTCGAAAGGCGATTTTCTGGAGTATCTTGTGGATTGTGCTTTCGCTTTTGATGAATGTGGGGATCTATTTCGCTTTCGGGGAACAGAAAGCATTGGAATTTTTCACTGGCTACGTTATCGAGAAATCCCTCAGCGTCGACAATCTTTTCGTTTTTCTCCTCATCTTCACCTATTTTAAAGTCCAGCCGGTTCACCAACGACGGGTACTGAATTTTGGAATTATCGGGGTGGTGATACTCCGGGGTCTTTTGATTCTGCTTGGAACGGCTCTCGTGAAGGAGTTCCATTGGGTGATGTACATTTTTGGCGGCATCATTCTCTATTCGGGCTACCGGATAACGTTTGGAGAAGAAAAAAAGATCGAGCTGGAGAACAATATCGTTCTCAAGGTGTTTCGAAAATTTATCCCGGTATCGAAGGGGCAGAACGACGGGCGTTTTTTTTATCGTGAAAAAGGTGTTCTCTATGCAACATCGTTGTTTGTCGTCTTGCTTATCATTGAAACGACCGATGTTGTGTTCGCCGTTGATTCCATTCCTGCGATTTTCGCGATCACGACGGATCCGCTTATTGTCTTCAGCTCGAACATGATGGCCGTGCTCGGTTTGAGGTCGATGTACTTTGTGCTCGAACAGGGCCAGCAGAAATTTGAATACATGAAATATGGAGTTGGTGTTGTGCTTGCGTATGTAGGAGTGAAAATGCTTCTGATGGACGTTGTCACCATTCATCTTGTAATCTCCCTCTTAATTATCGCAAGTATTTTGGGCATTTCTGTACTCTTATCGTATGTCGTCAAGACGAAGCGATTTGTTTCCTCGTAGCGATAACCGGTCGGGTACCATTTGTTTAGTGAGCATTTCCCGAAGCTTTGCTGTGTGACGTATTGATTTCTTCTTCATGTCTTATGAATTAATGATGGGCTGTTAATGAAAAAAATTTTTCTTTGTCTAGCATTTTTTTTGGTATCGCGTACTTTTCTTTCTGCTCAAACGGTGTATCTGCCTGCAACGCATGAAGTCTATAAATTCCTTGACGACATGGCTGCTAAACACATCATTATGGATTATCGGGATGCGGTGAAGCCACTCTCCCGGCAATCCATTGCAAAGTTTTTGATTCGCATCGATAGTCTGAGTGCACAATTGACGACCGTAGAACAAGATCAACTGAAATTTTACAAGGAAGAATTTTATGAAGAGTTGAAAGCGCTCAACGACAGTAACATCTCGGATGAACGTTGGCATCTCTATAATTATCAGGGGGAACCGTCGCGATTTATTGTTGATCTCATCGGTTCGGCCTCGTACGATCACATGGCTGACAGTAAATCCCTTTCCGAATTTACGAACGGCATCTTCGCTTACGGAAATGTGGGGAGCAGTGTTGGCGCTTATTTCTACTATCACGATTCTCACGACGGCGGATCATATGTCAGCTCATTAGGGACTCAATCAGGGTCTCAAGCGGCGCTGCGCCCTCTTTCTCCTTTACCCGCGGCGGTGATCTCCGACCCCGGGGCGTCCTCAAGCACTTTTGATTATGACGTGTTTTATGGCCAGGTAAATGTTGACCTTGGATTTGTTACACTGTCGGCGGAACAAATGCAGAATGTCTGGGGCTCGGGTGAAAATGGTAATATTATTCTTTCTACCAAAGCGCCTGCATATCCACAATTGAAATTGCATGCAAGGCTCAGCAAGGATATTGATTTCACCTATATCCATGGATGGCTTTTTTCCGGAATCATAGATTCGTCGCAGACGTACAATACACAGTTTTGGGGGATACGGCCGATATATATGAATAAATACATCGCAGCGAATATGTTGGAAGCTACACCGTGGAATGGTGTTAATATTGCAGTCGGGGAATCGGAAATTTATGGAGGGCCGGGCCGTAGTCCGGAATTATTGTATTTAATTCCGATTATGTTTTTCAAAACCGCCGAGCACTATTTGGGCAACCAGGATAATTCTCAAATATATTTTAATTTTAAATTCGACGTTGTGAAGGATTTTGATTTTTACCTGCCGATTTTTTTTGATGAATTTTCGACTACAAAATTTCTTAGCCCTACTCAAAACCACAATCAATTAGGATTTACTGTGGGCGGCAATGCCTACGATCTTTTTTATCATGATACAAGAATCAACGTTGAATACACTCGCATTAATCCGTGGGTGTATAACCATCAGTATGCTGAGGACACGTATCAAAATCAGGATGTCAACCTGGGTGATTGGATTGGGCAGAACGCTGATCTCTTTACAGTGAGTGCCTACCACCGGCCGGCGTACAATCTTGAAATCGGCCTTAAATTCCAGTCGTTAAGAAAAGGTGGAAAAGAATCTACCTACTACCAATATTCTGCAAATGAACCGACGTTATTGTACGGCCCTGTTACCAAACAGCAATCTTTTGGAATTGTCGGAAGTTATCAGCCATTGCGCGACCTCTTTGTCGATTTTCACGCATTGGTAACACGGTTCACCACCCAGATGACATCTTCGTATACGGATAATACGGTGAGTCCCGGGTATAATGAGTTTTTGAACAATCCCTTTGACTACGTGCTTGATCCGAGTTATGCCGGCAAATATGACATTTTAATCGGAATTCGTTATAATGTTTACTAGGTCGGCACGGAGCTTTTTATGTGTTTAATTCTTATGCGTTATCGGTAATGATGACCACGGCGTTGATGGACTCATTTCCGTGCAAGACACCATAGATGAGCGGAATTTACCTTAAACTTTGGCACATATTCAGTGTCAAAAAAAGTACAGCGACATAATCGATGGATCAACGCAGCGACCTTGAACTGATTCACGAGTTTAAGAATGGGAATGACAAAGCGTTCAATCTTCTCGTCCTTCGGTACCAGGAAAAAATATACTGGGTTGTCCGGCGCTTGCTTCCCGACCACGACGAGGCCGACGATGTTGTACAGGACATTTTCGTAAAGGTCTATCGTTCCTTGAATTCATTCAAAGGCGATTCAAGTTTCTACACGTGGTTGTATAGAATCGCCGTCAACTTATCGCTTAATGAGATTCGACGGAAGAAAAATCGAAAAACGTTTGCCCTTGATGATACCATCATGCAGCATGAATCCGACGAGATGCTGCCTCTTGAGCGGATGGAGCGCGATGAAAGGACGAGATTGATCAAGGAAGCAATTGAGCGGTTGCCGGAGAAACAGAAAAAGGTTTTCGTATTACGGTACTACGAAGAATTACCGTACGAAGAGATTTCCAAAATTTTGAAAACAAGCGTTGGCGGTTTAAAGGCCAACTATTTTCACGCTGTGAAAAAGATCGGAGAATATGTCAAACATGGATTGCGATAAAATTCAATATTTCCTTGTTGGGTTGAGGGAGGGAACGCTTTCGCCGGAAGAGCGAGAGATGGCGGACAATCATGTGGCGGCATGCGCTCGATGCGGAGAAGATCTGAAAGTGATCGACGAGGCACTCGAATCGCTGCGCAACGTTGACAATGAAGAAGTTCCGAATCATTACTTTACGAACCTTCTTCCGCGCATTCGTCAGAGGCTCGAACAGCGTCCCGAACGGGCGTTTGGATTTTCAGGATTTGCGTTGCCGGCATGGATGCAGCGCTGCCTTGCGCCGGTTTCAGCAGGTGCAGTGCTGTCGTGTATGATTGCGTTATATATCCTCTGTAACCCGATTGCCGATACCACGCAATTGCCGTTGAAAGAGATTGTTGCCGAGCTTCCCAGAGAAGAGGTTGACGGTGTGGCAGAATCGATGTCGTACTCCAATGTGCTGGCGCGGACGATGGAACCCTCCCAGCGGCTCATGGAGACGCTTTCGAATCCCGGACTGGTATCGCAGCACATTGAACGAGAGCTTGTCGAAGATCAACTCCAACACGGACATTCCCTGTCGATATTTCTTGGAGCTGATCATCCTTTTGAAGATGTTGCCGATGAAGACGTGGATTCAGTTATTAAGAAACTTAATGATGCATCATTATAATATTTAGAGAAGGTGCCCATGAAATATGTTGTTACCATAGTACTCGGTGTTTTGTTTTCGGCGACGAATTCACTGCTGGCACAGCCGGAGAATGGTGAACGCCCCCAGAAACCTGCGTACGACCGTATTGAAAGCTGGAAGAAGGTACGCATGCTTGAATCGTTACAACTCAATGAAGATCAGTCGGCAAAATTTATTACACGGTACAACAAACATGCGAAGGCTATGCACGATTTTGAGAAAGAGCGCAATGATTTGGTGGACACATTGGATGAGCAATCCAAATCCGACGTAGGGAATGATGAGTATGATCGATCGTTCAACGCCTTGCTCGGTATCGATAAAAAGATCTCTGGAGAACGTGTTCATTTTTTAACGGAGTTGAAGGCAGTTCTCTCCGATAAACAGATTGCTCAATATATTGTGTTTGAGCGGAATTTCGCAAAGGAATTGCGGCAGGCGGTTCGTGATGTTCAGCGCGAACGAATGAGAGACCGGTAACGCGGGAATTTTTGAGTGAAAGCAAAAAGGGTGGAACCAAAATTCGGATTCCACTCTTTTTGCTTGTTAAGGGGTATGTGAGGAAGCGCGCGCAATATTTTTGTGAAGATCGCACGATTGGATAATTTTGGAAACATGTCGGACACCGTGTCAATACATTTCGTTAGATATTTCAATGAATAACGACGTGAGATAAGGTGCCAACATCTACCGACTGAGTCCCACGGTTGATTATTCCTGTCGGGATTGATATATTTTTACATGATGACGAGCCAGACTCATAGAATTTATCTCGACTATAGTGCGACGACACCGGTTGACCCCGAAGTAACCGAAGCAATGTCGCCGTACTTCACCCGCTATTTTGGAAACGCATCGTCAATTCATGCATTCGGCAGGGAGACAAAAATCCTGCTTGAAGAAAGCCGGGAAAAAATCGCGCGTGCAGTCGGGGCAAAGGCCGGAGAAATTTTTTTCACCAGCGGAGGCACGGAAGCGGATAACCACGCCCTTTTCGGCGCTGCGTTTGCATCGAAACGGTCGCACGGGAAGAATCACATCATTGTTTCTTCGGTGGAGCACCATGCAGTTCTTCGGAGCGCCGAATATCTGGGCGGCAATGGTTTTGATGTTACAATTCTCCCGGTCGACGAATTCGGAAAAGTCGATCCCGATGAAGTCCGTGCGGCGATCCTGCCGGGGACTTCTCTTGTTTCCGTTATGCATGCTAATAACGAAATTGGCACAATCCAAGATGTCGAAGAGATATCGCGCGTTGCCCATGACCATGGACTTGTTTTCCACTCCGATACCGTTCAATCAGTCGGGAAAATTCCGGTTAACGTCGATGCGCTCTCAATGGACATCCTCGCGATTTCAGCTCACAAATTCTATGGCCCGAAAGGTATCGGTGCAATTTATATCAGAAAAGGGGTTGATGTCGATTCGTACATCCATGGCGGCGCTCAGGAACGGAACAGGAGAGCCGGTACCGAGAACATCCCCTTCGCCGTCGGCCTCGCTAAAGCAATCGAAGCGAGCCAGCGCGATATGGAAAAGAACACACGCCATATCAGCACATTAAAAAAAGAATTGAAGCGCCTTCTCTCAGAACGATTCGAGTGCATTCTTTTTAACGGCCACCCGACGGATGCCATCCCCAATATTGTGAACGTTTCGTTCGACAGCACTAAAACGGACGTCGATGGTGAAGCGTTGCTGCTCAACATGGATTTACACGGCGTTGCTGTAACAAGCGGATCGGCCTGTTCTTCAGGCAGCATGGAACCGTCCCACGTGCTCCAAGCGATTGGCCGCGACATCAAAACGGCAAAGTCGAGTATTCGGTTCTCAATGGGAAAGCATACTACCGAAGATGAAATAGTAGAAGCCGTAAATATTTTGGAGCAGGCTGTGCGGCAAAGCACGGTTGCCCCGGTATGATGTTCTTGAAAGGAGGCAACATGAAGTATGCGCTCACCGTCATTGTCTCGATGCTTTTGTTCGGATGCGATAGTACAGCCGACCAGGCGCCGAGTAATTTGCAAAAGGGGGACGAATATTTTGCCGCAAAACAGTATGAGGTGGCCGAGTACTATTACGATAAAATTCCCGAAGAAAGCCCCTTGTATAAAGAGGCACAGATGAAAATGGAGCAAATCGCGAATATTGAACAAGGTGAGTTACCGAAAATATCTGAAGCCGAAGAATCGCAGAAGGTCTCAGTGTTTGACCAGAGTATGACAAGCAACGCTGGGGGAACGGAGCCGGTACATTCGGTGGAGCTCAATAATGAATCCGTTCATAAGCTTACGTCCGTGGTCCTCGAGTTCACGTACTTTGATGCTACCGGAAATATTGTTGCCGTGAAGCAAGTCAAGGTTGCTACGCCGATGATCGGAAAAACTCAGGATACGTTTACAGGAATAACGCCGGGCAGTCTTGAATCTCCGTGCACGTCCTGCAAAGTGAGAGTGGTATCGGCGGAATTTCAATAAAAAATTTATCTGCGTTCAATTTCCCTCAGCACAATTCCGTACCGCAGGCCGCGATCGCTTACCGTAATTTTTTCGAGATGTGCGGCGTCCATAAATTCCTGCAAGATAATCACCCCTGCCAAAATAATATCGGCTCTTCCTGCCGAGATTTGAGGAATAGACTTGATTTCGGCGATGGTTTTTCCTCTCAGCAAGTCGAATGATTGCAGCACGTCATTGAAGCGTAACTCGTATCCGTGGATTTTTTGGGGATCGTACTGCGGCAACTGAAGCTGCATTGCCGCAAGCGTCGTCACGGTGCCCGCGACCCCGATGGCTTGGGACAACCCGTTTCGCAGAAAATCGATGGGCTCAAAATATCTATGGATGAGTTTCCGTGTTTCGGTTATTTCCGGAAATGTCGGCGGCGATGTTCGCAGCAATCGCTCTGTGACCCGAACGGAGCCGATATCGAGGCTCACTTTATGTAAGATTTGAGAGCCGATGCAGGAAATTATTTCCGTGCTTCCCCCGCCGATGTCGAGCACTGTAAAACCCTGCGGCGTGGTGTCGATCCCGGCAACAGCTCCGCGGCATGTCCATTCCGCTTCATCGTCCCCGGAGAGTATTTCTATATTTATCCCCACGTTTTGAAGGATGAACTCGCAAAACTCTTTTTTGTTTGCCGCATCTCGAAGGGCGCTCGTTCCGACAGCGATGATTTTTTCCGATTGAAGTTTTCTTGAGATGTTATGGTATGATTGCAGGTAGTCGGCGACGCGGTGGAATGTTTCCCGGTTGATGATACGATGTTCATCGACTCCCATCCCGAGCCGGGCAATTACCTGTTCATCGCGAATGACCTTCACGATACCGTTGCTGTCTATTTCGGCAACAAGAAGGAGAATCGTATTCGTACCGATGTCAATACTGCTGATCCTCATTTGTCACATCTTTTGGGCAGCAACGCTAATCCACTCGTTTTCTTTGGCACTTGAGAGAAGCGTACAAGCATTCTGCCGTAGCGCTTTTTCAATAATTGCTTCGTCATCGGTGAGAAGCCCGGAAAGCAAGAACATCCCGTTTTTGCCGAGTTTAACAATCATTGATGGCAGTAATTCAATGATCCTTCCCCGCGTGATGTTTGCCAGTATGAAATCAAATTCCAGTTCTTTCACAGTTTCAAGAGAGCCGAGGCGAATATCGACTCGATTTGCACACCCGTTTCGTTCGACGTTTTCCCTTGCGTTGACCTGAGACCATTCGTCAATATCCACGCCTATTGCGAATCGAGATCCTAGTTTGACCGCCGCGATAGCGAGGACTCCTGTGCCCGTTCCCACGTCAAGGACGAATGACCGGGGCGTGACATAACGTTCCATCATTCGAAGCATGAGGCGGGTTGATTCATGGTAGCCGGTTCCGAACGACATCTTTGGGTCAATGACCAGTACAATTTTTCCCTCGTTTTCTGGAACGGAATGCCACGACGGTGTGATGATAATTTTTTCCGATATCTTGACCGGCTGAATCGATTCTTCCCATTGGCGATTCCAATTTTGATTCTGAATTTCGGCGATGCTGGAAATTGTAATCGGGGAAGGCCGTTCGTTGTTCAGGAGTGCTCGGAGCTCATTTTGCAGCGTATCATTCCAGAGCTGTTTCGGGATGTAGCAATGAAGGCCGTTGCTGTTTTCTAAAAATCCGGTGAAACCCAGCTCGTACAGTTGAAAAGAAAGTAACTCGCGCAATGCATCTTCGGCCGGGGGGTTCAGCACGACTTCAACGTACAATTCATTCATACCGTACGGTCTACATGCATACGCTGAGCGATGAGGTCGTCGACCAATTTCGTGTTCATCAAGAGCCAAAAGATTTGATCTTGATAATTCTCCTGCATTTTTCTGTCAGCTTTGTTGTAGCGTACATTCATTGCATAGATGAGCCAGACAAGAGCGACGGGAAGAACGGAGAGCAGAACAAGGTGCGACTTCATTGTAACATCGACCGCGAGCAGAACAAATCCAACAAGACCGAATCCGAACGATGTTCTCCGAATACTGATCATAATATGGTAGATTGTCCCGAAGAAGAAAATCTTTTCGTGGGCGGGACTCGGCATGTAATTGTTAAGAATATAAAAGTAGAGCTGCCGCGCTTCGTTTTCGTCCATCGCCGGGGCGTCTTTCACTCTGCGCGAGCGTTCGAGAATAAATTGGCTCGGCTGATTTGACTGGAATGCTTTCCGTTTCTTGGGGCTCTCTTTCGCGTAGAGCGTTAGGCCGGCAAGAAGCCCGCCGATGAAAAACGTCGGGATGCCGATTTCCCACGTATCGAAAGGGTAGATTGAAAGGGCAAAGGCGGCTGCGTAAACGTACGAGACAAAAATAAAATAGAAACCGGGGATAAGAATCCGAAGGATTTCGTACCATCCGAACTGGGTACCGGGAGAATTTTCTTTCATGCGATTCCCCTAATGTACTTCGATCGATTGCTTAGAATAGATCACATGCGTCAATACTTTGCCGACCGCTTCCAAGCTTTCGGCGCTGCATTTGTCGGGAGTGTCTTGCATCGTGTGCCAGAACGGGTATTGAAAATCAATAATATCGACGGTCGGTACCCCGCCTGAATTAAAGGGGACGTGGTTGTCGGAAATCTCTTCACCCGGAACATTCACAAATTGGGTTACGCCAAGCTTCTCCGCGGTCGACCAAATCAGCTCGACAGCTTCGGGCGCATAGGTCATCGAATTTTGTTCCATCGGAATCTGAAGATCCCGGTAACCGACCATATCCAGTAAAATTGCAAATCGGGGTCTGTAGTTCTCGCTCTTCGTTTTCATGAAATATCGAGACCCTAAAAAATAACTATCCAGGTCACGGCTTTTTCCGTAATCCTCTCCATCGACAAAGAGGATATCGACTCCAAATGGAGGTGGAGTTTGCTTGAGAAGCCGTGCGATTTCCAGCAAAACGGCTACGCCGCTCGCTCCGTCGTCCGCCCCGAGGATCGGCTGGTTCTGTTTGGCGGAATCTTTATCTTCGTCTGCGCGCGGACGGGTATCCCAATGCGCCAACAAGAGAATTCGGTCGGATGCTGTGATGTTGAATGAACCGAAAATATTCGTTAGCTTCAATACTTCGCCGCCATACCCATGATGGATGAAGTTCTGCCGGGTTACACTTTCCGCATAGCGGGATAGCTCTTGGACAAGATAATCAAGGCATTTTTGATGGCCGATCGAATTCGGGTTTCGCGGGCCGAAATCGGTCTGAGCCTGGAGATATGAAAACGCCTTTTCGCCGTCGAATTCGGGTACGTCCATTTTTTCAGGAACAGTTCGCGCGGTCGAAGCTGGCGGTGGAATCGTTTTTTCTTGATGCTGGCTGCATGAGGGAAAAAATATGATTACACCAAGAAACAAAGCACATTTGATCATGTTGTATTCAAAGATTGGTAAGAAATGATACTAAATTCAGTGTAGAGAAGCAACGAACGCATTTATCGGGTAGTGCTCAAGTTTGGTAAGGTGACGGACACCTTACCGATTTACCTTACCAAATATTTTGCCATAACGTGATTTTTTGGAGTGAGGTGTCCGTCACCTCTCGCTGGAAAAACAAAACTGACCAGTACCAATTATCGGACAGTGGTCCGGTCTTCTAGATTTGCCTCAACGAATAAACTCCCCATTCCCGCATCAATCGAAAAACTTAAACCTGCGTTGCTACCCATCTGTAACTTTTCGGTCAAACTTTCGTTACCTTTATACAAGGTAATATGAGTATGCACACATAACGAGGAGTTGTTATGAAAATATCCCCTGGTTCATGGGCTAAAATTATTGCTTTCATAGTTATCGGTGTATTGTTCGGCGGCGTCATGGTGCTGTATTCAAATTCACAATTTGAAAAGCCGGAAGCCGAATCTCCCCGCGATGAATTGCGGTCGATGTTCGGGCAGGATGAATCGTCAACCAACCGGCATATTGAAAAGACATTCTCGGTGAAAAGCGGCGGCAACCTGCTCCTCGATACCGATGTTGGCGATGTCGATGTCCAGACGTGGGACAAAGAGGAAGTTCTTGTGAAGGTCGACATCGAAGGAAGCGACCGCCGGTCCGACAAGTTCGATGTGAAGTTCTCGGAAGGCACGGATCGCATTTCAATCATCGGTAAAACGAACGACAATAGTTTTTTTAAATGGGATGTGGGCGATTTGGACGTAAGCTATCATATTGCAGTGCCTAAAAAATTCTCGATAAAAGCGAACACGTCGGGTGGAAATATGACGTTACGCGATTTGGAGGGAGATGTGCGGTTCGAAACAAGCGGCGGCAACCTCTCAATCGAAGGGGTCGACGGCACGGTCGATATCAACACGTCGGGAGGCAATATTGATGCAAAGAACATTAAAGGGTCTCTGAAAGGTGTAACGTCGGGCGGCAACGTTAACGCAGACAATATTACCGGCGACGTCAATGTCGAAACCTCCGGCGGCGAAATCGAACTTTCGCCCGTCGAAGGGAATGTCCATGCAGAGACTTCAGGCGGCGGTGTCACGTTAAAATTGACGGGCGAAAATAAAGGTATCGATGTTCACAGCTCGGGCGGGGACATTAATATTTTTGTCAGCGACTCAATATCGGCAAATCTTGAAGCGTCGACCAGCGGCGGAAAGGTTCGATGTGAGCTCCCTATCACGGTCAAAGGGGATATGTCGGATGAAGAATTGCGCGGTCAAATCAACGGCGGCGGAAATATCATCCGGGCGGAAACGTCGGGAGGAGACGTGAGAATTAGAACTCTGAAATAGTACAACGATATTGGTGCTGCACACTAAAACGGCTGCCGTAAAGAACGGCAGCCGTTTTATATTTGCTACCGGGCTCGGCTTTTTCGTGAAAACCCCGCCATGAGTGCGCCGATGGCATCTTGCATTTTCCTGTACGGTTCCCCCGATCCGATGTAATTCTGCATCATGATCGAGAATGCGAGCATTTCGCCGTCCGCCGTGCGGACGTAACCGGACAATGTGCTCACTCCGCCGAGCGTTCCCGTTTTTGCATGGAGATTGTTTTGGGCCGGCGTTCCTTTCATCCTGTTTACGAGCAAACCGTCGACTCCGGCGTTAGGGAGCGACGAATAGTATAGGTCAAAAATATCTTTTCGGAAATACATCCCGCGAAGAAGATCGACGAGAATTTCCGGTGTTAACAAATCATAGTGAGAGACGCCCGAACCGTCTACCATGAGAAATCTTGTCGTGTCGATGTTGAACGAATTGAGATCGCGTTTCACGGCCGAGATGCCGTGTTCCGTCGTCCCCGGAACGCCGTACTTTTCAGCTCCGAGAATTTTCAGCGTATTTTCAGCCGAAAGGTTGTCGCTCATCTTGTCGAGGAATACGACCACCGAATCGATCGGCTGGCAGTGGCGGGCGATGAGGAGGGCAGCCGATGGAATGCTATCGAAAAGGATTTGTCCATCGAAAGAGATATGTTGCCGCTGCAATTCTTCTTTGACGAGCGTGAGGAAATACATCTCGGGTCCCCATACTGAAATGGCCTCTTTTTGTGGTTTCGTCCCCCGCGGGATTTTTCCTTTCACAGTAATGACATTGAGTCTCTCTTTGAATTTCCGTGAGATTTCTAGTGTCAGTGCCGCCGTGTCGGCATCGGTGGTTGCGCTGTTGAGAAGAGAAACGTAGTGGGTCTGCGGATCGATCGAGACGAGGGCAGTGTCGCCGACGTTGTTTGACGCAGTTACCGTCACTTCTACGCAATTCCTGTTGATTGAGAGAGCTGAGTTATACGCTACAAATCCGGCCGGCTCATCGTCCCACATCCAGCCTGCACCCCAGCGCTCGTCGTCGAAGTAGCTCGCGTCGCCGACGATGTTGCCTTCGATTTTCGAAATACCTTTTCTTTTCAACAATGAGAGAAGCTCGGCAAGCTGCGCCGAATTGAAATCGGGGTCGCCAAATCCTTTGAGATAAATATTTCCATGCAGGACACTGTCGCTGATAAGAGTATCCGAATACATCTCCGTTTTAAAAAGGAAACCTTTTCCAAGCGTCAACAAGGCCGCAGCGGCAGTGACCAATTTCATGTTGGATGCTGGCCGCAGGAGCATTCGTGCATCATGTTCGTAGAGAGTCTCGTTATTGTCGAGCGAAACGATTTTTATTCCACAATTCGCTGGCGTAAAAATAGAATCTGAAAGAACGGCATCGATGTTATTGCGAAATTGTTCCAGAGGCGGAGGACCCTGCGTCAATCGTTCAATTGTGGAACAACTCTCGATAACTACCGTGAGCGCGGCGAGAAGAAAAAAGAGCAGGAATCGCTTCATCAAACGTACTTTTTGTCTACTTCTTAAATTGTCATTGTTGCACGGTTAAATGTAGAAAAATTCTTGCGAGCGAGCAAGATAAAGAGTCAACAATGTGTCCGACATCTGTTATCCGAGGAGCAAAATGTCCACTATCATGCGTCTCGGGAGTTCTTGATATTCAGCCCTCATTTGTTATATTTAAGATATGAGCAAGCCTGTGATAATTCTCGGCATAGAAACTTCATGCGATGAAACCTCAGCCGCTATTATGCGGGATGGCGTATTGCTTTCGAATGTCGTCTCTTCACAATTCGTCCATGAGCAATACGGCGGGGTTGTGCCCGAGCTTGCTTCCCGTGCTCATCAAAAACTGATGATTCCCATTGTTCAAGAGGCATTGGCGAAAGCCGATGCCGGCCAAAACGATTTGGCCGCCGTGGCAGGAGTTATAGGCCCGGGTTTGATGGGATCGCTCCTTGTCGGTCTGAATTTCGGCAAATCGTTCGCCTACGGCCTGGGGATTCCATTTGTCGGCGTCAATCACATGGAGGCCCACATCTATTCGAATTTTATTGAAAAACCGTTTCCATCCTTCCCCTTTCTTTGCCTTACCGTTTCCGGAGGCCACACGCAACTGGTATTCATGCGCGAAGACTTTCAATATGAATTGATCGGTCAGACCCGCGATGATGCGGCGGGGGAAGCGTTCGATAAAGTAGCGAAGATGCTAGGACTCGGATATCCGGGAGGGCCCAAAATAGATGCTCTTGCAAAAGAGGGAAATGCCGATGCCATAAATTTTCCAAGGTCGTTGTTAGAAGGCGATCCTTTTGGATTCAGTTTCAGCGGAATCAAAACTTCTGTTTTGTACTATCTGCGCGACAATCATAACGTTGGTATATCACAGCACCGGTTAGCGGACATTTGTGCGAGCTTCCAAGCGTCGGTGGTTGATGTCCTGGTGAGCAAAACGATGGCCGCAGCGAAAGAATGCGGCGTCAATGATATTGCAATGGCCGGGGGCGTCTCTGCGAACTCTGCACTTCGCCATGCAATGAGTAGAGCGGCTTCAGATGCTCAATTGCGATTATTTATCCCCAGGTTTGAGTATTGCACCGATAATGGCGCAATGATCGCGGCAGTCGGTTACCGAAAATTTCTTCGAAAGTCATTTTCTTCATTTTCGGAGAGCGCTGTTGCAGGCCTGGAGCTTGGCGCGCAATTCACCACATGAAACCGATATCAACGTGAACCGTATCCGTGCTGTCTTTCAGCATTTGCACTCCCAAAAGAGCAAAGCGATTATTCCGTACATCACTCCGGAGTTTCCGATCAAGGGGACAACCGTTCCTCTCATTCTGGGGTTGGAGAGGGCGGGCGCAAGTCTGATCGAAGTAGGTATTCCGTTTTCGGACCCTATTGCCGATGGAGTAACGATCCAACATTCGTCCCACGTTGCGATCGAGAACGGCGTGACAATCGGCGGGATATTGGAATCGGTGAAGGAAGCACGGCAAACGTCGGCGATCCCGGTGGTGTTGATGGGTTATGCGAATCCGATTCTCCGGTATGGAATGGAAAAATTTCTTCGCGAAGCAAAACAGTGCGGAGTGGATGGAGTTATTGTTCCGGATTTGTTGCCCGATGAAAGCGATGATTGGCGAAATCTCTCGTTAAAGTACGCAGTAAGCAATATTTTTTTGATCGCACCGACAACCCCGGAAAAGAGAATTCGATATCTTGATTCTCTCTCGACCGATTTTTCATACTGTGTTTCGGTGACCGGAGTAACGGGCGCGCG
This sequence comes from uncultured Bacteroidota bacterium, assembly GCA_963717445.1. Lineage (GTDB taxonomy): Bacteria > Bacteroidota > Ignavibacteria > UBA10030 > UBA8401 > JAGVPT01. Next base: position 914,361 of record OY970334.1, on the reverse strand, counting down.
CTCAAGTTTCGGCCATAGCCGTGCGCTTGAGGATTTTCTGCAAAGGATGAAAAAGAACACAGCCAAGCCTTTTGTTGTTGGCTTTGGCATTTCGAAACGGGAACAGGTAGAGTTGATGTGCCGATATGCCGATGGCGTTGTCGTAGGGTCGGCATTGCTTCGCAGCATTGAAAATGAAAAGAGCATCGACGGTGTTGTCGCATCGGCCGGCGCATTTCTGTTGTCGCTGATACGGGAATAGTCGGGCCGTTATTGTTTGTTACCATAATTGACCACAATCATATCGGGGCGTCCAATGGGTTCAATAGATGAGTGGAGAATCAAAATTGACGACATCGACAAAAAATTGGTCGACCTGCTTAACATACGTGCCCGTTATGCCGACGAAATTGGGAAGATAAAAGAGCAGCTCGGCCTGGACGCATATTCGCCGCAGCGGGAACATGAAGTTTTGGATAATGTCCTCGGATCCAATAAAGGCCCGTTATCCGATGCGGCACTTCGCCGTCTTTTTGAGCGCATCATCGATGAATCGCGGAAACTTGAACGTGAGGCAATGGTTGAACGTAAGAAATCTTCTTCGCAAAAGTAGCGGCATTTCGGGCAAAGCGCTCCTGACGGCGGTGACAATCCCGTTCTTTCTTGTTATTCTGGCGCTCTATTTCCTCTTGTGGAAACCCAACTTGTTTGAGGCTTCACCGAAGATTGTCACTGTCAACAGAGGTGAAAGTTTTGCTCAAGTGGTTGACGTGTTCTCTTCTGCGGGTGTTCTCTCCCATCCGGCTCTTTTTAGAATCAGTGGAAAAATTTTCGGCTACGCGGGAAAAATCAAGATCGGAAAGTATAGTTTCCCAAGCGGCGTCTCTAACCGTGAGATTCTTTACGCCATTAGCACAGGAACGTCGACTGCAAACCCTTCGGTGACGATTTATGAGGGGCTTCGCGGAACGCTGATCGCAAAAATTTTGGCGAGGGAAGTAGGGATCGATTCGTTAAAGCTGGCGCAGCAGTTTAGCGATACATCGCTCATCGGTCTGAATAATCACGGAGGATCTTCGTTGGAAGGATTCTTGATGCCCGAAACGTATGAGTTCTACTGGCAGACGGACGAAAAAGAAATTGTGCGCGATATGCTCACCCAGTTTAGAAATTTTTTCTCGGACAGCTTGCAGCGGCGAACCCGCGAGATGAAAATGACCATTAGCCAGGTGTTGACTATGGCCTCTATCGTTGAGGGAGAGGCAGTTCTTGACCGAGAGCGGCCGATCATTGCAGGATTATACTACAATCGCCTTCGCCGGGGAATGAAACTGGAGGCCGATCCGACTATTCAGTATATCGTCCCCGATGGACCGCGCAGACTCCTCTACAACGACCTCAAGATTGATTCCCCGTACAATACCTATCAGCACTATGGACTACCTCCTGGGCCTATCAGTAATCCGGGGAAAAAATCCATTCTTGCCGCATTGTATCCTGCGAAACACAATTACCTTTACTTTGTAGCCGACGGACTGGGGGGACATCGGTTTGCGAGAACGTTCGCGGAACATTTAAGGAATGTCCGGTCGTATCGCCGTGCACACACATCCGCCAGTGCGCAATAAATAACCGCTCATTTCCGTAGACCGCAAGCAGATGTTGGAAACGTTCATGATTTACCTTACCAAATATTTTGGTATAATTGGATTTTTGGAGTAAGGTGTCCGCCACCTACCTCAAGAACGCAAAATTGTCTACTACCCTGCCTTCATGAATTCATTTGACTTTCGGCGGCTAATTTTATATAATTATATAAGTTTCAACAACTTAGGAACTTTTTTCGTCGCCATACTATGACCAAAACAACAAAATGGGTGCTTGCTGGCATCGGAACAGTGTTCCTTCTTTTTGTTTTGTTTTGGGGAGCCATCCTTTTTTTTATCTTCCAGGGAGACAACGATGAAAATTATTCGTCCGGCACGGGTGGAACGCTGGCTATTGTTGAGTTGAAAGATGAAATTCTTTCGTCGGATAATATTGTCCGGCAGTTCAAAAAGTATCGTGAGAACTCTTCTGTGAAGGGAATAGTGTTTCGTGTTGACTCTCCGGGAGGGGGGGTTTCGGCGAGTCAGGAAATTTATGAAGAAGTTAAGAAGACACGCGACGAGGGAAAACCGGTCGTTGTCTCCATGGGATCGGTAGCGGCGAGCGGCGGGTATTATGTTTCGTGCGGCTCGAGTAAAATTGTTGCAAACCCCGGAACGGTAACAGGGAGCATCGGCGTTATTTCACAGTTCATGAATTTCAATCAATTGATGGGCAAGGTCGGGGTCGGCACTACGACGGTGAAAAGCGGGAAGTTCAAAGACACGGGGAGTCCGTACAGGGAGATGACCGAGGAAGAAAAAAAATATTTTCAGGAAACGATCGACGACGTTTATCAGCAATTTCTTAGCGTTGTGGAAACCGAACGAAAGCTTTCGCCCGAGGTTGCGAAAAAACTCGCTGACGGGAGAATCTTTACGGGAAGAAAGGCGTACGAAGTGGGGCTCGTGGACACGCTGGGAACGTACGAAGACGCAATTGCTCTCGCCGCTCATCTTGCCAAGATTTCTGGAACTCCAAAAATTATCAAGGAGAGAAAAAAAGAGCGGTTGTCGGACATTTTGTTCGGCAGCCTGAAAGAGGAAATTGTCGGTTTAAAGCAGGAACTGCTGAGCCAACCGATGCTGCAATATAAACTCACACAACCGTAACAATACAGGAGAACGCACTTGACCAAAGCAGATATCGTTGACGTCATTGCTTCGGGCACAGGCTTGACGAAGGTTGAAACTGAAGCGGTTGTCGACGGATTCATCCAAACCGTGATCGCTTCGTTGCGTGACGGTAAAAATATTGAGATACGGGGCTTCGGCAGTTTCAAAGTGAAGAAGCGGAAAGGGAGGGTTGCTCGCAACCCGCGCACGGGCGAACAAGTGCAGGTTGACGAACATTATGTTCCAATTTTTAAAGTCTCAAAAGATTTGAAAGCTATCGTAAATGAGAACCTTAAGAAAACCCTTGGCTAAGTTTTTCGCAAAGAAAGCATCGTGGCTGTAAAACCATCCATTCTGTGCGGGAGTTGCGGGTCGGCACTCGCTCTTGGTGATAAATTTTGCGCGAAGTGCGGAATGGCAGTGCTGTGGGATGAGGAGACGGCGGCAATAGAAGAACGCGCCCCTTCGGTATCGACCATCGTTTGTCCTTCCTGTGGAATTCCAAATTTGTCTGAGAATGTTGTCTGCAGCGGCTGCGGGTCGGCTTTGACCGGCGCGCCATCGGCACCACAGGCTAAAACGTCAGCAAAGAAAAAAGGAGCAGCTTCTGACCGGCAGCCGGACAGGAAAAGAGAAGCGGGAAAAAGGATCGAATCGTGGAAAGTATTGTCGATCGCCGGGGCAGTTATTGTTATCGTTCTTGTCGGTATTGGCTTATTGCGCAACTCTCCAAAAGAGGTGTCAACGGAAAATCAATCCGTCGACAATAACTCCGGACCCGCCGTAAGCCCAACGCTGGTGAGCGACATCGAGGAGCTCCAGAAAAATGCCGATGCACATCCTGACGATGCCGGCACGTTGCTCCAATTGGCAAACGCCCTTCATGATGCGAAATTTATGCCCCGTGCGATTGAAATGTACAAAAAATATTTACACCTCAAACCAGCCGATGCCAATGCGCGTGTGGATATGGGAATATGTTATTATGAAAGCGGCGATTCGCCAACGGCGATAAAAGAAATGCAGACGGCGTTGACATACGATCCAAAGCACCAAATGGCGATGTTCAACCTCGGCATCGTGACTCTCAATCAGGGAAACCTTGCGTTGTCGAACGAGTGGTTCAAAAAGGCCGCTGATGTGAATCCCAATACGCAAATTGGACAGCGTGCGCAGCAGATACTCACTCAACATTCAACTATTCAACAATAATTCTTAAGGAGGGCATGTTGTATGCCTAGCGGAAAAAAACGCAAACGACATAAAATGGCGACGCATAAAAGAAAAAAGCGTCTCCGGAAAATGCGTCATAAGAAGAAGATCCGATAATTTGAAGAACTGCTCATGTGGATGTCACATGAGCGGTTCCTTTTATTTTCGAAACCCGGAAACGTTGTGGTACGTTTTTGCTTATGAGATGTCGGACACATTATCCGGACCATTGTGAGACGTTGGAATGTTTGGTGATGCACATCAACAAGGCGTCCGACCTCTTTCGAAATTGTGCTGCTACCGTAAATTTGGTGGTGGTCAGTTTTGTTTCTCCAGCGAGAGGTGACGGACACCTCACTCCCAAAAATCACGTTATGCAAAATATTTGGTAAGGTAAATCGGTAAGGTGTCCATCACCTTACCAAACTTGAGCACTACCGCAAATTTCAGTTGCTTGATTTTTCTCGAAAAAAATGTTACTCTATTTCACAATTCGATTTCAACGTTAGTTTGCTTGGAGGATTCAATGTCTGCAGAAGAAGATAATGGAATGAGAAGAGGGCTGCTCATCGGACTTCTTGCCGGAGGAGTAGTGGGAGCGTTGGTTGCGCTGCTCTATGCGCCGAAACCGGGCAAGGAGCTGCGCGCGGATATCAAAAATAAGGCTGGAGAAATTATCGACGATGCCGAGGGATACATTACCGTTGCCAAGTCAAAGGCGGTTGATATCATCAACGAAGGGAAGAAGCGGTCGGAGAATTTGATCACAGAAGCAAAAAAGCGGGCCGAGTCTCTTCTCGTCGACGCTGAGAAGATTCTTACGGACGCGAAGGAAAGAGTGAGCACTGAAGAAACGAAAATAAAAAGTGCTGTGCGGGCGGGAACTGAGGCGTATCGGGGCGAAAAGAACAAATCATAGCGACAATCCTGTACTTCAATAAGCGGAGATCCCCGTGAACACTCTCTTGATAATGGCTCAGATTATCCTTGTCTTGGCGCTGACAGCGTTGGCGGTGTACCTCGTTGTCGTCCTGACAAAGGTGAAGGCGATCCTCGGGCAAATTGGAACCGACGTTAAAGAAGTGAGTGTGAGGGTGATTCCGGTGCTGGAAAATATGGAGGTGATCACTTCTAAGCTTCGGTCCATAACGGCGAATATTGACGACCAAATGACGATTATAAAAAGCTCCGTTCAATCGATAAAAGAAATTGCCGACAGTATTGTAGAATTCGAGCGCCAGGTGCAGGAACGAGTTGAAGCGCCTGTATTGGAAGTCGCAGGCATCGTTGGGTCAGTCGTTCGAGGCATCGCCGCATTCATTAATCGCCTGCGAGGGTAATTCACCATTCTTCACGATGTGAGAGTTTTTCTCACACTGCCTTCTTGTTTCTTTCATCCGCGGAGAAGACTATTCCGTCCGCGACAGTACTTCTCAGGATGAAACATCTCGTCCACGCTTACTCGCAAAAAAAATTAAGGAGTCTATAGTGAGCCAGCATCCTTTACAAAAAGAATACGCTTCAAATGCCGTGAGAACGGTTGCACTCATCGGCCATGGAGGTTCGGGAAAAACATCCTTCGCCGAAGCCGCACTCTATGCAACGGGGGCGACGAACCGCCAGGGAAAAGTCGACGACGGGTCGTCGGTTTCCGATTACCATCAGGACGAAATCGAACGCCACATTTCTATCAATACCTCTCTGCTCGTCACCGATCTCGATGCAACCAAAGTGAATATTCTCGATACTCCCGGATATACGGACTTCACCGGCGAAGTGAAAGCTGCGCTTCGTGTGTCTGATGCGGCAATCGTTTTTGTCAAGGCATTCGAGGGGGTTGAAGTCGGAACGGAAATCGTCTGGAAATATATTGAAGAGTATTCTCTCCCGTCCTTGTTTGTGATAACAAAAGTCGACCACGATAACATTGATTTCGAACGCACCGTCAACGCAATAAAAGACCGATGTTCTCACGACGCCGTGCTTGTAACGTTTCCCGTGAGTACGGGGCCCGGCATCACCGGTGTTGTCGACGTTCTCTCGATGAAGCTGTTGAAATTTGAACCGTCGACGAACGGAAAATTCACCGAAGAGGCAGTGCCTGCAGAATTGCAAGAGCGCGCCACGCACCTTCACGAAGAGTTGATAGAAAAAATCGCCGAGTCCGATGAAATGCTGCTCAATAAATTCTTCGAGAATGGGACCCTTTCGGAAGAAGATATTCGCGTGGGGTTGAAACGGGGAATTGTCGAGCGGAAAGTATTTCCCATTTTTTCTGCCTCGCCGGTGATTAACATCGGCGTGTTGAATACGCTGAATTTTATCGTGAAGTATTGTCCGTCACCCCTCGAGCACGGTCATGGTAATGGCATCGAACCATCGAGCAAGAAGGAAATTGAAGTGAAAATCGATGCGTCGGCAGCGCCGTCATTGCTTGTCTTCAAGACCGTCTCCGAGCCTCACGTCGGCGAGCTTTCCTTTTTCAAAGTCATCACCGGCTCCATTTCTGCAGGAATAGATTTACTCAATGAGACAAACAGCAAGTCCGAGAGGCTCGGCCAGATTTTTGTCATGAACGGCCGTGAGCGTAAAGAAGTCGCAAAGATCAACGCCGGGGATTTAGGGGCAGTCGTGAAGCTGAAAGATACCCATACCAACAATACATTGAGCGCTAAAACCTTTCCTGTTCTTTATCCACCGATAGTTTTTCCCGATCCGGTTATCGCGAACGCCATCCTGGCGAAGGCGAAAGGGGAAGAAGATAAAATCGGCTCCGGTCTTCATTCGCTTCACGAAGAAGACCCCACGTTCATCGTTCACTATGATCCCGAAACGAAGCAGACAGTGGTCCAGGGACAGGGCGAACTCCATCTTGCGATTATTATAAAACGTCTCAAAGAAAAATTCGGCGTGGATGTCGACGTGGTTGAGCCCCGCATACCCTACAAAGAAACGATTAAGGGCGTCGTCGCCGACGCCGAATATAAACACAAAAAGCAATCGGGCGGACGCGGCCAATACGGGCACGTCCATCTGAAAATTGAACCGATCCAGCGCGGAACCGGATTTGAATTTGAAGATGCAATTGTCGGCGGTGTCGTTCCCGGCAGATTTGTTCCGGCTGTTGAAAAAGGTATTGTGGAGGCGTTGACGAGCGGAGTCATCGCCGGCTATCAGGTTGTCGATGTGAAAGCGACACTCCATTACGGTTCGTATCATGACGTTGATTCCGACGATATGTCCTTCAAGATAGCTGGGAAGATGGCATTTAAAAAAGGTTTCAAGGAAGCAAAGCCGATTTTGCTCGAGCCGCTCTATGAAGTCGAGGTGATGGTTCCGGAAGAACACATGGGAGATGTGATGGGGGACTTGTCGAGCCGGCGCGGAAAAATATTGGGGATGGATTCTGACAATGCTCATCAGATCATCAAAGCGCTGGTCCCCTTGAAAGAGTTGTACCGGTATTCCACCACGCTTCGTTCAATGACGCAAGGACGGGGAATTCATAAGCAAAAGTTCTCACATTACGAAGAAGTTCCTCACGAAGTCGCTGTGAAGATCATTGAGGAATACGAGAAATCGAAAGGGGTGGAGGAATAGAAAATATTCGACGGTTCAAGTGACGCTGTCGTTTTGAATAGAAATGCTGTACCAATAAATAGTGTAGTGGGTGATTTCTTCTCTTTAAGGATCATAGCCTATTCGGTTCGGTTTAATGGGGTTGTTGCACGATGGCCCATCCTTAACGTTATGAAATACCATCACTCGTCTAGAAGATAATCTTCTGCCCTGTCTAGATACTTCGTCCAAGTCCTAGAATCCCACCTTTGACATAAAAAATAATATTTGTATATTTTTTAGGATTGAAAGTCACGCAGCACGATCACGACTTTGTTTGCCTCAAAATCGTTAGAATCAAAATTTACAGGTTGACAGATTGCTCCATTTTTTATTTTTGAAGTCTGCATCGAAGAAAGAAGTGTTTTGTAAGCGATCATCCTCAAATTGTAGAGAGATTCCCGGAGATATTACGGCAAAGTTCCTTTGTATCTAAACCGAACCTTTTTATGTCTCCTATCACTCTCGTTACTGTGGTAAGCATTGGTTCATTTTTTTTCTCATCCTTTCACACCTTTTCAACTGCAGTGTCGCGCTTTTTAAAAATAATCCGGTTGACGCAACATGATGTCTGAGATTCAACTGCGAGAATACCCTTGGCAAGTAGGCTTGCGTTTTTTTCAAGGCATTGTTCAAATTATTTTCCTTCTTATCCTCGCGCGGTTTCTCTCCCCGGGTGATTTTGGACTTTTTGCAATTGTTTCCATTTTTACCACTGTCAGTGGAATTCTTATCGAGTTTGGTATGGGGAGCGCGTTGGTGCAAAAAGAATTCGTCGAGGACGAGCAATTTGTGTCGGTATTCTGGACGGTCCTCGCTTCTTCTTTGCTCATCACTGGAATTGTTTGTCTCTCAGCAAAATATATCGAATCATGGTTTGCCCTCCCATCGTTTTCTTTCCTCATACGAATCGCAATTTGGGTTGTGCCACTCGTAGCGTTGCAAATCGTCCCCCGTGCTTTGATAAGTAGACAATTCAATTTCCGAATATTTGCGCGCATTGATGCAACAGGCACAGCCATCGGAGTATTGGCGGCTCTGGTTGTTCTTCATTATACCGCCTCGGTTTGGGTGTTTGTCGTCCAGAATATTACAACGTCATTAGTTCGCACTCTATGGCTTTGGTGGAGTATTGAATGGAGGCCGCCATTTCATTTTCGCACCAAAGATGCATCTGTTTTGTATCGCTTTGGGAAGCATGTTGCCTCTTTTAATTTTTTGAATTTCATCGGTAAGTATTGTGATGACGCGATCGTAGGGAAGATATTGGGGCCGTCTGCTCTGGGGATGTATAATTTTTCATACCGCATTCTTGCTTTTCAACAAGAGATTATTTCAGGTGTCATGAATCAGATGGTGCTTCCTGTCTATGCTCGTTTTCAACTTTCAAAAAAAAAAGTATTTTCATTCTTCTGTCGGGACACTCAATTTATTACTGTACTTTCTCTTCCCATTCTTGCAGGTATTCTTGCCGTAATTCCTCTGTTCGTACCATTATGGATCGGTGAAAAATGGCTGCCTGCAATTCCAGTGATGCAAATACTTATTCTAGAAGCGATGCGCCAATCATTACTCTCGCTGTCAGGCTCTGCGATGTTAGCGATTGGCGATTCTCATCGATTCATGGTGTACGCTGTAGTATCCGCCCCGGTATTAGTTTTCAGTTTTCTTCTGGGAGTGCATTGGGGAATTGTCGGGGTCGCAGGGTGTTTTTTCATATTTAATTCCGTATTAATGTTGTTGCTATTGTTTCAGCTCCATCGAAGCTTTTCTCTTCCTTTGAGCCCGCTTTTCTGGCAATGGTTGCCGGGAATCGTTCTTTCTGCTGGGATGTACGGCGTTGCATCTCCGTTAATATCTCTTGCCATTAACTCAAGGAGGCCGATACAATGGGGTCTCATGATCCTTTTTATTGCTTGCCTTATTGTTTTCCTTTTGCTCCGCGGTTTGTTTCCGATCGCACTTCGCTTAACGAAAAATATTCTTCAATCATTTGGAGTGTCCAATTTTTTACGGATCAATAGCACCGCTAGATCGGCGAAAAGAGTGGTTTATGTCGACCCATTGTGGAATGACCGGAATCCACATCTAACATCACTCCATGCCGCTTTAGAGAAGTCATATCCAAACATCGAAATGCGTGAATTGAATTTCCGCAGTTTTCTTATTCATCTTCCTTGGTTGTTGTATACTCGAAGACGTGAAAGAGATCGAGATGCAGGGTTACTGATTATCATTCTGCATTTTCATTTCGTTCATCGTATCTATAGCGATAAGCGGGCCTTCATATCGCTTCTCAAGGCTCTTCGATTCTTGCTGGGACTAGTACTCTGCCGCATTTGCGGCATTAAAGTGGTGTGGACATATCATAATGACCGATCCCACGATTTTGCTCACAGGAAAGTGGAAAAAATATTTTTAGCCTCATTAACGACAATGAGCGACGAAATAATATCGTTATCGTTAAAGGCGACAGACTTACTGTGGGAATCGTACGGAAGGAGCGAGGCAGTCTCGTATACCCCACACCCTCATTATCGAGGAATATATCCTGATTCCGTCTCGACCGATTTTGCCCGTGGGCGCTTGGGAATAAGACGCGGTGATCTGATGTATCTCTTTTTTGGAAAAGTGTTACCGTACAAAGGAGTTTCTGAATTGATCGATACATTCCGAGAGTGGAACCCGGAAGAGCCTGTTCGCCTTTTCATTGTTGGAGAGTTTTGCGATGCGGCATTGGAGACTCAAGTACAGATGAGCGCTTTAAACGATTCTCGGATAACAATTGTGAATCGGTATATTTCGGAGGATGAAATACAGCTGTATATGCGTAGCGCAGATTTTGGCATTCTTCCTTTTCGCGAAATTCTCCATTCCGGAACTGCGATGTTATTTTCCAGCTTCGATTGCCCCATCATCGTTCCCAACCTAGGCTGGTTTCCTGAGATCCTTGAGCATCATAACATTGGGATCATGTACGATCATGCATTGCCTAATGGTTTGAAGAATGCTTTAGAGTTGTCGCTGAATCACTCGCGGTTAGAATTTCAGCCAGCGATTCGACAATTCTGTGCTGAAAGGACACTGCAGCAAGCCGTGGAATCTACCGCAAAAGTGTATGAGGATTGCGACAATTGAAGGAAACGACCATTTTTCATTGCGCAAGATTGTTTTCTGGAAAGAGGAATCTACAGAAACATCCCTCTTCGTTCAGGTTTTTTAAAAGTACAATGATTGAAATTTTTTAGTGCGGCATACCATCAAGCGATAGTAAGGAGAGCGGACTATGGCCGGTACACTTTCTGTAGTAATGACGGTCTATAATCAGGCCGAGTATGTTGCAGAAGCCATAGAAAGTATTCTCATGCAAACGCATTGAGAGTTTGACTATATTATCATTGATGATGGTTCGGAAGATCATTCGCTGAAGACAATACAGAAATACCATGATCCTCGAGTTAGAATATTCAGCCGTGACCATCAAGGCAGGGCATCCGCTCTCAATTTTGCCCTGTCTCAAACGACTGCAACGTGGGTCGCATTTATGGACGCTGATGACGTTGCGCTTCCGGATCGATTGTTCCTTCAAAATCGTGCTGTCACCGAGGATACGACTATTGATGCGATTAGCAGTTCGTATCAATTGATTGATGAACGGGGCGACGTCATTAGAGAAAAGCGACTTCCAACAACGCATGAGGAGATAGCAGAACTGATGCCGGTACAGTGTTCGATGTGTTTTCCTTCTACGCTTATCCGGAAAAGTGTTTTAGTGCAGGCTGGAATGTTCGACGAAAAATTAGTTGCTGCGGTTGATTATGATTTGTGGTTAAAAATTCTCGACCATGCAAAGTTTCGCAATATTTCAAATAGTTTGCTCAAATATAGAATTTCCAGTACGTCGATATCACAAAGATTGAAAAATGTGCAATCTCGTCAAGCGTATGAAATGGGAGTGTGTTACCTGAAAGAGAAATATCGCATCGCGCAGAGAGGTAACGCAAAAGCTAAAATATCCTTGCAACTGGGAAAGTTAGAATATTATCACGGAACAATGATGAATGCACGAGGATACCTTGCTGGACTTTTATGGCGAAAACATTATATGTTGATCGCGTGGCGTTATTATATAGCGAGCTTGTTGGGGAATCGGGTATTCACACTATTGCGTTCTTCAGGTATTGCAGATAGTATCGGAAGCATTTTTAGAAAATCCTCCCTGAAGCACGATTATTTTATGCCATAGATATTTGTAGGGTATCAAGAAAACAATCGTAAAAGTCAAAGAGAATGTTCTGCCGTCTCGCAAAGGGACAAGAAAGCAAACAGTACATTGTACATTGAGTCTATCTATGCCCCAACCAGTGTATCTCTTGTTTTCCCCACAACCATGGAACAGCCAGCAAAGCAGAACGCGGGCATTTGCAATAGAATTATTGCGTATAGGATGTCATGCGATTTATATAAATCCTCCAAATTCTTTTGCCGGCATTGTTCGGGAATCTATCGCTACTGTTGCCTATCCGCTTCGCCGCGAGACCGTGCACTTCCCGCATATTGCTGAAATGCTGGAAGTGTGGTCGCCGCCGGTTTTTCCCACGTTTTACAGGGGAAGCCTGACTCCAGGTTTCGACCGATGGCTCTTTAAGACATGGTTCGATAAGAGAATAAAAAGAATCAAGAATCCAATGATTGCTATCATTGCAATGCCGTATTGGTGGGATGGATTTCTTAACGACTACGGGAAAAACTTCTCGGCAACCGTTTTCGATTATCAAGACCCGATAGTCACCTACGCGCGCAACGCGAGAATTCATCAACACATGACGGAAGTTCTTAGGGAATTGGTATCCGACGTTAGTGGCGTCATCACGCATACCGATGCCAATTACAAAAGCATTTTGACATATCGCAAAGCTTCAGACGTATGTATCGTTCGCAATGGGGGAACTGCTGGATTGGGTCGGCAACGCCCTAATTTCAACAATACAAAACGGCGCGAGCATCCGGTTATTGGCACTGTAGGAAGGATATCCCAAAATATCGATACGGATCTTTTATTAGAACTTGCAGACGGCTTTCCGGAGGGGATCGTCGTCAATATTGGTACTGTGAGCACGAGCGCACGTTCGATAAAGACAAAAAAAAATATTCACCTCATGCCCCCGATGTCGCTTTCCGAACTTCATGCGAAGATCAGTACTTTTGACGTTCGGCATTTTGCCCTACCATCAAAATATTGAGGGGAGCCCTTTAAGGGTTTACGATTTACTTTCGGAATCTCTGCAAATTCTTTCAACGAATTTTCCTGATGCACAGTATTTCAAAGACGTCATTCACATTGCGGGCAGTCATAGTGAATTTATTTCTAAGACTAAAGGGATATTGTTTGACGAGAGGAACTGGATCAATGGAGATGCTATAGAGACATTTTTGCATCATAACACATGGGGTCAGAGAGTACATGCTTTAAAGGCTTTTTGTGATGAGCTTTGTTACAAGGTGTAGCTGCTTTTCTGTCAATAATGATTGAGTGCCTTTACAATGTGCGCGAAGATACTTCTTATTTCCACAAATGCGATCGGCGATACGTATCTTTCTGCCGCAGCAATTGTGCCGTTACGCGAGCATTTCGGCGCTCAATGTGAAATCCATTTACTGGCATTGACTAACACGGCCAACGCAAAAATGCTGGCCGATGCCCTGGATGTCGACAGAGTATGGCGTTTGCCTTCAAAATCGTTAAAGAACATACTTGAATGTTATTTCAAATTGATCCGAATCGGGTACGACTATGTTTTTTCCTTTTTCCCCGGTCGTGTCAACACCTTTTTTCTGATGATGATACGATCGAGAGTCAGAACGGGCTTCCCTAATGTTGCAAAAATCGTTGAATGGTATAGGCTTCCCCAAAAAGTCTATTGTTCTCTCAAGAAAAAAGAAAACGTTGTTTGGCGCGATGGTATGACGTATTTAGAACGAATCGGGCTTTGTTTAACCGCAGTGGGTATTCATTATGCCGGTTTATCCAAACCCCTTTTGCATATGCCTGAACGTGGAATATCGCCGTTTCCTTCTTTCTTGATGGTTCATTTTACATCAACAAGAAAAGACAGGGCATTGAATTTTAACGCGCAATGTACATTACTATCTTTTTTGTGCCGCCATTCCAACGATCCACTTGTTGTATTAGGGTGGCAAGGGGAAACATGGCTGCTGAAAGAACGTTTCCAGTCGAACACCCGCGTAACTTTTCTTGAGAACGCATCATTACCGGCGTTGTTGCATTATATTGTTTCAGCACGATTGTTTATAGCAGTTGACTCATTCCCGCTGCATCTCGCCGACGCTCACGGCACAAACTATATCGGCATTTTCGGTCCAACGCATCCCGAGGCATTTCAATCGTGCTCGAAGAGTGTGGCTTTTTCTTGTGAAGATTTATCCTTCATTGACGGGCAGAAAATCATCAATGAACTCGCCCCGCTTCTCACAAAATGATGTAAAGAATGCCTCACTTCACTTTACTATATTGAGCATCATGGCACTGGAATATCACGCAATAAATATTGTGGAAATTTCGTATTTTACAGAAAATGAGAAATTTATTCTAAACAGGATTAACGAGTCGGTCCGGGCAATGTGCACATTGACAATTGTCCAGCCTCATTTCTTTCACGCGGTGCTTGGCCGGAGCGATTCTACAATTCTTTACCACTCTTGAAAATACGATCTCGCATTGCCTGACGGAAATGGATGGGGATTGCCTAAAGGTTCTTTAGGCTGCTATATGTGAATGCAAATAGAAAGCAAATGTAGGTTTCAATTTCTATGCGATTGATCGGTTCCACGATGGAACGAACGAAAGAGTATTGGCTACCATCTTAACAAAATAGGATTCCATGAAGATACTCATTACCGGCGCTAACGGGATGTTGGCTGATGATGTAATAAAAGTTTCACAAAGGGACAGTACCAATATCATCTTGGGCATAGACATTAGCGGAGCAAAAGAAGGCACGGAATATTGTGATATAACGGACTTTGCATCTTTAAACATCATTGTAAACGGATTCAAACCCGATATAGTGTTTCATCTGGCAGCAGAAACTGATTTGGAGAAGTGTGAAAGGAATCCCGCCTCTGCAGAAAAAACGAATATTATTGGCACTGAACATGTTGCCACAATCTGTAAAAGAAATAATATTCCTATCGTACATATTAGTACAGCAAGCATTTTTGATGGGGAGAAACAAGAGGGATGTACCGAAGACGAAACCCCAAATCCCGTAAATGTCTATGGCAAAACAAAGTTGGAAGCGGAAAGAATCGTTAGAAAAATTGTACCGGTAAATATTGTCGTTCGCCTTTCATGGTCGTTTGGCGGCCTGCAGAAGGATAAGAAATATGTCGGCAAAATAATTAACGCGGTCATTACAGGAAAGAATATCTATGCGGTTACCGATAAATACGGGAATCTATCGTATACAGTAGAGAGCGCCCGTGTTATCAACCAATTAGTGCAAGCACGGCAATGGGGTGTATTTCATATCGTCAACAGCGGCGTTGTGTCTAGGTTCCAGATTGCAGAAAAGATCTTGAAATTAATGAATATGAACAGTGTCTCTTTATTGCCGACAACGTCAGACGAGATGTTTCCTGAATTAGTCCAACGTCCTCGTTATGAATGCTTGATCGATACCAAGTTAAAACAAAGCAAAATTGATTCCCCTCCAAGTTGGGATATATCGTTGGCAGAGTATGTCAAGAAGTACCGATTCTCTGTTGAGAATTCGAAAAGTCCGGAGGATTGATGATTGTGTTTGAGAAAAAAAAGGTATTGAAGCTTCTGGTCTCAATTGTAACCACGAAAAATATCTTGGATGTTATCGAAGAGACGTTAACGGCCCGGAGAAAAAGTCTTACGGTGGCATGTGTAAATGCCTACTATGCTATTGAAACGTACAATAACGAGGAACTTGCAAACATTCTCAATTCTATCGATATCCTTCATGCTGATGGAGCCGGCGTGCGGTTAGCGTTGCGGTTTCTGTACGCGGAACGGCTTTCCAACGAGAAAATCACCGGTACGGATTTGTACTATAGAATACTCGAGTTGGCCGATGCAAATTGTTGGACCCTTTTTTTGTTTGGGGATTCACAAAACGTCATTTCAAATGCCATTACAAAGATCAATGATCAGTATCCTAAAATTCAAGTCGTTGGTTCATATCCCGGTTATACGAATATTGATAATCCTGAGCCACGAATGTTGATCCACCAATCGAGACCAGATATTTTGTTTTTAGGATTGGGGATGCCTCGCCAGGAGTATTGGTTGAAGAAATATTACACTGATATACAAGTTCCCGTCTGTGTTGTTGTTGGAGGTGGAATAGCGTTTGTTTCGGGCTTACGAAAACGTGCTCCTCGGTCGATGCGACGTATAGGATTAGAATGGGTTTTTCGCCTCTTTCAATCGCCCAAAATACTATGGCGACGCTATCTTCTCGGAATCCCGAAATTTATTTTCTATATTTTTCTTCAAAAGATTCGGCAGAAATAGGAAGAACAGTGCGAATATCAGCGTTCGTTGTATTGGCGGTTTTCTTTCAATGTAGTGTCCTCGTGTCTGCCGGTCAAAATGTGAAGAAGTATTCTTGGGGATCAATGGAGGTATCAGCACAGGGGAACGGCACAGTAACGATGAAACTGCATTTGACACCGGAAAATTTCAACGCAGTGCCCGCGCTTCTTTCCCAAAGAGTTCTCTATTATGCACTTTCTCCCTCCGAGAAAATCGGATGCAATGTGATAAGGTTTGTTGCTGCTCCTGGTTCTGTTAAGAATGTTTATCGAGTACTCCACGATCGCTCGACACGAGATTCATCGACCATCAAGCAGACACTCGAAGCGATTCCTATAGAACAACTACCCTCAGGCCCGAAAGCGTCTGTTGCTGGATACGGCTGGTACCGCGGATATTATATGGCGCGGATTGAGATTACTCCATTCTATGGTAATCCATCGACACGCACAGCGTCGGTTGCGCAATCCATCGACTTACAGCTAAACAAAGTGAGAACAAAAACTGCGTCAGTACCTCCACAAGTAAAGGTGAATGACCCTCATTTCGATCGCATTCTTCGGGAGCTGATTGTAAATTTTGACGAAGCCCAGCCCTACCAGATGCCAGCGGTTAACGATACGACAGGGGGCTGGTTTAATACTACTGCAAAATATATCAAGCTAGCAATACCCAACGACGGTATTTACCGAATTACTCAAAGTCAACTGGATTCGGTATATCCTTCTATTGTAAGTATCGATCCACGAACATTTCAAGTTTTTGACCGCGGCAAAGAAATTCCAATTTTTGTTTCGGGCGATAGCGACGGCGTTTTCAACCCCGGTGATTATCTTGAATTTCCTGCTTTGCGCAACTATACCGGAAAGCAACGGATCATAACGACAGCGCTCGCCGATGAGTACAATGAGTATCTCAATCGTTATACTGATTCGACTATCCTCTGGTTGACATGGGGAAGCAAAAACGGGATGCGTGTAAGTCAAAATCCGGTTAATACTCCGACCTCGGATACATTAAGAACGTATACCGCTTTTATCCATTTGGAACAGCAAGGCCCGTATCCCGGGTTACAGCAATCGGCGACCGATGATTATTCTTCACAAGACTACCGTTGGAATCCTTTTGACCTCTGGCCGTGGGATTTTTTAGGCGGTTCAAATACAGCCGCAGTGAATTTTTCTGCAAGCAATGTTGTCCCCAATACGGACAGTGTTACACTCTATGCTAAAATTGCGAGCTGGGGAGCCAATGTGACTACGGCCGCACATAAAATTGCTATTCGGCTGAATGGAGGGAATGATTTAAATTCCGTTACATTGAACCTTGGAGATCAAGCGGTTTTGACCGGCAAAGTCCCAGCGTCTTCGCTGCAATCCGGATCAAATTCTGTCTCTCTGTATTCATATCCGACGGCTGCAACAACGAACGACATTATTTATGATTGGTTTGAAATTGAATATCCCCGGCAACTGTCAGTTGTGGGCGATACGCTTCTATTTGATTTCCGGACTCTTGCCGACCGGCATCTTCGTAACGTTCAAATTACAGGTTTGCAGTCATCCAGCATTGTTTTATATAGAGTAAAGCCGTACGCAAAGAGAATATCAAACTACGCTCTCTCGGCATCGGCTCCGTATGCTCTGACATTCTGCGATACCGTTGGCCCCCAGGAGCAATACGTCATTCTTCCACAATCAAAAGTCTACAGCCCAGTCTTTAAAACGATAAAGAATTTTTTAGGCCTCAGATCCAACAAAAGCCAAACCGATTATATTGCCATCACACATCCGAAATTTTATTCTGAGGCAGTTCAATATGTTCAAAATGTAGCAACTGCAAAACACCTCACTACACGGTTGTTCAGCATTGACGATATTTTTGATGAATTTGGCTTCGGTTACCCCACTTCGGAAGCGGTTCAAGCCTTTGTCCAATCGTCGTTTCAGTGGAATGACCCGCTGCCGTCGTATCTGGTTCTTCTCGGAGATGCATCGTACGACTATAAATATTATTATCAGAGCTTCACCGCAATTAACTATGTTCCTTCTTTCGGATATCCGGTCAGCGATGTGGCGTACGCTCTTCTTGATACCGTTACTGACCTGCCTCAAATGTACGTAGGGCGAATTCCGATGAATAACGTTGGAGATTTGACGCAGTACCTTTCTTTCTATAATTCTACAATAACGACACCGAACGATGATTGGAATAAACATTATTTATTTTTTTCGGGCGGTGATCCTACGGTTCCTGGGCAAATTGATCTTTTAAAATCGGTTAATGACCAGGTTGCCTCGACACTGGTAACACCGGCGCCTATCGGTGGTATTGCTGCAGACTTCTACAAGACGGTGAACCCACAATCAGATTTCGGTCCGTTTACATCGCAGCAGGTAAACGATGCGATTTCAACGGGTGGGGTTTTCATTTCATATATCGGCCACAGCGGGACTCAAACCTGGGATAACAGCATTGGCGACCCTCTTCAATTGAAGAATTCTCGTGGACGGTATCCTCTCATCACGGATATGGGATGTTCTACCGGAAAGTTTGCAGAGCCTCAGATTCAGTCATTCAGCGAACTGTTTATCGTTGGCCCGGAAGCAAGTGCAATTGACTATATTGGCAATTCGTCTTTGGGTTTCGAAAGTATTGCAACATCGCTCCCGTTGTTTTTTTATTCTGCCATGCTCAAAGATTCTATCGTTCGCGTCGGGGTAACGCATTTGACGGCAAAGCTGAGACAAATAACTCAACAGGGACTCAATCAGGTCAATCAGATTATGTTGTTTAATAATACGTTGATTGGCGATCCGACCGTCGATTTGAAGATTCCTTTTATCCCTAATCTTTTTATTCAGCAAAACTTCATTACTTCCTCGTCTTCGATTCTGACTGATAATCAGGATAGCGCTGCAGTGAATATTGTTTATGCTAATTACGGGTCGGTTACCGGCGACAGCGTTGATATTCAAGTTCAGCACTCGTATCATTCCCAAGTGGTTCAGTCATGGCTGTTTCGGAGACCGATGCCGTTGGTTTACGATACTGTGACAGTATATATCAATATCAATCAACAAGCCGATGAACACGATGTCTCTGTAACGCTTGATCCTTCCAACAAAATAACGGAATTAACAAAAGCTGACAATTCTACAACGAAGCCGTTTTTTGTTTCGTCTACTGATTTTAAAATCGTGCAACCTCAACCGATGTCGGCATCATCGGTTTCGAATATCATCCTGTTGAATCCAAGCACTCAGGTCTATGACCCGACGAAGCTTGTCACTTTGGAAATTGACACTCTCAGCGATTTTTCTTCAACGGTAAAACCGCTAACGGTGAATGTACCTGTGGGGATCGTATCGACCTCGTTTCCAATCGCATCGTTGAAGAGTCCGGCGAGATATTATTGGCGGGCGGAATTTCAGAACAGCACGGCGAACTGGTCAACAGGAACGTTTTATCAAGGGACAGACCCTGCGAAAGGGATCGGGCAAATAGATTCGATTGGATGGCAGGGAAATTCGTTTTTTCATGCGGGTTTTTCTCAAGGAATCGGTTCAAAAATACAAAATAGCACTGTTATTCTTCAGGCAATCTCCGGTGGGTATTTGGACGGGAAGTTCGGCGCGATTGAAATTAATGGAGTAAATAAGCTACCGAACACGTTGGCAAGGGGTCATTCTGTCGTTGTCATCGACCCGAGAGCAGATACAGTGGTCACGCAAGGGACATATGACCTTTATGGGAATCCTGCTCTTGCAGATTCTCTTGTTCAATTTCTTAACTCTATTTCAAACGGTTATTTGGTATTAGCAGTCATTATCGACGATGGCTGGACTAATTTAACAAGCGCTGCAATAAATGCATATCACACCATAGGGAGTAAATATATCGACTCCGTTGGCTACAGAGATTCGTGGGCGATTATTGGTAAAAAAGGAGCGTCCATTGGAACTGTCCCTGAAGCATTTCAACGGAGCACTACTGGAAAGGCGATTGTTGATACAACAATCATCCAGATTGAGCCATCGGGCAACATAACAACCTCTGCGATAGGTCCGGTCAGCAGTTGGAAGCAACTTTCTGTTGACAGAGTTGTTCCCGCTGGTGCGCGGCTCACCGTTTCTATGCTCGGCATTTCGAAAAGCGGCAACATCGATACACTCTTTGCTTCGTATGATTCGTCTTCTGTGAACCTTCAGAATATTTCTGCTGCAAAGGACCCTAACGCCCTGTTGATGTTCAGCCTTGCCGCAAATTCGTCCCTTGCTT
The DNA here is from genome assembly GCA_963717445.1 of uncultured Bacteroidota bacterium. Classification (GTDB taxonomy): domain Bacteria; phylum Bacteroidota; class Ignavibacteria; order UBA10030; family UBA8401; genus JAGVPT01. The sequence continues at coordinate 893,922 of OY970334.1, read as the reverse complement.
CTCCCGTTATAAGCGACTGGAGCATCAAAGCACAATTGCCCCCGGAACTCGTCCTTTCACAAAACACAGTGTCGTTGGAGAAGTCGACCTTGCAAGAGGGGGAGATCATCAATGTGGGAGCAACCGTGTACAATGTGGGATCATCGGCAGCAGACAGTGTATTAATCTCCATCCTCACCGATGACAGCGGCGCTCTTCGAACACTCAAAAATACAGTTGCTCCAGTCATCAACCCTCAAGACTCCGTCCATGTTCAGACCCAGTATGATAGTCGGGGAATACGCGGTAGCCACTCTTTTACTTTTCAGGCCGACCCTAACAATGTCATCACGGAATACTACAAATCGAATAATACGGTCGTCATTCCGTATACTGTCTTGGCAGATACCACCAGCCCTTCGGTAAGCGTCACATTTGATAATACAGTTGTGATGAACGGCGATTTTGTTCGTGCTGCCCCGCTAGTGATTTTCCAGGTTCGCGATCCCAACGGAGCCTCGATTACGCAGAGCGATACGTCAAACGTCTATGTTGAATTGGACGGCAGCCAGCAATATTACACCGGAAACAACACTCTTCAGTTCACGGCGGGGACCCCGCCGGTTATCGCGGAAGTCCGGTGGACTCCACAATTAACAGAAGGCGAGCATACTGTGCGATATTATGCCAAAGATGCTGCTGGGAATTCTTCCGACACGACGTTGTTGACCGTCCAAGTTACTAACACCTTGCAGCTCTCCGAGGTTTATAATATTCCCAATCCCTTTGCCAACGGGACTACCTTTACGTTCATCCTTGCCGGGAAGAATGATCCTCAGAGCGCACACATTAAAATTTACACAGTTGCAGGGCGCCTGATTCAGGATTTGGATTATTCATCGAGAGTGCATATCGGCATCAATGGGTACAATAATTCGAGTGATAATCTTTTTTGGAATGGCAGGGATAAAGATGGAGACGAAATCGCTAACGGTGTTTATTTCTATCGCATTGTCGTCAGTGGAAACGGACAGGAGACTGCTGCAACACAAAAGCTTGTGAAGATGAGGTAGTGAGTAAGCAGTAAACAGTAAGCAGTAATAAGTATTCAGAACCAAGAACTTAGGACTAAGAACTCAGGACCCACTCATGTACGAACACACTTCGAAACCGTTGTTGGGGCGCCGTCATTTTATCCGCCGTATGTTCAATCATTGGTTATTTGCATCGGCGATTGTTTTTGTTTCTTTGGGGCTGGGTATCGCAGGGTACCGCATCACCGAAGGGTTACCGTTCATTGACGCGCTGCTGAATGCTTCGATGATTCTGGGAGGGATGGGCCCGGTGAACGAATTGCACACTTCCGCCGGGAAGATTTTCGCTTCTTTTTATGCTCTATTTTCAGGAATGATATTTCTTGTCGTTGCAGGAATCATGATTGCCCCGCTTGCTCATAGACTTCTTCATTGGATGCGTCTGGAAAAAGAGCAAAAGCTTATGTGATAGATATCCTGTCGGAAGCTCTGTGGAACTCCGTGAACCTCAGTGTTGCTCTGTGTAATAAAAGATTATTTCACGGAGGAACACAGAGATGGCACAGAGAGCCACGGAGAAAAAGCTCAGAGCCAAACTTCTAGAGCCTTCGTTCCTTAACAGAAAAACTTTTTAAACATGATGCTATGTTGTTCATGAATATAATCGGGAAGGGTCTTATGAAAATATCGATTGTTGCAATTGATGTCAGAGTCTAAAAGCGACACCGGAAGAGTACCCGGCAGCGTCCTACGAGAAATAGCTCTTCTGTTCCTGAGGCTTGGGATAGTTTCCTTTGGAGGGCCAGCCGCCCATATTGCAATGATGGAAGAGGAAGTCGTTAAACGAAGGAAGTGGATTACTCATGAGTATTTCCTCGACTTGCTCGGCGCGACAAATATTATTCCGGGTCCGAACTCGACCGAGATGGGAATTCATATCGGGTACGTACGAGGAGGGTGGAAGGGTCTGGTGATTGCCGGCGTCTGTTTTATCCTCCCCGCGGTTGCGATCTCTCTTCTGTTTGCGCATCTTTACGTCCTGTACGGCTCGGTTCCACAAATCAGCCACTTTATTTATGGAATTCGATGCGCAGTTATTGCCATTATTCTCGCGGCAGTGGTTCGGCTTGGCAAGCCTAAGGTCAGCAATCGCTTCATGTTGATCGTAAGCTCAGGTGTGTGCATACTGAATCTTCTTCATATGGATGCAATAACGTTGCTGGCCGGTGCAGGTGTTCTTGGGCTTTTGTGGGGAAACCGCGAGAGATTGAAACAACATCCCTTTCCGATTTTTTTGGTCCTTTTTTTGCCGATTGTTTTCGTTGCAACGTCGCCCAATATCCCGGATATCGTTGTATCTCCCCCCACCATTGCTACCCTCGGCGTATTTTTTCTTAAGATCGGCTCAATACTGTACGGGAGCGGATATGTACTGGTAGCCTTCCTTCAGGGCGGACTCGTCGATGCGAGGCACTGGCTCACACAAACGCAGCTTCTTGACGCTATTGCAGTGGGACAATTCACCCCGGGGCCTGTCCTCTCTACTGCGACGTTTATCGGCTACTTGATTCTCGGAGTCCCCGGAGCAATAATTTCGACGGTTGGAATATTTTTCCCCTCGTTTGTCTTTGTTCTTGTGATAAGCCCGTTCGTGCCGAAGATGCGGAAATCGGCATTGACAGCCGGATTCCTCGACGGCGTCAATGCAGCATCGCTTGGATTGATGCTTGCCGTGTGCGTAATGCTTGGCGCTTCAACTCTTGTGAATTCCGGTGCGTGGATTATTTTTATTGCATCGGCTGTTGTTATCGTAGTGTGGAATTTTCATGCAGCATGGATTGTTGTTGGTGCAGCAATTCTTGGATGGCTTTTTTCGATAGCAGGAATAATGTAATGGAGAGAATCGTATGGAAAAAAGGAATGTTATCATTGCAACGATTGGACTTACTCTTTTCAGCGTAGTAGGTTTTTCCGCGAGAATTTCCCCGGCGGGAGATGATTCGCAGGCTCAAGACTTGAAGGCTGTTGTAGTCTCGCTACAAGATTCTTTGCGAGATATCCAGCAACAGCTTGACCAGCTCAAAGAGCAGGCACCGGGCTTGGGGGAATATATGTCGACAATTCAGCTTCATGCCGCGAAGCTATGGTTTGCTGCCGGGGATTCGAATTGGGATCTTGCGACGTATGAATTGGATGAATTGAGCGAGACGATGGATGGAGCAAGAGCGCTGCATGTTTTTAAGAATGGCTTGGATGTTTCCGGCGTCCTCCAAAGCGTCCAGCAGACCCAAATTCCGCTGATACGCCAGGCGATTGAATCTAAAGGTCGCTTGTCGTTTTCAGATGCTTACGGGCAAACGCTTGACGCGTGTAACGGTTGTCACCGGTCTGCCGGTTATGGCTTTATCTCAATCATGCCCCCCACGGCACCCCCAGTGACCAATCAGCACTGGGATGTGCAAAGGTGATTACTCTGATTTGCGCAGTGCATATAAATATGTCGGACACCTCTGCCGGAAAATTTGTATATGCTGAAATATTTAGTACAGTGAATCAATAAGGTATCCGACATCTACATAGATGATGATTGCTCATTGTTCACCAATTGAATATATTAAAGAAAAGTTTTCTCCCTAACCGCCTTTTCCCTTAACCTCATGAAAAAAATTCTTTTTATTCTCGGCCTTGCGTCGCTGTTCTCAACGGTAACTTTTTCGCAGCATATTCCGTCGATCATGAATCTTTCGGCGCATCCTGATGACGAAGACGGTGCAACACTTGCATACTATCGCTACAAATACGGAGTGAAGGTCTACTCGGTATGTTTCACGCGCGGTGAAGGGGGACAGAACGAGATCGGTCCGGAGTTATACGCCGACCTTGGCGTGCTTCGCACGGCCGAGACTGAACGTGCTGCACATATTATCGGTTCCGAAGTCTATTTTTTGAATTTCGTCGATTTTGGATTTTCGAAGACTGCGAAAGAGACATTCGATTTTTGGGGGAAGGATAGTACGATAGCGCGTTTGGTGTATATCATTCGCAAATTGAAGCCCGATGTTCTTTTCACAAATCATGACAGTGTTTCCGGCCACGGGAACCATCAAGCCGTAGGAATTGCCGCGCTGCAGGCATTTTGGCTTGCAGCGGATTCGAATTACCATCCGGAGCAATTAAAGGAGCCGGGTGTCGGATTGTTCCAGCCGAAGAAACTGTTCATGAGGGTCTTTTCTCAAAGGGATTCGTTGTTGAAACCTGACGTAGTCAACGCTGTTGGAGCCGATACCCTGGCGTTGGGAAAAACCGCTGTTCAACTCGCCATGGAAGCTCTTGCGCAACACCGAACACAGGGCATGGATAAAATCATTGCGAGCGGGAGGTTCGGGAGATTTTTTGATTCAACGCGATACGTTCTCGTCCGTTCGAGCGGTAAGTTTACGAATGTGCGGAATGACTTTCTTGGAGGGCTGCACACTCCGGACGAAGTACCGGCTTCCTCTCATTCCATTTCGATCGTTGCTGACCGTATCGCTCTCGGATTCCATCGTTGTGCGGAAACAAAAGTTCACGCTCGAGATAAAGCCGCTTGCGCCGGTGGACAATATCGAGGCAACGTTGCACCTTCCATTAGGCTGGATGAGCCGTAGATTGGACGATCAAAAGAAGAATCTGTACGAAATTACCGTATCAGGCGACGCCCGTTATACATATCCCAAGGTTCGACACCTGTACGAGACGATGCGGACATTGCCGCTTATTACGGTTGAGGCGTCATACGAGCATGAGGGGAAAAAGGAAAACGAAAAAATACCTGTTTTTGTAGAGGTTGCCCCGCTGCAAACGCTTTCACTCTCGTCTCAGGTTTTTCGCATAACCGACGCGCCGCTTAAAATTCCGTTCAAAATAAAAAACTATTTTCCGAATAAAGCTGCGGGGAGGGTCGATGTGATTATCCCGGACGGATGGGATGCGTTGAACTCCGAATTCATCATCGGCAGAGAGGACAGCGTATACACCGACAGCGTCACAATCATCCCCCCGGCCAATTTGCAGCAAGGAATCTATCCGGTACGAGTGTGCATCGACGACGACACAGCGTCGGCGATGCTGAAGAAGTTCGACGTTGCGGTTGCCCCCCGATTAAACATCGGCATCGTTCAAAGTTATGACGATGTCTTTAGCAAAACACTCGACAATTTGGATGTGCCACACCACTTATTGACAGAAAACGATTTGTCATCGGGGGATTTACGGCCTTACACAGCCATCATTATTGACATTCGCGCGTATCTTGTCCGTAAGGATTTAGTGAAAAACAACGCCCGTCTTTTAGAGTACGTAAAAAATGGGGGCACACTGATCGTCATGTATCAACGCATTGAGGAATGGAAGCCTGAGTACGCACCGTATCCGTTTGCAATTTCGCGCAACCGAATCACGGTTGAAACTGCGCCCGTTACAGTGCTCGAACCGGGGAACATTCTCTTCAACGCGCCGAACAAGATCGATTCTACTGCATGGGATGGCTGGGTGCAGGAACGATCGCTGTACATGCCTGCAAGCGCTCCGGCGCAATACGACAAGCTATTATCCTCCTCGGACCCCGGCGAACCGCCGCTTGATACAGGCTTGCTCCTTGCAAAGTATGGAGAGGGAAAATATTTGTACACAGCGTACGTTTGGTACCGTGAATTGAAAGAGGTGAATAAAGGGGCGACGCTCATGTTTGCCAATATGATTTCTTTAAGCGGTAAAAAGTAAAATTTGAAAAGTGAGACAGCAAAAATGAGCCGGCAAACTTGAGATTTACGATACAGAAAAATTGGTTGATCGCAACATGCCTCATCCTCTTCGCGGCAACTGCGGGATGTTCACATTCGGCCAAAACCCCGTTAGTTGTTTATTCGCCGCACGGCAAAGATATGCTGGAAGAGTTTGCGCGAGAGTTCGAAACTGCAAACCCGGATGTCGACGTGCAATGGCTCGACATGGGCTCTGAGGAGGCATACGATAGAATCAGGACGGAAATGGCAAACCCGCAGGCGGACGTATGGTGGGGAGCGCCGTCGACAATATTCATGCGCGCGGAAAAGGAAGGGCTTCTTGCGCCGTACCGGCCTTCATGGGCCGACAGTATAGCGCCTGAATTCAGAAGCGCTACGGATGCATGGTACGGAACCTTCATTACGCCGGAAGTGATTGTCTTCAATTCCCACCTGCTTACAAAGAGCGATGCGCCCAAAGATTGGGACGACCTTCTCAATCCCCAATGGAAAGACAAAATTATTCTCCGCTACCCGCTCGCATCGGGAACGCTGCGCGTGATTTTTTGCGCAATGATAGCGTCGTCGGTCACAAAGTACGGGTCTGAAGAAAAAGGGTTCGAGTGGCTCCGACGGCTCGACGCGAACACAAAATCGTACACATCCGACCCCACGCAAATGTATTTGAAGCTTGCGCGGGAAGAAGCGTCCGTGTCGGTGTGGGATATGCCGGATATTGTCCTGCAGGCAAAATTGAATAATTACCCGTTTGACTACAACGTTCCGTCAAGCGGAACCGTGCTGTTGACAGACGGAATTGCGATCGTCTTGGGGGCGAAGCATATGGAATTGGCCAAGAAGTTTTATGAGTTTGTTACGAGCGAAGAAAGCCTTGTTCTTCAGGCGAACAAATTTTACCGCATCCCTGCACGCAGCGGGATTCCAAAAGAGAAACTGCCGGCCTGGATCACTTCAACCTCATTCATGCCGATGCATGTCGATTGGGAATTGATCTCCCAGCATGAATCGGAATGGATGAGAAAATGGGATGAGGAAATTAAAGGCCGTGGAAAGAACAATGAACAATCAACAATGAACAATCAACAATGAACATGTTGTTCATTCTTAATTCCTAACTCCTAATTTTTTAATTGCTCTCTTGTCTTCTCTCCATCTCCACAACGTATCAAAATCTTTTGATAACCTCAGGGCGGTGGCGCCGATTAAAGTAGATATCCGCGACGGTGAATTTTTTTCTCTTCTTGGACCCAGCGGCTGCGGCAAAACAACATTGCTTCGAATGATTGCCGGGCTTGAACTGCCTTCGTCTGGAACAATAGCTATTGACAGCCTCGACATTACGTCACTCCCCCCTCAAAAACGAAACATCGGCATTGTATTCCAGAACTACGCGTTGTTTCCGCACATGTCGGTGTTCGAGAACGTTGCCTACGGTCTTGAAGTAAAAAAAATACCGGGTAATGAGATTCGGGCGAAAGTTCAACACATCCTGGAAAAAGTTCATCTGCTGGAAAAGGCGGAAACTCCAGTGCCGTTGTTGAGCGGGGGTGAACAACAGCGCGTTGCCGTTGCTCGTGCGGTTGTCGTTGAACCGAGAGTCTTGTTATTCGACGAGCCTCTTTCAAACCTCGATTACGCCCTCCGGCTCGAAACCCGGACCGAAATTAAACGCCTTCAGCGGGAGGTCGGCATTACAACAATCTATGTTACGCACGACCAGGGTGAAGCGCTCGCTTTATCGGATCGTATTGCGGTTCTGAATCACGGAGTCGTTCAGCAAGTGGGGACACCCGACGAGTTGTATTTCCATCCAAACAATGCGTTTACGGCGACCTTCATTGGGCACGCAAATTTATTTTCACGGGAAATTTGCAAGGATTATTTCGGGAGCGCCATGCTGGGGGAAGGAGAAGCGTTGGCGGTGCTTCCGGAGGAGATTGTACTTTCAGCCGATTCCGGAAAGGCGAAAGGGAGGATTATCGACAAACAATTCTCCGGCTCAAGCGTCGAGTACACCGTTGATTTTGGAGGACAATTGGTTAAAGCCGTTCGCTCATCTTCGGGAGGAGGCTTCAGCGGCGAGGTCGGCGCGCTCGCATTTCTTTCTTTCGCCGGCTCGATTCAACGCAAGGTCCACAATGAATAGTCCGTCGAAGCGCTTCACTGCTGCTTCAAGTTCGTTGCTCTTCATTGTTGTTTTTTTCGCATGCGGGTACATTGTGTTCCCGCTGTACTCGCTCGTGAAAGAAAGCCTTTCGTCGGGGTTACAAACCTACTCGATTCAAGCCTACAAACAAATATTCCGTTCTTCTTTGCTTGAAGCAACGTTCAACTCTGTTCTGATTTCGGTCTTCAGCGTTGTCGGAAGTGGGGTTGTAGGGACGTTCATCGCATACGTCTTTCAAAACTTTGAATTTCCGGCAAAAAACCTCTTCTCAAAAGTTGTGCTCATTCCTCTTGCATTGCCGCCATTGGTGGGAGTTATTTCTTTTTTGTTTTTAATAGGGGAGAGCGGTATGCTTTCCCGGGTGCTTTCTGCGCTATCAGGACTCTCGCCTTCTTTTTTTACAGTAAGCGGGTGGACAGGGATAGTGCTTGTTCACACGTATTCGTTTTATGTTTACTTCTATCTTTTTGTTTCATCTGCCCTGTCTCAATTAGACGTCAATGCCCTCGACGCTTCAGCGAGCCTCGGCGCGACACGGGTTCGCACAGTGTGGAGGATTCTACTCCCTATGTTGACCCCGGCGCTTGTCGGTGCCTCGCTGATCACATTTATGGCGAGTATGGCTTCATTTTCTGCGCCGCTGCTTTTCGGAGGAACGACGCGATTTCTTACGCTCGAAATTTACACTGCAAAACTTAACGGCGACAATTCTTCCGCCGCAGCCCTCGCAGGACCGTTGTCAATTATTTCAGCATGTATCCTCTTTTTACTGAGATGGTGGCAGGATTATCATCCGCATCGTATGATCTCAAAGGGGGCAGCCCGGACGTCGAAAATGTTCCACGGGAAGTTCGCGCGTATCATTGTCATTGGATCAGCCTTTGCCCTCGCATTGCTCTTTGCTCTTCCCGTTGTCACCATTGTCGTTTTATCGTTTGTCAGGGAGGGCTCCTGGACGTACCAGATTTTTCCTTCTACGTTCACCATAGAGAACTATCTGCAAATGTTCAATGATCCTCACCTTTTTGACCCGTTCATCAACAGTATCCGCATGGCCCTGACAGCAGCGGTGTTAGTGATGATCGTCGGCATATCAGCGGCGTACCTCATCAACAAGAAAAAATTTAGGGGAAACAGGCTGTTGGAAGTGATCCTTTCACTTCCGTTCGGGATACCGGGAACCGTGATCGCCGTCGGATTAATTTTCAGCTTCAACCGTCCGTCATTGTTTTCATTCCAATCGGTGTTAGTTGGGACATTTTGGATTATGCCCCTTGCTTATGCCGTACGAAATTTACCGTTGCTCTATCGTTCTACCGGGGCGGGGCTCGATGCTGTCGATATATCGCTGCAGGAAGCTGCAGAAACGCTGGGATCATCGGGGGGGCGGACATTCATAAAAATTATTGTCCCTCTCATCCTACCTTCGATTGTGTCGGGCACTCTCCTCGTATTTATTAACTCTGTTGGAGAATTTGTTTCATCCATTCTTCTCTATTCCTACAGCACGAGGCCGATCTCGGTGGAAATCCTTTCTCAACTTCGGTTATTCAATGTAGGCGGAGCGGCCGTGTGCAGCACGTTATTAATGATTTTTGTCATGGCTGTTGTCGCCGCTTCTCACAGATTCATACGGACGTTGTTCACTGCATAGCCGGGTATGCACCATTTGCCTCGCAGCATAGAATGTTGGACACTTTCTTGATTAATCTTTTCAAATACTTCAACGTATCGAAATTTCCCGAACAAGGTGTTCAACATCCGCCCGGCCTGTAACCCCTCATCTTTACCTCTCGCATTTTTTTTGCTGATTTAGTATATTATACCCGCCAACAATGTTGAATACAAAAAGCCAAGTATGAAACGGATTATCTCGTATATTTCTTTTTTCTCTTTTCTCTTCTTTCTTGTCGGATGTTCGGACCTCTCACGAGAGAATCAACGTTTTGCCGATCTCGTTACTCGGGTTAAAACTCGGTACGCACCGGATAGAAAACTGGCGATTTTTGAAATCACGACGAAAAGGACGAATAAAGGGATCGCACTTATCGGCGAAGTCGATAACGCAGAAGCGAAAGAAGCCCTCATCGACGCCATTTCGCCGCTTGTCAAAAAAATTACGGACAGCATTACTGTTCTTCCGGATGCGAGGCTTGCCGGGCAGAGCAGGGGCATTGTGTGTGTGAGCGTAGCGAATATGAGAGGAGACCCTGTGGAATCCGCCGAGCTTGTTTCGCAGGCGACAATGGGGAGCGTTGTGAAGGTGCTGAAGGAGAATTCCGGATGGTACTATGTTCAAACTCCTGACAAATATCTCGGTTGGATGAAAGGCGATGCATTTGTGTTATGCAACAAAGAGGATGCGGACGCATGGATTGCAGCTCGGAAAGTTATTGTATTGTCGACATATGAAACGGTCCGTCAGGATGCTCATCCGGGTTCGTACCCTGTGTGCGACCTTGTTGCAGGCTCGCTTGTGAAGAATGTTGGCGGCGCAAGTGCATGGACTAACGTCCAAATGCCGGACGGGAGAACGGGCTTTGTGCCGAACGGCAGTGTTGCAGATTACAAAACATGGAAAAAAAACACGAAGCCGACGCCCGATGGAATCGAGAGAACAGCACGTTCCCTTCTTGGGGTGCCGTACCTCTGGGGAGGGACTTCAACAAAAGCCATGGACTGTTCCGGTTTCACGAAAACAGTTTATTTTATGAACGGTGTGCAACTCAACAGAGATGCCTATCAGCAAGCGCAGCAGGGTATAGATGTTCCCCCGGGGGAAAAATTTGAAAATTTACGTAAGGGAGATTTATTATTTTTTGGGCGCAAAGGCGGCATTGATAAACCAGAAGAGATTCTTCATGTGGCGCTCTATTTGAAGGATAGATTGTTTATCCATTCATCCGGCATGGTGAAAATAAACAGCCTCGATGCGGCTTCTTCTGTTTTTGACCCTAACAAAGTGAAGTCGTTCATTTGTGCACGAAGGTTGCTTCCTGCACAGGTGTCGGTTTCCGAAGCTGCGTTCCGTCGATAACTCACTATTGCGGAGTACCATCTATGTCAATGATAAAAAACGCCAGGTGCAGCAAATGCGGGAAGCAATTTGTATGGAGAATTCAGCGTCCGAGCGACGGCCATTGGGATCGATGGTCGAACGATGACGGCGACACGCTTGCAAATTGGTTCATTGTCAATACTCTTTGCTGGGACCACGCATTTGCCGTGATGCCAGAACGCTTTGTAAAAATCATCAAGACAATCGAATATGTTGAAGAAGAATCCGTAGTGAAATAACGATTTAAACCAATTTTCTTCCGGCAAAAATGGCGAGCCTGTCATACGGATCAGAATTCGTTGAGAGAGTTCTTATGGTTTTTCCGAGATTGTTGTCATCGTACGATCGATTTGAGAATCAAATATTATTTGTGGTAGCGTCATCGGCCATTGGGAGAGCAGAATACCATTTACCTTAACGGAAGGCTTTCATGGAAAAAATACAAAAACCAAAAGAAGGAGAATACCCGGCGTACGCGATCATGTACATCAACCTACTGCCTGACGACGGGCTCGTTTTGAAGTATTTGGAGGATAATTTTAGGTCGACGAAAGAATTTATTCTTTCCTTGCCGAAAGAAAAGTTTTCCTACCGTTATGCCAAAGACAAATGGACAATAAAGGATATTCTTGTTCATATTATGGATGATGAGAGAATCTACGCGTACCGCGCACTCCGTTTTGCAAGAAACGATAAGACTGAATTGCCGGGGTTCGAACAGGATGATTATGTCCCGTATGCTAAAGCGAATAACCGAAGCATCGAAAATATTCTTGAAGAATACGCAACGATACGAAATGCAACGTTATCTCTCTTTAAGAGTTTTAATGAAGAAGACGTTCTTCGCAGTGGTGTTGCAAACGGACATTCAGTCAGCGTCCGTGCCCTCATATACCATCTGGCGGGGCATGAATTGCATCACATGAAAATAATTAGGGACCGATATTTATCCGACAGTCTCCAGAAATAATAACGGTACATCACCCCGCTCGATGCATCAATAACAAAGAACGAGGCGGATTTTGAATTTGCGTTGTGGCATTACGGGAAGGTCATTTCGCGTTTTACTTCGTTCGTTCCATCACAAAATCGACGAACATCAGTAAGGCTTCTTTGGCGGGGGAATCCGGGAACGGTTTTAAACACTCACGTGCCTGCTCGCTGTAAAACTCAGCTTTCGAGACGGCGTATTCGATCCCGCCGTATTGATGAGCGAACGCGACGATGTACTCCACGTCTTTGTTTTTCGCTCCGTTCCTGATCATCTTCAGAATTCGGCGCGACTCTTTTTTTGGCGCTTGCTGGAACGAACGGATGAGGGGAAGGGTGATCTTTTTTTCCTTCATGTCTCCTCCGACCGGTTTGCCGATAATGTTCTTCCTGCTTGTGTAATCGAACAAATCGTCGCGGATTTGAAACGCCATACCCACATGCTCACCGAACGCCCGCATCAGTTGTCGTTGCTCAACGTCGGTGGTCACACTCGCCGCGCCGATGACGGCACACGTGGAGAGAAGAGACGCGGTTTTGTCTGAGATGATTTTCAGATATGTCTGCTCATCGATGTCGAGTTCCCTGCTTTTCTGAATCTGCAGGATTTCTCCCTCGCTCATCCGTCGCACGGCGTCGGAGACCGCGTTTAGAAAATAATGATCTTCATATTTCAGCGACAGCATTAAACCGGTCGAGAGGAGATAATCCCCCATCAATACCGCGACTTTGTTTTTCCACACTGCGTTGATTGATGCAAGTCCGCGTCGCGTATCGGCATTGTCGACGACGTTGTCATGCACCAGAGTTGCGGTATGAAGAATTTCGACGAGCGTCGCTCCGCGGTATGTGCTTTCGGTGATTTCCCCGCATGCTTTGGCCGTTAGAAAAACGAGAATCGGGCGGATCCTCTTTCCTTTTTGCTTGACGATGTACCGGGCGATCGTATCGACAAGCAGGACGTTTGAGCGCATGGCATGTTTGAAGCGCTGCACAAACTCCTTCAGTTCGCCGCTCACCGGCGCTTTGATCTCATCCAAGCCTAGGGATTGAAGTCGTTTCATGAAGCGGTGTCCGGTTTTTTCTTCTGTGCAAACTTCGATACGATGATGCTGACCTCGTATAACACTACCATCGGGACAGCGAGCAAGGCTTGTGTGAGGAGTTCAGGCGTCGGGTTCACGATGGCTGCGATGATCAGAATAACCACAATCGCATGCCGGCGGTAATGTCTCATAAACGCAGGGGTCAAGAAGCCAAGCTTGGAGAGAAAATATGAAATCATAGGAAGCTCGAAGACAATGCCCGAAGCGAGGATCACGTTCATGATGAAACTGATGTACCGGTCCGCGGCAATGTTGAGGTCGATATTTTGAGTACCAAACGAGGCAAAAAATGTCAACGCTGTTGGAAGAATGACGAAATAGCCGAAGACAACTCCCGCGAGAAAACAAAACGATGTAAAGAAAACAATCCGCCAGATGTACTGCCGCTCGCTAGGCATTAAACCAGGCGCGATGAACCTCCAGAGTTGATAGAGAATCACCGGCATACTCACAATAAGTCCCGCATAAATAATCACTTCCATGTAAAGGACCATGATCCCGTAGGGAGTGAGCACCTGCACTTTCAGATGTGCTGCTCGGAGCGGTCCGAGCAAGAGGTCCTGGACTAGAAAATCCGAAAAAAAGGCGCAAATGCATGATGCGAGAACAAGCGCGATCAGACCTTTTATGATTCTCCATCGGAGTTCTTCGAGATGGTCGAAAAAGGACATCTCGTGAGCGTCGTCGTTAGCGCCGGGTAGTTGTTTTGCCATCGGGAATTTTCGTTTGAGCCGTTCTGGAGATACTTTGCATTAAGATTTTACGCCATTTCTTTATAGAGCGGAAAGCCGCTGCAAAGGTCTGCAACCTTTTTACTCATCCTCTCAACGGCCGTGGCCGTACCGGTATTGCACAGAACTTCATCGATGAAGCCGGCGACAATGCGCATCTCGGATTCTTTCATCCCGCGTGTTGTCAGTGCAGGAGTGCCGATGCGAATACCGCTGGTGATGAGAGGGGATTTATCGTCGAAGGGAACGGCATTTTTATTCACCGTGATTCCCGCCGCATCGAGCGCTTCCTGAGCCTCTTTTCCATTGACGTTTTTATTGCGTAGGTCGATGAGCATAAGATGATTATCCGTCCCGCCTGAAATGATATTGTATCCTTTTGCCGTCATTGCATCGGCAAGTGCTTGCGCATTCTTTATCACTTGCTTGGAATAGTCTTTGAACCCGGGCTGCAAAGCTTCTTTGAATGCTACCGCCTTTGCCGCGATGATATGCATCAGCGGCCCTCCCTGAATTCCCGGAATCACCATTGAATCCAATAATTCCGAAATCATTTTTTTCCGCCCGGATTTCGGGGCGACGACACCGAACGGGTTTTCGAAATCTTTTCCCACAAGGATGAGTCCGCCGCGGGGGCCGCGCAAGGTCTTATGGGTCGTCGAAGTAACGACATGACAGTAAGGAATTGGGTCGTTCAAAAGTTTTGACGCGATAAGCCCTGCCGGATGGGCGATATCGGCGAACAGGAATGCGCCGACGCTGTCGGCAATCTCCCGGAATTTCTTGTAATCGATGTTGCGGGAGTACGCGCTTGCTCCTACGGTGATGAGCTTGGGTCGCTCCCGTTTTGCGGCCTCTTCGACGCCGTTGTAATCTATGGTGCCGGTTTCTTTTGATACTCCATACGCCGTAAACTTATAAAACTGTCCAGAAAAATTCACCGGTGAGCCGTGAGTCAAATGGCCTCCGTGTGAAAGATTCATTCCCAGCACTTTGTCGCCCGGTTTGATGAAGGTAAAGTAAACGGCCATATTCGCCTGCGACCCCGAATGAGGCTGTACGTTCGCGTACTCGGCGCCGAACAGTTCCTTGACGCGTGAGCGGGCGAGTTCCTCGACAACGTCCACAAACTCACAGCCGCCGTAATAGCGTTTGCCGGGGTACCCTTCCGCATATTTGTTTGTCATAATGCAGCCTGCGGCTTCAAGGACTGCAGGGCTGACGAAATTCTCCGATGCAATAAGTTCGAGTTTCGTGTTTTGCCGATGGAGTTCGCTCTTAATTGCTGTGTATACCTCTGTGTCGGTATGTTGGAGTTGGCTCATAGTCGTCTCTGTGAATTGTCAGTGTGAAGAGATTCGCCGAGTTGCGTGCGATGGAGGAATTCGGCTGGAACGAACGTCAGCACGATGTCAGTGAATGAATTTTTTCAACACGGCGTTCGTGGCGTCCTCCTTCAAAGTCTGTTTGCAGAAAAATTTTCACTATCGCTTGGGCTTCGTCCCATGTCGTCAATCGTTCACCGAGGCAGAGGATGTTGGCATCGTTGTGCTTTCGAGAGAGCTCGGCCGCTTCGATTGTTTCGCACGCCGCCGCACGCACGCCGTTATGCTTATTTGCTACAATAGACATGCCGATGCCGGTGCCGCAAATGAGAATCCCCCTGTCGCACTCTCCCTTTGATACAGCCAACGATGCCGCGTGCCCGTAATCAGGATAATCGGTCGACTCATTGGAATGTGTGCCAAAGTCGACGAAGGGGAGCTGCATTTCGTTCAGGACGGTTTTTATTTTTTCTTTGTATGAAAAACCGGCGTGGTCGCTCGCAAGTGCAATCATAGGTTATTCACCCTCGGGAGGAGTAAACCATGTGTCGCTTCCGTTTATTGAAATTGTCAGGCGCGTAATGGAGTCGCGCTCCAGTCCGTTTGATGTCGATCCGCGAATCCCATACTCAAGGCCTATATTGAGGCGGTCTTCGCTCCCGAGGGTAAAGAAAACAGGCACACCGATGCCCCCGGTGACGAAATACTCATTGATGGTTTCACCGTTGATCTTAAGGTATGATTCGTTGACGTACCCACCGGCGCGATATGTCACCTGATGATAGTACGGCTCACTCAGCGTTTTTGTCGGAAGAAATTCCGCCCCCACGCCAAAACGCATGCTGTTTTGAATCTCCGCCGGATGAACGCCCATATATGTGAATTGATTCCATTGCTGAAATTGTGCATCGCCGGTGAATACCATCTTATTATGAACATCATATTCCAGGCCGAGCGCAAAGCCGAGAGGGATTTTTGTCCACCCGGTATAAACGTCGGTCGTTTCCTGGCTGGTGGAAAAATTCTGAAATGTCTGTTCGGTCGATGCAAGAGACGTACCGGAAAAGAGCGTCGCGCCGATATTCAGATTCTTTTCTTTCGAAATGCCGATGGCCTTGTCAAGGCCGGAAAAGACTGCACCAACCGTAAATGCAAATCCGTGCATTGCAATATTTTTATCGGCGTCAGTCGCAAAGTACCCGACGCTGTCATATTCGAGTTTCTGCTCATCGTCGAAGTTCCCAAAAAGATAGTGGGTTGACACGCCGAAATATAAATCTTGCAAGAGTGAGAAGGAAAAACTAAACTGTGCCGAGGACAATCCACCGGTACCGTTAAACGATTGAACAATACCGACATCTGTTTCATTATCCGTTAGGGTGTACCCCCTCCGGCTGAACGGTGTAATGCTGAAAGCGAACGAGACGCTGTATTCACTGTCGATCGGAAATGCGAGCCCGGCAGCCTGGAAATTTCCTGTGCTGAGAAATGAAGATCCCGTGCCGTCGTTGAGAGCGTACCCCTGATACTGAAAATCTCCGAAATATTGAGTTCGCGATAGCTGGCCCAACCCCGCGGGGTTTGCTTCATTAATATAACTGTCGGAAAGGGATGCGACTCCCGTTCCCCCCATGGCCGCCGATCGATTGCCATAATATGTGATAATGTCGCCGACGCCGAAGCTGGAGTAGAACGAGCCGTCACCGGCAAAGAGTTGGCAACGCGGTACGAGGGTTAAAAAAAGCAGAGCAAAGACTGTTACCGACCTCATGTCTTTAGGGTTTTTTTGTGTACGTAATGAAAAGCTTTGGAGCGTTTGTCGAATCTTTCGATGTGTAGAATACATACTTATCGACAGTAGAGGCGCTGCTCAAAGCACGTAGTTGAACGCCGAAATTATTGTTCGGGGTGTTTATCCAATATTGCGCCATTGACGTGAGATTGAAAATGTACACACTGTTTGTCCTCTGTGTTGTATCCTTGCGGTAGCCATAACCGTAGTAGGAGGGTCCGACGGTATCGAACTGCGTGGCACTTCCAGCGAGGTAGCCGACGAGGCTGTCTGGAGACCCAAGCCCTAAAAGGCTTTGCGAGTTTTTCAATGTGAGCTGCAATGTTGCGTTGTTCACGATCACTTTATTAATGGAATCCGAAACCGGCTTCAGGTTAAATTTGATGATGCTACACACCGATACCCCCCCTTGTGTTTCGATACCCGCCGACGGTTGAATCGTGGTTGTTGTCGCGAAAAAAGTACCTTCACCAGAGTTGAGGCTGATCGAGTCCTTCACCCCGTCCTTCTCGTAGATAATTTCTAAATTCGGGGGAGTTGAAGTGCTGAATTGAGAGAAGCCCCAGATTCCGACGTTGTTCATGCCGGGCCTCGTGACAAGGGCCACGCTGAAAAATCTCGGCAATAACGTGTCGGCGTAAATATTGATCCATTTTCGCACGAGAGAGGTATCGAATTGTGTGGTGATGATTTTTCCGAAGCTGAGGGTATCTTGATTCGTAATTGAAATCAACGAGGAGTTCGTTGGAGCTAAACTCAACGAGTTCAATGAATCGACGTTCACTGTGGAAGACGACCACGCCGACAGTACTTCCTTGATTTCGAATTGTGCCGGGGCCGGGGGAAGTGAAACGTTCCATCCATAGTTGACCGTAAGATATAACTCGGCAGTATCGATTTGCACCGTCGTCATCGAATCCGGCATTGCTGAAAGGAAAAGCAAAAGTGTTTTTGCATCTACCGATGAAGAGTTTCCCACAAGAAGAGTTGAGCCGGTTCCGTTAATTTCTGAAAATTTGAACGTCGTGTCGCTGAGAGAAGCAATGGAAGTGTCGTGGACGGTGTACTTACTGCTGGCGGGAATAAGTTTACTACCGACAGAAGTGGGGTTTTGGCTGCATCCGCTGACCGATACGAGAAAGAAAAATATGACGACTAATGATTTCGGATACAATTTCATGCTGTGCGAGGCTGAATAAATGAGCGTTCCTGGGATAAGATGTGGTGCTTAACATAGTGCACCCCGTCCTGCAGGTCGCGGGCGAAAAAGTCCGGATCGCTCCGGCAGTTGAGAATTTCTTCAGCCCCGTAACCGGTCGATACCATCACCGTGCCCGCACCGACTGCTTTCCCGGTCGAAATATCGATACACCGGTCCCCGATGACGAACGAACTCCGGAGGTCGACCGAATATTTTTGCCGCGCTTGGAGCAGCATCCCTGGCTTCGGTTTTCGGCAATCGCACACGATATTGTAGCGTTTATCTGCAACGCCCGGGAGGTGCGGGCAGTAAAAAAAATCGTCGACGAAGGCGTTTTCCTTTTTCAGCAGCGTCCTGAGCGCCTCGTGGATGTCGTGCACTGCGGCTTCAGAATAATAGCCGCGCGCGACTCCCGATTGATTCGTAATAATAAACACTCGTACGCCTAAATCGTTTAATTCTTTGATGGCATTGCCGGTGTGAGGAATAAGTTGGAGTTGGTCTGGCGACGAGATATAGTTGGCTTCCACGTTCACGGTTCCATCACGATCAAGGAACACTGCAATGTCAGATCGGGTCATCGGCGTTTATTGCTTGACAAGATTTCTGTAGAGATTCGTGTATTTTTTTGCCGACGATTCCCATGAAAAATCCTGCTGCATGCCATTCCTCATGATTTTCTTCCACATGGCACCGTCATGGTATGTTTTCAACGCGCGGTGAATTGTCTTGAGGAGTTCTTTTGAATCGTATTTCTGGAATTTAAAACCCGTTCCGTTGGTTCCGTCGACGTCCTGTATCGTATCTTCCAACCCTCCCGTGGCCCTGACAATGGGGACAGTTCCGTATTTCAGGCTGTAGAGTTGATTGAGCCCGCATGGCTCGTACCGGGACGGCATGAGGTACATATCGCAGCCGGCTTCGATGACATGGGCGAGTTCGTCGTTGTAACCGATAAAGATGCCCATTTTCGACGCGTACTTTTTATGCATCGACTCGAAATACTCTTGGTATCTCTTTTCACCGGCCGCCAGCATGACGAACTGGATATCGAGCTTCATGAGATCGTCGGCAATTTCCTTGATGAGGTCGAGTCCTTTCTGGTCGACAAGCCGCGAGATGATTCCTATGAGCGGGACATTTTCTTTGAACGCAAGGCCGAATTTTAACAGCAATTCTTTTTTGTTGTCGAGCTTCCCTTCGAGCGTTCTGGCGTCATAGCGCTTGACAATATGTTCATCGGTCTCGGGATTCCAGATCGTGTAGTCGATGCCGTTCGTGATTCCATGCAGATGCGATTTTTTCTTCTGCAATACCCCCTCCAAACCGCAGCCGTATTCTTCTGACGAACAAATTTCTTCCGCATACTTTTCGCTGACGGTCGTGATGACGTTGGAGTACATGAGACCGGATTTCATGAAATTCAATTTGCCGTAGAACTCCACTCCTTCCTGATGGAATTCAGATTCCGGAAGCCCGGTTTTTTCGAACGATGCGGGAGGAAAAGTTCCCTGGTACGCAAGGTTATGAATTGTGAAAACGGTTTTGATATGTTTGAAGAACGGGTCGGAGCTATAAATTGTCTTCACATACGCTGGAATGAGGCCGGTCTGCCAGTCGTTGCAGTGAATGATGTCGGGCTGCCAACCAAGCCGCTTTAATGTTTCAAGGACGCCGCGGCAAAAGAAGATGAACCGGACATCGTTGTCCGCATAGTCCTTCTTGCTGTCCGGATTTGCATAGATTCCCTGACGGTCGTAGAGCTCTTTGTTCGCTAAAAAGTAAACTTGAACTTTTGATTTTACATTTGCGATAAAGGATGAATTAACATTTGCGACCTTTTTATCGTGTCCGATGGGGACATCGATGTCTTTAAGCCGGATGACATCATGGAGCTTAAATTTCCGCTCGCTGATGGAGCCGTATCGCGGCATAATAATGCGAATTTCGTGCCCGGAGTCCTTTATGACCTGGGGGAGAGTTCCAGAAACATCTGCTAACCCCCCTGTCTTTGCGAACGGTTCTACTTCACTTGACACAAAGAGAATATTGAGAGGCTTGGACATGTGTTTTTTGCTAGGGAGATAAAACCGTGATCAATGTTCACTAATTTACAAAAAATCCGTGCGATAAGCAATTCAAAAACCCAACGGAGGGCTGAGGCGTATTTCTTTAAAGATAGGATGCGACGGCTGTTGCCATTTCGGAAATTCGAAGCTATAGATTTTCACGGATTTGATTGAGAAAGTCGCACCGTCACGTGTCTCATTCTTGTTGCACGATTTTCTTCACCGGCCCAATATGAGTATGCATTCAAATTTTTTCTTGACAATATACCTCGTGTTGGGTATATTTCTACCACTTAATATCAGGAGCAGCACGTATCGCCATTGTTAAAGGTTAGGGAAAAGTTTTTGAGTACGTTTTCGTTCTAAGCCTTTGACGTTGCATACGGAGTTGCTCGTTTCTTGTACCGAACGTTTTTGGTGTGAATGAAAAAACCAGAAGCTTCGGTTTTTTTATTTTAGTCGAGGGCGTGAAAAAAATACCGGCACACAGTTTTTTTATTCTTGGATCAATAGTGGCGACGCTCTTCAGCGAGGGAGTCGCTGCCTCGGGAAATTATCCGGACGTCCGGGTTATCCAATCGAGTGAAAGCGGCATAACGCTGGAGTTTACTCCACATTACACATCAGGGCAATCTATCCTCAGTGACGGAAAGAGGTATCAGACGATCGAATTCGAAAGAAATTCCAGCTGGGATTATACGAACGCCGGTAAACCCGACATCCGGTTCCGGACAATTGCGATCGGCGTTCGGGGAAGGGTAAATAACCGTGTCACCATCGTCAGTTCAGATTTTGAGACAGTGGCAGGTTTCGCACTGGCTCCAGTGCCGACCCTGGCTCCTTCACAAAAGAATCCGGGGGGCAAACTCTACAAGCAATCGTCATCCGCGTTTGAAACTTTTTCTTCGCCTGCTCTTGCCATTATGGACAACGTCGCAATGGTGAAGGGAACGTATGTCGGATATCTGAGAATTTTTCCTGTGCAATATAACGGTCCTGCAAGAACGTTGAAAAAATATTCGCGCGTTGTCGTTCGGGTCGATTTTGGCCCGCGCGAGCGTTCCACGGCTCCGAAGACCGATGATGATTGGATGCGAATTTCTCTCCTCAATTATCCCGTAGTGAAACGCTCTCTTCCATCCAGTGCAGCGGCACAGAAGAGCACTCTCCCCAACAGCGTCTTGTCGTCAGGAGCTTGGTACAAACTCGAAGTTCAGAGCGATGGGATGTATAAAATAGACGCGGCGTATCTCAACACGCTCGGTATCGCCAGTTCATCTGTTCAGTTCATCGGGGATCTGAAGATTTACGGCGGCAACGGCGTTACGCTTCCGGCTGACTTAACACAGCCTCGGGCCGCGGACCTTACCCAGCAACCCGTGCTCTATGTGGACGGAAACGGTAATTCAATAAGCGGAAATTCAAAATTCGCAACAGGGGATTACATGCTCTTTTACGGTCAGGGAGTCACCGGCTGGACGTATGCTCCAGGCTCAAAACAATTTTCTCATTACATCAATCATTATACAAACAACAACGAGTACTTTCTTCAATATGCACCAGGCACGGGAAACGGCAGGCAAATGGCTGTCGTACAAAGCCCCGCCAGCGGAGTGCAGGTAACCACGACAGTAGGCAAAGTCTATTTTGAAGAAGAGAAGACAAACGTTACCCAGTCTGGTTTGGAGTGGTACAGCGCCCCGATGAATCCGAACGATTCCCGCGTTATCGAGAACAAATTAGATGGGTATGTTCCCGGCACGCCCATTCAATACACATACGAATTGTTGTCTCGTTCAGACGTCACGGGGGTATTTTCCCTTCAAGAGTCAGGAACGCAACTTCCATCGCTGTATATTTCTGGCGACGACGATGAAACGCTCAATGATGGGATCAGCCCTTATGCAAATAAAGCTGACGGCCAGACATCTATTGTTCCGGTGCTCGTGAACAGTACCAGCGCATTGAAGATTGTCTATAGTGCATCAAGCACGATTGCTACCGGGTACATCAATTGGATAGAGTTGACCTATCAGCAGCAACTTACCGCGGTCGGCGACGCGCTGATATTTACGTCGCCCGATACCAATGGAGCGGTTGAATATGACCTCTCAGGATTTTCCGCTGCACAGTTTTCTGCCTTCGATGTTACAGATTCCGTGAAAGTGATCCAGGCCCACGCTGAGCAGGTAGCCGGAACATATTATTTCAGGGACAATCTTACAGCAGGAAAAGTGAAACGGTACTGGGCGGGAACGACAGCCGCATATAAAACTCCAGTTGCGTTTACTCGGATCCCTAATACCAACTTGCGCGGTGAAGTTTCCGGCGCAGACTTCGTTATTATTACCCATCACGACTTTATCTCCGAGGCGCTCAGGCTTGCTGCTTACAAAGAGAGCTTGCCGGACACCGTTGCCCTGAAAACGTTTGTTGTGGAGGTCGACACAATCTATAATGAATTCGGAAATGGGCTGCCGGACCCCGTTGCGATTCGCGATTTTTTAGAGTATGCCACGACGCACTGGCAACCGGCCCCGCGATACGTTCTTTTTTTTGGAGATGCCTGCTACGACTACAAGAATATTTTGAACCTCGACAGGAATTGGGTGCCAACGTATGAAACGCCGGAATCTGATTCACAAATTGATACATACGGGTATGACGACTTTTTTGCATACCTCCAGCCTGGAAACACCTCGACTGTGACGTTGTCGACGGGAAGACTTGCAGTGAGAAGCCTCGATGAGGCACACCTTGTGGTGGACAGAATTATTCAATACGAGTCGGCTCCTACCTTCGGCACATGGAGGAATTTAATCACCATTGTTTCTGATGACCGAAATATCAACGGTGCTCTCGATGAAGCTCCGAATCCCGAGCAGGCAGATTCTCTTGCAAGAGCCTATGTCCCGGCGGCATTTGATCTAAAGAAAATTTACGAAGAGGCGTATCCGACAGTCATAGCTTCAACAGGGAGGACGAAGCCTGCAGCACGACAGGCGATTATAGACCAGGTCAATCAAGGGACGCTTGTCATCAATTACACTGGGCACGGCAATCCTACGGTTTGGTCGCATGAAACTATTTTAACTGAGAATGATGTGATGACCCAGTTTTTCAATGCAAACGCTTTGGCGTTTTTTGTGGCGGCCACGTGCGATTGGGGAAGATTTGATGACGCTGGTTCCCAAAGCTCGGCTGAAGAGGCCATCGTAAACCCGAACGGAGGGGCAATAGGCGTCATCACTCCAGATAGAGAAGTGTATTCCGATCAAAATTTTGACTTGAATATCCTTTTGTACCAAAGTCTTTTCTCAACGGACCTGTTCAGTCTTACACCTCGCTTGGGGGACGCGTTGATGGTGACCAAAAATAATAACGCATTGAGCGATCTCGAAAACAACCGCAAGTATCATCTTCTTGCTGACCCGACTTTGCGGCTGGCGATTCCCCACCTTGTGATGCAAATCGATTCGATCAATGGGAAGCCCGTTTCGAATGCCACATTTGACACACTTCAGGCACTCAGCAAGGTTACCGTTACGGCGTCAATCCGGGATAACAATGGAGCCGTTCAGAATATTAACAGCGACTCTGCTTTGGTTACTATCTTCGACGCCGAGCCTACCGATTCGGTGTATGATAGTGGCATTAATAGCGATGGCAGTACCTGGCAACATAGTTTCACATTTCTTGTGCCTGGCGCAACGATCTATAGAGGAGATAATACTATTCACAACGGAAGGGTCTCGGCGACGTTTATTATTCCGAAGGATATTTCTTATGAGAATAAGCAGGGGAAGGTTTCAGTCTATTTTTCGGGCAACGGAACAGATGGACGCGGATATACCGACAGGGTAATCGTTGGGGGAACATCGACCTCGCTTGTGAACGATACTCAGGGGCCGACGATCAATATATATTTCGATACGCGGTCATTCCGCTCCGGCGACTTGGTGACCGAGAATCCGATGTTGATTGTCGATCTTACGGACAGCAGTGGGATTAACGATGCGGGAAGCGGTGTGGGTCACGGGTTAGAGGCGTGGCTTGACGGGGATTCAAAGAGTATTGACCTGACCGATTTTTACACCGGCGCAAAAGATAATTATCAGGCCGGAACCATAGAGTATCAATTTACGGGATTAGCTCCCGGGCAGCATACTCTTGCAGTCCGAGCATGGGACGTGTATAATAATTCATCAACAAGCCAGGTTGGATTCTCGGTTGCATCCGGCACATCGCTTGCATTGGAAAATGTTTTTAATATTCCAGATCCTGTTCGCTCAACAACTACTTTTACTTTTCAGCATAACCAGTTAACTCCGATTAATGTAGAAATCAAAATCTATACCGTCGCCGGGCGATTGATCCAGGTACTTTCAAGCAACAGCTATCCAGAAAGGTTTGTTGAGATTCCGTGGGATTGCCGCGATCGCGACGGGTCAAAAGTGGCTAACGGGACATATTTTTACAAGGTCATCGCAAAGACAGTCGATGGGAAATTTACAAACGAAGCATTAGGAAAATTGTCGATCGTCCGGTGACGGGAGTCAAAAGGCCGTGATCCGATATTGAAGGTCAAAAATAATTAGCGTACATTAGTCCATTAAATTTTTGTGGAGGCTGTTTGAGCATGAAAACAATGATGTTTCTTTTGGCTGGAGTGGCAATGGTGGCCGCGGGTTCAGGTGTTGCATACGCCCAGGGAGGATCGTCAGCGGTCCCGTTTCTTCTCATCT
The DNA here is from genome assembly GCA_963717445.1 of uncultured Bacteroidota bacterium. Classification (GTDB taxonomy): domain Bacteria; phylum Bacteroidota; class Ignavibacteria; order UBA10030; family UBA8401; genus JAGVPT01. The sequence goes on along the minus strand of OY970334.1, from coordinate 868,941 downwards.
CCCCTAATTCGCGGGCAAGCGGGATGGGTGAAGCCGGTGCAGGCCTGGCCGACGATGCGGGGGCAGTGTACTGGAATCCGGCAGGATTGGCTTTTCTTAACGGAAGTGAAGTCAGCATCACTCATGCGAACTGGCTTCCCCAATTTCATCTTGCAGACCTCTTTTACGATTATCTCAATTATCGGCAGGACGTCCCGGAATTGGGAGGGACCGTGGCAGGAAGTGTCACGTATTTAAATTTGGGTGAGTTCACAGTCACGAACGAAACAGGTCCCACGCCGATAGGACAGTTTAAGGCATTTGAAGTGGCTGCCACGGTTGGTTACGGCACCACGATAGCCGATAATTTAGGACTCGGAATGAATTTGCGGTTCATCAATGATGCTCTTTCTCCAATTGGTGCAGGGTCGGAACAGGGTAATGGCATCGCCTACGACATGAGTTTTGATATCGCCGTGCTCTATAAGCCGAAATCGTTTTACGTTCCGTTTACCGATGTCGACCTTGGTGATTGGTTCAGCGTCGGAGCAAATCTCTCCAACCTTGGACCTAAAGTAGCGTATATCGATGCGGCTCAGGCTGACCCTTTACCGACGAATCTCCGCCTCGGTTTCGGGTTTACTCCTCTCAACGACGACTACAACCGATTTGAGATCGCCCTCGACTTCAGCAGGCTGCTTGTGCAGCGGAACGGTATATATTCTGACCCGCTGCCAAAATCCCTTATCACGTCGTGGACAGAACCTGGGTTGAACGGTGTGCTTCGTTCCACACAAACATCCATTGGATGCGAATACTTGTACAACAAGCTCATCGCACTGCGGGCGGGATATTTTTACGAAGACCCAGATTACGGTGACAGAAAATTCATGACGTACGGCGCCGGCATTCGTTACGATATTTATGGTTTCGATTTCAGCTACGATTCAGCCTCGGATTTAGACAGCCCACTCTCCGATACATTGCGGTTTACTCTGCTCATCATATGGGGCGGCGGGAATTAGTCTTGGTATAACGTTGTCGTTTATTTTCTACATTCACTCAACGGACTAATTCATGATGACGAAGTTTTGTCTCACCGCTGCACTCATGTTCCTTGCTGTGTCTCAAAGTGTTGCAGCGTCTCACGGCATTCCGCGGAAAATGAGCCACCCTCTCCACGCAGAGGGAGAATTGCTCCCTAAGAGAAACGCCGCATCGTTGGGTACGTTTCCCGATACGCTGAGAATTCTTGCGATCATGGTGCAGTTTCAGCCTGACGACGACCCGCTGACAACAGGCAATGGTCAATTCGACCTGTCGACTGCCCCGCAGCGTATTATTGATGCTCCGCCGCGTGACTCATCTTATTTTGCCGACCACCTCTTGTTCGCACAAAATTATTTTTCGAAAGCGTCGAAGGGAAAACAACTTATTTCGACCACACTTCTCGGCGGGGTAGTGACGCTGTCGCAACAAATGAAACAGTACGCCCCCCTCAATTCTGACCTTCCCCTCGGACAATTAATCCAGGAAGCATGGAGCCGGGCAGATTCGGCTTACCCTTCATTTCCTTTCCAGGATTATGACCTCTTTGTTATTTTTCATGCCGGGTCGGGTCATGATATCGACCTTCAATCGTCGATCGGCTATGACCCAACGCCGTACGATATCCCGTCTCTCTATTTCAGTTTCAACAGTTTGAAAAATATTTTCGGACAGACATACCCAGGTATTCAACTGAAAAATCATCCGGCATTTTTTATCACCAACTGCAGTGTTTTGCCGGAAACGGAAAACAGGATGTTGCCTTCTTCGACCGGAGGGGATTTTTTTGTACCAGCTCGGCATCAACGGCCTTGTCGTTGCTAACATTGGCAGTTACCTTGGGCTGCCGGATTTGTTCGATACACAGACCGGGGCTACAGGTATCGGACGGTTCGGTCTGGAAGATGGCCAAAGCATTTTTAGTTTCTCCGGATTATTTCCGCCTGAACCGTGTGCGTGGGAAAGAATTTTTCTCGGGTGGACTTCGCCGATAACGGTTGCTTTCGGAAGCTCGTCTCTCCGTGCTCCCGCTGTCGGATTATATCAAACCGGTGAGGATACCGTTTACAAGGTTCCGATCAGTGCGAAGGAATACTTCCTCGTGGAAAATCGAAACCGCGATGCACACAAGGACGGTGAGACTCTTACCATTCGGTGGAACGGCCAGCAGTTTACAAAAACATATTTGCAGGACGACCCCGATTTCAACGCATCCAACGTTGATTCGATCTACGGAAACGTCATCGATGTAGACGAATTGGATTGGAGCTTGCCGGGCGCGATAGGATATATGGGAGGGCTTCTTATCTGGCATATCGATGAAACGGTAATCGTCAACAATATTGCCACAAACACGATCAACGCAGACCCGACGCATCGCGGCGTCAACCTCGAAGAGGCGGATGGTTCACAGGATATCGGACAAACGTACGGTTTGCTTGATCCGGGCAGCGGCAGCGAAGACGGTTCGCCGCTCGACTTCTGGTTTAAAAGCAATAACTCTCCGGTGTATCAGAACGAATTTGGTGAGACGACCCTCCCGAGTTCGCTGAGCAATTCCGGAGCGCTGTCTCATATTACATTGAACAATTTCACCGATACGGATCCCGTCATGACATTTCAGGCGAATGTGGGAGATGCAAGCATTGCGCCGCTAAAAATAATCAAACGGAAAAATATAAAGCTGAATCAAAACGATGCTCCGTTTTTTGCCGACATCGATGGAAGCGGTTCTGAAGAGCTCATCTACACTTCGGGCGATTCGATTTATGTCCTGAAGAATGACCTGACCCCGTATCTCAACAACGGGACCGGGCTTTTTTCACCGTTCGGCGGGAAGTTTCAACCCGCGCTGGCCAGAAACTCTCTTACACCGGCGTCGATAACAGGGCTTGCTGGGAGCCGGGACAGTTCGTTTGTTCTCTTCGCGGTACATTCCAATGCGGACAGCCTCGCCGTTGCATCGGTCTTCAATGCCAAGTCTTCTATCTCAACGCCGGTGAGCGTGGGGTTTTCTCCAAGTCTCCGCTATTTTATGGGGGATCAAAACGGTGATCTCGATGAATTCGACGGAACGAATGCTTTGCTTATAGATCACGGTGGATCCTCTCCGGTCACTTTGTTATCTATCACCCCTTCTCAAACATGGACAGCCGCAACACACGATTCATTGCTTAACAGCCAGAACGAAGCGTTGCAGATTCGAGGGAAAAATATTCTTGCGATTGGAGATGCAAGGATTCGATATTCCTCTTCACCCGCAATCGATTTTACCGGCATTTCGTCTGTTGCACTTTTTGATGACAATACGTTTTCCGTGTTTGATGCATCAACGTTGACCGGTGGCGTCGAATATCACGTGAATGCAAATGTCACCGGTTCGTTTGCTATCGCCGACGTTAACGGCGACGGGCAGGAGGACATTCTCATCGGCACGGACAACGGCTTGTACGCCTATAATTGGAACGGAGTGCCTTTGGAAAATTTTCCGCTCAAAGCTCTCGACGGCGGAAAAATCGCCGGCAGCCCGATTGTGGTAGGACTTAGCGGTAGCAGTTCTGTCGGAATTATTTTCGGAAGTACCAACGGCCAAATTTATGGCTACGATGGAACCGGAAAAACTCTTAACGGATTTCCATTGCAAACGGGCGGAGTGGTTTCTTCTGTCGCTTTCGCCGGAAACCTCTTGGCGGCTGCCTCGACCGATTCATCAATCTATGTTTGGAGGGTCAATAATATTCTTGATTCTTCGCGGATCGTCTGGAAGGGATTTCTTGCCGACGAATACCACTCGAACTTTGCGGAAAGTGTTACTCCGCTGGCTGCAAAATCCACGGAGTTGCTTCCAACATCGCTGGCTTACAATTGGCCCAACCCTGTGTACAGCACGACGACAAACATCCGCTATTATCTCAGCAAGCCTGCGACCGTTGCAATAAAGATCTACAATATGGCCGGGGAGCTGGTAGACCAGTTGACAGGCCCGGGCGTCGGAAATGTCGATAACGAAGTGCAATGGAATGTTTCGAAAGTCCAGAGCGGTGTGTACTTCGCGCAGATTCGGGCGAATGCTTCAGGTGTACAAAAAAGCGTAATTATAAAAATTGCTGTTGTGAAGTGATGAATAAAGCAGGCGGAATGCCCGGAGCCGGCGAGCTGAATGGTTTCAGCAATTTGCGAAAACTGCAACGCTCTTATTTTTTGCGGCTGCCATATTCTCGCCTGCTCTCCTTATCTTTTCTTGCAATAGTTTTTCTCCCATGGATGCTGAGGGCGCAGGATGATTACTTTAACCATACCGAGTTGAATTGGTTCACGATCGAGACGCCACATTTTTTTGTCCACTACCACAACGGTGAAGAGCGAAGTGCAAGGGTCGTTGCAAAGGTTGCCGAAGATATTTATGGACCTGTGACCTCGCTCTATCACCACGAGCCGGACCAGAAGGTCAGCATCATCCTTAAAGATTACGACGACTATTCCAACGGGGAGGCTTTTTTTTACGACAATAAAATCGAACTCTGGGCGCCGCCCCTCGACTTTGACTTGCGCGGGACGCACAATTGGTTTCGTAATGTCGTGACGCACGAGTTTACGCATATCGTCCAGATTCAGACGTTGATGAAGTTCGGCAGGCACGTCCCGGGAATTTATCTCCAATGGCTCGGCTACGAAGCGGAGCGTCGTCAGGACGTGCTATATGGATATCCAAACGTTATTGTGTCGTACCCCATTTCAGGGTTCCTCGTCCCGAGCTGGTTCGCCGAAGGCGTCGCACAATACAATCGCCCGGAATTGAGTTATGATTATTGGGACTCTCACCGCGACATGGTTCTTCGCATGTATGCGCTGGACGGGAATATGCTGACGTGGGCCGAGATGAGTGTGTTCGGAAAAACGAGCCTTGGCAACGAGTCGTCGTACAACGCCGGCTTTTCGCTGGTCAAATATATTTCTGAAACCTACGGCCCCGACGCAATACGGAGAATAGCAAAGAACCTTTCAAGGTTGACCGAGACGACTATCGATGGTGCGATTGAACGGGCGTTAGGAAAGAGCGGCCAGGAGTTGTACGATGAATGGCAACGCCACGTTGTCACGCAGTACCGGCAGCGATCGGAGCCGATCATGCGAAACAGGGTGGAAGGAGAAACGATTGGTTCGGTCGGTTTTGGAAATTTCTATCCTGCATTTTCTCCTGACGGAAAAAAAATTGCCTATACGTCGAACAAAACATCGGATTACTTCGGAATATCCTCCGTGTACATTTACGACCTCGAGACGAAGAAAGAGGTAGAGATCGACGAGAAAGTCCGCTCGTCTGTTTCCTGGTCGCCCGACGGGAAAAAAATCTACTATTCGAAGATCACGCGCAATAATCCCCATTGGTCCGAAGTCGGAGATGTGTACATGTACGACCTCGACAAAAACGAAGAAAAACGCCTTACGTTTTCCCTCCGCGCGCTGAACCCATCGGTTTCGCCGGATGGAAAGAGCATCGCTTTCACGACGGAGAGCGATGCCACGTTGAATGTGGGCATTGTCGACAGTGACGGGAAGAATTTTCGCCTGTTGACACACTTTAAGAACGGCGAGCAGGTGTTCACCCCGAAGTGGTCTCCCGACGGCAACGCCGTGGTATTCGGCTACTCGCTCCGCGGAGCTCAAGATGTTGCACGCGCCACGGTTGCCGATGGAAATGTTGAAATGCTCCTGACCGGCAGCGAAGACCAGCGGAACCCGGTCTACTCGCCGGACGGAACGAAGATCTTTTTCGCTTCGGACAAAACCGGAATTTTCAACATCTACACCTATGATGTTCAAACAAAAGAGGTCGAGCAGGTTACCAACATGCTCGGGGGAGCGTTCATGCCCTCAGTCAATCAGGCCGGCGATATCGCGTTTGCTTCCTACACTTCAAGGGGATTCAAATTGAATTTGCTCCGTGCACCCGCACCGCAAAATTTTCTGGAAAATAGCTACCTGCCTCCGCCTGTTAAACCCGTTACGCCGCCGTTGACGCAAACTGCGGCAGACACCGCAATGTACTGGAGCAATCTACGTTCGTACGACGATACTCAACTTCCGCCATTGGAAGCCAGACCTTACAAAAATATATTTACAAGCCTCTCAATTGTTCCATTTCTGCGGATTGACGAATACAGTTCCGCGGACAAAGCAATCGACTACATAAAGCCCGGCTTCTATTTTACTTCATCCGATGTGGTCGACAAATTCGATATTTTTGGCGGCGCTGCAATGAACGATCAACTCGAGCGTGATTTGTTTTTCATCTTCGAATACCGGGATAGGATTCCCGGGCTGTATCAACTGGGGTGGTCGCCTGCCGTTTCTCTCGAACTCTATAATGTGACAAGAAATGCGAAGGCCGTCCCCGGCGTGTTCGGGTTGGACACCGTGGATTTCGACCCGAGTTACGGCTTATTGGAGTTTGATATTAATTTTAGACAAAACCTCTTTTCGGAAGAAGACGTTTTAACGCTTGGCTACGCGAACTCGCGTTACAGCCAGGACATTGCGACAACCGTGTTTGAAGGAAACGTAATTCCCGGATCGACCGATTTGTATTTTAGGGGAAACGATTTGTCGCTAACATGGGAGTTCAAAGGCATCACACCGTCGCGCGACGCAGAGATCAATCCGGTCGGGAGAAAACTTTTCCTCAGGTATGATTACGAACTCGATGACTTCAATTACAACAATGAATATGCCAACACGGAATCAGGAGTTTCGCCGGTTCTTTCGCCGTTCAATTTTCATAAGGCTGAAGTGAAATACGACGAATACATTCAATTGCCGTGGTGGAAGCATACAATTTCGTTTTCGTTGCACGGCGGCTCGATTTTCGGTCCCCAGGTTCCGGATTTTTTTGATTTTTACGCAGGCGGTTTAGTGGGGATGAAGGGATATCCATTCTATTCCATCGAAGGAAACAGGATGGCGATGGCAAACGCGACGTATCGTTTCCCCTTGTGGGACAACATCGATGTTCGACTTGCCCCTTTGTACTTCGACAAGTTGTATGCTTCGGTGCAGAGTGATTTTGGAAATGCATGGAACGGAGACCCGGCTCTCGCGTCATTTAAAACAGACGCCGGTTTCGAATTGCGGCTCGAGTCGTATTCGTTCTACGCATATCCTACAAGAATATTTTTTAACGGAACATACGGGTTTGATTCGTTTTCGATTATCGGCACCGATGGTAATCCGATTCAGTACGGCAAAGAATGGCGATTCTATTTCGGCATCCTTTTTGACTTCGACCTTGATTAGCTTTCTGGTAGTGGTGGTTTTGTCGGAATTGCTCAGCTAATAAGCTATCCGATTGCTTCAAGCAATCGGATAGCTTGAAATTCACCGAATACCGGTTTCCGGTTGTGATTGAGTTTCACTGAATTCATTTTTTAGGAGTGCTCCGTCTATGAAAATGTTTCTTGTTTTTCTTTTCCTCCCTTTAGCAGCCGTCGCCGGCAGTAATCCACTTACCGGCAATGCTCGAATGGATTTGCTTTCTGTTTCTATGCCGGATTCGCTTCCCCAGCCGCAAAGCGTCATGGCCCATAGAGAAGTCGACCGCTCAAAATTGAAAAGCTCGTTGCTCGGAGGGGCGATGTCGCTTCTAGTTCCGGGATCCGGCGAGTTCTATTCGGACCGGTTCTTAAAGAGCGGAATCTTTTTTGCGGCGGAAATTATCGGCGTTACTGCCGCGATCGTCTACAACAATAAAGGCAACAGCATGACGACCTCTTTCCAAAATTATGCAAACCAGCATTGGAGCGCGGTTGATTATGCGGAGTGGATCAATCAAAACGGAGCAAACTACGAAGTATCCGGGACAACGTATCCGATTATTGCCATCAACCCTAACACATCGCTCCCTTCATGGCAAAGAGTCGATTTCAGTCAAATCAATGCGTGGGAATCTCTCCCACACACCGTGGGCTTTTCTCATGAATTACCGAGTTATAATACGCAACAGTATTACGAGTTGATCGGAAAATATTCCCAGTTCAAGTATGGATGGGATACCTATCAATACAACGGGTCTCATCTCGGGGATGACGGTTACAATGTTGCTTACATTCCGCAACAAATGTTGACGTATGCGGACAACCGCGGGAAGGCGAACTCCGCCTATTACACTGCTGGGTTAGCGACAGCGCTGGTCGTTGTCAACCACGTCATCAGCGCACTCGATGCTGCATGGTCAACGTCGAACTACAATAAAGAAGTGACATCCGACATGGGGATGCATTTCGAGGATATCGGCGGTGGGGAGGTAGCTCTTGTGACTGAGTTGACCGTAAAGGTAAGTTTATAGAATTATCCGTGAAGCACACGAAGGTTAAACTAAAAATTTGCGGAATATATTTTCTTCGTACCCTTCGTGTGTTCCGCGGATGCTTTACAAGCGCTTGGTGCGAATGGCGAATTTATTTCTGAATACGGAAAATGTTAACGGCTCCGCCGGCAAGGAAAATCAAGTTTGCGAGCCACGCCGTCAGCAGCGGATCAAGGTCTCCGTTGTAGCCGAACACCTGGCTCGTTTTCATGAAGATCAAATAGATGAAACAGACCGCCACTGAAATTCCGAACTGTACCGCTAAACCGCCGCGGCGTTTCCCGAACGAGAAGGGGACGCCAAACAACACTACAATGAAACTCGCAAACGGGAATGACACCTTGCTATAGAAATCGACCTGCAGGCGGGCGACGTCTGCTCCTGTTCGTTGCTGTCGTTCGATGAACCGCCGAAGATCGAAATAATTCATCTCGTCGGGATTTTCCACTTTTTTGACAATATCAGCGGGAAGAAAATGAAGCGTATCCATGGTGATCCGATCCATTGTGCTCATCTTCTCCCCATTTTGGTCGAAGGAACGTGTTGTTGTTCCGATGAGTATCCATTTTCCTGACGTACTGTCCCAGCGAATCTGCCGCGCGTCAATACGGTGCGTCATGCTGATAAGGTTGGTATCGCTGAAGTCCTGAATCGATGTTCTGCCTCCCAAATTCGAGGTGCGGTCGAAGTAGTTGATGGAAACAATCCGGCGCGGTCCGTCCTGGATATAGATATTTGAGCGGGCTGTCGATTCGTAGCTTCGCTGAAGATAGATGCGTTCGATGTTGAATTTCCATTGATTAGCATAAGGAACAATCCAGCCGTTGAAGTAGACGGAGGCCAGACTGATGAATAGCGCAATGGTGAGCATCGGTGCCATGAAGCGGTACATGCTTACGCCGCTCGATTTCATTGCGGTCAGCTCGTTGTTGTTCGAAAGCTTGCCCGTCGTGAAAAGACTGGAGAGAAGGATTGCAACGGGCGTCATGAGCTTGATCATCTCCGGAGTGAACGCGATATAGTATTGTATAATGACCATGGCATCCGCCTTTCGGTCAAGGAAATCGTCCAGTTTCTCCATCAAATCGATCACGATAAAAATAATCGTGAACGCGACGATGCCGAACAGCGCGGTGAGCAGAAATTGCTTGACGATATACCGGTCCAGAAGTTTCATGAGTAATGTAACGGTGAATAGCTGTTATAGTTCGGAGCGGAGCCGACGCGGCACCAGGCGCTTTAACCAATCGAACCGCAGCTCAACGTTCTCCTTGGCGATGCGGTACGTAAGAATGATCCCCAGTGCCCCGATGACAATGTTGGCGATCCACATTCCGAGCCATGGGTCGATGAATTCCCTGTCGGCGAGTTTTTCCCCGCCGATAAGCGATGCCCAGTACAACAGAAAAAAGCCGAGGCTCAATGAAGCCGCGACGCCGAATCCGCCGCGACGCGACATAACGCCGAGCGGTGCGCCGACAAGGACGAAGACGAAACACGCGAGCGGAATTGAATATTTCTTGTGAATTTCCACCCAGAATTGTTTCATCGTCCGGTCGATATAGGTGTAGTTGGCCATTTCGCCGTCGAGCGCGTTACGCATCATCATCAACTGGCTCGTCATGTTTGTGAACGGCTCGATTGCACGCCATGACGCATAGGCTGCCGATTGCTTAGCAATCGAACCGTCGAATACCTTCTGCTGGAGGCCGTCTGTGAGTGCATTGATTCGATTGCGCGAAGCGTTGGCTTGGACCTGGAGGCTGTCGACAATGTACCGCATTTCGCCGGCACTCAACTCACGGCCGCCCCGGGAGAACGTGTTTTCCGACGAACGCTCGAAGTCAAAACCTTCTGCCTGGGTCGTTAAAACTTGGTGCTGGAATTTGATGTTGCGGTAAGATTTGTTGTCGGTCGTGGTGAGTTCATGGATCTCCCCGTCGTACAGGTCCATGATAAGCCGGCGGTAATCGGACGAAAAGGAAAGTGTGCCGTGCTTTGCGGTGATGACGACATTTTTGTTCGGGTTTGTATAGTCGTAGATGATGACGCCTTCGAGGTTGTTCGATTCGGCGAACGTTTTTCGAACAAGCATGCTGTAGCCGGGCATATCTTGCGAAAACAATCCCGGGACGAGCGTGAATGTCGGTTTTTTGCGGCGAATGTCGATGGTAAGCGTTTTCAAACGGTGGTTGGCTTCCGGGAGAATTTTATTGTCGAATTGAATCATCAAGTACGTAAGGATGGCGGCAGCGATGAGGACAGGAAACATCATGCGGTACAAACTAACGCCGCTTGCCTTCATGGCAGTGATTTCGCTGTTGGCGGCAAGTCCGCCAAACGCCATCAGCGTTGCGACCAAAACTGCCATCGGCACTGCGAGGACAACGATCCATGCAAGGTTGAGCACCATGAGTTCAACGATCACGGCACCGCTTAATCCTTTGCCTGCAAGCTGATCCATGAACTTCATCATGAATTGCAGAACGAAAAGGAACATCAACACGAAAAACGAACCGATGAATGGTGCAACATGTGCTCGGAGGATATGGCGGAAGAGAATCATGATGCAATATACGAAGTATGGCCGTTTCTTTCAATGCGCGATGGAGAAGGTGGGTAGATTGGAAAGATGTCGGACATCTTGAGAGTCGGGTACTGCCTTAATTTGGGATAGGAATAAAGCTTGCTCGCGCAAAGTCGCTGAGGCGCAAAGAGAATTGATACATTTTCCTTGCGGCTTGGCGTCTTTGCGTGATATTTTCCTCTTCCCATAAAAAACCCTTGAGCTTTATTCTAATTAAGGCGCTACTTGAGAGTCTCATTGCTTGCAATTCTTTCGGCTTTTTTCTACTTTACGGTACCATCATTGGTGTCCAATCAAAAAATGGAGAACAGTCAGCAGATCTTTGCTACTTGATCAATAAACGCGCACCACGAGCGGTCTTTTGCCCGTGGTGATTAAATGCCTTCGGGCGATTGACTGTTTTCTCTATTCCGGTAGTGAATCCAATTAGTACGTCCATATTTTTCAAGGTATCCTCTTTTTTCAGAGGCGGCCGTGTTATGTTCGGCATCGTTGCCGTTGCGGCGGCCTCATTTTTTATCTTCTCCGGCTCTTCGATTCCCCTAGTGTTTGAACCCGATCCTCATGGCATGGCTGCAATCGATTCAGGGGGAATCAAGACAGCTTCTTTGCCTGTGACCCAGGTATCGACCGACTCCAGCAGATCAAGACCCGTTGTAGCTGATAGTTCTTCTAAAAAAGAGACAACCGGCCTTCCGCACAAAACTTTCAGCTCACATCCTCAAAATGTGTCCGCGCGCAATTCATTAGGGGTGAAGGCCGACATTTTATCCAAAGACACGATGTTGATCGACTCCGTCGGATTAAAACTTAGCGCTCAAGATACCTCGTCCAAAAAACGGAAAGCGACCGTTTTGCCTGAGTCTTCTGGTTCCCGGTTACAAAGCGCGTCTCGGCGGGATTCGCTAAGTATTAGGGCTGCCCCTTTAGCCATAGGTGCGATGATGGCGCCCGATTCCGGGCGATTCAGATTTGGAATTCGTGATACCTCTGCCACAAAGGTCATACCACTCCTCCAGCCCAGAGGATTTGTTTTCCATTCGCAAAATGTCTCTTGGCGCGATTCATTGAAAATGAATAGTGCTTTTTTTCTAGAAGGCGCGATGGGTAACGGTTCCAGCCGGTTCAAGCTAAGCGCTCACGATACAACTGCTAAAAAAGACACACTGCTCCTTTTGTCAAAAGATGTGAGAGATTCGCTGGCGCGAGCTGATTCGATACGAAGAATACCGCGCGATTCAACCGCTCGTGTTGCACAATTTTTGTACCATCGGACAGATTCCCCAATAGTTTCCTTTTTTGATCAGCGAACGTATTCGATGTTCGGCAAACCGCCATCACTCATCATCCGAACCGTTGAATTGGATTCCACCGGGGAATATGTCATCATTCGTGAAACGGTCAACGGTGCGGACATAAAAATTCCGCAAAAGCTGCCGTTAAGCGAATACATCAAACTTCGGTACACATATGAAATCAACCGAGGCATCGAGGACGAAGTCTATAAATATGAAGCTGGAAAAAAGAAAAACGATCTTGGAGACGTTCTCGGATCGTTTACGAATATCGATATTCCCATTCCGGCGAATCCCGTTTTCAGTATCTTTGGTCCGCCAAAAATCAATCTCCATATCTCGGGGGCGGTCGATATCCATGCGGCATTCACGAATACGACCACCGACCAAGTAACCTTGTCGAATCTCGGCAGCACGGTTAACCAGCCGGATTTCTCACAACAAGTGCAAATAAACGTCAGCGGGACGATCGGCGATAAGCTCAACATTCTGGCCGATTGGAATACTCAGCGGACGTTCGATTATGAAAACCAATTGAAGATCAAGTACACCGGGTACGACGACGAAATTGTACAGAGCGTCGAGGCCGGCAACGTTTCTATGGCGACCAATTCCGCTTTTATTTCAAGCAGTTCGGCGTTGTTTGGAATTAAAACCGTGTTACAATTAGGGCCGCTAAAGTTGACCGCCCTCGCATCTCAAAAGAAGGGGACGATTCAGCAGAAAAATATTACCGGCGGCAGTTCAGTAACGTCGTTCACGCTGCATGCGTACTCATACAATACAGATCATTATTTTATTGACACGAGCTATATAGCTGAGTTTGAAAAAATTTTTTCCAACTCAGCCCACCAGGGAGACGCGGACAAAGTAATCATCGATTACGAGGTATGGATCACAAGTCCCAACCCCACGGACCCGACTGCCTTTCAAGGTGTGGCAGTCATGGATATTCCTCCTGTCTTTCCGGGCGACACGACGTCATACGCTAAGTTTCGCAGCGATACCGTAACCGATACTCCGGGTTGGATCGAATCCGGGCGCTGGCAAAAACTGACTCCGCTAAAAGATTACAACATTCAAGTCAACGCAGGGTATATTACATTGGAAAGGTCGCTGCAACCGGGGCAAGCAGTTGCAATGGCGTACAGAGTCCAGAGTCTCCAGGGACGTGCTTATGATAAGATCTATGGAACATTTACCGGCACCGGACAGCCGTCGAATGTTCTCATCCTGAAATTAATCAAACCGAAATCTCTTTTGCCTCAATACGGAGAGGCATGGCGGATGCTGATGAAAAATATTTATTCTCTCGGCGGACGCAACATATCAAAGGCCGGATTTCAACTTAACATCTATTATAACCCTCCCGGAGCAACTCAGGTTGATAACATTAGCGGAACAAAACTCCTGCAATTGTTCGGGTTTGATAATTATAAGGCGGATAATTCCCCCGGGCCGGATAATCAATTTGATTATATTCCGCCGTGGACTGTCGACGAAACTCGTGGCGAAATTATTTTTCCGACAGTCGAACCTTTTTTGGGGAAGAGGCCGGATACTACTGGAGGGAGGCCCCTTTACGGGGGATTGGAAGAGGCGTTCGCCAAGTACAACGTCCCGCTTTCGCCCGATTCGTTCAGCTATCCCGATGTGTACGATACGACGTTTTATGGAGCGCAATACAATACACTGCGCGACAGGTTTACTATTGTAGGACAGACGACCGCGGGAAGTACAAACACGATAAATCTTGGTTTTAATATTGTTGAGAACAGCGTTCAAGTCTTACTTAACGGACAGGCTCTTACGCCGAACGTGGATTATACGGTTGATTACATTGTAGGACAGGTCATCATTAAGAATCAGGCTGCGTTGGTTCCCGGAGCGAACCTTTCGGTGAAGTACGAACAGAACGATTTGTTCCAAATTGCATCCAAGACACTGCTCGGTACACGTGGCGAGTTGAAGCTTTCGGATAGGACGTCACTTGGGTTTACGGTTATGAATCTCAACCAACAAACCCTCGACCAGAAAGTCCGCCTCAACGAGGAGCCGACCGACAATACAATGTACGGGATTGACGGACAGACCGGTGCAAATCTTGATTTTTTGACGAAAGCTATTGATGCCCTTCCGTTTGTTTCGACGAAAGCCAAATCGGACTTTTCGCTTCACGGCGAGATGGCGTACATGTCCCCCGACCCGAATACGTCGAAAAGTACAATAGGGATTGATGGCGGAAAATCAATAGCGTACATCGATGACTTTGAGGGGGCCAAAAAGACTATTCCCTTCGGTGTCGATTATGGTACCTGGCACTATATGAGCCCGCCGGCGTATCAAGAAGGGGTCGATGCAAGCCCCGATTTAGCAACCGCAGTTCCTGATACGACCAAGATGTACTCAAAAGCAAAAACGTACTGGTACACGTTGCCGAACAGCGTCATGCAGACAAGCATTTGGCCGAATAAATCTGTGGCCCAGGCAGACGAGTTGACGTCAATTTTCCATGTTGACTTTAATCCGACCGCCCGGGGGGAATACAACTATTCTCCAAGTTTGCGCAAGACGTTGTTAACAGATCCCACAAAAAACTGGGGGGGCATGCAGCGGCTTCTCTCGTCGGGCGTCGTCGATCTTGTGCAAGAAAACATCAATTTCATCGAGATATGGGTAAAGATTATAGGCACTGGCGCACCGCTCGACACTGCACGGAACAGGATATTCATCGACCTCGGTGCAATCAACGAAGATGTTATTCCATACGATGCGAGGGGCCGGGCCGGCTTGATACACACCGAGGACAATGAAACGGTTCCAACTGGTATTATCAACGATGACGAGGACCTGGGCATTGATCGACAGAGTGATGCCGATGAGATAAGTTCGCATCAGGATTTCCTTACCTCAAACCAAGCCGATCTTTCCGCAGCGCAGGTTGACCCGGGGGACCCGGCAGGCGATGACTATATTGCCCCTACACCTACCGATTATACTCATGTCAACGGAACGGAGAACAACTACAGGCTGAAGAGCGAAACGGGTCTCACACCGGACACCGACGATCTAGACCGAAATAATGTCTTGGATCAAACAAACAGTTACTTCGAGTATGAATTAAACCTCGATACATCAAAAACTGCTTCGGGTACCTACGCTAACCCCCAACTCGTCGGCGGCGGCGCAAACGGGTGGTACCGGTACCGAATTCCATTGATCCAATGGAAATCTAAGGTTGGTTCACCTGATTTTTCTTTGGTCGAATACGCTCGAATGTGGTTTACCGGTTTTTCTGCAGAAGTGCATCTTGGTATTGCCGAGTTCGATTTGGTGGGGAATCAATGGCAGGAGCTCATACAACATGACAGCACATTTTCTCTAGCCGTTGAAAATATTGAAGACAACCCCGAATACATTAGTCCTCCCGGAGTTGCCCGCGCACGGGACCTCACTCAGCCCGACCAGAACGTATACGAAAACGAGCAAGCGCTTTCCATGCAAATTCATAACCTGATGCCCGGCGACAACAGACAAGCTATTAAACAGTTTAGCTCCAAGCCGCTGGATATGTTCAATTATAAAGAATTGTGTATGTTTGTGAGGGGCGATCCGACGTTTTCGACGAATCCTTTAAAGCCGAGCGCAAAGATTTTCCTCCGCCTCGGAGCAGACAGCTTAAATTATTATGAATACCGGGAACCTATCATGCCGTCTGCGCCTATTGCATTTCCCAAATCCGGGGATGAGCCGAGCGTTTGGAAACCGGAAAATAACATCGATATTAAATTTGCAGACCTTACTGCAATTAAGCAGGATAGAGACTCGGCACAGATAAATTCGGTTCTTACAAAGGCGGTGCCCGGGGGCCCAATCGGTTCGACGTATAGTGTTCTCGGCAACCCGACACTTACAAACATCGAGTATATTTCTATCGGCATTGAAAATCCGGATACGATCACCCACAAGATAATCGATTCCGCATCCGTGTGGGTCAACGAACTTCGATTATTGGACGCGGACAACACACCGGGCAAAGCATACAGCGTGACCACTGCTCTTAAGCTTGCCGACATTGGCAATATTTCTTTTTCATATACCGACGTTGACCCTAATTTCCATCAATTAGAATCACAGTTTGGGAGCCGCTCGACGAATCGTAATTGGAGTCTTAATTCAAATTTCTCACTCGAGAAATTTTTGCCGACGTCGTGGGTAGGGACTTCGCTTCCTTTCAGTTACTCTCATACGGAAGGAAGCGCGTCCCCGGAATACGTTACGAACTCCGATATCAATATCTCGGTCGCCGCCGAGAAACAGCGAGAGGACATTCTCGCTCAAGGAGGGTCTATTCAGGAAGCTAACGCTGCGCAGCAAGAGTTAATTTTGGAATCGCAAACCCTTTCGACAAGCGACACCTACACCATGCCGACATTTAAGATCAATCTCCCCTCGCAGCAGTGGGTGATACGCGACTTCTTCAATAAGCTGACGTACGGATTTTCGTACACGCATAACTATACGAGAACGCCGACGATACAATATCAAACCTCGTGGTCGTGGAGCGGGCACCTCGGATATTCCTACGTGACCAACCCAGATAATTATATTGCTCCATTCGCCGGTCTCGGAAAAGGCTTCTTGCTTGGTGGATTCAAAGACTTCCGCTTGTATTATCCAATCCAGAACATCAACATGACGTTAGACATGACCCGTGCGCAAACGTTCCAACAAATGCGCGGCGAATCGAATCAAAGTCCGCCGAATCGCACTCTTACCGCAAACCGGACGCTGTCGTTCGCATGGAAACTGACGGAAAATGGGCTCATCAATCTTTCGGGAAATTATTCTTTGAGTGTGGCCAGCACCTTGGTGTACCTGGAGACTGATGAATACGGCAATCAAAGGGATTTTTCATCAATCCTGCGCGATTTGTTTTTCCAGGAACAGCTCATAAGTTTTGGGCAGGATAATTCGTACGGGCAAAACATCGATGTTGAAATGCACCCTCGACTTGCAGAACTTCTTAATATCAACAAATATCTCACGTTGTCGGCCCATTACAATGTTTCATACCGATGGCAGAATAATTTCCAGCAGGGAGATTTAGGACAAGGAACAAGTTGGGGGAATAACATTACTCTCTCGAGCGATCTCAGTTTAAAGCCGTTTGTTGAAACATGGTTTCCGACGAAGAAGGCGAGCGAAGTGCAGCAAGGGCAAGCGGAGAGTCACTCGCGCCGGGTAGGTCGTGGAAGAGGTCATGAGGACGATGAACAATTGCTGGACGTGAACACGCCGGCGCCCCAATCGCCACAGGTTGATTCAGCGGGATTGCGAGGGTTGTCTCTCGCACGCGATTCCACCAAAGGGCGCGACAGCGCGGCAGCACAGCTTCAGGGAGCGAAACCGAAAAAAGCGATTTCGGTGAAAGAAGGTTTAATTGAAATGACTCGCCTGCTCATAAAAACACCGTTCCTGGATTACGATAAAATTAGTGTTGCATTTAACGAGGGAAATAACGCAACAAATGGTGGAGTTCCGGGCAGACCGGGTTTTGCCAATTTATTCGGCCGCATACCATTATTTGAAAACGGCGATCCGCGGTTCGGCCCGACCAGCGCGTATCAGCTTGGGTTTGTCTCTGATCCGACGTCGAATATCACAGGCGCCCGTACGCAGAGCAGGTTTCCGTTTATCACCTTTGCAACCGACACGGGTCTTCGTGCTCCCAACGCGCTTATTAACGATTCGTACACCCAGAACAATAAAATCACACTGCGCACGTCGCGTGATTTGTGGGCAGGAGCCCATCTGGATTTGAATTGGGATGTCGATTGGACCTATTCTCGTAACCAGTCGCTGAGCACCGATTCGCTCGGTAGACCGACCATTACCAGCACAGCAACGGGCGGCAGCATAGAGCGATCGTTCTTTACATTACCCCCGACGTTTATCTTCTCAGTCTTCAAAAGCGGCATCGGGGAGGTCAGCAAGGAGTTCGGGGCATTGCAAAGCAATACTACGGATACCCGAACGGATGATCAAAAATTATCCCAGGCGTTTGAAAACGGCTTTGAAACCCTCCCCCTCTTTCGAAAGCTTTTGGGAGAATACATGCCCCGCTTTAACTACTCGTTCCATTGGGACGGACTGGAACAACTCTCCATCTTCAAGAATATTGCTACTCATGTCAGCCTGGACCATGCCTATACATCGTCCTATCAAACCTCTTACCATGGAGATCTCACCACCGGGAACGAGATCGTCGATGCAGAGCATATCGGTTACGGATTCTCCCCACTGCTTGGGCTGAGTATGACCTTTAAAGAATTTTTCAAAGGGAACATCAGTGCAAACATTCGGTACGGGACCACTTCGACGTACGACCTGGTGCCATCGGCAGAAAATATTGTCGAGAATGCAACCAAAGAAATTTCCGTCACCGGCAGCTTCGGGCGGACGGGATTCGAAATTCCGTTTTTCGGCCTTTCGCTTTCGAACGACATCGACATTAGTGTCAGTTATACGTTTTCGGACAATGCGACGCAGACATACTCGGCGATACCCGGGGGTAACGGCCTCGACAATGGAGTGCCGGGCCAAGGCTCGTCCCGTAGTGTCACGGAGCCACGCATTCGATATGTTCTCAGCTCACGGGTAACGGCGTCGTTGTTCTACCGATACACAAAAGTTACACCGGATGCGGGGGGATCCAGCATCCCCGGGTCGACGACGAATGAAGGAGGGGTGGACGTCCATATTGCTATCGAGTAGACCTTGCAAGTTTGCGAGGTAGAAGTCTACGTTGCTTTTGACCAAAGAGATGATTGTAGAGAGTGAACGACTGCGGCTGCACCAATAAGCCGCAACTTTTGTGATCGGTGCCGATCAAATAATCCACAGCCGCGTGTTACGGCAAATTGACTCTCGCGAGCGCAATTTGTATTTTGTTGTCAGAAAAGAGAACGATGTATATGGATGCAGAAAAAAAAGGAAATATTCTTTGGGTGGATGACGAAATTGAACTCCTTCGTTCCCACGTTCTTTTCCTCAAAGAAAAAGGGTACGCCGTCGAGACAGCGACAAACGGCGAAGATGCAATCGAAATGGTCCGCAACCGGATGTTCGATCTTGTCTTTCTCGATGAAATGATGGCCGGCAAAGGCGGGTTGGAAACCCTTGGAGAAATTAAGGACCTGTCGCCGTCGCTTCCAGTGGTAATGATTACGAAAAACGAAGAAGAGTCGTTAATGGAAGACGCCATCGGCGGAAAAATATCCGATTACCTCACGAAGCCGGTGAATCCGAGTCAGATTCTTCTGGCCTGTAAGAAATTTCTTGAAGGGAAAAAAATCCAGAGCGAGCAAGTCTCAAAGGATTATGTCCAGGAATTTAATTCTATCTCCCGCGCGCTGGCGAACCCGCTGAATTATGAGGAATGGATTGACCTGTATGTGAAGTTGGTTTCGTGGGAGATGGAACTTGACCTCCACCCCGGGCTTGGGCTACATCAGATGCTCGACGATCAAAGACGCGAAAGCAACGCTGAGTTCTCAAAATTCATCGAGCGGAATTACCCCGACTGGCTTCAGCAAAAAGGAAAAAAGCCTGTTTTATCCGTCGATATTGTGGATAATTATGTCATCCCGCAATTGAAGGAAGGGAAGTCTGTTTTTTTCTTCGTGATCGACTGCATGAGGCTTGACCAATGGCTGGTGATGGAGCGGTATCTTCATGAGTACTATTCGATTGAAAAAAAATACTACTATTCCATCCTTCCCACGGCGACGCCGTATTCGCGGAATGCTATCTTCAGCGGCCTTTTCCCCGCGGAAATCGAACAGCGTTTTCCCGAAATCTGGCAACAGGGAGAAGACGACGAAAACAGCCATAACCGCTACGAGCGGCAGCTCCTGGATAAATTGCTCGAACGGCGGCACATTGATTTAAAACCCGAGCCGAAATACATTAAAATTCTGGACGTGGAATTTGGCCGGCAAACGGAGAACAACATCCTCTCGTACGCGTCGAACCGGCTTACGTCGATCGTGGTAAATTTTGTGGATATGCTGGCGCACGGACGATCGGACTCGGCGTTGTTGAAAGAAATTGCCCCCGACGAATCGGCGTACCGTTCGCTCACCGACTCGTGGTTCAAACATTCGTCGCTGCTTGGAATGCTGCAAACGCTCTCAACAAAAAAAGATGTGAAAATCATTATCACAACCGACCATGGCAGCGTCCGCTGTCTACGCGGCTCGAAAGTAATCGGCGACAGGGAGGCATCAACGAACCTCCGGTATAAGTTCGGGCGAAACCTTAAGTCGGATGACAAGCAGGCGGTTTTTATTAAGAACGCTCAGGACTATAAACTGCCGAAGAGGGGAGTCACGATAAATTATATCATCGCAAAGGAAGATTATTACTTTGTCTATCCGACGGATTACCACAAATATCTCAATCAATACCGCGATAGTTTCCAGCATGGCGGCATCTCGATGGAAGAAGTCATACTCCCTGTGATAACGCTCGAGCCTAAAAATGCAGGAAGCTGACCGACGATGAATGAAGAATTCCGTTCTGACACATAGCGCAAGTGAAACATTCGAACTCGGGAAGAAATTCGCTTCGACACTGCAACGAAGCGATGTTGTTGCGCTCTACGGCGACCTCGGTAGCGGAAAAACGCAATTTGCGAAAGGTGTGTGTCTCGGCCTCGGAGTTCATCATCACGTGGTAAGCCCATCGTTCACAATTTTGAACGAATACGTCGAAGGAAAATACCCGGTATATCATTTCGATTTCTACCGGCTCCGCTCTCTTGCCGAGCTGGCAGAATTTGGGTTCGAGGAATATCTTTTTGGGGACGGGGTGTGCTTATTGGAATGGGCGAACATTGTCGATTCGATTCTCCCCATGAACCGCCACGATGTTACACTGGAGATGGGTGAACGTCAGAACCAAAGGATTATCCACTTTGCCAAAGCACTCAGCCTATGATTTTAGCGATTGAAACAGCGACGGATATTTGCGGGGTCGCATTAGTGCATGGAGGTCTGGTGGTTGCGCGACGAGCCACCACGGAAAAGCATATCCATTCTGAAAAGCTGCTCCCGATGGTCAATGATGTTTTGTCCGATGCTTCGTTGTTGTTGAAGGATCTCGATGCGATTGCCGTGTCGATTGGTCCCGGCTCGTTCACCGGCCTGCGGATTGGATTGAGCACGTCGAAAGGGCTGGCGATGGCTCTGCAAAAGGCCATCATTGCCGTTCCGACGCTTGATGCCCTTGCATTCGAGTGGTATCGAACAAGCTCAAAAAGCCCGAGCGTGATCGTCTGCCCGTTGATCGACGCGAAGCGCGATGAAGTATTTTTTTGTTTCTATGAGATAAGCGCGAAAGGAATCCGCCGCCGCTCCGAATATGGTATAAAGCCTGCATCTCAGGTCATCGATGCCGCTCTGAAGTATGATTCTGTCATCTTTATCGGCGACGGCAGTTCGAAGATGGAAAAAATGCCGGGGCTGAACGGGACGCACCCCTGCAACCCCGAAATTGTGTGCAACCCGGTTTCGGTCGGTCTCATGGCTGAGATCGATGGAGAAAAATTATCCGCAGAAGTGGTTTCAACCTTGGAACCTCTTTATATACGAGACTTTGTGGCTACACATCCGGACAGGAAGCGCGACCTCACAACTTACTCCCTTCCTGCCGCACATCAAACGTCGCCTCATTCATTCAAGGGATAATCAATGGCATGGTTTCGGCGTTCAAAAGAAAGCATCTCTTCGGAGTCACAAAAAAAAGATACTCCGGAGGGATTGTGGACGAAATGTGAATCGTGCGGTGAGATCGTTCACAAAAAAGCCCTTCAACAGAATCTCTGGGTTTGTGCGAAGTGTAATTTCCATTTCCGCATCGGGAGCAAGGAATATTTTTCCCTTTTGCTCGACGAGGGAAGTTTTCGGGAAATGGACCGGAAGATGACGTTGAAGGACCCTCTGAATTTTACGGATACGAAACGCTACAAAGACCGGGTGAAGGATTCTATGAAGAAGTCGGGGATGAACGACGCTGTTCGCTGTGGAACGGGAAAAATCAACAAGCATGACGTTGTTATCGCGTGCATGGATTTTGCGTTTATCGGCGGAAGCATGGGTTCGGTCGTAGGCGAAAAAATCAGTCGTGCGGTGGATAAGGCGTTTAAAACCAAAACGCCTCTTATTATCATTTCATCGAGCGGCGGTGCCCGGATGATGGAAGCTGCGTACTCGCTCATGCAGATGGCGAAAACGAGTGCGAAGCTTGCACGGCTTTCGGATGCTCGTGTTCCGTATATTTCCGTCATGACAGACCCGACGACCGGCGGAGTAACCGCCAGCTACGCGATGCTGGGAGATATTCATATTGCAGAGCCCGGCGCTTTAATAGGATTTGCAGGTCCGCGGGTCATCAAGCAGACCATCGGAAAAGATTTGCCTCCCGGTTTTCAGAAAGCGGAGTTTGTTCAGGAAAAAGGGTTCATCGACCTCGTCGTAAATAGAAAAGAGCTGCGAGAAACGCTGTCGAAACTTTTGGAAATGATCTCTTCATAATCCTTCAATCCTGACGACCATTCTAATTTTTCCACACCAAACTCCGCAGCATGAAGACAATTGTTTCGATATCTGAAATACAAAAATTTTCCGAACGGTCGAGGCATGGGAAAAAGACCGTCGGCCTGGTCCCAACGATGGGGTGTTTGCATAAGGGGCATCTCAGCCTCATTGCAAAAGCAAAACGGTCGTGTGATGTCGTCGTCACTTCCATTTTCGTGAACCCAACCCAATTCGCACCGAATGAAGATTTTGCGCGATACCCGCGCGATCTTGAGCATGACTCGAAACTTTGCGAATCGGCCGGGTCGACGGCGTTGTTTGTCCCTCAAGAAAATGAAATGTTTCCGGAGGGATATTCCACATACGTAACGGTTGAAGGATTGTCGTCAATCTTGGAAGGGAAATTTCGTCCTTCACATTTTCGTGGAGTGACGACGGTTGTCGCGAAATTGTTTTTGTTGATGAAGCCCCACAAAGCTTTTTTCGGACAAAAGGATGCTCAACAATGTGTTGTGATAAAAAAAATGGTGAAGGATTTGAATTTCGGCGTCGAGGTTGTCATTGCACCGATTGTCCGGGAGAAAGACGGTCTTGCGATGAGCTCGCGTAACATTTACCTTTCGGAAAAAGAGCGTTCCCAAGCCTTGGTGTTGAACGCTTCGCTCTGCCGGGCGAAAGAGATGGTCGATGACGGTGAGAGGAACGCCGCCACAATTGTCCGGGAAGCGACGCGAATGATCCAAAGTAAAACTTCCGCAACACTTGATTATGTGGCGATCGTAGACGCCGAGTCGCTTGACAACGTCGACTCGCTCGAACGGGGAACCAGAGCGCTCGTTGCCCTCGCAGCGCGTTTCGGCACGACGAGACTTATCGACAACACCATTATCAAAGTCCGCTGAGCAGATATGGCGAAGAGCATTGCAACGGTGATCATGGCCGCGGGGAAAGGAACCCGCATGAAGAATTCGGAGAAGGCGAAAGTGATGTTCGAGGTTGCCGGCAAGCCGATGATTCAACACGTCGTAGACCTTGCGGCTGCCTTGAACTCATCACGAACGATCGCGGTCGTCGGTTATTACCGCGACTCCGTGACGGCCTACTTACACCGCACGGCGCCGTCGGTGGAATTTGCCGTTCAGGAACCGCAACTTGGCACCGGACACGCGGTGATGCAGACAAAAAATTTACTGAAGAATTTTCAGGGCGACGTCCTTGTGCTATCGGGGGATGTTCCGCTCCTCCACGAGCCGACGATCCGCGAGCTGATACAGTTTCATCGTCACGTGGGTGCTGTTGCCACAATCCTTACGGCCGACCTTGACGACCCGGGCGGTTACGGACGAATCCTGCGGGGCGAAGGAGGCCATGTCGTTGGGATCGTCGAGCATAAAGATGCGACCGACGATCAAAGAAAAGTGCGGGAAATCAATTCCGGGATATATATTTTTGACAATGCCCATTTGTTTGATGCGCTCGGTCACATCAACACGCACAACATTCAAAACGAATACTACCTGACCGACGTTTTTGCATACTATTGGAAACACGGAATGAACGTTGCGGCAAAAAAAGCTCCGGACTTCGATCAAGTACGCGGCGTTAACACTGCCGAGCAATTGGAGGAGGCAAACGAAATCCTCCGAAAACGGAACCCTGTCCGCGCTCCTCTTGTTTAAAGAGATGAGCATATTGACAATTACTCCAATTTTTTTTATTATCACTGTTGGAGGATTGTAAGAGGAGTTGTTATGAACAGCAGATATGGTTTATTGATGTTGTGTGCGATGGTGCTGAGTTTGCTGGTGCCCCAGAAGGGCATGTCCCAATTCAAAAGATCCACCGATGATGAACCGAAGGTCTCCGATTCTTTCATTCGTCCGGAGACCGACTCAGATTTGCTTGGATTTTTCAACCCGGATAATTTTATAATGCGGCAGAGTGTTTCGATGAGTTATGCAACGATAGGCGGGCAAGGGTTAACCTTAGGAACGTACACAAATAGCATGATGTATAAATTTTCCAACAAAGTCGACGCACGGGTCGATGTCAGCCTTCAAAACTCGCCGTACAGCTCGTTCGACCAGCGCCTGCAAAGCAGCTTGTCGGGAGTTTTTTTGAACCGTGCAGAAATAAATTATCGTCCGTCGGATAACATGTTGCTCCGGGTATCCTATCAGAAAGTTCCTTTTGGGCTCAACGGCATGTTTTCACCATACGCCGGCATTTATCACGGATTGGAGAACGACGAGGGATATTGAAACGAACGCAAGGCGAGAAGTTGTTGATGCGATTGAATGACCGAGGTTGCGCAAGGGTGCATACTCGGTTATTTTTTTGCCCCTCATTGAATACCGTACTATGAACGAAAAAGAGAACACCCCTTCATCCAGAAAAATAATCCTTAACCTCCTTTTAACCGCAATAGCCGCATTTATTGTTTACCAGGTGTTTGCAATGTTTTTCTCTTCAAACGGAACAAGCAATCACAGCCGTCCGGCTGGACAGGAGGTTACTGCTCCAGAAAAGAATATTGTCCAAATCAACGTCTTGAACGGCTGCGGCGTTTCAGGCACAGGACAGAGAATGACGAGTTTTCTGCGCGCCGCCGGGTACGATGTTGTCGATATGGGAAATTACAAGACATTCGACGTGAAACAATCATTGGTTATCGACCGGAGCGGCAACGCCGATATTGCAAAGAAGATCGCTTCAGACTTGGGCATTGACCCGAAAAATGTTGTCCAAGAAATAAGCCCGGAATATTTTGTGACTGCTTCGGTAGTTCTCGGAAAAGATTTTAAAAGCTTGCGCGCATGGAACTGACTGCACGCCATTATTCACACGATGAAAGGGAATATTTTGACTTCAAAAGCACTCGCTAAGAAAGTTGCCGCGTTTGCGTTGTTAAAAAAAGCGCATAACGTTGTCCTCCTCGATTTACGAAAATTGACGGCGATGTCGGATTTTTTCGTTATTTGTTCGGCAGATTCCGATACGCATGTTCGCGCTATCGCGGATGCGATTCGCGAGGGGACGGAGTATGCGGGCGAAAGGGTATGGCACGATGAAGGACAGGCCGAATCGACCTGGGTGCTTTTGGATTTTGTGAACGTTGTTGTGCATGTGTTCCATAAGGAAACCCGTTCATTCTATAATTTGGAAAAACTGTGGGGCGATGCAAAGTTTGAGTATGTCGAGGACAAACCTGCTGCGGCTCCGGCAAGAAGGAAAATTCGCCTGTTGAAAAAATCAGCTCATCAATGAAAGAGTATTTGCATCGGGCAGTAACTAGCGCCCTAACCTCCCTCCAATATCCCGCCGCCGATGTCGTTTTTGAAAAGCCGAAGATCGCAATTCATGGCGACCTTACCACAAACGTTGCGATGCTGCTCGCAAAATCGGCCGGGAAAAATCCGCGCCGGGTTGCTCAGGCAATCGTCGATGCAATGATCATCGACCGGACGCGGATTTCATCGATGGAAATTGCAGGCCCGGGATTTATCAATTTTCATTTTGCCGACGGCTATGTTATCGACAGTGCGAAGTCCATCCTTCGGGAAGGAGCCAACTTCGGCAGATCGACGATTGCCGGTGGACTGAAGGCAAATGTTGAATGGGTAAGCGCCAACCCTACCGGTCCTCTTCACAGCGGCCACGGCCGGCAGGTCATTCTGGGTGCTACGATCGCCAATCTTTTGGAATGGACGGGGCACGCCGTTACGCGCGAGTACTATTTCAATAATGCGGGCAATCAAATGCGCACGCTCGCTGAAAGTGTGTATGCCAGGTACCGGCAATCTCTCGGCGATGAATATCCGTTTCCTTCCGAAGGCTACCAGGGAGATTATATTGGAGATATCGCTCTGGAAATTAAAAGGGAAAAAAGGGATACTCTGAGAGAAACTGATCCCGAAAAAACGTACTTCAAGAAAAAAGCGGAAGCATGGTGCTTTGATAAAATCAAGAAGACGTTGGCACGCCTGGGCGTTCAGCATGACGTGTTCTATAATGAAGACTCACTGTATTCTTCTGGCAAAATAAAGGAGGTTATTGAAGAATTTCGATCGCGTGGATTGGCTTACGATAGTGAAGGAGCGGTCTGGTTCAAAGCGACGGCTGTCGGCCTGGAGCAGGATCGAGTGATTGTCAAGAGGACGGGGGAGCCGACCTACCGGCTTCCCGACATCGCGTATCATCGGGAAAAATTTCGACGGGGGTTTGAGCTTCTTGTCGACATCTTTGGCGCGGACCATATTGCGACGATTCCCGATGTTCTCGCAGGAGTGAAAGCGCTCGGATACGACACGAATAAAGTGAAAGTGATTATCCACCAGATGGTTTCGTTTGTCGACAAGAACGAAGTGGTAAAAATGTCCAAGCGAAGCGCAAAGGTATATACGCTGGACGAATTAATCGACGAAGTCGGAGCTGATGCAGTTCATTATTTTTTTGTTATGCGGAGCGCAAACACACATCTTGAATTCGATGTCGCGCTCGCAAAAGAGCAATCCGAACAGAACCCGGTATATTACTTGCAGTATGCCCACGCGCGCATCGCCAGCATCCTGCGATTTGCGGCGGAGCAGGGCATACAGGTTGATGACGTGAATCATCTTTATACAACATCTCGCTTTGATTTGATTAAGGAAAAAGAAGAGATCGATCTTCTTAAAATCCTGCTGGAATTTCCAGAAGTGATTCTGAGCTGTGCCGCCGCCTACGAGCCTCATCGCTTGACGACATATCTGCGCGAAGTGGCAGAAGCGTTCCACCGGTTTTACCATGAACACCGTGTGATCGGCGACAACAAAGACTTGATGCAGGCCAGACTTGCCGTGTGCCAAATGGCCAGAATAGTCATTGCCAATGGCTGCTCCGTTTTGGGCGTTTCCGCGCCGGAGAAAATGTAAGTTGATTCTTTCCGAGCCGTTCCATATCTTATACCAGCATAACCAACACAAAAGGATTATCATCCCATCTTTTTTGCTACTCTTTTTCTCGGCCATTCTTTTCTGAATTAAGCGCGATGAACGACCGCGCTTCAATTTCACGATCGCATTATCTTGTAACGACTTAACGCTAGGTAGTGGT
Source organism: uncultured Bacteroidota bacterium (assembly GCA_963717445.1). GTDB lineage: Bacteria > Bacteroidota > Ignavibacteria > UBA10030 > UBA8401 > JAGVPT01. The sequence goes on along the minus strand of OY970334.1, from coordinate 840,975 downwards.
ACACTTTGAAAATTAATAATGGTTAATAGTTGGTCTGTTATTAGGGTGTTGGCATCCTCTTTGATTTGACTTTCCTTCCCTTTCTACTGATATTCTCGGCACGACTCTATGCCAAAGCTAACATCAATCCTATTGCAATTGCTAAAAGCCACAAAAGAGTATTGGCCACTTGTAATAGAATCTTCAATAAAATATAAGAGGCGCTTATTCGGTCTATGTCTATTTCTTTTGTACCTCGTAAATAGTATACGGGAATGGATTTGGAATACTTTTCAAAGTATGCTGTCGACGCCGCCAATCCAATATCAATGGCAAACCATATTGTTTTCCATATTCCTACTAGCTCTCTTGTCGGTAGTGGTATCACGTCTATATCACCTCCTTTTTCGCTCTAGAAAAGATTATTTTTTTGTTTCCTATGGTGGATTAAAATTCAAAGCAAATAAAACTACTGGCGATATTGATGAGTCTTTTTATTGTCCCGTTCACCAAGTAAGCCTTGTTGAAATGTCTAACACGGTGCTATTTTGCGCTATATGTCATTCCTCAAGATTCCGAAATCTTTCAATTCCAAAAGAACTTTCTAAAAAATTCGCCGCAAGTATTGCTAAAGCAATTGCTGGGGGCTATATCAAAAACCGTTCTCCTTTCATTGAAAACCTCATAATTAATATCCGCCTCAAATTACTTGTACGTGCGTTAGAAAAGGAAAAATAATTGTTGTTTGTGTGGCTTATGGTAGGATGATTCTGTTTAGAGTAAAACGATGGTGAGGCTGGGAGTTTTTGAGGGCTGGTTGATTCTACTTATTTTTTTTGACTTTTCTTTCCGCTATAGGCCGATAGCTTCAAGGATGCGATCCCATAGGCTTTTCTTGATCGGTTCTTCTTTGGGCTTTTCATCATCCTTTACATTCCCGAAGATTTTTGCCTGTAGTCTTTCGGCTCCGGCTATATCATACTTCGGTTTGAAAGGTTTAATATCTTCCATCCGTGGGGGTTTGTTATACCAGTAGAGCAACACTATAACGAGAGCGCAACAACTGTAAACTGCGATTATGAATATTATATCTTTTGTTTCCATTTAGTACTTCGGCAGTTGTTGGAATTCTCGACCTTCTCGTGCATAGTAATCAGCATATTTGTTAGCGAGCGAAGTGATTTCTGTATCACTCATATTTATTAAATCAGCACATTCTTCCTCGGTTAGAGAAAGAAAGATATCGTTTAATGCCCTCGCTCTGTAATTTGTAAATTTTTGTTCTGCATATTGTTTTCTGAATTCTTTCATTATGGCTGGAAGAACTGTGCGGTCTGCCATTCCTGCATCTGCTTTTCTTTGAATCTTTCCCGGGTCTTCGTTATAGCCTCCCAAGGCAAGAAAAACGAGAAACTGTGCGCCCTCGTTATGGTGTTGTTGAAGACTGTAAGATAATCGTTCCATAAAATCAATCTGTCTTGCGTTAAGATTAACCGACTCTTCTCTTGGTTTTTTGCTTTGATATTTCTTTGTAATAATCTTTTCCTCAAATTTATATCCAGTTAGTTCTCTAAAAGTGGTTGTAGATTTGTCCTTATTGATTAATTCTTCTTTTATTAATCCTATATTGGGGGCAAGATAAATATAAAATTCCATTTTTAGTTCTTTAACGGTTTTCTTTATTTTGCACACGTCATAAAATGTCCCGGCTTCAACTGTAAGGTTGAGAAACCCAATTACAGAATATTCGGTCCTGCGGCTATCACCCTGTTTCCATGAGGATTTTGCTTTTAGCGGATATTGTAATAAAAGTCCGGATGAAGCCTGCCAATCTTCATTTTTTAATCCCCACGAACCAGTCCTGGTGACTTTATTTCCTTCTACTTCTATCAAATCTTCACTTTCGACAATCTCTTTGCCAATGTTAAGAGTTGTTTTCACATGAAAATTATCTTGATCGTATTCTGTAACCTCGACTAGCTGATTAATATTCCCATTTTTAGCTGGCATTTTATATGTCCATTGGAATCCTACTTTTAGAGGAAAATAATCACTCACGACCGTTGACTGTGGTTTTGATCTGATGTTTTCTTTTTGTGGTAGTGGAGCTGCTACCAACGAATCTGATTTTTGTGGTTTAAGGAATTGATAAACTGAGTTCACTTTTGGTTCAAACATTAGTGAGTCAATCTTGCTTGTATTAATGCTATCCTTAGACGGGGAATTCCCTTGAGCAATCATTAAAATATCCCCAACACATAAAACGAAACTTATTTTCAGAATAAATAAATAAATTTTCAAGATACCCTCCTTATGCTGCTTTCTTTTCTATCCCATAGTTGAATAAATCTTCCCATCCCCACAATCTCTTTGTAACTTTTGCTTCCATTGCAGGGGTAACTCTTAGGCTTGAATGGATGCGCATGAAATTGTAATGATAGAAATGCAAGGCTGTGGCTGCTTTTAAGTTCTCTAACTTTTTACTGAATCCGTTTGTAAGTCGAGTAAATCTACGCATTTGCATACGCATGGTCAAGTTTTGCCGTTCAATATGACTTGTCGAAATGTGCCTTCTTTTCGGATTTCCTGTAATCGGTTTTATTATCATCCTCACAATCTGAGCGGGGGAATATCTCTTCTCTCCTTTTCCGCTCTCTTTGAATTCTTTGTGCACCATGCCGAAATCGATATCATCGCCAAAGACTTCATCCACTGCGCCCGGGTACCCTTTGAAAGAATCTGTTATAAGTTGGAATCTGTTTTTAATTCTGTATTGTAAATCCTTCATCATTTGAAGTGCAAAGTGCTGGCTTCTTTTTCCGATGAGGAACGAAGGAACAATTTTTGTCTCTGAATCCATTGCCACAAACGTGTAAAGATCGCCTACTTCTCCGCTTCGTTTTTCTTCTTCTGTGCATTGCTTTTGTTTTTTGAAAACGAAATTCCAGATCTCGTCGACCTGAATATATTTACATTTGAGATTTACCATCTCACGGTCAAGGATTTCTTGAGCACGTTCTCCGGCTTCACACAATAATCGAAGGATTGTTAATTTGTGCACGCCCGTCATTCGTACCTGTACTACAAATTGAGTTGCCTTCTACAAGGGAATTAAGAATGAGAATTTTCTTTTCGATGGGTAGGTAGTGTGCCATGTTGTACGCTCCTTAAATTTGAATTTGACTGTTTACCGGCAGGAGCGTATATTTATTTCAGGCTTTCGTTGCCGCTCAAACCGGTTACGATTGTTTATTGATAGGGCGGATGCTTCTAACATCCGCCCTATCGAGCTATAAAGTAATTAGGTTCTGTTTGGTGTCAACCCAGACGTTTCCTTATTATGGATCTGGGCGGTATAAACCATCTGCCATATACCGTTGCCATCGAACTGTTCTCCTTTCTTTCTATTAGGTTTTAAGTTCTGAATTAAGCCGCTCCAACTGCTATTGGGGCGGCTTTTATTTGTACTGTAATATGGGGGTAATATACCTGGTGGGGAACGGCAAATTGTCACGAAAAGCTTCACAAAATCATTCACAAACCTTCACATTCTTTCACATTCTCACTTTTTCCTAACAAAATCGTAGCATTGTTTAAACGTCCATTCCTCATTTGGGAAAGTGTACTGAACATACATTTTTTCGGCTGCATCTTTCAAACTTTTATATTGTTGTGGGCGTTTCTCATACTCATCCCTTACAAATTCAGCGAATTTAGCTTTTGTTTGTAACCATTCTTTCTTTTGTGGTTCTTCTACTTTTAGTTCCTCAATATTGGTTTTTACAATATTGGGTTTGCTTTCTTCTTTTTCGTCAATGGTTGGAACGTCTTTCGCTGGCCAAAGCTTTGCTCTATATTTTTCTACCGTTTGCCAAAATAAATGCTCGAGTTTTTGCAGGTTTTTTATCTCTATTTCTGCCTCTTCAATGTCTTGTAACCATTTCTTTTCATTGTCCATAGTTCTTTCATAGGCTCCGTTAGCCCCTATCCCTTGGACAGCTCTTTCGCTGTCAGGCATTGTTAAGCAATAGTTTGCTAAGTTCTTTCTTGTTTCATAAATCCGTCGCGCCTCATCTATTGCTTCCCTAATTTCCTCATAGTCAAAGCTGGAAATATTGCCACTTCGTAGGCGTAAAGAAATAATGAATCTCCCATTCTCTCTGTCTATATTCAGAATATCTTTTTCTGTTACATGTTCAATCGAACTTAGAAAAATCATACCTTTTCTTTCTTCTGTTATTATTTTCTCAAATGAATTTATCTCATATCCATATTCGACTAGATAACGGAGAGCTTTCTCTGGAATATGATCTATCCTTCCTCCCTTGAAAAGAAAATCTGGAATTCTATCTTTTTTCGCTGAATTGAGATCGACAAGTATTTCTTTCAACCGTTTTATCCTTCTTTCCTTGTCCTCCAACTCACTTTTTACAAGGTAATACTCATCGCGTCTTTTATCGTTAAAATCATTTTTTGTACTCCGCTAAGATAAGTAATTCTCGACTAAGCGCCTCCCATGACATCTCCCGATATTTCTTGGTTAAGAAATTGTATCTTTCTTCGAGCATTTTACCTGATAAAAATAAAAAGGGCAACGAATGCCTTTTAGCATCGTTGCCCTTCAATTAGTTTGTAGCTACTTTCAAGGTGATGTCTAGTGTCTATCCTGGTGTCGTGTCCTTTCGTAAATTATAGGAATATGCAGTTTGAGAGTCAAATAGGGTTGCGTGCGATATTAAATTGATTTTGCTGGTGTTTCTGTCGATATTTTTATCCTCTCATAAAAATTCTTTTAATGGTAGTTGTAAATACATGGTGATAAATAAATGAGTGATATAGAAAAAAATAAGGCTGCCTCCAAAAAGAAAGATACTCAGCCATCTCTTGCCGATAATCATCCATTGAACGCCAATGAAGAAAGAGAAAAGCAAACATCCGATTCCACAGCTACAACTAATCCAAGCGAGCATGTAGAAAATAAATGCCTTTGTGATAAATCTCGCAAGAAAGAGAGAATTAAGCTCATTATAGAGTCTCTTGTCGCCATAGGAACAATTGGCAATGTTATAGTCTTTTGGATTGTGAGTAACAATCAACGTATAGATACTTTGAAGTCTATTCAGGTAGATCAAGAGAATTTCAGAATCGAAAAGGGTGCTCTGTTGGCCTCTTCTCAGCCCACTCTTTCCTTCTACAATGGTCCCGGTGAAAAGTATACTGTCTATCTTACTATTACCAACTTTGGAAAAACGGTTGCCGATAGCGTTTTTTATTGGTTTAACTGTGTCGTCTCTGATAAAAAAATCCCCTATAATCCCAAGGTTAAAAAGGAATTTCCTAATATTTCTTTCTTTGTTTTGCCAGGTGCTGGTTTCCAAGTTGGTGATACAATTAAAAGAAAATATATTGATCGCACTGGGATGAGGTTGGTTAATGGAAGGATAAAAGTTTTCTTTTATGGGGAAGTTAGATATAAGTCTCTCGGTAGGTTTGATACTTTGCAATTTATGAGCCGCAATACTTCTGATGTCGGAGAATTCGAGTCTTATGGAACCTTCAACAAGTTGAGATAGGCAGATAGAAATTAGGAAAGTGATTTGTAGAAAGTGGGTTAAAAGTTTTGATTTTGAACTGTTTTCGCCGTTTGAAAGTGTACCACTACCTAACGCTATAGTTCGTTGATTTTTCACGGCAGTTTTTGTAGATTAAAAGTTATTCTTAGCGAGAGCAGCAATCGCTTGTCGCACAACATAACGGGAAAGATCGATGTTTCACGACGGAAAAATTCATGACGTTGTTATCCGGGATTTAAAGAAATTTGTTGACGACCGCGGCTGGCTTGCAGAGTTGTTTCGAGAAGATGAGGTGGAACAGCAGTTCATGCCGGCCATGTCGTACATTTCAGTAACACATCCTGGCATTGCCCGCGGGCCACACGAACATGTTGATCAAGCCGACATGTTTGCATTTATCGGCCCTTCAAATTTCAAGGTCTATTTGTGGGACACGAGAAAAAGTTCACCCACCTTTCAACGAAAATTCGTTTTTATTGCCGGCGAGGACGCTCCCAAATCCGTAATTATTCCGCCGGGGGTTGTCCATGCCTATAAGAATGTCGGATCTGCCGAGGGAACGGGTACTAAATTTTCCGAACAGGCTTTTTGCCGGCAAAAGGAAGAAAGAACCAGTCGATGAGATTCGACACGAAAATCGTCCCGACAAAGTTTTTGAGCTAGATTGATTGATGAAGACCATTCTTGTCACCGGCGGCGCCGGTTTTATCGGCAGTAATTTCGTACGCTACCTGCTTGAGCAGCATCCGGCGTATCGTGTCGTCAATTATGACCTTTTAACCTATGCCGGGAACCTTGAAAATTTAGAAGGCGTAGATGTAAGCCCCCGCTACGCTTTTGTGAAGGGAGATATTTGCGATACGGAGAGTCTCCAAAAAGTATTTCGCAAGCATGCGGTCGATGCAGTCGTCCACTTTGCCGCCGAGTCGCATGTTGACCGGAGCATACTTGGGCCTTCTATTTTTGTGCAGACCAATGTTCTTGGGACAAGCATCCTACTGGAAACAGCGAGGCAATTTGGCGTCGAACGGTTCGTCCACGTTTCAACCGACGAAGTTTACGGCTCGCTTGATACGGCAGGGAAATTCACGGAGACGACGCCGTTGCATCCGAATAGCCCGTATTCGGCAAGCAAAGCTTCGTCCGATTTGTTGGCCCTTGCCTATGTTCATACCTTTCACACTCCGGTCATTGTTACCCGATGCTCAAACAATTACGGGCCGTATCAATTTCCGGAAAAATTAATTCCGCTGATGATCGCCAACGCGTTGAACGACAAACCGCTCCCGGTGTACGGCGATGGTTTAAATGTACGCGATTGGTTGTTTGTTGAGGATCATTGTTCTGCCCTTGATATGGTTTTGCATAAGGGAAAGGACGGGGAAGTGTACAATATCGGCGGCAACAACGAAAAGAAAAATATAGAAATCGTGAAGTTGATTCTGCAGGAACTGGGTAAACCGGAATCGTTGATTGCTTTTGTGAAAGACAGGCCTGGGCATGACCGCCGTTATGCCATTGATGCCTCGAAAATTAAGAATGATCTCGGATGGGAACCCGCGCAAACGTTTGAAAAAGGAATAGGTGAAACAATTCACTGGTACCTCAGCCATAAAGAATGGTGGCAAAGAATCTTGTCCGGAGAATACCAGCAGTACTACTCAAAGCAATATGCTGAGCGATTGAAAAAGGAATTGGCTTGAAGTGAGCGCTGCCGTCCATTCCAGAAAAGTTTTAAGCGTTGTCGGTGCACGTCCGAATTTCATGAAAGTGGCTCCCCTGCATAAGGCGTTTCAAACATATTCATCCATTTCGCATCGTATCGTACATACGGGCCAGCACTACGATGCCAATATGTCAAAAGTGTTTTTCGACGACCTGGAATTACCGCATCCCGATGTATATCTTGGTGTCGGGTCCGGGTCGCATGCAGTGCAGACTGCAAAAATTATGGTTGAGTTTGAAAAAGTCGTGCTCGCAGAAAAACCGGATTTGGTAATCGTCGTAGGGGATGTGAATTCTACGGTCGCGTGTTCGCTTGTCTCTTCAAAACTCCTTATTCCGGTCGCACATGTGGAAGCCGGCCTTCGCAGTTTCGACCGGACGATGCCTGAAGAAATCAATCGTATTCTCACTGATTCGATTGCGGATTTCCTTTTTGTCTCAGAAAGAAGCGGCTTGACGAATTTACGCAATGAGGGGATCCCCGATTCAAAAGTCTTTTTTACCGGCAACGTGATGATTGATTCTCTTGTTCAGTTTCGTGAAAAAGCGCGCCGTTCGGCGATAAAAAAATCTCTCGGCGTGGCCGAAAAGGGATACGCTGTCGTTACCCTGCACAGGCCGAGCAATGTCGATGAGAAGGAAAACCTTGCGAACATTCTCTCTGCGTTGGAAAGCATTTCCAAAAAACATACGGTGATTTTTCCTGTTCACCCTCGGACCCGGAAAATGATCGATGAGTTCAAATTGAGTGAAAAATTTCTACTCAATACAAACATGGTTTTCTGCGACCCGCTCGGCTATTTGGATTTTCTTTGCCTACTGGAATCAGCGGCGCTTGCCATCACAGATTCGGGCGGAATTCAGGAAGAGACAACATATCTGGGTGTTCCATGTCTTACAATGCGCGAGAACACCGAGCGACCGGTCACTGTTACCGAAGGGACAAACACGCTCATGGGGTTCAATTACCAGAAGACCACAGCCGAAGCTGAAACAGTTTTTCAAGGCAAATACAAAAAGGGTCGTGTCCCGGAGTTGTGGGACGGGAAAACGGCCGAAAGGATCACCAGGGTAATTGCAGAGAAACTTTTACTAAACTGAGAATATAACAATGACTTTAGCGCTGTTGCGAAAATTTGTAATCACGAGCTTTATAAGCTGTGTCTTCATCACCGTTTTACATGCGCAATCGGATGAGAAGAAGGAGCCGTTTACGCAAAAAGAACAGAATCAATTCCAAACACTATATCCGCAAACCTCGCAAAATATCAAGACGCCTATTATGGACGGCCCCGTGGACCCGAAGGAGTATATCGTCGGTCCGGGGGACATTTACAGTGTAAATATCTGGATCAGTCCGCCGATAAGCCTTCAACTTCCCATCACTCCGGAAGGCTCTGTCATCATTCCAACGGTGGGTGAAGTTTATGTCTCAGGATTACATCTTGATGCAGCTAAAAGGAAAGTGACGGCGGAAATTCGCAAGAAATATATTAGCGGGGAGATCTCGTTTACGCTATTGACTCCGAGGATTTTTGCAGTGCGGGTAACCGGTTTCGGCTTCATCGAAAAAATAGTCTATATGCAGGCGACTGAAAGGGCCCAAGATGCAATTGCCATGGCAAAGTCCCAAACCGATGATTTTTTAAAGACAATGAGCGAAACCAATGTAGCAACAAAGACGATAAAGCTTTCAGATGAAGAAACCCAGAGGTTGTCGATTGAAGGCTCGCTGCGAAAGGTGAAGATTCACCATAGAGACGGGACGGAATCAACTGCCGATATCGAAAAATTCATTGCAACAAAAGACAGTAAATGCGATCCGCCGCTTCAAGACGGCGATGTCGTCATTGTACCCGCAAAAAATATTATGCAAGATTTTGTCGGAGTTTATGGAGCGGTGAACGGTGAGGGTGCGTACGAGTTTGTCGACGGCGACAGCTTAATGTCCATGATAATGATTGCCCACGGTTGCTCTCCATTGGCAGATAGCAGTCAAGTAAAAATATCGCGGCTGGACCCGGAGGGCAATACTATGCAAACGATTTCAGTGGATATGAAGGCAATTGCAGCGGGTGTGGCACCGGATGTCGCCTTGCGGCGTGGAGACCGCATTGTCGTGAGAGAAAAAACAGAATTGTTGCGCAATTATAGAGTGAAAGTAGAGGGCGAAGTCGTCTACCCAGGATATTATCCTATAACAAGAGACTCGACAAGACTTTCGGAAATTATTCAGCGAGCGGGCGGGCTAAAAGAATCCGCCTCGCTAGAAGCATCCCGAATCCTTCGGAATTCGAAGCCTTTGGAAAACGTGAAAGAAGAAGACCTTGAAAGCTCTCGGGGCAGAACTGCGCAAGAAGATAGCGCTTATTATCACATCGAAAGTGAAATTCGGATGAATGGTGAACTTGTTGTTACCGATTTTGTCTCGCTGTTTGCCAATCATGACAAAACGAAAGATGTGTTTCTTCAGGATGGGGACCGCATCATTATCGCACCCAAGGTGTTCACGGTGTATGTTTTCGGCGAAGTGGTACAGCCGGGTCACGTCGCTTTTAGCAAAAATCAAAGTTACAAATACTACATCGAAAAGGCAGGAGGGTTGGCTGAGGATGCCATCGGCGGAGATATCCGAATTATCAAAGCCAACACAAAACAGTGGTTGTCCCCGAGTGAGACAACAATCGAGGAAGGGGATTGTATTTGGGTGCCTCGAGAACCGTATAGACCGTTCAGCTATTACATGCAGATCTATGGGCAGTTGTTTAGCATCATTGGAACTTTGGCAACAGCGGTGGTGCTGGTCGTGCAACTTAAGAAGTAAAATATCTGAAGTGCGAGTTCCATCGTTAAAAATTTTTTAAGGAAAGAACTATTGCGCAAGTCATTTCTCGTTTTCGGCAGCCCGAAAATAGATGAAGATGAAATACAAGAAGTTGTCGATTCGCTGCGCACCGCTTGGATCGGGACGGGCCCCAAAGTTGCGAAATTCGAGGAGTTGTTCAGAGACTATCTCGGCGCGCAGTACGCAGTTGCGGTACATTCATGCACCGCAGCACTCCATCTTTCTTTGATTGCGTCGGATGTAAAGGCCGGCGACGAAGTCATAACGTCTCCTATGACGTTTGCCGCAACGGCAAATGCCGTCATCCATACTGGTGCTACACCTGTCTTCGCTGATATTAATGTAGCAAGTTTGAACATCGATCCTGCAGAGATAAAGAAAAGATTGACTCCGTCAACGAAAGTAATTCTCCCTGTTCACTTTGCAGGACGCGCGTGCGATATGGCTTCCATAACGGCCATTGCCAGCCAAGCGAAAGCGACTATTATCAATGATGCTGCCCACGCGATCGAAACAGAGTACTGTGGGAAGAAAATTTGCCACTTCGGGGCGATGACAGCGTACAGTTTTTATGCGACGAAGAATATTGTAACGGGAGAGGGCGGGATGGTTGTCACCGATGACAAAGAGATAGCAGATAAAATCAAAATTTATGCACTCCATGGGATGTCGAAAGATGCATGGAAAAGGTTTTCCGACTCCGGATACAAGCATTATGAAGTCATCTTTCCCGGCTTCAAGTACAACATGATGGACCTGCAAGCGGCCATCGGGCTTCGGCAAATGCCTAAAATTGAATTGTACTCTCGCCGGCGGAAACAGATTTGGGGGATATATAATGAAGCGTTCAAAGGGTTACCTGTAATAATTCCTGCAGTTGAGGAGCCAAACACGCGACATGCGTATCACCTCTATACTTTGCTCCTTGACCTGGACCAATTGACGATAACACGGGATCAGTTCCTGGATTTGATGTTTCATGAAAATATCGGGACGGGTGTGCATTATACGGCGCTTCATCTTCACCCGTATTATCGCAATCGATTCGGATACCAAAGGGGAGACTATCCGAATACGGAATTTGTTGCTGATCGAACTGCGTCGCTTCCCCTTTCGGCAAAGTTAAGCGACGAAGATGTGGAGGATGTCGTCAAAGCTGTGACGGGGATTCTCACGTCACACACCCGCTCGTAAGCGGTAACTAAACCTGGATTTTCGGGACTATGTGCATATCAAAGGGACTCTAATGGCTGATACTCGCGATTCAAGTTTTTTGGATTACATGGTGTTGCTCGTGAAATGGAAACGATTGTTTATCATCGTTGCAATAGCCCTGTTCACAGTCTCGTATCTGTGTATTTATTTCTTTATCGATGTAGAATATGAATCTACGGCTACCATCCTGCCGACCGAAGATAAACAATTAACGGGTGTATCATCAATAGTGAAAAATCTTTCAAACCTTCCGATAGGATTGGGGGCAAACACCAAAAACGCTGATATGGATTTGTACACAACGGTCATCAATAGCCGGCCAATGCTCGAGCAAATTATTAACAAATTTGATCTGCTGAAGGACTACAAATTGGAGAGTATGGAGAAGGCAGTGAAGGAACTCCGGGGCCAGATCAAAGGGAAAGTCACCGATGAGAATGCGTATGAGATTACCGTTCGCGCCAGCTCTGCCAACAAAGCTGCCGACATGGCGAATTATCTTTTGGATCTATTGAACAAAACGATTGTCGAACTCAACGTTGCCAAATCTAGAAATAACAGAATCTTTCTCGAGCAGCGTTATAATGAAATGACCGCGAATTTACGTCTTGCAGAAGACTCGCTTCAGTACTATCAGGAGAAAACGGGAATGTTTGAAGCGAAAGAACAAACGAAACTCATCATTACGACATATTCGACAATTGAAGCCGAGTTGATTGCCAAGCAAATTGAACTTTCAATTGCCGAGAACACCTTATCGAAGGAATCTCCACAACTTGAAGACCTTCGAATGCAGGTGAAAGAGTATGCGAAGAAACTGGACGAAATGAAAACAGGGGGCGATAGCAACGGTATTATTCTGGGCCTCGATTCTCTGCCTCTTGCTGCGAAGCAATACTTTCGCCATTATCGAGACGTTGAAATCTACTCCCAGATTTTGGAATTTTTAGTCCCGATGTACGAGCAAGCGCGATTTGATGAACAAAAGAACGTTCCAGTATTACAAGTTGTCGAGTATCCAGTTCCTGCGGAAAAAAAGGCTTACCCTCCGCGCACGATTTTCACCTTAATAATAACATTTGGCGGGCTGATCATTACCTTCTTTTATGTGCTGGTAAATGAAAATGACAATTGGAAAAAGGACGAAAAAATCAAATTCATTAGAGAAAATATCAAGCATTGGAAATTCCATTGAGCGCACAGCTCGCATCAGCCAGGTAGTGATTGATGAGATTCTTTGCCGCTCATTGGATGGCGGCGTTGTGAGCATAAGAAGTTAGGTGTAACGTCTATGGTAAACTCATGGTAGAACACTGCATATTTCCACCTCCCATAGAAAACCACAGAGAATGAAGATTTCGCGATGTCCGAGACCGCAACTGTTGCACTACCATTTACTCCCACAATGCACAAATTTAGGTGTAATGTTTCGTACTCAAAATCGAAGAGTGTTCAGGCTGGCATGGTATCCTTTGCTTTCGCATCTGTGGGTTTGGGGATACGGCCGCGCGCATCGGCTATGAAAACCGCCCAGTCGGCAATATGTGGCGATGAAGATCTCACCGGCATGAAAGGGAGTGTATGTACGGCGACCATGTGTTCGTAAGAACTTCACGGGAGAAGATGTGAAGAAGCGATTCCCGTTGGCAAGATACCACAACTGGCTTATCTATAGCGTTGTCAACCCGGAAATCCATTCGATGTTGAAATTATACGCTCGCGGGAAGCTGGCGGACGTTGGTTGCGGCGATAAACCATATAAGAATATGGCAAAAGAGTTTGTCGATGAACATGTTGGAATTGATCATGAAGGCACTTTTCACGACAGGACTCAGATCGATTTGAACGGCACTGCCTACGATGTCCCGGTTCACAATGAAACATTCGATAGCGTTCTCTGCACCTATGTTCTGGAACACCTTGAGCAACCCGACCGTGCAATTGCAGAAGCCAACCGAATTCTGAAAAAGGGTGGGTACGGTATTTACACTGTTCCCTTTTTCTGGCACATTCATGAAGCGCCGAGAGATTTCTTTCGATTTACCAAGTATGGTTTGCGGTACCTCTTTGAGCGCAATGGCTTCGAGGTAGTCGAACTCAAAGCACTATCCGGTTTTTGCGTTACCTTTGGCCAGGAAGCGTCATATTTTCTCGCCCAGTTTCGCGGCACCCACAAGGCAAATCCCTTGTATTGGCTTCTGCCTCCTTTGATTGTCGTTATTCAGGCGATCGCTTATGTATTGAGCAAGGTTGAAAAGAGCGAGGATTTTACCATTGAGTACATCATCGTCGTGAGGAAGAAATAGGAATGGCTCTATTGGCTTCTGCCATCTCAAGTGTAAAATGGTCCTCAATTTCTCAAGTTGCTCGACAGGTATTACAAATACTTACGACCATCGTTCTCGCCAAAACCCTGTCGCCTTCCGATTTTGGTCTGATGAGCATGGCAATGGTCGTGATCGGCTTCTTGAACATCTTCAGAGACTTAGGCACGTCGTCTGCAGTCATCCAACGACGTGACCTCTCCGAGAAATTGCTCTCGAGCATCTTCTGGGTCAATGTTCTCTTCGGAACAGCAGTTACGATCGTCGTCTATTTTTTTGCGCCAATGGTCGCCTCATTTTACAATGAGATGAGATTGACTCCTGTGCTGAAGCTGCTTTCTGCTTCATTTCTTATTTCGAGTGCCGGGATAACCCAACAAGCGCTTATGGAGCGCAAACTTGAGTTTACCAAATTAGCGAGGGCGGAGATTGCAGCGACTTTTTTCGGCGCGGCGGTAGGGATTACTCTTGCGTTCTCGGGAGCGGGGGTTTGGAGTTTGGTGTTCCAGGCTCTCTCGTCAGCCGTTGTATCAACAATATTACTTTCCTTTTTTTTCAGCAGCTGGCGCCCGAGGTTGTTGTTTGATTTCACAGAAACAAAGGAGGTCGCTCGGTTCAGCCTGAATTTGTCAGGCTTCAATATTACAAACTACTTTGTTCGGAATGCGGATTATCTTTTGATCGGAAAATTTCTTGGCGCGCAGGAATTAGGGTATTACAGCCTCGCCTATCGCATCATGCTGTACCCGTTACAGAACGTCACGAGCGTCATCTCCCGCGTCATGTTCCCGGTGTATTCGAGAATTCGCGATGACAACAAGAAATTCAAAATTGCGTATCTGGATGTTGCGGGAACGATTGCGCTGATCACCTTCCCGATGATGTTAGGAATGATGGGCGTCAGCAATTATTTCGTCTCTGTTTTTTTCGGAGAAAAATGGAGAGTGGTGAGTTTGCTGCTGATCATTTTTTCCCCCGTCGGTTTGCTGCAAACGATCGAAGCGACCACAGGGGCAATTTATCTTGCCCAGAGCCGGACGGATTGGATGTTTCGTTGGGGAGTCGGAACCGGATTATTTACCGTGGTGTGTTTTGCCATTGGCTTGAAATGGGGTATTGTCGGAGTTGCGTCAAGTTATTTGATTTCAACGCTCGTTGGAGCATATCCATGTTTTCGTATTCCATTTACACTTATTGATCTGAACGTAAAGGACCTCATCAAAAAAGTGTGGAAGCCCTTTCTTTGCAGTCTGCTCATGTTATGCACTATCTATGCGGCTTCGCTTTCAATCACACCGGGCTTCTCGAACGGAGCGTCATTGGCCATTTTGTTTATCCTGGGTGTCTCGAGTTATTATGTGGCAAGCCGGGTGTTTCTTCGCAAAGAAATTACACAAGTCCTTAGCTGGTTAAAGGAATCTTTGGCATGATCAAGAAGAGTCCGGCAGTTCGTCCATTTTGGCGTTTCGGCGAGAGCATATCTTCGAAACAAGAAGAGGGGAAATATCATGTGGAATAGACTGTTTCATGGAAGAGGGAGCTCTCTTTTGGCAACGATGACAGTCTCAGCCGTGACATTGTACATCATCGCGTCGATAGTAATAATGAGATTACTCGGAACGTATTCCCTTCTTGTTATCGTTGCCGTGATTTTATTGCCCCTTCTCGTCTATTTTTTTTTTAGCGACGGTTCTCAGCTTGTATTGGCATACCTTGCCCTCCTCCCCATCATTCAACATCTGAGTACGCACGCGGTCATTGAGGCCGGAGATTTCTTCGTGACTCCGCATATGGTGTTTCAACTCTTGATCCTGATCGTTGCGATGAACTCCTTTATTCACACCTATGACGGCCGGAAAAACAGACAACTCAATGACCTGGACAAATCACTCCTCCTCTTTGTCGTGCTTACTTTTTTTTCACTCATTTATGGCTATGCTCTACCGGTCAATCATGAAAAGCGCTGGCTTCTTTTTTATACAGGCATTTTTGAAACTTCGACATTCTACGCCATTGTCGTCTATCTCGTTTCGCGGAGGGAAGACCTCACCCGGAAGATCTTGATCGCTTTTGCCATATCTTCTTTTTCCGCGGCGTTAGTGGCGTTTCAAGAATTAAACCAGGTAGGATATAGTTTTGTGGATATTTTTGTGGCCAGAATGAGAATTGGCTTTGGATTTCACAACACCAATCTCTTCGGCATTTATTCTGCAATTCTATTTCCGGTGGTCTTCTACTCGATAGTCAGTCCGAAATTTCGCCGATACAGGTTGGTGTTGGGGCTCAGTTTCATTTTGCTCACAGGCCTTTCCCTTCTTTGCTTTAATCGCGGTACATTTATCGTTTTGGCAGTTGAACTATTTCTCCTGTATTTCATACGAGAAAATAGAAAAGTGATACATTGGTTTATGTTTTTGATGCTGAGTATTGTCGTCTATTTCAATCACTTCCTCCTTTTTTACCTGTTCAGGTTCTTCGGGGGAGAAGCCTCTGCGGCAACTCCATATCTTGACACAAGCGCGCTCTACAGATATGAGGCTTGGAAGGTCGGCTTGAAACTTCTCTATCTGTATCCGTTCGGCGTCGGAGCCGGGGGATTTCAATACGTTTGGCAGATTTATGGACGGTTCCCGACGTTGTACCTTGGAACGCCTCATGAGCTATTTCTCTCGATAGGCGTTGACTACGGAGTGTTGGCGATGATAACATTCATCGTCATGCTGGTGATCGCATTCATCTATTCTGATAAACTGTCAAAGGAAGCATCCGGCAATCCTGATTTTGAATTCTTCAAGTACGTCAAGGTTTCGATCGTCGGTTTTATCATCTACGGAATGCTCACGGATGGAGAACTAAGTCATCTCTCAGGGTTCATAACCCCGAACAATGGTTATACGCTGTCTCTGTTCGCTCTCTTGGCAGTGATATCAGTGTATTCTAGAAAGTATTTGCATGGTACAACGCAGGCATGAAGTGGCAATGATAAGATTAGAAAAAGTCTCCTTTATCAGGAACAACATTTGTTTTTTGGGCAGAATAGGCCAGCGTTATGAATGAAAAAAATCCTGTGATTGTACACTTGATCACTCCGTATTTGTTCCATACCGGGTCATGGGTGTACTCGCAACTAACAGGAGTAAAAAACTTTTCCAATATTGTGTTTACACAGAGAAGAGAAAATGCTGAACTATTCCCCTTTCGCGAGGTTTTCAGCCCCGAGGACTTTGGCTATTTCAAAAACATTTCTAACAAAATATACCGGCGTATCACCGATGATTACGGGCTTTATTTTAGCAAAGTAACGCGAGACCTTCATCCCCGCATGTTCCATGCCCATTTGGGGTTTGAAGCAGCGCGATGGCTTGCTTTTGTGAAAAACTCCGGCCTTCCCCTTATTACAACTTTTTACGGGTTGGATGTTTCGCAGTTTGGCCGGCTGGAAAAATGGAAAAAGAGATATAAGATTCTTTTTGATTACGGTGCGGTGTTTCTCGCGGAAGGTTCCTTTTTGAAGAAGCAGCTTGTGGATCTGGGATGTCCCCCCGATAAAGTCATCGTTCAACATTTGGGCGTTTCAGTAGCGGATTATCCGATGAAAGAATATGGGAAAAAGAAGAATGATGGGCGCACCGTAATTCTCCAAGCTTCGACTTTCAGGGAAAAGAAAGGGATCGAATACTCACTTCAGGCAATAGCACAGGTCGTCAGAGTGGTACCGAATATTGAATTTCGATTGATAGGTTGCGGCGATACAATTGAAGCAGACCGTGCGATACTGTCCCTTATCGACAGATTGGGAATCAGCCGGTATGTGAAACTTTTGGGCAGTAAACCCCATCGCACAACTATTGAGCAGATGTTTGAAGCTGACATTTTCCTTCACCCTAGTGTTACGGCTTCAAGCGGAGATAATGAAGGAGGAGCGCCCGTCGCTATCATAGAGGCTTCGGCAGTCGGGTTACCAATCGTGTCGACAATGCATGCCGATATCCCCGAGGTTGTGAGAAATGGAGAGACGGGATGGTTGGTTCCTGAAAGAAATAGTGATCTCTTAGCAAAGAAGTTACTGGATTTCATCAACTTCCCTGAAAAAAGAATATTATTCGGGCGCGCTGGAAGAGAATATGTTTCATCCGAATATAACCTATCAATTCAGATGAAGAAGTTAGAAGAAATTTATAGTCGTATCATTCGCTAACTCTGCCATATGTCTGTTTCTATAGACGTGGATCGATTTTAAAAGAAACGATAGATCGTGTGTATCTAAGGAAAGAGTCGTAGCATAGACTCACCGCTTTGCTTGAACAGAACAAGTTATGGACTTAAGCACTCATTATCCGCACTTAGATAGATTTTCAAAGGATGTTAACATACTCCCGGCAAGCCTTATTGAGGCTTTTGAGGTGGAGAAAGCGTTTCATTTGAAAGTGCTGAATGAAAACGATCCTACGGTGAGGAGAAAGTTGTACAGAGATGTGTACAAGAAGGTTCACAGCATCTATAACAAAGGCGCCGCGCAAACCGAAGCAATCGGTGTAAAAGACAAAATCATTGGCGTGTTCCGTAAAGAATTGTATGGAAAATCAATTTTAGATGTTGGATGTGGCACTGGAGAGTTTCTCACCAGGTTGGCAGTTTGTTTCCCGACAGGACAATTGGTTGGAATTGATATCTCAACTGACATTATTCCACGAAGCCACGAAAAAGTAAAGTTCATTAACTCAGATATAGTCGAATTTGAATTAGAGGAAAAATTTGATATTGTGTTCTCCGATAATGTGATGGAACACATCGCCCCTGCAGACACCCGCTCCCATCTGGAGTCGATCAAGAAAGTGTTAAAGAAGGACGGGAAAATCATTATCATAATGCCAAATCGTTTATTTGGCCCCAGTGACGTAACGAGAATTATTGACTACACGTACAGCAACAAAATTGAGGCGATGGGGACCCACCTCAATGAATCAACCTATGGCGAAATGATCTCTGTACTTCATAGCCTCGGTTTTCGAAAATTTCATACGATTCTCCCTCTCCCCAAGTTGAAGTTTATTTTTCCAAATGTCCGTATCAACGCCTCCTTCATTGCAGGGATAGAGCGGAATGCAGGTGTGATGAAATTCCTGTATTCGGTGAGATACAAATCGAAGTGCGCGATTCGGCTGGATATCATTTTGGTTTGCTCGGAATGATCTTAGCAGGCTTCGAAGATGTGCAAGACTCAAGAGTCGTTCAGATCGTTTGTCTCGTATGCCGTCCATCACCCACAACTATATGATTAATTGGATTCCCTAAGGATTATGAGGGTTTTATTCATTAATGACGGAAGTCTGTTAAATCCTATTTTGCGCTCGCAAGGGATTCCACAACTTCTTTACCTCGCTGGAAAGGGATACGATGTCTACATGCTCTCGGTGGATCCGAGGGAAGAAAAGAATAAGAGTAGCGATCGTGATAAGCTGATCGACCAGTACGGCGACAAGATTCATTTTCTATTTTACCATCCATTCTCTTCAAAGATTTTGAAAGTGTCGATTCAAATCTTGGTGTTCGGACAGCTCAAAGTGTTCTACTATATTGTCCGGCACCGGATCAATATTGTTCACGCGCGTAGCTATCTACCGGCCATTCTCGGTTTATTTGCAAAAATGTTTCTAGGGACGAAGTTCATATTCGATATGAGGGGGTTAATGGTCGATGAGTATATTTCAAAAGGGATTTGGGTTGATAGTTCAGTGTTGGTGAAGGTGATGCGATTTTTCGAAAAACGATGCATTCTCAGTGCTGATGAGATTGTAGTCGTTTCCGAAAAATTTCGCGAGTATGTGCTGCAATTGCCTTTTGTCCGCATGCGAAATCCACGGCTTTCAATAGTAACAATACCGAATTCCGTCGATCTAGATCGGTTCGATGCCGCACGTGACAGCAGAATAGGATTGGGTAAAAAACTTAACGTTGAAGGCCGCATCGTTTTGGTCTACTCAGGTTCATTGACATCGTGGCAGTGTTTCAGCGAAGCGGTGCATTTATTTTCTCTTTGTCGCCGTATCGACCCACGGTTCTTCCTTCTTATTGTAACGTATTCCGAGGCAACTGAATTACTCTGCGTTATTGCACAATATGGAATCGGGCATTCAGACTACTTGATAGTAGAAGCTGGGGCAGAAGATGTGCCAAAGTATTTGGCCTTAGGTCGAATAGGAATATTGTTTCGAAAAGAAGAAGTCTTGAACACGGTATCGTGTCCAATTAAGTTCGGGGAGTATCTGGCTGCAGGTCTTCCCGTATTGGTCTCTCGCGGAATTGGTGATACGGAGAATATTGTCAAAGAGAACGGCGTAGGTATTGTTTCAGCATCGCTTTCGGAATCAGCGCTGCAGAATATGAGCCGCACGCTGGTTGAATATTTGAGCGAAGATCATAAAGGTATTGATATCGCTTGCAGGGCCGTCGCTTCTCGTTATTTTTCATTAGAAAGCGCTTCTGAGAAGTACGCCGAAATCTATCGCCGGGTTACAATCTAGTGCCGTTTGCGATATTACATCCTGTATGATATCCGCGAGAGGTACGCTAAGGTCGCAAAGAAGTTTTTGTAAAAATACTAAGAAATCTTGCGTTAGCGGCCTTTGCGGTGGATGAGCTATTGAAGAATACGATAGATGTTCTTGGAAACAGCATTGGCCGGGAAAGAAATTATTTTCCCAAAAAATAGCACCTCTGGGCAAATGTTGTTCAATGAGAGATAGAGGCCATGGAACCAAAAGTCGTCATTATCGTTCTTAACTATTGCCGATGGGAAGACACCGTCCAGTGTGTTCAGTCGTTGAAACAGTGTCATTATCCGAATTTTGAGATAATTGTCGTCGATAATGACTCTCCCGATGATTCCGTACTGCAAATGCGTAAGCGACTCCACTCCGTTGACATACTATCTTCCGGAAGTAACCGAGGTTACGCAGGGGGGATAAATTTTTCGATTCGCATCGCCAAGAAAAAAGAACCTGAATATGTTCTCGTTATCAATAACGATACGGCCGTTCAACCCGATTTTTTAGACTACCTTGTTGCAGCATTGGAGGAAAACAAAAAAGCGGCGGCAGCATGTGGAACCATTTATTGTTATCATGATAAAATGAGAATATGGTATGCGGGGGGACGCTTTATTCCATGGCGAGGACTGGCAGTACATGATCACAGAAGTGCAATACTTGCTCCGTCCAAGTTAAATGGGATACGACGCGTCTCGTTCATTACAGGTTGTCTTATCCTCCTTCGCATGTCGTGTCTGGAGGATATTGGGATGGAAGATGAGCGTTTCTTTATGTATTTAGATGATATTGAATTCTCTGCGCGAATATGTTCAAAGGGCTACGATCTTTTGTATGTCCCCAAATCCGTGATATTTCACAAAGTCGCAGGGGAGAAAGAGAGCGCGTTTAAGCTCTATTACTCCGCGAGAAATCGGTTATTAGTAATCAACACTTCCGTCAGCGGGTACACGAGGGTTGTCGCCCATATATATTTTCTGTCAGTCATTAGCGCTAAACTTGTGTATTGGTTTTTCTTCAACAAAAAGTTTTTCCATGCCGCTTTTGACGGGCTTCATGATTATTTTTCAAATAATTTTTACATGGGACGCGGCGTTGGGAAATTCTTGGAGTAAGTCAATTCTGCATTATTTATGAATGAAAAAGTTGCGGCAATTGTTCTGAATTATAACGGGTTTGAAGAAACGAAGGAATGTATTGAGTCGCTAAAAGTCGCCGGCTTTTCATCGGATTCAATTTACCTTGTTGATAATTGCTCTCCCGATCAAAGCGGCGAAAAGTTGAAACAGTTATTTCCACCGGTGAATTTTTCCCAATGTGGATACAATTCAGGATATGGCGCGGGCAATAATTACGGGATACGGAAGGCTTTTTCTGACGGATTTCCGTATATCTTAATCGTTAATAACGATGTTGTTGTTGAACCCGGATTTCTTCAGCCGCTCATCAAAGAACTGGGTGACGATGATGCCGTGGGCGCAGCAACAGGAAAAGTACTTTACAAAAAGTCACCTCATATTATCAACGCCGCAGGTGGAAAATTCAGCAAATTGTTATGTACAGGAATAAATCTGCGAATTGGCGAGGTTGACGACCATCGTGCGGAGAAAAAGGATATCGATTTTATCCCGGGCATGTTAATCCTTCTTAAGCGAGAGGTCATAGAGCGGGTAGGTCTCCTGGATGAAAACTATTTCCTTTATTATGAAGATATTGATTATTCTTTCAGAATAAAAAAGTTATACAAAATGACGTATACATCCGCGAGTACGGTTTATCATAAGAGCGGCGGCGGAATCAAAGGGAAAATGTACAGCGGGACGTACCTCTATTACTATACTCGAAACCGTTTTTGGTTCTTTCGTGAAATGCCTTTTGGATACTCATTGTATGTTTTTATTTTCTCTCTTTTCAACTGTCTGCAGAAATCCATGATAGTCCTTGGGGGAAAATCAAACGAAAGGAAAAGGAAATTGATCATGCTATGGAGCGGTTTTTTCGCGGGGGCTTTCGGCAATAAAGCAAAAAAAGATGTGCTCCGAATTGAACCTTAGCGTGTAATCAATTTAGCATTCAATGTTAACTTACGTAAGCTCGCGAACTAACTTCCGAATACTAATCCGATGATTGTGGCATATATACTTTTCTGGCTTGCTTTTCTTTTGGTCATCCATTCGTATTGCTTTTATCCTTTTATCGGTACTGTTGTGGTCGCACTTCAAAAAACAATCTGAAACTGGCGTTCAACCCTACGTCCCGACAATTTCGCTGCTCATGTCGGTGTACAATGAGGAATCAATCATTGTCGCGAAATTGAAAAACATCGAAGCATTGGAGTATCCGGGAAATAATATTGAAATCTTAATCGGTTCCGATTGTTCATCGGATAACACACTACCGTTGATAAAATCTTTTGATTCGATTCCCGTTCGATTATTTCATTTCGACCGGCGGCGGGGGAAAGCTGCAGTGCTGAACGATTTGGTATTAGCGGCAAAAAACGATATTCTTGTTTTTTCGGACGCGAATACATTCTATGCCCCCGATGCTTTACATAAAATGGGCCGACATTTTGTTGACCCTGAAATTGGAGGGGTATGCGGCAATTTACACCTCAATGCGTCCGCGAGAAATTCCGGTGGTAAAGGAGAGGCAGTATATTGGCGGTATGAAAACTCTATAAAGGAGTGCGAGGGAAAGATAAGAACCACTTTTGGTGCGACCGGTGGAATATACGCCCTTCGGCGGAATCTGTATCGAAAATTGCCGAACGACAAGGCTGTCACCGATGATTTCTTGTTGCCTCTGTCCGCTGCTCGCCAAGGTTTTCGGGTTGTCTACGATGCGCTTGTGAAAGGCTGGGAGGACACCACGTCGTCTACGGCATATGAGTTCGAGAGAAAGATCAGGATCGGCGCGCAGAATTTTAACGGACTCGTGGAAGTTCTACCGCTGTTACACCCAAAGTACGGATTTATTGCATTTGGACTGTTTTCTCATAAGCTCATTCGCTGGATCATTCCCTTTCTCCTTATGGTAATTTTTGTAAGTAGTATTGTGTTGAGTCAGCAAGGAGGAATATACCGGTGGATTTTCACAGCTCAAATTGTTTTTGCGTGTGTAGCTAGTGTTGGTTATATTTTGGATAAGATATCGAGGCCAGTGATGCTCTTTACGTTGCCTTATTATTTTGTTGTGGCAAACCTTGGCCTTCTTATAGGGTTTTTCCGATTTGTTAAGGGTTCGCAGAAAGCCGCATGGAGCTCTACACGAACATGATGCATTAGACGCGATATGAGACGGCATTTCGATGTAAGAACACCGTTCTTGGACTTTTTCACCATCAACCTTGCATGGACGCTTTATTACTTTTTCAGGGTTCGTAGCGGTATGGTGGTGTCCGGTCTTGAGCCGGATTTTTGGATGCCGATGATTCTTATCTGGCTTTATTGGTCTTTCATTTTTTTATTCTTTGGGCTGTACCGTCCATGGCACGCTGCATCGCGTACCGATGAGGTGACCACGCTGATGAAGGCTATCGGTTTCGGGTGCCTCATTCTATTTTTTATCATCTTTGTTGATGATGCAGGAGTTGTCACAACAAAAATAAGCTCGCGATTGCTCATCCTCGCCTACTGGGGGATTATGGTGTTTACAACCGGCACGGGAAGGGTGCTATTTCGTACTGCCCGGCGTCGATTATTAACCGCAGGTGTTGGTTTGCATAATGCCCTTATTGTCGGTTGGAATGAAAAAGCAAAAGACCTTCACGATCTTGTCATAACGCACCCGGCATTGGGCTATCGCGTCATCGGATTTGTCAAGCTTGATAAGCGTAAAAGCGGCCTTGAATATAAAGGAACCCGGCTGCTGGGAAGCACCGATGACCTCCCATCGCTTATCGAGCGACATTCGGTGAAGGACATCTTTATCGCACTCGAGTCGGCAGACCATGATAAACTGTTGGATGTTATTTCTCATTGCAACGGCCACGACGTCAGCATGAAAATTTTGCCCGACATGTACGATATCATTAGCGGGCAAGCACGCACGAACCAAATTTACGGGTTCCCGCTGATCGAGATCATGCCCGAGATTATGAAGCCATGGGAACAAAGCATGAAACGGCTTACGGATATCATTGTTTCCCTCTTTGTTCTTTTCTTCTCTTCACCGTTCTGGGTGCTGATTTCGATTGCGATAAAAATGGATACTCCGGGTCCTGTCGTCTATAGCCAGGAACGCGTCGGGAAGGATGGGAAGCTATTCAAGATGCATAAGTTCCGGTCGATGCGCGCTGACGCTGAAAAAGAATCGGGACCCGTTTGGGCGCCGCAGCATGATAACCGCGTCACAAAAGTCGGACGGTTTTTACGGAATACACGCCTCGATGAAATTCCTCAATTCATTAATGTGCTGGATGGCGATATGAGCTTGGTGGGACCTCGGCCCGAGCGCCCATTTTTCGTCGATAGACTCTCGAAGGAAATACCCCTCTATCATAGAAGACTCAAGGTTCGTCCCGGTATTACCGGTTGGGCGCAAATTAAACAGGGGTACGACCGTACGATCGATGACGTGAAATTGAAGGTGCGGTACGATTTGTTTTACATTGAAAACATGTCGTTTCGAATGGACATTAAGATTCTTTTGTATACTTTTTATGTTATGTTGATGGGGAGAGGCCACTGATCTGGATTCATTGTCTATGCCCAAAGCGCTCGTCATAACGCCCACATACAACGAAGCGGTCAATCTGCCGGAGCTGATCCCTAAGGTGCTCCACCAGTCGACCGACATTGAGATCCTTATTATTGATGATAGTTCTCCGGACGGAACCGCCGCGATTGTAAAGGATCTTCAGCAGAAGAACGCGCGCGTTCATCTCATTGAACGGCCCCACAAAATGGGACTCGGGACCGCGTACGTAACGGGTTTCAAATATGCCATCGAACGCAAATACGATTACGTGTTTGAGATGGATGCTGATTTCTCGCACAATCCGAAAGAACTCCTCAACTTTCTCCTGAAGATTCAAGAATACGATTTGGTCATCGGTTCGCGGTACATCCGTGGAGTGAGCGTCGTCTATTGGCCGTTTTGTCGGCTGATTCTCAGCTATTTTGCCAATTTATATACCAGGGTCGTTACGGGCATGCCGGTGAAAGATGCGACGGGAGGGTTTAAATGTTACCGTCGCGCGGTTCTGGAAAGCATCAACCTCGACGAGATCAGTTCCAACGGTTACGCGTTTCAAATTGAAATGAATTACAAAGCATGGAAAAAAGGTTTCCGTCTTTGCGAGATCCCAATTATCTTCGTTGACCGCGACCGGGGCGAGTCAAAAATGTCGAAGAATATTGTGTACGAAGCTGCGTTCATGGTGTGGAAATTGAAGCTTCGCAGCTTTTTAAACTTGCTGTGACCTCTCGCCATGGATGTCTCAATCATCATCGTAAACTATAATGTGCGGGATTTTCTTAACAACGCGCTCGTTTCGGTCTTCAAAGCGTTGGAAGGAATGGACGGCGAAGTGTTCGTTGTCGATAACGCTTCGGACGACGGTAGTTGTGATCTGGTGCGCCGGTCTTTTCCCCGCGTTCATCTGATCGCTAATACCGTCAATGTTGGATTTGCGAAAGCAAACAATCAGGCTCTTGCGTTGTCGGCTGGAAAGTATGTGATGTTGTTGAACCCCGATACGATTGTGCAGGAGGATACTTTTCGCACGTTGATAAATTTTTTTGAGGCGAATGCAGATGTCGGAATGGCCGGATGCAAAATCTTGAATCCGGACGGAACGCTTCAACTTCCCTGCCGCCGGAGCTTCCCTACGCCATGGGTCGCATTTACGAAAGTCTCCGGGTTGAGTTCGCTGTTCGGTTCAACCAAAGTCTTCGGAAAGTATAACCTTACCTATCTTAATCCCGACGAGAGTTACGAAGTCGATGCCGTCAGCGGTTCGTGCATGATGATTCGTCGCGATGTGTTCGACAGAATCGGCGGTCTCGACGAAAGTTTCTTTATGTACGGGGAAGACCTCGACTGGTGCTATCGTGTTCAAAAAGGGGGATGGAAAGTCTTTTATGTGGCTGACACAAAAATTATCCACTACAAAGGGGAGAGCACGCGCAGGAGCGACATTGACGAGCTAAAAATATTCTATAAAGCCATGCGGCTCTTTGTTCGCAAACATCATCAAGGTTCGGTGGTGTTTGAATCGATCATTGAGCTCGCGATCGATGCTCGACGGATCATCGCTGCGGTAATGCGGTACGGCAGACCGTTTCTTGTCTCTCTCTTTGATTTTTGCATTGTTGTCGGCACAATCCTTTTTGCGGCATACGTCCGTTCCGGCAGGTTTTTTTCCTTCCCTTCGTACGCATACCCATGGGCATTGGTAGTTCCTTCAGGCATTGTCGTTTTCGCGTTATTTGCCGCCGGAGCGTATTCGAGCAGGAAACTTTCAATATCGCACTCTTTTAGCGCCGTGTTTTTTGCATTTATTGTCGTTTCTGCGCTGACGGCATTTATCAAGAATTTCGCTTTCAGCCGTGTCGTCATGATTATTTCCGGAGCGCTGGCCGTTTTCCTGATCCCCGGATGGAGGCTGATAATCCGCTTGATGGGTGCTCGCAGCTCAATTTCCCGCAAAACGCTCTTCGGCAGAAAAACGTTGATCGTCGGCGCCGGTCAGGCCGGACAAGAGCTGCTGAAAAAACTGCGCAGCAGACCGGGTGAAGGCTACGATGTCATCGGATTCATCGATGTGAACCGCCAACGCCTGAATCAGAAAATACTCGGAGTCGAAATTCTCGGCAGCGTCGATACGATCGGTAAGGTGATCAACGATTATAGTATCGACGACGTGATATTCTCAACGGATGCGATCCCGTATTCGACGATTCTTTCCGTGATCAGCAAGAGCAGAAGCCGGATGGTGGAGTTCAAGCTTGTACCGAATTCTTTGGAGGTTATTATTGGAAAATCGCGCATCGACCAGTTGGGCGAGATCCCGTTCATCGAAATCCAGTATAACATCGACAGGCCGATGCACAGGATAACAAAACGGGCCGCCGACATCCTCGTTTCTCTTTTTCTTTTGATTTCATGCGCTCCTTTCGTATCTTTCAGCCGTCTATTGTTACGCACTCAGCCGTCCGCCCTTTCATCAGCAATACTGGCAATGCCGAAAGTGCTCCGGGGCTCGATCTCTCTCATCGGCCGTCCGCTTACCGGCACTGCCTCTCGTGCTTCGTTCACTCACAACGGGATCTATTTGGGTAAGCCCGGTATTACGGGGATCATCCAAATTAATTCCGACCGGCCAATGTCCGATGAAGAGCGCGAACAGTACGAACTGTATTATGCGAAGAACCAATCCCTGATGCTGGATATCGACATTCTCGTGAAAGCAGTCGTGAACTCGATCCGGCGCGGCGGTTAAATTTTCTGGAGCGTGTATGGGAAAAGTTGTTTTGGATTTTGAAAAACCGGTTGTGGAACTGGAGCAGAAGATCGAAGAGATGAGGAAATTGTCCGACAACCTCGATATTGCAGACGAAATCACAACCCTGGAGAAAAAAGTGAGTCAGCTCCGTGAAAATATTTTTTCGAATCTTACACGCTGGCAGAGAGTCCAGCTTGCCCGTCATCCCGAACGCCCCTACACGCTGGATTACATCGGGATGATGACCACAGGATTTATTGAATTGCATGGAGACAGGTTCTTCGGCGACGATAAATCCATTGTTGGAGGGTTTGCGAAACTGGAGAATGAGACCGTCATGGTGATCGGCCATCAGAAGGGAAGAGACACGAAATCGAATTTGTTCAGAAATTTTGGGATGCCACAGCCTGAAGGGTACCGCAAAGCGCTCCGCTTAATGAAGCTTGCGGCAAAATTCGGCAAACCGATCATTACGATGCTCGATACACCCGGCGCATATCCGGGGATTGAAGCCGAAGAGCGGGGGCAGGCGGAAGCAATCGCGCGCAATCTCTTTGAAATGTCCCATCTTCCCGTGCCGATTATTGTCGTCGTCATTGGCGAAGGAGCCTCGGGCGGTGCATTAGGAATCGGCCTTGGAGACAGGATATTGATGCTGGAGAATACCTGGTATTCGGTCATTGCTCCAGAATCGTGTTCCAGTATTCTTTGGCGAAGCTGGGAATATAAAGAACAGGCGGCTGAAGCGTTGCGCCTGACGGCCACAGACCTTTACGCGCAAAAAATTATTGATAGGATTGTTCCCGAGCCGCCCGGCGGCGCGCATCGCAATCCCCAACAAGCTGCCGTGGTTCTGAAAGACACGTTGATCGAGGAGTTGCGGCCGCTTAAAAAAATGAAGCCTGAAAAGCTCATTGAGAAGAGAATAGACAAATTCAGCGTGATGGGTGCGTGGAATGAATAACGCGCCGATTACATTTGTCTCGGATGTGCGCGTTCGCTATGCCGACACGGATCAAATGAAGTTTGTCTATTACGGCAAGTTTTTCGAATATTTCGAACAGGGGAGGTCGGACCTCCTTCGGCACATCGGAATGCCGTATCCTGAAATTGAATCGATGGGTATTTACCTTCCCGTTATCGAGGCCGGCTCGAAATATAAGCGATCCGCGCGCTACGACGACCTGCTCCATATCGAAACGTCGTTGAACGAAATTCCGATTGCGAGAGTCAGGATCGAGTACCGCGTGTTGCGTGACGGCGATAACGAGCCAATCGCGGAAGGATTTACGGTGCACAGCTTCATCAATGCCCAGACGGGCAAACCGACGCGCGCGCCGATGAAATTTGTAGAAGTCCTTGAAGAAGCTTTTAAGAAAAGCAGACCGAAAGGAGCAGCAAATGGTAAAACAGGAATTGCTTGAAATCCTTTGTTGTCCAAAATGTAAAGGCGGCCTCGACTATAAGCCGGCACAAAATACATTGACCTGCAAAAAGTGCGGCAAAGTGTATGAAGTAAAGGACGACATTCCTATCATGCTGGTCCAAGAAGATGAGCACTGACCTTCTTCACGACAGCAAGATCAGCCGCTTGATCGAGCAGGCACTTCATGAGGATATCGGTTTCGGAGATATCACAAGCGAGTCGTTGATTCCCGAAGACCAGCTTGGAAGCGCGATTCTTCAAGTGAAAGAGAACGGTGTCATCTCCGGATTGGAGCTTGCCGGTATAGTCTTCCAGTATACAGATAGCCAGACCACGGTAACGGCGTACGCGAAGGACGGGGATTTCGTCGAAGCGGGACAAAGGATTGCAGAGATTCAGGGGACAGTTCAAGGAATTCTCCTTGCTGAAAGGGTTGCCCTCAATTTTTTGCAGCGAATGTCCGGTATTGCGACCATGACGCGCAAATACGTTGATACCGTTGCAGGGACTCAGGCCAAAATCACCGATACCCGAAAGACGGCTCCCGGACTCCGCATGCTGGATAAAAAAGCCGTTCGCGACGGTGGAGGTGTAAATCACCGGTTTGGCTTGGACCAGATGGTCTTGATCAAAGACAATCATATTGTGGCAGCGGGAAGCGTTACTAACGCTCTCACAAAATGTAATTATTATCTTAGCGAACACAATCTGCAATTGAAGATTGAACTTGAGGTGACATCCCTCAGCCAGGTGGGAGAAGCCCTGGCATGTGGAGGCCTCGACAGAATCATGCTGGACAATTTCGAGCTTGAACCGATGGCGAAAGCGGTTCAACTGATCGATCATGTTGTCGAAGTTGAAGCGTCGGGCGGTGTAACGCTTCAGACAGTCAAAGCGATTGCGGAAACTGGTGTAGACGTTATCTCCGTTGGAGCGCTCACGCATTCTCCGAAAGCGCTCGACATCTCCCTCGAACTGGTCTCCTAAATATGTTCTCCCAAATAAAGCGTCTTGGTGCGGATACAGCCATCTACGGCATCAGCACGATCGTCGGTCGCTTCCTGACATTCCTTCTTGTTCCGTTCTATACAAACGTTCTGACGACGTCGCAATATGGAATCGTCGCAAATATTTATTCCTACCTGGCTTTTTTGAATGTCATCTATAATTACGGAATGGAGTCGGCGTACTTTCGCTATGCTTCAGGGCTTGAAGGGGGCGATCCAAAGGAGAATTTCAGCACGCCGTTCTTTTCAATCGCGATAACATCGACATTATTTTCCGGGTTGATTATTGCGTTCGCCGTTCCTTTGACTCACGTATTCTTGATTGGCGAAAGTCTCTACCGGATTCTTTATTATAGCGCAGGCATTCTTTTTTTTGATGCGTTGGTCATTGTACCGTTTGCATCGCTTCGGTTAGCGAACCGGCCAAAATTCTTTGCAACCTTGAAGCTGATTAATATCGGTTCGAACGTTGCGTTCAATATTGTTTCACTCCTTTGGCTAAAGTGGGGAGTTGAGGGAATCTTCATCAGCGGACTTTCTTCGTCGTTGTTGACGTTCATTCTATTGCTTCCCCACATAGTCCGAAGTTCGAGCTGGAAGTTTTCGGCCTCCCTCTATTCGGCTCTCCTCAAATTCGGATTGCCGTACGTTCCGGTAGGACTTGCAGGCATGGTGCTCCAAGTGATCGACCGTCCGATGCTCAAGGCGTTCACCAACGACAGCAACGTCGGTATTTACCAAGCGAATTATCGGCTCGGAATTTTCATGAATCTCGTCACCTCGATGTTCGACTACGCATGGAAGCCGTTTTTCCTCTCTCATGCTAATGATGAGAATGCCAAAGCCCTTTTTGCCAGAATACTGACTTATTTTCTTTTGTTGATGTGCGGAATTTTTTTAGTCCTCTCGTTTTTCATTTCGGATGTTGTCCAGATTAAAATCTTCGGCCGGCATATCATCCATCCCGATTACTGGAGCGGATTAAGTGTCGTTCCAGTCGTGCTGCTGGCGTACATCTTCGGCGGTGTCTCGATTCATTTAAATGCTGGAATATTTATCGAAAAGAAAACGGCATATCTTCTTCCGACATCGATCCTTGCTGCCGTTTCAAACATTGTTGCAAATTTCTTTCTCATCCCGAGATACGGCATCATGGGCGCCGCATACGCCACGCTGATTGCGTATGCCATTTCGGCATTCGCGCTGTATCTCATCGTACAAAGATTTTATCATATCGGGTACGAATTTGGGAGGATAATAAAATTGGCGCTATCGGTCGCATTCGTCTACGTTCTTCATATTGGCATGGTGAGCGGCGGTTTCGATTCCCTTGGCGCGCGATTTGGGCTGATTTGCTTTTGGCCGATTATTCTTTTCCTTTTTAGATTTTTTTCTTCGGGGGAATTGTCGCGTGCAGCCGGATTCTTTTCCGGGACCAGTCGACGGCTCGGATAATTCCCGGCCCCAGTCTCTGTCTCTTATTTTGAAACGGATGAAAACGACCTCATTATTCCACGTATCTCCGGGTGCTCACATGCAACGCACGTTGCCGTTTGCGTACCTCTTTCCAATCCTCTTCCTTGCATTGTTATCCATTGCCGATACAGCATTGTCCGACGACGGCTACATGTTGTGGATGAATTACAAAAAAATTGATAATGCTGAACGATTGATGCAGTATCGACTTGCGATCTCCACGGTTATTGTTTCCGGCACATCGGAAACGTGCGGGATAATCCGGGAAGAAATAAAGAATGGTTTAGACGGCTTGCTTGCGAAAGAAGTTTCTTTTGCAACGTCGATCAGCGGGAAAAATACACTTCTTATTGGCACGCCGCAAAGTTCCGGCATGGTAAGTGCATTGGGCGTTACGACCTCTCTTCATTCATTAGGGAAAGAGGGATTTCTGCTGAAATCTACTGAATTGAAAGGTGTCAAGATTATTGTACTGGCCGCTAATGACGATATCGGATTGTTGTACGGAACGTTCCATTTGCTGAGGCTCATCCAGACTCAACAATCTCTTGATACCCTGGATATTATTTATAAACCAAAAACGGAGTACCGTCTTCTTGATCATTGGGATAATCTGGATGGTTCGATCGAACGAGGTTATGCGGGCAAGTCTTTGTGGAAGTGGGCTGACTTGCCGAAGAAGATCGATCCTCGGTATCGCGATTACGCGCGAGCAAATGCTTCCATCGGAATTAACGGTACCGTCCTTAACAATGTGAATGCCGACCCGAGGATCATCGATGCTGAACATCTTAAAAAAATTGCGGCGTTGGCAGATGTTTTTCGTCCTTATGGCATCCGGGTTTTTCTGTCGGTGAATTTTGCTTCGCCGATGCCCGGCAAATTTGAGCTGGAAGGAAATCGTCAAGGAGGAATTGGGCATCTTACAACATCAGACCCTCTAAACCCCGACGTTCGCTTATGGTGGAAGAACAAAGCCCGGGAAATCTATAAACTCATTCCCGACTTTGGTGGTTTTCTGGTCAAAGCAAATTCGGAAGGAATGCCCGGCCCTCAGGACTACGGGCGCACACATGCCGACGGTGCGAATATGCTTGCAGAGGCGTTGCAGCCGTACGGCGGAGTTGTGATGTGGCGGGCATTCGTGTATGATCCGGACGTTGACTACGACAGAGTGAAACGGGCTTACAAAGAGTTTGTCCCCCTCGACGGGAAATTTCTCACAAATGTTTTTGTACAGGCGAAGAATGGTCCGCTCGATTTTCAACCGAGGGAACCGGTCCAGCCGCTCTTCGGCGCGATGCCGAAAACTCCGCTGATGCTCGAGCTGCAAATCACCCAGGAATATCTCGGCCATTCAACGCATCTGGTCTATCTCGCCCCGATGTGGAAAGAATATCTTGAGTACGATACGCACGCCAAAGGTCGTGGCTCCACGCTGGCTTCGATCATCGATGGAACTTTGGAACATTACCGGATGACCGGTATGGCAGGTGTTGCAAACATTGGAGATGACCGGAATTGGTGTGGACACCCCTTTGCACAAGCAAATTGGTACGCTTTTGGGCGGCTTGCCTGGGACCACGAACTCTCCGCAAAGCAGATCGCGGATGAGTGGGTCAGAATGACCTTAAGTAACGACTCCGGTGTTGTTGCATCGGTGAGCTCTATGATGATGGGTTCACGGGAGGCATGTGTCGATTATATGGAGCCGCTCGGTTTGCATCATATCATGCAAACAGATTTTCACTATGGTCCGGAGCCGTCGTACGATAAAGGCCGGCCCGACTGGACGCCGGTCTATTATCATCGCGCCGACAGCATCGGCATCGGTTTTGACAGGAGTTCAACCGGCAGCGACGCTGTTGGCCAATATTTTTCTCCTCTGAAGGAAACCTTTGACGACATCAATACCTGTCCCGAAAAATATTTGCTCTGGTTTCATCATGTCCGCTGGGATCACAGAATGAGGTCGGGCAAAACCCTCTGGGAAGAGCTTTGCAGTAAATACTACTCGGGGACCGATTATGTTGATTCGATGCTGTCAACATGGACGGCTCTGAAAAAATCGATCGATCCGGAAATATTTTTGCAGGTTAAGACGCGATTGGAAAAACAGAAAATAGACGCAGGGATTTGGAGGGATACGTGTCTGAGTTATTTCCAAAAGTTCAGCAAGATGCCGATAATTCATTAACACTCATGCACTATCCGATTGCTTTAAGCAATCGGATAGTTTGGAGATATGCAACTCCCCATAAACTTCCTTCTTGACAAACGCTTTTAGGTGTTGTATATTGCTTTCAATAAATTGTTCTTTTCAATACTTTGATGTTGGTGTCCCGTCTCGCTGTAAGCAAGACGGGATGAAAAGGGAATTCCGTTAAAATCGGAAGCTGACCCGCAACTGTAATCCCGGGAGAGAGTTCATCTCAAAGCCACTGTCTGCACGATCGGACGGGAAGGCGAGACCGAAATCGGGAGAGCCAGGAGACCTGCCAACTTCACTACGCAATGCCTTCGAGGAAAAAGGTTGCAGTATTCTTATTCGAATACGAAAGAGTTCAGATTTATCAACCCCGATTTTCTTTACGAAGGTCGGGGTTTTGTGTTGAGTTTGTACAGAATCTATTTTTTCACAATGAATTATTCATGAAAGGAGTCGTACTCATGAGCAACAGGCAATCATTGGTGAGATTCGGTGCGGCGCTTCTGTTGGTTATTGTCGCGGCATTCTCTCGTTTGCTGCCCCACCCCGCTAACTTTACTGCAATTGCCGCCATTGCACTTTTTGGCGGTGTGTACCTTGAAAGAAGGTATGCTTTTGTCGTACCGGTATTGGCAATGCTGGTAAGCGATTACTTTATTGGCTTTTACAGCGGGATGTATTGGGTGTACGGCAGTTTTGTCCTTATCGGATTGATTGGCCTATGGTTGAAAAATCACAAAAAGCCTCTCTACATTCTTGGCGGAACGTTTGCCAGCTCGGTTCTCTTTTTTGTTGTTACAAACTTCGGAGTTTGGGCAACGCCGGGATCGATGTATGCGCCGACGTGGGCCGGTTTGGTTGAATGTTATGTCGCTGCAATTCCATTTTTCCGTGGCACCGTAACCGGCGATCTCTTTTTTGTCGCGGTGATGTTCGGTGCGTATGAAGGATTGCTCATTGCACTGAAAAAAGTAAAATGGACAGAGCAATCTTTGCTTGAATGAATTTATTGCTGTGAACGTTCTTTTCTATAATGATGTTGGTGTCCCGTCTCGCTACTAGCAAGACGGGATGAAAAGGGAATTCCGTTAAAGTCGGAAGCTGACCCGCAACTGTGATCCCGAAAAAGATTATGTCTCATAAGCCACTGGCCGTTAAAATCGGACGGGAAGGCGAGAGATGAATCGGGAGAGCCAGGAGACCTGCCAACATCATTTTCAATGTCCTTCGTGGAGTGAGGATAGATTGTGCAGTAATGTATTGTCCCAATCTTTTCTTTGAGAAGGTTGGGATTTTTTATTTATTGAGACATCTGAAGAATTGTTTCTCGCCAAGCCGCTACGAATCTGTTTTAGAATCATTTTACGACTTTGCGTCCGGTAAAGCCATCCCTTCGGAATTTGCACAAGTTGCCCTTTCGGGATTCTTCAGAAATCTCTCATTATGTAAAGGAAATATGATGAGCAAACATTTATTTCTTCTTTTACTGAGCCTTTCAGTAACTTATGCCCAGCAAGATTCACTGGCTCCTAAAAGTGACAGTACAAGATTGTATCCATTAAAGGAGATTATGGTAACGGCTACAAGGTCTCCCAAAAATCCCGACGACATCGGGAGAAGTGTTACGGTGATCACGGGCGATCAGATGAAAAATTCTATCTATCAGAGTGTCGGAGAATTACTTGGTCAAGAAGAGGGGATTTATATGGTCGGAACCGGGCAAAATCCCGGCACAAACCAAAGCATATTTATGCGGGGAACGGCCAGCAACCAGACAGCAATGATGATTGACGGCGTGCGGTTTACCGATCCTTCGACACCGAATAGTGCCCCCGATTTATCGGAGCTATCTTCGCTAGGTGTTGATCAAATTGAAATTGTAAGAGGTTCTCACAGCACGATGTATGGTTCGTCTGCGATGGGAGGTGTTATTAATCTTATCACCCGCCAAGGCAGCAGCACCCCCGGCGTTCATGCCGATGCGGATATAGCAACCGGAACGTTTGGAGAAAAAACATCCGACCTGTCTGAAAACCTTTTGTTAAACTATACAGAGATGGGAGGTTTTTATTGCACTGCAGGTTTTGACAATCTTGCAACAAAAGGACTTGATGCCACTGTCGATACCGTTACGAATCGCGATACGCTTCAAAATCGGCATAGAGATAATTTTGCCAAGACAGATGCGTTCGGCAAACTTGGATATCAATCTGACGATGTGAATATATATTTTTCATACAGAAATACGGCACAAAAAGCGGATCTTCCGCATGCTGCGTTTGAGGACGATCCTGACTACACATCGGACGTCAACCGAAATTTTTATACATACGGGGCAAGCTATAAGATCCTTGATGGTATTCAATTGAAATATATCGGGGGCTATTCAAATCTAAAGCGAAATATTGTCGATGATTCGTCAATTATTTTTCCATCTACGTTTAGTCATGATAGATATCAAGGAACAATGGGCACAAACGAAATTCAAACGAACGTTAAAGACAATATTGTTGACGCTGTCTTGGGCGTCGGATTATATAAAGAAGCGATGACAGCGAGTACGTTGTATTACAACAGTGAATATAACTATGAATTGAATTCGGATATTGATTCTTTGAACATCCATTCGTTAACAAAAAGTATTTTCTTCCACTTTGATTACCATGGTCCATTAACTGACCCAATGCTGTCTAACTTTTTACTTGCCGGTGGAATGCGGTTAGCCAACCAGAGCAGTTTCGGAAATGACGTAACGTATGAGATCAATCCATCGTACAAGATTGCAGAGAAAAGTTTACTCTATTTTTCTTATTCGACAGGATTTAACGCACCATCACTCTATGAATTATTCGCCCCCAACCAGGACGGAGATGATCCAAACATCACACTTGGGAACAAAAGCTTAAAGCCTGAAAACTCCGTATCGTACGAAATTGGTTTAAAACAATCCGTAGGAAATGAAATGGTTTTTTCTTTCGCTTATTTTAACACTGTAGTAAAACATTATATCGATTACGTGTATTTATGGAATAATAATATTGATTCATTGGAGGGAGATACCTACCTCAACATAGGGACACAAACAAGCAACGGCATTGAATTTCGATTGAAAGCCAGATTAAACTCCCAGTTAGCTTTTGAAGGCAATATCAGTTTTATAGCAGGGAGTTTGACATATAATCCTTCAGATATTAATACTCTACAAACTGCCGGGAATAAGGTGCAATTATTCAGTGACGGTGCATTCCTAACTAATCAAGTGGAATCGATGGAATTGGTACGAAGACCAAGCACGGCCAACTTGAGTCTAACATACCTGCCAATTGATATGCTAGTATTAAGAATGGATTTGAGAATTGTCAGTTCAAGAAACGATACATATTATGATTCAAACCTTGGGCCGTATGGTGCATTGGCAAGCGTTCCTTTGTCAAGTTATACGCTGGTGGATTTTTCTCAAAAGTTTATTATAAATGACAATTTTTTTATTAATGGAAAGATTGAAAACATTTTTAATGTCCAATATTCTGAAATTCTGGGGTTCACGTCAAGAGGACGAGGGTTTTATCTCAGCGTCAACTATCAAATATAAGTAGGGAAATTTTTCAAGAATGAGGAATTGAGACTTCTGAATAATTCGAAAAGTACGGCTCGAGCAAAGACGCAATGTCGCAATATGATTCAAAAACAGAGGCCCTGCGCCTTGGCGGCTTAGCGAGAGACTTTTTTCCCGATGTGTCGAATCATTATTGCGGAGTTGGTTTATAAGGCGATGAAAAATCATCGCCTTTTTATTTTCACTACTTCTTTTTATATTCCTGTACACGTGAGATAATTAACAAAAGAGGGTAGATGCCCGGCGTTATCGAAAAGTTAAAAAATGGAGTCATCGTTCTTTGCCATTCGGAAGGGGACGAGCCGTTCAATTTTCCCGATTACATTGCTGCATTTGCCAGGGCCGCGGAAATGGGGGGTGCTGTTGGCATTCGAGTGCAGGGATTCGATAACATTACATCGGTCCGCTCAGCCGTTGCCCTGCCGGTTATCGGAATTTCGAGAGGGACGTATGAGGATGGATGGGCATTAATTACTCCGGACGTTTCCGATGTTCAGAGTCTCATCAATGCAGGAGCCGACATTGTTGCACTGGACGTGACACAACGGATTCGCCCCAATGGTATGGACGGATTTGAATTTCTTGAGCTGGTTCGCAAACGTTTCAAAGTCCCGCTCATTGCCGATGTGTCGACGTATATCGAAGGTGTTCGCGCAGCAGAACTGGGGGCGGACATTGTCGCTACAACACTATCAGGGTACACCCAGTACACTGAAGAAAGAACGGATGATTTTCCCGATTTTAATTTGATCGAACGCCTTACCGCGGAAATAGATGTTCCCGTAATCGCCGAGGGAAGAATTTGGAGTCCCAGCGAAGCCGCTCATGCGCTCAAGTGCGGCGCTTATGCCGTGGTGGTCGGCTCTGCAATTACTCGTCCGCGCGTTATAACGCAGCGATTTGTCGAAGTGCTGAAAAACTTACGAATCGAGACGTTTAAATAATGGTTGTAACGTAAGTAAGTAAAAAACGGCTCGTTTCGATTTCGAGTTGGTTTCATCGATTTCCTTTTTCTTTGTAACAAAAGGTATATTATTATTGGAGATGGTCTTTGAATTTTTAGGCGGCGCCGCTTCTGTACATTTGAAGAGTGGTGATGAATTGAAAGGAGGCTCGAATGCCGTTCTGTCCAAACTGTAAGGCTGAATATGTAGCAGGGATTACACGTTGCAGCGACTGCGATCTTCCTTTGGTTGAACGTTTGCCGGAGGAGCAACACGTTGAATATGAAGAATGTGGGAACTGTTCCGAACCCGTGACCGTTGAAAGTGATTTTTGCGTTCATTGCGGGGCATTACTTTCGGAGGATGTTTTTTTCTGCAAGAGACATCCGGACTCGAAGGCAATAGCCGTGTGCGTTATTTGCCGGCGATTGATGTGTGAGAATTGCGTCGAGAGAAAGGGAGTGCAGATGTTCTGCGAGGAGCATAAAAAAATAGAAATCTCGGAAGATTGGGCAGTGGCGTTCCAGTCGTTCGATTATTATGAAGCAAATATTGTCCGCGGTAAACTTGAAAGTGCCGGTATTACCGTGAACCCGCGCAACAACGCCAGCATTGGATTTCTCGCCGATGGTTTTTTCGAGGGGCCCATTGGCCGCACCATTCTTAAGTACCCGGTGAAAGTTTTCGTCCCTCTCGATCAATATCTTAAAGCGGTCGAAATCGTCCAAGAAGAGTTTCCGCTGGAAAGCTCATGAAGAGGGATATTGCGTTCAGTTCGGGCGGATGGCTGGGAATTGTTAACGATGATTTTACGGAACAAAATGTTGTTCGAGTCGCACAGGCGTTCGTTCGATATTTCTTTCAGTCACGTCGCGCGCCTGCAACGTTCAAGGTCACTGTCGGGTATGATGGCCGGAAGAATTCAAGAGATCATGCTTCTCTTGCCGCGAAAATATTAGCGGAGAATGGTATTGAGGTGTTGTTAAGTTCCGGAGTTGTTCCAACGCCGGTGCTTTCGTTTGCAACGAGGCACAACGGGTGCACCATCGGTCTTATGGTGACCGGAGGTCACCATCCACCTGAATTTAATGGAATCGAATTCAAGGGGGCATACGGCGGGCCGTTGCTCTCCGAAGAAACCGCTAACGTTGAAGGGCTTCTTTCCGATGTTACGGAAGAACGCGTAAGCCCGTCAAGTTCATCCCGTAAAGAAATTACGCAGGTTGATTTTCTCCCCGATTATTTTTCTCACCTCGAAACGATCATTGATTTTTCTGCGCTTCGCTCATTTGCCGAGAATCCCAAAAATACCGCAAACGTGCTGATCGATTCAATGGGGGGGGCCGGGCAAACAATCATTGAAGACATACTCGTTCGTTGCGGATGGCGTGCACAAACGTTGTTCGGCGAGCCCGAGGATCTTTTTTTTGACCGTTGGCCGGAACCAGTTTCAGAAAACCTTGACGCGTTGAAATATAACGTGAAAGTAATCGATACGCAGTTCGGGGTTGCAACGGATGGGAGCGGAATCCAATGCAGCATCGTATGTAACGATGGAGAATGTATGAACATGCAAGAGACCATATTGGCCCTCTTATGGCATTTGCATGACCAGAAGCACTACGGGGGAAATATTCTGAAATCGGCCTCTACAACTGATAGAGTGAAACAATTGTCGGACGAATGGAAAATTCCGCTGTTTGATATCGGGTTTGAAAACGGCGTCGAAAAAATGATGGTAGATGAGTGTCTCTTAGGCGTTGTGGGAAGAGGGGGATTTTGTTTTGGCAAAATCCTTCCTGATTGCGACGGAATTCTTTCAGGACTCTTTTTTGCGGAAATGGTTGCTATCTCTAAAAAACCTCTGCACGAAATCATCAAACGTATCAGGAACCTTGCCGGACAAGTTCACTACCGAAGTGTAGACATACGCTGCGACGTTGGTTCTGCAAAACGACTGATTCGCGATATGGCCGACTCTCCGCCTAAGCATTTGGTTCGCAAAGGTATGGGCAAGGTTAGCGTATATGAGTCGAGGGGCGCTATTAAGGGGATAAAATACGAGTGGGGGGATTGCCGTTGGCTTTTGATTGAACTCCTCCCTTTGCAATCTCTTGTTCGCCTCCACAGCGAAGCAAATTCCGAAGATGAAGTCTTGACTTTTTTGGATTATGGAAAGAAATGTTTTGAATTTTAATGGGTTAATCCACAAAATATGCCATGATGTCAATCCTTCCTGCCATTAGTTCTGGTTTTTACCCTCATTTGCCATTTTCGTTACCAATGTTTGTTAATGTTTCATCCGATTTCAAAAGAAAAAATTGACTTTCTTCCGCCTATTTAATATTTTGTTCAAGCCAAGTAGGAATACTCTGTTTCAAAGTCACTTGTAAAAGCCAACCCATTTTTCGGCTTAATTTGAAGGAAATGGGAATTTTTTGATAATTTGAGGAATAAATGGGCAAATTGTGGGTTAATTGTTTTTTGGTACTGCCAACCCTTTTATATTTTGGGTTTAGTGGCTCTAGCTTGCCAAAAAGCTCAATGCCGGGAGGCATATCAGGAATTTATTACCACCAGCAACTGGACCATAATTCTGAGCGTTTTCTGCAGTTATACGGTCCAACAATACGGAAATACTCAAAGAGATACGGGTTTGACTGGCGGCTTGTTTTGGCAGTAATGAAAACGGAGTCTCGGTTTCGGCCTAAAGCCTCGAGCCACCGTGGGGCAGAGGGGCTTATGCAAATCATGCCCGTCACGCAAAGCCAAATTGCAGAAGAACTAGGATGTAGCCAGGATGACTTTCTTATCCCTCATACAAATATAAAAGCCGGCATCTATTATTTAGGTAAGATATATCGATCGTTTGGGAGCGAAGGAATTTCAGAGGGAAACAGAATACGATTGACACTGGCTGCATACAATGCTGGAACGGGAAGGATAGCAGATGCCCGCGCCGTGGCCAAGTACATGAACGATGACCCAAATGAGTGGGGGTCGGTAAAAGGGTCACTCTCACTGCTATCCCGGAAATACTCATCTCTGCATGAACATATTTGGGAGGGAGGACGTCCAATAAGCGGATATTACTCTGAGTGGAAACAGACGACTGGATATGTTGAAAGAATTATGGCATATTACGAGGAATATTGTAAGACTATTCCTAAAGATGTCTGACGTAGATTTCATTTATCAAGCACGACGCATCAGCCGTTCATGCACGACCTTTTACTGCATGGCGGCTTTTTTATTTTTGATGGCTCCATCAAAAGTATTCGCCCAAAACGACCCATCAAATATTGATGTTCGGCTTTTCAGGGAAATAAACAACGCTCAGACCCGGTTTAAAACATCGTTCATTGGGGTCAGCGACAATTCCGCCTATCCAATACTAGTCGCTGCTCCAATCTCGCTAACAGCTTACGGCTTGGCCGCTGACCAAAACGAAAAATTTGAGTCCGGAGTTTTGCTTGGCACGTCTGAAGTTTTAGCCTATTCGATAGGATATGTTCTAAAAGAAGTGGTGAGAAGGGAGCGGCCGTATGAAGCTTTAACCAATGTTCAGACACATCATCTCGACAGCGCGGACCCATATTCTTTCCCATCGGGGCATGCGACCGGTGTTTTTGCTTTGGCAACGTTGCTGACACTTCGGTACCCAAAGCCCGAGGTGTACATCCCTGCATTTGCTTGGGCAGGGTTAGTCGGATACGGGAGAATGTATTTTGGACTCCATTATCCGTCCGACGTCCTAGCCGGGGCGCTGATCGGCGTTGGGAGTGCGTACCTTGTTTACAAGTGTCAGGGTAAAATCCTTCCAATAGTGTACAAGCTTATTGGAAGGAAGGAATCAGAAAATGTATCCGCGATGGTTGTTCCGAACAACGGGGGTGCTTTGATGAATATTACGGTGAGGTTCTGACGCGCGTAGGCCGGCATTCCTTCCAGGCCTACGCTAAGAATATGTTCAAGGAATTAATACTGCAATTGAAACAACGGTTGTCCACTTACCGTCTTTATCCCCTTCCGCAGACTGAGTGATATTGAATGTCTTGAGAATTTTTCCGCTCATTTTGAAATGCTTCTCACGTTCATCCCATGCTAATGTCGGATCAAATTCCAGACCGAGTGTGGTCGCCAGCATCGTCGCGGCGAGGTCTTCGGCGTACTCTCCGGCCTTTTCTTCCGTTTCGCCGTACGGATGATGCTCGGAGAGATATCCGTACTGCGATTCGTCTGCCGCCTGTGCAACTCCTATCGATGAAGCGATGAGACGGTTCGGTTCATTTGTGGCGTTGCGGGCCATGACGACAAAAGTAACTGCGCCGGGTTCGAGAAGCTTTATACCTTCTGCCGGCGGTATCCGTTTGCATTTCGGCGGATAAATACTTGACACGGTTACCAAATTGCATTTTTCTATGCCCGCACTTCGCAGCGCAAGCTCGAACGATTGAAGGTAGTCCTTATGACGGCCAACTCCTTTAGTGAAGAACATTTTTGTCGGAACGAACACTATCTCATCTCCGCTTTTATGATTGGTTATTATTGTTATTGATCGTTAATTTCATTTTTACAAAGTATGTGGGATGATTCTCAGAAATCGCCGCGGTCCCACTTTCACAACAACCGGCTGAGCCAGTTGAATGCGCGCATTGATGTCGGCAATTTTAACACCATCGATCGAAACGCCTCCTTGCTCGACCAGCCGGCGAGCTTCGCCTTTTGAAGCAACCAATTTTGTATCGGAAAGTAATTGAAGGATACTGACGCCGCCGTTTATAACCCGGTATCGAAATTCCGCGACATCATCGGGAATATCTTTCCTTATGAAAATCTTGTCGAACTCTTTTTCT
Organism: uncultured Bacteroidota bacterium; assembly: GCA_963717445.1. Classification (GTDB taxonomy): domain Bacteria; phylum Bacteroidota; class Ignavibacteria; order UBA10030; family UBA8401; genus JAGVPT01. The sequence goes on along the minus strand of OY970334.1, from coordinate 797,782 downwards.
GCCTCGACGGCGCTTTCTTCAGAATGATAGATCGCCACTAATTTTCTTGCCAAGAGCCGTTTGATATCTCGTGGATTGACAGCGTTTCCGTCCAAATCCTTTTTCAGCGTTTCAAGCTCGGTTGGAGCGATGTCTGTAGCGAGGAGGAAGTAATCATAGATGAGGGAATCCGGAATGGAGAGCGTTTTTCCATACATTTCTTTTGGAGGCTCGTCGATGCCGATGTAGTTGTCCAGCGATTTACTCATTTTTTCAACACCGTCCGTCCCGACAAGAATAGGCATTGTCAAAATTACTTGCGGTTCTTTGCCGAACTCGCGTTGAATGTCTCTGCCGACCAGCAAGTTGAATTTTTGATCTGTGCCCCCGAGTTCCACGTCGGCATCGATTGCTACGGAATCCATCGCTTGAGCAAGCGGATAAAGAAATTCATGGATGGAGATCGGTTCGCCGGCTTTGTACCTGATCGTAAAATCATCGCGCTCGAGCATTCGAGCAACGGTATATTTGCTTCCCAGCCGAATGACGTTGGCAAAATTCATCGGGGCAAGCCACTCGGAATTATAGACCATTTTTACCTTGCTTGCAGAAAGAATTTTTGTCGCCTGGTCGAAATATGATTGTCCGTTTTGACGCGTCTCTTCGATCGACAGCGAAGGCCGCGTCTTGCTTCGGCCCGACGGGTCGCCGATCATCCCGGTAAAATCGCCGACGATCAAAATTGCCTGATGTCCCAAGTCTTGAAACTGCCGCAACTTGCGGAGGACCACAGAATGCCCCAAATGAAGATCGGGCCTGCTCGGATCACAACCGAGTTTAATGTTTAATGGTTTGTTATGCAGGATGGAATGCTCAATCTTGCGGACGAGTTCGTTTTCCGGAATAATTTCCGAAACGCCTCGCTTAATGACATCCATCTGTTCCTTAACGGTGGGAAACAATGCCTGGTACTGATCCTCTATTGATGAACAATGCCCTTTGAAGCAAGGGATGATGCCGCAAGTTCAAAATTCTTTTTTCGAAAACTGCCTTCGCATCTCACGCTCAGTATCACGCTTCGCGATAGCAGCCCGTTTATCATAACTTCGTTTTCCACGACAGAGGCCGATTTCGGCTTTTGCCCTTCCTTTTTTGAAATACACTTTCAGCGGAACTAAAGTTAATCCTTTTTCAGATGTTTTGCCAACTAATTTTCTGATTTCTTTTTTGTGGAGGAGCAATTTCCTTTCCCGCAGAGGATCATGGTTGAGGATGTTTGCCTGCTCGTACGGGCTAATGTGCATCCCCGATAACCACACTTCGCCTTCTTTCAGATACGCATAACTATCTTGCAGATTGGCATTTCCTAAACGGAGGGATTTGACTTCAGAGCCTTTCAGTACGATGCCAGCTTCAAACGAGTCGAGCACTTCATAGTCATGCCGCGCTTTCCTGTTGCTAATGGCAATTCGTTCTTCGGCCGCTTTTTGAGCTTCATTCACGACATAAATTAAGAAAATTGGATGCTACAATCAATGAAAAATGATCCCGGCGAGGGGACCGTTAGGGGCCGTTGAATTCCATCCGGCGGGCGGTATGGCAGTATACCTCCCGCATAGAAGATGTCGGACACGTTATCCGGAAACTCTCAATTTGCTGAATTATTTAGCGGGAGAGATCAAAAAGTATCCAACATCCGCCCAAACTGTTAGGCCGCCTCGTTTGGGGATCACTTGCGGAAACAAAAGAGATAGCGTATCTTTACTCCTACAGTGATGAAGGTGGAGCGGGTTTAAAATCTGACGTTACTGTTCATGGTTTGGCGGGAAAGATCGGATTTAAGCAAATAGCCTTTTGTCCAAGCGATAATATTCACACGGATAACGTTGATATCGGATGCCGAGAACATCTTTTGTTCGTTGTAGATCATTCTCGCCCTTTCTTACTCCCTGTTGAAAGTTTGATTATAAAAATTGACTTCGGTACGTTCGACAATGCCAATGTCTCAACCTGAGTCCGTTCTTATTCTTGATTTCGGTGCGCAGTACTCGCAGTTGATTGCCCGGCGAGTCCGCGAACTTCATGTCTATTGCGAAATTCATCCCTTCAACATTCCGCTGGAAAAAATTCAGGCATTGAATCCAAAAGGGATTATTTTTTCCGGCGGACCGGCGAGTGTCTATGCAGCGGATGCCCCAATCTCGGACAAACGGATTTTCGGTCTTGGGATTCCGGTGCTGGGAATATGCTATGGGCTTCAGCTGATGGCATTCCAGCTTGGCGGCGAGGTCGACAGGGCAAGGAAGAGAGAATTCGGAAGGGCTCGGTTGATTGTCGATTCTGAAAATGGAATTTTTTCAGGGGTTGCGAAATCTAGCGAAGTCTGGATGAGCCACGGCGACGCACTGACGAAACTCCCGGCAGGGTTCGAGCCGATCGCTCATTCAGACAATGCGCCGATTTGCGCCATACGCAATAAAGGGGCAAACATCTACGGCGTGCAATTTCATCCGGAGGTTGTCCATACTAAAGAGGGGAAGAAAATACTCTCAAATTTTCTTTTTGAAATATGCCGATGTTCCGGCGATTGGAGTGCAGGGTCGTTCGTTGAACGGTCGGTCGCTGAGATCAGGGCAAGGGTCGGCAGCGGCAAAGTTCTGTGTGCGCTGAGCGGAGGTGTTGATTCTTCCGTTGCGGCAGTGCTCCTTCATAAAGCGGTCGGCGACCGGTTATTTTGCGTTCACATCGACAACGGCGTCATGCGGCGGGGCGAAAGTGCACAAGTCGTAAAGACATTTCGGGATGAGTTTCATATCGTACTCGATTTTGTGAATGGCTCAAATCTTTTCCTCGAGCGATTGCGCGGCGTGATTGATCCGGAGCAAAAACGGAAAATCATCGGAAAAACGTTTATCGATATTTTCGAGAAAGAAGCGAAAAAGGTTGAAGGCGTTATGTTCCTGGCTCAAGGGACGTTGTATCCGGATGTCATTGAATCGATGTCCTTTAAGGGACCATCGGCAACGATCAAATCACATCACAATGTCGGCGGGCTGCCGGAGAAAATGCATTTGAAGCTTGTCGAACCGTTTCGCGAATTGTTCAAGGATGAAGTGCGCGAGGTCGGCCGAACACTCGGCCTTCCGGAAAATATGATCGGTAGGCATCCGTTTCCCGGTCCAGGACTAGCCATTCGCGTTTTGGGTGAAGTAACCACGGACCGGCTCGAGATCCTTCGCAGCGCCGACGATATATTTATAGAGGAACTTCACAAAAATAATTTATATAATGAAATTTGGCAGGCGTTTACAGTGCTGCTTCCTGTCCAATCGGTGGGTGTGATGGGTGATGAACGGACGTACGAGAACGCTGTCGCTCTTCGTGCCGTGACGAGCATCGATGGAATGACCGCGGATTGGATGCACTTACCGTACGATCTGCTTTCGACTGTTTCCAACCGCATTATCAACGAAGTCCGTGGCGTCAATCGTGTCGTCTATGACATCAGCTCTAAACCACCGTCGACCATCGAATGGGAGTAGGTAATTTCCGATTGACGAATTCCGAATGGCTAATTCGCAACTCGGAAATCGTCATTCGGAAATTGTAAATTGGCTATGATTATCCTCAAGAATCTCACAAAAAAATTTGGCTCGTTCACAGCAGTGGACAATCTAACGCTCACGGTCCCGCAAGGAGAGTTTTTCGGATTCCTGGGGCCGAATGGTGCGGGCAAAACGACAACCATCAAGATGATGACCGGTTTGTTCACGCCGAGCGCGGGTTCGATCATCATCAATGGGTTCGATATTCAACAGCAAGCGCTGGAGGCGAAGTCCTCGTTCGGATATATTCCGGACCAGCCGTTTTTGTACGACAAACTTACAGGGAGAGAATTTCTGTATTACATCGGCGGGCTGTTTAATATGCCGAAGAAGAAAATTCATGAGCAGGTCAAAAAGCTGGTGGAACATTTTGAGATCGGAGACTGGGTCGACAAGAGAACCGAGGAATACTCCCAGGGAATGCGCCAGCGGATCACGATCACTGCCGCGTTCCTTCACGACCCGAAAACGATCATCATCGATGAGCCGATGGTTGGACTGGACCCGCGCAGTGCCCGCATTGTTAAAGATTCGCTAAAACGGAAATCGCAGGAAGGGGTTTCTATTTTTATGTCTACCCACAGCCTTGAGATGGTGGAAGAATTGTGCGACCGGATCGGTATCATTAAAGACGGCAAATTGATTTTCCTCGACTCGAAGGAGAACCTTCATCATCACAAATCGAAGTACGACGGAAAGCTTGAATCGGTCTTTTTGGAGCTGACGAAGTGAGAAAGTTCCTGCACATCATCTTCTTCAAGAACAAGATGTTCTGGAAAGTAACGTTGTCGCTGAACGTTCAATCCGTGATCAAAAACGTCGGATCGTTCATCGTCTTCGGCTCGTTCGCAATCGGCGCATTTTTCTTCTCCCGTTTTCTCACGGCCTATCTTCTTGAAAATGTCAAGATCGGGTTATTCCTCTTCCACCGATTTATGTCGATGTTGCTGTTTGTTTTTTTTATAACCATTAGCCTTGGAAATATGGTCGTTTCGTTCTCCACGCTCTACCGCTCGCCCGAGGTGAACTTTATGCTGACGAGGCCTATTCCGCATCTCACGATTTTCATTATCAAATTTCTCGACAATTTTTTTTATAGTTCCGGCACTCTTTTTCTTGCCGGCTTCTCGGTGCTGCTCGGCTACGGGTCATATTTCGGATTTCCCTGGCATTTTTACCTTTTGGTGATGCTGGGCGTATTAGTACCATTTATGTTTCTTGCAGGATGTTCTGCCGTGATAATTCTGATCGTGCTGATGAAGCTTGCGTCGAAAATCAACTTCAGAATGCTGATCGGATTACTCGTTCTGTTTTACGTGGCTCAAATTTATTTCTATTTTCATGTTACAAGCCCGATTCATCTCGTTCGCGAAGTGATGAGATATTATCCGAATGTCAATTTGTATTTTGGGCAATTCGACCCCCCCGTTTCCAATTATCTCCCTAACTTTTGGATTTCTCAAATCCTCTTCTTTTATGCAACTGGAAAACAGGGCGCGGTAATCGGCTACTGCGCCCTCTTGTTGTTGTCGAGCGCTGCCGCTTTTATTGCGCTTGTCGTGGCGGGAGACAGGTTCTTTTATTCAACGTGGCTCACGTCTCTTACGTTCAAATCGTTTTCGATTAAGAATTTTGAGTTAACGGGAACCTTGTTCAGTTTCGAAAAACGGTCGCGTTTCGCGCCGCAGAATGAATCGATACTAAAAAAAGAGTACTGGCAATTTTTACGCGAGCCAAGCCAATGGCTGCACCTTGTGGTCATGCTGCTATTGGTAGGCACATTCCTCTCAAGTGTGACGTCAATGGATTTCGGTCTGCAGGACCCGAAATTAAGGACGGCGGTGTACCTGGTCGTCTATATCTTCGCCGCTTTTTTAATAACTTCGATAGCGTTACGGTTCGCGTTTCCGATGATGAGCCTTGAGGGAGATGCCTATTGGACGATTCGCAGCTCTCCGCTCAATGCGTCGAAGGTCTACTGGACAAAATTCTTTATCGTCGTTGTTCCGCTTCTGTTCGTTGGATTAGCGCTGGCAGTGTTGTCAAATATCCCATACATCCGGCTTGCTCCGCTGCCTCAGGTTACCATAGCCGGAATGGGGTTCATTGCGGTTGCCCTTGTCAGCCTTAACTTCGGAATGGGTTCATATTTCGTTAACTACGACGAGAAGAACCCAATTCGAATTGCATCTTCCCAGGGAGCAACACTGACGTTTCTATTGAGCATTGTGTTTCTCGTCGTACTCGTAAGCGTATTCTTTTTCCCTATCCTTGCAGTTTTCAACTCCATTTATTATGAAATTCCGAAGAAAACTTCTTGGCTGTACTATGCCCTTGCGGTACTCGCATTTTTGTCCGCCGTTGTCGGAGTTGTATCGCATACCATTGGAGTGAGGGCGCTGGCGAGAGATGTGTGAAAGAGACGACACCGCAGAAGCATCGTTCATACGATATTTTCTACTACCACGATGACGTTTACAAAAACAGTTCTTATCGGGCTACTCAGTCTGCTGCTTTGTGAAAAGACTCTTCTTGCCCAGGATGAGGTCGTATTTAGCCAGAGCGCCGAAGATAATTTTTTGTTGGGAACGAAACGGTACTCGCAGAACGATTTTAAAGAAGCGTATCTCTCATTTCAAAAAGTGATTGAAGAATCGGCGCGCAACCAGCGGACGACTGCAGCAATGATCATGTCTGCAAAGGCCCTTTTTCAATTGCGCAGTTACCGCGAATCGATCCGTCTCTTGAAAGATTTCCTCGATACATTTCCGCAAAGCACCTATACTGAGGATGCGCATTATACTCTCGCGTTGGACTATTACAGACTCAACCGTTATCCCGACGCTGCAAGCGAATTGCTCTCTGTTCTTGAAAGCGGAAAAGAGCGGAAAACATTCCTCAGGGCGCAGAAGATTTTTGAAAACGTCGCCTCCGAGTTCCTCACGATACAGGAAATTAAAGACCTTCTCTATTTTTCGAAAACGGAGAGAGCGAAAAAATTGTTGACGCTCCACCTTGCTGAATTGGAATTCGACCAGGGGTTGTACACCGAATCGATGGCCCACGCGCGGGAGGTCCTGTCGGGGAAAGAAGAACCCTTGACTGCTCAGCGGGCCCGTTCGCTTCTTGTTAGATTGCAAAGCGGAACCTCGGTCAAACTCGGTGTTATTCTGCCATTGATGGAGAAAACCGATGGCGTTTCGCGCGAAAAGAAACTTGCCTACGAAATCCTCGACGGCGTGAAATATGCAGTCGACGAATACAACCTCAAGAACGCAAAGCAGGGTGTAACGGTCATCATCGACGTACGCGATTCCGAAAAAGACCCGATCGTTGCAGCGCGTGAAGTCCAGCCGTGGCTCGATGACAATGAGTTCATCGGCATTTTCGGGCCGATCTTCAGTTATGAAGTTTCTCCCGTTGCTGGGATTGCAAATTCGCGAAAGATCCCTTTGATCACACCGACGGCGACCGATAACGGCATTGCCGCTGTCGGTGATTACATCTTCCAGGCAAATCCTGATTACACAACCCGCGGGAAAGCGATGGCGCAGTACGCGGTGCTTAAACTCGGTTTGAAGAACCTCGGTGTTGTTGCGCCGAGCTTTCAGCCGAGCAGCGTGATCGCAGATTCTTTTGTGCAGGAAGCGCTTCGGCTCGGCGCGCGCATAATATCGGACGAGCGTTACTTGAAAGGTGCGACCGATTTGCGGTACCTCTTCAGCGCGATGCGGAACGAAGCGGCGGTATTCGGACAAGAGGAGTCGATTAATTTTAAAGATACAGTAAGTTATCCCGAGATTATCAAGCGGTTGACGGCAGCGGGGGTTCGAAAGTCGGAAATCGATTCTTTGGCGGAGGAAGAAGGGAAAGTTATTGTACAAAAGTTGTTCGGGGAGAACGGCAAAGCGATTGCCGATTCGCTGGGGATTCCGCTGCAGGTCGAACCGTTCTACTTAGACAGCTTACAGTACCCCGTGACTTCGATTCAAGCCGTGTTTAGCCCGATTTCAAGCAGCAGCGAAATCGGCATCATTACGTCGCAATTAACGTACTTTAATATTAAAACGACACTGCTCGGTTCAGGAGAATGGAACGATCCGACCGAGCTCGATCTCAACAAGCGTTATGCCGATGGGGTTATTTTCAGTTCTGACCGCTGGGTTGAAAATTCGTATGACTACAATCAGTTTGCATCGCAGTTCTTTCAGGCAACGAAGCGGCAGCCTACGGACAATGTGCTGTTTGGCTACGATGCGATGTCGCTTGTCCTGGCCCAAATTCTGAACGGCGGGACGACACGAGAGCGGCTGACCGATTTGCTAGCGAAGGTATCGGATTTCCCCGGATATCATTCAAAAATTTCACTCATTCAAGACAGGGTGAACTCTTACCTTCATATCCTCCAGTACAAAAAGGGGAAAATTTCGAAAATCGATGAAGTGAATTACAAAAAAGACGCCGCGCCAAAATAGCGCGGTGAAACAGGGGGGACTTATGTCTGACGAATCGAATCGAAAAGTAAACGAACCTTCATTCTACCATACCAAAATCAAAGATTGGCCCGTCAATGAACGCCCGCGTGAAAAGCTTATCAATAGGGGGCCGGAGGTTCTTACTGAAGCTGAGTTGCTCGCAATTCTGATCGGCTCCGGGAGCGGAAAAGTGACGGCAGTCGACCTTGCGAAAACTTTATTCGTAGAGCATAAATCATTACGATCGCTTGCCGGTTTAAGCGTTGCCGATTTAAAACGATTCAAAGGCATTGGCGATGCGCGAGCCGTTTCCATTGCAGCAGCGTTTGAGCTGGCGCGCCGGCTTCAGTCTTCACCCGATGCAGAACGCCGGGCCATAAAGTCACCCTCTGATATCGCAGAACATTTTGTGCCGGCTCTTCGCGATCTTCCTCAAGAAGTTTTTCTCGTCGTGCTTTTGAACAGTGCAAATAAAATCATAAAGGAAATCACTATTACCAAAGGTTTGCTTAATTCATCGCTCACGCACCCGCGGGAAGTATTTCGCCATGCCATTATTGAGCATGCGGCCAGCGTGATTTTAGTGCATAACCATCCGAGCGGAAACCCTGAGCCGAGCCAGGAAGATATTTCAATCACGAAGCAGATTGTTGAGGCGGGCAAAGTCGTAGGAATTCCAGTTCACGACCACATTATAGTTGCAGGCGGCAATTTTACGAGCTTCGCGGAAAGGGGATTGATGTGAGACTTTGGCTCATGAGGCAATTTGAAATTGAATGCTTCACGTGCAATTGCTCTAACAAACAATTCTGTCTTTCATGACGCCGGAATCGAAATTATTTTTTAAGAGAGCCGTAGAAGCTCAACGAAAAGTAGCTAAGAGAGGCCGCGTTTATTGACGGGGTGCATTGCAAGGCATTTTTTCCCTTGACATCGTTCAACCATTTCATTATTATTACATGGGAATAGATTAGTGTTTTCGAGAGCATCTCATTATACAGGATATAGGTAAAATATGAAGAGAGCATTGAAGTTATTTGCAGGAGCGGCTTTCCTCGCAGCAACGATGTTCGTTGCTGGTTGCAGCAGCGGTCCCAGCGATGAGGAACTCGCTCAGTTGGAGGCGTTAAAGGCTGAAGTAGCATCGCTTCAAAAAGAAGTAGATGCCCAGCAGGCTGAAAAGGCAAGTTTGCAGAAACAAGTTGCTGACAAGCAGGCTGAGCTTACGGCGGCAATGAAAGACCAAGCGGACACGCGTGAACGCCTAAAAAGCCAGCAATGATCACACTGAAGGAGTTACTTATGAATTTTAGAAAATTATTTATTTCGGGCTTTGTGCTATGTGTTGTCTTCGTGTTGACAGGCTCTTCTGTTTCGGCGCAAACAAAGATGACAAAGGAGGAATGGCAGACAGAGATTACGGATTACACCGCCCAGCGCGATAGCTTGAAAAAGACCCTCGCGCAGTTGAACAAAGATGTTGACAGCCTTAAAGCCCTCCTTGCATCGTTGAACCAAAAAGTAGAGGCGACGACCAACGAGACGAGGGCGATGACCGGTGCAAGCGATTCGTTGCTCAAAGCTTACAATGCTCAACTATCGGCTCTCGAAAACTGGGTCGATGAGTTGGCACGATTGTCAAATCAGGATCTCTATGCGCGTAAATCCGAGATCGATTCCGTGCAAGCAAAACTCGATGAGCTTATGAAGTCAAAGCTTGCAGCACTGGATGAGTACAATAGCAGGCTTCAAGCGCTTCAACAGAAGATCAACGGGTTGCGCGACGCTCTCGCCAAACCGGAGTTTCTTGCAAGCCTGGAAAAGACCTATGTTGTCGGTACATGGAGGAAGAACCGGGATTGTTTATGGAATATCTCGAAGAAGAAGAACATTTATGATAATCCGTTTATGTGGCCGAAAATTTGGCAGGGCAACCGCGATCAGATCAAAGACCCCGACCTTATTTACAAAGGACAGAAGCTGAAGATTCCGACCGCCGGATCGTTAACGGATGCAGAGAAAAAAGCAGAACACAGATACTGGGCGAAAAAGCGGACCAGCACTAAGTAAGGAGTACGGCAGAAGTCTTGTTGAGTTGTCATCAACGGAAGAGTCCTTCCCTCGACGTGCATCGAGTTGAAGGACTTTTCGTTTTTTGGATCTCATGGAAGGAGGACATGCTACGGTAGAAAAAAAAATGAAGATTGAAGGGGTTGACGCATTCTCGCTTCTCGGCATCAACGACCGTCACCTCCAGCTTATTGAAGATCGATTTGATGCAGACATCATCGTGCGCGGAGAAAATATCACGCTTCGCGGGGAACCTTCCGAAGTTCAGCAGATTGAACGCATATTTAAAGAACTGACATTTCTTCTTTCAAAAAACGGCGCACTCACGTCCAACGACGTTGACACAGTGTTGGACCTCGTCGCGGTCGACTCGCCGTCTCAAACACAACTGCGGGCTCAAATTCCAAAAGATGAAATGGATTCTATTATTCTGTTCACCAAGAATGCCATCATCAAAGCAAAAACATCCGGGCAGAGAGAATATATCAGGCGTGTGCAGGCGAACGATATTGTTTTTGCGATTGGTCCGGCCGGTACTGGGAAGACATATCTTGCAGTGGCGATGGCGGTTGCGAATCTCAAAAACCGTGAAGTGAGCAAAATTGTGCTGGCCAGACCAGCGGTGGAAGCCGGCGAGAGTTTGGGATTTTTGCCCGGCGATCTGAAAGAGAAAGTCGATCCGTACCTCCGCCCATTGTATGATGCTCTCGACGATATGCTGCCGTCCGAAAAACTCAAAACGTATATGGAGCGGCGCATTATCGAAATTGTTCCCCTTGCATACATGCGCGGGCGGACGCTGAACAATTCATTCCTCATCCTCGACGAAGCGCAAAATGCTACCGCGATGCAGATGAAAATGTTTCTCACGCGGCTCGGCGACAACTCGAAAGCGATCATTACGGGTGATGTAACGCAAATTGATTTGCCCGCCAAGACCACTTCAGGCTTAGTACAAATTCAGGAAGTACTGCAGGGCATCGACGGGATCGATTTTGCGTATTTCGACCGGAACGACGTTGTGCGCCATCGCCTGGTGAAAGACATTATCGACGCATACGGCAAGTTTAACGGCAAGCTGGAAAACGGAACGAAGTAGTTACAGTTGTTTTTTCGCTTGGTTCCAGAGCGTATCCAGTTCAGTGAGTGTTGTTGCGTAAATGTCTTTTTGCTCCTCCCTGAGTTTTTCCTCGATATAGTTGAAGCGCCGGACAAATTTATCCGATGTTACCCGTAAAGCGTGTTCGGGGTCCAGGTGAAGGAACCGGGCGTAGTTCACAAGGGAAAAAAGGACGTCGCCAAATTCATCCGAAATATTTTTTTTCTCTTTCCGCTGAACAGCCTCATGCAATTCATGAAGTTCTTCTTCGATCTTTTTCCATACCTCTTCGCTTTTGTTCCAATCGAACCCCACCTTGGACGCTTTTTCCTGCAAACGGAGCGCGCGAAGCAAAGCCGGCATTTCTTTGGGCACGCCTTCAACGACGGAATGCCGTCCTTCCGATAATTTTATTTTCTCCCAGTTGCGTTTCTGCGTTGTGAGGTCGATGCTGGACTGCTCTCCAAAAATGTGCGGATGCCGCCTGATAAGTTTTTCATTAATAGTGCGGAGTACTTCTTCAATGGTAAACTCGCCCCGCTCTTCTGCGATAACGCTTTGAAGAGCGACGTGGAGCAGCACGTCGCCAAGCTCGCTTCTCAGTTCGTTCCAGTTGCCCGTGTCGATTGCCTCAATGGCCTCGTATGTTTCTTCGATAAAGCCCTGGCGAAGCGATTCGTGCGTTTGTTCGCGGTCCCAGGGACACTCAATTCTCAGGCGTTTCACGATTTCGAGAAGCCGTGTAAATTCTCCGTCGGTATCCATTGCGATCTCCTTTTCAACGTTGTTTCAACATAGAAAAAAAGGTCTAGCGATGCAAATGAATTGTGTGGTACGGTTTCACGAGATCTTGGACATCTTGTGAATATTGAGCAGAGGAAATTTTTCAGGTGATTGTAATTTTTTTGGTAAGTTGTCCGACATCTTCTTGATACGATGAATTGTTTGGTGGCTTTTTTACAGCTTCTTGTTTATATTCCTCCACATTACCGATGCTCCGTTCATAGACCATAAAGAAGTTCGAATGAAGAATGTTCTCCCTCCATTAGTTCTCATCGCCGGCGGAATTGCAGTATTCGCCTGGTTCATCACTACAACAACGCAACAGGCAGATATGCTGATCATCAATGCGAAAGTGTACACCGTTGACGCCCAAAATTCAATTGCCGATGCAATCGCAATCCGCGGCGACAAAATCGCCGCCGTTGGCACGACAGACGAGTTGAAAAGACGGTACACAACGGAAAATATCTTTGATGCAGGAGGGAAAACCGTTGTTCCCGGGTTCATCGATTCTCACGGACATGTGAGCGCGCTCGGATCGAGCCTTGTTGAATTAAATTTGGTCGGAACGACATCGGTTCAACAGATCGCAGAGATGGTTGCAAAGAAGGCGTCATTGTTGACGCCCGGGCAGTGGATTCGCGGGCGTGGCTGGGATCAAAACAATTGGCCGAGCAAAGTAAAAGAAAGGCCGTTTCCTACTGCGTCTATGCTGGATAAAAGCGCGCCGAACAATCCTGTGGTGCTCTTTCGTATCGACGGGCATGCGGTATGGCTGAATTCGAAGGCGCTCTCAATCGTTGAAGCAGCCGATCAATCGAACTCCCGGCTGGAGGATATCGACGGGGGCCGCATTGTGCGCGATGCCGGCGGGAAACCGACCGGCATATTTATCGACAACGCCGTCGGTGTTGTGATGAAGAATGTTCCCTCATATACGAAGGAAGAAGTTCAACATGCTATTTCTCTGGCTTTACAGGAATGCTTAAAGTTCGGGTTGACGAGCGTCGATGATATGTGGGTTGATGAGGAGGATTATTCGGCATACAGAGAAATGTTGGAAAATAATAAATTGCCCATCAGGGTGTATGTTGCAATAGGCGGCGACGGAGACCTGTGGCAACGATTTTTATCGACGGGACCGTTTAGCGATTTTCATCGGCATCTCCTGACAGTGCGTGCGGTGAAAATGTTCATGGACGGCGCTCTCGGCTCCCGCGGTGCGGCGCTTATTGAACCGTACAGCGACGATCCGGGGAACCGGGGCCTGACAGTCAACTCGATTGAGGAGATTCGCAAGGTGGCATCGGAGGCCCTTGCGCACGGATTTCAAATGTGCACCCACGCCATCGGCGACCGCGCAAATAATATTGTGCTGAATGCGTACGAGGAGGCGTTGCAGCAAAATCCCGCACGCGCACGCGATGCCCGGTTTCGCATCGAACATGCTCAGGTACTCGATCCCTTAGACATTCCCCGTTTCAAAAAGCTCGGCGTCATTCCGAGTATGCAGCCGACGCACTGCACCTCCGATATGCGTTGGGCAGAGGCGCGTCTCGGACCGGTTCGAGTTCGCGGAGCGTATGCATGGCGTTCCCTGTTGGATGACGGCAATATTATTCCGGGCGGATCGGATTTCCCCGTTGAAAGTCCTAACCCGTTGTTAGGGTTCTATGCCTCTATCACGCGGCAAGACCGAAACGGCATTCCCCGCAACGCGGAAGATGTCGCCCGTTCGTTCCAGCTCTCGGCGGATGGAATCAAAGATTCATCCGTTTTCAACAACGGATGGTATGCCGATCAAAAGATGACGCGTGAAGAAGCGCTGCGCGCCTTCACGATCTGGGGGGCGTACGCTGAATTTGCCGAAAAAGAAAAAGGTTCGATCGAAAAGGGAAAACTTGCAGACCTTGTGATCTTATCAAAAGATATCATGACCATTCCACCGATGGAAATACTTTCTACCAATGTTGTTGCTTCTATTGTTGGAGGCAAAGTAGCATATTCGGCGGAGGGCCGTTAGCTGATAGTATAATGACTGACTTTGCGTCCTTGGCGGTGAGAAGAAAACCGCAAAGGACGCCAAGGAGACACAACAATGATACACCAATGGGTCCATTGCTTGATTTTCAAAAAACTTTTTCTCAATTTGCGCAAAGAAATTTCTCTTTTGCATTTGGCTGAAAACTAAGGAAATAGCCATGTACGAACGGCTTCTCAAACAGACTGAACGGTACCTCGGGAATCAAGAAGAGATTGTCGTTCCTGTACACCAGGTGTGGAGTGCAATGGTGAAGGAAGGAAAGGCGAATAATTTTGCCGTGCCTTCACTCATGGCAGATTTTGAGTGCTTGCTCGAGGGCGACAAACGTTTTGAGTTTGTCAGCGAAAAGAAACTCCCAGGGAGCCGCGACCCGTACTCGGACGATTTTCTTGAAAGCGATGAACTGGAAAAGCTTGGTTTTTCCGAGAACCAAAAAGTGAAATTACGCCGCATTCCATTACCATCCGTGAATGATGATGAAACTGTCGACGCGCTGGATGCGGCAATTTCGATGGAAGAATTAGGCGAAGAACTTGAAGACTCGGCTCTTTATGATAGTGGGCCGGCATCGTCAGCTCGCGGAGCATCGAATGGTCGCCCTGTTTTCCAAACCGGAAAAAAGAAAGTTGCGAGCGGCATTTCTCGAAAATCTCAAAAAAGTTCTGGAAATCAGGCAAAGAAACTTTCGAATCGCAAATCTGCCGCGAAAAATAGAAAGAAGTAGTTTTTGGCCGTTGCTCCTGTTCAAAAAAGAGTTTGGACAATTCTTGAAATGCTTCAATGGGGAACGTCGTATCTTTCGGAAAAGGGGTACGGTGAGTCACGCCTTACTATTGAATTGCTCCTTTGTCATGTTCTCAACGTCAAACGGATTCAGCTCTATACGAATTTCGACAAACCGCTAAACGAGGCAGAGCTTTCTTCGTTCAAAGCTTTACTCCAGCGGCGCCTTCAGCATGAGCCGTTGCAATATATTGTCGGGACAACGGAGTTTATGGGGCTTGAATTTATCGTCGACCGGCGGGTATTGATTCCGCGGCCTGAAACCGAAATAGTAGTCGAACAAGTCGTTTGTTATGCGAAAGAGCATTTCTCCGGACAGATGTTGAGGGTCCTGGATATCGGGACCGGAAGCGGGTGCATTGCTGTTTCCCTTGCAACGTTACTCGAAAATGCCTCCATCGTTGCGTTCGATAAAAGCTCCGATGCTGTCGATGTTGCGCGAATCAACGCCCAAAAAAACGGAGTAGAAAAAAGAATAACTGTTTCAGTCCAAGATATTTTTACAGTCTCTGGCGCCAATTTTTCTTCGAAATTCCATTGTATAGTTTCAAATCCGCCGTATGTTTCGAAAGAGGAATTCGAGGGACTTCAGGCGGAAATCAGAGATTTTGAACCCTCGTTTGCCGTGACAGACGAGGAGGATGGCTTAAGTTTTTATCGGAAGATTGCTGAGGTCGGACGATCATTCCTTGAAGCGGAAGGGGCGATTATTGTTGAGCACGCGTACAACCAATTGGCGTCGGTAGAAAAAATTTTCGCGGATGCGGGTTGGACCAATATGCGACCGTTTCGTGATTACGGCGAAAACCCTCGCTGCCTTGTCGCGACAAAATTTCGGGGACCGGCATGAAAGCGCTTATTCAGAGAGTATCCAAAGCGAGCGTTACTATCGATGGGAAAATGTCCGGCTCAATCGAAAAGGGCATACTGATTTTTCTTGGAATAAAAATTAACGACACCGCGGAGGATGCTCGGTACGTTGCCGAGAAAAGCTGCTCGTTGAGAATTTTTGAGGACGGCCAGCACAAGATGAATTTGTCGGTGCGCGATGTGGGCGGGTCGGTACTTGCAGTCTCACAATTTACATTATATGGGGATACGCGAAAAGGAAACCGGCCGAATTTTACAGACGCAGCGCCGCCAACGGAGGCAGAGCCCCTCTATAATATTTTTGTCGACCAATTGAAACGACAACTTGGAAACGATAGAGTAGCAACCGGTCTTTTTCGTGCAATGATGGATGTGGAGCTGACCAACGATGGTCCGGTGACAATTATGCTGGAAAGCAAAGGATAGCCGATGGCCGTACTGATGATTTTTTGGGACGGTGTGGGGTACGGCAGAGAAGATTCATCAATCAATCCGTTTTTCTCGGGGGACTTTCCGACGTTCAAAAAGCTGTTCAACGGTCCGTTGCCCTCACTTCGGAATAAGAGGATATTTTCATCGCGCGCATCGGTGACGCCTGTCAACACGACGCTCGGTGTTCAAGGGCTTCCGCAAAGCGGTACAGGGCAGACAGCGATCTTTACCGGTGTTAATGCGCCGAAGAAAATTGGGAAGCATTTCGGTCCATACCCTTATTCGACCCTCGTTCCGATTATTAAAGAGAAAAGCGTTTTTGTCCGGCTCCGATTGCAAAAAAAGACATCCTATTTTATCAATGCTTTTCCCAATCGGTATTTCGATTACATTAATTCGCATCGCGGCAAAACGCCGGTGGTCGCTCTTTCGTATCTCTCATCCGGCAGAACCCTGAATACCGTTGAAGATATTGCTTCCGGCAAAGCGCTCTCGGCCGATTTGACAAATGAAGGCCTGAAGACTTTCGGCTATCAACTCCCCGTGTTGACTCCGTTTGAGGCAGGAAGGAGATTTTGTGAGATTGGGCGATCATTCGATCTTACTCTGTTGGAGTATTTTTTTTCCGATAAGGCCGGTCACTCTCAAAAGATGAAAGCCGCGGTTGAAGTTCTGGAACGCATGGATAAGTTTCTCGCCGGGATTCTCAGTTTGTTTGATCATGAGAATGATATTCTTTTTTTTGTGAGCGACCATGGGAATATCGAAGACCTGTCGACAAAATCGCATACGCGTAATCCTGTTCCGTTGATTGTTCTTGGAAGGAACCGAAAATTCTTCTCGGATAGAATTAGAAAACTGACGGACGTTACGCCGACAATTGTTACATTCTTATCGAAGTAACATTATGTGAATCCAAATTGGGGGGAGCATGTGGAATGACAAGCCGGCTGCTGCGGCTGCGTTGTTGATATGCTGCGGAACCTACGCTGCTCATTCTATCGTTGTCCAGTGGTATCTATGGGGAAGCTTTGCCGCTGTCTGTTTCTTTTTTTCAGCAGGATCGTTGTATCGGTCTCGACGGGCTAACGGACGAGAGATCGTTCGATCAGCTTCATTTCCCCTCCTTCTCTTCTTTTCAGCCGCTGCGTATTGCACAGCTATCGTGCAACTTACGCCGCCATCCCACATTAAACATTTTCTCGATACGCCCGAACCCCTCCGTTTTGTTTGTGAAATTGCCGACGAGCCTCGTGTGAAAGAAGGGAAAACCGTCTCGCTGGTTCACGTCCGTTCAATTGCATTCGGGAGAGATTCGCTCCGGACAGACGGCGACGCCCTGCTGACAGTTGTTCAGGATAAGAGGTCGAACGAAAAAGTCAAAGAATTACGGTATGGCTCGGTTATTTCGTTTGAAGGAGTTTTAAGCGCGCCGATTACCTCTCGAAACCCGGGAGAGTTCAGCTACCGTGATTATCTTGAGCTGAACAATATTTTCGCTACCGTTCATGTGCTTGGGTATTCGCGTATCTGTATTCTTTCTGAAAGAACTCCAAATCTCCTTTTTGCCTATATCATCTTCCCCTCGAAACATTTTATTCTTCATGTTATCAACGAGGCGATGAGGGGCGATGAAGCGAACTTTATGATCGGGCTGTTGCTTGGAGATCGGACCGACTTGTCTGAGGACATTAAAAGTGCTTTCGTGAATACCGGAACGATTCATGTATTGATCGTTGCCGGGATGCGTGTCGCGCTCGTTGCTGCGATCATGTACACGCTTTTCGGATTGCTTCGTTTGCCGGAACGGGGAAAAAGTATTGTGGCAATTGCCGGGATACTGTATTACATGGAACTCACGGGTGCGGCGCCGCCGGTGGTGCGGGCATCGTTGATGGCGATTGCGATTTTGCTTGCAAAATTATTTCAAGAACGGACAAATGTTTACAACTCACTCGGCGTTTCGGCCGTGATTATTCTGATCTATGACCCGATGCAACTGTTCGACGCCGGGTTTCAGCTTTCGTACTCTGCCGTGTTTGCCATTGCTTATTTTTATCCGAAGTTGACCGCACTTATTAAAAAAATTCCCGAAAGCCTCGAGGAGGTCAAAGCCATCGACTATGTGCTGAAACTCTTGGCAGTGTCTCTTGCGGCGCAATTGGGTGCCATTCCTTTCACCGCAATTTTTTTCGGAAAGGTGTCGCTCATTTCGCTCGCCGCGAATCTTGTTGTCGTGCCGCTTGTCGAGGTCATCGTCATTATCGGCTTTGTTTCGGTCTTCGCTGGAGTGTTCTCCATGTGGGCATCAACATGCTTTAACGAAGTGAACAATCTGCTCTCCTGGTTTACGCTGAAGTTTGTCATGCTCGCCAACGCCGTGCCGTACGCATCGATCCCCGCTGCAACATTCGGGTTGAAGGAAACTTTCTTCTATTCCATGTTTGTCGGTGCGCTTTTCAATCTCACCGATAAAACTTTTTTGAAACGTATTGCCTTGGCCTCATTCGCCGGTATCAACATCATCGTACTTTGTTCACTTTTCCCGTTTCACAATGTTGCGCCAAAGAACCTGCGCATCGACTTCCTGGATGTCGGTCAGGGGGACGCGGCACTGATTGAATTTCCCTCCGGAGAAAAATTTCTTGTCGATGCAGGTCCAAAAACGTTCTCTTATGATGCAGGAGAAAAGGTCGTTGCACCGTTTCTTAGGCGCCGCGGCATCTCAACAATTGACGCGATTGTTGTTACTCATCCCCATAGCGATCATATTGGCGGCGTGCCGTATCTGATTCGCAACTTTGCAGTGAATCAAGTGATTGATGCAAGCCAACGTGCCCAGTCTTCACTATATTACGATTATGAGTCGCTTATTCCGAACATTCGTCGCATTGTTACCGCCGGAGTTCAGCTTGCGGTAATTCCAAATGTGCGCTTATATACATTGCATCCAATAGATTCCTTTCTTGACGTTGATTCTACCGACGGTTATGACCATCTAAACAATACATCCGTCGTTTTTAAATTGGTGTATGGCACAACGTCATTCCTCTTTGCCGGAGACGCTGAAATCCCCGTTGAACAGCATTTGGATTCCGTGTATGATTCATTCCTCAAAAGCGATGTGCTCAAAGCCGGTCATCATGGTTCTATCACAAGTAGTTCTGTTGAATTCCTTGCCAATGTTGCGCCAAAGGAGGTCATTGTGTCCGTGGGCAAATTCAATAAGTTTCATCATCCATCTCCAAAGGTGATTGCGCGGTTTAAAAAGCTGGGCATACTGATTCATCGAACAGACGAAGAAGGGGCGATCATTTTTGAGTCAGACGGGAGGACAATTTCTCGTGTCAATTGGCGGAGGGAATGAGTATATTTGTGAGAAAATAGCTGGACTTTGGAATTATGGACATTCGACAGAAAACAAATCTTATTTCCACACTGATTATTCTTATCAGTTTAGCAATAACCGCCATTCTCTACATCTTCTTCAAAATCTTCTTTCTTTTCATTATCTTTGTCCCACCTGTCATTTATTATCTATTGAAAAAAAGAAGCGGCGGCAACAATCCATTTGATGGCTCGACCGATGTCTAAAGAAAGACCGCGGCAGTTTAAAACAGATTCTGGAATTGAAATCCGCCAGCAGTATGTCCCCTCGGATTTTGATTATCGTGAGAAGCTCGGAAATGCCGGCGAATTTCCTTTTACGCGCGGAGTTCATCCTGCAATGTATCGGTCAAAGCTTTGGACGATGCGCCAGTACGCCGGGTTCGGCACAGCAAAACAATCCAATGAACGATACAAATACTTGCTGGCGAACGGAACAACAGGCCTCTCTGTTGCTTTCGATCTTCCGACGCAAATGGGCTATGACTCCGACCATGCACTCGCTGAAGGGGAAGTCGGGAAGGTCGGCGTAGCAATCGATACCCTTGCAGACATCGAAACACTTTTCGGCGGAATCAGACTTCAGGACATTTCCACTTCAATGACGATTAACGCAACGGCAGCGGTGTTGCTTTCTATGTATGTCGCACTCGCAAAAAAACAACTTGCGGACCTGAAAACTCTTTCCGGTACAATTCAAAACGACATTTTGAAAGAATACATTGCGCGCGGAACATACATTTATCCGCCGCGGCAATCTATGAGACTTGTCACTGATATTTTTTCGTGGTGCAGTGAAAACCTGCCGAGCTGGAATACAATTTCGATCAGCGGATACCATATTCGGGAAGCGGGTTCGACGGCAGTTCAAGAAGTCGCATTCACTCTAGCAAACGCACGCGAATATGTTTCTGCTGCTGTCAAAGCTGGATTGCCGGTTGATCTCTTCGCACCCCGGCTTTCCTTTTTTTTCAACGCTCATAATAATTTTCTTGAGGAAGTTGCGAAGTTCCGCGCTGCACGGCGTTTGTGGGCTTCGATGATGAGAGACGAATTTGGTGCGACAAATCCCGATGCGATGAAGCTTCGTTTTCATGCCCAGACGGGCGGTTCGACACTTACTGCACAGCAGATCGATAATAACGTTCCACGGACGACGATCCAGGCGCTGGCTGCCGTTCTCGGCGGATGTCAATCGCTGCATGTGAACAGCAAAGACGAAGCGCTTGCCCTTCCCACCGAAGAGAACGCACGGCTGGCTCTGCGGACGCAGCAAATCATTGCCTTCGAATCCGGTGTTACCGAAACCGTTGACCCCCTTGCCGGATCATATTTTGTCGAATCGCTTACCGATGAAACCGAAAATCGAGCAAGAGAATATCTCCGGAAAATCGATGCGCTTGGCGGTGCTGTAAAAGCGATTGAAGCGCAGTTCTATCAGTCCGAAATTGGGGAAAGCGCTTACAAATATCAAAAAGCAATTGATGAAAAAGAAAAGCTCATTGTAGGTGTGAACGCGTTGCAGGTGGAAGAGAAAGTATCTCAGAAGCTATTGCAGGTGAACGAATCCATTCGGGCCGAACAGACTCAGCGGCTGAATGCCATAAAAAGATCCCGCGACGCGCAGTCGGTAAAACAAAGCCTTCGCAATGTGCTTGAAGCTGCAAAAGGAACGGACAATGTAGTCCCGCACATTTTACAAGCAGTAGAAGTGTACGCCACAATCGGAGAAATTTCGGACGTGTTGAGGGAAGTGTGGGGAGAATATACCAGTTAAAAGTGAAAAGTTAAAAGTGAGAAGTTGAAATCTAAAACCCAAGACTTATAACTTTAACCTAAAACCCAACAGCCAACAGCATCATGTTAAGTAAATCAAAATTCCAGTATTTGAAGAGTCTTTCACAAAAGAAGCATCGCGAAAAGGAAGGTGTGTTTCTTGTCGAAGGATGGAGGAGCGTCGAGGAAGCGTGCGAGGCTTTGAAAGAAATTGAAATTCTGATCTCCACGAAAGAAGCGAAGGACAATCATCAGCATGCGTCCGCCCTTTTATTAGCGGCGAAAAAATCAAAGGAGCGGTTTGAGATTTCACAGAAAGAATTCGCGCTCATCGCAGATACAGAGACGGCTCAAGGGATCGCTGCAGTTGTAAAGAAACTTTCGTTTAATGTTAATAGCGAATTCGAAAAATTGCAGAAGCGGCATCATGCTTTTGTCGCCGCGCTCGACCGGATTGCCGACCCTGGAAATCTCGGTGCTATCATTCGCACAAGCGATTGGTTCGGTCTCGACGCGATCCTCCTCAGCCAGCATTGTGTTGAACTTTACAATCCGAAGGTTGTTCGGTCGACGGTAGGATCGATCTTTCATTTGCCTATCTTTGATTGCTCGGATAAGACAGACCGCTTCGCAGATTTGCTGGGAAGATTGCAAAAAAACGGATTCATACTATTCGGCGCAGAAGTATCGGGAAACACCGATCTCCGCACCACTGTTTGGCCGAAAAAATCTGTGATTGTTATTGGGAATGAGGCGTGGGGAATTTCTCCGGAAATTGCAAAAATGCTTGACAAACATATTGTCATCCCGAAATTTGGAAAAGCTGAATCGTTGAACGCCGGCGTTGCGGCGGGAGTTTTTCTCGCACACCATGCGTTTCAGCAAAAAGGTGAAACGACATAAATGATCACAGATGTTCCCGGAATAGTGGTTGGTCATTACACAAATAATGTCGCATTGACCGGTTGTACGGTTGTTCTATGTCCTCCAAAAACAATCGCGAGTTGTGACGTGCGGGGCAGTGCCCCGGGATCGCGGGAGCTTGCATTGCTGGCCCCGGATAAGCAGACGCAAGCAATTCATGCAATTCTCCTCACGGGCGGGAGTGCTTTCGGTCTTGGCGCGGCAAACGGTGTCATGAAATTTTTAGCTGAACGGAAGATAGGGTACCAAACGCCATGGGCCCTCGTGCCGATTGTTCCGTCGGCAGTTATTTTTGATTTGAATGTCGGCGATTCAAAAATTTTTCCGACACCGGATGATGCATACCAAGCGTGTAAAAACGCTTCTGTGAGTGTTGAGGAGGGAAATGTCGGAGTTGGAAGGGGCGCGACCGTCGGCAAATGGCACGGGCTGAACTCCGCCATGATGGGGGGCGTCGGTACAGTTTCTCTCAACATGGGCAAGGTTATTGTCGGCGCTCTCGCCGTAGTGAATGCCGTAGGCGATGTCGTAGGACGTGACGGGAATATTCTTGCGGGAGCGCAACAGGGCGGAAAATTTTTGGGTAGCGAGGGTCGACTGAGCAGTTTACAAGATCAAAGCTTGCTGACACGGAATATCAACACAACGCTCGTTGTTGTTGCCACGAATGCTCGTTTGAGCAAAGTTGACTGCCATCGTATCGCACAACGCGCTCACGACGGGATGGCGCGTGCGGTCATTCCTTCCCACACGACGTTCGACGGGGATACTACTTTTGCGCTTAGCGCGGGCGAAATTTCTGCTCCCATCGACCTTGTCGCTGAAATGGGAGCTGAAGCGACGGCGGAATCAATTCGAGCAGCCGTGAAACATTCCAAGCCGATTTCCTGATCCTGCGCTGTTTGGTGTTGGTACACATTCAAAGTAAATGTCATTCCGGTCGTCAGGCTGCGACGGACTCTGTCGAGCGAAAGCCGGAATCCATTCAATTAGGTCTGGATGCCCGCTTTCGCGGGCATGACAATTCCTTTTCTATCTTGAATACTCAAAGTAGCGGCCCACTACCCGCTGTTTGAAGTCTTACCAAATTCTTTTTATATTCACGTCGGCGAATGAACTACCATGCGAGTATTTTTGACCGGTGCGACCGGTTATGTTGGGCGGCAAGTTCTTCGCGACTTATTGAAGTCTGGCCACGCTCCTGTGCTCCTAGTTCGCAAAGAGTCTGTGGCAAAGCTTCCGGAAGGAATTGCCGAGAGTGTTGCAGTTGTGAATGGGGACATCCAGAGGCCGGAATCGTACCGCGACGCGCTACAGTCATGCAATGCAATAATTAATCTCCCGGGATTGCTCCGAGAATTTCCGAAAAAGGGGATGACGTTTGAAGGTGTCCATTTTCTTGGCACAAAATTGCTTGTCGACGCGGCTCAAAAAACAGGAGCGGCGCGTTTCATTCAAATGAGCGCGCTCGGCGTCCGGCAAGACGCAGCGACAAAATACCAGGAGACGAAGTTTCGGGCCGAGGAATATCTTAAAGCAAGCGGACTCCGGTGGACAATATTTCGACCGTCATTGGTGTTCGGGAATGAAAAAGAAGGGTTAACAAATTTTATAAGTGTTTTGCAAAACCTCCTACACATGGTACCGTTTATTGTTCCCGTGCTCGGTGACGGGAAGTATCGATTTCAACCCGTCGCACTTCAGAATGTCTCGGAAGGATTTGTGCAAGCACTCGCGCATGACGGATCTGTAGGAAAAACGTATGATGTGGCCGGCCCGGACCGCTACTCGTATAATGAATTGCTTGATATGGTTGCATACGTTGCGGGAAAACATAAAATTAAAATTCATCAACCGATGGTGATGATGAAATTCATCGCATCGATGCTCGGCGGTTTCAAATTTTTCCCCGTATCCCGCGACCAGATAACAATGCTTGAAGAAGAAAACGTTTCCGATCGGTGGAAGGAATTTTTCGACGATTTTGGGATTGTTCCGTTGAGGCTGGTGGAGAATATCCATAAAGGATTTTAGGTTCGTGCTGCAACCCAAACATGTAGTCAGCTTATCCCGCGCTCTTTCAAAACTCGGATATTGCTCTCGCGCTCAAGCCGAAAAACTCATCGTTGAAAGAAAAGTTTCTGTCAACGGTAGAATTATTGTCCAACCGGCATTGCGCGTTGACCCGTCGATTGATACGATTCAGGTCGAAGCACAGCCTCTTACGTCCAAAAAAGAATTCATCTATCTTCTGATGAATAAACCTGCCGGAATTGTGACGACGCGGGCAGATGAACGCGGAAGGAAAACCGTGTTTGACCTTTTGCCGAAAGGCAAGCCGTTCATTTTTCCTGTGGGAAGATTGGACAAAGAAACTTCCGGCGCGCTGTTATTTACGAACGATTCTCAACTCGGGGAACGGTTGACAAATCCGGGCTCAAGGGTTCCAAAGACGTATCGCGTTGTTGCAGATGGTACTGTGAGCCAAGAACTCTCTGAGAAAATCGGGAAGGGAATAAGGATTGAGGAAAAATATACGACCCTTCCCGCCTCAGTTGCGAACATTATTCACAATGAAACGTCTACATGCTGCGACGTTACGATTGTTGAAGGCAAAAACAGGCAGATAAGGAAAATGTTTGAAGCAATCGGCCATCTGGTGGTTGCACTTCAGCGGATTTCAATCGGCCCACTTCAGTTGGGGTTGCTTCCTGTTGGAGGCACCAGGCTTTTGACAAAGCAAGAGATCACTCAACTTCAAAAGAGCGGTTCGCAATGGCTACGATAGAATGCAATATTGTTGAAGTGTGCATATTCTGCTTTACGGACAATGGCCCGATGTTTCTTCTTCTTCGCCGCTCCAAGACCGACAGGATTTATCCCGATACGTGGCAATTTGTGAGCGGCTCAATCGAAGGGAATGAGACGGCGATCAAAGCATCGTTGAGAGAATTGAACGAAGAAACCGGACTTGCTCCCGAGCGGTATTGGCTTGTTCCTCACATGAACACATTTTTGAACCCCAAAAGAGATGTTGTTCATATCTCGGCAGTATTCGCAGCGCAGGTACCCGCCGGTTCTATGCCGACTCTCTCAAAGGAACACTATGAATTCGAATGGTGTACCATGGAGCGGGCGAAAGAGCTTCTCGTCTGGCCAGGGCAAATCCAAGCATTAAACATAATTCATGAGTATATTGTGAAAGGGAAATTGGCTTCGTTGTTAACCGAAATTATACAGGGACATGACTAAAAAAGAGAAGTTGAAGTTGTTGCTCTGTGTCTGTTGCAAGATGAGCGGCATATCCTTGGATCTGGTTTATTCTAAAAATTTTAAGTATCGCTAAAGGAGAAACACGTGAGTGTATTAGTCGTCGGTTCACTTGCACTCGACACCATCGAGACACCGTTTGGGAAAGCGCAACAAACGCTCGGGGGTTCGGCCGTCTATATATCCACTGCGGCAAGTTATTTTGCGTCGCAGGTTCGAATGGTCGGGGTTGTCGGGGGAGATTTTCCGAGTGATGCGATCTCGTTTCTTGAAGCGCGGAACATCGACCTTGAAGGTCTGCAGCGAATCGAAAATGGCAAGACTTTCCGCTGGTCGGGAAAGTATCACTACGACTTGAATATGCGCGACACGTTGTTCACGAAACTTAACGTGTTTGAAAAATTCGACCCGAAAATCCCGGAATCATACAGGAAGAGCAAATATGTGTGCCTGGGAAATATCGACCCGGTGCTTCAGCGAAAAGTCCTGGACCAAATCGAAAAGCCGAAGCTCGTGGTAGGAGATACGATGAATTTTTGGATTGAAGGGAAACGAGATGAATTGATGAAGACCATGAAACACTTCGACGTCCTCATTATTAACGACTCTGAGGCCCGGCTTCTGACGCAGGAACCGAATCTCATCCGTGCGGGGAAAAAAGTTATCGGCATGGGACCGAAAATTCTTATCATCAAAAAAGGGGAACATGGGGCCATCCTTCTCACCGAAAATACGATTTTCTCTGCGCCTGCGTATCCGATGGAAAACATCAATGACCCGACGGGTGCCGGAGATTCATTTGCCGGCGGCTTTATCGGCTGGCTTGAAAAAAGCGACGACGTCTCCGATGAGAATTTGAAGAAAGCGGTTATATACGGGAGCGCAATGGCCTCGTTCTGCGTCGAGAAATTTGGCGTCGACGGTTTGAACGACTTGACACATTTGAAAATTCAAGATCGATTCCGGTCATTCCGGGACTTGTCGAAATTCTGATCAACTCTATTGATTGATGAAAAGCATTGAGTGGATTGACGGCAAAGTACGGTTCATCGATCAAACAAAACTTCCTACCGACGAAATTTTCGTTGAGACAGATGACCTTGCGGTGCTTGCCGATGCAATACGAACGTTAAAAGTTCGTGGAGCACCCGCGCTGGGGATTGCCGCGGCGTATGGCGTCGTTCTCGGCACACAGCGTTTTCATCCGGTGACTTCGCAGGAATTTTACGAGACCGTCGAACGCGCCGTATCAGTTATGAGCCGGACTCGTCCTACTGCAAAAAATTTATTCTGGGCGCTGGAACGAATGCGTTCCGTCTGTCGTCTAAATCTTCAAGAAAGCGTTGAACAGATTAAGCGTGCTCTACTGGATGAGGCGATACGCATCCATGCGGAAGATGCGCAAATGTGCGCAGAGATCGGCAAGTACGGTGCAGAATTAGTACCGGATCGGGCAACGATTCTAACGCACTGCAATACCGGGGCACTGGCGACCGGCGGCACTGGGACTGCGCAGTCAATTATCACGACGGCGTTTGAGCAGGGAAAAAGCATTTCGGTGTATGTAGATGAGACTCGCCCGCTTCTCCAGGGAGCGCGGTTAACCGCGTGGGAATTACAGAAGCTGGGAATAGAGGTAACAGTCATTACCGACAATGCGGCTGCTGTCGTGATGGCAAGAAAAAAGGTTGACCTCGTTCTTGTAGGCGCCGACAGGATCGCGGCCAACGGCGATACTGCAAACAAGGTCGGGACTTATAACGTTGCGATTATCGCTAAGGAGCACGGTATTCCGTTTTATGTTGCTGCCCCAACTTCAACGTTTGACGTATCACTTGCCGAGGGTGCACAGATTCCAATTGAAGAGCGCGAACCTGAAGAAATTTCAGAAGGGTTCGGAAAACGGATAGTGCCCAGTGGTGTGCCGGTCTACTGCCCAGCGTTCGATGTGACACCTCACTCCTACATTACGGCGATTGTTACAGAGCATGGGATTTTGCGTACGCCGTTCGTTCAATCGATTCGCTCGGCAGTTCAAGAATCAAACGAGCGCACCGTATGATAGTTTCGACCGATGCCATCGTTCTTCGCTCGATGAAGTACGGCGAAACCAGCAAGATCGTAACGCTGTATTCGCAGAAGTTTGGAAAGATAAAGGTAATCGCAAAAGGAGCGCGGGGTGCAAAGAGCAGGTTTGGCGCTTCGCTCGAGCCAATGACGCATTCTTCTGTCATTCTATACAAGAAAGAAGAACGCGATTTGCATTTGCTTTCCAAATCCGAAATTACCAAGTCATTTCTCAAATTCGGCAGCAGTGGCGACAGGTTAGCTACCGGCTTGGCAGTCGTGGAACTTGTGAATATGGTAATGCATGATGAGGAAGAAAATCTGCCGATGTTTGCCCTTCTTGTGGAGTCGTTAGAAGCCGTCGATAGGGCCGCCAAACATGTAAGAAATATTATTTTCGCCTTTGAATTGCGCCTGCTCGAAATTTTTGGTTACGGGTTGAACCTTCACCATTGCTCCAGATGCGGACGCGATGTTATCAAAGGTCGGAGTGTTGACGGAATTTTTCTTCTCTTGGCCGGTGGTTCCGTCATGTGTTCGGATTGCCATTCGTCGTCGAACGGAGGGGGCATCAAAATGCCCACGGAAATGGTTCGATTATTGTTTCGGCTGCAATCTCTGCCGATGACTTCAGTGGCGGAGATACAGCTTGCTCCGCCGATGCAGGATGAAATCCTTGCGACATTGCATTCGTACTTGAAATATCATATTGCCGGCGTGCGAACGTTGAAGTCGCTTTCGTTGTTTACAAATGTGTAACTGTTCATCCACTCAATATTGTTTGCAGGAGGTTGTTGAAATATGAAAAGGTCTGTTTTTGCTGCGTTTTTTCTTATTGTTGTCGGCATTATTTTCGGTGCCGTATTAGTCTCGAACTTTGACGGCGTTGACCTCGGGTTGGCGCAAAACAAATCGGTGAAGCTTGGAGCAGACCGAAACCCGGTTAAGCCGAACACCGAGCTGAAGGCATTGAACGAAGCGTTTGTCGGCGTGGCAAAAGAAGCGACGCCTTCGGTCGTGTCGATCGTTGTTACGACGAAAGCGAAGAAACCTCAAGACAATGAGTTCTTCCATTTTTTTCCAGACTTCAAGTTCAGAATGCCGGATGAGGAGCAATCGCAGGGCGCCGGTTCCGGCGTGATTGTGACGAGCGATGGGTACATCTTGACAAACAATCACGTTGTTCAGGATGCGGATGAAAACGGGATTGAAGTTGTGTTGAGCGATACACGGCGGTTCAAAGCGAAGCTTGTCGGGACAGATCCGTTGACCGACATCGGTGTCGTGAAAATTGATGCCAGCGACCTTCCGGTCGCGGTTCTCGGAAACTCCGACGAATTGCAGGTCGGACAATGGGCCATCGCAATCGGAAACCCGCTGGCGCTGACGTCAACAGTCACTGCGGGTATCATCAGCTATCTTGGCCGCAATATTCAGATTATCGGCGACAATTACGGAGTAGAAAATTTTATCCAGACGGATGCGGCAATCAATCCGGGAAACAGCGGTGGTGCGCTTGTTAATATTTACGGTGAGGTCATCGGCATCAATACCGCTATCGCGACAACGAATGCACGGTACCAGGGATACGGTTTTGCAATTCCGGTCAACCTTGCGAAAACCGTTGCTGAAGATTTAATCCTTCACGGGAAAGTCGAACGAGGGTACATCGGGGTCTCGATCTCTGCCGTCGATGCAACGGTCGCAAAAGCGGCAGGACTTGAAAAAATCGAAGGGGTGTTGGTGCAGGACCTTGTTGAGGGAGGCGCCGCAAAAGATGCCGGAATCAAAGAAGGAGATATTATTCTTTCCGTAGATGGAAAGTCGGTGAAAGCTCCCAACGAGCTCCAATCCATTATTGCCGGAAGGCACCCCGGCGAAAAAGTAGCGCTGCAAATCTGGCGCGATAATGCCGCGATAGAAAAGAACGTCATATTAAAACCGCGGCCCGACAAATCGAGCGTGGCGGCGAACGACGATGAGAATGACAATGAAGAAGCCGCGCCTGAGCATGTTTCGAAGCCCGTTCAGTTCGACGCTCTTGGATTTTCCGTCACAAAGGTCGATCCAAAAGTCAAGAAGGAGCGAAAGGTAGATAGCGATATTATCGTCTCAAACGTTAAACGGTACAGCGAAGCTGATAACCGGCAGATTCAAGAGGGCGACATCATCGTTGAGGCGGATCGAAAGGAAATGTCCTCTGTGCCTGAATTTGAAAAATTGGTGAAGTCAAAGAAACCGGGCGATGCCTTGATGCTTCGCGTGAAAAGTTCGAACGGTGCTTCTCGATTCATTGCCGTTGAGATCCCGAAAGATTGACAGATCACATTTCCCAGTCGCGCAGTAGACGTCGGACACCTTACCGGGAAAATCGCGCTATGACGAAATATTCGGTAAGGTAAATCACCAAGGTGTCCGACATCTAACTTAAACCAAAAAGTCTCTGTGATGTTTTGCAGAGACTTTTTTTGTATATTCCCCTTATCTAAAAATGGAACAATTCTCCAAAAAGAATTGCTTTACGGTGACTGCCGGGTGATTGAAAGGAAACAAGAGTGATACGATATCTGACATCGGGGGAATCCCATGGCCAAGGCTTGGTCGGCATTGTCGAAGGCCTTCCTGCCGGTATTGAAATCTCGTCGGAGTACATCAACCGACAACTATGGCGCCGTCAGCAGGGATACGGCCGCGGTGGAAGAATGCGGATTGAATCGGATAACGTTGAAATTCTATCGGGCGTCAGGTTTGGAAAAACACTCGGCTCGCCAATTGCCCTCGTTGTTCGAAACAAGGATTGGACAAACTGGACCGAGAAAATGTCGGTCGAAGGAAGCGGAAAAGGGATTGAAAAAATTTCAACACCCCGGCCGGGTCATGCGGATTTGGCGGGAGCACTCAAATATGATTTCGACGACCTTCGGAACGTTATAGACAGAGCAAGTGCGCGAGAAACAGCAATGCGGGTTGCATTGTGCACCGTAGTCAGGAAGTTTTTGGAGACGTTCAACATTTTTATCGGCAGTCACGTGCTCAGCATCGGCCCGGCGGAGGTGAGAGGGCGATTGAATATCGATACGCTTATCAACAAACTCGCCGGCGCATCGAACGGTGGATACAAAATCGCTGAAGAGGCGGACAAATCGGAAGTGAGAATATTGGATAAGCGTGTCGCGGAAAAGGCGATGAATGCGATCAAAGCCGCAAAGAAAAAGGGGGATACCCTCGGCGGGGTTTTTGAAATCATTGTTACCGGTCTACCAATTGGATTAGGAAGTTACGTTGAATACGACAGAAAGCTTGACGGTCAATTAGCGCAAGCCATAGTCTCAATTCACGCCGTTAAGGGGGTTGAAATTGGCAATGCATTTACGAATTCAACATTGTTTGGTTCTGAAGTCCACGACGAAATCCTTTTAGGCAAAAATAAAAATCTCATTCGTCCGACAAACCGGGCTGGCGGCCTTGAAGGGGGGGTAACAACAGGCCAAATGATTATTCTTCACGGGGCGATGAAGCCGATATCCACTCTGGCCAAACCATTGCGTTCGGTCGACTTGAAAACAATGAAAGTTATTCCTTCACGATATGAGCGCTCGGATGTTTGTGCGGTTCCGGCATGCTCTGTGATTGCGGAGGCTGTTGTCGCCCCGGTGCTGGCTAATGCGTTTTTGGAAAAATTTGGGGGGGATTCGGTCTCCGAGATACGAAGAAGCTACAAAAAGGGCAAAAAAGGTTAGATTATTCCCCTCCTCATTGGCCAATATAAACTGACCATTTCTTGACAATCCCGGTCGAGAATGCTATATTTTAACAATCTGGAAGTCAGCCTTGAAGTAACGCTAGAGGGTTGAATTTCAGTTGCCCTTATTTAAGCGGGTCTTTAGCAATCTCCATAATATCTTAATTATTTAGGGTGAATGAGGAGGCCGTCTTCAGTTCAAAACTTACTTCGAAAAGCATTCATGGTCGGCTGAACAGCAAAGTTTTAGTGCTTAACCAAAACTACGAACCAATGAGTGTCTGCAATGTAAAGAAAGCTATTATCTTGCTTTTCCTCGGGAAGGCTGAGTTGATTGAAGCACATGCGGGAAAACTTCTTCGGTCTGTTTCAATGGCAATGCCTTTTCCAAGCGTTGTACGCCTCTCTGTCTACATTCGTGTTCCGTATAAAAAGATTATACTCTCGCGCAAAAATATTCTCAGGCGTGACGGTCACCGGTGCCAATTTTGCGGTAGGGGGGATTTGCCGTTGACTGTTGACCACGTGCTCCCCCGTTCGCGGGGCGGTGAGGATACATGGGAAAACTTAGTGTGCGCGTGCGTTCAATGCAACAACGCTAAAGGAGACCGGACTCCCGAAGAGGCGCGAATGCCTCTCATGCGAAGGCCGAGCCGTCCGAATCATGTTACCTTTATCAGGCATTTTGTGGGAAACATCGACGATAGATGGAAGCCGTATCTCTTTATGAACTAATCGTGACAGAAGGAGTTTTCTAAAGGTCGTTGACTGCCAAGAAAAGAATATTAAGCGGGATGCGTCCCACGGGGAAACTTCATTTGGGGCATCTTGTTGGAGCCCTGGAGAATTGGGTCGCGCTTCAAAACGAATTTGATAACTTTCATCTCATTGCAGATTATCATGCCCTTACAACCAATGTTGACACCCACGACCTTTACCGGAATTCTATCGACATGGTCATCGATTGGCTTGCCGCCGGCATCGACCCGGCAAAAAGCCCGATATTCCGGCAGTCACAGATCAAGGAGCACTCGGAGCTCCACTTGATACTTTCTATGTTGGTGACTACGGCCCGATTGGAACGTAACCCGACATTAAAGGACCAGGTGCGGGATTTGAACATCGAAACAATGTCATACGGACATTTGGGATATCCGGTGTTGCAGGCTTCCGACATTTTGTTGTACAAGGGGAACATTGTTCCCGTTGGGGAGGACCAGGTTCCCCATGTCGAAATCACACGGGAGATTGCACGGCGGTTCAACAATCAATACGGAAATGTATTTCCCGAGCCCGAACCGCGCCTGACAAAATTTGCACGTCTCCCGGGGCTGGACGGCAATCAAAAAATGAGCAAGTCCACGGGGAACACAGTGCTCTTGTCCGATTCACCGGATGAGATCAAGAAAAAGTTGAAAACCGCGGTTACCGACCCGGAGAAAATTCGAAAAGGCGATCCCGGTCATCCCGACATTTGTCTAGTTTTTACGTATCACCAGAAATTTAATGCAACGGAGATACCGGAGATTCGCCGCGACTGTGAATCCGGAGCCCTCGGCTGTGTCGATTGTAAGAACAATTGCGCTGAAAAAATTGCCCTTGCGCTCGCGCCGATTCGCAACAAGAGAATGTACTACGAATCACACCTCGATGAAGTAAAAGATATTTTGGAGGACGGCGAGGCCCGCGCGAAAAAAGTTGCACGCGAAACGATGGGGGAAGTCCATTCCGTTATGTCGCTGGGATAACGAATGTACCGCATTAAGTTGACAGATTTCGAAGGACCGCTCGACCTGCTCCTTTTTTTCATCAAGCGGGATGAGTTGGATATTTATGACATCCCGATCGCGAAGATTACGAAGGACTTCCTCGAATACCTGCAATACCTTCAGGAGCTTGACCTGGACATTGCGGGAGAGTTTATTGTCACCGCTGCCGAGTTGATGCAGATCAAAGTGCAGTTGTTGTTGCCGCGGCCTATTGGAGAAGGCGAGGAAGAACTCGACCCGCGGGCGGAACTTGTCCGCCGTTTGCTCGACTACAAACGCTACAAAGAGATGGCCGAGCAACTTCAATTGATGAGCGAGGAGCAAAGTAAAGTTGCGTACCGAAAAAATTTTTGTACGACCCGAAAATCGCCGAAGACCCGGACGGGGAGAATCTTTTGCGCGATGTGACGCTCTTCGATTTGATCGCCGCGTTCAGATACGTTGTCGATAGAATGCCGCGTAAGCATGTTCACGAAATCAACAAACTCAACGTCACGCTTGAGGACCAGGTCAAGTATATCCTGAATTTTTTCAAAAGTAAAACAGAAACAACATTTTTGCAGTTGGTTGCCTCGATGGCGGAAAAAATTCGCATTGTCGTCACGTTCATCGCCTTGTTAGAATTGATAAAGCAAAAACAAATTGGGGTGCGCCAGGTTGACCCGTACGGCGAACTGATCATTGTCAAACTACCGACAGAGGTATCTGCATGAATGATGAGCCGAAGATGGAAGGCTCGACCGACCAAACGGCCGGCGTCGCTGTGGCAACGGAGCTGAAAGAAATTGTCGAGGCATTGCTCTTTGCCGCCGACGAACCGGTGACTCTTGAGACACTCCGTGTTGTCTTCGATGATATGAATCGGGACTCATCGGGTGCCGAGCAGATTAATCCGACAGGAGAAGAAATCAGGGAAGCGATAGATTCATTGAACGCCGAATATGCCGGGCTGGGCCGAGCGTACAGGATTCGGCAGTTAGCAGGGGGGTATATTTTCGCGACTGAGAAAAAATTTGCCGTTTGGGTGGGTAAACTTTTCAAGGAAAAAGCACGGCGCAAGCTTTCTCAAACGGCAGTGGAAACCTTGGCGATCATCGCCTACAAGCAGCCGATCACAAAATCGGAAGTTGAATTTATCCGCGGGGTGAATGCGGATTACATCATGAAAACACTGTTGGAAAAAAATCTCGCCACGATTGTCGGGCGCGCACACAGCCCAGGCCGGCCGCTCTTGTACGGTACTACCCCGGATTTCCTCAAGCACTTCGGGCTGAACGAGATTTCCGATTTACCCAGGCCGAGAGAGATTGAAGAGCTTCTGGGAGAAACCGAGCTCGAAGTCGAAAAGAGAATGCTTGCAAATCAGGAGGAATTGGTATTTAAAGAAAAGTTGCACGAGAAACTTGACCCGAACTCCCGGGCTCCCCACATTCCCAGAAAAAAGTCAAAACTGCAGGAATCGCAGAAAGAAAGCGAAGCCAAAACAATTGTCGAAAAAACGATACCCGCGTTGCCTTCATCGCCCATACCGAAAAAGACGGAGGACGAACTTGTTGAAAATGAAGGAGTTGCGTCTATTTTGCCGTCAATTCAGACAGTTGAAAAAACCACGTCTCCTTTCGTTGAGGACTCGCCGAAGATCGAGGCTGAGCCGGTTGAACAGTCTGTTGAATCATCTGCACCGGCGAACACTGAAGGATTGCCTGACGTTCCGTTTGGCGAAGAGCAGACAGAAGTGGAGCAAAAAACAATTCCAGAGCCCGCTGACACTGAACAATCGCATGAAGAGATTATTCATGAATTTGTTGCTCCCGCAGGGATAAGATCGACCGAATCAGTTGATCTCTCCGCTCAATCGGAGGGGCCGGGAAAAAACGACTCGAAGAAAGGATGGAGCACGTGGAAGACAAAAATACAAACGTTCTTCCGCAAGTTGTTCGGTTAAATCGCTTCATCGCGATGGCCGGCATATCGTCCAGACGTAAAGCCGAGGAATTAATTCTCAACGGAGAAGTAACAGTCAATAAAAAAGTCGTCACCGATCTCTCCACGAAAGTTTCACCTTCCACCGACCGCGTTGCCGTCAACGGCAGAACAATCACCATCGAAGAAAAGCTTGTGTACATTGTACTGAACAAGCCGAAGGATTATATCACTACTGCACGCGATGAAAAGAACCGGAAGACGGTGTATGACCTCGTCCGCACCCGCGAGCGGATTTTTCCCGTAGGGCGACTCGACCGGAACACGACGGGTGTCCTCTTGTTTACAAACGATGGGGAGCTTGCACACCGTTTGATGCATCCTTCACATCACGTTGATAAGTCGTACCATGTGGAGTTGACAACGGGTGTCGACCAAAAAGATATTGAGAAGGTAAAGAAGGGCGTTCATATTGAAGATGGAAAGACTGCTCCCGCCCGCGTTGATTCGATTCCCGGGACGAAAAACCGGAATCTCATTATCACAATCCATGAAGGGCGCAACAGGCAGGTGCGGAGGATGTTTGAATCGCTTGGCTATGAGGTGAAACGGCTGGATCGCGTGCAGTACGCCGGATTGACGACTGACGGTTTGCGACGGGGAGGGTGGAGGTATCTTTCACAGCCTGAAACACGAATGATTAAAGAATTTGCGGGAATGAAGGATCCATGAAACCCGCTCAACCATGATGCATCTTATTTGTTGTCCATCTTTGTGGGGTAGATCCCCAAAACAATACGTTTGAAAGGTTACCATCATGCGATTTCCACGCAGCAGCGGAGTCCTTCTTCATCCGACGTTGCTTCCGGGCCCACATGGATCGGGAGATTTCGGTCCGGCGGCATATCATTTTATCGATTGGCTTGTTGTTGCCGGTCAGAAGTTGTGGCAAATACTTCCGCTTGGCCCGGTCGGGCTGGGGAATTCTCCATACATGAGCTTATCCGCGTTTGCCGGCAACCCGTTGCTCATCGACCTTTCCGAGCTCGAACACAAAGGCTGGCTTCGCAGCGATGAGCTTTTGTTCGCGAAGCCATTTCCGACTAACCATGTTGATTTCGGGAAAGTCATTCCTTTCCGGATTAAATTGTTACATCATGCGGCGAAGGAATTTTTTGCACACGCATTGTCGAATGAAAAGGCCGAATTCGAATCGTTCGATAATCAAAATAAAGGCTGGCTTGCCGATTACGCCCTTTTCATGGCGTTGAAAAGTGAACATGACAGCAAAGAATGGTGCGAATGGGACCGCGACATCGCTCAACGCAAGCTGCCTGCTCTCGAAAAAGCGCGCGTGGAATTAAACGACGAAATTAAATTTTGGAAATTTACGCAATGGTGTTTCGCTCGCCAGTGGGCAGCACTCAAGAAATACGCCAACGAAAAAGGAATTCAAATTGTCGGCGATATTCCGATCTTTACGGCGTTCCAGAGTTCCGATGTGTGGGCACACCCGGATCTTTTTTCGCTGGATGAAAATCTTCGTCCAACTGTTGTCGCCGGCGTACCCCCCGATTATTTTAGTGCGACGGGCCAGCGCTGGGGAAATCCGCTGTACCGATGGGATGTGATGGAACGGGATGGTTTTGCCTGGTGGATTGAGCGAATCAAAAATACGCTTGCGCTCGTCGATATCGTTCGGATCGACCATTTTCGCGGCTTCGCTGCTTACTGGGAAATTCCGGCAGATGAAAAGACCGCGGTGCACGGCCGTTGGGTTGGCGGACCGAAAGAACAACTCTTTGACACGGTGCTGCTCAAGCTGGGCAAGCTTCCAATCATTGCTGAGGATCTTGGCCTTATGACCGACGATGTCATTGCTCTGCGCGACCGGTTTAATTTTCCAGGAATGAAGGTACTTCAGTTTGCTTTTGCCGGGGACCCGAAGAATCCTTTTCTTCCGCATAACTACTTGCCCAATGTTGTTGTCTATTCCGGCACGCATGACAACGACACGACGATCGGCTGGTTCAAAAGCGCAACGGAGCGGGAACAATCGTTCGTCAAAAAATATACCGGCACCGATGGAAAAGAAATTCATTGGGACTTGATCAGGCTCGCAGCGCAATCAGTCGCGGACATGGCAATCTATCCGATGCAGGATGTGCTCGGTCTCGGATCGGAAGCACGGATGAATTTGCCCGGTCAACCATCGGGTTACTGGGAGTGGCGGTTTTCGTGGGAGCAAGTGGCCTCCTGGCATGCATCTCGTTTGTATGAACTGACGGCACTATTCAAGCGCTGTTCGCCGGACCGGCTGGAGCTCCCCGCGTACCCTCACGGCAAGAAATTGCCGTAAGAGTCTTTCGAAGTCTTATCCACCCAACATACTATGAATGTTATGGATCAACACGAATACCAACAAGAATTGAATGCGCTCATGGCTCGCCGCCGTGAGGAATTGGACCAATTGAGGAAACTCGGTATCGAGCCATATCCGCACAATTACGAACGGGATGCATTTTCATCCGATGTTCTCGCTTCGTTCAACGAAAGTGAGCCGGAACGGATTGTTTCCGTAGCGGGAAGGATCATGTCGCTGCGCAAAATGGGAAAGGCGTCATTCTGCCATATCCAGGATTCAAAAGGAAAGATACAAATATACTTGAAGAAGGATGACCTCGGCGATATTTATGATGCGTTTCGCCTTCTTGACATCGGAGATATTATCGGCGTTAAAGGTTTTATTTTCAGGACGAAAATGGGCGAGATATCGGTCCATGCGCAGGAGCTGAAGCTGCTTACGAAATCGCTTCGCCCTCTTCCGGTCGTAAAAGAAAAAACCGACGAATCGGGAAAAAAGGTCGTGTTCGATCCGTTTGCCGATAAAGAGCTGCGCTACCGCCAGCGGTATGTCGACCTCGTCGTCAATCCGGCGGTGCGGGACATCCTGACGAAGAGGACGATGATTCTCCGCAGCATGCGAAAATTTTTGGACGACAGAAACTACCTCGAGGTGGAAACGCCTGTTTTGCAGCCGCTCTACGGCGGCGCCTCAGCGCGTCCGTTCATCACGCATCATCACACGCTCGATATGCCGCTCTATCTTCGTATCGCCGATGAATTGTACTTGAAGCGGCTCATTGTCGGCGGTTATGACGGCGTGTACGAAATTGCGAAAGACTTTCGCAACGAGGGGATGGACCGGACCCACAACCCCGAATTCACCATGATGGAATTATACGTCGCATACCATGATTATGTGTGGATGATGGAATTGGTCGAACAGATGATCCATTCCGTTGCGCTGGCACTCAACGGCAGCGCAAAAGTAATATTAGGAGAGCATGAAATCAATTTTACTCCTCCCTGGAAACGCATCACCATGTTCGGTGCGATTGAAGAATATACGGGACGCAAGCTTCGTAGTATCGATGAAGGCCAGCTTCGTTCCATCGCAAAAGAAATGCATGTTGATATCGAGCCTGCAGCCAGCTCGGGGAACATCGTCGATGAAATATTCAGCGTGAAAGTGCAGCCATATCTCGTCCAACCCACTTTCATCATGGATTATCCTGTTGAGATGTCGCCGCTTGCAAAGAAGCACCGTTCGGAGGCAGGTCTGGTTGAGCGCTTTGAGGGCTTTGTGAACGGCCAGGAAA
Source organism: uncultured Bacteroidota bacterium (assembly GCA_963717445.1). Lineage (GTDB taxonomy): Bacteria > Bacteroidota > Ignavibacteria > UBA10030 > UBA8401 > JAGVPT01. The sequence goes on along the minus strand of OY970334.1, from coordinate 759,122 downwards.
TTTGCAACGCGTTCAGTGAGCTGAACGATCCTCTTGACCAGAGGGGTCGATTTGAAGACCAGGCGCGGCTCAAAGAACGGGGCGATGACGAAACCCAACTTCTCGATGAAGATTTTCTTCGAGCTCTTGAATACGGCATGCCGCCAACCGCGGGACTCGGAATCGGCATCGACCGGTTAACCATGTTGCTTACCGGGCAGGAGTCCATCCGCGATGTAATCTTTTTCCCCCAAATGAAACCGGAGAAATAGCCGGCAGCGTTTTGAAGTCTGAAAAGCAACGCTTGAACTGAAAAAAGGTGTTCTCGGTCGTGACTCATTTTGAATAATAGCCTTGAAGTCATCCTTCTTTCTCTGGTGCCAGAGAAAGAAGCAAAGTCCCGCTGTACGGGATCCCGCCTTTCATATTTTTGGAAAGCGGGAAGAGCTTCTCGGAATCGGAATGCTGGCGATGCTTTCCCACACACAGCCGGGAGAAAACTGCTCCCGCTTGCCACCTGCACATGCCAGCCGTTTTCTCAACGCGCGCATCGCCCCCAACCCCCACTGCCCCCGATTCCGAGGATACAACACATGCAGCTTTTGCAACATTAATCGAAATCGTCAGGTTTGCGGACGGGAAGGATTCAATCGAAGGGTTTCAATTTCGGCGCTCGACCATCAAACCAAAATATTCGACGCTGTCTTGCGCCGAAATTGACGGCATCTGCGGCTGGGATTGAATCCGTGTGCTACGATTTCCCCAAAGGGGTCCTTCGGACGAGAGATTTCTCCCGCTCCAAAAATTAAAAGAGGCGGGATGCCGTAAAGCGGCATTTGTTTACTTTTCCCGCTTCTATTAAAAATTTTAAAGAGCGGGATCCCGTACAGCGGGACTTCCTCGGAAAGAAAGTAACATACACTAACTCCATTAAACCTCAGAAACTCGTTTTTCTTTCTCAAAATGAGTCACTACCGTGTTCTCGTCTAACTTGACTTTGAATCTATTTCTTATGATTTTATTCAAAACACGCCGAAACGACTCCGCGAAGTGAAGTGCGTCACGTATTTCAAAATTGAAAGCACGTAACATATTTCTCCGGACATAGAAAGGGGACGTTTTGTATTGCCGCAATCCAGAATGATGGTGCGAACCCGCTGATTCTTTACTATGCAGTCGAAATTCATTGTTGTTTAAGATGATACCTAAGGAAGAACTAAAAAGAGGCTTTATGAAGAAACGGTTTTCCACGCCGATTGTTGCCGTATTGATCCTGGTTTCGATATTGGGCGGGATGCAGCTCAACATGCTCATCTCAGGCGACAATATTTACGAACAACTCGGCAAATTCAAGGATGTGCTGAGCTTAACGGAAAAGTATTATGTCGATGAAGTCGATACCCAGAAGCTTACGGAATCCGCGATCAAAGGACTATTGAACGATCTCGATCCGCATTCCGTGTACATCGATCCAAAACAATTGACAACAGTGACGGAGGAATTTCGCGGAAAATTCGAAGGCATCGGAATAGAATTTGCCATTGTCAACGATACAATCACCGTTGTGCAGCCTATTGGCGGCGGTCCGAGTGCTCAATTGGGCATTCTTTCAAATGACAAAATTGTGAAGATTGACGGCAAAAGTGCCATCGGTTTTAATAACGACCAGGTAATGAAAGGGTTGAAGGGACCGAAAGGGACAAAGGTTTCGGTCACTATCGTGAGACCCGGGGAAAAGGATCTTCTCGATTATGAAATTATTCGCGACGTTATTCCGTTTTATAGCGTCGATGTATCGTTCATGCTTAACGACGATGTCGGGTACATCAACGTTACGCGGTTTGCGGAAACAACGAATGCTGAAATGCTAAGCGCGCTTCAAAAGCTTAAGGGGCTGGGAATGAAGCGGCTCGTTCTGGACCTTCGGTTTAATCCCGGAGGCTATCTTGACCAAGCCGTTAAAATGGCTGACCTATTCCTTGATGGAGACCCCGCAACAGGACGACGAGAAATTGTCTATACGAAAGGGCGCCGGCCCGACTTCGACGAGGAATACTATGCTACCACCAACAGCGAATTTGAAAAAACTCCGCTGATCATCTTGATCTCGAATGGAACGGCCTCTGCCAGCGAAATTGTTGCGGGCGCAATTCAGGATTGGGACCGCGGGTTGATTGTCGGCGAAACAAGTTTCGGCAAAGGGCTTGTGCAACGGCAATTTGAGCTTGCAGATAAATCGGCGATTCGTTTGACAATCGCCCGATATTATACGCCGAGCGGCAGGTGTATCCAACGTTCGTATGCGGAAGGAAAAGAGGAATACCAGCGCGAGGCGTTTGAGCGGAAAGAAACCGAAGGCAACAATATCTCGCATGTCGAAGAAAGAGATTCGACCCGTCCGGTCTTCAAAACTGCAGACGGAAGAAAAATTTACGGCGGCGGCGGTATTACACCTGATTACATTGTGAAGCCTGATGATGCAACTCCTTTGACGATAACACTCAGAAACCGGAATTTGTTCTACGAGTTCACGACGGAGTATTTGGAGGAACATGCCAACGACATCAAGGAGAAGTACAAAGGAGATTTTCAATTGTTTGACCGGGATTTTGAAGTCGACGATGCTCTTTTGGCTGAGTTCATCGGGTTCATTAAGGCGAAGAAAGTCGACTTTAATGAGGAACAATTTGCGAAAGATAAGGAGTACACCAAAGCGCGACTCAAAGCCCACATCGCGAGAAACTTCTGGGGTAACGACGGCTGGTATCCCGTCATTTTGAGGTCGGATAATCAACTGAAGAAAGCGCTCTCCATCTTTCCCGAGGCAGCAAAGATAGCGAAGCTTCAATAATGAATGACCTGTCGTCATCGGGTGAACATCGCGACCGTTTGAGTTTCGGGGGTTTGTTTTTCAAGAAATTGAACTACAAAAATTCCGTTGTCAGTTTTGTCTGTCTTGCCGCGCTGTTCGGTTCATTTTTTTTCCCGGCCAAACCGGGGAAGGCAAAAAGCCCGTCCGACACAAGCTTTACTCTTGCCGCTCCTTCCGGAATGTTTGTTGTAGGGGAGCGACTGGAATATGAAGTGAGCTATTCGTTTTTTTCCCTGGGAACCGTAAAAATTGAAATCCTCGATACGGTACAGAAAAACGGCGTAACCGTATTTCGCGCAAAAGCATTCATGGATTCATACAGCGGAGTTCCGTTCGTCAATTTGCACTGGATTTTTTACAGCGAGATCGACCCGCACCTGTACTCACATTTTTTTTCCGGGGTTAATAATGGCGACTCAACCAATGTTTCGTATTCGAATTATTCATTTGATTATTTGCATGATCGGGTATCCATAGAACAGGGCATTCGCCAGCAACAAGATTCGGCGGCGAAAGAGACGGATACAATAAGTTCAACATACCAGGACGGGTTGTCGTTGTTTTATTATGCACGCGGGAATGTGCATTCGAGCAAGGCCGAGAATGTTCCGACCTTCGTGAGTGGAAAGAAAGTGAACACATACATTAATTTCTTGAACAAGAAAACATCATCCGAGATCGACGCAATCAAATATCCCGTTGAAACGGTAGAGTTTGAGGGGCGGGCTGATTTTGTAGGAATTTTTGGGCTTACAGGGGGCTTCTCGGGATGGTTTAGTAACGATGAGGCCGCAGTCCCGATTATCGCAAAAATGAAAGTCATCCTGGGAAGTGTTCGCCTTGAATTGGTAAAATGGAATCGTCCCGGATGGGTCCCACCGCGTGCTCCTGAAGAATAAATAGCGATGAGCATCATACCGTACCGTGGCGTCGTACCAAAAATTCATCCAAGTGTGTTTATGGCCGAGGGAGCGCACGTTATTGGAGATGTTGAAATTGGAAAGGACAGCAGCATCTGGTTTAATGCTGTCGTCCGTGGAGACGTGAATTTTATACGGATAGGCGAGCGGACAAATATTCAGGACTCTTCCGTACTTCATGTCACGCATAAAAAATATCCGTTGATTATTGGTTCAAACGTTACGGTCGGGCACAGTGCTGTCGTTCATGCCGCAACCGTATATGATTTTTGTCTGATCGGGCATGGGGGCGATCATCCTGGATAATGCTCGTGTCGGGCCTTACGCTCTTGTTGCAGCAGGCGCAGTAGTTGCAGGCGATGCTGTCATTCCGGAGGGGACGCTGGCGGCAGGAGTACCTGCAAAAGTCGTACGGCCTTTGACCGAGGAGGAACGACAGTCTCTCATTCGATCTGCCCAAAATTACGTTGAATATGTAGCGGCATACAGAATGTGATTTCTATTTCTCATTAAAAGTGAGATATGGCCATGAAATTGAAATTCTGGGGTGTGCGCGGTTCAATCCCGACGCCCGGAAAGGCAACGGTTCGTTACGGCGGAAATACACCGTCGCTTGAGCTTCGCCTCGATAATGACGAGCTGATCATTTTTGACGCTGGAACCGGGATCCGTCCCTTTGGCGATCATCTTATTGCTAACGGAGAATCGCTGAATACTTACCTTCTTATCACCCATCCGCATTGGGATCATATCCAGGGATTTCCATTTTTTAAGCCGGCGTTGATCTCGGGAAATGAGATTACCATTATCGGAACCGAACGGAGAGAGATGAACCTCCAGCGTATTATTGCCGATCAAATGAACAGAATTTACTTTCCCGTTCAATTGAATGAATTGAAGGCGAAAATAAATTTTCGTCCGATTGGTGAAGAAGAATTCACGATTTTCGGCGCACATGTACGGACGATGTACGTCAACCATCCCGGATTCACCGTTGGGTACAGGCTCGAATACAAAGGCAAGACGCTTGTGTATATCAGCGACAACGAGCCGTTCGACAAAGAAGTTGCCGGCCGCATGACCAACTTTGAAAAAATTGTGCAGGAGAAATTTTCTGCTTTGTCAGGCGACCCCAACCAGCGAGTGTTCGATTTTGCCAGAAATGCCGATATCCTTATCCACGATTGTACCTACACGCCCGAAGAATACGTCGATAAAATCGGCTGGGGGCATTCACATTATTTGTTCACGCTTAAAGTCGCCGCCGAAGCGAACGCGCGCCATCTTGTTTTATTCCACCATGAACCGAACCGCAGCGATGAAAAAGTTGACGATATCCTGTTGCAATGCCAAAAAGAAATAAAAACCAAAAGCTTCACATTCCAATGTACTGCGGCGCGGGAAGGATTAGAGCTGACATGGTAACGAAAAATGAACTTGACTATTCGGCTATCCATCTTTATATTAAATCGTGAGATGTAGTGTACTATATATTCGGCATGCACGTACCAAGCTTTTCGTTCCACGCGCGAAAAGTATGCCATTGTAAACCCCGAGGATTGCAAGACGGGGTTTTTTCTTTTTCCATTTTCCATGACACGATCAACGTTTGTTTTCACGCCTTCTGATTTCAAAGAACTCGCCAGGACGCTTGGTGTAAAAGGAAAGGCGAGGGGAAATAATGTCCGTTTTGAGCTGGGGAGCAGCACGGCGAAGCGGAAACTCGCCGTCGAGATCTATTCGAATATCATGATCGGCAAAGAAAGGGGAAACCTTGTCACCGTTTACACTCCCAATGCCCATCTCCAGCTCCATTTTTGCTCGGGCTATGTCGTCAGCGATATGTTGGGCGAGGTGACATTCATCGGGCAGCGCGATGGGAAGGTATCGGGTCTCATCATCGAAAAAGAGGGCGGATGTTCGCTTTATGCAAATGTCGACCGTTCGTTGCTCTCCGGTGATTTTACCCAGCTCGGCCCCGAGGTGATGCTGTCGGGTATCGCCTTGTCTCTCACGGAATCGGTGCTGCCGGAGCAGCCGGGAAAGTCTGCGACGAAAAGAAAGCGGTAATGGTTGAAGTCGCCGTTTCGTATAGCAGTGGGGAACACCCTGTGTCGAAGAAGACAGTCGGGCGGGTTGTTTCCATTGTTTTCAAAGAAGAGTGCATCCCCGTCGGGAATATTTCTTGTGTGTTTGTCGGCGATCGTGCTATTAAAAAAATCAATACGGCATATTTGGGGCATAGATTCAGCACAGATGTCATCACATTTCTGATTGAAACCCAACCCTCCCTCGAAGCTGAAATCTACATCAACATGAAACAAGCGCGCCGTCAAGCGCGTCTATATAAGGTGAGCCTAAAGAATGAGCTGACACGCCTCGTCATTCACGGAGTGCTCCATGCTCTCGGCTATGACGACACAAGAACAAAACAACGAAAAAAAATGTTTGACCTGCAGGAGAAGTATGTGGCCTTGTGTACCCGTCGCGGGTCGGCTATTTGACACTCTGAGATTTTTTATTACATTGCCTCGACGAAGAGCGTAACGAAAAGAAGGCAGCAGGACCGGTATCATGCGCGAAAAAATAGTTGAGATCATCGTTTATTTGATGGGCGAATTACGGAACAATATTCCGCTGGGGGAGATCGATTTGAGCGTGTTAACCAGCAACGGCTACACGCCGACCGAAATCAGTACTGCGTTCAGCTGGCTCTACGAGAAAATCAATCTCGGAGAAAACGTTGTCAAGGAGATCTCCAAAAGCTCACCCCATTCTCACCGCGTGCTTCACGATGCGGAACGGATGGTGTTTACTCCCGAAGCGCACGGTTATTTGATCCAATTGCGCGAGCTCGGCGTGATCTCGGAAGAAGATATTGAAACGGTCATCGACCGTGTGATGCTGGCCGATTACGTTGCCGCCGGTATACAGGAAACAAAATCGATCGTTGCTTCGATATTGCTCGAGGGTGAGGATTCCCGAGGGGCCGGAAGCAGGGTCATGTTCAACGGTAAAGACACCATTCATTGATCGGAGCGAATAGGTTTGAAGTATGAGTAAATCGCTAATTATTGTAGAATCGCCGTCGAAAGCGAAGACGATAAACAAATATCTCGGCAAAGAGTTCATTGTCGAGGCATCGGTCGGCCATATTAAGAATTTGCCGAAGAGCAAGCTCGGCGTCGATGTTGAGAACAAATTTGCCGTTTCGTACGAGACGATAGAGGGCAAAGAGGAAGTCATCGAGAAACTCCAGCGACTTGCCGAAGGCGCAGAGAAGGTATTCATAGCGACCGATCCTGATCGTGAAGGAGAAGCGATCGCGTACGACATCGCCCAGGAAATCGATACAAAAAATAAAAATATCTTCCGCGTCCTTTTTCATGAAATTACGCCGACTGGAATTGCCGAGGCGATGGCATCCCCAAAGAAGATCGACCAGCACCTTGTGGATTCCCAGCGGGCACGCCGGGCCATGGACCGTGTTGTCGGCTACAAGCTCAGCCCGTTTATATGGAAGACGGTCTATTACGGCCTCTCGGCAGGGCGGGTTCAATCTGTCGCTCTACGGCTAATTTGCGAGAGGGAAGAGCATATCAAAAAGTTTATTCCAGAAGAATACTGGTCCATCACCGGCGAATTCCAGACGGAGAGCTCCGACCCCTTCTATGCTAAGCTCATAAAGATCGACGGGGCGGATCCGAAAATTTCGGACACAACGACTGCGCAAGGATATGCCGCTGATATTCAAAAGCAGACATATTCGATTGCCGACATCCAAAAGAAAACGGTTAAACGGATTGCCCCGGCACCGTTCATTACCAGCACGCTGCAGCAGGAAGCGGCGAGCCGCTTGCGGTTCTCGGCAAAGCGCACGATGATGCTCGCGCAGAAATTGTACGAAGGAATCGACCTGGGGGATGAGGGGATTGTGGGTTTGATCACGTATATGCGCACCGATTCAACGCGTTTAAGCGCCGATGCTGTGGCGGCCGTCCGGGGGTATATTTATGATTCGTATGGCCCCGAATATCTTCCTAAGGAGCCTCATCAATTCAAAAAGAGAAAGGAATCGCAGGACGCCCACGAAGCGATCAGGCCGACCTCGCTAAAGTTGGCTCCCAAGCACGTCAAGAAGCATTTGGACAAGGACATTTATGCGCTGTACGAATTGATTTGGAACCGCTTTGTCGCATGTCAGATGACTGCGGCGACATTTGAGCAAGTCTCCGTGGACATCAAAGGGGGCGAATATACGTTCAGGGCTACCGGCTCAGTGCCGCTGTTCCGTGGATTTCTCCAGGTCTATGATGACATGGTTGAAGAAAGGGGAATTGCCGACGATGAGGATCCAATATCCAAAATTCCTTCAAACCTCAAGGCAGGCCAGCACGCGACTCTTCGGAATGTACTGCCGAAACAGCATTTTACGAAACCCCCCGCGCGATACACCGAGAGCAGCTTGGTGAAAGAGTTGGAATCGCTGGGCATCGGGCGGCCGAGCACGTACGCAGCGATTGTCGGCACAATTGTCGACAGGAAGTATGTCGACCAGCAAGAGAGAAAACTCTATGCCACGCAGCTCGGAATGGTGGTCACCCGGCTGCTCGTCCATAGTTTTCCAAAAGTCCTCAACGTGAAATTTACCGCATTGATGGAAGAGGAGCTTGACACAATCGCATCGGGGAAAAACAACTACGTGCAAGTGATGCAAGATTTCTATCATCCTTTCATCGAATCGCTGCACCACGTCGAGAAGGAAGCCGGCAGGATTAAGAAATCGCTCCAGGAGGAGACCGGCGAATTGTGCGAGCTGTGCGGTAAGCCGATGATTATCAAGTGGGGCAGGTACGGTCAATTTAAGGCCTGCACCGGGTACCCTGCGTGCAAGAACCGAAAACCGCTTGATGAAGATGTAGAGAAGCATCAACATAGCGTCGGGTTGAAGTGTAGGCAGTGCGGCGGAGACCTCGTTGTCAAAGGCGGTCCCTTCGGGACTTTTTTGGGGTGCTCGAATTATCCGAAGTGCAATTATACCCAGCCGATCTCCATGGGGATAAAATGTCCGAAATGCAAAGATGGAGATGTGATCGAACGGAAAACGAAGCGGAAGAGAAATTTTTACGGATGTTCGCGTTATCCGGAATGCGATTTTGTTTCGTGGGACAAGCCGGTTATTCAAGAGTGTGAAAACTGCAAGAACCCGTACCTTGTTCAGAAAAGTTCAAAGAAAAAAGGGGACTACTTGTTGTGCCCGAATTGCAAGGAAGAGTTCGTCCGTGAAGAAACAGCAATAGCAGTTTAACGGCAGGCCGATGCTCAATCATGCTGTGGAATTGTTTCTGCAATACATTGACCGCGAGAGAAATTTCTCTCCTCACACACACGCTTCGTATGCTAAAGACCTCTACCAGTTTCGGGCTTTCCTTCAGGAAAAATTCCCTGAAACGCTGCAGCATCCGGACCTTATCGACCAGGAGATGGCACGCTCGTTTCTCGCCGTTTTGCTCGACAGCGGCATGGCAAAAAAAAGCGTTGTTCGGAAAATCTCCACACTCCGCTCTTTTTTTAAATTTGCTCTCCGGCGAAAGCTTCTGCCCGCCAACCCGATGAGCAATGTCGTATCGCCGAAAGTCGAAAAGAAGCTTCCGCAATTTCTCGACGAGCGTGCCGTTGAAAAGTTGATGCTTCTGCCGGATACTGCCGAGCCTCTCGGTTCCCGCGATGCCGCCCTCCTCGAATTATTGTACAGCACCGGAATGCGGCGCGGAGAGCTTGTGCAGCTCGACACGGACGATATCGACGTTTATGAGAGGACGGTCAAAGTCGTAGGCAAGGGGAATAAGCAGCGGATTCTTCCGTTCGGAACGAAAGCGTATCACGCTCTTGAACGGTATATGGCGGTGAGGAAGCAACTCATGAATAAGGAAAACGCTGCGGAACAGAGGGCTGTATTCCTTACGGAAAAAGGTAAACGCCTTTATCCGGGCGCGGTTAATGCCATCGTCAAAAAATATTTTAAGGAGGTGTCGGAAATAAAGCAGCAAAGCCCACACATCCTCCGCCATTCATTCGCGACGCATTTGTTGGACCGCGGCGCCGATATTTTTGCAGTGAAAGAATTACTCGGGCACGAGAGCCTTTCGACGACGCAAATCTACACGCATTTGACCTCGGAGCGTTTGAAGAAAGTTTACCGGCAAGCCCACCCGAAAGCTTCGTAGGATCGGTCGGGCTTGATCTATCGTCAATTCTGTGATGAAAATTTGAGGGAGGCTGCATGGATATCAAATTTACGGCACGGCATTTTAAGCCTCATGAAAGTTTGCGTGACTATGCTCAGGATGCTGTCAAAAAATTGGAACGGTACTACGACGGCATCGTTAAATCGGATATCATCCTCAGTTTTGAGCGCTCACGGAACAGCCTTAAGGTCGCAGAAATTCATCTTACGGTGTACGGGACATTGCTGAAAGCAGTCCAAAAGTCCGATGACTATCAAAAATCCGTCGATAACGCCGTTGCAAAACTGGAACGCCAGCTTGTGAAATACAAAAGCAAGCTCCATGAAAAAGCAAAAAGTAAAGTTCGGCAAATTGCCGAAAAAGAATAATCACTACTGATGCACCGACGATGAAACTTGAATCCGCTAAAGAGATTCGCAAACACAGCATTACGGTTGGCTTTCTTTACGAGACCAATAAAACCCGCCTTAAGCTGGTGCCGTTAACGAAGGTTGGCTTCGAAAACACGATCCGCGACAAAAGCATTCACAGGCCGGGTCTGGCGCTCGCGGGGTACGTTGCACTCTTTACGTACGACCGCGTTCAAGTATTCGGCAACACTGAAATCCGGTATCTCAACAGCATGCCTCTTGAAGAAAGGATCCAGGCATTCAACACGCTTTTTAAATTCGCCATTCCATGCATCATCGTGACAAGCGATAATCCGATCGACCAGGAGCTGATCCAGCTTGCCGCCGACCACAATGTTCCCATGTTTCGAACATCCCTCGAAACCACAAAGGCGGTCTATTTCCTCAGCGATTTTCTCGACGATCAATTTTCTCCGCAGACCACGATTCACGGTTCGTTTGTCGATGTTTACGGCCTCGGCCTGTTATTCATTGGAAGGTCGGGCATCGGTAAAAGCGAAATCGCGCTTGATTTAATAGAGCGAGGCCATCGTCTTGTCTCGGACGACGTTGTGAACGTTACGCGAAAAGGGGAAGGTATTCTTATCGGCGCCGGGACAGACCTTGTGAAACATTTTATGGAAATCAGGGGACTCGGCCTTATCGACGTGCAAAGCATTTTCGGTATCAGGGCAATTCGATTTCAGAAAAGGGTGGAGGTTGTCGTTGAGTTGATGGAATGGAAGGCAACTGAAGATTTTACCCGGACCGGATTGGACCTATCAACCATCTCTATTTTGGATGTCGAAGTTCCACACATCAAGCTTCCGATTTTTCCGGGAAAGAACGTTACAGTGATTGCGGAGGTCATCGCCCTCGATTATCTCCTGAAGCATTACGGATACGATGCCGCAAAAGAATTTTCCAAACGCTTAGAGACAGTCATTGCACAAAAGAACAAAAGAAATGCAAAGCGGGCGATAGACTATTTTGAGCACGATTTCGAGTAAATAAACGGGCGTTGGAGTCTATTTACGAGGGTTTTCGCAAAAATACGCTTCTGTGAGGTTTCACCTTGACAAAACATGTTAATTTTTATATTTTCAGGCTAGATTGCTCGAACTGAAGAAAAGTTTACTAACCGTGAGGATGGATGAAAAAAAGCCGCAAACTGTTTTATTACTCGGAAGAAAATGTTTCCTTTGTCGAGGCGAAGGGGTTCAAAGCAAAATTCTCCTTGCTGGTTGTTGTCTTCGCTCTCGCGGTCTTGGGTGCGATCGTTGGAGCGAATCATTACCTTGGAGACGTGCTGGGAATCGATTTCGACCGGGTAAACTTTTTATCCACTGAAAACACATTGTTGAAAGAAGAGGTCAAAACACTCTCCTCAAGATTGTCGGATTTATCGCAGACGATGGACAGGCTATCGGAAAGAGAAAATCAGCTTCGTCTCGCGGTCAACCTCCCCCATATCGACGAGGACACCAGGTTGATCGGAACAGGGGGAACGAAACGTGAAACAAATATCGGACTTGTGTCTAAGGATGCGAGCGATCTCATGGGTTCTGCCGACCAACTACTTGACAAGCTGGAGAAAGAGGTTGTCTTTCAACAACAGAGTTACCAGGATATCTACAACAAATCGAAATACAACAAAGAATTCTTTGCCCATATACCTGCCATCAAACCGATGGCCGGCACGTACGACATTCATAGTTTCGGCATGCGACTTCACCCTATACTGGGAATTGTTCGTATGCATGAAGGTGTCGATATCGCCAACGACATGGGGACGCCTGTCTATGCCGCAGGGGATGGCGTTATTGAATCCGCGGGAAGTACCGGCGGAGGCTACGGAATAGCTGTTGAAGTGAACCACGGCTTCGGGTACAAAACCTGGTATGCACACCTTCTTCGTCCTGCCGCGCGGGTAGGTCAAAAAGTACGCCGCGGTGATCTCATCGCGTATTCAGGGAACAGCGGCCTTTCGACAGCGCCGCATTTGCACTACGAAGTTCGCCTCAATGGCAAAAAAGTGGATCCAGTGACATATTTCATCGATGACGTTGACTATAAACAAATACGTGAACAGCTTGCGCTCACAAAAGAGCAATGAATCTATCTTTGGCAATTTTTGTGAAAGAAAATTTTATTTGGAGAGTGAGTAGTTATGATTTGGACAATGGAACTGGCATCGTATCTCGAAGATGCGCCGTGGCCCGCAACGAAGGAAGAGCTTATTGATTACGCAGTTCGTACAGGGACACCCATTGAAGTGCTGGAGAATCTGCAGGAATTAGAAGACAGTGATGAACCATACGAAAGCATGGAAGAAATCTGGCCGGATTATCCGACGGATGAGGATTTCTTCTATGAAGACGAAGGTGAATACTAATCCGCTCCGCCGTTCGCTACTCCATTTTAGGCGCTCTGCTAATTTTTTGTCTAGTGTGTAATCATTATTCAATCGTAAGCCGAAGGAGAAAACCCAGCCGCTCAGCGCTGGGTTTTTCGTTCGTGCCGGTGCTTCCAATGACATTCAAACGCAGGCAATTATCGGTGTATCGTACTCCGGCACTTTTCCGGTCAGCCGCTGTTATGGTGTTCGTGCTGGTGTGTTCGTGGAGGTCGCTTGCACTTCAGAATAAAAGCGTTCCCGAACAATATGAAGTGAACAGCATCACTCTTAAGGTTGACGGACCAACGTCGAACGGTGTCTTTCGAGACATTCTGCAAACCGTCGAAACCCCCGCGCGCTTCTGGACTTTTTTGTACAATAACGTCTACAAAAAGCTCGGCTCAAAACCGGAATATTTCGACCCGATATTGTTCGACGGCGACGTGATACGGCTGCGTCAGTATCTCAAGGACAACGGATATACTCATGCCGAGGTAGACACGTCGCTCCGCTTCGATCCCAGCGAAAAAAGGGTCGACCTCGATATCGTGATTCGAGAAAATAGACGGTCCATCATTGACACGTTAAGTGTGATCGGTGTCGACAGCTTGCCGGCTGAGGTCAAAAAGGAAATTTTTGACGGGCTTCTCGTGAAACAAGGCTCTCCATTTATCAAGGACGCCATCGAGCAGGAACGTTTGCGCGTCCTCAGGATATTGTTGAATAACGGTTACACCTACGCTGGAATTGACAGCGTTACCGCCGTTCGATTCTATTCAACCGATAATTATTCTGTAAAGTTTTGGTACCGTCCGGGAGAACGCTACGTATTCGGCCCGGTCGACATTCATGTGAATCAACGGGATGTCGATTCGGCGATCATCATTCGAGAATTAGACTTCACACCGGGACAAGTCTACAGTGAAGAAAAAAAAATGGATAGCGAGCAAAATCTCAACCGCCTGGGTCTTTTTGAAAGCGCAAAGGTCGAGGCTCAATCCCCTCTTGATACGATGAAGCCGCCGGCAATCCCCATTAGAATTCTTCTCCGATCCAGAGAATTACAGGAAGTAACGCCTGAAGTGCTGATTGACGATGAGAATAGTACTCTCAATACGGGTCTCGGTCTCGGCTACGACCATCGAAATTTTTATGGCGATGCCAGAAGCCTTTCTGCACGAATGAGGTTCCGCCTGGAATCGATTGATAATTTAAATCTTTCGGGAGTTTTCAAAGAAGGGCTGAGCGAGCCGACGCTCCTGACGAACTCCGACCTCCAAATGCAGATGGTGCAGCCGTATTTCTTCAGCAACAAGGCGAGCGCAAGCTGGACGGTCTCTACGGAATACGAAAAGCAAATATATTACACCCTCAATACTTTGACAAATAGAATTGGCTTCAGCAACAAGTTCTCGTCAAGTACGGCGGGGTTCGTGGACTGGAACCTCGAGCGTGTGGGCGTGAGCATCAGTGATACCACCCAGGTGAATCCAGCCGATTTTACCGGAACACGTGAAAAACAATTTAACTCCATTCTCACGCTCACATTACAGCAGGACAAGACCAACGATGTTTTCTCGCCGTCGCTCGGATTTTTCCGCTCTATTTCCGTCGAAGAGGCCGGGGTTATCCCGAAACTCCTCAACAGTTTTGGCTCCGGCCTTCCTTACTCCGAGTATTACAAGGTGGAATTTCTGAACCGGTATTATTTTTCCGACGGTGGATTGAAATCCGTTGTGTGGGCGTTCAGGCTCCACGGCGGCGTTGCCGAATTATACGACCCTGACAATACCACACCGGTTCCGCCGACAAGGAAATTCTATGCGGGGGGGAACGGCAGTATCCGTGGGTGGAAATCGTTTGGCTTGGCAGCTTTTGACAACCCGGCGCAGGGAGGAAATGTCATTTTCGAAGGGAATATTGAGGCCCGTGCCAATTTATTTCCCGAGTCCGGGAAGTTACTATTTTTAAATCTTGATAACATTTCCGGGGTAATGTTTGTCGACTATGGAAACCTCTGGAACAGCCTCCCGGAAATCAAAGGCAACAGCATAGCGATTGCTGCGGGTACCGGTTTGCGGTACGCTACCTTTGTCGGCCCGCTGAGGTTTGACATCGGTTTCCGCGTGTATGATCCGAAGAATACTCCGTCGCAACAATGGATATTCAACCAGAAATTTTTTACCGGGTCATTCGGGGTAGTTCAAATTGGTATCGGACAGGCATTCTAAATTACCATGAGCTGGAATTCAATTATCGGCCAAGCGCGCGCGCAGGAAATCCTGCGCCGCTCAATTGAGCAAGGGAGAATCGCCCATGCGTATTTGCTCTGGGGACCGCGCGGGGTCGGAAAAGATGCGCTCGCGATTGAATTTGCAAAGACGCTGTTGTGTGAAAGACAGGGAACCGTTGCCTGCGATTCGTGCCCGAGCTGCAAAAAAGTGCAAAACCTTCAGCATCCGAACTTGAAACTGGTGTTTGCGCTGCCCGCGGCAAAATCCGACAAGGCGGGAGATCCCGGCGAAGGGAAATTTCAGCCCGAGATCAGGGAAGAAATTCGAAGCCAGCTTGAACAAAAAGCGAAGAATCCGTATTTCCATTTTGAGATTCCCAAGGCAACACAGATCAACATCGGAAGTATCCGCGAAATCAAGAAAGAATTGTCGCTCTCCGCTTTTGAAAAAGGAAAAAAGGTCTTTGTGATTTGCGATGCGGAGATGATGAGCGATACTTCCGCAAATTCATTGTTGAAAGTACTTGAAGAACCGCTCAGCGATACGATCTTTCTTCTCACCACATCCCGAAAAGAAAAACTGCCGCCGACAATTATTTCCCGGTGTCAAAGCGTACGATGTGATACTCTCCGGGAAGAGGATATTGAACGCGCGCTCGTCGAACGGGAACATATTCCTCAGGAACAGGCACAGCTCATCTCGCGTCTCGCCGGCGGCGATTATTCGTACGCGCTGGATTTATTCTCGGAGGATGTTGTTTCACAACGGACGGAAGCTGTCGAATTCCTTCGTTCAATCCTTAGCGGGCGCAGTACGAAACTGCTGGAAGAGATTGAAGAACGTGTTGCCGAAAACGACCGTAAGACTGTCGAGCAGTTACTCATGTTGCTGCTTATTTGGTTCCGCGATGCGTTGATGATGAAGGAGCAGGCTGGGGCGGGGATCATTAATCAAGACCAGCGTGAGGATTTGAATCGATTTCTGTCGCGATTCAAGGAATCGAATTTTCCTGCAACGATTGCCGCGGTCGAACGGGGGCTCGAACTTCTTCGGGGAAATGTGTATCTTCCATTGGTACTGTTATCCGTTTCGATCCAGTTAAAGAAAATATTGTTGAATGCAAAAGAAGTTTAAAAGAATATTGGTGACAGCCGCTCTTCCGTATGCTAACGGTCCGATTCACCTCGGCCATCTTGCCGGTGCGTACATTCCCGCCGATATTTTTGTCCGGTATCAACGGCTGCAGCATCGCGACGTACTGTTTATCTGCGGCTCTGACGAGCATGGAGTTCCGATCACCATCACGGCGGATAAAGAGGGGGTGTCACCCCAGGTGATTGTCGACCGTTTCCATGCAATGAATGCGTTGTCGTTCGCACAATTAGGAATCAGTTTCGATAACTACTCACGAACATCGCTGCCGATTCACCATGAAACATCGAAAGAGTTTTTTCTTGATTTTTACTCGAAGAAAATTTTGAAGGAAAAACAAGAGCAGCAATTGTACTGTGAAGTGAACAAGATGTTCCTGGCCGACCGGTACGTGGAGGGGACGTGCCCGGTGTGCGGCTACGAATCTGCGCGGGGCGATCAGTGCGAGAACTGCGGGACGTGGTTGAATGTCATCGAGCTTATCAACCCAAAGTGCAAGCTGTGCGGTACGACGCCGGTCATCCGGAGCACGACGCATTTTTATTTGCCGCTCGGGGATTTTCAAACCCGCCTCGAAGAGTACGTCCGCTCCCACAAGGAATGGAAAGATAACGTCGTTCAATATTGTGAAAGCTGGTTCAAAGAGAAATTGCAGGACCGCGCGGTGACGAGAGATTTACATTGGGGCGTGCCGGTGCCGTTGGAAAATTTTCCGAACAAAGTCCTGTATGTATGGTTCGATGCAGTGCTCGGTTATATCTCTTCCACAAAGGAGTGGGCACAGCGAATCGGCAGCCCGGAGAAATGGAAGGAATATTGGCAAGATGAGGCTACGCAATACATTGCCTTCATCGGAAAAGACAACGTTGTTTTCCATTGTATCGTTTTTCCCGCGATGTTGATGGCAAAGGGAGGCTATATCCTGCCCGACAATGTTCCCGCCAACGAATTTTTGAACCTTGAAGGCGGAAAGTTTTCAAAGAGCCGAAACAACGCCATCGCTGTGAAAGATTTCCTGGCATCGTTCGAGCCCGATTTGCTGCGCTATACGATAACAACGATCTTGCCAGAGACCCGCGATTCAGACTTCTATTGGAAGGATTTTCAAGCGAAGAGCAACAATGAGCTGGCCGACATTTACGGGAACTTTGTAAACCGGACTATCGCCTTCGCTGAAAAAAATTTCGGCGGCGTTGTTCCACCCGTCGGTCCGCTCAACGCGCGGGACGAGGAAATTCTCAGCGTGCTGAAGAAAACCCCTGCGGTTGTCGGAGCTTTGTTTGAAAAGTTCAAGTTTCGTGAAGGGACTGCCGAGGTGATGAACCTTGCCCGTGCTGCAAACAAATATTTTAACGACAGCGAACCATGGAAGACTGTCAGGTCACAACCCGATGAATGTGCAACCACGCTCCATATTTGTCTGCAGATTGTCCGCAGCCTTGCCGTGTTGTTTGCTCCAGTTGTTCCTTTCTCTTCTGAGACAATCTGGAACATGGTGGGCATGACGTTGCCGCTTTCGGATGAACGATGGGCTGAAGCTGGTGAGTGTAAACTCACAGCAGGCCATAAACTACACAAAGCCGAAATTGTATTCAAAAAAATCGAGGATACTATTATCGAAAATGAATTGCAGAAGTTAAAACCGCCAAGCGATGAGCCGGCAACACCGGCTGAAAAAGCCATGCTTCCTTTCAAGCCGACGATTTCGATCGAGGAATTTCAGAAGGTCGATTTACGTGTTGCCAGAGTTATTGCGTGCGAGGCCGTGCCAAAATCGAAAAAGTTATTGAAGCTGCAAGTTGAAATCGGTACAGAGCGGCGCCAAATTGTCGCCGGGATTGCTCAACAACGGAAGCCGGAAGAATTAATCGGAAAAACAATTATCGTTGTTGCAAACCTTGCTCCGGCGAAATTAATGGGAGTCGAATCGCAAGGGATGCTTTTGGCGACTCACGGCGACGGTGAAACATTTGCGTTGCTCACTGTTTCAAATGATGTTGAATCTGGAAGCTGGATAACGTAGCTGAAGAAAACAAAAATTTATTATCAATCATTTCAAGGATCAATAATGGAAAAAGTCTTACCATATATCGAGTCGAACAAAGAACGGTATCTTGCCGAATTGAAAGAATTCCTTGCTATCCCGAGCGTGAGCTCGCAAAAAGAACACGATGGAGATATGCGCACGTGTGCTCAATGGGTGTCGGAACAGATGAAAACTATCGGAATGGAGAATGTTCAGATTCTCCCGACCGGCGGTCATCCGCTGGTTTTCAGCGAATGGCTCCATGCGGCCGGAAAGCCGACTGTCCTTTTGTACGGTCATTACGACGTTCAACCCGTCGACCCGCTGAATTTATGGACATCGCCGCCGTTTGAAGGAACGGTCCGCGGTGAAAATCTCTATGCCCGCGGTGCGGCGGACGATAAGGGTCAGGTGCTGATCCATTTCAAAGCGATCGAAGCCTACATGAAAGAGCATGGGTCGCTCCCGGTGAACATCAAGATGCTGATTGAGGGAGAAGAGGAAGTTGGAAGCGAGAACCTCGATAAGTTTGTTGAAGAGCATACTGAGTTGCTCAAGGCTGACCTCGCGGTGATTTCGGATTCCGGAATGTTCGCAAAAGGGGTACCCTCCATTTGCTACAGCTTGCGCGGGCTTGCGTACATGGAAGTCGAAGTAACCGGACCGAACCGCGATCTGCACTCCGGGTCTTTCGGCGGATCTGTTCACAACCCGGTACAGGCATTGTGTGAATTGATCGCTTCACTGCACGATAAAAACGGAAAAATCACCGTGAAGGGATTTTACGACGACGTCCGTCCGTTGACCAAAGCCGAGCGCAATTCGTTTAAGAAACTTCCATTCAAAGATAGAGACTATGCGAAGGATCTGGGCGTCAAGCAATTGTACGGCGAAAAAGGATTTACCACTCTCGAACGACTGTGGTCTCGCCCGACGTTGGAATGCAATGGAATTTGGGGAGGGTATATTGAGGAGGGTGCGAAAACTGTCCTTCCGGCAAAAGCCTTCGCAAAAATTTCAATGCGGTTAGTGCCGGACCAAACTTCGGCAAAAGCTGCGAAGCTTTTTGAAAAACATCTCAAGAAAATTGCTCCGAAGACGATCGAAGTGAAAGTGCAGGCGTTGCACGGAGGAGAAGGAGCAATTACCCCGATCGACAGCCCAGGCGTGAAAGCGGGCGTTGCTGCTCTTGAAAAGGGGTTTGGGAAAAAGGTGTTGTACCAGGGTGAAGGGGGATCGATCCCTATTGTTGCGCAATTTAAGAAAGTTCTCGGTATCGACACTGTGCTTCTCGGTTTCGGATTGCCGGATGAGAATGCTCATTCTCCGGATGAGTTTATAAATTTAGGTAACTTCTTTGGCGGTATTCGAACATCTGCCTATTTTTATAACGAACTGCCCGGCTTCTGGCAAAACAGGCAAAAAAAGAAATGATTTACTTGGGGCAGATGTGATGGCCCCGATGGTGGGCATGACTTTGGATGTCCCGGTCTTCGACATGCTTTCTACTGCGGTCCAGAAATTCGGTTGAAAACCCGGTGTCCCTCTGTGGGACTCTGTGAATCTCGGTGATTCTCTGTGTGACAAAAGTGCTATTTCACAGAGAATCACAGGGGGGCACAGGGAGCCACGGAGAAAAAGCCCAGAGTTGAACTTTTTGGCTGCATTTCAAGTAGCGGCTCTCAGAATTATTGAAACAAGGAACTTCTGTCCACATCAACCGGTGAACGTTAGCCCTTCAACATGAAAATTTATACAAAGACGGGGGACAAAGGGGAAACCGGATTGTTCGGCGGGGACCGGGTGCCGAAAGATGCAGCGCGTATCGAAGCATACGGTGCGGTTGATGAATTGAATTCTCTTATCGGGATCGTCCGCGCCTTGGAGCCGGGAAAGAAGATCGATCGTTTACTGCAAAAAATTCAAAACGACTTGTTCGTCGTCGGCGCAGATTTGGCCACAAGGAAAGCCGGCAAGCGATCGCTCGTTCCGCGGATTGGCCGCGCTCACGTCGCATCGCTGGAGGGGATCATTGACTCGTTGGAATTGTTGCTTCTGCCCCTGACGTTGTTCATTCTTCCCGGTGGAACAGTCGCCGCGTCGTACCTTCATTATGCACGGACAGTGTGCCGGCGTGCGGAACGTTCCACGATTCGTCTTTCCCGCTCGGAAGAGATCAATGAGCATGCTCTTGTCTACCTCAACCGCCTCTCGGACCTCTTGTTCGTGCTCGCCCGTTACGCGAATCATATTCAGAAGAAAAACGAAACGAAGTGGGAAAATCCGTTGCCTAAACGGTGAACTACAAGAAATGAGAAGGTTCATTTCGTCGGCCTCAAATTGCCGTATTGCGTAAATTTACTTCAATGACTCATCTTCGGGGAAAACGATCGCGCTGTTCAAAGGAGCTCACTCTTTCTTGTTTGCTTTTCTTCATACCAAATACTAACTTTATCCTATCACGCCTCACAAGAGGGAGAGTCTTCTAGTTTTCCGATGGTATCGTATGATACTATTCTCCAGGGATATTTTCTTCGACAATTGTTTCTCGCTGAACTTACATTGTCTAAAAAAGCGGTCGAAAAATCGATACGTTTTCGTGGAAATGCATTCTCTTTTTCGTATAACATCGACAAGATACCCCATGACTCTCATGAAACGTTTACAATATTTTAGAAAAACTTTATTTTCGTTATTAAAAGATTTTGATAACGGTGCGTTTCTACATTATTTATAAATGGGAGTTTTTTATGCAACGCATTAACGTAAGATTTTTTCTTTCTGCTGTCCTCGCATTGACGGTGACGCAAACCACATTTGCAGGAAAACCAGCCAACACAAAGAATGTGACAGGTCTTGCGAAGACAACAACCGACAACGTTTACAGACCGATGGACATCAACAATATCTTCAACTACTACTCCAACAACGGGGATGGATCGTTCAATCCGTTTACGACAAGTGATGAGGGCTTCGAATTCCCCATAGGCTCAAATGAAGGCACCTGTGTTTTTGAAGACGGTCTCGTCTGGACTGCTTTCAAGAACGGCACTCTTTATTGCGGCGGTTCGACATATAATCATGGGCTGCAGGCTGGCAGCATCATAACGAACGGAACGGCAACCAATTTGCCTATACCTGATGATCCGACAAATCCGGCAAATAGAAGTTATCGGGTTCGCCCTGATATTAGACCGACCGGCAATGCCGATACGATAGCTCTTGAAACCACTCTTCTGCAAAACAGCGAGGTGGGGTATATCGACCGTTTCCAGAGTTATACTGCTGGTGATCTTTTGCAGCAATACTGGAATGATTGGAACAACTGGCCGGCAAACGAAGGGGCTCCGTACACGGACGTGAATCATGATGGTGTGTATGAACCGGGTATAGATATACCAGGTGTGCCCGGCGCAGACCAGACCATCTGGATGGTCATGAACGATGTAAATCAGACATTAACCCAGAACTTATATTCTTCGAATCCGATTGGGATTGAAGTGCAGCGTACGATCTGGGCATATAACCGGCCCGGAGCGTTGGGGAACACTATTTTTGTCAGCTACAAATTCATCAACAAGAGCGGTGTCGAGTTAGATTCGATGTACGTGGCACAGTGGTCTGATCCTGACCTTGGATACGCCGGTGATGATGCGACCGGTTGCGACACAACACTAAGTCTTGGATATGTTTACAACGGTGAGGCGACGGATGCGTCGTTTTCAAGCTTAGGGCTTCCGCCGCCGTCAGCCGGTTTTGACTTCTTTCAGGGTCCGAAAGTACCGGGCGCGGTTACCGATACGGCTATTTTCGAAGGCAATTATATCCCTGGGTACAAGAATTTACCGATGACAACGTTCACATTTTTTATCAACGGTAACACAACTTTTGGTGATCCGAATCTCCACTCTAACGGTCCGAATGGCACGCAGCAGTGGTACAATCTTATGAGAGGGATGGTAAGTACCACAGGTGCACCATTTCCCACTATGGTAACAGGCGGTAGCAAATTTTGTTATCCTGGCGACCCGGTTACCGGCTTAGGGCCGACGTTCATTGGGCCGGCTGCAGTTTCTGCTCCAGCCGACGTTCGAATGGCGCTCTGTTCAGGTCCATTTACGATGGCCCCGGGCGATACGCAGCAGGTTGTCGTGGCGGCGTTGGTTGGATTGGGCGCGGATTACCTTTCAAGCATCACTGCTTTGAAAGCAAACGACAATATAGATCAGCAGGAATACAATACGTTATTCAGTCAACCCCCGCCAGGAATTTCCTTTTCTGCAACTCCATCAGGTTCAACGGCGACAATTTCATTTGTAGCGGATGCACGTTCTATTAACGCATCTGCCGTTACCATAAATTTAAGGACTTATACTGATTCGTTGGTCGCGACCGTCGCGCTTGCCGATGACGGCCTGCATAATGATGGAGGAGCGGGTGATAAGATTTTTGGCAATTCTGTTCAAGTACCTCAATTTCAATCTGGTCTGTACGCTGAAGCTGTTGTTGTTTATCCGGGCGGCAAGGTCCTAACATGGAGTCGCATTCTCAACAACATCACAACAACGAAACTTTCCGTCCCTTCATACTCGGTTGCCTCGGATAACGTCAACGAGGACGGCATTCCAAACCCTGGCGAGAACGTGCGGTATATTTTCTCGCTAAAGAACAATTCTTCGTTTGGATTTTCAAATCTTACGATACATCCGGCTCCTGGCTCTCCAGGTCAATTTTTCAGCCTCGCAGCATTGAGCGGCAACTCAACATATTCGGCACCCTATGATCAGAATAATCCGGCAACATATTTGGCATTTGACGTGCCGAGGGGATATCTCGATTCGACAATAACCATCGTACTTACCATTACGGATGTGAGCTACAATCAATGGATCGATACACTCGTTTTCCCGGTAAAGCCCCTTGGCTATAATTTGTACGGCACTCCCTTAACACATGTGACAGGTTTTACCCAGGGAAATTTTTCAGTCTGGATCGTTGATTCTGCTCAAGTGAAAAACCATCTCTACATTATCCGAGGCGTTGATTCGATCGCTCCCGGACCTGTTGATGGATATACGATCAAAGATTCTACGACAGGAACAGTTCTCATCCAGAATCATCCTTTGCCTGACGTGCTCGGACATACCAGTCCGATAGTCGATGGTTTCAAACTCCTGCTCGGTAATGTAAACACTCTGCCTGGAATGAATCGAGGTGGCCAAGGTGTAGGTTGGAACATTCCTTCGGGCGCTAGGGATTGGTCGAGTTCAGATGCAGGCGACTACGATCTGGAAGGGTTTAATGTTTCGGGCACCGGCGGTGCAATAGGTATGGGCCGAGATTGGGGATCTACATATGGGGCCGGCACTTCAACCGTAACGCCTGGCAAATTACACAATGTGCTGGTCAAATTTGCGACAATTGATACGGGTTTTAATATTGTAAATCTAAATGATCCGAATGTGTCCA
Organism: uncultured Bacteroidota bacterium; assembly: GCA_963717445.1. Lineage (GTDB taxonomy): Bacteria > Bacteroidota > Ignavibacteria > UBA10030 > UBA8401 > JAGVPT01. The sequence goes on along the minus strand of OY970334.1, from coordinate 735,435 downwards.
TGGCGTATAGATTCGTGAGGCATGCTACCTCGCCGCTTGGGGATCCCTCTTTCTTGCCGATTGTTAATGCGACTGCCGGCTATGCTTACCAAGATCGGCGGCCTGTCCCATTCGCCGTGTTTGATGAAGAAAATAATAATCAACAGCTCGATGTCGGCTTTTTGGAGAACAATGCCGTTGGAGGTAAGGAAGACGGTAAGTACGATCCGCCTTCAACCAATTCTGGTATTGACAACTGCTCCGTTACTCGCGAGTTTGCGTTCATATTTGCCACGAATTATAATGCTACGGTTAATAATCCAGCTATTCCGGCCGATCTTCTTGATGATAATTCTCCCATGATGTGGTGGATAGTGGCAACAATGCGAGGAGCTAGCTTGTTCACTGCCGGTGATGAATTCGAGATTATTGCAAACAATTTGCCTTCGTCGAAAGATCTCTGGACGTTTAATCCCTCCGTCCTTACAAACGTAAAACAAGGGAGTGTTCCTTATTCATTCACGCTGATGCAGAACTATCCGAATCCGTTCAATCCATCTACGACAATACGCTATGAGCTCTTAGTCCCGAGCAAGGTGACGCTGACGGTCTATAACGTGCTCGGACAAAAAGTGCGAACGTTAGTGAACGGAGTCCAGAATGCCGGTCCGCAGCTTCTGGTATGGGATTCAAAGAATGATGCAGGCAACAATGTGGCGAGCGGTGTCTACTTCTATCGTATACAAGCAACAGCTCAATCAGGCATATCCGGTGCTTATAGCGCCGTGAAGAAAATGGTTCTCCTGCGATAAGTCGATGGTATAGTAATCGCAAAAGGCGTCTCGGATTTGTCGGGACGCCTTTTTTGTCTCGGTTGCCTCTTTGTTTTTGCCTCTTTGTTTTGCTCTTCTCTCAATTAATCCTTATATTTTACACGAATATGCGTTATCGTGTGAATGATCAATTAAGGGAATATCATGTTAGATGTTTTGAGAAAAATATTCGGCAGCAAGCACGAAAAAGACGTTGAGCAGTTGCTTCCCACGGTAGAGGAAATCAATCGTCATTGCGAGTCCTATAAATCTCTTTCGGATGATGAGCTTCGAGCAAAGACTGCGGAATTCAAAAAGCGTATTGTCGACGAGACGGCTGAGATCAATGCCCGCCTCGAAGAATTGCATGAGCGGTTAAAGACGGAAATTCCGTTCGAAGAGCGGGAGAAAGTGTACGACGAGATCGATGAGGGGGAAAAAGAGTTACACGAAACGATAAAAGGAATGCTGGACGAAATTTTGCCGGAAGCGTTTGCCGTCGTGAAAGAGACGTGCCGCCGTCTTGTCGGTCAAGTGTGGGAAGTGGCCGGCAACAAAGTTGCATGGGACATGGTGCCGTTCGATGTGCAGCTCATCGGCGGTATCGTTCTTCACCAGGGGAAAATCGCGGAGATGGCCACGGGCGAAGGCAAGACGTTGGTCGCAACGCTGCCGATGTATCTCAATGCTCTTGCAGGGAAAGGTGTCCATCTCGTTACGGTGAACGACTATCTTGCTCTTCGCGACAGCCAATGGATGGGAAAAATATTTGAGTTTCATGGACTGACGGTCGGCGTTATCCTGCAGAATCAGGATCCTCCCCAGCGGAGAGTTCAGTATGCGGCGGACATTACGTACGGGACAAACAACGAATTCGGTTTCGATTATTTGCGCGACAACATGGTCGGCACTCCGGACGATATGGTGCAACGCGGACACTATTACGCGATTGTCGACGAAGTCGATTCCGTCCTCATCGACGAAGCGCGGACCCCTCTGATTATCAGCGGGCCGGTTGAAGTCGACGACCAAAAATTCGGTGAGATGAAGCCGCGTGTCGAGCGGGTTGTGACGGCACAGAGGAATCTCGTCGCAAAAATCGTGAACGATGCCGAGCTCTTCCTCCAGGATGAGAAGAAAAGGGACGAAGCGGGCGTCCTTTTGCTTCGTGCAAACAGGGGCGCTCCCAAGAATAAGAGACTCATCAAGATTTTTTCCGACGGTGCTTCAAAAAAATTAATGCAGCAGACCGAGTCGGTTTATCTTGCCGAGCAATCGAAGCGCATGCATGAAATCGACGATGAATTGTATTTTGCAATCGACGAGCAGAATCACTCGATCGACCTTACGGAGAAGGGGCGCGAGCTGCTTGCCGGCGCTGCCGATAAAGATTTCTTCGTGATTCCGGATATCGGAACGGAAATGAGCCTTGTCGAGAACAATCCCGACTTGAGTGCGGAGCAGAAACAGGCGAAAAAAGATGAGATTAATAAGTTGTATGCCGAGCGGAGCGACAGAATTCACACCGTGCTTCAGTTGTTGAAGGCATATTCGCTGTATGAAAAAGACGACGAGTATGTCGTCACGGAAGACGGCAAAGTTATGATCGTCGACGAATTCACAGGGCGATTGCTCCACGGGCGCAGGTATTCGGACGGTCTTCATCAGGCCATCGAAGCGAAGGAAGGGGTAAAAGTTGAGCGGGATACTCAGACGCTCGCTACTGTCACTCTGCAAAATTATTTTCGTCTCTATAAAAAGCTTGCCGGTATGACCGGGACTGCCGAGACTGAGGCGGCCGAGTTCTTTGAAATTTACAAGCTCGACGTTGTTTCCATTCCGACAAACGTGAAAGCGATCAGGGATGATATTGAGGATGTCGTCTTCAAAACGAAGCGCGAAAAATACAATGCGGTGATCAAAGAGATCGAGGAGATGAAGGAAAAACGGCGCCCGGTGTTGGTCGGAACGACGAGCGTTGAAGTTTCAGAAACGATCAGCAGGATGTTGAAGCGGAAGGGAGTTGCTCACAACGTCTTGAATGCCAAACAGCATCAACGCGAGGCGGAAATTATCCAAAATGCCGGACTGCCCGGGGCGGTGACGATCGCGACCAACATGGCAGGCCGCGGGACGGACATCAAGCTCGGCCCTGGCGTTCGCGACGTTGGCGGGCTGCATATTGTCGGTACCGAGCGCCACGAGGCGCGGCGTATTGACCGCCAGTTGAGAGGACGGGCGGGACGTCAGGGCGATCCCGGATCCTCGAAGTTTTTTCTCTCGCTTGAGGACGACCTGCTTCGATTATTCGGCAGCGAGCGTATCGCCGGAATCATGGAGCGGATGGGGTTGGAAGAGGGGGAAGTGATCCAGCACAGCATGATTACGAAATCGATCGAGCGCGCGCAGAAAAAGGTTGAGGAGAATAATTTCGGCATTCGAAAACGGCTGCTTGAATACGATAACGTTATGAACCAGCAGCGCGAGGTGATCTACTCGAAGCGAAGGCACGCGCTGCTCGGCGAACGGTTAAAAGACGATATCTTTTCAATGCTCAGCGACTTTATTGATGAACTCGTCGAGCAACATTATGAGGAAGGCAACATTGCTTTGCTCAAAGAGGACCTGAGAGTTAATCTCCTCGTTGACTTTACGATTACACCGGAACAATTCCAAACGCTGGGGAAGGATGGGGTGAAGGCCGAAGCGGTAAAATGTGCATCGGATTTCTACAAACGCAAAGAGGAGAAAATAGGCGCGGAAATTATGGGGAATGTCGAGCGCCTGGCGATGCTTCAGGTGATCGATATTCGATGGAAGGAACATTTGCGGGAGATGGACGACCTCAAAGAAGGAATCCATCTTCGCGCTTACGGGCAGAAGGATCCGATTCTTGAATACAAAGGCGAAGCATTCAATATGTTTATTGAAATGATCGGCATGATCAACCGCGAAGCGCTGAACCTCGTCTTCAAGCTTTTCCCGGAAACGACTCAACAAATGCCGATGCCGCGCGCCCGCCGCCCCCTCCATCGCGAACAGTTGACGATGACGCACGATGCCGCCACAGGACTTGGATTCCATGCAAACCGCGAGCCGGTGGAGGGAAGCGATAACACCAGAGGCGCCCAGCCTTCTGCACCAAAAGTGCAGCAGCTTCATGCCGGTGAAAAAATCGGCAGGAACGACCCGTGTCCCTGCGGCAGCGGCAAGAAGTACAAAAATTGTCATGGGAAATAAAAAACAAACGATCAGACTACAGTAACGAAGTACATGCCCGGAAGATTATGAAAAAAATCGAAGCAATCATCCGCCCGTTCAAATTAGATGATGTACGAGAAGCGTTGTCCGAAATAGGAGTTCGAGGAATGACCTTGACGGAAGTGAAGGGATATGGAAGACAGAAGGGGCATGCCAAGATCTATCGCGGATCGGAATACCAGATTGATTTTCTTCCTAAGATAAAAATTGAGGTTGTTGTCGCCAACGAGTTTTCCAACAAAGTCGTCGAGACAATTTTGAAAGTTGCGAAAACGGGGCAGGTCGGGGATGGAAAAATTTTCATTTCATCGATCGATGAAGCTATTCGCATCCGGACGGAAGAATCGGGCGAGGAAGCCATTTGATGCTATTACAGCGGTTTCAGCCTGCCGGTTGAGATGCCGTTACGCTTCGTGAGTGAGATGAGTCACAGTTCTGCAACATACTTCCTGTAATTTTATGCAAAGAGCAAAAAAGATCGGGAGAAGTTCGATCGACAATACTCTCCTTTTTCTTTTCTTGGCTGCTTTGCGATGAGATGCATTGTTAACTATGTTTCGAACGGCGCGGGCAAAGCAGCTATGTTTTCTTATCCTTCTGGGAACAGCAGCGTGCCGGGATGTAGGCGTTCCAGACGTTTGCCGTCAAAAAATTTCTTCGCGATTGCTAAACGAGCTTTCCGATGCCGGTGTCAAAGAACAAATGTACCGGGTCGTCATCAGGCTCAGTGATTCGACGGGGATAACGAAGGTTGTACCATCGATAACCGTTGCGAACAATTCAATCGCGACCGGCTTTCTAACAGCGGCTGAAATTCGAAAAGTGTGCGTGCTCCGTCAAGTTCTTTTTATCGACCTTCCAAAGCGATATCACCAATTGGAACAAAAGTAAGGAAACCCATGAACCGTTTGTTGCCTGCCGCATTGTTGTTCCTTTGCTGTCTCTCGGTCTGTTCATCGCAAAACCATCTTCACGCGGTCACGTTCAGCAAGATGGATCATCGATTGCAGGCAGTATTGCATCCGGACACCACAACTTCGATGTACTTTCAGCCGCTGAAATCTATGGCCGATAAAAACAACGGGCAATACCGGATTATTGTTTACTCGAGCAGCATTCAAGATGCGCTGCACGTCGGCGTTCAACCGAATACAGTAACGCAGGATTTTTTTACCGCGGAGGCCACTCCGGATCAAATTAGCCGGCTTTTGTCGCTGGGAAGCGTGAGGTACATCGCGCTGGCAAAAAAGTATAAGCGCATGCTTGATAAAAGTGTCCCTGAAATCCATGCGGATAAGCTTCAAAGCGGGGCGTTTAACGGCACATCGTACACAGGCAAGAATGTCATCTTGGGATTTATTGATACGGGAATCGATTGGACACATCTCGATTTTCGCGCCGATAGCGATATAACGAAATCGAGGATTTTGTGGCTGTGGGACCAAACGGCGACCGGCACTCCCCCCTCCGGTTTCAAGTACGGGACGGAGTATTCTCAGGCGCAGATCAATAGCGAGTTGGGGAGTTCACCGCCGCATGTTGTAAAAGAAATAGACGACGACGGTCACGGCACTCACGTTGCAGGAATTGCCGCCGGCGATGGGTCATCGTCTGCGCTCGGGTACAAGGGAGTGGCTCCCAATGCAGATATTATCTTTGTCAAGACAACATTTTTTGATGCCGATATTATCGACGGCATCACCTACATTACAAATAAAGCTGCGGCAGCCGGGAAACCGTTCGTTATCAACTTAAGCCTCGGTTCGCAAGATGGGGCGCATGATGGAACCGATCCAATGGAAACAGACATTGATGAAGTGCTTGCAACTCCGGGGAGAGCCGTTGTTGTTGCCGCGGGAAATGAGGGATCGGATGCGATCCATGCAGATAGTACCGTCTCGACGGGGGAGTCTATTGCTTATCAGTTCTCCATTCCTGCGTACACGGCGTCGGGCATCTCCCAAAACGATTACGTCGATTTTGACATGTGGTATGGAGAGGAGGATCAGTTGACTGTTACTGTGACCAGCCCACGGGGATCAGTTGTGTCGGCTCTCTCCGGTGCTCAAGTTTCAACACAGACTCCGGCAGGAGATGGTGACGTCGAGATCGATAACGCATCTAATGCTGTAAACCCACTGAACAATTTAAATGAATGCACAATTGAAATTTTCGACGCCGTCGCGAATAGACCGCCTCGCGCCGGAACGTGGAAGCTTACAATATCAGGTGCGTCTGTCGCACAGGGTGGGGGTGCGTACGACATCTGGCTGAGCGATTACCAACTTACGATAGCCAGCGATTCAATCCCTGATTTTCTCACGGGCTATTCATTCCGCAAGCTAGTCGGTTCGCCCGGTACCTCGAAGAAAGCAATTACTGTCGGCTCATACGTAACGAAATATACATGGAATTCCATTGACGGCAATACGTACTCTTTTGCAGGGACGGATAGAACGGGGGACTATTCGACCTTCACCAGCATGGGGCCCACCAGGGATGGAAGACAAAAGCCTGAGCTATGTGCCCCGGGTGAAGTGATTGTCTCTGCACTCTCAAAAGATTCATCGCCGGATTCCGCCCTCATTGCGACCGATGGCAAGCATGTTGCTATGCAGGGGACGAGCATGGCTACGCCGCATGTTGCCGGCGTCGCTGCGCTTATGTTGCAGGCCAATCCCTCTTATACGTCCGATCAATTGAAGAACGCAATGATTTCATCCGCGAGAAGAGACGTATTTACCGGCACTTCGGTCACTCCCCTATGGGGCTATGGAAAAATTGATGCGACGGGTTCAATGGGGACTGTTCTTATCGTGAAGAACGTTCCCGATGCGGTACCGACTGATTTTTCTCTCAACCAGAATTATCCTAACCCGTTTAATCCCTCCACTCAAATACGGTACACACTCCCGCAACATTTCAAAGGAAATGTTGTCTTGACTGTTTTCGACGTTCTCGGCAAGAAGGTTACTACGCTTGTAGACCAACAGCAAAGTGGGGGTGATTTCTCTGTTTCGTGGAATGCCTCGTCGGTTGCAAGCGGTGTATATTTTTACGTTCTGCGGGCCGGTAATTTTCTCGACGCAAAGAAAATGCTGCTGATGAAATAACGAGACACCTCACCGCCGTCGAGCTTGATGCATACTGTTGCTGTTTCGTCTCTAAAAAAATCTTTTCGCAAGCTTTACTGTAAGCCCATTTGATGAAAGAGACGTTTCCCTGCTTGAGCTTCCTCTTCAGACCTCAGGAATACTTTTGAAACACCCATGAGGTACATCGTACCGTTCGCAGAATCGATGCTTAAGGCCGAAGAAAAATACGATCTTGCGGATGCGGTGTCTCCCACCAAAAGCTCCGTAAACGCGCAGTGTATTTTTGCGTCGAATCTTTTTGGCGCGAACTCAATTTGCTTCCTAAAATCCTCCAGGGCCTTCTGAAAATTTCCCGATTGCAGAAACGTAAAGGCACGGTTGCCATAAGCTTCCGCATAGTCTGGACGCAGCTCGAGCGCCCGGCGATAATCGGCGAATGCCAATACATAATTACCGGTCTTCGCAAACGCGTTCGCCCGGCTGTTGAACGCCTCCGCGAACGTGGGATTCAATGCGAGCGCTTTTGACAACGCAGCTTTGGCACTGTCAAACTTGCCGTATTTGCTGAGTGCTATTCCGAGGTCAAAGTAGGAGGTAGGGTCGGAAGGGGCAAGCTGGGATGCTTTCCTGAAATCGCTTACAGCGCTGTCGATATCAAGCGCGTCAAGGTGAACCAATCCGCGATTGATATATGATTGTTCATCCTCGGGTGCAAGCTCGACCACGTTGTCCAAATTCTGTAGGGACTTTTGTATCTCGAATTTGGAATAGTAATACATCCCCCGCTTTGTCAAAATGAAGGTATCGAAGGGGTTTTCCTCGTGAGCTTCATTCCAAAATGTGGGGTTATCTTTCCAATATTCAGTTGCCATTCGCGTTGTGTGAACAAGAGCAACAGCGGTGCATCCACATAGAGCATAAGCTCCCCATAATAATATCCGGCGATTTTCGAGCCGGGATAATCCAATGTCAATGAGGTTTCCGATAATCAAAAACAAACCTATCGATGAGAGATAAAAAGAGTGATCGGACAATGCCCAATCGCCGTCTGCACGCCCGGAGAACAGGGGAAGGCTTGTTATGGTGAAAAACAAAAAACCATAAAAAACCAACGGATATCGTTTCCTATTCCATATGATCAAAACCGTCATCATAAGAAAAATCAACGGATAGACAGATTCGCCGTAGACGGACGACGTTCGCGCAATCTCTTCCGCGGACATGACGAGAGTATGCCGGTACGGGTACAATATCCGCAGCACGTTTTCTACAATGCCGAGTCTGATCATTGCAATACTGTCATCATACAATTGCGATAGATACACCCATCCCCCTTGACGAACGACTCCGAAGAAAAATGCGGCGCACCAAAAAAAGAGAAGAATTCCTTTTTGCTTAATATGTGCGTAGCTGATTTTTTCATCCCTTAACAAATCCAATCCTATCAGAATCAGCACGAGAGATAGCGCCGGTGTTGCGAGTAAGTAAAAAATAGCCGCCGACAAAATGGAGAGACCCCAAAAATACGATTTTCCTTCCTGCTTGTATCGAAGATAACTCAGACAGGTCAACAAGAGGAAAAAGGTCGACACGACAATGGCTTGCTCGCTGAGCCACGCGACGGTTTCCACTTGGATCGGATGCACCGAAAATAGTATGCTGACGATCAGAGCAACTCGCTCCGAGTTGAATAACCTCCGGATGATGAAGAAAAGCAAAACTGCATTGGCGGCATGGATGATCATACTTAAGGCGTGGAACAGAAAATATCCGTACTCACTGAAGCTGCGTTGAAACGCAACAAACGCCAGTTCCAACGGCGCATACGCTGGCTGCGAAAAAAGACCGGCCTGCCCCTTCATTACTGCGGAAACTGCGTTAAATAATTCGCCGTCGTTCCAGTTTATGATGTGATTGAACAATGTCGGGTAATAGGAAATGACGGTAATCGTCACAACGAAATACGCTATTCCAAGTGTAAGAGTCTTTTTATTCATTGCCGGAGCCTCTTCGTAGGATACTCTCCGGCGAATTTCGCATCTAATGCACTCCTCACCGAATCCCCGAGCATCAAATAGAGGGCGCTCCGCTCTGCATGGTACCGGCTTGCACCGGGGGCTTCGGCCAGATCTTTATCGAGTACAGAGATCGCAGTGTTGACGCTGTCTAGCGACCTATTGATTCTTGCGATTAATGAATCATCCTTCAACGCGGGTTGATTGCTGATTGCGGCAGCGAGGTCGGACATGGCATTGCCATAATCATGGAGATCATACTCAGCAGTAGCCCTTTGGTATAAGGCTTCGGCATCGTTCGGGTTGATCGTTAACGCAGAATCGAAATACATGATAGCAGTGTGCGGGTTTTTTTGTGCATGCAACATCACATAGCCGGTGCTGTACGGAGCATCGGCGAATTTAGGATCGCGAATTTCCGATCCACGGTAATCAGCCAATGCGCTGTCAATGAGACCGGCATGGTAGTACGCCGTTCCCCTGTTGTAATACAAACTGGAAACGTCGTATCCCAAATTGACCGATCGTGTGAAATCGTTGATCGCCTCTCTGTAATGTTCCAAACCGCTGAGCGCATTTCCCCGGTTGTAGAATGCTTTAGCATTGCCCGGGCTGATTTCGATGAGCCGGTTGCAATCTTCCAAGGCACCTGAAAAATCGCCTTTCAGTGCTTCTGCGTTTGCTCTATTTCCATACGCGATGCCGATATGACTATTCTTTTCGATCACATCATTAAAAAGTGTGATGCTGTCTTTCCACACCCCTATTCTTTCAACGGCTACAATGAAGAGGCAGAAAATGAACACACCGAGCAAAATGTCCTTGACGATCCCCCTTCGATCGTATCCAGAAAGTCGTAATTCAATCAATGCTATAATTTGGTAGAAGAAAAAAGCGAGTCCGAGTACTGGAAGATAGATGTAACGATCGGCAACAAGGGATGCGTTGTTGAATGGTACCAATTGGAGTACAGGTAACAGTGTAGCGGCGTAAAACAACAATCCGGGAAAAAGATTCGTTGATTTCTTCTTGAGGAACCACAGCAATATCGCGCCGATAGCAATAAGAAAGATGGGCGCGGCATAATATGCCAATGGGAGTTCATTGTTCACAAGCTGCGGATATGCATAACATGCCGAGAGCTTCATCGGCACGGCAAATTTCCATATGTAAAATGCCACCTGGTATACAATAAGCAGTAGCCGTTGTGGAAATGAATAATATATAAGAGGCGGAATGGTGCCTTGGTTTTGAGTCCCGATAATCAGCAGCGTGAACGCCAGCGCAATGATAAGAAATGGAAGGGTTTTATAAAGCAATTTTGTTTCCAGCTTTTTGGAACGCCAGAATTCCACCAAAATAATGACCAGCGGTAGAGTTACGGCCGTAGGCTTGGATAACACGGAACAGATGAAAAAGAATAACGAAAGGAAATAGAGTCCCCTTTTTTTCTTATTGTCCCAATCAAAATATAGTAAGAGTGACACAAGATAGAAGAAGGCGTACAGCAATTCCTTCCTTGCCGAAATCCATGCCACCGACTCTACCTGCAATGGGTGGATCGCAAAAACAGCCGTTCCAAACAATACTGCTGCATCGGATGAGAAAAGTTTGCGCAGCAGGAAGAACACCAAGACGATGTTAACTAGGTGCAGAAGAATGTTCGTCGCATGGAAAGTCCACGGCGAACTTTCTCCAATTTTCCAATCGAGACTATACGACACCATCGTTAGCGGGTGATACATGTATTTGGAGGTAGGATGGAAGAGGCGAGCAATTGATCCAAACGAGAGCCGGTGTATTGCCGGGTTGTTTGTTACATGGATATCGTCGTCCCAATTGGTGAATTGGTATTGAAGGGACGGAAAAAACACCATGCATGCCGTCACGATAATCAGGAATAACCCTATCCGCATTGAACCAGGAATTGTTCTTTTCATCGGAATAGGTATCCCCGGTAGAGCAACTGGTAGACTCCGTCAAAATACACCAGGCCTGAATTCAACCCGATATAGACGGACGGGAGGCAGAGATTGAGGCCGAAAAGAAGTTGGAGGTTCCTTTCGGATATCAATGAATATTTTTTTATGTAGAGCACGGCGAAAAGGATCGCTAAAAATGAAAATGCCATGAGACGGGTCGTGTCGACGGCAAATATCGTCGCGGCTATTCCCGGCAGCACAAGGACAAACAGCCGCTTCAATTCGGCCGAGTGTCGGAAGAGTGCCATACCAAACGCAACCCACAGAAGTTTATAGGACATCCCTATTCCGCTCAGCTCTCTCAGCGGATGTCCGGCCAGCCAGCTAAATCCTGAAAGCCCGCCGACAGTTCTCACCGCAAAGAGCTTTCCAAAATCGAAGCCAAAACTCATGACCCAGAACACGGTATACACGACAACCACCAAACCGACCCATGCTCTTTCTTCCTTGGAAAAATACAGCCACGCTATTGCAATGAACAATATTATACTCACTTCGTGGGCAAAAAGGCCGAGCGATACGGCAGCTATTTTTGGAAGTGTCTCCATCGGAACGATCACAACAATGAGAGCAAATAGTAATGACAATTGCTCGGTATACCCCGGCGATTGAAATTGTGTGATAATGAACGTCGTGCCGGCAAGAGAAATGTTTTCCAATAAGGTGGTGTGGATAGTATGGACCTCAAAAAATAAGAGGGTAAAAAAAATCAACGCGAGCGTAACGATAAGGCTGAAGAGATGAAACAGCAGGGGGCCTTTGAACTGTACGAAATATGCTAATGCCGGCATCAGCAGGCGCTGATAAATTTGATTGCTGGCGTCATAAAAATTAAATGGATCAATGCTCATCTGCCCGTAGCCGACTCCCATAATGCCGAGGCGTATGGGCGTTACCAATAGTGCGGTGATAAAGAAAACGGCAAGGGAATTTTCAAAAATTTTCCTTAGTGGGAGTTCAGATGCACGTGTGGAAAAAAAATACGCTACCGGGCGAATAAAAGTAAAGAGGAGAAAAACTGTCGAAAGAAAAAAAATGAGCCCCCGTACTGTGTTCAAAAAATAGAAAAATTGGATGCTTTTGAAGACCGGAATGGCAGGAACAACAGGCGAATTAAGTAACCAGCTTTCAGTGAAATGTGCCGGAGTATGGATGACAGCGGACGAAGCAATAATTGAGCCTATGACCAATAGACGTTGTTTATTGCCTAAAAATTTTGAGGATCGTGATTCAATCATAGCGCAAATCTAAGAGAATTTGGGTTAAATACAACTGTATGTAATATTCGGTAGTGTCCAAGTTTGGTAAGGTGATGGACACCTTGCCGATTTATCTTGCCAAATATTTTGGCATAACGTGATTTTTTTGAGTGAGGTGTCCGTCACCTCTCGCTGGAAAAACAAAACTGACGACGACCTAATATTCGGTAGTGGTACGTTTTGGATATTAGAAATGTAAAAGAAATTGTCATGCCCGCGAAAGCGGGCATCCAAGCCCAATTAAATGGATTCCGGCTTTCGCTCGACGAGTTGTCGTAGTCTGGCGACCGGAATGACATTTATTCTGAAAGTGTACCGCGACCTAATATTCGGTCGTGCCCAAGTTTGGTAAGGTGATGGACACCTTGCCGATTTATCTTACCAAATATTTTGGCATAACGTGATTTTTTTGAGTGAGGTGTCCGTCACCTCTCGCAAGAAGGCAAACTTGACCTCTACCTGACATCCTATCAATGAAAAACAACCTTTACCATTGTCGGCAATTGGAAAGCTCAAAAATAGGTAGGTAAGAATGACCTATCCTCGGTAAAAACTTCTGGATCAAAGAATGAAGGCTAAAAACTGAATGAGATTTGGCTGGTTTTGGTTTGGCATAATAAATGAAGGCATATCACCCATGAAGATAAAGCCATCACTTCTCAGTTCAACCATCTAAACTAATAAAATTCCTCTTCTCGAAAGGAGCTACTTATGGGACAGCAACAACTTCTCCTGATCATCTTGGGCGTCATCATTGTCGGTATCGCAGTGGCAGTGGGTATTACAATGTTCCAGGACAACGCGGTCGATCAAAACCGAAGTGCCGTGATTGCGGACTTAACGACACTATCAGCCAAAGCGCAGCAATATTATGCGAAGCCAACCACACTTGGTGGAGGCGGTAACTCATTTGTCGGCCTAACGGCGGATGCAACGGGTGTTGGAATTTTAGCATCTACTGCGTTTACTGACAATGCTAATGGTACCTATACCGTTAAGACGGCCGGAACTGCCACGACAGTCGTTCTTCATGGTGTCGGCAAAACAGCTTTGAGCGATGGGACATTCCCTTCGTATGATATGACGGTTACTTCACAGACCCAAGTGCCGTCAAAGCTTAACTAATATTTTTTAAGTAACTTAATAACAAATATTCCATTCAATTTAAAATAGGAGGTTTCAATGGGACAGCAACAACTTCTTCTGATCATCTTGGGCGTCATCATTGTCGGTATCGCAGTGGCAGTGGGTATTACGATGTTCCAGGACAACGCGGTCGATCAAAACCGAAGTGCCGTGATTGCGGACTTAACGACACTATCGGCCAAGGCGCAGCAATATTATGCGAAGCCAACCACACTTGGCGGAGGCGGTAACTCATTTGTCGGTCTTACTGCAGATGCTACGGGTCTTGGAATTTTAGCATCTACTGCGTTTACGGATAATGCTAATGGTACCTATACCGTTAAGACGGCCGGAACTGCCACGACAGTCGTTCTTCATGGTGTCGGCAAAACAGCTTTGAGCGATGGGACATTCCCTTCGTATGATATGACGGTTACCTCACAGACCCAAGTGCCGTCGAAACTTAATTAACATTCATTTTGTCTAACTAATCTAATCAACAATATTTCTCATTAATCTGTGTAGGAGGTTTAGATGGGACAGCAACAACTTCTTCTGATCATTTTGGGTGTCATCATTGTCGGTATCGCAGTAGCCGTCGGTATCACAATGTTCCAGGATAACGCGGTCGATCAGAACCGGAGTGCCGTGATCGCCGACTTGACGACATTGGCAGCCAAAGCGCAGCAATATTATGCGAAGCCAACCACACTTGGTGGAGGCGGTAACTCATTTGTCGGTCTTACTGCAGATGCAACCGGTTTGGCGGATTTAGCTTCTACTGCGTTCACGACTAATGCAAACGGTACATACACTATCAAGACGGCAGGAACTGCAACGACGGTTGTTCTGCATGGTGTAGGAAGTACTGCATTGAGCGATGGGACATACCCTTCGTATGATATGACGGTAACCGCTCAGTCTCAGTCGCCGACGAAGCTGAACTAGTGAGTCGGTCATTTTTGGCAGGCAGGCATGCCATGTTTTCATAGCATGCCTGCTTTCCTATTTAGTAAATCGGCACTCCGCGAGCTAGGGTGTGGGCAAATGGCAAAGTAGACCTCCCTTTTTTGGGGTTTCCCACGTGAGAAGGCAATCATTAAATGAAATCGGGAAACACGTTTATTACCGTATATTTTTAGAATACGTTCTCTCCCGTATGGTAAGACAAGACGATTAGCGTATTTTTAAGCAGCATTAAATCCAAAGGAATCAAATAAAGCGGGCACTCTAAAAAGAGAAGGCTGTAGTTTCTTGATTTTTGATAGTGTTGAACGTATTTTCTACTCCGGGGGTGTAGGGATTTGACCAAATTAACTAGAGTGGTTTAACTTATTATGGGACAGCAACAACTCCTTCTTGCAATGGTCGGAGTGATTATTGTCGGCCTCGCTGTAGTCGGGGGCATCGCAATGTTCCAGGATAATGCTATTGATCATAATCGAGCTGTTGTGATCGCTGATTTGAAAACATTGGCTTCAAAAGCCCAGCATTATTACAGCAGGCCTAGTACAATGGGTGGAGGCAACAAGTCTTTCGTCGGTTTGACCGCCGATGTACGCGGTATTGGTATGCTCGCAGGTACGGCGTTTACAAATAACGCCAACGGTACATACACTATCACTTCAGATGGAACAGCGACACAAGTTGTTATTCGTGGCGTAGGGAAGGTCGTCATGCAAGATGGGACGTACCCTACCTACGATATGACGGTTTTAAATCTGGCTCAAAACCTGGCAAAGGTCAATTAATTTTCGAGCCCACCTTTATCAAACGGGTGCGTTTGATAAATCATCTTTGATCGATCCAACAGGGTCATAAGCGTCTTCTTTCCAATTTTCTTCGTCAGACTGCAATCGATTTCATAAAGAGAATGTTCATCAACAAAGAGGCGGCTAAAACTCCTGCAAAAATAAGTAACGCTTAATATTTTCGGCTGTGCTAGCAAGCAGGGAAATTTTTTCCCGTGCTCAGATCAAGGTAGGTAGTGCTCAAGTTTGGTGAGGTGACGGACACCTTACCGATTTGCCCTGCCAAATATTTTGGGACAATGTGATTTTTGGAGTGAGGTGTCCGTCACCTCAGTAAGGAAAGTTGATTTTTATTCTCGCCGATTGTATCTTTTCAGTGTAGGATTCATTGCAGTCGCCAAACGGTCGTCTGCAGACATGCTAAAACCAGTGTTGAGGAAGGGTAGACATCATGCCGGAGTTTCGAATTGAGGGACTTTCCATGGCGGGCAAACCGATCCAGGGAATTATCAATGCGGAAACTTTGAAGCTTGCCAAAGAGCGTGCAGGGCAAATGGCCCGGGAGCGGAAATTTAGGTTAACGGGAGTGCGTGTCCGTTCGACATTTCTCTACAGAGTTAAAAAAGGGGAAGAAAAGATAGACGGCGAGCAAAAGGCGTTCACAAAACAAGAAGTGCAAGATGCTCTTTCGAAAATGGGCTATCAAGTTCTTTTTGTCCGCAAAAAGCTTTTCGATAAGGCCGGCGCGGTACCGTTAACGGAGGTTGTTTCGTTTGTCCGCGTGAGTGCCGACTTGATCAGGCAAAAGCTTCCCTTCAACGAGATGATGCAACTTCTCATCAACGACATTCCGAATAAAAATCTTCGGGAATGTGTTCGCGACATCAATCAGGAATTGAAACAGGGAAAAGACAGTGAAAAAGCGTTCATCAAGCACGAAAAGGAACTGGGGAAATTTGCCGCCCACATGCTCGGCCTTGCTTCGAAGAGCGGCAACATGGGAGAAATTTACGAGAGCACGGCGAAATTTCTCGAACGGAATGCGGAATTCAAAAAGAATTTGAAAAGCGCGTTGATCATGCCGATCGTTACGCTCGTGATCCTGTTCTTCGCGGTCGGATATTATGTTGCCTATATTTTTCCCGCCACGGCAAGTTTATTCGTCAAATTCAAGATAGAATTGCCGCCGATGACAAAAGCGACGCTGAAAATGAGCGACTTCATCGTTGGTAACATCGTCTATATCATGCTCGCTTTCGCAATTCCGCTCCTTGCGTTTTTGCGATTTGCGACCACTGAGAAGGGAAGATATTTTCTCGATCGGTACATGTGGAAAGTCCCTGCGATGGGAGACCTGTTGCACAAGACAAGCATCGAGATATTCTGCCGCGTGTTCTATGCCCTCTACAGCGGGTCGGGCGAAAATATCGAGGTTATCAAAATGGCGGCAGAAGCGTGCGGCAACAAATATATGGAAGCGCAAATTAAGAACATCGCCCTTCCTCTGATGGTTGAAAAAGGAATGAATATTACCGAGGCATTTGAAGCGACGGGCGTATTTACGAAGACCGCTATTTCGCGTTTCCATTCCGGAGCGGAAACAGGTACCGTGAAAAATACCGCCCTGCAGCTCGCAGATTATTATGAAAAAGAAACCGGCTACAGAATGAGGAATGCGATCGATTTAATTCAGCTCGTCATTTCGATGATCATCATGGTCGTCTTGACCGGACTTACGCTTGTTTCTTCCGAAACGGCAACGATCAAGCCAAAGCCCCCGGGAGGTGGCGGACTTCTCATTCACGTTGTGTACATGTTTCGATCCTTCATTTAATTTTTTGAGGGAAGGAAAATCATCCTATGCCCGATGTAGACATTACTGATAAGATCGGCTATACGCTTTTGAAAAAAGGGATCATCGATTACGAGACTCTCGAAAAGTCGCTAAGAGTGAAGGAATCGGAATCCAATAAGAAAGATCGCCGCAACCTTGGCCAGATTCTCGTGACTGAATTCAATGCGGACCACGATGCGGTCTTTCGCGAAGTGGCGAACCTCTACGCCTTTCGTGAGATCTACCTTGCCGACGAAGCCGTGGACAAAACGCGCATTGAATTTATTCGAAAACTTGTCGACGCGTTACCGGAATCGCAGCGCGATATGCTTATCCAATCGAAAATGCTGCCGTTGAAATTCGACGAGAAGCAGCCCGACAAGCTCATCATCATCTGCACCGACCCGACCGATAGGAACATTCCAATCATCGCAAGAAATTTTAACGCAAAGAAATACGAAGTGACCTACGTCCGGTTAAAGGAATTGCAGAACCTTCTTGAACAAGTCATACCGCCGCAAAACGAATTTCTCAAATTGCTCGAAGATAATCAGATCACTGTCGATGCGGGCCAGGACGACGCTACGGTCGACGAAGAAGCGCTTGAAGCGGAGATCAGCAAGAGCGCTCTTGCCAATCTGATCGAGGGATGCATCGTCGAAGCCGTTCGTAGAGATGTGAGCGATATTCACATTGTTCCCGCCGAAGGTAACGTAACAAACTTTTTGTTCCGAGTAGATGGCAACCTTCAAGTCTGGCATCGCCAAGAGAACACGTTGCCCGAAGCGGTACTGGCAGTGGTCAAAGACAGAACAAAAAATGTAGACCGGTTTGAACGCGAGATGTCTCAGGACGGATTTATCCAGCGTGTCATCGACGGCCACCAATTGAGATTTCGCGTTTCAATCATGCCGATTGTGACCACTGAGTTTAAGCACAAGTTTGAAAGCGTCGTCATCCGCGTGCTGGACGATCGCAAAGTAATCACTGACCTCAATAAACTCGGATTACAGGGGCCCGCTCGAGCGTTCTTCGACAAGGCGATCAGGAAGCCGCAGGGTATCATTATTCTTACGGGACCGACCGGTTCCGGAAAATCGACGACCTTGATTGCCGCGTTATATCAGGTCATCGACCCGACGGTGAATGTGCTGACTATTGAGGAACCGGTCGAGTACATCATCAAGGGCGCGCGCCAGTTAAAGATCGGTCCGAAGATGTCGTTCGAACAATCGATCAGAGGTATCTTGCGCCACGATCCGGATATCGTGCTCGTCGGCGAAATGCGTGATAAGGTGACTGCCGAGACAGCAGTCAAGATGGCGAATACAGGTCACCTTGTCTTCTCAACACTTCATACAAATGACGCGCCTAGCGCAATCGCGCGGTTGTACAAGATGGGAATCGAACCATTCCTTCTGGCGTACGCTATCAATGTCATCGTCGCCCAGCGTTTGATCAGGACACTCTGCAAATTCTGTAAACAAGAGCTTGGCGAGGAAGATTGGCCCGATATGTTGAAATTCGGCTTCACCGAAGAAGAGCTTCACACTCACAAGTTCTACAAAGCGGCGGGATGCGACAAATGCAACGGCGGGTACAAAGGCCGAGCGGCTATCCATGAAGCGCTCTATTTCTCGAAAGCAATCAAGGACATTATTCTGAACGCAGGAGAGAAAATCGACGAGAATGCGATTCGCGAGCAGGCAGCAAAAGATGGAATGTGGACTCTGCGTCGATCGGGTATGGAGCGGATGATAGAAGGCATCACGACACTTGAGGAAGTCATCTCCACCACAGTTGAAGATGAATAAGGTGTTGCCCTCCCTCTAAGATTTGATGTAATTTTTACTCTAACAAAAATACCGATGCACCGGCCATAGGTTGGAGTTTACGTCAAATGCCTGAAATTCAATATTTCTACTGTGTAAAATTTGCCGTTTCTTAGGCACGAAGATTGCTCAATATAATCCATTGGGTGAAGATGCTTTGAGAGGCGGCAGTGCGTTTTGCCACAACATTATTTCTCTCAAAGAATTAGATTAACACGAAAGCATCTAATGCGGATGATCGGCGTAATAGTCACGGTACTCGGAGAATAAATCATGGGCACGGGACAAACACTTCTGACAATAATGGCGATGATGATGTTGAGTCGCATGATACTTTCCGTCAACAATGATAACGCCCAAAGCGGCGGCAGTATCGAAATGGCTGCATACAGGATTACGGCAACATCGTTGGGCACGTCTGTGATTGAGGAAGCGACCGGTCTTGCGTTTGACGAACTCTCAGATACCGTGGGCATTTCACAGCCGACGAGCTTCACCGCAGCCAATAAGCTGGGACCTGAATCAGGTGAAGTGTACCCGCATTATGATGACTTTGATGACTTCAACGGTCTGCACAAAATTGATAGTCTGGCCGGGTCCGCCATTTTTGCGACGGACGTAACGGTTCAATATGTGAATATCACCAATAACGTTATTACAGTTTCGAATACGCAGACTTATAACAAGCAAATGACCGTCAAGGTGTCGAGCAAGTATATGACCGACACATTGACATTTTATACTGTGATGAGCTATTGGTTTTTTAGATAACAACAACGTGAAAGTGTACCATGGGTTCACAAGTAGTTCTTGATATCATTGCATCGTCGTTGACGTTTGGTACTCTTTTGCTCATGGCTATACGCTTGAACGGCACCGTCAGCGAAAGCATTCAGATGTACAACGGCGATTTGTTGGTGCAAAGCAACATTATCACTGTTGTCAACATGATTCAATATGACTTTCGCAAAATAGGATACTGCGAAGATCCCAGTCAACTTCCCGACCCGACTAAGTATATTATTCTGGCCGATTCGAACAAGATAAAGTTCTACACAGATTTGGCCACGCCGGGATATCCTAACGGCGATGGTGTTCCCGACATTGTGTATTATTACACCGGACCTACAAGCGAGCTCTCGTCGACTCCTAATCCCAATGACAGGATTCTCTACCGTGTCGTCAATAATGCTCCCCCAAAAGGCGCAAATTTAGGAATTACCCAGTTTAGTTTATTGTACTTCAGTGCGTTCGGCGACACGCTAAAATTCCCTATTACAAATCCCGGACAAATCTGGGCTATGCAAATAACCGTTCAAGTAGAAAACAGTGCGGCGGATTCGCTCCGGTATAATACGGCGAAGTTTGACACTCAATACTCGCAGGCTTTTTGGAGGCAAGTGCGGTTGGTTTCGCAAAATCTTAAGAGTCGCTAAAATTTTTTAGCGGAGGAAATAAATGGGACGGAACGCTATTTATCTTGCGATAGGTTTTACTATTTTGTGCCTTATGAGCGGCCTAAATTTATCGAGAGTCAGTCTTGATGCATTTACCAATGCAATCAATTATCAGGAGAACACCAATCTTCTCAATATCGCTGAGGCAGGAACCAATTTCGCCTGCAATCAGGTTTTTACGACCCCTAACTGGAGAACCGGATTCCAAAATGTCCCGTTTGGCGGTGGGACATTTTCAGTTAATGTGAACATGGTTGTTAATGGAACCGATTCGAGCAGGATTCAGATCGTTACCGGTGCAAAGTACCAAGGACAAACAGACACAATCAAGATCCTTCTCCAGCCCAGCCTTTTCTCGAAATTTGCTTACTACTCGAACGTCGATCCCAGCAGTATCGTTTGGGCAAATGGAGATACTGTGTGGGGGCCTTATCACACCAATGGGAAAATTTATGTTGGCGGGAATCCGGTGTTTGAGGGTAAAACGACGGCATTCCAAGGTGTTAGCTTGTCGAGCAAAAGTGACAAGCCGCAATTCAACGGCGGCTTTCAATCGGGAGTTTCGATCACTATGCCGACCGATCTTAGTCTAGTACAAAGCAAAGCACAACAGGCGGGGGGCGGTTTTTATCTTGCTACAACCAATGATTTTTATCTTACTTTTAATAAGAACGGAACCGTTACATATAGGAACGGAACAGCCGGTGCCTGGACTACGGCACCGTTGACAACTTTCGCCGGAACGAATAAAGTGATTGTTGTCAACGGAGGTAATATTCGCATAAAAGGGGTGGTCAGCGGTCAGGTGACGATTGCGGCTATGAGCAGCACTAATTCCTCCAACATTGCTACTGCGAAGGGTCAAGTATTTCTCGATTCTTCCGTTGTGTACAACGACAACCCAATTGCCGACCCCTCCTCTACGGACATGTTAGGCATTTGCGCATCAAACTCCATTGTAATTACCGACAGCGCCAACAATAATAATCCTGCCAATGGGATAAATATCCAGGGCTCCTTATTTTCTTTAAACCAGGGATTAACAGCTCAAGATTATAGTACCAAATCAGTAGCGGGTAGTATTCATCTTTTAGGCGGAGTGAGTCAACAGCAACGGGAGCCAGTAGGTACGTTGAATGGTAGTGGAAACCTGACCACTGGATATTCAAAGTCTTACAGCTACGATCAACGGATGCTTGTCACAGCTCCGCCTTGCTTTCCTACCACCGGGAGCTATGAAATTCTCGAATGGTGGGAATAGAGGGATGCTTTTAACGGAGGCTTCCTGGTTTTTTCGATGAGGCGGGGCGGTTTACGGCGATCTATTTCGTTTATCCTTGCTATAGTCAAAAGCAGGCTCATCTCATTCCTATTCCAAGATTTCCCTCCTGAGTTTTTTTATTGACTTTCACTAACGGTTTCAATATATTCACCACGACATCTAATGTAAAACTTGAGAGTTCTCTCTTTACTCTGCTTTCGCACAAGGAATAGAAAATGAGAGACATTTATTCACTCGCTGAGATATTTTGATGGAACCTGTGATCGCTGCACCTGTTGCCGCGCCGGTTGATGAAACTCAACTGAAAGCGCGTCAAATTTTGCAGCAAATGGTTGCACAAATTCCCGAGAGCGTGTACGGGCTGGAACGTCAAATATTTATCGGCGACCTCGTTGAAAAGCAGCCGGTGGAGAACAGAACTGTCCTTCGTGCGTTTATCAATTCTTTTTTTCTCCGGATGTTTGTGATCAATGCGTCGGATATTGATTTCGGAGGTTACGGAGGACAAGGACTTGTTTGGTATAGAGTATTCGGGTCCAAGAAGCCGGACCAAACAATTCAAGCGCTGGGATTCGATGAGATCAATATTCTCATTCAATCCTTGCTGATGGCGCGGCAGCGGCAAGTGCTGTACGAGAACAAAAATCTGGATTTTTCCTACATGATTGAAGATGGGGAAAGAACGGTTCGTTTTCGTGCGGATGCATACCTCGACCTTGATCAAATTGCGCTCAATATGCGCGCAATCAATCAGACGATTCGTCCCTATAAAGCGCTCGAACTCCATCCGAATATTACAAAAATTGTGAGCCTCGCGCACACGAAGGAGGGGTTGACCCTGGTCACCGGCATCACCGGCTCCGGTAAAAGCTCGACGCTTGATGCAATGATCGATCTCAATAATCATACGGTTGACGGCCATATTGTGATCATTGCATCCCCGATTGAGTTTGTTCACCGGTCTGATCGATGCATTGTCCGTCACCGGGAAGTGGGACGGGACGTTCTGTCTTTCAAGGAAGGTGCTATTCAAGCGCTTCGGCAAGATCCGGATATTATTGTTATCGGCGAAATGCGCGACCCGGAAACGATTATGGTTTCGCTTGAAATTACCGACAGCGGACATAAGGTATTTTCTACGCTCCATACGGCTTCGGCGGTTGAAAGTATCGACCGTATCATCGGTGAAGTTCCCCCGGCGGAACAGGAGAGAGTGCGCAATCGCTTAGCCGATGTGCTTCGTTGTGTCATGTCGCAGAAACTGATTCCGAGCCTCGACGGGAAAAGAGTGCTTGCACGTGAGGTCATGGTGATGACCCCATCTGTACGTTCTGCAATCAAAAACAACAACACCGGCGAAATTTATCAAATGATTCAAGAATCGGGCGATCAGGGGATGACGACGATGGAGCAAGACTTAAAGCGATTGTTTGCCCAGAAAAAAATTTCGCTTGAGTCGGCGATTAATTTTTCAAACAACAAGAAGCGCATGCAACAATTGCTGGGGGCCGGAGTTCAGCCGTAGCAATGACTGCCGGGTAATTTCGCGACGTTGGTGTGGACGGATATAACGCCGAACGGTACGTTTCGAATGTAGTAGTTCCTATTAATAGAGGCTTCTGAAAAATTGTCTCTCGCCAAGCCGCGAAGGCGCAAAGACTCTGTTGTTAAAACATTTTGCCGCATTGCGTCTTTGCGTGAGCCGTACTTTTAAAATTATTCAGAAGTCTCAAAGAGTATTACACACAACACCGACAGCATTTCCACATGCCCTATTCAAAAGGAGAAGGAAAAACTGCCCTCGCTGTTTTTGTCGACGGACTGGACGTTAAGTTTGTCCACATCGCGTTGAGGGGCAAGCAATTCCATCTTGAAGACTTCAAGACCGTCAACCTCGTGAAGAAACTTGAGGAACGGCAAGCTACGGCTGAAGTCGGCGCCGGCCTGGAAGGCGTGGATTTGTTGGAAGTGTCCGCGAGTGCTCCGATGATCCAGGAAGGCGTTGCAGAAGAGGCTGAGGGGGCGGAAACGAACAACAGCGTCATTCTTGGATTACTCACCGATTACCCATCCTACAAATATCAATTTTCTTATTCGATCTCCGAGCCGAGCGTCTATTACCAGACGTTTGAGGATTCATTCGGCCTCAGCGGTGGAAAGCTGAAGAGAAAGTTAGTCGAGGAACTTTCCAAAATTCGCGCATCCAAGCCCAACCCGGATGCGGTTGCTTTTATTAAGGCGACCGAGGGGCAGATACTTTCCGTTATTCGTGAAGACGGGCTCAGCCTCATCGACATTCTGGAGAATATCAAAGACTTTATCGGCAAGAGAATTCCCCGGATTCCGTTCATCGAGACATCGGATATTTCTCTGATGAACCTTGTCCGTGCAAATTATGAAGTCGGCCTGGACGAAATTTCGGTCATCATGTACGTCGGGAGTGAATTCAGCAGGCTGATTTTCTTGAAGGGGAAGGATTTCTTGCATTTTGCGCCGGTGATCAGCGAAGGAAGAACTTCGCCGAACATTGAAAACACCCTCTATTCGCGCATCCTGCTCGAACAGGACAGCGCGGGCATTATGCGCCTCGACAGGATTTTCCTCGCGGGCGAAGCGCACAAGCTCGAATTGAAGCAATTTCTCTCGCCGCAATTCGCGGAAGCTCCGATCGAATATCTTGTTCCAAAAAATCTGGATACCGGCGCGTTGGAGCAAA
This sequence comes from uncultured Bacteroidota bacterium, assembly GCA_963717445.1. Taxonomy (GTDB): domain Bacteria; phylum Bacteroidota; class Ignavibacteria; order UBA10030; family UBA8401; genus JAGVPT01. Next base: position 711,035 of record OY970334.1, on the reverse strand, counting down.
GCGTCGAGGAAATAACGTCGGAATATGCGGTCCCGATTTCCGTAGCGATGAGAGGTACTCGATCCGAAGAACGCGAACTACTACTCCGTCGACCTCCTCCCCCAAAGTTTTCGCGAAGGGCAGAAAGTCTTCAAGCTTGCATGGCACGGGTATGTTCTGATGCTGGGCATTTTTCTTGCTACGCTGTTTTTCACCACCCGGGTAGCGGATCTCGCGGAAGATGTCCGCGCCGCGAACAGAGAACTCCAGGAAAAGCAGCTTCAGCAGTCCGAGAACCAGCGCCTTCAAAAGATTCTCGACAGTTTGACGGTACAGAACCAGCAATTTATCAGTGCACTCGAAGTGTACGACAACATCGTCCCGAACTACAATCGGTGGAGCAAAGTGTTTTATCACCTCACCCAAAGCGTCGACGATGTCAAGTCCGTCTGGATCGGAGACATTATTACCAAACCGGACAGTACCATTGAGCTGACGGGCTATACACTGTACCGGCCCCGCATCCCGCGCATCGCGAACATGTTTGAAAAAGCTACGCTGCAATCGGTCGAGTTGCAGGAAATACGCGGACAGACGGTGTACAAATTTGTGCTGACAATTCAGAAACTCGATTCCGATTGAGAAGGATTTTTTGTGTCGTATAAAATTCGAAATTCAATTGCGCTCGGCGTCCTTTTGCTTCTCGTGTTCGGGATCGGTGGATATATTTCTTTTATTTATCAGCCCGGGAAAATAAATAAATATAAGAAAGAGGCTAAAGCGATCGAACGGGAGCTCAAAGATAATACGCTGCAGACGAGCGCGATCACCGGGATGCAGGAAAAACTTCGTGAGACAGTCCACCGGTGGAATAACAGGACAAAGGAAATCGGGGAAACGGATATTTCATCGCAAACGTACGGATACTTGAGCGATATTATCGACGAGAGCGGGCAGTTGCGTTTGAACATGGTGTTCTCGGGGACGAAGTCGCTCGGCAAGTACGGATACAACACGTACAAGCTGACAGGCATTGCCGAGTTTCCGAATATCTTTCGCTTCATCTGGTTGCTTGAAAACGGTCGGCGGCTGTACAAAATCAGCAGCGTAACGGTCCACGGAGAAGAACAGACGAAGCCGACCGAAGAACTTCCGACCATCGACCTGAGGTATGAAATGGAATTGAGTGCGTACTTTACGTCGGAGGATGCTCTCGGAAAGCCGGTGATGAAGCCGGATTCGATTCCCCAGCCGATTACCTCGAATCCGTTTCTTCCAAGTATCTTAAAATTGTCGCCGCAGAACGTGCACAACCTCCTCGACGTCTCTACGATTAACGTGAAAGCGGTCGCTCCTGGAAAGGCGCTGGTGATGGATCCGGCCGGGAGGCTTATTACACTTCAAGTCGGCGACGATGTGTATCTCGGTAAATTGACTGCAACGCATCCTCAGGAGGGTGCTGTTGAGTTCACGCTCAATAATGGAGGTATTATCGAGACGGTGAACAAACAGATTGTCTTTGAAAAAAAATCACAAGGGATCACCCCATGAAAACTCTGGCTATCCACCCCCGGCGAGCCGGCCTGCAGTCACGCAGGAGACCGTCGGCATTCGGGAGGAATTTTCTCTTGCTCTGCGCAGCGCTGGTTATCGGGTTGCAGTGCACGAACGCGCAAAACAATCGCGAACGGCGCTTGATATTAAATGATTATGTATCGCCGGAAGAACTGATTTCAATGTCCAAGACGCTGCCGTTCGACAAAGCGGTCTCCTTGTTCACCGATTTCAGTAAAAAATATTTGAACAAAATTATCGTCGACCCGGCAAACAATAAAAAAGAAATCGGCGTCGATATCGAGAACATGTACTGGCTGCAAGCGTTCGAAACGGTGCTTCGTGCCAACTCGCTCTGGTACGAGGAGAAGGAAGAGTATTTCCAGATTATCAACCCGCAAGATAGCACAAAGGCGTTGGCGGCCGGAGGAGGCGCCACAGGCGGGGGTGGGTTCAGAGATTCGTCTTCCCGAGCGATGCTTCTCGCCCGGGATATCAAAATCTCGACGGTCTTCTTTTCTATCGATGTTACGAAAAGCCTCAATACAGGGGTAAACTGGAATTACCAGAGGTCGGATACAATTCCGACGAGTACGTCAGTTTTTGGCGGCCAGCTTCAAACCAATTTGGTGAATCCGACACAGACAACGACAACTGGTACATCGGGTGGTACATCGGGAACCAGCGGCTCCGCCCAGACGACCACGTCGAACAATTTTATAGCAACGATAATTCCAAGCTTGAAGTTTGCCAACCTTACAGGTTTTGTTTCGTTTCTTGAAGGGAACGGGTTGGGAGATCTCATCTCGAGTCCGCAGATCATCGTTTCTTCAGGGAAAAAAGGGCAGATACAGATCGGAACGGATATTTTCGTTACAACCAAAGATTTTGCCGGCAACACGATCCAGCAACAAATAGCGACGGGTCTCATTGTATCGGTGACACCAATCCTGTATGAAGTAAGGGGAGTGCGTTTCATTAGCCTTGCCGTTCACGTCGAAAATAGCAAACAAGACGCTGGAAACATCGACAAGTCGTCCATTGATACATATCTCATGCTGAATGACGGAGAGGAGACTGTTCTAGGAGGTCTTTATTCGACAACACAAACGGAAACTCGTGCGGGTATACCATTTCTCAGGGACCTGCCGTGGTATGTGTTCGGCTTACGGTATATTTTTGGCTCCGACGTTAAATCGGATGAAAAATCTGAACTTATTGTGCTCTTGAAGGCGGAGGTTGTTCCTACAGTTGAAGAACGCCTTGCCGATAAGCTGAAGAACAACGAGAACCTTATCGAAAGGACGGAGAAACAGATGGAGGAAGATAATGCCAAACGGATGCCGAAGCACAAGGACGAGTGAGCAGACGTTGTGATTCCTGTCAATCTTTTCGTCCATAACAAAGAAGAGATTACAGACGATGATCGCATTTTGTAACCGACGATTCTCACGTCAGAGGTTTTGCTCCGCCTGCGGATTCCTGAAATAGCGATCAAAGCAAGGAAACCACCGTATATTTGAGAATACGTGCTCTGCTGTATGGTAAATTCATAAGAAAAGCATATTCTTAAAAAGCAAAGAGCCCTCAAAAAGCGTTGGCAGGAAGCCTAAAAGATTAGCGAGAATTCTAGTTCCAATTCATCTCGAATATTTGAGTTCATTTGATACGATGATCGTGAGGGAGTTTATGAAGCATCGACAGGTTGTGACATATATAATAACGCTGGTGTTCGCAGGATTATTTTCGTGTGCGAACCCCGCATCATCTCCTAGCTCGGAGTATGTGGTTACTCTCACTGGAACGGTTGTGAACTTGATAGGAACGCAGTTGGATAGTGTCCACATAGTTCTTTGGAATCCTTTTTCAAAGGATACGGCAAAATCTAACGGCTCGTTTTCGATAAGTTTCCAAGCGCAGGACAAGACGACTATTTCCGATTCGATAGCTTTTTCGCGCTCCGGCTTTTTAACTACGACGAAATATTTTACATATAGTTCAAGCTCGAATACGATTAACTTCTCTGCGGTTGTATTGAAAGGACTCACATCAGCTCAGGACAGTTTGACCGTTGGGCGCCCGTCTCTTCGTGCCGGCGAAATTGTTTATGCCGGTTCGAGTTCTCCAAATCTTTCTATCTATGGTGCCGGGGGAACGGACGAGACGACGCTGACTTTTGAAGTGGAAGATTCTTTGGGAAATCCGGTTGACAGGTACTAATCAAACGCTGGTCTATTTCAGATTTGCAACGACTCCACCCGACACTCTTACCCAATTAAGCCAATCGAGCGCCAAAACAAATTCGAGTGGAATAGTTACTGTCCTTCTAGGCTCAGGTTTACGGGCGGGCATTGCTTCCGTGCAAGCCTACGCAGCGGTAAAACTCCCAACGGACACAACAAAAGTTGACACGATAACATCTTCAATTGCTTCCATTCCGATCTTTGGAGGTTTTCCTGACAGCGCGCACTTTTCAATGAGTGCTGCGAAGTTGAATATTGCCGGAATAGCACAGGCGGGTATTCAAGATCCGATCACGACACTTATCGGTGATAAGTATGGTAACCCCGCTCAACCGGGAACGATAGTGTATTTCACAACGACGGGAGGGATAGTTAGCCCGGCTTCTGCTTCGAGTGCAGACGACGGAAGCGCGTCAGTCAACCTTGTTTCGGGTAATCCCATCCCCTTGGGTGGGATTGTGACAGTTACAGCTGAGCTAACCACAGGAGAAGGACAAACAACTGCACTAGGAGGAACAATAGGAACTGCTAAAAATCTCAGCGGCGGGGAGATGGCGAATGCGAACCATACATTTAAAAAAATGAAGCATTTGTCTAAATCCGAACGAGTTTTCACGAACAAAAGGACAGTTGTCAAGTTTTTTGAGCAATCAAATAAAAGCAGTCATCCCCTCTCACTGAATCGCAGAAGTACGATAAATGATGAAGTCGTTGGCCCGGGTTCTTCCAAGCCTACTCAAAAAACGTCGCTGAAGCGTGACACGACAGAAAAGGTGGGAAGTACCAGCTTGATTTCAGGTGCGGGAATATTTTACAGTACAGTAAATGTTGTTTTCTCGGGGAAAACGACTATTTCAACGTCAGATACTAATTTTGTAATTCCCTCCCATGGCTCTAAGACTGTCAATTATTTTGTAGGCGACTCAAACGGCAACCCTCTTACGGCCGGCTCCACGATTCAGGTTTTGGTATCGGGTTCAGCAGGAGTTGCAGTGACAGGTGATGTAAACGTGACATTACCAGATGTTCAAGACAAAGGTTTTACTCATTACAGGGTCATTGCGAAGGATACGAGCACGACAGGATCACACCCGACAGGGACTGTGAACCTAAATATTGCTGTTGTGAGTCCGAACGGAAGCAAGAGCCTCTTGGTCAACGGAGTGCTTCTTGGTGGAAGTGCTACGGACAGCGGCAAGGTGGGAAAGATTACTTTGGTGAACACGGCGACTGACACGGTTGTGGTGAATGGAGGAGGTGGAAGCAGCTCAACGCAGGTGCAGTTCAAAGTATATGACGTATTCAATAATCCGGCGAGGAACATTCCAATTAATTTTTCATTGACGCAGATTGTGAATGGCGGAGAATATTTGTCGCCCGTTTCTGCTGTCTCTGACACCAACGGCAATGTTTCTACAACGTTTAAGAGTGGAATTCGTTCGGGCACAGTGCAACTTGTTGCACAAGCTAAACAGGATTCTGCTAACATCATTTCGTCAAGTGTCAAGTCAATCTATATAAAGACCGGAACTATTCAGTCCATTGCGCTTATTAGCGTCTCCAGCCAGCAGCTTTCAATCAGAAGCGTTGGAGGAACTGAGTCGGCTTCGATGGTATTTGAGGGAAGGGACTCGTTGGGCAATCCGATTGATTTTTCTAATCAAACGTTGATAAGTTTCAAATTACAAGGCGACACTGCCGGAGCTTATATCTCACCAAACGCTGTCAGAACTGATCCTGTGACCGGGCGTGTAACAACAAGCATCTCAGGCGGTCCAACGCCAGGCGTCTTGCAAGTTTATGCATCTGCCAAATCTGATTCCGTTAAGTCATCACCGGTTCGATTTACAATTGCAAGTGGTCTGCCTGATTCGGCCCATTTTAACGTAATTGTCGGTCTTAGCCCATCGGTGGCTCAATTCAATTATGGTGTTCCCAGTACTGCCTCCGCGAATGTTTACGTCGCTGCGGGCGATACCTTTGGCAACCCTGCCCAGCTTAATACTGCCATTTATTTCACAACGAATGCCGGTAATGTAGATCCATCGGGCTATCTCGATCAGAACGGGGACGCTCAGGTCACTTGGAGATTTGCGCTGAATCCGAAACCTGCGAACGGCGTTGCGTGGGTGACAGCGAGGACCGTGAACGGCCAGGGCAAATTTGTTCTCGACACTGTTAGAGTAATTCTTACCTATGCGCCGATTATTGACACACTTGTCGGACCGTTTTCGAACTTTCAGATTCCGCACGGATTGTCTCAGTCATTTACGTTCAGAGTTGCCGATGTAGACGGGAATCCATTAGCAGAAGGCACGACTATTGCGGTACAGGCATCAGGCGCAGCAGCATCTCAGGTTCTCCTATCGGGAGACGTAAACAAAACATTGAATGATACTAAGACTTCCGGAGTGGGCAGTACGGTCTTTACAGTGACCGTTGCTGATACGACTACAGGGCCAGGACAAAGTCCAAAGCCGTTAACGTTGACAATTTCAGTTTCGGGTCCTAACACTCCTAGCGGTCCTGTATCTCGTTCGTTTAACGGGACATTGCTGGGTTCTTCTTCCACGGGGGCGGGAAAAGTTTCGCAGGTGGCGGTGGTAAATCCTGCAATAGATTCATTAACCGTAACAGGCGGCGGTGGAATTTCATCGGAACCCATACAGTTCCAAGTGTTGGATTTCTATAATAATCCCATTCCAAATGTTCAGGTTCAATTTTCGATTTTTCAATCTGTCGGTGGGGGAGAATACTTCAATCCAACCGTAGCTACGTCTGACGTAAACGGTAAAGTCCAGACAACACTCTTTGCAGGCATTCGATCAGGATTGGTTCAAGTTGTGGCGAAGGCGCTTACAGTTGTTTCCAACCCGAAATCGGTTTATATAAGGACAGGAATTATCTCTTCGATTGCCATCATCAATGTTTCCTCACCCAATCTTTCTGTCCAGGGAGTAGGAGGTAACGGATCGTCAACGATAACCTTTGAAGGGAAGGATTCTCTAGGTAATCCGATTGACGCATCCAACTCAGCATCGGTTAGCTTTACTCTGCAAGGAGATACATCAGCCAGGGTTTCACCGCTGGTCGCAACTACTGATCCCGTGACAGGGATGGTCACCACCAGTTTCACTTCAGGTGTTAAGGCCGGGTTGGCGTACGTTATTGCATCGGCGAGAGGCGGGTTGATTAAATCCTCCCCAGTGCAATTTACCATTTCGGGGGGATTTCCTGACAGTGCTCATTTCTCTATCGGGCCAACCCAATTGAATATTGCCGGCGCTGCGATTTATGGCTTGACTGACAATATTAATCTCGTGGTGGGTGACCAATATGGTAATCCGGCACAGCCAGGAAGCGTGGTATTCTTCAGTACCACCGGTGGGATTATTCAAGCTTCTTCGTCAGTTACATCTAATGGAACGGCAAGTGCTACTTTGACTTCAGGGAATCCGATGCCCCCAAATGGGCTCGCCCTAATAACGGCCCAGGTCGGTGCCTCGCCATCTTCTTCAACGATGAGAAAAGTTGCAAGGGTCATTCCCCTTGCGGGCCGATCGTCTGGCAAATTATCGTCGACCGCTAATGCGGTTGCGGTCCAGCCGCAGAGCTTTACTCGTTCGACGGTAGTGTTGTTTTCAGGAAAAACGCAGATAACTTCGCCCAATAACAATTTCATCATACCTGTCGGCTCATCGACCCAGATAAATTATGTTGTTTCGGATAGCCTTGGAAATCCCCTAGTGTCCGGAACATCAATACAAGTGACAGCATCCGGTCCAGCATCTTCATCCGTAGCCATGACCGGAGACGTAACGGTAAATATTCCCGACACTCAGGATAAGAAGTACACTCAATTTCAAGTTTCTGTGAAAGATATTCGTACTACTGGCCTGAATCTCAGCCAGGCACTCACTCTGACAATCAATGTGACCAGTCCAAATGGAATCAACAAATTAGTCCTGGCTGGCAATCTCTCTGGAACAGGAGGCATTACTGTCGATAGCACTGTTGTGAGCCGCATCGTACTTGTAAACCCGTCACCCGATTCCATCTTTGTAGCTGGTGTAGGTGGTGTCAATACAGACAATATCAAATTTAAGGTGTACAACACATTTGGTTTGCCGGATAAGAATGTTCTTGTAACGTTCAATATGCCACAAACACTCGGCGGTGGAGAATATCTCTCCCCTGCAAGTGCTCCTACAGATACCGGCGGCAATGTCAGCACGACGATTACCAGCGGAACAAAATATGGAGAGGTGCTAGTCGCTGCTTCGACATCACAAGATTCGGTCACATTATCATCTAACCCGAAAGTCATCTACATTGTTGTTCCTCCTTCGGCACGGCTCGCCTCCCAAGTGCAATACTTAGGCGCGACCGCGACCGATATTTATGTTGACGGCGTCGGCGCGCTTGAGAACTCTACTATTTCTTACCAAGTCACCGATTCTCTAGGAATTCCAATCACCGCGCAGCATCGAGTGGGCGTGACGTACACAATCCAATTCTTCCCGAATTCTTCTATTGGTGGCGGAACACCTCCATCGGTCATTCCGAGCACCGACAGCACTGATGTTAATGGCCAACTCCACACCACAGTTGTGAGTGGAACAGAGGCTGGTGTAGTTCAGGTGGTGGCGCAAATAAACGTCCCAGGTCGAGGTACGCTGATATCTCAGCCTGTTAAGATATCCGTCCATGCAGGATTCCCTGACCAAGCACATTTCACGCTCTCGGCTAGTCATTTTGTCTTTGCAGGTCTTGATTATGAAAATACCATTCCCTTCTCGGTTACAGTCGGCGATACGTTTAGCAACCCCGTTGCACAGGGCACCGCTATATATTTCCATTCGCAGGCTGGAATTATTCAAACTGGCGGTTCGTCCTTCAACGCATATACCGATGTAAGTGGTAGAGCATCAGTGAATTTGCTGACAGCAAATCCGCTTCCTCTTTCTGCCCCGTACGAATATAAGCCTGTTAGCGGTCCGTATGCGACAGAGATAGGAGGAAGAGATGGATATTTCTGGGTGTATGCGCAGACACAAGGCCACTTTGCAACTAATGTCATTGATAGTGTGCTGGTAGTCGCGTCAGGTGGACCAATAACAGTCACTGGCATTCCAAGTACTCTCCGTGACGGTTAGTAGCACGACGAATGTTACTGCTCCTATTTCAATCACAGTAAAAGACGGAAATGGAAACCCGTTACCTGACGGCACTACGATTAATGCGAGTATTGTGCCGCCAGCAAACCCTCCGTCTGGGTTCCAAATGGGCGTTTCGGGTGACATTTCAACCAATTTACCTGCGACTCTTCCAGATGCGGCGTATGCCAGATTCCCAGGAACGGGGATAACTGACTTCACTTTCGAAGTAGTTAATCAGTCAGTTCCATCAACAGTAGCATCCGGTGTCACAGTTACCGTAAACATAACAATTACTGCTCCAAATATTGGGACGGCTACCTATAGCTTTAATGCGGTAGTACAATAAACAGGCAAGGAGAAAAAGCGGACAAATACATGCTGCATAGATGAGAACCTCACTAAACTCCAACTTCTTCAACCGAGGTTGGAGTTTTTGTTACTTTCCGTTTTTTTGAGCAATCATTTTTTTTGTCTCAACCTTCGTCAAAAAAGGATGACTTTGAAACGGCTATTTTCGTCGATGCTCCTTTTGATATTCGCTGTTTCTCAGGTCTATTCTCAAACTCCTGCGATTACCTCATTCACTCCGCCATCCGGATTCGTTGGTTCGACTATCACAATCAACGGAACAAACTTTGACGCTGCTTCTTCAAACAACGTTGTCTACTTTGGCGGAGTGAAAGCTTCTGTAAACTCAGCGTCACCGACGCAGCTTTCGGTTGTAGTACCTGTCGGTGCTTCGTACGCCCCCATCAGTGTCACCGTGGGTGGCCTTAGTGCATATTCCACTACTCCATTCATTCCAACATTCCCTGGAGGAGTCGCACTCTCGTCCTCCAGTTTTTTTGCTAAGTTAGATTTTGCGACCGGCCTTCTTCCGTACGGTGTCGTGATTGGTGACCTTGATGGAGACGGCAAACCGGATTTCGTGGTGACGAACAACACCAGCCACACAATTTCAGTCTTCCGGAATACGGGGGTGGGCGACAGCATTTCGTCAAATTCTTTTGCGGCTGCCGTAGATTTTGCTACCGGGAGCGGTCCATGGGGAGTTGCTCTCGGCGATCTTGACGGAGACGGAAAACTCGATATTGTTGTCTCCAACGGTACAAGCGGCACAATTTCCGTTTTTCGAAACACCAGCGCGAGCGGCAGCATTACTGCCGGTTCATTTGCCCCCAAAGTTGATTTTGCAACGGGCGGCGGCGGAGGAGGCGGTTACGGTATCGCGATCGCCGATCTGGATGGCGACGGCAAGCCGGATATTGTCGTGACAAACAGAAATAGCAATACGATATCGGTATTTCGGAATACAAGCAGCGTCGGCTCGATAGCATTTGCCCCCAACGTCGATTTCCCCACCGGAGATATTCCTTATGGAGTGGCGGTCGGAGACCTGGATGGAGACGGAAAGCCCGACATCGTGGTGGCGAATAGCGGCGGCGATTCGCTTTCAGTTCTTCGTAATATAAGTTCCAGCGGAAGCATTGCACTCGGTTCCTTTGCGCCTGGTGTAAGCCTTGCAACAAGCGGTACTCCGATTGCCGTCGCGATTGCCGATCTGAACGGAGACGGCAAACCGGAGATTATTTCGGCCAACACCAGCGACAGCACACTTTCCATCTTCCAGAACAAGAGCAGCAGCGGAAGCATTACGAGCGCTTCTTTCGATGAGGGAATAGATTTCAAGTTAAACAGCGCCCCCAACAGCATCGCGCTCGGCGACTTTAACGGAGACGGCCAGCCGGATATCGCTGCGGCAAACGGAAACAGCAACACAGTTTCGGTATTCGAAAATACAAGCGGCACCGGCGGAAATATTTCCAGCAATTCCTTTGCATCGGAGGTGGATTTTACAACCGCAAGCCTTCCCTACGGTTTTGCCATCGGCGATCTTAATGGGGACGGCAGGCCGGACCTCGTTGCGACAAGCAGCGGTACTAACGCGGTATCCGTTTTCCTCTCAGACGTAGGGATTGCGTCCATTGCCGTCAATAAGAACCCGATCGACATTGGATATGTTGCGCACGGAGATTCAAGCAACTACAATTTAGAAGTAAAGGACGTTTCCACAAACCGTTTGTTAGTCGATACTATTTATGCGAACAGAAAAGAAATAACTTTTTCAACCACTCATGGCAGTTTTCTTGATTCATTAACTGTATCGATAACATTTCGGGCGGACACTGTTGGTTTGTTCACCGACACGGTGTTCATAAAGAGCAACGCCCTTACTCCACTATTAAAAATTCCGATCTCCTCAACAGTCTATGTACTCCCGGGTAGTCCGGCTTCGTGTGCGGTTAACCCCGCCGGCTGGTCGAATGCAGCGGCATTTACCATAACATGGACAAATCAAAATGGAACGCTGCCGATCGATAAAATCTGGTATTCAATCGATACGCTGCCGAAGAACGCCGCCGCCGTAAAGAGCCAGCCGGCTAGCGGCACAGGTGCAAGCGTATCGATCACACAAGTGGGAAAAGACACGATCTATTTTTACCTGGAAGATTCTCTCGGGAATAAGAACCAAGATTCGATCGGCTCCGTTGTCGTTAAGTTTGATAATAATGGTCCTGTCATCGTTCAGAACAATGCAAGCCTGGATACGATTTTTGTCCAGGCTGACGGAAGCCTATCGAGCATTCCTCCAATCGTTTCGTCGGCGACGGAACCGGCAAACGAATCGGGCGTTATGCAATTTACATTGCTGTACCGTCGGCTCGATGGGCAAGCATGGGATTCGCTTAATTTGTCCTCCGATTCAGTAGTCCTTCCGGCAACATCATTCATCAAAAATGGAATTGTCATCGGCGCTGAGTACCGCATTCTTGCTATCGACAGCGCGGGAAATTCCACGCTCTCCAATCTCCTCTCATTTGAAATACGCTACGCATCGGATTTGACCGTTACTAACTTTTCTAACATTCCAAGCGTCCATTCTTTGAATCTCCCGTCAGGCCAGGAAGTAAAAGCGTATCGCCTCTTTTCGGTACCGTATGACCCCGAAGATCAACGGCCAAGCAGTTTTATAGAACAGAGCTATGGGTCTGATGCAGAAAATGGTATTCCGTATGTGAATTGGCGAATGACACGATGGTTTAACGGAGGCTGGAACGATTATGATTCATTCAAGGATTTGTCGGTTGTTGTCCCCGGCTCTTCATTCTTTATCGTCTCGGAAAATCAAGGGAAGTCGACGACATTGAGCAAACCGAAATTGATCCGCTCTGACAAAATGCTGTACACGGGGATCCAGCTCAATCAAGGCTGGAACCTGGTGGGAAATCCTTTCCTGGTCGATGTTCCCTTCGATCACTTGATCTTTCAAGGCGGAAACGCTCTTGCTCACTATTATTTTTCCGGGACGGGTGCACAGGGGGGCTGGGAAGGGTCGGGTTCCGATGTCGATACGTTGAGAAGCTGGCAGGGATTGGCTGTTGACGTGGACAGCGCATGCACGTTAAAATTCGATCTCACTGGTATTCTCCCGCCTCCTGCCTCCGGTTCAAATGGACGGGAGCCAAAGGCAGTTGTGAAAGTCACTAATCCTCAAACATCAAAAGAGTGGACCCTTGGGTTCGACGCCGAGAGGGATGACATTGGGATGTCCTGCGTCGGCACTGAAATCGGCATGAGGTCGGACGCCTCCGAGGGACTGGACAAATTGGATCGCTTTCAGGCACCATTCATCGGAGGGCGCAGCATCCTGGCGAGTACTCAAAGTGCGGCTGGACCGCTAATGAAAGATATGAGACCGCTCAACACGGAAGGCGATACCTGGGATTTAACCGTTATGACCGGTGATGCGTTTGCAAATACGAAATTAACATTTGGGTCGACCGATGGAATTTCAAATCAAGGCTTTGAAGCGAGTCTGGTGGACGTTGGAAAAGGATTAGCGTACGACGTAACGCGGCAAAAGATTGTTCTTGGGACCACAGGAAAAGACGGCGTAGGAACATATCGCTTAATTGTCGGGACACATTCATTTGTCGAAAAAAATCTGGGAGGAGTTGCGCTCATTCCCAGCGAGCCAAATCTCTATAATAACTACCCGAATCCGTTCAATCCGGGAACAATCATTCGGTATGCCGTGCCCAATACGGCAAAGTCAGCGCAAGTTCTGCTGAAAGTGTATAACGTTTTGGGGCAAGAGGTTCGCACGCTGGTTAATGAAACCGCTGCTCCCGGGTTTTATGAAGTGACCTTCGACGGAAAGGACCTTGCTTCAGGCCCTTATTTTTATCGGATATCAATAACAGGCGGCACGGTGATGTACCACGAGACAAAAAAAATGCTGTTGATTAGGTAGGTGCACTTCAATGGCTATTTGGAAAGAGTGCCAGCAGAGGATGTCGTTAGAATCTATCTCGAAATTGGATAGTCATTGCGAGAGAGCGGAGCGACCGAAGCAATCCCTAAAGTTTATTGTTGCCGGGAGATTGGTGCGTGCAAAAAAGGCGGGCAATAACAATGATTCGATTTGTATGAGATGGCTTCTGATATTTGTGTCGGCTGCATTGTATGCAATGTCGCCACTGCTCATTGCACAACCCGCTTCTTCCAAACCCACGATTAAGGTTGTTTTGTTGCGGGGTGGATCGAGCGGCTTATCGGCGGGTGAAGCAGATTCCTTCTTTTCAAGTTTGCAGGAAAAATTATCTCAGTTTCCAACTCTATCCGTATCTCTCAAAGCGGACGTTACAAAGGGATTAAGCAAGGAAGACAAGGCTGCTCTACAGAAATGTTCGGATATCAATTGCATAAAGCCGCTTGCCCTCAAAGCGGGATTTCGAAGCCTGCTTCTCTGCAGGGTCACAAAAAGGAATAACTCGTACCAGTTTCAATCGGACGAATTCGATACTAAAAAGAATCAGAAGCTCTCGCAAGTGATTGACAATGCAGTATGTACGTCAGCCGACGACGTTGATAATTTTGTCAGGAACATAGCAATTAGAATGGGGGAGGCGGCGACGCATGACACTTCAATCCCCGAATCTCTGCGTGAATCAAAATCCAATCTCTGGTGGTATATCGGTTCTGCCGCAACAGTCGTTGTTGCAGGCGGGGTGTATTATATTGTCTCACATAAGAAACAAAATTCGAGCACGCCCAATTCGCTTCCGCTTCCGCCCAACTTTCCGTGATGACCTTAGACCGTGCCGCTAAAGCATAGAATTTAAAATATAAAGTAGAAACGTGTCTCTGTGGAACTCTGTGAATCTCGGTGGCACTCTGTGTCACAAAAGTTAAAGTTTCACAGAGAAACACAGAGGTGCCACAGAGAGCCACAGTGATAAGTTCCACAGAACCCTAAGGTCGCATTCCCTTGCGGTTTTGCGCGAGCCATACTTTTAAAATTATTCAGAAGTCTCAGATCATATTACAACCATATCTCTGTGGAACTCTGTGAATCTCGGTGGCACTCTGTGTCACAAAAGTTAAAGTTTCACAGAGAAACACAGAGGTGCCACAGAGAGCCACAGTGATAAGTTCCACAGAACCCTAAGGTCACATTCCCTTGCGGTTTTGCGCGAGCCATACTTTTAAAATTATTCAGAAGTCTCAGATCATATTACAACCATATCTTTGTGGAACTCTGTGAATCTCGGTGACACTCTGTGTAACAAAAGTTAAAGTTTCACAGAGAAACACAGAGGTGCCACAGAGAGCCACAGTGATAAGTTCCACAGAACCCTAAGGTCGCATTCCCTTGCGGTTTTGCGCGAGCCATACTTTTAAAATTATTCAGAAGTCTCAGATCATATTACAACCATATCTTTGTGGAACTCTGTGAATCTCGGTGACGCTCTGTGTAACAAAAGTTAAAGTTTCACAGAGAAACACAGAGGTGCCACAGAGAGCCACAGTGATAAGTTCCACAGAACCCTAAGGTCGCATTCCCTTGCGGGTTTTGCGCGAGCCATACTTTTAAAATTATTCAGAAGTCTCAGATCATATTACAACCATATCTTTGTGGAACTCTGTGAATCTCGGTGACGCTCTGTGTAACAAAAGTTAAAGTTTCACAGAGAAACACAGAGGTGCCACAGAGAGCCACAGTGATAAGTTCCACAGAACCCTAAGGTCGCATTCCCTTGCGGGTTTTGCGCGAGCCATACTTTTAAAATTATTCAGAAGTCTCAGATCATATTACAACCATATCTTTGTGGAACTCTGTGAATCTCGGTGACGCTCTGTGTAACAAAAGTTAAAGTTTCACAGAGAAACACAGAGGTGCCACAGAGAGCCACAGTGATAAGTTCCACAGAACCCTAAGGTCGCATTCCCTTGCGGGTTTTGCGCGAGCCATACTTTTAAAATTATTCAGAAGTCTCAGATCATATTACAACCATATCTCTGTGGAACTCTGTGAATCTCGGTGGCACTCTGTGTCACAAAAGTTAAAATTTCACAGAGAAACACAGAGGTGCCACAGAGAGCCACAGAGATAAAGTCCACAGTTGGACCTTTCGGTCGCGTTCCTAGAGAGCCAAAGCTATAAATATGCACAGTGTTTTTGGAGTATCTCTCGATACCATTACGAGAAAGCCTCCCGCAGCGCTTTTTCTGCTGCGTCGATAGTCCGTTCGATGTCTTCGTTCGAATGTGCTATGGACATAAATGCCGCTTCGAACTGCGACGGGGGAAGGTAGATTCCCTGTTCGAGCATTGAGGAGAAATACGAGGCAAATGCTTTTGTGTCGGATGTTTTTGCCGTTTCGTAATCGACGACTTTTTCTTTTGTGAAAAATAGTGTGAACATCGATCCGACTCTGTTCTGTGTGAGTGGAAGATGGTGTTTGTCGATGATTGATTGAAGTCCTTGCTCGAGTGTTGCCGATTTTTTTTCAAGCTGACGATAAATTGTTTTCTTGCCGGAAAGTATTTTTAGCATCTCGATACCTGCCGCCATCGCGAGCGGATTTCCCGAGAGCGTTCCCGCCTGATACATCGGTCCTGATGGTGCTACCATTTCCATTATTTCCATTGTCCCGCCGTACGCACCTACCGGCAGTCCTCCCCCGATGATCTTTCCCAATGTCGTAAGGTCGGGTTGTACGCCGTAGAGCTGTTGAGCGCCGCCAAGGGCAACACGGAAGCCCGTCATGACTTCGTCCATGATGAACACGATGTTGTGTTTCGTGCAAAGCGAGCGGAGTCCTTCGAGGAATCCTTTTCCGGGGGGGACACATCCCATGTTGCCGACGACCGGTTCAACAATGAGCCCGGCAATTTGCCCGGGGTTTGCCTCGATAATGTTTTGAAGCGACGCAAGATCGTTGTACCGGGCCGTCAGTGTCGCGCTTCCGATTGCTTTGGGTACGCCGGGGCTGTCGGGAACGCCGAGCGTCATCGCTCCCGATCCGGCCTTAATCAGAAATGAATCGGCATGCCCATGGTAGCATCCTTCGAATTTGATGATTTTGTCCTTACCCGTAAAAGCGCGGGCAAGGCGAATTGCGCTCATCGTCGCTTCCGTGCCGGAGTTGACCATGCGGACCATTTCAATCGACGGCATCATTGTAGAAATGAGCTCCGCCATTTCAATCTCGCGTTCGGTCGCCGCTCCAAAGCTCGTTCCGTCGTCGGCCGCTTTTTTCACGGCCTTGAGGATTCGAGGATGGGCGTGGCCGAGGATCATCGGTCCCCACGATCCGACGTAATCGATATATCTATTTCCGTCAACGTCCCATAACTTTGACCCGCGGGCCTTCCTGATGAAAACAGGTATTCTCCCGACCGACGTGAATGCGCGCACAGGAGAATTCACTCCTCCCGGAATCAGCCGCACAGCTTTTTTGAACAACGTTGCGGATTTTGACGTTTTCATTTCTTTTCCTCTCGTTGTCTCCGTAGTGAACGTTAGCTTTTTTTTCAGAGCAGATGATTGCTTTGGTACCAGCGGTACGTTTTTTCGACCGCATCGCGGAACGGCGTTATGACGTATCCAAGCTCCCGTTGAGCTTTTTCGGAGCTATACCAATTGCAGTGTCCTGCGCCGGAAAAAAGTTCGGAGGTCACGAAAGGCTCCTTGTTCATGACTTTTCCGGCAAGGTCGAAGGATTTTCCGACAAGCTTTAAAAAGGAAATCGGCATCCGGATGCGGGGAACAATTCCGCCGACGACCTCTGCGGTGATCTGAAAGGCTTGCTTGTGCGTCAGGTTCTCGCCCCCCAGAATGTACCGCTCGCCCGTTCTTCCTTTCAGCGCGGCGCCGATATGGCCGGCGACGACATCGGCAACAAAGACAATATTCATCCCCCCATCAATGTAGAAGAGTGCCTGATGGTTCTTTACCGAGCGGATGATCTTACCTCCGTTAAAGCGAATGTCGCCGGGGCCGATGACGACTCCCGGATTGACCATCACCGCGTCGAGCCCGTGTTCAACACCGTTGGCGATTTCGATTTCGGCCATGTGTTTCGAATTCTTATAGCCGCTGTCGGCATCTTGCCAGTTGAACGGGGTCGATTCATCGGCAAACATTCCGTTTTCTGGATGGCCTATTGCGGCGATGGAACTCGTATGAACAAGGCGCCGGATATTTTCCTTAAGACACGCTTCGACAACGTTTTTTGTTCCGCCGATATTGATTTCGTACTGAAGGGGCCGCACCGGCTTCCAGAACGAAACCATCGCGGCTGTATGAAAAACGGTATCGCAGCCGCGCATTGCGCTGCGCAGCGATTCAACATCGCGGACGTCACCGATTCGATGTTCGACGGAAAGCGATGCAACGTTGAAAAGATTCGACGACGATCGGCGCAGAATTCTGACGGCATATCCCTGCTGCGACAGTGCGGCGGCAAGATTCGAGCCGATGAATCCTGTGCCGCCGGTGATAAGGATATTTTTCATAGGAATGAAATCAACGGAGGAGCTTTGCGGCATCCTTCGCAAAGTAGGTAAGAATTAAATCCGCGCCGGCCCGCTTGATGCTTGTGAGTGCTTCCATCATGACTCGCTGCTCGTCGATCCAGCCGTTTCTGCCTGCAGCCTTGATCATTGAATATTCGCCGCTCACATTATACGCGGCAGTCGGCATCGCAAATTTGTCTTTCACGCGCCGGACGATGTCGAGATACGGGAGGGCCGGTTTCACCATCACAATGTCCGCTCCTTCGATAATGTCTTGTTCGACTTCCCGGAGCGCCTCGTCGGAGTTTGCCGGATCCATCTGGTGTGAACGCCGGTCGCCGAACTTGGGCGTGCTTTCCGCCGCATCGCGGAACGGCCCGTAGAATCCCGACGCGTACTTTGCCGCATACGACATAATGGGAATGTTATGGAAATTATTCTCGTTCAGGATTTGCCGGATCGCTTTTACACGGCCGTCGAACATATCCGAAGGGGCCACCAAATCCGCGCCTGCCTGGGCATGAGTGAGAGCTTCTTTTGCCAGAAGGTCAATTGACTCATCGTTGACGATTTCGTTGTCGCGAACAATTCCGCAATGCCCGGTCGATGTGTATTCACACAAACAGACATCGGTGATCACGACAAGTTCGGGCACTTCTTTTTTGATTGCCCGGATCGCCATCTGGATAATTCCCTCTTCGTCGTACGCACCGCTGCCGACATCGTCCTTATGCTCGGGAATACCGAAAAGGATGACGGCGGGAATGCCCAGAGATTTTACTTCGACGCATTCCTTAACGGTTTCGTCGATCGAAAGCTGGAAAACTCCAGGCATCGATTTTACTTCGTGCCGGACTTTTAATCCCGGCACAACAAAGAGGGGATAGATGAAATCGTTGCGGGAAAGCTCCGTTTCGCGCACCATCGACCTGAAAGCATCCGTCATCCGAAGCCTGCGAAGGCGTTTGAACGGTTCGGCTTCCGCGCGCGTGGTAGAGCCTAGGCCTATTTTTTCGTTAAACATTGTCATTGTTTTTCCCTCTCTGGAATTTCAACAATATTGTTTTCTCAATGAAATATAACAGAAGATGGGGAGAACTTCAAACTATCGGTCGTGTCGGTAGTGCTCATTTTTGGTAAGGTGACGGACACTTTACCGATTTATCTTATCAAGTATTTTGGCATAACGTGATTTTTTGGAGTGAGGTGTCCGTCGCCTCTCGCTAGAAAAACAACATTGACCACTACCATAGTGCTACTGAGCGATACCCTTTGCTTTTTGGAAAACCTCGTTCAGCATTGCTTCCGTCAGTTTTCCGGTAAATGTGTTCTGTTGGCTGGGATGATAGCTTCCGAGAAGTGTAATGTTGTCGTTGATTCTGTAGGAAACTCCGTGTCCGAACTTTGGCCGTGCCTTCAAATCGGTCCAGCCGAGTTCGCGAAGGCAATCGAATACCGCGTCGAACCCGACTTTTCCGAGTCCGACAACAACGCGAATGTTTTTCAAATGCTGAAGTTCCTGCAGCATAAAGGGGCGGCAATTGTTGATTTCCTTAAGCAGTAATTTATTTTGCGGCGGTGCGCAATGACAGACGGCGGTGATATAACAGTCGGACAATTTCAACCCGTCGCCGCGGTGAGTAGAATGAGGTTGGTTTGCAAATCCGCTCTTGTGCAGTGCGCGGTAGAGCCAGTTGGCGCTTTCATCGCCGGTAAACACCCTTCCGGTGCGATTACCTCCATGAGCCGCCGGCGCAAGGCCGACAACCAAAACGCGGGCTTTCGCATCTCCAAAACTCGGCACTGGCTTTCCCCAATACTCTTGGCCGGAAAATCGTTTTGTCTTTTTTCTCGCGATTGCTTCCCGCCACTTCACTAAACGAGGACATTTTTTACAGACGATGATATCGGAGTTTATTGAAGTGACGTTAGCGTAGATGCGGAGTGGTTTCATAGAGAAAGAGATGAAGGTAAGGACAAGAGATAAAAAAGGAAAAAATATCAGAGGCTATCCCAAAATTCCCCTTCGATCAGACAATTTTTTGGAGGAATTCAACCAGGTGTGTATTAAATTCCCCGGGGTTCTCCATGTTGCTTAAGTGAGCAGCGTTAGGGATGATGTGGATGTCCGCATGGGGAATTTTATCTTTCATCGCCTGTGAAGCTGCCGGGGGTGTCAGCGTATCGTGCTCGCCAACCATGATCAATGTTGGAAGGGTCATACCCGGAAGTGAAGAAGTCGTTTCGGTTCGTGCGGCGAGGGCAAGCATCGTTCCACAGAGCGAAAGGGGAGCAGTCCGTTCGATAATACTTTGAATCGCCTTTACAGTATCGGGCCGTGTAGTGAAACTCTCGGCCGTAAAAACTCCGGCGACGAAATTTTGGGCAAATAGTTGCGGACCGTTTGCTTTGACGGCTTTTATGGAGGCAGCACGTTTGATTTTAGCGTCGTTGGTGTCGCCGTCGCTTTTTGTATCGCACAACACGAGCGCTCGAAATCTATCAGGATGTCTCTCGACGGCGCGCAGTGCAATATACCCCCCCATCGAAATGCCGACGGCGACGGTTTTACTGATGCTGAGGTGATCCAAGAGTCCGATGAAATCGTCGACAAACAACTCAACGGTGTACTGTCCGTCCCCGACTTCGCTGTCGCCGTGGCCGCGGACATCGTATGCAATGACGCGATGTGTCGGTGCAAGCGCCTCGGTCTGTCCGCCCGGAAACGTCCACATCTTATGGCTGAAAGGGAAGCCGTGAATAAAAATAACCGGCGTTGCAGTCGAGACTCCGATGTCGATGTAGTGAATGAGAGAGTTATTGATGGAAGCTTTCAATTCGTCTACTTTCGCTTTTCGATCGGGACGAAGTCGCGCTTGTCGTGTCCGAGGTAAATCTGCCGGGGACGGGCGATTTTTTGTTCCGGGTCTTCCAGCATTTCATGCCAGTGCGTAATCCAACCCGAAGTTCGGGGGATGGCGAAGAGGACGGGAAACATTTCCGACGGAAAACCCATCGCCTGATAAATCAGTCCAGAATAAAAGTCGACGTTAGGATACAATTTTCGTTTAATGAAATACTCATCTTGAAGAGCTACGCGTTCAAGTTCAAGGGCGATATCCAGTTTCGGATTTCTTCCTGTGACCTCAAACACATCATCGGCAAGCTTCTTGATCACATTTGCCCGGGGGTCGAAGTTTTTATATACGCGATGCCCGAATCCCATCAGCTTGCCTTCGCCCGCCTTCACCGTTTTGATGAATTCCGGAACTTTGGAGATATCCCCGATATGGTCGAGCATTCGAAGCACGGCCTCGTTCGCGCCTCCGTGAAGGGGACCGTACAGTGCGGCAGCAGCAGCGGCTAATGCGGAATAGGGGTCGACGTGTGAACTTCCTACGTTTCTCATCGCTGTTGTGCTGCAATTCAGTTCGTGGTCGGCGTGGAGGATGAACAAAATCTCAAGCGCTCGTTCGAGGACCGGGTGAGGGTTGTACTTCACCGTTCCTATCCGGAACATCATGTTTAAAAAATTTCCCGTAAAGCTCAGATCGTTATCCGGATAGACGTACGGCATTCCTTTGCTGTGGCGGTATGCAAACGCCGCAACGGTCGGAACTTTCCCGATAAGCCTGAGCGTTTGCTTCCGTCGGATCTCCGCATCAAAAATATTTCCTGCTTCAGGGTAAAATGTTGAGAGCGCAGCGACAGTGCTGACAAACATTCCCATCGGATGAGCGTCGTACCTGAATCCTTCCATCAGCAATTTTACATTCTCATGGATAAAGGTATGAAGATTGATTTCGCTCTTCCATTTCTCTAATTGCTCCTTTGTGGGGAGCTCCCCGTAAAGGATAAGGTAAGCGACTTCGAGGTACGTACATTTCTCGGCAAGTTGTTCAATCGGGTACCCCCGATAACGAAGGATGCCTTTGTCGCCGTCGATGAACGTGATTGTGCTTTTGCACAGTGCCGTGTTCATAAAGGCCGGGTCATACGTCATCATTCCGAAATCGTCATCTTTCACCTTGATTTGTCTGAGGTCTGTTGCGTGGATGGTATCATGAACAATCGGCAGCTCGTAAGTTTTGCCTGTTCGGTTATCCGTAATAGTAAGAGTGTCTTTCGGCATACGATTTCTCCTGCAGGATATTTTTGCGGACGTTTCCTATTGTATTGCATAGTACGAACGAAAACCCGGAACTTCAATAGGCTGTAAAAGATTTTCTTTGGGTTGGGAAAAAGGGGGAAAAACGCTCCGGGATTTAAACCCCGGAGGCTTTTAAGGAAAAATTGTCAGAGGCTGACTTCGGCAAACTTTGCGAGTTCTTTGGCGGATGCCTGCTCGATTTCTGCATGAAGACTGTTCCCGTTGGCATCCATCGTAACGATAGCAGGAAAGTTTTTTACACGTAAATGCCACATTGCTTCGGGAATACCAAATTCTAAGAAATCTACCCCTTCAACTTCCTCGATACATTGCGAATAATACTGGGCAGCTCCGCCTATTGCGTTCAAATAGACAGCGCCGTATTCCTTCAAAGCGGCAAGGGTTTTAGCGCCCATCCCCCCCTTTCCGATGACTGCTCGTATGCCGAATTTCTTTATAATCTCTGCCTGGTACGGCTCTTCGCGGCTGCTTGTTGTCGGACCGGCACCGTTAATTTTCCATTTTCCGTTTTCTTTCAACACGACCGGACCGCAATGGTAGAGTACTTGGTCGTGCAAGTCCACGGGAGCGTCGTGGTTGATAAGGTGCGCATGGATCGCATCCCGTCCTGTATACATTTTACCGCTGATCAGTACAACATCCCCGACCTTGAGTGAGCGGATCTGCTTTTCGCTGATTGGAGTTTTCAGGGATATTTCCTTTCCCGTGAGGGAAATTCCTTCTTTAATCGCCATTCGGATAACGGGGGAGTCGTCTTTATAGAGCCACCGCTTGATTGCTCCGGTCGCGGCATCGAGAACCACGCCCTGTCGCCGGAATGCCCAGCAATCGTAGGCCACCGAAACAAAGAAGCTTGCCGGGAGCCGGTTTTGTACTCCGATCTTACACCCGATAAGCGTGGCGTTGCCGCCGAACCCCATCGTTCCGATATTCAGCGTGTTCGCACTTTGCATAATATTCGCTTCAAGCTTGGCGAGTTCAGGATTAGGGTTAACATCGTCAAGCGTACGGAACAGTTGCTGTTTTGCCTGCTCGTATCCCGTCGCACGGTCGCCGCCAACAGAAACGCCCAATGCTCCGATCGAACAGCCATGTCCCTGCGCTTGCCAAACTGCATGCAAGATGCATTTGCGGATTCCATTCGAGGTTTCTCCCCGCTTTCCCGAGATGGTCAAGGTTAGCAGGGAGGGAGTATTGGATATTTTTGTTCTCGCAACCACCGCCTTTGAGGATTAATTTCACTTCGATTTCATTGTCGTTCTCCCATTGTTCCCAGTGAATTACGGGCGTCCCCGGTCCCAAATTATTTCCGCTGTTTTTTCCGGTAAGAGAGTCGACTGAGTTCTCCCTGAGTATCCCGGCTTTCGTCGTCTCGACGATGGCTTCGAAGATATCCCTTTTCATGCGAAGCTGGTTCGCTGCAATGGGGGTGTGAATGTAAAATGTCGGCATGCCCGTATCCTGGCATATCGGAGCCGTGTAATCGCATGCCATGTCCACGTTTGTTGCGATTGTTTCGAGGGCAAGCGATGAGCGTGTGCCGGGTGTTTCTATGCTTGCCGCTTGCTTGATCGCGAGGCGGACGTTGGGCGGCAAATTCGTCGAGGTGTCCGTGATGAGCGTCAGCATGCTCTTCTTGAAATTATCCATTGTGAGTTCCTTCGTGAGGCGATAATGCTGTTGCCTCTATTTTATGATGTCATCGCTCCAAAATGTAATATTATCGGATCTATTCATGAGGGCAATTCTCACCGGAACGATGATCATTTGCCCTTCATTCCCGGTGAACGCCTGTGAGACGTTGAACCGGAACCAGACTTTGAAAAACATATTCGCTTCGTTGTTCTTTGCCTTTCGCGCAGTTTCCTTGTCCACATGCCAGGTATATTCAGGTTTTGTCTTCAAGAGAAGATGGGCAAACTTGTATCCTCTCTCGTCGGTTTCCGAAAGGACGATATACGGATTTTGCGGACATGCCGTGGTAATATTTTGAGCGCTGGGCGGAACGACAATTTGTGTTGGAGAGGTGACGGTGTATATTTGAGCATCGGCGTCGTACTTCACGAGATTTGCCTGCATCCAAACCGCGAAGAAGCGTTGTCCGATTTTTTTTGACTCAAAGAACGTTTGCATGGTCGAAGCAATGTCTTGGTGTCTTTGCTCCAGCCGTGCGTCGAAGTCGGCCGATGTTTCAAATTCGTTACGCGATCCAAGAGCATCCTGATAGTCATCGGCTCCTTTCTTTATGACATCCCACACGGATTTGACGACATTAGAAAAAACCTCAGCCGACAACGTTTGCTCCATTTCGGGTGAGTCCAACGGAGTTTGTGCTGAAAGGTTGCATGCTGCTGTAACGATTGCTGCGACGACCAGAGAAAATTTCATTCGATGCTCCTTCGGATTCAAACAGAAATTGTTTCCCTCGCGCTTGCGAGGAACGATTTCACCCGCTCTGCGGTGCGTTCGGAATTGATGACACAATCGCCCACGGCAATTCCGCCGCGGTAGTTGCCGCTGAGGAAAAATCCGCCGTTGTTCTTTTCAAATTGTTCGGCCTGTTCAATAACGGCAAGATGGCCGATGCGGTATTGCGGGATTGCTTTTTCCCATCGTGTGACGTGGCTGAAGACCGGTGTGCCGGCAACATTCATAATCGATTGTAATTCATGGACGACGATCTCGATAAGCTCCGCATCGTTACGCCCGGCGAGATCCGGTTGCCTGGAGCCGCCGACGAACGATGTCAACGCTGAACGGCCTTCGGGCGCTCTTCCCGGAAAAAGAACGGAGCTCCAAATTGTTCCCAAAATGTTACGATGTTCCATCTCTGGAATGAGAAAGCCGAACCCGTCGAGGGGCCTTCGGATATCGCCGTTCGAGAATCCCAAATACACTTCCGCTACCGGAGGATAATAAATGTTTTTGAGGGAAGTTGCAAGCGGGACATCCAGGGGTTCTACCATCGCTGCGGCAGTGTGCGATGGAACAGCGAGAATCACCGCATCGCCGGTGACGGTGAAGTTCGTTCCATTCTCGGTCCCCGTCACGTGAATAATTTTTTTTGATCCCGTTCCGTTTCGTGAGACGGAAAAAATTCTCTCGATTGCGGCGTTCACATGCACCCTGCTGCCGAGAGCTTTGCCGATTGCATCAGGGAGCGTTTGCATTCCTCTTTTGTATGAAAAAAGACGGGACCGGTCTTTGGCTTTTTCGGCCCTCTTTTTCCTTTCGCGAGCACCCAGGATTTGCCCCTTGATCAGCCCGCCGTAATTTTTCTCGAGCGCGTAGAGTTTCGGAAACGCCGCCTGCACGCTGAGTTGCTCCGGATTGCCCGCGTAAACTCCCGCGACAAACGGGTTGATGGCATAATCGAGGAATTCTTTTCCCAACCGCCGGGCGACAAATTCGGCGATGGTCTCTTCCTTTAACGACCTTCCGATGAACGGTTCTTTAAGCAGGCGCAATTTCCCGTAGAGTGACCACAATTTCGATTTCAAAAATAAAGCCGGCTTCATCGGCAAAGGATGAAGTGCCCCATCCCGCAGAATATACCGGTTATCGGCTGCTTCATTAGCATAGATAAGTTCGTCCTCGATGCCGACTTCTGCCGAGAGTTTCTTGAGAAGGGGAGTAGTCTCAAGTGCACTGTTCGGACCTGTTTCGATAAGCCAGCCGCCGGTGTGCACTGTTTTCATCGTTCCCCCGACAGCGGAATCACGCTCCAATACAACAACGTCGGCCCCGGATTTGTGCAGCCACCAGGCCGTCGCAAGTCCCGTGATTCCCGCCCCAACGATAATGACAGAATGGTGCTCAGCCATTGTTCCCGTTCAATTCTTCAGTTGTTGAATGACAAGGTCGGTAAGGCACGAAATAAATTTTTCGTTTGCAATGAGAGCCGGCATAACATCAAAATACTTGATGCCGAGGCGATATGCCTGGTCTCGTCCTTCGATACCGATCTCCGACAATGTTTCGATATGGTCGGTGACAAACGCAATCGGCACAACAATGATGTGGGAGACTCTTTGCGCCGCAAGCGAATCAATTGTTTGAATGAGGGACGGCTCGAGCCACCG
The DNA here is from genome assembly GCA_963717445.1 of uncultured Bacteroidota bacterium. Classification (GTDB taxonomy): domain Bacteria; phylum Bacteroidota; class Ignavibacteria; order UBA10030; family UBA8401; genus JAGVPT01. Next base: position 684,982 of record OY970334.1, on the reverse strand, counting down.
TTGCGGGCCAACTTTGCTCTGAAAGCATAGATGATGCGGCAATCCGAAATTTCCGCTTTCGATGACTCGCTCGTAGGTTATGCGAATATGGTTCGAGTACGGGTCCCCGTCGTTGACCAATTTTACCGGAGTTCCATGTGCACTAAACAGCAAGTGGACATGTTTCCGTTCATCCTGTGGAACCCGATCGAGCGACCGGTTGATGTTCTCAACGAGTGCAGCGATATACATCGGATGATCGTAGTAGCTTTTTATAAGTTTCGTTGAAAAATGATTCGCGCTCATGTTGTTTACGGTGTTGTTCCATTCATGAGCACTCGACCCGGTTGTGACTTTCGAATAGTGAGGGTATAAAGGAAGAAGGACGACTTCTTCGACATTCTCCTTTTGGATCTTTTCAACCGTTTCCTTTGTCATCGGGTGCCAGTAACGCATTGCGATGTAAACGCCGGCAATGACTCCGCTTCTTTTGAGCGACTCCTGTAAACTCATCGCTTGCATTTGCGTTTGAGGAAGAATAGGAGAAGCTCCGCCGATGTTTTTGTACAACTGCCTGACTTTCGGAGCGCGGCGCGACGAAATTATTTTTGCCAGAGTCTTCCGGAAGAGAAACGCTCCCGGAAGATCAATGATATCCGGGTCGCAAAACAAATTGTACAAAAACGGCTCGACCGCTTCAAGCGAATCAGGCCCGCCAAGCTGGAACAGCACAACCGCTGTCTTCTTGATGTTCATTCCCGCCCGGATTAAACTGTTCGCGAAAAAATAGGCTTTTCTTTCATCATCTTCTCAAGATACGCATCGAAACACATCGCAATATTTCTAATGATCAACCTGCCGAGACCGTTGACGGTGATTCTCTCCTTTGTAAGCGTGACCAACCCGTCCGGAACGAACGCCTCCAGTTTTTGCAATGCATCGCTGAAGTACTCGTCGAACGTGATGCCGAATTGTTTTTCAATCGACGCTTTCTCCAATTCCATATCGCACATCAAACGGATGATCACCGTTTTACGGATTTGGTCGTCCACAGACATCTTGTAGCCGAGGTTTGTCGGCAATGCATGAGCAGTCAGCGTTTTATAGTATTCGGGAAGCGTTTTTTTGTTCTGCTGATACGTCTCTTTGAAGTGTCCGATGGCAGACATGCCGAACCCGTATAAATCGCAGCCCGCTTTGGTCGAGTAACCTTGAAAGTTGCGGTACAGCGTTTTGTTCTTTTGAGCGATGGCCATTTCGTCGGTCCGCTTCGAAAAATGGTCCATGCCGATGTTCCAGTAGCCCGCGTCGATGAGTTTCTCGATTGTCATTTTAAATATTTGCAGCTTCAATTCCGGTGAGGGAAGTTGTTCCTGATGGATCAATTTCTGATGCGGTTTCAGCCATGGCACATGCGCGTAGTTGAACACTGCAATCCTGTCCGGCGAAATATTGATGATGGTATCGACAGTTTTTGCAAAAGACGCAAGCGTTTGGTGCGGCAAACCGTAGATCAGATCAAGGTTGATGCTTTTGAACCCGAGCTTTCTGCTCCAGTGTACTGCGTCCCGTGTGATCGATTCGGGTTGGATTCGATTTACAGCCTCTTGCACTTTTGGGTTGAAGTCCTGAACACCCATGCTGATCCGATTGAAACCGCTTTCACGCAGCGCTTTCACATGGTCGAACGTCAGGCCCCTCGGGTCGATCTCGACCCCCGCTTCGATATCGTCCGCGAACGAGAATCGGTTCCTGATGTATGTCCCGACATCCGATATTTCATCAGGGTCGAGATATGACGGTGTTCCGCCGCCCCAATGGAGCTGTGAAACTTTGCGTTTCTTCGAGACCAGGGGGGCGACCATGTCGATTTCTTTTTTCAGATATGTATTATACTCGCGAATACGATCCCGGCTGTGTGTGACGAGCATCGTGCATCCGCAAAAATAGCAGAGCGTATCGCAAAACGGGAAATGGAAGTAGAGTGAAAGGTCGGACGAATCTTCGGTCGAATTTGTGCGGAGGATTTCGTCACGGTATTCCTTCGCACCGAATGAAGGGGTAAACACCGGCGCTGTCGGATAACTTGTATAGCGCGGTCCGGGGCGGTCGTATTTTCTTAATAATTCGACATCAATGGATCCGAACTGCTTCATGCCTTCATGTTCCTTCTTCTAATGATATTGAACGCTAAATTGCTTTACAGCGTTCACGAATGCCTGGACATTTTCCAACGGCGTGTCGGGCAAAACTCCGTGGCCAAGGTTGAAAATATGCCCGTTTCCTTTTCCGAATTTCTTGAGGATTGTTTGCACCCCTTTTTCAATCCGTTCCTGAGTCGAATAGAGCATTGTGGGATCGAGGTTCCCCTGTAGTGCAACGTAACTTCCCACCATCTCCCGTGCCTTGCCGATGTCGACCGTCCAGTCAAGCCCGACGACGGCCGTCCCCGTGTCTGCGATGTTCTCCAGCGAATGCCCGCAATCTTTGCAGAAAACAATGACCGGAGCTCCGCCGGTTTTAACCAACGACAGAACTTGTTTGATATACCGGAGCGAAAATTCCTCGAATTCTTCCTGTCCTAAAATCCCTCCCCACGTGTCGAAGATTTGGAGGGCCTGTGCGCCCGCTTCAATTTGAGCGGAAAGATATGCCGCTGTTGCCCGCGCCAACTTATCGAGGAGAAAGTGTGCATCCCTTGGGGATGAAAAAATTAATTCTTTAGCGTAACGAAAATTTCTTGAGCCGCGGCCTTCGACCATATAGGTTGCAAGCGTCCATGGCGAACCGGAAAATCCTATCAGCGGGACTTTGCCGTTGAGGTTTTTCTTTGTTGCCCGAATCGCCTCCATCACAAACTTTAATTTTGAATTCGGGTCGGGCACCGGAAGTTTATCGATATCGGCGCGGCATCGTAGCGGGGAGGGGAATCGCGGTCCACCTTTGCCTTCTTCGATCACAAGCTCCATCCCCATCGCTTCGGGAACGACAAGAATGTCCGAGAATATTATTGCAGCATCGACGCCAATGCTATCGACAGGTTGAATCGTTACCTCTGCCGCGAGTTCCGGAGTTTTGCACAATGTGAGGAAATCGACTTTCTCCCGGACCGCCCGGTACTCCGGTAAATACCTTCCTGCCTGGCGCATAAACCAGACCGGCGTTCGTTCAACGTCTTCACGTTTACATGCGCGGAGAAACAAGTCGTTCAATGAGGGTTGAGCTTTCACGACACATTGTCGGATTGTTTTCGGAAAAGCATGATACGGTTTGTATTCGTGCCGGAATTATTATTCTCTATCCCCCAAATATTTGCCGTTTTTGTAAATTTCTGCTTGTTGATGAAAATTTCTTCACAGCGAAACCCGGCATGTTCACCGAGAGGGATGACATGTTCTTCCAGCTTCACGGTTCCGTTTCGTAATTCTCCAACTTCAAAGGCAACGTAACCGGAATGCCTTGTAACTCGATAGAGTTCATTGAATACGCCTCCCATCACCAGGCTCCATTCGTCAATCGTTCTCGACATCGTGATGTGTGGAGCAATTGCGTTAGCGTCAATACCGTTGAACCAACACCGCAGCCAATTATCGTTAGAGTATTGGACGATGTTCAAAAATGGGGGCGACGTAACGGTCAGTTGAACCGTTCTGCTTTTGATTTTCGACGTTTGTCTCGCGTCGTTTGAAAGGAAAATCGCTTGAGGCCGGATTGCAGCGAGATTTTCACGATGTTGTCCCGAAACTCGTTTCACCAACGTTCGAGTCTTTTTGAGAATAATGTTTTTAATGTTTCGGTACTCCGGTGTTTGCTTCCGTATCCTATTAATCCGTATTTGGCTTTTCGGCTGCGTAGCTTGGTTCGGCGGCAACGTGTACACTGAAAAAAATCCCGATGAATGTCCGGTCAGCCTGTTGGTCGCCACCATCCGGATCCACCTGTCGACCCTGTCTTCTTTCCGCTCTTTTTTTTGTTTTGCCAAATATTTTTGGAGCGAGACAATTTCCGCTTCGGTCTCGGGATGGTAGAACATCGAAAGGTCGATGTTAGCTTTTGCTTTATTTGAGAAAGTGATTGCAGCGAGCCGTTCTTCGATTTCGCCAACCTCCGGAATGTCGAGCCGTGGTTCTGCAAGGATTCTGCTCAGAGGGTTGACGTTGTTGCCGATAACATTTCTCTTTAATAAAGCTGCTTCGATGACCGTTGTCCCTCTTCCCATGAACGGGTCGTAGACAATATCCCCCTCATTGCTGTATCGCTCTATAAAATATCTTGGCAGTTGCGGTTTAAAGCATGCACGGTACGAAATCTCATGAAGCGACGACGCTTGACGTTGTTTTGCCGTCCAAAACTCACCGATGGTGTACGGAGTTGAATTGTTTCCTCGAAGTATTTCTTTTTTTGTTGCTGCGCTATTCATAGTACCGTACAATTGAAGCAACGAGATTGGCCGACGTGGCATGCTCGGCAACAATATGAACCGGGAGAGACATATTTTTCGCCGCTGCTGCCGTTGTATGTCCGATAACAGCAATTGTCGTATTGTCGAGGAGTTCTTCGGGTATCGTCGCTAAGAAATTCGAGACACTCGAAGGACTGAAAAATGTCACGGCATCGATTTCATTTTTTTGTAACTTCTGTCTGACTGTTTCAGCATCTGTATTTGACGGCTGGATCGTTTCATAGACGATCACCTCGTCCACAATAGCCCCATGTTCCCGAAGGGCGAAGGTGACGACATTTCCCGCTAAGTTACCCTTCGGGAAGAGAAACCGTTTCCCTTTGACATCAGTACGGGCAAGAGTGATTGCGAGATGCTTTGCGTCGTATACGGCGGGCATTGCCGCGACTGGAATCTTATACTTTTCGACGGTCGATCGGGTTTTCTCTCCTACGGCATAGACCGTTTTTTCGGCAATGAGTCTTGTTGTGCCGTTATCTGCGAGGCGTACCCGCGCAAAGAAATTTTCAGCGGCGTTAAGGCTTGTAAGAACAATCGCGTCATAGACCCTGATATTGGAGATTGCGTTGTCACACATTTCCCATGATTGCGGCGGGACGATTTGAATAGTCGGGAAGAGAACCACCGAAGCACCAAGCTGTTCAAGCAATTTTATGAATTCGGCCGCCTGCTCTTCGGTTCGTGTTACAAGAATTGTTTTGCCGAGAAGAGGAGAGTGAGCTTGAATTGTTGATTGCGGCGGTGGAATTTCAGGCATACAAGTATTAGTTATCCGTAATTCTAATTTCTTCCAATATCTGATCGGCCCCATTATTGAGTAATTCCTGAGCAAGCGAAACGCCGAGTTTCTCTGAATTGTCGGGGACGCCGTGGATTGCGCCGCGGACGATTTTTTTCCCGTCGACGCTTCCGACCACCGCATCCAGGAAGAATTTTCCCGATTCAATTCTTCCATACGTCCCGATAGGAATTTGACATCCCCCTTCGAGAAAGCGAAGCAATGCTCGTTCGCCCGCCGTCGACTGCACGGTGGGAAGATGATTCAGCGGTTCGACGGCGGATGCGAGGAATGTATCATCGCACCGGATTTCGATGGCTAGGGCTCCTTGTCCCACCGCGGGAAGAATCAATGTTGGAGGCAAGACCTCCGAAATTATTTCCGACCATCCCAGTCGAGTAACGCCGGCTTTTGCAAGGAGCATTCCGTCCCACTCTGAATCTTCAAGTTTCGCTTTCCGCGTTTTTAAATTTCCCCGAATGTCGATGATCTGTAAATCGGGCCGATGATTAAGCAATTGACATTTGCGGCGTAAGCTTCCGGTTGCTATCGAGCCGTTTTTCGGAACGGCACTGAACGAGCGGTATTTCTTTTTGGGATGAGAGATAAAAACATCCCGCACATCCTCGCGCTCTGTTATTGCGCCGATCGTCAAGCCCGCTGCCAGGTTCGTCGGAACGTCTTTCAAGCTGTGGACGGCAAGGTCGATTGTTTTTTCGAGCAGTGCATGTTCGATTTCTTTTGTGAACAAGCCCTTATCGCCGATTTTTGAAAGAGGCGAGTCGAGGATTTTATCGCCCGTCGTTTTAATCACCGTTTTCTCAATTCTAAGCGAGGGGTGAAGGTGCTGGAGTTCCCGGGCCACCCAATTCGATTGCCAAAGAGCAAGCTCGCTCCCGCGCGTTCCGATGATTATGTTATTCCTCGAACTCATTCCTTTGGAGACTTTTCTTTATGCAATCCGAAAAGGGAACGGACAATATGAAGCTTTTTGTGTTTATCTTCTTCGCTTTCATCGTTCCCGTTCTTCAAATTCGTGGTCGGAAGGTGGAGGAGTTTATTCACAATCCGTTTCGTTACCAGATCGACTAACTCTCGATCCTCAGGGGAAAAGCGGTTGATGTTTTTTTCGACCTCCTCCAACCTGACTTGTTCGAAGTGAGTACGCAGGTCATGAATTGTCGGATTCACCTGGAGCGAGTTATGCCAATTGTAAAACTCCGTCAGTTCTTCCAAAACAATTTTGTTGACTCGGGGGATTTCCGCTTTTCTTTTCTGGATGTTCCGGTCGACAATCACCGAGATACCGTCCATGTCGTGCAAAAATACGTTGTCGATGTTGTTTGCTTCGGGGTCGATGTTACGCGGCACGCCGATGTCGATGATGAAGAGTGGTTTGTGCGAGCGCTCTTTCATCGCTCGCTGCAGGTCGCTCTTTGTAATGACATACTGTTCGCTCGTTACGGACGAAACAACGATGTCGACCTGGGCCAACATTTGCTGGAGCGATTCGAAGTCGACCGCTTTTCCCCCGAGTGCGGAAACGAGTTCTTCGGCTTTGGCTTTTGTCCGGTTGGCAACGAAGATTCTGCCGATGCCCCTTCCGACGAGATGTTTGGCAGTCAGCTCGCCGGTTTCACCCGCGCCGATAAGAAGTGCTGATTTTTTTGAAAGATCCGAGAAGATTTTATTGGCGAGCTCTACTGCTGCGTAGCTGACGGAAACCGCTCCTTCGGTAATTGTGGTCTCCGTCCTCGCCCGTTTTCCGACATGATATGTCGATTGCAAGAGCCGGTGAAGAAAAGGTCCCGCTGCTTTTTCCTCGGACGCGATGTTGAAGTCGTCCTTTATTTGACCGAGAATCTGGATATCCCCAAGGACCATGGAATCGATACCCGATGCCACTTTGAACAAATGACGTATCGCGCCGGTCGATATCATGTGGTAGAGATGCTCGCGTTTTACTGTATCGCCGGCAGACTTAAATCCGATCATTAAGTCCTTGAGGAAATTAATGTCCGGAATAGCGTCATTATCGCTGTCTCCGTTATTGTAAACTCCGTACAGCTCTGTCCTGTTGCATGTCGAAACGATAAAACATTCGGAAAATGGTTTGCCTTTCAGCGCCGCGACAGCGTTCCGAATTTCATCGCTCGACATCCATAACTTCTCTCGAACCTCAAGAGGAGCGGTGCGGTGATTAATTCCAACAGCAACAAGATTCATAATGTGGCAATACAGCGAACACGATGGGAAATCAATAGAATTTATGGAACGCGCTAAAATACACGTTGATAATCGTCAGCGAAAAAAATGAAACGGCAAACGCGATGATCGAAAGGATCATAATTTTTCTTCCCTGCCAGCCGATGGTTTTTTTCGCACCCAATCCAACCCCGTACATCGCCCAAATGAATACCGTTCCGATCAACTTCGGGTCGAAGTATGAAAAATGTTCAAACGCGCGCGGGAGCCAAAACAATCCGACCGAAATAGCGATCGTCAAAAACGAAAATCCAAAGACGATCGACAGCATCGACATCCTCTCAAGTGTCTCCAAGTTGGGAAGCTTCGTGTAAATCACTCCGAAGCGGCTCGATTTGATATGATGGTAGAGCATCAAATACAAAAATCCGTACACTGCGGAAATCGCAATGGCAGCATATCCGAGCAATGCGCTGGAGACGTGGATGCCCAATAAGTAACTGCGTAATATTGGCTTTACTTCGGACAGGTTTTCGATAAAACACGAGGAGATGGTTTGGAAAATAAAAGCAAGGATGAGAATAAAATATCCGGTGTTTTTGACTTTTGTTTGGAATTCTATCACTGCATAAGCTGCGGCAATGGAGAACGAAATGATGGACATTATCTCGAATATTGTTGTGATGGGCGGATGGTCGAAAAGGACCGTCCGCATCAGAAGGTAGGTTAGGTGAATGGCGAGGGTGACCAGAAGCAGGGGTGTTTTGGTACGTTTTGCGACCAAAGAGTCTTTGAAGAATGCTTTTGCGTATGCCCACACCGTGCTAAAATAGAGAACGGGGAGAACGATCGTGAATACATCGACAACGGTCTTCATAGAACTTCCTGTGATAATTTCACTCTGCCATACAAATTTACGCAATGGTTGATGGATAAGCAAGACGCAGGATAGTGCTCAAGTTTGGTAAGGTGACGGACACCTTGCCAAATATTTTGGCATAATGTGATTTTTGGAGTGAGGTGTCCGTCACCTTTAGCAAGAACGCAAAATTGACCACTACCAGACGCAGGGTACTGGGGTCTTTTGATTTGATGTAGACTCCGCCGCTATGACTTATCCTGAGCAAGCGGAGCGCGCATGGTGTCGCGGCTTCGCTTTCCGAAGGGAACCCCCTTGGGACAGGGTAAACATCGTTATTGGGAGTTAAAATATCCAACTACCAGGCGCAGTCATTCGTACGTTTTCGCAAGATACCGGACATCTTGTCAATTGACTGAGTGCTATTTTTGAATAAACACGGTTTTTCACCGAAGATGTTGAACCCACTTGATAAAACCTAAGTTTACTACTCAAGGGGTTCTTCTTTAGGCGCACTAGTGTGTTCTTCTCCTTGATATTCGAGCATGGCTTTGTTAATTTGAAAGATGCAGGTCGAAACTTATTTAGTATGTGCAATTTTTTTCTGAAGAAGGTCACATGTTCATTGATTCCCACGCACATTTATTTTATCCCGATTTCAAAGACGACATCGATGATGTTTTGCGCCGCGCAGTGGACGCCGGCGTAAAATTTTTTGTTGTCCCCGGCACAAATGTCGAAACGAGCAAACAGGCAATTGCTCTGTCGGAACGTTATGAAGCTGTTTACGCTTGTGTAGGCATTCATCCATTGGATATGGCGGAGGCAGACGAAAGCGCTCTCAGGGAAATCGAAAAATTGAGCGAACATAAAAAGGTTGTCGCCATCGGCGAGATCGGCCTTGATTATTATTATGATACCACGCCGAAAGATACGCAGCGGAGAATGTTCCGCGCTCAAATCGAAATCGCGGCTCGCCGAAATCTTCCTATCGTCGTTCATACGAGAGACTCGATGGATGATGCTGTTTCCACCGTCGAGGAAATGATACAGAAAAACGAGTACTGGCGAAGTCAACAAGCGACATCGAACAGCCGTTTTCCGGCGCCCAAAGGAGTGTTTCATTGTTTTTCCGGCGAAGCACAAACGGCCAGGAAGCTGATGAGGCTCGGTTTTTTGGTTTCTTATCCCGGGATCGTGACGTTTAAGAATTCTCCGGCCGTTGAAACACTGAAAGTGATCGGCTACGACCATATTATGCTGGAAACGGATTCGCCGTATCTCGCCCCGGCTCCCCACCGCGGGAAGCGAAACGAACCGATGCATATTCCTGACATCGCAAAAAAAGTTGCTGAGATTTGCATGGCAACGGAAAACGATGTTGCCCGGACGACGACGTACAATGCAAAACGACTTTTCAATATCGGCTCGCTCGGTGAACCTGTCTTTACGTATTCACTCGGACGGTCCCTCTATATTAACCTGACCATTCGGTGCGATGCCGATTGCGTTTTTTGCGACAGAAGAGGAGAAGCTGTGGTGAAGGGGCATAATTTGAAGATCACCCGTGAACCGACGGTCCAAGAAGTTATCGACGAAATTAAAGACCCGGCCGCGTACGACGAAATTGTTTTTTGCGGTTACGGTGAGCCGACGATCCGATTCGATGCGGTGAAAGAAATCGGCGTTTGGGTGAAAGCCAACGGCGGCAGAGTTCGGCTGAACACCGACGGGCACGGGAGTCTCATCAATAAAAGAAACATCGCTCCGGAGCTTCGCGGAGTTGTTGACTCGGTATCGATTAGCTTGAACTCGGTCGATCCGCGGCAGTACGGCGAATTGATGAGGATCGATGGGGAAAAAAATCATGCAGCGATGGTCGACTTTGCCCGCGAGGCCAAAAAATATGTTCCCGACGTTGTCATGAGCGTTGTGGGAATGGATGAAGTGGATGTCCGGCAGGCAAAGAAATATGTTGAAGAAGTCCTCGGAGTAAAATATCGCGTAAGGCCGTATTTTTAGAGAGCTTCGTAAAGAGTTTTCGTGCCTGGAACATTAATTAATCTTTTCTGGATGGGGAGGATCTGAACGCCAAATCCAACGTATCTTTTAATCACCTCCATGAAGAAATTTGCGACAATTCTTGCATTCGTTATTCCAGCTCTGATTTGCACCGAAGCGGCAGTGGCGCAGGCCATCGACAGTATCGAGGAATTACAGAATTCCCGTTCACGTGTTGATGGAAAGCTCTACCGCTATCTTCATTCTTCAAACCCGTCGGAGCGATCTCGCGCCGCCGTTGCGCTGGCAAATATTCAGGACTCGTCTTCAATACCGTTCCTTCTTCCTCTGCTGCAGGATTCAATCCCCGCTGTTCGCCGCAGCGCGGCGTTCGCGATCGGACAAATCGGGGGTTCGCGGACTGGTTTGTTATTACTTGAACGACTGCAATTGGAATCCGATTCAACATGTGTGCAGGAAATTATCGATGCTGTTGGTAAATGTGGAACACATGAAGACCTAAATGCGCTGGTTGTTATTGCGCCAACTTTTTCAGGCAAAACCCAATTGTCGGTTGCCTTATCCGTTGCACGCTTTGCAATCAGAAAAATTCAAGACTCAGTTGCGACGGAGTTTGTGGCCAATTTGATCGGCCGTTCGGAGTGCGCTCGAATGGCGGTGTACGCGATGATGCGAATAGGAGATTCCTCATCTGTGAAACGCCATCTTCCTGCATTGATCACGTCGATGAATGATCATTCGCCCGAAGTCAGGATGTGGACGGGGACGATTCTTGGCCTTGTGATGGATACCGCTGCAACAACGGCTCTCTTGACACATGTTGTTGATGATCCGGATTGGAGAGTGCGTGTAAATTGTGTCCGGTCGTTAAGAAGCCATCCGGTTGAAAACATCTCGCCGGTGTTGATTTCACTTATTGCGGGCAAAAACGAGCATGTTGCCCTGACGGCGTTTTCGGTCCTTAATGCTGTTGTCGAAAAATATCCATCTGATAATTTAGTTGAGTTGTTGCAAAACATGTCGGAGGATTCTGTTCACTGGTCATGGCGGCGAAGGGGGGAAGCTGCGATTTTTCTGGCAAAGCTTTTGAAAGGAAAATGTGTTCCTCTGCTTGCTCGCCTTTGTGATGCAAACTCCATGTTGCGATCAAAAATAATTTCCGCACTCGGGGAGACTCATTCTCTGGATGCTATTTCCTTCCTCGAACATGAATTATGGAGGGACGATCCAAGGTCGGTCAGTGCTGCGGTTGAAGCATATCATCATATAGTTTTTGATAAGGATTCCGCTCTTCAGGCAGAATTTTGTCGGCAGGTCATATCATTGCTGCAGAAACGCGACATTGCGATCTCGTACTCTGTGGCTGTAGCGTTCGAAGATACATCAATCCAAACATCAATCAGATTTCGATGCCTTCCTCAGTTTATTTCTGCCTATCAAAATATGAAAAGCCCGGACGATGTCGAAGTGATGGTTGAATTCATCAACCTGTTTTCCGAATTGAATGCACACGCTGCAATACCATTTTTGCAACGGACGTTGCACGACGGCAGCAAAATCGCAGCTCAGGCGGCTGCGCGTGGGCTGCAATCGATCACAGGAAAAAATTACGACGCTGAAATCTCATCGCCTCCGGATACCGTTACATTCTATACGCCGGAGGATGTTGCACTGTTGAAGCGTTACCGATCCGCTCTTGTCGTAACCTCCAAAGGGAATATTACGATAGCCTTTCGTGCAGATGCGGCTCCGTTCACTGTATTGAATTTTATTTTATTGGCCGAGAAACATTTTTACGACGGGTTGACATTTCATCGCGTTGTTCCAAATTTCGTCATACAAGGCGGCGACCCGCTGGGAACCGGCTTTGGCGGTCCGGGTTATGCAATACGTACGGAAGTGCATCCTGACGCAGTCTATTCAGAGGGAGCTGTAGGAATGGCAAGTGCCGGAAAGGATACCGAAGGCTCGCAGTTTTTCATCACCCATTGTCCGACGCCCCACCTAGACGGACGTTACACCATTTTCGGCTATACAAAGGATATGGAGGTTGTCGACAATATTCAAATTGGCGACACAATTACATCCGTGAGGTTGATCGAGTGAACGGTGACCGTTCACCCAAGGAGAATGGCAGCGTCAACGCTTCTCTTCGAGGAATTCCTTCCCTTGCGCACGCTTTTCACTTTAAGCCCATGTACGTGCTTCGATGGCTGGGGTCGGTGGAAGAAAGAAGTTGCAGTAAACTTTTGTCTTGATCATTTCTAAAAATTTCTGCAAGTTCCTGATACTTCGCGTCGAAAAACGCTTTGATGATAAGGGAACTGGGGTCGACCGATCGTTTGAAATTAGCGACATCCTGAATGAACTTAATAATATTCGTGCGGGCGGTATCTGGCTTGACCTCGAGATAGTCGATTCCCCTGAAGTTATATGTGAACATCCATTCTCTGAGCGGTTCGTATTTCGCGTTCAAAAGTTCTTCGACAAAAGAATATTTGCTGTACGTGGTGCTACTTCGGTCCCAACCCTTAGCACCTGACGCCTGCCCGCATATTGTGATGGCTTTTTGAAAGAACGGCGTTCCACTGAGCGGAGGACGGAAAGAATCGAAATCATATCCGAGGACGAGGTACATGTAAAAATTGATGAAGCTTGTCAGGGGATCGAATCGTGTTTCATCGCGTAATAGGGGTTGGTTCTTCAGATAGGTAAATTCCCAAGAATCGTCCAAAATCCGGAGCATAGCAGTTTTTTTCTCGGACTTGTAGATAGGGCGCGTGCTTCCGAGAACGAATGTTGCATCGTAAGTATTGGCGGTGGCCGTCGCTGTTAGGGAGATCGTGATCGAGACTTCAATTTTTTCATTCCCGATATCTTCGACAGTCCATGTGTTTGAATTGATATATCGTTGAACATCAGCCGCGAAATTTACGAGGAGGTCGCGGCTTGAGCCTGGAATTTGGTTCAGGTCGGCAGTAACCTGAGCATCTATTTGACCAAACGCAGTAGCTCCAAAACACAGAACTGCACACATCAACGTCACAATTATCAGGGGGGGACGCATGGTAATCCTTTTAGCATTGTTTGGGGAATCTCTCAACCGCAATATAACCACTTTCGTTTTTCCGTTCAAGTTGTTAAAAACGCTTCTCATGCCTTGCCGGCGTGCAGGAGTGATTGTATTGTTATTTTTTTGCATTGAGCCAGCTCAAGCAGGCTTTGAGCGAACAGCGCAGCCGCCGGCGGTTTTCGGAGACGGCGCTTCGTCATTGTTCAGCGGTGATGTTGAGCCGCTGTTGTTGAACCCGTCTGCCGCGGCTTCTCTAAAGTCCTTCGCTTCTTCGTTTTTTTATTCCCCTTCGCCGTTTGATTTGCCCCAGCTATCGACCGGCGGAATGTTCTCCGCATTTCCGTTTGAATCTTTTACCGCCGGAGTTGCCGTGACAACCGCCGGTTTTTCTTTGTACCGCGAAATAACGGCGACGGCAATCGTTGCAAAATCGTTCGGTGGGATTTTTTCGACCGGCTGCAATATTAATTTCAACCATCTTGCAATTGCGCGCTACGGCTCAGCATTGACCATTGGAATAGATGTCGCCGCTTCGATCCAGGTGGCAGACGATCTTCGATGGGGGGTTTCTTTGCTGAACGTCAATCGACCCACCATCGGGGCGGAAAAAGATGAACTGCCCCAATTGTATCTCACGGGAGTTTCATGCGAGCTTCTCTCAAATGCCTCTGTTTCATTCACGCTTATCAAGGACGTGAGATATCCTCTCTCGGTCCGTACGGGCGCCCGGTTTTCGGCCTTCGATGCCGTCGACCTTCGATTCGGCGTGTCGACCGAACCGTCGCGATATTTTGCCGGCGTCGGAATCCATTACTCTTCGATCTCGTTCGACTATAGCGTTGCAACGGATGCCGATCTTGGCTTGACTCATTCAATCGGAATTTCGTTCGGCTTGTAAAAAAGGGGGAACCATGAGGGGGATCTATCTTTGCATTGTTCTGCTTGCGTTTGGAAGTGTGCTACATTCTCAGGAAACCGAAGAAATACAGCACAATTCTCCGGACATTGAATCGATGATGGAGAATTCGTCCGACGATGGCACGGGAAAATCGGCGACGCTCGACCAATTGGAGTATTATCGAACCACGCCGGTCAATATTAACGCGGCTTCGTTTCAAGAATTGACGGAGGTTCCTTTTCTTCCCGCATGCTTAGCCGTAAAAATATTATTTCTGCGCGATTCATTGGGTAATCTTTCATTGCCGGACTTACGCCTCATCCCGGGAATGGACGAGCAAACGCTCGGCCGTATTTCTCCGTTTGTTACGTTTGCCGCTCCAAAGACGAGAACAAAGTTGCCGGCTTTAGGGGACAGTTTATTGTCGCTGACGATTCGCTCACGCGGCAGCGTAGACCTTCAACCGCAAAAACCGTTTCTCGATGGGGAGTACTCGGGCAGCCGGGTAGCCGAATATCATCGGTTGGTCATTAACACGCCGCAATGGAGTGGTGGAGTTTTGTATGATAAGGATGCAGGTGAAGCGTGTGATGCCGGCTTTGTCAGCGGATACATCGGGTTCGAGAACGAAGGGATTGTTAAGAAGTTTGTTGCGGGCGATTACACGTTAAATAGCGGTGAAGGATTAACTCTCTCGAGCTTCAGATCATTGTCGAAAGGAGGCAATGCATTGTACCAAATCAAAGCAACCGGAAGGACAATCGTTCCTCATCTTGCGACAGATGAATTTCATTATTTCCAGGGCGCGGCGGCGACGATGGATATATATCCTCTCGAAGTGACGCTCTTTTTTTCCCGCAAGGCGGTTGCCGCGACACTCGATTCCGCCGGTGCAATTACAAGTTTTTACACGTCCGGTCTTTTTCGCTCTCAAACAGAAATGGCGAAAAGGAACGCCGCGAATGAAACAGTCATCGGCGGAATAGCGGCATGTGAAATCGGAAGGACGAACAGGGTCGGACTGAGCGCCTTCGAGACTCGATACGACAAACAGGTTGATATTCAATCGCCGTTTGTTTACTGCGGCAAAAGTATTTTGGCTGTGGGCGCTAATGCAGATTTTGTTTTCGATTCGTTTACGTTGTTTGGGGAAGCGGCAGGAAATTCCCGCGACTCTCAAAGCGGCGTTGCCGGTCTCATTTATCAAGTCTCCAAACGGTTATCGCTGTCAAGCCAAGTGCGGTCGTATTCGAGCAGGTATGCCAATCCGTACGCGTACGGGTTCGGCGAGCAGAACGGTGTCGTCAACGGTGAGAGCGGTCATTACTTGGGGATGGAGTACCGTGTATCGAACGGAATAAAAATCTCCACTTCCTACGATGAATTTTCTCTTCCATCTTCCGGGACTTTCACAAATACAGGGAATGAATACATTGTTCGCTGCGAAGGTGCGATTGCAAAATCGGTTACGATGCTCATTCAATTCAAAGATAACGCCAAAACGGAGGAAAATGTTTTGAATGATGGAAAGCCGGATCAACAGAAAGTCCTTGAAGTAAGAAATCAAGAAAACCTGCGGGCATCCTGTTCTTTCACTCTAAACAAGTGGACAGAATTCGTTCAGAGGGTAGAAATGACTACCGTCTCTTACTCCATTTCGCACAACCAGGAGGACGGGGTGCTGATGTTTACCGAATTGAATTTGTCCTCGCCGCAATCACGCTTTTATGGGACTACAAGAATGGTTTTTTTTGAGACACAATCATACGATTCCCGGCTGTATGAATACGAAGGCGATGTCCGCGGTGGCTATTCTTTTCCCCCGCTGTATGGAAAAGGGAGCCGGTGGTACATTGTTGCCGGCTGTAAAGTCTTTCCGCATGTGGAGCTCTCATGTAAATATAGTGAAACCTTCCAAACGGGCGCGGCATCGATTGGCACGGGGAATTCCGAGATCATCGGGCCGCTCGACAACAGGGTAACTCTGCAAATGGATGTTAGGCTGTAGTTATTACGGAACTCTTGACCGCCATTTGGGAGTCTCCAAAAATTTCAGTACATTTCTAATGCCATGATCAATAAGAAAAATACAACAGTTGTTGTTGGAATGAGCGGCGGGGTCGATTCATCGGTTGCTGCCGCACTCCTAGTAGAGCAGGGATACAACGTTATCGGTATCACGATCAAGACGTTCAATTATGCCAACGTCGGCGGGAGCGACAGCAGCGACAAGAGCTGCTGTTCACTCGACGGCATCAACGATGCCCGAATGGTAGCGGCAAAACTCGGCTTTCCCCATTATGTTCTCGATTTTTCTGAAGCGTTCGGGGCGCAAGTGATCGACAATTTTGTGGAAGAATATTTGCACGGGCGTACGCCGAACCCGTGCGTTATTTGCAACAGGAAGATCAAATGGGAAGAGATGATCCGAAAGAGCGTGAAGCTTGGAGCGGATTTTATCGCAACGGGGCATTATGCGCGTGTGCGGCACGATGACCGGACTCGCCGGTATGTCGTTTCGCGCGGCAAGGACGCCCGGAAGGACCAATCGTACGCTTTGTGGGGATTGACGCAGGATTCATTGCGCCGGACAATTTTTCCTCTCGCAGAGTTGACCAAGCTGGAATCGCGCGCGATTGCCGAACGCTTTGATTTGCATACCGCTGCAAAAGGGGAGAGCTATGAAATTTGTTTTGTGACCGACAATGATTACGAGCGGTTTTTGAAGCATAAGCTCCCACAACTGGAAGATTCGGTGGCAGGGGGGGACGTTGTCATGGACGGTAAAGTCGTTGGTAAACATCGCGGCTTCCCTTTTTATACGGTCGGCCAGCGTAAAAGAATAGGCGTTGCGTTTCCCGAGCCGGTGTATGTGACCGGCATTAACTACAAAGAAAATATTATTACGGTAGGGCATGATAGTGATTTGCTGCATACTGTGCTCTGCGCAACGAAACTGAATTTGATCAAGTACGACAATCTTCGCGATGGGAAAAAGTTGATGGTAAAAATTCGGTACAAGGATATCGATGAACCGGCTCTCGTCACGCAGATTGATGGGGATGGAGACGGCGAGGGTGTAGTGCGGGTGAAATTCGATTCGCCTAAACGCGCGATTACTTCGGGTCAGTCGGTGGTGTTTTATGAGGGGGATGACGTTGTCGGCGGTGCAATTATTGATTCGGCCGAAAAATAGAATCAGAGACTTCTGAATAATTTTAAAAGTATGACTCACGCAAAGGCGCAAAGTGGCAAAATGATTTAAAAACAAAGTCTTTGCGCCTTCGCGGCTTGGCGAGAGACAATTTTTCAGAAGCCTCAATCATGAAGAATACATATATTTTACGACAGGCGAAACTCGATTCGCCTTTTTTTATATCTCGCATGGAGCACGCGCATGAAAACTTCACTCGGTTTCATCGGCCTCGGGCTGATGGGTTCTCCGATGGCGGCCCGTCTGCTTAACGCTGGGTATCCGTTATCGGTTTTTAACCGCACAAAAGAAAAAGCCGCAGGCCTCGTCAAGCGAGGGGCACGGTGGTGTCAATCGCCAAACGAAGTTGCAGAACATTCCGACATCGTGTTTTCGATGCTGTCAAATTCAGAAGCGCTGGCAGAAACAGCCACCGGAAACGGGGGCATAATTCACGGGCTTCGGAAAGGGGCCGCGCATGTCGACATGAGCACTGTGTCGCCGGTGACGACAGCAGAGCTTAGCGTTGAATATACAAAGCGCGGATGTTTCTTCCTGCATTCCCCGGTGCTCGGGAGTGTGCCGCAGGCAACAGATGGATCGTTGTTGCTTTTTGTTGGAGGCAGTGATGAAGCGTATCGAAGTGCCGGGCCTTTTTTAAAACTTCTCGGCGGAAATATCTGGCGGTTCGAAAGGCCGGAACAAGCGTCATACACGAAATTGCTTTGTAATTTATTCATCGGCGGGATGGGGACAACGCTTGCGCAGGCTTTGGTGCTTGCGCAAAAGGCAGATGTGAATCCTGAAACCTTGCTTGATATTATCGGCCATTCATCGCTGAGCGCACCGATGTATCAAACGAAAGGGATGTCAATGTTGGAGCGGAATTTTTCCCCGCGTTTTTTTGTCGAGCACATGTTGAAGGATATCAATCTTATCCTCGATTCGGGAAAAAGGTTGAGCGTTCCTCTTCCGGGAGTTGAGGTAGCGCGAACATTGTTTTCCGAAGCCGCCGCGGCCGGATTTGCGCATGAAGACTATTCTGCAGTTGTGAAAGTGTTGGAGCGGAAAGCCGGCGTGGAAGTGCGTAAACCGAAGTCCTCTGCCAACCCATAGTTTCTACAAACGGATTTTCGAAAATTCCCAATCCCTAAATTTTGGTAGTGACTCATTTTGAATGATCGTCTCGAAATCGCCCTTCTTTCTCTGATGCCAGAGAAAGAAGCAAAGTCCCGCTGTACGGGATCCCGCCTTTCATATATTTGGAAAGCGGGAAGAGCTTCTCAGAATCGGAATGCTGGCGATGCTTTCCTGCACACAGCTAAGAGAAAACGGCTCCCGCTTGCCACCTGCACATGCCAGCCGTTTTCTCAACGCGCGCATCGCCCCCACCCCCACTGCCCCCGATTCCGAGGATACAACACATGCAGCTTTTGCAACATTAATCGAAATCGTCAGGTCTGCGGACGGGAAGGATTTAATCGAAGGGTTTTGCCGAAAGGGATCCCTTTACCGGGACAATTTCGGCGCTTGACCATCAAACCACAATATTCGACGCTCTCTTGCGCCGAAATTGACGGCATGTGCGGCTGGGATTGAATCAGTGCATTACGATTTCCCCAAAGGGGTCCTTCGGACGAGAGATTTCTCCCGCTCCAAAAATTAAAAGAGGCGGGATGCCGTAAAGCGGCATTTGGTTACTTTTCCCGCTTCTATTAAAAATTTTAAAGAGCGGGATCCCGTACAGTGGGACTTCCTCGGAAAGAAAGTAACATACACTAACTCCATTAAACCTCAGAAACTCGTTTTTCTTTCTCAAAATGAGTCACTACCTAAATTTTGCGTTGAAACAAGAAAATGGAAATTGTATCTTCCTGCAACAAAACAGCCACTATTTTGATTTCATTTTTTTAACGATGAGGCACTCATGTCGACGGATCGGCTTAAGGCTCTCCGTAAAAAGAAATCCGATGCGCTGCTCGGAGGTGGAAAACAGCGGATCGACGATCAACACAAAAAAGGGAAGCTCACCGCCCGCGAGCGTATCGACCTGTTGATCGATGAGGGGACATTTGAAGAGATTGGAATGCTTGTCCAGCACCGCTCCTATGATTTTGGGTTGGAGGCTCAAAAATTTTTGGGCGACGGTGTTATCACGGGCCACGGCAAGGTCGAGGGACGGGAAGTATTTGTTTACAGCCAGGATTTTACCGTTTTTGGCGGCTCGCTTTCCGAAGCTCATGCAGAAAAAATTTGCAAGATCATGGATCTGGCGCTAAAAGTCGGCGTGCCGTTGATCGGGTTGAACGATTCTGGGGGCGCGCGTATTCAAGAAGGAGTCGTCAGCCTTGGGGGCTACGCAGATATCTTTCTTCGTAACACACTGGCGTCGGGCGTTATTCCTCAACTATCGGCAGTCATGGGACCATGTGCCGGCGGAGCGGTCTATTCGCCGGCGATCACGGATTTTATTTTTATGGTAAAGGAGACGAGCTATATGTTCGTTACCGGCCCGAACGTCGTGAAGACTGTAACCCACGAAGATGTGTCGTCCGAAGATTTAGGAGGTGCGATAACTCATTCCACAAAAAGCGGCGTCGCACATTTTGCGTGTGAGAGTGAAATGGAGTGTATCGACCGGGTAAAGACATTGCTCTCATTCCTTCCATCGAACAACATGGATGACCCTCCAGTGCATGACTCGGAGGATTCGATTCAGCGAATGGATGAAGGACTTAATTCGATCATTCCTGAAAATCCCAATAAGCCGTACGATATGAAACAGATTATTCATTCGATTGTGGACGACGGAGATTTCTTCGAAGTCCATGAACATTACGCTGAAAATATTATCGTCGGTTTTGCCAGAATGGCCGGGAAACCGGTCGGGCTTGTTGCCAACCAGCCTTCCGTGCTTGCAGGGGTGCTTGACAACGATGCCTCAGTGAAAGGCGCCCGCTTCGTACGATTCTGCGATGCATTCAACATTCCACTCCTGGTGTTTGAGGATGTGCCGGGATTTTTGCCCGGGACTGCGCAAGAGTGGGGCGGGATCATCAAAAATGGGGCAAAGCTTTTGTTTGCTTTTTGCGAAGCTACCGTTCCCAAGATAACCATCATCACGCGTAAAGCGTATGGCGGGGCATACGACGTGATGAACTCCAAGCATATTAGGGGAGATATGAATTTTGCATGGCCTACTGCGGAAATTGCCGTCATGGGACCGAAGGGAGCGGTCGAGATAATATTTAAGAAGGAAATCGAGAAGGCCGGCAATAAGGAGGAAGCCATCAAACAAAAAGAGGACGAGTTCCGGGAAAAATTTGCCAATCCGTATATCGCTGCCGAGCGCGGTTATCTGGACGACGTTATAGAACCGAAGGAGACTCGACCACGAGTTATTCGCGCATTGCAGATCATGGATACGAAGGTCGACCATAACCCTAAAAAGAAACACGGCAACATACCACTGTAGGCAAAAAGAAGTTGCAAATCTTTTTTTGATTGATTACCTTTATGCAGAAAATTTAAGCATCTCCCGGAGAGGTGGGTGAGCGGCTTAAACCAGCGGTTTGCTAAACCGCCGTACGGGGTAAACCTGTACCGGGAGTTCAAATCTCCCCCTCTCCGCAAGTTGTTTTCGCAGTTTTTCTTCTCGCCGGCTTCCTCAGATGGTGGAAGTCTGTAAAGTTACTAGAAGCTATCTCAAAAACGCTTGATTATGTCCTTCTGAAGGAATACTGACAGATCATTGTCATTCTGAACCCCGTCGCTTTTCAGACGGGGTGAAGAATCCATGACAATGACATATCTTGACTCTACTAGGCTTCCATGTCATGGATGCTTCTCCCGCCGCAAAAACGGCGGGATCAGCATGACATTTACGGCTGCTTTCTGCATGAAAACCATTTTTGAGATGGCTTCTAGCCACTTTACTAACCAATCTCTTAAATTATAAGGGGCAGATCCATGATACGCCCCTCCCGTCCACCCGCTATCGATGCCGCCTGTGGAATACTTTCACCTGCGAAAAGTCCGCCCGGTTAAACCGTTGAACGCAGAGCGAAAAGAAGAGTATTCCTATCAGAACGACCATAGTAAATGCGATTTGCGGCGTCACAATAAAGCCGCCGATGTCGAATGCAATGCCGTTATGCAGCATCGCGGCTTCTGTCATGCCGTCCATTTCCAGCGCGACGAAACGGAATGCCGACGTGGTGTAGGTCAGTGGATTAAGATAGATGAGGGGAAGGAGAACGCTCGGCAGCACCGTGGTTGGTATGTATGCTCCGGAGAGAAATGTCAACGGCATGGCGATAACCGATATCATTACTTGAAACGTTGAGGAATTCTTCGACAACGTCGCCAGGTACAATCCTATCGATGCAAAGGTGACGCCGACGACTGCCATCACTGCTCCCATCTCGAAAAAATGGAAGAGGTCAAGCTTCAATCCTATAAAAAGGCCGATGATGACGATAAGCATTCCCTGCAGGACGGAGATCACTGTTGCAGACGCAATCTGTCCCAGAGAAATCTGCCACCGTGCAATGGGCGCGACCATGATTTCTTTCATAAAACCGCTGGCAACGTCTTCAATAATATTCATGGAATTATTCAGGGCCGACTGAAAGACCGTCATAATAATGATGCCCGATATGAGATAATTCATCGGAGCGGCAATGCCGGTTGCCGCCGCTTTCATGACAAAGGAAAAAATGAACAAGAAGAAGCCGGACATAAAGAGCGTAAAAAAGAACCGCATTTTGTCCCGGCTGAAAGCCGTCAGATTTCGGAGGAGAATCGCTTTAATCGCACGCATTATTTTCTAATCTCCTTTCCGGTGATCGCGATGAAGACATCATTCAATGTTCCTTTGTGCACTTCAAAATCAATGATGGAATCCTTCCGCTGTGAAAGCAAATCCAGCGTCATGGCGATACTTCCGGATCGTACCATGAAGAGATCGTCCTTCTCGCTGTAAGGAATTTCCTTTTTTTCAAGATACTCCCGCAGCCCAATACCGTCCGACGTTCTGATTTTCACGATGTCGGATGTATGCATGCGTTTTAACACCGATGGCGTGTTGAAGGCAACAATTTTTCCGTGATCAATGATGGCAACCTTGTCGCAGATTTCCGCCTCGTCCATATAGTGCGTTGTCATGAAGATTGTCATGTTCTTCTGCCTTTGCACCGTGCAGATGTAGTCCCAAATATTTGCGCGAGTTTGCGGGTCCAATCCGGTTGTCGGTTCATCAAGGAAAAGCACTTTAGGGAAATGCACCAATCCCCGGGCAATTTCCACACGCCGTTTCATTCCTCCGGAGAGGCTTTTCACCATTGCCTTCTGCCAATCAAGAAGACCGACAAGATCAAGGGCAAAACCGATGCGCTCCCGGATTTCTTCTTTGGGAACCATATAAAATTCACAGTGCAGAGCCAGATTTTCTTGCACCGTCAGATTACCATCGAGGATTGATTCCTGAAAGACAATGCCGATATCCGCGCGTACCTTTGCTTGATCGGCATTGACATCATGTCCGGCAATTTTCAGCGAACCACTTGTTTTCTCAAGAATGGTGCACAGCGTGTTGATGGTTGTTGTTTTTCCTGCCCCGTTCGGCCCCAGGAAGGCAAAGACCGATCCTTCGTCCACGTCGAAGGAGATATTGTCGACTGCCACTTGATCGCCGTAGGTTTTTGTGAAATTGTGGACTTCAATGATTTTTGACACGATACCCTTTTCTCCAATTTTTAGTTGCTGTGTTGTAAATCAAAGGAACGTTTCAAGAATTGTCAGTGATTGATCAGAACATAGATAATCTACCATTTAGAAAGACGAAAACTTTCTTGTTTTATTGCAACCATTACGTCCAGTCTAACAATAAAACAACGGCCCTGACTACGGAGCCGTTTGTGTGAAAGCGGAGTGAAGGGTGTCCAGGTCCATAGCGCTAAGGTAACTCATCCAAGGAAGTTTTGCAGAGTGCCAGCAACCGACAATACTGATAAACTCATAGACTCAGTTTCTTATAGACTTTAAAATAAACCCATACTGCGTTCATCAGCATCAATGCACTCGTGATGAAAAATACATATCTGATGCCTAGGTAGGCTGCCACTTGTCCGCCTAAGATCGCTCCTGCGAAGCCGCCTAAATATACTGCCGACATACTAAAACCAAAAACTCTCCCGGCAAGAAAATCCGGTGTTATTCTTTTGATTAGAGTATTGACAGAAGGATTCAATCCCGCAGTTGCTAATCCTAACAAGAAACGGAGCGCCAGCAACTGCCAGGGGTCTTTTACAAACGCCTGGGGGATGAAAATTACTCCTGCCACAACGAGTGCAGCCAACATAACTTTCTGTGGTCCAATCCTATCAGATATTTTTCCCATTTTGCGCAAACCCGATGCTGAAGACAATGACCGCCATACCGAGGCTTGCCCGCAAAAGCATTGGTTTCCGTCCGAATCTGTCGGCAGCATACCCCCAGATTGGCGAGAAGACAGCCGACAATACAAAAGTGATACCGAAGGCAATTCCTGAATATTGTTCAATTAACTCTGTGCTATCAACTCCAAGATGCTTAATAAAGAGAGGCAACACAGGAGCAACCTGGCTCATTCCTACATCTGTTACAAACATCCCAAACCAACAGACAACTAAATTGAGACATCTGAAAAATCGCCTCTCGCCAAGCCGCCAAGGCGCAAGAACTTGATTTTTGAATCATTTTGCGACTTTGCGTCTTTGCGTGAGCCTTACTTTTAAAATTATTCAGAAGTCTCAAATTTCTTTTCCAAATCGGCATGAATATTAGTCTTCCTACTCTTCTTGATTTTTCGAATTCGTCCGTGAAAATCTACCTGTAATCGATGGAACAATCAAGAAAAAAAGGCCATTGCCGGCCTTAGTGTTTGGAATGATGTCGACGTATTTTGAGAGCCCACCCATCCCACATCCGCTTAAACTTCTTCTTTCTCACCGCACACAACAAGCTGCCCATCTCTCCAACACTTGGGCTCATGACGAAATAGTGTGAAGCCCGAATACCCGTAACACACAGAATAATGCCAGTGGTCATACAGCGACACGAGGACTGGATGACCATCATCTATCGCTCGCTTCAGATTGCAGATCTTCCGATACTTCAGTCCATGCTTTTTCAACACTTTTTTGATGTCGCTGATAGATGTTCCTTCATACGTTGTATGAAGTTCACGTTCAACTGATAGGGGTGCATCGCTTGTTGGAAGCGTGGAGTATTGTATAGACGGATTTCGCACCACACGAATATCCGTCAAGCTGGATGGAACGCGGAAAGTTGGGGAGGATTGCGGAGCTTGGGTAAACGGGTTCTTCAAGGCGGGCTGCAGCTGTGGCGAGGGTGTCGACAATTTCTTGAACCATGAGACCTCCAGTTTATTCTCATGGTTCTTATGCTACTTTATTCAGCCCTATGTTTGGGCCCGCGAAAGGTCGATACACATGTCGTCATCTCGACACGACCATTTGTATTAATGAGACTATACAATTCTCACTTTAGATCTCTCGGCGGAAAAGATCCAGTCGGCACAAAATCCCGACCATGTAGATAATTTCTCCCTTCGTTCTTCCCTTCACTGATTCGCGGTATAGGCAATTAGACGCCAGCGAATGCTTCCTTGCGTTGCATCATGAGCATGATGATTTTGCGGTGGAAGAGTGCTTCCAGCAACGACAGTAACTTCGCGCACGCATCCGTCGCACCGGTAGATTCCGGAGCTTGGCGTCGTTTGCCCAGGCGCATAAATTTCATCGAACAGCTTGTTGTTGTTTTGCTGCATATACCTCGAGTATTTGTAGAATGCCATAACTCACCATGATATTGTGGATGAAAAGTCGGCATCAGCAAATTCATAATCTCGATGTGATCCGGTTGTGACCAAAAGCAACGTAAAAGTCCAATAAATTCGTAATAAAATACGAAAGTGCGTGAAAGACGGTCAAAATTAATACATTTTAAGCAATTCTCTTGACTAAAATGGGCGGTGTATATTCGGTGATTCATCTCTGTTTCGTGTTCAGATTGGGCCCAAAAGGTAGGATCTTGTGAGAGGATTACCCAAAAAAAGGGTTAGCGAAAAGAGCAAAACCGTTGTGTTTTGCAAGCTGGACGGATGGATTCTTGAAGGCGGGCTGCTGCTGTTGCGAGAGTGTCGATAATTTCTTGAACCATGAGGCCTCCAGTTTGTTCTCATGGTTCTTATGCCATTAAAAAAGCCGCAGATGTGAATGTTCGCCGCGATGAGCGTCTGTTTAATTCTTCCCCGCCTGTTCGTTTTCAGCCTTCAGTATGGCAAGCAGCACTTGTGCGTTCAATCTGACTTTAAAGTTTGGGTTCACATACTCAAAAATGATGCTACCGTCTTTCCGAACGATGAAGACCGCAGGCACTGGGAGTATGTGGTGGCTTAAACCCGAGCCAGCTTCCAGCGTAGCTGCGTATTTCTTGGACTTCTCAAGTGCTTCCTTATCCACTCTGAACGCGAGTCCGAAAGCTTTCGCTGCATTCATTGTGCTGTCCGAGAGAAGTGTATAATGAAGGTCGTGTTTCCCGATGCTTGCCTCTAAGTTCTCCGGACGGTCTGCGCTGATAGCGACGATCTGATAGCCCTCTTTGAGAACGTCGCTTTCTATCGTATGAAGTTGTTCCAATTGAAGGTTGCAATACGGACACCACCCCCCGCGATAAAATATGAGAACAGTGGGCTTTTGTTCGAGGAGAGAATAGAGTTTTACTTCTTTCCCTTGGACGTTGGTCAGGACAACATCGGGGACACTCATTCCAACGAGAAGCGGATGAATATCATCCGCCAGCTCTGCTACTCTGCCGGACGAATCATTTTGTCCCTGCGCCAAAGCAACACCGCTCACTATCGTAAATGCCGCAAAGCCGATTCCTAAAATGATATTGCTAATCATTACTTTTCCCTCTTCAATACTTCTAGAAGCTATCTCAAAAACTCCAAAAAATGTCATTCTGAACGGAGCGAAGCGGAGTGAAGAATCCATGGCAATCATGCATCGTGAATCTACGAGGCTTCAGTGTCGTGGATGCTTCGCTACGCTCAGCATGACATCTACAAATGCATTCTATATCGAAACCATTGTTGAAATGTCTTCTAATTTTGCGGCATTTCTTACGGGACATATTACGTAGATTTTCATGGCAACAGTCAATTGACGGCATGCGATCTACGGCAGATGAATACGGAACTCATCAGCCGAGATGATGACCAAGAATGAGGTGTATGAATAGTTCGATAACGACGAATGTCAACGATATAACGCAGACGATAGCAATCGCGGACACCTTAATACGTTCATATCTTGAGAGGACAGATTTCAAGAATATGCTCTTCTTCCTTTTTTGGAGGCCATACCAAATAATATAGAGATTGCCAAGCGCACCGACGACAGCAAGTGCCTGAATTGGTATTTGCACGACAGGCTGATCAAAAAAGACGAGTGCCGGTGTGATAGATGCAGCCAATGTGCCAATACCGAGAGCGATAGAAAGCGGGCCGAGAATAGCGGCTCCAAGGCACGGCGCTCCGAGGATACCAAATAGAATCGTGCCGGCGCTTAACTTCTGTTCCCAATGGGGAATTGCAATCTGTGCCGCTGATTTTTCAGCTTTTGCGTCGGATTGTGTTGTCTGTATCCGGGCGGCCAACACTTCATTTTGAAACCCCTTTGCAGGGATTGATTCCAAGAATATTGTCGGATAGAGATGAGATATCTTTCGGAAAGCGACATCATTTACGATAACCTCTCCAGGTCGGGCCGTTGATTCGAGGCGTGAAGCAAGATTCACAACTTCGCCGATTGCAGTGTAATCCTTTCGTTCGTGCGACCCTATATGGCCGACGTTTGCAAAGCCCGAAGTTATGCCGATGCGGAATTGCAGATCTCTATTGAACTGTTGACGCAGATGAGGCAGACTGTTCTGGAAATCAAACGCAGCGGCGAGTGCCTGTTCCACATGATCGGTCCGACGTATTGGAATGTTGAAAATCGCCATTACGGCATCGCCGATATACTTGTCTATAAAAGCGTCATGTCGAATAAGGATATCGCTCGCTTTCTGAAACACGACATTGATGATATCGTATGATCTCTGTGATCCAATTTCATTTGTCATCGCCGTAAAACCCACCATATCCGCGAAGAAGATCGTAAGTTCGACGATGCTGCCGTCATCAATATGCGTGCTGCATCGGTTGCATACGTTTGGATTTTGCGGACTTCTTCGAATACCGAATACGCGCATCAACGTGCCGACCGGTCCATTGAGCACCGTGCCGCAAACGATACATGCGCTTAATCGATTCTCTTTTGCCACTGCGAATTGATCAATTATAGATAAGGAATTTGCTTGTTTTCGATGCCGCTAATCTATCACATATTTCCCGCAAATCAAACGGTTGTTATTGTATTTTTCCCCGACTTTCCGAAGGATAAGCTTTTCAAAATCCATCTTCGGAACCCCTTCCTCACACTGCTTGGTAAGTATGTGCGCGCCATGCTTCGAGAGGATATCGCACCAAGGATAAGCCGATGATGAACGAAAAACTCTGCACTCACCACGGCAGCGCAACAATCCTCCGTTATTTATTCATTTACTTTCCGATCATCGTGTTCACATCATTTCCTGAAATGCTACTCAATT
Source organism: uncultured Bacteroidota bacterium (assembly GCA_963717445.1). GTDB lineage: Bacteria > Bacteroidota > Ignavibacteria > UBA10030 > UBA8401 > JAGVPT01. Next base: position 656,794 of record OY970334.1, on the reverse strand, counting down.
GCCGCAAATTGATAGTTGTTGAAAAAAAGTGAATCGTGGAAAAAATCCTTCACATCGTCGAAGTCAAGCCCCGGCAGCGGGTTCAGGTACATGCGAATCCCCCCCGCCGGTAATCAACAGTTGAGAAGTGAGCATTATAAGGAGCATTCCACCCCCCGTGACATTCTGATGCAAAGACGATATTGGGTAGTGCTCAATTTTGCGTTTTTGCGAGAGGTGACGGACACCTCACTCCGAAAATCACATTATGCCAAAATATTTAGTGAGGTAAATCGGTAAAGGTGTCCGTCACCTTGCCAAACTTGAGCACTACTCGATTTGAGAAACCAGTCGAAAAGTAAAAAGACCAGCCCCCATCCGCAGAGAAAGCCTACTACCCTATAAGGGAGAGAATGTTCCTCAGTGCTGACGACTTCCTTTTGAAGCAAAAAAAGAAGGAGGTAACAAACAAGGATCGACACGATGTCGGCCAGCGGAGAAATCATAGGACAGCGAGGAAATTTGTGAGATGATAGGAAATAAGTAAGACAGAATCAAATGTCTGACTCCCGCTGGGCAATTCTTTCTCAAGAATCCCTCAAAACCGGAAAGGTATATGTATGGAAACGCGCTTCACTGACCAAGAACTAGCTCAATACGTCGACTCACTGGTAACGAACAAGCAGGATCAGCTACGCGAGGAAATCCCGAGGCAGGTGGAGAGTATTTTGGGTGTAGGGTGGAGATTGCGGAAGTGTTGGAGTTGGCTGGGAAAGTCTGGAAAGATGACGGCGTGACGATGAAGGGATTCTTCTAAGCGGGTTGCAGCTGTTGCGAAGGTGTCGACAATTTCTTGAACCATCAGACCTCCAGTTGTTCTCATGGTTCTTATGCCAGAAAATGGGGCATAGAACCAACCTTAATGGATCGATATTGCCGTGGTCTAAGAAAAAGGGTATATTGCAATTATGTCTTTTCTGGCCGATCCTTTCAGGTTTATTAATCACAAATTTGCTTATTCCTTCACCGAGGTACTATTTCAAGGTAAACGTTCAGATATTATATTTGCCTGCAAAGCAGTTGGATCCGATTGGATAAATCAGGACGTTGCGACTATAGCTATTGAAAATAATTGGGTATATGAAACCAAATAGATTTAACTATTGGATCTGGTTCGGGCTCGTTTTAACCGCGCTCCCTCTCATTGTTGCAGTATGGATAGTAATTGGAGAATCCGCGCAGGAGACAACAATAATAGTGGCATTTAAAGGCGTAATCTCCCGTGGAGAATTGTTGCTTGTGTGCCTGTCAATTCTCGGTGCTAACTTGGGGGATTTATTTAAAGACGAATGTCTTAATAAAAACCTTGGTCTGATGCTTAAGGCTCTCTCATTCATATTGAGTCTGTTGGCGATTTCGTCGTTTGGCGTAATAAATACAAATTCAAACTTCAGTAAAGACATTATTTGGACCACGTCGGTTTGGATGTTTTATTGTAGCGTAGCCATCTGTCTAGTTTCAAGTTTCAGTCCACGAAAAAGAGATTGAAATGCTCGTCCTAACTTACATATCAGTATTTGTGACTGTTCTCGGAGTAATTATTGGAATTTATCAAATTATTTCCGATAGGATTAAATCGGAAAGAAAGCAACGCGAAGCTACAGAATTCAATAAGTCCAATGAAATTTTGCCCTTCCTTAATTTATCAAGCAGAGTAGATTCAGCTGATATTTTTACGAAACTCCTCAAAAGACTTATTAACGCAACCGCTGAATCGGTTCGCTTTACAAAATTCGAACATGAATTAAGGGATAAATATACTATCGCGGTTAATGCTGAATCCCAAAGTGAATATCTTCCAGGTGGCCTGACTTTATTCATCATTGGGATATCCAAAGACCCAGAACAAGATGCGGAGAAAGTTTTCAGTCAGCTTTCAGTGAACGACGACCGAATTAACTTGTCCAGCATTACGTGCATATATATCACACCCTATTTGTGGCCTCAAAGAGAAAAATGGATCTTGAAAAGGAAGCATCAATATCCATGGAAAGACTTAGTAATATATGATGCCTCCGTTTTAGCGCGTTGGTTGAAGGAACAGCCGACTGTATTGACGTGGCTCGAAATCAAGTATTTCGGCAAATATCCATTGGGAGCCGTGATATATGCCGATGAATATTGGGATGAGTGGTCAACGGGACCAAAATTGGTTCTCAATCCGGATTTATTACTTGGTGGAAGGAAAATGGAGGAAGAAAAAGTTACGGGAACACTTTCGGCCTCCGGTGTTCTCGCTGTTCAAGGTTTATCAAGAGATGAATCGCTGGCATTTATCATCTCTTGTTTCAGAACGGACGACGCGAAGGCAGAGGATTTTTTTTCTAGGAGTCTCATTGTTGATAACCAAGACACTTTCAGGAGACTGATAGAAAGCGCGAAATCTTTAATTCTAATACCGAGATTTGAGGATGATGGATTAATTAATATGGCCGTTTCTAAAGGCCATGTTGTATTCGTTCCTTTGGGACCGGATTCAAGAGCGGGATGGGACAATAAGCTGATTCTGCCAAAGTTAGATAGGGAGGCATTTGTCGTTTCACTTACAAAATCGGGGATGGAGAAGGAGGTCGCGGAAAAGTATTCAAGAGAAACTGCACGAAGCGTCACTATTCTAAGAAGACAACTTGGATTTTCGCGTAGCTTGCCGAATTGGGCAAAACCGGAAAATGTGAGGGATATTATCCCTGCAATGTTAATCGGGAGATGGAACGAAACATTTGAAGGTGATCGGAAAGCAGTAGAGGAAATTGCAGGAGAAATTTATGAGCAATATATTCAAAAGCTCACAAAATGGCTGCATACTTCGGACTCACCGGTTGCCAAAATTGGAGCAAGTTGGAGGCTCGCATCGCCATTGGATGCTTGGACAAACGCCTCTCAATTTTTGAATGCAAGGGATTTTGAACATCTCAGAAGTTGTTTTAGTGATGCTGCAAATACAATCAATCCAGTTTTTGATCTTCAGGCAGAACAAAGATATAAATGGTCCTTCCAGACCAAGAAACAGTATAATTCAGATTGGTTAATGGAAGGATTAATCCAATCCTTAATTTTGATTTCGGTATTTGGAGATGAACTTAAGTTAGATCTGGATGTAAAATCGGACATTTGGGTTGATGATGTAATATTAAATTTATTGAAGACAGATAACATATTAATTTGGAAATCAATTGAAGAATATCTACCTCTTTTAGCAGAGGCGTCTCCTAAAAGTTTCCTAACCGCAGTTGAAAACCATCTCGCCCGTGAGAAATCTCCAGTGGAAGCGTTATTTGAAACGGATCCAGGATTCATCTCACCACATAGTTATCACACAGGTTTACTTTGGGGATTGGAGGGCATTGCTTGGTTACCCAATTACTTATCAAGAGCCTCCTTAGTTTTGGCTAAACTTTCGGCTATTGAATTCAAGAGCAATTTGTCTAATACTCCGATTAATAGTCTGACTGAAATCTTCAAACCATGGCATTTCCAAACCTTTGCCACCTTCGAAGATAGAATTGAAGTTTTACATTTGATCGCAGATAGAGAAAAGAAAATTGCTTGGGATTTTTTAATACAGTTATTACCATTGCAGCAAGGCATAGCACATCCAACCCATAAAATGAGATGGAGATTGTTTGATCATACTTTTGATAGATCCATTACTTACAGGGAAATTTGGAATACTCATTCGAGTGTCGTCGGATTGCTCTTAACTCTGTTCGACTTCTCAGAAGCTAAATTATCTGTATTGTTGGAGCGATCCACCGCATTTAGTAAGGAAGACAGAGACAAAACATTATCTTTCATTGAATCCAATATAGAAAACGTTCTTGAAACTGAATATTCCGCATGGAATACATTAAGAGACATCTTGAATAGGCAACGCTCGTATCCTGACACAGACTGGGCACTTCCAGAGTCAGAATTAAGCCGTTACGATGATCTTTACTTTCGTCTCCAACCCAAAGATGAAATCCAACAATCAATTTGGTTATTTGACGACGCTTATCCTAAAACGCCTGAAGGGGTTCGACACAAGATCGTTTCCTATGAGCAACAGAATAAGATAATCAGCGACAAAAGAATTGGGGTTCTGCGGTCCTTATATGCAAAATTTGGGGTCACAAAAATAGCGGAGCTGCGTTTCACCGTAAAGATGCCATCAATACTCGGAGACACGCTTGGATACATTTTAGAGAATAAGTCGGAGATTCTTTTTATATGTAGATTACTTAAAGACGATATGAAGGATTTTCGCTTTATTCATGGTTTTGTGGTAAGAAAATCCTTCTTGAAGGGTCTCGACTATATAATTGAACTGTATAATGATCTTACAAGAGAGGGAATCGATGGACTATTGTTAGCACAACTTTTCATTCCGCTGGATCAGACTGGGACTCTTTGGACATTTCTGGATTCTATTGACAGAAAGACCAAAGATCAGTATTGGAATAACATGACGCCATTTTTCTTTAACGTTCCAATCGATACTAAAATACTAGGTGTTAGCAGACTTATTGAGTTCAGACGATATCGAAGCGCCATTGATATTAGTTCTCACTTTCACGCAGATATCCCCTCAAACCTCATTATTGAGATGCTTTGGAAATCAGTGTCCGAGGAATCAAATGAGAAGTTTCATATCGAAGCATATGAAATTAATACATTATTTGAAGAACTTGACAAGAGAAATGATGTGGAGAGGGATACACTTATAAAGCTTGAATGGCGATTTCTTCCAGTTCTAGCTTCTTATGGGAGTGGTAGAAGCCCGAAGTTACTTCATGATGAGCTTTCTAAAAACCCCGATTTCTTTATTGAAGTCCTTAAGTGTATCTATAAGCCGCATAGCGACGACATTCTCGAACGAGAAAAAGAGTCATTGAGAGGTATCTCAGAGGAACAAGTTCAAATGCGCGCAGAACAGGCTTATGATCTGTTGTATTCATGGGCTAAGATTCCAGGGGTAGATCCTTCTGGAAATATTGATGAAAAAGTCTTAACAGGTTGGATTACAACTGTGCGAGCTTCGGCGGCGGCTTGCGCTCGAACAGAGGTCGCAGACGTTCATATTGCGAAAATATTAGCGCAATATCCTGAAAGGGATAAGAATTGGCCTCCAGATGAGATTTGCACTATCATTGAAAACATAAACACTGACAGTTTGAGAAATAACTTTGCGGTTGCCATATTTAATAAGCGTGGAACTATCACTAAAGCCGTGTTTGAGGGAGGAGAACAAGAATTGGGCCTCGCGAAACATTTTAATGAACTCGCATTGAATCGGAAAAACAAATTTCCGATTGTAGCGTCCATCCTGGAAAATGTTTCAAAATCCTATGAGGAGGATGCTCGGAGGGAGGATGAAAGAGCAGAAAAGGACAAATTAGAGTATTAACGGCAAGCCGATGGTTTTGACAACAATGCTTGGGTTTACATGACGGAGGCGAAATAAAGGCCACCTTTCAGATTATTCCTACATCCATTGCAAATTGGTGATATCTCTGTTCTTGTTCGCCTCAATGGTCGCCTAAAAATCCAGTATACCTCTGCATGTATCTCTCATTGCTTGTTTTGGCAAGAGAGACCATCTTGGAACTTAACTTTACAACCCGATTACACCAGTCATTGTTATCTATCGTGCCACTTATTTGCCCCGCACCCATTAATCGAGCAATATTTTCCTCATTCATAAGTGTAAAAAAGACCTCAACAGTATACCTAGATTCTACACCGAGTGAGTCGACATCAAGTAGCAATCGTTCTTCGCTATCAGTGAGCAACCGTATACGATTCCTGGCACGCGGTTTCACTTCATCGAGTAATCTCTTCAGGTGGTGGCTACGTCTACGCACCAACCGATAGAGTCCTTCAGGAGTTTCCGGCGTCTTCGATAGAGAAAAAATTAAACTCTTCATTGAGCATTCACACGCCATAATACAATCGACAATTATTTTTGCGTAATGGGACCGGTGTGTTGCATCGCTATTTCTTCTCACCAAGTGCACTCTTCCAATTAAGTCATTGCCATCCGCCCCGTAGCTTGATGCTAATCGAGCTTTGAGGTTTGCATCAGAGTTAAATGCTGCGTAACCCATTGCATCCAACAGTTCTACTTCTAGCCGTCTTGGCACAATTTGCCTTTTGTTAATTCAAATTTCTTTTTATGATACTCTAGTGAAAATCTTGATTGACATCGAATGTAGCGACGTGCAGCCGGAATTAAGTAGTGCGTTGCACGCATCGTAATGATTATTGTTCTGATCGGTCAATGATGTCGCGACGAAATCATCGTATATACTTTCCGTAAGCAATTGGCTATGGTGCACTCAAAATTTGAATCACTTGCAACATATCGATTTTTTATTTGATTATATCGACCCCAACAGTAATTCCGTGCCAAAGTTTATTTTGATATAACCAACTACTGCTTCCTTCTCCAAAGGCATGATCCCACCCCAAGCCGTAACCTAAATTGATTCTGTTGTATCCTACAACGAAAAACAATCCGTAGCTGATTGTAGCCGCTTTTGTTCCGAATGTTATTACCGGATTTCTTGTATTAGTTTTTTCCAAATCCTCTGCCCCGACTCCCAAAAATATGCCCGGCATGAAAGAATAACTGTTTGTATACTGTCCCCAAGGGTTTTCTTTAGAATCGAAGACATTGTAACTCAGTTTCCATCCCAGCGCTAGAGCCGCGCTAAACGCAGTTTCGACCGTTTGAGGAAAAGAGTCTAAAAGTGATGGGCTCGTGAGTTTTGGTCGAATTTTCAATGGAAACGTTAGCCCTTGTAGCACAGGCTTGATGTCCAGATATTTTAGTTTACTAATAATTGCTGAATCTGGAACCAACTGTGATTCAGGAAAATAATATTTGCCTAAATTATCGAGATTTAATCTAGGATGTTTTTCGAGGTCTATGCCTGTTATAGTGCTGTCAGCAAGTCCTAGATTCTTGAGTGTGATGATAACGTTGTCACCATTGTCTTTGATAGTCCCAGAAGCAATAGAATGAAAATTAACTGTCTTTAATTGAAACGTTCTCGTTGGATACTTTATCGAGTCTCCGGATGTTTCTATCATCCTCATTTGATAGACGGTATTGTCCTTTAGGAAAAACTTATTTTCACTGCAACCATAGATTCCTATAATAGATATCAATAAAGAAAGAAATTTACTTTTCATTTTATCCTCCCCCTATGGGTTTCGCGAAAAAAATGTGTGCGATTGTATATCAAAAGCCAGTTTCTTCTGTGCTAAAACAAGAGTCAAGGCAGAAAATTCTTGTGGAGCTAAGGGTTGAGTAGTTCTATCAGCATCTTCGCCCTCCAACCTGAATTCTACTCTTCCGGGACCTCCAGGAGTGTAAATTAAAATGTAGTATACCAAGTTCTTTTGCATATCGTTTCTCCTTCTAAGTGTTTTTGACGTGGTTGCCTAATAGAGCTACGGTCTTATGTCATTGAAACTCTTTCGCCTTAACGAACTGGAGTCAAGGGGCGGAGTCGAACAGACAAATGCCACCCTTGCGCCTAAACACTGACACATACGCACTCAACATCAGCTGACTCTCAAACCCTCCAGGCTCAACTCTTACTTGGTTGCCGACTCAACCCCCAGCAAACCGATAACGCCACCGAAAAGGATTTCAAATGAATGAAGAAACATCTTGCTCCAAGCATCCAGAGATGGGATACTTGCAGACCAGATGCCTAGGCCAGCGAGTATCGCCAGCAGTGCGACCGCGACCCCGAGTCGGACCCATGAAAACTCTGCCGTCGGCGCCCCTTGTTGCACCTGCGTTGCCATTGCCAATGCTTGCTGATCGATGTCCTTCACCGTATTGGGATCGGTTTTGAGAGCCGCTTTCAGAACGGAATTTAACGCCAAGTTATTAGCTGCGGTCTTGAAAAATATTCCCATGGCTTACCTCCTTTTTTGTTTATGTTTTCCATGTTATCAGGTCATGACATATATTTCTTCTTGGTGCGTTCGCTAATTCCGGCTTGATCTAACAATAATTAGCCTGCCAATTATTTGCATAACATTCCTGCGTTAGGAAAGTTATGTCGCAATGAACTGTCGGCTATTGTTTCATTTCAAAGAGTTTCCGCTTTATATCATTACCTATATCATGTCATCACGTTACATGGAATGATTCTATTCTGCTCTTGACCGTCACATAAATGCAAAAACCCCCATCATCAAAAATCGAATCAGGAGGTTCAAACCGTTGTTCCCCCGAACTCGGTTCTAATATTCGCACAAATCTACGTGAATCCGCGGGGAGAGTCAAGTAAAAAAAGCCCGACAAGAATGTCGGACTCTTTAATGCAGTTTAGCCGACCAATTACTTACACTTCTGTGAAAATGCTATGAAGAGTGAGAGTCCAATCGCCCGTGCATCTTCAGCACGAAATCCGAGATCGGGCACGGCTGCAACAACCTCCTGCGCATCTTTCATCGACTGAATCATGCCCTCTTTCAATAAATCAGACGTGGACGACTGTTCAGATTCAATCGCTTTTCCGATGATCGACACTTCGACGGTGTTCTTACCAGTGAGCTTCACACTGATTTCAGAACCAGCTTTCACCTGCTGAGACTGAATGACATCATGTGCGGCCGCAGGTGCAAACCAAACGAGTTCTTCACGAGCTTCGTTTGTCACGCCATACATGAAGTATTTGCCGTGTCCATTCTCTCCTATAAGCGGCTCATTTCGAATCAGCTTCAACCGGATCGGATGGTCCAACTTCAATTCTGCCTTCGGAGGTCGAAAAGCGCTTTGCCCTTTCCCTCCTTCTTGACGAGACAAACATCGTGTATTGAATTGTCTTTTGCGGGGAAGAGCGTTGGGTAGAAGTACGTTTTGGCTGGGAACGGTCTTTCGACCGTTCCTACCGTCACGAAAATGTAGGAACGGATGGAAATCCGTTCCAAAAATCTAAAAGGTACCATTACTGAGCGTTGTATGTAACCGCAATATTGACTACTATTGAACCGTCATCAAAAAGCTGCAGTATGCTTGCATAAGAGACCTCATCGTTACTCCTATTTATCAACCTATCGGAGAACCCTGCCATGAACCTTCAGAACAAGACCGCCGTTATCACCGGCGGAGCAATGGGTATCGGACTGGCGACTGCTCGCCGTCTTGTGGCGGAAGGATGCATTGTGACGCTCTGGGATTTAAACAAGAAAGCGCTCGACGTAGCGCAGAACGAACTCGCTTCTCACGGAACAGTGTATGCCCATCGGTGCGACGTCACCGATAAGAACCTGGTTTATCGGCTCGCAAAGAAAGCCGAAAAGGAAATGGGAAGGGTCGACATCCTTGTCAACAATGCCGGGTACGTTTCCGGCGGAGAGCTCCTCGATCGCCCGGACGATGAGTGGGAGCGAACGATCGACGTGAACCTTACCGCGTTGATCTACACGACGCGGGCATTTCTGCCGGGGATGTATGAGCGGAACAGCGGCCACGTCGTCAATATCTCTTCCGCCGCAGGGACCATCGGAGTACCGGGACTTGCCGTCTACGCCGCGACGAAATGGGGCGTGTGGGGATTGACTGAGTCGCTCCGCATGGAGGCCTACAATCACAAGAAAGACGCGGTGAAGTTTTCGACAATCCATCCAAGCTACATTGCCAAGGGAATGTTTGAAGGGGCACGCCTCGGCTTTCCGGGGCGCCTCATCGTTCCGCTGGTCAAAAGCCACGATGTGATTGCCGAAGCGATCGTCGAATCTGCTCTGAAGAAGGATCGCTTTTCGCCGAAGCGCCCAAGAACCGTTAACATGAACCTCCGGTTCCGAGCCCTCATGCCGGATAGCTGGTTCCAGCACTTCCTCATGCTCATGGGCGTCGGCAGAAGCATGAAGTTTTGGTACGGACGAACCAGAGAAAAAACCGCGGTGAAGCCATGAAGACAACAACGACAAAATCGAAGCGAGGGACTATTCCCTCCGTGAACCCCGCGACCGGGGAAACCATCGGCGTGACAATGCTGAACACCGTCGCCGATCTGAACAATGCCGTGTTGACAGCCCGCAAGGTTCAGCCTGAGTGGGAGGCCGCCGGGTACAAGGAGCGTCGCCGGCATCTTTTGCTCGTTCGCGACTATATCGCGGAAAATGCGGAATCGCTCTCGGAGATCATCTCGCGCGACACCGGCAAGACGAAAATCGATGCGCTGAGCACCGAAGTGATGGCGACGGCGATGGCGATCAGCTACTACGCCGTTCACGCCGGGAAAATCCTGAAGCGGAAACGGCTGAGCAGCGGGAGCCTGTTGACCTTCAACAAGCGTTCATACGTCGACCGGGTGCCGGTCGGTGTTGTCGGCATCATCAGTCCGTGGAACTATCCCTTTGCAATTCCATTCCACGAAGTCGCTATGGCATTGATCGCGGGGAACGCGGCGATCCTGAAGGTTGCCTCCCAGACGCTCATGGTCGGAAAAGCAATTCAGGATGCTGTCGCTGCGGGTAATTTCCCCCCGGGGCTGTTTTCTCTCATCAACCTGCCGGGGACGGTTGCAGGAAAAGCATTTCTCGAATCCGGCATCAACAAACTCTTCTTCACCGGCTCTGTGGCGGTCGGCAAGCTGTTGATGGCCAAAGCGGCCGAGCGGCTGGTTCCGGTCTCGCTGGAGCTTGGCGGTAACGATGCGATGATCGTCTGCCGTGATGCGAACTTGCATCGCGCGTTGAACGGAGCGCTCTGGGCGGGAATATCGAATGCCGGGCAGTCGTGCGCTGCAGTGGAGAGAATTTACGTCGAGGAACCGATCTACGAGGCGTTCGTCGTTCTGCTACGGGAAAAAATGGAGGGACTGAAACAGGGGGCAGATCGGAACTGCGATGTCGACGTGGGGGCTATGACGACAAAAGAACAGATGAAGAAAGTCCAGGCACAACTCCGTGACGCCAAATTGAAGGGAGCGAGAATTTTCGGGAATCCTCCGTCAAGCGGACTGAAGCCAGCGGGGCTTTTCATTCCCCCCACCATTGTCGAAGGCGCGACCGACGATATGTTGCTGATGCAGGAAGAAATCTTCGGACCGGTCCTTGGCGTTGCCAGGGTGAAGGACGTTGATGAAGCAGTACGAAAGGCGAATGCCTCACCGTTGGGGCTGACGGCTTCGGTGTGGTCGCGCAACAAGAAGAAGGCCCACGCTATTGCCGCGCGCCTCGAAGTCGGATCGGTCATGATCAACGACCACCTCATGAGCCATGGACTTGCCGAGACGCCGTGGGGTGGATTCAAGGAATCGGGAATCGGGCGCACTCACGGTTATCTCGGCCTGGAGGAGATGACCCAGCCTCGCGTCGTTGTCGACGACATTCTTCCGGGGATGCAGAAGAACATGTGGTGGTATCCTCATAGTAGAAAAGTTTTCGACGGACTCCTCGGCGGACTACACGTGCTCTATGGAAAGGGCTTGATGAAGCGCCTTGCCGGTGTATTCAAACTCGTTCCGGTCTTCTTGCGGAGTTTTCAGAAATAGGGGAAGAGGACTTGTATCTGCGTGACCTTGGCTCGTATCGCGATGAAAGACGAGGAAACCGTAGTCCTCATCGCGGGCGGGAATTGTAAAGTTGTCTCTTTGGTAATAGACTATAGTAGCTGGTGTTGCGATTTCGTTTATCCTAAAAACGCGGAAACTCTGCGCGACGTAGCGGAGTGTTTTGAGTGCAAGGTGGAGATTATCTACGTGTGACTTTGAGTTCCGCATTCTACGTCCTCATTAGAACTGAGAACTGTCCGCGGCTATTTGCTGCAAGTATGTTCTGGTTTCTGCGGAGATATTTTTTTCCGAATATGGATTCCCGACCGGATTAAGCTCAAATATTGTCCGGTACAGAACGCAGGCCGCTAAATATGTCCCTTCCACAGTCGGATGTCCGTCCGGAGTGTACAGCGTAAGATCGGGCTTGGCTTGAAGGGAACGCGCGAAGGCCAGCCCTGCCGGAGCTACTTTGGCCCCGAGTTTCTTGCCAATGGCTGTGAAAGCGGCTGCTAAGCCGTCCGTTGTGACTCCCCAATTTTTACTATCAGGCCGCTCCCACGTCATCAGCAGGATGGTCCGGGCGCCGCTGCGCCGTATTTCCCTGTCGAACATCAGGGCAAACTCATAGAACTTCTGTTGATTAAGGATAGGCGCCTGGCTTTGTTCCTGCAAAACGACATAGTCCCAATTGCCCGCGCGGATTTTTTGGAGAGCATTGCCATCAGTCCAGTGTTTTTCAAGTGTGTATCCGCCGAAGGCTATGCGCGCTGTCTCGGTTGAAGGGGACAGCCCTTCCAGTTGTTTGTCGAGACCGTCGTTGACGAATGTGTAACTGTTGCCAATAAAAAGGATGCGCGTGGATGGCTGACTTTGGCATGACGGAAACGTCAACAAAGCCATCAAAACCAGACTGACGACGAGACCATGTCTCTTGAATGTGTCACTTCTCACGGCATGTCCATCGCAGCAATCATCGTAGCCACCCTTGAATACGATCGTGTTCTCGACTTCATCAAACCCTCCTTTTGTAGATGTTATTCGCGCGCGGCGATATTGATGTATCAACATTACCTACTTCAATAGTAGTAGCAATGGCAGCACGACTAGCGGCCCCACCAGCAGCAATGTCAGTAGCAGCGGCTTCTCGCTTTTTGGCTAGCTCATCTGCCTTGATTTTCCCGTCAAGATAATCTTTAGCCGCTTGGATGCAATCACTTACTCTCTTGTCTTCTGGATATTTTTTTTCCTAGAAGCCATCTCAAAAATGGTTTTCATGCAGAAAGCAGCCGTAAATGTCATGCTGAGCGGAGCGAAGCATCCATGACATGGAACGCTAGTAGAGTCAAGGGATGTCATTGTCATGGATTCTTCACCCCGTCTGAAAAGCGACGGGGTTCAGAATGACAATGATCTGTCAGTATTCCTTCAGAAGGACATAATCAAGCGTTTTTGAGATAGCTTCTAGTAATTAAAACAGTCTGAAGCACACCAAATCGCAAATCTTTGAAGAATAATCTTAGGAATTTCTTGGACTATTCTCATTTCACTTGCAGAGAATTTATTATCTTGCTTGACTATTTTCCCCCTTGCCTCAGAAATAAACCATCATTGTCCATAAACATTTCTCAATGAATCTCTCGGTGTCAATGCGGCATGGAGCCCGTTGGAACAGCAAACTATTTTTCCAGTTATTTTATTCCATTCCCCGATTGTCCAAGACATCCCTCCATTATTAGAAGTCAAATCATCTTTCACGAATCGGTAGCATTTTATTGTTTCCATGATTCTTCCTTAAATATCAGTAATTGATCAGAACATAAATAATCTACCATTTAGAAAGACGACAATTCCTCTTTTTATTGCAACTATCACATCCAGTCTAATAATAAAAAGTCAACTCCTTCTTGATTTGTCAAAAGCATTGCAACTGACACCCGTAACTACGGAATACGCCGTGTCCCAAAAAAGAGTTAGAAAAAGTTTTATCTTCGTGCCATCTCCCATAAATGCAAAAACCTCTTTCATTCCGATAGTCGGGAATCCAGAAGTTTCTTTAGTATTCTCAGCCCAACCGCACCATAGTCCTCCCCATCATATCGGTTGTTCTAAAGCTATTCGGGGTTAAGCTAATCCTTTTTCGGATCCAATGTCAAGTTTGATTTGAGAGAATTACGGCGTCAGTGTGTGCGGATCCTTCAAAGCGGGCTAAAGTTGTTGCGAATGTGTCGAGATTTTCTTGAACCATGAGCCTCCGGTTTGCCTTCCCCCCAGACAATAGCTGTAGGCTAAAAAGTAAGGTAACTGTCGTGGTACTGAAATTGAATCTACTTGATTAATAGTGTACTTGAGTTGTAGCCCAACATTACCTGCAGCAGTGTTGGCCATTTTTTTATCTACTATTTAACTGAGTCAAACGATTTTGAGCGAAAAAAGTTTTGTGTATCATGGTTGACATAGAACTGAAATTTTTCTACCTCTTTAGTGCAAAGCAGAAACCCACCGTACCTGGCGGTGGTTATGTTCAGTTGGCTATGCCCGCCACGGCGGGACGAAGAACCGGTCGAAGACTCGACTCGTTGAGAATCCAGTTCCGTTGATCGACAATGGATTCCGCGTTAAGCTTGGAATGAAATGCTTTTTCTTTTCGAAAGCCACCATCTATGATGGTGGTCGTTTACTGTCAAAAGATTCTACACTTGATTCAACAGTTAGGCAAAACCACTTTGGAGAGGTGGGTGAGCGGTTTAAACCAACGGTTTGCTAAACCGCCGTAATGGCCTTCGGCTGTACCAAAAGTTCTCGGAAAATCTTCGAAGATCCGCATCGTTATAGCGGACTCACTCTCCGCAAGTTGAAATGTCCGACACTTTAAAAGTGTTGGATTTTTTTGACAAGAATTCTCCTGCAGACCCGAAACGCTCCTTTGTAAGATTTCTTTCGGAAAAACCTCACCCGTCCACCGTTTTTTCAACCCCTCTACATATTGATGATGAGTAGATTTCTCGCCGCTAAAAGAAAAACCGGAATTTTTATTGGAAAGAATAGATAATTAACAGTATTTTCCTCCTGAGTATGATACTGCATTTGCAAAACGAAGGTTGCTTATTGGAGTCTATCCGGAACACATTATTGCCGCTACGACAATGTTTGAAATTGCTGGAATTTTATGTTTAATGAAAATTTCTGAAAAGGGAGGATCCGGTGATTCATAAAAAGGAAAACACGACATTGAGAGCTGCTTCGTTGCAAAACCTTCTGCCTCTCGAACTGCCGAACCCCACCCGGGGTCGGGGCACTTCAGTGGTAAAAGCATTACAGCGAAGGAAAACTATTCGTGAAATAAGTCCAAGGAAACTTCCTTTACAAATGCTTTCAAATCTCCTTTGGGCGGCCTGCGGAGTCAATCGTAAAATAGGTCCGTTCGGCATTCCTGGAAGGACTGCTGCGTCTGCAAGTAATTCACAAGAAATAGATATCTATGTCGCTTTAGAACAGGGGATATATTTATATAATGCATCTCATCATAGGTTGGATCCGATTATTGAGGGCGACCTGCGTCCGCTTGCCATCGGTCCCGGCCAGGCGGAATTCGTAGCGAAGGCTCCGGTTCAACTCATTTATGTCGTAGATATTCATAAACTTTCTCACACGACCGGTTTCCAGGAACCCGGGCTCCAAGATCCTGAAGTTCAAAAATCATACTATTATGTTGATACCGGCCTCATTGCGGGCAACGTCTATTTATTTGCCTCTTCACAAGGCCTGGCGTCTTGGTTCCATAATTGCAATAAACCCAGTCTTGCCGTAAAATTAAATCTGGACGCCGACCGGAGAGTTCTTTTTGGCCAGACCGTTGGATATCCCGTAAAGGGATAATAAAGCTGGCTCTTGCGGGATGTTTAGAAAAATCCCTTCGTCAACGTTGATGAAATGGGTCTGGCGAAATAGGAATGGTTCATGAAGTAGTACGGAACATCTTAATAAGCGTTTTTACTTGGAAGAACGGATGCCATGGAGTAGGTAATGTTGGGCAGTGGTCAATTTTGTGTTCTTGCAAGAGGCGATGGACACCTCGCTCTCAAAATAACATTATTCGAAAATATTTGGCAAGGTAAATCGGTAGGGTGTCCGTGCCCTTACCAAACTTGAGCGCTGCTTAAAATTGGTTACTCCCGCTGGAGTGTAGTGATTTGACAATCCTGAAAAATAATCCCATATTCATCGCGAAGATTGCACTTCTGCTCGGCGGACGGGATCAATGTCGAGAGAATCAAAACCCCTGTTGCAGGCGGAAAGCGGGGTTTGTGCTAATTAACGGACAGTTGCAGCAACGATCGGAGAAATAAATTATCCTCGCTGCAAGCAGCGAGGTATTTGTCATGCCAGCGTACGCTGGCATCCAGATTCTGGATTCCGGCTTTCGCCGGAATGACGACGCTAGCGTCGGGGTATTAAACCCAATAGAGAATAAATGTAAAGACTGAAAAAACCGACAACAGTTCTTTCGTTGTCGAAGGAGGTTTTATGAAAGATATTTTTAAGCAACTTTGGAAACTTGCAGTTATCACTTTGAGCGGAGTAGTCGGTAGCATGACGGTCGGACTTATCATGCACGGGAGCGAGGTTTTCAATTACAAAGATATTTATTTTGCATATATAGCATTCGGTTTAACCGGGGCCTTTATTTTCGCGTTCTATCATATCCGGGGATTATCGGAGGCGATCACGGCGGCCGTATGTACGAGCGCGGTTCAGTTCATTGTCGCGACTGCATCAATGCCGGTCCTGTATTCCGGCTTCTGGTCGTTTGGAGTGAACCTGCCGGTTGTTTGGCTGGCATTTTTATTCGAACGAAGGCTCGCCGTCTTTAATTGGGGAAAATTCATTGTCATCGGTCTCGTCTACGGTACCATGTTTGTCCTTTTGACGATGATTGTCAGTGTGCTTCAGAATGTTTCAGCTATACCTCCCTCCGTGTTCCGCGATAATTTTTTCGATGGGCTTATGATCGGCACGGGTATGGGACTTGGTGTCCAGGCGGGAGAAACATTCATTGATTCTCTCAAAAAGCAGACGGCTCCATAACAATTGTGTCTCGTGAACCGGATCGGCTTCTAATGGCTCTGTATCCATCCGAAGAGTGCTGAGCAATGCATACTTCCTGTTAAGAAAACTTTTGCTTTTCCTGGCATTTGTATTTTGGGACTACGATAGGGCTTCAACCGGCGAGCTCCAAATTTTTCGATGCTCGCCCTCAAGGTTTGATCGCTGGTTCTCCCACCACCTCGTACAGAAAATTCCTTGCCGATAGATTTATGTAGGCGTTAGTTGAGGGATGAGAATATGGAAGAGGAACAGGTGATTCAGGGATTGATGTTAAATGGGGAAGGAAGATACTTTTTCACATGGCTAATGAATTCTTCGGCCTTGACGGGTTTCATCAAGCACGCATTTGCACCCGATAACTTTGCTTCGTCAACATCAGTTCGGCTTTGCAATGCGGTGACAACGATGAGCGGGATATTCCGCGTTTGATCATTGCTTCTTATCCTTCGGCATAGCTCAAACCCGTTCATGTCAGGCATGACCAAATCAACAACAATCAGATCGGGTGTTACTTCTTTTATCCTCTGCATCGCTTCCTGACCGTTGAATGCAAGAATTGTGTCGTACCCGGCGAGCACGACATTGTGCTGCAGTAACGTCCTGGTGAGCCGGTCATCATCGACAATGAGAATTTTTTTGCGCTGTTCAGTCACCATGGCATGTTCCCGGAATTCATTCACTCAAAGGTCAAGCTTTTGCAATTTTTTAGTCCAATTTCCACGGATTCCAATGTGAGAATGTAGGAGTAATCGGCGGGAGAGTCAAGAATAAAAATGTTCATGCTTTGGCATCTGGCCGTAGTACTATCATTTCACCGTACAATTTTCTCGTTTGGGTGAACAGGTTCGCTGGGATTTCCCATGTCTACTGCACAATCCGGTGGACATACGTCCTTAGGAACTCATTGACATATCATCCGTTCGCGCAGGTCAACCTTCAAATCATAAATTTTCCACCTCCCTTGATCGGTTTCTGAATAAAGAGAATCCACAAAGGAAGAGCGACGCTCGAAGAGTATAACGAAGTGATTCAGGTGATTCTTTTCCCTGTGACCATTTCCCCCTTGCTTCTCCTCCACGTTTTTTATACAACCCTTCCAAGAAATTAAGGCCGTTGAATAGATTATGGTTTCGCTTAGTCCTCCATTTCCGTTATTGAGGCTTCTGAAAAATTGCCTCTCGCCAAGTCGCGAAGACGCAAAGACTCTGTTTTAAATCATTTTGTCACTTTGCGTCTTTGCGTGAGCCATACTTTTAAAATTATTCAGAAACCTCATTATTGGGGTTTTGATAGGATGATTGCATTGGAACTTGCCGCTCCTAAAGTAAATGTCTAAAATGGGCCTATTTTAATCGACCGTGAAGAAAAATTAATCAGAACATTAGAACAAAACTGCAATTTTTTCCGTATAATAACGTCATAATAAATGACCGATAGTATATATTCTACCTGGAGAGTCTATGGGAATTCAAGAACGCAAAGAGAGGGAAAAAGAGCGCAGGAAAGAGGAAATCCTTGATGCGGCTCAACGGGTTTTCATCGAAAAGGGGCTTACGACTGCGACAGTCGATGATATTGCGGCTGCTGCTGAATTGAGCAAGGGAACTCTTTATCTCCACTTCGAAAGTAAAGAAGACATCTACATTGCTCTAATGATGCGGGGTCTTCAATTGCTCTATGAAATGTTTTGTGAAATAAATTCTCATGAAACGTCGGTTGTCAAAATTCTCCATCTGATGGAAATAGCGTACATGAAATTCTTTAACACCCAAAGGAATTATTTCCGGATGATGGACTCAGCTTACCGCCCGAATGTACATAAAGAAGTATCGGAGGAAATGAAGAGAGTCTATGTTACTGAGAGTAAAAAAAATTGGGAGCTGATCATCAACCTGTTTAATCGCGGCGTTCGGGAAAAGAAAATCAGAAATGATATCAACCCCATCGACATGGCCATTATCATCTGGTCAAACACGACGGCACTGATGACGCGGATCGACAGGGAGGGCGAGATGTGGAGAAAGGAAAGGAATATCGATTTAACGAAGACACTGGAAGCATCATTTCATCTTCTCATGGATGCAATCCTCACTCCAGAAGGACGCCGGGAATACGCTGCTCTAATAGAAAAAACAAAGATACAAACGCCCATAATATGAGGAAACGATGGTATACAGATCATTATCAATTATTGCGCTTCTTGTTTTTATTTCGTTCATCACAAGAGCACAAGAGAAACTCACGCTGACAATCGAGGAGGCTACCCGCCTCGGCCTCGAGAGCAGCAAAGCACTCCACACTTCTCAATTCAAGCTCGATGCAGCCGGTGCCAAGGCGAGCGAGGCGAGTACGCTTGCTCTCCCTTCGCTGAAATTCAACGGCGCTTATACGAGGTTGAGCAATGTGCCGCCCGAGGCGTTCAACCTTCTAGCAAATTCATTCGGTCCAGGATTCCCTCCCTCTAATCTTTCGTTAACATTGTTACCCACGATTCTCGATAACTATACATTGCAGGCTACCCTGCAACAACCGCTCTTTACCGGCCGAAAAATATCCGGCGCCATTGAGGCCGCTGATTACACCGCCCGTGCAACGGAAGAGGATTTCCGCAGAGACAAAGCCGAAATCATTTATAATATTGAAGTTGCATACTGGACCCTTTACCAGGCGATTGAGGCCAGACGCTTCGTTGACGAGAATGTCGCCCAGGTGAAGATTCACGCGACGGACGCCGAGAATCTCATGAATCAAGGGTTGCTTACTAAAAACGATCTCATGAAAGTCCAAGTTCAGCTATCCGATGCGCTTGTTCGCCAGATAGACGCAGAGAATAACGTTCAACTTGCGATGTACTCGCTCAACAATACGCTTGGCCTTCCTCTGCGCACTGAGATTGTGCTCGCCTCCACAATCCAGATCAACGATAGGGCTTGGAATACAGTCGATTCGCTGATCAAGCGTGCCTTGGAAAAACGTCCGGAAGTTCTCGGCATGAACGCGAGAGTGAAAGCGGGGGAGGCCGGTCTCGAATCGGCCCGCGGCAGTTGGTGGCCACAGATTTATTTGGTCGGGAATTACAGCTATCTCCAGCCGAACCAGCGCTACTTTCCGGTCGAAGATCAATTCAAGGGGACATGGGATGTTTCACTTTCCTTGTCGTATGATATTTGGAATTGGTGGCAAACGGGTTATCAAACCGCGGAAGCGCAGGCGCAGCTTGCTCAGGCTCAGGAAGGACTCTCGATGGTCAAGGACGGAGTTACTCTAGAAGTGACGCAATGCTTTCTCTCTATAGAGAAGGCAAAGGAACGGAAGGCAGTCTCCGAACAGGGAGTAGCCCAGGCAGAGGAGAATTACCGGATCATGAGGAGTAAATACGAGCAAGGTCTCGTTGTGAATTCCGACCTTCGAGATGCAGAGGTCGAACTTTTGGAAGCAAAACTCAACTTAACTCAATCATTGGTCAACTACGAACTCGCGATCGCACAGCTTTCAAAGGCAATCGGCGAATAGCAAGGAACACTACGGAAGAGGTTATTACTTATGAGCACAAGAACTAGACTATTACTTATTGGAGGCATCATCGCGGTGATTCTTATCGCCCTGATCACCAAGAACAAGGTTGAGCTGAATTCTGAGTCAAGCACCGGCTCGATAGCGACGGCGTATTCGGTCTCCGTTACTCCCGTCCAGAGGGAAGCTGTCGAGGAGAAGATCTCGGCGGTCGGAACGCTGAACGCAATCAATGATGTTGTCGTTCTTTCTGAAACGCAAGGGCGCATTCTGAAAGTCGATTGTGAAGTAGGGGATGACATGAAGGCCGGATCCGTACTGGTCGAAGTGGACAGCGAACTCAAAGAAGCGGCGTACAAAACTGCGCAGGTAACATTTGAACGGGCAAAAAAAGATTTGCAGAGATATGAGGCTCTGTCGGATGAACACTCGATTTCCGATTCACAGATTGAACAAGCTCGCTGGTCGTACCAATCCGCGGAAGCTCAATTTATCACCGCACGGCGGCAGCTCAGCGACACGAAAATCACAACCCCAATCTCCGGAATTGTGACCGCACGCTATGTCAATGAAGGAACGATGGTCATGGGAGCGCCGCAGGCGACGCAAATCGCAAACATTGTCGATATCTCAAAAATGAAAGCAAAAATCTTTGTTGCGGAAAAAGATGTTTTTCGCCTTCATGTCGGGGATACTGCAGAAGTCACGACGGACGTGTATCCTGAGACTTCGTTCGAGGGAAGGGTGTTCACAATCGGTTCGAAGGGGGATGAGGGCCATACCTATCCCGTGGAAATTCTTCTCAGCAATCCCAAACAGCAATTACGGGCGGGGATGTTTGTCACAATAACGATCAACCCTCATGCGGGGGGAGAATCGCTGGTGGTTCCGCGCAACGCAATTGTCGGAAGTCTTCAGGACGCAAAAGTATTTGTCGTGAAAAACAAGATTGCATCGCTCCGTTCTGTTGTGGCGGAAAAAGAAATAGGAACAAACGTCGAAATCTCGAGCGGTCTTGAAGTTGGCGAAGCGGTCGTTACAGACGGACAAAATAATCTCAGCGACAACTCTCCGGTCATTGTTCGCAACGAGTGATCATAAAGGAAAACTGACATGACGATTACTGAATTATCAATCAAACGGCCGACGCTTGTTGTCGTTGTTTTCACTGTACTGGGAGTGCTCGGCCTTTTCAGCTACTTCCAGCTTAACTATGAACTGTTGCCAAAGATGTCGATCCCGGTCGTGACGATCACGACCGTCTATCCGGGCGCGTCCCCGTACGAAGTGGAGAACAATGTCAGCAAAATCATCGAAGATGCCGTCTCCGGCATTGACAAAATCGATGACGTGCGCACGTTGTCGTTTGAAGGCCTGTCGCTGATCATCATTGAGTTCAAACAGGACGCTAATATTGATTTCGTTGTGCAAGACGTATCGCGCAAGGTGAACGCCATTCTTGCAAACCTTCCGACCGACGCCAAGCAGCCGACAGTTTCCAAAATAGCGTTCGACGAAATCCCCGTTTTGCGCATGGGCGTGACGAGCCAAATGGATGCGCGGCAATTTTATCAATTTCTTATAGACCGCGTCCAGCCGCGAATCTCAAAAATTGCCGGCGTTGCGCAGGTCTCACTCTCGGGCGGCGAAGAGAGGGAAATTCACGTCAACCTCGATCCGAATAAGGTGCGGGCGTACGCTCTTTCAGTTCCCCAAATCGTGCAAGCAGTTCGCAGCGCTAATATGGATTTTCCGACCGGCAATTTTAAGGATACCGATGAACAATTTGTCGTCCGCGTTGCGGGAAAATTTTCATCCATCAGAGACCTGCGACGCCTCGTCGTAGGCCGCACGCGTCTAGGGGGCGATATTCACCTGGATGATGTCGCGGAAATTGAGGATGGAAGAAAGGACTATGACCAGATCAATCGCGTCAACGGCATTACCTCGGTCGGAATTCAGGTGGTTAAGCAATCCGACGCGAACGCCGTCTCGGTGAGCCAGCTCGTACGGGAAGAGTTGAAAAAAATCCAAGAGGAATATAAAAAGCAGGGAATCATCTTCACGATAGCGGAGGATAGTTCTACGTTTACTCTCGATGCTGCGAACGCCGTCAAACATGACCTCTTGCTGGCAGTTCTCATGGTTGCAATCGTGATGCTCTTGTTCCTTCATAGCATCAGAAACTCGTTCATCGTTCTTGTTGCCATCCCGGCGTCGTTGATTACAACATTTGCATTCATGTACGCGATGGATTTTTCCATGAATATGATGACGCTCCTGGGGATGTCCCTGGTCATCGGTATCCTTGTCGACGATTCCATCGTCGTTCTTGAAAACATCTATCATCATCTCGAGAAAGGAGAGGAGCAGCGTGCGGCGGCTCTGCACGGAAGAAATGAGATCGGTTTTGCGGCGCTCTCCATTACGATGGTCGACGTTGTTGTTTTTCTCCCGCTCTCTCTTGTCAGCGGTATTGTCGGCCAGATCATGAGGCAGTATGCCCTGGTTGTCGTCGGATCGACACTCACAAGCCTTTTCGTCTCATTTACCATCACGCCTACGCTCGCTTCGCGCTTTGCAAAACTTGAGCGCTTGAGCGATAGAACACTACTTGGAAAATTTGCTTTGGCATTTGAACGATACTATCATCAATTCTCCGACTTCTATCAGAAGCTTCTCAAGTGGGCTCTCGTTCACAAGGCAAGAGTCGGTCTGGCGACGGCGGGCATGTTTCTTGTTTCGCTCCTCTTTCCGGTACTTGGTTTGATCGGGAATGAATTCATGCCTCAATCGGATCGGGGCGAGTTCGGCGTGTCGATAGAATTACCGCCCGGTACCTCCATCGAGCAAAACAATCAAACGACGCTACGCATCGAACGGATTTTTTCCCAGATGCCGGAGATTGAAAAAGTTTTCACCGCCGTTGGTTCCCAGGCCACGGGTTCGTTGTCCCTTTCGAGCAACAACCTCACACAGCTCAACGTGACGCTTGTTCCTAAAGAAAAGAGAACGAAATCGACATCCGAGGTGGGCGAAGAAATAAAATCGAAACTGAAGGAAATCCCCGGCGTGAAAGTGTACGTCAACCCGATCGGCATGTTCGGCTCGGCCGATCAATCGGCAATCCAGATTGGAATCAACGGGACAGATTTCAACGAGATCACGAAAGCCGCAACGGAGGTGGAGGATGTTTTGAGAAGTGTGCCGGGGACGACAGACGTTCGGCTGTCGTCGGAGACGGGGAAGCCGGAGATGCGTATCGCCATCGACCGTGCGAAGATGGCACAACTCGGCCTTTCGGTTGCCGACGTTGGCACCACGCTCCGCATTGCCCTCACGGGGGATGATCAATCGAAATTTCGTGACGGGAATACCGAATACGACATTCGAATCCGGTTCGATGAATTCAACCGAACCCGCACCGATGACATCGGCAGCATTGCGTTCGTTAATAACCGAGGCCAACAGGTGGAACTGCAGCAGTTTGCAACGATCTCCTTATCATCGGGACCAACGAAACTTGAACGGAAGGATCGCATCGGTATTATTTATGTTAACGGCCAGACACTTGGCCGTCCTACCGGAACGATCATGGAGGATTTTAAGGACAGAATAGCCGGTATTCAACTTCCGCCGGGAATTACCCTTTCGTACCTTGGTATGGAAAAAATGCGTGCGGAAGGATTCACGAGCCTTTTCCTTGCAATACTCACAGGTATCCTTTTTATCTATCTGATTTTGGTAGCCCTCTACGATTCGTACGTTTATCCGTTTGTTGTGTTATTCTCCATCCCCCTTGCGATGGTCGGGTCGATGATCGCCCTTGCGGCGACGGGAAAAGCTTTGAGCATCTTCTCGATGCTCGGCATCATCATGTTGATGGGACTCGTTGCGAAGAACGCCATCCTCCTTGTTGACAGGACGAATCAGACACGCCTCGAACACGGGCTATCGGTGTACGAAGCCTTGCTCGAAGCAGCTCAATCACGTTTGCGACCGATCCTCATGACAACGTTTACGATGATCTTCGGCATGTTGCCCATCGCGCTCTCGACTGCATCGGGGTCGGAATGGAAATCCGGACTTGCCTGGGCTATTATCGGAGGTCTGACGAGTTCCCTGCTTCTTACCCTGGTCGTTGTGCCGGTTGTCTACATGAAGGTCGACGAGTGGAAGGAAAAGATTCCGGCATTTTTTAGCAAGCCGTCCGATCTTTTCAAGCGATTTCGTAAAGATGAGCCGAGTGTGCAACAGTTGTCTCCTCATTTCGACTGACGGATACTTCGAAATTGATCCATGGCTAAGCATTGCATGCACATTATTTGCTAAATTATCCGCTTAGAGTCGGTTTTTTGCATCCCTCAATTGTATGAGCCAAGAATATTTTCAACAATTTGGCATATTAAGCTAACGACGAGGTCGAACTGTCCAATGACCTCTGGGTTTATCGTATTCCCTGGCAGAGAAGGGCTATTTCGGCCAGGAGGAGTGTCAAGATTGTGTAGTGTGCTTGCCGAGGGATAAAATAAGGATGAATGGCACTTTGTTGAAACTTATTGACCCCGAATTGTTGTTAAGTCTCTCAAGAAGCGTCGTAAATCAACAGGAGAAATATTAGAAGGAGGAGTCATGAAAAACTACGTATCGAATGAAGACAAATCGGCAAAGATGTTCGATTCGGACTTCATGGAGTTCTTTACCCACATTCATCCTTCGCTGCCGCTTGTGATATATGTTCCCGTTGTGCTTTACTCATTGTACGTCACCCACGTTCAAGTGAGCGCCTCGCAGCGTCTCTTTCTTTTTATCGGCGGCCTCTTTGTGTGGACGGTGACAGAGTATGCGCTTCACCGGCATGTGTTTCACTTCATCCCGGAGAACGCGTGGGGAAAGCGCTTGCATTTTATCATGCACGGCGTACATCATGATTATCCGAACGATTCACGAAGGCTCGTGATGGCGCCGGCAATCAGCATTCCGTTATCTATTTTTTTCTTTTTCTTGTTTAAAGCTATATGCGGACCCAAGTTTGTCTTTCCGTTTTTTGCCGGGTTCATCACCGGTTATCTTTGCTACGACATGATGCACTATGCCATTCATCATTTTGCTATGAAAAACAGGGTCGGTAATTATTTAAGGAAACATCACTTCCGTCATCACTACTCAGACTCTGACGTCAATTTTGGCGTGAGTTCGCCGATGTGGGATGTCGTTTTCGGAACGTTGAACGATGAGCGAAAAGAGAATTCAGAGCCAATCCTTCTCGATGTGAATTCTCGGGTGAAACAGTCATAAACAGGAATCATTGGAAGAATCAATACTCGAAACGTATCAGCTTACTCGCCGCTATGGTGAGTTGACCGCTGTTAACGCCATTACATTTAGCGTCCGTCCGGGGGAAATTTTCGGTTTGATCGGCCCTAATGGAGCCGGCAAAACGACAACAATAAAAATGTTGACAACACTCTTGCCCCCGACGTCGGGGACGGGACGTGTTGCAGGTTTCGATATCGTTCGGAACGCCCGCAGTGTTCGACGCTCCATCGGTTACGTTCCACAGTTGGTTTCCGCGGACGGTAGTCTGACCTGTTATGAAAATCTTCTCCTTTTTGCCAAGTTGTATGACATCCCCATAAACGAGCGTCAAGATCGCATCCGAAAGGCTCTCGACTTCATGGAGCTTTACGACGCACGGAATAATCTCGTCAGAACATTTTCCGGCGGAATGATCCGTCGGCTGGAAATTGCGCAAGCAGTACTGCACCGGCCGCGCATACTTTTTCTTGATGAGCCAACGGTAGGCCTTGATCCTGTTGCGCGCCAGTCGGTCTGGAGGCAGGTCGAAATGCTCGCGCTCCGCGGTACGACCGTGATCATCACAACGCACTACATGGAAGAGGCGGAAACATTATGCGCACGTGTTGCCATTATGCATAAAGGCAATATTGTTGCGACCGGGAGCCCTGCAGAGTTGAAGAAGTCCGTCGGGGGGAAAAAGACAACGCTTGACGATGTCTTTGCTTTTTATTCTGGGAATACAATTGAATCCGGAGGAAGTTATCGTGAAACATCAAGAGTCCGTCGTATTGCAAGGCGCCTTGGATAGCGCAGAGGTTATACCGCAGTTGAGCGGGGTGACTGCTGTCCTGGGATTTGTTCGTAAAACATTCGTTATTGCAGAGCTCGAAGTACGGAAATTGCGCCACGATCCGACCGAATTGTTGACGCGCGCGTTACAGCCGGCACTCTGGATGCTGGTTTTCGGCGAAGTCTTCTCGCGTCTTCGTTCGATTCCCACCGGCTCAATGGACTATCTCGATTTTCTGGCGCCGGGCATACTGGCTCAAAGCGTTCTCTTTGTTGCAATCTTTTATGGGATTGCAATCATCTGGGAACGCGATCTTGGGATCATCCACAAGTTTCTTGTCAGCCCTACGCCTCGGGCAGCCCTGGTGCTTGGCAAAGCGCTCTCAGCGGGTGTGCGCGGTTTGTCACAAGCGATTATTATCTACCTTCTTTCGCTTGTCCTCGGAGTGCAAATCAACTGGAATCCGCTTTCGCTCTTCGGGATTCTTCTTTTCGTCTTCCTTGGATCGGCGCTCTTCTCGACTTTTTCGCTCATCATCGCTTGCATTGTGAAAACACGTGAGCGATTTATGGGTATAGGTCAGGTAATGACGATGCCCCTCTTTTTTGCAAGCAATGCCATCTATCCGATAGCGATCATGCCGCCCTGGCTGAAAGCGATCGCTCACATCAATCCGCTGACATACGAAGTCGACGCATTGCGGGGATTGATGCTTGTGGGAGGGGCAAGCGTTTACGGTTTGCCCTTCGATTTTGCGGCCTTAGCGCTTTCGACGTCCCTTCTGGTGGTGATTGGTGCTTTACTATATCCGTCTGTTGTCGCATAGCAAGAAAGTAAGACTATGGGAAATTATATAACGGTAAACGTGTCCGATGGTACCGAGATGCGTGCTTATGTTGCGCGCCCGTCGAACCCGGGAAAATGTCCCGGCATCCTCGTCTTTCAAGAGGCGTACGGTGTGAATGCTCATATCCGAGATGTTGCAGACCGGTTCGCGCGTGAAGGGTACGTGGCAGTCGCCCCAGAGCTGTTCCATCGAACGGGAACCGGGGTTGAAGGAGACTATAAGGACTTTGGAGGAATGCAGAAACATTTTGCCTCGATCACGGAAAATCTTGTCGACGCCGATGTGCGCGCGGTTTATGGTTGGCTGATCGCCGACCCTTCGGTTGACAGCAATCGCACTGCTTGTGTTGGCTTCTGCATGGGCGGGCGCATTGCATTTCAGACCAATACAATACTCCCTGTGAAAGCTGCTATCAGCTTTTATGGCGGCGGCATTGCAGAGACGCTTGTGAATAAGGTCCCGCAGCTTCACGGCGCCGCGCTGATGTTTTGGGGAGGACGGGACAAGCGGATTCTTCCCGAGCATATTCGTTCCATTGTGGATGCGTTTCGGGCTGCGAACAAACTCTATACTAACATTGAATTTTCAGAAGCCGAACATGGTTTCTTCTGCGATGCTCGACCGACGTATCACAAAGAATCGGCCGAACAGGCATGGCCGCTTCTTCTTCATTTCTTGCGGACACACTGTGGAAATTAGAACCCACATTAAAAATTTAAAAGGCCGTTGCGACACCGCGATGACTTCTCGCAATGAATGCACGTGTATTTTTAAGATCGCCTCTAACATCATTCATTGAGGCTTTTCAAGAATTGTCTCTCGTCAAGCCGTGAAGGCGCAAAGACTCTGTTTTTAAATCATGTTGCTGCTTTGCGTCTGGCGAAGCCATCCCTATGGATTTGCGTGAGCCACACTTTTAAAATTATTCAGAAGTCTCTCCCTAAAATTTACCTTCCTTAGCATTGGAATCTTCCAGGTTGATGTGATGTTATGAAATCAACCGGGAGAGTCCCGAATTAACAAAGCATCCACCTTCACCCCCTGCATTTGTTCCGGATGAAATCGATTTTCATTTTTCTTCTTCTGTTATTGTCGGCGTGCGGGAGTTCGAAGCAATTCGATGCGATCCCTTCTAATCTTGACACACAGAACGTTCCGAGGCAAACGATAGATGTTACCGCAGAGTCGTACAAATTTACACCGGAAGTTATTCGGGTAAACGCTGGAACACTTGTCACGTTGAGAATCAAATCTATTGAGGGAACTCATGGGTTTCAGTTAGGCGCTTTCGGAATTGATGAGCGGCTCGACGAAAACGAACCAAAGGTTATCGAATTCTACGCTTCAAAAAAAGGTGAATACGGATTCCGTTGCTCGCACTTCTGCGGTATCGGCCACCTTGGAATGACAGGTAAGCTCATTGTTGAATAACGGCGAACGTGCAAGACGTAAAACGTAAAACGTAAGACCTAAAACCTAAAACCCAATCTCTATCTACCTTTTGAAACGACAATTCAGTGAAAACAATCTTGAGATGATGGATCAGCCGAATGCCGACCCTAAAGTTGTCGCAGATGACCTTCGCAACCTGCGCATTATCAATCGTTATTTTGGAGGTCTTTCAACCCTGCAAAATGCTGTCGTACCCATCGCGATGAAAACAAAACCGGGGGAAATTGTAACATTCCTAGACCTCGCCACGGGATCCGGCGACCAACCCGTTTCACTTGCAAAAGCATTCCGCCGTCTTGAGAAACGGGTTCAGATCACCGCTGTCGATAAAAACGAAATCATGCTTAGAGCTGCACGTCGATATGCATTGGGTTTTCATGAAATACAATTCGAGCGCCGCGACATTCGCGACTTGCCGTATGCTTCCGAAAGTTATGACATTGTTTTGTGCTCCCTCGCGATCCATCACTTTTCGCGAGGCGACGGAGTGAAATTGCTGCGTGAGATGAACCGGATATGCCGCCTTGGGTTCGTGGTCAATGATCTTTCACGAAGCTATATTGGAGCGGCAACTGCCTGGGTGTATACCCGTTTGACGACAACGAATCGTATGACTCAATATGACAGTGTTGCATCTGTTCTGCGGGCATTCAGGAAAGACGAACTCGCTGCAATGGCCGGGGAAGCGGGGGTCCTACCTATGAGGATATTTACAGCCCCTCTTTTTAGACTTGTGGCTGTTAAGGAAAAATAATGCACAAGGAAAATTCGATTGTTATAAAAGCTCCCCGTGCTCGTATTTTTGAAGCCGCGGCAGACTTATCTCGATGGCCCCGAATGCTTCCCCATTATCGATGGATTCGTTTCATCGAAACGTCGCAGCATAAAAACATTGTCGTGATGGGTGCGATGCGGGGATGGATTCCGATCCAATGGACGTCCGAGCAGGAAATCGATTATGATCGGGGCGAAGTACGGTTTCACCATTTGAAAGCCCTCACAAAAGGGATGGTTGT
Organism: uncultured Bacteroidota bacterium; assembly: GCA_963717445.1. Classification (GTDB taxonomy): domain Bacteria; phylum Bacteroidota; class Ignavibacteria; order UBA10030; family UBA8401; genus JAGVPT01. Next base: position 627,223 of record OY970334.1, on the reverse strand, counting down.
CGTTTGGACTTTTAAAGAAACGAACGACGGCGTTGAGGTGAAAATATCTCACGACTTAAAACCGGCTATTCCGTTGATTGGAAATTTCATAACCGAATCGGTCATCGGTGATTTCTTCATCCATTATGTTGCCGGTCAGACGCTGCGCTATTTGAAAATCTATCTTGAAACAGTTCCCTCCTCTACAGGAGAGGCTAGGGTGGGGTCATGAAGTTGAACGCAATGTATAAAAGGGAACATGGAACATAGACGCGTCGTCATTACCGGGCTTGGAGCATTGACACCGATCGGCCATGGCAAAGATGGTTTATGGAAAGGGGTCAAAGAAGGCCGCACTGGAATTCGCACGATCACGCGGTTCGACACATCGCAAATCAAAACGAAGGTAGCGGGAGAAATCGACGATTTTGACCCCTTGAATTTTTTGGACACCAAATCGGCGCGCCGGATGGACCGTTTTGCCCAACTCGCTCTTGCAGGAGCGAATATGGCGATCGAGGATGCAGGTGTTGAGTACGATCCAAAGAAGACTCAAGAAAAAATCGGCGTCACTTTTGGAACCGCGCTTGGAGGTGTAGCTGGGGCAGAGGTTCAGCACGAACGGTATGTGAAAGACGGCATAAAAGCGGTGGACCCAAACCTCGCGCTCATGGTCTTCGGCGGTGCCGGTTCGAGCAATATTGCCATTCATTATGGATTCACAGGACCGAGCAACGCAAACTCCAACAGCTGCAGTTCAGGTGCGATTGCCATCGGCGAAGCATTTCGATACGTGCGTGACGGTTATGCAGACATGATGGTTGCCGGGAGTGCGGAAGCTCCTTTGTACGCATTGACGTTCAGCGCATTTACAATCATTCGGTCGATGAGCACTAACGCCGATCCGATCAGCGCGTGCAGGCCGTTCGACCTTCAACGCGACGGGTTTGTGATGGGCGAAGCCTCTGCAGTTCTTGTTCTCGAGGAGCTTGGCTCTGCGATTCGACGCGGGGCACACATTTATGCAGAGCTTCTCGGCTATGCCTGCAACAACGATGCATTTCACCTGGTGCAGCCGCGTCCTGATGGTGAATCGGCAGTGAGGGTAATGAGAGATGCACTTTCGGAAGCGGGGATTTCACCGGCCGATATAGGATATATCAATGCTCACGCAAGTGCGACCGTGCTCAACGATAAGTGCGAGACGTTTGCGATCAAAAAAGTATTCGGCCCAGAATCGAAAATACCGATAAGCGGGACGAAAGCAATGCATGCTCATGCCCTCGGTGCGACCGGCGCGGTCGAGGCTGTGATCTGTTCGATGATGTTTGAAGGCAATTACATTCCACCGACTATTCATCTCTCTACTCCCGACCCCGACTGTGATCTTGATTATGTCCCTAACATCGGCAGAGAAGCACGTGTCGACTACATTCTTTCCAACTCGTTCGGGTTCGGCGGAATTAATGCTGCTCTAGTATTCGGAAGATACAATCAATGAACGCGATGCAGACTCTTCACGCTGATGTTGTCATCATCGGAGCCGGTCCCGCCGGGACGACGTGTGCGGCGCTTCTTGCCCGAAAAGGAATCAGCGTTTTACTCTGCGATAAAGCATCGTTCCCGCGTGAAAAGATTTGCGGCGATTGCATCAATCCGAGATGCTGGGATTTTTTCACATTACTCGGCATTGCCGACGAGGTCGCTGCCAATTCAGAAAATGTGACCGGTGTGAAGATTGCCGGCCGTTCCGGACATGTTTTGGATGTTCCGCTCAATAATAATTTGTCCCACGCTCGTACCGCTCCTTTCATCGCCATCAAACGCTGCAAACTCGATTCGTTGCTGTTGAATCGTGCCATCGCAGACGGAGCAACATTTCAGGAGGCAACGATTATTGAATCGATTCATTACAGAAAAGGCGATGAAGACTTGTGGCAAATTTGTTTAAAGAAAAAAGGGAATTGCGAAACATTCAATGTCAGTTGTGGGATACTCATCGGTGCCGACGGACGTAATTCGCGTGTGGCTAAGCTTCTTCATGGAATTGATGATGAGGACGGCAGACTCAAAGAGGCCAGCTCGGATCGGATTGGCGTCCAATGTACAGTGAAGCGTTCGGATACAATGTCGTTAACTGTATTGATGGTTCTGTTTGACGGAGGATATGCGGGAATTGTTGGAGTTAATCCCACTGAATCGAATGTTGCCATGGTTGTCTCTCGAAGTCTCGCCCGGCTTGCGCTCACAGATGTAGAAAGTTTTATTGATAACACAATCCATTCAAATCAACACGCGCGAAACACCATTCCCCGGTTAGAGATCATTGGAGATATCCGTACCGCATTTCCTATTACTCCTCGGTCAAATAATAAACATTTCTCTTCGGCATATCTTATTGGAGATGCACGTCATACGACAGAACCTTTCACCGGCGAGGGAATTTTTTTTGCCATGCAGGATGGAGTCCTGACTGCACAAGAGGTTTCAAAGTCCTTTGGATTTGCGCGAGAGGGGCTGCCTCTTTCTGCGCGAAATCGTTTTTGGAACAACAACGTTTTTTCACCTATTCTTCAACGTGAATCGTTGACTGAAAAAGTCCTTGCTCTTGGACTTCGGAATAGAGGGCTGGTAAAATTGGCGTCGAAGGCGGTGTTTCGGTAAGGGGTGAGGGTCAGAAGACAGGATGCTGGAGACGGGATACAGGAGACAGAATACAGAATACAGAATACAGAATACAGAATACAGAATACAGGATACAGACCTCAAACTAATATCTGATGACTATGAAGGAAACTTTTACTATTATTCACGTGTTGTCATTCATATTTGCCGAATTCAATAAGACCGGGGTACATCTAACGATTTTTAAAATCGACAAATAGGTAAATGAAAGCCCCCCAATTCAAGCGCTTGACACGGCGTGATTTGTTGAAGTTCTCGCCGCTGGTGTTTCTTGCGGCCTGCGATGTCGCACCCGAGGGGAAAACGGAATCGTTTCTCCGTTCAGTCCAATCGTTTAATGATTGGGTCCAATCAAAAGTTTTTAGCCCGACAAAACTTGCTCCCGAATATTCGGATTCCCAATTGACTCCGGAAGATGGATTCCGCATCAATTGGAAAGACGAGGAAGAGCCGGATATTGACCTCGAGAACTGGACGCTCAGTGTGGAAGGAATGGTGAAAAGCCCTGGCGTCTACACGCTCAAACAAATTACTGCAATGCCGAAACGTGTGATGAACACGCGCCACTGCTGTGTGGAAGGATGGAGTATGATTCCGAAATGGGGAGGGACACCCCTTCGGGGATTTCTTGAATCTGTCGGGGCCGACCCGCAAGCAAAATATCTTTCCGTTCAATGTGGCGATGATTACTATACGGCGTACGACATGCCGAGTGCGTTGCATCCTCAAACATTATTATGCTATGAAGCCTACAGCAAGCCTCTTTCGCTTGAACATGGAGCGCCTGTCCGGATTGTGATGCCGACGAAACTCGGATACAAGAGCGCAAAGTGGGTCGATAAACTCATCGTCACAAACGAGAAACCGGGCGGTTACTGGGAAGACCAGGGCTACGATTGGTTCGCAGGGATTTGAATGAAGTTTTTTCCTTCCATACGAATGTTTGCTGTTGCAGCGGTGCTGTCGCTTCTTCTCGGATGTTCCGGCAACCTCAAACCGCATGAGGTCCTTGTCATCAAAAAAACAAATATGTACCACCGCGAAGGCTGTCCGCCGACAATCATGGCGAAAACGACGATCATGACTGCCGCGGAAGCCAGAGCCGAAAAATACAAACCATGTCCGATCTGCAAACCGGACAGCGAATAAGCTATGGCGCCTAACGATAAAGAATTCCACCACCCGCTTCTCATCCGATTGACGCATTGGATTAATTTCATTGCTTTGGGAATTATGGTCGGGAGCGGTCTTCAGATTTACAATGCCTCACCCATTTTGAGTTTCAGTTTTCCCGAAGCAATCACAATTGGAGGATGGCTTGCGGGCGCCCGCATGTGGCATTTTTTTGCGATGTGGATCTTATTTTCCAACGGAGTTGTGTGGGTGATTTATAATGTTGTGACGAGGCACGGGCGACGGACGACGCTTTTCAGAAAGGAAGATGTGCCGGGCGTTTTGCCGATGATCCAGTATTACCTGAGAATTCGAAAGAAACATCCTCCGGTCAAAAAATATAACCCGCTGCAAAAACTCGCATACACCTCTGTTGCATTCCTCGGCGTCGGGTCTGTTTTGACGGGAATAGCGATCTACTGGCCTGTGCAGTTCAGTTTTCTCACGGCGATCTTCGGCGGTTATGATGCAGCACGCGGCTGGCATTTTTTCTTTACTCTCTCGTTTGTTTTCTTTTTCTTCGGCCACATTTTTATGGTGATCATTTCCGGTTGGCCGAACTTTGTTTCCATCATCACCGGGTGGAAGAAAACAGTTGGGAATAATGAATGAGCACTAAAGCTATTATAATATCTAATACCCAAGACCTACATCCTACCTCTGTAACTGCACACGCATCATGAAACTGAAACCCATCTATCCGTTCCTCTTCATTCTTTTTGTCTGCGCAGGTGTCACTCTCATGCCGAAGACCGGGGATGGCGGACAACAAGAGACGGCTTCGGATACAACTTCTTTGCTCGGATCAAAGGCACCTGAAATCCGACCGGGAACATGGATCAATTCATGTCCGTTGACATTGAGTGAACTTCACGGTAAAGTCGTGCTCCTCGAGTTCTGGACATTCGGGTGCTACAATTGCAAGAACACCATTCCGCATGTAAAAGCATGGCACAAAAAATTTAACAGCGACAGTTTTACCATCATCGGTGTGCACACACCGGAATTCGACCTCGAAAAATCGCCCCGGCGTGTGAAAGGCGAGATAGAGAAGTTAGGGATAACATACGCCGTCGTAACGGACAACGATTACAAAACATGGGATGCATACCGGCAACAATATTGGCCCACGCTTTACTTGATTGATAAGAAGGGGACTGTCCGTTACGTTCATATCGGAGAAGGAAACTATGAGGAAACAGAACAGAAAATTATTTCTTTGCTCGCTGAGTCGTCTGGGAGCTAAAAAAGCAGACGATACATTCTTCGATGTGGAGAAGCGAAAACCTAAAAACCACAGGCGCGGCCTTCATTTGAAAAAGATTCTCGTTTTATCACTCTCCTTAATCTTGTATATCGGTTCTCTTCAATTAGCTCGCTCCAGTCCGCTCCAGTCAGCCCATTTGAAAATAGGGAGCCTTCAGAGGATGTTCCTTTATTATATCCCGAAACATTTGTCGGAATCTCCGAAGCTGGCATTTGTTCTTCACGGTTCAGGAATGGAGGCAAAAGGCATGCAAATGCTGACGGGAGCGCAATTTGATAAAATCGCAGATAAGCAAAAGGACCTTATTATTGTCTATCCGCAAGGGTATGGACGATATTGGAACGACTGTAGAAAAGCCGATACATTTGAGACCACTAAACTCAACGTTGATGATATTGCCTTCTTTGAAAGTATGATCAAATATTTCAAAGAGCATTATCGTATCGATGAAAAAAATGTTTTTGTAACGGGCTATTCCAACGGCGCGCAAATGTGTTTCAAGCTTGCAAAGGAACGCCCTGCTATTTTCAAAGGATTCGCCGCGGTCGCTGCAAACCTGCCGGTAGAGGCAAACGATGATTGTGTCGAAGCCCACCAGCCTGTTTCCATGCTTCTCATGAACGGAACGACCGACCGAATTAACCCTTACAACGGCGGCATGGTCAAAGCAGGAGATGGGAAGGAACGAGGAGTGGTGATGTCCACCGATCAAACGCTCCAGTACTGGCTAGGATTGGATAATTGTGATACGACTTCGAAGAAGGAGTATGACTTTCCGGATGTCAATACGACCGACAAGTCGACGGCAGTGGAATACACGTACGACTCTATTCAATCGGGGAAAAAAGTGGTATTGATTAAAGTGATTAACGGCGGACACATTTTTATGAATGCAGGGTTTCATTGGTGGCCTAGAGTTTTAGGAAATGTCAATAAAGATATTAATGGACCTCAGGTCATAATGGAATTTTTCCAAAGCCTAAAATAAAATAATTCAAAGACTCAAAGTTAGGAACTCTGTTCTCCGAATCCATTGTTTTCTACATACATATATCGTATCTTTGTAATGAACGAAAGCGTTCGAGAAGCACAATGAAGGAAATACCATGCCCGAAAACCTCTCTATCGAATTACGCTGCAATAAAAACAATGGCGGATCGTTTACCGCGCACACGTATATAAACGGCAAGAAAAAGGACGAAGCAGAATTCTCCGTTAATCGGGGAAATTTAGATCTGATCGTTTTGTTGCATGCCAAAGTGAAAAAACTTTATCCGTCCGCGAAAATTCGTGTAAAAGGTTTGGATAAAATGTCCATGGATATGATCCTTCGCGCGGAACGTAGCGAACCCCAAGCGAGCGAAAGAAAGTAGAATCTTTAAGACCAAGGACTAAGGACTAAGAACTAAGACACCACGGACCCCGCGACTAACATACCATTACCCCCATCCCGTTCAACCTTCGTTACGGGCTTAGCTCTTGTCTCGATGATCATTGCATTGTTTTTGTGCGTGACCGATATTACCGGATTGGTCTCCTACATAAGTCTTACCAACAGCTCTGAATACCAAATGGCAATGCGGCTGATGCAAACGTACCAGCCGGATGGTGGATTGATGTCTCTTCATTCCGGCTGGATATTGACGTTGAGCATCATCAGTCTGGCATTGAACTTCGCCACGATCGTCGTTTCATTTGCACTGTTCAAGCGTATGAAATGGGGAAGAATCGCTTTCATCTCCCTCGTCTGGGTCCAGACGGTGTTTTATATTGCATCGTTGATCGGCGGATACTACATGGCGCAATCATTTCTCGGCAAAACAGGAATGAGTCAGTTAGTCGGCGGATCGGGAATAATGGCCTTTGGAGAATTTGCAACCGTTGGCAGCGTCATCATCGTTGTTGTCATTGCGATGTTTATTGTCTGGAAATTGTCGTCGAAAGACGTGCGGGAGGAATTCGGTAAATAGTCTGCTCTAAAAAACTTCGTACCGTGCACCGTAAATACTCCGGCTGTTTACTTCTCAAACTGAAAATCGTATCTTAATAAGCGATGAGAGTTCTCATCGGTTACGTCGTTACCATTGAAAATATGTTTTCTCAAAAAACCATCATGATAGATTACGCCTATGTTGAATATCGCATTATTCGGCCCTCCTGGAGCTGGAAAAGGAACTCAATCTGAATTCCTGACAAAAAAATATAACCTGTTTTACATTTCTACCGGCGACCTGCTTAGAAAGGAAATCGCAAACAATACAAGATTAGGACTCGAAGCCCAGAGTATCATTGCCTCGGGGGGATTAGTCTCGGATGAAATTATCGTTCAAATTATCGAAAAGACAATCACCGATAATCCGGAATCGAACGGTTTTTTATTCGACGGATTCCCTCGCACGTACATTCAGGCCTACATCCTCGACGGCTTGATGCTAAAATTGAACACGGCCTTAACGTGCCTTATCAGTCTTGTTGTGCCGGAGGAAGTATCTGTTTCGCGTCTTTTGAATAGAGGAAAAACGTCCGGCCGCACGGACGACAATGAAACCGTCATCCGCAACAGGCTCAAAGAATATCACGAAAAGACTCTTCCCGTATTGCAGTTCTATAAAGACAAAGGCATATGCGTTGAGGTTGACGGCAGTGCAAGTATCGAAGACGTCACTGCGAGCATCACAAAAATCATAAAACAAGAATTAAGCAAACGCCTTCTCAATATCGTCCTTTTCGGTTATCCAGGTTCCGGACGCGGTTCTCACGGGAAAGCCATTGCGAAAGAGTTCGGTTTAGAATATGTAGCGACCGGCGAGATGCTCCAGCAGGAGATTGAAAAAAAATCTGAGATTGGAAGAAAGATTACTGATCTCTACGAGAACGGACAGCTTGTCGGGGACGAAATCGTCGTTCAATTAATCGAGAAAAAGCTGGAAAATCATAAGGATGTCAAGGGTTTTATCTTTAAAGGATTCCCGCGGACATTAGTGCAATCATATATTTTGGACGGTCTGTTGAAAAAGCATGACTCTTCGATTGCAAAAATCATCGAGATCGAGGTGCCGATGCTGGAGCTCATCAACAGGTTGGATGAAAGAAGCAAAACCGACCGCTGCATGCCGTACGATACGAGCACGGCAAAAATTGTCAAACGACTGGGCGAACACGAAAAGAAGACCGTTCCCGTCATTGAAAAATATAACCAGCTCCATGGTGTCGTAAAAATAGACGGCATGGGGTCGTTTGAAGAAGTCTATAAAAGAATTTCATTTGAAGTAGAAAATGGCTTCAAGAATATGAGATAAGAGAACAACGAATGATACGCTCACAACATCATTCCCGGTCCGCAGTTGATTATGTTTTGAGTGAAGAAGAAATAAAAAAATAACGTGCGATAGGGGAATATTCCATCCTTTCAATCATACCAATAGATCATCCAATGAAAAAATATTTTTTCCTCTTCTCTTTTATTTGCATCGTGGCTTTTGGAGCTTCCAATGTGGTGGCTCAGCCCAAGAAAGAAATGCAGGCAAACGATGCCCTTGCTTCGCATATAGACTCCACTGTTCGTGCCCAGGACGACTTTTTCCTTTTTGCCAACGGAAAATGGTTCAAAGAAAACCCCATTCCCGCCAGCGAGCCGTACAACGGTCTTTGGCAAATGATCCAGGATACGATCAACGCACAAATCCGCAATATCTGCGAATCTTCAGCGGCGCTTGCCGGCGCAGAAAAGGGAAGTACCAAGCAAAAAATCGGCGACTTCTTTTTTACCGGGATGGACAGCGTTTCCCTCAACAAAAAGGGACTGGCTGATCTGAAAAGTGATTTTGCAATGATCGATGGAATTCAAGACGTAAGCGGCGTCATAAAAACTGCCGCATTTATCCATGCTGTCTCCGCTTCTCCACTCTTTGGCTTTGGCGTAGGTCAGGACGATAAGATTAGCAGCAAAAATGCAATTTTTATCTGGCAAGGAGGATTGAGCTTACCCGACCGCAATTTTTATTTTGATACCGATTCGCGCGCTTTGATGATTCGCCAAAAATTTCTTACGCATCTCAATAATATGTTTACGATCATGGGCTACGACAGTGCTAACGCTATTCAGGCTGCCCGGAGCGTCATGAAGCTGGAGACGGCCATTGCAAAAGCATCACGCAAGCGCGAAGATACCCGAGACCCGCTTAAAAACTACAATAAGATTTCATTCAAGGAATTGACGGAATCGACACCGAATCTTGACTGGGAAATTTTTATGAAGCATGCAGGGTTGAGAAACGTCGACACGGTCGTGGTCGGTCAGCCGGAGTTTTTGACTGCAATCAATAATTATCTTAAAACATTCTCGCTCGATGACTGGAAAAATTATCTCAAATTCCATCTCGTCCGCGGACTTGCGCGGTATATGGATGATAGAACATATCTTGAATCGTTCAGTTTTTATTCCACCACGCTACGTGGAATACAGGAGCCGAAGCCGCGGTGGAAGCGTGTTGTTGAACAAACCGACGCCTCGCTCGGCGAATTGATCGGCCAGGTGTACGTTGCGGAATATTTGCCGAAGAGGACGAAGGAAAAGCTTCTGGAAATCGGGAATGCGATTAAGGCGGTGTATGCCGAACGGATAAAGCAGCTCGACTGGATGAGCGAGGCTACCAAAGCGAAAGCGCTGAATAAACTCAATGCGATCATCATGAAGGTAGGATATCCCGACAAATGGAAAGATTTGGGCACCATGCAAATCGACCGCTCCTCTTTTGTTCGAAATGTTATGAACGCCAACAAATGGGAATTTGAGTACATGGTTTCAAAATACGGGAAGCCTGTGGATAGGACTGAATGGGATATGGAGCCGCAAACATATAATGCGTACTACAACTCTTCCAATAATGAAATCGTCGTGCCCGGCTGCAACATTATCGTTTCAGGTTACGAGCACACACTGGCGGACGATGCAATTCTTTATTCCGTCATCGGCGGTTCCACCTTTGGGCATGAGATCACTCACGGGTTTGATGACCAGGGAAGTAAGTACGATGAATTCGGTAATTTAGACAATTGGTGGACTCCGGAAGACAGTGCCAGGTTCTATGCTAAGACAACGATGATCGTCAAGCAGTTCGACGATTACGTTGCTGTCGATAGCCTGCACATTAACGGCGAGTTGACGGAAGGAGAGAATATTGCCGACCTTGGCGGCATCATGATGGGGTACGAGGCCTTCAAAAAAACAGATCAGTACAAGAATCATGAAATTATTGCAGGGCTGACTCCGGACCAGCGATTTTTCCTGGGATATGCTCTCGCGTGGATGGTGAACGAACGTCCCGAAGCGATCGCGAGTCAGGTGAAGAGCAACGAACACTCGCCCGCCAAATTCCGCGTCATCGGCCCGTTGACAAACATGCCGGAATTTTATTCGACGTTTGGAATCAAGCAAGGCGACCCGATGTGGCGGGCCGACAGCGTCAGGGTAAAGATTTGGTAGATTCACCCATGATGAAAAAGTTGCAAGCGAAAATGTAAGGCTTGCCGTTCTCTGTTCACCGTTGTTTTGCTTGAAACCTTTGGGCGGGCAAAAAGACCCTCGCTTTGCCCCAGCAAGGAAATGCCGAATTATGAAGAGCCTTTTCATCCTAGCCGATAACAAAGAAATCATCGACCGCATCAACAGTTTGACCCGGAGAGCCAAACCGGAATGGGGGAAGATGAATGTTTCCCAGATGCTGGCGCATGCGCAGATGCCGTTAAAGGTTGCGTTCGGTGAATTAAAAATAAGAAGGACGCTGGCGGGATATTTGTTTGGATGGATTGCGAAAAAGAAATTGGCGCGGGAAGAACAGTGGAAAAGAGGCCTGCCGACTGACAAAAACTTTGTTATCATGGAACACAAAAATTTTGAAGAAGAGAAAGACATGTTGATTGTGCTGGTTTGTCGATTTATACAATCGGGGCCTGCAGGAATTTCGAAAGAGACGCATCCATTCTTCGGCAAATTAACCGTCGATGAATGGGATAAGCTGATGTGGAATCATCTGGATCACCATTTGAGACAATTTGGAGTGTAGGCTCATCAAAGTGAGACCGAAGCATTTGCTACGCTGACCTGAGTATCATAAGCCATAACCCTTATCGCAGTCACCATATTCCTACAACGGAGGCGGTATGAGAAAAAACATTTCCTTCATCATGACAGGACCTGTTCCTAATTTCATCCTTTGCAATGGCACAGGACGCACTCCCTTTTTCGAAGCCTTCACCTGGCCCCGAACGGGCTAAACTTGCATTTTTGGTCGGTGATTTTACGACTGAAACGCATGTGATGCCCAGCCCCATGGCCGAAAGTGGAGGGATGGGGAAAGGCACATCGGTGATGGCATGGGGATTGGATTCGATGTTTGTAATGCTCGACGAGCAAAGCGTTAACCAAGTTCTCGGAAACTATATAGGGCATGGAATGCTGGGATACGACAGACAGGGTGGCAAATATGTTTTGTCAATGTTTAACAATTTTGGCGACAGCCCCCAATATCGCGGGAATTTTAACGGAGATACTTTAGTGTTGATGACGAAAGTGCGGTTCCCGGAAGGATCGTTCGACCAGAAACTCATCTGGTACAAAGAAAATAATACAATCCGCTTTAAGGTATTTAACGACATGGGTGATGGATTTGTTCTCATCATTGACCAGACTTCAACCCCCTCCAATAATGCTAAGAAATAAAAAGGCCAATGGCGTCTTGATTGAAACCATATACGAATTTTCTTTGTTTTTTGTTTGATGACATCGTACTGCATCGATGAGATAAAAAATGGGAAAAAGAGATAACAGGATAGACGCATACATTGCGAAATCAGCAGACTTTGCAAAGCCAATCCTAAACCACTTGCGCCAGCTCGTTCACGAAGGATGTCCCGATGCTGAAGAAACTATAAAGTGGGGATTTCCCCATTTTGAATTTCGCGGGCTTCTCTGCAGTATGGCATCGTTCAACCATCATTGCGCGTTCGGGTTTTGGAAGGCCTCTCTGATGTCCGATTCTCGTAAACTCCTGTCAAGAGTGGGGAACACGGCTATGGGGAATTTCGGACAGTTGAAATTGTTGAGCGATCTTCCGCCGGACAAAACGATCCTCAATTATATCAAAGAAGCGTCGAGGCTTAATGATGAGGGGTCGAAGGTACTGTCGGGATCCAAACCCGCCGAAAAGAAGTCTTTGAAAGTACCGGCGTGCTTTACAAAGGCGCTCATCAAGAACAGAAAAGCTCTGCAAACGTTTGAACGCTTTAGTTATTCAAACAAGAAAGATTATGTCGAATGGGTAGTCGAAGCTAAAACGGAAGAGACAAAGAACAAACGGCTTGCTACTTCAATCGAATGGCTTGTAGAAGGGAAAATACGGAACTGGAAATATTTGAAGAAGTAAAGAACCTCCACCTGCATTTGGGTTACGGATTGGTGCTTTGAGCGGCACGGTTTTGCTTGCGAAACCCTTGCATGATGAAATGCGTTGTGATTATTGGAAACCACCGTTGAGAGGTATGAAGGAAGAAATTTTCTGCAGCAAGGTCATTATTTTCAAAAGTGAGGAGAAAGCCTATGGCGACATTGAATCTTTCTGTTAACGGTAAAGCCAGGAATGTGGACGTGCAGCCGGGAACGCCGCTTCTCTGGGTCCTGCGTGATTCGCTCGGGCTCACAGGAACGAAGTTCGGTTGCGGCGAAGGGTATTGCGGTTGCTGCACGGTGATGATCGACGGCGAGGCGACGAAGTCCTGCGGTGTTGATGCCGGATCGGTGGTTGGGAAAAAGATCATCACAATTGAGGGATTATCCGCGGATAGAAATCATCCGATTCAACGCGCATGGATCGAGGAAGAAGTTCCCCAGTGCGGCTATTGCCAGTCCGGACAAATTATGACGGCGGCAGCATTGATTGCACAGAACCCCCGCCCGAATGACTCGGACATCGATGCAGCAATGAGCGGCGTTCTTTGCCGCTGCGGGACATACCATCGTATCAGGCGGGCGATTCATCGAGCCGCAGATGCGAAAGGAGGAATGCAATGATTGCCCTTTCTTCAATCGACCGTCGTCAATTTCTAAAAGTCGTTTCTGCAGCAGGTGCAGGATTGGCTATAGGATTTTATCTTCCTTCCATCAAAGACCAAGACCAATCTTCCGGTCAAGCCCTCGGTTCATTTAGCCCGGACGCGTGGCTTCACATTAATCGAAACGGTGACGTCACAATCATCGTATCAAAATCCGAAATGGGACAGGGCATCATAACAGGCCTATCGATGATTCTTGCCGAAGAGCTTGACGCTGATTGGTCGAGAGTTCGATTCCTCCGCGCGGATGCCGACGACAAATACGGCAGTATGGGAACTGGGGGCAGCACGAGTGTTCGGACGATGTGGAAACCTCTTCGCCAGGCGGGAGCGGCCGCGCGCGAAATGCTGATCACTGCGGCTTCTGAACGATGGAATGTCGACAGGGAATCGTGCCGTGCCGAAGCTGGTGCAATTGTTCATGCAGCCTCGGGGCGAAAACTGATGTACGGCGAACTTGTGGATGCTGCGGCGAAATTGAAAGTTCCCGATAACCCCCCGCTCAAAAGCGAGAAAGATTTTTACATCATCGGGGAAAAAATTCATCGCCTCGACACTCCCGAAAAAGTTGACGGCAGTGCTCTGTTCGGAATGGACGTGATGGTACCCGGAATGTTGTATGCAGTTGTGGCCCGGTGCCCGGTGTTTGGCGGAAAGGTAAAGAGCTTCGATGCATCGAAAGCGAAAACCGTACCGGGCGTAAAACATGTGGTGGAAATTAGCGAGGGAGTTGCAGTTGTCGCTGATTCGACATGGAACGCCATGCAAGGCAGAAAGGCCTTGGCGGTGGTGTGGGATGAAGGACCGAATGCAAACCTTAGCAGCGAAAGTATCCACTCAATGTTGGTAGAGCATGCTGCAGGTAATGCTGCCGTTGGAGAAGAAAAGGGAGATGTCGGTATTTTGGATAAAGCATCAAAAAAGGTCGATGCAGTCTACGAGGTTCCATATCTTGCTCATGCAACGATGGAGCCGATGAATGCAACTGCGGATGTCAGGAATAATCGATGCGAGATATGGGCCCCGACGCAAAACGCACAAGGAGACCGCCGTTCAGCGGCGGAAGAGCTCGGATTAAAGACAGAGGATGTCACTGTCCACGTCACGTACCTTGGCGGAGGGTTCGGCCGCCGTTCTAACTCGGATTTCGTTATGATTGCGGTGCATACCTCAAAAGCCGTCAGCGCTCCGGTGAAAGTTGTATGGACTCGAGAGGACGATATGCAGCACGACTGGTACCGTCCGACAAGCTTACATCATGTGAGCGCAGGGTTGGATGAAGAAGGCAGACTCATAGCGTTCAAACATCGTCTCACCGCTCCGTCAATCAGCGGGCAACGATCGCCTGAAAGAATAAAAAACGGATTGGATCATGGCGCGCTCGAGGGGACAATAGACCTTGAGTATGATATTCCGAACAGCCGTATTGAATACGTTATGGCGAACACTGCGATTCCTATTGGCCCGTGGCGTTCGGTATATGCATCTCAAAATGTTTTTGTGGTTGAATCATTCATCGACGAACTTGCCTCTGCGGCGGGAAAAGATCCTTTGGAATTCCGCCGCCAGGCGTTGAAGAAAGATTCACGATTAAAAAAAGTGCTCGAAGTTGCAGCAGAAAAAGCGGGATGGGGATCGCCACTCCCAAAAGGAAGGTTTCGCGGGATTGCCTGTGCCCCCCCCGCATTTTTCGGAAGCTATGTTGCGTATGTAGCAGAGGTTTCGGTTGAAGGGAACAGCCTGCGCATTCATCGCGTTGTCGGTGCTGTCGATTGCGGCATCTGTGTGAATCCCGATTCGGTCGCAGCGCAAATCGAGAGCGGTGTTGCTTTTGGGCTCACTGCGGCGTTGAATGGTGAAATCACGATTGCGAAAGGGAGAGTCGTTCAGGGAAACTTCGACGACTACATGCTTTTAACGATCGACCAGATGCCGAACGTGGAGGTTCATCTCATTCCAAGCAGCGAGCCTTCCGGGGGAATGGGTGAGCCGGGTGTTCCACCTCTCGCGCCTGCTATTGCAAATGCCGCTTTTGCCGCGACGGGAAAACGGTTCAGACAATTGCCGATAAAATTGGCGTGAACGATCGATAATTTCGGTAACAGGTCAATTTCAAGCTATGCGATTGCTTGTAGCAATCGCATAGCGTATTGAATGAGGCGTTTTAGACAAAATAACCCACCGCATTTGTACATCCACCACTGTTCCTTGCGAATCTCTCGGAGAATCGCTACTATACTCCAGCTAGTGATGCTTTCGTTTTGAGCGCACGATTTTTGCGTTTCAACATCTCAACTTTTTCGAGTGCATGGCTTCCAAAATTTCATTCGTGTTGGACGGCAAGATTGCGACGATTGATTTTAAGAACTCTTCGTTGCTTACTCCTACGACTACAGTTCTGAATTATCTCAGGAGCCTGCCATCTCACAAAGGAGTCAAAGAGGGATGTGCGGAAGGTGATTGCGGCGCCTGCACAGTTGTCGTCGGCGAGCTCAATGAAAATAATTCTCTCCGGTACAAAAGCGTCGATTCCTGCCTTCTTTTCCTTCCGAGGATTCACGGGAAAGAACTTATTACCGTTGAAAATTTGAGAGACCGGTCGGGCGAGCTTCATCCGGTTCAAACCGCAATGATGGAAGCCAGCGGCAGCCAGTGCGGATTCTGCACGCCGGGCGTCGTGATGTCGCTCTTTTCACTCTATAAAAATTTCGACCGGCCCACTCGCTCCCAAATCGATGATGCACTGACGGGAAATCTTTGCCGCTGCACGGGCTATCGACCCATTATCGAAGCTGCAGCGCATGCCTGTGTTCACAAAGGAATCGATCATCTTACCGCTCAAGAGGGAGTCATTGCAGGTCTTTTGAGGTCGATCCCCAAAGAGCCGTTACAGATCGAAACAGAAAAGCAGAGCTATTTTAAGCCGATGACTCTGCGAGATGCGCTGGTGCTTAAGCGCAACCATCCCGGCGCTATCGTTCTCTGCGGCGCGACCGATGTTGCCTTGCGCGTAACAAAAAAGCATGAGCTGCTCCGCGAAATCATTGACGTATCAGATGTTGAAGACTTGAAGGGGATCACCGAGAACCCAGGATTTATTACCATCGGTTCAGGTGTAACAATCAACGAGATTATGCGAATTGTCGACCGTGAATTTCATCCCCTCTACGATATTTTACGTGTCTTCGGATCTCAACAAATTAGGAATGTTGCGACCCTGGGGGGAAATTTAGGCACCGCATCGCCTATTGGAGACACGCTTCCCGTGTTGATGGCGTACGGCGCAAAGGTGACTCTTGAAAGTCCGGATGGAAAACGAGCGCTCTCGCTCGACGATTACTTCATCGGCTATCGAAAAACGGCAATAGCTGCGAGCGAGTTGATCACTTCAATTATTATTCCGAAAATCAAGCATCGGACTGCAATAAGATCATACAAGGTTTCAAAACGAAAAGACTTGGATATATCAACTGTAAGCGGCGGTTTTAGAATCGATGTCGAAGGAGACGGTTCGATTAAGAATATTGTGCTTGCGTATGGCGGGATGGCGGAAAAGATTAAACGTGCAGCGAGCGCGGAGCGGTACCTGTTCGGGAAAAGATGGGATCGCGATATTGTCGAACAAGCGATGCCGTTGATTGACAAGGATTTTACTCCAATTTCAGATGCCAGGGGAAGTGCTGAATTTCGCAAAGTTGCTGCAAGGAACCTGTTGCTGAAGTTCTGGACGGACACAATGCGAAATGATTAGAAGCTATCTCAAAAACGCTTGATTATGTCCTTCTGAAGGAACACTGACAGATCATTGTCATTCTGAACCCTGTCGCTTTTCAGACGGGGTGAAGAATCCATGACAATGACATCCCTTGACTCTACTAGGCTTCCATGTCATGGATGCTTCGCTCCGCTCAGCATGACATTTACGGCTGCTTTCTGCATGAAAACCATTTTTGAGATGGCTTCTAGAGATTTCTGAATAATCACAAATGTGTGCCTCGCGCAAAGACGCGAAATGATTAAAAAAATCTTCGCGGCTTTTCCTAAGAGGATGACGTTGACAGCGGCTTGGCAAGAGACAAATTTTCAGATGTTTCCATTAATGAATAATGGAGGGGACGATATGGCTGTCAAAGAAGATGGTACCAAAAAAAATTGTTTTTGCTCGCTTTGTTGATGGATGAACCTTCATAGTCTAAAAAGTGGAACATAAATCATTGAACCACGAGTCTGCATCAAAACACGTCTCAGGTGAAGCTGTTTACATTGACGATATGCTTGTAAACGAAGAGCTTCTTATTGGCCGTGTCGTGTACAGTCCTCACGCGCACGCGAAAATAACTTCGTTTGATATGAGCGAAGCAAAAAATGTCCGAGGTGTTCACGCTGTCTTATGCTGCAAGGACATACCGGGCCACAATCAAATGGGTCCGGTAGTGAAAGATGAGCCCTGCCTTGCTGCCGGCGAAGTCAATTGTATCGGTCAGGCAATTTTTCTGATTGCCGCGGAGACGGAAGAACAATGCCTTGAAGCAGAACGGAAAATCTTAGTTCAATTCGAGGCGCTTGATGCAATCCTGACGATAGAGCAAGCGATAGAGAAGAATAGCCTGCTTGGCTCGCCGCGAACAATGCAACGGGGCGATGTGGATGCCGCGCTAAAATCGTCTCCTCATGTTATCGAAGGTGTTTTGAGGACAGGCGCCCAGGAACACTGGTATCTCGAAACGCAAATTTGCCTCTGTATTCCGGGCGAAGGAAATGAAATCAATGTTTTTAGTTCAACTCAGCACCCTTCTGAAACTCAGTCATTGGTCGCAGAGGTGCTGGGCATCGGCAAACATGACGTTGTTGTTGAGGTTCGAAGAATGGGAGGTGCTTTCGGCGGCAAGGAGACACAAGCGAATCACGCGGCATGCTGGGCTGCTCTGCTGTGTAACGCAACGAAACATCCTGTGAAGCTGCGATTGTTTCGTGATGATGACCAGAAGATCACAGGAAAGAGACACCGTTTCCTTTCAAAGTATGAAGTCGGCTTCGATGAAGAAGGAACGGTGAATGCTCTGAAAGTTGAATTGAACAGCGACGGGGGCTGTGCCACCGACTTATCGTTTGCAATTTTGGAACGGGCGATGCTCCATACCGACAACTGCTATTTTATTCCGGACTTTTCAATCCTCGGACGTGCTTGGAAAACCAATCTTCCATCGAATACGGCCTTCCGCGGATTTGGTGGGCCCCAAGGGATGGCGGTCGTTGAAACGGTTATCGACAGAGTCGCCCGATATCTGAGAAAAGATGCAGCCGAGATTCGCCACAGGAATTTTTACGGACTCGAATCGCGCAACATCACGCATTATGGTCAGATTGTCGAAAACAACAGGCTGTTCCTCTTGTACGACCAATTGATGGAGTTGTCGGAATATGTGAGGCGGCGGAAAGAGGTGAACACGTTTAATGCCTCCAACGAATTTTACAAAAAAGGGCTTGCCATGACCCCCGTAAAGTTCGGCATTTCGTTTACGACGTCCTATCTGAACCAGGCTGGCGCGTTAGTGAACGTCTACAAAGATGGAACCATCCTCGTAAACCATGGCGGGACCGAAATGGGGCAGGGACTTCACACAAAGATTCAACAGATTGCCGCTGCTGAATTCGGTGTGAGCCTTGACCGTGTGAAAGTCGATGCAACAAATACATCTAAAGTCCCGAACACGTCTGCGACTTCTGCGTCGGCGGGGTCCGACCTTAACGGCATGGCTGTGAAGAACGCCATCGACCAATTGAAATCCAGAATTTCCAGCGAAGTTGCACAGATATTTTCAGAAAAGGACCCAGAAGTTCCATCGCTCCAGAGGTCAATAGTTTTTGAAGATAATTGGATCATCGATGCGGAGCATCGCGATAGAAAAATTCTATTTGCCGAGACGATGCCCTTGATGATCTTGCGTCAGGTGGGCCTCAGTGCAGCGGGCTTCTACAAGACCCCAAACATCGGGTGGGATAAAACGAGGGGGTGGGGAAAGCCGTTTAATTACTACGCTTTCGGAATGTGTGTCTCCGAAGTGTTGATCGATATCCTCACCGGACGGCACACGCTGTTGCGAACCGACATCCTTCATGACGTTGGCGACTCTTTGAATCCCGCTATTGACCTTGGGCAAATTGAAGGAGGATACATCCAGGGAGTCGGGTGGTGTACGACCGAAGAAATAAAGTGGGATGAAAAAGGGAACTTGTTGACGTATTCGCCCGATACTTATAAAATTCCGTCGGTGCAGGACATTCCAAAAGACTTCAGAGTTGCATTGTTGCAGGGTGTTCCCAATCCTAATGCTATCAGAAAGAGCAAGGCCGTCGCCGAGCCTCCGTTCATGCTCGCTCTTTCAACGTGGCTTGCAATTAAGGATGCCGTTTCGGCAGTGGCCAATCACGAGTTAGAGCCGGAGTTCACGTTGCCTGCAACGAACGAGGTTATCGTCCTTTCGATTGAAAATCTGAAAACCAGGACGAAAAAGAAGAGGCCGGCTGAAACCCTCGTATAATTTCCCCCTACCCCAAGTTATCCATCTTCTTCCATAATCTTTGCGCTGCGTGCTGAGCTTTTTCGTATAAGCCTTCTACGTCAAACGGAAATTCTCTATTCTCATACACAACATTGCCGTTGACAATTACCGTTTCCACGTCGCGCGACGAGAATCCATACAAGAAATGTCCGGCGAGGTTGTTGTTTGTCATTGGAGTAGGTGGAAGGTAATCATAAATGACAATATCGGCGACATAGCCTTTATCGATTTTCCCAAACTGTAGATTGAAGTAACGGGCAAGGAGGTCATTTCCGTTTTGGAGGAACCGAAGGATATCGTTCGGGGTAAGTGTTCCCCTCATGTCTGAATTTTTAAAGAATGCAATCTTCGCCTCTTCAAACATGTTTGACCCGATACCGTCCGTTCCAAGTCCAACGTTTTTAACGCGGTCGAGCTTTTGCATGTATCCGACGCTATTGTTCATGTTGGAGCGTGGATTGTGGATGAGATATGCATCATGCCGGTTCATGATGTCGATGTCGCGGTCACTGAGGTAAACGCCGTGAACTAATATTGCCCTTTTGTTGAGAAGGCTGAAATCCTCAAGCCGTTCAAGAAGGTCTTTGCCAAAATGGTGATGTGAAAATGAAGTATCGTATCGGTCTTCAGCAACGTGAATGTGAATGCCTTTTTTTGTTGAGGAGACACTATCGGCAATTAGCCGCAACGATCGGTCGCTGAGCGTGAACGGTGCATGCGCTCCGATCGCCGATTCAATGAGATGTGGAACATCCTTCTTCTCTCTTGAAATTGTTTTGCAGAACTCTTTCGATTCCTCAATGCCTTCTATCATTCCCGTTTCGCCGTTACGGTCGGTAATTTCATACGCTAGAATTCCGCGCAAACCAACTTTTTCAAAACTATTCTTGAGAGTTTTAAGCGATCCCTTGATGAACGAAGGTGAAGCGTTGTGGTCAATGACGGATGTCGTGCCCGCCTTTATTGCCTCTAGGGCACCTATAAGCCCGCTGTAATACAGACTCTCTTCGTCAAGTGCCAGGTCCAGCTTCCACCACAAATTTTTGAGTATTCCGATAAAGTCTTGTGATGGCTTAATGTCTGCTTGAATTCCCCGCGCAAGGGCAGAATAGAAATGATTGTGCGCACAAACGATACCCGGCGATATGTATTTATCTGCCAGCTCAATCGTTTTCGTCGCTCGATATTTGTTTGCAATGTTTTTCCCTACGCCAACAATGAAGCTGCCGTCTACAACGACGTTGACACCTTCCCGGATAAGCGGGGGGGAAAACTGGATAATATTGGCATCTTTCAGGACGAGCATAAGTAGTTGTTAACTAATGGGTTGCAAATGGTAAGAGATAAGAATGTTCTGCAGCAACATTTGTAATGAGGCGCACGAAGTTAACTAATTCAGGTGAATTGTGCGAAACTTGTAAGGAGTTTTGAAGGACTGTCCCTTTCAAATCCAAGGCCATCGTGCCAGTCTCGCCATTGAACCTTACTGTAGCAGTAAAATGATTCTGTGGAATGTTCCGTGGGTCAAGAAAAAACCCGTCGTTGCTGCTTGCAAGCAATTCTTTTTCGTTCCAAAACAAGGTAATCTTATTCTTGTATGGTGAACCGAAGGTGTAGGGACAAAAAGTTTCGCAGTTCCCGCACTCATTGCATACGGCATCGATATGAAGGATTTGTGCAATGTTCTTAAACCCATCGATCCGAATCGCTACGTTCGCTCGGTTCGGACATACCTCAACGCATTTATCGCAGACGAAACTACAGCCCAAACAGCGGGATGCCTCTTTTGTGGAAAGAAAATTATAACTAACATCCGTCGATTTCGGTATGACATTTCCTCTTGCAAGAAGGAGATATTTTAATCGGTTGCCGGTTTGGAAGAATGCGTTAAGATTCATTGGTTCGCTTGGTTCAATATGTTCCTTCTGAATAATCGCTTCCGCCGCTTTCTTTCCATCGGCAATCGACTCGACTACGGTCGATGGGCCTCGCAGCGCGTCCCCGCCAATGTACACATTTTCTACCATTGTCTCATTCGTTTCGTGGACTACGTTGATGCGATTTTGTACATCGAACAGTATCGCGTTCTGCCGTAGAATATCGGTGTCGACGTTTTCGCCTATCGCCGAGATTACGGTGTCGGTTTCTATCATCTCAAATT
Organism: uncultured Bacteroidota bacterium; assembly: GCA_963717445.1. Taxonomy (GTDB): domain Bacteria; phylum Bacteroidota; class Ignavibacteria; order UBA10030; family UBA8401; genus JAGVPT01. The sequence goes on along the minus strand of OY970334.1, from coordinate 605,286 downwards.
CATTCTCGATAGGAATAACCATTCTACGTCCGTCCTCGCCGGATTCCGCAAGTTGCATCTTTTGGCATTTTAGCGCATTCCCTGTGAAATCGGTTGGAAGCAGTAATTCTCTGAAAATTGCTCCCTCCCGGAGTGCGGCGTCGAATTCTTCTTTGTCGGCCGGCATGAATTCCTTTGTTCTGCGATAAATAAGATGGAGCTTCTCAACTCCCCTTGTTCGCAGTGCGGCGCGTGCTGCATCCATAGCGGAATTTCCTCCGCCAACGACAGCCACCCTCTTCCCTAATTGTATCGGTGTATTGTTCCTGAATTGTTTTAGAAATTCGACGCTGTCGATAATATTCTTGTTATTTCCCGTAAGCGAGAGTTGGTTGGGTATCGGCGCGCCGATAGCAAGATAAATATATTTAAACCCGTCTGCTTTGAGTTTGCGTACCGAAAAATCCTTCATCGCGTCAAACTCAAATCTCACGCCGTGTTTCTTGATGAATTCGACATCGTCATTGATGGCTGATTGTGGCAGACGAAATTCTGGAATAACGTGCTGAACCGTTCCGCCTGCTCTATCCCTTTGCTCGAAAATGGTGACATCAAATCCCGCTTTCGCTAAAAAGTACCCCGAGGCCAAACCGGAGGGGCCGGCTCCAACGATCGCAACGGAGACGTGGTTTTTCTTCTGGAGGGAATTGTGCTTGAATCGCTGCAGGTATTCCTCAAACCCATACTCCGCCGCCACTTTTTTCAAGTCCCGAATCTGAACAGGATCGTCATAATCCCATCGAGTGCATTTGTCCATGCATTGGTGGTCGCAAATATAGCCGGTAATATGCGGGAGTGGATTCTTGTCGACGATAACTTCGAGCGCATCGGCGTACCGTTCTTCTTCAACTAAACGAATATATTCCGAAACGTCCTGATGGATGGGGCAGGCGACTGCACATGGAGCAATATAGCAATCAAACTTCTCTAACTTCTTCGGAATTTTGACAGATTCAATCTCTCTTTTATTCTTCCGATATTCTTCATTGGCTAAACACTCTTCTGCCAATGCCTTGAGTTTGGTGAGATTAATTATTCCACCCGGATGGTCTTGGCCGCCGATTTTGTTCTCAATCTTCTCTGCCATCTGGAATAATCGTGAATATCCTCCCGGTTTCAATAAATCCGTCACAAGAGTTATCGGTGAGAGACCCGAGTCGAAAACCTTTTCTACATTATGGATTGTAACGCCGCCGGAGTATGAGATATTGAGGGACCCGCCGAACGTTTCGGCTAGTTTGGAGGCAAGGTTGACCGTCACAGGAAACAAAGACCTTCCCGACATGTACATCTGATCGCCCGTAAGAACGTGTCTCGTGTTTATCACCCCGAGCGTGTTCGAAAGCTTTATGCCGAATGTTTTGTTATGAGCCGCAGAAAAGTCCTTTAGGCGCCCGATCACCTGAACTGCATCGCTAAACTGGAGGTCGTGTATGAAGGATTCTCTCTCCAACGTCACATATCGATACCCAAGCGATTGAAGAATATCATTGACAGCATCAAATCCGAGAAGCGTTGGATTCAGTTTTACGTACGTGTGCAACCCTTTTTCACGAATGAGGTACTTTGCAATCGCCTCGATTTCATCGGGAGGGCATCCATGCATGGTTGAGAGGGTAACGGACGTTGCGATACAAGGAGAAATGCTCTCGATCTTTTGAACAAACTGCTTCCTGGCTTCTTCGCCTTGCAAGAATTGCGAGAGTATTCCCGACCTTGTTTGGTCTTTGACGATCGCCGTGAAAGCACGGAATGACGAGTGTGATGATGCATCTTTGAGAGCGTCGATGAAGGCATTCATTTTCTCGGTTTTGATACCGTCAAGCGTGTAACCGAGGCTCATGTTGAACACGAATCCTCTATTGTCGAAGTGAGAAAAATGGAAGACTTCGTTCAACAAATGAAGTGCAAACCATGCCTTCAGATATTCTTCATACGATTGTGAGAGCGTTAGCTCTTGCGACCATTCGACGTTGTATCCTTCATCCTGTGCATCAATGCACGGCTTATCGATAGCAAGGTCATCAAGATGCTGAACCGTTTTCAGTTCAAAGAATCTTCCACCGGCAAGGTATGAAGCGATAATATTTTGTGCCAGTTGAGTGTGAGGTCCTGCGGCAGGGCCAAGCGGGGTTTCGATTGCTTCGTCAAAAACTCTGATAACGTGTGGGGAGGACTTGTAAAAGAATTTTACCGCTGGAATGCCAAAAATAGTTTTTGAACACTGAAATTCGGAAAAGATCCAATTGATTAGACGGTCAAAGGGAATCGGTGTCATACGGTCGGACATGCATGCCTCACTGCTTCACAAGCTTTTGTGCAGGATACGCTAGAAGCATCTTTCTACAGCAAAAAATTCTGTGTTTTTCGACGAAAGTTTAGTACTTTAGCCTTTACCGATATCGCTTTACTGTCAATCGGATTATTCAGGAAAAATCATGGAACTTGCACAATCAATTTACGAAAGCTCTAAAAAATATACGAATTATACTGCAAATAATCTTTCAAAGCTTATCAGAAACAAGTCTTTAAGCACAAAAGAGAAAGACGTTGCTGACGAACTTAAGCGACTGATGGTGGAGGCGAGTTTTGATGAAGTGAGAATCGATGGCTTAGGAAACGTCATCGGGAGAATCGGAAAGGGGAAAAAAATCATTGCACTTGACGGACACATCGATACCGTGGATGTGGGCAATCGCGAGAACTGGAGCTTCGACCCGCTTGGTGGAGAAGTGAAAGATGGATTTGTGTATGGAAGGGGAAGTGTTGACCAGAAAGGTGGGCCGGCCGCTTTTGTGACTGCCGGAAAAATATTGAAGGAAATTGGCTTGACGAATGATGCAACCATTTATTGTATCGGCTCCGTTATGGAGGAAGACTGCGATGGGTTGTGCTGGAAGTATATTGTGGAAGAGGATCACATCAAACCCGATTGCGTTATTGTCACCGAACCGACAAACCTGAATATTTACCGGGGGCACAGGGGCAGGATGGAAATCGAGGTCTCGTTTTACGGCATTTCGGCCCACGGCTCTGCCCCGGAACGGGGTAAGAACGCAATCTACATGGCGTCAAAGGCTGCGCTGGAAATCGAAAAGTTGAACGAGCGGTTAGATACTGACTCGTTTTTAGGAAAGGGATCGGTGACGATATCAGAGTTTGTTTCATCAAGCCCGTCTTTATGCGCGGTTGCTGACTTTGCAAAAATCCATCTCGACAGAAGGCTGACATGGGGTGAGGATAAAGCGTTGGCGGTGCGTCAAGTCGAAGAAATCGTCAGGGAACTGAATGCAAAAGTGGAAATCCTGAACTACCGCGAAAAGGGATATACGGGGAAAGAATATGGGATGGAAAAATATTATCCAACATGGAAACTTGAAGAAAGCCATCAGGTGATTCAGACAGGGATCAAGTCGTTTAAAGATCTGTTTCGCGAAACACCTGTTGTCGACAAATGGACGTTCTCGACAAATGGTGTAATGATTAACGGTCGCTACAAAATTCCGGTGATTGGTTTTGGCCCGGGAAATGAAGTCCTTGCGCATGCCCCGAACGAAAAAGTGCCGATTGATCATCTTGTGAAAGCAGCGGCCTTCTATGCCTACTTCTGTTCCGTCTTTTGACCTTTGTTTTTATTAAACCATTCTCTAAATAGGATTGACGATTAACCTTTTTATTGGCGAGGCGACAATGGTTTCTGATCTCCATAAAAAACATTTTTTGTCCGACGATGAGTGGACGAAACAAGAGCTTGATACCGTGTTTGAAGTGGCATTCGATTTAAAACGAAAATTCGCGATAGGAGAACCTCACCGGCTTCTTCCCGATAAAACATTGTTTAATATTTTCTTTGAGCAATCGACCCGAACGCGTAACTCGATGGAGGCCGGCATGACGCAACTCGGCGGTCATGCCCACGACCTCACTGCTGATAAAATGCAAATCTCGCACGGCGAAGCTCCAAAGGACACTGCAATCATTCTTTCACGGATGGGGCATGGCATCGCGTGCCGGAATTGTTTTTATGGAATCGGCAAGAAATATCTTGATGAAATGGCAAAGTACGCCACCGTTCCCGTGATGTCGCTGCAAGACGATGTGTACCATCCGTTTCAGGGGCTCGCCGATTTAATGACACTCTTTGAGTACTTCGACAGGAATCCGAGAGGGCTGAAAGTCACAATATCATGGGCGTATGCGACGACGCACGCCAAGCCGCTCTCGGTACCTCAAACACAAATTCTTCTTTTTCCCCGGTATGGCATCGACGTCACGGTCGCAAATCCGAAAGAATTTCCCCTCAGCAAAAATATTATCGACAAAGCATACAAAAATGCAGAGACGGGAGGAGGGAGCCTGAAGTTTACGAACAATATGGATGAGGCGTTTGAAGGAGCGCATGTCGTTATTCCGAAAAACTGGGGCGGCTTCGGATATTATAGCGTTGACCATTATTTACAGCACGAAGAAGCATGCAAGAAAGAAATGAGCAGCAATCTTGAAAAGTACAAAAGCTGGATTTGCGATTCGCGAAGAATTAAACTTGCTGATAAAAAAGTAAAATTGATGCACGCTCTGCCTGCGGACCGCGGCAAAGAGGTCACAGACGAGATACTGGATAATCCTGATATCTCAATCGTGTTCGATGAGGCGGAAAACAGGCTGCACACCGCAAAAGCCGTCATGGCGTTGACGATGTAGCGTATGAAGAAGGAAGAATTCAAATATGTCTGCGAGGAGTGCGGCCGCGAATACGAGATTGAAAAGGATCGGATGCTTTGTCCGCACTGTCGCGAAGAAGACCTGGCTGGAAAACCGCTGCATGGCGTTTTGAAAGTGAGTCTCCCTTCATCTCTTCACAATTCAAAAAAGGGCAATGACCGCTTTGATATTTTCGATTACCTTCCTATCGAAAGAGAGTATTTTCCTCCGTTCCCTGTGGGAAATACTCCCCTCATCGAAACGTTAAACATACAACGCAGCTTTGGCTTCAATAATATTTTTTTAAAATTTGACGGTACCAATCCGACCGGTTCGTTCAAAGACAGAGCATCGTATGTAGTCTCGGCCTTCGCGAAAAAGCATTCGATTGAAAAAATTGTGGTGGCGTCGACCGGTAACGCAGCCTCTTCGATGGCAGGAGTTGCAGCATCGGCAGGACAAGAAGCGATTATTTTCATGCCGGCAACAGCGCCCAAGGCAAAACTGGTCCAGTGTCTGCAGTACGGCGCTACGTTGATTCCAATTCAGGGGAATTATGATGCTGCGTTCGATCTTTCCTTGAAATTTTCAGAACGAACCGGTTTTTTAAATAGAAACACTGCTTACAATCCCATGACGATTGAAGGGAAGAAGACCGTTTCGTTTGAGATTGTTGCACAAATGCCGGGAAAGCAGATTGAATATGTTCTTTTGCCCGTAGGTGATGGGGTTGTTTTGAGCGGGGTGATCAAAGGATTTATGGACCTGCAATTCATCGGTTTGATACGATCGATTCCGAAAGTGATCGGCGTTCAAGCTGAAGGCAGCTCATTTATCCATACGGCATTCCATCAACATACGTTTGACCTCAAATACAAAGCGCACACCATTGCAGATTCAATATCGGTAAATGCTGCGCGGAATGCTTACACTGCCATTAACGACCTTAAGAAAGTCGGCGGGGATGTGATCCTTGTTTCGGACCAGGAAATTCTCGATGCACAAAAGTACCTTTCGAAAATGTCCGGAATATTCTGTGAGCCGTCATCGGCGGCATCGTTCGCCGGATTCGTTACGATGAAAGATAGAATTTCGCCCGATGCAACCGTTGTTGTTTTGCTCACCGGGCACGGTTTGAAAGATATTGACTCTGCAATGAACGCTGTCACGTTCCCCCGAACGTTTGAACCCGACATCGGGGAAATTCTTCGCTCGCTAGGGCTTGACCATTGAACCCGACTGCACGACAATCATCGTTCGCTGCAGTGGTCCTTGCCGCAGGATATTCGTCTCGAATGAAGCTTTGGAAGCCGGGAATTTTGCTGAATAAGATTCCGCTAATCATTCGTGTCATCGCGTCTGCAGCACACGTATGCGAACACATCGTTGTTGTCGGCGGATATCAGTTTGAAAAGTTGAGAGTATTGATTCGAGATGATGAGAACTTGAGTGAATCGGAAAAACGCAAGATCATGTTCACTGAAAATGTCGACATCGCTGCTGGAATGTTTTCTTCGGTGAAAGTCGGGATATCGCAGGTGCATTCTTCCATTGATGGAATTTTCGTCATTCCCGGCGATATGCCATTTGTTCGTGCAAATACGTATAGGATACTCACGCACACTTTTGGAACAAAACACAATGCCGATGTTTTTGTGCCGGCAGTTTTCGTCGAATCGGGTGAAAAAACAAAAGAGAAACGTTTTAAAAAGGGGCATCCGATTCTCATCCGTCGACAAGCGATACCTGCGATCCTTCAAGAACAAGCCGATTCAATTCTGAGGAATGTATTGCGGAAATATCCTTCCGAGGTCTGCGTTGTTGAAGACCGGGGGATTTGCATTGATATTGACGATGAATCCGATTTGGCAAAATATAACTCGTAGTTGGAATTCAATCGTACATAAGGAAAAGGATAACGTGAATGATTAATTTGACTATCAACGAGAGGGCACGTAAAAATAATATTAGCCGCTGTAAAGAAAAGAGCATTTTCATTCCGACATTCGCTCAGATGAAAAACCCCAAAAGCATTTTTTCAAAGACGCGGGAGCAGTTGAAGAAAGTTGGGTTATGGGATGTTAATCCGCTCAATCTTTTCAGAATCACATGGAAGAACGATCCGAAAGAAATAGGGGGTGAGTATGGCGGGGTAAATTATATTGAGTTACCACACGTGTTGACGGGCGTTCGTGCAAGAATCATTGCGTTAGTCGGCAAGTGGTTCCCGACCGGTGCTCATAAAGTCGGGGCGACGTTTGGATGCCTTGCGCCGGCAGTCGTTACGGGAAATTTCGATTCGACATGGCAGAAAGCAGTCTGGCCATCGACCGGGAATTTTTGCCGGGGTGGAGCGTTTAATTCTGCGTTGTTCGGCTGCGATTCGATTGCTATTCTTCCGGAAGGAATGAGCAAAGAGAGGTTTGAATGGCTAAGCAAATTAGCCGGCGAAGTTATTGCCACACCGGGCTCTGAAAGTAACGTGAAAGAAATTTTTGACAAATGCTGGGAACTGAAAGCTCAACGGAAGGACGCCGTAATTTTCAATCAATTTGAAGAGTTCGGGAATTATTTATGGCACTACGAAGTTACTGCCGGTGCAGTCGCTGAAGTGTTTGAAGACATGCGAAGCATACAATCGAAATTAAACTTCGCGGGGTTTGTTTCATCGACCGGTTCTGCCGGTACGATTGCCGCCGGTGACTATCTCAAGCAGAAGTATCCCTCTCTCAAGATTGCCGCAGTGGAAGCGCTCCAATGCCCAACCCTTCTGGAAAATGGTTTCGGCAGCCATAGAATTGAAGGCATTGGGGACAAGCATGTGCCGTGGATCCACAATGTGAAGAACACCGACCTGGTTATCGATGTGGACGATGATGATTGCATTGAACTCATTCGTCTTTTTAATGAAGAGAAAGGGAAGGAGTACCTGGTGCAGCAGGGAGTTGAGAGTAAAATTGTTTCGATGCTTGATCTTATCGGCATTTCCGGAGTTGCGAACGTACTTGGAGCAATTAAATTGTCGAAATATTTCGAGCTCACTGAAAACGATATTATTGCGACGGTTCTGACCGATTCGATGCAACTCTATGGGTCGCGTCTTGAAGAGTTGAGAGAGCAGCACGGAAACTACACTGAAAGCGATGCCGTTCGAGCGTTCCATGCATCATGTCTCCATGCCGACACGTCAACCATGCTTGAGTTGAATTACCACGACCGCAAACGTATCCACAATCTCAAATACTTCACATGGATTGAACAACAGAAAAAAGATCTTCAGGAATTGAATGCTCAGTGGTATGACCCGGGATACTGGACCTCCATTCAGGAATTGACGTCACGGATTGACGTGCTGATCGAAAAGTTCAACGGGGATGTTGCGTCAGAGTAGGGAACGACCTTACACTAAAGAAAGCCATCAATGGAAAGGTCTTCACAATTTAAAGTTGAGGTTGAATGTACAGGGCTTCTCCATATCGAAGGATTGGGTAAGAACGGATATATTGAAGTTAATAAAGGGGCGACGGTTGAAGACCTTCTGCAACGGTTACATGTAGCGCGAGATCACCAAAAATTTGTAACTGCCTTCATCAACGGCGAAGAAAAGAGCCGCTTCACATCTCTGCATGAAAACGATAAAGTAACACTTCTCCTCCCTATCGGCGGCGGATAATTGTCAACCTTCATGGAGTACAGAGAGAACGTACTCCGGCGTAAACGGTGCGCGAAACAATCTTTTTCCCGTCGCATTGTAAAAAGCGTTTGCGATTGCGGGCAATGCGCCGTTAATGTTTATTTCGGCAACAGATTTTGCGCCGAACGGCCCGGATTCTTCGTATGAATTAATCAGCTTTACCGTGATTGGGGGAATGTCGTGTGCGGTGAGCATTCCATATTTTCCAAACGTATCGTTGAGCAGAATCCCTTGCTGTGAGAAATAATAATTTTCGAACAGCGCGTATGCGATCCCGTTGACGATTGCCCCCTCAGCCTGTCCTTCTGCTAATGTCGGATTTATCGGTGTCCCGCAGTCGACCGTTGCTACATAGTTTAGGATTCTGATGATACCCGTAAAAGCATCTACTTCAATTTCAACAAAATGTGCTGCAAACGGGGGAGGGGACTTCGGGGAAACGTGAGAGGCTGTTGCCTGAATCTGGAATTGGTTTTTTTGGTACAAACTGCTTTGACAAATTTCCGCAAACGTCACCTTTCCATGATCCTCCTGGATGCTCGATTGCGACGCAACAACGCAGCCGTTGTCAATTTCGACATCTGCAATCGGGAGGCTCAACAAGTCCGCCCCGACTTTGAGAATTTGTTCTTTGATGCTGCCGGCGCATTTTTTTACTGCTTGCCCGGAAAGGTATGTCGTTGAGGAGGCATAGGCACCGGTGTCAAACGGTGTGTGGTCGGTGTCTGAAGAGGTGACAATGATTTTCTCCACCGGTGTGTCAAGGACTTCAGCGGCAATTTGGGCGAGCACAGTGTCCGAACCGGTTCCTAAATCGGTTGCGCCGACGAGAAGATTGAACGAGCCGTCATCGTTCATTTTCATATAGGCGGAAGCCATATCGACTTCCGGAATGGCCGAGCCTTGCATCAGCGCTGCCATCCCGATTCCTTTTTTGATTCTCTTCTCTTTATTGAAGTCTCCCGTGTATAATTTCTTTTTTCGGTACCATTCGGAAAGCGTTGCGCCGGCATCAAGACACTCATGGAGCGACGTTGATGTGACAGTCATCGCCACGCCTTCTTTGCCTTCCCCGAGCGCTTTGAAAATTGGCGAGGTTTCGCCGGCTTTGATCGCCCATTTTTTATAGTATTCAACGATGTCGTTTCCGGTTTCCTCACACACCTCATCGACAATTTGCCCGTATCCGAAGTATGCTTCTGTTGCACCGTAACCTCGATAGGCTCCTCCGACCGGTAAGTTTGTGTAGACTCCTTTGCCGGTAAATTTCAGATTTTGAATCTTGTTTAGCAGGGGAAGAGTTTTCGAGCCGGCATTTGCCAACACAGTGAGAGCGTGGGAGCCGTAGGCGCCGGAATTTTCCAACGCATCGAGATGAAGTGCATTGATCGTTCCGTCGCTTTCATAACCGACCCGGAATGTCGTTTTGTATTGGTGCCTCGTTCGCGTGGAAGTAAAAACTTCTTTTCTCGTATAAGCAAGCTTGGCAGGGCGCTTGGTCCGCCAGGTCATCAAAGCAACGATTGGCTCAAGGAGAACTTCCTGCTTTCCGCCAAACCCTCCGCCGATTCTCGGCTTGATGACGCGAATCTTAGAAATTGGAATTTCGGCGACAGCGGAAACAATCCTCCTCACATGGAATGGTACCTGCGTGCTGCTTATGATGACAAGTCTGCCGCGATAGTCGAGATAGGAAACGGCCGCATGCGGTTCCATCGCGCAGTGTGAAGCATACGGAACATAGAACTCGTTCTCAAATTTTTTTGACGATTTGCTGTACGCCTCGTCAAAGTTGCCGACTTCAGCTTCGACTTTTGCTGCAATGTTCTTCGAAGCATCATAATAAACCGGAATCTTCGGAAAAGCCCCATCATGCTCATGAACGATTGTAGGCGAACCTTCAGCTTTTTCGAAATCCAACACCGGCTTGAGTTGCCTGTACTTTACCTTGAGCTTCCGCAGTGCGGCGTCCGCCGTTTCTTTCGACTCAGCGGCTACTGCGCAGACATTGTCACCGACGAATCTCACCACATCATCAAATAAGACGGTGTCATACGGCGAAGGCTCGGGAAATCCCTGTCCGGCGGTTGTATATAAAATCCGGCTCACATTTTTGTATGACAACACTTCTACAACACCTTTCATCGCTCGTGCATCGGAATCATCTATGTCTTCAATGCAGGCGTAAGGAAAAGGAGAATGAAGCACCGAAACGTGCAACATGTTTTTAAATGAAAAATCATTTGTGTAGCGTTCTTCGCCAGTCACAAGCGCCAGGCCGTCAATCTTTTCGACCGATTTGTTCACATATTTAAACATGACGATCCCGTTGAGATTTTGCAGTTCGCAATTCTGACGCGGCATGTTCAACAGCTTCAATGATTTTTACATAGCCAGTGCACCGGCAAAGATTTCCGTCAAGTGCTTCGGCAATCTGTTCGCGTGTCGGATTCGGATGATCCCGGAGAAGGCTGAACGTCGCAATCACCATGCCGGGGGAACAGAAGCCGCATTGGTCTGCACCTCGTTGTGCAAATGCCTTTTGAATGACATGGGGAGCATAGAGTGTTCCTATCCCCTTTACCGTTCTCACTTTTTTATTGCGAACACTCATCGCCAATACTTGACAAGCGTTTACCGGTTTTTCGTCCAGTAAAACGAGGCATGCGCCGCATTCGCCTTCCTCACATCCCGATTTTACCTCGGTAAAGCCGTGATTTCGCAAAACGGTGAGAAGCGTTTCATGGGGCTGCAACTCGAGCTCATAAACAACCGAGTTAATAGTAAATGGAATTTTCATACGATGCCTTGCTGAATTTCGCACAAAAGGTCTTTGAAATAGACTCTCGCCACTTTTTCCTTGTACCCGGAACTAAATTTGTAGTCGGGAGCAAAAGTCAGAGAGATTTGGCTGGCAGCTTTATCAATTGTTTCATCCGTCAACGACTTGCCGCGAATGGCATTTTCTGCTGATCCCAATCTCAGAAATTTTTTCTTCACGCCGGTAATAAAGAATCGCGCATTCCAGACTACGTTTCCCCTCATGATCAAAGCGGCAGCAATGTTGAAAATTGGATATTCAAATCGGACGACGTGAAACGCCTTTGCTCCGCAATGGAGATGTTTCTTTTCAGTCACGCGGACTTCTTTAATGAGATGCTTCGACTTTGTCAGAGTTGAACCTGCGTACTGTTCGAGGGAGAAGACTCCGGTGCGTTCTCCAACGATCTCGATTGTTGCATTGAGGGCCAACAACGGCGCATATAAGCTGCTCCACATTGGAAAATCTTTCAGCGATCCGCCGATCGTAATTCTGTTTCTCAGCGGCGTTGAGGCGGCAGAAACGAGTGAGTTGCCCAGCATCATTAACCTGTTTGTTTCCCGGCAGAATTGCGTAACATCGGCGAAGGTAGCGCCGGAACCGATGTGAATAGACTTGCCGACAGCCCTAATGTAATTCAAACCCAAGCCACCGATATCGACGAGCCCTTTAATACTGCCGCGTGGCTCCGGTTCAAGAATTTTTGTACCGCCTCCATGAAGGATAATACCGTTTTTTTTAATGAGCCTTGTGGCGTCTCTTAGCGTCGTAGGGAAGTACCATTGAATCGTATTCGGTAACATATAATGAATTTCTAGAAAATAACTTCGTGAAATGATTTGAGACTTCTGAATAATTCCAAAAGTATAGCTCGCGCAAAGGTAAAATGATTTAAAAACAGAGTCTTTGCGCCTTCGCGGCTTGGCGAGAGACGATTTTGACTTCTAATATTTTTGAAGGAGCTTCTTTGCTATTGCATTTCCTTTTTTGATTATCGACTCTTCGTTCTCACCCACAAGATTCCCATGGTCAACAACAATTTTGCCGTTGACAATGGTGTACTCCGTTTGATGACTGATGCCGGCAAACAACAATGCTGCGAGTGGGTCGGAAAGGCTTCCGGTGTATTCCAATTTATTGATGTTAAAAATGGCAAGGTCTGCAAGCCACCCTTCTTTAATTTTCCCGGCTTTTGAAAAATTGAGTATGTGTGCCCCGTTTTCCGTTCCCAGTGTAAAGGCTTCGCGTGCCGTCAGTCCCGGCGCGCCGTACTTCACTCGTTGCAACAGCAAGGCATTTCGTAGTTCACCGAGCATGTCGGAGGTGTCGTTTGACGCGGAACCGTCAACACCGATTCCAACATTGATACCGCGGTCGATCATTTCTCTTACTCTCGCAATGCCGGACCCTAATCGCATATTCGAGGAAGGGCAGTGAGCGATTGACGTTTTTGTTTCTGCAAGAAGATTGAGTTCATTGTCATTAAAGAATACTCCGTGGGCAAAAAAGACGTCTTCCCCCATGAAGCCGACCTCGCCCATTAAAGCCAGAGGATTCTTGCCGAACTTCTCTTGACAATACTGCTCTTCGTCTTTTGTTTCGGCAAGATGAGTATGGAGGCGAACGTGGTGATCCCGCGCCAGTTTTGCGGTTTCTTTCATACTCTCTCTTGTCACTGAAAAAGGAGAGCATGGTGCCAGAACAATCTTTCTCATTGAATCTTCGGAGGGATCGTGATACTTCTCGATCACTCTCGCGCTGTCTTCAAGTATTTGCTTTTCACTTTGGACAACGGAATCGGGCGGAAGGCCCCCATTTTTTTTGCTCAAAGACATTGAACCGCGCGAGGGAGAAAATCTCATTCCCAGTTTTCCTGCGGCTTCAAATTGTATTCCTGTCAGGTCGGCGCTGAATTTGTCGGGATAAAGATAATGATGGTCGGTCGAAAGCGTACATCCTGTTTTCATCAATTCGCCGATGGCTAACAATGAAGAATAATAGACTGCCTCTTCGTCGATGTTCTTCCAAATCTCATAAAGATAAGCAAGCCAGTCGAAGAGTTTTGCATTTTGGGCAGCGGGAAGATTCCGGGTCAGCGTTTGATAAAAATGATGGTGCGTGTTGACGAGTCCGGGGATAACGACACAGTTTGAACAATCGAGCACTTGCTGTTCCGGGGTCGCGATAGTTTCTGCGAAGAGGTTTTTCCCAATTTTTGCAATGCGGTTGTTCTTGATTACAATGTCAACGTCGGTGAGCGATTGTCCGTCGAGCGTAGCGACATGAAAGCAGTTTTTCAGCAGCATGATACCTGCAAGAATTGTTCTGGGCAAAATATAAGCGAATTAAAGTCGGTGAGCAAGGAGTTTGTCATGGTTTCACGTCACCGAAGATTTTTCCATTCATCGGCAAGCATTCTGTACAACACCAAGTCAACAAAGTGATCGTAGAGCCATTCTCCTTCTTTGATGACCCCTTCCTTAGTAAACTTTAGCCGCTGCGGGATCGCACAGCTTCCAATATTACCGGTTGCACACCTGATCTCAACACGATTCAAATGGAATTCATCGAAGGCATAACCGACAAGGAGACGACAGGCTTCTGTCATAATCCCTTTACCTTGGAATTTTTCTCCGAGCCAGTAACCGATCATGACGGTTCTGTTTTGCCAATCGATTGGATGATAGCCAATAATTCCGGCAATTTCATTCTTCGACCAAATGGCCGTTTGAAATCCCCTTTTGCCGGAATACTGTTCTTGAGAATGGCGAATGAATGCTAGAGTGTCGTTGATAGTCATGTTGCTGTCAATCCACGGAAGCCAGCGGCGAAGGTGCTGGCGGTTTCGATCGATCAAACCGAAGAGCTTTTCAGCATCGGCTTCTTCAACTAGGCGCAGTTCAGCAGGGAAATTATGTGGGAAGGGAATCCTCATGAATCGGTTCGATTTATAGGAGGAGACTTCTGAATAATTTTAAAAGGATGGCTCACGCAAAGGCGCAAAGTGGCAAAATGATTTAAAAACAGAGTTTTTGCGCCTTCGCGGCTTGGCGAGAGACAATTTTTCAGAAACCTCAGGATGTAAAATAAATCTAAACTGTTCCATTTGCAACCGTGTTGGGAGATGTCGGACACCTGATCCATGAAATCGGGTAGTGGTACACTTTCAAAATAAATGTCATTCCGGTCGCCAGACTACGACAACTCGTCGAGCGAAAGCCGGAATCCATTCAATTAGGTCTGGATGCCCGCTTTCGCGGGCATGACAATTCCCTTTTTATCTTGAATACTCAAAGTAGCCCACTACCTGAAATCGTAATATGTTGAACCGCATTGCAGAATCTCGTATTTTGAAGTCCGATGGCCAATCAAAAGAAATATATTGCGCATCTTGACCTTGACTGCTTTTTTGTTTCTGTTGAGCGAATCAAAAATCCTGCACTTATCGGCAAACCCGTTGCTGTCGGCGGAAGTACCGACGGAAGAGGAGTTATTGCTTCTGCCTCGTACGAAGCACGGAAGTTCGGCGTTCGCTCTGCAATGCCGACCCGCCGTGCGCTTCAACGTTGCCCCGATTTAATTGTTGTCCGTGGAAATCATGAAGCTTACGGACTTTATTCGGATAGGTTATACAAACGAATGCTGGATTTTACGCCGATCGTCGAGCGTGCATCAATTGATGAGATGTATTTGGATTTTACTGGATGCGAGTCGTTATACAATAACGACCTCCCTGCGTTTATGAAAACATTGCAACAACTTGTCTGGAACGAATTTTCCCTTCCATGTACTATTGCTCTTGCGTCCAACAAGTACATCGCAAAGATCGGAGCCGGAACAGTGAAACCGGCGGGTATCTGTTATGTTCCTCACGGCGAGGGGAAAAAATTTCTCGCATCATTGCCGATTGATGTTCTTCCGGGAATCGGTCCCAAAACGGCGTTGTTGCTGCGTGAAAAAGGCTTTCACACCGTTGCGGATTTACAGCAAACTTCGCACCAGCACATGGTTGCACTGTTAGGTGAAGTTGGAGCCCATTTTTTTAAGATTGCTAACGGGGAAGGGCCTGACACGTTAACAGTCGAATGGGAAAGAAAGAGTATCAGCAGGGAGGAAACATTTGCTCATGACATCGGCGACCTCGGTCAAATTACAAAAATTCTTCACTCGCTTTCAGAAGATGTATGTTCGACCCTTCGCTCTTACCGCTGGAAGGCAAAGACAGTTTCACTGAAATTGCGGTATGCAGATTTTAAGACGCTGACTCGTGCTGTGACCATTGAACCAACCGACGACGACACGGTCGTTCTCAAGTCTGTCAGCGGATTGTTCCGCGCTACATATTCGGGGAAAAAGCTTGTCAGATTATTGGGAGTTCGGTTGTCTAACTTTAGCGAGAGAGAAGAAGGGGACCCCGATCTTTTTCCGGACGGCAGACGATCAGTGATGTTCGATGCTGTGGATAGGCTGCGCAAAAAATTTGGGGATGATGTGATTCACGTCGGAAGTCAATGAGTGATGCGCGGATGGCTCAGCGTTTTTTTACCGCGCCTATCTCCCTGCCGATTTCAGCGCTTGCTTCAATAACTCCTGAATAGTAGCCTCTTTTCCGTTGAGTTCTTGTAGTGCCGTTCGGATAGCCTTTTCAGCAGACGAACGATTGTAGCCGAGTGAAATTAACGCCATCAGCGCTTCGGCGCGAATACCTTGGCCGGTTTCAGTTGAACCGGCGACCGGCGAAACCGAATCAAGTCTGCCGATCTTATCGCGAAGCTCGACGATTAAGCGCTCTGCGGTTTTTCTCCCTACGCCGGGGATCGCAGTCAGCGCCGAAACATTAGCTTGGCCGATCAAATTCTGCAGCTCATTGGGTTGAATTCCAGAGAGAATACCCTGCGCAATTTTCGGTCCTATTCCCGAGACGGAAATCAACAAACGAAAGATTTCACGTTCCGCTTCGGTAGCGAAGCCGTAAAGCTGGAGAATATCTTCGCGGACGTGGGTATGGGTGAGGATTGTGACAGCGGAGCCTGCTTCTCCCAGTTTTTCATACGTTGATAAAGGAATGCTGACGGCATATCCGACGCCGTTCACATCGACGACGATTTCTGTCGGAGATTTGCGGTAGAGAATCCCTTTGAGATGACTGAACATAAACGGAAAATTAAAAATTACAAATGAAAAGTGAAAAGCAAGCGAAAACCATGGTCATTCTTAATTCCGACGCAGAACTTTTACTTTTTACCTTTTAACTTTGAATTCCCTCTAATAATTCGCTCCGGATGCGCTTCAACGAATGATTTCCAGCTCTTGAAGCTTGCCCGAGGGCGCGTGATTCGATGCGAATGACAAACAGCGACGGCGAGAGCGTCGGTTGCGTCAAAGAACTTCGGCGTGGTTTTCAGTTTCAGAAGGCTTTTGATCATATATCGGACTTGTTCTTTTGATGCTGCGCCGTTACCAACCACAGACTTTTTGATTTCACGCGGAGAATATTCAGAGATGGGAACCTCGAAGTTGATGCCCGCCAGCATCGAAACCCCGCGTGCCTGACCGATTTTCAATGCAGATTGCGCGTTCTTACTGTAAAATGCGGTCTCGATTGCAAATTCGTCAGGGTGAAATTTCTCAATGATTCGGCACAATTCGGAATAAATTCTTCGAAGCCGGAGCGGCATTGTATCCCCAGCAGGGATTTTAATAATACCAACGTCGAGCACGTTCAGGGTTGCACCGTTTCTCCTAATGACGCCATAACCGGTGATGAGAGTTCCCGGGTCAACTCCGAGGATGATCATTGGTTTTGTTCGATGTCAGTTGCTAAAGCTCGCCAAAATTTTTTCGTCGATATCGAAGTTGGCGTAAACATGCTGCGTGTCGTCGTGCTCTTCAAGAGCCTCCATCAGTTTAAGGACTTTTTCCGTGTCGGGGCCTTCCACCTTAACGGTGTTTTCCGGAACTTTGTGAATTTCAGCTTCTTCGATCTGGATGTTTTTACTTTCGATCGCTTTTTTCACCTCTTCGAAAGCTTCGGGCGACGTTGTGATCTCAAATGAATCGCCGTCGACCCGCAGATCGTCCGCTCCGGCATCGAGGACAATCGATAACATGTCGTCCTCCGTCATCGATCCTTTCGGAGTGCGGATTGTTCCTTTTTTATGAAACATCCATGCGACAGAGCCGGTTGCGCCCAATTTGCCGCCGTTTCGCTCGAGGAGATGCCGAATTTCGGAAACCGTTCTATTCTTGTTGTCGGTGACCGATTCGATAATCAACGCAACACCGCCCGGCCCGTAGCCTTCGTATGTGACGTCCTCGTACCGATACGCCGGGCAGCTCGCCCGTTCCTTTCATGATGGCGCGTTTGATGTTGTCGGCGGGCATGTTGTTGGATTTGGCTTTGTCGATCGCAAGCCGGAGGCGAGGGTTGCCGGATGGGTCACCTCCGCCTGATTTTGCAGCAATCGTGATTTCTTTGATGATTTGTGTGAAGATTTTTCCCCGGCGTGAGTCTGTAACCGCCTTCTTCCTTTTTATCGTAGCCCATTTTGAATGACCTGACATACCGTATCTCCTTGCTTTTCCGGATTCAAAAGTTTCTAGTGAACTCCATTTCCTGCAGATGCTATTCGTAAATCTTTGATCTTCAATTGTGGAAGCTGAACCCCAGAAAAATCACTTTCGTCAACGGCGAACACGATGTCGTAGTATTTGTTGCCGTTGTTGAATCGATCCAACAGGTATCCAAGGTTGAAGCCGATGCAGTCCAGTGTCACGTTGTTCTTTTTGATTTTGAACCGAAGATGGTTCTTTCCGACAATCCTTGCTTGTCCCAATGCCTCGACGTGTCGAGTAACAAAGGTCGGTCTCATGTTCTTCGGTCCAAACGGAGCAAATTGCTTCAACACACGAGTATACTTCGGCGTTAACTCCCCCAGGTCGATCTCCGCATCGATCGTGATGACCGGAGTAAGAAGTTCTTCCGTCAACAACTCTTTTGCGACTGCGTTGAACGCCTCTTTGAATTCTTCCAGGCGATC
This sequence comes from uncultured Bacteroidota bacterium, assembly GCA_963717445.1. Classification (GTDB taxonomy): domain Bacteria; phylum Bacteroidota; class Ignavibacteria; order UBA10030; family UBA8401; genus JAGVPT01. Next base: position 586,991 of record OY970334.1, on the reverse strand, counting down.
GACTTCAAGAGTAAGACCTGCCGCGTATTTGTGTCCGCCAAACTGAAGGAGCTTATCCTCGCAGCGTTTCAGGGCCTGGTAGATATTGAAGCCTGCGATGCTGCGGGCAGAACCTTTAGCAACACCGTCGACTGTCGTCATCATAATTGCCGGCCGATAATATTTTTCCACCATCCGGGATGCGACAATCCCGACAACCCCCGGATGCCATTGCTCCTGATGAAGGATGATTGCACCGTCGCTTTCAACGTCCAGATATTCCTCGACAAGCTGTTGGGCATGGATAAAAACATCTTCATCAATTTTGCGCCGGTTGATGTTTTCTTCCTCCAGCACTCGGGCAAAATCTACGGCTGAAGCGTAGTCGTCAGTGATCAGTAATTCTACTGCCCGCTTGGCATCGCCGAGCCTTCCGACCGCGTTGATTCTCGGTGCTAATACGAACACTACCTGACCGGTTGTCATGGCATCGGGTTTGAGTCCGGCGCTGTCCAGAAGAGCCTTGATCCCCGGCCTGGGATTCGTTACGATGAGTTCTAGCCCCAGCTTAACGAAGGCGCGGTTTTCGTCGACCAGGGGAACGATATCGGCAGTTGTAGCAAGCGCGACGAAGTCAAGATATTTTCCGACTGACGACTCATTGCCGACGGTGCGCGAAAGAGCCTGTATCAACTTGAACCCGACTCCGGTTCCACAAAGATTTTTAAACGGGTAGCGGCATAACGGTTTCAGCGGATCGAGTACTGCAACGGCTTTCGGCAATTCATCATTCGGCTCGTGATGATCGCAGATGATAACGTCGATTCCGAGCGACCGCGCATACTCTACTTGATCGACTGCGGTAATCCCGCAATCGATGGAAACCAGAAGCGTTGTACCTTGCTCCTTTGCATGGTCGATGCCGGCACGTGAAATACCGTAGCCCTCTTTGATCCTGTTGGGAATGTAATAGGCGGCATCGCACCCGAGTTCTTTGAAGAAAAGGTAGAGCATCCCCGCGCCGTTTGTTCCATCGACGTCATAATCACCGTAGACCAGGATTTTTTCATTTTTTGACCGTGCGGAGAGAATGCGGTCGACGGCCAGGTACATTCCATCCATAAGGAACGGATCGTGGAATTCGTTCTCCGAGGGACGGAAATAGCGGCGTGCCTTTTCGAAATCATCGATACCGCGGTTAACAAGGATTGTGGCGAGCGAGGGAGCGATCGAAAGTTCATCGGACAGTTTCTTAACGAGCGACGGATCGGGGGGTTCCGAAATTGTCCATCGGTATTCTTTGATAGGTGTCAATGCTTTCTCCTCCAAGTGATTGAATGCGCCGTTCGACACGGCGATCCAATTCCTGCTTTGAAAAAGCATCTACATCACGGGCGAAAACGTTCTTCCTGCAATATTTCTGAGGTACGCCGATAAGCCGAATTCTGTCTTCATCCCCTCATGCTTACGCATGAAAGGAAGGAGGCAATCATTTATCTCGTTGCGTTTTTGCAAACGAACTGAAGCGACCTACCCATTCCGTTTTTGCTTGCGCAAAGTTGAGTAGGCGTCTCTTCTTCCGGAGAACGTTGGACGTTCGGTGGAAAACGGAATTTACTTGGTCTTTCTCCCGGTGGGGTTTGTCATGCCGGCGTTATCGCTAACGCCGCGGTGCGCTCTTACATTAAGGCCGCTCAACGCGTCCCGCACCTTTTCACCCTTACTCCGGCGAAAATGAAAGCATCAGCCGGAGCGGTATATTTTCTGCGACACTTTCCGTAAGATTGCTCTTCCTGGATGTTATCCAGCACCGTGCCCGTCCCGTCGATTCTCGCAGAGACTCGACAGGATGGAGTTCGGACTTTCCTCCTAAATAAAGTACAGCAGTATTTAAGCGATTGCCTGACGTACGCTCAGTGATGCATGCAAGAATATAGAATGAACGAGTCAGCACGTGATATAGATGAATGAATTAAATTTCGTTCTGGACGCGAACAATCGCCCTTCGTTGGTGTGATTGCTCGTCGATGCTTTCGTTTGCCAATACATCGGCTTCCTTATTCCTCTCTCGCGGCACATGGTTGATTGAGAATTCAAACGCTGACGAATGCAAGAGGTTGTGCACTTCATCAAAAAGTTTTTTCAGCGTTCTGTCTTTGACCTTATACTCGCCGTTCAACTGCCGAACCATCAATTCGCTGTCGGAATAAAGGACTAATTTGCTGCATGAAACTCCGTTTGCCCCGCCGAACAACGTATTGACCCGCTTGAGGCACTCGATGAGAGCGGTGTATTCAGCGACGTTATTGGTAACTTTACCTAAATATTTTTTTTCTTTCGCCAGCACGGTTCCCGATTCATCTTTCAGCACAACGCCGATCCCCCCTTGTCCCGGGTTCCCTCGTGCTGCGCCATCGGTGAATCCATGGATTGTCATATCGCTTTTTCGCTCGCTTGAGCAAGCTCCGCCGAAATAATAATCCTGCCGCAATGCTCGCACGTGAACATTTTACTTTGAGTCCGCAGCTCCAGCAGGCGCTGGGGCGGAATTTTGTTGTGGCAGCCGCCGCACGAGTTACGTCTGACCGCTACCACGGCTTGTCCGTTGCGCCCCTTCCTGATTCGGTCATACCGGGAAAGAGTTTCCGATTCCAATCGTACGACAATTTTTTCACGCTGATGCTTCAGCTCCAGCTCTTCGTCCTCATTGGCTTTTGACACCTCGGCAAGCTCGGCCTTCTTTTCGTCGAGCTGCACGGTGAGTTCTTCAAGTTGTTTCGTCAATGTCTCGATCTCGGTTTTCGCGCCGGTCATTGTGTTTTCGAGCGACTCAAACTGCTTTTGTAAGTTTTTGATCGCATCTGTCGCAAAATCTATTTCTTTCGTCAAAGCGTCGTACTCTTTATTGCTTCGGACTTCATACTGCTGGGTCTTGTATTTTTCCAGTTTCTCTTTGAATTCCAGAATATCGACATCGGCTTTGTCCCGCGCAATGATCGATGCAGTGACGATGTCCTGTTTTTCCTTTATAAGTCCGTTTAATCTGTCGTTTTCGCTTTGCAGTTTTGCAACCGCTTCCGGTAAATCCCCTTTCATATCTTCTAATTCGTCTAATGAACTATCGACCGTTTGTAGCCTGTATAACAGTTTTAATGTTTCGTTCAATTCCAACTCCTTTACAGCATTGCTATGCTAATAATATGATACTGGGTTTGTATTTTTCTTTGTAATGAAAACTTTTGAAGTCGCTTTTTGTTTCTTGATGATTGCCTTCACGCGTTGCGCCAGGACGGAAAGAATGTGTCGTTCTGTTTCAAAATGTCCCGCGTCGACAAGGAGAATGTCCCGCCCTGCGTCCTGAAATCCATGGTACTTAATGTCGGCGGTCACGAGGGCGTCTGCGCGCTGACGGATCGCCTCCGGGACGAGATCGCCCCCCGCCCCTCCACATACGGCAATTGTCTTCGCTAATCTTTTTCTTTCCCCGGTGTATCGCAAGAAGGGAGTCCCGAACGCTTTTTTGACAAGGGACAACAATTTTTCCACAGGTATGGGTTTCAACAATTCGCCGACAGCGCCAAGTCCGTATTCATGACTTTCATTTTGGAGAGGGTATAGGTCGTACGCGACTTCTTCATACGGATGTTCTTTGAACATTGCGGCCATCGTCGCTCCGAGATTCCATGTTTCAACCGGCATCTCTAATTTTATTTCGGGAGTTTTTTCGAGCCGACCTTTTGTGCCGATAAATGGTTTTGCTCCCTCCATTCCTTTGAATGTGCCGACACCCTCGCTACGGAAACTGCACTCTTGGTAGTTGGTGAACCTACCTCCGCCGGCATCATGCATTGCTTTCGCTACTTTATCGAGATGACTCGGCGGAACAAAAACTGTGAGTTTAACGAGAGTCCCCGTTAGGGGAGAGAGGAGACGAACATCACGCAGCCCCAGGAGTGATGCCATGGCAAAACTCACACCACCCCGAACATGGTCGAGGTTGGTGTGGGCCGCATAGAGTTGAATCTTGTGTTCCGCAAGATAGAGAGCTATCTCACCCGCCCTGGATTTTTTTGTCAAAGAACGAAGTGGATGGAACAACAACGGATGATGAGTAATAATTAAATTCGCACGACGTTCGGCCGACTCCTGCGCCACTTCCTCCGTTACATCGAGTGCAAGAAGGATATTGGTAATCTCCGATTCTGACCGCCCGACTTGCAATCCAACATTGTCGCCTTTCCATGCCGTTGCTGGCGGAATCCATTCTTCTAGAAGGCGTTGAAATTCTCCGAGTATCACAAAGCTTGATTTCAAAAAAAAGTCCCGTTGGTAGGACGGGACGTTAAGAGTGTGCTAAGTCTGGTTTCTGATTTTCAAAAACTTGGTGAAGTGAACTTCACCAAGAAGGAAAAATTTTTCTTTTATTCTACTCATTCGTTTGACAATAATTTCGTTTGATAAAGTACGGATTTCAGGCGAAAAATGCAAGGACGAATCAGTTGAAAAGATCCTTTTTTGCTGCGCTGCTTCGCAAGCAGTACGATTTTTCCTAAAATCGCTCATCTTGACTTTGCCTCTTTTTTTCGGTATCATTTCACGGAAATCAAGCGAAAAACTTGGTATTTTTTTCCCGCACGGCTTGGAGTGCAGCGATTGATTACGAAATATGGTTACGATGTTTTTTTCACGATCACTGTTGTTTGTTGTATTGCCATCGCAAGTTCCTACCTTTTTATTCCCAATCCCTTTGTCGAGTATTCGCTGATAGCGGTTGCAGGCGCGGTAATTCTTTTCTCGCTTAACTTTTTTCGCGACCCCGACCGGCTGACTCCCACCGGCAATGATTATGTCATCTCCCCGGCCGATGGAACGGTTGTCGCAGTCAAAGAAGTGAATGAAGAAGTATATTTGAAGGGCGTTGCAATGCAGATCAGCATTTTCATGTCGCCTCTCAATGTTCACGTAAACAGAATTCCCATCTCGGGCAAAGTCGGTTATTTCGACTATGTAAAAGGGAAGTATTTCGCTGCTTTCGAGGATAAAGCGTCGCTTGACAATGAACAGACCCATATCGGGATCGACAATGGCAGGTTCAAAGTCTTGTTTAAGCAGATTGCCGGGTTTATTGCCCGCAGGATCGTCTGTAATCTCAATGTGGGGGACGACGTTGCTGCCGGTAAAAGATTCGGGATGATTAAGTTTGGCTCGCGCGTAGATGTTTTTGTTCCAAAAAATTCCGATATTAAAGTATCGGTCGGCGAGAAAACGACAGCAGGCGAATCACTTCTTGCCGTCGTGCGATAATGGAAGATGGACAAAAACTGAAGAGGTTATGAAGATAACAAGGGCCGTTGTTCCGAGCCTTTTTACAGTGTTAAATATGTTCTGTGGTTTCCTGTCGATCGTTAATTCCGGCGAGGGACAGTTCGATGTAGCGGCCTGGTTCATTATTCTCGGCGGAATATTTGACTCGCTCGACGGGGTGATGGCGAGAATTACTAAATCATTGAGCGAATTCGGTGTTGAGTTCGATTCTCTTTCGGATGTCGTAACCTTTGGAGCCGCTCCGGCATTTTTGGTCTACAAGCTTCATCTGTATCAGCTTCAAGGCTTGGGTCTTATCATCAGTTCATTGCTGGTCATTTTCGGCGGAATTAGGCTCGCCCGTTTTAATGTCCAGCTTGTCGGTTTCGACAAGGAGTATTTCACCGGGCTTCCGATTCCGGCAAGCGCTATTACTATCGTTGCCTTTGTTCTCAGCTTTCACGATGAAGTCTTCGGTTTGCGAGGCATTGCGGCTGATATTTTGGCGCCGATGGTTGTCGGGGTCTCGTTGCTGATGGTGAGCAAAGTCAAGTATGATCCGATTCCGAAATTCTCGAAAAGGGAATTCAAGAAGCATCCCATAAGAATAATTTCGTTTGTAGCGGCAGGGCTCATTCTCGTATTCTCTCGGGGAAAAGCGTTGTTTTATATCTTTGTCGTTTTCCTGTTGGTCGGTATAGTTCGTTATGTGTATATCGCCCTTCGCAGGCTGCTGGGCTTTGTCGACGCGAAAGCCGAAGAAGAGCAGGCCGAAGAGGCGACAAGTTACGACATTTGAACGGAGCGTAAGTGTTTCATTCGAACATTTCCATTACGTTAAGAAAGTCGATTCTGGATCCACAGGGAAAAGCCGTTGAACACGCCATTCATTCCCTGGGATTCACGTCTGTCCGCGATGTCAGAGTTGGAAAGCATATCGAGCTCTCAATTGAAAGCTCCACCAAAGAAGAGGCCGAGCAGATTATGGAACAAGTATGCAAAAAACTTCTGGCCAATCCCGTCATGGAAGATTATTCGTTTAGTATTGAAAAGTCCTAACAAGGGTCTGTGCAATGTCAATAATGAAGTTTGGAATTGTCGTGTTTCCCGGTTCAAACTGTGACCATGATGCGTACCGCGCCGCAAAACATGTCATGCATCAGGATGCCCAATTTATCTGGCATAAGGACTCTTCGATCGGCGATGCGGACGTTGTTATCCTTCCGGGCGGCTTTTCGTATGGAGATTATCTTCGCACCGGAGCGATCGCCCGTTTTTCACCTGTCATGAAGGAAGTTGTTCGGTTTGCGAAGAATGGCGGTACTGTGATCGGAATCTGTAATGGATTCCAAATTCTTCTCGAGGCAGGAATGCTTCCAGGAGCGATGCTGCGGAACAGCTCGCTGAAATTCGTCTGCAAATTTATTCAGTTGAGAGTCGAGAATGCATCCACGCGCTTTACTTCGGAGTGCGTAGTAGGCGACGTCCTCAAGATTCCGATTGCCCATGGTGAAGGAAATTATTTTGCGAGCCGTGAGATCGTTGAATCATTGCAGGAACACGACCAAATTGTCTTTCGCTATTGCAGCAAATCCGGGGACATCGATGATGCGTCCAACCCAAACGGCTCTCTGTTGAATATTGCCGGGATCACCAACAAAGAGGGGAATGTTATGGGAATGATGCCCCATCCGGAACGGGCGGTTGAATCGGCGCTGGGTTCCGCGGACGGAAAGAAGATTTTTCAATCAATGATCGAGACTTTAGTGTTGAGTTAATTCGCGAAGGATAACTTCGAGAAAAGAGCCGGTGATGAATCTCGGATTTCCAGAATTGCTTTTGATCGGTCTCGTTATTTTGGTGATGTTCGGGCCTAAGAAAATTCCCGAAATTGCGCAGGGGCTTGGAAAGGGATGAGGGAATTTCGCAAAGCCATGAGAGATGTTCAAGAAAAGGTTGAACAAGCCGCCTCGGAAGAACACAGTGAGAAAAAATAGATCGTTACGCCACGCTTTTTTTATGTGAAGGAGGATTACGATGTTTGAAAACATAGGATTTCCCGAGTTGATGCTCATCATGCTGGTGATCGTCATTTTTTTCGGCCCTAAAAAAATTCCGGAGTTTGCAAAGAGTCTTGGAAAAGGAATAGCGGAATTTAAAAGGGCGATGCGCGATGTTCAATCGGAGCTGACAAAGACGGAAAACTCGCCGCCGGAGAAGCCGACCGATTCCACCCCTTCATCGCCAAAATAGAAGAGAGTATGATTTTTTGCAAAAGGGAATCGCACGAGTGAACGTAAAAGAGCCCTTCGATTCGTTTCGCACCCGCCTTAAGACGGGCAATGATTCATGCGAAGCACGTACCCGTGAATACCTCTCCGTTGTCTCAAGCCGAAAGAACCTCAACGCATTCCTCTTGGTTTTTGAGGAGGAAGCGTTGGAACAAGCGCGATCCATCGACAAAAAAATCAGAGCAGGGAATGCCGGACCTCTCGCCGGAATGGCCGTTGCGGTCAAAGACGTTCTATGCGTGAAAGGAAAAAGAACGACCTGCGGGTCAAAAATTCTGGGTGACTATGAGGGGATCTATGATGCGACGGTTATCGAAAAACTGCGTGCGGCTGATGCAATCATCATTGGCAAAACCAATATGGATGAATTCGCGATGGGATCGTCAACCGAAAATTCGGCGTTCGGCCCGGTGAAAAATCCCATCGACGAATCGCGAGTGCCGGGGGGTTCGAGCGGAGGCTCTGCGGTTGCAGTTGCTGCCGGAATGGCGACAGCCGCCCTGGGAACCGACACGGGCGGCTCAATCCGCCAGCCTGCAGGCTTATGCGGTGTATTCGGATTGAAGCCGACGTACGGAAGAGTATCCCGCTATGGTCTTGTTGCTTTTGCATCCTCCTTCGACCAGATTGGCCCGTTTGCAAATTCAGCCCGCGATATTGCCCGCATTTTGGGAGTCATTGCCGGGCATGATGAAAAAGATTCAACCTCGGCGAAAGTCTCCGTTCCCGATTATCTCTCCGCGATGAATCGCAATGTCAAGGGGTTGAAATTCGGCCTCCCGAAACAATATTTTAACGAAGCGCTCAATCCGGAAATTCGTTCCATATTGGAGCGGCGCGTTGCACAGTTGAAAGAGAACGGTGCCGAAATTATCGAGGTCTCGCTTCCCCATTCCGAATACACCATCGCAACTTATTACATTCTTGCAACCGCGGAAGCTTTGTCGAATCTTGCCCGCTATGATGGAGCTCGCTATGGGTACCGAAGCAAGCATGCTAACACCTTGATGGAGATGTACACGAAGTCGAGGAGCGAGGGATTCGGTGCAGAAGTGAAACGCCGCATCATGCTCGGGACATATGTCCTCTCTGCCGGTTATTATGACGCCTACTATAAGAAAGCGCAAAAAGTGAGGCGGCTGATCCAGGAAGATTTTTTCAACGCGTTCAAAAAAGTCGATTGTTTGATCACACCCATCTCGCCGACGACGGCGTTCAAGTTTGGAGAAAAAATTGACGACCCTCTCCAGATGTACTTGAGCGATGTTTATACAGTCTCTGCAAACCTTGCCGGGATTCCTGGGCTCAGTGTGCCTGCCGGAGTTGACAGTCAAAACCTTCCGATAGGGCTGCAGCTTCTCGGTAAACAATTTGACGAAGCGACGTTGTTGAAGGTTGCGGATTTTTTAGAAACCATGAACTAGTTCCTCACGGCCTGTTAGGTGCAACGTAGCAATACTTTCTAACCCCTTAAAACTAAAAGTAAAAATTTATGAGCATACTTGTCAATAAGAAAACCAGACTTGCCGTTCAGGGCATTACGGGGGGAGAAGGAACATTCCACTCGTCGCAGATGCTTGCTTACGGAACGATTGTTGCCGCCGGCGTAACACCCGGCAAGGGGGGAACGATGTATAAAGGGAACGAAAAGGACCAATTCAACAGCGAAGTTCCCGTGTTCAACACTGTAGCCGAAGCCGTGAAGGCAGAAGGCGTGGACACGTCGGTCATTTTTGTTCCGGCCGCATTTGCAGCGGATGCCATTATGGAAGCTGCCGATGCAGGCATCAAACTTGTCGTTTGCATCACGGAAGGAATCCCGACGAAAGACATGATTCGGGTGTATGAGTTTGTCAAACAAAAAGGGTCTCGGTTAATTGGCCCGAATTGTCCCGGCATTATCACTCCGGGGGAGTGCAAGGTTGGAATCATGCCGGGGTTCATCCATAAGCGGGGGCGCGTTGGGCTTGTATCGCGCAGCGGAACATTGACGTACGAAGCAGTATGGCAGCTCACTGAACGGGGCATCGGACAATCGACATGCATTGGCATCGGCGGCGACCCGATCATCGGGACGCGTTTCATCGATGCGATTCAATTGTTTAATGCAGACGAGAACACGGATGCTATTGTGATGATAGGGGAAATCGGCGGAAGTGCGGAAGAGGAGGCGGCTGAATACATCGCTAAACATGTGAAGAAACCGGTTGTGGGATTCATCGCCGGACGGACTGCTCCCCCAGGGAGGCGGATGGGACATGCGGGTGCAATTATTTCCGGCGGAAAAGGGACCGCCGCAGAAAAAATGGAAGCGATGCGCGATGCAGGCATCCAAGTGTGCGACAGTCCTGCAATGATCGGCGAAACGATGAGGATTGCATTGGCGAAGAAGCGCACGAAAAGTGCATCTGTTCGAGTAAAGAAAGCGGTAAAAACAGTTGCGGTCAAAAAGAAATCAAAAGCAAGAAAGAAAAAATAGACATTGAGATTAAAGGAGTCGACGGGTGATAGAACGTACTCTCTGTATTTTAAAACCGGATTGTGTGCGGAAAAACCTTCAAGGCGAGATATTGTCAAGAATTCAACAGGCAGGGTTTAAGATAGTAGGGATGAAACAAATTCGCCTAACAAAAGAAGAAGCAGGAGCGTTTTACGCCGTGCATCAAGGGCGTCCGTTTTACGATGGTCTCGTTGAATTTATGACGTTGGGTCCGTGTGTGCCCGTCGCCCTGGAAAAAACAAACGCTGTAGCAGACTACCGCAAGCTCATCGGCGCGACCGATCCGAAAGATGCCGACCCTGGTACGATTCGCAAACTTTTTGCCGTCAGCAAAGGCGAAAACATCGTTCATGGCTCTGACTCGGTTGAAAATGGCAGGATTGAAGTTGCGTTCTTTTTTGCCGAGAGTGAATTGATTTGATAGAATTCAGAAGTCAGAACTCAGAATTCAGAACGTTGCAAAGAGTATTTTTGAGATAACTCACAGGGTTCTCGGTTAAATTCCTTCCATTTGATATGCTTTCCCGCTGGAAAACGCTCACGTCGAAAATTGTCCAAACAAACCCGTGGTGGACGTACAAGCTTGATTCATTCCAAATTCCCGATGGAGTGAAAGGGGAATATCATTACGTCCACACCGAAGGGTCGAGCATGATCGTTCCGGTGATGGACGACGGCAAAATCATTCTTGTCAATCAATACCGCTATTTGCGGGATCGAGAGAGTATTGAGTTTCCATGTGGAGGAATGAAACCTGGGCACACGTACGACGAGATGGCGCGTTTGGAGTTGGAAGAGGAAACTGGTTATATCGCTCAATCGTGGGACAACGTTGGAGAATTCAACCCCTTCAACGGCGCCACAGATGAAATGTGCAACGTCTTCATTGCCCGTAATCTTTCGTTCGTAAAAGCAAAACCCGAAGCGACTGAAGAATTTGAAATCCTGCGGGCGACAACCGAAGAGATCGAGGTAATGATTGCAGATCGGAAAATTTGGGATGGAATGACGCTTGCTGCGTGGATGCTGGTAAGAAATCAGTTTATCGATGAGCAGTGATCAATCATCAATAGCAAAAACCCCTTCCAATTCCTGGCCTTCTGTATCGACACCCCGAATTACATGCCTTTAAAAGCCTGCTTGAGGTTGTCGATCAAATCTTCCACATCTTCGATGCCGACGGAGATTCGAACCAGCCCATCGGTGACTCCATTTTTGATTCGCTCAACTTGCGGCACTGAAGCATGAGTCATCGTTGCCGGATGAGAAATGAGCGTCTCCACTCCGCCGAGGCTTTCAGCAAGAGCACAAACGCGGAGTCGTTTCAGGAATCGTTTGGCATTGTTCAGGCTGCCGACATCAAACGAAATCATTCCCCCAAACCCGCTCATCTGCCTTCTCGCGAGTGCATATTGAGGATGGCTTCGTAACCCGGGGTAGTTCACTCTTACGACCTTTTTTTGTGATGACAGCCATTGGGCGATAATAGTTGCGTTCTCACAATGCTGTTTCATCCGGACTGCCAGCGTTTTCGTTCCGCGCAAACAGAGCCACGCATCGAAGGGACTCATAATTCCCCCCACAGCTTTCTGACAGAAACGAAGTTTTTCGGTAACCTCCGCATTATTCGTAACAACCATTCCTCCGAGCATATCACTGTGCCCGTTTAAATATTTTGTTACGCTGTGGACAACGACATCGATGCCGAATTCGATTGGCTTCTGCAGGTACGGTGTGGCAAACGTATTGTCGACAACGGAAATCAGGTGATGCGACCGTGCAAACTTTGCAATCGCGGCAAGGTCGGTGATCTCCATCGTCGGATTTGTAGGGGTCTCGATAAAAATCATCTTTGTGTTTGGCTTACGCGCTTTCACGACAATGTTCATGTCGGTGGTATTGACAAAATCAAACTGCAGGCCGAATTGTTCGAATACCATTTTCGCGATGCGGTACGTTCCCCCGTACACATTGTTCGTAACGATCAGATGGTCTCCGGGAGAGAGAAGGCGAAAGAGTGCATCGATTGCGGCCATTCCGGATGCAAATGCCATTCCTTCGCTCGCACTTTCAAGCGCGGCGATATTCTTTTCAAGTGCGGTGCGTGTGGGATTTGATACGCGGGAATATTCGTACCCCTTATGTTTTCCTAATTCCTTCTGGACGTACGTCGACGTGAGAAACACGGGCGTCATGACGGCGCCGGTTGTCGGATCAGGGTGCTGTCCTGCGTGAACTGTCTTTGTTGAAAATTTCATGGTACTCCGTTTACAAACATTATTTAGCGGGAAAGGTATCCTAAGACGTCGAACCGGGTAATGATGCCGATAAGGTCTGAATCGTTCCTTACCAATACTGCCGGTTCTTTTTTTGCAAAATATTCCACCGCCCGGCTGATTTCTTCATTCATGTGGACTTCGGGCAACGGGGGTTCCATTACTGTCCGTACTTGCGCATCAAACTTGGATGAATCTTTCAGAAGGATAGTAAGGAGATTTCCTTCGGAGACGCTGCCGATGCACTTCTTATTTTCGAAGACCGGCAACTGCGAAATGTTTTTTCCGGTTATGAGATCGAGAGCGGACCGAATTGTCGTGGAAGGTTCGACAGTGATTAATTGTGGAAGTTTGGCCGATTTTGCTTCGAGAACGTACCGGAGCGTGATGCGTTCGGGGGCGAGGAAACCGTTCTCTTTCATCCAATTGTCGTTGTAAATCTTGCTCAGGTATTTGGATCCCCCGTCCGGTAATATCACGACGACAACGTCTTTTTCCGAGAGGCGTTCGGCAAGCTTGAACGCTCCGGCGACGGCAGCACCGCTCGAACCGCCGGCAAAGATGCCTTCTTCCCGTGTCAGCTTTCGTGCCGCGAGGAACGATTCTTTATCGGTCACTTCAATCACCTCGTCGACGTATTCGAAATGGAGCGTACCGGGAATATAATCCTCTCCGATGCCCTCCACTTTATATGTTCTGAAAACCGGAGAGAATTTTTTGGTATAGAAGAACTCGCGAAGGATTGATCCTTTCGGATCAATGCCGACCACGTTGATCTTTGAATTCTTCTCCTTCAAAAACTTTCCTGCACCGCTGATTGTTCCTCCCGTACCCACGCCGGCCACAAGGTAGTCGAGTTGACCGCCGGTCTGTTCCCAAATTTCCGGGCCTGTAGTGCGGTAGTGCGACTTGTCGTTTTTCGGATTGAAGTGCTGGTCTGCGAGAATTGAGTTCGGCGTTTCGCGGACGATACGTTTGGCAACCTCTGTGTAGCTTTCGGGAGAATCGTGCGGAACTGCAGTTGGTGTCACAATAACCTCCGCTCCAAATGCGCGGAGCAGCTGAATTTTTTCGCCGCTCATTTTGTCGGGCATTGTGAACACCGTTTTGTAACCTTTGATCGCCGCCACAATCGCAAGTCCCATTCCCGTGTTGCCTGAGGTCGATTCGACGATTGTTCCGCCGGGCTTCAGTCTTCCGGTCCGTTCTGCTTCCTCAATAATATCTACTCCAATCCTGTCTTTCACTGATCCGCCGGGATTGAAAATTTCCACCTTGGCAAAAATTTGCGGTTTATACCCGTTCGCTATTTTGTTGAGCTTCACGAGTGGAGTATTCCCGATGGTTTCCAAAATATTCTGTTTGAATTGTATTTTTTTGATATCAGTGAGCATGTATTCTTTCCTTCCTTTTACAACGGAACCATTTCGTTGCTGAAATGGCCGCCTATGCCCTCGTTATAAGGCTGGCAGCATACGCAGCTCCAAATCCGTTATCGATGTTCACCACAGTGACTCCTGCAGCGCATGAATTCAACATTGTCAGGAGCGGGGCAATTCCTCCGAATGATGCGCCATAGCCTGTTGATGTAGGAACGGCGATAACGGGAACGCGCACGAGACCGCCAACGACGCTCGCGAGGGCGCCATCCATTCCGGCGACAACAATGATCACGCTTGCCTTATGAAGCTTGTCGCTTTGATTCAACAATCGATGAATTCCTGCAACCCCTACATCGTACATTGTTTCAACCCTTTGCCGCATCATTTTCGCCGTAACAACAGCTTCTTCGGCAACAGGAATGTCCGAAGTTCCTGCTGTGACCACAAGGATCATTTTCTTTGTTGATGTGGCCGCCCCGGGCTCATTTGCTGTGATGGAGCGTGCATCCGAATTGTAATGAGCGCCCTTCACTACTTTTCGGACAGCCGTAAAATCTTTTTTTGTCGCTCTGGTTGCCAGCAGCGTGCTGCCTCTCCGAGCAATCTTCTTTGCAATGACCGCAACTTGCTGCGGAGATTTTCCTTCGCACAAAATGACTTCCGGAAATCCTTGACGCAATTGACGATGATGGTCAATCGTTGCAAAGCCGAGCGATTCGTAAGAAAAATTTTGGATTGAGGAGAGCGCCTTCTCTTCCGAAATTCTCCCTCGCTTGAGGTCAGCTAAAAGTTTCTTGAGGAAGGATTGATCCATTGAACAAGCATTTTTTCTTTGTGAATATACTCGTTTCGGGAAGAAGAATCAAGGAACGGCAGCCACAACTATTGTATTTACTTTAAGTTATACGGGATGTGCTCTATTGCTTACCTTGACTATCGGATGATTTTTTGCTACTTTGCTCATGCAAACGGCGCACAACCACATTACGATAACAATGTATTGCTGATCCTGGAAGTTTTTGTCTTTAGTTATCTCGTCGGTTCCCTTCCTACTGCCTACATCGTCGTCAAACGAAAAGCACACATCGATATCCGGTCCGCAGGCAGTGGCAACGTGGGGACGCTGAATGCGTATGAAGTGACGGGTCAACGATTGGTAGGTTTCATTGTCCTTGTTGTCGATGTGCTGAAAGGTGCGCTCGCAATTATTCTCGTGTCTGTTCTATTTGGATCAACGTTCGAGGCTCTTTCGACGGCTCTCGTGGGTGTTGTCGTAGGGCATTGTTTTCCTGTGTGGCTGATGTTTAAAGGGGGGCGCGGGCTTGCGGTTGCAGCCGGCGCAATGTTGATAGTAAGCTGGATATTTGTTGCAATGTGGCTTGTGTGTTGGTCTGTGGGATATTCGTTATCGAAAAATGTTCATGTCGGAAACATTGTCGCCATCGTTGCTTCGCCGTTGCTGGGTTTCATTTTGCCGGCAAGCGTAATTATGAAATTCACTATTGGGGCATTTTCAGCGGCTCAGATTCTTTTAATATATTCTGTAATGTCAGTCGTTTTGTTCATCCGGCATATCGAACCGCTCCGAGCTTTGATCTCATTACGAACAACAAACGGAAAATAAGATGTCTCGAAAACTGCTTCTGTTATTTATCATTTGTATTTGTGCAGGCGGAATACTTGGTTATTCCCTTGCTTCCAACGGCGGTACCAAAAATGCGGCAACCCCGGATTCAAAGCAGCAAAGCTCAATATTTACTTCTCAGGATGATCAGAAAAGCTCCGACAATGGGATCTCGAACTCGAGGAAGAATGCTATTACGACGACGGTAGAGACCGTGAGCCCGGCAATCGTCGGCATTACCGTAACCGAGGTGAGGGAATACCAAGACCCATTTTCAAATTTTTTTGGTGATGACCCGTTCTTCCGGCAGTTCTTCGGGAATAGAAATTTAAAGCAGGAGGTCAAAGGGCTGGGGTCCGGCTTTATCATCTCCCCCGAGGGATACATTCTCACGAACGACCATGTAGCCGGAAACGCAAAAGAAATCATCGTGACGATGACAAACGGAGAAAAATATCCGGCTGAGCTCGTCGGCACGGATATGATTTCGGACGTTGCCCTGATAAAGATAAAGGGGAAAAATATTCCGTATGTCAAACTCGGTAACTCCGACGATGTCATCATCGGGGAATGGGTGGTTGCGTTCGGCAACCCGTTCGGACTTTTTGAAAATATCGATAAGCCGATTGTTACCGTCGGCGTCGTAAGCGCGAAAGGGATGAACCTGAATGTTGATGATAATCGTTCCTATCGAGGCTTGATACAGACCGATGCAGTGATTAATGCAGGCAACAGCGGCGGACCGCTTGTCAACAGCGCGGGTGAAGTCATCGGTATCAACACCCTCATTTATACCGCCGGTGTGAGCCAGGCATATATCGGTTATGGATTTGCAATTCCAATCAACCGCGTGAAGTCGATTGTCGAAGAACTCCAAAAAAATGGGAAGGTTGACCGTAATTTCTGGACAGGAATGGAAGTGAATATTGTCGACCAGCGCATTGCAAAGTACTTCGGTCTAAAAGATGCCGAGGGAGTTATCATCAGCGATATCAAAAAAAATAGTCCTGCGGAGAAAGCAGCGTTAAAGGTCGGCGACATCATTTTGGAAATCAACGGAGAGAAAATTCAAAACGAAGAAACGATTATCGCAATCATTAACGATGCGAAGGCAGGCGATGTTCTCGATTTGAAAATTTATCGCGACAAGCGGACATTCGATGTTAATCTCACACTTGAAAAGCGAACTTAACTCTAACATAAAAACGTGATAGCACGATATACTCGCCCGGCGATGGGCAAAATATGGAATGAGCAGAACAAATTTTCAATCTGGCTGCAAATAGAGATTCTTGCGTGCGAAGCGCAGGCCGAGCTTGGGGTAATCCCGAAGGAAGCGGCGAAGACTATCCGTGAAAAAGCGAAGTTCGACATAGAGCGAATCGACGCGATCGAGCAGGAAGTGAAGCATGACGTCATTGCTTTCTTAACAAACGTCGGCGAATACGTCGGTCCGGAATCGCGCTACATCCATCTTGGAATGACATCGTCGGATGTCCTCGATACTGCCCTGGCTGTGCAGATGAAGCAATCGGGCGAAATGCTGTTGAGGGGATTGGAAGAATTGCGCGAAATTCTCGCCCGCCGTGCGAAGGAATTTAAGATGACAGTGATGATCGGCCGGTCGCACGGCATCCATGCTGAACCGACGACCTTTGGACTGAAATTGGCACTCTGGTTTGACGAGACGCGGCGGAACATTGAGCGCTTGCGGCACGCCATCGAAACGATCTCGGTAGGCCAAATTTCCGGCGCAGTTGGAACGTTCGAGCATCTTAGCCCAAAAGTGGAAGAATACGTGTGTGCTAAACTTGGATTGACACCGGCGCCGGTTTCAACGCAAATTCTCCAGCGTGACCGACATGCGGAATTTATGACGACTCTCGCTGTGATCGGCAGCTCGCTGGAAAAATTTGCCACCGAAATCCGGCACCTTCAAAAAACTGAAGTGTTGGAAGCTGAAGAATATTTTTCAAAAGGGCAAAAAGGATCTTCAGCGATGCCGCACAAACGGAATCCGATTACTTGCGAGCGTATTGCCGGATTATCGCGGGTTCTTCGTGGAAATGCACTGGCTTCGCTCGAAAATGTTGCCCTTTGGCACGAGCGGGATATCACGCATTCATCCGTCGAGCGAATTGTCGTTCCCGATAGCTGTATCCTGCTCGATTACATGATCGCGTTGACGACAAACGTCCTTGATAAACTTCTTGTCTATCCGGAAAACATGAGAAAGAACATTGAACTGACTCATGGCCTGGTATTTTCGCAGCCCGTTATGCTTGCGTTGACGACAAAAGGAATGAAACGGGAAGATGCCTACCGCATTGTCCAAAAAAAGGCCATGGATGTGTGGCAGACCAAAAGAAATTTTAAAGAAGTGTTAGAAGGGGATGCGGAAGTAATTGCAGTTCTCTCACACAAAGAGCTCGACGATGCTTTTGATCCTACGAAAAGCCTTCGCCATGTCGACTATATTTTTGAAAGAGTCGGTTTGGGAAAATAAGGGAACACTGCGCTTGAGAGCCAGCGGATACGTTGTGGAGTAATCATGCCTCAGAAATTTCAAAACCTTATCAATGGGAAGTGGGCCGATGCAAAGTCCGGGAAGACATTCGAGAACCGCAATCCGGCGCATTGGGATGAAGTGATCGGTGTTTTTCCGAAGTCAGCCAGAGAAGATGTCGACGAAGCCGTAAAAGCTGCCCGCTCGGCATTTGAAACGTGGCACCTTGTTCCTGCGCCGAAGCGCGGCGACATCTTGCGGAAGATTGGCGACCTCATGGTTGCCCGCAAGGAGGATATTGCGCGGGAGATGACGCGTGAAATGGGAAAAGTTATTGTGGAGACGCGCGGCGATGTTCAGGAAGGGATTGATACAGCATACTACGCTTCGTCGGAAGGACGCAGGTTGTTTGGCCACACAGTTCCATCGGAGCTTCCAAATAAATTTGCTATGGCGATTCGCGTGCCGATAGGAGTTGCGGGAATCATCACACCCTGGAATTTTCCGATGGCGATTCCGACATGGAAAATTTTTCCCGCAGTTCTTTCCGGTAACACTGTGGTTTTTAAACCGGCGACAGACACCCCGAAAACTGCTACAACATTAGTTGAGATCATGATGGAAGCGGGCATTCCGGATGGTGTTGTGAATATTGTTCATGGTACCGGAAGTGAGGTCGGCAGCGCTATTACCTCTCATCCGGATATTGATTTGATCTCTTTTACCGGCTCAACGTCTGTCGGTAAGCAGATACAAAAAGACTCGAGTGAAACACTCAAACGAGTTTCGCTTGAGCTTGGAGGGAAAAATGCACAAATCGTGATGGACGATGCAGACCTTAATCTTGCGCTAGATGGAGTTCTATGGGGAGCTTTTGGAACAACGGGGCAGCGATGTACAGCGACAAGCCGGCTTATTCTGCACGAAAAAATTTACGAAAAATTTATGTCGATGCTTGTTGATCGGACGAACAAGTTAAAACTTGGTGATGGGCTGCTGCCAACAACAGACGTTGGTCCTTGCATAAATGAAAAGCAACGTGAGACCGTGCATTATTTTGTTGAAGTCGGACAGAAGGAAGGGGCAAAGATTATTGCTGGCGGATCGTTTGCGACCGGAGGCGTGCTTGACAAAGGATGGTTTTACAAGCCGACGATTTTTGTTGATGTAACTCCGGAAATGCGGATTGCGAAGGAAGAGATTTTCGGTCCAGTATTGTCGGTCATCCGCACAAAATCTCTGGACGAAAGTATTTCGATTCTCAACAACACCGTGTATGGTCTTTCATTGTCGATCTATACGCGCGACGTCAACAGAGCATTCGTCGCCGTGCGGGACATCAAAGCCGGCATCACGTACGTCAATGTCCCCACAATCGGCGCTGAGGCGCACCTGCCGTTCGGTGGAGTCAAACAAACGGGAAACGGTCATCGCGAGGGAGGCTGGACGGTGTACGATTTTTTTACGGAATGGAAAGCAGTTTATGTCGATTACAGCGGTGCATTACAGAGGGCCCAAATAGATAATTACTAACTCGCGTTACAGAATGGAAGATATCCACCAAGGACACAAAAAACACGAATAGTAAGAAAGGGTCTGCGAGAGTTAGTACTTGATTTCGTCAAGAATTTGTTAAGCACCAATCTGCACGAAAGCTGTTTTCTTCGTGCAACGTCGTGATCTTAGTTGATGATTCAAATAACAAGTATGACAAGCATGGTTCGCCTCTATATTGTTTCGTTATACGAGCATCAGGAGTTTTTCTGAATCATGATGAACCTGAGAAGGATATTCTACCACTCATTCATCGAACAGAAAAGTCTGGAGGTGTATCATGTCAGAATTAACAGTGAAAACGGTAGGCGCCAAGAACAGCGGCGACAATAGCGGCGAGAGGAAAATACTGAGTAAGCCCACCACGAAGACTTCAATTAAAATCCCACCGACCGACGTGCATCTCACACTTGCCCGCCATATGCTTGTTGATGGATTTGACTTGGTTGTCGATTTAAAGAAGAGTCAGGGCTGCTATATCTATGATTCGCGGTTCAACAAACGGTACCTCGACTTTTTTTCTTTTTTTGCTTCGTCCGCGATTGGAATGAATCATCCGAAAATGGTCGAACGGGAATTTCTCGAGAGGCTAGCCGCCGTTGCAGTTAATAAAACTTCTAATTCCGATGTCTACAGCGTTGAAATGGCGGAGTTCGTCGAAACGTTTGCCCGTATCGTTCAACCGGAATACTTGCCGTACTTATTTTTGGTCGATGGCGGTACGCTTGCGGTCGAGAATGCGTTGAAGACGGCATTCGATTGGAAAGTCCGCAAAAACTTTACCAAGGGATACACGGAGGAGCGGGGAAGACAGATCATTCATTTTCGCCGGGCTTTTCACGGAAGGAGCGGCTATACGTTATCGCTTACGAACACAGACCCGGCAAAGACAAATTATTTTCCCAAGTTTAAGTGGCCAAGAATATTGAACCCTGCCATCACATTTCCGCTCAACGGCGTTCATTTAAAAGAAGTTATGGATGATGAAGAAACTGCGATACGGCAAATAAAGGAAGCGATCATCAATAATCCCGAGGACATCGCAGCGATCATCATCGAACCGATTCAGGCTGAGGGGGGCGATAATCATTTCAGAAAAGAATTTTTAGTTAGGTTGCGCCAGATTTGCGATGAAAACGAAATCCTTCTTATCTTCGATGAAGTTCAAACAGGAATCGGCCTTACCGGGAAAATGTGGGCCCATGAATATTTTGTGAAGCCGGATTTGATGGCTTTTGGGAAAAAAACTCATGTCTGCGGTTTCATGAGCAGCACGCGGATCGACGATGTGCTGGATAATGTTTTTCACAAGTCGAGCCGTCTCAATTCGACGTTCGGCGGTAACTTGGTCGATATGGTACGGTTCACAAGGGTTATGGAGATCATTGAAGAAGAACACCTGGTGGAGAATGCCCGGGTTCAGGGAGAATTTATGCTTCAAGAACTCACTGCAATGGGGGCGGAATTTCCCGAGCTGGTCTCCAATGTCCGCGGTCGTGGAATGATGTGCGCAATCGATCTCGATTCCGCTCAGAATCGCGACCAGCTTCGCCAGAAGGCGTACGAGGAAGGCTTGATCATCATCGGTTGCGGTGATCGCTCCATTCGCTTCAGACCGCCATTAACGATCCAACGCGGCGAGTTGGAGGAGGGATTCACAATCATGCGAAAGGCTCTTCAGGAGCTCAGCGTTGGCGAACTTTGAAAGTGAATGATATGGAAACGACAACTCGAACAACTCCCGGCAACGAGCTACATCTCAATACGGCATTTGTCCGTAAGATGTTGGTAGATTTTATCCGTGATCAAATTCACAATGCCGGATTCACAAAGGCCGTGATCGGACTCTCCGGAGGGATAGACTCGGCTGTCTCTGCGTACCTCTCTGCCGAAGCGCTGGGCAAAGAAAATGTTTTCGTTGTCTTAATGCCATATGCGTCGAGTAACCCGGAAAGTAAGGCCGATGCTGAATTGGTTGTGAAGGAATTGAAGGTACACTCCGAGGTTGTCGATATTACTCCAATGGTCGATCCGTTTATCATAGCTCAACAGATCAAAGATAACGTCCGCCGCGGGAATATCATGGCGCGCATGAGAATGATTGTTCTCTATGACCGTTCTCTTCAACACGATGCACTTGTTGTAGGCACGTCGAACAAAACTGAAACGATGCTGGGCTACGGCACGTTGTTTGGCGACATGGCGTGTGCACTCAACCCACTCGGCGACCTCTATAAAACTCAAATATGGCAGTTGGCGGAATCGCTGGGCGTTCCCCGTAAGATCATTGAGAAAAAGCCGACGGCGGATTTATGGCAAGACCAGACCGACGAAGGGGAACTCGGCTTTTTGTACAACGATGTCGACCGGCTCCTCTATTACATGATCGATGAACGCCGCAGGGATGATGAATTGACAGCACTGGGTTTTGAAAAGAATTTCATTACTAAAATTAAAAAGAGAGTTAAACAAAACCAATTTAAACGCCGTCCGCCGGTCGTGGCAAAAATATCTCTACGAACAGTCAACGTCGACTTCCGTTACGTTCGCGATTGGGGTACATAGACCGATGCCCGAAGAAATTCAACCAGGAACATTATACATTGTTCCAACTCCGATAGGCAACCTTGACGACATTACCTATCGTGCGGTGAAAATTCTTTCGGCAGTCAACGTCATTGCCGCAGAAGATACGCGCACGACGAAAATTTTACTCGACCACCTACACCTTGAAAAACCGCTCATTAGTTTTTTCAATCATAATGAGACCATTCGCGTTCCTCAAATTATTGCCAAACTGCATGAAGGACAAGCTGTAGCGCTGGTCTCCGACGCGGGCACGCCGGGAATTTCCGACCCGGCATATTCGATTATTCAAGCCTGCATACAAAATGGATTGCCAGTCATTCCACTTCCGGGACCAACGGCGTTTATTCCCGTTCTTGTTGCAAGTGGAATGCCGACACAGTCGTTCGTGTTCGAGGGATTTCTTCCGCACAAGAAAGGACGGTCGACAAAGCTTGCGCAGCTCAAAAACGAGCCTCGAACAATTATTTTCTATGAATCCCCCCATCGTATCCTCAAAACCCTCGACGATATTCAAAATGTTTTCGGCGACCGCAAAGCTGTCATCGGCCGTGAAATGACGAAAAAATTTGAGGAGATACTTCGAGGAACATTATCTTCCCTCCGACAGGCGTTATCGTCCCGCCAAATAAAGGGAGAGTTTGTGCTGATTGTATCCGGGACCGAAATCTAACCTCAAAAGACTTGACTTTTTCCATTTTGGGAGGTATATTAGCACTCACTAATAGAGAGTGCTAATAACCTTGAACTCTCTAAACTAGTTAAAACAAATAGAGTTACAGAGTATCAACTTAAAGTTAAGGAGACTTGTATGAAATTACATCCTTTGGCTGACAGAATTGTCGTCAAACCTGCCGAGGCAGAAGAGAAAACGAAAGGCGGAATTATCCTTCCTGATACTGCCAAAGAGAAGCCAGTATGGGGCGAGGTGATCGCTGCGGGACCGGGAAAGCTTACGGAGGAAGGGAAGAAAGTTCCAATGGAGTTGAAAGTCGGCGACAAAGTTCTGTATGGAAAATACTCAGGAACAGAAGTCACGGTCGACGGAGAAGAAGTTCTCATCATGCGTGAGAGCGATGTTTTTGCGATAATGCCCAAGTAATCGAAGCAACGAAAAACCAAAATTTAAAGGAGTGTTAATTATATGGGAGCAAAAATAATTCAGTACGACTTTGATGCTCGCGCAGCCCTGAAGCGCGGTGTCGACCAGCTTGCCAATGCAGTCAAAGTAACGCTTGGACCGAAAGGTCGCAACGTGGTCATCGACAAGAAGTTCGGTGCACCAACTATTACCAAAGACGGTGTTACTGTTGCAAAGGAAGTTGAACTAGAAGATCCAATGGAAAACATGGGCGCTCAGATGGTTCGGGAAGTCGCGTCAAAGACGTTGGACGTAGCAGGCGACGGAACGACGACAGCCACCGTTCTTGCCCAGGCAATTGTTCGCGAAGGTCTCAAGAATGTTACTGCCGGTGCGAATCCGATGGACTTAAAACGCGGTATCGACCTTGCAGTGACAAGAGTAATCGAGGAATTGAAAAAGATCAGCCGACCTGTTGAAGGTAAGAAAGAAATTGCTCAGGTAGGTTCCATCTCCGCAAATAACGATCCGACGATTGGTACGCTCATCGCGGACGCAATGGACAAAGTCGGCAAAGACGGCGTTATCACCGTTGAAGAGGCAAAAGGGACCGAGACGACAATGGACGTTGTCGAAGGAATGCAATTCGATCGCGGCTACCTTTCGCCGTACTTCGTTACGGATGCCGATACAATGGAATCGGTGCTCGAAGATCCACTCATCCTGATTCATGACAAGAAAATCAGCTCAATGAAGGACCTTCTTCCGATTCTCGAAAAAGCAGCGCAATCGGGCAAGTCTATGGTTTTGATCGCAGAAGAGGTCGAGGGCGAAGCCCTTGCAACGCTCGTCGTGAATAAGATTCGTGGAACACTCCGCGTCGTTGCTGTGAAAGCTCCGGGCTTCGGCGACCGGCGAAAAGCGATGCTCGAAGATATTGCCGTATTAACGAATGGAACGGTGATTTCTGAAGAGAAGGGGTTCAAACTTGAGAACGCCACACTATCATATTTAGGCACCGCGAAGAAAGTCGTTGTCGACAAAGACAACACGACAATCGTTGAAGGTGCCGGTAAAAAGGATGAAATCAAGAAGCGCATCAATGAAATCAAAGGACAGATTGATAAGACCACCTCTGATTACGACAAAGAGAAACTCCAGGAACGTCTCGCGAAGCTATCGGGCGGTGTTGCTGTGTTGAAAATCGGCGCCTCAACCGAAGTGGAGATGAAAGAAAAGAAAGCCCGCGTTGAAGATGCACTCCATGCTACGAGAGCCGCTGTTGAAGAGGGAATCGTCCCCGGCGGTGGTGTCGCGTACCTGCGTGCAATCCCCAAACTGGATGAAGTAAAAACTTCAAATGAAGACCAAAAGACCGGCGTTGAGATTGTCAAACGCGCTCTTGAAGAGCCGATTCGACAGATCGTTGCGAACGCCGGCCTTGAAGGCTCGGTCGTTGTCGATAAAGTAAAGAACGAAAAAGGTAACTTCGGTTTCAATGCGCTTACGGAAAAATATGAAAACCTTGTCGATTCAGGCGTGATCGATCCGACAAAGGTAACTCGTATTGCAATTGAAAACGCAGCGAGTGTTGCTGCATTGTTATTAACGACAGAAGCGACAATCGTTGAAAAGCCTGAGGAAAAAAAGGCTATGCCCGCTATGCCTCCGGGCGGCGGCATGGGCGACATGTATTAACAAGCCCTGTTGTGAACAGAACACAATCCCCGAATGCAATAATGCGTTCGGGGATTTTTATTTGGATGAGAATTATTTATATTGCCGCACGCGTTCAGCGGCACGAATTCGCCCACTATAACAGAGGATATTTCTCATGTCATCAAAAAATGACGAATTAGCTCAAAGGATTTCGGCGATCCAGGCCACGCTGAGAAACTATAAACTTGGCGGATGGCTATTATACAATTTTCGGCAATCCAATGTATTTGCCTCTAAATTATTGGAACTTCCTCCGCACCTAACGCAAATGAGGCGCTACTTTTATTTTATTCCTGCACAGGGAACGCCGCAGAAACTCGTCCATGGAATCGAACAATATAATTTAGACCATCTCCCCGGCAACAAAACAGCCTACGTGAGCTGGCAATCTCTCCAGGATGGTTTAAAAAAAGCGCTTCGTGGATTCACATCGGTTGCGATGGAGTACTCTCCGAACAATGCCATTCCCTATGTGTCAAAAGTCGATGCCGGGACGGTTGAGCTTATCCGGTCTTTCGGCGTTGATGTCGTCTCTTCCGCAGATATTGTTCAATATTTTGAGGCCCGCTGGACGGATGAGCAGCGCGCCGATCAGTTTGAAACTTCTAACGTATTGCGAAAGACTGTCGATATAGCGTTCGGGTTTATAGGCGATAGACTTCGGGCGGGGCAGAAAGTGACGGAGTACGACGTGCAGCAACGAATGATGCAATACTTCGAGGAGAACGAACTCGTCATCGACGACGCTCCGAATTGTTCGGTCAACGCCAACGGCGCGAATCCTCATTATGAGCCGACAAAAGAAATTTTTTCGGAGATCAAAAAAGGAGATTATGTCCTGATCGACCTTTGGGCAAAGAAGAACAAGCCGGAGAGTGTGTATTCTGATATTACGTGGGTGGCCTATGCGGGAGAAAATATTCCCGATAAGTATCAAAAAGTTTTTGAAATCGTTAAAGGAGCGCGTGATGAAGCGGTAGACTACTTAAAGAAGGAATTTGCAAGTGGCCGCAAGGTTCGTGGATGCGACGTTGACGATATTACGCGAAAGCACATCGCTGATAAAGGTTACGGTGAATATTTCATTCATCGCACGGGCCACAACATCGGTGTGGAGGTTCATGGAAACGGGGCAAACATCGATAACCTTGAAACCCATGACCAGCGGGAAATTATTCCTGAAACATGTTTTTCGATCGAACCCGGCATCTATCTTCCCGGCGAATTTGGTGTCCGGCTGGAAATCGATGTTTATGTATCGAAAGAAAAGAAGATCATTATTCCGGGGGAACCGATCCAACAAGAAATTGTAAAGATACATTGTTAACTCAATGCCGTCCGAGACAGTTTCCATGATCTCTAAAAATAATCATATCGACGACGGCGTCGGATACAACGGACGGATGCGAAGCATTCCACATTTTCTTTTTAAAGGGAATGCCATCGTGAACGTGATGGCTTTTGTAGTTGCCTGCATGACGGTATCGGTCGTCTCTCTCCAAGCTCAGATGAACGAAGATGAAGAACAGGCTTTCGCGACAATCAATGCCCATGTCTTTCAAAGCCATTTGAAATTTTTAGCCAGTGATTTGTTGGAAGGACGTGCGCCGGCAACGCGGGGCGACGCGGTAACGCAAAAATATCTTGTTTCACAGTTGCAATTGCTCGGGTTGGAACCGGGAGGCGAGCATGGAACATACCTTCAGCGGTTCCCGATCATCGGAACAACGGCCGACCCTTCGATGGAGCTTGTCGCTCAATGCGGATCGAAAGAAGAGCACTTTAAGTTTCGCGAAGAGTTCATCGGTTTTTCTGGAACACATGATGAACATGTTGATATCACAAATGCGGAAATTATTTTTGTCGGATTTGGCATTGTTGCACCGGAGCAAAAGTGGGATGACTATAAAGGTGTTGACGTCAAGGGCAAAGTATTGTTGATGATGAACGACGATCCGCCCAGCGACGATCCAAAATTTTTCGGCGGTAAAGCCAGGACGTACTATGGCCGTTGGACATATAAGTATGACATTGCCGCTCGTAAGAAAGCGGTGGGCGCCATCATCATTCATACGGATGCATCTGCCGGTTATCCGTTTCAAGTGGTGCAAACTTCATGGTCGGGAGAAAACTTTTCGCTTGCCGATTCCAAAGAGGAGCCGATGAAGTTGAAATCGTGGCTGTTGTCGAGCGCAAGCAAACGATTGGTAGCGATGGCCGGAAGAGATCTCGAGGCAATGATGAAAGCAGCGCAATCAAGGAATTTTAAACCAATTCCACTTGGGATCAATGCTTCAGTGCATATCCATAACACCATCAGGAAAATGACGACAGCTAATGTCGCCGGATTATTGCGTGGGAGCGATTCAGCCCTCTCAAAAGAGGTCGTCATTTTTACGGCTCATTTTGACCATTTGGGAATTGTTCAACCGGTGAACGGAGATTCCATTGACAACGGCGCTGTCGATAATGCGTCGGGAGTAAGCATGGTGTTGACACTGGCACAGGGTTTTACCCATCTGGCCCAACTGCCGAAACGTTCAATATTGTTTCTTCTTGTTGGAGGGGAAGAAGCAGGCACGCTCGGATCGGAATATTATGCCGCCCATCCGACATTCCCCGTCGGAAAAATCGCTGCCGACATCAACATGGATGGGGTAAATATGTTCGGTGAAACGAGGGATATTTCGATGATAGGAAAAGGGTGTTCAACGATCGATGAAGATGTGAATATTGCCGCTAAGGTTGCAGGTTTTGTCGTCAAGCCGGATCAGTTTCCAGAACAAGGGGCATTCTATCGTTCAGACCAATTCAGCTTCGCCGCAGTTGGAGTACCTACGGCCTACTTTGACGCTGGAATTGATTTTATCGGTAAGCCGGCGGATTGGGGGAAGGAAATGGCTGAAGAATATAATGACTATAACTACCATCAGCCGAGCGATGAGATTCGAAGCGATTGGACGTACGAAGGGACTATCCAGCAGGCAAAGTTCTATTTTCACCTTGGGTATCTTGTTGCCAACCGGCCAGCGATGCCTCAATGGAACAGGGGAGATGAGTTTGAAGCTGTAAGACTAAAATCGCTAAAGGAAGCACACTAAGCCGGGGAAGGCCGCTCTGACGAGTTTATAATTTTCTATTCTTCAGCACCCGTGTCCAATGCACAATTTGCTTTTTTACTTCCTGAGGAGAAGTGCTCCCTGCCGACTTCTTGTGCTCAATACTCTTGTGCGGATCAAGGAGATCGAAAACATCCTCCTCAAGCAGGGGGGAAAAATGTTTCAATTCGGATACCGTGAGATGTGTAAGGCTTTTCTTATGCTCGATTGCATGGGCGACAATTTTTCCCGTTATCGTATGAGCATCTCTGAAGGCAGATCCTTTTTTTACAAGATAATCGGCGATCTCAGTTGCCGTAAGAAAATCATTCTTTAATTCTTCTTCAAACCTGTTCTTCTCAAATTTGGTATGGACGAGAATGTGCGAGAAAATGAACAAACACTGCCTCGTTGTTGCAACAGCATCGAAGAGCGGGAATTTGTCCTCCTGCATATCGCGGTTATAGGCGAGCGGCAATCCCTTCATGATTGTCAGAATATTGATTAAGTCGCCGTACACCCTTCCCGCTTTTCCCCGAACCAGTTCCGCCATATCTGGATTTTTTTTCTGCGGCATAATGCTGCTTCCCGTCGTGTACGCATCGTCGGTTCTTGCAAAATCGAACTCTTGCGAGCTCCAAAATACGATCTCCTCCGCAAGCCTGCTTAAGTGAGTCATGACGATACTGCATACGGAAATAAATTCGATGAGATAATCACGATCGCTTACTGCATCCATACTGTTTTCAATCACGCCGTCGAATCCAAGCTTCCGGGCAACCATGTCGCGGTCGATCGGAAAGGAGGTACCGGCCAGTGCCGCAGCACCGAGAGGAAGTTTATTCATCCGTTTGCGGCAATCCTGCAACCGCTCAAAATCCCGCTCGAGCATCGAGGTGTACGCGAGCAGATGATGCGAGAGATAGACAGGCTGCGCACGCTGCATGTGTGTGTAACCCGGCATGATGGTATCAAAATATTTTTCAGCTTTGAACAGCAGCACTCGCTGGAACTGGAGAATGAGTTTTTCTATTTCGCGGATTGCGCCGCGTAGGTGCAGTCGTTCATCCAATGCAACTTGATCGTTTCTGCTGCGTCCCGTGTGAAGCTTCCCTCCCATAGGGCCGATTTTTTGGATCAACCGTTGTTCAATCGCCATGTGAACGTCTTCTTTATCCCAGGATAATTCGAGTTTTCCCGAGTCGATTTCCTTTCCTATTGCTCTCAAGGCGGTCCGAATGCGGCGCGACTCTTCCGAGGAGATGATGCTTACCGCGGCAAGCATTTCCACATGGGCGATACTTCCGGCAATGTCTTCTTGGTACAACTGCTTATCGAGGTCGACAGAAGAAGAGAATTTGAGCGCTATTTCAGACAGCGGCTCTTTAAACCTTCCGCTCCAAAGCGGTTGTTGATGTGCCATGGATAACTCCTCGCTCTTTAAGGCATGATAAAAAAATACCTGACGGTCTTACATGTGACGTCAGGTATAAAACAGGAATGCGAACGGGTTATTCCCGAACGACCCACACTTTTGCTTTTGCACTGACTTTCGTGTGAAGTTTCACCGGCACTTCGAAAATGCCGAGCGTTTTAATCGGTTCTTCCAGTTCTATTGTCCGTTTGTCTACCGTGAATCCTTTTTCCTTCAATGCATCCGCGATCATTTGGGAGGTTACAGACCCGAACAGTTTGTCATCCTCGCCGACTTTCATCGGGATCGTGACGGAGAGTTTTTCGAGTTCGCCGCCGAGTTTTTCCGCCTCTTTGAATTGTTTCTGTTCCTGCCGCTCGTGCTGTTTCTTTTCTTCTTCGAGCGCTCGCAGGCTGCTTGTCGTCGCACGGTAGGCAATGCTCCGCGGGATAAGATAGTTGCGGGCGTAACCATCCTTGACTGCGACAACTTCGCCGATTTTTCCCAGGCTCTCGAAATCCTGACGTAAAATGACCTTCATACTTTCTCCAGCATGCTTTATGAATGACAATTTATTTAATGGCGTCGGATACAAACGGTAGCAACGCAAGGTGCCGTGCTCGTTTGATTGCTTTCACCAACTGTCGCTGATGTTTTGCGCACGATCCGGTAATGCGTTTTGGGATTATTTTTCCCTGCTCGGTGATAAAACGGTACAATTTCTTTTCATCTTTATAATCGATGTAGATTTCTTTCGAATCGCAGAAACGGCACGTGCGTTTTTTTCGTATTGCATTTGAGTCGCGCTTTTCTCGCCGGTCGTCGCCTCCGCGTCGGTTTTGATTTTGATGGAACACAGGAGATTCTCCTTCTTAGTTCTGTTGCTGTTTTGAATAAATTTTACACTATTTAAACGACAATATCTCCAATGCCGGGTGCAACCGCTTGACTTTTTAGGAGTGCGGAGGCGATTTCTTTTGCTTTCAGCGCTTTCTTGTCCAGTTGAATGGTCAAATAACGGATGACGTGTTCGTCCAATTGGTAATGCCGGTCAAGCTTGGCGATAAGGTCCCCCGGAGCCTTGAATTCGAAGAATGCATAAAATCCGTTATTTTTTTTGTCGACGGTGTAGGCGAGGCGCTTTCGGCCCCACTTTTCCAGCGAGCGAACATCACCGCCGTTTTTCACGATGATTTCTTTCACTTTCTCGATGACGGCATCAATCTGGGCGTTGTCGAGCGCCGCATTGATGATGAATGTCGTCTCGTAA
This sequence comes from uncultured Bacteroidota bacterium, assembly GCA_963717445.1. Taxonomy (GTDB): domain Bacteria; phylum Bacteroidota; class Ignavibacteria; order UBA10030; family UBA8401; genus JAGVPT01. The sequence continues at coordinate 556,407 of OY970334.1, read as the reverse complement.
ATCTTGTGTTCTTTTTCCAACGATATATCTCCTTTGGACGTTAATGATGATCCCATCTCTTTTATGATGGAACAGGGTGTTGAGTTATAAATTAAAAATGAAAAATTAAAAGTTAAAAATTTATGACCAATTACTTTAACGAAGAAAACTTATTACTTAGGACTTAATACTGATTTACACTGCAGCGTCATTATCTAAAAACGACTTGTTGAAATTGCTCATTGCGAACTGAATTCCCTGAAGGATCAACGCCATGACCGCGTCGCGTGCATGTGCGATCATTATTGACGCTTGCTGAACTTCTTCCTTTTCAAAAAGAGATAGGACGTATTCTGCCATCAATTCCTTTCTATTCTCACTCGGGCATGTAGTCCCGGCGATTCCGATGCGCAAGCGCGGAACGTTTTCGGTCTGCAAATGATAAATGACTGAGGCGAGTCCGTTATGACCACCATCGCCCCCTTCTTCCCGAATTCTTAAAGTCCCAAGAGGCAACTGAAAATCGTCGACGATAATGAGCAAATTCGAAACGGCAACATTGAATTGCTCCATTATTTGGAGGACGGCCGTTCCGCTTTCATTCATGTATGTCGAAGGTGTTGCGAGAAAAAAACGGCGGCCATCAATTGCACAATCGGAAAAAAAGAAATCGCCATTGCCTTCCCGCATCGGAGAATGCGTCACTTGTGAAAGGGAAGCGATGACATTGTAGCCAACATTATGTCTTGTCGATGCGTATCGCCCGCCGGGGTTTCCTAAACCGACAACGCATTTCATTTTTTCCGAAGTCGCTTCTTCGTCAAAAAAATTCTGCACTGGTAGAAATGCTCATTAAGAAAGACGTTTCAAAGAACAAAAAGAAAGAATCTCCGGCCAGGCTTCAAATCACTTCTTATCTTCTTTCTTAGCTGGAGCTGCCGGCGCTGCTTTGCCCGCAGGTGCTGCCTTCGCGGCCGGTGCTGCTTTGCCCGCCGGTGCTGCCTTTGCGCCGGGTGCTGCTGCTTTAGCTGCTGCAGGAGCAGCCTCCGCACCTTCTTCACCTTCTTCAGGTTTCTTTCCCTTTGCGATAACTTCGGGTTCAGCAATGGTTGTCGCTGCTGCCGCGTCAGCGGGTGTTTCCTCTTTCAAGATGGTCGGAGGAACGACGGCGACAATCGTGCTGGATTCGCTTTCGAGAATCTTCACATTGTCGACCTTAATGTCCCGGACGTGGATAGATTGATTGATCCCAAGTTCCGCAATATTTACCTCAACATGATCTGGAATAAATTTAGGTAAGCAGGATACTTTGAGTCGGTGCATCACATGCTGAACAGTTCCGCCGTCTTTAACGCCTTTCGGCGTACCGTTGAGCATCACAGGCACCTCGATGGTTAATTCTTCATCTGCGCGAACGCCTTGCAGATCGAAGTGGATTGGTAATTCCGATACGGGGTCAAACTGAACATTGCGAAGCACACATGTCTTTGATTCGCCGTTGTCGAGCTTCAGGCTCACAATATGGGCTTCCGAGGTATAGATGAGGGGTTTCAATCCAAGCGGAGTGGCCGCAATGTGAATATTCTGTTCACCGCGGGAATAATATTCGCCCGGGATTTTTCCGGACCGTCGCATCGCCTTGATATGCTTCCCGGTGTGAGTGCGGACCTCAGCTTGAAGAACTACTTCTGACATGACTTACTCCTTTGAAAAACTAATCGTCCTGGGTTTTATCTTTATCAACATCAAACAGCGAACTGATCGATTTGTTGTCGAAGGAACGATGGATTGCCTCCGAAAAAATTTTAGCGACGGACATGACTTCAATTCTCGATGACGATTGCTTCAATTGAATCGTGTCCGTTACCAGCAGCCTCGAAATGTCCGAGCTGTTGATGCGCTCCATTGCTTTGCCCGAAAGAATCGGATGCGTGCAGGCGCCATACACGTCTTTTGCGCCGGCATCCTTAAGAGTCTTGACCGCGCTGGTAAACGTTCCAGCCGTATCGATCAAATCGTCAACGATAAGGACATTTCTTCCCTTGACCTCGCCGACAATATTGACCACCTCAACTTCATTAGGAGCCGGCCTCCGCTTATCGATTAACACTAGGTCGGCAGCCAGCCTCTTTGCGTACGCCCTTGCCATCTTTATTCCCCCGACATCGGGGGAGACGACAGTCAAATCCGGTATTTTTTTTCTCCGATAGTAATCGACAAAAACGACAGACGAATATAAATGGTCGACCGGAATATCGAAGAATCCCTGAATTTGCGGCGCGTGCAAATCCATTGTGATAATTCTATCGGCGCCGGATTGTGTCAACAAATTTGCAACGAGTTTAGCTGTGATTGCGACGCGCGGTTGATCCTTACGATCCTGCCGGGCGTATCCGAAATACGGAATGACCGCCGTCACCTTTCGCGCCGACGCTCGTTTGGCCGCATCAATCGTGAGCAAAAGCTCCATCAAATTGTCTGCCGGCGGGTTCGTCGGCTGTATAATGTAGACGTTGGCGCCTCGAACATTGTCAATGAACTTTACCCAAATCTCGCCGTCGCTGAAGTTCCGAATATCCAGTTCGCCTAATTCCTCGCCGAGATTCTTGCAAATCTGCTTGGCCAACTGGGGATTTGCCCTGCCGGAAAAAACCTTTAATCGATACATGCGTAGTTCACTTGTTAGAACCAACTGGAGTATAGGCTCAGCCGACCGGTTATTTGCCTCCCCAACAGCGGGTGGCGCTCGACTCGCTCAACGGCTTTTCTTTCAAGCCTATAAATATAATAAATGCGGCCTAGAGAGTCAATAATTTTTTGATTGCGAGAATTTGAGGAGTGGACTACTTTAAGTATTCAAGATAAAAAAGGAATTGTCATGCCCGCGAAAGCGGGCATCCAGACCTAATTGAATGGATTCCGGCTTTCGCCGGAATGACAGTACATTGAAAATGAGTCATTGCCAGCAATTTCACTTCCTTGACATTCACTTCCTCGTTGGCTATTTTCCTACTAGTTTTTATGGACAAAATTATTGAACGTGTGTTTCAATTATCAACGCCGTCGGGAGTTGATTTGTATGGGGACGTCAGATGGGAAAAGGAGATGTCGGATGGAGCGGGCGGAAAACTGCCGGTTATTATCGTCTGCCACGGCTTTAAGGCATTCAAGGATTGGGGGCCATTTCCCGCAATAGGCCGGCACTTTGCCGAGGCCGGTTTCATCTCTATCGTATTCAACTTTTCTCATAACGGTATCGGGAAGAACTTTCGGAAATTTTCCGAGCGCAAAAAATTTTCCGTTAACACGTTCAGCCTTGAGCTGGAAGATCTGACAACAATCCTCGGTGCAATTTCGGGCGACCAAATTGATTGCCCGGTCATCGATAAATTGAAAATTGGAATTGTGGGACACTCGCGCGGGGGTGGAATTGCAATCATCAAGGCTCGAGAAGATCAAAGGATCAACGCTGTTGCAGGATGGTCAACAGTTTCGTATTTTGATCGATATACAGAAGGGCAGAGAAAACGATGGAGAGAAAAGGGATATGTAGGACTACCCTCCATCAATCCGCAAAGCCTCTTTAGATTGAGCACAGACTTGCTCGATGACATGGAAAAAAATGGAGAGAGATTAAACATCAAGCGTGCGGTGCACGAGTTGGGGAAGCCGTTGCTCTTAATTCATGGAACCGCCGACATTCCGGTTCCGATCGAGGAAGTGAAGAGTTTATATGAGGAATCGGACAAGACGATGACTGAATTAATCCTCTTGGAAGGGGTTGGTCATATGTATGGAGCGCGCCATCCTTACAGTAAGCCCGCTCCTGCAATGAGCCGTGTTCTTGACTTAACTTCTGCCTGGTTTCATAAACACTTGTGACAGTAAAAAGGAGAGATGATGGAGACAGCAAGTAAATCGGCGGTTATACTGCCGCTCACCGGAGAAAAAACAAGCTTCTTCGTTCAAACTGCATGGATTTTTTTGTTCGCCGCACTAACTGCTGCCGGAGCGCAAGTCGAGATTCCACATCAACCTGTCCCATACACACTTCAAACATTCTTTGTTCTCTTAGGAGCGGCATTTTTGGGAAGCCGCAATGGTTCACTCAGCCAGCTCCTCTACTTGGGGATCGGATTGGCCGGCGGACCGGTTTTTTCCGGAGGCAGTTTCGGTCTTGCTCGATTGATTGGACCGTCCGGAGGCTATTTGCTAAGTTTTCCTCTCGCGTCGATAGTGGTAGGATATATCGTCCAGCGGCATAGCGGATATCTTTGGACTCTCGTCGGAATGTTTTTAGGATTGGTTATTGTATTTACCTGCGGTGCAACATTTTTGGACATTTTCTATCTCCACAATTTTAAAGAGTCGTTCATCAGCGGATTTTTGATTTTTTCATGGTGGGATTTGTTGAAGCTTTCAGCGGCGGCCGCGATTTACAACGAGGTTGCAAAGCGGTACAAAAAGGTTCCAGTATAGAGAAATGCGTTACAAAATTCAGAGCCTCTCAAATAATGAGAGGCTCTTTTGTTTGATATCGGATGAAGTATTTGATCGATCAATATGCTACTCGTAAAATTAAATTGTCAATTGAAAGCCAATATAACCGGTAATTGTTTCCGTACCAGACACGCTCCGTCCAAGAGAAAAAAGAATATGATCGTTCTCGTTGAGATTAATGTATCCTCCAAGATTAAATCCGCCGCTTGACTGAGAGCTCTGCGTGTCGGCTGTTTGGTAAAACAGCTCCCCGCCAAGAGTCACAACTTCGGAAAAATCATATTGCGCTTCCCAACCGGCGAATGTCCAGTTCCTTTGTCCAACGCCTGGGTTGTACCATAAGCCTCCTCCGCCGTACGTTGTTAGCTTTCCCCAGCTTTTCTGAATCCATGCGGGAATGAATGCGTGGACCTTCCCCGTGCCCAACTGTTTGGTCTCATCACCGGTTGGCAGTTCAAGAAGGGGGAAAATTCCTATTTGAGGGGACGCTTCTGTCTCTTCAACAAACCTGTATTTGACGCCAAGTTCCGTGTCAGAGTAACCGTAGTGATTTTCCCCGATTGTGTGCACATATCCGAGCGGTGCAAGAAGATGAAGCTGCACGTCCGGAACGGCTCCATAATTGATTTCGATGTGAGGCAAAGTGGCATCGGTCTCCCCCGTATGAAAGGCTTGTATCGATGCGACATAAAACTCCCAGTGATGAAAGTCAACAGGCTCAGGGTCGTCGGTCGTGAATGGAGGACCGGCAATCGCCTCTGCGGCAACGAAAAATGAAAGGATAACGCTCGTGCAGCACAGCGAAGCTCGAATCCTCATTTGGTAAAGTCTCAATTAATCCTGACTCCTAAGAAATTTTCCTTTTGTCACTTGCGAGGGCAAAACAGCCGGTGCTGCGCCGATCACCTGAGCAGTGATTTAGATCCATAGATGTTCTGGAACACCAAAAGCCACATTGGCGCAATCGAGGAGGCAGGGTTCATAAATGCCCCTGTAACAAGTGCATGCTTCTATGAAACCTTTTCAATCGATGCCTTCGAAAAATATACGTTTTTAAACCGTAGCGCCACATTCACGAGCAAGATCAACACGGGCACTTCTACTAATGGACCGATTACTGTTGCGAACGCCGCTTGTGAATTAATACCAAACACTGCAACCGCAACGGCAATTGCCAATTCAAAGTCGTTGCTTCCGGCGGTAAGAGCAACGGTTGTCGTTTTTTCATAGCTATATCCCATTCTTCTGGCAATAAAGAAGGTTACAAAGAACAAACCGGCAAAGTAAAATAAGTATGGAATAGCAACTCTTATAACATCAAGCGGTAGTTCAACAATCTTTTCACCTTTAAGAGAAAACATCACAAAAATGGTGAAGAGGAGCGCAATCGGAGTGAGTATCGAAATCTTAGGAATGAACGTTGTGTGATACCATTCTTTATCTTTGATCTTCACCAAACTTGCTCGGGTGAACATTCCGCCGAAGAAAGGAATGCCAAGATAGATCAATACAGTTAAAGCAATTTCAGTGATAGAAATATCGACCAATGCACCCTTGAAACCGAATACTGGCGGAAGCAGGCTAATAAAAATATATGCATAAACTGAATAGAAAAAAACCTGGAAAATCGCATTGAACGCGACCAATCCGGCGGCAAGCTCGGAATCTCCTTTTGCAAGATCATTCCACACCAGCACCATTGCAATACATCGTGCTAACCCGACAAGGATCACACCGATCATCATTTCCGGTTTGTCATGCAAGAAGATTAATGCAAGAAAAAACATCACCAACGGTCCGATGATCCAGTTTTGGATTAACGACAACGAAAGCAGTTTTACGTTTTTGAAGACAACCGGCAACTCTTCATATTTTACTTTTGCAAGAGGAGGATACATCATTACAATGAGGCCAATTGCAATAGGGATATTTGTCGTGCCGGACTTAAACCTGTCCCAAAATCCTGCTATTGAGGGAAATAAATAGCCAAGCAAAACGCCGGCCGCCATCGTGAGAAAAATCCAGACTGTGAGATATCGGTCAATAAATGAAAGTTGTTTGTGTATGTTATCCATGTGCTTCATGCATTTCTTGATTTACGTACTTGAGAATTCGCTTCCGATTCTTCTCTGATGAAGTCGATGATCTTAGATTTCACCGCTTCCCGCACTACTCTTGTGTTGTTTAACTTGTCGTTATAGTCGCCTGTAAATGCAGAAGGATCGTCAAAGGTCCAATGCAGGCGCTTAACAACGCCGGGGAATATTGGACAACGTTCGCCGCTGGTCTCATCGCAAACAGTGATGACATAGTTAAACCACCTGCCTTGTTTGAGAAAATCAAAAGCGCTCTTGGTTTGATTTTTCGAGATGTCGATACCAATCTCACTCATCGCATCAATGACGATAGGATTGAGATTCCCCGGTTCTATTCCAGCACTTTCAACCTCAAACGTTTCTCCGCCATATTTCTTTAGAAAGGCTTCCGCCATTTGACTGCGCGCGCTATTGTGGACGCAAACAAAAAGAACTTTTTTCTTTTGCATGGGAAGCCTCCTTGTTGATGCTTTCAATGATGGATTGTTGGTTGATGCTATGACGCTTTTGATATCTCCAGTTTATAGAGATCGGAGAATGCTTTATTGATCTCATCCCGAACGCGCCGGAACACAGCCAAAATTTCTTCTTCCGTCCCGGCTGCTTCAGCAGGGTCTTCGAAGCCTATGTGCAGTCTATGTTGGACTTTGCCGACGAAGACCGGACAAGATTCTTTCGCGTTGTCACAGACCGTAATGACGTAATCGAAAGAATCGTTGATAAGCTCCGTTACATTTTTCGGTTTGCGGCCGCTAATGTCGATGCGGGCTTCTTTCATCACCTTGACTGCCATAGGATGGACACGTTCTGCAGGCTTGGTGCCCGCGGAAGAAACTTGAAGCGTCGCGTCCAGCGATTTTAGAAAGCCTTCGGCCATTTGACTGCGGCAGGAGTTGCCGGTGCAAAGAATGAGAATCTTCGTCATCCTTTTGTTCCGGAAATTGTTATCGAACTCAATCGTGCGCTATCGAGCTTGTAATCGTAATTTTTTTCAGAAACAATTTCAACGTTTTTGAAGCCTGCTTTTTTGATAATGCCGATGTATTCCATTCTGTCGATCGCGCCGCTGATACATCCTGCCCAGAGTGCGGCGTTGTTTCTTTCTTCCGCGGAGATGGCGCCATCAACAACGATGTCGGACACGGTGAATTTGCCACCGGGTTTCAACACGCGATAAATTTCCCGGAATGCGTTTTCCTTGTTTGGAACAAGATTGATAACGCAATTGCTGATGACCCGGTCAACAGCATTGGCATCAACGGGTAATGCTTCGATCTCGCCCAGCCGGAATTCGACGTTCGTTGCATTGATTTTCTTCGCATTGATTTTCGCTTTTTCGATCATCGCTTCCGTCATATCAACGCCGATGGCTTTTCCTGTTGGCCCGACATACCTCGATGCTATGAAGACATCAATGCCGGCGCCGGAGCCAAGGTCGAGAACTGTGTACCCTTCTTTCAAATCGGCAAACGCAGTTGGAACACCGCAGCCGAGTCCAAGATCGGCGCCTTCCGGTATACTTGAAAGGTCTTCCGGTTTGTAATCCAGCGACATTTGGACAAGGGATTCGGAACCGGTTCCGCAGCAGGAACTCTGTCCCGGTCCGCAGCTTGAACCTTTTGCTGCGGCTGCCGAAGTCTGACCTTTTGCTATTTGAGAATATTTGTCTTTTACATCTTCTTTGATTTCCAGATCCGTTTTCATAGGGAAAAATCCTTTCATCAATTAATATTGATACGTTGATTCAAAAAAAACTAACAACAGATTTGCATTCTGTCTTTTACTTTTTCCAGCGTTTGTCGATCCTTTTCAACAATGGAATCATCATCAACCCAGGTTGCCAGCGAAGAGAGAAGGTTTCTTTTAATTGGATCGAGGCTCTTCATATCAATCCGATAATAATTCCACTTGCCGCGTTTTTCGTCTTTGATGAAACCTGCATCCCGCAAAGCAATCAAATGGTGGGAGAGTTTCGATTGAGCCATGTTGAACGTTGCCATAAGTTCGCAGACGCACGCTTCCTCCTTCATCAAAACCAGCAACAGCCGGATTCGAATTTCCTCTGAGAGAGCTTTTAACGCGGTAGTTACTTCGTCCATATTTATTCCATCAACATAAGTTGATACGTAAAGGTATGAAAAAAAGTTACTCCCGTCAAGAACTATTTTTACTAAAGTCGAGGTACTGGCTCCATCGCCTGAATAACTCCGCTGTTGCGCGGGCATCTCCGAGGCAGTAGTCTGCAATGTCATGGTATCGTTTTTCTTCGATCAATTTTCCCATATCAAGTCCGGTGATTCCGTGAGCTTTAGGGCTGTTAATCCCGAACGACTTGCAGTAGAAGTCGAGGTTGAACCTGCGTGTCGTATTGTAGAAGGTGAGCTGTTCCAAGAGGTCGCAATGCTGGGTCGCGTCGTAACGGTACGGAACCAAGTTTCGTGTCGGCTGGATGTTTAAGAGTGCGGAACGCACCATAAGAAACGGGCAGTCGAAACCGCGGCCGTTGAATGTTATAAACTGATGATACGAAGGGATCAGTTTCCAGAACTCTTCCATGATTTCCCTTTCCGAGCCGGCTTTGTACTGGACGAGGCCGTCAGCAGATGTGAACTCTTCCTTTTTATCCGATTGAAAGAGCACTTTCCCCATGTTTGAATCCGGATTGAGAAGTGCAATTGCCAAAACTTGCGACGTGAGCGCGTGCAAGTTCAAATTTTGCTTCATCTCCTCGACTTTTTCCTCGGTATCGGCGAATTTAAAAAGATATTCCCGGCTCGATTGGTCGAACGAATCAAGCGGAAGGGCAAGCGTTTCGATGTCAAAGACGACGCGTGTCATGAGCGTGTTATCCTATAATTTTTTAACCCCCAGTTAGTTTCTCGAGCAGTAACTTTGATTACGGTATAGATCGGAATTGCCAGCACCATGCCCACAATTCCGAGCAATTTGCTGCCGATGAGGATCGTCAACACAATTGTCAGAGGATGCATATCCAGAATTTTTCCGTAGACGTTTGGCTGGATAAACATCTGGTCGATTTGTTGAACGATAAACGTAGTGAGAACGATAGGGAGCAGCATTCGAAAATCGCCGAATTGAATCAGCGACACGACAATGATGGAGACGGCGGCTATCAACGGGCCCGCCATCGGAATAATATTCGAAAAACCGCACAGGATTCCAAAGATTACGGCGTACCGAAAGCCAAGGATCGAATAGGCCCCGATATATAATACGGCAACGGAAATTAACTCTATACATACGCCCCTGATGTACTTGCTGAGCTGTTGTTCGAGTTTATATATCACGTTCAGCGACATCTCGAAATATTTGTTTGGAACATTTTCAATAAGAGCTTTCTGTATCCGGTGATAATCGTTTAAGAGAAAAAAGGTTATGAACGGAACGATGATGAAAGATCCAACCAGGCCAAGAGCGCCCGTCATCGCTCCTTCGGCTTTGGTTGCAAGAATTGGGAGCGTTGTTTGAATCTTTGTCGTTAAATCGCTCGATTTGAGGAAAGGCAGAAACCCGGTTACCGCCGCGCTAAGTTGGTTCAATACTTGAGCAAGTCGATCGCCCGATAGAAACGCGGCAATATTGGTAATCTGCCGAACGATGACAGGATAAATAGTCATGAAGCCGCCGAAGAGGAATACACCGATGAAAAGAAAGAGACCGAGGATTCCGACAGTTCTGGGTATGCTTTTTTTCTCAATGAAGTCAATGAGGGGCTTGAGAATCATCGTCAGGGCAAATGACATCACAAGAAGGAGAAAGGCTTCCCCGAAAATGGAGAGGATAAAAATTGGCGCGGCGATGGAAAAAGTGACGATGAAAACTTTCCAGTACCGGCCTCCAAAAAAATTATCCATGGGATTCGGTGATCCGATAATTTTTGAGCCCCCAATTCGTTTCGCGGGCGGTTACAGAAATAACCGTATAGATCGGAATTGCCAATACCATCCCCAGAATTCCTAAAAGTTCTCCCCCCAGAAGAATGACGATCATCACCGTCAACGGATGCATATGCAAAAGCTTACCATAGACATTTGGCTGGATGAATATATCATCCAACTGTCGCACCAAGACGGTCGAGATCACGATCGGCAGTACCATCCGAAAATCTCCAAATTGAATAATGGAGACAATAAGCACAGGGACCGCGCCGATGATCGGCCCTGCCAAAGGGATGATATTTGCAATTCCAGCGATAAGCCCGAGCACGGTCGCGTACTGAACGCCGAAAATTTGAAACGCAATGACGTACAAAATTGCTACTGCCAGTGAATCGATGCAGACGCCGCGAATATATTTGCTGATTTGGCGATCGAGTGAGTGAACGACGTTCAATGCCATCTCGAAATATTTGTTCGGGACGTTTTCAAGCAGCGCCTTCTGCATTTTGTAATAATCATTGAGAAGAAAAAATGTCAGGAAGGGAACGATAATGATGGAGGCGGCAAGGCTGAGAGCACTTGTCAAAGAATCTTCTGCTGTTCTCGCCAACCCTGAAAGAAGGGTGTTAAGCTTTTCCGCTATCAGGTCCGCCTTGATGAACGGCATTGTCTCCGAGATTGAAACAGCGGTCTGTTTCAACAGTAACGAAAGATGGTTGCTGTTTGTCAGAGAAGATAAGCTTGACAATTGGAAAACAACAACAGGATAGATATTAATGAATGCAAAGACAATAATTCCGGCTAAAGCGACATAGAGCGTCAGGATCCCCGCCGAACGGGGAATGCCTTTATTCTCGAAATAATCGACGAGAGGCTTAAGGAGCATTGTCATCACAAGAGACATGACCAGAAGGAGAAACACCTCGCCGAGAAGGGAAGCGAAAAAAATTGATCCGACGATGGTACACGTAACGACAAAAACCTTCCAGTGCCGGCTGTTGAAAAAATTTCGCATCGCTATTTTGAAAGGAGTTGTTTCGTTGCCCTCAACGCCGTGTCAAAGGCAAAACCGCGGCGTAGTAAATAATCTATAACCTTCTTTTTGAAATGATCGCTATCGAGTTTTTTTGACGAACGTCCGATCCTTATGCTTTGCCGTTCCGCCGCTTTGACCGCCATTTCATATTCCGACTCCGGCGAAGAGAATTCAACCAGGACGGTTTCGGCGATTTCTCTCGGCACTCCTTTTCTCATCAGTGCTTGCCGGAGCATTTTCGCGCCGGCCGGTTTCCTGGCGAGCGCATCGCGACAAACCATGCGTGCAAACGCCGCGTCGTCAAGCATGTTCAACGTCTCTAAACGACCGATGGTCATTTCGGCAATATCTGCCGAAAATTCTTTTCTCAGTAAATAATCGCGGATCTCTTTCTTGCTGCGGGGGCGAATAGAAAGAAACCGGAGCGCTTTTTCCTTCGCAGTTTCTTCGTGCTCCAATTGAAGAATCTTCTCTATTGTCTTCTTATCAAGTTGAGCCCCTTCGTGCAGTGCGAACTTGAGCAGGACATCATCGCTGACGCCGAATGCAAAGCTTCCGTCGACAAATACCGACTTCCGCGACGAACGCTTTTTTTGCCGCTCAATTTTCGTTATGAGCATTGCATTCCGACAAGAATTATTTCGCTATTTTCTTCGACGGCGCCTGTTCGGCTTGTTTTGTTAAAGGCTGAGCCTGTTTCGTTGCGGCAACAGGTTCACTCTCAGCAATCATTCCTAATTTTTTTCGTACCGCAGTAAGAATATCGTCGGCAATTTTTGGCGACGATGCCAGGTACGCCTTTACGGCATCCCGCCCCTGGCCGATGCGATCGTCTTTATACGAGAACCATGACCCGCTTTTAACGATGATATTATGTTCGACGGCAACGTCGATCAAATCGCCGAGCTTTGAGATTCCCTCGTTGTACAATATATCGAATTGAGCTTCACGGAATGGCGGGGCAACTTTATTTTTCACGACTTTCACTTTCGTCCGGTTCCCGATAACGTTGGTGCCGTCTTTCAACGCCTCGATACGTCGGACGTTCGAGCCGAACCGAAGCATAAAATTTCAACGCGTTGCCGCCGGTTGTCGTTTCCGGGTTGCCGAACATAATGCCGATTTTCATCCGAAGCTGATTGGTAAAGATCACGGAAGTTTTCGATTTGCTGATGGCGGCAGTTAGTTTCCTCAACGCCTGGGACATCAAGCGCGCCTGCACGCCCATCGACGGGTCACCCATTTCTCCCTCAATTTCTGCGCGCGGTGTCAGTGCGGCGACCGAATCGATCACGACAACATCCAACGCTCCGCTGCGAACGAGCGTCTCTACGATCTCGAGGGCTTGTTCGCCGAACTCGGGCTGCGACAACAACAAATTATTCGTGTCGACACCGAGGCGCTTTGCGTACGCCGTGTCGAGCGCATGCTCGGCGTCGATAAAGGCTGCGAGCCCGCCCGTCTTTTGCGCTTCCGCGATAATGTGAAGACACAGGGTCGTTTTGCCGGACGATTCCGGTCCGTAAATCTCGGTGACTCTCCCGCGAGGAATCCCGCCGATGCCGAGTGCAGCATCGAGCGATATCGAACCGGTCGAGATGAAATCTATCTTCACGATGGGACCTTCGCCCAATCTCATGATCGAACCTTTGCCGTGCTGCTTTTCAATTTGATCGATGGCAACTTTCAACGCCTGGATCTTCGACTCTTTTTCTTCGGACATAAAAGCTCCTAATGTTTCAACGGAATAGTTGATAGTTGTGAATATGCTGAACCCGAGGGGGAGAGGTCGCTTTTCATGATGAGCAACTCGGTGCAGAGGAATTGTAATGGTTCAAAGGTAGTATTTTCAATCTTCTTAATCAAGTTCTCTGAGACTTTTCCTTTTACTCTACCGAGAGTGATGTGCGGATGAAATTGGCGCCCTTCCTTTTTGAAGCCGGCGGAAATGCACCCGCTTTCGACAGCTGCGAAGCAGTCTGCAAGAGTAGCGTTCTCGTCCTCCAAAGAGCCTATCCATACTATTTTTGGCGCATAGGTAACAGGAAAACAGCCGACGTTTGTCAACGTCATTCCGAATCGGTTGATGGATTGACATTGTTGAATGAGAAGAGGCTGAAGTCGCTGAAGTTGTTCCGGCGATACGTTTCCTAAGAACTTCATTGTGATATGAAACTTTTTTTGAACTTCCCAACGAATTGCGGAAGCGTCGATTTTGAGCGACGATTGTATTTCTGCAATGGCCGATTGAATATGGGGAGGGGGAAAAATACCGATGAACGTGCGTACGCCTTTCATGGAAGGCTATTTCTGAGTTTCAAATTTCAACAACTTTCTTCGCAGCAATTCGAGGGCAGCCTGCGAAGCCCGCTCTTTAAATCGGAGGCGATGGTCGCCAAAATTGAATTTTAGTGCTACGGAGCCATTTGAGTCGGCATACCCGATCCACACCAATCCGACCGGCTTTTCCGGCGTGCCCCCGGTCGGTCCGGCAATCCCCGTTGTGGAAAGTGCGATGTCAATGCCGGCATTTGTTCGAGCGCCTGACGCCATCGCCAATGCGACTTCCCGGCTCACAGCACCAAACTGCGCGATCAGTTCTTTTGCAACGGAAAGCAGCTCAATTTTCGATTCGTTTGAATATGTCACGAATGCCCGATTGAAATAATTCGAGCTTCCGGAAACATTCGTGATGCGGTGAGCAATCATTCCCCCCGTGCACGATTCGGCAACAGCGAGCGTCAATTTTCGCTCAGACAAAAGCACGCCAATCACGTCTTCAAGATCCATCTCATTCGAGCTATAGATATATTTCTGCGCTTTCGCTCTGATTGTTTCTTCCGCCGAGGCTAATTTTGCCTCCGCCGCATCAATCGATTTTTCCCGAACGGTAATGCGGAGCTTCGTGCCGAGCGGGTTGGGGAGAAATGCAAGCGTTGTGGTTCCGTCTCTTCCGATCACATCGTCGACATTTCCAATTTCTTCCGCGAGAACCGATTCTGCTATGCCGGTGGTCTTGAGTGTACGGTGCCGAACGACAGTGCCGAAATGTTCTTTTTCAAAATAGGGAAGAAGCTCCTCATCGACAATGCTTTTCATTTCGAAAGGGACGCCCGGCATGACGACAAAATATTTTTTTCCCCTTTTGTTCTCTTCTTCAAAAAGCATCCCCGGTGCTGTGCCGCTGCTGTTGCGAAGAACTTTACACTTACGCGGGACAAGCACTTGTTCTTCGGCAGATTTCGTCCATGGCATATTCCGTTTTGCATACAGTGCTTTGACGCGGTTGAACACTTCCTCGCTTCTGACCAGGTCGGTTTCGAAAAATTCGCACACAAGTTTCTTTGTGATATCGTCGTGTGTCGGGCCGAGTCCGCCGGTAACGCATACAACGCCGTACGTTTCCCACGCAGAACGAAACGCTTTAAGAATATCCACACGATTGTCGCCGACAGTTGTCATTCGTTCGACAAACACCCCTATGGAGTTAAGTTTCTCGGCAAGGTATGCTTGATTTGTATTGATCACTTGACCGATCAACAGCTCGTCGCCAATTGTGATGATTTCAGCGTTCATGAATACAATCCATGAAGAATACCAGGCGGCTAGAACGTGTTAAAAAACTCTGACCGCGATTTGAAGAATGATATTGGTGTATATTCCGGCAACGACGTCGTCAAGCATGATATTCCACCCCCCCTCCATTTTGTCGAACACGCGGGCCGGCCATGGCTTGAATACATCGAAAGCCCTGAAAAGAAAAAAAACTGCTGCGATAATGAGGTATGATTTTGGCAACAAGAGAAGGCTAACCCATATTCCTACGACCTCATCGATGGTAACAATAGAAGGGTCGTGGCCGTACGCTTTTTCCATCTTGCCCGCTGCCAGGCTACCGAGGACGAAGACAACAGCGCATGCGGGGAGCAGAATTGTCGTGTGTGCAAATGAGGGGATGAGATAGACAGCTATTCCAACCAATGTCCCGACTGTTCCCGATGCAAAGGGTGCATAGCCTGAATAAAGGCCGGATGCAAAAATCTTAATGAGGGGAGAAATGGCTGGCGGTTGCGATTCTACGGCATTCGTATTAATTGGGCTGTCCCGTTTCGGCGGCTCGATCATTCGATATGAACAATTCTTTAATGATATTCCGGTTTTGGATGAGGTAGAGAACTCCCGACCATGCAGTAAGGAGCGTGACGATCAACATAAGCCCGAACATGATTGCTTTGGGCGCAACAATTTCAATCCATAGCCCATACAGGGCATATAGTGACGAAGAGCTTCTGATGACATATACAACGAGAAAGAGATAGATGACAACGAGTTGGAAAAACGTTTTTGTCCTCGCAAACTTTATCGTTTCGAGCGGCTTCCCCTTGTACTCGGAATAAGAACGAAGAAGCGTGATGAGGATGTCTCTCGTAACGATGATCCAGACCATCCAAGCACTTGCATAGCCTATAAAAATGAAAGAAATGAAAGCGACCGACGTCAATACTTTATCCGCGAGCGGGTCGAGAAATTTTCCCCAACGGGTTATGTAACCCCAGCGCCGCGCAACCCATCCATCGTACCAGTCCGTTAGCGCTGCAAGGCAAAAGACCAACAACGCGATCTGCTTGTTTGTCGGCGAATCCGAAAACAGGAGCAAAGCAAACGCAGGCGTCAATATGATCCGCAGCAGTGTAAGTTGATTAGGTGGGGACATTATTTCTCCTCAATTGTGCCTAATCTACATAATTGCATGGAAAAATGAAAGCATGTCGTAAATGTATCTCATTAAATCGTTTTAATGATTTCAGATAGAAGAAAACAAAAAAGGCCATCGTTCTGATGGCCTTTGCACACTCAAATTCTACGGGGTTCAGATAGCTTTTTGAATTTTTCCTGCCTTCAAACAAGAGCTGCAAACCCTCACTCGCTTGACTGAGCCATTGATTACTGCGCGAACCTCCTGCAAGTTCGGGAGCCATCTTCGCGGCGACCGGTTATTTGCGTGACTCACATTGTTTCCCGCAATCGGCTTTTTACCGCATATTTCACAGACTTTTGCCATAATATCGAAAAATTCCTTTCTTCACATGCTTAAAATAATGTATAAGGTAAGGAAATTTTCCATTCTACGCAATATATTTTTGATTAGAATTTAACTAGTGCAGTTTCCGATATTAAATCTTGTATTTAACCGCTAAGGTCGCAAAGAAGTTTTTGTAAAAATACTAAGCAATCCTTGCATACCTTAATAATCTTTGCGGTGAATGAGTGATTGAAAAACACAATAGTTGTTTTTGGAAACAGCACCAGATGCCGGACACCTTTTCGATTTACCTATTTCGATCTTTTATTGCCCATATTAGGTGCCCGGCATCTACAGGCCACTCCTTGTAATTCAACCTATTTTTCAATATTTTGAGGCGAACGGCTGCAACTTTCCTTCAATTTCAACGAAATAAAGAAAACATCACACGTATCCCGTCAACCGTTTTTCATGAAGATCAGAAGATTTCTCACACTCCTCGTTTCCATCCTTCTCTTCAGCTCGGTATTTATTATCGATGCAACGATGAAGAGCCTCGATGCCGAGCTGGGAAATTTTGAGTATGTCCGGGGAGCGCTTGTCATCCTTGCTTTTATCTTGGGCGCCTTCTACATCGAAGCGCTGACCAAAGAACACCAGCTTACGATGATTCAGCGAATCGGCAGGGTTGCAGCCTGGGCAGGGATCTTTGTCGGCTTGTCAATATTTGCAAGCCTGCTTCGGTTCGATGAGTTTGAAAGTCGTGCGTTTAAATTATTCCCTCGCGATTATCTCACCATCCTTTTTTCAACTGTTCTGAGCATTGCTGCAGGCATCGTGGCAGTCCTGACGATGCTCAACATCAAGGACATGTTGCTTTATAAAAGGAAAAAAGGGACGCAGCGTAATTTTTGGATTTTGCTGATATGTTTCTCTCTCGCATCCGCCACGACAATCGATCTCCGGCCGCTCGAGCTGTCTGCTTACACAACTGTTTTCTTTGTCCTTTCAGTTGTCATGATTATTATCAATTCGTTCCGATTGTCATGGATCGCGTACTTGTCCCGGCGGGAGAAAATCTATGCGATGGTCTACGCTCTTCTGGCTTTTTTTGCCTTCATGGCGATCAATATTCTTCTCTCTATCTCCGACAAACCGTTCTTGGCGAAGGCGCTGCTCTATTTCAGTTATCCGCTGCACACGTTCGTTCAATTGACCTCGCTTTTCGGCGCCGTGTATTTTGGAATGGCGTTCATCAGTACACTCTTCCATTTGCCGACGGCCGAGGCTTTCGACCGAAAGCAGACCGAGCTTAGTTCCCTCCATAACCTCAGCCGTCTGATCACGCAAGTGTTCGATCTTAACGAATTGGCCGAAACAGTGACGAAGATGACGTTCGAAGTTTGCGAAGCGTCGAGCTCGTGGCTGGAAGTTTTTCCGAACGAGGCGGAGCGGAGGTCGCCCCACGGCGGCAACGGAATTGTATCGGCCAAGAATATTACGACAGAGGAGATTCAGGCCATTTTATTCGGCGACGCGACTTCAATTCGTTCGCTTGTGTTCTCTTCGAAAAAAGTCCTCCTCATCGATGACGTGAGCAACGACCGGCGGACGAAATATATGACGAAGCTCAAAAAAATCGGTTCCCTTCTCGTGGTGCCGCTTGTGTCGCATCAAAATTTAATCGGTATTCTTTACGCGACCAAGCAGATGGATTTCGGTTTCGACCAGGACGATATCGAAGTGCTGTCGGGATTTGCAGACCAGGTCACGATTGCCATCGAGAATGCCACGCTCATCCAAAGGTCGCTCGAAAAGGAGCGTCTCCAACGAGAGTTGCTCCTCGCTCAGGAAATGCAGAAACGCCTTCTTCCTCAAACTCTTCCGACATTTCCCAACGTTGAAATGCGAGCGGTCTCTGCACCTGCCCTCGAAGTCGGCGGCGACTATTATGACATTGCAATCCTGGACGACCACCGTGTCGGGATTGTCATCGGCGACGTTTCGGGCAAAGGGGTTGGCGCAGCTTTTTATATGGCAGAAATGAAAGGAATATTCCAGTCGCTCGGCAAAATCTATTTATCCCCTAAAACATTTCTCATCAAGGCAAATCAATCGCTTATCTCCAGCATTGACAAACGTTCTTTTATTACTTTAATTTATGCGGTCCTTGACGTGACGACCGGCGAGCTCGTCCTCTCTCGCGCGGGACATTGCCCGATGTTGTATGCAACTTCCTCCTCGATTGAGTACATTACGCCAACCGGCATGGGATTAGGACTGAGTGCCGGAATGTTATTTGAAGATTCGCTCGAAGAAAAAAAGATTATGATGAACAAGGGTGATGTGTGCGTTTTTTACACGGACGGCGTTACGGAATCCAGGTCCGCCACCGGAGAAGAATTCGGCTACGAGCGTTTGGCGAGCGTCGTCCAAGAAAAACGCCCAGGTTCCGCCGAGGAAATCAAAGAAGAAATTATTCAGCGCGTCTGGAGTTATACCGACGCCCAAGGGTATGATGACGATCTCACCGTGTTTGTCGTGAAATGGAACGGGGCACCCGGGTGAGAGATACGATTTTCAACTATTATCGTGAGGAGCGACACTAATGAATGAATTCAAGATTTCGTTTCGAGAAAGCGGCAGAGTGCATGTAATGGACTTGAAGGGATACCTCGATGCGCATACCGCCCCTAACCTTGAAGAAGCATTTCAGAAACTCATTAAAGAGCAGAAGTTCAATATTCTGGTCAACTGCAGAGACCTTGCATACATCTCCAGCGCTGGGCTCGGGGTATTCATGGCGTTCATTGAAGATGTGCGAACGGGCGGCGGGGACATCAAGATGTCGAACATGTCCCCGAAGGTGTACAATATCTTCGACCTTCTCGGATTTCCGATGTTGTACGAAATCTTCGCCGACGAGCACGAAGCCGTAAAAAAGTTCGATGCAAAAAAACAGTCGAGCAAATAGGAAACCATGGTATGACGGGAAAAAGGAGATTGAAACGTTGACCGACCGCGGTAAACAAAAGATCACTCGATTGAATTTGCGCATCCCCAGCCAGACCGAAAAATTGAACATGGCGCGTGAGTTTGTCGCCGACGCGGCCAAAGGTTTCGGCTTTAAGGAAGACGACATCAACAATATTGCCCTTGCGGTTGATGAGGCGTGTACCAACATCATCAAGCATGCTTACAGCTATGCGTCGGATAAGGAAATCGATATTGTTGTTTCGATGAAAGAAACCGAATTTGAGATTCGCATTGAGGATCAGGGGAAACACTTTAACCCCAAACAGGTTCCGGTCCCCAACATGAAAGAGTATATGTCCCATTACAAGCGGGGCGGGCTTGGAATGTATTTGATGAAAAAATTAATGGACAAAGTGGAGTACTCGATTCACCCCCCAAAAAATGTAGTGAGGCTCGTGAAATATCTCCATTGATTTATTCCTCTCATTCTTTTAATGAAACATTCCCCGCATTCTCCGAACATCAATCGTCTTGCCGATATCACGCCGTTGTTTGAATTCAGCAACGTCGTCAATTCATCTCTTGATCTGAAATTTATTCTCGGGACCGTTCTCCTGACTTTGATGGGGAAACTCCTGCTGTCGAAGAGCGTCGTCCTCATCAAATCGAAGGGAAAATACTTCCGGATCGAAAATTCCAAGGGGATTCCTGCCGACATTGCCGCGCAGGAATATTTTTTTCCCCGTGTTCCACGGAGGAGTTTTGCCATTTCCCGTGCCAAGAGTCCCGATGAGGTACGGCTCTTCAAAAACGGCATCGTGAGGATGTTTCCGATTGTCTCCCACGGGGTCGTGCTCGGGTTTTTCGGAATAGGGAAACGGACGGGGGGAAAAAAATTCACACCGACGGAGAAGGGCTTTGTCGAGGCTATTATCAGCATCTCTGCCGCGGCCATTGAAAAGGGAATTGCGTTTACTGAAGTAAAGAATGTCAATCGTGCGCTTGACGAAAAAATTCAGGAATTACGCACGCTGTTCGAGTTGAGCAAAGAGTTCAATGCGATTTTTGACAGGGACAAACTCCTGAAACTTTTCACGTTTACATTAATGGGGCAAGTGGGCGCAGGCCGCTACGCGGTGTGTCTTCGGGACGGCGAGACCGTTGTTTCCCGGATCGATACGCATCGGCTTACAGAGTTCAAGCAGGTCTTGTTCGAATACATCACTTCGCCTATTTTGGTCTCCGACCTTCAACGAAAAAAAATTCTCATAGCTCTGCGGGAAGCCTGTCAGGCGCAAGGCATTGTCGCTCTTATTCCGCTTCAAGTGCAGAATGAAGCGAAAGGAATACTCTGCCTTGGTGAAAGGCTCAGGGGTGGAACGTATTCGAATGCAGACCTTGAGTTCATATACAGTCTCGGGAATCTTGCAATCATCTCA
The DNA here is from genome assembly GCA_963717445.1 of uncultured Bacteroidota bacterium. GTDB lineage: Bacteria > Bacteroidota > Ignavibacteria > UBA10030 > UBA8401 > JAGVPT01. The sequence goes on along the minus strand of OY970334.1, from coordinate 535,459 downwards.
CTGGAAAATACCCGTCTTTTTTATGAAGCGGTCGAGAAACAGAAGATGGAAAATGAGCTCAACATCGCCCGTGAAATTCAAAAGGGACTGCTTCCCCGTTTGCTGCCGAAGATTCATGGGCTGGATCTCGCCGCCCTGAACATTTCTTCAAAACAGGTTGGTGGCGACTATTATGACGTGATCGTCCTGGAAAATGGGGATCTCGTTGTTGCAATCGGCGATGTGTCGGGGAAGGGAACTCCTGCATCGCTATTGATGGCAAACGTGCAGGCGACGATTCGAACGCTTGTTCACTTCGATCTTCCCCTCTCTGAAATGACTTTGCGTGTCAACCGCCTCATTAGCGAGAATACCGGCAGCGACAAATTCATCACTTTTTTCTGGGGAATTTTCAACCCGAAGACAAAAATTTTCCGCTATGTCAATGCGGGTCATAATTATCCGTTCGTTGTGCGGTCAAATAAATCTATTGAACGACTGAAAGAAGGGGGCATTATTCTCGGTGTTACGAATGATCCAGTCCCCTACACCGAAGGAACCGTTCAACTTTTGCCCGGTGACATTATCGTGATGTTCACAGATGGAATAAGTGAAGCGATGAATATAGACGGGATCGATTATACTGAAGAGCGGGTTGAACAGTTTTTGCTGAATATCGGGCCATTGACAGCCCAGGGAGTGCTTGACGAAATTCAGAATGAAATTGCCCGTTACACATCGGGTGCGCCTCAATCTGACGACATCACGTTAGTTGTGATGAAATGCATTGAGGCAAATACCAATGATCAATAAACAGTCAACAATGGACTAAGCACCAAGCGCCGAGGACCAAGGACAGAACTAACTTCTCCAATCTGCCCCGCGTTATTCATCCCCTACTTCCTGACCTGTCCATTTCCATGAACGATGTATTTGACGCTTGTGAGTTCGACAAGCCCCATCGGGCCGCGCGCGTGGAGCTTTTGAGTGCTTATCCCTATTTCGGCACCGAGGCCGAATTCAAACCCATCGGTAAACCGCGTCGAGGCGTTTACGTAAACGGCAGCCGAATCGACTTCCCGTAAAAATCGCTCGCCATGATCTTTGTTTCCGGTAACGATGGCATCGGAATGGTGGGAGCCATACCGATTGATATGCGTGATCGCCTCGTCAAGGTTCTTCACCACCTTTATGGCGATGATTAAATCGAGATATTCTTTAAACCAATCGGCTTCTTCGGCAGCGATTGCATCTTCAACAAGCGAGATCGTTTTTTTATCACCCCTGATTTCGACTCCTGAACGCCGCAATCTTCCCGTGACTCTGGGGAGAAATTTTGCCGCTATGTTTTCGTGAACTAAAAGTTTTTCGGCGGCGTTGCATACCGACGGTCTCTGGACTTTGGCATTGAACACAATCTCTTCCGCCATTGCAATGTCCGCAGCGCTGTCTACATAAACGTGGCAGTTACCTTCACCATGCGCAATCACGGGCACCGTGGAATTTGTTTGAATATATCTGATCAGTTGCTGGCTTCCGCGCGGGATGATCACGTCGAGATATTTTTGTTGCTTCAACATTTCCAAGACAGCTTTTCGGTCGGTGGTATCGATACATTCGACACAACTCGAAGGAAGGTCTACATCGCGTAAAGCCATTTTGACGACTTCAACTAGCTTTTTGTTTGTATGGATGGCTTCAGAGCCGCCGCGCAGTAAAACCGCATTACCCGATTTTAAACAAAGTGCCGCCGCGTCGATCGTGACGTTCGGCCGCGATTCGTAGATCATGCCCACGGCACCAAGAGGAACTCTCACTTTCTCTATGAGAAGTCCATTCGGTCTCTTCACTTTTTCAATGAGACTGCCAACCGGATCCTGTAATTTAATAATGTCCTTTACTCCATCGATCATGTGTCCGATTCTTTTCTCGTTCAGAGTCAGTCTATCGGTTAAAACTTCTGAGAGCCCGGTAGCCTTTGCCTTCTTAAGGTCTTTTTTGTTTGCTTCCAGGATGGCGGGGATTTGAATGTGTAGCCGCTCGATGATGGCATTCAATAGAGCGCTCTTTTTTTTCGAAGAGCAAATGGATAATGCCTTGCTCGCTTCTTTTACCGATCTGGCTTTTTTGGAAACGTTGTGGCCAGCCATTATTCGACTCCAATCAATACAAGATTATTACGGTGGATGACCTCGTCGCCGCTTTTCCGGTTGAGGATCTTTTGAATCTCGCTTGTCCTTTTTCCCTTGATCTTATTGAGGTCGGAAGCCGAATACCCGGCAACGCCACGGGCAATTTCATTCCCTTCGGCATCCAGAACCGAAATCGTATCTTCCCTGTTAAACTCTCCCCGCACTTCAACAACTCCTGAAGGAAGGAGGCTTTTTTGCATTGCCAGTAATGCATGTTTGGCTCCCGGATCGATGACGATAACACCTTTCGAATCCGAAACAAATCCAATCCACTTTTTCCTCACGTTCAGTCTGTTTTGGCCGGGCAAAAATAGGGTTCCGTGAAAATTACCCGAAAAGATTTCATCGAGGATGTTGGGTCGGGTTCCATTAGCAATAATCACTGCGATTCCGGCCGAAATGCATTGCTTCGCCGCTTGAATCTTTGTGATCATTCCGCCCGTGCCCAATTCGCTCCCGTGCTTCTTTGCCAGCTTTTCAATATGGGGTGTAACCTTGTCAACGATAGGGATCAATTCAGCTTGCGGATTTTTTGACGGGTCGTCTGAAAACAGTCCGTCGACATCGCTGAGGATAATCAATAGGTCCGCTTCAATGAGGTTGGCAACGAGAGCCGAAAGGTTATCGTTATCTCCGAGCTTGATTTCCTCGACGGCAACCGTATCATTTTCGTTCACAATCGGAACGACATTATTTTCGAACAATGCAGAAAACGTATTCTTTGTGTTGATGTATCGCGGCCTGCTGGCGAAATCGTCTTTCGTCAAAAGAATTTGAGCAATGGTACGCTGATATTTCCTGAATGCGTTTTCATACGCTTCCATGAGAATAGGCTGACCGATAGCCGCCGCAGCCTGTTTTTCAGGAATTGCTTTCGGGCGCTCCTTCATCCCGAGTAACATTATGCCGGCGCCTATTGCACCAGAACTGACTACTGCCACACGTTTACCGCGTGATTGCAACGAAGAGACACTTTTTGCGATGGAATCAATCCTCTCGCGATTAATACCCTTCACATTGTCGGCTAATAGATTCGTCCCAATCTTGACGACGATTGTATTTCCCGAAAGAAATGTATCTTTCATTCGATGCATAATGTTGAATGATAAGAAATAAAAAGGCTAATTCAAAAAACGGGCAGTGATCAAGTTGGAACGGTGACGGACACCTTACCGATTTGCCTTGCCGAATATTTTGGAATAATGCGATTTTTGTAATGAGGTGTCCGTCACCTCACGCAAGAACGCAAAATTGACCACTGGCCAAAAGATGGGGTAGTAGTAGGTATGCCCTTCCGAAGATGTCGGCCACCTTGCCCGGGAAGTCGCGATATAGAGAAATGTTGAGGTGAGATACATTGAGAAGGTGTCCGGCATCTGCCCGACTGCACATTACCGGCATTACTCCCTTCGTTGCTTCTCTCTTCAATTTTCGTTAATTTCTGTTATTGAGGAGAAAGAAAAGCGAATTTCCCCACTAAGAACTCTGCTGTAGGCGAATGAGACCGTCGCAATTTTCTTCTGTCCGGATTTCTCACCAGCGATTGCTCGGTTATTACGAGGGATTTCTGAAAGAGCTGCGAAAGAGCAAGCCTGAGACCCGCGGCACGTACGAACGTTCATCGCGTGAATTCATTCGCTGGTATCCGGTAGATCAAAAATTTCAGTTTCGCGTGGAGGATGTGGAACGGTACAAAGCGTATTTGACAAAGAAAGTCAAGCTTTCGCCCGTATCTGTTTCTACGTATCTCACGGCGTTGAGGCGTCTGTGTGATTATTTGGTCGAACTTAAAGTTCTTGAGAGAAATCCCGCGAAAGAAGTAAAAGGAAACAAAAGACCCCAACAGCATTCGCGTGAGACGATCTCAGGGCAAGATGTTCAAACGATTTTCCAGTCGATCGACCGGAATGACGAGCGGGGGTTTCGGGATTTTGCAATCATCAAAGCGATGGTCGGATGCGGCTTGTCGGAGATAGAATTGGTCCGTGCAAATATCGGCGATTTGAAAATGGTTAGTTCGGCGATGATTTTTTATGTTCAGGGCAAAGGAAAAACTGCAAAAGAGACAGCGATCATCCTTCCAAACAACGTCAAGGAATCATTCCAAGGGTATCTCGCATTCAGAAAAGATGCCCGCGACGACGAGCCGTTGATGATGAGCGCTGGAAATCGGACGCGCGGTAAACGAATGACAACCCGCGGAATCAGACAGCGCGTGAACATGTATCTTGGGAAGGCAGGTTTGAAAAGCGGGAAAGCCCGCCGCATTACGGCTTTTTCGCTCCGGCATACCGCCGCAACAATCATGGCTCAAAATGGCGCGACGGTAGAAGAGTTGCAATCCAAATTTCGCATCGGAACTGCGGGAACAGCAATGCTTTATATTAAAAAGACGATGAACAATGATCAATAAACAATGGGTAACACATACTAATTTCCCAATGCCCAATACCTAAGATTGGCATTCTGCACATTGCGCTAGATTGAAAGAAAACGAAAGGAATGAAATACAATTTTTTAGAAATAGAATCCAAGTGGCAGAAATATTGGGAAGAGCACCAAACGTTTCGAACCGATAGTTCTTCTTCAAAACCCAAAGCGTACATTCTCGACATGTATCCGTACCCGTCCGGCGCCGGACTTCATGTTGGGCATCCCGAAGGCTATACGGCGACCGATATTCTTTGCCGGTTCAAAAGGATGAAAGGATTCAACGTGTTGCACCCGATGGGATGGGATGCGTTTGGGCTGCCGGCCGAGCGGTACGCAATGCAAACAAATATTCATCCCCGCATCACGACCGAACAGAATATTTCAACGTTCCGCCGCCAGATCAAAATGCTCGGCATGAGTTACGATTGGTCGCGTGAAATAGATACGACGAACCCGGCATACTATAAATGGACACAATGGATTTTTATTCAAATCTATAATTCATGGTTCGACGATCGCATTCAAAAGGCACGGCCGATCCGGATACTTGAAGATGAATTACTTCGCAATGGAACGAAGGATTTGCATGCTGAAGAAAATTTCACCGCTGATACATGGAAACGGAAAAGTAAAAAGGAGAAACATGATTTTATCGCGCAATTTCGCCTTGCGTACATTGCCGAAATTCCGGTGAATTGGTGCGAAGCACTCGGAACGGTTCTTGCGAACGAGGAGGTTGCTGAATGGACCGACAAGGGCTATTCAGTGGAACGGCGGCCGATGCGTCAATGGATGATGAGAATTACTGCATATGCCGAGCGGCTTCTTGAGGATGGGAAGGAGCTTGATTGGCCCCCCTCGACATTGGAGCAGCAAAGGAATTGGATAGGCCGCTCTGAAGGAGCTGAGATTAATTTCCCCGTACAGGGGAAAAAAGAAAGCGTAAGAATTTTTACGACACGGGCGGATACAATTTTTGGCGCAACATACATGGTGCTTGCTCCCGAGCATCCCCTTGTGGGAGAGATGACGACGGGAGAACAAAAAAAGGCCGTCGAGGATTATCGCCTACAAACAAGCCTGAAAAGCGAGCTTGAACGCGGTAGCGAAACTGAAAAGACTGGAGTATTTACAGGCAGCTATGTGATTAACCCGGCGACAAAAAAAGATATTCCGGTTTGGATTGCGGATTACGTTCTGACCGGCTACGGCACCGGCGCGATCATGGCTGTTCCCGGACAAGATGAAAGGGACTGGGAATTCGCCGAGAAGTTCGGCTTGCCGATCATTCGAACCGTACAGCCGCCTGCGGGTTTTCATGGAAAAGCATATACTGAAGACGGCCCGGCGATCAACAGCGGTTTCCTCGACGGACTAACCGTTGACGCAGCAAAAGAAAAAATTATCCGATGGCTCGAGGGTGAACGAATCGGTGAGCGGAAAGTTAACTACAAACTGCGCGACTGGCTTTTCGCCCGGCAGCGCTATTGGGGCGAACCGATTCCGATCGTTCACCTTGAAGACGGAACAATGAAGCCGCTCCGCGATGAAGAGCTCCCGCTGCTTCTCCCGGAGCTGAAAAAATTTCAGCCGAGCGGAACGACTGAATCTCCTCTTGCCCTTGTTCCCGAATGGGTAAACGTTGTCGATGCCGAGACCGGAATGAAAGGGCGCAGGGAAACGAACACGATGCCTCAGTGGGCTGGCTCGTGCTGGTATTATCTCCGGTTCATCGACCCGAAGAATGAAAAACAATTCTGTTCTCCGGCGCTTGAACGGAAATGGATGCCGATTGACTTGTACATCGGCGGGTCGGAACACACGGTCCTGCACTTAATGTATGCGCGATTCTGGCACAAGGTTTTGAGTGACCTCGGCCATGTCAGTACAAAGGAACCTTTTACGAAGCTCAGGCATCAAGGAATTATTCTCGGCGAGGATTCCAGGAAGATGTCGAAGTCCCGGGGCAATGTCGTGAACCCGGATGAAGTTGTTAAGGAGTATGGAGCGGATGCCATGCGGTTGTTTGAGATGTTCATGGGACCGCTTGAAGAGATGAAGCCGTGGAGCACTCGCGGTGTTGAAGGCGTTTATCGATTTTTAAACCGAGTATGGCGTTTGTATGTGGGCGAAGAAGGAAATCTTGACCCTGCCGTGAAGGCGGTTGAGGTTTCTCAAGATCTTGAACGGCTCTTTCACTCGACGGTAAAAAAAGTTGGCGAAGATGTTGAAGCGCTCCGGTTCAATACCGCAATTTCGCAAATGATGATTCTCGTCAACGAATTGACGAAGACGGAATCCCGTCCACGTCAAATCCTTGAGCCGCTTGTCCTCGTGCTCGCCCCGTTTGCGCCCCACATTGCGGAAGAGCTATGGCAGAAACTCGGACACGAGTCATCGCTGGCGTGCGAACCGTGGCCGTCGTTCGATGAATCGAAAATGCAACAGAAAACGGTAGAAGTGGTTTTTCAAGTTAACGGGAAAATTCGTGCGAGGAGCAATGTTCCCGTTGACATGGACGAATCGGCCCTCAAACAATTGGCGTATGCTGAGCAAAACGTGAAGCAGCACCTTGACGGTAAGAGCGTCGTGAAAGAAATCATTGTGAAAAACAAGCTCGTGAATTTTGTCGTCCGCTAAACAGCCCATGCAAAAGCTTTCGGTGGTTATTATCACGTTTAATGAAGAGAGGAACATTGAGCGATGTTTGCGCAGCCTCCAATGGGCCGATGAAATTATCGTTGTCGATGCTTTCAGCAATGACCGGACAGTTGAACTCTGCGGAAGATTGAACGCCAAAGTAGTGCAAAGGAGGTGGGAAGGCTATGCGCTGCAAAAGCAGTTCGCATTGTCCACGGCGTCTCACGCGTGGGTGCTGCTCATTGACGCTGATGAAGAAGCTTCGCCGGAATTGCATCGCGAAATTGAAGATGTGATCTCGTCGGGGTCGGATTGTTGTGGCTATGAAATTGCGCGCAAAAGTTTTTTTCTCGGCCAATGGATGAAATACGGCGGATGGTATCCCGGCTATCAACTTCGGTTATTTTTGAAGTCAAAGGCTTTTATTCCACAGAGGCCGGTTCATGAAGGTGTTGAAGTAGAAGGCCCGGTTGGGAGGTTACGGAACCCTTTGAACCATTATACGTATCATTCGCTTTCTCAGTACCTGGCCAAGTTGAACGACTATACTTCGCTCGACGTGATGAACCGGTTGAATGAGAAGCAACAAGGCCGTGTTCGATGGTACAATTTTATCGTCAATCCGCTTTCTGTTTTTGTAAGAATGTTTTTTGTTTTAATGGGCTTTAGGGACGGTTTTCGCGGATTGCTGCTCGCCATCTATTCTTCGTGCTATAAACTTCTCTTGTTTGCAAAAGTGTGGGAGTACCAAACGGCAGTGCGTCGCAGCCGGGAGCTGCCTCCGGTGACAAGCGATGCGTTGAATTCTATAAAGCGGTTGCCTTGACATGAAAATATTTTTCCGGATTTTACGATATCTTCGTCCGTATTGGAAGAGGCTTGCTCTCTCCATTGTATGTACGGTCTTCTATTCCGTATTCAGCGGTGCATCGATTTATCTATCCATCCCGTTGCTGGAGACGCTGTTCAACCAATTGTCGTCTCAGGTGCAGACGCCGCCCGGCGGCAATGCTGTTCCGAATGACATGATTGGAGGAAAACAGGAGCTTGAAAATATCGTCAAATCACTTATTTTCACCGGATCAAGAACCGAATCTCTGTTTAGAATCTGCGTTGTCATACTTATAGTTTTTCTCATGAAGAATGTGTTCGGCTACGTTCAATCGTATTTGATGGCATTTGTCGAGCAAGGGCTGATGATGGATATTCGAAACGAATTGTATCGCCATCTCCATAATTTGTCGTTAAGTTATTTCACCAATGAGAGGACGGGGAATCTCATTTCCCGCATCACGAACGACGTCAACGTTGTCAACGGCGGCGTTTCAGCGAGCTTTGTTACGCTCATCCGTGAGCCTCTCCTTGTCATTGTGTTTCTTGGAATTGCATTCACCTTGAGCTGGCAACTGACATTGCTTTCGTTTCTCGTGTTTCCGTTTTCGCTTTCCATTATTAGTTCGATCGGCGTAAGGCTGTTCAAAGAAAGCGGCGTGATGCAGGAGAAGATGGCGGACATTACATCGGTGCTTCAAGAGACGATCTCGAACGTCAAGGTCGTGAAGGCGTTTGCTATGGAAGAATTTGAAGATAAGAAATTCCAAAAGGAAACGAAGAGCTACTTTCGCACCATGCTTACGATGACGCGTATCAGAAACCTTGCCGCACCGGTGACGGAGTTCCTCTCGATTGTGGCCGGTGTTGCGATAATCTGGTACGGAGGGAGACAAGTGCTTGTCACTGGAGAAATGAAGGCCGCGGAATTTTTGGGATTCCTTTTTGCAATCTTCCAGGTAATGCCGCCGGTCAAAGAGCTGAGCAACGTGACGAACAGGTTACAGGAATTTGCCGCTGCCGGCAAACGCATTTTTGAAATCCTGGATACACGGCCCTCAATCCAGAATCGTCCGGATGCAATTCCATTGCCTCCATTGAAGGAGAGTATCGAATTCAACAATGTCTCTTTTTTTTACTCGAACAACGACAACGGCAAATCGGCGAAAACGGAAATTCTCACCGGCATTAACCTTCGGATTAAAAAAGGGGAGGTCGTTGCAATTGTCGGTCCGAGTGGAAGCGGTAAAACGACGCTCGTCGATCTTATAGCGCGATTTTATGACCCGGTGGGCGGAGTAATTACTTTTGACGGCGTCGACATTCGGCGTTTTGCTCTCCAATCGCTAAGAAGTCAGATCGGCATCGTGACGCAGGAAACGATTTTATTCAACGACACCGTCCGCAATAACATTGCCTACGGTTTAGCCGACTTTCCGGAAAACAAAATCCGCGATGCGGCGCGCGCGGCGAATGCTCTGACATTTATCGAGGCGATGCCCGACGGATTCGAATCGATCATCGGCGACCGCGGCACAAAGCTTTCCGGCGGACAGCGGCAGCGAATTTCAATCGCACGCGCCTTGCTTAAAAACCCTCCCATTATGATTTTTGATGAAGCAACATCTGCCCTCGATTCCGAGAGCGAAGTCCTCGTGCAAGAAGCGATCGAACGATTGATGCAAAACCGCACATCGCTAGTCATCGCGCATCGTTTGTCGACCATTCGTAACGCCGACAGAATCGTCGTGCTTGAGAAGGGGAACATCGTCCAAGAAGGGAAGCATGTTGAGTTGTTGAAGCAGAAAAACGGCCTTTACAAACGGTTATGCGATTTGCAGTTCAATGCATGACGAAGTCAATGTGACGGAGATCCGCAATAACACAGGAAAGCAGGCACGGTCTTGACGACTGAAACACTTCCCGATTCTCGCCGGCAGGTCTACATTTCAATACTCTTTGCGTTATTGGTCTGTCAGATCGCCGTTATTTCAATTTCGATTGCTGTATCCTCAATTGCATTCGGCCTGTCCCTTCTCTTCGTTGGCTATTGGAGTTTGACTGAGCGAAAATGGTTGTTTTTTCAAACGCCGCTCGATTACTTTTTCCTTGCGTATGTTTGCATCGAATTATTAACAACCGCAACCGCGGTATTCCCCGCACAAGCTGCCGTCAATACGAAACGGCTCCTGCTCATTTCAGTAGTCTATTTGGTGCTGGTGTCGTTTGACTCCCGGAAAAAAGTGCTGGATAGCCTGCTCATCGTTTTTGGCGCCGTTGCCCTTATATCGATCATTGAAATAATCTATTATTATGTTGCCCACGAAGGAAGATTATACCTCTTTGAACATTACATGACGACGGGCGGCCTGAAAATGATCGTGTGTTTGTTGATTGTTCCGTTTGTTCTCCACAAGGAGACACCGTTGGTTGTGAAGCGATGGATGTCGTTGTTGTTCGTCCCGTCGTTTATTGCTTTAATACTTACCAATACGCGCAGTTCGTGGGTTGGATTTCTCGGTGGATTTATTGTTATAAGTATTTTGAAGAATAAATATCTTTTTTTCGTCCTTGTTTCATTTCTTGCCCTGTTTTTTTTGTTTGCTCCCGCAAGCCAGGTGCATAGAGCAAAAAGTATTGTCGACCTTTCCGATCCGACAAATCATTCCCGGTTGGTGATGTGGTCGACAGGCTTGAAAATATTTGCCGACCATCCTTTGCTCGGTATCGGCGATTCCGACGTTCACGAAGTCTATGCAAAATACAAATCCCCGGACGACCAGGAGCCCGGCGGGCACCTCCATAACAATTTCGTCCAGTTGCTGGTAACCCTCGGACTTGTCGGCCTCTCCGTGGTCGTTGTGATGTTCGGCAAAATTCTTGTCGTCGAATACCGAATGTTGAGAGATTCGATTGATGATTGGCTTGCGGGCTCCGTTACGCTGGGGGCATTTGCAGTCTTCATCGGTTTCCTTCTGAACGGATTATTCGAATGGAATTTCGGCAGCCACCAAATTATGGTTTTCATCTGGTTCACTGTCGGATTGGCGTTAGCGATGAAGAGGCTGCCTGACCGGGAGATGCCATGACGCCACTGTCGGTTATCGTCATTACCCGTAATGAAGAACGGAACATTGTTGCATGCCTCGAAAGTGTACAATGGGCTGACGACATTATTGTTGTTGATGCAGAAAGCGCCGATGGAACGGTGACGCTGGCGCGCCGGTTCACGCAAAAGATTTTTATAGAGCCGTGGAAAAGTTTTTCCGAGGCTAAAGAATTTGCAGTAACGAAATCAAATCATGAATGGATTCTATGGCTTGATGCCGATGAACGGATGACCCCGGAACTCGCAGCCGAAATCCAATTGTTATTGGAATCCTCGCCGTCGAAAGCAGCATATTCCGTAGCTCGGCGCGCGTTTTTTCTCGGCCGTTGGATCAAACATTCCGGATGGTACCCCGGAAGAGTAGCCCGCTTATTCCGAAAAGATCGCGCCTCGTTTTCTTCCGCCGCTGTCCATGAAGGGTTAAACGTACAAGGTCCTGTCGGTGAACTTAGAAACGACCTGCTCCATTTCACCGACCCGAATTTGTACCATTACATGGTAAAGTTTAACCGTTACACGACGCTTGCAAGCAAAGAATCTTTCGATGCGGAAAAGCGTTTCCGGGGCATCGATCTGCTTGTTCGCCCGCCATGGCTGTTTTTCAGGATGTACATTGTGCGATTAGGATTTTTGGACGGCGTTCCCGGCTTACTTCTCGCCCTTCTTTCGTCGGCGTATGTCTTCACGAAATATGCGAAATTGTGGGAAGCCTGGAATTCCACCGTCGCGTGAGCAGATGTCGGACACCTTATTCAGGAAATCGCACAGAGTGAACTATTTGGCCAGGAAATCAAAAAGGCGTCTAACATCTACCTATTCGGTGGTAACTCAATTTGAAAAGACTGAATCAAAAACGGGTGTCATGCCAGCGAAAGCTTGCATCCAGATTAAATTGCGTGGATTCTCAACGAGTCGAGTCTTCGACCGGCTTTCGCCGGAATGACATTACATTGAAAATGAGTCACCACCACCTATTCCTCCAAGTTGATTTTGGTTCTTCTCTTTCGTACCATTGCATCGATCACTCCGAGTTGTAAGAATTGAATCTGAGGATTCGTGTCGTACAGCAATGAGAAAAGAAATCAATTATGGATAACGCAGAAAAGAATCAGATGATGTTTATTCAGCTTGTTTCGATGTTTCAAGCTGCGGCGCTTCAACAGATGGGAAAATTGAAGAATCCCGGAACCGAAAAGATAGAAAAAAATATGGAACAAGCTCAATTATCGATTGATTTAATCGACATGCTGAAGGATAAAACAAAGGGAAACCTTCTGCCGGACGAAGAACGGTTTCTCAACGGCGTGCTTCAGGACTTAAAATTGAATTACGTTGATGAGTTGGCAAAAGAGACTCCATCGCCGGCAAATGATCACAAGGCGGAACCATGAAATTCGGGATTGTTGGAAATCTGTCAAAAGAGACATTGGGGGAAGCCGTGTTGAGGCTGCTCGCAACTGGTGAGAAGCGGCTAATTGAATTTGTCACCCACGACGAAATTGCAAAGATCGTCAATAAAGAAGCGGGTAAGAGAGTTATCGCAAAAAAAGACACTGCATCTCTTGAAGAAATTGTCTCCGAGTGCGATATGATGATCGCCTTCGGCGGGGACGGTACGATTCTCTCTGCGGCCAGACTCGTCGGCCGTGCCGCCGTGCCGATTCTTGGGGTTAATCTCGGGAAGCTTGGATTCCTCGCGGAACTCTCGATCGACGAGGTGGAATCATTTGTCGATGACATCCTGAACAACCAGCATGTCATCGAAGACCGAATGGTCATCAAAGTCACCGCGGAAGGGGGCGATGTTCAGTTTTTCGGCGTCAACGATATTGTCATCGACAAAAGCAACTCTTCACGCGTTATCGACCTCGAAACCTATGTCAACAACGACTACCTTATGACGTACCGCGGAGATGGAATTATTGTTTCCACGCCGACAGGAACAACCGGCTATTCGCTTGCGACAGGTGGCCCCATCGTAGTTCCGGCGAGCGACGTTCTCACGGTAAGCCCGATTTGCCCCCATACCTTGACCGCCCGGTCTGTCATCGTTCCGGATTCGAGCGTTGTTCGTGTCTTTGTCGAATCTAAGCTTCAAAATGTGCGGGTGACAGCAGACGGCCAGCAGGAACAAATGTTTACTCCTCCGGTGAATCTTTTCATCCAAAAGGCGGATTATGCCGTCAAACTGGTGAAACGCAAAGATAAGAGTTACTACGATGTGTTGCGCTCCAAACTCATGTGGGGAAAAGATATCAGAGTCACAAAGGTGGATTGAGATGGCGCGAAGGATAGCTTTTCTTGCGGTCATGGTATGGATCGCCGGATGCGCATCCGGCGATTCGTATCAGATTTCAGTCGAACCGCATGGACAGAAAATAGTCACCGGCAGGATTTCCGCCTCGTTGTTGGCATCCGACTCATCCTTTCAATGGTACCGGCAAAACTATGCATCGTTTACGCCGGACTCCGCGTCAATCGTATTTCTCTCGTCGACGGCAAAAGATATTCACTTCATCGTCTTCGGCGGCACGTGGTGCGGCGATACGAAACGGGAGCTACCGAAGTTCTTTAAAACAATTTCGCTCGCTCATATACCTGAAGCGAACGTTGAGCTGTACGGCGTTGACCGTTCGAAAAAAAGCAGCGATGGGTTGACCGAGAAGTACCATGTGACAAACGTGCCGACGTTTATCGTTCTCTCCGATGGAAAAGAAATAGGAAGGATTGTAGAAGAGCCAACAGTGGGAATCGAATTCGACTTGGTGCAATTGCTTCGGAAAAAATAATTCTGACTACTGCGTGTTCTTTGCCCCTTCATAGATCCATTGTTTCAATCCCTGAATTTGATTTTGCGAAAGTGGTCTCGCAGGCGGCATGGGCGATGATCCCGGCTTCGCTTCAATGCACCAAACAAGCCTGCTGTTCGTTGAATCTCCTGCAATGATAACGAGGGGGTCCTGCAACCACAGTCCATAACTTGTGAGATTGAGTGTCGTGTTTTGACTATCATGGCACCCGGCAATCGCACAACCGATGTTAAAGAGAGGCTGTACTAGCTTTTGATAACTAATATTCTTGGCGGGGAAAACGATTCCGCTGATCGGTGAAGTTACTGTATCTTTGCATGATGAGAGAGTGGCGATGGCGACGACCGCACAAATCATCGCGGCAAATCCAAAAGAGAAGCCGCAGAGTTTCATGGTTTTCCTGAAGTTACTTCTCATTAATATACGCTGAATGATTTTGCTTTACAAATGCAGATCGAGCCAGCCGCTAAAAATGTACCGAGATGAAATTTTCAAAAATTAAATGTACCTTTCATCATTCAATATAACGCCGGAAGATGGAAGGGTGAAATGTATGATTGGTGCCAGGTGGTTGTTTCTTTTCGCTTCTCTTATAGGTATCACAGCCGAATCGCGATGTCAGCTATTTGATGAGAATTTTCCTTCTCTTGACGATTATCGCTCTCTCGGAGTAAGTACGGCGGTGCAAGATTTTGGACCGTCAGGAGGGAATACGCTCCCCGATTCCGCGAAAATTCATATCGCCACTCCTTTATGGATGGCCGAATACCGGCAGATGGGTTTACGGGTTGCCTTCGGATATTCGTCCTACGAATTTGACAATGAGGACCGCTCGGAAGTTTACCTGGCCGCCGAATCGATGACGGATATTTCATTGACTGCGGGACCCGATCGTGGGAATTTTTTTCTGCCGATAGTGATTTCCACAAATTTTGTGGAGGCTAGCGGCGCATCAAATTCATCAAAAGATTTTAACATTGCCAATGTGGGAATCGGCACTGGAATGAAATACGAGCAACTCTCGGAGAATTTCGGAGTTCAATTAACGGGAGTCGGTATTCTTTATTACAGCACCCCCGGCTTCAGCGTGGAAAGCGGTTCCTCAACCGCAATAGTTGCGGAGCTTCAATTTCTATTCCGCGAAATTATCGGCGATGGATTGACGGTGGGCTACCGGTTTGAAACTCAGAAATGGTCAATGAGCGATAAAACACAAAACTATTCGCGGCTGTTTCAGGGACCGTATATTGGAATTTTCTTCTAATTTTTTTATATTATCAACGACGTGCTGAAGTAGCTCAGCGGTAGAGCAGCGGTTTCGTAAACCGCAGGTCGTGGGTTCAAATCCCACCTTCCCTTACTGATTTCGCACATTCCTGCCTCAGTGGTTGCCCATCTGGTTGCCCTTGCCTCAGAAAGTGAGGCTTCCGATGTACCTCTCCAAGCGTTCTAACGGGGTTTACTACCTTTGGTACCGCAATGAACTTGGACGCAAGCGCAAAGTTTCTACACAAAAGAAACTGAAAGCGGACGCATTAGAGTTTGTCAAAAACTTCCGGCAAACCGAGCGGGAACACAAAGCCCGTCTTCAAAACATCACCCTGCAAACATTTCAAACTGATTTCCTCACCTATTCTTCCGGCGTTCATACCCAGAAGACCCAGCGACATTTCAAGGTCGCATTTAAAGAGTTCTGCCGGGTCATAGGCGACCTGCCGCTCCAAAAGATAGGTATTCGGGAAATAGAGCACTTCCTAAGCGTCAAAAAGGCTGAGGCGAGCGATTGGACGGCACGGAAATATTATACTGCTCTTGCCTCAGCATTTGAGAAGGCCATTGATTGGAATTTTCTTCCGGTCAATCCTTTTCGCAAGGTAGCAAAACCAAAAGGGAACGAAACCTACCCGCTGTTTTTTAGCCGGAAGGAGTTTGAGCACTTGCTCAGCTTCATCACGGACAAGGACTTCCGGGAGTTGTGCATCACTGCACTTTTCACCGGTGCGAGGTTAGGTGAGCTTCTATCGCTAGAATGGAGCGACATTGATTTCCCTCAACGAACGGCCACAATCCAAAACAAGGACACTTTCCAGACGAAGACTAAGCGAAACAGAGTTCTACCGCTCAATGATACCTTGCTCGTAGTCCTAATCAAAAGGCGAAAGGACACTCTGAGTGAAACGGGATATGTGTTTCACAGGAGAGGGATGAAGCTGAAGGAGGACTTTGTTTCCAAAACTTTCAAACGATACGTGAAGCTTAGCGGGCTAAACCCTGCATTACATTTTCACAGCCTTAGACATTCCTTTGCCACTTGGCTTGTGCAAGACGGCGTTTCTATCTATGCAATAAAAGAGCTTTTGGGACACGCAGATGTGAAGACAACTCAGGGATATTCTCACTTACAGCCGGAACAGTTGCACAGTACGGTGAACAAAATACGGATTGCGCTAAACTAATTGTTAGGCGGGGAAAGGTTGTATATCCGTTATTCGTTCGTTGCTTGTAAACGATTCTGGAACGATTGCGAGGCATTTTATGAATGCACTTGGAATGCACTATTGAGCTTGTTTAGGTCTCAGTGATGGTCTGCATCCTGGTTGAACGGCAGGATTTTTTCCTCTCAATTATTTCTCCCTATCCAAAAGGCTCTTGTGCCTCCAAAAAGGGGGGCGGGTCAAAACCGATTTCACCGTTTAGGGACTCCAAATCTCTTGGAACTTGATTGTGTCTTCTCTCCCGGCGGTCGGTGAGTTGCGATAATTGATATTCTTCAATTGACGGGATAGTGAAGTAATAAAATTTTCTTTATGTGCTAACAAGACCGAACAACACGCTTTTTTATTCTTGACTCTCCAACTGATTAGAACTACATTCTTGCAGAAATTGACCGATTCGGAGGCGAACGGTTAAAAGGAACCTCCTGATTCGAGTACGATGATGGAGGTTTTTGTGTTTTCGGGAAAATTTTATTCCACGTTATGGACCCTCTGAATAGCAAGTGAAATACATTCAAACCCTTCAAAGCTATGATAACAAAACAGATGTTCGACGATGCAATAAAAGTGATTCAGGATTTCGCATTGCAGCAGGGATTGCCAGATGACCCAGATGAAGAGTTTTGGCATATTCTCGAACAGCTCGGATGGGGGAAGAGAGTTACCGACTACAAAGTCCTAAAAGAACGGCTTGAGACGGACTTTCCCGACAAGGTCCAAGCGCTGCACAGTTTTGTAAACGCAAAGTGTATGTTGATGGAAGACCGATTAAACGGCTTTGCGGAGAGATTTGGAACTCGACGAACATATTGGGGAATAGACCAGAGAGATTTCAGCGATATGGTCGCCCATATGGTGGGTCTCGGAAAGAAACGGTACTCTGCTGTCATGGATGACCCACTTTTGGCAAAACAAGCTGCTGTGTCGAGAGCTTTCTTGCCTCATTTGCTGAACGCATTTCCTCACCATGACTAGCTTGAACTGTTTCTGACCAAATCATGAAGATTGACGGACTGCGGGAACATAAAGTCAATGCTTAACTGGATGAATTCGTAATAATTGACTTCAAATTTTTACGAAAGGAAGAGCAGATGAAAAATCCTTTCCAACACATTCGCCGATGCCGATTACTATTGGCAGTGTTCTGTCTGTTCTGTAATATTCATTCTTTGCATGCACAATGGGTGAACATAAATGTTGTGCCAAGCACCAGTAGTATTGATGCTTTGTGTTTTGTTGCCAAGGATACGAATCTATTTGTCGGGACTCGGGCCCTAGGAGTAATTCTTTCCATGGATGCCGGTGCGAGCTGGACTCCGGTCAATTCAGGACTAAAAACAACCTCAGGGCTAATAAATACTTCTGTCTGTGCTCTTGTCTGCTCCGGTACAAACATTTTCGCTGGGTTAGATGGTGGCGGCGTTTTTCTTTCCACAAACAATGGTTCGAGCTGGATTGCAGTCAACAGTGGATTGACTGACACTTCCGTGTATGCTCTTGCTGCAATTGGCGACAATCTCTTTGCTGGGTCTTATAATGGAGATATTTTTCTTTCCACTAACGACGGTAAAAGCTGGAATCAAGTCAATAACGGCTGGCCGCTTATTTCAAATGTCAATGTTCTTACCGCCAGTGGTAACAATCTCTTCGCAGGCACCTGGACCAAGTATCTCGGCACCGACGGTTCTATAAGTGGTGGAGCTTTTCTATCCACCGACTTCGGTACAACTTGGACGCAAGTACTTGGCCCTCAACCAGTCGTTACATTTGGACCTGTTATCTCTGTCGATGCCATCGCAATCATGGGGACGAATATCTTTGCGGGGACGAGTAACGGCGTCTATCTTTCCACCGACGACACAAGCTGGACCGCCGTTAATTCAGGATTGCCGACAAACGACCCTCCCTCTAATTTCGCTGTCTCAGAAACGAATATTTTTGGCGGTACACAAGGCAACGGCGTTTTTCTATCAACCGATAACGGAACAAGCTGGTGGTCGGTTAGTTTAGGTTTGCCGAAAAACCTTTATGTCTCTGCTCTTGCTGTTTCAGGTGCAAATCTCTTTGCTAGTGGTTACGCAGTAAATAGCCAGGTTGTGTACGGGTTCTGGAGACGACCGTTGTCGGAGATGATTCCTGCTACTGCTGTAAGGACGACTGAAAGTGAAGCGCCTAAAACCTTTTCACTCTCGCAGAACTATCCAAATCCATTTAATCCGACAACAACTATTTCATTCGCTCTTCCAGCCCAGTCATTCGTGTCGCTGAAAGTCTTTGACATGTTGGGAAGAGAAGTGTTAACGATTGTTTCCGGGGAATTGCGTGCGGGAAGTTACACCCGGCAATGGAATGCATCGAATGTGGCAAGCGGCGTGTATTTTTATCGATTGCAGGCTGAAACGTTTAGTGGCACAAAGAAACTTTTGCTGTTGAAGTAATTCGAGTTGGGCAGCGATTATAAGACATTATTCAATTGCACATGAAATCATGAACCGATTGTGAATAATCTACTGTAGCTCGCGCATTAGCTTGGTCGTGAGGAATTTTCCGAATATTACTCACAAACTTATTACAATCCTTCACCTTGACCGCACACCGATGCGGTAACCGTTTGAGTACGGTTCGGAAACAAGGCTGAAGGATTTTTTATTTGCAACTTATGACCACTGATAACCCAAAGGAGAGATTTGAGGCTGCGTACCAAGAAGTTGTAAAACAAAGGCAATCGGATGAAAGCAAATCGGACGCAGCGCTCCGGAAAGAACTCAAAGATATTTCGTTCTTGAAAAAAGTAATTGCAAAACGTATACCTATTCCATTCGCTGAGCGAAGAGAAAAGATAGACACTTTGATGAGGCGGAAGAGCACGATTGAAAGTGTCCTTCGCTCTCGTCAGAGACAGACAAATAGCTTACTCGCGATGGGCGAAAAAGATTTGGAGCTAAAGGGTTTTGATTTGAGTAACCTTCCCCCACCTCAAATTGACAAAGCGTCAAATGAAAAATCAGGCTCGAAAGAAAAGCACAAAGGGGAGGAAACGGGGGGGGAAGTCGCCGCTACAAACGATGGTACATCAAATCAAATTCAGACGGTTAAAACTGTTGGGCAAAAGAACAATCCCCAAATCGTCCCAACAGTAGAGCTGTCTAAAGCTGGTAAGTTTTGTTTTAAGAAATCTCAGAGGAAAAAGTATTTAAGTAAAATAAAACTTATAGATATTTGTCGAGAATATTTGTCAAAGCACAAAATCAAAGGGAAGCCCGATTATACACCTGAACTACTTTCTAACTACTGCCTAAAGTCAAGAGAAAAGCTTTAGGTTGAAGTTCTGAAATTCCGTGAAATTCAGGGAGTGACTTAAATGGAAGTCATGCTATATTAGAGTGTAGCTTCATGTGAGTGGAACACTCATTTGAAGTTACGTCCAGAAATAAGTTTTGCCTCATTAGCATCTGGGACGGTGCTTGTGAGGCATTTTTATTTTAGAGAGGCTTCCAATGGATACTTCAAACATACAAGTCACCCGCTCCGGCGAAATACGTCTTACCCTCCCCAACCGAAAACCCCGGAACATCGGCTGGTTTGATGACAGCGGCGATGCATTCCACTGTCAACGCAATCCAGCAAAGCATCTTCACTACAAAAGCGAGAGTTACGGGTTTAATTATGAACTGCTCAGAGATGGAATTTTTGTATGGGTCGTTGTTCACCTTCCGTTTAATGAGCTGCTCGTAACCTCTCGCAATCATATTTTGGAAAAAGGTTCGTTCCTACACTTTGCGAGCCAAGGATTTGAACGACAAATCTTCCTTCCTCTTACAGAGTTCGGCATTGATAAGGCACGGGAGACCGAAAAGCAATTGAAGGAACGCGAGGCAGGGAACCCTCAACAAAATCTTTTCGGGGAGGCTGCCTAATGATAACTCAAATTGATGCTGAAAAACTTCTCGTCGCGTTCTGTTTGCAGGGTCGTGATGCAACACGCCTTATTGCCGATACCTACGCAGTAAGTGAAGATGACATTAGCGATGCATACCTTAGAATGATTTACGGCTCTTGTGTTGCCCTCTACAGCGGACGAAAAGAAGTAGATGCACTTGCGGTGCAGGGATATTTACGGGAAAGTGTTCACGCCTCGCACTTTGGCGGTAAGGACAAACAAAAGGAACTTGAAGCACTGCAAACGCTATGCACTGATATTGCAGCCGATTTCAATTTCCTAAAGCAACTTGCCTCACCAATAAGTGCCTGCCAATTCCTGAAGAAAGAGGCACAACGCCGGAGGATTATGGATAAGGTGCTTATCCTCAGCGATAGGCTGCTAAGCGGAGCGGATGTTGAAGGGACGCTCGACGCTGGAATATCTGATTTAATTTCTCTCTCTCATTCCCTCCACAACATTGCACAAAAAAACTACGTCTCGCTCAGTGACGCTATCGGAGAGGCAGAGGAAGAAATTAAAGCTGAGCTTGCCGGGAAAGTCACTTGGCTTTCAACAGGGCTGCCTGAACTTGATAGAATGATACATGGCCTTCACAATGAACGGTTGTATATCATAGGTGCAGAGGCAAAGGTGGGGAAATCACTTTTGAGCAATCAAATTGCCCTCTATAATGCAAACAAAAATATTCCTGTTGGCATTATTTCGATGGAAATGAGTGCAAGGGAAATCATAAAGCGGTATGCCGGTATATCGCAATGGGCAGCGCCACAAGAGAAAATGCAATCACTTGAAACCTTCAAAACGGAAGCAAAAGGGAAACCGATATACTTCCGGCAGGGTGGTGCTTCAACCCGGACACTCTTTTCTATTCTCCAACATCTTGTCACTGAGAAAAAGTGCAGGTTGATAGTTTTGGACTATCTGCAATTGATTCACTTATGTGAACGGAACAGAAACACAGTTGATGAAATCAATACCGTGCTTTCTGAATTGAAGAGTTTTGCGATTGAAAATCAAATACCCATTATCCTTGTGAGCGCGGTATTGACTAAACAGGTTGCGGGTAAGAGCGACAAAAGGCCATCACGGGCGGACATTGTCGGAACGGGAAGGGCTATCAATGATTGTGACTGTATGTTGATGTTATGGACGCCGGAGGAAAACGAGCGAAAGAATATTGAAATCTTTGTTGAGCACGGACGCAACGGAGAAAACGGAAAAGCCGGTTTGTATCTTGCCGATAACCTTCGACTGACACCTTCAACGCTGAGAGAAGAAACGCCGTTGAACGAATATAAATCGAAAAAGTCATCTTTCGGGGGGAAATGGTAGGCTCTCAATGGCTTCCCCTCAAGTCGAAAATGGTTTTACACGGCTTTCCAATGAACTATTTGAAGCGCTGATACGGAATAAGTTCAACGGGACGCAATACAGCATCATTCTTGCGGTCATTCGAGCAACATACGGGTTTCATCAAAAAAGCCGGACGTTAGGGCTCTCTTTCTTTAGGAAGACGACCGGAAGGAACAAAAGACAGATAGCTAAAGAAATTCACGAGCTAATAGACATGAATGTTTTGACGGTTGAAGCGAAACATACATTTGGGACAAGTCGGGAACTGAAACTAAACAAGGACTATGAAACATGGCGTTTCGATAGGAAGGGTATGGTGCAAAAGCAACATAGGGGGTATGTTGCAAAAGACTCACCTACCTATGTTGCAAATGACTCACTAAATAAATAAAGAAAGAAATTAAAGAAAGGCTTTTAATGAATGAGAATGAAGAACTCATTTCAATTGAAGAAGGAATTATATCTGTTGTTCAAATGATGGATAAATTGATTGAAGAGAGACTTGTTTCTGGTGAAATCGGTACAGAACAGTATCTGAGTCTTTCTCAAAGGATACAGGCCTACGCCGACGAAGGCAGAAATATCCTCTCTATACTTCGCGCGCGTTCGGGGCTATGGCATTCCTGGCTTGACATAACTTGTTCAAAACATAAGACTGAAATATAAATGGAATGGGAAAAAGGGGATGGCGTCTAGTGATGCTATACACCGATTCCTCCGATAGACTCTCGATGCACCTCGGTTGCATTTCCGAAAAAAAATAATATTAGCTTGAGCAGTTGTGTTCGCAGGTAGGATGCACTGGTACTATGGCGTATACCAAAACAATTTTAATTTTCTTGCAAATCGAAACATCACGTTGTATATTTGTGGTGAACGTAAAGAGACGGCTTCCGCAAATACCAAAGAGAATTTTTCACTCGCAAGAGTGGAGCGCGCAAGTGTTCAAAGGTCGGAAGCCTCTCGCTTGTGCGCTTTCTATTCATGGCAAGTGGTTGCTCAAGTGGTTGCCCTGAGAAGAGATTTTGAATAAGCTCAGAGCGGGAACTTGGCGAAATTAGACCTGAATTCATGTTGCTGAAGTAGCTCAGCGGTAGAGCAGCGGTTTCGTAAACCGCAGGTCGTGGGTTCAAATCCCACCTTCAGCTCTTCAGTACGGCGTAAAAGAAATCCGTCCTTTCGAATCCGCAAGGACGGATTTTTTGTATGAAAGGTGTTTCATGTATGATGTCGTGATCATTGGAGCAGGACCGGCAGGGCTGTCCGCTGCTATCGAAGCGAATAAAGCAAATTTGCGCTACATCGTTATTGAGAAAGGGGCGCTTGTCAACTCCATTCAAAAATTTCCGACGGCAATGGCTTTTTTTTCCACACCGGAATTGCTTGAAATCGGCGGGATTCCCTTTTCTTCCTCCTCGATGCGACCGACAAGAGCGGATGGGCTGGAATACTATACGAGAGTGGCGGAGTATTTCAAACTCCAATTAAACCTCTTTGAACACGTGGTTTCCGTCAGGAAGGTTGGGCAAAGTTTTGAATTGAAGACAGACAAATCTTCGTATTCTTCGAAAAGTGTTATCGTCGCTACCGGGTATTTTGATAATCCCAACCTTTTGAACATCCCCGGCGAAAAATTGCACAAAGTTTCCCATTATTATACGGAACCTTTTGCGTATTACCGGCAGAATGTTGCCGTCATCGGCGGAAAGAATTCTGCGGCGATTGCTGCGTTGGAGCTTTACCGCCATGGTGCTTCCGTCACTCTTATTCATCGAAAAGAAAAACTTAGCGACGGAATAAAATACTGGATCCTTCCGGACATCGAAAACAGGATAAAAGAAGCGTCGATAGCCGCTTATTTTTTAACTGAGGTAAAAGAGATAAGAGCGGAATCGGTTATTCTCGAAAATAGTTCTGAAGGCTGCTTTTCAATCCCCAACGATTTTGTTTTTGCTCTCATAGGATACCATCCTGACATTCCTTTTCTCAGATCCATTGGGGTTGAAACAGATTCCGAGACGATGGCACCTATGCACGATCAAGGAACAATGGAAACAAATATTTCCGGTCTCTATATTGCCGGCTCAATCGCAGCGGGAAAGAACAACAACAAAATATTTATAGAGAACGGCCGCTTGCATGGAAAATCTATCATCCCGTCCATCCTCAAACGATAAATTTTCTAAAATTTGCATTGATTATTTTTGGAAAATTGGATACATTGAAACACTAGTTATGATTACAGTGTATAAAGGCTTATGAAAGGAACCGAATGGCCGAAGGAAAAATAGTTCAAGTCATTGGACCGGTAGTCGACATCGATTTCTCCGATGGAACGCTGCCGTCAATTCTCAATGCCGTCGTTATTCCAAGGACAAACATTGAAGGAGTTCAGGAAGATCTTGTTGTTGAGGTGCAGTTGCATTTAGGAGAGAACCGGGTTCGCACTGTCGCGATGGACTCAACCGATGGGTTGGTGCGTGGAATGAAGGCAGTGGATACCGGCGAGCCGATCAAAGTACCGGTTGGTCCGAAAGTACTCGGGAGATTGATCAACATTATCGGCAAGCCCATCGATGCCTTGGGACCTGTGGAAGCAAAAGGCTATTACCCGATTCACCGTCCGGCTCCGGATTTCAACGAGCTCAGCACGCAGAAGGAGATGTATGAGACGGGGATTAAAGTGATCGACCTCCTCGAGCCTTACACCAAGGGGGGCAAGACGGGCTTGTTCGGTGGAGCGGGCGTCGGAAAGACAGTTTTAATTACGGAGCTGATTCATAACATCGCAAAGGAACATGGCGGTTATTCAGTTTTTGCCGGCGTCGGGGAGCGAACAAGGGAAGGAAACGATCTCTGGCTTGAAATGAAAGAGTCGGGAGTGCTTGACAAAACCGCGCTGATCTTCGGACAGATGAATGAGCCGCCCGGCGCGCGCCTGCGGGTCGGATTGACTGCATTGACGACCGCCGAATATTTCCGCGATGAAGAAGGAAAAGATGTTCTTCTTTTCATCGACAACATTTTCCGGTTTACACAGGCAGGTTCAGAAGTTTCCGCGCTGCTCGGACGTATGCCTTCCGCCGTCGGGTATCAACCGACGCTGGCAACTGAAATGGGTGCGTTGCAAGAGCGAATCACCTCGACGAAGAAAGGCTCGATCACATCGGTCCAGGCAATTTACGTCCCTGCAGATGACCTGACCGACCCGGCACCCGCAACAACGTTTTCTCATCTTGATGCAACGACCGTATTAAGCCGCCAGATTTCCGATATGGGAATTTATCCTGCAGTCGACCCTCTCGATTCGACATCACGCATTATGGATCCAGAAATTGTCGGCCAGGAACATTACGATGTTGCTCGCTCGGTCAAAAATATTCTTCAATCATATAAAGACCTTCAGGATATCATCAACATCCTCGGGATGGATGAGTTGTCCGATGAAGATAAATTGATTGTCCAGCGTGCGCGCAGGGTTCAGAAATTTTTGTCGCAGCCCTTTTTCACGGCCGAGCAATTCACCGGCGTGCAGGGACGGTACGTGAAACTTGCGGATACCATCAAAGGCTTCAAGGGGATCATCAACGGGGATTACGATTATTTGCCGGAAAATGCATTTTACATGATCGGCACCATCGAAGAAGCTATCGAGCAAGGCAAGAAGTTGCAGGCAGCATAAAGAGAAGAACGACTGACGAATATGGCAGGCAGGAATTTTAAGCTTGATATAGTCACCCCGACGAAAACCGTGTTTTCCGGGGATGTGCAGAGTTTCAGCGCACCGGGTGCGGCAGGCGGCTTTCAGGTATTGTTCAATCACGCGCCGCTTCTTTCATCGATTACTATAGGGCAAGTGAAAATCATCGACCCTGTCGGGAGCGAAAGACGGTTTGCGACGAGCGGTGGTTTCGTCGAAGTGAACGATAATCAAGTGATTCTTCTGGCAGAAACAGCGGAACGTGCGGATGAAATTGATGTGCAGAGAGCGGTGAAGGCAAAAGAACGTGCGACGGAGCGATTACAGCAGAAAGAACGCATTGACGAAGAACGCGCTCGCGTTGCACTTGCCCGAGCGCTCAATCGTTTGAAAATTGCAGGGAGCAATTGAACTGCTACCATAATGTGAATCGCGGCCCACAAAGAAAGAATCAGTTTGTGGGCTTTTTTGTATGTTCGTTGATTCTTCTTCATTAATCTGCTATATTGGCTTCGAATTTCGTTTTTTTAAAAAGATTGAATTCATGAGACCGACCTTCGCGGAAATTGACCTCAGCGCAATTCATCACAATCTTAACCAAGTTCGAAAGCAGGTCGGAAAACATCCCCACATTATGGCGGTTGTAAAAGCCAATGCATACGGCCATGGGATGATCCCGGTGGCAAAGTCTGTGTTGAGCGGGAAGTTGGCGTCGTATCTTGGTGTAGCAATTGTCGAAGAGGGAATCAATCTTCGGCACAACGGCATTCACACACCGGTGTTGGTGTTGACGGCGGCACCGGAACCACAGCTTAAATTGTTTGTCGAGCATCACCTACAGGCGACCCTTTGTTCCATTTCGATCGCCCGAAAGCTTGACCGGATCGCGGCCGGTGTCGGGAAGAACGCTGTCGTCCATGTGAAAATCGATACCGGCATGGGGAGGATTGGAATCGCGCCGAAAGATGCGGTTGCATTCATCGGCGAAGTGAAAAAACTCAAACATATTGAGGTGGAAGGGATCTTCACCCATTTTGCTACCGCGGATGAAAAAGACTTATCGTTTGCCCGTAAGCAATTATCAGATTTTGTTTCGCTTCTCAGCAGGCTTGAGGCTGCCGGCATACGCATTCCTATAAAACATTGTGCCAACAGTGGTGCCATACTGCAAATGAAGGGATCATATTTCGATATGGTTCGTCCCGGGATTATGTTGTATGGATATTACCCCTCCCGCCAGACTCGAAAGTCTGTGCTGCTCAAACCCGCGATGTCGATACGCTCGAGAATTGAGTTTATGAAAACAGTTGAGAAAGGGACAAGCGTCAGTTACGGACGGCGTTATTACACATTGTCGAAGACGAACATCGCATCGGTCGCCATCGGTTATGCCGACGGCATCAGCAGGCGTTTGACGAACAAGACGAGCGTTTTGGTCAAGGGTAAAAAGTATCCCGTTGTCGGCACGATTTGCATGGATCAACTCATGATCGATGTCGGCGACCGAACGGCATGCACAATTGGCGACCGCGTGACGTTAATGGGACGGGACGGCAAACTGGAAATTTCCTGTCAGAAGATTTCCGATACGCTTGGCACAATCCCATACGAGGTCTTCTGTATGGTTTCCGAAAGAGTTCCGAGAGTGTACATTCATGGATAACCCAGAGCAATATTTATTGCAAGTCCTTCGCCGAACCCAGACAGGATTACAGGATAGCTTGCTTCCCTATCACGCGACAAAATTGCGGCATTTGGTCGAGCGGCTTGAGCAAGCGGCGAACTTGAAGGAAGAACTTGACCGCTTGCAACATGTAAGAGGTTTCATCAAGGTCGCTTTTTCCATGGAATGGGTGATGGAGCGTGTGACGCAATCGGAAGAAGATTTTTCTCCTGATCAATTTGATGCCGATGCGACGTTGCTGAGCGATAAATTGTTTGAGGCATTTCTAAGCGAGCCGTTTGACGCGCCAAGCGAACCCTCCGTTCCACCGGGACCTTCGGATGCAACGTCGATCGATCCCCCGGCAGAATTTGTCGCTTCGCCGTCCGGAGAGCCAGAACCCGTATTGCCCCCTGTTGCTGTAGATTCGACCGAACTTTCCAGCCAGGCCCAGCCCGAAGTCATCACCGGGCCGGATGCTCAAGCGCTGCCCACGCCGGAGGAGACGCCCGGGCTTTCCGACCTTCTTGACCAGAATCTTTTGCTCGGCTTTCAGCGCTTCACCGAAATTGTTTCAAGGATTGGGGATAAAGATCCTTCGGAACGGAAGAGCGTATTTGACATGCTGGCGATGTTCGCCAAAAGTTCTACGGAAGTTGCCCGCGCTCAGGGAAAGAAAGAAGTTTTTGAATTCTTTCAATCGGTGATCAAATTTATTCAGTACGTCGACTCGTCGGGTTTGGATCAAGACTCCCGCGTTGCGGACGTTATGCACGATGTCGGCGAACGTCTTTCAAAGGCGCTTGTTGAACCGTCGAACGGCGCGGCGATGCTCCTCGGTATTCAGCAGATCCTTGAGGATGCGGAGAGTTTGATTAAATCATAAAGGTGAAACGTGGGTGCACAGGCGAATATCTATGTCGTCATCATGGCAGGTGGAGTCGGTTCCAGGTTTTGGCCCCGTAGCCGCGAACGGTCGCCCAAACAGTTGATGGAAATTGTGGGCGGGCGAACGATGATTCAAGACGCGGTCGGACGGCTGAACGGTTTTGTAGAGCCGGAAAAAATTTTCGTCGTGACGAACAAGCTGCAAAAACATACCGTCATCAAGCAACTGCCGGACATTCCGGTTGAAAATATTATTATCGAACCGGTCGGACGAAACACGGCGCCGTGTATCGGATTGGCTGCAATGTTCGTGCACCGGTTAGACCCGGACGGAGTGATGGTCATTTTGCCTTCCGACCATATCGTGCGCGACGAGAAGGAATTCCGCCGTGTCTTGGGAGTCGGTGTAGACGCTGCTCACAAACATTCATCCCTGATCACGATCGGGATTCAGCCGACGCACCCGGAGACCGGTTACGGCTATATTCAAATTGTCGAGGATGAGCGAGGTAAGGCGGGAACGCTGCCGCAGGAGGTGTTTAAAGTAAAGACCTTTGCGGAAAAACCGAACCTTTCGACCGCCCAGAGATTTATTGAGAGCGGCGACTTTTTCTGGAACAGCGGTATGTTCATTTGGCGGGCAGACGTGATCTTGAAGGAGATCAAGCATTCGCTTCCGGAACTTCACGGTCATTTGATGAGCATTGAACCGTCGATCGGGACGCCGCTTCTCGAACAGAGCCTCGAACTCGCCTACGGGCTGATACGCGGTATCTCTATCGATTACGGTGTCATGGAAAAAGCTACGGATGTTTACGTAATTCGGGGGGATTTTGGATGGAGCGACGTTGGTTCATGGGATGAAGTCTACCGTCTTTCGTTGAAAGACGAGCATGGAAACTCCCTTCATGGGAAAGTCATTTCCTCCAGCACGAAGAATTCTTATATTTATACGAGCGACAAGTTGGTGGCGACGGTCGGCGTTGACGATCTCATTGTTATCAACACGGGGGATGCGTTGTTGATCTGCAAACGGGGCGCATCGCAGGATGTGAAAGAAATCGTCGATCATATACGCCGCAAGCAGATGAACGATTATCTCTAGCGCGACCGTTTCCGAATATCCACCAGACTGATAACTGTGAAAGAGTCCGACCGGCAACATACGAAGGTACAGTTCGTCTATTCCGGATTCATGGTGTGTGCATTTGTTGCCGCGCTCATCGCTTCAGGATGTGCATCATCTCCCCGCTTCACTCGAGAACGCCCCTCCGTGCAAAAACCTCATGAAGGGGACAGTGAGGCGAAGTCCTTAAAAACGATGGAGGGTATTGCCTCCTATTATGCAGAAGACTTCAACGGAAAGAAAACGGCGAACGGCGAGACGTACGACATGTACAAGATGACCGCTGCACACCGCACACTGCCTTTCAACACGAAAGTTCGCGTGACAAACCTTGACAATAAACGGTCGATCATCGTTCGTATCAACGACCGTGGCCCTTTCAAGCTGGAACGTATCATCGACCTCTCCCTCGCTGCTGCGACCCAGTTGGGGATGAAGGGAACTGGGACGGCAAAAGTGAAGCTGGAAGTTATAGAATGGGGAGACGAAGAATACACGAAGTGACGGGGTTAATGTATCACTGTTGCGGCTGCTTAGAGAAATAAATTCTAGCCATGGCAAAAACAATACTCACCGAACGCGATATCGCGAACGCTCTCAAGGAGGGAAAGAAAAGCATCTTTGCCGACAGGAATACGATTATCACTCCCGCTGCGAAAGATAAAGCAAGGGAGCTGAAAATAACCTTCACGGATGCGATGGAAGGGCAGACCCAGCCCAAGCCGGCGGAATCGTATGCAGCCGCAACGATTTCCCCGACGAATGTCGGGTCGAACCTTGTTGTTGTCGGCAGCGACCATGGAGGGTTCCAAACGAAAGAGATGTTGAAAAAATACCTCGGCGGGCTTGGATACCGGGTGCTCGATGTCGGGACAAATTCAGAAGAAGCCTGCGACTATCCCGATTATGCGTACGCGGTTGCTTGTATCGTTGCCAAGGGGGAAGCATGGCGGGGAATTATGATTGATGCCACGGGAGTGGCCTCTTCCATTGTGTGCAATAAAGTCCCGGGAATAAGAGCAGCGGCGTGCAGCAACGAGTTCGTCGCTCAAAGTAGCCGGGAACATAATGACGCCAATGTTCTTACACTCGGCGCAAAAGTATTGGGAACGGAACTCGTTAAATCAATCGTCAAAGTGTGGCTGGAAACATGGTTTGGCGGCGGGAGACATAAAAAGCGCGTTGATAAAATATCGGACGTTGAAAAGAGGTTCACGAAATAGAACCTTGTCGGTCTAAGGGGGGTGAAGGCGCGGATTGCAGATCGGAATATCCGATTAGGGTATGAGGTTGATACGCACACCCTGTGTCGAAACACGAAAACAATTTTAAATTATTTGACGGCTATTGTCGTGTTAACAAAAAAGGCGCCCTGCTAAGCGAGGCGCCTTTTCTATCGTACGGAGGTATTCTTCAAAAGCTTTCAACCGCTTTCTTTACCGTATCAAAATGTTCGAAAACGGAGAGAAGTTTTGTTACCTGCAAAAGTTTGATGATCTTTTCGGACGCGCATGCGAGTTTGAGGTCGCCTTTGACGTTGCGCATGGTGGTAACGCCGCCGATGAGCATGCCGAGACCCGAGCTGTTCATCGAGGAAACGCCTTTCAGGTCGACGACAATTTTTTTTCTCTTTGCATCAATTAATTTGTGAAGCGTATTGTTCAATTCCGTTGCATCGGGGCCGCCGAGAACACTCCCCTCGAGCGTTATCACCGTGACGCCTGCGCTTTCTTTCGTTGCGAATTTCATTGCTCGTATCTCCGTAAGAAAAGACGAAAAGGGTCGCCGCTCTAAAATTAGACTTGATGGGCTTTGAGATTCTTGTACCGGGTATAGTCGAGGACAATAGCGCTCGCCACATAAATTGAAGAGTAGGTGCCCGTGATTGTCCCGATCAAAAACGTAAACGCGAATCCCCGGTTTACTTCACCGCCGAGAATAATCAATACCACCAACACCATAATTACCGTGCCGCTCGTAATGACGGTCCTGCTCAATGTCTCGTTGATCGATTTATTCATGACGTTAAAAAGACTCTCGCTTCTGTAGATCTTCAGATTTTCCCGGATACGGTCGAAAACGATAACGGTATCACTCGTTGAGAATCCAATAAGAGTCAGGAACGCCGCCATGAGATTTTGAGAAATCTCAAGGTTCAGGTGAGGAGAGACGCCGTTAAAAAGGACAACTAATCCCATCGTAAGGAGCACATCGTGGAAGAGCGCAATCACTGCGGCGACGCCATAAATGAACTTGAAACGGAAACCGATATAAATCAATATGATGAACAATGCCGCAATGATGGCATAGACGGCATTTTTACGAAGCTCGGCCCCGATTTTCGGTCCGATTCTCTCTTCCCTCAACATCTCGAATTTGTTGTCCTGGAATTGAGCTGATAATCCTGCGCGGATTCTCTCTGAAATTTTTGCCCCTTCCTGCTGCTCGGAAGTTCTGAGGAGGATATCCCTTGGGTCTCCGAACGTTTTTATTTCGCTGCCACCCAATCCAATTTTGTCCATCGTTGCACGGACATCATTGATGGCCGGCGGAGTCTGAAAACGAACGACGAGTTCCGTTCCGCCGAGGAAGTCGATGCTGTAGTTGACAGGTTTGAAGATGATCGCAAGTAGACCGACAAAAAGCGTTAATCCCGAAATCGAGTACCAGATTTTCCGCTTTCCCATGAAATCGATATTCGTTTTCTTAAATAACCTCATGAAAAAATCTCCAAGTCGAGTGGTTTAGCCGAAATTAATAGCCGTAGTTGAGCGCGACGTCATAAAATTGAAGATGACGCGCGTAATAATGATACCGGTGAATAAGTTTGCTGCTGTTCCCATCATGACCGTGAGGGCGAATCCTTGGACCGGGCCGGTGCCGAATTGAAAAAGGACGACGCCGCTGAAGAAGGTCGTAATATGGGAATCGAAAACTGCACTGAATGCTTTTGAATATCCGGCCGAGATTGCCGCACTCATTGTTTTTCCCGTCGTCATCTCTTCGCGGATTCTCTCGTAGATGAGAACGTTCGTGTCCACAGCCATACCGATCGTGAGGACGATGCCGGCGATTCCGGGGAGTGTCAATGTCCCTCCGAATGCGGCGAGCGTTGCAAAGATAAATAAGACGTTGGCGAACAGCGCAGTAACCGCGACAAATCCCCCCGTCCGGTAATAAAAAATCATGAACAGAATGGTGATGATCAGCGCGTACGTAAATGAATAGATGCCCGCGTGGATTGAGTCCTCGCCGAGCGACGGTCCGACGCTCCGCTGTTCAATGATATCGACCGGTGCGGGGAGGGCGCCGGCTTTGAGAACAATTTCCAGCAAACGCGCTTCGTCGATGTTCTCCATTCCTTCAATCTCTGAACGGCCGCCGGTGATTTTCCCTCGGATGACGGGGGCAGAAAAGACTGCGTTGTCGAGAACGATAGCCATCCTTTTGTTGACATTCGCCCCTGTGATCCGCGCCCACTCGCGCGAACCCTCGCTATTCATATTCATGGTCACGATCGGCTGGTTGAAATTTGGGTCAATCGTTGCGCGGGCGTCGACGATAACACCGCCGGTTAACTCGGGTCTCTGTTCCAAGCCATAGAGACAATAGAATTTAACGCCTTCGCTCGTGAAGCTCGGCTTTGATCCCCAATAAAACGCCATGTCGCTCGGTATCAATTTCTGCACATCCGGTCGACTGAGAATGCGGTCAACTTCTGCACGGTCATTTTCAGAGGCATATCCTTCGCCGGTACCTTTTTGATTTGGACGGACGAACGCGAAAAATGGATGCTCCTTTGCGAATTGCTCCGGAGTCTTTTCTCCGGGAATGGCCGATTTTGATGTATCCGTTTGTGTCAGGGCAGAGAGAGCATCGACCTGCCTGGTCGTGTCTTTTGAAACCGCCGATGAAGTCGTGTCGGTAAAACCCTGCGAGGCGAGGTACTTGTCGATGGCTTCCATCGTTTTGTAAATGATGTCGGGGTCCTTCATCAATTTGAACTCGAGGAGTGCCGTGCCCTGTAACAACTGGCGCACTTCATCCTCTTTTGAAACGCCCGGCAGTTCAACGATGATTCTGCGTCCCCCTTGTTTTTGGATCGAAGGCTCCGAAACGCCGTACTGGTCAACGCGGTTGCGAACAATTTCCATCGCTCGGTCGACAGCTTTATCGGATTCATCGCGTAGCTGCTTGACGATGTCATCATCTGTCTCCCGAAGACTGCCATAGTACCGGCTCAACCGGATTTGCTTTTCCTCAAACTTGCGCTTGAATATATCGGTGACATCCTCTTCGCTGAACTGCGCCTCTTTCTCAATCTCGGCGATGATCGTATTATATTGATCGTCCTTGTTTTTTGCCATCGCTTCATACATTTTCAAAATGTTCACTTCGAGTACAACACGCATGCCGCCTTGCAGGTCGAGGCCGACTTTGATGCGTTTCGACCGGGCATCCCGGATTTCTTTTTCGTTAGCTTGCAGATATGCTGCGCTGTCGGCGCCGGAAAGCGACTCGAGATGTTTATCCAGTCTGTAGGACTGAAAGGTAGGGTAAAGAAAATAGATTGCAAGGCCAATTGCCCCAATAATCAGAATCAGCCTACCGCGATACTGTTTCACGTATTAACCTCCGAGCGGATATTCATTCTTTAATTTTTGCAGAGCGCTATCGTCGCAAAATTCATTCAAAAGTTTAAAAATATAACTCAAACTGCCTCAAAAGTCAACGATAAACTGGTGGGAATATTTTTCCTCACAATCAAAGAAATAACAATTTGTTTGAAAAATAGTATTTGTTTGGTGACACTCATTTCATATATTGAAGCAATTATTGTCACTCGAATTCGAAGGAAATGAATTTATGAAAATTGTTCGGCGGTTTGTTATTGCATGGGGTGTACTTTTGCTGGGATTTCTAGTTCAGCCTCTGAACGC
The DNA here is from genome assembly GCA_963717445.1 of uncultured Bacteroidota bacterium. Lineage (GTDB taxonomy): Bacteria > Bacteroidota > Ignavibacteria > UBA10030 > UBA8401 > JAGVPT01. The sequence continues at coordinate 501,357 of OY970334.1, read as the reverse complement.
CCAATCTGCTTCGCACATTATGCTCAGCGAAGTCTCTCCGATGCACGGGTCATCGACTCAGTTTAACACTGGGGAGTTTGTCGAATTGTATAATCCGTTTTCGTACGACGTTACCTTTGGTGCGAATGTTGCGCTTATTTCGGGTAATACTCCTGCGGGAACTAACGCGGCTGAATGGCAGGTTTCACTTTCCGGCAAAACTATTAAAGCATTCGGTTTTTATCTTATCGGCGACGGCGGAGTAGCCGGCGCAGATGTTTCCTTTCCGTCAAGCAAAAATCTCTCCAACAGCGGCATTCGATCATGCGTGCAATTGCGGGACGGCACGACAATTCTTGATGCGTTTGCCTGGGATGCTAGCACGACGCTCTCCGGGGAAGGAACACACTTCACCCCGAGCAGCACTTTGTCGGACGGCAAATCGTTCGAACGGAAAAGTTCAGCCACAGCGACCGGGCCGGATGCTCTGGGCAACGCATATGACACAGGCAATAACGCAACGGACTTTTTTGAAAACACTGCGGCGAATGCAAATCCGCAAAATTCATCCAGCCCCATTGAGGTTAATCCATTCAAAACGAGCGGCGATGGTTCGGGGAAGGCGACGATCAATCCTTCTGTAGTGGGAAAGAATGCTACCGTTTCCTTTAGTATGCTGTTTACCGGTCTAGGGATTGACAGCGTCACGTTTTTTTTACCTGTGCAATTTTCTTGGAGTAACAATATCTTGAACGTGACGAGTACCGTCGGATCTGTTTCTCGCGGGACGGAATCACTGGTGGGCGATACTCTTTGTTTTGGAGGTTTGAATCTTGGCAGTGCAGATACGCTAGTCGTTACCGTTGTGAATGTGACCGCACCCGATTCCTCTGGTAATTTTTCTTTTATCGTTAAGAGCGCGGCTGTTGGTGGGACTCCTGTAGCTATTCCTACGTTGCCCGTAGTCTCGGTGTATGGTATCACGCCTATCGTCGACCTTCATATTAACAATTCGCAGGGAGTGCCTGTTGCGCCGTATCAAGTCGGTGCAACGGTAACAGTTTCTGGAATTATCACGGCGGATTTTAACTCAACGTATACCAACATTTTTGTCCAGGATGCTACCGGCGGTGTATGCGTGTACCGTCAGTTCCGTTCATTTAATTATCAAGTGGGGGACAGTGTTACCGTCACCGGAACCATCACACAATTTCGCGGCCTGATTGAAATTTCTCTCGATACCACAACATATGTTGTGCATTCCCATGGGAATCCGCTCCCAGAACCTTTGCTTCTGACAGCCCACGATGTCAACGAAACGTTCAACACCGACGATTTCACCGAGTTGAATGAAGGAAGGCTGGTCAGGCTCAACGGTGTTACTTATAATGCCTCGGCCAATACTATTACCGATTCCACCGGCACCACCGGCACGTATATAACCTCAACTCCTCCAAGCGCCACCTTTGATCTCATCGGCATCCTGAAACAATACATCCCCGGTACGCCCGTTCCGGGTCCTCCCTACACTGGAAGTTATGAAGTTGATCCCCGGACTCTTGCCGACATCATCGCTCTACCCGGCCCTGTTCTTACGTCGACGCCGTATGAAATTCAAACCGGACAAAATTTCGCGGTCATCGATGTAAGAACCTCAACGCCTTCGAAAGCTGTGGTAAAATATGGGTTGACGGCAGCGTACACTGATTCAGTGACTTCACAACCGGATACTGTGCATGAAGTAACCCTGTCGAATCTTGCTACATCGACGGTATATCATTATCAGGTCACGGTGTCGGACACATCGGGAGCGAATACAACCGGAGACGCAATGTTTATTACCGGTTCAACTTCGAGCGATTCGATCGGAGTCTTTTTCAATAAAAAGGTGAGTTATTCAGTTGCTCAACCCGAGAGCGCACAAGAACAGGTCGATATGTCGAAAGTTCTACTCTACCGGATTAGCCAAGCGCAGCATTCTATTGATATGTGTGCTTACAGTTTCAGCGGGACGGTTGGTGCGAATATTGCGACGGCGTTGCTTGCGAAACATAACCAGGGCGTTAGAATTCGGGTCATCGGAGAGCATGATAATATCACAACGGCTCCGTGGAATACTTTAAAGAATGCGGGTATCGTTGTTATCGATGATACCTACGACCTTATCGACGCAGGTGCCGGCCTCATGCACAACAAGTTTTATGTTATTGATCACCGAGATACATCATCGTCGCGAGTCGATTGGGTGGTCACAGGCTCCTGGAATGCCACAGATCCCGGGACCAACGATGACGCTCAAAACATGATCGAAATTCAAGATCGCTCCCTTGCAGAGGCGTACACGCTCGAGTTCAACGAAATGTGGGGAAGCAGTGGAGACAGTCCGAACCAGGCGGCGTCCCGGTTCGGTCTTGACAAGACAGACATCACCCCGCATCATTTTACCATTGCGGGATTTCCGATGGAGCTTTATTTTAGCCCTTCCGACAAAACGACATCGAAGATCAATGCGGCATTAAATGCTGCCACGTCGTCAATCAATATCTGCATGTACACATTTACGCGGGACGATCTCGCAGCAACATTGATCGCAAAAAAGAACGCCGGTAAAAAAGTTCACGTTGTGATGGATAATAATACGGATACGGGAAACGAGTTCTCAACGTTGAAAAACGCGGGTGTCGATGTGCTTCTTAAAAACTTAAGCCCAAGCCCGAGCAGCGCTTTGTTGCACCATAAGTATGCCGTCATCGATGCTGACAAACCCTCTCCCAATAATATGGTCCTTACAGGGTCTCATAACTGGTCGAGTGCCGCCGAGACGCAGAATGATGAGAACGAACTGATCATTCACAGCCAGCTCATTGCTAATCTGTATCTTCAGGAATTTAAACAGCGGTACGTCGATGCCGGCGGGATTGATGATATCGTTCTTTCGGTAAAGTCGTTCACGGATGATACGCCCACGAAGTACGGACTGGAACAAAACTATCCGAATCCATTCAATCCGTCGACGCGTATTCAATTTTCGATCGTTGATGTGCGAAGCGTATCGGTAAAAGTATATGACATCCTCGGAAGGGAGGTTGCTACGCTGGTCAATGAAAAGATGAATCCGGGAGTTTACACTATTTCATGGAATGCGGCCCGGTTCTCCAGCGGCATCTATTTTGTTCGCCTGCAGACGGGGAATTTTTCGGCTGTGCGCAAGGTGGTGCTGATGAAGTGACACAGAACATGCTCGTCATGAGATCGGCGCCGCGTGTACGAAAGGCCGGGAATGCACGCGGCGCTTTCTTTTTCTCGAAACCGGTGCCAAACAATCCCGTAGCGGTCAATTTTGCGTTCTCGCATGAGGTGACGGACACCTCAATCCGAAAATCACATTGTTCCACAATATTTGGCAAGGCAAATCGGTAAGGTGTCCGTCACCTTACCAAACTTGAGTCACCACCAACAATCGGTCATATTGATTTTCACCGTCGTGCTCCGTATTTTAGACCTCAATTTGAGGAAACGATGCCCGAGCTCTCTCGAGAAGAAATACGTCAGCGCTTTTCTTCGGCAACGAACTTCAACGAGATTTTTGATGCCTTCGAATCGGCAATCAATCAAAAAATTGATGACGTTGAACTTTACAGGCTGTTATTTTGGAACGATTCCCTTCACATCGACGAGATCATTTTATTCGGCGAGAAGCTTGCCAAGGAATTTCCTCATAATGCATACGACATTTATATGTGGATGGCAAATGTTTTCGAGGCTGTCTTCTCCTCCCAGGATAATTTTGAGCACAGTTTGATGTACTATCAGAAAGCCGCCTCGGCAAAACCCGCCGTGCCCGACCCCTATCTCGACGCCTGCGATTGTTACGAACCCGACCTGAATATTCCTCCGATTGAAATGCTGATCGATTTCGTAAAGAAGGGGCTCGACAACGTTCCGAATAAAAAAAGCTTGTGCAGCCGCCTTTCATACCTTTATCATCTCTACGGGGACGAAGACCTTGCCGAATATTACCGAGTGAAAGCGGAGGAAGCGGGAGAGCCGCCTCCACCATGAAGCAAATGAAAGGCTATTTTTTTATCGCAATTGCTGCTACCTTGTGGGGTGCTTCGGCCACGATTGTAAAACATCTTTTCAATCTTCAATACCCTCCGCTGATCATCGTCCAAACACGCGTTTCGATCGCGTTTATCGTGCTCGTCATTTTCTTCCTCGTCACCGACCCTCGCATGCTGAGATTCAACATGAGCGATGTTCCGCATTTTTTCTTAGTGGGAGTGTGCGGTATTGCAGGGTCGAACTATTTCTATTACTTTGCGATCAAAGAATCGAACGTTGCAACGGCAATCGTCGTGCAGTATTCTGCGCCGATCATGGTGGCGCTCTATGCCATCGTTGTACAGCATGAGAAGATGACCAGGTTCAAACTTCTGTCATTGATTTTTTCAACGCTCGGTATTTTTCTGGCTGTGGGAGGGTTGAACGGCTTGCTGGTCGCAAACCACAAGGGGATCGTGCTTGCCCTTGCCGCAGCGGTTTCGTACGCCATCTTCAACCTGGCTGGGAAGCCGCTGACAAAGAAATACTCGGTCTGGTCGTCGCTGGTCTTCACACTCGGTGCGGCGACCCTATTCTGGCTGGTGGTCCAGCCTCCACGGACAATTCTCGCGGCGGGGTATTCGTTTGCCGACTGGAAAATCTTTGCCCTCGTTTCGACGACATCGATCTTGGTCCCGTATTCTTTTTATTTTTTTGGACTACAGTACCTTTCTCCGACCCGTGCGATCATCACCAGCACGCTGGAGCCTGTCGTTGCTATTGCAACGGAATTCATTTTTTCTGGGAGGGACGATGGGACTGCTCCAGATTGTCGGTGCAGTGTTCGTTATCGGCTCGATTATTTTGCTGGAGACAACGTCCGGCTTCCGGCAGGAAGTTCAAGGATCGCGCGAATGAGATCGGAGAAGAGAACAAAAAAAATATTTACGGTCTTATCCCGCCGCCAGCCCGACCTGACTATTGTGATGGAAAATATTCACGATCCGCATAACGTGAGCGCGATGCTTCGCTCAGCCGAGGCAGTCGGAATTCATGAAGTGCAACTGGTCTATACGAAGGAAAAATTCCCAAGGGTCGGGAAGAAAAGTTCTTCGAGCGCCGACAAGTGGGTGGAGAGACGGAAGTTCGATTCCATACGTTCATGCTACGAATGTTTGCATTCCGAAGGGTTCACAATTTATGCCACCCGTCTGGAGGAGAGTGCGCGGCTTCTCTATTCACTCGATTTGACCGCGAAAACGGCGTTTGTTTTCGGCAACGAACATGCGGGAGTATCGGATGATGCCGCTGCGCTTGCGGATGGAATCGCTATGATTCCGATGATGGGTATGATTCAGAGCCTCAATGTTTCTGTTGCGTGCGCCGTTATTTTGTATGAGACACTGCGTCAGCGCCTCGGAGAAAAAAATTATGGCGCTGCAAAATTTTCGAAAGCAGATTTTGATCGAATGTACGCCGAATGGCTGAAAAAATAATCGACCGCAGTTCAGCCCGGGAGGCAGCCTATCGATCGCGGTCCACTTCTTGCTCTGAGGCGAACGTTTGAAGGGGAATCCGCTATGTTCAAATATCGCTGATTTCTTTTCTCTCCCTGTACAGTCCGCCGATTGCGGCCCCAAGAATAAAGACGATGCTCGAGCAGTACACCCATACCATTGCGACGAGGATGAATGCGTATGCGCCGTACACTTTTCGGAACGGATGGAACGTTGCCAAATAGAGTGCGAACAAGAAACCGGCTATTTTCCAGAGGATTGTCGTTGCAATTGCAGAGAGAAGGGATGAACGTGTTGTTGTTCCGTAGAACGGAATGAAACGGTATGCGAGGAAGGCCATAAGCACAGTGAGAACGAACGATGTCAGCCGCGCAAGAAAATCGGGAAGCGATGTTTGGATGGCAACAAAATTTGGCCCGAACATTTCTAGGCTGTACCGGGAGATGAGCGTATAGAGCCAGTTTAATGTATTGATTGAAATGAAGAGCCATCCGAGCGCGAGGACAAGGATCAGATCTTTCAACTGGCTCAAAAAAATGCCTGCGGTTGTCGTGACATGATATATCCTGTGAAGCGCTGACCGCACTGAGCTAAAGAGCGATGTCGAAGTGTAGATGAGCACAATGGCTCCAAACACTCCCATCGATTGCCGGAATTCGACTAAGTCGTTGATAATTCGAAACGTAAGATCTTTGATCGCCATCGCCTGAGACTGATTCGGGAATGCTTTCATTAAAAATTTTTCGATGTTTTGCATCGCTATGTCGGATGAATTCAAAACAACTCCGAGAAGCGCTGAAACGAGCAGCAGCAACGGGATAATGCAAAGCAGGACGTTAAATGCAATACCGGAAGCGAGAAAGAGTACGTCATCCTCGATGAAGCGCACCATGAGGCCGTGGGAATAATAGCGGGTAGCGTCCCAAAAATTTCTGAAAAAGTAGCGTATTTTTTTATCGAATCTCGTCATCGTTATGAGCGTGGGTTAGATTTCGGCAAGCTGTCCAAGCAAAAAGGATTGCACTAATATCCCCCAAAACACCACAAACGGCCAGCCTAGGATTATCGACATCCATCCGAACAAAATTGTCGCAGTAATCGTTAAAAAACCTGTTGCCAAAACCACGATCGTCAGAATCGGATGGAGAGCAGCGCGTGTCAAAATTTCCGGGATCGAGAAACAGGAGAAAAAAGTAGACCGTTTTGTAAATTGGACGAGAACGAGAGGCATCCAAAAGAAAACGATACAAAGAACGGCAATGAGCACGGGCCATGCAACGCGGATACCGCTCAATGCAATTATCAGCGACAGTATTACTGCAGTATATATGAGAGTGGCGCACAGTACGGAAAGGCCTTCTTTAAAAATCTTCCGCATGTTTTTCCACTCAGGCAAAATGTTTTCTCTTTGTTCAACCACACTCCGGACGTGTTCGATTTCATATCCAAGGATAAACGGAATGCCGATGACAACGACGCTTGCAACGAGAAATATTCCACCCACAAAAACTTTGAAGAACCAGGAACTGTCTTTGAACATATGAGAAAATGAGCGAGCGATATCCATTCACATCCTTCAAAAGAAACAAACTGTGAGAGAATAGGAACTTTTTGTCTCTTAATCAAGGATGTTCGTACTATTGGAATAATCATTGTCTCCGGCCAAATAATTAACCAAGACGATGAAGGATGATGATAAAAAAAGACGGTCGGTGTCATGGTTAAACCATTTCTCTAATTTAAGCGTCGAATATGCTAACCCATATGGATCTGTCGCATTGATGATAAAAATTTCTTTCATTTCACTCCTCGTTATTTTGCTGGGATTCCCGGAGAGGTCGTTAGCCCAAACTGTAACCATTCGGGGAAGAACCCTTGAAGCAAAAACGAAAACGCCGCTCCCGGGGGCTCACGTGAAGCTCATCAACCCGGATGATCCAACAGATACATTTATCACCTCGACTGACGAAAACGGTAACTATAAATTTTCAGGTATCGGAATGCATAGCTACACGCTCGAAGCAACGTTTGTCGGCTTTAACACTTTCATCAAGACAATTCACGTCGAAAATCAAACAATGGACTTGGCGGATTTGTTGATGATTCAAACCCCAATTCAATTGGGAGAAGTTGATATCGAAGGATCCCCGCCACCTGCGGTTCAGAAAGCCGATACGACGGAGTTCAATGCAGGGGCGTTCAAAACTAATCCCGATGCGGTCGCTGAAGACCTTGTCGGTAAACTTCCAGGTGTGATTGTTACCAACGGCACGGTGACGGCACAAGGGGAAGCCGTTCAACAGGTGCTGGTCGACGGGAAGCCTTTTTTCGGAAGCGATCCGACGGTTGCGCTCCGCAATCTTCCTGCCGATGCGATAGCGAAAATTCAGATCTTCGACCAAATGAGCGACCAGGCACAATTCACTGGTTTTGATGACGGACAATCCGTGAAGACGCTTAACATCATTACCAGAACCAACAAACGAAATCAGGAGTTTGGAAAAGTGTACGGCGGCTACGGGGACGATGACCGATATAATGCAGGTGGGAGTGAAAATTATTTTCACCAGGGAACAAGGCTTTCCGCCATCGGGCTCTCAAACAATATCAACCAGCAAAACTTTTCCACTCAGGATTTGCTCGGAGTTGTGGGAAATACGAATCAACGTGGAGGATTCGGCGGGGGTCCTGGCGGTGGAGGGTATCAGGGAAGAGGTGGTGGAGGCGGTGGTTTCTACGGCGGCGGTCCCGGCGGCGGCGGCGGGAGCGTGAATAATTTTCTTGTTGGGCAGCAGAACGGTGTCGCGACAACAAATTCGGTCGGGTTGAATTACTCCGACTCATGGGGAAGCGATCTTACGCTTAACGGGAGTTATTTTTTTAATCTCACAAATACGATTAATGACCAGAAGCTGCGGGAGCAATATTTTCCAAGTCCCGATTCCAGCACATTCTATAACGAGAATAGCGATGCCAACAGCAAGAACGGCAATCATCGTGTCGACATGAGGCTTGTGTATTCACCCGACACATTAAACTCGCTCATCGACCTTCCAAAATTGTATTTTCAGAACAACAATTCTACAAACGCGTTAAATGGGGTCAACACGCTTTCAACGCAGCAATTGATCAACCAAACAGTGAACGACAATAACGCAAATACGAGCGGCGATAATCTCTCGAACCATGTTGTTCTCAGGCATAAGTTTGATTTACCGGGAAGAACAATTTCACTTGACATCGGAACGAGTTATAACCAAAAACGTGGAACAACCTTGCAGGAGGCAACGAACGAATATTATCAAGGCACGACAAATACCTCCGACACGATTAATCAACAGACGCCGGTCATTACGGACGGCTACACACTGTCGTCACGATTAGCGTACACGGAGCCTCTCGGAAGGATCAGTCTTATCATGCTTACGTATAATCCTTCGTATTCAAGGAACAATTCGGACAACAAGAAATACAATTTCGACGCTATTACTGACGAATACAGCCTCCCCGATTCTTCTTTGTCCAATACCTATGAAAACCAATATACAACGCAGAGCGGGGGTATCGCGTATCGCGTAAGAGCAACAGGATTGAATGCCATGGCGGGCATCTCGTACCAAGTTGCAGCGCTTCGTGGTCAAGAGCAATTTCCTTTTTCGAATACCATCACGAGAAACTATTACGATTTTCTTCCTAACGGGATGTTGACGTATAATATCGCAGAGCATACCAACCTCCGGATGTTTTACCGAACATCAACGCAGTCGCCGAGTATCAGCCAGTTACAGAATGTTGTCGACAATTCCAATCCACTTCAGCTTGCGACGGGCAACCCGAACTTGAACGAGGCGTACACGCAGACGTTGACAACGCGCTATATGGTCACAAATGTGGATCATGGGCGGAGCACATTTTTGTTATTATCGGTGGTTCATACAAACGATTATATCGGGAATGCGACGCTGACAGCGCAGAAGGATACCGTCCTGGCTGGAGGGATTCTCATGAATCGAGGCACGCAGTTCTCGTATCCGGTAAACCTTAACGGTGAATGGAATGTTAACTCTTTTTTTATGTACAGCCTGGTTGTCGGCCTTTTGAAGAGCAATTTGAATCTGACTTCCGGGTTGACGTTCGCTCGTACGCCGGGACTTATCAATGAGGATCTGAACGTTGCCGATACGTATGGTCCAAGCGCGGGAGCAGTCCTGAGCAGCAATGTGAGTGAGAATGTCGATTTCACATTGTCGTACCAAGGCAGTTACAATATTTCAAAGAATTCCTTCGAGCCGGACTTAAACAGCCAATATTACTACCACACGGCGACCGTTAAAACGAATTTGATCTTTTGGGAAGGAATCGTATTTAGGAACGAAGTGGACAACGCTCTGTACAGCGGGTTAAGCGGTGGATTCGACAAGAATACGGTTCTGTGGAATATGAGTCTCGGAAAAAAACTTTTTTCCAAGCAGCAAGGAGAGGTAACGTTTTCGGTTGTCGACTTGCTGAACCAAAATAAGAGTGTCAACCGGACGGTGACAGGAACCTACGTTGAAGATACGCAAAACAATGTCTTGGGAAGATATGTTATGCTGACATTTACCTACACCGTACGGTAACGATCCACTATACGATACAATCAACCCGCGTTTTTTTTCCTTCGACGAATTCGAGAATCATCCATAACTTGCAACATTGAAGACGTTGTTGACGGCAAAGTTACTTTTTAAAAATCATACCGAAAAACTCTTCCATATCCGCCCACGATTTTTTATCCGCTTTTTCATTGTAAGCTATGGGCATGTTGTACTTTTTGCCGATTTCAGTCGAGGCAGGGTTGGTGAAACTGTGCATTGCATCGGCGTAGTTGATGAATTTGTACTCGACCTTCGACGAGTCCATCACCGCTTTGAAATGTTTAACAACCGCTTCGGGATTGAATTGATCCGCTGCTCCATTGCACACGAGAATCTTTGCTTTGACTGTCCCAGCCTTTGCCGGTGCGACAGCCGCCAGGCTGCCATGAAAGCTGACTACGCCCTGTAAATCCACTCCTGTGCAAGCCATGGTGAGCGCGACCCCGCCGCCAAAACAATAACCGATTGCAGCTATGCGAGTCGGATCGACAAATTTGTTTTTCTTCAACAGATCCAAAGCAGCCATAAACCTGGCTTTCATTCCGTTCATATCTTTCATCGCTTCGCCGGCGAGCTTGCCGGCATCGGCAGGAGTGTTGGCAACTTTTCCGCCACCATACATATCGACGGCAAAAGCGACGTACCCGAGTTTGGCTAGCATATCGGCGCGCATGCGTGAATAATCGTTATTGCCCCACCATTCATGAACAACGAGAACTCCCGGCCTCTTCTCTTTGATCGAGTTGTTGTATGCAAGATATCCTTTAAGCATTACACCGTCCGCAGAGTACGTAATCTGTTTATGGACAATTCCTGCTTGAGATGCAACAGTACCTAAAAGAATACAAGCCACTAAAGCAAGATGCTTCATGCGACCTCCTTTTATCATTGAATAAAGAATCTCTGGATTGGCAAATTGGATGGAGGAAGTATACTAAATTGGGGACTCAAGAGCAATGGATCAACATGAGCGTCGTGCGAAAGTTTTTAACCTTCGAAAGGCTCAATCTTGTCAGCTATGCCGGATCGAAATAATATCACCGTCCTTGACAACATATTCCTTTCCCTCGAGCCGCCAATGCCCGGTCTCTTTGGCTTTCGCGAACGAGCCCCCCTGAGCGATGAAGTAGTCGTAATGAACGACTTCCGCTCGTATGAATTTATTGACGAAGTCGGAATGGATTGCCCCCGCCGCTTCCTGCGCCGTCATTCCTTTCTTTATCGTCCAGGCTCTGCACTCATCTTCACCGACGGTAAAAAACGATTGCAGGCCGAGGATTGCGTAGGCCTCGCGGATCAACGTATTGAGTGCCGATTCCTTGATTCCGTATTCATCCATAAAGGCCTTCGCCTCGTCATCTGGAAGCTCGGACATTTCCATTTCTATTTTCCCAAAAAAGGAAACAACCTTCGTGTACTTCCCTTCTTTTTTTGCGACAAGAAATTGCACAGTTTCGCCGTACGTTTTAAGCTGGGACTCGTCAAAATTCAACGCAATGAGCATTGGTTTGAGGGAAAGAAGCTGGTACGTTTTGAGGATAGTCGCCTCTTCTTTTGTGAAGTCGACCTCGCGCAAAGGTATTTCCTTCTCGAGATTCTGACGGCATTTTTCGAGAACGGGTAATTCTTTCTTAAGATGCTCATCCTGAGTTTTTTGGACTTGCGTGTTGATTCGGTCGATGCGCGTTTCTATGATTGAGAGGTCGGAAATAATAAACTCTGTGTCGAACGATGAGATATCCCGAAGTGGGTCGATGGAACCGTCCGGATGAGGGACTGCCTCGTTCTCAAACAACCGGACGACTTGGACAAGTGCGTCGTTTGTTTTAACATTTGCCAGGAAGTTTGTTGTGAATTGTGTCGAGCCCGATTCTCCCTTTTTTAACCCGACGACATCGACAAATTCGATCGTTGCATGAACAGTGCTTTTGGGGGAGAAAATTGCAGAACATTTATCGAGCCGGGCGTCCGGGATTTTCACAATGGCATGATGCGCTTCCACTTTTGTAAGGAGGGAGGGATCAAGATGCGTTTTCGTGATTGTTTGAAAGAGTGTTGACTTGCCCGAGAATGGTAGACCGACAATTCCGATTTGCATGGGTGTGCCTTTATTGATTACGATACGCCGTATGGAGGGAAAATTGCTTGCTCAAGATAAGAAAATTTGAGAAAAGATATAAAGAATAATCAAAGGGGAGTGGTGCTCAAGTTTGCTAAGGTGACGGACACTTTACCGATTTATCTTACCAGATATTTTGGCATAACGTGATTTTTGGGAGTGAGGTGTCCGTCATCCAGTATATGAGGGGCAAAATGTAACGTTATTCAAAAAGTGGGGAGGGTTAATCAGTTGGAATTGCTCCGGCTCATAAGCCATCCGATTGTTTACAGCAATTGGATGGCTCGAAAAAGAAACGGCCTCGAAATTCTCTTCGAAGCCGTCTATTATACGATTTTATCCGTAGTATCGTACTTCTTGTTGTTGCAACGGGTTAATTTTGTCTTTGACGCATCATTTCTTGCCGTGCTTTCTTCATCGCTTCGTACTTGTCTTTTTGATCAGGCGTCAGCAATGCTTCGATCTTGTCATCGGCCGCCTTCATCATGCTCATCATTGCTTCTCTTCTCGCATCGCGGTCAGTGACGGAGTCCATCAGCGCCTGGCGCTGAGCTCCCATATCCATGAATATGCTGTCGATCTGTGCTGCCTGTTGGTCGTTCAGGCCTAAGGAATCTTTCATCATTTTCACCCGTTCTTCAGGCGTCATTCGCATCCCCTGCGCCATCGCATTGGTTGTGAAAACGCCGGCTAACAACACAACGGCAATCAGCAGCGATAAATAGTATCGCATACGTAGCTCCTCATGTAGTTGATGGTGTGGTTGTTTGAATCTCTGCTTATAGTTTGAAGCATAAAACTCTCGTCAAGTGGTTAGATCGTTAGCGGCGGCAAAGGTTTAACCATCCTGGAGACTTTCGATCTTGGTACAATGATAACCTATGCCTTAATATCGGTAATGGAAAAAAAAGATGCAATTTAGTAGTGCTCAAGTTTGGTAAGGTGACGGACACCTTACCGATTTACCTTACCAAATATTTTTGTATGATTGGATTTTTGGAGTGAGGTGTCCGTCACCTCTCGCAAGAACGCAAACTTGACCACTACCGTTCGTTGCAATTGGCAGCCATTTTTTCTACTTTTTTACATTGTCGTTCCCTTGGCTATCATGCGAACGAAATAGCCGTCACGTTGCTCTGACATGCTAAGCAGGGGAGAAGGTTTTATATCAACGGAAAAATCAAGAAAATGAAATTACAATCTCTCTCCGACCTGCAACGACTTTTACCCGAAACTGAGCGTCGCCTATCGACGGTTCATTCTGAAGAAAAAACTTTGCACAATGGCAAGGGCAAGATCATTCGTGTCTTTTTAGAAACGCAGGGAAGAAAAGGGAAAAGCGTGACAATTGTCGCCGGCCTGCAACATAATCCTGCAACGATGGAAGAGATTGCGAGAATTCTCAAGCAACATTGCGGCGCCGGAGGTACAGTCAAGCAAGGAAATATTGAAATTCAGGGAGACCAACGGGTGAAAGTGAAGGAGAAATTGAAGGGGATTGGGTATATGGTGAACGCGTAAGCCTTCGGTCGAAGTGTTGCAAGGTGTGTCTGCTTTACTATTAATATAAAGAACAATAATGAAAAAGGAACCATCATGAAAATGCGAACGCTTGGTAGCAAAGGTCCCAGGGTATCCGCTATTGGATTAGGTTGTATGGGGATGTCGGAGTTTTACGGCACCGGGGACGATAAAGAATCAACCGCAACAATTCACCGTGCATTGGAGCTTGGAATTACTCTGCTCGACACAGCGGACATGTACGGTCCCTTTAAAAACGAGGAGTTGGTCGGGAAAGCGATCAAAGAGAAACGATCAAAAGTTTTTCTCGCAACCAAGTTCGGCATCGTGCGGAACCCAGCAAACCCGAACGTGCGCAGTATTAACGGCAAACCGGAATATGTTCGAACCTCGTGCGAAGCAAGCCTGCGCCGACTTGGTGTAGATGCGATAGATTTGTATTACCTTCATCGGGTTGATCCGAACACACCCATTGAAGAAACAGTCGGTGCAATGAGCACGTTGGTCAAAGAAGGCAAAGTGCGCTTCTTAGGATTGTCCGAAGCGAATGCAAAGACAATCCGCCGTGCATATGCAGTTCACCCCATCACCGCTCTTCAATCGGAATACTCACTTTGGACCCGCGACCCTGAAGATGAAATACTCGGCGCGTGCCGCGACCTTGGGATCGGCTTTGTTCCCTACAGTCCGCTCGGGCGAGGGTTTCTCACCGGGCAAATTAGACGAATCGAAGATTTAGCGCAGGACGATTTTCGCCGCAACTCTCCCCGGTTTCAAGAAGAGAATTTTCAGCGCAACCTCGACCTTGTAAAAAGAATTGAGAACATTGCTTCGCAAAAAGGGTGCACCTCTTCACAGCTTGCGTTGGCATGGGTATTGGCACAGGGAGAGAATATTGTGCCGATCCCAGGCACGAAGCGTCGAAAATATTTGGAAGAGAATGTTGCAGCGGTGGAGATCGTTCTTTCAAAAGAAGACTTGGAACGCATCAATGAAGTTGCACCTCAAGGCGCGGCATCGGGTACGCGTTATCCCGCTGCAGCCATGCAATTGTTAAATAGATGAACATCATACTGTTATAGAGGGCGGGACAATATTTTACCCCTCCTCGTTTTTATGAAACGGAAAAAATACAAAACCGTGAACGGAGGGACTGAGAATGCTCATTCGAAGCGTTCGAAAACCTTCGTTATTGGTGCGGGTGTCATTGTCCTGGTGGCCGCAGCGTACTTCCTCGTCTCAAATCATTCGTTTGAGACTAAAACGGAGCCTTCGCAAATAGTCCGGAAGGAGGAGCAGGTCGCACTAAGACCTGAAGATGCGTATAGCATTACGGTTCGGCGCGCGTACGCCATTGACGTGAAGTTCCAGCAAGTCTATAATGCGGCATGGGAAGCTGCAAACGGTGCGATCGGAGAAGCTTTTCTCTACGCAGCCACTGGGGATCCAAATTTACTGAAAAGGTACACAAGCCAACGTAAACTGACCGACATGTTTAATGGAACATGGGTTGATGACCGCGCATGGGTTTGTCTCGCCGAATTGTACCTGGTGGCAATTCTCCGGGAGAACGAACAAGGTCTGGGTGGAGGATGCAGAGAAACGGTACGAGGAAGCGAAAAATGAAGGGCGTCTCTCCAATCATGAAGGATTTTGGAGCTGGTATAGTTGGCCCCCAAATTCAAAAGTTGATGATATGATTCTCACCAACAGTAACACAAATCAGATGGTGACGGTCGCCTGCATGTTGTACGAAGCTACGCACGAGCGGCGATTCTATAATGACGCAATGTTGGTGTGGGAAGGCGATTCCAAATACCCGGGAATTGTGAAGACGTTCTATCGTGGAGACGGCAAATGGGAAGGGAAAGGGGGAATGGCTGCATTTGGCAAACAACTTCCCTGGGAAGGGGCATCATATCTTTCGGTTGTGGCAGCAATGTACAGGATGACCGGAAACCCGAAGTACAAAATGATTGCCATTGAGTCGGCGAAACGAATTATGGACCCGTCGAACGGCTGGGTTGATTCAACAGATTTTTATCAGCTCAGGATGGATGGAAACGGAGCGTTCGTCCATTTTATCTTGGATGCATACAGTATTGCTCCAGAACTGCTTCCCGATATTCCGATGAAAGTCGAGCGGATGCTGGAACATGTCTGGTCGAACCATCATGGCGCTTCGTATGTACTGCTCCATCGGTTAAGCGACGATGGCATACGGAATGGTTGGAATCCTAACGGCGGCGAAGAAGGTTACGGAGTCGATCAAATAGGAACCGTTCACGCGCAATCGCAGGCGCTGCGGGCATTCGGAGTCTTCGCGTACGTGCTGCATGAAGAATTGAAAAAAAAGTAGGAACGGATGAGACCCCACCTGAAGCTCCGTCGATTGGAGATTTTTTAAAGAATACGATGATGATGTGAGGAGAATGTAATGACGACAGGGAGTATGAAAATATTTTTAATAGTAATGGGACTTGTTGCAATCGGCCTGGTTTTTTTCCTGATAAGTCCTGGTACGCCCAAGAGTCCGACAGAAAATCAAGGAGAGGAAAAATCGATGGCAACGGCAACATTAGATACGGCGACATTCGCTTCGGGATGCTTCTGGTGTGTTGAAGCAGTGTTTCAAAACCTAAAGGGAGTGCAATCTGTGGTCTCGGGTTATGCGGGAGGTTCAGTTGCAAATCCCACTTACGAAGAGGTTTGTTCGGGCAGCACCGGTCATGCAGAGGCCTGTCAAATTGCATACGACCCGAAGATCATCACCTATCCCGAGCTCCTTGAAGTATTCTGGAAAACACACGACCCGACGACTCTGAATCGCCAGGGAAACGACGTCGGCACGCAGTACCGTTCTGCGATCTTCTATCATAATGAAGAGCAAAAGAAACTCGCTGAGCACTACAAACGGGAACTCGACTCCTCCGGCGCCTTCGATGCACCTATCGTTACGGAGATCGTTCCTTTCAAAAATTTCTACAAGGCGGAAAACTATCATCAAAATTATTTTAACGAGCATGGAGCGCAGCCGTATTGCCTCTTTGTCATCAGGCCGAAAGTGGAAAAATTTAAAAAAGCATTTAAAGATATGCTGAAAGAAAAATGAATATTCCTCGATTCCCATGAAAAGTAATTTTTTTAAGCGAACACCGGTCCATATAGCTTTTGCCGTTTCGTTGATGGCGGCTCTCTGTGCACCCGCAATTGCTCAACAAAAATTAGCAGACTCGGTGAAAGGGGAATTTCTTCATGCGTGGAACGGGTACAAACAATATGCATGGGGACACGATGCACTACGCCCGTTGACGAAAAAACCCCACGATTGGTATGGCACATCGTTTTGCATGACTCCGGTCGATGCGTATGATGCGATGCTGCTCATGGGACTTTCTTCCGAGGCCGCCGCTGCGAAGCAGCTAATTTTCGACAGCTTGTCGTTCAATAAAAATATCGAAGTCCAAAGTTTTGAAATGACGATTCGTTTGTTGGGAGGGCTTCTCAGCGCTTACGAAATGGATGGAGACAAACGATTTCTCGCTCTTGCTGAAGACCTCGCCAAACGTTTGCTCCCTGTCTTCAATACTCCGACTGGAATGCCGTATCGCTATGTTAATCTTCAAACGGGTAAGATCAGAGACTCCCTCAATAATCCCGCGGAGATCGGCACATCGCTACTCGAATACGGAACGCTATCGAAATTAACTGGCAATCCTATCTATTTTCAAAAGGCCAAAGACGCTCTCGTCGCATTGTTCAGTCGCCGTTCTACAATTGGCCTTGTCGGGGAATGGATTAATGTGCAAACGGGGGAATGGGTCGACAGTACGAGCCACATCGGCGGTGGTATTGACTCGTATGATGAATACCTTGTTAAAGCGTGGCTCCTTTTTGGGGATGAGGATTGCAAAAGAATGGCGGATGAGAGCTTGGAAGCAATCAACAAATATGTTGCAGATAGCACAAGCGGCGGATTATGGTATGGTCAAGTCAATATGAATACCGGAACCCGGACGGGAAGATCGTTCGGTTCACTCGAAGCATTTTTTCCCGCCGTCCTTTGTCTTTCAGGAGATCCGAAGAGAGCCGAGGCGCTTGAAGGATCGTGCTTCAGAATGTGGACACTCTATCATATTGAGCCTGAAGAAATCGATTATGGGACAATGAAAGTAACAGCGGGGCAATATCATTTGCGCCCGGAAATTATCGAGTCTGCGTACTATCTTTATCATTTTACCGGCAACAGCAAGTACAGGGCAATGGGAGAAACATATTTCAACGACATCGTGAAATATTGCAGGACGGATGTGGCCTATGCGATGTTGCGCGATGTGACAACAAAAGAAAAATCTGACGAGATGGAGAGTTTCTTTTTTGCCGAGACGCTCAAATATTTGTACCTTTTGTTTGCCCCTCCGGAAACATTGCATTTTGAACAGGTTATTTTCAACACGGAAGCCCATCCGCTCCGAAAAAATTTGGAGAAATGATATGCAGATGGCATATTCAGCCAAAAGCAACCGAATGCCTCGATTGCCTCGCTATTCCGGCTCCCGGCGGTACTGGGCGATGATCGCTTTGGTTGCAATAAGCGTTACCATGCTGTGTGCGCAACAGCCGGTTGAAAAGGGTTATAAATTTGTCAATGGAGTTAACCTCTATTATGAAACGCTCGGCGAAGGGATTCCAATTGTTATAGTCCATGGAGGCCCCGGCATGGACCATAGTTACATGCTTCCACAAATGGGAAAACTCGCGAAAAGCTATAAATTAATTTTTTATGACCAGAGGGCTATGGGGAAGTTGTCGGCAGATTTCGATACGAGCGCGATGACAATGAACAGCCTTGTCGAGGACCTGGAAGGAATTCGAATAGCGTTCGGCATTGAAAAGATGAACCTGCTCGGACATTCGTGGGGAGGATTGGTGGCAATGTTTTATGCAATACGGTACCCCGGTCATTTACAATCTCTCATCCTCGTCAATACCACGGCGGCCAGTTCAGCGCTGCGGGACTCGTCCTTTGCAATCATGTCGTTAAAAACGAGTGCGGAAGACCATGTCGCTGAGGTACGGCTTGCACAGACGGAAGGATTCAAGAAAAGGGATCCCGCGACGATGGCAAAATTTTTTCGCCTCCTCTTTCGCGGCTCGTTTCACGATAAACGGTACGTCGACAGTCTTTCGCTCGATTTTGATTCCACATACTCGGCGAAAAGTTTGATGGTGCGGCAGCTTATGAGAGATAGTACGCTTCGTTCATACGACATTCATCATAATCTTGACGCCATTCGGTGCCCTGCGCTTATTATTG
Source organism: uncultured Bacteroidota bacterium (assembly GCA_963717445.1). Classification (GTDB taxonomy): domain Bacteria; phylum Bacteroidota; class Ignavibacteria; order UBA10030; family UBA8401; genus JAGVPT01. The sequence continues at coordinate 482,223 of OY970334.1, read as the reverse complement.
CGGGTGCCGATGATGTCGTAGCACCCGGCACCAACGAGCAGATTCATGATCATATTCATGGATCGCAGTATATCCTCTTGCCGGATTGCGGACACTTTCCGTTTATCGAGGCTCGTGAGAAATTTTTCTCGGCGGTGACAGAGTTTTTAAAAAGCTCGGCGCAATGACAATTTTTATTTCCATATACTCCTGTTGACAATGACAAATATTTTCGTGCGTGCATTGATACCGGTCATCAGGCGTCACTACCTTTTTGCGTTCGCAGGAATTCTCTGGACCATTGCCGGCGGGATTCTTTGTGTGCGGGGGACAATATGGATGGCAATGCTGCCGGTGAGCACTGGATCCATTGTTGTACTGGTGAGTGTTATCGTTGCGGGAGCCGGTTATATTTTTGGATTTTCAAAAATTGTAGGTAAAAACATCGATCGTATTCATCGATTGCCCGAACGTGCAAACATTTTTGCATTCACCGCGGCGCGAGGCTATGTCATGATCGGGTTCATGATGGCGCTCGGAATAACCCTTCGCAATTCTTCAATTCCAAAATACTATCTGACGATTCCGTATTTTGTCATGGGGAGTATGCTTCTTCTAGGGAGCGTGAGGTTTTACCGGCAGTTCGTTGCGTTCGCCGTCAAAGACCAACTGGAGGATGTATAAAAAAAATCCCGCTATGAAGCGGGATTTTTTTAGCTCGTTGTCGGTGTTTAATCAGACAACTGAAACGTTTGTCGCTTGGAATCCTTTCGGACCCTTCTCGACTTCGAATTCGACCTTGTCGCCCTCGTTCAGGCTTTTATAGCCGTTGCCGGTAATGGCATTGAAGTGGACGAAAACGTCTTCAGCTCCCGCTCCGCGGGAAATGAATCCGAATCCTTTTGTTGCGTTGAACCATTTGACTGTTCCTTTTTCCATGGAACATATCCTTTCGTTGCATTGTGTAACCCAACAGACCGTTGGGCAAGGTGTACGCCGAAAATATTGTCTCTTATAGCACTCATTGATGGCGTTTCGACCTTGGAAGGATTCGTTCGGTTCATCAGCAGGATTCTAAAAGCTCCCTATGGGGAGATAAAGACGGTGTACTGTTTTTGGTATGTATAATATAAGTATATCTATTGTCAATTCCTAATTGAATTTTTAATTTTGGGTAGATGTCGGGCACCTTTTTGAGTTATGTGACCAACTGCTGGTATGCAAAACACACTCTATGCGATTCTTATATCGCTCCTGTGGAGCTTCAACGAGATGCGAGCTATTCAAACTACAAATATTTCGTCCCTTAGGGACTAAAAATCTTTCCCTCTATGGGAATTACAGTATTCAGCAAAGCTCCAATAGGAGCGATATATTTGTAGCAATGCTCCATTTTTTGATTCTCCATCAATCATTTCGTATGTTTGTCTTCATGCGCGACAGATTGGAATACATTGGCTACATTTTTTTTGGCTGGGTAGTGAGATTGATGCCGTGGGAGACTGTTAATCGTTTTGGGAAGATGTTGGCTACGGTTGTTTTTTATTGCATCCCGATACGGCGCTCGCTGACGCTCAGCCAACTTCACAAGGCGTTTCCGCAGAAATCTTCGCAGGAGATACAAGCAATTGCCTTAGCGGCATATCGTAATCTTGTCATCTCCCTCCTCGAAATATTTTGGTTCTCACATCTGACGGCAGATAAAGTAGAAAAAATTGTCAGTATGCCGGATACGAGTATTATGGACGCACGGTTGAAGGAGGGGAAGGGACTGATCATGCTTGGCGGACATTTTGGTAATTGGGAACTCATAGCGATAGCCGTAGGTCTCATAAGCCATCATCCGTTGACGATTATTGTGCAGCGCCAGCGAAACAGATTTGTCGATGCCTTCATGAATAAAAATCGTACGCTGTTTGGCAACAGAGTGGTGGAGATGGAGAGAGCACCGAGGGAGATTATTGCGACGCTCCGGTGTAACGGTGTTGTAGCAATTCTTGCCGACCAAAGCGGACCGCAGGAGGGTCTGTTCGTAAATTATTTCGGGCGTCCCGCTTCAACACATCGGGGCCCAGCGGTGTTTAGCGTTCGTACGGGAGCCCCGATCATTATGGCGTTCATCATTCGTCAGGCGGACGGACTGTACAAGGTCGAATTCGAAGAGGTCGATACGCATAACGTCAGCGGCACTGACGAGGAAAAAGTAGAACAGATTACTGCCCGTCACGTCGCGACGCTTGAAAAATATGCATCGCGCTACCCCGATCATTGGTTATGGATGCACAAACGCTGGAAGCACTCACCTCCAGCTAACATTCCCTCCGCCGGAAAAGTGCATGAAGCCGCCAGATAGAATTCTTGTTTTTCAAACAGCGTTTCTGGGTGATGTGATCCTGACGCTCCCGCTTGTGCAAGTGCTTCATCAAGAGCTTCCCCACACAGAAGTGGATTTTATTACGACTCCAAAAGGAGCGGCAATTCTTCGAAACCATCCTGCAATTCATTCGGTACTGGATTACGATAAACGGGGCGAACATCGAGGGTTGGGAGGGATGTTTTCGATTTCGAATATTTTAAAAGCACGCCAGTACGACATTGCCATCGTTCCGCACAGATCACTTCGCACTGCAATCGTTGTGTCGCTCGGCAGAATTCCTGTCCGAATCGGTTTTGATGCGAGCGCTGGAAGATTTCTTTTTACAGGTCTGGTGCATTATGAAAAGACTCTTCACGAGATCGAACGCAATCTTTGCTTTTTGAAAGCGTTCGGCATCGGCCTTCCGAAAAAAGAGCTCCCGTCATTGTATCCTTCCCCCGAGGACGTCAATTCGGTAAACCGATTTTTTTCAGAAAATCGAATTGAACAAAAGGACAAACTGATTGCGATTGCTCCCGGATCGGTCTGGAATACCAAGCGGTGGCTCTCCGAGCGTTTCGCCGCTCTCGTGAAAAAAATTTCCGATGCAGGAATGAAAGTTATCCTTGTGGGCGGTAAGGAGGACGAAAATTTATGCGGAAACATTGCAGGAGTTGCAAGGGGACGAGAGGTATATATCTCAGCCGGAAGATTTTCCATCTTGCAATCGGCTGAACTCCTGCGACGCTGTGCTGCGCTTGTCTCGAACGACAGTGCGCCGATGCATATTGCTGTTGCCATGAGGACTCCTGTCGTGGCGGTTTTTGGAGCAACGGTTCCTTCGTTTGGATTTGCGCCGTACGGAGAGAAAGATGTTGTCGTTCAGATAGAAGGATTGCCCTGCCGGCCATGCAGCATTCACGGGGGCAACAAATGTCCCATTGGAACATTTGATTGCATGGTTAAAATTTCAGCGGAGATGGTGTTCGAGAAAGTTCTTCAACTGTAGAGCGGCACATTGCATTATCGTTATCCCAGCTTCTAAAACTTTATATCGTTGGAATTTTCTTCCCCTTCTTTCCAATTTGCCGAAGTATGTTTGTCGCAAAGTGGAGGCTGGTATTTTACATTGAACACTTCCGTTATTTTTTTCGGGCAGAACGGCGTTGCAAGTTTATAGGTATCGGCGCAAATGGTATCTACCACAACGCCGTCCGGCATTTCAAAATACTCGTTGGTGATCGGAATTGTCGGGTCATCATAAATATATTTCATCACTCGTCCCCATAACGGCGCAGCCGTTCGACCGCCCTGTCCGTCCGCGGAGGTAAACTTCACTGCCTGGTCGTCAAAGCCGATCCAAACACCCGCGGCAAGCTGGGGCGTAAATCCGACAAACCATGCATCGGCGAAGTCCTGCGTGGTTCCCGTCTTCCCGGCTGCGGGGAGATGGAAGAAGTGCCGTACGCGCCCACCGCTGCCGTGGTCGACCACATCCTGCAGCATTGATGTCATGATGTATGCCGTTTCCTTGCTCATCACTTCTCTTTTCTCCGGGACATTATCTTCGATGACATTTCCGTCTTTATCTTCAATCCTCAAAATACTTATCGGTTGAACGTACACACCTTCGTTGGCATAAACGCCGAATGCCGCCGTCAAATCGATGGGTTTGACTGTCGCAGTGCCGAGCGCAATGGACTCAAAAGGAGGTATCGGCGTTGTGATTCCCATGCGATGCGCCAGCTCGATGACTTGATTTTTCGGCGCTATTTCCATGATTGCTCGGACTGCGATGAGGTTGATCGACTCGCGCAAGCCTTCACGTAAAGTATATTTCCCTCCAATAGTGCCGTCGAAGTTTCCGGGTGTCCATCGTGAACCGTCTTCCATGACGAGCGTAACAGGTTGGTTCAACAACTGAAAAGTCGGCGGATACCCGTTGTCGATTGCAACGGTGTACACAAACGGTTTGAAAGCGGAGCCCGGCTGGCGCTCAATTTGTGTCGTGTGGTTGAGGCCGTATTTGAACGATCTAAAGTCAGCTCCCCCGACCATTGCGCAAATATTGCCCGAGTGTGGATCGATGATGATCAATCCTACTTGAATTGTCTGCCACACTTTTTTTATCGAATCGACAAACGCACGGTTGCTCCGGAGCGATAAGGAGATACTGTCCCGCTCCACGCGGCTCGTCGATTTTCGCGCGTCAATAATATCATCTATGCTTTTGTCGATAGCTTTGTTGAGAATCTCCGCATGTGCCTTCCAGTCCCATGTTGAATCGAACGCCGGTTGTAGATCCGCCAGATGTTCTTCCACTGCACGGTTTGCATATTTTTGCATCCGGCTGTCAAGCGTCGTGTAGACGGAAAGTCCGTCTTTGTAAATATCGAAACCGTACTTGTCGGATTTTTGGAGAAGTTGCTGCCGGACATATTCCACAAAATGAGGCGCGATCCCGGTGAGCGTTAAAGCGTCTGCGTTGTTGAATTGAAGTGGCACGCGTCCTATTGAGTCTGCTTCAGCCTGCGTGAGCTTGCCGTACTTGACCATTTGTCCAAGGACGGTTTCCCGGCGAAGAAAGGCCCGCTCGGGGTGCTTGATCGGGTCATAATAGACAGGTCCCCTGGCCATACCGATGAGAAGCGACGATTCCCCCAGCGTCAAGTCTTCCGCGGATTTATCGAAGTAGATTGATGCAGCCGCCGAGATCCCGTATGCTCCACGCCCCAGGTAAATATAATTGAGGTACATCTCCAGAATTTCTTTTTTTGTATACGTCCGTTCGATCTGCACGGCGGTGATGAACTCGCGAATTTTTCTCGTTGCTTTGTCAAACGCATTTTCCTGGGCACTCTTCCAATTGTAAAGATTCCGCGAGAGCTGCATCGTAATGGTGCTGGCTCCCTGGTTTCTGATAAACGCCAGCGGAATCCGCCAGATGACGACTCCCCAATGGCTGTAAAAGTCTTTGTCTTCGGTGCAGATCAACGCGTCAACGGTGCTCTTCGGGATCTTATCGAAAGAAATGTACGTCCTGTTTTTCAAATAGAATTGACCGAGGACTTCTCCATCGTATGAAAAAACTTTTGTCGCGAGCTCCGGCTTCGGATTTTCGAGCTGTTCGAGAGAAGGGAGCCCTGCAAAGACCAGCTTCATGAAAATGATAAACACAATGAGAAGGGCGATTCCCCCGCCGGTAAATGCATACCAATATTTCTTGAAGAAGTTCTTGCTTCGCAGATACATTTCGTCGCGGTACTTCGGTTCGGTAAAATAGCGTCGCATCTGCTCCGAGCTGAAATTCCTTTTTTGGGCCGGTTTGCGCGGGCCGGGCGGCGGTGTTTTTCCCATACGTTAGTTATTTTTCCAAGTTTTTAATTCTATGGTGTTTCCGTCAAACTCGGCATAGGTGGAGTAGGAAATCCAATCGCCGAGGTTGATGTACACTCCGTCGCCGATTTTTTGAGACGACGGTATGTGGCGGTGCCCCATGATGACCACGTCGCATCCGTCTTTTATTTTCTCGGTTGCAAACCGCAGCATCCCGTCGGTTTCGCCGTAGTCCTTGCCAGCCGTATATTCGCGGCTGCTCCGTGACGACCCTTTTGCGATAGGTGCCGTGATACCGGGGTGTACAATAGAAAACAAAAAAATACTGATGTTGTTCCGCAAAATTTTTTTAAGAATACGGTAGCCGGTATCCTTCAGCGCGAGACCGTCGCCGTGATGAAAATAAAATTTCTTGCCGTAGAGGGTCATTGCGAAAGGATTTTTGTACACCGGAATGCCGAGGTCATTCGGGAAGAAATCTTTCAGCCAAAAATCATGATTGCCGGCCACGTAATGAACGATGATTCCTTTTTCCACGAGCATGCCGAGCTTCGAGATCGTATGATGGTAGCCCCGTGGAATGACATACTTGTACTCAAACCAGTAATCAAAGAGGTCCCCCACGATAAAAAGCTGTTCCCCGTGTTCTTCAACGTATGAGAGGAACGACAGTAAGCGCCGTTCCTTCTCTTTTTCTCGATCCTTATCGTGTAACCCTAAGTGCACGTCCGAGATAAAAAAAATGCTTTTCATCGCCTATTGTGCGACCGTAAATGTCAATTGAATGGGCTGGGTCGACCGATTGCACCAGCCTTCGGTATCCGAGCAGAAAAAGTAATGCACTGACCCTTTCAAAGTATATTTTCCTTTGTGAATTTTTTTGTCCAGGGTGAAGGAGTACTTGACGGGTCTCTTCGTGTCGAGGTAACCCGTTGTTACCATCTTCGGCATCGACGTAACGCCGGTAAAATGAATGAGAGCATTCTTTTCGAATTCGAACTCCATCGGCGGATCGGTATTGATGTGTATGCCTTCCTCCGGAGCAAAGGTAAGAATGATTTCTCCCGTAGCGCCCGGTTTCAGCTTGGCAGATGCCAGATGAATCGTACATTGTACTTGCCGAGACGCTTCACTGTTCGAGGGCGAGGGAGCTGAAATCAGCGACAACGGAAGTAACAATGCAAAAAGAGGACGCATAAACCTTACTCCATAATGCTAAGCGGGCTGTACTGCACGGGTGTCATCAACGCGTTGCAGCAGCACCAAACCGATGATAAAAAAGACTCCAACAGAAAGAATGGAAAGCCTCTGGTTATTAGTAAGATACGAAATCAATCCGAATAAAAAAGTGCCGATCACCGCCGACGCTTTTCCGCACAACCCGTCGTAAAACCCGAAGAATTCCGCTTCCCGTTCCTTCGGCGTCAGCAATGCCATCAGGCTCCGGCTTGCCGATTGGGCGGCCCCGAGCGAACTTCCTGCAACAATGGCGATGCAAAAGAACATTTCTTTCGATTGCACAAAATAGGCTGCGGTAACGACGATTAGCCACAACACGAGGTTGATGTCGATTGTTTTTTTTGGACCGATTTTATCCGTTACAAAACCGAATATGAGGGAACCCACGACACCGGAGGCCTGGACGACGGCGAAAAGCGCGATGATTTCTCGCAACGAAAAATTCAACGATTGTTGCGCGAAAATTGACGCGAATGAAATAACGGTGAGAATGCCGTCGTTGTAAATAAAGAATGCGAGCATGAACCGGGCAACCTGCCGGTAATTTTTCAAATGACTGATGGTTTCCATCACCCGCTGCCATCCTGCGCGGACATAGGAGGGCTTTTTCTGGAAAGTTACTTTATGATCCCGGAAAAAAAGAAAGAGGGGTGACGCAAAGACAAAAAATATTATTGCAGCGAGGACAAAACTGAACTTTATGTTGCCGAGATTTGAAGATACAAAACCGTTTGCATACAGCGGCATCACCAGGAGAAGAGTCGTCAACGACCCGATATATCCCATCGCGTAGCCGTAGCCGGAGACTCTTCCGTAGCTTCGCTCGGTCGTGATGTTCGGCAGAAATGCATCGTAGAAAACGATCCCCCCCTCGAAACCGATATTGGCGATGATGAATAATGCCATTCCCTCAACGACCATCCCCCGGTTCACGAAATACAGGAGCGACGTGCAGATGACGCTGACGATCGTGAAACCGAAGAGAAATCTTTTTCTCCTGCTTGAAAAATCTGCCGCCGCGCCAAGAACCGGCGCGATAGCCGCCGTAATGAACATTGAGATGCTGACCGCAATTCCCCACAGGAAATCTCCCTGCCCCTTCCCGCCGGCGACAATATTTTTGAAATAGAGAGAATATCCAACAGCGATGATGATGACCGAAAATGATGTGTTGGCGAAATCAAATAACGTCCAGACAAAAATTTGGAATCGAGATGCTTTGCGGTCCGGCGGCGGTGGGAAGCTCGTCATCTTATTCATTGCTTCCGGCTTTATTCTTGAGAGTCCCTCGTTTGGGATGTGCCGACGATTCAATGAGACCGCGCCCCCGTTTTTCGAGCGTTCCGTCCGATTTCATGTCGTGCAGGATCGAGTCGAGGATTCCGTTGATAAACTGACCGCTCTTTTCCGTGCTGAAATGTTTAGCGATCTCAATCGTTTCATTGATGGTCACTTTGGGCGGGATATCTTCGAAATAGTAGAGCTCGCAGATGCCCATCCGCAGGAGCAGTTTGTCGATCAACGCAATGCGGTCAAAGTTCCAATTCGCCGCTTTTTTTTTGATGATGATGTCGATCGAGGGTTGGTGTTCAATGGTGGTCTCGAGGAGGTGTTCCGCGAACGCAAACTCATCGGCGTGGTCTCGAAGCTCCACAAAAATGTTTTCTACAATATGAGATATCGGGTCTTTAGAAAGTTCGAACGCATAGAGCGCCTGCATCACCCGCTCGCGAATGATACGCCGTTTGTAAACTTGTTGATGTTCTTTCACTGATCTCCTTTGGTTTCTCTTCGACCGCGTCGCGCGAAGGAATTCAACCAATCAAACAGCTTTTGACAACCTGCTTTTCACGTCAAGTAAAGGTACGGAAAAAGGAGAACGGAGGCAACGATTGGCAGTGCTCAAGTTTGGTAAGGTGACGGACACCTTGCCGATTTACCTTACTAAATATTTTTGGTATAATTAAATTTTTGGAGTGAGGTGTCCGTCACCTCTCGCAAGAACGCAAAACTTGACCACTACCCAACGATTGGCAGTGCATACGAGATGTCGGACACCTTATCGAGAAGAGCGCGATACGTCGAAATAGTTGGTAAGGCAAATAAGCGAGGTGTCCGACATCTGCTCAAACTTTACCTCCTTCTATGAAAACTTGCGCAAGAAATATTTTCCTCGTATTTTAATCCAAGCATGTTGACGCAAGTATTCCAGCTCTCGAAATACCCAGCCTTAGATTCCCCGACGCTTCGTTCCAATCTGCGCGCACACATCATGGATGGCGCACTGTATGGACTGGCTACGAGTTTTATTTCATTCAACACAATTCTCCCCGTGTTCATTCAGCAAGTTGGCGGAGGTGTGATCGCTATTGGAAGTGTGCCGGTGCTCTGGACAATCGGGTTGAACTTCCCCCAGATCATTGTTGTTCGGCTGACAAAATCGGAGGATCAGGTTAAGTCTGCGGTGTTGCGCTTCGGGTTGCTGAACAGATATTCTTTTCTTGCGGTAGGGCTGTTCACGTTCATTTTTGTCAAAGATTTGCCCACGACAATTTCCGTGCCTTTATTGCTGGTATTGATTTTCTTTATCGCCGTCACAGGAAGTTTTGGAGTTCCCGTCTGGTTTCACATCTTTATCAAAACAACCCCGGTGCAGCTTCGGGGGAAATTGATGGCCATTCGCCAGCTTTTGAGCTCATCGCTCGGAATTCTTGGCGGTGTTGTCGTTGCTTTCATCCTTGGAACCTTTTCCTTTCCGGGCAATTTCGCGTATCTGTTTGTTATCGCGTACCTGCTCTCGATGGCATCCTATTTTTATTTGCGCAAGTTACAGGAGCCTTCTTCCCAATCTCACTATCATGATGCGGTACCCCCATCAAGTATTTTCACGGCCGGGAGAGCTATTCTCAAACAAAACAAGAATTTTAGAAACTTTTTGCTCGCCGATGCGTTCACTCTTATGTCGATGTCTGCGTCGGCATTTTACGCTGTCTATGCAATTGAAAAATTCGATGTGCCCCCATCATACGCGGGAACATTTACCGTCATCGTGATGGCAGGAATGGTAGCGGGCAACAGCGTGTTCGGATACCTGGCTGATTCGTTCGGGCATAAACTAAATTTGATCTTGCTCGCATTAGCTTCAATTGCGGCAAGCGTCATAGCAATTGCTGCCGATAACATTCTTGTGTACGGGTTCACTTTTTTCTTTATGGCATGGACGGTCGGTTTGCAGGGAATTTCACGGTTGTCGTTTGTCGCTGAGCTTTGTTCGGAATCCGAGCGGCCGACGTATGTCGCTTTGACGAATACGCTTACTGCGCCGACGGTCGCAGTCGGAATTTTGTTTGGATGGCTGGCACGCGCCTACGGATTCCGTGTGATGTTCGGTGCCGCAGCCTTCATCGGATTTTTGGCTGCGGCTTGGCTCTATTTTATCGTACGAGATCCACGCACCGAAGAAAAAAGAGGGGCTGCGGTCGCTCGTTGAAGCACTAAAGCTTTTGCAGATTGCACTTCTTTTTTATTACTTGAAACTTCTGAATAATTTTAAAAGTATGGTTCACGCAAAGGCGCAAAGTGACAAACTGATTTAAAAACAGAGTTTTTGCGCCTTCGCGGCTTGGCGAGAGACAATTTTTCAGAAGCCTCTACTTCTGTATTTTACATTGAAAGGAAAATATTGGTCGATATCATTTTGCTTGGAGATTCTATCACGGAGGGATTTCCTACCGAGGCGCTGTTGAAAGGATTTTCTGTTGTTAATAAGGGAATTTCCGGCGACAGGACCGACCGTGTATTGGAGAGATTAAACCGCGACGTTATCCAGCTCGCTCCTTCAGCGGTGTTTCTTCTTATCGGGACCAACGACATTGGGTCGGGCTTTTCGAACAACACGCTGCTGGTGAATTATGAACGGATGATTCTGAGAATGACTAAGAATGTTCCCGGGATCAAACTTTTCGTCGAGTCAATTCTTCCCACACGAGGGATTGATAACCGACCGTTGGAACGAATACAACTTCTCAATGTTGAACTACACAAGCTGGCGTTGAAATACGGCGCAAAGTTTCTGGATATTTATCCGCTGTTTGTCAATGCGAATGGTGAACTTGCGGAAGAATTCAGCAACGACGGGTTGCATTTGACACTTCCGGCGTACGAAAAGTGGGCGGATTATCTCAAACAAATTTTCACAACAATGCTGTAGTGCACCGGATGCGCGTAACTTCAATCAAGCGGTCGAGTGCTGATATTCTGACGATGACGTGGGATGACGGCCACGTTAGCCCGTTTCCCATTCACCTTCTTCGCGATGAATGTCCGTGTGCTGGATGCAAAGGGGAGACGGTTTTGTTGCACACCTTCCATCCTTCGCCTCAGTCCGATGCCCCCGGTCGATACGACCTGAAATCCGTTACACCTGTCGGCAGTTATGCGATTCAAATTGTGTGGGGCGACGGGCATGACACCGGTCTCTACTCATGGGATTACTTGCGCGAAATCTGTCCGTGCGATGAATGCGCGGAAACAAAAAGCTGACTTGCCTGTTGATTCTCTTTTTTCTTTTTCGGATGTTTGATGACGTGCATGAGTTGCCGGTGCAGATATTCATCCTCAACATGCACAATGATAATAATCTCCGGGATATGACGTGGCAACTTCGGAAGCTGAAAAAGTTGAATTAGTTGCGGCCGCCAGGCAGGTGAAAAAGAAAGCGTACGCCGTGTATTCCAATTTTCGCGTTGGAGCGGCGCTTTTGACGGATGATGGAAGAATATTCGAAGGCTGCAACGTTGAAAACGCATCGTACGGCCTGACAATCTGTGCGGAGAGGAACGCCGTCTTTCGTGCGGTTGCGGAGGGGAAAAAAAGCTTTCGTGCGATAGCTATTTCATCCGACGACGCCGGATTTATTACGCCGTGCGGGGCGTGCCGTCAAGTGCTGGCCGAATTCGCTCCCCGGCTGGAAATTATACTTACCAATGCGGCGGGGAAGAAGAGAGTGACGACGCTCGACAAACTTTTTCCAATTCCCCCAGATCTCAAAAAACTTTCCCGTCTCACGGCCAAACCCAAAAAATGAGAGTTCTCATCGCCAGCATGCGAGCGCCGAAGATCAACGGCGTGCAGCGAGCGTTCCGTAAGCTATCGCACATTGCTCTTTTTAATGCGATTGTTTTTGAACCGATGCAGATTGAAAGCGGCGTGCAGGCAACGCCCCTTTCAATTGACGAGCTTATGACCGGCGCGAGACAGCGCGCTGAAACGGCTTTTGCAATCTCCGGCTCAAAAAATTCTGAAAACATTTTTTCGGTGGGAGTAGAAGGAGGAGTCTATATTTCCCAACAACACGCCTTTCTCCAAAGCTGGGCCTGCATCTACGATGGACTGCAAACTTCGTATGGAAGCTCGGGGAGTATTGAAATACCTCAAACGCTTTCTGACGCTGTTGTCCGTGACGGGGCTGATTTGGGGAAAGTGATCGACATTTTTGCGGAACAAAACGATGTCCGGAGCAATCAGGGAACATGGGGAATTCTTACCGACGATCTTATCACTCGCGAGGATTCGTTCGAGCTCGCCACGCTTAACGCGCTGGCCCCGTTCTTCAACAAAAAGATGTACGAACGTAAAACTCTCGAGTAAAGGGGAGAGTTTCCGCTGACTCATTCTTTCCACTTTTGCCTTCTTACCCCTCTCGTTCCCAATTTCTGATTGGGAACGTATTTCGGCTCGATGAAACAGAGTTTCAGAGGTTTGCCGTTCCCAACGGGACGTTGGGAACGAGATCACGTTGGGAACGAGATACGAGAGGCGATGAAAAATGTTATTATAAATATTGTTATCTTATAAAGACACCGATTGGGGTCTTATCATGAACAAGCTCATCGCACTTTTACTGTTTCTCTGGTCGCCTTCCGTCTTTGCCCAATTCGACTCTCTCATTTTCGAGTATGATGGCTCGCCGGCAGGAAACGGGGTCGTGGCATTAGGCGACCAGAATGGTGACGGGTATGACGATATCCTCATTTACGATTGTCAAGCGAACAAGGCAATGATCTTCTTTGGCGGCAATCCGATGAGCACTAATCCTGTTTGGCAAGTCCACATTGTCGCAAGATCAATTGTTGCATTGGATGTGAACGGGGATGGTATTAAAGATATCGTCATAGTATACCAGGATACGATAGGTTCAAATCAGATGGGAAAAGTGAATATTTATTATGGTGGGAGCCATCCTGACACAATTCCAAATGTTCACTTCGAGGCGCCGATGGGTAACGGGTCAAATTTTGGATATGGTATGTACGTGATAAAGGATTTTGCAGGGGACGGCAAAAGTGAATTGATGATTTCGGATCCTCTCTATCCGTTTAATAATGTCACTGCCTACGGGATATTCTATATTTATAAAACAAATCCTGTCTTTGATACAATTCCGTATACGACAATAAAAGGAGATACGTTAAATAATCATAGACTCTATGCTTTTCCCTACAATGTAACAACTGGAGATTTAGACGGAGACGGCTTAACAGACATTGCAATAACCGGCGGATCGTGGAGCGGGCCTGAGAATGATTTCATCAGTATCTACAAAGGCAACAGTCAATGGAATATGACTCCGTACGTCACTTACTACAAGAACGAACACACCTTCGACCCGACTTCAATGGAGATCATCCAAGACATTAACGGAGACAAAAAAGACGACATCCTCATCAGTTCCTATGGGACATTCTATCCGTATTATTATTTGAATTCCATTCTCTATGGCAATCTGCCGATAGACACTATTCCGAAAATAGGATTGAATACACAAAATTCCGCAATCGTTGACGTTGTCTCCCCGGGAGATGTTAATGGAGATGGATATAACGATTTGTTGGCGAATGTGAATGTTGGATTTGGTAATAGAGAGGCACGGTTGTGGGTAGGGGGCAATCCAATGCCGAATTTACTAACACAATGGTGGGGAGGAACTGATAATGGGTATGGTGTCCTTGTCACGAAAGTAGGGGATGTAAATGGTGATGGAATTCCCGATATCTGTGTAGGTCAATGCGGAGACGCAAACACTTGTGCTCCCGGGTTTGTCTACATTTTCAAAGGTGACACGCTCTTCAAGCAGCCGATGACGGGCGTGAAAGGGTTGAATTATATACCTGATAAGTTCTATTTAGATAATCCATATCCGAATCCCTTCAATCCGACGACAGTGATCAGTTATCAGTTAGCAGTCAACAGTCATGTTTCACTGAAGGTGTATGATATTCTCGGGAAAGATGTTGCCTTACTGGTTGATGAAGACGAGGCTTCCGGGAAACATGAATCACGGTTCGACGCATCGAAATACCGCATCTCTAGCGGAGTCTATTTTATCAAGCTCACCTCAGTAACAAAAGAACAAACTACCACAGCCACAAAAAAGATAGTGTTAACCAAATGAGATGAGTTGGTTGCTCCATTTGCCATACCTTCGCGTCCTGTGCGGTTTTCTTTTAACCGCCAAGGACGCGGAGGACGCCAAGCCGCTGAAAATACATCACATTTCGTATAATAATTTGAAAACAGCCGGCCATTTCTCTATATTAGTGTGTGCCCCCATCTACAATTTCTGTTACAGTGCGACTCTTTGCATCCGTTAAAGACGTTGCAAAGGTGTCTGAATTAGTTGTAAAACTTCCAAGCGCATCTGTTGCCGACGATGTGCTGTCATACTTGATATCCCGCTATCCCGAAATGCAGAAATTTCGCTCGTACATTCGCATTGCAGTGAACGAATCGTATGTCGACTCCGGCTTCAAACTGCACGACGGCGATGAAGTGGCAATCATTCCTCCTGTCAGCGGCGGATAACGCATGATCCAAATTGTCGATAAAAAAATTAACGTGGCCGAATTGTTGGACTCTATCATTGCACCGGAGGCCGGGGGAATCGATATATTTCTCGGTACGACTCGGAATCATTCGAAGGGTAAAAAGGTTATACGATTAGAATACGAAACGTACTTGCCGATGGCGCTGAAATTAATGAGCGAGATTGAACGCGAAATCCGGGAGCGCTGGAACATTCACAAAATTTCGATGATCCATCGAACCGGAGTTGTGCCGGTGATGGAAGCAAGCGTTGCAATCGCAGTTTCTTCCGCCCATCGAAAAGAGGCATTCGAAGCGTGCAGGTACGCAATAGACGAGCTTAAGAAAAGAGTTCCGATTTGGAAAAAGGAAATTTTCGAGGACGGAGAAGTGTGGGTCGAAAATGCAGAGTCGAAAATAATGTGAATGGTACGAGATGAAAGGAAGAGGGACACAGGAAAATCCGCAGATCAGGTTTGAAACGCTTACTCGTGAGTCATTCGACGATGAATGGGATGGAGACGGTGAAAAGCGTTCTGTCCCCACGCAATATTTTCGCGACGCGTCGAAAACTATCCTTACAAAAAATGACAGCCCCGATCTTGGTTTCACCTTCGGCCTCAATCCCTACCGCGGATGCGAACATGGTTGCATCTATTGTTATGCGCGGCCGACGCACGAGTATTTGGGATTTTCCTCGGGGCTCGATTTTGAAACAAAAATTATGGTGAAGGAAGACGCTCCCGAGCTTCTCGAAGAAGAATTTCGGAAGAGAAGCTGGAAGCCCGATGTCGTTATGCTCTCCGGAAACGTCGATTGCTACCAGCCGGTTGAACGCAAGCTCGCCATCACGCGCCGGTGCCTCGAGGTGTTCCTTCGCTTTCGCAATCCGGTTGCAATGATCACGAAAAATGCTCTGGTTCTCCGCGACATCGATCTGCTTTCGCAATTGGCGGCGTTGAATCTTGTTTCAGTCTGTTTGTCGATAACGACGCTCGACCGGGATCTTGCACGGCGGATGGAGCCGCGGACATCAACACCGGAACAACGATTACATGCAATCGAACAATTGGCAAAAGAACGCATTCCGGTCAGTGTGAACGCCGCGCCCGTCATCCCCGGTTTGAATGATGAAGAACTCCCTTCAATACTTCGCGAGGCATCCGTGCGCGGCGCGACATCGGCAGGTTACACGTTGCTGCGATTGCCCTACGCGGTGAAAGATCTTTTTGTCGATTGGTTGAAGCGCGAATTTCCTGCAAAATCGGAAAGGGTGATCAACAGGATTATGGATGTCAGAAACGGCAAAATGAACGAATCCAATTTTTCGACGCGGATGAAAGGGGACGGTGAAATCGCCCTCGCCATTGCGCAATTATTCCGCGCGAGCTGCAAAAAATACGGTATGAATGCGGCGTTCATTCCCCTCACCACCGAACGCTTTATCCGGCCCGCTTTCGACCGGAAACAAGAAGAAATGGTTTTCTCGGACCATCGATGACTCTATCCGATCAACTGAAAGATTCCTTCGGGCGCACGATCAACAACATGCGCATATCGGTCACCGACCGCTGCAATTTCCGGTGCCACTATTGCATGCCGGAAGAAGGAATGGTATGGATGAAGAAAGATGAGCTGTTGACGTTTGAGGAGATTGCACGCGTTGTCGCGATTGTTGCGCGTCTCGGCGTCAACAAAATTCGGCTGACCGGCGGCGAGCCGCTGATGCGCAAGGAGCTCCACCTCCTTGTGGAACAGATCTCGCGCATCGAAGGTATTCACGACATCGCCATGACAACGAACGGATATTTCCTTAAAGAGCAGGCAGCGTTATTGAGCAAAGCCGGATTGAGAAGAATAACCGTCAGCATGGATTCGCTCGACGTTTTGACTTTTGCCGAAGTGACCCGCCGCGATTATTTTGATAAAGTGTGGGAAGGCGTAGAAACTCTTCAGGCTCTCGGGTTCTCACCGATTAAAATCAATGTCGTGTTGATGAGGGGCACAAACGACAATGAAATAGAAAAATTTGCGGAGCTTGCCCGGACAAAACCGTTCATCATACGGTTCATCGAATATATGCCGATCGGCGCCGGTGATACGTGGGATTATTCAAAAGTAGTGCCGACGAGAGAAATAATCGAAAGAATCGAAAAACAATTTCCGAAACTTGTCCCGGTCGAATATCACGGATCACAGCCTGCGGACAGATTCAGATTTGAAGACGGCATAGGCGAGCTCGGGTTCATCAGCTCGGTGAGCGAGCCGTTCTGTTCGCATTGCAACCGCATTCGTATTACCTCCGATGGAAAACTTCGAACATGCCTTTTCTCTCTCCATGAAACCGACCTGAAATCGATGCTGCGGAGCGGCAAGCGGGATGACACAATCTCCGAGGCAATTGTCGCCGCGGTATGGAAGAAGGAGGAAGGGCATCTCATCAACCAGCCCGGTTTCGTAAAACCCGAGCGGACGATGAGCCAGATTGGAGGATAAACCTTCTGGACGGTTCCCCCCAATTTTTGGTAGCTCCAACGTAATTCGCCGATCAGCAAACTCTCTTCGTCGTCGGTAGCAGTTTAGGTAGATGTCGGACAGCTTGCTGATTTGTCTTGCCAAACATTTCGACATATCACGATTTTCTTGATAAGGTGTCCGACATCTAGTATGCGAGAGGCAAAATGCAACATTACCTCTTCCTCGGTAATGGCCAAGTTTGCGTTTTTGCGAGAGGTGACGGACACCTCATTCCAAAAATCTAATCACTGCGGGGTTAGTTCCCCGCCGCTTGCGGCGTTTTTGTATATTGGAGGATGAAGGAAAGTGAGTATATCCATAGATCGCATAATGTGTCAGTGTTGTTGTACCATTTTGTGTGTCCGGCGAAGTATCGGAGAGTAGTGTTCAGCGAAGCAGTAGATGAGACGCTGAAGGAAGTATGTTTGGAGATCAGCAAGCGGTATCCGATACATTTTCTGGAAATAGGGACGGACAGGAATCATGTACATTTTTTGGTGCAAACGGTTCCAACGCAAAGCCCCACGAGGATCATCACAGTGATCAAGAGCATTACGGCGCGAGAGATATTCCACCGTCATCCAGAGGTGAAGAAGCAGTTGTGGGGAGGAGAGTTCTGGACAGACGGGTATTTTGTGCATAGTGTGAGTAAGTTTGGAGACGAAGCCGCGATAGCGCGGTATGTGCAGGAGCAAGGAATAGAAGGAGAATACAAGGCATTGCATCGGTCAAATCAACTCACACTGTTTGAGGAATAGAGGATACCCCGCCGCTTGCGGCGGGGAGCTTCATATCAAAATATTTGGTAAGGTAAATCGGTAAGGTGTCCGTCACCTTACCAAGCTTGAGCACTACCTCTTCCTCGATTTTATTGATTCTCTTCTCAACACTTCGTATATTTATTCCGTTTATTCATAGGAACTTACCGCGATATTCACGCTATGACATTTGCACAAGTTGTTTTTTTCGTTCTGGCTATCGTAGCGGCACTCTCCGCGGTCATGGTTATTCTGCAGCGAAATCCAGTCAACAGCGCCCTCTATCTTATTCTTAACTTTTTTTGTCTCGGCGGATTATATCTTACGCTCAATGCGCAATTTATTGCCATGGTACAGGTGTTGGTGTATGCGGGAGCGATCATGGTTCTGTTCGTTTTCGTGATCATGCTGCTGAATCTTGGAGACGATAGGCGGCTGCGGGAACATCTTGGGGTGAGGACATATTTTGGCATCGGCTTCAGCATTGCCCTCGGTACTGGAACTCCTCTATATTTTTGCTTTTCGCTCGGGGAATACGATGGTTCAACAATCGGCCAATTCCGCGGAGATTGGGACCGTCGAATACATCGGCAAAGTTCTCTTTACGAAATTCGTCTTTCCGTTTGAAATTACCTCGCTGTTATTGTTGGCTGCGATTGTCGGTGCAGTGATCCTTGCAAAGAAAAAAATCACAGAATGATACCAATCGATTATTATCTTCTCCTGTCTGCGTTCATGTTTTGCGTCGGTGTGCTGGGAGTCTTGATCCGCCGCGATGCAATTATCGTTTTCATGTCGATTGAAATAATGCTCAACTCCGTGAATCTATCGCTCATTGCATTCTCTTCATTTCTGGGCGACCCAACCGGACAAATGCTCGTCTTTTTTGTGATGACCGTGGCAGCAGCGGAGGCTGCAGTAGGTTTAGCCATTATTATTGCACTCTTCCGTAATAAGCAGACGGTGAACATCGATGAGATTAACATCCTGAAATGGTAGCCATGTATCCCTACGTCGGGCTTATCGTTCTTTTCCCGCTTCTCGGATTTCTTTTTATCGGACTGTTTGGTTCGAAAATAAAATCGGAGAAACTCGTCGGCACCATCGGTACGGCTTCAGTCACCATATCATTTCTTATGGCGGTGTCGATTTTTGTCGAAATGCTCTCTTTCCCCGCCGGGGACCGTCAGCACATCGTGAAGCAGTTCGAATGGATCAGCGCCGGCTCGTTTTCAGTGAATGTTTCTTTTCAAGTCGACCAGCTCTCAATCTTGATGACGTTGATCGTGACCGGCGTGGGAAGTCTCATCCACATGTATTCCATCGGATACATGCACGGCGACAGGGGATTCTGGAGATTCTTTGCCTACCTGAATCTTTTCATCTTTGCGATGCTCACGCTCGTTCTTGCCGACAACTTTTTGCTCATGTTTGTAGGATGGGAGGGTGTCGGCCTTTGCTCGTATCTGTTGATCGGATTCTGGTACGACAAAAATTTTGAAAAAGGGACAACCGGAGACGCTGCAAAAAAAGCGTTCATCGTCAATCGGATCGGCGACTTCGGATTTCTCCTCGGCATGTTTCTCATCTTCTCAACATTCGGATCCCTGAATTTTGAAACCGTTTTCTCGGCTGCGTCGGTGTTGAACCGCGGCGACTCAACAATGATGTGGATCACGCTTTTGCTCTTTGCCGGCGCAACGGGTAAGTCGGCACAAATCCCGCTTTATGTATGGCTGCCCGACGCAATGGCGGGGCCGACGCCGGTCAGTGCGCTCATCCACGCCGCAACGATGGTGACGGCGGGCGTGTATATGGTCGCGCGCAGTTCAATATTATTTGCCCTCTCGCCCGTAACGATGGATGTTGTGGCCATTATCGGTGCGATGACGGCATTCTATGCGGCGACAATCGGTCTTGTGCAGAATGATATTAAAAAAGTTTTAGCCTATTCGACAATCAGCCAGCTTGGGTATATGTTTCTCGGTCTGGGCGTCGGCGCCTTTGCTTCCGGAATTTTTCACGTGATGACGCATGCATTTTTCAAAGCGCTCTTATTTCTCGGCTCGGGCGCCGTTATTCATGCCATGCACGAAGAACAGGATATCCAAAAAATGGGGGGGCTCAAACAGTATTTGCCGACGACGTACAAGACATTTCTTATCGGTGCGATTGCGATCTCCGGGATTCCCCCTCTTGCCGGTTTTTTCAGCAAAGATGAAATTTTGTGGAGGGCATTTGCAGACGGTTCGCCCGTCTTGTGGCTTGTCGGAGCGGCCGGGGCCGGGCTAACGGCATTCTATATGTTCCGCCTTGTAGCGTTGACCTTTGAGGGTTCGCCTCGATTCGACGAGCATCATCTTCACCCGCATGAAGCGCCGAAGACGATGACTATTCCATTAGTCGTTCTTGCCGCGCTGTCTGTTGTCGGCGGATTCATCGGCATTCCCGAAAGTCTCGGCGGCGGAGATCGTTTCGGACATTTTCTCGAGCCGGTCTTCGAGCGTGCAGATTCAAAAATGCTGTTACCGTATCATGAAGTTTCTGCGGTCGAGTATGTCTTGATGGCTGTTTCTGTAGCAATTGCCGTGACAGGAATTTTCTTCGCAAGAAGAATCTACCTGCAAAGAAAGGAAATTGCCGACCGAACGGCAGCAAAGTTCTCCCGGACATACAAACTCCTCCTCAACAAATATTTTGTCGATGAAATCTACGACGCGACAATAGTAATGCCCGTGGAAAAGAGTTCTGAGAAACTACTCTGGAAAGGCGTTGACGTGGGATTGATTGATGGTCTTATAAACTTTTCGGCGAAGATGGCCGAGTACCTCAAGCCAGTTCTTCAGGCGAGTGCAGACGGGCGTCGTGCAGAGCTATGCTGTGATATTCGCTGCCGGAATCTTGTTTATCATCGGCTGGCTCATTACTCGATAAATTGAAATTCTCTATAATGAACAATATCCTTACCTACGTATTATTCTCCCCCTTTGTGGGGATCGCAGTTCTTCTCTTCCTCAAGAAAGAGAAATCAACTCTCATCAAATCCGTGGGAATTGGAGCATCGTTGCTGACGTTCGTGCTTTCGCTCGTCGTCTACTTTCGTTTCGACCCGTCGAATCTGCAGTTTCAATTTGTGAACCATGCACTGTGGATCAAAAGACTGGACATCAGTTACAATATTGGCGTCGATGGATTGTCTTTGCTGCTCGTCGTTCTCACCACGTTTCTTACGCCGATCGCTCTTCTTTCTTCCTGGAGATCGATCACGACAAGGCTCAAAGAATATGTGCTTTTCATTTTACTCCTCGAATTCGGGATGCTCGGCGTGTTCCTGGCTTCCGATTTGTTTTTGTTCTATGTTTTTTGGGAAGCGATGCTGATCCCGATGTATTTCATCATCGGCATCTGGGGCGGCCAGGATAAGGTCTACGCGGCGGTAAAATTTTTCCTTTATACGATGTCCGGCAGCCTCCTGATGCTGATTGCCATTCTTTCACTCGGGTATTATGCATCGACAATTCCCGGCGGCTATTTTACAACAAATTTAACAACGCTCTACCAAATTGCGCCGTCAATCCCGCAGAACATTCAGGTCTGGATGTTTTTGGCGTTTACACTTTCTTTTGCAATCAAGATCCCGTTGTTTCCCTTCCATACGTGGCTCCCCGATGCGCACGTACAGGCTCCAACAGCAGGGAGCGTCATACTTGCGGCAGTACTGTTGAAGATGGGAACTTACGGGCTGCTTCGGTTTTGTCTTCCGCTGTTTCCACAGGCCTCGATTGAATTTACACCGCTGCTCTCAACACTGGCGGTGATCGGGATCGTTTACGGTGCGCTTGTCGCAATGGTTCAAACGGACGTTAAAAAGCTGGTCGCGTACTCTTCCGTGAGCCATCTCGGGTTTGTTGTCCTCGGGATTTTTTCCATGACCGAGGAGGGGATTCAAGGCGCGATGATTCAAATGATCAATCACGGACTTTCTACCGGCGCTCTTTTTTTGATTGTCGGCATGCTCTACGACCGTCGGCACACTCGGGATATCTCGCAATTCGGGGGATTGTCCAGGCAAATGCCCGTCTTTGCGGCCTTCTTCATGATTTTCATGCTTTCATCCATTGGACTTCCGGGATTGAACGGTTTTGTCGGTGAATTTCTCATTCTCCTCGGTTCGTTCAAGTCGGCGTTTTTAGGCTCGCATGTGTACACTGTCATCGCAGCAACTGGAGTTATTTTAGCGGCAGTCTACATGTTGTGGATGTTCCAGCGCGTTATGTTTGGCCCGCTAACGAACCCGGCAAACCAATCGCTGCGCGATTTATCGAAGCGCGAAATCGCAATATTAGTCCCAATTGTAATCTTTATTGTGTGGATCGGAGTGTATCCGTCGACATTTTTAAACACTTCCGCTGGGTCGACAAAACAGCTTGTAAAAATGCTGGAACAAACAAAGAGTGGCGAAAATCATACGACACTCCTGGGATCAAAGTACATAACTCGGTGAGAGCAATTTTTATCCGATCTGCTGTAAAAATAATTTTCTTCCTCGTTACGTTTTCTTCGCTTGCATTCGCCGGGGAAGAGTCGTATGCAGCCCAGGTGCCGCCGGTGCTGATCCTGCCGTTTGTTGTACTTCTTTGCGCGATTGCTGTGATGCCTTTCATTAACCGGCATTGGTGGGAGAAAAACTACCCTTATGTGGCGGTAGGCTTGGCGCTTATTCCGGTAGCGTACTACTTCTTTGTGCTCGGCAATGAAGCAAGAATGCTTCAAAGCGGCAAAGAATATATCAGTTTTATTGTTCTCATCGGTTCTCTCTTTGTCGTTTCAGGAGGCATTCATATCCGCATCAAGGGGAAATCGACGCCGCTTGCTAATGTTATACTGCTAGCAATAGGCGCTGTGGCTGCCAATGTTCTCGGGACCACGGGGGCGTCGATGATTTTGATCAGACCTTTTCTCCGCGTTAATGGATATCGCTTGCGCGGTTTTCATGTTGTCTTTTTTATTTTTGCAGTCAGTAATATCGGAGGAGCACTCACACCGATCGGAGACCCGCCCCTGTTTCTCGGTTATTTGAAAGGCGTCCCTTTCTTGTGGATGCTTGAGTATGTCTGGCAGATATGGCTTATCGGCATCGGAATAGTGCTCGCCGTTTTTTTTGTCATCGATTATTTCAGCTTCAGGAAATTCGAAGCGGGCAGAGAACGTGTTCCTGAGTCGGAGTTGCATGAGGAGGCCGAAGTCAGTGGATTACACAACATCTTTTTCCTGGCTGTCATTGTCGGAGCCGTGTTCGTGGAACACCCTCAATTTCTTCGTGAGCTTCTCATGATTTCCGTTGCGGCAGGCTCGTATTTCACGACAAAAAATGAAATTCATACAAAAAACGATTTCAATTTTGCTCCCATAAAAGAAGTCGCCATTCTCTTTATCGGTATTTTTGCCACCATGGTCCCGGCGCTCGATTGGCTGGAATTGAACGCAGCGTCGATTGGCATTACCACGCCGGGGCAATTTTACTGGAGTGCGGGAGGACTTTCAAGTGTGCTGGATAACGCTCCGACATATCTTAATTTTCTCAGTGCGTCGATCGGCTTATTCGTTGACCAAAATATTGTCGCTCAGGTGCGGCATCTTGTCACGACCCATGGGTTGGACATTGCGGCGATCACCAACAGCCATGCTGATGAAATCCGCAACACCGTTGCAGCGCTCACAAAATTTCATCCGGACATTGCTGCAGCGGGGAATGTCCCTCTTTCCACCATTCAAGTTTCGTACTTGATAGGCAACCACAATGTGTATTTGAAAGCAACGTCAATCGGTGCCGTCTTCTTCGGCGCGTGTACGTATATCGGTAACGGTCCGAATTTTATGGTGAAGTCCATTGCGGAACAATTCGGGGTAGAGATGCCTTCGTTTTTCGGATACATTGTGCGATATACTCTTCCCGTGCTGATTCCGACCTTCGCGTTGATTTGGTTTCTGTTCTTTCGATCATAGATTGTCGTAGAGGTTACGTGTATGGTTTTTTCATATTCAGATGTGTACGGAGTATCGCCAGTTCTTACCGTTTCGATTACTGCGCTCATCGCCCTGATCGTCAAATCGGCGATGCGGAAGAGCGAAACCACAATCCTTGCCATTGGGATTGCCGGGATCATCATCAGCATGGGCTTGAGTGTCCTCACCTTCTCGTTGAGTACCACTGCATTTAACGACATGGTTCTTGTTGGCGGTTATGCTAGCTTCTTCGATCTTCTTTTCCTTACGGTTGCATTACTCACGTTTCTCCTTTCCGAATCGTATCTGAAGAAGGAGCAGATTAACTTTGGCGAATTTTATGTGCTCGTCCTTTTTGCCGTCGCCGGCATGATGTTGATGGGTTCATCTGCCGATTTAATTACATTATTTCTTGGCGTCGAGTTGATGTCGGTATGCTTTTACGTTCTTGCAGGATTCATGAGAACAAAGAATAGCTCCAACGAAGCTGCGCTGAAATATTTTCTTCTCGGAGCTTTTGCCACCGGATTTTTACTGTACGGTATCGCCCTTGTGTATGGAACAACCGGCACGACAAATTTATTGCGTATTGCTGCACGGCATCCGAGTGCAGCGATGCAGCCATGGTACAGCGTGGGATTTGGTTTGCTTCTCATCGGGCTCGCGTTTAAAGTTGCCGCTGTGCCGTTCCACATGTGGGCACCGGACGTGTATGAGGGATCGCCGACAACGGTATCCGGATTGATGTCTACCGGAGGGAAGGCCGCAGCCTTCGCTGCATTTGTTCTGGTCTTTTCGATTCCGATTGCGCAGCATGATGAACGGTTCAAGTTTATTATCGCCGTCATTGCGGCGGCTTCAATGATTGTCGGCAATCTCTTCGGACTTGCTCAAACGAATCTCAAACGTATGCTGGCGTATTCGAGTATCGCTCATGCAGGATACATGCTTATCGGTATCGCATCAGGAGAGCCTCTTGGCCAGCAGGGAATTCTCTTTTATCTTGTGTCGTACGCTTTGACAAACCTTGGCGCCTTTGGGATTATTTCGATCCTTGAAAAAGAATCCGGCGAGAATCTCACATACGAGGATTATGCAGGACTTGGAACACGCAGGCCTCTCATCGCGACGTTGATGGCGGCGTTCATGTTTTCGTTAACGGGCATTCCGCCGTTTGCCGGGTTCGTCGGAAAATACTATCTCTTTACGAGTGCCGTGCAGTCAAATTTGACTTGGCTCGCAATTCTCGGCGTATTGACGAGCCTCCTATCGGCGTACTATTATCTTCGTATCGTCGTGTATATGTATTTCCGTGAGGCAAAAGAAACGGCGGAGATTCGCCTCCCGCGTCTCGCCTTGTGCTCGATTCTTATATCTGCGCTGGGAATCATTGTCTTTGGAATTCTTCCCTCGCTCATTTTGAACGTTACGCAATTGCTTTTTTGACTTTCATTCTCGAATATGTACCGTCCATTTTTGTTTCTGATCAATGGACGGTTTTCTTTTTTGGAGTATTCGTGCTTTCTCTTGTCAGCGCTCAACAAATGAAAGAAATAGACCAGGTGGCAATCGGCCGGTACGGAATTCCATCGTTTCTTTTGATGGAAAATGCCGGCCGCTCTGTCGTGGATGAAATTGAGCATCGATTCGGGCCGATTGCGGGAGCGGCGGTTCTTGTTATTGCCGGGAAAGGGAAGAACGGAGGCGATGGGTTTGTTGCCGCCCGGCATGCTTTGCGGCGTGGGGCACACACGACAATTCTTTTCATGGGGAAGGAATCTGATGTACAAGATGATGTAAAGACGAATTACGATATTCTGAAAAAGACGCGCGACGCCAATTTGACCATTCTGCGCACATTCAATAGAAAAGAATTTTTCCGAAAGAAGTTTGATGTTATCATCGATGCAATTTTTGGAACCTCATTTCACGGTGTGGTAAAGGGTGAATTCAAAAGCGTTATCGAGTGGATCAATCTCCAGCATGATTCTAAGATTATTGCCGTTGATATTCCTTCAGGGCTGGATGCGTCAACGGGTGAGTATTCTTCCACAGTTGTGAAGGCGTGCCATACGGTAACAATGGCGCTGCCGAAAATCGGCTTGTATCTGGGAAAGGGGCGGGAAGCGACGGGCTCGGTGAGCGTTGCCGATATTCAGATACCCGAACGATTGATGAAGGAAAAGAGATCCACGGTATTTCTCATTGAAGAAAGAGACGTCCGCACCGGCTTGCCCGTTCGCACGATTGCGGCACATAAGCAGAGTGTGGGAAAAATTTTTGTGGTTGCCGGGTCGAAAGGTCTGACAGGTGCAGCGTTGCTTTGTTCGCAGTCAGCGATGAAAGCGGGAGCCGGTGCGGTCGTGCTCGGAATACCATCGTCCGTCTTTCCGGCCGTCTCACGGCGGACTCTGGAGGTGATGCCATTTGAGTTGCCGTCGACTCCCGAAGGTTCGGTGGCGTCGTCAGCGATGAAAGCCGTTGAACAAAAAATGAAGTGGGCGGATGTCGTGCTTATCGGTCCCGGCTTATCGCAGAATACCGAGACTCAAAAAGTCATACAAGGAATTATCTCCGCATCTTCAAGGACGCTTGTCATTGACGCTGACGGATTGAATGCGTTGGCGAGAAACCTTGCTATTCTTCGAAAAAGGAAATGCGAAGCTGTTATCCTCACTCCGCACCTCGGAGAATTTTCCAGATTGGTCTCGTTGCCCGGCGAAGAGATCGAAAGAAATAAAATTGTTATCGCCCGATCCTTCGCACGGAAGCATGATGTTGTACTGGTGCTGAAAGGCGCGCCGACAATAATCGCTGTTCCTAACGGAGACGTCTATGTCAATCCGACGGGAAACGCGGGGATGGCAACCGCCGGTTCCGGAGATGTTCTCGCAGGTGTCATTGCCGCCCTTGTTGGGCAGCACAATATGCCCGCTCAAGCGGCAATCAACGGCGTCTATGTCCACGGAAGTTCCGGAGATCTGGCGCGGGATCAAATCGGAGAAATGGGAATGCTGGCAAGCGATATTATGAAGCGGATCCCAATCGTCCTGCAAAAATTACAAAACAAAAGAAATAGCTCGTAAGCGATAAAGAGGCTCCTTCGCTGTGGGATTCCAGAGTTGTCTCAGACGCCGTGACGGAACAAGGCGAGATTGAAATAAGAAAAACGCATCGTTGAATTGCATGACCTTCCAGATTGTGTTATTGTTCGTCCTGATTATTTTCAGCGGACTATTCGCTTCGTCGGAGATCGTTTTCATTGTTGCGAACAAAGCGAAACTGCAGGTGAGGGCGCGCAGGAAAAAATTCGGCGCCGCTCAAGCGTTGTCATTCGTCAGCACCCCCGAAGAATACCTTACAACTGTTCTCATCGGCAACAACATCGCGAATATCGCTTTCTCTTCCATTGCAGCAATTATTCTGCGAGAGCATTTTCATTTGCCCGACACGGTCATTACGATCCTTGTCGCGCTCGTCATTTTGCTCTGCGGGGAATTATTCCCGAAATCTCTTTTCCGCGTCGTGGCGGACGCTGTGGTTCCGTACGCTTCATCGTTTCTTCAAGCATGCCGCTTGATCTTTTCCCCCCTGATATGGCTGACGCAGCAAGCATCGGGGCTCATCATATCGGCTCTCGGGTTCGAAAAATCGAATGTCGGAAGATTTTTGCATAAAAAGGATGTCGAGATCTTATTAAAGGAGAGCGAAGAAGTAGGAGCTGTAGGGGTAGAAGAACGAAAAAAGATCATCAAAGTCATTACGCTGAATGATGTTCTTGCCAAGGACGTTATGAAAGCAAGAGCGAACGTCGTCGGCGTCGATATCAAAGCCTCCGTTAAGCAGGCGTGGCAGGTGCTGATCGAGCGGGGCTATTCAAAATTACTCGTCTATGATCAAACCATCGATAATATTATTGGAGTCGTTTTTGCGCGTGATTTTTTTTCAAGGCCCCGGACACTTTCTCAAATCTTGCGCGAAACTGTTTTTGTCCCTGAAACGAAAAATTGTTCGGACCTTTTTCGCGATTTTCGGCTTAAGAAAATTTCACTCGCCGTTGTTGTCGACGAGTTCGGAGGAACAGCGGGAGTTGTGACGTCGGAGGATATCCTCGAAGAATTTCTCGGGGAGATTTCCGACGACCAGCAGGAAAGCGACCAACAGATCAAGCGATTGCCGGACGGATCGTTGCTTGTGAGCGGAAGAACAGAGATTCATAAGCTGGAGAATGTTTCAGGCCTGAAGATTCCCCACGGCCCATACGATACGATTGCGGGGTTCGTCATGCACGCACTCGGGCGGATCCCGTCCGAGAAGGAGGAAGTCAAAATCGGCCCGATGTCTATCAGCATTCTCAGGGCCACGAAGACAAAAATTGAATTGCTCAAGATCCATGTGCAGTGATTGATATGAGGATGTTGGATTCCATCGTGCAATCACTGTATATGCTTCCTGCGTTTCGGTCGCTGCGACATAGAAACTATCGTCTATTTTTCTTCGGCCAGCTTTTTTCGCTGGTCGGAACATGGATGCAGAACATCGCGCAGGCATGGCTCGTTTATCAATTGACGCATTCTTCGGTTTGGCTGGGAGCGATCGGCTTTCTCACATCGGTTCCTGTCCTGCTCTTCTCCATGTTCGGTGGAACGCTCGCCGACAAAATTTCAAAAAAGCGGTTGATCGTCGCGACCCAAACGGCGTCGATGGTGCAAGCGTTTATTTTGGCCCTGCTCGTGTGGACAAATGTGATTACGCCGGTGATCGTCGGAGTGCTGGCATTCACCCTTGGGATCATCAACGCTTTCGACATGCCGGGGAGGCAGTCGTTTGTCATTGAAATGGTGGGAAAGGACGACCTGCCGAATGCCATTGCTCTGAATTCGGCGGTCTTCAACAGTGCGAGAATGTTTGGCCCGGCCATCGGCGGAATACTGATTGGCATCCTCGGTGTCGGATGGTGCTTTTTTCTGAACGGAATTTCTTTTATTGCCGTCATCATCGGATTGCTGATGATGAATGTTGTTGAAAAAATAGCACCGAAAGTTGAGGCCTCCGTTCTGCAATCAATAAAAGAAGGGGTGAAATATATTCAGTCTGAGAGCACATCGAAAGCTATCATGACGCTCGTTGCCACCGTTACAATCTTCGGATGGTCGTACTCGGTGATGCTTCCAATATTTGCGGACAGGATTCTGAACATCGGCGCGATAGGACTTGGGAATCTTCTCACGGCAAACGGCATTGGAGCCCTCATTAGTGCGTTAACCGTTGCATCGGTCGGGCATAAAGTCCAACCGCGCAAATTCATTTATGCAGGATTGTCTATTTTTATTGTTTCAATCTTGATCTTCGCGGCTTCGGACTCGCCGCTCCTTTCGATGGCGTGCCTGGTGGGCGTCGGCATCGGGTTGATAGCATTTTTCGCAACGGCAAATGCGAGCTTGCAAATGCGCACACCCGATCACCTGCGTGGAAGAGTGATGGGATTATACTCCCTGGTCTTTCAGGGTTTTTTTCCGTTCGGAAGTTTGGGAATCGGAGTAATGGCCAATATTGTTGGCGTTCGGCTTGCTATCGCGGGCGGTGCCTGTGTCTGCGGAGTTTCCGGAGGCATTATTTATCAGGTGATGAAGAAAAAGAGAGAACGTACGTAATTGAGAGAAGTGATACCTATGAAATCGTGGCTGCAAATAATGATGTGGAGCGTTTTGTTTCCCCTTGTTGTGCATGGGCAGGGGGCTGATGAACAGTTATTTCGATCGGCGGTCAGTGCATCTTCGGACAGCGCTAAGCTGTCGGGGCTTACCAAACTCATCACAACCTATCCTCAAAGCAGGCTATTGGGGGAAGCGTACGGCGTACAGTTCAGCGTTCTTATGTCCCTCCGTCAGGATAGCGCTGCGTTTCTTACTGTTCGTCGTTGCCTTGCCGCAATAGATTCGCAAAGTCTGCCGGGGGCGCTCCATAATTTTGCAATGGAACTTACATACAGAAAGCAATACCCCGACAGCGCATTGGTATTTGTGGATTCCACGATATCGTTGTACCGAAATAGACACAGGAGGCTTAACCCCGCCTTTTTGTACACCCGGGCGACGAGCCTCTTCCTCCTGAAAAGATTTTCAGAAGCTGAGTCAACCCAGCGCGAAGCCATCGCGTTGTTGCCGCCGTCTGTTATTTTTGACGGTCGGTACAGTGATTATTTCTCCCAGCTTGGAATGATTCAGCTCGAAACACATCCCGGAGTTGAGGGCATTGGACAGTATGTTCACGCCAGTTTTATTTCGCAAGAGCCGTCGCTTGAATATGCAGACCTTGATTCATTATTCCGCTTGCGGCTTAAAGATTCATCCGCAGTGGTTCGTGTTCGAGACAGCCTTTTTGAACGCATTGCCCACGACTACGTTGTTAGCAGCAGGGATACTTCATACGCAAAAAGGTATATTGCGGAAAGCTTTTCTCGAAATCACGTTTTTATGGGACGGGCTCTCGAGTTTGCACGGGAGGCGTACCGGGAGGCAGCAGCGAGGTCTTTTGAGGATCGGTGCGATGCTGCAGCATCGCTCGGCATTGTGCTGTTCAACGCCGGTAACAATGTCGAAGCGGAGAATTATCTTGAACAGGCTCTCCAGACCAAACTGCCGACCGAAACGGAACTGTTTCTCGATCTGGGTTCTGCACAAGAACGTCTTGGAAAAAAGAATGAAGCGTTCAATACCTATCTGACCGGCGTGACGTTAAGCCGGCCGCTGGTGTTGATGAGACCGCTTCAACTGCTGCAAAAAGAATTGTATCCTCACACGTCGCTCGATTCTCTGATTACCGTAGCGCAGCGGGGGTTGGTGGATTTCTTCCCGGACAAATATAAGCGGCCAGAAGCAATAGAAGATCAACCGAATCAAAAGACTGTTCTGGCTGAATTGTTTACCGGATCCGAGTGCCGGCCTTGCCAGGCTGCAGATATTGCATACGATAAACTTCTTGAACGGTACGACTTGTCCGAACTCACGGTATTAGAATATCATCTGAATATACCACGGCCCGACCCCATGGCGAACAAGGATACAGAATTGCGGGCGCAATTTTATGGAGTCAACAGTACTCCGACGTCGGTCATCGATGGGACGAACGTGGTAAATTCCGGCGGACAGGGAATTGCGGCAAAATCAAAATTCGCAGTCTATGCCGATGCTATTGACCGGATCCTTAACACTTCGGCGGAAGCTGCCGTAAAAGTCTCCGCCAGAATTCGGAGGAATAAAATTTCCCTTGCCGTTTCAGCGAGTGTAGGCAAAGTCCGTAAATCGTATAAGCTCCGGATCGTGTTGGCAGAAGACGGGATGCAGTATCAAGGAGCCAACGGGATATCGGAGCACCGATTTGTGGTACGGAAGATGATCCGGAATGCGGGGGGAACTTCGTTTAATGCAAAAGGGAAAGCGGCAGTCAAAGACGCTTTTGCAGTCTCTTCAATAGAAGACCAATTGGAAAAATATCTTGATTCGTACGAAAAGAAAATGCAAGCGCCCGGGATTGCATACAAAGAAAAGAAATCAGAGATTGATCCCAAACGATTATATATTATAGCGTTTGTCCAAGACGATGCAACGCACAAGATCCTTCAATCCACTATTGTTAAGGTAAAACGATGAAAACGCCGCGGGCGGTCATTATAGTTTTTCTCATTTCACTGATGTCGATTCGAGCAGAAAGCTCCGATCGATTCGGAGAGTATTTTAAGGACACAACGTTCCGGTTTGATTATCACCATACAGGAACGAAAGGGGAAGAACGAATCAACACGGACAAAATGTATATGGAAGGGGAATGGCCGGGGAGTATGACCAACCTCATCGATACGTTGAACCTGGGAGAATACTTTTTCAGGATTACCGATGTTGCCAGCAATCGGACGATCTACTCACGGGGGTATTGTTCGTTATTCAACGAATGGCAAACGACCGACGAAGCGGCGTCGGGGACATACCGGACGTTCAACGAATCACTTCGATTTCCGTTCCCTCTCCATAAATTCCAGCTGACGATTTCCCGGAGAACAAGGCAAATGGTGTTCAATGATATATTCTCGACGGTCATTGATCCGGACGGTACAGACATTCATCGTGCAATATCACATGCAGCCTCGGGCGAGGTCGACATCATTTCAAGCGGTGATATTCATTCAAAAGTTGATATCGCGATACTCGGGGATGGCTATACGAAGAACGAAATGGAAAAATTCCTAAACGATGCACGCCATTTCACCGGCATTTTATTTTCTACCGAGCCGTTTAAGCACCGCAAAGCGGATTTCAACGTCCGGGCAGTGGAAGTTGAATCCCGTGAATCAGGAATCGACCAGCCCGACCAAAATATTTGGCCCGACCACGCTCTCGGTACTTTGTACGATTCTTTCGGCTCCGCCCGGTATGTTCTTACGGACGCAAACAAGGCTGTCAGGGATTATGCAGCATCGGTCCCTTATGATTTTCTTTTTATTCTTGTGAATACAAACCGTTATGGCGGAGGCGGCATTTTTCAGCTTTATGCAATATGCTTTGCAAACGGTGAGACCCCTGCAACGGCATGGCAGGCCGATTACGTTTTTGTCCATGAGTTCGGCCATTCATTTGCGGGACTCGGCGATGAGTATTATTCATCGTCAGTTGCATACAATGATTTTTATCAGAAAGGTGTAGAGCCCTGGGAGCCAAATATTGCAGCGAACATCACACGGCAGAATTTGAAGTGGAAAGATTTAGTGAAGCCGGGGACCCCTTTGCCTACACCATGGAATAAATCGTTGTACGACAGCATGGAAGCCGAGCGGGGAAAATTACGACGTGACATGCCGGGCTATGCCGAGAAACGGCAAGCGATTTTAGATGCCGAGCGGGGAGTGCTGAGCGAGAAGCGATTTTCCGGAGTTGTCGGTGCGTTCGAGGGTTCTGGCTACAGCTCTACCGGTTTATACCGCCCTTCGCTTGATTGCAGGATGTTTTCGCTTAGCCTCACTGATTTTGACCCGGTGTGTTCAAGAGCTATTAGCAGGATGATCGACTTTTATACAAAATGAAATTTCTGAATAATTCCAAAAGTACGGCTCGCGCAAAGAACAAAGTCGCAAAATCATTCAAAAAGAAAGTCCTTACGCCTTGGTGGCTTAGCGAGAGACGATTTTTCAAAATGAAACTTCTGAATAATTCCAAAAGTATGGCTCGTGCAAGGACGCAAAGTCGCAAAATCATTCAAAAAGAAAGTACTTGCGCCTTGGCGGTTTAGCGAGAGACGATTTTTCAAATGTCCCAAAATGATTGTCCTCATGTTCATTTTTTTTAATTTCCATAAATCGTGATGTATATCCTCGGAATTTCCGCATACTATCACGACTCAGCAGCATGTCTGCTTGTCGACGGGGAAATATTTGCTGCAGCACAGGAAGAGCGGTTCACCAGGAAGAAACATGACCACGATTTCCCGCGACACGCCGTTGCGTATTGTCTGAAGGAGGCAGGCATTACCGCAGACCGGCTGGAATGTGTCGCGTTCTATGATAAACCGCTGTTGAAATTCAATCGTCTTCTTGAAACCTACCTGACGTTCTCGCCAAAGGGAATTCAGTCGTTTATGATGGCAATGCCGTTGTGGCTTCAGGAAAAACTTTGGATTCCGGACCTCATCGAAAAGGAAATTCACTTCGGCGGGAAAGTGCTGTTTCCTGAGCATCACGAGTCGCATGCCGCATCGGCCTTTTTCCCCTCGCCGTTTCACCGGGCTGCGATCCTCACGGTTGACGGCGTCGGCGAAATGGCAACATCGTCGCTCGGGGTCGGGCACGGTAACAGTGTCGAGATCCTTTCAGAACTCCATTTTCCGAATTCGCTTGGATTGCTCTATTCCGCCTTTACCTATTTTACCGGGTTTAAAGTGAATTCGGGAGAATACAAGGTTATGGGATTAGCTCCGTACGGCGAACCCAAGTATGTTCGGCGAATCTATGAGAATCTTATCGACCTGAAAGACGATGGCTCGTTTACGATGAACATGGAGTACTTTGACTATTGTGCGGGGCTCACAATGACCAACCGAAAATTTGCAGCGTTGTTTGATGGGAAGCCTCGAACCCCGGAAACGCTCTTGACACAGAGAGAGCTGGACATTGCCAGATCGATTCAAGACGTGACGGAAGAAATAATGATGCGGATGGCACGGCACGCCAAAAGTCTTACCGGAGAAAAATATTTATGCCTTGCCGGTGGCGTCGCGTTGAACTGCGTCGCTAACGGAAAAATATTGCGCTCGGGATTGTTCGAAGATATTTGGATACAGCCTGCAGCGGGAGATGCGGGCGGTTCGCTCGGAGCAGCATACATTGCGTACTATCATTATCTTAAAAATCCCGCAAAAGAAAAAAATGGCAGGGATGTTCAACGAGGCTCATATCTCGGACCGTCGTACAGCGATGAAATGATTTTTGCTTTTCTGCAGGAGTATCATCTGCCGTTCGAACGCATTAAAGATGACGATGCACTCTGTAACAGAGTCGCAGAATACCTGACGCAGGAGAAAATTGTCGGATGGTTTCAGGGAAGAATGGAGTTCGGTCCGCGGGCATTAGGGAGCCGTTCTATTCTTGGGGATGCCCGCTCGCCTCACATGCAAAAGAAAATGAATATCAAAATAAAATTCAGGGAAGGGTTCCGGCCGTTCGCTCCGTCGGTGCTGGCGGAGAAAGCAGGCGAGTGGTTTGAGCTCGACCGGGAAAGCCCGTATATGCTTCTTGTCGCCGATGTAAAAAAAGAAAAGCAAAAGGCAATGACAGATACCGAGAAGAAGCTGTGGGGAATTGATAAGCTCAATATTTTGCGCTCTGAAATTCCGGCAGTTACCCATGTTGATTATTCTGCAAGAATCCAAACAGTCAATAAAAGCGACAATCAATTATATTGTCGACTTATTGAGGCATTCTATAAAAAAACAGGATGCCCCGTTATTGTCAACACGTCGTTCAACGTGAGAGGCGAACCGATTGTCGCAACGCCGCTCGATGCGTATAAATGTTTTATGCGGACGGATATCGATGTTCTCGTTGCCGGGCGATTTATTTTGCGGAAAGAGGACCAACCGGCGTTCCACGACGATATTCAATGGAGAGAACTCTATGAGCTGGATTAGCGATGTCCGCAGCGAAGTCCATCACCTGAAATGTACACCGAAAGAACTACGGAAGTTTGCGTATATTGTCGGCTCCGTTTTCGTCCTTATCGGTGGAGAAGGATTTCTTAAGCATTGGCATCCTGCTGCCGTTATGGTGTTGTGGCTTGTAGGGTTAATACTTTTGAGCTGCGGACTGGTATGCCCACAACGGTTAAGACGTATCTATATGGTTTGGATGGGATTTGCTTTTGCCCTCGGGTGGGTTGTGTCGCGTGCAATTTTGATCCTTTTGTTTTATCTTGTCATCACTCCCATCGGATTGGCTGCACGTTTGTTCGGAAAGAAATTCATCGACACCGACTTTTCAAAGCGGCGTGAAACGTATTGGGTTGAAAGAGGGAATTCAAAAAAAATAGATTATGAAAAATTGTTCTGAAAGAGGTACACATGGCAAAGATCAAAATCATAGCTGAATATATTGAATTCCTGAAGCAGAATAAAAAGTGGTGGCTGATGCCGATAGTTTTCGCGCTCCTCCTTTTTGGGTTGCTCATTGTTATTACGAAAGGGAGTGCTTTGGCCCCCTTTATTTATACTCTCTTCTGATCCTACTAGTAGATTTCTCAATTCTGCGACCTTCCAATTTTCTTCCAATTTTTTGGAAGAAAATTGGAATTCTGCCTCCCTCCAATTTTTTTTTCAGTTTTCTCTTGACAATAAAGCCAAAAAGGTCTACATTTTTTGGAAGCCCTTCCATAAATACCTTTTTGAACTTATTGGTGGCGATTGGCTATTACAATTTATGACATAGCGAGGGAAGCTGGGGTTGGGATAGGGACAGTCTCTCGTGTATTCAATAACCATCCGAATGTTACTCCAAAGACGCGCGACAAGATCCTCTCAGTAGCGAAAAGATTAAACTATCATCCCCATGCGTACGCTCAGGCGCTGGCTCGGAAACGAACGAACACTCTCGCTGCGATCATTCCCTTCTTCACAAACTATTTTTTTATTGAAGTCCTTCAGGGAGTTCAAGACAAAATTTCGAGTCTTGGCTATGATCTGATCCTGTATGGCATCAACCACCCTGAACAGATCGACGAATATTTGAGGAAAAGTATTCAGCGGGGGCGAGTCGACGGCATTTTATTTTTTTCCATGAAGCTGCCGGTCTCGTTTGTCGACAAGTTCAAGGACCATTCGAAGCCGGTTGTTCTTGTCGATACGTTTCACGAAAAGTTTGACTCGCTTGCCGTTGAAAATTTTCAAGGAGCAATGGTTGCCACGAATCACCTGATCTCGCTCGGGCATAAAAATATCGGAATGATCAGTGCGAATATCAACAGCGTGCCTGCCCGTGAACGTATCGCAGGGTTCAAAGATGCGATCACCTCCGCGGGGCTGGAAGTCCATCCGGAGAACATCGCCGTGAGTAAGCTGACGAAGCAGGATGGGTTCAGTCGTGAAGCGGGCTACCAGTCCATGAAGGAAATGCTGAACAACGGTTCTCAACTACCGACGGCAATTTTCATCTCGAGCGACATCCAGGCGATCGGTGCGATGAGTGCCCTGCGCCAGCAAGGCGTTAAAGTGCCCCGCGATGTTGCCGTTGTCAGCTTCGACGATATCGAACTCGCTGAGCAGTTTGGACTGACGACGATGAGACAGCCGATGTACGAAATGGGTGAACTTGCAGTTGAAAAATTAATCTATCGTATGGAGCATTCCTCTGCTCCGCCATCTCAGATAAATTTTTTACCGAAATTGGTTGTTCGCGCAACGTGCGGCATGAACAAAATGTATTCTCCCGTTGAAGATTTTGTCCATGCGAAAGATTGACATGCAAAGTACGCTATTTCGCGAACATGTTTCGATGGAGCCTCGACAGTGAATAGTTTTTTACAAATGAAAGTTTATTTTGTGAGACGCCTGTTCATAAAAACTGCCCTTCTTCCGGTCTTCCTGTTTTGCGCCGCTGCCGCCTTTCCGGACAGCACAACAAACAAATCCCAAATTGTAGCCACGATCGGCAATACTCAGATAACCTATAAGCAGTTCAAGGACAGATACGAAGATTACTTGGTATATACGGGCGTGAAAGATAACAAGCGGGCGCGGTATGCAATTCTCAATAACATGATCAATGAGGTATTGCTGCGTCAGTACGACGACAATTCCAAAGTCTATAATAATCCAGAGTATAAGAAAGAAATTTCGTGGGCATGGAAAGAAGTTGTGTTAGCGTTTCTCAAGGATCAGGAAGTCTACGCAAAAATAACGGTTAGCGATCAAGAGCTACGAACGGCGTATAAACGCTCGAAAGCTAAGGTCTCGGTTCGTCATTTATACGCGCGGACAGAGAGCGAAGCTGAAGATCTCTACAAGCTTGTGAAGATGGGAGTAAGTTTCAAAGAATTGGCGAAGCAGGTATTTACGGATACGACTTTGAAAAATAACGGAGGCAATCTCGGGTATATCACATGGGGGGACACAGATCCGAATTTTGAAAACGTCGCGTATTCCCTAAAAATCGGAGAAGTGTCCCGGCCAGTGAAGACTGCTGAAGGATACAGCATCATTAAGGTGGACGATAGAATAGAAGACCCATTCACGACAGAAACGGAATTTCGTGACCGAAAAAACAAGCTGGAGCGAACACTGAAGATAGACAAGAAGCTCCCTTACGAAAAGGCATATCTCGCAAGAGTTTTTGATACGAGTAAAGTCAAATTCAATGAGAAGGCGTTGGAAGCTGTTTTTGACGATCTGAAGAACGCGGGGAATTTTAGTATTGAATCAAAAAATCAATCGCCCAAAGATTTTCAATATTGTGTGCAGTACAAAAAGAAGAAGTATTCAGCGAAGGAAATAGAGAACAAGGTTCTTGAGGTGCCCGCATATAACCGCAACGTCGTGACAAACGTGAATCGCCTTAAAGATGCCGTGCTCGGATTGTTGATGCAGGATGTTCTTTTGGGTATTGCGAAAGAAAAAGGGTATGACACCACATCGTATGTCGCTGAGACTTTCGACAACATGGCCAACAACATTTACTTAAACTATAAAAGGAATGAAGTTCTTGATCTGGTTCCGGTGGCGGATTCCGAAATTGCGCGGTACTACAAGCAGAATATCGCTTATTATTCGAATGAACCAGAAATGAATGTTCAGGAGATTGTTGTCGCGAGTGATTCGCTTGCTTCCGCGGTCAGGGAAAAATTCGACAATGGTGAAGACTTTGGATTGCTGGCCTCGAAATATTCTATGAGAAATTGGAGCGCGAAAAATGAAGGTGTTATGGGGCTCTCTCCCATATCAAACTTCGGAGAACTGAAGGATACGCTGTGGAAGTCCGACATTGGCAAGGTCATCGGTCCACTGGCATTTGATAAGTACTTTGGGATCTTTCGCGTTCTCGATAAGAAAAATGGTGACGCGATTGACATCAATGCGGTAAAACCTCAGATTGTCAAAGCAATTGAAAATGAAAAAGGTTTTCCTTACATGAAAAAACGATTGGAAAAACTATCAAAGCTGACGACCATCAAAGTGAACGACGATCTTGTTAAAAACTATACCATGAATTTACCCGGGTAGCACTTTGTCTGAAAATTTCTGGAGAAATTTATGAGAAAATTTTTACCACTTCTTTTTCTCTTTCTAATAGTTATCTCTGACGAAGCTATTGCTGGCACTACCGGTAAACTGGCGGGCAAAGTGACAGATGCCAGCACAAAAGAAGCCCTACCATTTTGCAATATTGTCGTTGTCGGCACTTCTCTCGGCACTGTGGCCGATCTCGACGGTAACTACGTGATACTGAATATCCCGCCCGGTAATTATTCTGTGCGAGCGCAGTTTGTCGGATATCAACCCGTCGTGACCGAAAATGTTTCTGTCTCCATCGACCTTACGTCGAGCCTCGATTTTTCGCTTAACCAATCCACGGTTGAGCTTCAAGCCGTAGTGATTGAAGGCAAGCAGGACGCTGTAAAGAAAGACGTTACTTCTTCTCAAGCGTCGGTTTCGGCGGAGCAAATTAGCGCTCTGCCAGTTACTGAGTTTGACGATGTGTTGGGTCTTCAAGCCGGCATTACCAAAGACGCAAGCGGAGGATTTCATATACGCGGCGGACGATCGACCGAAATTGCTTATGAGGTCAACGGAATTTCCATTACCGATCCTTACGACAACAGCCGCGGCATAGACCTCGACAACAGCAGCATACAGGAGCTCCAGGTTATTAGCGGTACTTTTAATGCCGAATATGGAAATGCAATGTCCGGCATTGTCAACACGGTTACAAAAGAGGGGGGGAGAGATTATCACGGGTCTCTCAATGTTTATGGAAGTAATTATGCGAGTAATTTTACGTCGTATTTCCCGAATGTCAATACGTTTAATCCCGGCGGTAATTATCAAGGAAGCTTGAGCGGGCCTCTGCCGTTTACCAACGACATGATCACGTTCTTCGGCAACGGCAGGTATGTGTATGACCCCGGTTACCTCTACGGTTATGATGACTACAATATCGACGGCACAACGGGGAACGGACAACCAGTGGCTATGAATTGGAGTAAGAGATGGCTCGGTCAAGCGAACATCGCCTACCAATTTATTAAGAACGTAAAAATCAATACGGAGTTATTGTATTCAAAAGATAATTACCAGGACTTTAACAGTGACACATATGGCTGGAAGCTTGAACCGGGAGGAAACCCCTTTAAGTATGCGCAAAGTTATGACGGAACTTTTACCGTGAATCATGTTTTATCTTCCGGTACTTTCTATACTTTCAGAACCAACTACTTCTATAAAACTTTCAACCAATACCTTTACCCAAGCGCGACTGACCCGAGATATTTATCCCCGGACTCTTTGAATACAGTCTCGTATGCTTTTCATAAAACAGGGACGGATCTTGAGCGTTTCTTTAGAGAGACGCAGTCGTATACAGCGAAGTTAGATTTTTCAAGCCAGGTGAGCGAAAGCCATTTGCTTCAGTTTGGCGTTGAGGGGCAAATGCATCGGCTCCAATTTGATGATTATACCTTACAACCTCTTACCGTGAACGGAGTCACCGTTGTGCCGTTCGTTCCTTCAATTCCGGATCCGACGTTGATCAATAGAAATCTCTACGATGCAAAACCGAATGAGTTTGCCGGTTACGTTCAGGATAAAATCGAGTACAAAGACGTTATCATAAATATTGGGTTGCGTTTCGATTATTTTAACTCCGAAGGTCAAGTTCTCGTTGATCCGCAAGATCCAAACATTAACATTCCGTTGCGGCCGGGATTGGATTCTTTGACATTGGCTCAGCGTGAACCATATTTTTACAAAGATGCCACGCCGAAATCGCAGTTAAGCCCGCGGTTTGGTATATCGTATCCAATCAGCGTGAACGGGGTTGTACACTTTTCGTACGGACACTTTCTCCAAATTCCAACGTTTCAATATTTGTATAACGGGGGAGAATATAAAGTCCCTGAAACAGGGAGCACCAGCTCCCCGTTTGGGAATCCTGATCTGCAGCCGCAACGGACAATCATGTATGAAATCGGATTTAGGCAGCAATTTATGGATGAATTCGTCGTCGATGCGACCGGTTTTTATCGAGACATCAGGGATTGGATCACTTCAGGTGTTCCTACATCGACGTTAAATGGGGTGACATATGCGCTGTACGTGAACAAAGATTATTCCAACGTCCGCGGCATAACAATTAATCTGGCCAAGAGATTTTCAAACCATTATTCAATTGATTTGAATTATACTTATCAAGTTGCAGAAGGAAGCAATTCTAATCCGGACGATGCATTTAATGCGGCGCTGAATAATCAGGCGCCGGTAATATTTCTGTCCCCCTTGGATTGGGATCAAAGGCATAATCTCAATTTGAACATAATGGTGGGGGACAATGGATGGAATGTAAGCCTACTGACGAAGTACGGGACCGGTTTGCCGTATACTCCTACAGTGACTCAAGCTACCGCAGACCGCGGCCTCAGGTACTGGTTTTGAGCCAAACATATTAAATCTTCCTCCTCAGTTCGATAACGATCTTTACGTGAATAAAACATTTGTCATCTTTGGCTCTAATTTCATGGCGTATGTGAAAGTATATAATTTATTCGATGCTCGAAATGTAGTGAATGTTTTTGGTGATACCGGAGAGCCTAACTTTACAACGTCGGTGGAAAATGTAGGTCCGGATCCGGCACGTCCCAATACTGTGGCAGACTATATACGTTATCCTTGGTTTTATGCTGCGCCAAGGTCAGTTCAAACAGGTATTGAACTTTCATTTTAAGTTTTATGCTTCGGAGGATGAATGTAATGAATAAAATCCTGAACCTTCTTCTTCAACTTGTCGTCCTACTTTTTTTATTTCAATGCGAGTTGTTGTCGCAATACGGTATCCCGGTCCCGGGCCATGTTCCAAGTAAAGAGAGAGGCAATCCGGCGATTCGTACCCATACCCAGTTGGAAGGTAACAGGGTACGAACCTCCATTTTTAATTTTACTCTCACAGGAAGAGAAAATGGAAACTTTCCAATCAGCGTGGAAACACCGTACGAATGGCCCAAAAATACCGGGGAAGTATATCTGGCTTTAACCGGAGTGATTCTGGGTGCCGAAGTAACCGATAGCAAAGGGGTAGTACAGCACGTCATAGAAGTGCCAGATTATCGCACCTCTCCTACCGGAGACACATGGAATTTGGAGCCGATTCCGGGTTATTCAAACCCCAATTCAAATAGTTTAGCGAATAGCCTCGACCCTAGTACGTGGCCCGCCTTTTGGCCTGATAAATTATCTGATCCGATAGATCCCGGCTGGAAAGGGGAATGGAACGGATATTTCGGCAAAAACATTTTCAACGCAGATCAAGAGCTGTTTGCAAAGTGTTCTGACGATCGCTACAGTCGGTACACCGATTATTATCCAGATACTACCGATCTTACGAGAAAAGGATTGGGAATCATTATCGACCAGCGAAGTTTGGCCTGGTCGCAAATATTAATCCAAGACGATGTGTTCCTGCTCTATACTTTGAGGAATGACGGAACGAAGGACATCCCCAAATTAGGTGTGACTATTTGGTTTGCAGACTTTGTCGGCGGAAATGGAGATTCTCAGGATGACATTGCAGACTTTGACATTCTCAACAGATTCCTTTGGTCGAAAGACTCCGACAATAGAGCTCCTACGTTCGGCAACGATCCGGTGGGTGCAGTTGCTCTATGTTTTTTGGAGACCCCCGGGAACTCTGTCGATAGAATCGACAACGATGGTGATGGCGAGTCGGGCGGTCCCCCGATAACCGAAGATATGCTTCTCGGTGAAATACCAGGTAACGGTATTGACGATAATGGAAATGGATTGATTGACGAGAGTGAAACCGATGTTGCTTTCGGAACGCAAGTGGGTACCACGTATGCTAATGGTATGGATGACAACAATAATGGCGAACTAGGAAGCCCCGTCGTTACCCAGGCAATGATTGATGCAGCCGCAACCGATGCCAATACCGATGGCTCAGGCAATTTGCATCATTGGCATCGCTGGCCGCCAAATCCTGAAACTGATTCGATTCAGCAAGGTCAAATTTGGCTCATCGGCGTAGTACAATCGGACCTTGGCAAAAAATACAAAGATAACGTTGACAATAACAACAATGATAGCAGCATTAGCTACAATAATTTGCCAAGGATTACGCAAGGGATGATTGATACGGCGTCGCATGATATATGGCATCGCTACAAGGTGCCGGGAACACATGTCATACTCTATAGCCTTGATTCATCGTATTTGGGCAAACCGTATTTGAATAAGGATGGGTTGCGCAGTGGAGGTGTCGACGAAAATATTGATGAAATGATCGATGAATCCCGCACTGACAAAGTGGATAATGACGGCGATTGGAATCCCCTTACAGACGACGTTGGTATTGACGGAGTACCGGGTACGCACGATTTTGGAGAAGGAGACGGCAAGCCGACATCGGGTGTAGGGACCGGTGAGCCGGGTGAACCGCATATTGATCTCACTGACGTTAAAGAAACCGATCAGATCGGTATCACGAGCGCGTTTAGGCTTCCGGCCGGTTCAACGCCGATTAACAGCGACGCGACGATGTGGTTTGATTTTATGCAGCCCGGAACATATTTTGATCCTGCCTCAGTAGTTGCAGGCGACTATGATATATTTGCCTCCTCATGTCTTTTCCCAATGCCGGCAGGGGATGTACAACCCTTTTCGATGGCTATCATACTGGCAAATGGACCTGTGAACGATCCGGGGTGGGCTATTAGAAAAAGTCAGATACTATTAAAAAGAGCGAGAGCTCAGCAGACGTACCAGAATAACTACCGGTTTGCAACGGCACCGCCGGCCCCTCTCCTTACAGCAGTAGCGGGAAATAATAAAGTAACGCTCTATTGGGACGACGCAGCAGAAAATTTCTTTGACCAGTTCACGGCGAATATTGGAGGCGATGGACATGCTTTTGAAGGATACCGAGTCTATCGGGCTTCCGACCCCGCATTCCAGGATGCACTGACTATCACTGACGGCCAGGGTACTCCCCAATTCATGTCTCCACTCGTTGTCTATGACCTCAAAGATGGAATTATGGGGTACGACTCAGTTGGAATAAATGGGATTCATTATTATTTAGGTGATGACTCCGGCCTTCAGCATTCTTTTGTTGATTCGACTGCTGTCAATGGCTTTACATATTATTATGCCGTGGTTTCGTACAGCAAGGGTTTTGCGTCCGGTGGTATACTTCCTGCGGAGAGTCCGATTAGAGTCAATCTTAACTCTGACGGGAGTGTAACATTAGGAAAAAACGTTGCACGGATAACTCCGGAAGCGACTGCGGCGGGATATGTCAATTCAACGCTTGGGAATATTAATTTGGTCCAGGGTGCAACGACAAGCACGGTAAGTTATGCCATAGTCGACCCGACGGCAGTGAAGAGCGGGCACAAATACATTTTGACTTTCCAGGATACCTTGATCAGTACGCCCGGGTTTCCGGATACCCTGACCACGAAGAATTACACGCTGTATGATTCCACCGGCGGCAGAATGCTTGAATATCAGAACCCCTATTTCGACAGTACTTACGAACAGCCGGTATTGGACGGCTTTAGGCTGGCATTTAACAATGCCACTTCTGTTCAGCTGGATACTGCTCATTCCAGATGGAACGATCCGAATGTCCCTGCGTTTGTCTTCACGAAGTTTGTTGCTCCAGGAGGACTCAGTGGGGAACTTCGTCCTGATGATTACAAAATCTTTTTTGGTAATGTCGGATACGACACATCTGTTTCATTTACGTACACCGGCGTTAATTTCCCCGCGGAGCCTGTAAATTTCAAAGTGCTCAATACGACTACCAATACATATGTCACTTTTGGGTTCATCGACCTCAATAAGACAACCGCGCCAGGAAAACTTTCAG
This sequence comes from uncultured Bacteroidota bacterium, assembly GCA_963717445.1. Classification (GTDB taxonomy): domain Bacteria; phylum Bacteroidota; class Ignavibacteria; order UBA10030; family UBA8401; genus JAGVPT01. The sequence goes on along the minus strand of OY970334.1, from coordinate 437,537 downwards.
CCAGTGGCTCAGCCAAAGACAGAATTGTTTTTCTTGAGCCGAACTCAAAAGATTCATTAGTTACGACATGGTGGTTCTATCTTTCCGCCGGACCCGATACAACCCAACATCAAACAATACCCATGCCGGGCGACACTGCGTATATTAAACTCATCAAACCGTTCCTATCGGATGATGAATTTAGCTTTATCTCGGCAACTGAACACATTGACCCCACCATTGCCAAGGCGCAGCTCAGCAGCATTAGGGTAGTTCCAAATCCTTACCTTGGCGCTGCCCAGTGGGAAATCAAGAATCCGTACACGACGGGGCGAGGAGCGAGATCGCTGCATTTTACCCATCTCCCCGCGCAGTGTACCATCAGAATCTTCACTGTTGACGGCGAACTTGTGAATACAATTGTGCATAGTAATCCGATCGACGACGGAACTGAAGATTGGAACATGCTCTCGCAAGATAATTTATCTATATCGTATGGAGTCTATATTTACCACATCGATGCCCCTGGCATCGGCAAAACGATGGGTAAGTTCGCGGTTATTAAATAGAGAACATAGTGCTCAATTGAATAAACCGGATGAAATTTATTTTGGGAGCCTAACGTGCTAAGAAAACATATTTGGACGATGATGGCCGCTTTTTCCCTGCTGTCCTCTGCCTTGAACGCGCAGGATATAACGAAAACCGGGACTACAGCAGCAAAGTTTTTAAGTCTTGGTATTGGTCCCAGGGCGAACGCTATGGGGGGAGCGTACACTGCAGTCGCAGACGATCCATACTCGCTCTATTGGAATCCTGCCGGGATTGCATCTATCGATCAGTTTCAGGCTCTGTTTACCTTCACCAATTTGTTTGCTGGAATCAATCTTGATTATTTTGGACTGGTTATACCATCCGGCGAAGCGGGGAATTTCGCATTGAACTTTACTGCCGTCAATTATGGCTCGATAGGCGTAACGACAGAAGAACAACCGGACGGGACCGGTGAAACATTTACTCCGGCTAGTTATGAATTTGGTGCTTCATATGCCAGAAATATCACACAAGATTTTGCCGTTGGTGCTACCGCTAAACTAATCACAGAAAACATTTACAATTCAAACGCTACGGGCTTTGCGTTCGATATCGGCACAAAATTTTTAACTCCATTTTACGGCGTAAAATTTGCAACCAGCATCACAAATTTTGGGACGAAAATGCAGATGTCTGGGAGCGACCTGCTGATCCGTTACGACGTTGATGCTGCAAGAGCGGGGAGCAATAATACGACTGATGCGAACATTGCTACCGATCAATTCGACCTTCCTCTGAGGCTTCAAATAGGCCTGGCGAGGGATTTTATGTTTCTGGATAACCAGAGATTGACGCTCGCCGTTGACGGAGTTGTCCCTAACGATAACAATGAATCGGTGAACGTGGGGGGTGAGTTAGCATTGTTTGACAATGTCGTTTTTCTCCGCGGCGGCTATAAATCGTTGTTCCTGAAGAATACTCAAGAGGGATTGACTCTGGGGGTTGGCTTTAAATACCAAAGAGCCGGATATATCGATATCGGGATTGATTATTCGTACCAGCAGTACACTTATTTGGGGAACGTGAACAGCTTTGGCATAATTTTGAATTTCTAACACTAAACAACTCTCTCTGCGAAATTTTTTACGGAGAGAAATTATTAACAATCAACATAAAAGGAGTACCACATATGAAAAAAAGCCTTCTACTTCTACTGGCATTTTTTTCGATGGGATTGGTCGCGTATGGAGGGGTGAATGTTACCTTCTCCGTGGATATGTCGATCTATCAAAAGAACGGCTATTTTAATCCGCACACGGATAGCGTGACATTGGCCGGCACTTTCAACAATTGGACCACCACGGCTAACATCCTTACACAAGGAACGGGAGCTGACACCGCGATATATTCGGGGGTGGTCGACACTACCGGTGCAATAGCGTACAAATTTACTTTTTATCACCTCGGCACTCTGAACTGGGAAAGTGTTGACAACAGGACTGCCACGATTGGGACCCATGATACTACGTTGGCTACAGTTTTATTTAACGATATCACCGGCAAAAAGTATCATGTGTGGTTTAAGGTTGACATGACCCTTCCATTAAAAACTGGTGCAATCTCTCCTGGACATGATACCGTTGCAGTAACTGGTGATTTTACTAACTGGGGCACCGGTGCTGCTTTGACGACTCCTCCAGACACCGGCACCGGCTACATAATCTTGACGAAGGATGCTAGTGACTCCGTCTACGCCGGTATCTGTGATAGTTTAGCTTCCGGCCGAACGGTTAATTTCAAATACATCTACTTTGCGAATGGCGCCCTCACTTGGGAAAGTCCCACAAATGTAAATTCCGGTGGTAATCGATATTATTTTGTGCCTGAACAAGATTCTTCAACATATTCTGCCTATTGGAATGATCAAAATCCTAACGTCCAGCTCGGCACCGGAAATATTAATTTTACATGTGATATGGGTGTCATGACGGCAATAGGAATATTTAATCCTGCAGTAGACAGCGTTCTGATGAGTGCAGGATTTAATGGTTGGACCACGAATGCTGCCAATGCCTGGATGACCCAGAATCCTATTAATGATAGTGACTTTTTCTTTACTCAGGCCTTTTCAAATACTGCGTATGGACTTAATCCATACAAGTATTATGTAAAAAAACACGCTCCTACTGGTCTTGACACCCTGTGGACGGACGGCTATGAGAGACCGCTCTCCTGGCAGGGCGGTAATAGGGAAACCTATTTTCACGGCATTGCAAACCAGGATACGACAGCGTATTTCGACGATGTTCTACCCGATTGGATAGTTCCAAAAGGAACCAATTTGCAAGTAACCTTTACGGTGGACATGAACCCGGCAATGAATTCTGCATTGCAAGCGATACCGTTCAACCCGGCTACCGATATTGTCTATTTCGAATCGGAACAGCCGACATTCAGGCGTACTCAAGGATGGTGGGAGGGGGCAACCGACACACTGAATTACTTCCCGCTAACGGCTCAGGGAAAGGGAATCTACAGCGGTACATTGACTCTGAAAGAACCAACCTTCAATGCATTCCAGTATATCTATGAATTTAAGAGTGGTTCTACCTGGACTTCCGAACCTATTAGTTTTGGTGTCGAGTCCAGAGTGAGATTCGTTGGACAAGATGCACCGAACCATTTCCCGAAGAATCCGTGGGTTATGCCGAAGGATACCTGGACGAATAACGATATTAAAACAGACCAGGAAACTAATCCGTATGTATCTTTGACAGGTGTTAGGACCATAAGTCAAAACGCAGTCACGTATGCGTTGTCTCAGAACTATCCGAATCCGTTTAACCCTTCAACGAAGATTGACTTTACTATCCAAAAAGCGGGCATGGTAACGTTGAAAATCTATAATATTCTGGGACAGGAAGTTCAAACGCTTGTGAATTATGAACTGAAACCCGGTTCCTATTCGGCTGTTTTTGATGCATCGCGATTAAGCAGCGGCGTTTATTTCTACACAATCCATGCGGGCAACTTTGTCCAGGCCAAAAAGATGATGTTGTTGAAGTAACGTGGAGCAACAATGACGAGGATGATCGTCACGACAACGATGAAAAACCTCGTTACGGTACAATCAAAACCCAATCCTGAGAATATCGGGATTGGGTTTTGTTTACTCGTGCGATTCAAAAATATCGGTAGATGACCGTTGATTTTCTACGATCGTTCCGCATCGCGCACTTAATGAAAGATCAAACAATGGGCAAAAAATTATTTTTACTATTGTGCGCCTCCCTTTTTGTATTGAACAATGCTATGGCACAACATACAAAAGATATTCCACGTGTCCCAGACTGGGCAAAAGACGCAGTTTGGTACCAAATTTTTCCCGAGAGATTCGCAAACGGAGACCTCGCTAATGATCCGACTCCGCATGACATGGAAGGCGCATGGCCCTATAAAATTCCCGACGGATGGCACATTTCACCATGGACGTCGGATTGGTATAAACTTCAGCCGTGGGAAAAAAGAACGGGGCATGACTTTTACTGGAATGCGGGCGTCCGCCGTTATGGCGGAGATCTTCAGGGAATCATCGACCATCTCGATTACCTCAAAGATCTTGGTATAACAGCTATCTATCTTACTCCGGTGTTCGAGTCCCCATCATCCCATAAATATGATACTCGAATGTACCACCATGTTGATAATAACTTTGGACCGGATCCTGCAGGGGACGAAAAAATTTGGGCTACCGAAGACCCCGCTGACCCTTCAACGTGGAAATGGACTTCTGCCGATAAATTATTGTTACAGCTTATTCAAGAAGTTCACAAGCGCGGAATGAAAATAATTCTCGACGGAGTGTTTAACCATGTCGGAACTTCTTTCTGGGCGTTTCGGGATGTTGTGAAGAATCAACAAAAGTCCCCATACAAAGACTGGTTCAGAATAAAGTCGTGGGATAATCCGGCAACTCCTGAAAATGAGTTCGACTACGTGGGATGGAGCGGAGTAAAGGATCTCCCGGAAATTAAAAAAGATGACCAAGGAAGACTCGCACCAGGCTTTGCCGATCATATTCATGCAATTGTTAAACGTTGGATGGACCCGAACGGCGACGGAGATCCATCCGATGGCATTGATGGTTGGAGGCTTGACGTGGCCGAAAAAGTTGGTATACCATTTTGGAAGCAATTTCGGTCATGGGTAAAAGAAGTTAATCCCAATGCTTATATTACAGGCGAAATATGGTGGCAAAATTGGCCGATCAATCAAATGTATGACGCATCGCCTTGGCTGCAAGGAGACGCTTTCGACGGGGTGATGAACTACAGGTTTGCACAAGCGGTAAAAAAATTCGTCGTCGATCGTAACGATCAAATTTCTGCAAAAGCTTTTGCCGACAGCATGACAATGTTGCGGAAGGAATATAATGCTGATAATCTTTATGTGCTTCAGAATCTTGTCGACAGTCACGATGTTGACCGAATCGGCTCTCAAATTGTGAATCCGGACAGATGGTATGATCATTATGGTAATCCCGGGCAGAACAAAAAGTACGCAGTTCGAAAGCCGGCGGAGGACGAACTATTGCGGCAAAGATTAATTGCCGGAATCCAGATGACGATGCCTGGTGCGCCGATGATTTATTACGGCGATGAAGCCGACATGTGGGGCGGCGACGATCCCGATTGCCGCAAGCCGATGGTGTGGCCTGATAAAAAATACGAAACCGAAGTGTCGGACCCCCTCGGCAGAAAACGTGAACCGGATTCAGTCTCTTTTAACACCGACCTCTTCAACTGGTATAAACAATTGATTGGCCTCAGACGGCAGCATGCGGTGTTGTCCCGAGGAAATTTGAATTTCTTCTATCTGAACAATGAAGAACGGGTGATCGGTTACAGCAGGACGTCCGATAATGAGACTATTCTTGTCATGGTCAACAACAGCGGCGAGAGAAAGACTATTACGACTGCTTTGCCCACCGGCAATGACACCAAACGTGTTTTTGTCAACCTCATTGACGGTAAGAAGATTAAGGCAAGCAACGGAAGTTATACAATTGAATTGGAGCCGTACCAGTTGTTGATATTACAGTAAGAGGCCATAATATTTTTTTTGTGCTTCGTGTAAAAAGAGGAGATGACTACAGCAATAGGAGCTTGTAATAATATTTTCAGAAAGAATCTGACCAACAATAGGCAACATTGCGATGGCGAAAAAAGTAAAAAATTTCCGGCCTGGAAAAAAAGCCGTCCCCAACCCTTCAAAACCGCCGGCCAAGATTTTTTACGTCATCTCGCTTTTGATTCCAATTTTTTTCTTTGTCCTTCTGGAGGGGGGACTACGAATCTTCAATTACGGATATGACTATACCCAATGGGTCAATCCTATAAAGGGAAAGTACGTTTTAAATCCGGGTGTAGCCCATAAATATTTCCACGACATTCAAGGTGTCCCGTATTCCAATGGCGACATTTTCGACGAAGTGAAAAAACCGGAGGCATTCAGGGTTTTTGTGCTCGGTGAAAGCAGCGGGGCGGGTTATCCTTTCTCACCGATCGGTTCCTTTTCCAGGTATTTGCAGCAGCGATTAAGGCTTGTCTATCCGGAGTCGAAAATCGAAGTGATTAACTGCAGTTTGACTGCGGTCAACAGTTATACGATGCGCGATTTATTGCCGGGAATTCTACGGGAACAACCGGATCTCATCCTCATCTATGCCGGGCATAATGAATATTACGGCGCGCTTGGTGTGGGTTCGCTGGAATCGTTTGGCACTTCTCGAAGGTTAATCAATCTTGTTATTTATCTTGAGCAATTTAAAACGTTCCAGTTGTTAAGGAATTTGATCGACGGTGCCGTGCGCCTTTTTGGGGGGAATGGTCAGGCTCCGTCGGGGACGCTGATGGCACGTATGGCACAAAATCAATATATCGGACTTCATTCCAACGTCTATAAAAACGGGATCGACCAGTTCGAGGGGAACATGCATGATATGCTGGAGAGTGCTCGAGATAATAACGTGCCGGTCATCCTGGGAACTCTTGCGTGTAATTTGAAAGATCAGCCTCCTTTTGTTTCAATCGATGATGGCGGACTTCCACCGGCCCAAAAGATTTATGAGCAAGCCAAGGAATCGTTTGCAAAAAATGAATGGCATACAGCGGATTCTCTCTTCCGATATGCTAAAGACCTTGATGCCTTGCGATTCAGAGCGCCGACAAAAATTAATACCATCATTGAAAACTTGGGGAAAGAATTTCATTACCCCATCGTCGATATCGATTCGGCTTTTGATGCCGAAAGCCCGGGTTATGTTGTCGGAGACAACCTTATGACCGACCATCTTCATCCAACGCTCCACGGATACCAACTCATGGGAAATCTTTTTTATGATGAGATGGAAAAGACCGGTCTCCTGCCTAAATCAACACCGCGCAATATCAGCAATCATCAGCAAGACAGCATCACCATAGCAACGTTTCCATTTACCAGGATTGATAGTGTTATCGGCGACTATAGAATTAAGCTTTTAAAAAATGACTGGCCGTACATTAACAGGAAGAATATCATTCCTGCTGCTCTTCTTCTCCAACCGCACGATTACATCGACTCGATCGCGCTCAAATTAGTTGAGGATAAAACAACCTGGGATATTGCCCATACGCGAGTGGCCCAGTGGTATGCATCGAAAAATGATATCGCGTCGTTCCTTCGAGAAATGGATGTGTTGATAAGTCAATACCCGATCGTGGTTGAATATTACGACAACGCGGCAAATATGCTCCTGGAAGCAAAAAACTATGACAAAGCATATTCTTATCTTGCCGCGAGAAATGAAATTGAACCGTCTGCTTTTAGCACAAAATGGATGGGGATCATCAGCCTTTCCAAACATCAAACAGCAACGGCAGAAAAGTTTTTGAACCAGAGTATAACGTTTGATCGCAAGGACCCTCAAGTTTGGTACAACTTAGCGGGCGTGTATATAGCAGAGAAAGATTACCAAAAAGCACTTCAAGTGACCGAAAAGGCTTTGGCGTTGAATCCTCACTATGCTGACGCGCTTGCCCTTCACGCGATGCTTCGAACAGCCGTAAAGTGAATTCGACGGACGATCTGTAGATAGACAATGCAATTGATGATGAATAAATAATTTCATAAAAGGGTCTGTGATGAAGAAGACTGTTTTGATGTTTGCCATAACTGTTGCGAGTGCGTTTACAATGATGGCGCAATCAACAGATAGCGTGGATGTAACGTTTTATTATAAACCGATAGATAATCCCACCAGCGTATTTCTCCCGGGTGAATTCAACAATTGGGGCCCCAATTCGTCCGGGGTCATTTCTGCGAGCGCCTCCTCCAAAATGACAAAGGATACGTCTACCGGAATTTGGTGGAAGACGGTTCGGTTGCGTGTTGGCGGGAATATTGGAGGGATCTGGGCCGGAGCGTATGAATACAAGTTCAACGAGAACGGAACATCGTGGTCGTCGGATCCGTTGAATCCGCGCCAAGACGCTAACAACAATGGCAATTCGATTCTTTACGTCAACAGTCCGACCATTGAATACCTGCTGCCGAATTCAACCTCCGGTGTCGTCGGCCTGCAACATCCGACGATCAGCGCGTATGTATTTCCATCAATGAGCGCAGGGGTTGACACGAATTCCATAGAAATTTGGGTCGATTCAACCGCCTACGCGGTCCCCTCATCGGACTACAACCATGCAACCGACTTGCTCTCTTTTACGCCGTCCGCACCTCTGGAAAATGGAAATCACAAGATCAAGATTTCCGTTCAACATTGGGGAGGTTCGTTTGTTTCCGACAGTGCGAGCTTTACCGTTCTGGCAGGGGCCATTCAGATCTTGAATCAAAGCGGATACACAACGGTGAAGGATTCTGTCGTAATAAACGGCTCGGTTGAGGATATTCGAATCAGCTCCGCACAAATAGTTCACAATGGCACGGATTCTGAGACTGTGAGCATTACAGCAGGAAAGTTTTCGAAGACTTTCGCCCTCTCCGACTCGATGAACACTTTTCGCGCTGTTACGAAAGATAGCACCGGGGCGACGATTATTTCCTCACAGTATGTCATTACGCGCTTCATCAATCATTCGCCCAACGCCGTAATTTCATTTTTAACGAGCGGCACTTCGATAACTTTGTCTTCAGCGAACAGCAGTGATCCTGATTCTCAGCAGACTGCGTCATTGACATTTTTGTGGAGCACTGATCCGAACAATCCTGAGACCATCTCAGGGGTAAACGGTTCAACTGCAAAATCCATCGTTATTACAGCTCCAAAGACTATTGGCGAGTATTATTTTGGGCTTATCGCGGCCGATCTACAAGGAAATAAGGATACGACGAGATCGTATTTCACCGTGAACCCCGACGGCTCAACAACGATTCCGGCCATCAACTCAAACCCGCAATGGGTAAAAATGGGGCGTATTTATGAACTGTTTTTTAATTCTTTTACTCCTCAACAAACCATCAACGCAGCAGCGCAACAATTGGACTACCTGCAAAAATTGGGAGTCAATATTTTGTGGATCATGCCCGTCATGAAAAATAACCAGCCGATCGATAACGGTCCGGGTCCGGGATATAACATCGTCGATTTCTATACGGTGGCTCCTCAGTACGGCACGAATGCCGATTTCAAGAATTTTGTTCAACAGGCGCACCAGCGGGGATTGAAAGTGATTCTCAATGTAACACCGAATCATACAAGCTACAACCATCCCTTTGTGCAGGACGCTCGGTTGTATACAACAAATTCTTTTTATTGGACTTTCTATCAACATCAGGAGATCACGAATCCAAATTATCAACCGCTCATCTCGGAGGCGATTACGACCGACGGCTTTGTGTATTACTCTTCTTTTAGCGATGAGATATTGAATTACAATTGGAGTGATGCAGATGCCCGTGCCTACATGATCGGCGTCTATTCGTGGTGGGTAAAGGAAATGGGTTTGGATGGCTACCGATTCGATGTCTATTGGGGTCCTCACGATCGCGCTAACGGCGGAAACGGGGGCGATCAGGAGATGGGTGTGCCGGTGAGAGGGGCGATTAAACATATTAAGCCCGATGTCTTTATCTTGGGCGAGACGTACGCGACGGGGGTTGGAACAGAAACCTCCTATGCTGATGACAACGGTGGCCTCGATGCAGCGTACGACTGGAACCTTTTTCACAATGTTATCCAGCCATTTAATGTTTCATCTCCAACGCTAAATAATAACGTTACAAATTATGGTGCAGATGATACGATGGGATTCGTCCCGGGTCCCCATGCTTGCTTTATGCGCTTTCTCGAAAATCACGACGAAACTCGCATTGCAGTTCTCTACGGTTCATACGCTAAAACGATGCCGATGGGAACGATGATTTTTACCGTGCCGGGAATTCCTATGATCTATTCGGGTCAGGAGGTCGGTTATGGTTTGGGGGTCACCGATCCTAATGTTGATACGCGCCGGAGCATCATCGATTGGAATAGTGCTGGAAAGGCTCTACTCACTCCTCACTACCAGCGTTTGGAATGGATCCGTGCAACGTTTCCTGCATTCTCAACTCAATCGATGGTAGTCCTTCCTATATCGGTCGCAGCAGGAAGCATGTACGCTTACACGCGCCCGCTGCTCGATCAAAATGGAATTGCGGTTGAGAACTTTAACAACTTTTCAGCGACTACATCGATAACGCTAAGTACAAACAATGTTTATATTTCTGGCGGGCCCATTAACGGCAAGACATATTATCTGAATGATGTGTACAACGACACAGCGTATCAAGCGAGTTTTTATAGCGGGACGTTAACCATGAGCACAACGCTTCCAGCATACGGCTCCGCTGTTTATATTTTGGCAGATTCGGTGATCCATATGACAGTCCCTGTATTAACCTCCGTCGCTGTCCAACCGCAGCCGTCGGGACCGCTCACGTTTACATTAAACCAGAATTTTCCCAATCCGTTTAATCCGACGACGACGATACAATATTCTATACCACATGCATCAAAAGTGACTTTGAGAGTGTACGATATTCTCGGGCGTGTCGTTGCCACGCTTGTCAATGAACAAAAAAATGCCGGAACGTACAGCGCCGAGTTCGACGGGAAATCATTATCATCCGGCGTGTATTATTATCGTTTAACGGCAAACAACAATACCGATGTAAAACGAATGCTCCTGCTAAAATGAACATCATGGCTATGCGATGAACATTACCATCGCGCTATTTTGTATATTGTCTTCACTTTTTGCACAACCGAAGACGGTTGGAGGGGACATTGACGGTGCAGGGAAGTTGGATGAAGCGAACCCTGCAAAAACTCAGAGCAATGACAGTAATGTCGTTGACTACCACGGTTATTTATCATCCTCATCAACACCTATGAACGATACCTATCCTCAATCCGGTGGGACGCTTTTCCTCAACGTAATCTGGCATCAACATCAGCCGCTTTATCTCGACCCGCAAAGCGATCAGCTCCAGGGTCCTTGGGTTCGGACGCACGGGACCAAGGATTACTACGACATGGCGTCGATTCTTGAGCAATATCCGAACGTTCACTACAATGTTAACCTTACTTCCTCGCTCCTCTTCCAGCTTGAGAAATACTATGTTGACAGGCTGCGTCCGTTTGTCGATTTGAAAAAAAATCGCGTGAACACCGCCGGTTTTTTTGCTCACTGGAGAGGGAAGACCGATCCATGGATTGACCTTGCGCTAAAGCCGACGAAGGATTTTGATGCCCGGGACCTAAATTTTCTTTTGTACAATATCTGGAACGCGTTCGGCATCAGCGATGTACAAATCCTCCGGTTTCCGGGATATCATGTGTTGAAGGAAAAATATTTGCACAAGGGTAAATTCTCCGAGCAGGAATTGCGCGAGCTCAAATTTTGGTTCTACCTGGCTCATTTTGACCCGGATTTCTTGGAAGAAAAGCTCCGGCTTGCCGATGGAACAACAATCGACCTCACCGATTTGGTCGAAAAGCGCAATGATGGGAAATATTACCTCAAAAAGACGATTGCAGAAGATGACTGTAACCGCATCGTTGCAGAAGCGTTCAAAGTTCTTTCGAACATCATTCCCATTCACAAAAAGTTAATGTATCATCCTTCGACCCACGAAGGGCAGATCGAGGTGGCGACGACCCCTTTTTTTCATCCGATTCTCCCGTTAATTTTTGATTCGGATCTCGCAAAAGTTTGCCAGCCGAATGACAGCATGCCCAACCGCTTTCATTATCCTCAAGATGCAAATGCCCAGGTCGTGAAGGCGATCAACTTTTACACCGAAAAATTCGGACAGGCTCCGGCCGGCATGTGGCCGGCGGAAGGTTCCGTTGCTGAGGAGATTATTCCCATCTTCGGCAGAAATGGAATCCGTTGGATTGCGACGGATGAGAAAATCCTTGCCCATTCCAAACCGCCCGGTCAACCGGAGTATTTTCCGTACGGCGTCTATGCAAACGACGAAGCAAAGGACTCGGTTGTTGTCGTCTTCCGCGATACTGAATTGTCGGATAAGATCGGTTTCACATACCAGAATTTTCGAGGAGAAGATGCCGCGGATGATTTCATAAAAAGTATTTTGCGGTATGCACCGGAAAAAGGGGAGCCTGACCGATTGCTCACGGTTATTCTTGACGGGGAAAACGCATGGGAATGGTATCGGCTGGATAACGATGGAAAGGATTTTCTGCATGCCCTGTATAGAAAGCTGAGCGCTTTGTACGAGACGAAGCAGGTGATCTCCGTTACGATGACGGAATACATGCAGGGCAACCCGAAGCGGGGCGTTGCTCCTCATCCGATTTCATCGATGCGGAAGCTTGATTGGCTCTATCCCGGTTCATGGATTAACGCAAATTTCGATACATGGATCGGTGAAGAAGGGCAGAATCGTGCATGGAATTATTTGGTTGAAGCCAGGCAAGATTTAGACCATTCGGGCTTGCGCCAACCCGACCCGAAGTCTCCGGAACCGCCGGCAGGAACGAAAGAGGCCTTGGCGTACGAGGCGTGGGAGGAAATGTACGCTGCGGAAGGTTCGGACTGGTTCTGGTGGTACGCCACAGCTCAAAAAGCTCCCTCCGGAGAAAAACCATTTGAACGTCGCCTATACTACACACTTAAAAAACATTTATGCGTTTGCACTCCGCGCGGGCGGCACAATGCCTCAAAGAGAGTTTAAAGGGATCGATGTTGATAAAAAGAAGGTCACGTCGCATCCTTCTCAAGGCACAATGGCGCAAAGCAGTAAGAAGGATTCGGTTTCTGTGGTGTTTCAGTGCGATGCCCGGAGCATGTATGTACGTAAGGGTATTTATATTGTAGGAAATCAAGAGATGCTGGGAAACTGGAAACCCAACATCGTGAAAATGTATGACGATGGAACTCATGGAGACCGGCAACAGAACGACAGCGTGTGGACGATCGAACTCAGGTTCCCGGTGGGGACAGAAATCCAGTACAAATTCACCAACAGTGGCCCAACCGGTGAGTGGAATCCCGGAGAGGAGTTTCCTTCCGGCAATCGAAAAATATTTTTGGACGGGTCGGTTGACAGGGTCGTCCTGACAGACAAGTTTGGCAAAATCTGACCGGCGTGCGGAAGAGTAGCTGCTGATTACGTACAACTACACACTCAATAAGTTCATCGATGCTTCAAATTCAAAAAAACCTCTCCCGGTCGTTCTACGCAATCATCAGCCTGCCGTCAACCGCAATGGGCTTCGCGCTCTCGATCCAGATATCGGCGCTCAGTTGGCTTTTGATGACACGGTACAAGCTCGACATTCACGAAGTCGGAATCGTATGGGCGGCAGGACCTCTCGCGGGGATTTTCGGCCAGGTGATCATCGGCTTGATCAGCGATAAGGTGTGGTTTTGGGGAGGGAGGAGACGCCCTTTTATTCTGATCGGAGGCGTTCTGGCTGCCTCAATGCTGCTTGCGTTGCCGAACATCGACAGCATCCAATCATTCTTCGGCATCGAAGGTCTGCTGGGAGTTGCGATATTTGTAGCACTCACGCTCGACCTCGCCATCAATATCAGCTTCAACCCAACCCGGTCCATCATTGCCGACGTGACCCCTGAAGGAAATCCGCGCACCAAGGGATACACATGGATGCAAACGATCTCCGGATTCTTCGGAGTTCTCGCTTATGTTATCGGCGCAGTTTTCGGCAATGATGTCCTCATCTATTTGGGGGTCTTCATTGTTTTACTCTTTTCCATCATCCCTGTATTCTTGATCACCGAAAGACGGGCATTAACGGAGCCGGAGAAAACCGATTTTGTCGATAAGAAGCAAAAGGTTGATTCCACGACTGACTGGGGACAGCTTATGCGCTTATATGCTGCACATGCGTTCTCCTGGATCGGTGCGCAAACGATGTTTGTTTACATCATCGCCTACATTCAGCAAAAATTCATTGTAGATTCGAGCAGCTCGGCTCTTCATTCGGGACAAGTCATCTCTGTTTCTTTTGCAGTGCTGAACACCGTTGGTTTCATTCTCCCGGGTTTTGTCCTCGAACCGATTGCCGAGAAACTCGGCCGTGTGAGGACGCATTTGAGCTGTGTCGCTATCATGGCAATCGGCTATTTCCTTATCGCTTTTTTCGGAAAGACTCCATTTGCTTTGTACGCACTTATGGCTATTATCGGGGTGGGATGGGGAGCGATCGTCAGCTTACCTTTTGCAATCATGTCTGAGAATGTCGCGAAAAGCCGGATGGGATTCTTCATGGGAATCTTCAATCTCTCCGTTGTTTTACCCCAACTTTTTGTGAGCCTCGGTCTTGGCATGATCATCCAACACGCTGCGAATAAGAATATAATTTTTATTATCAGTGGGATGAGCTTGGCCATCTCAGCCTTCCTATGGTACTACGTCAAAGAGGAGAAACGAGAGAACGTCACGTCAATCTTGGCTCAGGGTGCGCATTGATCAAGAAGACAACTCGAATATTCCGGGACATGAATAGAAGGACTCTTCATCTCGTCTTTTTTTCTTTTTTCGCATTGTGCGTTGTGCTTGGTGGACTTTCCGGTTGCAGGCCGAAAAAGGATGGAAAGATACGGATCACGATTTGGCATCAGGATAGAATCGACATCCGCGTTGTGCTTCAGGCACAGCTTCAGAAATTCATGAAGCTTCATCCCGAAGTGGAGGTGGAACAGCTTTTCAAAGAGACCGAAGAGCTTCGTTCCGGCTTCATCATCGCTGCGATCGCGGGGCAAGGGCCGGAGATTGTCTATGGGCCAGCGGATCAGGTAGGACCGTTTCAAGTAATGGATATTATTCTTCCTCTTGAGAACCTTTTTGATAAGTCTTACCTGGACGAGTTTGACCCTAAAGCGCTAACATACTATAAAGGGCATCTTTATCAGATTGCCGACAAACTTGGCAATCACTTGACGCTGGTGTACAATAAGAAATTGGTTCCAAAACCGCCGACGACAGACAAAGAACTCATCGAAATAGGGAAAAGCCTCACTCGCGATACTAAGGGTAACGGGAGGCCGGATCAGTATGGATTGGCGTGGAACTACACGGAACCTTTTTTTTTCATTCCATTCATGACGGGGTTCGGTGGGTGGATCATGGATGACAGCGGCAGGCCGACGTTGAATAATCAGGGAACCATCGACGGGTTGAAGTTCATCAAAGACCTCCGCGATAAATACAAAATCATTCCCGATGAAGCTGATTACGAAATCGCCGACGGTCTTTTCAAGGATGGAAAGGTGGGGATGATTATCAACGGCGATTGGTCCTGGTCCGGGTACGAAAAAGCAGGCATCGATTTTGGTGTGGCACCCCTTCCAAAAATCACAAAAACCGGTCTCTGGTGCGGAACGATGGTTTCGCCAAAAGGGTTCTCGATCAACGCGAACATCTCCGATGAAAAAAAGAAATGGGCAATTGAACTGATCAAGTTTCTTACCTCTGATGAGAACGAGCTTGAGTCGGCTACCATCCTGCACACCATGCCGACGAAAAAGAAGGTCCTGGCGAGTGATTTCGTAAAGACGAATGACATTATGAGAAATTCGCAGATCGCTATCGAGCACGGCCGCCCGATGCCAGTCGTTCCGGAACTGAGAGCGATTTGGGATGCGATGAGGCCGAGCTATCAGGGAGTGTTGGGGGGCTACAAGTCGCCGGAACAAGCAGCGATTGATATGCAGGCCGACGCACTGAGGAAAATCAAAGAGATGAACGAATGACAGGGCAAAAACTGAAAACGAAGGCATTCGTATTGTTTCTGGTTGCACCGGCTTTCCTGGTGCTCATCGGGGTCGTTATCTATCCCTTCATTTTCAACATCATCATCTCATTGTCGAATATGAGCCTTGCTCATATACGGGATTGGCATTTCGTCGGATTCAGGCAGTACGTTAATGTGTTTACGGAGGAGTCGAATCCAAATTTTTATGGTGTTTTTCTCAAAACAATAATATGGACAGTCGTCAACCTCTTTTTCCACGTTGTCATTGGAGTGTCTCTCGCACTGCTTCTGAACCAGAAAGAAATTCGGGCGAAAGCGATGTTCCGAACTATTCTTGTATTGCCTTGGGCTGTTCCTCAGCTTATCGTTGCTCTTACCTGGCGGGGCATGTTCAACTATGAATACGGCTCCATCAATCTCATGTTGACCCAATGGTTTGGACTCCCCGGGGTCCAGTGGTTGAAAAGTCCGTTGGAGACCTTCATCGCAGTCATCATGACAAATGTCTGGCTTGGATTTCCATTTATGATGATCATCGCGCTGGGTGCGTTGCAAAGCATTCCTCACGAACTCTACGAAGCCGCAGACATGGACGGGGCGTCGTGGTCGAGTAAGCTAAAAAACATCACGATTCCACTCATCCGGCCCGTCATGGTACCTGCTATCACACTCGGGACGATATGGACGTTTAACAATTTGAATATTGTTTGGCTTGTGAGCAATGCCGGAGAACCTTCGGATCAAACACACATTCTCGTATCGTTCGTATATAAGGCGGCGTTCAATTTCTACAGGTACGGATATGGCGCTGCACTCTCGATGGTAATCTTCTTCATCCTCCTCGCATTCAGCCTGACGTTCATGTGGAGGACAAAAGCCACTGAAGCAGCATACTAAATTCTCCCGAGAATCTTATGATAGAAGCGAAAAAGAAAACATTTTTTAGGATCGCGGCAACATATTTCGTGTTGGTTCTTTTTTGTTTCATTGCATTGTACCCTGTTTCTCAGATCTTCACGATCTCTCTTCGGCCTGCCGACAAGCTTATGTCGACTTCGCTGGAAATCATCCCGGAAGGTGCGTCGTTGAGAAACTACAAAGCTCTCTTTACGGAGCGCCCTTTCGGTCTCTGGCTTATGAACAGTACGTTTATAGCATTTGTTGTGACCCTTACCGGCGTCGCACTTGCTTCGACCGCCGGCTATGCTTTTTCACGGTTCAATTTCATCGGGAAAAAAATAGGGCTCCTGAGCCTTCTCGTGACGCAGATGTTTCCGGCGACGATGCTTTTACTCCCAATGTACATTATGCTCGTCAAACTCCATCTCATTAATTCCTATCTCGGGATCATCATCATGTATTCTGCCACTGCGCTGCCGTTCTGCGTTTGGCAGATGAAAGGATATTACGATACGATTCCGACGAGTCTTGAAGAGGCAGGACGAATCGACGGCTGCAATCGATTTCAAACGTTCTACAAAATTATTTTGCCGCTGGCTTCTCCGGCGTTGGTCATTACCGCGCTCTTCTCGTTCATGTCGGCGTGGACGGAGTATGTTGTCGCCGCCCAGATCCTTCAAGATACGGAGATGTGGACGCTACCCTTGGGATTAAAGTCGTTCGAGTCGAACATGGGGTCCGAATGGGGGCTTTACGGTGCAGCATCGATGATCGTGACGATACCCGTTGTCATCCTTTTCCTTTCGTTGAGCAAATGGCTTGTATCGGGATTAACCCTCGGAAGTGTTAAAGGATAATTCTTCTGCAGGAGTTTCGGTGAACGTGTCCGCAAAATCGAGAAACGTGAAATATTCGGTAAGGTGAATCACGATGGTGTCCGACAGCGGCCCAAACTCGGAGAGAATATTATGAAAAAACCCAACCTTAATTTCTGGCAAGTCTGGAACATGAGTTTCGGATTTCTCGGTATCCAGTTTGGGTTCGCCTTGCAGAATGCGAACGTCAGCAGGATTTTCGAGACACTGGGAGCGAACGTCGCCGATATTCCGATACTCTGGATTGCGGCACCGACCACCGGGTTGCTTGTTCAACCTATCATCGGATACCTGAGTGATCGAACGTGGAACCGGCTCGGCAGGAGGAGACCATATTTTCTCTCCGGAGCGATCTTGGCGACGGTGGCACTCATGATCATGCCGAATTCCCCCGTGTTGTGGGTAGCGGCAGGGATGTTGTGGATACTCGATGCGTCAATCAATATTTCGATGGAGCCTTTCCGTGCACTTGTTGCCGATTTGCTTCCATCCGAACAAAGGACGACGGGATTTGCAGTTCAAAGTTTTTTCATAGGCACCGGTGCTGTTATTGCATCTGCGCTCCCGTACATTTTCACGAATTGGGTCGGCGTCAGCAACACCGCGCCAAAAGGAGAAATCCCGAGCTCGGTTCTCTATTCATTCTACGCAGGTGCGATCGCCTTTATCTCGGCAGTGTCCTGGACTGTTTTTCGCACGAAAGAGTATCCCCCGGAAAACCTGGATGAATTTGATCGTCAAAAAAAGGCACAAAAAGGATTGCTCGAATTAATAAAAGGGATATTGCTCAGCTTCAAGGAAATGCCGCAAACGATGATTCAGCTTGCCTTCGTGCAGTTTTTTTCTTGGTTCGCGCTTTTTGCTATGTGGATTTACACAACATCGGCTGTGACGACTCATATCTACGGGGCCACTGACCCAACGACGCCTCTCTTCAATGAAGGGGCGGATTGGGTCGGTGTTCTCTTTGCCGCATATAACGGCTTCGCCGCTCTCGCCGCGTTTCTGCTGCCGGTTATCGCAAAGAAGACGAGCAGAAAGGTTGTACATATGATTAGCCTCTTTTGTGGTGGATTAGGTCTTATTTCGTTTTTATTTATTCACAGTCCGGGACTCCTCTTGTTTTCAATGGTTGGTATAGGTTTGGCATGGGCCAGCATTCTTTCAATGCCGTACGCGATTCTCGCCGGGTCCCTTCCGTCGGCCAGGATGGGTGTCTACATGGGCATATTCAATTTCTTCATCGTCATTCCACAAATCACAGCGGCGGGAATTCTCGGGTTCGTCATGCGGACAATGCTGGGAAATGAAGCGATCTATGCTCTTGTCCTAGGTGGTGCATCGATGATCATTGCCGGAATTCTTGTTCTTTGGGTGAAAGATATCGACGCGTGAATGCAGCGAAACGGCTGATGTAAAGAAATTGGGAATGCAAAAAATATTCCGTAATAAACGAAAAATAAATTGGGAGACATGGAGAATAAGGCAGTAACAGCCGGTCAAAGAAAATCCGCTCCGCGGATTGAAAAAGAATCTATTCTTCTTTATATTTGAGCTATATCGAAGGGCCCGAAATGAAATTTGTGATTCGTCTGTTGTTTTTTTCGCTTGTTGTATCCTGGATACCGCTATGCCGGCCGAACGCCGATGCCCAATCCCGTTTCCATGTCGGAATAGATGTTGCGCGGTTTCGGGGGGATTCAACGAAAGTGTACGTCGAGGTCTATTATACATTCGATGTATCGAAGCTAAAATTTGTCAGGAAAGACACCTCTCTAGAATCTGTAGCGATGATGGATATTTCTTTCAAGCGCTCGGCGAATGATTCGGTTGTTGCGCGGCAAATATGGAAGATTCCGTTCAGTGCCGGCGATTTGTCGGAGCTGCAATCTTCCCATTCTTATGCGGATGCGCTTGGTTTCTTTTTAGAGCCGGATGTCTACCGGTTGTATATTGTTGGAGGCGGGATCAACGATTGGTCGAAGCGCGATAGTTTTTCGGTGCCGATTGACCTTCGGCCGGTTGAGAATAACCAGATTTCTCTCAGCGATGTTGAATTATGCAGTTCAATAGTTTCCGTGGGAAAAGACTCGGTCGGTCGGCTTATCAAAAATACGTACGCGGTAAAACCGAACCCTTCTCGAATTTACGGAGCCCAAGAGCCGGTAGTGTTTTATTACATTGAAGCCTATAACCTTTTGAAGAACAAATCGCCGAACTACTACACCAGGCTTACGGTGACAAATTCGATCGACAAAGAAGTTATTTCCCGTCAACGGACCAAAAATCGGTTGAACGAATCGAACGTTGAAGTAGGAGCGGTACAAATTAACACGTTGAGGACGGGTGCATATAATTTCAATTTCACCATTTTTGATTCCGTGGACAACTCCAGTTACACGACGCAAAAAAGGTTTTTCGTCTACAATCCCCAGCTTCCGATGGATTCCCTGACCTCCGGGACCACAGGCACGGTACTGGGGAGCGAGTACGCAACGATGACAGAATCGGAACTCGACCTCGAGTTTGCAGAGATACGATATATTGCCACCCGCGACGAAATGGCACGATATAACAATGTCAAAGGTGTGGATGCAAAACGCAAAGTGCTGTTTGATTTTTGGAATAGGAGAGATAACGATTCGGATAATCCCGAAAACATTCAGAAAGCCGAATATTTCAAACGAGTCGATTATGCCAATGAGCATTTTAGAAGCGGTTACAGGGATGGATGGAAATCAGACCGCGGACGAGTCTACATTGTCTATGGCCCCCCCGATGAAGTCGAACGCCATACAAGCGAAACCGATACGAAGCCGTATGAAATTTGGACCTACCATTCCATTCAGGGGGGAGTAGAATTTGACTTCGGCGACAGGTCGGGGTTGGGTGACTACGTGTTGCTTAATTCGACCCATAAAGATGAGCTGCACAACCAAAATTGGATGCAGGAATTACAGATCCAGTAGAAATGTGAGTTCGTGCCGACAATGGTAAACGATATTTCTGTCAAGAAAATTTTTCGTAACGCTGTTGATTTAGACCGGAAAAGAAAGTATCTTTCATGTAGATAATGAGTCCTTTAATTCTATCCTGTGAGGTAGGAAAGGAAATGCAACAGTCACGAATTCCAATTTTCTTCGCTGTCAAAAGGACCTCCGTTCATTTGTGAACGGAGGTTTTTTATTGTACACTTTTTTCGAACAGCTCACGTATGAATGATCAACGAATAATTCTCGATGCGCAAAATTTCATCCGGACCGTCAATCGCCTTTCACATGAAATCGTTGAGCGGAATCACGGTGCCGCTTCTCTCGGAATTGTCGGTATCAGGACAAGGGGAGAATACCTTGCCCGCCGGATTGCAGCGGCGGTTCTTGAAATGGAAAAAGTCGCCGTGCCCATCGGCACACTCGACATCACCCTGTACAGGGATGACCTTCGCGGGAGGCTATCCCAGCCCCGGTTGAATACAACGGATATTCTTTATGATATCGCGGGCAAGGATATTATTCTTGTCGACGATGTGTTGTTTACAGGACGCACTGTTCGTGCCGCGCTCAACGCACTGATGGATATCGGCAGGCCCGCTTCCATCCAGCTTGTCGTCCTTGTGGACCGCGGCCATCGTGAACTCCCCATCAAGGCGGATTTTGTCGGTAAGAACGTCCCAACGTCGTTCGACGAGGAAATTCAAGTACGAATGGTTGAAGCCGACGGTGAAGACGCCGTCTTTTTACTTCCAGCTCAATCACAATCTAAGGAAGAATAAATCATGGCACTATCATCGCGACATTTGTTGGGGCTTGACGGTGTGCCGAAAGGGGACATAGAATTGATACTTGACACGGCCGTATCGTTCAAAGAGATTTTGAACCGTCCGATAAAGAAGGTACCGACGCTTCAGGGAAAAACGATCGTGAATCTTTTTTTTGAAAACTCCACACGGACCAGAATTTCTTTCGAACTGGCCGAGCGAAGGCTTTCCGCCGATGTCGTGAATTTCTCCGCCTCCGGGTCGAGCGTCAGCAAAGGCGAGACGTTAAAAGATACTGCCCGCAACATTGAAGCGATGAAAATTGACATGGTGGTCATTCGGCATAGCGCAGCGGGCACCCCGCATTTTTTAACTCGGGTTGTGCAAGCGGCCGTGCTCAATGCCGGCGACGGTTGCCATGAGCACCCGACGCAGGCGCTGCTGGATATGTACACGCTGAAAGAAAAATTCGGCTCGCTCGATGGCCTGCGCGTGTGCATCATCGGTGATATTTCCCACAGCAGGGTGGCCCGGTCGAACATCTACGGGTTGCGGACCATGGGGGCGAAAGTCTCGGTATGCGGTCCCGCGACACTCATCCCCAAAGAAATAGAAAAGCTGGACGTTGAAGTATATCATCGCATCGATGATGTCCTCCCGAAGGTCGATGCATTGAATGTTCTCCGGATTCAAATGGAACGGCAGTCGGGTGGTTTGTTTCCGTCGCTTCGCGAATATCACCGGTTCTTCGGAGTGACAAAAGAACGGCTCGACAAGATCGACCATCCGATTACGATTATGCACCCGGGACCGATCAACCGGGACGTGGAACTCTCTGCCGACGTTGCCGATGGACCCCACTCCGTTATTCTCGAACAGGTGTTAAACGGGGTCGCCATCAGAATGTCGGTGCTCTATCTACTGGGGACGGTAAATTAGCGATTGTTCATATCATAAAGGAACGCGGGCTTTTCATGGCAAAAAAATTTCTTTTGAATGCTGGACGATATATTGATCCGTCGACAAAAACGGATGCAGTAATGGATATTCTCATCGTCGATGGGATGATCGAATCGATGAAACCCTCAATCTCACCTCCCGTGAATTGTGACGTTGTCGACCTCCGCGGCAAAATGGTAGCGCCTGGATTTATCGATATGCATGTTCATTTGAGGGAACCAGGATTTGAACATAAGGAGACCATCGAGACCGGGACCCTTTCTGCGGCGCATGGCGGCTTCACAGCCGTCTGCTGCATGCCGAATACCAATCCGGCCATCGATGACGAATCGATTGTCCGCTTTGTTCACTCGCAGGGGAAATTGGTCAATAAGGGAATTGTTGATGTGTATCCGATCGGTGCAGTAACGAAAGGAAGGTCGGGTAAGGAGCTATCGTCGATTGCCGAACTTGTTCAAGCGGGTGCGGTCGGTTTGAGTGACGACGGTGCTCCTGTTTTCGATGCAGAACTTATGCGGCGCGCACTTGAATACGCCGGAATGTTCGACGTCCCCGTCATTCAGCATTGCGAAGAACCTTCCCTCGTTCGCGGCGGAGTGATGAACGAGGGGTTTGTCGCAACGGAGTTGGGGCTCCCCGGAATTCCACCGGTTGCTGAGGAGATAATGATCGCCCGTGATATTCTTTTGACGGAATACACCCGATCCCGGTATCATGTGGCTCATATGAGTACTGCCGGTTCAGTGAAGCTTGTTCATGGAGCAAAACTGAAGGGGATTTCGATCACGTGCGAAGTAACACCGCATCACTTTACTTTGACCGACGATGTTGTGCGGTCGTTCGACACAAACACGAAAATGAATCCGCCGCTTCGAACCCGGGATGATGTTGAAGCGATTAAACAAGGGCTTCGAGATGGGATTGTTGATGTTATTGCGACCGACCATGCGCCCCATTCGTTGGATGAGAAGGAAGTCGATTATCTGCAGGCGCCGTTCGGCATTGTCGGATTGGAAACGGCAATCGGACTTGCGATTACCGAACTCGTCTCAGCGAACATCTTGACATTTTCGCAGTTGGTCGAAAAATTCTCGACAAACCCGCGCAAGATTATCAAAAGAACAATTGACATCCGTGAAGGAAATCCGGCCGATTTCACTTTCATTGATCCTGAAATTGAATGGAAGGTCGATGTCAGCCGCTTACGATCGAAATCTAAAAATTCTCCCTTCGACGGAAGGGTATTGAAAGGGAGAGCAATCGGTATTTTCAATCATGGTCATCTGCTCCTCGTGTGATGAGGAGATATCCTTCGCTGTGAGAATCGTTGCGGACATGCTTGTATCTTTAGATGATGGGGCGTCGCAAGGTCGTTTCAAGCTATTCGATTGCTTTGAGCAATGGGATAACTGGTAGTGCTCAAGCTTGGTAAGGTGGCGGACACCTTGTCGATTTACCTTGCGATATATTTTTGGATGATGTGATTTTGGAGCGAGGTGTCCGTCACCTCTCGCAAGAACGCAAAATTGACGACTACCGGATAAATGGTAGTGGGCTACTTTGAGTATTCAAGATAAAAAATGAATTGTCATGCCCGCGAAAGCGGGCATCCAGACCTAATTGCATGGATTCCGGCTTTCGCCGGAATGACATTTACTTTGAAAGTGTACCACTACTGGATAAATTAGGTATTTGATTTTCATTTCAATTTTAACGATACTGTGTGCACATGGAGATTATCCGCTCCAACGTCCTTTCACGCCATCAACAAATTGTTTTTGGGATGAGCACCCGTAGCGGGGGACATAGTCCCGGCGGGTTGGGAATGAATTTGAGTTTCAACGTTGGCGATGACAAAGTAAACGTCATTGACAATCGGAGGCTTTTTTTTGGTGCGCTGCACATAGGTTTGGATGAGTTGGCTTTTCCCATGCAATGCCATTCTAGCAATGTTCGTGTCATACAAACGTGGGGAGGGTACGAGAATTGTGACGGACTTATCACCGGCGAGTTCGGTGTTTTTATCGCGGTAAGTGTTGCGGACTGTGTTCCGATTTTTATTTTCGACCCGGTCACGCGAACCGTTTCGGGAATTCATGCAGGGTGGCGCGGCACAAGTTCCGGCATTGTCAAGAATGCCATTGCAGTAATGATTGCTCAATTTGGCATTGAGCCGAAAAACCTTGTTGCATTTGTCGGCCCCGGCGCCGGAAAATGTTGTTACGAGGTTGGAGAGGAAGTAGCGGAGATGTTCGAAGCTGGGTTTGTGTCGAAAAGCGAATCGGGAAAATGGAAGGTAGATTTGAAAGGTGCAAACCGGCGGCAAATGACCGACGAAGGTATCCCTTCAGACAACATTGAAGTGCATGAAGGCTGCACAATCCATGAAACGGAAAAATTTCATTCGTACCGGCGGGACGGCGCATCGTCGGGCCGGATGATGGGGGTGATAGGTATTGTCCGATAACTTCGAGGTAGAAATATGTGTGGAATAATTGGATGCGTTGGCGACGCGAATCCGCTCCCAAGTTTGCTCGACGGATTAAAGCGGCTTGAATACCGCGGTTATGATTCCGCCGGGGTTGCATTGCTCGCCGATAACGCTCTGCATGTTTTCAAAAAAGTCGGAAAAGTCGCGGAGTTAGAAAAATCAATTCCTCCACTGCATTTGACGTCGACAGCGGGAATCGGACACACGCGCTGGGCGACACACGGCGCTCCGAGCGACATCAATGCTCATCCGCACACCGATTGCAGGAATGAAATCGCCCTCATTCACAACGGTATTATCGAAAATTATCTTTCGATCCGTAAAAAGCTGGAAAGCACCGGGCACACATTTGTCTCCGCCACCGATACTGAAGTCCTGGTACATCTGGTCGAGGAAATGAAGAAGTACAGCGGCGATTTGCTGACCGCGGTGAGGCTTGCACTTCGGCAGGTTGAAGGAACGTACGGAATCGCGGTAGTGTCGGCCCTTGAACCCGGCAAGATCGTTGCTGCAAGAAAAGGAAGTCCGCTCCTGCTCGGTATCGGCACAGACGGGCACTACGTGGCTTCCGATGCTGCTGCCCTCGTGCAATATACCCGCAACGTGGTGTACCTCGAAGACGGAGAAATCGCGGTGATCACAAAAGATTCGTTTGAAACGAAAACGATCGATAACGTCGATATCGAAAAAGAAGTTCACCAGGTCACGATCGACATCGAAGAAATTGAGAAGGGCGGGTTTGAGCATTTTATGCTCAAGGAAATCATGGAGCAGCCTGAAACCCTCCGGAACTCGATGCGCGGGAGAGTCTTGCTCGACGAAGGAAACTCGAAGCTCAGCGGGTTGCGCAACGTCATGCCGGTATTGGAAAATGCTGAGAGGATTATTATCACCGCCTGCGGGACATCATGGCATGCAGGGCTAGTCGGCGAGTACATGCTTGAACAATACGGGAAAATTCCGGTGGAGGTGGAATATGCTTCGGAGTTTCGGTACCGGAATCCGATCATCAAACGAGGGGACGTTGTTTTTTTGATCAGCCAGAGCGGTGAAACGGCCGATACGCTGGCCGCCCTTCGTGAAGCAAAACAGAAAGGTGCCGCGGTATTCGGGATATGCAATGTCGTCGGCAGCACGATAGCGCGTGAGAGCCAAGGAGGTGTGTATATCCATGCCGGACCAGAAATCGGCGTTGCATCGACGAAAGCGTTTACGTCCCAGCTCGTTGTTCTCTCACTGATCACGCTCATGGTTGCCCGCCAGCGAGGGCTCTCCGAGGCCGAGGGAAGGAAAATTGGACAGGCGCTTATCGACCTTCCGCATAAAGTCGAGACAATTCTCCAGGATACCAGCGCTATTGAACAAATCGCAGAAGAGTTGAAAGATAATGTCAACGTTCTTTATCTCGGGAGAGGCTATAACTTTCCCGTTGCACTGGAAGGTGCGCTGAAGCTAAAAGAGATTTCATACATCCATGCTGAAGGCTACCCGGCCGCTGAAATGAAACACGGACCGATAGCGTTGATTGACGAGAACATGCCGGTGATCGTGATTGCGTCGAAAGACAATACGTACGAAAAAATCATTTCGAACATTCAAGAAGTCAAAGCGAGAAGCGGAAGGGTGATCGCCGTTGTGAACGAAGACGACACGGCCATTGAATCACTTGCCGAGCATGTGATCCGGGTTCCGAGCACCGTCGACCTTCTTTCACCGATACTCAATATTATTCCATTGCAATTGCTGGCATATTATATTGCCGTTAAGCGAGGCTGCAACATCGACCAGCCGCGAAACTTGGCAAAGAGCGTTACGGTTGAGTAGAAGGTTCTCGCCAAGCCGCAAAGGCGCGAAGACTCTGTTTTTAAATTATTTTGCGACGTTGCGTCTTTGCGCGAGCCATACTTTTGGAATTATTCGGAAGTCTCGACCTATTTCCTATTAACAATCAGTAAGGGTATAAACGTGGGAAGCGACTATCGATTTAAAAAAAACGATTGGGCTCTTATTCTTGGAGCTTCGAGCGGATTTGGCGGCGCCACTGCCGTCGAACTCGCGCGTCATGGAATGAATATCTGCGGGGTTCACTTTGACCGTGCGGCGACGATGCCCAACGCTGAGAGAGTGAAAAAAGATGTAGACGCCCAGGGAGTTCAATCGCTATTCTTCAACGTGAATGCTTCCGATCCTGAAAAAAGAAAGGAAGTTATTGATGGGTTGACAAAGGAGTTTGGGAAGAGCCCTGAATCGAATCTTCGAGTGCTCATGCACAGCCTCGCGTTTGGTACGTTGCGCCCTCTTGTCTCGAAAGATTCGAAAGAACAAATGACGCAAGCTCAAGTTGAAATGACCATGGATGTGATGGCCAACTCTCTGGTCTATTGGACGCAAGCCGCATTCAATGCAAGCCTGTTAAAAAAAGGGGGACGTGTTTATGCAATGACAAGCTCCGGCGGACATTCTCAATTGCCGAATTACGGCGCCGTCTCGGCGGCAAAAGCAGCCCTGGAATCCTACATTCGTCAGTTGACACACGATCTCGGTCCTTACGGAATTTGCTGCAATGCAATCATGGCCGGAGTCACAGATACTGCGGCATTGAGAAAGATACCCGGCGCGCTAATGATGTTGAAAGTTGCCCAGGCAAAAAGCCCTGCAATGAGGAATACCACTCCGGAAGATGTGGCAAAAGCAATTTCACTTCTCTCGCATGAGGATGCCTATTTCATTTCAGGAAACGTTATTGGTGTCGACGGCGGCGAAGATGTCGTCAGCTATATCGGCCAGAAAGACGCGCTCACGCTGGAATAATTGTGCGAACGCAATCTACGGCATACGCAAGAGCGTTTGCGTACACTCCCAAACCATTTGAACTCCATCTTCCGCCGAGAAAGCCTTCCACCGTCAGTTTTTTTATTTTTCCTGACCAATGAATACAATCATTATTAGCGACAAGATTCAAATCCCTTTATCGGACTTACAGTTTCGATTTTCAAGAAGCGGCGGGCCGGGGGGACAGAATGTTAACAGAGTCTCGACTCGCGTCGAATTGATTTTCGACGTGCAAGGCTCTTCTCTTGATCCTAAGACCAAAGAGCTTTTAAGAACAAAACTGTTTTCGAAGCTGGATTCTGCTGGTTGCCTCCGTGTTGTTTCGCAAGAATCCCGCAGCCAGTGGCAAAATAAACAGGACACGGTTGAGAAATTTACTTTCCTTTTAAAGAAAGTTATGCGGCCCGTGAAGCATCGAACTCCGACGACAGCAACAAAAAGCTCAAAGAACGCCAGGCTTGCACGGAAAAAGGGGAGGGGCCGGTTAAAAGAAATGCGCAAAATCAACATGGAAAAAGAACTCCGTTAAGAAATTTGCTGATTCCTCTTGACAAGCTTCCGGATAATGTTATATTTGTAGTAGTTCTTTCTTTGACAACATCGTATTCATCAAGAGTGGCGGAGGGACAGACCCTGCGAAACCACAGCAACCGGATCCTCCTTTGACGGATCGTCAGGTGCTAATTTCTGTTCTCGGTATTCTACTGGGAAGAAAGATGAACTTAAGAGCAAACAGTATCGGAAACCTCTTTTGATCATCTTCGAAAGAGGTTTTTTCATTTTATCTCATTCATGAATATTTTTAACTTACATCTCTTCTACGCCTGCAGGTCAGTTCTAGAACACTTGTCTGCTTACTTCGTCGGTAACTTTCTCTGTTGTCGCCCATCTGCTGTATAAGCCCAATTACGTTTGCATTCATTGAAAATTAACTTGTCCCAAGAGCACGTTGCTTTTTGAGACACACAATTACTTCATTTATTTATTGGAGAACAGTATGGCTACCAACGGAAAAGCACGACATTATCGCTTCGAAACCTTACAACTGCACGCTGGCCAGGTGCCCGACCCGACCACGAAAGCTCGGGCGGTGCCCATCTATCAAACCACATCCTATAATTTCAACGATGCGGGACATGCGGCGGCACTGTTTGGTTTGCAAGAGTTCGGCAACATCTATACGCGTATCATGAACCCGACGACAGCCGTGTTTGAAGAACGCATTGCCGCACTCGAAGGGGGTGTTGCGGCTCTTGCGACGTCATCGGGACAGGCTGCACAGTTTTTAGCAATTACGACAATCGCTCAAGCGGGCGAGAATATTATCTCGACGAGCAACCTCTACGGCGGGACATACAATCAATTTAAAGTGACGTTCCCACGGCTCGGCATCAACGTGAAATTTGTCGAGGGGGATAAGCCGGAGGATTTTCGGAAATTGATCGATAATAAAACAAAAGCGATTTATGTCGAAACGATCGGCAACCCGCGTTTGAACATACCCGACTTCGAAGCGATCGCAAAAGTGGCACACGAGAATAATATTCCGTTAGTTGTCGATAATACGTTCGGGGCCGGAGGATATTTGGCCCAGCCGTTTAAGTACGGCGCCGATATTATCGTACATTCTGCAACGAAGTGGATCGGCGGCCACGGCACGTCGATCGGCGGAGTCATTGTCGACTCCGGAAAATTTAATTGGGGCAACGGCAAGTTTCCGATCTTCACCGAGCCGAGCCCGGGATATCATGGATTGAAGTTTTGGGATGTGTTCGGTTCCGGCGGGCCGTTCGGCAATATTGCTTTCATCATCCGTGCTCGTGTCGAAGGCCTTCGGGACATCGGCCCGGCGCTCAGTCCGTTCAATTCGTTTTTATTCCTCCAGGGCCTCGAGACTTTGTCATTGCGGGTAGAACGCCATAATGAGAATGCGTTAAAAGTCGCACAATGGCTCGAGCGTCACCCGCAGGTTGAGTGGGTCTCGTATCCCGGGCTGCCAAATCATCCATACCACGCCAACGCAAAAAAATATTTACGCGCAGGGTTATTCGGCTCGATCGTGGTTTTTGGAATTAAAGGCGGGATTGAAGCCGGCAAGGCATTTATTAATAACGTTAAGCTTTCGAGCCTGCTTGCCAACGTTGGGGATGCGAAAACTCTCGTCATTCATCCCGCATCGACGACACACCAGCAGCTCTCAGAAAAAGAACAGCGCGATTCCGGTGTTACGCCGGAGTTGATCCGTATTTCTGTCGGTATCGAACACATCGACGACATTCTCGAAGACTTCGATGAAGCCCTTCGTAGCGTGAAGACCGCTGTTCATGCATAACTGACCACCCCTTTCCCCTCCTCCAAGAGGAGGGGAAAAAGGGGCGGTGAAGATAGTATGACAACATTGGTTGAAAACATAGTCGAGACAAAAGAGGTTCAGCTTTTCTCCGGAGCGAAACCACTTGCGATGGAGTGCGGCAAAGAACTTTCACCCGTTACCGTCGCATACGAAACGTACGGGGAGTTGAATGCAGCCGGCGATAATGCGATTCTTGTTTGCCACGCCCTGACAGGAAGTGCTCACGCCGCCGGTTATCTGTCGGGCGACGCAAAGAGCGCCGGTTGGTGGGATTCATTCATCGGAGATGGGAAAGCGCTTGATACAAGAACATCATTTGTCATCTGCTCCAATTTTTTGGGAGGATGTTACGGAACAACGGGACCGGTTTCACCCAATCCGCTCAGCGGTAAACCGTATGGGATGTCGTTTCCGCAGATGACGGTCCGGGATATGGTTCGCGTTCAGAAAGCGTTGATCGATTTTCTCGGTGTGAAACAACTAAGAACAATTATCGGCGGTTCGCTCGGAGGAATGCAGGCGTTGGAGTGGGGAGCGATGTTTCCTACCATCGTTCGCTCCATCATCCCTATTGCAACGGCGAGCCAGCATTCACCGTGGTGCGTTGGATTGAACGACATTGCGAGACAAGCGATCATGAACGATCCCGAATGGCGCAACGGCGAGTATTACACTCACGGCCAGCCGGAGCGAGGATTATCGCTTGCACGTCAAATCGCGATGGTATCTTACCGCAGCGACGTGTCGTTTCTTAGCCGCTTTCACAGGGATAGGATTATGTCGAACGGAAATGCAGCACGGGCGCGGTTTGATCCGACAAATTTATTTCAAATAGAAAGCTATCTTCGATATCAAGGGAAGAAACTCGTCGACCGGTTCGACGCGAACACGTATATGTATATCTCGCGGGCGATGGATCTTCACGATGTGGGATACGAGCGGGGGAGTGTTGAACAAGTTTTGTCGTCCGTAAAAATTCCCGTGTTATGCGTCGGAATCGATTCCGACATTCTTTACCCTGTCCATGAGCAAAAAGCCCTTGCCTCTCTCCTGCCGCTTGCACAGTATCGCCAGATCAATTCCCCGTACGGCCATGATGCATTTCTGATTGAGTTCGAACAGCTCGGTACATTTGTTAAAGAGTTCTTGAAAGAGCTTCACTAGAAGCTGGAAGTACTGTCACCGTTTGATTTCTTTTCTTATGAAGAAGTGATTGTGAGGCGTTGTTTGCCGAAGTCCCAACGGGATCCCATACAGTGGGACAATCTCTCCTTAACTTAGGGGATTGCTTCGCTCCGCTCGCAATGACCTTCAAACTGTAACAGCACCAAGCTGGATGTTGCATTTAAAAAATCGTATATTCGCTGCGAGTCAGTCGATGTCGTGACTCATCTAATTAAATCCACGTGGCTTTGACGTTCGGAAGTTCTCAAACAGCAACGGCTACAGCATTGATATTCACTCCGTCGTACTCTAGGAAAATAGGATTATGAAAAGAATATTTCTTTTGACGGTGAGCGCCACGATGTTTTTGGTGACAGCTTTTGCAATAGCTCAAGGGACCGGCAACAGACTCATTGTGAACGCTGATTTAGGCAAAGACACAATCAGCAAATATATCTACGGGCAATTTACAGAACATCTGGGACATTGCATTTATGGGGGCATTTGGGTTGGAAAAAATTCTTCCATCCCAAACACTCGCGGCCTTCGTAATGACGTAGTGGAGGCGTTAAAAGCGATCAGCGTCCCCGTCGTGAGATGGCCGGGGGGATGTTTTGCAGATACATATCATTGGATGGATGGGATCGGACCTTCGGACAAACGGCCTAAATTCGTCAATACAACATGGGGAGGAGTTGTAGAAGATAACAGCTTTGGGACTCATGAATTTCTCGATTTTTGCGAGCTCATCGGCGCCGAACCTTATCTTGCGATTAACGTGGGGAGCGGAACGGTAAAGGAAGCGCGCGATTGGATCGAATATGTGAATTCAAACAACGATAGTCCGATGGCCAACCTCCGCCGGCAAAATGGGCGGGAGAAACCCTGGAACGTAAGATTTTGGGGCATTGGAAATGAAAACTGGGGCTGCGGAGGTAACATGACGCCTGAATATTATACGGACCTTTTCAAGCAGTTTTCGACCTTCTGTCCCGGCGACTATAAAATCATGTCCGGCGGCATCAATAGTGATTGGACGGAAACCGTTATGAAAAAAGTTAAGGACTACCGGAACCTCGCCCAGGGATATTCATTTCATCATTATACCATTTGCCACAACTGGACATATAAAGGATCAGCGACCCAGTTTACAAAAAGCGAATGG
This sequence comes from uncultured Bacteroidota bacterium, assembly GCA_963717445.1. Taxonomy (GTDB): domain Bacteria; phylum Bacteroidota; class Ignavibacteria; order UBA10030; family UBA8401; genus JAGVPT01. The sequence continues at coordinate 405,244 of OY970334.1, read as the reverse complement.
TTTAGCACAATGAAAAATAGCGCCTATGTCGATGAAGCTCTCGCGAAGGAAATCAACATCATGGACAAATACGATCCCGATAAGAAAATCGGCCTGATCGCAGACGAATGGGGAAACTGGTTCGATGTTGAGCCGGGGACCAACCCTGCATTTCTTTATCAACAAAACACTTTACGCGATGCAGTCACGGCGGGTTTATACCTGAATATTTTCAACAACCGCTGTAGCAGAGTTAAGATGGCCAATATTGCACAAATGGTAAACGTGCTGCAGTCGATCATTCTCACCAAGGACAAGGAAATAGTATTAACGCCAACGTACTACGTTTTTAAAATGTATAAGGTTCATCAGGATGCTACGTTACTCCCCATCGATTTGCAAAGCGTTGATTATTCCGACGGCTCTGACAAAATACCGGCCCTCAGCGTTTCGGCATCGAAGGATAACGAGGGAAGAATACATATCAGCATCGTTAACGTCGATCCGGAAAATGTGCAAGAGGTAAGCTGTGATATTCGCGGAGCGGTGGTTTCAAAAATCAAAGGAGAAATACTTACTGCAGACCAAATGAACGCTCTGAATGATTTTGGTAAGCCGGAGCAGGTAACAATAAAACCTTTCAACGGCGCCGCATTACACGAAGGGAAGATAAGCATCGAAGTGCCGGCAAAATCGGTTGTGATGCTGGAAGCACAATGATCTTTTTTCCCCCCGAACAAATTATGGCATTTTAAGATAAAGTTTTTACGATGGCTCTTTCGGCACTAGAACACTCCAATACAGTGCGGCTACTGAAATAATCCTCTTTTTTGTCGGAATCGGGGACTTTGTTACACAACAAATTACTCCAGCATTTTTTGTAATATGTGTACGTCAAGTAATTTTCCAAATTTCCGCCCTACCTGTTTCATTGTTCCCACGTGAATGAACCCGACACTTTCGTTGAGATGAAGGCTTTCCTGGCTTCCTTCTGCAACGCGTGCAATGAGTGTGTGAAAATGTAGTTTGCGGGCTTCTTCGATAATAGCTTCTTTGAGCATACGGCCAATTCCTTGACCTCGATACTCCGATTTTACGTAAAAAGATGTCTCTGCCGTGTCGTCATAAGCAGGACGGTCCGACCATTTCGTGAGCGATGCCCAACCGACTAGTCTCCCTTCGATTATTGCAACCAAGACAGGATGTCTTTTGTCGTGAGTCTTTAACCACTCCAACCGTTCGGCTATCGTCTTCGGCTCTGTATCGAATGTTGCAGTCGTGGTCAGAATTGCTTCGTTGTAGATTGCCGTGATAGCTTCTATGTCTTCAGGCATGGCTTGCCTGATGTGGATTGATGGATTCATTGAGCTGGACGATGTATTATTGGACAAGATTTTTTTTAATTCGACGGTCGGGAACGAGCCACATAATGGCAACAAGAACGTACATCGCACCGGCAACTGCCGAGTTTACAAAAGAGAGTGCAATTGCAACAATGTAAATGGCTACCGAAATTTTTCCCTTAAAATCCCTGCCGATTGCAGTGGCAAGGACGGAGTCCTTGCTATGGATCGCCAGAAGTGTCTTGGTAAGAATAAAATATGCGACGGCAGAAAACAGGAGAACCACGCCATAAAGCGCGACAGGTCCGGGGGCAAATTGGTTTTCCCCCATCCATCCGGTGACGAATGGAGTCAACGATAACCAAAAGAGCAAATGCAAATTTGCCCAAAGGACGCGGCCGTCAACATGCTTGACCGCCTGAAACAAATGATGATGGTTGCTCCAATAGATTCCGAGAAAGACGAAACTCAATGCGTAGCTCAATACTATCGGCGCCAGAGGAAACAAGGCGGATAAATTGGCTCCATGTGGTATTTTCAATTCAAGAACCATGATGGTAATAATGATGGCTATGACGCCATCGCTGAACGCTTCCAGCCGTCCTTTGGTCATTTGGTTTTGGTCTCAATAAGTGCATTGCCGCTTGACTGACTTACGCTAAGCCCGAGCGGCTCTCTTCAAGGGTTGCCATACCGCTTGCATGGTTTTCCGGATATCGAAACCTCTGAATAATTCCAAAAGTATGGCTCGCGCAAAGTCATAAAATGATTTAAAAATAAAGTCTTGGCGCCTTGGCGAGAAACGATTTTTCAGATGTCTCATACCATTTATTCTTTTGATTCTATAAAATTGAATTGGTCATTAAATCTTATGTTTGATAGGAACCAAAATGACCTGGGTTTATAGAAGTAAAATTCCCAGACCGTTGCATGTTTTTCCTGTTTTAGAATATACACCAGGCGAACAATTGAAGTTCCAAAATCCTCTTCATGAACCAACTCATAGCCAAGAATGCCGCCGTAGAGTGGAAGAAGCTTTTCTGTTTGGCTCTTCAAATTTTCAATTGCCTGCAAATTGTCTGTGGAAATGGATGAGCCATTAAACAACTGGTCATAAGAGGCATTGAATCTTTGCCTTGGGAGGGAGCTTAAAAATTGCTCTGCAATTGCTTTTGGAGATTGTTCCCCTGCGAACCCGATCATTGGAAAGAAAAGCAGCAATGCGATCATTAATCTTTTCATATTGCCTCCTGTTTAGAAATTATGCGAAATGTAGGTCTTCAAGCTATTTGCATATGGCTGATTTCATATTTACATCGAACCAAGTTGCTTCACCGCGAGGAACTCTCCATTGCCGACGGGAACAACGCTTGTTGTAAACTCGGCAGCGGTTTTTACCAGCGCAATAAACGGTGCCATTTGATCTGAGTGAGAAGTTGCATTGTCCACAATGAGCAATCCTCCGGGCCTGAGCGTGCGACGGATGTGAGGCCACCAATTTGGATATTCGCTCCGCTCAGAATCGAGGAATACCAGATCGAATGTGTTTGGCTCGAGCCCTTTAAGGACGCGGCCTGCGTCATCATGGATCTGGTGTATGGAGGATGAAAGCTTTGCACGGGAGAAATTCTCGGAAGCGAGTTTAACCTTAAATTCCGAAATCTCAACAGTGGTAACCGATCCGCCGACGTCTCTTGCCGCTTCTGCAAGCCAGAGCGTAGAATATCCATTTGAGGTGCCAATCTCAAGCACTCGGCGCGCAGACGTTGCTCGGACTAGGACCGACAAGAATTCGCCAGTCTCGTGCGTTATATTGAGCATGCGTTGAGAATATTCTGTATGAACCGCGTCATTCGACTCACCGAATCGCTCAAGCTCAGCCTTTAAAGAATCAAGAAGAGCACTCACCATATTTTCGCGCTATGAAAAAAGTGGAAATTCCGTCAGCAAAAAATCACTACAGCATATCGACTATTGTTGACCGAATTGAATTATCAGGCCGCCAAGAATAATCACAATGGCACCAATCCAAGTGGACGACGGGATATTTTCTTTGAACGCAAAGCGTCCATATAAAATGCTGATCGATACAAAAACTCCTACATAGACTCCTAGTAATTTCGAAAAATCCCACTTAACACTGTTGACAACAAAACCATAGGAGCCAAGTACGGCAAAACCAATAAGTAAAAAGAAAACCCCTGAGCCGCGTAAGCCTTTGCGGATTAAAGCATCTCCGCTCACTTCCAATAAAGCCGCAGCAACAAAAATAAGCCAGGAAAATAAGTTGGTCATACGATGTTTTTATTTTTTTTAAAAACCGTGAATTTAGAAAACAAGATCGAAATTGAGCCGAACGCCTCGTGCAGGTTGCGGCACGAAGTCCTTAATAACGGATAAATTGTCCCGATATACTTGATTCAAAAGGTTATCGCAGTGTACGCTCACTGTTTCCTCAATCCAGCCATGTATGAATCGGATTCCCGCGCCGAGATTGACAACACCGTAACCCGCAGTTGGTGTATCGCCGTCGCCGAGCCGTGTCTGTCGCGCGGCCAGGCGCCATTCTATCATGCTGGAATACATTTCGTCTTGGTAACTCACTCTGAATAGTCCGCGCATCGGCGGCGTAAAGGGAAGGGGGACATTATTCTTAGTGTCTTCCGCATTCACATAATCAATGCTCGCGCGCAGCGCTATTCTTTGAACCGGTTGAATCATCACTAATGCCTCAAAGCCCGTTAAGCGCGCGTTCGTTGCAGAAAATTGGCGAACGGGAAACGCTTGCAGAGTGTCGCCGGTGAGAAAGGCATAGATGTAATCATTGATAAAATTTATGTACGGCGAAAACTCAAAAGAGACATTGGTAAAACTCCCCTTTAACGAGGCATCAACGCCGATGCCGGTCTCCGGATTAAGGTTTGCATCGCCTCTTGAATACGTGGCGCTTGCCGCGTCGAGTCCGTTTGCAAAGAGTTCTTGCACAGTTGGAGCTCGGAACGAGCGGGCTATGCTCAATGATGCCGTTAGTTCTTGCGAAATCTTCTCAATTGCTCCGAGTGATGCGGTCACAGCATTTGACAATCGAGCAACATCAAGCACTTGGAAGACCGAATCGGTCGAAGCAGCATATGGAGTTGTATGAATGCGATTGTAGTCATAGCGAAGTCCGATTTGGAGACGCGCGTCTTCATCTGCAAGATATTCTTCATAGGCGTATCCTGCAATTCCTGTTGTGACGGAGTTGGGACCCAGGGGCATATCGCCTTCAATGGTGAGGTTTTCAATATCCGTCCACAATCCGGCGACTCCCTGAAATTTGCCGAACTGCTGATGCTCGAATTGCAGCATAGCATTAAATGCCTCTTTATGAAATTCATTTGCCTGCTGGTCGGAAACACCTGTTGAGTCTTCTACGGTCGGGTATTCAGAGTGTTTGTAATCGACATAGTTCGCGTTGAACTTTGCTTGCTTAATCAGAGAGCCATCAATAACGAACAAACTGCGCATCTCCACAGAATTTTTATCTTGTGTGATGCGCGATGTCGCAGGAGGTACGTTCATCCAGTTCGGGTTCGGAGGGATGCCTGGAATGCCATAGTTCATTTCATAATGTTTTCCGCCGATCCCGATCATGCCGAAATCGTTCTGATACGAATAACCGATGCTGCCTTCTTGAGTATGGTCGAATGATTGTGGCATGCGGCTAAGAGTAAATTCTTGACCGCTGGCCGGGTCGGCGTAATCGCCCGCAGGGATGTGAATGTCTTGGGAATGGACTCCTCCTGCCGAAACGCCGAGCGCATGACCGCCGTCGCTGTACACGCCGTCGAAATAGCCCGCATACTCGTCGCTCACCGAATTGCCTGCAAGCGAGACTCTTCCGGAATATGGGTTCGTCGAAAAAGTCGGAACCGTATTTGTGATAACATTTACCAATCCGCCGATAGTGCTCGGGCCGAACAAAATACTTGCAGGGCCTCGGACGACATCGATTTGGGAAATACTTAAAGCATCTATCGGTACAGCGTGTGCAGGGTCGTATGTGGAAATGTCGCCTGTGCGAAGGCCATTTTCCAGAATTAAGACTCGATTGTCGGAAAGGCCGCGGAGAATAGGGCGGGATGGAGCGGAGCCGTTGCCGCGGACCGTGACGCCGGGTAAGTCCGAAATTTTCTCCGCAAAACTTGACCCGGGGCTGTCGTGCAATTCTTCCATCGACTTTGACTCGGCTGATTGATACTGATCGTCCGCCATTCGCGCATACGGCGACGCTGAAATGACGACTTCCTCTATCCCGATCGCCGATTCGTTCAGCGTGAATGTTATCTCGGCATCCCGGCCAATCATCTCAACGGTGTCTGTTGCCGGTGAATAACCGATGACGCGAACAAAGATTCTGTATGTTCCTTTCGGCATGTTAGAAAAAATCGCTTTGCCTTGAGCATCGGTGCGATTGGTTCTATCGAGTTCCAAGAGTTGAACCGTCGCGCCGGCGATTGGGTTGCTTGATCCTTTCACCGTTACGTTGATCTCCTGAGAGTAAAGAGATGCAAAACTGAGCACAGCAATGAAGAAAATAATAAAGAAATTCTTCATAGCGCGAACGCCATACTTTCGAGTTCTGTTGAATTACAAATAATGATATTGCAGAAAGAGAAACAACAAGAGAGGTTAAGGACTTGTTGTTGATGGCAAGTCTGGATCAATATTCACTTTGTCGCCTACATGCAACCACCCGTTGTCTAGAATATCAGCTCGCAGGCCGCCTTGTTCTTTCAAATGTGTCCTCACACTCCAGCCGCTGAGCCGTTCCAGATGCGCACATGGGTGGCACAATCGTATGCCCATCAGCCTGACATTGCCGATCGTAAATTGTCGCCCAACAAGGTCATTTAAGCGGACACCGCGAGTCAGGACATTTCTTCGAAGCTTGGCCGCATCGACGTTGTAACCGAGGCGCTTGGCCATAAGATTGACACTTTCTTCTTCAATTAAGGTTATTTCCCGGCCGGGGCCGAACGGTTCAGCTTCCGAGAACGTGCCCATCTTTGCATAATAGCGGTCCCCGACGAGGCCTCGATGAGCGACTGCCTCAACTGAATTGACCGAAATCGGAAGGCGCTCTTTCTTTCCTGCGATGAAAATTCCGACAACGTTTCCTGACACGGTTTTTGCCTTATAGTTCTTGGATTTGGAGTGTATGCCGTCAACCAGCCTGACAGTGGATTGTAAAAGCTACGTAATTTTTTCGAACCGATCAATTATTGTATCTAGAAAGTAGTGGTCAATTTTGCTTTTCCAGCGAGAGGTGACGGACACCTCACTCCCAAAAATCACGTTATGCCAAAATATTTGGTAAGGTAAATCGGTAAGGTGTCCGTCACCTTACCAACCTTGAGCACTACTATCCAGAAAGTAGTGCCTGCATTTGTCATTCCCGACGACGCGGGTCCGAAGGACCCCTTCTCACGAAGTGATGCCTTCGGCAGGAGAATCCCTGTTTTTATTTTCAAATTCATGAGCTGCCTTCGAAAACATCGAGCAGAGCGTTAAGTTAAAGCATGGCTTGAGCCTTCCATCAATTGAAACTCTCCCCGTTTTTATCTATTATATACACTGGAAAGTTGTTTCTCATTTGCATCATATAACCTTGTGATCACTCGACCTTGCAATCATAATTAATCAATGTCTGCTCATCTCATAGCTATAATCGGCCGTCCCAACGTCGGCAAGTCGACCTTGTTTAACCGCATCGTCGGGTCGCAGGACGCTATTGTTCATGATCAGCCGGGTGTCACGCGCGATCGTCATTACGCGTCGGCGCAATGGTGCGGCAAATCGTTTACGTTGATCGACACAGGCGGTTTTGTTCCGGAATCAGAGGAATTGTTTGAGAAAGCGATCCGTGAGCAGTCGCATATTGCCATCGCTGAAGCGGATGAAATTATCTTCGTTGTCGATGCGAAAGAAGGAATCACTCATATCGACAAAGAGATTGCGTCGATCCTGCGCAAGTCCAACAAGCAGGTTATTCTCGTTGTCAACAAAGTCGATAACGCAGCATCGGAGTACGAAGCCGCCGAGTTTCATTCGCTCGGACTCGGCGAGCCGGCTTCTATCTCCGCTCTCGGCGGGAGGCAGATAGGCGATTTTCTTGATCTCATCACTAAAAATATTTCTGCCAACGGTGAAGATGAAACAGAAGACACCCGCCTTAAACTTGCCATCATCGGAAAACCGAATGTCGGTAAATCATCTCTGGTGAACGCAATCATCGGCGAAGACCGGACGATCGTAACTCCTATCGCAGGCACCACCCGCGACCCGATTGATACCTTGCTGAAACATTACGGGGAAGAGATCATCTTAATCGATACGGCAGGATTGATCAAAAAGAAAAGGATACGCGAGAGCATTGAATTTTATTCCACAGTCCGGACATTGAAAAGCATCGAACGATGTAACGTTGCGGTGGTCTTGTTCGATGCCAGCGAAAAGCTTGAGAAGCAGGACTTGATGATTATTCAATCGGTCATTGACCGAAACAGGGGAGCCGTCATTGCAGTGAACAAATGGGATCTGGTTGCGGATAAAGATAATTCAACGGTCAAGAACTTTGAGAAAACGATTCGCGAGAAACTCCGCACGTACGATTATATTCCCCTTGTTTTCATCTCTGCGAAGACAAAACAGCGAATTTTTAAAGTCATAGAAATGGCAAAACTAGTCCATGCGGAGCGCTCCAAGCGTGTCGGGACAAGCGAGTTGAATAAAGTTCTTCTCGCCGATATCCAGCATTATCCGCCATCGACGAAGACGGGCAAAGATGTAAAGCTGAATTATGTAACACAAGTAAAGACGCTTCCTCCGATTTTTACCTTTTTTGCAAGCGAACCGAAATTGATCAGCGATAGCTACAAACGTTACCTTGAAAATAAAATCCGCGAGCATTGGGGGTTTGCCGGAGTTCCGCTCACTCTTCAATTCAGAAGGAAGCATGGATGAAACGCCGCATTCTCGTCATAGGAGGATTGGCAGCCGGACCGAGTGCGGCGGCAAAGGCAAAGCGAATTGACCCGGAGGCAGAGGTCGTTCTTTTTGAACAGGGCGAATATATATCATACGGCATCTGCGAAATTCCATACCTTATGAGCAACGAAATCGACGATGAGGGAAAGCTGGTTATCTTTACACCCGAAAGATTAGAAAAGGAAAAAGGGGTCAGTGCAAAGATCCTCCATACTGTAGAAGAAATTCTTCCGTCAAAAAAAGAAATCATCGTTCGCGACTTTAAGGATGGGACGACCAAGAATGAACATTACGACAGATTGATCATCGCAACAGGCTCGACGCCCAAGACCCTGAACATTGAAGGAGAGAGAAGCAGAAATGTGTTCATCGTTAAAGGTCTTGATGACGCCTACTCGATGAAAAAATTTATCGGTGAGGAAAAACCGCGCCATGCTGTTATCGTCGGCGCCGGTTTCGTCGGATTGGAAATGGCAGATGCATTTGTTCGCAGGGGGATGGAAGTGACGATGATTCACAACGGTCCAATGCCGATGTCCAGGTTAGAAGAAGGAAGTCAAAAGCTGGTATTGGAAGAAATTCAGAAGCATGGGGTGACGTTTCTCTCCAGCTCAAAAATTGAATGGTTCGGAATAGGCGCAAAAGAGAATGTCGTGGCAGTAGGGACTCCTGACATTACCGTTGAAACCGATATTGTCGTTGTTGCGATAGGAGTAACGCCGAACGCCAAACTTGCAGAGGCGGCTGGAATTCAAATCGGAGATTTTGACGGTATACGTGTCGACGATAAAATGAAAGCGCTCGGTGAAGAGAATATTTTCGCTGCGGGTGATTGCTGCGAACTTCGCAATATTATTACGAAAAAGCCGATGTATATTTCGCTGGCGACGACTGCGAGCAAGACGGGGAGGGTTGCGGGAGAAAACGCCGCCGGTGGAAATGCATTTTTTAAAGGGACGATGCGTGCAATCGGCGTGCGCGTTTTTGACAAAGAAGTTGCCCATGTCGGACTGAGCATGAAGGAAGCGAAGGGAGCATATTTTGATGCCGTCGCCCATACAATTCGTGCACAATCAAAGGTCGGCATGATGCCAGGGGCAAAAGAAATACATGTTACCCTCATTGCAGACCGAACAACACGAAAACTTTTAGGGGCAAATGTGATAGGAGATTACGGAGCGGTGCTTCGGGCAAATACATTGGGGGTCGCAATTCGGCATGGAATGTCAATCGATGATGTTGGTCAATTTGATTTGATTTATACGCCACCGTACGCGCCGCTCTGGGATGGAATAGCGATTGCAGCGGAACAATTGGGAAAAAAATTAAAAATTAAAAGTGATAAGTGAAAAATTAAAGCACGGATGAAGAATTCAGGATACAGAATTCAGAATACCGAATACGCTTGACGAATAGCTAAGACCTAAAAGCTAACGACGATTTAAAACCTATGAAAAACCTTACAATCGTCAAACATCCGATCATTCAAAGAGATGTGACTTACTTGCGCGATGCGAAAACCCCGAATGATCAATTTCGCCACATTCTTTCACGGATAGCCGGGATGATGGCGTTTCAAGTGACAAAAGATTTTGCGTTGAAAGAATTTACCGTTCAGACTCCGCTGGAGAAAACGAAAGGTTTTTCGCTCAAGCATCCCATTGTTGTTGTTCCCGTGCTTCGTGCCGGCCTCGGAATGGTAGAAGGGTTTCTCAACATTCTCCCTGAGGCGCGCGTCGGACACGTCGGCCTTTACCGTAACGAAGAGACTCTTCAGCCGGTCGATTACTACTCGAAGTTCCCACGGCAGATTTCGCGCGCGCTGGTCATTTTGATTGACCCGATGCTTGCAACCGGAGGGAGTGCGACCGCAGCGATAACTTTTCTCAAAAGGAAAGGTGCGAAAAATATCCGCATTGCCTGCCTGGTTGCGGCACCGGCCGGAGTGAGGATGGTCACCAAGCATCATCCGGATGTTCAAATATTTTGTGCTAGTCTGGACCGGACGCTCAATAATAAGGGCTATATTCTCCCGGGACTTGGCGATGCAGGGGATAGAATTTTCGGTACAGAGTGAATATGGTTAGTTATTCAAAAAGAAAAGATGTCAAAAGCAGAGGCATGAAGACGCCAAGAAGAAATTTCTTGTTTCTCCGCGGCTATCGGATTGTGTGCGTGATTTCGATCGCGCTTATGATCGCGAAGCAGGGTACAACATTAGCCCAGATTCCTCCGGAGCAAAATCTCCATGACACAATTCTTCAAGGCATTGACCTGACACTCAGGCAAGAGTATCCTGAAGCAAGAGCGCTCTTTCAATCGGTCATCAAAAATTATCCCGATAATCCTGCAGGGTACTTGTATCTTGCGGGCACGATGCAGGCAGAATTTTCAGATTATGAAAACACGTTCGATCAACATCTCTTTGATTCGCTTCTGGCAAAAGGTGAAACTCTTGCCGACCATCTTATAGAAAAGAAGGACTCGGTGGATTGGGGATACTATTTTGCCGGGACAGCGCTATCTTATCGCGCATTTTCTGAGTCCGAACGAGACAGTTGGGCCAGTGTTATTATCGATGGAATGAATTCCGCCAAGATGTTTGAACGATGTTTGGATATCAATCCAGAGTGTTACGATGCTATGAACGGACTGGGGACGTACTATTATTGGCGGAGCAAAAAAACCGAATTTTTATCCTGGCTCCCTTTCGTAAGCGACAGGAGAAAAGAGGGAATTGTGTTGCTTTCAACGGCTGTTGAGAAAGGGTCGTATGAAAAATTTGTCGCGATGAACAGCATAGCAATAGTTCTTACTGAAGAAAAGCGATACGCTGAAGCACTTACGATTGTATCGAGGGCGTTGGAGGTTTACCCGGAAAACCGTTCTTTTTTATGGTTGCTCATGGGCATTCTTGAACGTATGCCGCAAAGGGACACTGCCGCGATCAGGTCTGCTGCTTTACGAATGCTGGCCAGTGTGATGAAAGCTCCGGTCCGGAATCAGGTCCTGCGAAGCGGCGTGCCGGCTCAAGCTGGCACAATTTGCGATGGAAGAACACCGCTACGATGAGGTCATCGATCAATGCAACACTATTCTTACATACGAGGCTCTTGAAGGCAAAACAAAACGCGATATAGGTAAAAAAATAACGTCTGCAAGAGAGTTGTTGGAACGGGCGAAAGAAGCTATAGATAGTGAAAAGTTAAAAGTTAAAAATTAAAAGTTAGGAGTGAGCGTTTTTTTCATTTTTCACTTTTAACTAGAGCTGTTAAAGATGAATAAAGTTTTATTATCGTAGACAGTGTAAGTTAAAACAACACATGGTTCAGGCAAAATACAAAAAAAAGCTCGACGACCTGCTCGCTATTTGCAGGAAGAATCTTCGCTCGGTAAATGAAGATTTAATTACGCGGGCATTCGAGTTGAGTCTTGAAGCACACAAGCACGACATTCGTGCCTCCGGAGAGCCATATTTTTACCATCCGTACGAAGTCGCTACCGTCGTTGCAAAGGAAATCGCCCTCGACGATGTTTCAGTGGCCTGCGCCCTCCTGCACGATGTTGCGGAAGATACTGATTTCAGCATCAAAGATATTCGAGAAGAATTCGGCGATACGATTGCCGACATTGTCGACGGAACGACAAAAATCACGGATATTTTCCGCAGCCACGAAATTACGCAGGCGGAAAGTTACAGGAAGCTTCTGCTGTCGATGGTCAACGACATCCGTGTGATGATCGTAAAGTTTGCCGACAGGCTTCACAATATGCGGACGCTGGAATATCTTCCAGTCGAAAAGCAGCAGCGTTTGGCGAAGGAAACGTTGGATATTTATGCCCCCTTTGCCCATCGGTTCGGGTTGGCGAAAATTAAATGGGAGCTAGAGGACCTGGCCTTCAAACATCTTCATCGGAAAGAATACGAAGAAATTGCCCACGCCATCAAGGCTAAACGTCGTGAGCGCGAACATTACATTCGAAAATTTACCGTCCCGATCGAAAGTCGTTTAAAGGAAGGAAGCTATTCCTTTGAAATCGAAGGCCGCCCGAAGCATTTATACAGCATTTACAACAAAATGCTAAAACGGAATAAACCGCTGGAAGAAATCTATGATATGTTCGCAGTGCGGATAGTTCTCGACACCACCGACGACAATAAATGCTTTTCCGTCTACGGGATAGTTTCGGAAATTTACAAACCCGTTGCCGAACGGTTTAAGAATTATATCTCCATTCCCAAAAAGAATGGCTACCAATCGCTGCACACGACGGTTATCGGGCCTGAAGGAAAAATGGTCGAAGTACAAATTCGAACGAAGTCGATGCACGAAATCGCCGAACGAGGCGTCGCGGCCCATTGGATGTATAAGGAAAATGCCGGCACGCTCGATAAGGAACTGGAAAACTGGGTCAATTGGGTACGAGAGATTTTCGACCAGCGCACGGATGACACTCCAAAAGAACTGATGGAGAGTTTCAAACTCAATTTATACCAAGATGAAATCTACGTCTTTACTCCGAAAGGTGATCTAAAGATCCTGCCGAAGGGGGCGACGCCGATCGATTTTGGGTTTGAAATCCATTCGAATGTGGGGTCGCACACCATCGGAGCAAAAGTCAACGGGCGAATTGTTCCCTTGAACACGATTCTGCAGAGCGGCGACCAGGTTGAAATCATCACATCGAAGAAGCAGACGCCGAACGCGGATTGGGAGCAATTTGCAGTCACGCACAAAGCCAAATCTGCGGTTCGCCACTGGATTAAAGAAGAGGAACGGAAACATATCGAAGAGGGAAAAGAACTGTGGGACAAGAAGATCAAAAAGGCAAAACTTCATATCAACGACGACGAGCTTACAAAATTCGTCCATCTTCAAAAGATAAACAATACACAGGATTTTTATCTCGGCATCATGAATCAAGCCATCGATCCCGATGCAATGATCGGATTGCTGATTGAAAAGACAAAACGCCCGGCTTCGGAACAAGATCAAACGGGAGAGAACGGCGCTTCGGTGCTTTTCAACCGGTTCGTAAAGAGCGCTCGGAGCATTACGACCGGAATATCCCTTTTCGGCACCCACGACAATTTCATGCATAATTATGCCAAATGCTGCAACCCTATTCCCGGGGACGAGATCGTAGGTTTTATAACGACGGGCGAGGGATTGAAAATTCATCGAAAGGATTGCCGGAACGTCGCTTCCATGCGATTGAACGATGAAGAAAGAATCGTAGAAGTTTCATGGCCGCCGACGGACGATGTCGACTTTATTGTGGGCATCAAGCTTTCAGGCCAAGACCGCTCCGGGTTGCTCAACGAAATTACCCATGCGATTTCGACCTATAATAATACGAATATTCGTAGTGTGAACATCGCGACGAAGGATTCGCTTTTTGACGGCCAGTTTATTCTCTACGTGAAAAACACCGAGCATCTCAACGGGATTGTCGACCGGTTGAAACGGTTGAAGGGAATTACCAAAGTTGAGCGGTTTGAGGAAACGAATGGATAAGAGGATATTAGGAATCGATTTTGGAACCGTGAGGGTTGGTGTCGCTGTAAGCGACCCTCTTCGAATTATTGCCCAGAGCGTCGGAACATTTTCTCATGACAAAGGAATTTTCGACATCGTGGCAGGAATTTGCCGGCAGTATGACGTCGGTCTCGTCGTCGTTGGAATGCCCTACACGTTAAAAGGAGAGAAGGGAATGAAAGCGGAAGAAGTCGACAAGTTTATCAGCCGCCTGAAAGAGAAGCTCGCTGTCGAAGTGATACCGTGGGATGAGCGGTTTACTTCCCGCATTGCACGGCAAACACTGGTGCAAATGGGAACAACGAGGAAGCAGCGCCGGTCCGATAAAGGGAAAATAGACGCTATGGCCTCGGCATTGATCTTGCAGAGTTTTCTCGACCAGACAAAACATTCCGTCGGATGTTGAGCAGGTTTGAGGAATGAAACTTGCCGAATTTCGCGGGATATTGAGAGAAAGAATTATCTCCGCTCTCGATTGGTCTCGCAAACACAAAGTTCGTGCGGTCGTGTACGGCGTCTGCATGATACTCTTTCTTGAGTATCTTTCGCTTCCGAATATTCGTTTGCAGGAGCTGAGAAGAGTAAACCCGCAGCGGACTGCTTTAATGGAGCAGCGAGAGCGGGAGGCGGCTGAAGCAGGGAAACCGTTTCATATTCAACAGAATTGGGTTCCACTGTATCGGATCTCTCCGTACCTGGCGCACGCTGTCATCGTTTCTGAAGACGGGACCTTCTATGAAAACGGTGGCGTCGATTGGTATGAAGTCCAGGAATCGATCGAAAAAAATATTGAAGAAGGAAAGGCAGCACGGGGTGCCAGCACGATTTCCCAACAACTTGCGAAAAATCTTTTTTTGTCTACTTCTAAAGACCCGCTGCGTAAATTGAAAGAGCTTGTCATCGCTTTGCGGATGGAACGAATGCTTTCAAAAGAACGAATTTTAGAAATCTATTTGAATGTTATCGAATGGGGTAACGGTGTGTTTGGTGCCGAAGCCGCTGCAAAAAAATATTTCGGCAAATCGGCGTCGGCCATTACCCGGGAGGAAGCTGCGCGGCTGGCAGCGGTTATTCCGAGCCCGTTGCACCATCAACCGAATCAATCGTCCCAGTATGTCGATAGGCGAGCCTCTCTCATATTGGAGCGGATGACCGCTCGAGGATATTAAATGCAAGCAAGCGACATTAAGGAAATGATCGAGGGAGGGGAAGGATTTCAAGTCGAGTTCAAACGAAAAATTTCATCCGCCGAGAAGATCGCCCGGGCGCTCATTGCCTTTGCCAACACGAAAGGAGGGACGATTCTTTTCGGAGTGGACGACGACGGGTCTATTGTCGGAGTAGAAAGCGAAAAGACCGAAATAGATCTTATTGAAGTAGCGGGAAATAACTTTTGCGATCCTCCCATCGCCCCGAACATTGACATCATCCCTTTTAACAGTAAAGATGTGATCGCAGCTTCTGTCGGCGAGAGTGACGATAAGCCCCACTATTTTTTGAGCAGCGATGATGGAGAGGAAAACAAGGTGTTCATCCGTGTCCACGACAAAACTGTTCTTGCCAGCAGGGAAGTCATCAAGGTACTCAGAAATGAAAGGCCGGACAGACCGCCGCTAAAAATTTCTATCGGCGGAAATGAAAAACGGTTGTTCGAATATTTTGAGGCGCACGAACAGATCACCGTGAAAGAGTACGCTCACCTTGTCAATGTTTCAGACCGCAGAGCGTCTCGAATCCTGACAACATTAGTCAGAGCCGGTGTTATCAGGATTCACACGTTGGAGAAGACGGATTTCTTTACGCTGGCATAGCGATCAATGTAAAGAGGTAAGAATGCGGACGCAGTCATACACAACAATGCCGTATGCAACTGCAACATTGAGGGATTGCTTGTTTCCGAACATCGGAATTTCTATCGCCATGTCGGCTTCCCGGATAATCTCTTTTGACACCCCAGTGATCTCGTTTCCTACGGCGATGCACAAAGGAAAATGCTCTTTCTTCAATTCGAAATAGGGTCTGCTTTCAGTCGTTAATTCCAGGACACATAGTTTTATTTTTTCTTTTTTCAACCGGGCAATGACTTCCATCGGATTCTTGTGGTATTCCCATGGAACGGTTGATGTCGCTCCGAGAGCAGTCTTGTCGATCTCTTTTCTTGGCGGATGGGGAGTAAAACCGGCGAGGAAAAGTTTTTCAATCAGTGCCCCGTCGGAGCTTCGAAATATCGATCCCACGTTGTAAAGGCTTCGAACATTATCCACCAGTGTATACAATGGCAGCCGTGGACGGGAGGGGATATCTTGCAGCGATGTCCGTTTTAATGAAATTTCTTCATGCGTCAATTTTCTCACAATAGTAGAAAAGTAGAAGGGAAAAGCTTTTGAATCAAGCGGTTTTTCAACAATTTTCAGTTAAAAATAGGTAGTGGTCAAGTTTGCGTTCTTACGAGAGGTGACGGACACCTCACACAAAAAATCCAATTATACCAAAATATTTGGTATGGTAAGTCGGCAAGGTGTCCGTCACCTTACCAAACTTGAGCACTACCAAAAATAAGTTGCCTCCGTTTTGGAAAAACGGTATATTTCATACTCAAATATAAATCTGGATCTTGAAGCGACTCATCATTGCCATTGACGGACCAGCAGCGTCTGGTAAGAGCACGACGGCAAAGCTTGTCGCATTGCGTCTCGGATATTTGCATGTTGACACGGGGGCGATGTATCGGGCAATGACGTTGAAGGTTATTGAAGCTGGAATCGATCTCGACGATGTCACAGCGATTGCAGCGTTAGCTCGATCAACAAGAATCCGGTTGATTTCTAAAGATGGAGGATACAGAGTAGAGTTGGACGGCGTCGATGTATCGGAGAAGATTCGGACGCCGAAGGTGACGAAGGCAACAAGCGCCGTCAGCATGGTGCCCGAAGTCCGCCAGCTCATGGTGCAAGAACAGAGGGAGATGGGAAAGCAGGGAGCCATTGTGCTCGAGGGAAGAGATATCGGCAGTATTGTTTTCCCGGAAGCAGATATAAAAATTTTCATGCAGGCACATCCCCGTGAGCGTGCCATGCGGCGCAGTAAAGAATTGGCGGCGAAAGGGATTGCAACAACGATTGATGAATTGGAACGAGAGATCACCGAGCGGGACCATAAGGATACACATCGGGCGATCAGCCCGTTAACGAAAGCCGGCGATGCGATCGTTCTCGATACGACCGATCTGACGATTGAAGAGCAAGTGGAATTTATCGTGAAGAAGGCAAAGGAGAAATTGGCGTGAAAGTTACCGTGGACCAAAATTCCGGATTTTGCTGGGGTGTTGTCCGCACCATCGACATTGCCGAGCAGGAGCTGCAGGAGTCGAAGAAGCTCTATTCGCTGGGAGATATTATTCATAACCCGATCGAGATCGAGAGACTGGAAGAGAAAGGGCTTTCAACAATAACGCTTGCGGAGTTGAAGGATGTCAAGGACGCGAAGGTTCTCATTCGTGCGCACGGGGAACCGCCTGAGACGTTTCGCCGTGCGAAGGAGCTCGGCATCGAACTCATCGACGCAACGTGCCCGGTCGTTACAAAAGTCCAGGAACGTATCCGAAAATTTTACGACAACGGTTACCAGGTCGTCATTTTCGGGAAAAAAGATCATGCTGAAGTTGTCGGATTGGTCGGCCATACCAACGGAACGGCGATCGTCATCAAATCGAGTCAAGAAATCGATCAGCTCGACCTGACAAAGAAGACCGTCCTTTTTTCTCAAACGACGATGGACAAAGCGACGTTTTACGCTATCCGCGACGCAATGAAGTCGCGCATCAAGGCCGAATTCGAGGTCGGAACGTTTGAGGAGATGGCGATTGATTTCCACGCGAAGGACACCATTTGCGGGCAAGTGTCCGGCCGGGACAAGAAGCTTCGCGAATTTTCCCGATCCAACGATGTCATGATCTTCGTCGCCGGAAGAAAAAGTTCAAACGGAAAAGTTCTGTACGAAATTGCGAAAGAGGAAAATCCTCAAACGCATTTTATTGAAGACGAAAAAGAGTTGCAGCCGGAATGGTTTCTCGGCGTGGAAACAGTCGGGGTAAGCGGCGCGACATCGACGCCTCAGTGGTTGATGGAACGGGTTAAGGTCTCAATCGAGGCATTAGTTTCTGTAACAGCATAATTTTTATAGTCATCTTAATTATTCTATTCATTCACTTAATCAAGGTTCTTGTTGTTATCTTTTGAGACGAATTCGATGACTGTTCGGAGCAAAAGCTGGCGGCAAGCAGTTCTCAGCAGTGAGGATATAAAGGAGATGTAATGTCCAAAGGAATCAACGCAGCACCGCCCGTCTTCGAAGAAGAAAAGGGATACACGGAGTCGGAGTTCAAGGAATTAGCGGCGATATACGAAAAGACGCTCGGAAAGATTTCGCAAGGCGAAATCGTTAAAGGCCGGGTCGTTCATATCGGCGACAACGAAGTGTCTCTCGACATCGGGTTTAAATCCGAAGGAACGGTTCCGGTGAACGAGTTTCCAAATATTAACGATGTGAAGATCGGCGACGAGGTAGAAGTATTCCTCGAGAGCATCGAGGATAAAGACGGGCAGCTCGTGCTCTCAAGAAAACGCGCGGACTTCATGCGCATCTGGGAGCGGGTCACGCGCTCATTCGAAAGCGGTGAAGTGCTCAAAGGGCGTTGCCTGCGCCGGATCAAGGGTGGAATCGTTGTCGACCTTATGGGAATCGATGCATTTCTCCCCGGGTCCCAAATTGATGTTCGCCCAATTCGCGATTTCGATGCGCTGATCGGAAGAGAAATGGACTTCCGCGTTGTAAAAATAAACCATCCGTCGGAAAATGTTGTCGTCAGCCATAAAATACTCGTCGAAGAAGAGATGGCCGACCAACGTAAAGCCATTCTCAGCAGCCTCGAAAAAGGCCAAATCCTTGAAGGCTCGGTCAAAGCGATTTCCGATTTCGGCGTTTTCATCGACCTCGGCGGCGTCGACGGGCTTGTGCATATTACGGATTTGTCGTGGGGCCGCGTCAATCATCCTTCGGAAATTGTGAAGCTCGACCAAACCATCAACGTCGTTGTGCTCGATTTTGACGAAGAGAAGAAGCGAATTTCACTCGGATACAAACAGCTTCAGCCGCATCCCTGGGAAAATATCCAAAACAAATATCCGGTGGGCACCAAGGTCAACGGGAAAGTTGTGTCGCTCACGGATTACGGTGCATTCATCGAAATTGAAAAGGGAATTGAAGGCCTTATTCACATCTCGGAGATGAGCTGGACGCAACACGTCAAGCATCCCTCACAAATTGTTTCGATGGGACAAATGATTGATGCCGTCATTCTTTCCCTCGATAAGGAGAACAAGAAGATCTCGCTCGGCATTAAACAGCTCGAACCCGATCCATGGCTGTCGCTGCTTCAAAAATACCCCGTCGGTTCACGGCACACGGGTATTGTGCGGAACCTGACAAACTTCGGCGTTTTTGTTGAATTGGAGCAAGGCGTAGACGGCTTAATCCATATTTCCGATTTGTCCTGGACGAAAAAGATTCGTCATCCCGGCGAAGTCGTCAAGAAGGGCGATTCCATCGATGTCGTCATTCTCGGTGTTGATGTAGACCAGCGCAGAATATCGCTCGGGCACAAACAGTTGAACGATAACCCGTGGGAAACGTTCTCGACATCGTATAAAGTCGGTACGGAAGTCGAAGGAAAAGTTGTCCGGATTATTGAAAAAGGAGTGATCGTCGAACTTCCTCTCGGTGTCGACGGATTTGTTCCCCTGTCGCAGCTTTCACAGACGTTGATTAAAAATATCGCTGAGGCGTTTCAGATCGGCGATACATTGCCTCTCACGGTTATTGAATTCGACCGTGATAGCAAAAAGATCGTCCTTTCGGTCGTCGAGTACTTGCGGGGAAAAGAGCAAAAGCTTGTCGATGAGTATGTCGCCCAACACAAGCTTCCTCCAATTACGTTGAAAGATGCAATCCCGGTGACCCCGTCGCCGGACGAGCGGGCTGCCGCGGAAGCATCGCTTCATTAACAATCGTTTATTGTGTCGTAAAGAGTTCCGATGATCGGGACTCTTTTTTTATACTGTGATTTTCCTCAGTCAATGGATGAAGAGAGTTTCGTTTCATACGTTGGGATGTAAGCTTAACTACGCTGAAACGGCAAGTCTTGAGAAGCAATTTGTCGACCGGGGATATACAATTGTTCCGTTCAGCGAGCAATCGGACGTTTGCGTTATTAATACATGCAGCGTTACCGACCGAGCCGACCGTGAATGCCGGCAGCTCGTCAGGCGAGCATGCCGCACTTCCCCCGGGTCATTTGTCGCCGTTCTCGGTTGTTACGCACAGCTTCAGCCGGAGGAGGTCGCTTCGATCGACGGCGTTGACCTTGTCCTTGGAGCGAGCGAGAAATTTCACCTTTTTACCTACTCAGAAAAATTCCAGAAATTCGACTCACCAAGAATTTTCGTTTCTCCCATCAGTGATGCATCGGATTTTGGTCCGGCATACTCGGGCGCTGCCGATGAACGCACCCGTGCATTCTTGAAAATCCAGGACGGCTGCGATTTCAATTGTTCTTTCTGCACGATTCCGTTGGCCAGGGGTAAAAGCAGAAGCCAGTCGATTGAAGACTGCCTGTTGCAGGCGAAAAACCTTGTGGACCAAGGCTACCGGGAAATAGTTCTAACGGGTGTTAATGTTGGCGACTATGGGAAGCATCACAACGTATCGTTGTTGAAACTGCTTGGAGAATTGGAGATGATCGAGGGTCTGGAAAGAATTCGTATGAGTTCGATCGAACCGAATCTTCTTTCCGAGGAACTTCTCGATTTCTGGATATCATCGAAAAAAATCTGCAATCATTTTCATATTCCCCTGCAAAGCGGCAGCGATGAAATTCTTAAGAAGATGCGCCGCCGGTACACTGCAACGGATTACCGCGACCTTGTTAACGCAATTCGGAAACATTCTCCGGATGCAGGCATAGGAGCCGACGTGATCGTGGGTTTTCCCGGAGAAACCGACGACCTGTTTAGAGCATCGTACGATTTTTTGCACGAGCTTCCGGTCAGTTATCTTCATGTCTTTACGTATTCCGAGCGTCCGAATACTCCCTCATCGGAACTGGAGGGACGCGTAGAACCACGCATTCGATACAAGCGGAGCGAGATATTGAGGACCCTGGGCCAGCAAAAAAAACAGGCATTTTATCTTTCGCAGCTTCATACGAGCCATAAACTCTTAATCGAAAGCACGATCGAAAACAACATGCTTTCAGGCTACACGGAAAATTACATCCGGGTTTTTGTCCCCTACCATCCCTCGCTGGAACGTTCGATAGCAGAAGTTGTTTTGGAAGAGCGTATGGCGGAAGGGTGCATTGGAGTTGTTACAAATGGAGAATTGACTGCGGCTCGAACATCCGACAAATTTCCTTTCCTATACGCTGTTGCGCAATAATTCACGGTCAATCACAAGGAGGAACCACTGAACTTGGTACGAGTGAACGTTTTAATTTAACAAGCATATTCACTACAGTACTTCAAGAGAGGAAACCGTGAAATCAATAATCATTATTCTGGGGGCTACAGTTGTCTTCACAACATTATCCATCGGGCAGAATTCCCTGTATTCGCTTCGTCAGAGCCTCATAACAAACTCTGGCCAGGATGTCATCGCTCCTAATGCGTCGCAGGACAACCTCGCTCTTCAAAAGAAGAAAAGCCAAGCTGTCGCAGTTCTCTACTCGTTGTTATTACCCGGTATGGGGGAGTTGTATGCGGGCGATTTTGGCAGCGGGAGGTACTCTCTGATTGCAGAAGCAACATTATGGTTAACGTATGCTTCATTTCAGCAGTATGGTTCATGGTACCAAAGCGATGCGAGGCAGTTCGCTGCAGTCCACGCCGGTGCATCCTTGACCGGAAAAAATGACCAGTTTTTTGTCAATATGGGGAATTTCGACAATGTGTACGACTATAACGAACAAAAGCTGCGTGAAAGGGATCTTGCCGATGTTTATGACCCAGCAGCGGGTTATTTTTGGAGTTGGGATACTGAAGCCGACCAACAGCGTTTTAGGTCTTTGCGGGTTTCGAGCGATAAAATATTCAATAATTCGGAATTCGTTATTGGAGCGGTGGTTTTGAATCATCTTATCAGCGCAATCAACGCCGCACGTTTGGTCAGACATTACAACAAAAATGCAGACGAGGGACTTGGATCATGGCAGATCGAGCCTAATCTGGTCGGCGGACTTGGACAGATCGACGGGATGCGGCTGACGTACACTAAACATTTTTGATTTAGACGTACTGTCAACGAAGATCGCAAGCCCCGAATGAACCGGGGCTTTTTTTTTGACGAGGGACAAATGCGCAATATCAAAATAATAGTGGAATACGATGGAACTGATTTTGTAGGATGGCAGCGACAGGTAAACGGGCGTTCAGTGCAGGAAGAGCTTGAGACAATTCTCCGGATGGTGACCGACGAGATTGTTGCGGTAACCGGCGCCGGAAGAACGGACGCAGGAGTCCATGCACGAGGGCAAGTTGCAAATTTCAAAATTGAGTCACCGATCAACGTAAACGACCTCCACCGGGCGTTGAACGGGCTTCTTTCAGATGAAATTGTGATCCAATCCACAGAAGAAGTCCCGGAACAATTTTCGGCGCGTTACAGCGCACGTGAGCGCTTGTACCGCTATTTCATATCCCGAACTCCAAGCGCAATCGCGAGGAAGTTCTGCTGGCAGCTTTTTTATCCTCTCGATGTTGCTCTTATGAATCATGCGAGCAGTCTTGTGAGGCAGACAAAAGACTTCCAATCATTCTGTAAAGTCAATTCCGGTGTGGAAAACTATTTGTGTAATATCATTGAGGCTGAGTGGAGTGAGCCCTCGTCTCGCGAGCTGGTTTTCTCGATCCGCTCGAACAGGTTTCTGCACGGCATGGTTCGCGCTTTGGTCGGCACCATTGTCGACGTTGGGAGAGAGCATATCAGTCTTGGAGAGTTCAAAGAAATTATTGATGCTAAAGACCGTCGAGAGGCAGGAATGGCTGCTCCCCCGCAAGGATTATTTCTTGAAGAAGTGGTGTATTAAAATTAGGAGGCTCGAACCGTTTTTCTTTATTGAATGCCTGCTACATCATTTCACACATTGACAAAAGTGTTTCAGGCCGTAAATCACCATCATGTTGTCAAATTGATTATCTGGCTCATTTACGCTACATTGTGACAAATGATACAACAGTCGATCCATACATTGATCGAGAAAAAGGACCTTTCGAGACAAGAAGCGTACGATACCATGACGGAAATAATGTCAGGTAATGCGTCCGAACCGCTTATTGCATCATTTTTGACGGCTTTACGGATGAAGGGTGAAGTTGCCGCTGAAATTGCCGGATGTGCTCAAGCGATGCGAGAAAAGTCGACAAAAATCGAGACGAAGCATGCCGGCGTTATCGATACATGCGGTACGGGAGGTGACTCACTCGGCACGTTCAACATCTCCACTGCAGCAGCCATTGTCGCCTCCGGTGCTGGAGTTGTTGTCGCGAAGCACGGGAACCGGGCAATTTCCAGCCGGTGCGGCAGCGCCGATGTGTTAAAAGCGCTCGGGGTCAATATTGAAATTCCGAAAGAGAAAGTTGAACAATGTCTTGACCAAATCGGTATTGCGTTCTTATTCGCTCCTATGATGCATGGAGCAATGAAATATGCAGCCCCCGTTCGTCGCGAACTTGGCATTCGCACCGTTTTTAATGTTCTTGGGCCTCTCACAAATCCCGCAGGTGCACGGCGGCAGGTTTTGGGAGTCTTTAACGGACAGCTCACTGAACTGCTGGCTCGCGTCCTGCTGGATTTGGGGACAGAACGCGCAATGGTTGTGCATGGAGGAGGGGGATTGGATGAGATTTCAACCCTTGGAAAAACCTTAATCAGCGAAATAAAAGACGGAACGATTTCATCCTATGAATTTCATCATTCATCGGTGGGCATTCCGTCGGGTACACTTACGGAGATTGCAGGCGGCGACGCTGAGCTTAATGCCCGTATCATTCGCAATATTCTCGATGGGAAAAAGAGTGCGCAGCGTAACATCGCTGTGCTCAATGCCGGGGCTGCGATTTATATCTCGGGAAAAGCGGCGACATTTCTCGACGGGATAAAAATTGCCGAAGAATCCATTGATTCACACAAGGCAAGGACAAAGCTCCAAGAGCTGATTGCTTCGACGAATTAACTTATGGCATCCAACGTGCTGGGAAAAAAAGGCCTTAAGGGTTTAGGGCAAAGCAGAAACCCACCGCCTTTGGCGGTGGTTATGTCCAGTTGGCTATGCCTGTCATTCCGGTCGAGTCCCGCTTTCAGGCGGGACGAAGAACCGGTCGAAGACTCGACTCGTTGAGAATCCAGTTCCGTTGATTGGCTCTGGATTCCGCGTCAAGCGCGGAATGACTTGCTTTTTCTTTTCAAAAGCCACCATCTTTGATGGTGGTTGTTTACAGCTTAGGAAAAGCCAGCCCCGCCGGAGAATTGGATAACCGGATTTGTCCCCGAAAATTGATAAGAACCTTTTGATTTTCTTAGAACTGAATGACCAACGATAAAAAAATAGAGCGCGATTCAAAACAGCATCCGTATCTCAGTTCGTTCATTGCACGCCTGCTCAGTGCTTCAAAAAAGAAGCGACAGAAGTACTCCGAGGATGATGTAAAGCAGCTATTGGAAGAGGGGAAAAAGAGTGGTGTGATCGATTCCACAGAGCGCGAACTGATCGAGAGCGTTCTTGAGTTTACCGACACGACGGTGAAAGAGATTATGGTTCCCCGCACCGACGTTATCGCCGTCGAGCTCTCCGTGCCGAGAGAAAAGCTTATTCGGGTCGTTATCGATGAAGGGTATTCGAGAGTTCCGGTTTATCAGGGAACAATCGACAATATTGTCGGTATTATCTACACGAAAGATTTGCTGAGCATGTTCGAGCACCGAGATATTATTCTTCTCCAGGATATTATTCGCCCCCCGTATTTTGTGCCCGAATCAAAAAAAATCAGTGTGCTGATGCGCGAGCTGCAAACAAAGAAGCAGCATATGGCGGTCGTGATCGATGAATTTGGCGGAACAGAGGGAATCATCACGATGGAAGACATCCTGGAAGAAATTGTGGGAGAGATCCGCGACGAATACGATGAAGACCATCGCGATGTCGAGACCTCCGTCGATGGCTCGGTTGTTGTCAACGCCGGAATGAGCATTCACGACTTTAATGAGAAGTTCCACTCGGAGATTCCCGACGACGCCGATTATGAAACGATCAGCGGCTTTCTCCATAAGCGAACAGGACGGATACCCGAATTATTCGAAGAAATTCCATTCGAAAATTTGAGCTTCGTCGTCGTAAAGAAAAATGACCGGAGAATTCGCCAGGTAAAAGTGAAAGTTGTGGACGCTTCACATGACGGCAGCCGGCATGAATGAATTGAAAGAAATACTGCAGCATAAACGGGCGGAGGTTGCGGAGAAGAAAACGAGATTTCCGCTTTACAACATTGTCGAGCGCCTCGAGAGCACTCCTCCGACGGCGAGCTTCATCGAAGCGATACGCTCGCACGATATGGACGAGCTTTCGTGTATTGCTGAAATCAAAAAGGCATCCCCGTCAAAGGGAATCATCGCCAAAAATTTCCGTCCCGAGAAAATAGCGCGTGAATACGAGGTAGGGGGAGCAAAAGCGTTATCGGTGCTGACGGATGAAAAATATTTTCAAGGTTCACCGTCGTTCATCAAGCTCGTCAAAGACCATGTTTCGCTTCCGGTACTGCGAAAGGATTTTATCGTCGACGAATATCAGATTTACGAGTCACGGATTATCGGCGCCGATGCCATCCTGCTTATTGTAGCCGCCCTTAAAGAATCCGAGCTCCTGAGGTTTCAGAGTCTTGCGCGCGACCTCGACCTCGATTGTTTGGTCGAATGCCACACGAAGAATGAAATTGACCGGGCCGTGCAGTGCGGAGCAACGTTGATTGGAATCAATAATAGAGATCTTCGAACGTTCGAGGTTGCTGTTGAGACCTCGTTGATGCTCAAGCGCTTTATTCCAAATTCGACGGTTGCAATCAGTGAAAGCGGTATACGAAACCCGCACCACGTCGGATTACTGCGGCAGGCCGGCTTCGATGCGATTCTCGTCGGAGAACATTTAATGTCGCAAGAAAATCGGACCAAAGCTCTTCGGGATCTGCTTCAATTGCCGGTATCGTTTTAGGATGGGACGCCTCATCGTCAAAATCTGCGGCGTAACGACATTGGACGACGCGCTGTATGCGGCCGAGTTGGGTGCGGATGCTATAGGATTTAATTTCTATCAGTTGAGCAAGCGTTACATTTCGCCCGATCACGCTGCCGAGATTGTGAACAGTCTCCCGGCCGATATCATGCGAGTCGGGGTTTTCGTCAACCCCGAGCGTGAATTTGTCAATGCAATTCTTCAAAGCAACATATTAAACACGTTGCAATTCTCCGGAGAGGAAACTCCGGACACAATATCGGGATATCGTCTGCCGGTCATTAAGGCAATTCATGTAGCGAATGCCGAGTCGATCCGCGAAATGAAGTTATTTAACGTCGATAGCTTTTTGTTGGATACATTCCGCAACGAGGATTTTGGAGGGACTGGAAAAACTTTTGACTGGGATATTGCCGTGAGAGCAAAGCAATTTGGCAATGTCATCGTAGCCGGTGGGCTAACTCCTGAAAATATTGCAGATGCTGTACGCAAGGTCAAGCCGCACGGCGTGGACGTGAGCAGCGGGGTTGAGATCCGTCCCGGAATAAAAGATCATAAAAAGATTAAAGAATTTATTCTCCGTGCTCGAGAGGCGAGCATGACTAAATGATGTAATGGTACGGAAAAATGCCGAATTGTCCACGAAGATCACGAAGAACACCAAGAAAATATTTTTCTCAGGAGCGGTACTTTTAAATTCTGTATAAAAGAAAGCGTTGATTTTGAATAACGTGAGCTTCAACCTTCGAGCTTTTTCGTGTCCTTAGTGGATTTCTTAATCCGTAACGTAAGTGAAACAAAAAATGCAAAATTCGAAAAACAAAAATTACATCTATGACCTGCCCGACAAAACCGGGCACTTTGGAATATACGGAGGGCGCTACATCCCCGAAACACTTTTACCCGCAGTCGAAGAATTGACATCGCGGTATATACAGCTCCGTGACGACCCGGACTTTCAAAAGGAGTTCCGCTATTATTTGAAAAATTTTGTCGGCCGTGAAACACCGCTCTATTTAGCAGAACGTTTGACTGAGCATGCCGGTGGAGCTAAAATTTATCTAAAGCGTGAAGACCTTTGTCACACCGGTGCCCACAAAATCAACAACACAGTAGGGCAAATTCTTATTGCGAAGAGAATGGGGAAGAAGAGAATTATTGCGGAAACTGGAGCCGGTCAGCACGGAGTAGCGACGGCGACCGTTTGCGCATTGTTTGGTCTTCAATGCATCGTCTATATGGGGGAAGAGGATATGGAACGTCAGGCGCCGAACGTCGACAGGATGAAATTGCTCGGCGCCGAAGTGCGCCCGGTGTCATCGGGAAGCAAGACGCTGAAAGATGCAACCAGCGAAGCGATCAGGGATTGGGTAACGAACGTCGAGACAACGTTTTACATCATCGGATCGGTTGTTGGGATGCATCCTTATCCGATGATGGTGAGGGATTTTCAATCTATTATCGGGGAAGAGACGCGGCGGCAAATTGTTGAGGCGGAAGGGAAGTTGCCGGCCGTCATCGTCGCATGTGTCGGAGGGGGGAGTAATTCGATAGGAATTTTTTATCCGTTTCTAGGCGACGTTCCGACTGTGAAGCTGATCGGCGTGGAAGCTGCAGGATTGGGCCTTGAGAGTGGTAAACATGCAGCGGCTCTGGCGAAGGGACAACGTGGAGTTTTGCACGGAGCGATGCAGTACCTCCTCCAGGATGAAAATGGCCAGGTACAACTGGCCCATTCGATATCCGCCGGCCTCGACTATCCTGGTGTCGGTCCGGAACATTGTTATCTCAAAGACCAAAAGCTCGTCGAATATGTTTCCATTACCGACACGGAGGCTCTCGATGCCATGCTTCTCCTCTCGCGCATCGAAGGAATTATTCCTGCACTCGAATCGGCTCACGCCGTCGCACACGCAATAAAGATTGCACCGTTGATGAAAAGTGATGAAACGCTCATCATCAACCTCTCAGGGCGGGGCGACAAAGACCTTCATTCAGCTCTCACTTATTTTCGGTCCCGCACTTAAAATGGATTGCCCTGTCTGTGGGTCAGGTTTTTTCAATCAATTTGCTTTGATAAAAATATATCATTGTGTGGAATGCACGATGTGCCGTTTGATGTCATGGATCGGGGGAAAATGGTACACCGTTGTTGTATACGGAAGGAAGGTTTCCGGTGGGGCTTAAAAGAGGTTTGTCTCAAGCTGTTGGAGCAGTCGCGGTGGTCACCGTCGCGGGTCAACTCCTCAATGTGGCTCAGGAGATGGTCATTGCCGCGAAATTTGGCACGAGTGCCTCCACAGACGCCTATAAGATGGCACTTGTTATCCCGATAATGTTGACCCTAGAGTTGACGACGATAATTGGTGCAATCGTGATACCGGTTTTCCATGAACAACGTACGTCGTTGGCGCCTTCCGAAATATTCAGTGCCGGACTAAATTTCATTGGGATTATTGCGTTTAGCATTGCAGCAGCGGTTTTTGTTTTAGCCCCTTTCCTTATGGACGCTGTCGCAGGAGGATTCTCGGAAGAAACACGTGGGATGGCGACGTTTCTGCTGCGCGTTCTTTCGCTCGGAATATTTTTTACCCTTATATCCCTTTTCTTGTCGAACGTTCTCAATGCCAACGGATATTTTGCCCTTCCGGCATTTCAGAGGATGTTTCTTTACACCGGCGTGCTCACGTTCTTATTCCTCATCGGCCGCTCATACGGGATTTCCGCGGCGGCGTTCGGGTTTGTCGTGGGTGTGGGCGTCTTCGCCATCGTTCAAATGATTGTTGTCATAAAAAAGATACCATACTCATTTTCTTTCAGCCTGGGGCACCCCGTGATAAAGAGTATGGTTGTGCTCGCCAGTCCGTTGATATTCTCCTCCCTCCTCAATCAGTTGAATGTGCTCATCGAAAAAAGAATTGTTTCCGGTTTTGAACCGGGAAGTTTGTCCGCTCTCGATTTTGCCTTTAAGCTCTCTGCCTTTTTTATTAATTTTCTAGTTGTTGGAATCAACACTGTGCTATTCCCGACCTTGTCGGAAAGTTTTGCGTCGGGCAACCGTCAAAGAATCAGTGCCATTTTTGATATGCTCATGAAGGGGTTAGCGGCAATCATCGTGCCGACGACCATGGCGTTTATTCTGTTAGGGAAGCCGCTCGTTCACCTCGTTTTCGAACGAGGCTCCTTCGATGCTCATTCGACATTGCTGACGAGCAGGGCGTTAAGCTTCTACGCTTTCGGCCTAACCGGGCAAGCGTGCGTCGCGAGCCTACCTCGGTTTTATCAGGCATTCAGGAAGAATACTTCTCTACTGAAGATGGGGAGCGTTACGATTGTTTTCAACGTTGCGGCGATGCTGCTATTGTCCCATCTATTCGGTTTTATCGGCGTCGCAGGAGCGACTTCTCTCACCGTTACACTCTACTCGGGGCTCCTTTTTTTTAACCTTCGTTCGAAAGTCGACATCGACATACGAAGCCTTTTCCTAACCATTTTCAAACTCTGCATAGGCGCGCTCGGGTTTAGTGTTATTGTGATTCTTTCGTACCGGAGTTTAGAGAAGGTCGCATTGTTTTCAGGGTTGGGTGAAAATGTGTTCGAGTTGACGATCCCATTACTATTGGGGATGACGATATATATCCTCCTTTGTAAAGTCTTGAAAATTGAGATTGTCGGTGTCATGATTGAGCAAGTAAGATTCATGATAACGAGACAGAATGATAAATGAGGGCGTTGTCTGTGTCACGCCGCAGTGTCGTTATTTTTGGAGGACGGCCTGCTTAAAAACTTCTAACGTTGCCTCAGCGCATTTCTTCCTGCTGAATAAGTTTACTCTCTCTAATCCTTTTCTCTGCAACTCAGCCGCTAATTCTCGACTGCTGAGAATATTTCCAATGGCTTTTGAAATTTGTTGGACACTGGCCGGATCAACCAGAATGGCTGCATTTCCAACTGCTTCGGAAAGAGAGGAGGTGTTAGAGGAAACAACCGGTACGCCGCATGCCATTGCTTCAAGCGGAGGATAGCCAAATCCTTCGTAAAATGATGGGAACACGAAAACACTTGCCAAAGTCAACAGACTA
Organism: uncultured Bacteroidota bacterium; assembly: GCA_963717445.1. Taxonomy (GTDB): domain Bacteria; phylum Bacteroidota; class Ignavibacteria; order UBA10030; family UBA8401; genus JAGVPT01. The sequence continues at coordinate 374,934 of OY970334.1, read as the reverse complement.
GGGAGGAATGAATCATCCACATAACCTATGAAATGAATTCGTTGTTCCAGGCGCTGAATCTTAATCTCGTTGAATATCTTTTCTGCATACCATCCTATATTCCCACCGATCACGAGATCAAACTGGGATTGGATATCAGATGGAAGATTTGAATAAGCCGCGGCTATGCTCTCCACATTTTTTCTCGGCTCTATGGTTCCGATGTAAAGAATGAATTTCTCCGGCAAAGAATACTTTTTCTTAGCTCGTACGAGCATTGCATCATCAGTGATAATCCGGAACCTGTCGTCTAACTCAGGGTAAATCACTGTGACTCGGTCTCGATATGCAGGGTAGAATCGGAGGATATCGTTTTTAGTCGATTGGGAATCTGCAATCACTCGATCGGCACTTCTCTGGGCATTCCACATAAAGAACCGCTGCCATATCCGCATTTTAAATGTGAAGTATTGCGGATAAATACGGGATATAACGTCATGAATTGTGACGACATATTTTACCTTTTGATGTGAATTAAAGAAATAACGCAACGTCAAGGGAAGGGGGATATTTGCCAAAGTGCGTCCAAATCGCACAAAATACGGCAACACATAAGCCGGGCCAAAAAATATGTCAATGTTGTATCGCCGCAATTCTTTTGGAAGGACTACATTTTCCCAATATCGATTGAGGATTGGCGGTCCGTACCCTCCAATCATGACTTTGGTTAGATTGGGGCCTGCAATGAGATCGTTGGGTTCGATCAAGAAGAGATAATAATGGTTGGACGAATCACATTGGAGGAGAGCCTTTACGATCCGTTCAGTGTAGTTTCCGACCCCTGTTTTGTTCTCCGCGATGGTTCTGCCGTCGATTGCGATATTCATTAATTTCTTCTATCGTTAGATTAATGTTGCAAATGATTGCACATCTTAGAAGATCGCTTCTGAGTCAACCCGTATTGGAAGAACAACTCCATTCCAGAATCTGTAATAATAGCATCCAGCGCAATCAGCGAGAAGCCATAGTGGCCGATAAGTCGTGTATTGTGAAGATTAGAGGAGCTAATGGAGGTAATGAGAGCGAAAATTTTTGCAACAATCTGAAATCCCAAAAGCGATAATGAGGTTATTGTGACAGAATAGAGCGTGAGATGGTGTAGGAGATATAAAAAACACCTGTCATGACTGCATCATAATACAAAAAGTGTAAAAGTGAATCAAGGAGTGATAGTGGTATACTTTCAAAGTAAATGTCATTCCGGCGAAAGCCGGAATCCATTCAATTACGGCTGGATGCCCGCTTTCGCGGGCATGACAAATCTTTTTTATTCAGAATATTCAAAGTGCACCACTACTCAAGGAGTGATACCGTCAAAGCAACTCGGGCTTGCTCAAGAAGCTGTTGAAACGGTTATCTTATTTTTTATCAATCTCTTCTTACCTTAAAACAAGATTTGTGGTATATTAGGATCGGCTCTCTTTGAGTAATCGTGTCCTTAGATTGAATGCCCCGTGAACAATATATCTAAATTCTTCCATGCCTTTAATCGCGTTCGATGCAAGAAAATACCATGATTTCGGGATCGGAACGTACATTCAATATCTCATCCGGGAGTATGCACGGTTGAGACCTTCCGGTGATTTTCTCCTATTCGTGGGACCGGAAGATGCAGAGACCGTCGGTTTCCCTGCGGGATGGAAAACTTCAATTGCACCGTACGGGAAATACTCCTTTGGCGAAATTATTTTATTCGGGCGTCAAATCAATACGCATAATGTTTCTGTTTTTCACTCACCTCATTATACCCTTCCTTTCGGGCTCAAGCGGAATTCTATTGTTACAATTCACGACCTCATTCATTTGAGATTTCCTCAATTTTTTTCCTTATTGCAGCGTTCGTATTCCTATGGAATGATCTGGCATGCGACACATGATGCACGGTTCATTATCACAGATACCGAATTCACCAAGCGCGATATTCTTCAATCGTTTCACGTTCCCGAAGAAAAGATTATCCCGATTCCTCTCGGTGTTTCGGGCGAATTCCATGCCAAAGCTGCTCGGTCTCAGATTGAAGGTTTTAGGTTAAAATACAAGCTGGAGCGTCCATTTATTCTTTTTGTGGGGAACACAAAGCCTCACAAAGGCCTTCATATCCTTTTTCGTTCGTTCAAAGAAGTTCTTACTCTGTTTCCGGACATTGAATTAGTTTTTGTCGGAGGATCTCTTGGTTCAGACAAGACACTTCAGGTATTGATGAATAGGCTGGGTCTTTCGACGAAAGTGAAATCATTAGGCCGGTTGTCAAACGAGGAGCTCATTCTAGCCTATAAGAACGCTGAAATGTTCGTTTTGCCTTCCCTCTATGAAGGATTCGGCTTGCCTGCGCTGGAGGCCATGGCTTCCGGTGTTCCAGTGGTTGTATCAGATGCGGGATCTCTTCCCGAAATTGTCGGAGACGCTGCAATCATTTGCGAATCAGGCAATCACGGTATGTTTGCCGATGCAATAATGAGTCTGCTACGAAACACAGCGTTAAAAGAGGAAATGATTGTGAAGGGGGAAAAACGTTCGAGGGGTTTTTCATGGCAGATGACAGCGAAAAAAACGTTGGAAGTTTACGATAAAATAATGTGAGGCTGACATGATCGATACCGCGACGGCGCGCATCGGCATTTTTGGAGGCACATTCAACCCGCCGCACATGGCGCATCTTATTGTCGCTGAAAGCGTTTGCGAGCAGTTCAAGCTCGACAAACTCTTCTTTGTACCGTCATATATCTCTCCTCATAAAAAAAGGGGGGAGGATGAGCTTGCCATACACCGTTTCCAGATGGTTCGACGTGCGATCAAAGAAAATTCGCGTTTTGATTTTTCATCCTTGGAGTTGGAGAGGAAGGGAGTCTCGTACACTTATAAGACCGTTGAAACGTTCCATCGGGATTTTCCCAACAGCAAATTATTTATAATCATTGGAGCCGATAACTTTTCCGAATTCCATACTTGGAAGAATCCAGAGCGGATCATGGAATTGGCTTCGCTGATTGTCATGAACAGGCCATTCCAAAAAACCGGTGTCGTGAATAAAAAAATTCGCGGAACCGTACATTTTGCCTCAGTGCCCGATGTTCAAATCTCATCGACTGGAATTAGAACAAGGGTCCGTCAGCATAAGTCTATTCAATATTTAGTCCCTCACGAGGTTCTTCAATATATCGAGCGGCATAATCTTTACCGGTAAGAGGCAACAAAACCGGCAAATAAAAATGAAAAGCCCCTGTGTATGCAGAAGCTTTTTTTTGAATCTCTTTTAGCTATCGGCCGATTCGCTTCTATACGAAAAGCAGATAGATTCCGCAAAGCGCAATGGCGGCGCCTGCAAAGCGAACAGCGCGGTTAAGTCCAAGTTTTGGTGCAACCATGGCAACCGCGATTCCGGAGGCGTGAAGCAAGGCAGTGGCGGCTACGAAGCCCATCCCGTACGCGAGACCGGATGCAGTCAGCGGCATCTCGGTTCCATGAGCATGACCATGGAGAAGAGCGAAGAGGCCAACGACGATACTGCTCGCAACAATCGGCATCCGGACAGACGCAGCGACTAAGATGCCGAGTATCAGAACAGAAATGATGATGCCCCGGTCGACAAACGGGAGAGCGATTCCCGCCATCCCGAGTATGCCGCCAACAGTCATAACAGTAATGAAAGTAAGGGGGATTGCCCAGAGTGCGCGCCCGCCTCGCTGTGCAGCCCACAAACCGACTGCCAGCATTGCGCATACGTGATCGAGGCCGCTAAACGGATGAAAAAATCCGTTAAGAAAACCGCTTGTTGGGCCGACACCGAGATGAATGAATGCAAGTGACGGGAAAAAAAGTGCAGCGAGTGAAAGAAACTTCGCATTGGATAACGGTGAATCGCCGATCGTTTGTTTCATAGTAACTCCATTTAATTTAATCTGATTCTTCTTTGATTTTCAAAATTGCTTATGCGCGATTTCATCTATAGCGCTGAAGCCGTATGTTAATCATTTTGTTCAATATTGCTTTGAAAGTAATATAGCAATTTCCAACATGAAATTGCAAAGTCAAAAACAAAAAAGCGCTAATTTCCTACCGACCCTTTTCTGCTTGAAGCTCGGCCTTTCGTCCTTCAACCAATCCGTTTATTCCTGGAGTTGTAGCGTATGCCTGGGCAACACGGTCCATTGTCGCGATCGCTTTGTCATACTCCTTTAGTAATTCGTACGACTGCGCCAGCACGATAAGCGGATTGTATTGGTCCAATTGTTCATTTACCGGTTCGGTCATGAAGCGGCTCAATTCAGCGACAAGTTCTCCTGCATACTCGCGGGCATGAAGAGTATCGCCGGCAAACTTGTATATCTCAGAGATATCGGATTTTGCGCGATAATCCAGTGAAATGATGGAACGAGGAATTACCTGGTCCATTCTGTTTAGCGTAGCAACGGCACCGTTCGGATCATGTTTTACGTTTGTAAGGTAAACAGCAAGTGAAAGGAACGCTTGCCGGTAGTTCAAAATAAGGCGCCGTTGGTTTTCGTCGAAGTGTACTGCAGGGTCCTGCAAGCCTCTCCATCGGAAACCGAACGCTGGTGTCTTTGATGGAGTTTGGATATCGGTCATAAGCTGCTTCTTCAAAATGTTTTCGTTCACTCCCTCCCAAAATGAATGCATTTTGCGAGGAACGAGCTTCATCGCAAGGCCTCGCATTTCCATATGGTCCTGAAGCCCAATTTTGCTGTCATCGCCTCCGGTCGTTGCAAAATAAATTGGGCGCTGCCATTTTGATGTACGAACGATGTCGAACACAAGAATGTCCTGGACACGAAGAGCTTTAATATTCCCGAACTGGAGCGTTGCCGGCATAACGAATTTCACCGTATCGACGATTTCCGAGCCGCTGGAATCTGTTTTTGATGAGTCCCAGCCTTCCTCTGCACTGCGAGGCACGGGGAGGTAAAACATTTGAGGCTCGTACTGAACGGGTTGAATTCCGGTGATCTGGTCATCGGTCATGCTGATCGGCACCTTCTTGGCGCCAAAAGGCTCGGTGTCTTTCAATTGTTTGATATACCAATCAGTGTTGGCGAGACTCAGGCAAATGACCCGAACGTCCCTGCGAATGCCTTCAACGTCCTGGAGGTACCAAAGTGGAAAGGTATCGTTGTCCCCATTGGTAATGAGGATTGCATCTTTCTCCGTGCTCTGCAGCAGGTTGTAGGCATAATCCCATGCCAAGTAATGTCCGTAACGGCTCGACGGATGGATTGTCGTTCTCAGCATATTCGCCGGTACAAAAATAAATGCAGCAGCGAGCGCGCAGTATCCGGCAATGTGGGCGGAGTGCTCCTTAAGCTTTTGTTCAAGATAGTTGATGATCGCAAGCGTTCCCATGCCTATCCAAAGGCAGAAACCGAAGAAGGAGTAGACGAAGAAATAGTCTCGTTCGCGAGGCTGTTCTTGCTGCATATTAAAGTACACTGCGAGCGCAAACCCCGTGAGCACAAAATAGATGGTCATGATGAACGCCATCTTCGGGTCTATTTTCCAATGATAGAAAAATCCGATCAGGCCGATGAGGAGCGGGATCCCAAACAATTGGCCGAAGCGAACACCGGCGCCTTGCCAATCGTCTTCTTTGCCGATGAAATTCCATCCGAAGTACCGGAGGTACATGTGATTGATCTGGTAGCGCCAGAAATAGTCGGCATCGCTTGTATAGTTCTTGAAGTACTCCATCTTGTCCGGTTCGTTTGACCAGCGCCGTTGGAGAAGCGGTGTGTCGCCATACTGTTCGCGCGCAAGGTACATCACAAGGCGATGGATCGTGCTCGGATCGTCCTCGTTTATGGGTGGGTTTTCGTTCGACCGGATATAAACGACCGCATAGATTGAGTAACCGAGAAGGATGAGGAGGAAGGAAAGCGCTCCAATATTGAGAATCCTTCTTTTATGTTTGATGGAATAGTAGAGTAGAAAAAATGCACTCAGTGGGAGTACTACGGCGACCACGACCCAAAGGTCGGTTGTAATCCCGAATACTTCTCCGTCCATCATGGAAGGATACCATTTCACAATACCGGGATAAACGCTAAAAAAGATTAGTGAAGCAACGACTCCGAATTTTATTATATCTGTCGAGAATAAGAACTTCTGCAGGGAATGTTTGTAAAAGCGAAAGTACACAACCAGAATTGCCACCGAGAATCCCATCAGCCCGTGGATATGTATACCCGTGGTCAAGCCAACGAGAAACGTAATAAGGAGCAGGTAGGCATCGCTGTGCGGCTCTTCATATTCTTCATGCCACCGAAGGGCAAGCCAAATAATGATCGCTGTGAATAGGAGGCTGGTGTTTCGGGTTTCGGTTTCAAGCGAATTGAACCAGAAGGTTGTGCTGAACGTAAGAGCCAGCGCGCCAATCGCTGCTGACCCGTACACCGCTATTCGGTCGAAGGCCGCCTCCGGCAAAGCGTGCCGTAACAAAATCATCCTTACCGTGATGAGGTAGAGCAACGTTACAACAATCGCACTGGCTAACGCATTAACGAAATTCATCCGCGCCGCGATATCGGTGAATAGCGGTATCATTGAAGCAACGCGCATCACGATGACCAGCAGAGGAGATCCGGGCGGATGCTGCACCTGCAGAAGGTACGATGCAGCACAATGCTCCGGAACATCCCAGAAAACGACTGTCGGGGGGAGAGTATAGAGATACGTTATGAGTGTGACAGCAAAAACTGCCAGGGCTACGATGCGGTTTATTTTTTTGTGTCCCATGTCGTGTGTTTGTGTGAATGAAAATGATGACATCAAAACTCTATAGTATATGAGATTATTTGGTCGAATTCAACATCGAATTGCCTATTATGGCTGAAAAGTGTTGAATGTATCCGAAGGACATTCCCAATCAACTCTGTTTGCCCTCTTGTGAGGAGTATGTCGTTATCCGGGGATGAGCATCGATTTGCCGTTGAGTAATGACTTGATTTTACGTATATTGATCCAATCAAAATTTTGGAAGACCGAATGCGGCTCACGGTCGACTCGGGAGCTTTACATTGAGCGATTATTGAAGACTATAGCCCTGCATGAGCTTTCGATTTTCGAAGGGTGGGCGATTTGGAAAATGTAAGTTTGTAACTTCCGTTGATATCGTTGACATTTTTTTCTTGAAAGAGTAGATTAGTCGAGATGCGAAAAAAGATTGTGCATATAAAATCGGATACGGAATCCTCATCTATAGAAAGGACAAAAAATACATGGGAAATCTTGGTGCACCGGAATTAATACTGATTCTTCTTGTCATTGTGGTTTTCTTTGGAGCAAAAAAAATTCCAGAAATTGCCCAAGGATTTGGAAAAGGAATACGGGAGTTTAGGAAGGCAAGCCGGGATATTCAGGAGGACATTGCAGTTGAAGAATCTAAAGCCCTCCCCGCGCAGAAATCGAATTGCCCTTTCTGCAGCGCTCCGATCATTGAAGATGCTAAATTTTGCCCTACGTGCGGGAAGTCCCTTGTGGGTATGACCTGCACCAAATGCCAGACGATGAACCCCCTGGGAAGCAAATTTTGCAAAGAATGCGGCAATAAACTCGCGGCATAAATTTTCCGTTTCTGACCTCGATAGGCAGAAGGCACAACAACGATACTCGTACCTATGATTTCTCAAGAGTTTCTCGCTAAGATTCCAATCTTCGAAAAGCTTTCTTCATCGGACCTCGAAGTGCTGTGTACTCTTTGGCATCCGCTCGAGCTTAAGCAGAACGAAATTTTGTTTCGGAAAGGAGACAGCGGGTCTTCGATGTACATCATCGAAGAGGGCGCGATAGAGATTTCTGTCCCCGATGAGTTGGAGCGCAAAGATATTCGTGTTTCTCTTTTGAGCCAGGGAGAGTTCTTCGGCGAGCTTTCTCTCGTCGACGGTTTGCCGAGGACCGCAAAAGCAACGGCAACCAGCGACAGCCGGCTTCTCGAAATGATGCGCGATCACTTCATTCAATTCGTAACGGGGCGCCCGACCGTCGCGATTTCGATGATCAGTGAAATGGGGAAACGGCTCCGGGCGACGAATGATCTTGTGACATCACTCGCCTCCAAGAACGTCAATGTCGAGATGGAGGAACAATTAAGTTTTGGAGACAGGCTTTCCGACAAAGTCGCCGATTTCGTCGGAAGCTGGACTTTTGTGATCTATTTTTTTGTGGGGCTTCTTATTTGGATTCTGTTGAACGTGGTGCAATGGATATTCAAACCATTCGACGAGTATCCATTCGTTTTTCTCAACCTTGTTCTCGCTGTGGTCGCTTCTCTTCAGGCTCCATTGATTATGATGAGCCAGAATCGCGCACAGAAGCAGGATCGTCTGAAAGCGGACCTTGATTACCAGGTCAGCTTAAAATCGGAATTGATGCTGCAACAACTGCATGTCAAGACGGATGAAATGCGGGCGCTTGAATTCGAGACGATGGAAGAAATTCTTAAAAAGGAACTCTCATACATTCGCCATCAACTGGAAGAGATACGCAAAATCTCCCCTAGTCGACCACTGACTAAAATCCAGTAAACCTATCCGTCCATCGCCCTTGTAGTTCAACAGGATAGAACGGGAGTTTCCTAAACTTCTGATCGCAGTTCGAGTCTGCGCGAATTCGGGCGCAAATCTGCAGTTTTAATACCACAGGGGGAGCGGTAGTTACATAAGTAGTTACCAGTTGCCTCAGGAATGAGGCCCCCGATGTTTCTCTCCAAGTCCCCTTCAGGTGTCTATTATCTCTGGTTCAAAGATGAATGTGGCAACCGGCAGAAAGTTTCTACCCGTTGCAGGCTAAAGGCCGATGCTTTTAGATTCTTGCAAGACTTCAAGCAATCAGAGCCACGAATAAAGACGTACATCAAGCTTACGCAGTTCAAGCAGGAACTCATCTCTCACATTGAGGTTCTCTACACTCGGGATACAGTGAAAATCTATCGACAGGCGTTCGATAGCCTTGTGGGTATCCTTGGTGACGTTCCACTACTTTCAATCAATAAGCGAGATGTGGATATCTACAAATCGGAACGGCTTAAGAAGGTCAAACCGATAACAGTCAACACGCGTCTGATCGCACTCAAGAGCGCCTTTAACTATGCTATCCGATGGAAATACCTAAAAGAAAATCCCTTTACTTGTGTTCGCTTCTGTTCTGTGCCTCAACAGGCTCCCATATTCTTCGCGAGAGAAGACTTTCAGAAGCTCATCAACATTATCAAAGAAAGTTGGTTGAAGGAAGTTGTCATATTTGCGACGTTGACCGGGATGCGACTTAGTGAAATAACAAATCTGCGATGGCGCGATGTTGATCTCAGACGAAAGCTCATAGCCGTCCAAAGTAGCGCAACGTTTAAGACCAAGCACGGAAAGAGGAGAGACATTCCGCTCAATGGCACTGTTATGTATCTCTTGCAACAGAAGGTCCAAATGGACGCGTTGAAGCGATTGGATGACTACGTGTTCACATTAAACGGCAAGAAGATCTTGAATACATGGCTCTCTCATAAATTCAAATACTATGTCTATGAGTGCCGCTTCCAAGAGGACAGATTACACTTCCATTCGCTCAGGCACACGTTTGCAAGTTGGATGGTTCAAGACGGTGTTTCGATCTATGCTATAAAAGAACTTTTGGGACATGCGGACGTAAAGACCGGTCAAATATATTCGCATCTGGCTGGAAGTGAATTGCATGGAGTGGTAGACCGGATTTCAATTTCTCTGAATTGAACACGAAGAGAGGCAATAACTATCAGCCTGCCGGTAAGCGGATCAGCCGATCTTTGAAAGTTTGAGGTGAGAATATCTCGTACCAACTAGAGCAATCCCTACTAGTAACTGGAGCAAATTCTCGTACTAAGTGGAGCAACAAGATCATAAACACTAACAACGACGGTATCAAAAACAGTTTTTTGGACCTTAATGATACTATATAGACCTTCTGCAGCCATCTCTCCGCGGAGCTTCGAGATGGCTCAGCGCGAAGAAACGATCTGGAACGTGAATTTTTAAATCCTAACTCGTTCAGTATGCCAATAAAAAAACGGCCCAAAAATACACGGGCCGTTGCTGTTAATTTGGGAGACAAATATCCAACTTCTTATAACGAAACCAGTTGCAGTTACTTAACGACTACCAACTTCTTTGTCTGCACAAAACTACCAGCCTGCAGTCGATAAAAGTAAACTCCACTTGCGAAGGCCGATGCATTCCATTGTCGACTGTAATGTCCCGCCGGCAATTCTCCTGAAACAACAATCGATACTTCTCTTCCCAACATATCATAGATCTTCAACGAGACAGATGATCGCGTTGGAAGAACGAAAGAAATCGCTGTTGACGGGTTAAACGGTTCGGGATAGTTTTGCATAAGCTCAAAACTATTCGGTTCGCTGTGGGGTGCCGCCACCAAGGTCACGCCGTTCGTAACCCCGGATTGGAGCAGATGATAAAGATACAAATGACCCAGGTTCACATACCAGACATTTGTGCGGCCGCTGATATAATTCAGATGACCAACAAGGTAACTCTTGTTGACATCGGTATACAGGACTTGCGGGTGCCACATCATGTGGTAGACATCTCCTTTGGCCAGGATTGCATCGAAGAGTCCGTTCAAAGAACTCAAACTTGTGTCGCCTCCACCCCAAGACGGCGCTCCGAGCTCCACTGTAGGAAGAAAAGGTATAAAGTGATTGTTAATGCTATCCCATGACTGTAAGGTTGAATCACCATATACATACTCGCGAGGTGATGTTGTATCAAGATTATCATATAAACGAGCATCAAGATAGCCGTAAACTCCCATGAGCGTGTCTACCACAGAATCATAATCTCCATAAGGAGCGATCCATGTATAAACATATTTAGTCCCATTCAAAGAAAATAGTGGGGGAAAATTGAGTGCTGTTTTAATATCTTGAGCTGACCCACCGATCTCACTTACGGAAGTATACTGCACTCTATCAATCGTAGTATCATAGGGCGTTGGAATATGGTTACGGCTGTGTGAAGCAACCTCTACAAATCCTGAATCAAGCTCGGCTTGGATTCTTGTCCACGTCGTATCGGACGTATACGAAGTAATAACTCCCCCCGTAAGATAAAGACCATGCGATCGAAACAAGTGAATAATTGGAAGACCTTCAATCGACATCCAATCTTGCCAATCGTCAAATGTCGTTGTGACTACAGCTTTGCGATTGTCATAATATCTGCTGATCCCCTCATACGATATGGAGACTGGATTGTTTGATGCATCAACAATTTTGAGAATGAGAGAATCACTCACGCCAGAAAATGCTGCTGACGCATATGCGCGATTGTTCACATAGTCAAATCGCACTGCCTCGATCGCATTAAATGTATCCACCGATGTCTTTTCTGCCAATTGCACCCACGCTGTGTTCGAGAGTTGATGTTCCTCGAAAGCTTTTAAACTGCTGGATCCAGGTGGAATATCGATCTGATATGTCAACGGATACAGGCATCCGAATTGAAAATGCACCGTATGATCGATAACGACAATTAATTTCATATCCGATGAAATCGATGTAGCAAGCTGAATTCCGGAATTTGCCGAGGCGGAAGAAACGAGACAAAAACAAACGTATAATAAACTGAGATTGCGGCAACTCATGTGTTCTCCGATCTTAGAATCATTATTAGCTCATAGGGAGAAGATTTATGTCTCTACGTCCATCAATATCGGCATATTGGAACATAGCATCAATAGAAATTACTCAGTCGGCGCTACCTTCGGAGAGATTTTATTTGCGAGCAACAGTCCACATTAAAAGGCCGTTGCTCGCCTTTGTGAGTTAGCGTTAAACGAGGGAAAATGTCAACGCACTTCTAAAGCCCATCCATCATACACCTGCTTGAATTTCTTCACCCCGACTGCGCAGCTTAGGCTGCCCATTTCGCCTAACGAAGGATTCATTACGAAATAGTGCGATACCGAAAACCCGTATAGGACCGAGTAATGCCACCATTTGTGAGTAGAGATTAATACGGGACGACCTTTGTCTATTGCACTATTCAGATTCTTGATCTTCCGGTATTTCAGCCCGTGCCGCTTGAGCACACTTTTGATGTTGCTGATCGAAGTTCCTTCATACGTGGTATGCAGTTCGCGCTCGACCGACAGAGGAGTGCAACGATTACTGTAGTAGCGGAGTATGGTGTAGACGGACTTAGCACCGCACGAATATCCTTCGAGCTGTATTGAGCGAGGAAAGTTAGGAAGGATTACGGCGTTTGGATAAGCGGATTCTTCAAGGCGGGCTGCAGCTGTTGCCACCAAATCGACCGCCGTTTGTAAATGCATGATTGTTCCTTTCGGGTTATTTTTATCTTATACCCGAAAGATGGATCTCTTGAAATCAAATCTATCTATTCATACATTGAGACGGTTAATTTCAAATGTTACACAACACGTTCAGATTCCGGTCCAAAATGCGAGATGGCTATGAATAATCATAAATTTGAGCTTCGAAAACTGGGCAACTCCGACCTCATGGTTTCTCCTATCGGATTGGGATGCTGGCAGTTTAGCAAAGGCAAAGGAATCATCGGAGGATATTGGCAGAAGATTTCTTCCGAGCTGATAAAAGATATCGTTCAGGCTTCATTGGAGTATGGTATCAACTGGTTTGACACTGCAGAAGTGTATGGATGGGGAGAGTCCGAAAGATCGCTTGCAGAAGCTTTGATGCTCCTTGGGGCGTCCTCTCAGGGAGCGCTTATCGCTACAAAATGGTGGCCGCTTTTTCGTTTTGCCGGCTCGATTACAGAAACAATTGAGGAGAGGAAACGGTTCCTGCATCCTTTTCCGATATCCTTATACCAGATTCATCAACCTTTTGCATTGGCTTCTATCGCTTCCCAGATGAAGGCTATGGCGTTGCTCGTTGCAAAGCATGATATACAGTATGTTGGTGTGAGCAATTTTTCTGCCAAAGCGATGCGAACTGCACATACAGAACTCCAAAAATATGGGCTGAAGCTAATTTCAAATCAGGTCCATTATAATCTTGCGCACCGGAGGATCGAATCAAACGGCGTGATGGAGACAGCCAAGGAGTTAGGAATCGGCATCATCGCTTACTCTCCGTTGGCGCAAGGACTCTTAACGGGGAGATTTCATGAAAATCCTGGTGCTCTCAAAAACATATCAATTATGAGGCGCCGGTCAGGAATGTTTTCACCGCGAGGCATCGAACGGTCGCGTCCACTCATCTCAACGTTGAGAGAAATCGGCCAGAGGTATCAGAAAACCGCAGCTCAGGTTGCACTGAACTGGCTGATCAATTTCCACGGTGCGACCGCGGTTGCAATTCCAGGAGCGACAAAAGCTGAGCAGGCAACTAGCAATGCTCTTGCGATGACGTTTACGTTGACAAAGAATGAATTGAGTGAGCTTGATATTGCATCGAGACAATTTTCGTAAATGCCTTGCTGCACTACTTTGTTTCGATGCCGCCGCAATTATTCATCTCGCGCCGTGATTTTGCTGTAATATGCATCTCCGTTGTATGGTCATTCAGGCAGTCAGTGGTGGATCCCCCCAAAGAAGTCGAGAGTGCAGAAAGTTAAAAGAACGCCGCGCTTACATATAACCCGTCAATAAAATCACGGCAAAATGAGCTCCCCGAAGATTGATAGTCGGAAATCGGATAAATCCGCTAAATAAGCACGCGTCCACAATAAGAAAGCCCCAGAATGGTGAATGTCTGGGGCGAGATTGATCTCTGAAACGATCACTTATGTGTGACCCTCACTAAACCTATTTTGTCTTTTTCACTACACTCATTGCTGTTGCGATCATCGACGAAATGTCGCCAAAGTTCGCGGGCAGTATCAGTGTTGTTGACTGCTTTGCAAGATTCCCAAATTGTTCTACAAGCTTTTCAGCGACCCGCAATTGCACTGCTTCCATACCTCCTTCGGACTGAACAGCCGCTGCGACCGCTTTCACGCCGTCCGCTGTTGCATTGGCGACGGCACGAATTGCTTCAGCTTGGCCTGTTGCTTCATTAATTTGTTTCTGCCGAACCGCTTCAGATTCGAGAACGACCTTCTGCTTCTGTCCTTCGGCCACATTGATAGCAGACTGTTTTTCTCCTTCTGACTGCAATATATTAGCCCGTTTCTCGCGTTCCGCCTGCATCTGTTTTTCCATCGCAATGAGGACAGTTTTCGGAGGCACAATGTTCTTGATTTCATATCTGAGGATCTTTACGCCCCATGTTCGAGATGCCTCATTGATTGCGCTGACGATAGCTGAATTGATCGTGGTTCGTTCTTCAAAAGTTTTATCAAGGTCGATTTTTCCGATTTCACTCCTCATAGTCGTTTGTGACAACTGCACAATTGAATTCATGTAGTTGCTAATACCATACGACGCCATCTGTGGGTCAAATACTTGGACGAAAATCACACCGTCGACTCCCACTTGCACGTTGTCTCTGGTGATGCAGACCTGCTCCGGAATATCAATCGTTTGTTCTTTCAATGTGTGCTTATACGCGACCTTATCCATAAATGGTATGATGTAACTTACACCCGCATGTATGGCGACATGAAATTTACCAAGCCGCTCGACGACGAATGCGCTTTGTTGCGGAACGACACGAACACCGGAAATGATGGCAAGGACTGCAAGCGCAGCCACGACAAGAAAAAATAAATCCATAAGTAACTCCCTCTTTGATCTATCTTATTTAATGAGTGTGACCTTCGCACGAATTCCATCTAATGAATTGATTTCAACAGTGCTCCCTTCACTAATTATATCGTTAGAATCACTGAAGGCAATCCAGACTGATCCACGATATGAGATCGCTCCTTCGCCACCGACAGGGATTTCTTTCACGACTTTGACCTTTTGCCCTTTGTAGTCCGGTGGCATGTCATGACTGCCAAAGAACAGCTTCTTCGCTGTTTTTCTAAGTGCGACCAACATAAGCAGAGAAGAAATGGAAAATACTGCAAGCTGGCTGTTAAGTCCGGGCGTAATACCGATCCATGTAGTGACCGAAACGATTAAGGCACCCAATCCAAAGAAAACTAAGACGAGAGCGAGGTGATTCATTTCAATGATGATGAGGACTACTCCGATAACGGCCCAGACAATCACTGGAGATATGAGTGCAGCAGACATGCTATTGTTTCCTTTCCATACTTTGAATGCTTCTGATCCTTGGGGGGGCTTGAGAAGATTGATTGCAGATTTGAACGTCCAACCCCTGAAGCTGACTTAATATAGACTACTATTGGTGGAAAGGCAAGGAGCTGCTTCTAAGACATTGCCAATCCGAATTCCAGACAAAGAACAATTCCAATGAGCCTCAATCGCAACGTCCCTCACGGAACGATCCATCGACGATGCTTCTACTTGTGGGACGACTGGGATCCAACGATGCAAGTGGGGAGGTGATTTCTCGATTAATTATTTCAAATTTTCAGAGAGGAGCTATAGGGGGCTTCGCCATTTGCCAGGTTCTCTATACATAGTGTGGCAATGGCAAACTTGCCATTAGACAAAATTGTTGGCAAAGTGGCGAAATGGCAAAGAGAGTTTGCCAACACTGCATTTCAATAGGGAGTTGGCGAAGTGGCAACCTCTGCAGAATTGGAAAAATACCTGATTCTCGGTATTGATTTTCTAATGGCACGTCAACACATTCCTACTGCGATAACATAAAGACAGGCATGTGAAGACAAAGCATAAAGGGAAAACACACCAATTTACTGTCTCGATCTCTTTTCTCAGCGGGAAAACTGGAATGGCAGGAGCCGCAGGAGATAGGGCTGCATGGCTCTGTGAATGTGGCTATCCGACTCCTCTTGTAGGGAGGAGTAATTTTGGTTCTTCCGTGCGTCGCTATACCCTTTGTCCAAAATGTTCTCGGAAATACATAGTGCACGGAAGCTTGTTTCGGAGAACGAGATTTGTTGAAGAAGTTGCGGGGGACAAGTAACGCTAAAATCAATTCGCTTCCCTCTTGGATATATATGTGTATGGGAAATCACCTTTCACAATAACAACTCGCCCTCTACGTCGACGTCCTTGTTTGGGACAAGCAAGATCAACTGCCCGAGCATGTGGAGGAGAGTTTGGAATGTAAGATGGAGATAATAGCAGTGCAAGAATTGATTGAGGTTGTTGAAGGAACATGCGGCGCATTGTTAATGCACATTTAAGAGAATACTCTCAAGACAGAAACAAGTTAGTTCTTCTTCTTTGGCCCACGTTCTACAAACGTCTGGAAGGGGACACGCTTTACAGAGCTTTGTAACTTGATCCTTACGCACATCGAGCGTGTGGTGATCCTCATGCAAGTGCAGGAGTTGCTTAAGATACTTTCCCGCAACCAATCGGTGCAATTGGTCCTTCCGTTTTAATCCCAGCCATTCAAACACGCCCCTATCTCCTCGCGACGAATTACATGATGAACACGACAGCACAAGATTATCCGCAGAATCATTCCCTCCCTTGTTTACAGGAATCAAATGATCAGTCGTTAGGTTGGCTGTTGAACCACAGAACACACATTGCCTTGGAAGCTCCTGCTCGCGCTCCCACTCACGGATTGTTCCCGAAATTGTGATCTCTCCATTGCGGAGCTTGCCGAATCGCTCTGTGATGAATCCGCGCTCCAACGATCCATAAGCTGAGCGAGAAATCAGTTTGGCGTATTCGTATAGGATTTCTTCTCGGACTGTTCTAACGTATGCTGGAGGCATGTTTTATTTCCCATCTTCTGGTTCTTTTCTACCATTGCGTTTAATATCTATAATAACGAAATGCGTTAAGCCCCAACGAATCCTCGCCGCAGCGGCGACGTGCCCACTGCTGGATCATTTCAACAGCAAAAGTTTCTTCGTTTCGCTATATTTTCCAGCCTGCATCGGATAAAAGTATACTCCACTTGCCATGATCTGCGGTTGCATACTACACTATTGATCTAATGAATTCAGCCGCGCTTGTCCACTTCAATTCTGGGTAACGATTATTGTCCAGAGCTTCATGGTGCGTACTAAACATGCCATGCATATATTGAGCACTTTGCCATTTTGGGAAAAGTTCATTTTCACTCGTAGGATTTCCACCACGTTCACGTTTAATGTATTCGTTGAATTTTTCAAGGCTTCCCATTGGAACCAGCTTAAACGTTGACTTGGTTGCCTCGCTTGCTAATGCTACTAATTCGTTTGGACTTACCTGGAAGCTGGCAATTCTAAGAATATTTGGCGCGTTTGAATCTAAAGCCGCTTCTGCCGTAAAAGCCGCAGTATCATCCCTCGTTGTAAAATCCATGTGCCAGTCAGCACTATCTCCCAAGTAACCGACCCTCTTGTTTTTTAGGTCAAGCATTGGAGTATTGTATGTGAGGATATCAGCAAAAGCACCATTGAAAACTGAGGTAGCTGAAAGGGCAGATTTGTCAAGGTATTTATGAAATTCTTTTCTCAAATCGAAGTTGCGGTTTTCACCAGCTGGAAGCTTGTTAAAGTCTGTCGAATAGTCTGATGGTATGAATCGCGGCACTCCTGCTTCAATTGCAGCGTCCAACAATATTTTTTGAGTGTGGACAATCACGTCGTGCAACCCCTGCAGGGTTGATACTACGCAAGTTACACCAGTGCATGCCTGCGAAATTTCTTTAAGACTGAACATATTTACTTTAAATACCTTTGCTCCGAGTTTCTCAAGCTTATGTATTTTTTCAATGTCACTGCTTGCGCGAACAACCACTCGGACTTCAGCACCTTTGTCAAGTAGAGAGTTAATAACTCTTCCACCAAGATCGCCCGTGCCACCGGCTACTAAGACTATTTGTTTCATTTTTTTCCTATTTGGTTGCAAATCTATAAAATGTTAATTCATTCACGTAGATCGTTAGAAGTCCAATTACTGCTAACTACTTCAATCCTGACTCACCCTCGCACGCTGCACCAGATCATGGTTCCGTCAGCTTGAGCGACTGGTTAGGGTGCACTCGATATTACTTTAGCAACAAAAAGCTTTTTGTGGAAACAAATTCTTCAGTTTGCAGTTTATAAAAATATATACCACTTGCTAAGCCTAATCCATCAAATTTCATTTCATGATAACCTTCCTCTTGCTCAGCATCAACCAATCGCACGACCTGCTGGCCGATACAATTATATACAGTTAGAGTTACATATGATTTATGCGAAATACTATAACGAATTGTCGTCGACGGGTTGAAGGGATTTGGATAGTTCTGATAAAGGATTGCCTTAGATGGAAAAGCACGTGAATCATCCGTAACACGGGTTGTAGGTTGGGTGCTTCGAAAAATCCCATTACCCCATGTGCCAGCGAGTAAATGACCACTATTGTCCAAGGCGAAGGCAAATATGGAATTTGCACTGAGACCTGAATTTATCTGAACCCAAGACGTTCCATCGTCTGTTGAATGAAATGCCCCACCGCCCAAAGAACTGGCGTAAAGATCACCGGAGGGATGAGAATATATTGCTTCACCAAAGTTAGACGTCATTCCATTATTTATTGGCGTCCAGCTATCCCCGTCATCAGTCGACCGCTGAAAGCCGCCTCCCCAACTTGCGGCAACAAAAATGTAGCCTTTTGAATTAGTAGTAATTGAAACGATATCCAAAAAGGGGGATACACCTTTCCAGCTATCGCCTTTGTCTGATGATCGAAATACCCCTTCAGCTGTTCCAGCAAAAAGATGTCCATTGGGGGCAACAGCAAGAGATTGAACAGTGGTGTATGCTATCCCGTTGGTGTATGCTATCCCATTATCTTTTTCGATCCAAGAAACTCCACTGTCAGTAGACCGAAATATCTCGCTTCCTCCGCCAGCAAAAATAGTCCCTGATTCATCAACTGTCATAGCAGTGCATGCAGTATCTTTGAGGAGTTGAACCCATGTATTTCCGAAATCTGTTGAGCGGAAAGTTCCTCCATCGGATCCAAGTAAGACTGTTCCATCCTTTAGACTGACAAATGAAGAAACATATAGACCTGAAAAACCTTGATTCGACTGTACCCAATTCATACCATCAGTTGAGAGAAAGACTCCAGCACCAAAGGTTCCCGCCAGAACTGAACCGGAAGCGAGCTTTAACAAAGCTTGAACACTCATTGCTTCAAGACCACTATTTTTGCGTGCCCACGTTGTGCCACCATCAGTGGAAAGACGTACCCCATCATCACCGAACGCTATGACTACGTCTCCGTTGGCTAAAGCTGAGAATGTAGGTACCTGAAATTGACCTGAAGCTGGAAGGGGAAGGACTTCTGCCCATGTTGAACCGTTGTCTGTTGAACGGCAGATCTTGCCGCCAGTGTTCCCTTCTTCTGCAAAGAATACGGATCCATCTGGCGCAACGAAAACACTATGATCATTTACACCCGAATAGACCAGAGACCAAGAATCACCGTCATTATTTGAACGGATGATTCCTGACATCCAAGCCGTTGCAAATATAGCACCGTTGGGCGCAATGGAAAGTGAACGAATATTTGGAGTAGGTTGAGTCGATACAATGTTCAATGCCGTCCAAGTATCTCCGTTATCAGTCGAGCGATTTATCCCGAGCACAGATCCAGCAAAAATGTGTCCTTCCTTGTCGACGGCAAGTGCGGAAATTAATGCATTTATGGAATCGGGTGTTCCGAATACTCTAGTCCATGTCATCCCGGCATCTTTTGACCTAAAGATTCCATACCCATAGGATCCCCAAAAGATATAGCCGGCAGAATTTACAACGAGCGAATTGAATTGAACGCCATCTAAGCCGCTTGCAGACACTCCCCACGTTTTTCCGTTGTCAGTGGATTTATAGGTAATGAGAGAAAGCTCTTGTCCAAAAATCAATTCTGTAGACGCGTATATATCCCCATTTGGTGCAACTGCAAGCGCTGGAACATTGTTGATCGGAGTCCCTATGTCCACGGCTTGCCAAGAATTACAGTTATCGTTTGAACGATACAACCCTCCTCCCGCAGTACCCGCGAACATCGCACCTGCGGGCGTGAATGCAAAACTCTCAATCGTTCCACCATTAGGCCCATTTGCTTGTTGCCAATAATCTGACTGTGCAAGTCCTTGGTTCTGCAAAAGGACCAAAGACGATAGGATTGCAATATTGAAAGCTGTTGTTTTCGATTTCATATGGTTGTCTGTCTTTTGGAGTGCGCCCTAACGGACCGGCGCTCCCGCCAAAGTACAGCGGGACAGGTAAGCTGCGGCGACGTGCAACTGCACAAGACCTTCCTTTCTAATGTGATTGGGCAAATACCCCATGCCAATTTCCATGCCATACAGCGAAACTGTCTATGTTCATTCGTGCTTCTTTCGCCCAAGGTTGGGTATAGGCAGAGTAACCCATCCACTGCCCGATGTAGGTCGGCTTGCCATTTATATATCGAAAATAGAAATATGGGCCGGACCCAGTTAAGATGTAGTTTTGGGCAAAGACGTAAGTCATTTCACCTGATTGTATTCCAGGAAACATAGGAAACGTACCGTCTAAGAAAACAAGGCCATTTGGATCAGCGTACAATACACCTGGAAGGGTTCTGTAAATATCGGCGAGGCTGATGGGATTGTAGTTTTTTCTGAATCCGAGTACTGCCCAATCCAAAGCATCCGGTGCCCTCAAAATTGTGTCGGGCCTCAAGCGTACGTCCAACAAATTCCAGCCATTATACTGGTGATTCCTCACTTGAATCGCTGTCGAAGAGTCGAACTGCACAACCACCTGGCCCGCCTCCCATGGCAAAAGAAATCTGTTGCTGAGTACATTTCCGAATGACTGTGAATCAGCGTAGGATTGCCTGAGATATTTCAGACTATACATTAGTTGCGACTTTGAGGATTGTGTTGCTACCAATCTACCGTCAAACCATAAAGCTATGTCTCCACCCTCAACACTGTCTTCATGTGAATAGATAAATTGCGGACGCGCAATTTCGGGCGATCGAACAAACTCTTCTTCGGGCGACTGAACAACTTCTTCGTTTTGTTGACAACTCAAGAGAGCAAATAACGAGACTAAGGCCATGAAGTTTAAAGCTCGCATTTGAGTCAAGGCTCCTTTTGGGTTTTTGTCTACCGAACCATCACACGCTTCGGCAACTGATTAATAAATAGTGCCTACTTAAGCAACATCAATTTCTTTGTGCTAACGAAATTTCCAGCACTAAGCCTGTAGAAATACACTCCGCTTGACAAATTGCTCGCGTTAAAAGTCACTGAGTGAGTGCCGGCAGTCTGATTTTCATTGACTAATGTCCTCACCAGCCGTCCCAGCGCATCATACACCTTCAATCTTACAAGCGTGTTCACCGGCAGTTGGTAATTGATGACTGTTGTAGGATTGAAGGGGTTTGGAAAGTTCTGGAAAAGCGAAAATGTCGCTGGCGTATTGGCAGATGGAGGCTTAACGGCCGTTATCATATCAGATATCGGACGTTCCCATACCGTTCCGCTAAGGCCTTCATACAGGGTTGAGTCTGTGGCGGCAAGATACATTATGCCGGATGCCGATGGCAGCCCCGTATTGACGGCAGTCCAGCTCGTATTGTCGTTGTTCAATATGTAGACGCCAGCACTCGTTCCAGCGAAAACATTTGTACCATGGACTGTCAAACAATTTACGCCCGGTGGAGATCCGGGAAGACCCGTATTCAGAGAATCCCAATGTTTTCCCCCGTCAATTGAACGAAGAATGCCAGCATATGATCCAACAAATATTTCAGAATCGCTAAATGCGATAGCGCTAATGCGGCCTGCCGGCGTGAGGAGACTATCCCAGGTTGAGGCTGTGTCCGTCGAAACAAGAAGAGAATTATTTCCATTTACTGCGTAGATATTGGTTCCGTTCACGGCAAGAACAGGACCTATGGGACTCTGGTTTACAATTTGCGTCCCTTTCCAGCTTGAGCCATTGTTCGTGGAAAGATATACACCACCTGAACCCAAATCACCGATCGGGTCATACGTCCCAATAAAAATGTTATTGCCGTTGACAGCAAGAGATGTAGAAAAATCCGGCGCCCCGATATTTGAGGGAGTTGTCCAGGTATTCCCTTTGTCGGACGAATAGCAAACCCCGCCGCCCATCGAAGTGGCATAAATAAGCGTATCGACGGCTGTCAAAGCGTTCGGCCTCAGACTTGATCGTGTCCAAATCCAATTCATGCCAGCAGGAGATGACGCATAAAGGGAAGTGGATGAGCTGACAAAGGCGGTATTTTTTGTCGCGGCAAGTGCAGTAATTGAGAGTTCTTCCATTCCTGTATTACTGACGGCCCAGTCTCTCCCGTTGTTTGTCGAACGGAATATCCCAAAGACGATAGAGGCGAAATAAAGATTGGTTCCTATGGGGGTAAAATTGCCAAGGGCCTCCACCGGTAGGCTGGCGGTATTTAACGCTGTCCAGCTCGTTCCATTATCAGTAGAAAGGAAATACCCATCTACTGTACTTGCTATTAGATAACTGCCGTTAGCGGAAATTTGTCCAATTCCGCTGTCTGGTAACCCTGAATCTGCGGAAGTCCAGGTAGTTCCGTTGTTTGGGGAAAGGAAGACACCACTATTTGTGCTCGCAAATAGATTGGTCCCGCTGGCTGCAAAAGAAATAATAGCGCTGTCTGGTAAACCGGCTACCGTCCATGTTGTTCCGCCATTCGTGGACATATAAACGCCATTGTTGCTCCCAATAAAAAAACTGTTACCAATGACATCAATAGCAGAAATGCCGGATATCGCGCCTGCGTTCGCGTCGGTCCAGTTTGAACCACTATTCGTTGAAAGAGACAATCCGGTGGGGTAGATAGATGCAAAAACATTTTCACCCGAAACAACGAGTTCTTTAATAACCCCCACTTGAGAACCATAAGGGTTTGGTGGTAAGCCGTTATTGACTGCAGTCCATGTTGTGCCATTATCCGTGGAAAGGCTGATTCCATAACCTGTCGCGGATCCCGCATATACGTTATTCCCACTGACAGCCAAACAGTTTGCAAAGGTGCTGGTCATCCCTCCGTTGCTAGGAGTCCAGGTTACGCCGTTATCTGTGGAACGATAGATGCCCTCACCAACAGTGCTCGCGAAAATAAAAGAGTCACTGGCTGCGAGAGAACCAACGGCGGCTTCATACGGTCCGTTCGTTTCAACCCACTGTGCCTGAGATTTTGTTGGTACTCCAAGCGCAAAAGCAATTAATAGAAACGCCGTTAGATTTTTCTTTTTCATTACATCACCTTGAGATTGATCTATCCCTGCATTAACCTCCTCCTAAAAGCACAAAAACCCTCATCATCGCACTCGCGAATCCGAGGGTTTAGGTCTTTCGTTATGTTCTCCCAGTTCCCCCGGGATGATTAACACGAGAATGTACCAGTAATCGATGGGAGAATCAAGATAATAAAAGGCAATTGCTTGCCTTTTCCCTCGATCGGAATTCGTGTCTAGCTTGATGGGGAAAGATCTCAACGGATTTCCAGGGCCCACGCATCCCACACCCGCTTGAACTCTTTCTTGTTGACTACACACGACAACCTACCCATATCTCCAAGAGAAGGATTCATCACAAAATAGTGCGTCTTCGAATATCCGTAAACGACTGAGTAATGCCAATGTTTGTGCGTTGATACAAGCACGGGATATCCGTGATCGATTGAATTCTTCAAGTCCCGGGTCTTTCGATACTTCAGTCCATGCTTTTTCAGCACTCGCTTGATATCCGGGATGAATTAGGTATGATAGATTGCCGTAATTACAATGCGGGACAAATCATAACCCTCGATTACTTAAGCAATAGATTACTGCTGATTTGATTAATACAATGAGTTGTAGTATGTTTTTCGCCACCATGCCAAGTACATATCCGACCATGCAAATTCTTTCCCCGTCCTTGCGACAAGGTATTGCTTGGCCCTTGCCATATTTTCCGGTGAACCTACAAGAGCGTCGAAAACTGAGGTTAAGAATCGAGAATGCTCAAGGACTTCATCAAGAATTTTGCCCCATCTTAAGCTGTCAATAGTGACTGAGGGATCATAGACACTCGGTCCAAATCCGATAAATGTAAGCGTCGCCAATTTGCTGGGATCTGTCCGATAGCGGTTATAATATGCGGTAATAGATTTCCGAAGGTCAGCTGATTGCAATCGCGCAATACCATCGAATGAATGTTCCTGCAGCCAGCCATTCCATTTGCGAGATGTCTGAAGGCTTTCTCCGGTCACGAATTCAAGCGCTCGATTCGTTTTCTCGTAGTACTGGCTCGCGAAATATCCCGGCAAACACGGTTCACACATTGACAATAAGTTAATGCAACATCTGACTGATGTGTTGCTGAACATTAACTGGACCGGATGAGGTTGCTGCAATGTCTCAGGTCTCAGGTAATAAGCATCAACCTGATCGGGGGAGTAGTTTTTCCAAGGGATTTCTTGGCTATAGACAATCGCTGGCTCTGTCCGAATGCTGTAGAGCGGTGTGTTATCATATTGATGCTCGTCCGTAGGGGCCTGCTCAATAGTAAATACACTGTCATCTCCACATTTTAGTTTCAGGTAGTGTGCCAAGTAGTATCCCGTATTCTCTTCTTCCGAAAGCAACTTGGCCATAGCTCCCTTAGATACCTTCCCCTTCAATAGGTGAGCCGCTCCATAGAAGAGAAGGACCTTATTAGTGGGATGTGCAGTAGCATAAGTGATGATGCGTTCGGAACAGAGGCTGTCGCGAGATTGAACAAAGAATTTTTGTTCATCGAGCTTTGACATCCCCAACATCGCCGGCTCCAAAGTGTTCCTCGGCTCCGGCCCGAATAGTTCAAGTTCAATTCTCGGTGTTTGGGAAAGAAGATTCAAGCTGTCAATACGCATGCTTATCCGACGAAGGTTTGCACAAAACTCGAAGTGCTCAAGCGTTGTTATTGGTAAATAGAAGGAAATGAATGGCCCCCAATCACCAGTTTTGATGTAGTGCTGCATAGCCGACGCACCAACAGAATCAGCCTCCAACCCAAGAGATAGCTGGTATGCGTGACATTTTCCGGACTGAAGTTGATCAAGCCAATTATTCAAAATAGTAATGACGCCGTGATAAGGTCCAGCCATTCCATGGCCGTAATCTCCCATCATTACGATACGCTTCGTCTCAAGTGATTGTACGACAAAATCATCCGGATTCAGTATTACCCCCTTTTGAGGAGCAGAGCAGGACGAAACCGCGAGTGTCGAAAATACTATGCTCAGCCTTAGAGCGCTACGATTAAAGTACTGTTTAGTTCCAGTAAAATTCATTGGCTATTGCCCCTTCATTGAATAAAGATAGAAATTGGTAGCTAACCTGCGGCGACGTGCAGCCAGTTCCGTAGCTTGACTGATTCGTTAGGCAGTGCCGAAGGCAGAATGTAGTTCTAAAAACAATCGTTCTAAATAAATCTTCATGCTTTCACCGACCTGTTTTACTTCCTCCGGAGAGAATAGTATCTCAGAATCAAGTTCGACCAATGGTTTAATAGTCCTTGGCGTCGCAGATGAAACTTGGTTCTGAAGCTTTTTGTCAAACCGCGCGCCTGAGTGAACTATTGCATGCCGGCATGCTTGGGCGATTATAATGTTATTGACATGCACGTCTTTCAACACAGCGATATCGAAATATTCTTGAAAAGCACGGCCAATGCTCTGCATGTCTTGAAAACTGATATTCTTTTGAATTGACAAAAACTCTCCACCAGATAATGTCTCCGCATTCTTTTGAAGTTCAGCGAGCGTGATTTCAATCTTGGCGCGATTGATTTTCTCAAATTTGTCAACCTTAGCTGCCTCATCAATAGCAGATTCAAATAGGTCGCGAACTGTTGAAGCAAAATGAGAAACCAAAAGCACGAGAAACTGGTTGAAGATTCGTTTGTATTGGATCCTCATTGAGTCGTGTTCTCTAATATTCTTCAAAGACTTAAGGTTACTGTCAGCTAAGAGATATGGGTTTGTAACTTTGAGTTGATTCTTGAGTGTGTTTGTGAGCTGCTCCAAACCCTGGATTGCAAAATCAAGTACGACTCGATCAAAATTTAGTAATTCGTCAATCGACGCCAAACTTGATTGAAATGAAGCTCTAATCCTATCTATTTGAGTACGCATGTAATTCTCGACACTGATTAACTAACTGATCAGGCATAACCTCACTATAATACAAAAACCTCCATCATCAAAATCGAATCAGGAGGTTTCATCACTAACCGTTCCGCCCCGAATCGGTTATATAATTGCATGAATGTATGAGTAATCGGAGGGAGAGTCAAGATTAAAAAAGCCCGACGTGGGGGGGTGTAATAGCTTAATAGAAATGTCAGGGTTTGTGCTTACTAAGAATGTCAGGTTATTGCCATCTTTGGAACCCACACAAATGCAAGGAGCCCAAGATGACGGAGACCCTGACTATGAGCACGAAAGAACGACAACGGCTGCAAGTGATCGGCCGAATACACCACCGAGATACCACGGTTGGCGCAGCTGCTGAAAGCCTGCAGATCAGTGAACGGCAGATGTATCGTCTTTTGTCGCGTCACAAAAAGGATGGCGATAAAGGGATCATTCACCAACTGCGAGGCAAGACATCGAACAGTGGCTATCCGGTCATTGTTCGTACTCACGTCTTGAAGCTCTACCAAGAACGCTACAGCGATTATGGACCGACATTGTTCTCAGAAGTCTTGTCCGAAAGCCATCACATCACGATCGACTCCGATACGCTCCGACGATGGCTCAAAGGGGCTAAGCTCTGGAACGGAGCCCGAGCCGCTCGACTCCACCGTCGGAAGCGTGCCCGGCGTGAAGCTCTTGGCGCACTTCTGCAATTCGACGGTAGTTTTCACGACTGGTTTGAAGGCCGAGGACCAGAGTGTTGTCTCCTGGTTGCGATCGATGATGCCTCCGGAGAAGTCTTCCTCCGTTTTTCAACATCCGAGAATACGGCAGATGTCCTTCGCATACTCCAGAGTTACGTCGAGCGCTATGGGATTCCTCATCAGTTCTACACCGACCATGGCTCGGTATACTACAATAACCATCACTGTCAAACCGATGTGGCCCGTGCCCTCACATCCCTCGGCGTTGAGCTTATCTACGCTCATTCACCACAAGCCAAGGGACGCGTCGAACGTTCGAATCGCACTCATCAGGATCGTCTCATCAAAGCCCTCCGCCGTCACAACATCTCAACCATCGATGATGCCAACCGATACCTCGAAGAATCATATATCAACGAACATAATCAGCGCTTTGCCCACTCCAAAGGCCTTGATGACATTCACCGTTCTGCTGTTGGTCTCGATCTCAAAAATATCTTCTGCTTTGAGACTACGCGCCAACTCCATAACGACTCGACCATCACACTGAAGAACACCTTCATCCAACTCCTGAGATCCAATGATCCTTTACCGCCACCACGAACACAAATCATTGTCCGCCGTTGGCTCGATGACTCTCTCCATATCTTCTGGAACGATCATGAACTGCGCTACGAGATATTATCCAACAGGCCTCTCAGCCCCAAACGGCCGATCACTAATCCACCAACCGATCACCCCTGGCGATGGAAACTCGTCGGATCGGTTCGTGCTCAACAACGTCTTGATAAACTATTTGATCGGCAATATCCAAAACCGTATCATAGCACTCAACCAAAAACACAGCCAATATCAAAACAAAGGAAATCCACCTCTCAACCTACTCATCAAGCTGCACCCTGACATTTCTACTAAGCACAAATACATGACATTTCTACTAAGCAACAACAGCCCGACGTGGGGGGGACATCGGGCCTGACCCTTTCAAGGTGCAACGATGTGGGAGGTATCAATGCACAGGTCGACGGAAATATAAATATTCGATGCGAGTGTGTCAAGTCATGTTACTTCAATAACAACATCTTCTTCACTTGCATATTCCCATTAAATTCCAATCGTGAAAAATAAATTCCACTTGAAAGATTCGATCCGTTGAACTGCACCTGATGGACTATGCCTGCGGCAGCTTCGTCGTTGAAGAGCGTCGCTACTTCTTGTCCGATCGCGTTAAAGACTTTGAGAGATGCTCGTCCATCACTCGGAACTGTGAACTGGATCGTCGTTGATGGGTTAAAGGGTTCAGGATAGCACTGGCTGAGTGCAAGGGCTTTCGGGACTGCGATTGTGACTTGCACTGCTTGTGAATACGTGAACGCACCATCATGGTCGATTTGTTTTAATCGGTATGAATATGTTCCTACTGTTCCAACATTATCGGAATAGGAATAAGTGTGCGGGGAGTTGGTAGTTCCGTTTCCCTGCACAAACCCGATCTTCTGCCAATTGATCACTGATGATTGATCACTGTTTACTGTTCTCCGCTCTATCTCAAATCCATAGTTGTTCACCTCAGTTGCCGTCTGCCATGCAAGCTCGACGGATGAGATTTTCGCTGATAACGTGAACGATGTTAATTCTACAGGCAAAGCCGAGCTTGCACTAAATATCATTACTCTGTTGTATGCTTGATCTGAAACCATAAGAAGATTATTAGCATTATCGACAGTCATGCCATATGGACTGCCGACAGCAAAAGTACTTTGCGAACAGTCATTAGAACTATAAGAGGTGAAGTTCCCCACTCCCAATACATTATCAGCATTAGCTCCATTAATCTTACTAGCAGCATTGTTATAAATGAGAATACGATTGTATTCAAAATCTAGAACATACAGCCGTCCTGCATTATCTCCGGTTATCCAGCCATAACTATTGTTAAAGAAAAATGAAGACTGAGTTGGAGGATCAACATTATGGCCCGATAGCGCTCCACTCGCTTCTGCTCCATTTGAAGTTGGATTACTAAAACGAAGGATACGGTTTTGACCTGCATCTGCAACCCAAACAATTGTGCTGCTTCCCGTCCCTGCAACATAGACATCAGTCGGGTAATTCATATTTGATAGTGAGGTTCCACTACCGGAAGCGCCAAACCCACTTTGCCCTAAAACAAGATCGGCGTTTGCATTAGTAGCCTTACTATTGACATTTGAATATTTCAGGACGCGGTTGTTGCCAGCATCCGCAACCCACATATTGCCGCTTGCGTCGATGTAAATATCATTTGGTAGGTTGAGTTGATTAGCCGCATCACCAGAAGCATTGGTAGTGAAATCAGTCTGCCCTAATACCACCGAGGCATTAGGGAAATTGGATGAAACTGAATAAGCATTATCAAATTTCAATATTCTAGAATCCCCACCGTCACAAACCCAAAGTGCCCCGTTGTAAACTGCAATACCTGTCACTTCAGAAAATTGGCTTTGAGTGCCTGGGTTGGAATAACCATTTCCGAATATTCTTTCAGCAGTGGGATCATTTGAAGAGACCGGATAAGAATAACGTAGTACATGGTTTCTCAGCATCAATCATGTGCTGCAATAGCGCTCAGATTAAAGCGACATCGGAGCACAATCGTTCGTGAACTAGCGCAATGTTCAAGAATCCAAAATGAGTATAGCGCTGTTCGGTCACACGAGCAAGCTCAAGAGCGAGCATCACAGCGACACCTCCAGAGAAAACTTGATAATCCGAAGCTGTGGAAGTTCGTGTGCGAAAAACTTACTTTGCGGTGGTCACCGGAGCAAATAGCCCGGGCGCTACAAGAAACCTATCCAGGCCACACCGCAATGAACGTGTCACACGAGAGCATCTATACCTATATCTACCTGTTGCCCAAAGGATCGTTGAAAAAGGAACTGATTCACTATCTTCGGCAGCACAAGAAAAAACGGAAGAACCGAAAACGGTCAACCGATACACGGGGCAGTATTCCCAATATGATCTCCATCGAAGAACGTCCTGCAGAAGTTGCCGATCGCAGTGTTCCTGGCCATTGGGAAGGAGATCTGCTCATGGGAAAGCGTCACGCCTCAGCCTTGGGCAGTGTTGTCGAAAGAACTACCCGAACGGTGATCTTGGTCCCGTTAAAGGCCAAAGATGCGACGAGTGTTCGTAGATCGTTTGCCCGTGAGCTCAAGTCGCTGCCACGACAAATGCGACTCTCCATGACCTATGATCGCGGTAAAGAAATGGCTGAACATGAACTGTTCACTAAGCATACCAAGATGCAGGTCTATTTTTGCCACCCACAGAGCCCTTGGGAACGCGGCACGAATGAGAATACGAACATGCTCATCAGGCAGTTCTTTCCTAAAGGTACTGACTTCACCAAGGTCTCACGCAGGGAAATCAAGCATGTTCAAAAACTATTGAATGAACGTCCGCGTAAAGCTTTAGATTTTGCTACTCCTAAAGAAACTTTTAATCAACTTATTAACTCTGTTGCGCTAAAAACTTGACTGTACCTTATTAATAAAATCTATTGCAACATTTTGTGGAGAGTTTAAATTTGCCATTCCGCTGCCAGAAGCACTTGAAGTAAAATTGGCTTGACCAACAACATATAATGCGTTTTGACCATTAGTCCACTGTGCGGTCGATATGCTAAAACATACAAGGATAAAAGTGCAAAGTGTGATGAATTGTTTCATTGCATATCCTCCATTGATGGTATATAAGTTGAATGAACATTTATCCTACTAGGAATATTTTTATTGTTTTCGAAAAACCACCAGCCCCCATAAATGCAAAAACCTCTTTCATCCCGATAATCGGGAATCCAGAGGTTGCTTTAATATTCTCAGCCCAACCGCACCATAGTCCTCCCCATGATTTCGGTTGTTCTTAACTGCACAAAGATAGTGCTTTTTCGGTTCTATTGTCAAGCGGCTAAAAAAAGCCCGACATGACATCGGGCTCTCTTGTGTTCTTAGCCGACCAATCAATTTCATTTACCCCGTTTTTCCTCAATCAAGATTCTGACTGCCTTCACGACGTTTTCAATGAATGTTAGGATGGGCTGTAAATCCTTTCTCATCTTTTCCTCCTACAAATAATTACGATTATCCGAATTATGATCTCGCCGATTGATCCCATGGTGTCTCCGCTGTAAATGGTAATTGTTGATCCACTGTTTTCTTATACCGCCGAAAAGATGGAATAAGAACATAACGATGGAAATCAACGACCATTCACCAAGTAAGGAGGCATGATGACACAGGCTTTGTATGATGAACTATTTCACTACTCGGAGCAAGTTCACACGCGATCCGCTTCAAAGATCCGAATTGTTGACTATGGCTTGGAAGGAGGGCGTGAGGCTTGGTGATCGCTGCACACCCGGTCTCATGAAAAGCATGATGCACTTTCGATCCAAAGAGTTAAACCGTCGATCAGCATTCCCGGCCCGTGAGATGGGGAAAAGAACACTGAACGCATGGAACCGACCCGAGCGAGTCTATCTGGACAGACCAGTTCCAATGTCTGGTGGCATCGTTGCAGACTTTCTTCTCTCAGAAAAGGCAACGCCTTACGATCACACCGTCGTAAATGATTTCATCGGCGCACTAACAGCTGAAGAACAAGAAATGCTCGACGACTTGAACGCCGGTTTCAAACGTAAAGAAATCTGCCAGCGTCAGAATATCACGGACATCCGCTTGAACTCCCTCCGAACATCCATCCAGCAGAAAGCCGTTTCATACCTATGACGGCAGAAGAAGAGCGCGTGTGCGCTTTTCTTTATCGTTATGGGACCCAAAACGAGCCTCAATCAAGAGATGTTTCCGAGAGACCTCATCGGGTCCTATCTGGAGAAGTCGAGGAATCAAAGGACAAGCAGGTGGAGCGATGAAAAGTTTTCTCTTAGATTTTTTTTATGATTAAAGGAAGGCTACCCCCTCTAAATCTGGACGGCAAAAGTGATTCTAGAATTTTTTTATTGGAAAAATCGATCGTGGGTCCATGGGCGAACGAAGTTAAAACGACGAGAAAGGATAGTGGAAAGATGACAAAAAGATGGTGAAACAATCAGAAATGATGGCGAAATGATGACAGAATAATCACGAGAATATGACAAGAATGTCAGTATACTAACAGCTTGTATTTGTTAGCGTTGTGAAAATTCAATCGTCAATTCTTATGCAGATTCGTGATTTGACTTTCAGAACTCGATCCAATCCGTGCATCCGATTGCATTTCCCGTGATTATCGCATACATTAGCGACAGTTTGCTGATCAGGGAGATAAGTCCCGGCATTTTTTGAACATAAGTGGGGGCTTTGACCCGTAGGATCCGCTGATTTCAGCAGATGACTATGGGTTTTTCGTTTATGCACAACGTTTTCATATAAGAGAACGCCTCTATTTAATGCCTATGATACCTCCAATTAAAAAATTCTGGGAACTAGTTAACTTCAAACCTAATGCGAATCAAGAACAAGCCATCTTTTATACTGACGGACCGCTCTTCCTTACCGCCGGCCCAGGGTCAGGTAAAACTGCTGTTCTTGAAAACCTAAATTATTGAAAAATAAAAAAGGTCGTCATTACTATGGCGACCTTTAGATGCTGAAAGAAAATGAAAGAGTTATGGCTTTTTTTGAGATATGGCAATCCAGTTGACGGAGCATGAATTGAGTCTGCTATCTTCCCACGTTTTAACTACAATCGTAAAACCGTCTCGCGATATTGAAATAGCTTTTGCAGATAATCGTAAAGGGGAATCTTTTGGAATATCAAGTTCACTCAGGCTAACTATTACATCTGGTTTTACATCGTATGGCTTTTGATAAACCACATCTATTGTAACGGATCTCTCTCCACTACCTTTCTGGAGCGCTGAAACACCTGGAGTCGCCCCGTTTACGTCGATAGTTCCGGTTTGAATCTCTTGACCGTATGCAACTGATCCAATCGCGAACAGAACAAGAATACATAATCCTGCTTTCGGTAAAAGTTTCATCATAAGTTCTCCGTTTTGAGGTTAATAGTTTATTTGGATTGAGTTAATGAACATCTATCTTTTCAATAATATGAAACTAAATTTACAATGTCAAATCTGTATTCTTTTCGACAAATCTGTAGTATATGTTAACACGTATTAAGGGATTCATTCGTTGCATGTTTTTGAGAACTGACAGCAATACAGCTCAAATCATTACTCGTTCCAATTCATTAAATATTTAGCGGATTTATAGCATTATTGAAATGAGCCAATAAGTTATCGCCTCAATAATCTGTAGCACAGAAATCTCGTACCAAGTGGAGCAAAACCTACTAGTAAGTAGAGCAAAATCTCGGTACTAACTAGAGCAGACACATCATAATCAATCAGTGTTTGCAGTATGATTATCACTGTTTTGGACCTTAATGATACTATAAGACACTTCAACACCCGCCCTCCGCTGCGCGACGGGCGGGTTCATTAGGAGTTTTGGAATGGAAACACCAAAGAGAATCTACGGAAACGAAAAAACGATTTACGTCGTGACATTGATACCCACAAGAAAAGATCCGATGTCTGTCATAATTACGGACCCGCTACGAAAATCGATCGAGGAATTCGTTTCAGATTGCTACTCGGAGAAATTCATTCCCATTCACGTGCACCTCAATCCATCGGAGGATATGCTTTTGAATATCGAACTCAGTAAGATTGCCAGAAAGCCTTTTGGGGGGAGGATTGAAAGAGTTAGGAAGGCATATGCTCAAACACTGAGAGAGCAATCAATTCTAATCAGAAGAGAATTGCGTGAGGCATCAAACAAATCGACCGAATGGGAGGCCTACAATTATCTTGCAGATTTGAATCTGAGATTGCGAGAGCACTTGCAACAGTTGCCGGTGCATCTTATGAATCCAAGGAAAGTGCAAGGTCAATTGGGCAGGATGAGATCGCCAAGCCATGCAGATCCGATTAATGCTGTTTGGCCGGAAGACTGAAGATGAAGTATCAGAACGGGCTACTACGTTGTCGTGTTTCTTTTATCCGCTAAGAAAAAAGCGTTAAGCATGATGGGTTTTGTCTTGCAATCGCTTCTGTTGTATCGTATATTTATTATTGGACCTAAGGAAAGCTTCCTTACAATTAAATATTACTGCTCATAACTGTCCGAAAATAGGAAGCTCTCAGTTGTGCGCGACACAATGCAACTGGTTACATAAGTAGTTACCTCTGAGTTAAATTTTTGCTTTGTGCTGATCACTGCATAATGCAAAAATGATTAAAACATACAGATTTCCCCGCCCTTGTAGTTCAACAGGATAGAACGGGAGTTTCCTAAACTTCTGATCGCAGTTCGAGTCTGCGCGAGGGCACAAGTTTTCGAACCTTCACTACTTGTTTCCCGTTGGAATTCTGATCCACACGATTTACTTTTTTACCACTCCCAGAGGCAGGATCGTTCTTCCGTACACCTCGTTCAGCACTTGCGCAATTCCTGCATAAGCGGCTGAAAGCCCGCACACTATTCCCTCAAACCCGGTGAATTGTTTGAGCGGTTCGCTATCCGTTGCATCCCCGATTGCGAGGAGAAAAAAAAGGAGTGTCAACGTTCCAAAGACTACCTGCAACGCTCTGGACAATTTGAGAGTCCCGATAAACATGAGCAGTGTGAAAATTCCCCATGAACACAAAAAGCAGATCATGCCCGCTTTCGAAGTGGCTTCCCCCAATCCCAATTTTGGCATGACAATGAGCGCAACTAAGATCAACCAGAAAAATCCGTATGAAGAAAATGCGGTCATTCCGAAGGTGTTATTCTTTTTCCATTCCATGATCCCCGCCACAATCTGCGCCATTCCGCCGTAAAAAATTCCCATCGCAAGGATCATCGAGTTGAATTCATAGAATCCAGCGTTGTGAATGTTTAACAGGACCGTCGTCATTCCAAACGCGAGCAATCCAAGCGGTGCGGGGTTGCCGGTCGTGTCCTTGACTTCATATCGTGCTGCGTCGTTCATGGATCATCCCTTTCAATACATGAATGGTTATGGTTGAAAAAAGTTGCCGGATATTTGCATCTTCAGCGTGGAGTTCATTTCCCTGTTTTTGCCGTCAATTATTTTCCCGCGACCGGGGCAATGATCAGACCTAACACTTCGGGAGTCGAAGGATCTCTGACAAGATATGGGTATCGTTCGCCGCCATGGTAATCCACCGAATATGTTTTGTAAAATTCGCCGTTTTCAGCAAGCAATTCAAGGGGGGATGTTGAACTTACACCAAGCTTCAAGGCGTCGCGAATAATATCTTTCGAATATTTTCTTCCGTTCACTGCAACCAGTTTCATGCCCGGCGCGAGACCGGCTTTCGATGCGGGAGTCCCCGGAATGACGTCCAGCATCGTTCCGTCTTCTCCTGCGAGAATTCCGAGAGAGAAACGCAGGTCGGTGGTCTTTCTTACTTCCTCAAGAGATTTTTGCATCTCGTTCATCGTATCCCGGTAGACCAATTTCCAGCCCCCCTTTTCGATTCCGCCCAGCGGGGCGTGGGGGTCGAGTGACTCCAAACGTGTAGTGAAGAATGTTTTCCAATCGTACGGAGCGACCTCGTTCATTGTTCTTACAACATCGTCGAACACGTACGGTTTTACTTCCGGACCGTTATTTTTTCCCCCGTGAAAAATCTTGCAAAAATCATCGAGCGATTTTTTGCCGTTTGTCATCTGTCTGATCTTTACGTCTGCTTCCAGCCAGATGAGGTATCCCTCATCATAAAAATCGACGCTCCGCCGCCACGAATCCCAATCATACCTGGTGCCATATAAAAGCTCCGCTTCATCATTGGCGTCCTGTAAAGGCCGCCACGTCCTGCCGGGGCGGTTGTCGAGCTTGGCGGCAACAAGTGCGAGGTCCTCGCGAAACTCTTCGGGGGAGAGAAGGCCGGAGCGGGCGGTCAAAATTGCCCCTAAATATTCCGTGAGTCCCTCGTACACCCAAAGAAGGTCATCCTTCATCGGAGTCGAGTAATCGCCGGTGGCAAGACCTGCTGGGCGGCGAAATTTGCCGTTCCACGAATGAACGAATTCATGGGGGAGCAACCCTGCCCTTGTTCTTCGGAAGTTGTCGTTAATCAGCGATCGCTCCGCAACCCGGTCGTCGCTGCTCTGATGATGTTCGAGGCCGAAGTGCGCGACTTGATCGCTCAACGTGTAGAGGAAATCATAATGATTGTAATGGTGAGTGCCGAAGAGAGCGTTGGCCTCGGTGACCAAATGCTTATAGGCAGTGATTTGTTCCGGAGCAATATTGAGTGCTGCTTCATTGTCGCTGATAATGTCGAGGAAGTGGGGAACACCCGACGGCGGGGTCAGGTCAATTCGCCGCAGGTGAGTTCCGGTCAATAATGGCGAATCGATAAGCATTGTCAACGAAACGGGGGCGAAACTGATTGAATTGTTCAATTCGCTTTTTGATGTAAGTGCACACACAAATTTCCATCCTGCCGGCACGATCAGGTTTGGGGTCACCATGATATTATCCGGTCTGGCCGAAAGAGGATATAAGACAACTTGGTTCCAACTTAAAACGAGAAGTTGTGCAGTTGAGGATGCACCCGAGGAAAAACCCTCTGCTTGAGGCGGAAGTATGAAATCAAACGAAACATCGACGCGGTCAATTCCTTCCGGGATTTCGCAATGGATGGCAAACATTTCTTCGAGGTCACGGCGCCAGGGAATCGTTTTACCTCGCGCGGTAATTTTTAAGCCGGCCATATCGACGACCGGCCCGGTGGGGCCGTGTTCGCCGGGAATCCATTTAGGATAGAAAAGGGTTAAGTGCCCGGGGTGGACGGAAATTGATTCCCTCGAATGTAAAATTTTCCGGGGCGCATCCGTTGCATCGACAGTAAGCGTGATGGAAGCTTGATCCGTTTGCGGAAGACTTCGTTGCGGAAAAATGAAAAGCAAAAGAATACAAATTTTCCCGCAAAATAAAAAAAATCTTGAGGTCATTTTGATCCCTTCGATTGTTTCATAAACGAGTTGCGTTAATTTCAGATCTCGATCGAGTTGAGGTGTAGGCGCATATCGATTGCGGAGAATTGGAGGGGAATACAACATTTGTCACGCGTACTCCAAATCTCCGGTGGCGTCGATTATATAGCAAATTATGTAATGAGTTGCAAGTCGAGGAATGATTCGGCAGTGCTCAAGGTCGGTAAGGTGACGGATACCTTCCCGACTTACCGTACCAAATATTTTGGCATAATTGGATTTTTAGGGTGAGATGTCCGTCACCTATCGCAAGAACGCAAAGTTGACCACTACCGATGATTCACTTGATTAGCGATGCCGACTTTTGTATCTTTCTTTCAATTTTAAGTCATCCTCGAAATAGTTGGGGAATTTTTCAATCATTAATGAATAGGAAATCAATACGTTTCGTTTTCTGCTCGTGATGAATTGTCTACAAGATCGTATCTCCTGAATTCTCACTCCAATATCACCAACGTCGTTCGTACACTATATGCGTTTTTCTAAGGGATTTTTCCCAACAGTAAAAGAAGTTCCTGCGGACGCTGTTATTCCGAGCCACCAGTTAATGCTTCGTGCCGGCTTGATGCGCCCATTGAGCGCGGGTATCTACTCATTTCTTCCGCTTGGATACGCTGTGATGAAAAAGGTCATTCAAATCATTCGGGAAGAGATGGATGCAATAGGAGGCCAGGAATTTTTTCTCCCCGCATTAAATCCTGTCGAATTATGGGAGGAGACAGGCCGGGTCGCCGCATTTGGGGATACGATGTTTCATATTAAAAATCGTCCCCTGGTTCTCGCACCAACGCATGAAGAAGTGATTACGTCGATCGCACGAAACCACATCAAGTCGTATAAAGACCTCCCGCAGATTTGGTATCAGATCCAAACAAAATTCCGGAACGAACCCCGGCCGAAATCGGGCGTCTTGAGGGGAAGGCAATTTCTCATGAAAGATTCTTACAGCCTCGATTCTTCATGGGAGGGGCTGGATGTGAGTTATGACCTTCATGCGACAGCGTACAGAAAAATATACTCGCGCTGTGGCTTGGACTTTTTCGTTGTAGGAGCGTCGAGCGGAGCGATGGGGGGAAGTGGTTCACAAGAATTTATGGTGGAATCCGATGCCGGCGAGGATACAGTTGCTTTGTGCGGTCATTGCCACTATGCGGCTAATGTCGAAGTAGCCAATTCCGGAATAACGAAAGCGTCGCGGATTGCAGAGGACAAGGCAATTGAGGAAATTTACACGCCAAATATCAAGACCATCGATGCGCTTGCAGAATTCCTGAAGGTCGATACGAAGCGGTGTGCAAAATCCCTTGTGTACATCAGCGAGGGGAAACCGATACTTATCTTCATGATGGGAAACGATCAACTGAATGAAACCAAGCTTCGTGCAATTCTCAATGCCGACGTACGTCCAGCGGAACCGGGAGAATTGTCCGCTCTGACCGGCGCCGATGCGGGTTCTATCGGGCCCATTGGTTTGAAGACAAAGTTCAGAATCATTGCAGACAACCGGTTGGAAGGGGCGAACGGTTTGATTAGCGGGGCGAATAAAAACGACTATCACCTTATGAATATCGATTTCAACCGGGATGTGAAAATTGAAAATTATTACGATGTGAGAACTGTAGAAAATGGCGAACCGTGTCCGAATTGTTCAAAGCCCCTTCGCATTGTCAAAGGGATAGAAGCCGGCCACATTTTCAAGTTAGGGACGAAGTATTCGGTCAGTTTAAAAGCGAATTTTCTGGACGATCAAGGAAAAGAACAGCCGATCATTATGGGGAGTTACGGCATTGGCGTTGATAGGATCATTGCGTGTCATATCGAACAACATCACGACGGCAAAGGAATTATTTGGAGTAGAGCTATTGCACCGTTCGACGTTCATCTCATTTGTGTGAATATGAATTCCGAAACGGTAAGGGCGAAGTCCGAGGAGTTGTACGGCCAGTTGATGGAAAAGAAAATTGCCGTGTTGTACGACGACAGGAATAATGTCACACCGGGATTCAAATTCAACGATGCCGATTTACTTGGAATGCCGCTGCATATCGTCGTCGGTGAAAAGAACCTCAAGAATAATCAGATCGAGTTAAAGGAGCGTTCAACAGACAAGCGATGGACGGTATCCGTTGACAAACTTCTCGGCGAAGTAGCAAATTTTCTTTATAAGAGATGAAGTTTGGTCATCAAAAACCAAAACTTAATACTTAGAGCCTAAAACTTAAAACTTAAAACTTAAAATTTTCTACTCCCCCGTGCCTCAATTTATTCACCTTCATAATCACACGCATTACAGTCTGCTTGATGGTGCAACCACAGTCGACTCTCTATTGAATGCAGCTCTAGAGCATAACATGCCTGCTGTTGCACTTACCGACCACGGTGTCATGTCCGGAGCCATTGAATTCTACAAGAAAGCAAAGAAGAAGGGTATTAAGCCGATCATCGGGTCGGAGTTTTACATCGTCACAAAAGGAAGTCGATTCGACAGGGGGCAAATGGCACAGTCGGACAGCCTTCGGGGTGAAGGAAAATCGAAGGGACGGGGCGTGTACCACCATCTGGTCTTGTTGGCAAAAAATGAAAAGGGGTATAGAAATCTTCTCAAACTGACGACGCTCGCGCATACGGAAGGATTTTATTACAAACCGCGAATAGATTTCGAACTCCTCACACAATATCATGAAGGGGTTGTCGCACTTTCTGCGTGTGCAAACGGTGTAGTTGCAACACACCTGGTGAGTAATAATTACAATGAAGCGCGCGAAGTGGCGTCGATGTACAAAAACCTTTTGGGCGACGATTTTTATCTTGAGATCCAAAACCATAACTCGGAAGTGGAAAAAAATGTTTTGGAAGGCATGCCACGGTTATCGAAAGAATTAAACATCAAGCTTATCGCCACCAATGATGTTCATTACATCAAACCGGAACACGCTGTCGCCCATAATATCATGCTGCTCATCCCCGACGCAAGCAGCACGAATATTCCCGATATTTCGAAACTTCGTTACGGTACCGATCAAATCTATTTTAAATCGGCAGAGGAAATGGCGTCGCTCTTCAAAGAATATCCTCAAGCAATAGAGCATACACTTGAAGTTGCAGAGAAGTGCACCCTGGAGCTGGACCTTAAAACGAATTACATGCCCAAGTTTCCGATTCCGCCCGACTCGGGAGTATCGACGCTTGAAGATTATCTGGATAAACTTTCGATGGAAGGATTGCGAAAGCGATTTCCCGAAATCACCCCGGCGATCGAAGCGAGAATGAATCATGAGCTTGCGGTTATTCGGAAGATGGGCTATGCCGGATATTTTCTGATTGTTGCCGATTTTATCCGTGCCGCTCGGGAAATGGGCGTGATGGTCGGTCCGGGCCGCGGGAGCGCTGCGGGAAGCATCGTCTCCTACGCTTTGGGGATCACCAGTGTCGACCCGCTAAAATACGATTTGCTCTTCGAACGATTTCTTAATCCGGACCGTATCAGCATGCCGGACATCGACGTTGACTTCTCCGACAACAAGCGAGAGAAGGTTATCGAGTACGTCCGGAAAAAATACGGCGAGGAATCTGTTTCGCAAATCATCACCTTCGGGACGCTTTCTTCGCGTGCCGTCTTGAAGGACGTTGCCCGCGTTCTCGGCATTCCGCTTTCCGTCGTGGAACCTGTGACGAAGCAAATTCCCGTCAATCAAGGGAAAGTCATGCCAATTGCCGAAGCGCTTGAAACAGTGCCAGAATTGAAAGCGTTTCGCGACAACAAAGATCCAAAAATCCAGATGCTCATCGAGGTCTCGAAAGTGCTCGAGGGAATGAATCGCAACGCTTCGACACATGCTGCAGGCATCGTGATCGCTCCTGCGGCCATCAGCAACTTTGTGCCGATGTACAAATCGCCATCGACCGAGCTCATGACACAGTACACGATGAAGGATCTTGAGGATGCCGGTCTATTGAAGATGGACTTTTTAGGTTTGAGGACGTTGACCGTTCTCGAAAATGCCCTGGAGCTGATCGCGAAGAACCATCATGTGACACTCAACCTTGATGATCTGCCGGAAAGCGACCAAAAGACTTTTGAATTGTTCCACAAAGGGCAAACGGTGGCTGTGTTTCAGTTTGAAAGCTCGGGTATGCAGGATTGGCTCCGAAAATTGCGGCCCACATCGATCAGCGACTTGGTTGCGATGAACGCCCTTTACCGTCCCGGACCGATGGAGAACATCGGCGATTTTATCAAACGAAAACACGGCCAGCAAAAGATCGAATA
Organism: uncultured Bacteroidota bacterium; assembly: GCA_963717445.1. Classification (GTDB taxonomy): domain Bacteria; phylum Bacteroidota; class Ignavibacteria; order UBA10030; family UBA8401; genus JAGVPT01. Next base: position 333,691 of record OY970334.1, on the reverse strand, counting down.
TCTCCATCCGAAGCTGGAAGAGACATTGAGGGAGACATACGGTGTTATTGTGTATCAAGAACAAGTGATGAGGATCGCGAGCGACATTGCAGGGTTCACGCTTGCCGAAGCTGATTTGATGCGGAGAGCAATGGGGAAAAAAGATAAGGCTGCAATGGCGGGTCAAAAAAATAAATTTATGGAAGGCGCCAAGAACACAAACGCCATATCTCCAAAGCTTGCTGAAGAAATCTATGATTTAATCGAGAAATTTGCCTCGTACGGGTTCAATAAATCGCACAGCGTTGCCTACTCCGTTATCGCATACCAGACTGCATATTTGAAAGCGCATTATCCGGCGGAATATATGGCCGCGACGCTCACGTCGGAAATCGGAAACACCGATAAGATTGTGCTGCTCATCGACGATTGCCGTAAAATGGGAATTGAAGTTCTTCCTCCGGATGTCAATGAAAGCGAGCCTACGTTCTCCGTCTCAAAGAACGGAATCAGATTCGGCATGGCGGGGATCAAAAATGTCGGAGTGAATGCGGTCGAGGCGATGATCCATGCCCGCGCGGACGGGAAGAAATTTTCTTCCCTCTTTGATTTCTGTAAAGGCGTCGACCTTCGTGTAGTAAATAAGAAGACGATCGAGAGTTTGATTCTTGCAGGGGCGTTCGATTCGTTGAATAAAAATCGCGCGCAAATGTTGAACGCTGTCGAGCAGACAATCGCCGCAGCCCAAAATATCCAGGCACATTCCGAGCGGGGGCAAGCGAGCCTCTTTGACGGGAGTGGGTCGAAAGATTCGCCGTTATTTGCCCCGCAGTTGCCCGCCGTCCCAATGTGGTCAGAATCTGAAAAATTGTCGAATGAAAAAGCCGTTCTCGGCTTTTACGTCTCAGGGCACCCGCTGCTGAAATATGAGAATGAAATCAATTCATTTGCAACGCTTCATCTCGGAGATGTTGAAGGTGTAAAGAGCGGCACGGTACGCGCCGGCGGCATTATCGCCGCCGTAAAGAAGAAAATCGATAAGAACAACAGAACGATGGCTTTTATAACGCTCGAAGATTTTACGGGAAAAGCAGAGTGTGTTGTCTTTTCGAGCTTGTACAAAAAACACGAAGAATTGCTGACGACTGAATCAATGGTTTTTGTCGAGGGGAACGGCGAGGTAAGCGGCGATGCCATCAAGATTGTTGCGACCGATATTATCGCCATGGATAAAGTGCGTGAAAAATTTGCCAAAAGAGTTTTTTTCCTTCTCAACACCGATGAAGTTGACGAGAAGAAAATGACGACGCTGCGCGAAGTAATGGAAAAGAACAAAGGGAACTGCAACTGCTATTTCAATGTTATAGGAAAGGAATTTGCGGATCAGCAAGTGTATGTTTCCCGGAAGTACGCTGTAAGCCCGACAGACCAGTTTATCGAAAGCGTCAGGTCGATCCTGGGAAAAAATGCAATAAAGGTTTCAGCATAATTATTCACAAAGGAGAAGTACATGAAGCCAGTTGAAGTCAACGATGCTAATTTTCAGACTGAAGTCATCGATTCCACGACACCGGTTCTGGTTGATTTTTGGGCGACGTGGTGCGGCCCGTGCAAAATGATCGCACCGTATGTGGAAGAGATGGCAACGGAATATACCGGCAAGCTTAAAGTTGGAAAACTTGATGTCGATGCCAACCCCGCCGTTTCGATGCAGTACGGTATCAGAAGTATACCGACGTTATTGGTTTTTAAAGGAGGGAAAGTTGTCGAACAGATTGTCGGGGCAGTGCCGAAAAGGAATCTTGTTGAAAAAGTGAGCAGGCATATGTCATAAGCCGGTAGAAATCTGCAAAGAAAAAGCCTGGCCTGCATTGCAGGGCAGGCTTTACTTTTTCCGCCAAGCCGGTTCTACTCTGTCTCTGTAATTCTCAAGATACTTTCTTGGAAGCGGGTTTTCCGAAGATCAATCCTTTCATCCAAATGAAAAGAATTATCATAAACCCCGCAGCGACCAGCCACAGCATATTGATCCAGCCGCCGGTAAGCATAACGGCAAAACCGGCGAAGCGTATCCAATCGGATGATTTCGAAGCCATGTATTTCCTGAGATAGGCACCAAATGCCGAGTTTTTATATTTTTCCAAATTGGTTTTCGCAATGAGTATCATCGAAACGATCGTTGACGGAATAAATGCAACGCACACCGCGATAAAAAGGTTGTCATGAAGCCACAGCAAATATACCGCGCCGAACGCGGAGACGATATCAGTAAAAAGTTTGACCGGATGTATTTGATGATATATTTTTTTTTCTTCGAGGGTCACTGTAATACCATTCGTTGAAGTTTATCGGAATGTATTTTGCGCTTAGACCTGTCCCACCCACCAGCCGGGATCGTTGGTTTTAAACGCCGTTCGGATTGTGTCGTAGAGCTTCGGAGGAAGAGGTCCCTTTTCTACGATTGTTAAATTTTTCCTCAAGTGTTCAGGATTCGTCGTCCCGACGATGCATGAATCAACCCCTTGTGTAAATGCTGCAAACCGCAGAGCAACTTCCTGCCATTCGAGGCCGCAAGGATCGACATCCATGGTCTTCCATCGCCACCAATATTCTTCGGCGTAATGGCTTACCGGGCATTCCGCAAAACGCCATGGTGCATTTGCAACCGGACGTTTTGCAATGACACCTAATCCCTTTGCTTTTGCCTGTCCTAAAATATTGTCAATAGCACGTTGGTCGCAGATGTTGATCGAATGTTCTACGCTTCCGAACCGCCCGCTCTCAACAGACCATTCAAGCGCTTCGTTTTCGCCGGAATAGGCAGCAACCCGTATTTTTCCATTACGTACACCTTCCTCCAATGCCCGGAGTGGTTCGCCCCACTGCAATGTACCGAGAGGGCATGAGTGAAGATGAACAATGTCAATGTAATCGGTACGCAGCAAACGAAGGGCCTCGTCGATACCGGCCCGAACGCATTCATAGGTCCAATTTTCAAAACCCTCAATGCCGTACCCGACTTTCGTCGAAAGGACGAACTCTTTCCGCCGGTGGCCAAGATACTTTCCAATTCTTTCTTCCGACTGGCCGTACGCGCGAGCAGTGTCGATCAGCGTAATTCCCGAATCGATGACCTCATTCAGCAACGATTCCACTTCTTTTTCAGAGAAATCATCATCACCGATGTGTCCCGCACCAAATCCCAGCACGGAAACCTTAAGTCCTGTGTTGCCAAACATTCTAAGTTCCATTGCATACTCTCTTGATAGCAAATCGTTTTGATGGCGTTGATAATTCCCTCGCCGTCTAAATTCTTCATCGCATCAATTTTTCTTCTTGTTTAAAAATTTTCTCACACGTTGCTTGGCTCCATTGGAATTGCCGGCAACAGTGAATCCTGCATGTGCGAACATTGAGCGTGTCCCCGTCCATGAAAATGCAGCAATATAGTGGCCATTCTTGTCCGGCTTTGTTGGATACCCCTCGGCAATTTGGACGCCCCCTCGTTTCATTACGGTGAGAGCATGGGCAAGCATTGCCGACGCTACACCCTTACCGCGATAGGGGCGCGGCACAAAAAAACAAGGAAGAGACCAAACGCGTGATGAATTGTCGCATGTTAAAGTTGGTGCACGGTTAAGCCGGGAAAATGAATCGCGCGGACCGAATGTGCACCAACCGGTAGGGATCTTCTTATCAAATGCAAGAATGCCATACGTTGTCCCGTTGCGAACGCCTTTGCGCAACCGGGCTTTTGCCTTAGGGCCTTTCACATCCCGCCAATGTTCACCTTTTTCAATTCTCCAGGCCTGGCACCTGCATCCTCCACATGCACCGTTCGAACCAAAAAGCTGTTCAAGCTGGGGCCAAAGTTGAGGGGTCAGTTCTTTTGTGGTAATAGACATCCGAACGTAGTCCAGTGCACGTAAATGAGAGTTTGCTGAAGGAAGGCGTTTCTAAATATAGAATTCCCTTTCAGCAGCCGACGGTGTAAAAAATTAAAATATCGGTATTCTATAAATCGAGACTTCTGAATAATTTTAAAAGTATGGCTCACGCAAAGACGCAAAGTGGCAAAATGATTTAAAAACAGGGTCTTTGCGCCTTCGCGGCTTGGCGAGAGACAATTTTTCAGAAGCCTCAAATCATTAATTGAATATACCCACCGTTGAAGAAAGATGCAAAAACAAATAGCCTGTATTGGTAAAACCAGAGGTAGTGGGGTCTTTTAACCCCTAATAACGATGTTCAATCTCAGCGAAGCCGCGGCGTAGCCGAAGGAGTGCAGTACCATCAAACTCAAAAGACTCCTGCACCTAAAACCATTGAAACTTCCATCGGATTTATCTATATTTATGGAAGAGAATTCAGCGGAAATGCACTGCGAAATCCCGATACCGGGATTTTTTTTGTTCAGAAATCAACGGTACCATTAAAGGAAAAGAAATAATCCATGACGTACAAAAAGCGGACACATACCTGCGGCGAGTTATCTGCGGAACATATCGGCCAAACAGTTACACTTACAGGATGGGTTGACCGCCGCCGTGACCTTGGCGGGGTTATCTTTATCGACCTGCGGGACAGGTACGGCAAAACCCAGGTTGTCTTCGGTCCGCAACACAATCAGGAAGTTTACCAGCTTGCAAAGGATTTGCGCAGCGAGTACGTCATTTCGGTGTCGGGTAAGGTTGAGCGCCGCCCTGAAGGAACTGATAATCCGGAACTTTCAACGGGTGAAATCGACATTCTCACAAATGAGTTGACGATTTTAAACAAAGCCGAAACCCCGCCGTTTCCGATCGAAGAGAGAGTGGAAGCTAGTGAAGACCTTCGGCTGAAATACCGCTATCTCGACCTTCGCCGGGCACCGATGCAGAAGGCTCTTCTTACGCGGCACAGATTGTATCAGATAGCCCGTCGATACTTTGATGCGAATAACTTCATCGAAGTTGAGACCCCGATGTTAATGAGGAGCACTCCTGAAGGCGCGCGCGACTATCTTGTTCCCAGCCGTGTCCATCCCGGAAAGTTCTATGCGCTTCCACAATCTCCACAGACGTACAAACAGATCCTGATGGTTGCCGGCTTTGACCGGTATTTTCAAATAGTCAAATGTTTCCGGGATGAAGACCTCCGCGCGGACCGGCAGCCGGAATTCACGCAGATTGATGTGGAAATGTCTTTTGCCGATGAAGTCGATGTTCAAACTATTACTGAAGGTGTCATCAAGAATTTTTTCTCCGAATTAAAAGGGAGTGATGTGGCGACTCCTTTTCCACGCATGACATATAAGGAGGCGATGGAAAGTTATGGGAGCGACAAACCCGATGTACGCTTCGAGTTGAAGTTTTCAAACTTCAACGATATTGTCGCCGGGTCTGGCTTCAAAGTGTTTGCAGAAAACGTTGCGAAAGGCGGAGTTGTTGCAGGGTTTACCGTGCCGGGGGGATCAAGCTACACGCGGAATCAAATGGACAACCTTGTCGACTTTACAAAAACGTTAGGCGCGGGCGGCCTGGCGTATATCAAGGTGACGGAAAAAGGTGCCGAGTCCGCGATTGAAAAATTCCTCGGCAAAGAATTGTTGATAAAAATATGCGAACGTGCAGGGGCAAAAATGGGGGACATGGTGCTCATTGTTTCCGATGTTTGGCTGAAAACGTATACAATTCTTGGGACGCTGAGGCTTGAGATGGCCAAACGGTTGAATATGATCGACGAATCGAAAAACAGCCTTCTCTGGGTAGTAGACTTTCCGATGTTTGAATATTCTGAAGAAGAACGGCGTTACGTTGCCATGCATCATCCGTTCACAGCGCCGAAGCCGGAAGATGTTCTTTTGCTGGAAAGCGATCCATCGAAGGCCCGCGCCCGCGCATACGACCTGGTGTTGAATGGGAATGAAATCGCGGGAGGGTCGATCCGTATCCACACGCCCGAGCTGCAAAGCAAAGTGTTCGGTTTGCTCGGCATTACACCGGAAGAAGCAAAATCAAAATTCGGGTTCATGCTCGACGCATTTCGTTATGGCGCCCCGCCGCACGGTGGCATTGCATTCGGGCTCGACCGCATCACGATGCTTCTTACCGGGGCAAAATCAATCCGCGATGTTATTGCGTTTCCAAAGACGAGCAGCGGAATGTCGTTAATGGACGACTCTCCTTCCGAAGTTGATAAGAAGCAGTTGGACGAGCTGCATATACGGCTGAAGTGACATAGTGAACAAGCGAATGCAGGAGAGCGACAAATTTTTCACCCGGCGGCTTGACGGTTCAGTTCACAATCGATGAAGCAATCAATTCGCATAGCAAGCGGACAAGGCTTTTGGGGAGATCTTCAAACTGCGCCCATCGACCAGGTGAGAAATGGTCCCATCGATTATATGATGATGGACTATCTTGCAGAAGTCACAATGTCAATCTTGCAGAAGCAAAAGATGAGAGACCGGAAACTCGGATATGCAAGAGACTTGGTACCGCTGTTCGAGGAGATCCTTCCGGATATCGTACAAAAGAATATCAAAGTGATCACGAATGGCGGCGGGGTTAATCCGATCGCATGCCGTGATGCGATCTTCGCCGTAGCGGGGAAATTGAATATCAAAAGTCTGAAAGTGGGCGTTGTTCTCGGCGACGATATTCTTGGAGAGATCGATTCTCTTGCCGCCAAAGGAGTTACACTTGATAATATGGAGACAGGAGAAAAGCTGGATTCCATTCGCTCCAATGTTATCAGTGCGAACGTTTATTTCGGCGCATTCCCGATTGTTGAAGCGTTGAAACAGGGGGCACAGATCGTCATTACCGGCAGAACTACGGACACTGGATTGACGCTGGCGCCGATGATCTATGAATTCGGCTGGAAGGATTCCGATTGGAACAAGCTTGCTGCCGGGACTGTGGCGGGACACATTTTAGAATGTGGGGGCCAGGCGAGCGGTGGAAATTTTTCAGCGGATTGGAAGTCTGTCCCCGATTTGGCCCATATCGGATTTCCCGTTGCGGAAGCCCGTCATGACGGGACATTCGTCATCACGAAACACGATAGGACAGGCGGTCTTGTTTCCAGCGCTACCGTAAAAGAGCAATTGCTGTACGAGATTGGCGATCCAAAAAACTATATTACTCCCGATTGTGTCGCTGATTTCACTACAATTCAATTGAGAGACGTTGGAGTCCATCGGGTTGAAGTGACCGGGGTGAAAGGAAATCCAGCTACCGATTCCTATAAAGTATCGATGTCCTATTTTGACGGTTATACTGCGTTTGGAACATTGACCTATGCCTGGCCCGACGCGCTCGAGAAAGCATCAAAGGCGGATGAAATTCTCCGCATCAGACTCTCCGATTTGCATCTGAAGTTTGAAGAAATCCGGACTGAATTTCTCGGCTATGATTCCTGTTTTGGTCCGCTCGCAAAGAATTCGCAGGAAATGAACGAAGTTGTAATGAGAATCGGCGTACGCAGCCGCGACAAAGATGCAATCGAGCGGTTTTCAAAAGAGATTGCGCCGTTGATTCTTACCGGTCCGCCATCGGTAACCGGTTTTGCCGGTGGAAGGCCGAAACCAAGCGAAGTGATTGCATATTGGCCGGCGCTGATTCCAAAGTCGGCGGTAACGCCGAAGGTCATCGTGGAACAGCAATGAAGATTCAACTGACTCAGATTGCGCACGCCCGGTCGGGCGACAAGGGGGACACGGGAAACGTTGGAGTGATAGCCCTTAAGCCGGAATACTATCCACTCCTTAAAAAGTATTTGACTGTGGAAAAAGTGCAAAGCCATTTTGCCGGAATCTGCCGGGGAAAAGTCGAGCGTTATGAACTTCCGAATTTAGGAGCGTTGAATTTTCTCCTTCATGAATCGCTGGGCGGCGGCGGCACACGCTCGCTCAAAAACGACGCGCAGGGAAAAACCCTCAGCAGCGTTATGCTCCGTATCGAATTAGAAATCACTGAAACTATTTAATCGCAGGGTCTCCGATGTTTGAAGAATCAAAATCCCAATTAAAATCGTCTATCGAACGCCTTTCTAAGCTGCGGGGGTTTCTTTGACCTTGATACCAAAGAGAAAAAAGTAGCCGCGCTGCAGGATCAATCATCTGCAGCCGGTTTTTGGAACGACAATGTTGCCGCCCAGAAAGTACTCCAGGAAATCAACCGGGACAAGCAATGGGTTGATCAATGGACAAAAATCAAAGCCCTGATTGACGATGCCAAGACGTTGATCGAACTTGCCGAAGAATCAAAAGACGAATCCTACCAGAAGGACATCTCCTCCGAGAATTCCGTCATCACGCAAGCTCTGGCTGATCTTGAATTCAAAAATATGCTAAGCGGCGTCGATGACCACCGCAATGCTATCCTCAACATTCATTCGGGGGCGGGCGGAACCGAATCGCAGGATTGGGCTGATATGCTTCTGCGAATGTACACCCGATGGTGCGAGAATAAAAAATATAAAGCGTCGCTTGTAGATCGGCTTGACGGGGATGGTGCAGGGATCAAAAGCGCTACGCTCGAAATCGTAGGCGATCACGCGTTCGGATACCTTAAGGCGGAAATCGGCGTTCACAGGCTTGTGAGAATTTCTCCCTTCGATGCAAACAAACGGCGGCATACATCGTTTGCTTCTGTCTTCGTCTACCCGGAGATTGACGACGATGTTGAAATAGAGATCAACCCATCGGATGTTGAAATGGACACGTACCGCGCCGGAGGCAAGGGGGGGCAGAACGTAAACAAAGTCGAAACCGCCGTTCGCCTGCGGCACATTCCGTCGGGCGTTATTGTCGCGTGTCAGGAGGAGCGGTCGCAATTTCAAAACAGAGAACGGGCGATGAAGATGCTGAAGTCGCGTCTTTACCAGATACGCCGCGAAGAGGAAGAAGCGCGCCTCGCCGTTATCGAGGGAACGAAAAAGAAAATTGAATGGGGGAGCCAGATCCGCTCGTATGTCTTCCATCCTTATAACATGGTAAAGGATCATCGCACGGACGTGGAGACGAGCGACGTCCAAGGAGTCATGGACGGAGATCTCGACAAATTCATCAAGGGGTACTTGATGATGTTTGGCGGAAAGTAACATTACCGAACGAAAACACTTCCGATGCCGTACACTTCTTTTATTGCCAGGCGATACTTAAAATTTCAGCGCGGCGCGGGGAAAAGGGATTTTATATCATTTCTTACCCTTATCGCCATTGCCGGCATTACCCTCGGTGTTGCGGCCCTCATCATTACGCTTACCATTCTCGCTGGTTTTGAACACGAGATTAAAACGAAGGTTGCCGGGTTCACAACTCATATTCAGGTAACGGGGTTTCAGAGTCAAACCTTTAGCAATTATGACGAGGCTGCTGAGCGGATGCATAATTCAATAAGTGAAATTGACGCTGTTTCCCCGTTCGTTTCAAAAGAAGGAATGGTAAGTTTTGGCGATGACGTTGAAGGCGTTCTTGTCAAGGGCGTTGAGCCGTCAAATGACATTACGACTGCGAAAAATTATGTCGTTGAGGGGACGTACAACCTCCGGCACGAGAGAGGTCAAATCGCGACCTGTGTCATCGGAAAAAAGCTTCTTGTAAAATTACATGCTCAGTGTGGGGATACGATTGCGGTGTTCGGTTTGACGGGCAGTTATTATGAAATGCGTCAACCAAAAATTTTGCCGTTTATCGTCAGAGGCGTGTACGAATCGGGGATGTCGGAGTACGACGATGTATATCTTTTCACCGATATTTCTGCGGCACAAGAGTTGTTTAAACTCGGCCCGGAGGCAACGGGGTTTGACGTGCTCTTAAAGGATATTGAGACGGCTCCGGAGGTCTCCGAAAAAATTCAAGACCTTATGGGCTACCCTTATTATTCGCGGACTGTATTCCAGCTTTATCGCAATCTTTTCACATGGATTGATTTGCAGAAAAAACCGGTGCCGATCATTCTCGGTTTGATCATTCTTGTCGCCACGGTCAACATCATCGGCACATTGCTCATGGTGGTAATGGAAAAAACAAGCCAAATTGGGATCCTCAAATCAATGGGGGCGTCTAACTTCGATATCAAAAGGATTTTTTTGTTTGAAGGTGTATTTATCGGATTGACGGGAACCATTTTGGGCAACCTTCTTGCTTTCGGGATTTGTTGGATTCAGCAGACCTTTCACCTTTTCTCACTCAATTCGTCAATTTATTTTATGACACAAGTCCCGATCCTTTTCCATTGGCAGAATTTTGCCGTGGTCTCCGTTATCGCGTTTTTGTTATGCCTTCTTGCGGCGTATATTCCGTCGGCCATTGCGGCCCGCCTTGATCCAATTCGTTCCATACGGTTTCACTAATGTCGTTCAAGTCTTTCATAGCGAAGCGGTACCTAGTTTCAAAAAAAGAAGCCGGTTTCATTACCGTTATTTCGATGATCTCGATCGTTGGAATTACGATCGGCGTCGCTGCGCTCGTCGTAGTGCTCTCTGTGTTCAACGGTTTCAACGGATTAGTAACTTCAATTCTCATCGGCTTTGACCCCCATCTTCGCATTGAAAGAACAGAACACACTACTGCACGAGATTTCGAGCGGCTTTCACATTTGCTTCGCACCGACCAATCGGTGAGCGGAGTCGGCGCTTTTGTCAGCGGCAAGGCGATGATTGTTTCGAAGAGCCAGAGTAAGGTTGTTTTTGTCCGCGGCCTTGATCCTGCGAGTATCGACAAAGTTACGGGGGTAAAGAAAAGTATCGTCTTGGGCGAAGTCAATTTTCAGGATTCCACAGCGCGTGACTTGGTTGTCGGCATGACGCTGGCAGACAGGCTCGGCATCGTGACGGGGGATACCGTGATGATGATAAGTCCGGCCGGATCCCGGCTCGCGCTGCTCGGCTTTGGCGCACCAATTGTTCGATCGTTTCGCGTTGCCGGGATCTATCAATCAAATAACAAGGAATACGACGCATTGTATGGTTACATGTCGCTATCTTCAGCACAACAATTATTTCAGGTGGGAAACAATATTCACGGCTACGAAGTGCGCTTTAAAGACATGAACGATGCCGGGGGAATGAAAAGCAGAATTGAAGAAGAATTTCCCTCTGCGTTTCAGGTGATGACGTGGTACGATTTGCATAAAGATCTCTATTCAGTGATGAAGATTGAACGTTGGTTTGCATACATTATTTTATGTTTGATTATCGGCGTAGCGACGTTTAACCTATTAGGTTCGCTCACAATGGCGGTGATTGAAAAAACCCGCGACATCGGCATTCTCAAAGCCATGGGAGCGACAAATCAGGATATCGTTTCCATTTTTCAATTTGAAGGATTGCTTGTCGGCCTCATCGGCACGGTGGCGGGAAGCATATTGGGGTTGATGATATGTTTTCTACAAATCCAGTATCATTTGTTTCCGTTGGATCCGACGGTGTACATTATTCCGGCGATTCCGGTTGAAATACATCCTTTGGATTTTCTTTCCGTTGCGATTGCAGCGCTCGGTTTGAGTTACGTAGCGACGTTGTATCCGGCAAAGCGCGCAGCGGCACTTCTTCCCGCTGAAGCCATTCGGTGGGAATAGACAGGAGGTACGATGCTTCTTTCAGTGGTCAATATTCATCGGCGGTTTAAAATTGGAGGAGACGAATACCTTTCGGTGCTGAAGGGAGTTTCGATGGACGTTAGCAAGGGAGAAATCGTGGCCATTGTCGGCCCTTCGGGAGCAGGAAAAAGCACTCTGCTTCATATCCTCGGTATGATTGACCGGCCGGATGAAGGAGAAGTGCTCTTGGAAGGCAAACGAGTGTTCGATGTCAAAGATGAAGCGCTTGCTGCGATCCGAAATAAAGAAATCGGTTTCGTCTTTCAATTTCATCATTTATTGCCGGAATTTACAGCCGCCGAAAATGTCGCCATACCTGCTCTTATTGCCGGCGAGCGCCTTGCACTTGCGCTAGAGAGGGCAAGCATGCTGCTTGCCGATGTCGGGCTTCAAGACAGGCTTCACCATAAACCGAGCGAGCTCTCCGGGGGCGAACAACAGCGTGTCGCTGTTGCGCGTGCTCTTATGAATTCTCCAAAATTGATTCTTGCCGATGAGCCTTCCGGGAACCTCGACTCTGAAAATGCCAAGGCTCTTCATGCGATGATACTTCAACTCCGCCAAAAACATCATCAAGCGTTTGTCATCGTCACTCATAATAAAGACTTTTCCGCGATGGCTGACCGGGTCATTACGCTTGTCGATGGCAGTGTACGTCCTCAATCACAAGAATAACTTTTTGAGTGAAGCGGGCTAGTGCTAAAGAGGGATTGAGGGGCGTACAAGAAAAATGCGACACACTCAATTATTGTATCGCATTTCAAGAGGATGACAAACCTATTTTAAAAACGCTTAACTCAGTCTTGAATATTCCGTAGCATCAGGCTGCTGGTAGATTCGTTGAAGCGTCCATTTCACTCCATTATATTGAAGGACTGCAATCATCGTTACTTGGAATCCGTTGTACGTTCCGGTCGACGTGATCTGCATCTGTGTTGCTGCAAGTCCAACTGGTCGGCTGCCTGTGTACGTCACGCTCCCGCCATTGAAGTTTACTGTGCTCGATGGGAAACTGGCTCCCGAATTACCGCCGACATCTCCGAGAGCGAACTTTACGCCTGCATTGGAAAGTTGCCGTGCATTGTCGTGGAAGGCTTGAGACTGCGCCACGTTGTAGATCGCCTGGTCTGTCGAGGTAAACAGCAATGCATACATACCTATCATCACGTATGCGCCGAGACCTATGATAACTTTCGATGTTCCCATTTTATCTTTTTAATTCTTCTCGACTTTTTTATTCGACCGACGGCACTTGGCCCATTGACTAGGTATAAGATAAGCTCAAAGAGAGAAAATACAATAAGTACCATAGCGTATTTTCCGGAATACGGTATATAACGGATGATTCTGGTAAATGTTACATTTTGCTGAATGAGCTTAGCAACCTTAGATAGACATCGGGATTGGTAAAAAAGTTGTTATTTGACGGCCTAACGGCCTTTTTTGAAGTGGTTGAAGCACCTAAGACGACCTTTTCCGTAACTAAACTTCGCGACCTTATATAAAGAGAAAGGCCATTAGGCATCTTCAAAACGCGTGGTGAAATGGACTTCATTATTGCCTCTATTCTGACCGATTACTCGAGACAGGAATTTTGGAATTTAACAATCTGAGACTTCTGAATAATTTTAAAAGTATGGCTCACGCAAAGACGCAAAGTGGCAAAATGATTTAAAAACAGGGTCTTTGCGCCTTCGCGGCTTGGCGAGAGACAATTTTTCAGAAGCCTCAATCTTTAAATTCAATTACTGGGTAATGCTTGAATGTCGAAGATGTTCTTTGGTTAATGTTAGAATCGATACTTTTCACTTCCACTCAATATTGCCGGGAGTATTGATGGCATATCAATTGTGCATGAGAGTGAAGTTGTCGAATTGTGAAGAAAAAACTTCCCGCTTGAATTCCGTGCATACATTCGCTAAAATATTATAAGAATTCATCCAGAAAGATTGAATATGTATCGTGGGTTTTTCAGTGGAATCATCTTTTTGCTAAGCAGCATAACGGCGCTGTCTCAGGATGCAAAGCCTTTAAGTGCCGGTCAATCGATTCGGGCGCACAGTTACGAAGTATTGAAGCAATATATGGGAAATGGAAAAACAATCTACACCCATGAAAAGTGCGGACTGCCGGCAATTTCGTATGCAATCAAAAATCGAGATCGGCTTAGTCCGGAGGTGCGTTCCGCTTTGAAGATTATTTTGGACCGCCCTACCACGCAAAAGAGTATCCTCTCTGGCCAGTTTCGCATTCACTACGATACGACCGGTTTCGACGCACCGGCCATGCTCGATTCGCTTTACCAGCCAATTCCGGGCAGCGCCGACCAGTATGCAGATTCAGTCGCGGCGATTGCTAATTATTGCGAAATGTTTGAGACCCAGGTACTCGGTTATCTCCCCTCGCCATCAGATGGAAATTTAGGGGGAGGGCCGGAATATGATATTTATGTTGCTTCGATCGGCCCAGCAGATTATGGTTATACAACACCTGACACCAGTAAACCAGATGGGGAAACTTGTACTTCATTTGTTACGGTTGATAACACATTTCAATGGGTAAACCCTCCAGTCAACAGAGGTATGCCCGGTCTTCGCGTAACTCTCGCACACGAGCTTCATCACAGCATTCAAATCGGCAACTACGGCTACTGGACGAGCGATATATTTTTTTATGAGCTCACTTCGGTGTGGATGGAAGACGTTGTATTCCCACAGGTGAAGGATTATCTTCAATATACAAGCTCGAGTGAAGGCCATTTTGCGAACCCTGAGGTGCCGTTTAATTCCAATGATTTTATTATGTACAGCAGAGCAATTTGGGCTCACTTCATTGCAAAGCGGTTCGGCAGAGATGCTATGCTCCGATCGTGGGAAGAGATCAGCTCAGCCCCGCCGCTTCAAGCCATCGATCTGGCTCTAAACAAGCCGCCATACAATTCCAGCTTTAAAAATGCTTTTGCAGAATGGACAGTCTGGAATTATTTTACCGGTGCAAGGAGCGACTCGGTACTCTACTACCCGGAAGGTGCAGAGTATCCGGAGATCGCTTCATCGACGATTGACTTTGTTCCGCCGGCGCAAACAATAGGAGGCGACCTGGACGTTCTTTCTTCGGCGTATGTTACCATCAATGGAGGAGGAGGACCAGTGTCATTTATGGTTTCTAATATCAATCTAGACTCCGCGATCACTGGATATCCATCCGCGTTTCCATATTCATATTCTCTGGCCGAAGGTCAAAACTCCAGCGTATCTGCGAGTCTTAATGTTGCCGACCAATCCAACTGGTATAGCAAAATCCTGGTACCTGGGGCGGCAATTCTCGACCCGTTTCCCGATCCATTTCAGGCAAACGGCTCGAACCAGATCAATATTCCCGTGAGCGGTGGACAATCATTGACCGGTACCCTTTTTGTCTATTCTTCTGATATGAAACTTGCATACTCGGGGTCGGTGAGTACAAAGTTTTCGCCGCTGCTCGGCGGGCAGGTGTTTCAATGGAATGGTATTAAGAATAACAATGAAGTCGCTTCATCAGGGATTTACATTTACCTTATTCAGGTTCAGGGCCAGTCCATAAAAGGAAAATTTGCGCTGTTGAGAAAATAAAGGGATACTCCATTTCGACGCAGCCGGAGAAAATAATCGGTATCATGCAAAAAGCTTAAGCGTATGGGAAATAAAAATCTCAAGAGGATGATAAAACTGGCGGACGAGTTTTTCGAGGCGAAAAGCGACCCGATGCAAATCTCTGTTAACGATGATACGATGGCGATGCTCGTGAGCATTGATCCGGGTACGATGAAAGAAAAGAGGGACAACAATGGACCGGTAGCATGGTCGATGGTTATTCCGACTACCGTCGAATTGATGAAGCAGTTCATCTCAAAAAAAATCAGTGAAAAAGAACTTCTCTACAAGACTCCTCTTCACCGGAAATATCATGCATTGTATCTCTGCTCGGCGCTGGTGTTGCCTGAACATCGAGGCAAAGGAGTTGCAAAGCATTTGGTCGTCAGGGCGGTCAAAGCCATCGGCAAAAAGCACCCTATCGAATTTCTTTTCTATTGGGAGTTTAGTGTTGCAGGGAAAAGGCTCGCCGAATCTATTGCAAAGGAATTTTCCCTCCCCCTGTACAAAAGAAAAGCTTAACAGCGTTAGCCTTGTTTGAGGCTCTCGCCGAATCGTCTAGTGCTGTTTCCAAAAACAAATACTGTATTTTTTAATAACTAATTCACCGCAAAGGTCGCCGAGGACGCAAGGATTTCTTAGTATTTTTACAAACACTTCTTTGCGATCTTAGCGTCCTTTGCGGTTATAATACAAGATTTGATATCGGAAATGGCACTAGCTCCGAATACAGCGACTACTAGCGCTCAGCGTTTTTCACCATTTTTGAATTGATCCCGCTTTCTTACTCACGAGTGAAACAACGAACCACCCGATCAAAATAACAGCCAGCAAATAGAGCCAGCTATCTGCGGCGGGCACCGCGGTATGTGCTTCGATCATGGTCCAGAGAAGCGGAACTGAGAGGTACATGTTGTGCTGTCCACGTTGCGCGATGCGTGCCACGAGAAGCGGGTCGGGTGAGGTCCCGGAAGCAATGGCAGCGAGTATTTTTTTCTGAGCGGGTAACATCGTCTCGAACACATTCCCAATCATAATCACCCCGAACATCACACCCAGATGCATAACGTATCCGCGATAGCTGAAATTTCCAAAATGGATCATACCATAGACCATTGCCGCGACTATGACGAAGCCGATCGCGCCGAAAGCCCGGATATCTTTTCCGAGAGAACTGTTGGCGAGTAAAACATAGACTCTGTAAATAAGGAATACCAAGATAGCCATAATGTAGCTCCCCGCCGTCCACTGCTGCTGAGATTCAATTGTAAGCCCGCCCATATAAAATATCAGAATCAACAATAACGCGCCGAAAATGAGTGTGTAAATCGCCGACCACTTAAACCAGTAAAGGGCTCGAGGAATAAGTTCCAGCAAGGTTTTTTTCCGTGTTTCTCCATCAGTTGTCGAGGCGAACGGAGCAAATACGAGGTTGAACCACCAATTCAATCCCACAAAAAACAGCCCGGCGATAATGTGGAACCATCGAAACACAACGTTCAGGAAATCCATGTAATCCATAACGCCTCCTTAAATTGGAAATAACGATCCCTTGCGAAATAGTACCTTACTATTAAGGCTCGGAAAGATCCAGAATCTCGAAAACCGGCAACATCGTTACTGTGGAAAGAGAGAGTGGACAGGGCCAGAATCGAACTGGCGACACACGGCTTTTCAGGCCGTTGCTCTACCGACTGAGCTACCTGTCCGAAAATTTCTGAAGTTAGCAAACGAGCGGAGCGAAAGAAGCTAACTTCATGAAATTTTCAGGGTCCGACGGTTTTTGTCGGATCCGAAAATGCGGCATCAATATATTAAAAATCTTTGTTCTTTCTGAAGTTAGCAAACGAGCGGAGCGAGAGAAGCTAACTTCATGAAATTTTCAGGATCCGAGGGTTTTTGTCGGATCCGAAAACGCAGCACCAATACATTAGAAATCTTTGTTCTTTCTGAAGTTAGCAAACGAGTGGAGCGAGTGAAGCCAACTTCATGAAATTTTCAGGATCCGACTTTTGCAGTCGAATCGGAAAAAGAGCAGAATTAATATATTAAAAATTTTCGCTCTTTCAAAAGATTTTTTAAATGATAAAAAAAGAATTCAGAATACAGAATTCAGAATAAATCAATGTGCACCTCGGTTCTATGAAATATTCTGTATTCTGTATTCTGAATTCTGTATTCTGAATCCAGTATTCTGAATCCAGTATTCTTCGCTTTAAATAAACAGCGGTGCCAACACAAGTGTCAGCGTCGACAGCAGTTTAATCAAGACATGCAACGACGGTCCGGCAGTATCTTTAAACGGATCGCCGACTGTATCTCCGACAACCGATGCTTTATGTGGGTCGGATTTCTTTCCGCCGTAGGCGCCGGTTTCGATATATTTTTTCGCGTTGTCCCAGGCGCCTCCACCGTTGTTCATGAAAAGGGCCATCAGAATTCCGGTAATCGTGCCGACCATCAGGAATCCGCCGACGACTTCGGCCCCGCTTGCTGCTTCCAGAGATTGTCCTCCAGCATAGTACAGCCATTTGAAAATTAATCCGACGCCGACAGTCATGCCGACAATAAGTAATCCGGGCAGCACCATTTTCCGTAGAGCTGCTTTCGTTGCGATGTCGACGCACTGTCCATAATCGGGTTTCGAAGTTCCCTTCATGATACCCGGATCGTTTTTGAATTGCTCGCGAACATTGTTGATGATTGCGTATGCAGCTTTTCCTACCGCCTTGATTGCGAGCGACGAGAAGATAAAGACAAGCACCGCTCCGAGCATTGCTCCGACAAACACTTCCGGTTTATCCAGGTTGATCACACCTTGGAACGACGGCATATAATTTCGCACCTCGTCAATGTATGCGCCGAAGAGCAAGAACGCCGCAAGAGCTGCCGACCCGACGGCGTACCCTTTTGTTAACGCCTTTGTCGTATTACCAACTGCATCGAGCCGGTCGGTTTTGTCGCGGACTTCTTTCGGTTGCTCACTCATTTCGACAATCCCGCCGGCATTGTCGGTGATGGGTCCGAACGTATCCATCGCAAGAATGTACGCTGCCGACCCGAGCATACCCATCGTTGCTACCGCCGTTCCGAACAGTCCCGCGTGTTGCAATCCCGAATGCTCGCCGAGAAGGTACGCACAGATAATCGCTATCCCGATAACAAAGATCGGATAGCCGGTCGATTCCATGCCTACCGCCAAGCCGGCAATGATGTTCGTTGCCGGACCGGTTTGCGATGCTTCGGCGATGGATAGCACCGGACGGTACCGTGAGTCCGTATAATATTGAGTAATGAAAACGAAGGCGACGGAGGTTAAAACGCCAACGACGCCGCACAGGAAGAAGTTGAAATAATACTCGCCGCCCAAGAGCCATCGCGACGCGATATAGAAGCCTACCATAACGAGCGCCGCTACGAGGTAGTAGCCGCGGTTGAGTGCATTCATCGGGTCTTCTTTCTCGTTTGTCCTCACTGTCATAAGACCGATAGCGCAGGCGATGATTCCAAATGCACGGGCGACTAGTGGAAAGAGAAGCACGCCGAGCAACGACAAGCTCTGCGACTGAAACACTGCACTATTGGAATTGTACAAACCCGCTGCTAAAATCATGGCTCCAATGTTCTCTGCTGCCGTCGATTCAAAAAGATCGGCTCCGCGGCCGGCACAGTCGCCGACGTTGTCGCCGACAAGATCCGCAATGACCGCGGGATTCCGAGGATCGTCTTCCGGGATTCCTGCTTCGACCTTTCCGACCAGATCTGCGCCGACGTCGGCTGCTTTCGTGTAGATACCGCCGCCAAGCTGAGCGAACAAGGCCACAAAACTGGCACCAAACCCGTAGCCAACAATCAGCAATGGAATGTGCGAGACGTCGTTCGTTATGCCAAAATATTTCACCAGGCTAAAAAGCCCGGCTACGCCGAGCAGACTCATGCAGACGACAAAAAATCCGGAAACAGCGCCGCCGCGGAGGGCTGTTTGCAGAGCACTGTTCATACCTTTCATGGCACCGGCCGCCGTCCGAATGTTCGACCGAATCGCAACCCACATTCCCATATAACCCGCTGCTACCGAGCACGCTGCTCCCAAAATAAAAGAGAGCGTGGTCCATAAAGCAAGATTCGCCGAGCTTGAAGGGTCGTTATCGTTGTGGGCCCGAACAAAGGCGTAGAGTATGTAGATGAGCGCAGCCAAGGCGACCGCAAGATATGCGATGGTTCTATTCTGGCGACGGAGAAAAGCTTCGGCACCTGTTTTTATTGCATTGGAAATCTCTTGCATCTTCTCGTTTCCCGTGTCGCGTTTCAGCACGTTGCGTACGAGATACAATGCAAAGAGAAGTCCGAGAATGCTTATTCCAAAGATTAGAGTGAGTTCCATACTTCTGAAAATTTCCTTTCTTTACTTGCGAAGATGGTGAATGCTTGTTGATAGTGTGTCTTTATGTTGATGGATCAAAATTTACCCGTGCATAATGCCACAAATAGTATACCGGGATTCCCAGCAGAACAATGAAGAGTCCCGGCCACGTGAAGTTCGGTCTTACGAAAAGCAAATCGACGCAAATCAGGCTTGCAACAACTACATAGATTGATGGAACGACCGGGTAGCCGAGTGCTTTGTACGGCCGATCAGCGTCAGGCATCTTCTTTCTGAGAATGAATATTCCTGTAATTGTGAGAACATAAAATATCAGTACTGCGAAAACAACATAATCGAGCAGGTCGCTGTAAGTCCCGGAGAGGCAAAGGATGCTCGCCCAAACTCCTTGTGTGACGAGGCCTTTCGACGGCACACTGTGAATATTCAACTCAGCGACATTCTTGAAAAAAAGTTTATCCCTCGCCATCGCATAATAGACGCGTGCCCCGGCCAAAATGAGGCCGTTGTTGCATCCAAAAGTCGAGACTATGATAAAAACAGCCATAACGAGAGCCCCACTGTTTCCAAAAATTACCTCGGCTGCCGCTGTTCCAACTCTGTCCGATGTGGCAAATTGAATTCCACGCTGGGCCACCGTCACACCGTCCGGTGATCCGTGAAGGGGCAACACCGAAAGGTACACAACGTTCGCCAGGATGTAGAGCGTGCAGACAATTCCGGTTCCGAGCGCAAGGCTGAGCGGAACATTTCGTTTCGGATTGATCACCTCTCCCGCTGTGAACGTAATATTATTCCATGCATCGGCGGAAAAAAGTGAGCCGACCATCGCTGCACCCAGCGTACTGTATAATGTCAAGCCGACAAGCGGACGAACGGAGAGTTCTCCGTTTTGTAATTGAGAGATCGTTCCATTCCAAAAATTTGCAACGTTTGCACTGATCGCGGCGGCATTCCTTCCGATGATAAATCCGAGAACGATCAAACCAAGAAGAGCAGTTGTTTTTGTAAAGGTGAAAATATTCTGGACAATTTTTCCTTCCCGGATTCCTTTTGTGTTGACCCATGTAAGGAGGCAAATGGAAACAATCGCCAATAAGTTTTGTGTGTGCAAACCGACATTGTACGGGCCTATCGACCCGAATGGCATCATGTAAGGGCCGAATGTTCCAATCTTGAGAATCCAATGTGCGGAAGAAAACCAGGGAAAGATCACGCCGGTGAATTTTGAGAACGCAATCGCAACAGCCGCAATAGTGCCGCTTTGAATGACAAGGAACAACGTCCATCCGTACAGGAAGCCGACAAGGGGGCCGTACGATTCACGTAGATAGACATACTGGCCGCCCGCATGGGGCATCATCGCTGCAAGTTCCCCGTAGCTTAGCGCTGCGATCAGTGTTATGATTCCGGTGAGCACCCAAGCGGCAAGAAGCCAACCCGGCGAACCGACAGTGCGCGCAATATCGGCCGAGACGATAAAGATGCCCGAGCCGATCATCGATCCGACAAC
This sequence comes from uncultured Bacteroidota bacterium, assembly GCA_963717445.1. GTDB lineage: Bacteria > Bacteroidota > Ignavibacteria > UBA10030 > UBA8401 > JAGVPT01. Next base: position 312,595 of record OY970334.1, on the reverse strand, counting down.
TATTGTCGTTGAATCGAGAAGGTTCAGCGCACGCTTGAATTCATGGTGTTCGGGTGTTGACATCTTTGCGTCGGCTTACCGTGTCGTTGAATTCAAGAAAAACTCTCCGCCATTCGTAACCTATGATGCATCAGCACTTCGGTATGATATATCGAATGACACACAATTGCGGAAAGCGAGAACAACGTCTCTCTGGGCGTTCTCTTTGACGGCTAAAAAGCAGAGCATTGAAGCAGAATAAGAGAATCCCCGCCCCATGACCGAAAACCGTCAGAACAAATAAATTCCGCCGGCTTTTTCATGGTTGGAATTTCAGTGAACAAACATAACGTATTTTTCCCTTTTTTGCAATCGGATTTTTGGGAAACGAAAGGCTTGCAAACAGGGTGGTACTCATGTATATTTGCGTACAGGAGGTTTTGGCTGTGGCAACGGTTTTAAAAGAAATGCTCGCCGAGCATACGAAAGAAGGGGAGTTGTATCGAACCATGCCGGCCGATTGGGTTCGATGTTTCGCATGCGGCCATCGATGCAAGATTCCGCCGGGCAAGGATGGAATTTGCCGAGTCCGTTTCAATCGTGACGGCAAGCTCTATGTTCCGACGGGATATGTTGGAGCTCTGCAGCTCGACCCGATAGAAAAGAAGCCATTTTTTCACGCATTCCCGGGATCCAAAGCACTCAGTTTTGGAATGCTCGGATGTGATTACCATTGTGCCTATTGCCAGAATTGGTTAACGTCGCAAGCTTTGCGCGACCCTCTTGCCGAATCGAATCCGGAATACATGACGCCTCGTGATTTTGTTGATCTTGCGTTGAGACGCGGAGCAAAAGTCGTTACTAGTACCTACAATGAACCGCTTATCACGAGCGAGTGGGCGATGGAAATTTTTTCGCTTGCCAAAAAATCGGGTCTCATCACTTCGTACGTTTCCAACGGGAACGGAACGCGCGAAGTGATCGACTATATTCAGCCATACATTGACCTGTATAAGATCGACCTGAAAGGGTTCCGCCAGAAATCGTATGCTCAGCTAGGAGGCGTTTTGCAGAATGTTCTCGATACGATAAAACTGATTCACGAGAGAAACATATGGCTTGAAATTGTGACATTAGTCGTTCCGGGGTTCAATGATTCCGACGAAGAGCTGAAGGATATCGCCAACTATCTGGTTTCTGTGTCGCCCGATATACCGTGGCACGTTACGGCGTTTCATCAGGACTATAAGATGACCGACCGTGAAAATACCGATGCCGACACACTACTCCGCGCCAGAGAGATCGGTTACAACGCAGGGTTGCATTACGTGTACGCTGGAAATAGGCCCGGAGAAGTTGGAGAGTCGGAAAACACTTTTTGTCCTTCCTGTCATGTAACGTTGGTCGAACGCTGGGGTTTCAGAGTCCGCTCCAACAATATCGTTGAAGGAAAATGCTTCAATTGCAGGGCGAAAATTGCCGGCCGCTGGAACTAATTTTCCGGTGTGCGGAACTATTGCAGAATCAAATGATGTTACACGTACATTTAGTTCACTTCTTTTTCTCCCAACAATACTTACATGTAATGAACCGTCGAACACCTCTCGAGAAAAATGCCACAACACATAATCAACAGTATCATTGCAGACCAACAGGAAGGAGTGTCGTATGACCGAAAAAGACATGCTTATTAGCACGTGGAATAATGAATTCCAGACGACGATGCGTGTGTTCAAAGCCTATCCTACCGATAAACTGGATTTACGTCCGGCTGAAAAGTCGAGGACAGCGCGTGAGCTTGCCTGGACAATGCGTGCGGACGAAATGATGATGTCGGGTGTCATTGCCGGCAAGATTGATTTATCCCCTGGTCCGCCCCCGCCTTCTACCATGGAAGAGTTGCTATCGACCTATGAAGGTGTCCATAAATCGAACGTGCGTAAATTGAAAAAAATGACTCCGGCACAGTTCAAGCGGAAAGTGAAGTTTCCGGTAGCTCCGCGGAAGATGGGGGATGTCCCCGCCAACAATCTTTTTTGGCTCACAGTATTTGACCACATTCACCATCGCGGACAATTCTCAATTTATCTTCGAATCGCAGGAGGGAAACTTCCTTCAATTTATGGTCCCACTGCCGACGAGCCATGGATGTAATAACAACACAGGAGTTATCTCTTATGAAAAGTTCAGCTTCAAAAAAAGCAGCGCTAAAAACTAAAGTCATCAAACAAAAAGTTGTTATTCCAGCCTCTCCAGCCGAAGTGTACGACGCTTTTATTGACGCTCGAAAGCATTCCGCTTTCACTGGAGTAAAAGCAACATGCACTCCGAAAGTTGGGGGCAAGATTTCAGCATGGGACGGTTACATTTCCGGAAAGAATCTAAAACTAGTTAAGGGGAAACGGATTCTCCAGGAATGGATTACGACAAGCTGGGTTGAAGGGTATCCTGCGTCAAAGCTCGATTTACTCTTCTCCAAAAAGGGGAATGGAACAGAACTGACAATGATCCATTCCGATGTTCCTGCCACATTGGCCTCTTCATTTGCCAAAGGCTGGAAAGATCATTACTGGACACTTTTAAAGAAATATTTTCAAGAGATGAAAGCAAAATAATTTTTTTGCAAAGAGGATTTAGATCAACGAGGCAATCTCTTCAAGAAGGATTGCCTTTTTGTATTTCTAATGATGGGACACCGCGTTGCAGGCCATTTAAATCCATGTTGCTTTAATTGACTTTCTTTCTTCCAGTTGGTAGTTTACAGCAGCATTTTTGCTGCTGCACACACTTTGAAAAAGTCACTGAAATCGGTTAATGCAACGCGTCGGCTTTTGGGGGAGAAAGCCCCGCGCATAAGGTATTGGCGCATATTCAATGCGACGGTGTGAAATATGAAAATGACAGGCGTGCGTATTATTCCAAAAAATTAAATTGTCAAGAAACGATAAAAATCACAAGGTGGGTCTCATTTTAAGATTGAAAAGAAAAGAACTTACGGCAGCAAAAGGATTACCTGAAGAGTACTGCAATGAATGAAAGAGCCAATACGATAGTTTCAATCGCCCATCTTCGAAAAGAATACACACTTGCCGGATTGAAAGAAGGAGAGCTTGAACCAAAGCCATTTGAGCAATTCAAAAAGTGGTTTGGCGAGGCGATCGATGCAAACCTTCCTGAACCGACAGCGATGACCTTAGCAACGGCAACGAAAACTGGAAAGCCATCCGCGCGGGTTGTTTTATTGAAAAAATTTGATGAACGAGGGTTCATTTTTTTTTCCAACTATAAAAGCCGAAAGGGGAAAGAGCTGGCTGCCAATCCAAACGCAGCATTGGTATTTCATTGGATCGGCCTTGAGCGTCAGGTGCGTGTTGTCGGGACTGTAACGAAGGTTTCGCGTGGAGAATCGAAAGAATATTTCCAAACGCGACCGATCGGTAGCAGACTTGCAGCGTGGGCATCGAAACAGAGCGACATTATCGAGAATAGAGAGGTTCTTGAAAAGAACGTCGCAACGCTGGCGATTCAGTACCGGGGTGAAGAAATTCCGCTGCCGCCGAATTGGGGAGGCTACAGGGTGATCCCTTCTGAAATTGAATTCTGGCAAGGCAGGCCGAATCGGTTGCACGACCGCTTTCGTTATTCTCTCAAAAAAAATGGGACGTGGAAAGTCGACAGGCTTTCTCCATAAGAAAGATAGGAATCGAGAAGACAGGAGGCGGGAGACAGGATACTGGAGTGTGACTTTTTCATGTAAATGTAATCATGCAAAGTGTTCAGCGTAGCAAAAAATTATTCTGCGGTCGAGTGATTGTCTTCTACTGATTTTGAAATAGCGATTGTTGGTGCCGGTGTTGTAGGTCTGGCCATCGCGGCGCGGTTATCGGAGCAACATCCTAACATTGTTGTGCTGGAGAAAAATGAGAAGTACGGGATGGAGACTTCGAGCCGCAACAGCGAGGTTATTCACGCAGGAATTTACTATCAACCCGGAAGCCTGAAGGCAACCTTGTGCATTGAGGGACGTGAAGAATTGTACACACTTTGCAAAAAGGAGAACATCCCCCATGCTCAAATTACTAAGATCATCAGCGCCGGATCGGCGGAAGAGTTGCCCAAGCTGGAAGAGATTATCAGTAATGGTACAAAAAAACGGAGTTGAGTTGAGGTTGCTCGATGCTCGTGAAACTCAAAAAATGGAGCCCAATATACGAACGTGCGGCTCAATATTTTCGCCCCGCACGGGCATCATCAGCGCCCATGCCTTGATGGATTATTTTTTCAGAAGCGCTGAAAGCCGGGGCGCAACCGTTCAACATCATTGTGAAGTGATTGAAATCGCACACACACCGGCCGGATACACACTCACAATCAATGAATCGGGTGCAATCAGCAGATTCACAGCGGAAAAAGTCGTCAATGCCGCAGGGTTGTTTTCGGACCGCGTAGCTGCAATGGTCGGGATTGACATCGACAATGCAAATTATCGTCTGCACTATTGTAAAGGTTCGTACTTCAGCGTTTCCTCTTCGAAGGCAAAATTGATTTCGCGGCTGGTCTATCCTGTTCCGACGAAAGACAGCCTTGGTGTTCATGCCCTGTTGGATTTAGGCGGTAGATTGAAATTCGGTCCCGATGTGGAATACCTTGCTCAGAACGAGTTGGACTATTCTGTTTCCGACGCAAAGCAATCGCTCTTCTTACGGTCCATCCAAAAAATAATTCCGGCAATTCAAAATGAAGATATTGCGCCCGACATGTGCGGCATTCGTCCCAAACTTCAATTAGAAAACGGCCTGGCCCACGATTTTGTCATAGCTCATGAAAAAGAAAAGGGGTTTGAGGGATTCGTGAATTTAGTTGGAATAGAATCTCCAGGATTGACGGCTTCTACTGCAATTGCCCGTTATGTCGAAAAGCTGCTTTTCTCTTAGGACGGACTTCAACCATTCGATTCTGAGTTGCTCAAGGATTGCCCTCACTCTAGGTCGCGCTCCCGGTGGGAGAGGGTACTGATACTCTACGTTGACTTGCCTTTGCGAATTCCGTATCTTTATAGCACGTGAGATTTACGTTAGAGAATACAGAATTGTCGGCACGAGCGGGCAAAATCGAAACCGACCATGGCGTTATAGAAACGCCAATTTTTATGCCTGTCGGCACGCAAGGAAGCGTAAAGGCGATTGAGCAGCGGGAATTAGAAGAGTTAGGCGCTCAGATTCTTCTCGGTAATACGTATCACTTGTATCTTAGGCCGGGAGTAGAAATCCTAACGGCGATGGGTGGCCTTCACAGTTTTATGAACTGGAAGAAACCTATCCTCTCCGACAGCGGCGGATATCAAGTGTTCAGCCTCTCGGAGCTGAGAAAAATTTCTGAAGAAGGCGTAGTTTTTAAATCTCATCTTGACGGTTCTGCTCATTTTTTTAGTCCGGAAAAAGTGATTGAAATCCAGCGGGCCATTGGTTCGGATATCATCATGGTGCTGGATGAATGTACGCCGTATCCCTGCGACCACGAATATGCCAATCGTTCGCATCAATTGACGATCCGGTGGGCAAAGCAATGTCAGGATGCGGTCAAAAAGCTGCCGGCGTTATACGGGCATGCTCAATCGCTCTTCGGCATAGTCCAGGGCAGCACATACGCCGATGTTCGCGCTGAAAGCGCCAAGGCGTTGACAGCGATGGAATTTGACGGCTATGCGATCGGAGGATTAGCGGTGGGCGAGCCGATTCAGACGATGTACGACTTGACAGATTTTACTGCGTCACTGCTGCCGCAGGAGAAGCCGCGATATCTTATGGGAGTTGGAACTCCGGAAAATATTTTGGAGTGCATCGAGCGCGGGGTTGACATGTTCGATTGCGTGATCCCTACGCGTAACGGCAGAAATGCGACGCTCTTTACCCGACGGGGGAAGTTGAATATGACGAACGCACAATTCAAATATGACAAAGAACCTGTGGATTCGGAATGTTCATGTTACGGTTGCAGAAATTTTTCCCGGGCGTACATCCGGCATTTGTTTCATGCCAAAGAAATTGTTGCCTTACAGCTCGCGACGCTCCATAATCTCTCGTTTTATTTATGGCTGGTAAAAGAATCACGGCGCCACATCCTTAACAATGATTTTTCGATTTGGAAAAAAGATTTTCTTTTCCAAATGCAGCGATAACTCGATCAACCCTAAACCAATACCTCATTTCATTCTTATCTATTGGAGCATTCTCGTATGAAGTCACTATTAATAGCAATGGCTCCCTCGCAAGGGGGGCAGGGAGGCGGGGATTTTACTTCGATGATTTTGATGTTTGCAGTTGTCATCGCCATTTTTTATTTCATGATCATGCGCCCTCAACAGAAGAAACAAAAAGAACGTCAAAAACTTCTGGAGTCGATGAAGAAGGGGGATAAAGTCGTCACCGCCGGCGGTCTCCACGGCACAATTGTCGGTATTGAAGATAAGACTCTCTTAGTGCAAATTGCGGACAACGTGAAGGTAAAAATCGAGCGAGGCTCAATTTCCATGGTGAATAGAGTGGGCGAAATTGAAGCTCCGAGCACATAACCGAAAGTATATAGATGAGTAAATTCAATTCAGTTGAAGAAGCCATCTCGGACCTCAAAGCCGGAAAAGTTGTCATCGTCGTCGACGATGAGGACCGGGAAAATGAGGGGGATTTTATTGTGGCAGCACAATTTATTACCGCCGAAATAGTAAATTTTTTTACGAAGGCCGGGCGCGGTATTCTGTGTACTCCCATTATCGGCGAGCGTGCTGGGGAGCTCGGTCTCGATTTGATGGTGGATTCGAACACGTCGCTCCATGAAACTCCATTTACTGTTTCAGTTGATTACATACACGGAACAACCACAGGAGTTTCTGCTGCTGACAGGGCTGCAACCGTGAGATCGCTGGTTGACCCCGCAACGAAGCCGAGCGACTTGGCCCGGCCTGGACATATCTTTCCACTGAAATCTTCGCCGGGAGGCGTTCTTCGGCGGGCAGGACATACCGAAGCGGTGACAGATTTATGTATTCTTGCAGGGTTGCGCCCGGTTGGGGCGCTGGTAGAGATCATGAACGACGATGGAACGATGGCCAGGGTTCCTCAATTAGAACAGATCGCGAAATCTTATGAGCTTAAGATGATTACCGTTAAGTCGGTGATTGAATACCGCATGCACCGGGAAAAGCTCGTTTCTCGCGTGGTCAGCACGACATTACCGACACGATACGGCACTTTTTTTGTGCACATGTACAAATCTGATACCGATCAAAAAGAACACATTGCACTCGTGAAGGGGACGATCGACGATTCGAAGCCGACGCTTGTTCGCGTGCATTCAGAATGTTTGACGGGAGATGTTTTCGGTTCATTACGCTGCGATTGCAACGATCAGTTGATCTCTGCAATGAAAATGGTTGAGAAAGAAGGGAACGGAGTCGTTTTATACATGCGCCAAGAAGGACGAGGGATTGGCTTGATGAACAAACTTAAAGCCTATAAACTTCAGGACGAAGGGAAAGATACCGTGGAAGCGAACGAAGCTTTAGGTTTTCGAGCTGACTTACGGGATTATGGGATCGGTGCTCAAATCCTCCGCGATCTTGGAGTGACGAAGATGCGTCTTATGACCAACAATCCAAAGAAAGTCGTGGGGCTTGATGCATATGGTTTGACGATCGTTGAACGCGTTCCCCTTGAAATTGCAGCAAATACAAATAATGAACGGTACTTAAAGACGAAACGAGATAAACTAGGGCACCTGATTCTTATCGAGCAAGCGGGAAAGAAATGAGAAAAACTTCCCGATAAGTTCGAGATTTTTTTCCTTGCTTCTAGCCGGAATTTCGTCTACATTTATGCAGTAAGATTCAACAGCCATTGTTCTCTCGAACGATGGCTTTTATTTTTAGCCTCCTCAACGATGATTGATTTTTCGGGATGTGTGTATGAATGACACGAGTAACAATGGAGTTGTTTACCTGACGCGGGAGCGGCTGGTGGAATTGGAACAGGAATTGCGCCATTTAAAAGTACACGAACGAGTTGAGATTGCCGCCAAAATCGCCGAAGCGCGTGGGCATGGAGACCTGAGCGAAAATGCGGAATATGATGCGGCGAAAGAAGCGCAGCAACATTTGGAATTGAAGATCTCAAAACTCGAACAAACGCTCTCTCGCGCAAGAATTCTTGACAGTAAAGACCTTCCGAACGACAAAATCTATATCCTCTCGAACGTCACTTTAAAGGATGTAAAGACGAAGAAAATACTAAAGTATAAGCTTGTCTCTCCTGAAGAGGCGAATTTCGATGAGAACAAAATCTCCGTAACTTCGCCGATAGGAAAAGGACTCATCGGCAAGAAGGTCAATGATGTTGTGAAAATATCGGTTCCGGCCGGCGAATTATCATATCAAATAATAGATATTTCCCGGTAATCTTCTTCGTCATCCTGCATCCCCTCATCTTTTTGTTTTCCGATAGAAAAACCGAAAATGCCCCTTAATCTTGAATTGAAAGCGAAGATTAAATCTCCTTCAAAAATATTACGAACCTTACAAAAAATGAGGTGCAAGTCAGAGGCATTAGTTCAAACAGATACATATTTCCATGTAAAAAGGGGACGATTAAAGCTGCGCGAATTTGAAAAAGATAAAGCTGAACTGATTTTTTATACTCGTAAGGAAAAGGTTGGACCGCGATTGAGTGCTTATACCATTCTTTCAATCTCCGACGCTAAAAAAACAAAGGAATTTCTTAAAAAAGCATTTGGGGTATCTGTCATTGTTAGAAAGACTAGGCATGTCTACTATTATAAAGAGGAAGCTAGAATCCACATCGACAAGGTTAAGGGGCTAGGAATGTTTATTGAGTTTGAAGTATTTTGTGAAGGAGGGAAGAAGAATGCGGCAGTTCTTTACAATAATCTGGTAAAAATATTCGAAATAAAGAAGAAAGACATTATTCGTTACTCTTATGCCGACCTCATTCGACACTAGCGCAGTGCTACGTAACGAGAAAAACTCATGCATGCTAAAAACATGTTTTAAATGTATGCTTCGTTGTAAGAAAGCTTTTCGTTGAGCCCTCTCCTAGATCAGCATTGCCATGTTTTTTCTTGACTTGGGGGGATCGAAAGCTTATATTTCTAAATCCAAAGCGGGAATAGCTCAGTTGGTAGAGCGCAACCTTGCCAAGGTTGATGTCGCGGGTTCGAGTCCCGTTTCCCGCTCTTTTTGACTAGGTAGAAGAATACCGTTCTTTAATTCAATCGACAGAACGGAAATCTAAGTATGTCGCCCGCCTCTTTGGGCGCGTTTTTTTTTACGATTTTGGATCAGCTTTTGGCGCCGTACCCAAGTGGTAAGGGAGAGGTCTGCAAAACCTTTATGCGACGGTTCGAATCCGCCCGGCGCCTCAAAAAGAAAGAAATTGAGGCATCTGAAAAATCGTCTCTCGCTAAGCCGCGAAGGCGCAAGAACTTGATTTTTGAATCATTTTGTGACTTTGCGTCTTTGCGCGAGCCATACTTTTGGAATTATTCAGAAGTCTCAAATTGATGGAAGTGCGCAGGAAATTAAACCTGCCGGGGTGGCGGAATTGGTAGACGCACAGGACTTAAAATCCTGAGGGGCGCAAGCTCCGTGCCGGTTCAAGTCCGGCCCTCGGTACTTTAGAAATAATTGATAAAGCAATTGAAATGCCGACCTCGAGTCGGCATTTTTTGTTTAATTGGTCCAGGTTTTAGAAGTTCTGTCGAATACTCTGTGAATCTCGCCGCTGCTCCGTACTAAGAAAAGACTGTTTCACAGCGGGACACAGAGGCAGCACAGAGAGCCACGGGTAAAAGTCTCAAAGTGGAACTTTTTGTCCACATCTTTATATTGTTGTGGATATTGTGTAACCTATGAATATAAATAAATATTTTGCAGAAAATAAATAGTAGGCTGAATTCACAGTGGCTACCTATAAAGGAACCGCTTCCATTCATGTCGGGTGAAGACCGTATTTGAAAAATACGGTCTAAAAGTCCATTTTTGTTGCCTTATTCGCTTGCATCTTATTTTCGCGAAAGCTACATTAGTAGTGGAAAAAGGGTAAAGCGCTCATTAAGATTAAATTGAGAATTTCGTGCAAAAGAGTTATTCGAACCATAAAGTAGGAAAAATAGAACATGACTGAAATACTCTTTAACACCATGGATGTTTCGAAAATGCTTCAGGTCGACAAGTCGACAGTGAAGCGCTGGACCGACGAAGGCAAATTGAAATGCTTTCGTACTCCAGGCGGGCACAGAAAATTTCGTGCAGAGGATCTTTATCAATTCATGTCCGAATACAACTACGGCATTTCTCCTATCAACTTGTATCCACAATTTGCGACCGATGAAGCGATCATACGGCGCATCATCGTGAAAAAAGAGTTCAACGTTTTGGCGAACGTTTGCTTTTCCGCATCGATCAACGGAAGAAAAGATGAGCTCGTGAAATTATTTACCGAGGTCTACAAGAACGGTTTGACCCTGCCGTTGCTCTTCGACGAAATTCTTCGCCCGACATTAAAACGGATTTGTGACCTCAATATTTCCGGCAAGCTTTCTACAGGCGAAATGCAATTAGCATATAACGCTCTCTCCAATGCGATCGTTTTATTATCCGATTTGATTGTGAAGCCGGCGTCGAGCGGGAAGCGGGCCATCTGCGCTGTGATCGAAGGCGAGACACGCGACATCGAATTGAAAGCACTCACTGTTCTTCTCGAGAGTGAGGGGTACGAGGTCCTCAACCTTGGTGTGGGCGCGTCAACAGAAACAATCGGTCAACTGATCGAAAGCCGGCATCCGCAATATGTTTTTCTTTTCGCGTTTCATGTGTTCGACAACGAATCGTTTTTCCGGCACCACAATAAAATATCTGACACTGTCAAAGCGGCCGGAGCGAAGCTCATCGTCGGCGGCAGCGCATACACGATAAACAATTATCCGGTAGAAGCCGCTATCTCCTACGACAAGTACTGCGGCACGTTCAAAGATTTTGCAAGCGTTCAACACGATACCATCCCGGCGCAAGCGATCACGGGCGCTGATAAAAAAAATTAGACAATTAAAATTAAAAGTAAGCAAATGAAAACTGACAATAACAACATAGGAGATCTGATCATGGATGCATTGCCCCCCTAGATTCGATTTTCGATCAAACGATTTTTTAACAAAACTTCTAACAAGACATTAAAGGCAATAAGATGGAAACAAGAAATAGAAATAGAAACAAAAAAAACAACACACTAATCAACCACAATCCTAACATAGGAGGTACAACCATGGGAACACATAATCTGTTCTCTCGACTCGGAGCAATGCTTGTTGCATTTGCTCTTTTGTTGGTAGTGGCGGGCGAAGTTTCGTACGCAAATACCAACGGTACGCGTGCCGGTGCCATCATCACCAGCAACGCAAGCGCAACATATCACGACCAAGTGGGCGGCGGCTCGTATAGTGCTCAGGCAGTCGCGCTGAGTATTTACGTGGCACTCAAACCTGCATCGACGATCACAATAGCTGAAGGCAATCAGGAAAACTATGATGGCAGCTATGTGGTCTATTCGGTAACCGTAACGAATAACAGCAACGGCGATGACAAATACGCCATGGAATTCGCCGTGACAAGCGGCGTGTCGTACATCGACAGCATCGGTTGGTATAAGGACGCAGGATTGACCTTACCGTTAACTGGAGCAGGAAGGAACATTATGCTTGATACTGTTTCGGCTGAGATTGGGAGTAATTCGGCAACAACGTATGCGAAGGTCTACCTGAAAGCAGATCCTGCCTACCCAGGCAATGACAATAAGAATGTCGTCATTAATTTCAACAGCCGCTCCACAGCAAACAATAGTGACACCACTTACAAAACCGGTGACGGATTATCAATTATTGCGGTTTCGACGACATATATGAATGCAGTTTCGTCGAACGTGACAAAGACGACACGCGTAAAGGAATCGATCTTCACGCTGAACACGACAAGCAATAGGTTAACCGCGAAACCGGGACAAGATGTTGGCTACGGCTTCTCATTGACGAACAGTGGTTCCGGCGGTGCACAGAGCATGACGGTGCAGGTCAACTATCCCACGAATTTGACCTTTTTGAGCGGCAATAACTGGGCTGACCATGGCACTTATGCAACCTACACCGTAGCAAACGGCAACTTGGTTTCGGGTGGCTCGTTCTCAACTCCTACAACCGACAGCTTGAAACTGACGGTTGCCAACTCCGCTAGCGTTCTCGAAGCTTCTACGCGCACCCCCTCACAGTCGATTAGTTATCAGGATACGAACTCGACGGCGCGCACACGGTTGAATTCTTCTTCCACTCCGACCCACACAATCCTCTTCAAGGCGTTTGCGCCGACGATTGTGCTTCTTGATACAACCTTAACCGGAAATCCCGGGGACACAGTAACTGCCATCTATACGATCACAAACAACAGCAACGGTGCAGATGCTTACCGCATCCGCTATTCGACCGCTTCCCAATTACCGACATCATGGAGCTTCGTGTACTACTACGATGTGAATGAAGACAATGCTTTCACTGCCGGGACCGACTCCTTGATGGCTGCGGGTTTGATTGATTATCGGACGACGAAAGAAATTGCGATTGGTGCAAGCACCACGATATTTCTCCGCGTGGCAATTCCGAGCGGCTTAACAATCACTCCTGTTCACGTTGTCAATCTGGCCAGCTCCTATCGTGATTCAGCCACAACTGGCGATTTCAACTTATGGGCGCAAGTTACACCAAAGCTTCCCAACATCCAAGTTCAACGTGCTCGCGTGATCAACACTGCTGATAGTGCAGGCACACCGGGAAGCGCGCAGGTAAATCCCGGCGGCTCGGTGACCTATTATATCTACATCCAGAACCTCGGTACGGGTACTGCGGGCACTGTGGTGTTAACGGATAATTTGATCCTGAACGCAAACGTCACTATACCAAGTACAGTAACAATTGAAGACAGCCTTGGAAACCCGCATATCCTGACGCTCAACGGTTCTACGAACGTGGGCGATGCGACGACGTACGGCGCTGTCAAGACGGATGTCGGCGGGTTGGTCATAACGATCAACAATCTTTGGTCCGGCAGTAAACGCAAGATTTATTATACATCAACTGTAAACTAATGCGATCTGGGGCTGCCCGGAGTAATACCGGGCAGCTTCACTAGAATGAAATTCCGTCAACTAACATATTGCCTTATCATTATCCTCGCAGCGGCTACATCTTCATTAGCCCAGCAATTGAAGATCGTTTCCCCAAAAGCTGGTGACGTGAGTTTGATGACGCGGCAAGCGATTATCGTTAATGGGCAGCCGGGACTCAAGGTCATCCTAAAGGCAAACGGCGTACGCCTTGATTCCGGCGTTGTGCGTGTTGACGGAGTTCAGGACTTCATCGGCGAACCTGTGAAGGCCGGCGATGTCACATTTGTCGTTATGTCGGCGGATGGATCGAATGAAATTGATTCGGTTCGCATTCACATCTCCGGGGAACCGAGCTCAATCCAAATTAACAACACCAACTCCGACTACCGCGCCGACGGAAAATCTGTTACGCACTTCGAACTCATTGTCAAAGATCAGTTCGGGGTGGCGATTCCCTCTTCCTACGTGGTAACGGTAAAGTCCGATACCGGCACGATCGTTTCAACCAACGTTGACCCGAACCAAGATGGAATCCAACGTAAAATTGAGGATGGCAAAGTGAGCTTCGATCTGCGATCGCCGGCAGAGGCATCAGTCGCGAAAATCACCGCATCGTGGGGAAGCGTAAGTGCAGAAAAAGAAATCGAATTCACTACGCCGATTGAACCGTTAATGCTTGTCGGCTCTGCCAATGGAACACTGAGTTCGCTTCATACCGGAGGTACCTTATCGGACAGCTCATTCTCACTTCTTCAGAACGCAAACACGATGTCCGATGGAATACACACCGACGGCAGGCTGGCATTCTACGGACGCGGTTCAGTGTGGAGCAATTATTTGTTGACAGCGTCATACGACAATCAAAGGATGCCGCAGGATCGTCTCTTCAAGGACCTCGATCCCGACATCCTCTATTCGGTCTACGGCGACAACAGCAACGTCGACTACACTGCACAAACGAGCAGTCCTCTCTATGTTAAGCTCGAACGGAATCGTTCCTATCTGATGTTTGGAGATTTCAATACCTCATTTACGCTGAACGAATTAGCCCGGTACGATCGGAGCTTTACCGGTGTGAAGGCTCATTATGAAACGAAAACCGACAACGTTGATGCGTTCGGGACAGTGACCAATCGCAAGGTAGTTCAATTAGACATACGCGGCGAGGGCATTTCCGGATTTTACTTCCTCAACAACAGCAACGTCGTACAAGGTTCGGAGAAAGTCCGTATTGAAGTTCGCGATAAACTCCATTCCGAGGTCGTATTGAGCCGCACTGACAAAACCAGGATCAACGATTATGAAATTGATTATGTGCAAGGAACCTTGTTCTTCACACAACCGGTGCCGAGCATTGACAACGCCGGCAACCCGGTCTATATTGTCGTATCCTACGAATCACAATCCGGCCTCCCGGATAGCTATGTCGCCGGGGCTCAGGGAGAAAAGGAAGTTGCCAAAGGCTTAACAGTCGGTGCCTCAGCAGTAACTGAACAACAGGATCCGAAAAATTACACGCTGCTGGGTGCAAACACAGGATACACAATCGGAAAATCGTTAAAGGCGCTTGGAGAAATTGCACAGGGACAGGATGCCACGCAGCACGGCGCCGCCTGGGATGTCGAACTCGATGGTTCACCGATTGAACAGCTTAATCTGAAGTCCTATTATCGAAAAGTTGAGGCAGGATTTTTAAACCCCACCATCGGCAGCGGCGGACTTAGCGACGGATTGGGCGGCACCAGCACCGAGCGGTATGGCATCGGAGGGTCATTGAGCCCCTTTGCTTCGACGAAGTTGGTGAGTGATTACTACCACAGTATAGACCAATCGGATGGTGCAACGGTAACGACAAATTCAGTTTCCGGCGGGATTGAACAGACATTTGCCAAAATTGTCAACTCCTCCCTGAAAATTGAGAATGCACAATATGAAAGCGTCTCGACCGATACGCTTCCTGAAGACAAACGCCAATCGACGCTCATTGATGCTAAAACGGACGTGAAGGCAACAAGCCGTCTTACCCTAACGGGTGAATACGTGGATAACATAAGCTCTTCCAGTCAAGACGCAATCCAACCTTCCGTCGGTACACTTGGCGTAGATTATCGTATCTTGGACCCTGTAACATTGTCATTAGAGGAGAAGATCTATCAAGGAGCCGGTAACTCATCCGTCGTCGGGTTGAGTTCTTCAGTAGGATTTGGAACAACAGTGACGGGAAAATATGAAATTGGAAACGGCATCAGCGGCAGACGCAACGAAGCAAGCATAGGCTTAAAGAACACGACAAAGCTTACAGACGACCTTACGTCTGAGCTGACGTACGAAAGAACAAAAGAACTCGACCAAAACGTGCTCGAAACTTCAACACCCGATCACAATGCCTTTTCGGCCGGCTTTGAATATTTACCGAAAGCCTCCTACAAAGCCACGATAAAAGGCGAGATTGCAAGCGATGGACAAAGCAATAAACGCGACCTTACGTTCGGAGGAGACTTGCGATTAGCCAGGGATTTCACTCTCCTCGATAAACTTACGTACTACGAAGAAGTGAGATCGCAGGCCCAGGATCCCTCAAACAGCTTTGTCGGTGGAACCTTGACTGCCGATCCGGCGAATGAAATCGGCACGGGGCTTTCCGACGGGATATTGAAAACGTTCCACAACACGATCGGTATCGCATACCGGCCGGTAGCGTGGGATTGGCTTAATGCCATCGGCAAGTTTGAGCAAAAAATGGATTACAACGGAATGGTCTCGCCTGAAACGTACGATGATGCATCGATCGTTTCTCTTCATACATTCGTAGAGCCGTTCCGCAGGTTGGAAATGGGGTTGAAATATGCATTGAAAATTGACGATGAAACCTCGTACGGCCTGAACGCAAAAACGCTTACCGATTTCTATTTGCTTCATGCGGAATATGATTTAAACTGGCATAGTTTCGATGTTGCCGGAGAATACAGGATTCTGAATCAACGTGAGGCAGCGGACGCAAAAATCGGATACAGCGCTGAAGTCGGATACGTTCTGCTGCAAAACGTCCATATCGCCGTCGGATACAATTTCATTGGAAACAAAGACGTTGATTTAATAGATTACACGTACTGGTCAAAAGGCCCGTACATCACCATGGGGATGAAATTCACTGAAAAGATTCTGGATATGTTTAACAAATAGTTTTGATAAAAAAATGGAACCTATCCACTCTATATCAATTAAAAATATCGTGAAGCACGCAGGATGCTTCCTCTTGTTGACTGTTTTCGTGAGTATAACGGCGCTTGGACAATCCACTTTTAGCGGAACAGGGAATTGGAGTACTGCTGCGCGCTGGAGCAACGGTGTTCCGACAAGCGGAACCGCAGTGACGATAGCAAGCGGTGCAAACTGCACGGTCGATGTTGCTGCGAGCTGCGCCTCTCTTACCTTTGCGGCTGTGAACGCAACAAGCCTCGTCACCATCAGCGGGACAAACTCTTTGACAGTGACCGGGCTTATAAGCATGCCCAGGCCGGCGACCGGCTTCACCTGTACGATCGCCGTTGGGGCGGGAACACTTTCCTGCGGCTCGCTCACAATGAGTGCCACCGCAACGACGCGTAATGATATACTCTCGATATCAACCGGGACGGTTACTATCTCAGGAGCGATTACGACCGGCACTACCGGCTGCCAGTTTACATTTACTGGTGCAGGGACAATGTATGTCGGGGGTTCCTTCTCGAGCACGCCGACAATAACAACAGTAACCGGTTCGACGGTAAATTACAACGGGTCGGGTGCCCAGACAGCAAGAGTAGCAACTTACGCCAATCTTACACTTTCAGGTTCGGGTGTAAAGACATTCTCCACTACGCCAACTGTAAACGGCGTGCTCTCCATGGAAGGAACCGCGACAATTACTGTAACGACTGGAGTAGTTACCTATGGTGCAAATGCAACATTGCAATACAATACAGCAACTGCGCGCACAACTTCGGCGGAAGAATGGATCACTCCATTTGCGGCAACAGGTGGTGTCATTATTACCAACACCGGAACGATAACCATCGACGCTGCGAAAGTTTTTAACGCTTCAATTCCTCTGACGATCAACAACGGTGCAACGTTAGCTACGGGGAACTTTCAATTGACCTTTGGAGGCGACTTTGTTAATAACGGTACACTGACCGCAGGCAGCTCGAACATCGTCATCACAAATACGGCAACGACACAAAACATTGGCGGTTTCACAACCACCGGCACTGTTTCGATGACGAAGACTGCGGGCACGGCGACATTCACAGGCAGCGTGAACGGCGGTGCGTTAACGATTAACGGTACGGGTGGCACGTTGAACCTTGGGGCATCACTGACACATACATTTACCGGAGTCGTAACCCTTACCGCGGGCACATTAAATGGCGGGTCGAGTATTTTGTATGAGAATGCCGTAAGCACAACAGCGTGGAATGGTACAGGAACTGTTTTCACAGCAGGAACGGGGACGGTAAATTTTGGTGCATCCGGAAATCAAACTCTCTCGGCATCGGCAACGACGTTTAATAATGTTACGTTTTCGGGTTCAGGAACAAAGACCCTGACGACTGCGAATTGTACGATCAACGGCGTACTTTCTATGGAAGGGACTGCGACAGCTTCTGCGGTGCCGACGTATGGAGCAGCGGCCACGCTGCAATACAATACGGCAACTGCACGCACTGCAGGCGTAGAATGGTTAACCCCATTTGCGGCAACGGGCGGCGTCATTATCACCAATACCGGAACGGTAACATTGGGTGTCGCCAAAGTTTTCAACGCTTCAATTCCTTTGACCATCAACAACGGTGCAACGTTAGCTACGGGGAACTTTCAATTGACGTTTGGAGGCAACTTTGTCAACAACGGTACATTGACCGCAGGCAGTTCGAACATCGTCATCACAAATACGGCAACGACGCAGAGCATTGGCGGTTTTACAACCACGGGGACCGTCTCGATGACAAAGACTGCAGGTACGGCGACATTGACAGGCAATGTGAACGGCGGTGCGTTAACGATTAACGGTACGGGTGGCACGTTGAACCTCGGTGCATCACTGACACATACATTTACCGGAGTCGTAACCCTTACCGCGGGCACATTAAATGGCGGGTCGAGTATTTTGTATGAGGATGCTGTGAGCGCAACGGCATGGAATGGTACAGGAACTGTTTTTACGGCAGGAACAGGGACGGTAAATTTTGGTGCACCCGGAAACCAAACTCTCTCAGCGTCTGCAACGACATTTAATAATCTTACTCTTTCAGGTTCGGGTGTAAAGACATTCACAAATACACCGACGGTGAACGGTGTGCTTTCGATGGAAGGGACTGCGACAGCTTCTGCAGTACCGACGTATGGAGCGGCGGCAACACTGCAATACAATACCGCTACCACACGTACTGCAGGAGTAGAATGGGTAGCCCCGTTTGTGGCGTCGGGTGGAATTGTCGTTGCCAATACGGGTGTAATAACTATGAACTCCGCCGAAGTTTTGAATGCTTCTCTCACCATCAATTCCGGTGCATCATTAGCGACAAATAATTATGATCTGACGCTTGGTAGCAATTTCGTGAACAGCGGCGGAACACTCAGCGCGGGGAGCTCCAACATTACGATTAGCGGTACTGGTACGCAGAGTATTGCAGGATTTACAACTACCGGGACTGTAACAATGACGAAAACCGGAGGGACGGCGACATTTACGGGTGCAATAGCTTCCGGAGACTTGATCTTAAATGGGAGCGGTGGAACACTTAACCTCGGCACCGCTTTAGCACATTCCGTCGCAAATTTAACGTTGACAAACGGAACGCTGAATCTCGGATCCAGTACGATAAACGTTTCGGGAAATCTGTCTGGCACAGCCACACTTACCGGAAGCACGGGCACGATAAATCTTGCCGGCACCTGGACGAGCAGCGGCACCTTTAACGCCAACACGAGCACTGTGAACTATAACGGCACATCCACGGATCAAGCTGTGCAAGGTGGTATCACGTACTACAATCTCCAGATCGCGAACAGTACCACAAAACTTGTGCAGACTGGGGATGTTACGGTATCCAACGTCTTGATGCTGACCTCGGGAATTTTGAGGCTCGGTGTTTACAACCTCATTTTATCCAGTACGTCAACCGGTGCAATTGCCGGTGCACCATTTAGCGCATCTACTATGATTCAAACCGATGGAACCGGTTATGTTCAAAAGGCCGGGGGCACAGGCGGCAGTGGGTTGAACATCGTGTATCCGGTGGGGCTGGGAGGATATTATGATCCTCTGGACTTGACCGGCGGATTTTCGGTGACCGGTGCAAGTACGGGGAATCTTCAAATCAGCGAAATCGATGCGAATCAGGGAGCGAATGCGTTGGGAAAATATTGGATGCTGACGGTAAATGGTTACACCGGTTCGATAACGACGAATTTAAGATTTACGTACAACAGTGCTGAGGTGCACGGTGCTCAATCGGAGTACGATACCTGGTTCTATAATGGCTCGTGGGTATCGGCGCCCGGTACACACACTTCACTGGGAGCTGACCCTTTCGGCTCGAATGTTTCATCCGTAACGGCTGCATCAATTTCGGGAAGATGGTCTGCTGGTTCCACAGCCCCTGCGACATCGGTTTCGTTTTATTCCTATCAATCGGGAAATTGGACAGATCAGACATCGTGGACGAGCGATCCTTCCGGCACACTGTGGATCAACCCAGGTGTTCCGGGAAGTTCGGATAATGTTACAATTCTCAATGGACGAACTATTTCAATCGTCACAAATAATATACAAGTAAGTTCCCTTACGCTTAACTCAGGAGGGATCCTTGACATCACCTCAACGACCGGGCACAATTTCGGCACGGTAAGCGGACAAGGAAAGATGATGCTCAGTTCCAATACGTTCCCCGGTGGCACGTTTACAAGCTTTGTCGCGAACGGCGGTGGAACAATTGAATTCTATAATCTGAACAATGTCGGTATCAGCACTTCTCAATTAACATACAACAATTTGATCGTTTCAAACTATACGGGAAGCTCAATTAGCTCCTATCTGAACAATTTCAGTAACCCTACGACGTATACGATCAACGGTAATTTCAATCTCAAAAATTATTCGTCAGGGAGTGAAACGTTTTATTTTGGAAACCCGACGCCATCCAGCAACTTCATCAATATGACCGTGTACGGAGATTTTTCGGTCGATGCCGGTTGTAACATCCTTGTCAACAATTTTGCTGCCTCTCAGACTATTCCCAATCCGACGAATAGTACCACGGCGTATCCCGTTCACACGTTGTGGCTGTACGGTAATTTTACGAACAACGGGTCGGTTCGGTTTACCGGATTGCCTTCGCCAGTCAACAACGCATACTATATTCTTACAACGACCGCATACAGCGGAACAAATTACGGGGACGTGCAAGTATATTTTGAGGGAGCGTCGAATAAGACCGTAACCTGTAACGGCGTCACCGACTTTTTCAGAATCATTGTTGAAAAAGGGACAGACCAAACGTATACGTTAGAAATTGCTTCTTCCAGCACAAATGACTTTGCTCTTTACGGTCCCGACAATCAGGGGGGAAGCACATTTAACGGAGGCCCCGAGGGGTATGGTTATGGCGTATATTACAAAGCTCTCTATATCCACTATGGTACGTTAAAGCTTGATGCAAATATCAGCATCCCTTCATTAACAGAGGGAGGGCAGGATTTTAATGTTATACCCACTGCCGGATTGTGGATCAACGGAGCGAATGTTTCTACCACTCTAGTCGGGGTGAATGGTACCGGTTATCAGGCGGCAACGC
The DNA here is from genome assembly GCA_963717445.1 of uncultured Bacteroidota bacterium. Taxonomy (GTDB): domain Bacteria; phylum Bacteroidota; class Ignavibacteria; order UBA10030; family UBA8401; genus JAGVPT01. The sequence goes on along the minus strand of OY970334.1, from coordinate 291,561 downwards.
TGTATGGTTCATTACGCATCAGCGCAGGACAATTTTCAACCGGAGATGCGGGGGGAATGGTGTTGGGAACGTCGGGGACACCAGTTATTAACATCGAAGGAACTGGACTTTTGGATGTGAGCCAGGTCTGGACGGCCACGGGAGGGTCCAACCAGATGAGTTATATTCAATCGGGAGGAACAGCGAACTTCCGATTGGGGGGCGAACCGCACCCGGGCCAGATGTTCAACTTAAGTAATACGAATGCAGTGTTCGTTATGACCGGCGGTACGATAAACTTTACGAATAATACTTTTAGCGACGGCAGCACGGATTACGCCATACTTGATATCGAATGCCAGCCGGGGAATTATTCCGTGACTGGTGGAACTGTAAATTTCAATCTGCCGAGCTCTGCAACTGTGGATACGGCGAATTCGACAGTTCCATTCTATAATTTGAATATCTCCAGGCTATCCGGGACGGGGACAGTTACAATACTATGGAAGACACCAGGCACGAGTCTGAATGTTTTGAACGATTTGACAATCGGCGCCAACACGACCCTCAACCTGAACACAAATTCGATCGATCTGTACGTTGGACACAATTTTACGATTGCCACCGGTGGAACATATACGCCTGCGACCGGTGCCGCGAACACGACGACGTTCAACGGAACTGGGGCTCAAGCATTCAATAACATCGGTGCAATAACCGGAAACGCGCTGAACAACTTGACTGTTGCAAATTCGTCCGTAACATCAATCATCAATAATGATGTAACGGTAAATGGATCATTGACAATTAATAATACCGCAGCATTGAACGATAGTGGAAGGTACGTGTATGTTTTAGGGAATATAGTGAACTACGGAACTCATACAGGTCAATTAAGTGTGGGGGGCATCAGGCTTACAGGGACTACCGCACAAACGATTGACGGCGGCGGAACCGGGCGTTTCTACAACCTGATCATAGATAAGCCGAACACTACAGGGGTGTCGCTCATCGGAGATGTCTCCGTGGTCGGTAATCTGCGACTGGTAACCAATGCAAATTTCAATCTTGGATCGCATAGCCTTTCTTTGGGAACGGGTTCGAACGTCTACTCGAGTTTGACCACTGCGCAAAGCTTTGATAATACACACATGGTGTTTACGAACGGCCTGCCGAGCGATGGAGGGCTCTCAAAAACATTCGACAATTCTCATACAACGTTTTTATATCCTGTCGGCACAGGCACATCGTACCGTCCGGCTCAAATTTCGTTTACAGCGAATCCTGCGCAATACGGTTCCATTTCGATCAGGCCCATACTGTCGGCGCACCCGTTAATTCAGGCGGCTGGAAAAGCGATAACGTTATACTGGAAAACAGAAAGCTCCGGCTTCTCGGGAGTCCAGAGTAACAGCATCAATCAGGTGTACTATTATTACGCCTCGGATGCGCCAAACCCTGCGGATGAAGTCAATTACATTCCGGGAACGTACATTGCTCCGAGCTGGATTTCCATTAACGACACCTCACAAGTGCTTGAAACACTGACGCCGCGCGAAATTCATTTTGCTGGCGTTACGTACATCGATGGCGAATATACTGCCGGCACTTTAGCGGCATTTGCAGGCCTTACGACCTATTACAGCAACAGCAATAATTCCAGTGTTACATCTTCCACGGGGGCAGATTGGAGTGCTGCTAATACGTGGTGCACGGGAGGCAATACCGGAACGCCCGTTGCCGCATTGCCGGATAATAAAAGCAACGCTTCTTTTATTATTGGCGACGGCTCTTCAACAACGCATAAAATTAACATTACCGGTGTCCATCAAATTACTTCGGGGAACGTTACCATTCTTTCGGATGGAGTTTTAGATATCGGCACAACAACGGGACATAATTTTGGTCCGATAATAAGCTCAAGCAGTGGCAATGGCCTGTTGCGAATTGCGAGCAGCAATTATTTCCCGAGGGGGGATTGGGGCGATTTCCTAGGCTCTACGGGTGGGACGGTAGAATATTATCAGACATCATCGGGAACATTGAATTTGCCGACGACATATCTTTTACCGAGCGGCAGTTCTGCGAACATTACAGGCTATTACAACCTTACTACTTCGCCGTACAATGCATCAAACATTATTTTACCGAATACCAATTTAACGGTGTACAATAATTTTGCGGCGGGGTATTCTGTAGGAGGAGGCACAACAAATTGCATTACTCAAATTAATGCGGCAGGCACAAGCACGACGATAACAGTACAGGGGAATATTAATGTTAATCAGTACGGCGTTTTGCAGTTTATGAATGGCGCCGCTCAGAATGTTGTCGTGAATAACTCTATCACCCTCGCATCGGGCGGAGCATTTCAAGTAAGGAATGGCGGAACCAGCGTTGCAAACTCGCTCACGGTATACGGCGGCATTGTGAATAACGGCACGCTTGATTTGGATTCAAATTACCCGACCAATGATAATTATTATTGCAATCTCGTATTTGCAGGGACATCCAGCAGGACTCTTACAAGTACAACAACACCGACGAGGACTCGATTATACAATATCACAGTAAACGTAGGAACTTCAAAAGATTCTGTCGTCAATGTGAACATCGATCCTACGGGGTTCCAGATAGGAGGAGGCGGCCTTAATTTGCAAAACGGAACATTCAGATTGACGACGAATGTCACCATGGGTCTTTCGAGCGGAAGTTTCACAATACCGAGCACAGCATGCCTGTCCGCAAACGGAGGGACATTTAATATAGCTACAGGTGCGACAGCAGCCGATCTTACGCTCAACGGGAGATTGGAAGTTCTCAACGGCACAGTGAATGTCGGACCCGCGATTTCATCGGCTTCTGCGAATGCTTTTAATATCGTGTATGCGTCTGCAGGCACTCCGGAAATTATCGTATCGGGAGGAGGGCTTAACGTATATACTCAGGTTCGTCGCGGATTGGTCGTTACTTCCGGCGCTTTGAGCTATACGCAATCAGGGGGAACGGTTACCATTGGAGCAAAAAATGCGAGCACCGCTCGGGCTGCATTTGAAGTGTTGAATACCGGGAGCAAGTTTGTGATGAGTAGTGGTACGTTGATCATTGCAAACCATGTCAGCACTTCAGCTCCTTTTGACCTGGATTTGGAAGCGACCACTGTTAGCGTTTCCGGCGGAACGATACAATTTGGCTTGGCTTCCATTACACCGAATCCGACATTATTCTATTTCAATTCATCCAATACGCTGTATAATCTTGCGCTTGAGCCGACAACAAACGCTCAGGCAATCCAGCAAGTGCAAGCGTTGCATTTGATGGGAAGTTTGACCATCGGCGGGACGACAAGCTATTACAATACCAACGGGCTCGATCTTTATATCGGCGGCAATCTGATCAACAATAATACCAATGCCACGAACGGTGTAAATGCCGGAGGATACCAGAGTCAAGTTGTATCCCAGAACACGATATTCAACGGTACCGGAGACCAGGCGATTACAGGTTCGGGAAGCAATCGAACTAATTTTGCCAACCTACAAATAGCGGCGGCATCTGGGCATACTGTGACCTTGAGTGGCGGTACTTCAAACATTACGGTCAACGGCAATTTAACGTTGACATCGGGTACGTTGAACGATGGCGGCAGAGCGATATATCTGCTAGGGAATGTCGCCAACAACGCGGTTCATGCCAGCGCAAATTCTACCGTCGGCGGAATGACGTTTATTGGAACGGCTAATCAAGTGATCTCGGGAGGCGGAACGGGAGTTTTCGGCAACATAGAAATCAACAATGGCGGCAATGGCGTTAATATGACGAACAGCTCGACAATAAACGGGCAGCTTAAATTCACAAGCGGGTTTCTGTATATTAATGATTATGCTTTAACGTTGGGCGTCAGTGCCGCCATTGCAGGTACTATTAATACTTCGAATCTGATTCTTTTAAATGGCGTTGCAAGCGATAAAGGTGTGACAAAAATCTTCCCATCAGGAGCATCGCCTTTTACGTTTCCAATCGGAGACAATGGAAAGTATACCCCCTGTACATTCAATTTCGCCTCCAACAGCAATACGGGCGCAACAATTAAGGTAATTCCCGTAAATAATATTCACCCGAGCGTCAATCCGAGTAACTATACGGACTATCTCAACTACTATTGGATTGTATCAACGACAGGTTTTTCGTCATCCTACAATGTGACGCATACCTATACATACCTCACCAGCGATGTTCAGGGTAATCCAACTCACATTGAACAGTATAATAATACTACATCACAGTGGACGACCGTAAGCGGGACAATAAGCTCTCCGACATTTTCATTCACCAGTACTTCATTGCTGGACGGTTCATATACGATTGGAGATGCATTCAATAATTTACCGCTCATCACAAGTAAACAATCTGGAAATTGGAGCGATCCGAATACGTGGGATCTCGTCACGGTGCCCAACGGTAATCCGGTTGTCATACGCTCGCAGGATTCCGTTGCGCTTAACGCCAATGGTGCGTTTGCATCTTCTGTGACGATTAACGGTGTGCTTGATGCTGAAAATACAACGTTTCATTCATTAGGGCAGGTGTCCGGGAGCGGGAGAATAAAAATCTTAAGTACGAGCAGCGGTATGTTTGTGTTCCCCGCCGGAACGTATGACTCATTATTTGCAAATCCTGCAAGCACTGTAGAGTTTTATGGGAACACAAACGGCACATTGCCGTTGGATGTCGGCAGCGTAACAAAGCCCTATCAGAATGTCATCTTTTCCGGAACCGGCATCAAGTACATCAGCAGTGTTGATATGGAAGTCGGCGGAAATTTGACTTTTGCAGTGGGAGGTAAATTAGACAACAGTCTCTATAATAAAGATCTCTATCTTCTCGGCAATTGGTCCGATAATAACACAAGCACGGGCGGTTTCACTCCCGGAACAGGTGCAGTACGATTTTCAGGGACAGCGATTCAGGCTATTATCATGTCGAGTAATTCCTTAGCTGAAACATTTTACAACCTTGCTATAAATAATGCTGCCGGTGTTACCATTCAAACCGGGACCGCAACTGTCAATAATCAGCTTATTCTCACCTTAGGAAACATTAATACAAGCGCGACCAACAAGTTGACGATAAGTAATACCGCAGCGAATGCAGTCGTTGGCGGTAGCGTAAATTCATTTGTCAATGGACCGCTGGGCAAGGAAATAAACAACGGTTCAAATTTTTCTTTTCCGGTTGGAGACGCAGTATCATCGGGGCGTCACCGGTACGGATATGTTTCTGTCAGCAGCACATCAACAAGCGGCGCGCAAGTTTGGACGGCACAATTTTTTGACAAGAACCCGACAACCGATGGCTATAATGTCGCTAATCTGGCATCACCTCTGAATTGGCTTGTCTCGAACGAGTATTGGAGCGTTACCGGTCCATCGGGCGGGAGCGCAGACGTTCAACTGAGCTGGGATTCTTACAGTGGGATGAGCAGCTCTGCGACCACACGGGCGCAGTCGGTTGTGGCCGAATGGAATCTACCCGTTTCTTCAAAATGGAATAGCGTCGGTCAAGTGATATCGGATTTTGGACAGGATTCCGGAACAGTTGCCACTTCGACGTTGATCGCCCTCGACAGTCATGTCTTTACGATTGGTTCGGCAATTGTACCTCTTGGAACCCTTATTTGGGCGATACAAACTGGTAATTGGAATACGCCGTCGATCTGGAGTGGCGGAATTGTCCCCGGGACCAAGGACACAGTCGCCATTGGAACCCCCTATCCTTCTCCAGTCACCGTTACACTTGATGTTGATCCCTCCATCACATCGTTTAACCTGACCAGCGGCGGTACATTAGCCGATGGCGGACATACTATGACCATCACAGGGAATATTCTTTTCAGCGGCACATGGAGCGGCAACGGTACGCTCAATTGGACAGTAGATGGCGATACGCTTAGTGGAACCGGCTCGGTCACCGGAACGGCTGTCGTTCAGGTGAATGGAAACAAGATCGTTCTGGCAAGTGCCAATGCAACGCTTTATGATGTTACGATAGCTTCAGGTAAATCGTTTACAAATTACGGGACTCTAGCCCTCCATTCAGCAACGGGTAGCGACGGCACCGCATCGTTGATCAATGCCGCAAATTCAACACTGAAGGTAAGCGGTGCGTTGATGTCGACAGGTATATTTAATGCAAGCGCTGTTCCAAATACCGTTGAGTACAACGGCACCGCTGCGCAAACGGTCCCGGCATTTAAATATAATAATTTGACAATCAGCGGTGCGAGAACGACAAACATTGTAACCCTTTCTTCATCGGATACAATCCATGTTGCAAATGTGTTTAATCCTGTCGCAACATTTTCTGGATCCAGCGGATATCAATCGGCGGGAACGACCTTTGAATATAACGGCTCAGGTGCTCAAAATATTGCCGCTTTCACGTACAACAATCTCCTCCTGTCGAACGGGGGGGGCTCCGCAAAAACCTTTACCGGTACAGACAGTATCAAGGGAAACTTGGTGATCAACAATGGCGCTACGGGTGGGGGCGGCTCGGCAAACGTTATTCTGTTCGGCAATTGGACGAACAATGGAAGCTTTTCAGCATCAACGTCGACGGTTGAATTCGGAGGTATTCCCTCGACGGCTGTTAGTGGAGCCACAACGTTCTACACGCTCAATATCAATAAACATGATTCTGCCACGGCAATCACGTTGAATAACAACATAAATGTCGGTACCTTGAATATGTTGTTGGGAACGATTCAGACTGGGTCGAATTCGGTGACTATTACAACAACTCGAACAGGGAACGCATTGATACTTGGGACAGTTACCCGGACCCAATCGTTTGCACTATCCACACCCTACGCCTTTGAAGGTCCGAGTACGCTTATAACATTTACAGCCGGTTCGGTTCCGAGCTCGGTTACCGTCGCTGTTACGCAAGCCCCTCCATCGAGTCCGACAATGATTCCAGTGAGTAGGTCTGTAACGATTTCAAACGCCGGAGGGAGTTTTACTGCAACGTTACGATTGCATTATGAAAATGTCGAAACAAACAACCTTAATGAAACCGGATTGAAGCTGTGGGAATACACGGGGAGTGCGTGGGTCAATATGGGAGCTACAAGCCTCGACACAGTCAACAATTATGTCGAGGTAACCGGCTTAACGTCATTCGGCGCGCCGTGGGCTATCGGCGCCAGCGCTTCCTCGAAAACTTTCGTTGATGTCAACGGCGGCGTTGCGAATGCTGGCGATACATTGGCGTATACGGTCACTGTCGTTAACCCATACATCATCAGTAAACCGAGCGTGAACGTCAGTGATATGCTTCCGGCGAAGTTCATTCTCGTCCCCGCCAGCATAAGCAATGGCGGTTCCATATCCGGCCAAGCGCTGTCAGGAAAAGACCTTGAAGGAGGTACGATTTCATGGCCAGCGTTTTCTCTCGGTGGAGGGGCTTCACTCACAAGGACATTCGAGCTCTGTTCGGATTCGACGATCAGCCCGTCGCAGACGATCACCAATACAGCACAAATTAATTGGGGGGGCGTAAGCGTAGAATATGTCTCGGTTCCGGTCACGCTGACGAACCTCCCCAACATTAGTATCGCGAATGCTGTCGATAACACAAAACCGATTCCCGGGGATGTGTTGACCTACACTTTGTCCGTCAAGAACAACGGCACGGCCAACGCAACGGGCATTACGCTGAACACTGCCATTCCGAATAATACAACGTTCAATGCGAACGGCTATGGAACCGGCATGGGAGTTCAAATAGACGGTGTCGCCAAAACGAATGCTTCCGACGGAGATGGTGTGACGGTAAGCGGCGGCTCGATCACAGTGACCATAAGCACGCTGGCTCCAGGCGTGACAACGCAAATAAAATTTCAGACAACAGTAAATTGAAGTTCACAACCACTATCGTAAGGAGTTGAGCCATGAAGTATCTAACACTTATACTTGCTTTCTTCGTTTTGTTCACGGGCGGTCGGAGTCAGGCACAAACTGTACAATTGAAACTTGGAGACTATTCGCTCACAGGAGCGCCATCTCCAAAAAAGGAAGGAAGCGCGGTAGCTTTTTTGCAGGCCTCTTTCACGAAGACCGCGAATAATCCGAAAGGCTTTGGTCTTTGGTATGCCGCGAATGAGAATGCAATGTTGGACGTTGTAATTGAAATTACCGACGCTGCATCGAACGAGGTCGTAAAAGCTATTACGGCATCCGATCTTCTCAGTAAAGCAAAGTCCGAAACTCTTAACAATGGGTCACACCTTGTCTCCACGTACCAATTCGGGAGCGGCACTGGAATGGTTGAGGTACAGGTTGATTATCACTCGGTTGCCGATGAATCGGCTCCACTAGGGAAGAAATTGCTCATCGGCTATAAGCTAAGAATGCCGAAGTCTTCTGTCGTTAATGCCGTTTTGAGATTGAAGACAGAAGGCGATGTTCAGAAATTAGGTAATACCGGTTTCGCTGCCACACGAATGGAAAATGATCAACCCACATTTCCGGCAATCGTGATTTCTTCGCTGGCGCCTGTCAACACCGATATTACGCCTCGATCACAAGGATTCCAACAAATTTCGGTGCAAGTGAGCAATGTGCAGGTCAAGGAAAAAACATGGTCGCAGCTTTTTTCATTCGAGGCGGTCGGGACTACGGTAAAGAGCGCCGACAAAACAACGGAGCAAGCAAATCGGATAGCCAATAGAATTTCAGCCAAGGAAGCAAAACCCGAGCTGGCTATTTTCAACACCGCAAGTCCGACGTTGACTGTCCCGGGCGATACCGTGACATACACCATTACGTACTGCAATGTCGGGAATGCTCTCGCGCAGAATGCGGAGATCTCGAACCCCGTACCTGAGGGTGTGATTCTTTTGGAGAACTCGGTCAAGAACCCCGGCGCCGAAGCTGTCATTGAACGAAAACCTGCGGTCGCTCCCGAGGTTGGTACGCCGACGGTCGTTCGATGGAAAATTTCCAAAGGAATATTACCTGGCGAAGAGGGAAAACTCACAATGCAAGTTGTCGTGCGATAAAAAACGAAATATTTTTAATTAAATACTCACTCAACACTAATTTCATGCAAGGAGTCAAACATGAGCGCGGCTCGTAACTTTTTTCTTCTAATCCTCCTCACAATTTTTGGAGTGAGTATCGCTCTTGCCGTCGGCACCCCGGCTGGGACGGTAATTTCCAGCAGGGCGAGAGCGACATATACAACCCTCTCGGGCGCAGTTACCGATAGCGCCTTTTCCAACATTGTGTCGGTCACTGTGGCACAGGTTGGTGCGGTAAACGCAACGCCGCCTACTGGTGCTCTCACCACCTCGAGCGACAGCGTTAACGTCGACTACGCCCTTACCATAACGAACTCGGGGAATGGCACCGACAACTTTAGTCTAACAAAGACTTCGTCGAAAGGGTGGACGGTAACATTTTATCACGATGCCAACGGCAACGGTGTTCTTGACCCTGCTGAAATAAGCGCTGGCGCCATTACATCGATAAGCTCGCTCGCGGAGGATTCGACGTACAAGATCATTGTCAACATTTTTGTGCCGCGCAATTCGGCACTGAATGGACAGACCGATACAACCACCGTGACGGCCACGTCCAGTTTCAACAACTTGAAGACAGCGAACAGTGCCCTGATGACAACCGTCAATACGGTGAATTTCAGCAATATCGGGGCAGGCTTGTCGGTCAATAACGCAAGTCCAAACGCAGGCCAAAATGTGACGTACACATTCACATTGACGAACAACGGCAATGTGGCGGCAACGGGAGTGACCTTCTCTGATTTGCTTTCCGGATTAACCTATGTATCGTCGACTACGACACAGGGGTCGGTCAATTCATCCGGCAATCCTGTCCTCTTTAATGTCGGTACAATCAACCCGGGCGCTACAGCGACGGTGACGATCACGTTAAACGTTCCGAGCGGAGCGGGCATGGGAACAGTGTATAACAATGCATTTAATGTCGCGTATACTGCTGGTTCCAATACTTTTACGTCTTCGAGCAACGTGCGATCTGTAACAGTTGGAGTAACCCGTGGAGTTGCGATTAGTCCTACCTCGGCAGCGTTGACAGAGGAACCGGATGACTCTATCAAGTACTATTTTACGCTGAAGAATACCGGCAACAAAAAGGATGTGCTATTGATGTCTTTCGGTTCGTCCTTGTCGCTCCCCTGGAAGTTTTACAAAGACGTGAACAACAACGGGATCTACGACATCAACGATACCCAATTGGCAAGCACAGACTCTGTGAATTTTAGCGACAGCCTTCACGTGATTGCTATCGCAATTACCCCTGTTGTCGCGACAGACCAGCAAACCGACGTTACGTCATTTACAGTGACGTTGGCGGGAGACAACACCAAATTCCAGAGTTCGGTTGCGACGACGACAATCGACATCGCGGTTGTCAGTATCTCAAAAGTCGTTGCCCCGATCGGCAACCAGCCGCCGGGAACACAGATGACCTACACGGTCAACTACTCGAACACCGGCCATGGAAAAGCGTACAATTTCAAGATTGTCGACGGCGCACCGGATAGCACGACGTACGTCCCGGGTTCGACGACGTGGAATGGTACCCCAATGACTGATGCTGCGGATGCCGATGCCGTCACCGTGACAAATGGCGGTAAGTGCGTCACCATCACTATCGGTACCCTGAATGCGTCTGCGACCGGAACGGTTGCATTCAAAATTACAGTGAACTAATTGTACCTCGATTTGCTTTGTGAGATGTCAATGAAGAATAGAATCGGTCATATAAAAAACACGCTCCTCGCTGCAATACTTCTGCTCGCCGGAACGAGGAGCGTTTACGGCGCCGGAACTCCTGCTGGAACTATCATTTCGAGTCGGGCGGTTGCGATCTATACGACAGCTTCTGGTGCAAACGCCGACACCGTCTATTTGTCGTTCGTTGTTTTCATTGTGAAGCAGGGGGCCGCGGTGAACGTTCTTTTGCCCTCCCTTGCAAAAACTTCCGGCGACGGTGTCAATGTGGATTATCCTCTCACAATTCTCAACTCGGGAAATGGAACCGACAAATTTACGCTGACGCCATTCTCGTCTCACGGCTGGCAGGTTCTTCTGTACCACGATATCAACGGAAACGGAGTATTGGACGGCGCCGACTCATCTGCGGGTGTGATCTCTGCGACAGATTCGGTCAAGGCCGATTCAAGCTACAAGATCATTGCGCGCGTAGTGGTTCCAAACAATGAGGCATTGAACGGCCAGATTGATTCGACGGCAATTACGGCAACTTCTCAATTTGATGCCACGAAAAGCGCCGGTTCAACACTTAAAACCAGTGTGCAGGCCGCAGTCATCGCTACGAATACCTCATTGAGCGTTGATAACGCTGCCCCGACTCCTCCCGGACCGATAACGTTTACACTGTCTATTACCAACAGCGGACAATCAGCAGCAACAAACGTTGTTGTTGCTGATATGTTCGACTCGAGATTTTCGTATGTCAGTTCTACGAACGGCGGGATACATGTTTCTGCAGATTCGGTTCAATGGGTTTTTGCATCCATTGCTCCCGGTGGATCGGCGAGTGTTACCCTGACGGTCGGTCTACAGACAAATTTGGTGCCCGGAACCGTGATTCCAAATGCCATGAACATCGCATACAGCGATGGCGCTCTAGCGAGAAACAAAATTTCAAACACCGTTAACATTAACATTGGAGGCGGTTTCGGCGTTTCATTGACTCCAGATAGTGTGGCAGCGGCTAAAGAGCCGGCTGATTCGGTGGAATATTATTTCACCGTAAAAAACACGGGAACAATCAAGGATGTGATCGAGTTGTCCGCAGTCTCGTCGCAGTCGCTCGCGTGGACATTTCTCAGGGATGTGAACAACAACCACGTCGTCGATCCGCTTGACGTGCCGTTGACAAATACAAACGGCAAAGCCGGTGTTGATGTCGATTCTCTTTCCGCGGGGGACAGCGTCCACGTATTCGCGGTAGCGATCATGCCAATGGTACAGCAGGATCAAACAAAAGATGTGACGACATTTACGGCGACATCGTCGGGAAGTGCAGTAAAATTTCAGAGTGCCGTTGCATCGACAACAACGAACATTCCTGTTGTCTCTGTAGCGATTTCTGTTTCTCCTCTGCCAAGCCAGCCTCAGCCGCCTGGAGGGGTTTTGACATATACAATTTCTTATTCAAACACGGGACACGCCGATGTTGACACCTCATACACTGTTACTGCCCGAATTCCAGACAGTACCTCTTACGTTCAGGGAAGTGCAAAATTAGGTACGTTGTCACTGCCGGATTCAACCGCAGTTCGAAACGGAAGCGTATCGATAAAGACCGCTGGATTGAAACAATCGACTGCAGGAACCGTGGAATTCAAGGTGAAAATTAAATGAACTATTTCATCCGATCATATCGAAATGTTACACTCGCAGTACTGAGTGCACTCGCTCTTGCAGTCTCGGCGAGTGATTTCGTGTACGCACAAACGCCGGTGGGTACGCAGATTTCGATTCAAGCGACGGGAAATTATACCTATAAGAAAAAAGCGTTCGCTGTGTCAAGCCCTATCGTTACTGTCAGTGTAGGAAGTCTGCCGAATTTTGAGATGCATTACGCGGTGAGCGATTCAAACGTCATTTTTAATGACGTTGTGAAACTATGGCTCAGTTTCAAGAATATCGGTAATGCGGCAGCAGACACTGTTACAATCCAGAGCACGCTGCCTGCCGTGGGAACGAATATTGTAAGCGTTTCGAACAGCGGCAGCATCAGCGGTAACGTGATCACCTGGAAAGAATTTAATTTCGCGGCAGCAAAACAAGATTCATTCCTCATCCAGCTCAAGATCGACACGACAACGGCAGGGCAGGCGGTTCTTCCGTTGAGCGCAATCCTTTCTTGGCAGGGGAAAACAGTCGGCGCAGCACAAAATCTTATTGTGGCTAATTTTGCACGTCTTACTCTGAGCAATACGGCAACAGCCGCTATGGTCGGTTCCGGCCGCCAGATCGATTACCAACTGCAGGTCGCGAACACCGGAAACGTAAAATCGGATTCGACAATATTGGTCGATACGATTTCGGCTAACGGTATTTTTTACAATGCTAGCGTGACACCGACAAGCGTTAGTACGAACAAGCGGACCGTTGTATGGAACCTCGGCACTCTCCATGCGGTAACCGGCGTGCAGAATATAACGCTTACCGTTCAGACATCGCCGAATCTCGGTCTCGCTCAGTTGAAAAATGATGCCAATGTTCACTCGTCGACCGTTTCGACCGTATCGGCTCCCGAAATCACATCCATGATTGTTCCGATCCGGCCTGCATCGATGAATTTATCCGTAACCCAAAAGTACATCTGGGGCACGGCCAATCGGGACAGCTCCGATGTCATTGCTGTTATTGCTGACTCTCTGGGGAGTGCAATTCCCGATGGAGTTCCTGTGACTTTTTCAACAACCCTTGGGTTCTTTGACAACGGAACGAAGACAATCACTACCATGACAAGCGGTGGTACAGCACAAGCTTATTTGATTTCAGAGAATGTCAACAACGTGATAAAGGAGGCGGTAGTGACGGTTGTCGCGGGGGTTGCAATGTCCGGTACGATAACTGGAACCACTTCGGTCACGCTGTATCCGGGGGCAGTGACAGGCGTTGTGCGCGCGTCTATTAATGGAGGGTCTAGTATACAACAAGTCCCGTATAAAGGAGCGATTGCGGAAGTTTTAGATATTACGCAGCAAATCGTTGGAGCCGACACAACGGGGAGCGACGGTGTTTTCTTCATCGCGCTCGACAAAGAGACGATGATGTACACACTCAAGATTATCGTCGTGGACGAATTTGGAGACACGTTATCGACTTCAACGGGGATGTTGTCGGATACATTATTCAACCGCAAGGCAGTCTCAATCCTCAACACGATTTCGGGCCGCCTGCAATATGCATCGAGTAATTCGCCGATTTCCGTTGCAGGGGTCGACGTTTATCTGGATTCCCTTTCCTCGGTTTCAACCGGTAGATCGGTTTCCCGAAAGACCCAGCGCTCATCCACGGCAATTGTTTACAGCCGTATTCAAACGACAACGACTGATGCGCTTGGAAGATTCAAGTTTCAGAATCTTGAGCCGGCAATCTACCAAGTAGACGTTGACAGTGTCAAGTTCCCGAATTATTCCGGTGGAACTACTGTTTACGACACTCTCACGGGGACGTTTACAATAAATCTTAATATTCTCGTCCGCCCGAATATTTCTTTAACCCTTGCAATGACCGGCCAGCCTTCGGTATCAGCCGGCGATACAATGAAATACTCGATCAAGTATCAAAATCAAGGAAATGTGCCTCTTACGAACGCGGTTATGCTCGACACCCTTTCTGAATATACCTCTCTCGTTGCCAGCCAGAAAGGGCTGTTCACATCGGTATCGTTCGACACCACCCATCGGATTGTCAGATGGTCGATGGATTCTATGGCGGTGGGAGCCTATGACTCAGTTGGGGTCACAGTTGCGGTAGCAAGAAACATCCCCGACAGCACATCCATCATGAACCGCTCATGGTTCAGCTCGAATCAGCTTGCACCGCAAAGCACTCAAACTGTTACTCTTGTCCGATCCGCTCCATTGATAACACTGCAAAATTTTGTCCTTCAGAATAAAGATTCTGTGGTCGCAGGAGACAGTGTTCAGTTTGAAATTTGGTACCGTAATGCCGGCACCGATTCTCTCCGTAACGTCAAAATTGTGGACTCCGTTTACAACGCTGGCAAGAGTGTTCTTAAATACAAGGTATGGACAATGAGCGGACCCGGCAACGATACCACAGTGGTTGATAGCATTGCAACGTGGAATATCGGAAGTATTCCACCGGGTAAAATCGATTCACTCATCCTTTACATGAGAACGGATTATACGCTTGCTACCGGAAGGACGATACAAACGACAGCATCCATTCTTCAAAAGGGGCTTTCTGTAGAATCTTCCTCAGCCTCGGTTATTCTTAAGAGTAATACCCAATTCTCGACCTATCTTCAAGTGGTTAAATCTGCGGACAAGAACGTTGCAGAAATAGGAGACGTTGTAACATATCAGGTGGCGATCACAAACAACAGCCCGGGATTGATGAAAGATTTGAGGATCATCGATCAGCTTCCACATGCGTTCAAGTATTATGCAAAATCCGCACGATACAACGGCATGCCGGTGGAGCCCCAGTCACTTTCGAACGGCACCGTCCTGCAATGGGTGTTCGCTTCTGTTTCGCGAGATACGTTGAAAGCGGGAAACACAGCACTTCTCGTCTATCAGCTTGTCCTCGGAGCCGACGCCATGGAGAGCCAGGGGTTGAACACAGTGTACGCTACCGCTAAAGATACGGTCGGAACTATCTTTGTATCACTTCCTTCACAAAAGCAGATAACTGTTCAGCCTGGCGTCTTCACTGATAACGGCGTGATCATCGGAAAAATTTTCTATGACGATGACCGCAACGGATACCAGAGCGAAGGCGAGGCGGGAGTAAAAGGCGTCGAACTATGGATGGAGGATGGTACCCGCATCGTGACGGGGGATGATGGAAAATTTTCATTGCCGGATGTGAAACCCGGGCAACACGTTTTGCGGGTCAATGAACGATCGCTGCCTCCCAGGACGGAATTGCTTAAAGGGGGATATGATTTTGCCGGCGATGCAAGTTCCCGTTTTGTGCGCCTCACAGAAGGTGGAATCGCGCGCGCAAACTTTTTTGTGAAAAGAGTGCTGAAAGACAGCCTGCACCAAAGAGTGGGGAAGGTGGGCAGGACTGCAGCCATGAGAACCAGTTCACCCCGCGTTCTATATTTGCGGAACGCCGCGGAGCCGGCGAATAAATCAAACACGGTGGAGTTTGCCGAACGGATAGACTATTCTGGAACTAATTGGCTTCAGCGGATACAAGCCTTTGACGAGCTCCCTGACGGATTCTCTTACATTGAAGGTTCCGCTACGTTCAACGGACGGAAGGTCGTTCCCGAGATATCGGGCCGTCATTTGACATGGGGTTTAGGACGAGGATCTTCTCTCTTTGAAGGGATTCTTCAATACAAGGCCGAAGTCGATCGGTCGGTCGTGCAACAATCAGGCCTGGAGTCTTGGTCTTGCGTTGAGCTCATGACTTCGGACAGTGTAATAATTCAAACCGATACATTGAGGACGTTGACCACTGTCGAAAAAATTCCATTTGTAGAATCCTCTTTCCCGATAGAGAAGTTGGTATTTAACCCCGGGGAATCTACGCTTCGAAAAAATGCGTTAAAAATATTCCAGCCTATTATCAGTCTTATTAAAAAATATCGTTTCGCCGATATCATAGTTGTCGGTTATCCCGATCTTCCCGTTAAAAAGGGCACATCGCTTCCCACCTTGCAGAAACTTTCTGAAGAACGTGCAGCGACAGCAGTTGATTTCTTGTCGAGGAGGATTAAACTCGATTCAATACGCATTACTGCCTGTAGTGTATTCCGCTGCGATACAAACAACGCCTTTCTCTCTGCGATGATGAAGGAGAAGCCTGGGAAAAAAATACAACCTCGCCATCTCGAGATTCGCATACAAAATTATTTTGCCAATGGCCTTGTTGCACGCGACACAAGCTCGAGCCTATCAGCAATTTCATTGGTCCGAACGATGCCTCGCTCAGAAAAAGATTTCGGGGACTCCTTGTTTGTCATACCCGGTGATGAACTCGTGTTCAGGTATAGGCTCTTTTCCAATCCTTCGGCTTCAGTCCTTGAAGCCAATATTATCGATTCTACTGCAGGAGGGCTTTCGATCGGCAATGAATCATTCACCATGAATGAAATTCCGATCATTTCTGCATCACAATTCAACGGTGTTTACTCCTCTTCCATCACGCCTTTCGTGAAAAAAGGAAAGAACGAGATGGAGGTTGAGGCAACGGTTCCGATCGGTGAACAGAATAACCGGATCAAGCATGTGCTGTACTATGAGCGGGTGAATGCATTTGGCGAGAGCTCTGTTGAGCGTTCCAATGTGGTCACGCTGAACATAAAAGGCATGAACCTCTCGCTGCTCGAAAACGCACTTAAGAACGAGAAAGTACTTGCCGGAACAGGGGATAGTCGGAAGGTGACAACCAGCTCAAAATAGAAATTCTTCCTTGTTTCAGACCGAGGCCCTCAATTCCTTTCATTGAATTGCGGATTGCAATTGCAACGAGCTTCTATAGATGCGAACAAAGTTCACGGGGTCAATCGATTTCTGTCTGAGAGTGTTGAAGCGTGAGAGCTTTGCGTATGGAGAGATGGGAAGATGGCGAAAGTTTTTTGAAACCGTCTACGACTTCGTCCGCTGAAATCTTGTGAATCGCACTCACGTTGTGAAAATAGAAGAGGCTTTTACACCTGCAAGTGAATTTATCGATGACGACATCGGCGTTGTTCACTGGCATAAAATTTTTTGGTGCAGGACCAAGGAGTGTGATGCTTCTAAGGTCGGCGAGGTGCGCCATGTTTCTAGGACCGCTATCGATGCCGATGAAGTAGTCGCTGAGCCGCATGACCAATAAAGTAGTTTTCAGATCCACTTGGTTAATCAATGAATGAAGCCTAAAGTCGACGTGCTGCTGAATATACTCAAACGCTTTCGCCTCCTGCTCTCCACGTCCCACAAATATGAAGTCAAATTCCCCGATCTCATTGATCTTCTTGATTGTTTCAATCCACTTCTCGTTACCCCATAGTTTCACATGCCAGCCCGACCCGGGATGAATGATGACGCGCTTCTTATTCTGCGTTATGTCGAGAAGTTCTATGGCCTGATTGTACTCTGCTGGACCCAGGTTGAATATATCATCGAACCCTACCCTCTTCTCAGGCTCCGCGATACCCACTATCTCGAAATTGACTTCCCTCCATTGGCGAACCGGCTTTTTAAGTGAAATTTTCCACAACAGGTGTGCAAAATATTTGAGAAGTATAATGTCATACGTGACGATGTTGGAATATTGCACGTTTTTCAGCAATTCATACGCGTGAGGACTGATTCTCAAAACAAGCACACTTTCGTATTCACGCGGCAGGTTGGTTTGTTCGGGTTCGGTCTCGATGATTCTCTTGTAAATTGAATTTGCAGTATAAACGGCGTGCACGCCTTTGATCGATTGAGCGATCAATTTGAGAGGCGGAGAGACTACTAAATCTACTTCTTTGTTTGTGCTCTGGATGAATAATCGAAGAGCAGGAAGTGTGGCAGTGAAGTCGCCGATAATACATGTATCAATGATGAGTACTTTACCTTTGACTGCAGGCTTCTTTTTGAAAAGTTGTTTCAGCCGGAGCTTGAAGAGTAGCGGAATTTCTCCCGCGACCTTAAACTCCTCAGGGTTAATGTATTTTCTTAACAATCTTATCGCTCCCGATCTACACCTTCACTTCGCTGTACGAAAACAATCAACCGCTCTTAAACGCGGATTTTCGTTATGTGTCAGACTGGAGGCTGCCTAAAATAGTGGAGAGGCTGTTTTTATGTGTGGCCTATTCTGACGTCCTCTTATTATGGCCCGGTTATCTATTTGACCTTTGCAACATCGATTTTATTCCCTTGGCTTCGATCGATCTGCTTAGCATATTGGATGAAATTTAAGCTCTTCCAGTAGGTCTCCCCAACAGAATCGAAAAAATGGCTGTTGAATTCACGATTTCGAAGGTAAGAATCCAGGCAGGACAGCGTTCACTAACTTCAATTTGTTTAGTGCGAAGCAGAAACCCACCGCCTATGGCGGTGGTAATGTACAATCGGCTTTGCACGTCATTCCGGTCGAGGACCGCCGTGAGGCTGGACGAAGAACCGGTCGAAGACTCGACTCGTTGAGAATCCAGTTTTTTGATTGTACACTGGATTCCGCGTCAAGCGCGGAATGACATGCTTTTCTTTTTCAAAAGCCACCATCTTTGATAGTGGTCGTTTACTTCATCTCAAATAAACTTCAATGAATCCGACAATCGAAACCGGTAAAACTCCCCCCTTGAAAAAAATAATAACATCAATCGATCGTTTGTTGGTGCATGGAGATTCCAATTTTTTTTAAGAAGTCAAACGGCATTTCTCCACCGGCACAAATGAAGACGAAATCATTTTGAAGCCGAATATCGCCGTTGGGAGTCGACAGCAGAACGTGACGATCGCCAATTTCTTTTATTTGAGAATTGAGAATGACGCTGATATTTTTTTTTGCCACCTGCTCCTCGAGGTGAAGGCTATTTCGCTCTTTGATGCGTGAAAATTCATTACCGCGATACGAAAGCGTAATGCTGTTGCCTCTTTGAATAGCCAATCCGATCGCTGCTTCTACCGCAGAATCTCCGCCGCCGACGACAATGACATGCTGATCATTGAACGACGATGCGTCGATCAAGCGATACATGACTTTTGACAATTCTTCCCCCCGTACGCCGAGCTTGTGCGGTGTACCTCGTCTCCCGAGTGCTAAGACAATTGTTGCTGCCGTGAGGGTCCGGTGAGATGTTGTAATCGAAAAATACCCCTCCACTTTCTGCACGTCGGTGACTTTTTCATTGATACAAACGTTCAGCGACGTTTTGGCAATGATCTTCTGCCATACATCGAGTAATGTTTCCTTGCTGACCTCCGTCAGTTTTAATTTTCCCCAGAGGGGAGCTCAACGGGCGCTGTCATCACGACCTTGGCCCGTGGATAGTGAAGAATAGCTCCGCCGATATCACTTTGTTCCAAAACGATGTATTTGAGGTTTTTACTTGCCGCCGTTAACCCTGATGCGAGTCCGGAAGGTCCCGCTCCAATGATCGCAACATCGTATTCTGCGGAGTGCGGTGTTAAGTGTGTCGCGATATATTCGAGTGCTGCTTTTCCCTGCCTGACGGCGTTTTTAATTAATCCAATGCCGCCCAGTTCGCCGACAATAAAAATACCCTTCACATTCGTTTCATAATGTTCATCGACGACCGGCATATCTGCACTGCGTCCCGGCTTTGCAAGCAGAAGTTCAATGGCACCCACCGGACATGCTTCGACACACAATCCGTGTCCCACGCATTTTGCGCCGTGAATAAGCGTTGCTTTTCCTTCGATAAGACCGATCACGTCTCCTTCGGGACATACTTTAGCACACCCGCCGCAGCCGATGCAATGGGTAACGTCAATGTGGGGATGCATCGTTTTCGATTCGTGCAGGCCCGTGATCTTCATTTCATGAAATTTCTTTTTTGCTTTTGCTTCTTTCTTTTTGATTTGTCTATAGTACGGAATGATTGCCGCAGAGAATAAAATAAGGCTGATGAAGATTGTTAACAGAGTATCTTGCATGGATGAATGCCGCTACGTTATGCAGTGGTTGTTTATTCTAAAATCGAATACCGATTTCTATTAATCCCTGATAATCTCCTAATGTCGCGTCGATAACATCGTCAAGTGCCAACGACGCATACCACATCGGCGAGAAAGCATAATAGATATTTGCCGAGACGGTTTTCGTGGTATAGGTTTGATGCAGCAGCGCTATGGTTGCTGTAGTATAATCGTACCGGAATGATAGGTCAATATTATTGCCGAATGACCGGTCGATATCAAACGCGATGTCCTCGCCGGTTGAATATTCGCCAACGATGTTGCTGTAGCGAATGCCGGGGTTGAATTCGGTATCAAAGATGTCGGTTATACGGAGCGCTGTCGTAAACATATGTGCATCGCGCGTTGTGTCTTGCTTTGCCCGATAGGTTGCCAACTCCGATAATGTCATGGAGAGGGGAAGATGAAATGTTACCGTTGCGCGGTACCCCTGCAAAAGGTTTTTGTCAAACAGTGAATCGGGAGTAGATTTCATGGTCTCGAACAAATATACCGGACGCGTCGCATCGTATCCAAGGTTTGCAGAAAACCATTCCACCGGATAATAATTCGCCGAAACATTCGTGTTGGAAAAATTGAATGCGGGCGTAATGACACCGTTCGTCAACTGATCAAGCTCTATTTCGGAACTTTCGTAGAATGATAACGCGGGGTCAACCGCAAAAGTATTTTGGATATACAAAAATTCCCTGTCTAATTTATTGCTCACCATTTGACGTCCGTACGCCAGCGTCCCATCATAATAATGGAAAATATCTGGTCCGGTGCGATAATTGAGAAATAACGATCCCTTGGTTCCGGTATTGCTTAACACCGATGTGGGATCATTCACCTGAGCACCTCCCAGTACGCCGACCGTGAATTCATTTTGCCGATAATAGAATTGGAATCCATCAAACGCGCCCATGCCGCCGACAAAGCTGGACGTCATGCGGCCGACCCCGAAACCGATTGGAGCATCAGGACGATCTTGGCGTAACGATAGCTCATACAACCTATGTTCAGCGCCCGCAGTGTTGCCGTATTGGGTGTAAGTATTTGTTGGATCATAATAGCTGCGATCGTCCATCGACAATTGCATTCCGTATCCGAAAAGGTTCCGGATGCTCAATCGAAAGAGCGCTGCCGGCTGGCTCAAATTATAATGGCTGTCATTGGCTACCAGCTCGTTGAATTGCAGCGCGACACGCCCCGAGACGATATTTTCAGCGCTGGTGTTGTTCGGGTGAACGATAGGACTCGCTTCATTAGAAGCATGAACTGTATCGCCCTTCATTCTCATTATTGTATCGTTTGGTTGCCGAAGAATCGTCTTCATAACGACTGCATCATCCCCGACGAGAAACGGAATGTGCTGAACAAGGATTTGCGCAATGCTGGTACGACGCGCAACAGCCGTCACTGCGACGTTCCCGATTTCTTTTGAATCGCGAAAAATCTTCAACGTATCCCCAACCTCGATTCGTTGTTCATACCCTGCCGCAATATACACGGTTGATGCTGCAACATAGGAAATTAGGTAGTGATACTCTTTTCTTTCCTGAGAAAAAAGGTTAAGTGTTACAAGTAAACAGAGTGCGAGAATGTTTTTCATCAACGTACGTCTTCTGAAGCTCTTCCCATTATTGATCACGGCGATGGATGGCAATTATAGCATTTGGCAGGATCATAATTGGGTACGCCTTCATGCCTTGATTTCATAGTCGACAGTGCGTGAGTATGGCAATTATAGCATATATATGAAGAATACGAAGAAGGATAATTTTGTGAATTTTGATGGCAGTCCGTGCAGCTATGCCACGTGGAGAGCGGCTGGTGCCGGGCTCCTGATGCAATCGGGAAATACGGATGCGGAACGAACGAAGGAATCTGCCAGTTCAACGCCGGGTGGCAGGTTGCGCAATCGGTGCTGAGGTTTGTATGGGGCGGATTTTGTGCCGTCAAATACACATTGTGATGGCAGTTGTCGCATTGTATTGGCGTGCCGCGAAAACGGTTATTCACATGACATTGCAAGCAAGGAACAGCATAGTGCGCACCCCGTGTCGGAAATTGCGTTCTATCGTGATCAAAGCTCGCCTGCCACGATACTGCGTTTATGGAATGGCACTGAGAACAATCCGTGGTGAATCCCGCAGCGCGATGGTTGATTGCAATAGCATCATCGTAATCCCGGGCGTGACAAGCGAAACACGTTCTCGGCGTACCGGAAAAGTGTAAATCGATGTGACAGTTCTTGCACGCTGTTATGCGGTGCTGTCCGACCAGCATGTAACCGGTTTCCGAGTGATTGAAATTCATGGGATCGGCCAATGTGGTCCATCCGTTCGTTGTGTGACAATCCGTACACTGTCGCGTTAACTGACCGTGAGGAGATTCCTGTGCGAGTACCTGAGCACTGCAGAGTAATAAGGCAACAATAAGATGGTTCACGTTCTCCATAGTTTTACGTTTATGCTCGGAATTCATCTTTCGTTAACTGAATAATGCGAGGTTATCATTTATTGTTGGACTACATGGCAGTCGGCGCAGGATGTTCCCAACGGTTTGTACTTCACGACCACGCGCTGATTCATAGAAACTTTCGGATGACATTTTTCGCAGGCAACACCGACATGTTTTCCTGTCAACGGATAACGCGATTGGCTGTTGTGATCGAAGAGCAACGCTTTCCATGAAACTGCGCTATGACAAGGGCTACAATCGGTAATGCCACCGACCGCAAACTGGCCTTCGTGTTTGTCGTTATGGCAAGAAATGCATTCAAGACGTACGCCCACATACTGCACCGGGAGCGTTGCCGAGGTATTGGGGCGCGTATGACATTTTTCACAAGCAATACTTGCGTGCTTTCCTTTCAGTGGAAAACGCGTTTCGTCATGCGAGAAGGTAAGTTTTTGCCACGAGTCGACCCCATGGCAGGTTTCACATCCATTTGTCATCTTCTTCGCAAATTGCCCTTTGTGCACATCCTCATGACACGACGTGCATTGTATCGTTCCTTCCCAATGAAATTGACGCGTACTTTTTGCATTCACTTTGTGATCGATGTGGCACGCTACACAAGGAACGGCAACGTGCGCGCCGAGCAGTGGAAACCGTGTCTTTTTATGATCGTCCGTCGTAAAGCTCACTCGAAGAAAATCAGCCTCAGAGTGGCACGGTTCGCATTGCCCGCCGTCGGCGCGATTGGCAAACTGTCCGGCGTGTGCATCGGCATGGCAATCGGAACACCACTGAAATTTTGTAATATGAAACCCAAATTCTCCGCTCGCATTCTTCTGCCTGTCATTGTTTTGATGGCAGTCGTTACATGTCAATAATGCATGTTTTCCTTTCAATGGAAACTTTGTCGCTCCATGGTCGAATTCCGTTTTGGTGACTTTATGGAAATCTTCCGTCGTATGACAGGTTGCGCATTGCTGTTTGAATTTTCCCTTATGAGGATCTTCGTGGCAGGAACGGCAGGAAGCGAATTCCATGTGAACGTACCGGATCGTCGTTCCGTCATCGAGCGTCGATCGATGACAGCGCTGACATTCCACTACCGTATGCTTGCCGGTAAGCGGATAGTTTGAATGATCGTGAGAAAATTTCGGTGCCGGCTTCCATTTTTCAACTGAATGGCACGCTGAACACGCTTGAGCCGAAAACTGCCCGCGATGCTGATCTTCATGGCATGCTACACATGCTGGGGACAATCCTAAATAGGATCTTCTTTTCCTTTCATCTGAAAATTTTCGAACGTTGTCGTCGACGATATTGCCTCTGGTATGACATTGATTGCAGCCGATGGATTTGTGCTTCCCCTCAAGCCGAAAGCCAACGGTTGAATGGTCAAATGTGGCTGTATCAAATCGAATGATCTGAAAGTCTCTCCCGTGATGCTCCTTATGACATTCTTCGCAAAGCTTTCCGCCGATCGATGCGTGATATCCTTGCTTTTGCTTTATCCTTGAATCGATTTCAGTATGGCAACGCAGGCATTTGTCGTTGGAAAGCGATTTACCGATGGTGTGACAGGCCGTGCAATTTTCAATACCCTCCCATCGGGCGTGACCGGTGATAAGTTCTCCGGGGGAAATTTGGGCAAGGGCAGGGCTGGATGTGAAGCCTGCAGACAAAAGAAAGCAGCAAATTATTTGCTTCATTGTTTCATTCCCAAACGAAGCATTCCCATCCAGACCTGATTTGCACCTTCATTTTTTAGAATCATGAGAATTTTTTCTACCAAATCCACGTGTAGCCAAATGCGATGGCGACGCCGATGTGAATGGCGAGTATCGCGAACATTACGAGCGAAAAAGGCAAATGCACAACGTGCCAGTAGTGAAACAATTGCCGAATCTTTTCCAACAACACAATACGCTGGCGAAGAATAATCCGCTCGTTGGCGATACGAAGAATCCCTTTGGAAGAATGCGTATCAATGGAGTATTGACGAAGAATAGCGCGGACTCGTTGCATCCGCTGCACACGTGAAAAATCGCCTTGAATCATATACGATAAAAGCTTTAGGAAACCGAGATGAACAACATCGGCTTGATGAAGACCGATGCTGTCGATTGACGCAAGAACGTCGGCCGGTAAACGATATTCCGCCTGCAGAAGGTCGGACAACCGTTTGCTTTCACCCTCAAGTTCCTTCATGCTCAACTCATTCCCTTGAATGTTTTTCGGGATGTGTTGGTAAAGATATCTTCCAACAAAGCCGCTGAGCACGACAGCCGTCATGCTCCAAAATGCGACCGCAACCAACCCGCCGAATTTAAATGTCGTGTGGTAGAGAACAAGAATCGGTCCCAGGAGGCAAAGGAAAATGTGGAACTCGAGAAAGTATTTTATGCTGCCAGCGTTGGCAAGTGTTTTTATACGCTTGCGTGTCGAATAGGTCGCGACGCCGACGATAATCATTGCCGTTCCGACGACGCCATAACCATGGCTCTCCGTACCGCTGGGTTTCAATGTATCATAACGCGGATGAAAGGGACGCTCCTCGAGCGAAGAAAGGTAGTAATCATTATTGCGGAGCCAAATCGCAATTGCCGCGCTCAACGCGGCAATAAAAAGAAAGAAAACAAAAATTCTATGGGACAATTCTTGCACAATGATAGAAGATATTTGTTAGTACATGGTAGCGATGAGTTTATGTATTCCTCCTCCTTTTTATGACAATATAGTAAATTTGAATCTTAAAAATATGGCCGTGTCACAGTTCGCATGGAATCGCCAAAAATGTTAGAAACGCGTGCGTAAGCTTGGTTAAACAAGAGACAAAAATTGTTTTCGAATGTCGACGCGGCCTACAGCGTTAGCCTTTCACATTGAGGTTTAGCAATAAGGTTAGCATGATCGTATGCAATGCTCAACGTTGCGCTCATCCGTCCAAGCGCCGTAAAAGGATCGCGCTCCATGCGATCGATTTATTTTTATAGATTAAAACACTTCGCCAAGATTTACAAAGATGCCCTGGGAACCTTGCAGCCCAAAGGCATAATCAAGAGCGACGTTTGTCTCGTCGTGCTTATTCATTTTGAATCGGATTCCGCCTCCAGCGCCGGGATGGAGGACCGTGAATCTATTGCTGGGCCAATCTGAGACGCTTTGTGCATTGACAAACACAACACCTCCAAATAATCCGTCATCTGTGATACCGAAGCGATATTCCGATTCGAGGGAGATAAGCTTTCTTCCTCTGAATCGACTTTGGATATAACCTCTCCCTTGATTCGCGTATTCATCCCATGACGACGCCGGCAAATCGAGGTACGGGGGGTTTCCTTGAAGAATAAACCAATCGTAACTCCAAAATGCCAGAACGTTCCTGGAGTCGGCGATCAACTTGTAATAGCTTCTCAGATCGAGGATCATTGACTGCCAGTTTCCATCGCTCCTAAGGAGCGTTGAGTTATTCCGGTAGACGATCGAGGCGTAATATCCTTTCGGCGGATTGATCGGGTTTTGTCTGCCATCGTATTTCGCATTGAGGGTAAACCCTGAGGAAGTTGTTTTCTGGGTTTCTCCATAGCGCCGGAAATCCGATATTTCTCCGCCCGGCAAACCGCCATCAGTAATATCCCAACGATAGTCGAGGTCATATCCTATTCCGGCATATACATCTGTAGATATTTCTTTTAATATCGTCTCACGGAACAGAACGTACCGGTATTCCAACTGCTCGGCTGTGCTTTCCGATGTGTGTCCTCCCAGACCATATGTCAGCTCCGGGTACTTGTAGAAAACCCAATCCCCGAGGATATTGTATCCATTTCCGGGAGTCCAAACATTTGATTGAAATGGAAGGACAATTTGATGTTTAGAAGTATAGGTTGGGTCGAAATTGAACGTTGAGAGATTTACACTGTCAGCGTCGGCGGTATATATGCCGGCATTTGACCCGACGGTGGCCGCGAATCCTGTGCTTAACGAATATCCGGCACCGGGAATTGCAGCTACATAAAGCTTTCCCTTCTCTTTGCCTGCAGTATCCGAAGGAGCGATATCAATATTGAACAGCATTTTCAGAATGTCGTACACATCCCGTTGTTTCACAGGATGGCTTTTCATTAGTATGCCGGCAGAATCGGCGATATCCGTATTGAGTACACCTGACGAATCAGCGGCATCTCTCAAGGAATAGTTTTCATGAATGTTCGATTGTTGGGCGTGCGTACTGATGCACAGGAACATAGATTCCAAAAACACCATCATTGTACTCAGCGTTGTGGTATATAGATACTTCTGTTTTCGTTTCATTCATCGAGTCATTCGAATGGTATCATTTGGGCATGTTCCTGCATGGTGTGGACTCTTTTCTAACCCAACAAAGCAAAAGCAGACCGTACACCAAGATATGCCGCAAGTCCTAAAAGAAAAACACTAAAGATCAACGTGATCTTATGAATGTTTCGTTCTGAGAAATAGCCCTTTGCTTTCAAGACGATGAGTGCGAGCAATGCAAGATAAGAGCCGATGCCAAGCGCGCCGATTCCCAGAAATAAAACATTTTCTAAAGCCGTGTACTTCACAATAAGCCCCAGATCAATCAATATGCGCGCACCGAGCAGCCACCAAACGATCATGAGGGGGTTGGTAATCGCCAATGAAAATCCGATAAAGAAAGCGACGTCGTGTTTTCCCAGCCGATTTCTGACTTGGTCGCGATTTTCTGAGGGATGTTTGTTTTGTCGGATTGTCCAAATTGCAAGGACAACCAATATAACGGCATTAAGAAGCCAAAAAATCGCAACCACTTTGGGATGCTGGAGGAACGGGGCAATTCCAAAAAGGGCGATGATCCCATAGATCAAGTCAGAAATGAGCTGACCGACGATAATCATCAGAGCTGAAGAAAAATAGCCATTGAGAGAACGCCGGGTAATCTCCAGTTGTGTCGGCCCAACGGGCATAGCGGCCACAAAGCCCATTGTGTAAACCGTGACAACGGCGAGGACTATTTTAAGCGGTGTCCAAATATTCAATCGGCTATGCCTTCGTACATGTTTTTTCGCCTCTTGGCTTCTAGAAACTATCTCAAAAAAGCTTGATTATGTCCTTCTGAAAGAATACTGACAGATCATTGTCATTCTGAACCCCGTCGCTTTTCAGACGGGGTGAAGAATCCATGACAATGACATACCTTGACTCTACTAGGCTTCCATGTCATGGATGCTTCGCTCCGCTCAGCATGACATTTACGGCTGCTTTCTGCATGAAAACCATTTTTGAGATGGCCTCTTGTAAGATCATGGAAGTAGGCTATCACAAACGTTGAACGATCTTAGGTATGACAACCGGATATTGATCCATTTACTTCCATGCTGTCCCTTCTCGTTGCTCTACAAAGCTCATAATTTCCACGCCGCCGTGAAGGTAAACCTTAAAGCATCTTCGACCGGGATCATCAGGAGGGAAGGGCGTTCGATTTTGAAATCGGTCAGGCTCAGGACAAAACTTCCCCGCACCTCTATTTTTTCAGGAGACCATTTTGAGGCGGCCAGGGCGACAATGTCTCTTGTGACGCCGTGAAATGTTAGTTTGCCCGTCACTGTAAGGCTGTCGCCGAATTGCCTAATTGAAGAACTGACGAAGGAGACTTCGGGATAGCTGATCGCATCGATCACTTCCATCGCATGCGAGTCTCGGTTGGAGTTGCCGCTGTCGAAAGTCGTTACATCGACCGTTGCCGAAACGCTGACAATTTCCTTCTTCGCTGGGTCGATTTCAAGCTGGTAGGTTGCATCTTTGCTGGTTGCCTCGATTTCGTGAAGGGGGTGGGTGAGCCGGTAGGTGATCGAGGATTCATCCTTTAATAATTCAACCTGCTTGGTTTGTGCCCCGGTGACGGCGCTCGAGATAATAAAGAGAAAGGCAAGCACATTAAATTTCGTTAGCATATTTTTCCCTTAGAATGTTACAACGATCATTGAAGAGGCAAATATTGCCGTCGTGAGGTAGCCGGATATTTCATGAATGTGTTCGCTTTCCATGGCTGAACTCGAACGGCGCTTGATCATTCCTCCGAGAATCGGTGTAATAATCATTCCGGCAGCATGAATCCATGCCAGAGTTTTGTGTATTGTTGTTGTACTGATTTCATTCCGCCGAATCAACGGTGGCGGAGAAAGGATTGCCAGCAACCCCGTTGCCGAATAGGAAATGATCGTGGCCGTCACAAAATACTGATGATTACGGCGGTATTCCGGGTGCCCGTCAATGATCTGCTGACCGAAATAGACTGCGCCTATCATTAAGCCAAGAGTTACAAATCCGCCGATCTGATGCGATGTCAACATCGTTCTGCGAAGGCTTAGCTCACTTCTTCGCTCGTTGGGTGAAAGTGGCCCCTCCAAGCCGATGCCGCGAACAATTCCGTTCTCGCCCCATAACCATTTTTCCATAAAGCTTAAATTGTTCGGCATCAATCTTTGTTTTGGTGCTGGAGCAGCAGAATCGGACGAAAGCGGATCTTCCGCATCGGCATACCATTGATCCTGTACACTAAGCTGTGAAGGGATTTCTTGTGCATGCTCTGATATCGCTGAATCGAGAATTGGGGGATTTTCTGAATCGACAAACAATTGGTTCTGGAGATTGAACTGTGAGGGAATTTCCTGGCCCGTCGCCGCTGAGTTGGTGAGCGCTATAGCCGCGGTGAACAACAAGAGATGCTTCATGCACATGTATCTTTCTGTCGTGATAGTTTTTTTAAAAAAAAATTAACCGCCGTACATCATGAGTACACTCTCAGCGACGTGCCGCTTAACGATGTATGGTATGTAGTGAGCGGGCTTGTCGCCGGGCCATTAATGACCGAACCGTTCGTGGCAAAGCTTGACCCGTGATTCGGGCAATAAAAAGAATTGCTGTTCGAAACATATTGGACCGTGCCTCCGGCATGTGTACAAAGCTGGCTTAACGCAACGTAAACACCGCTCACTGTTCGTGCGACGATAACGCCTCCATTGTAGAGATAACCGCCGTTCGTTTGTAGAGCCGTGTTTGCAGGAGCGGTAAGGTCAAGAGTGAAATTGACATTCGTCGGTGCCGTAATCGGATTATCCAAAGGTTTGCAACCGTTTAAACAATAACTGCACGCAATGGCCGCTGTTCCAAGTCCGAGAGTCGACAAGAATTCTTTTCTGTTCACGGCCGGTAATCAGGTTTATTGTGATGTTTGATAATGTTCCTTTTTCGACGGCCGTATGCGAACACTGCCGTTATAGCACCTAACACCTGAGAGAATGGAAAGGAGAGATTTCAGGGCACGAAGTCCATGATGCATGTCATTCGATATAAGAATTATTGTATCAATTCAGAATGAATTCATGCTCCTTCTGCAGGAAGAGGAAAAACAGAGTTTTCAGGCTGGAAAATAATTTGCTTGATTCTTGCCTGACCTATCGCGACATTTATCCGAAACACTTTACGCTATTGCAGGTCTACGTTCGAGTTACTTATTAGACATTTGAAGTGTTTTGTTTATTCCATATTATGTAATGTTAGCCTATAAACTTTTCCGTTTTCAATATCGAAGAACGGAATAAAATGTTCACTAAGACTGTCTAATCAGCATTGGATCGGGACCTGAAACAAGAGACAGACGAGGAGCTGCTGAGGAGTTCTCGTAACGGAAATGTTGTGGCTTTTGGGGAATTGGTGAGGCGTTACGAATCGAAGGTCGCGGCGACAGTTATCGGTATGCTCGGACAATGTGATGAGGCCGACGATATTGGGCAGGAGGCATTTATTCGATTCTACCGTGCCCTCAAAGATTTCCGGGGCGACTCCGCTATCGGGACGTATATCACGCGCATTGCCATAAACCTGTCATTGAACGAAATTCGGCGCCGCGAGCGCCGCAGGTTCCTTTTTAAAAGGATCGATCCCGAAAATGAAGCTGAAGAGCCTGCAGTTGAAAGCAATGCTGATCATTTCGAGGAGAAGGAAATTATTCGCCGTGCATTGGATACCCTCAGTCCAAAATTCCGCGCTGTCACGACCTTACGGCTGGTGGAAGGATATTCAACGGAAGAAACTGCCGAGATATTGCACATCCCCATCGGCACGGTGCTATCCCGGCTGCAACGCGCACAACGAAAATTACAATCTGTGCTGCACAATTATAAGGAGGGCTTTTGATGGATAACAATCTCTACAATTTGCTGCTTCGTTCATTCGACACTCAGTTGAGCAATGGCGAGCGAGGACAACTTGAGCACGCTCTTGCTTCTTCCGAAGAACTCAGGGCGATGAGACAAGAAATCGTCGACATGCGCCTTAAGGTTCAAACCATGAAAGGTGGATCGTTCAAACCATTTTTCAGCGAACGAGTATTGGAGCGTCTGCGCAAGCCCCAACAGTTGATCGGGGATTATTTTATATCGGTGTTCCGCGCCGTCGCTGTAGGAGCGGCCGTTCTCGTTATTATCCTTTCTGTTTATAACATCACGGGTGAGAATACTTTCACGGTTGATTCGGCGCTCGGTATTCATCATCCTACACTTGAACAGGTTCTTGCGTTGGAGGCGCCTTTCGAATGATGACAAAATTCAAAGTGACGCTCATTATCATTGCTACGCTCATCATCGGTATTGTTCTTGGGGCCGTTGGGAGGGGAGCTTTGATGAAGCATCATCACCAAAAGCTCGATTCAATGGAACGCACGGAACTTTTTCTCTCCCGCGTGAACGAGGTAGTCGACCCCGACTCTTCGCAGAAGCATAAGGTAGAAGAGATTGCGAAGCGGACGGCACAAAGGATAGATATACTTTTTGATCATCATCAGGCGCAGATGGCGGTCATTGTCGATTCGATGAAGAGTGAGCTTGCGGCAGTCCTTCGTCCAGAACAGCAGCAGCGATTAGACCGCGAGCTCGAGTTCAGCCAGCAAAGCGACAGCGCTCGCGGGAACCTGGGCGCGTCGATGGCCTTTTCCTACGAGTACGCAGAGCGGTTGCAGCGAGAACTCGACCTCGACAGCGCTCAAACAGAAAACTTGCTTCTCCTCATCCGCGAATCGCATGATAGGATTATGAAGCAACCGAAAACCGGGAGGGATAATTCCGATGCCGCCCGCAAACGGAAGGAAGCTTTTCTTGAAGAAACGAATAAAAAGATCGAAGCCCTTTTGACCGCAAAGCAAAAAGAGCAATTTCGTCAGTTACAGGGGGAACGGGAGCGATTCGTAGAGCATGAACTGCGCGAGGAAGAGGAGTAAGCTATCGATCTTACCCCATGGCTGGGAAGTAGATATAATCATCAACGCTGTCATTGAGTTGGAAATTTTGCGTTCTCTCACACTACAATCAAAATAATTCGTCTGCACAAAACTTCCATCCTACACATAGACATGCCTCATGCAAGCCCTGAAGCAGCGCCTGTCACATCGTAAACATCAGGGTCATTTTCTGCCTTAACTTCTTACTTAGCAGTGTTGTTTTTCGCCAACGCAAAAGTTAGGACGCCTGTATAATTGCTGTATATCAATTGAAGGCTTTTGGGAATTCCTTTGCCGGCTTGAGTGAAAGCAGTAACCTGGTTATCGAGGAGCGTATCAACATACACGACTGAATTATTTGAGTCGGTAATTCTTAATGATGCATTTCCGGCTGTCTGGCCTGTCACGGTCAATGAGCAGGCTAGAGAATCGGTTGAAAATGATAAGGTATACGCTGCGGTCGACGAATACGATGCAGCGGTTAAATTAATTGAAAATGCGTTTTGAGTATTTGCAACAACAGGCGTATTCATGCCGATAATCGGCGCATTACCGCTGACTGGGTTTCCTGAAGAATCCTTTTTGCATCCGGCAGAAATGCATGTTAAAAACAATAACGTGCTTGCTATTATTTTGTTCATTTTGAATGTTCCTTTCATGTGCCGCCGAACTGTTCCCGGCTCCTAATGTCCCAGAAGTTGTCGCATTGTGAGTCTACGATGGAGCTCTTTGTGCGAGAGCCTTTTCGTGGGTAGATTATTTCACGTTTTCGATCACCCTAAAAACGCGGAAAGCCACTTTCATCGCCAATGCGAATCCAGAGGCTTCTCAGAAATCTGTCTCCACAGCTTCGTCCTCCCCGGACTCGGTAAGTATTGTGGTGCAATTGTAACCGGAAAAGAGCTCAATGTCAAGGATGAGCATCACAAAGTGCAACGATCCATCGACGTTGCTTCTGCTTGAGGAACGACGGGATCCAACGACGCAGGCGGGGAGGTGTGGTTTTTATTCCAGTTTATTTCGGAAACTATAATTGACTTCGCCATCGGACGAAAATGTTGGCAAAGTGCGAAATGAATAGAGAGTTTACTATTACGGCATTTCTATAAGGCACTGGCGAGGTGGCAAAGGAAAATAGAAAAGCCCCAGAGACGGTGAATGTCTGGGGCGATGAACTCATTGATCCAACATTCTCTTCACTCTGCGCCTTCAAGGAGTTCGGCGTTGAGTGAAAAGGGGTGCCGAAGCATTGCTTAGGGTCCAGCAGCGATCACTTCCTGTTTTACGAGTTCCTTAACAATAATAGAAATAATCTCGCCGCTCACGTCTTCGCCCTGCCCGCTTTTGTGTATTTCACCTACTCCGGACCAAATCATTCGTCCCCTTCCACGAATGGCCCATATCTTGATCTCATCTTTCACGGTTTCATTGAATATGGGATATCCCGGATAATATTCGTGATCATAATATTCAGAGTACGATCCGCCCCATTGCTGAGAAGGGGAATCCGGTGAAGTGGTCTCCGAGCTGGCAGTGACGCCCTCTGTGATCTTGGCGGAGGCTCTTCCGACAAGCATGATCCCGTCGAAGTTCCCCTGCTTGGCGACAGAATCAATAAAGGAGGTGTCGGAAAGAATTGTGGCAATGAGCTGATACGATGGTGTTGCATCGACGCCGTGCCACGACAAAGCCGTAGCGAACCCATCCTCCAAGGTCCGTCTCCTTAATTGATCCTTTCTGACAGCTACCACCAGTATTTTTTTCAACGGCCCTGCCGTATATGATGCGTCTCGCCACATATGCGAAAGCTGCGTCGATCCACAGGACAGCGATATGAACGACGCCAACAGCGTCGCAGCGAAATGGTAGCGAATATTCATGCCCATTTGATTTCCTCGCTAAGTAAGAGTTAGGTATCTTCGTATTTCTTAACGGCAACGTCCAATACTCCAATCTCAACTCTATCTGGCCAGAACAAACATAAACGTCATTCATTAAGAATCAAATCGGGAGGTTCAATCCGCGGTTTTCTGGCCCCGGTCGCACATTCGCCATAATGCAGCGATGATCCATAGGGAAATAAAGAATTGTAAAAACCGAAGCGAGGCACTGGTTGAGTGACTGGTAAGTGTACTTTATGAAAGCAACCATTGCCGAGCTTCATCATATGTCGTGCAGCCAGAAACAGAGAATCTGATCCTGAATCAGAAAATTGGGTTCATTTAATGTCTCAACAGATTAGACAAGAATGTGGTTCCAATAGTTCAATTTTCTCTCCCTATGCGAAACGGAACCTTCTATTCCCAAGATTATCGCAAGATTTGATTGTGATTACATACATACAACAATCGCAGGCATTTTATGGTTCTCACAACAAATAAAATATATATGCACATTGCAAAAGTGGGGTGAGGGAATGATTCAATCCTCTTTGTTGTTATTATTAGTGATGCGCAACAAGTGAGGAAGGAATTATTTTTGAAAACTAAAGCTCCTTCAATCTTTTTTTTGTTCTTCCTAACTGGAGGATTTATATTTGCTGGATGTTACACTCAACTGGAAACAATAAAGGGCGAAGGATCTGGAGGTAGCGACAACGGGGATTATGCAATGGCTGATACTTCCGGTGCAGCAAACGACACGACTGGCAATAATTATTTTGGAGATGACGACTACCGCTCATCGCAATACAGGGCTGCGTTTGATTATTACTCACCGTCATGGGACGGTTGGGGAGATGGTATCGACCCCTGGTACGGCGACTATGATTATCCATGGGATGCGATGTTGATGTATCCATATTCGGATTGGGATGGAGGGTATCCTTATTACGGATGGGACTTGGGATTCGGAATCGGTTACGGTTACGGACGGTATCACAATGGCGGTTATCGCGGAGGTCTTGGAGGCGGACTAAGGATGATCGGGAGCACACGGGGCGCATTCGGCGGTCGTGGAACAATATCAGCAAATAACAGAATTGGATCATTCAGACCCTCGGGGACTTCGGACGTTGCTGCGTTAAAGGTTTCTCGCATACATTCACGTCAAGAACTACCTTGGTGGCAGAGGGTGAAAACGACAACAGAGAATTCCCAGGCTCGAAGTAGAGTGGCAGAACGTCCGCGATCTGCGGGGAGGAATTTGTTGATGACCAATGGAGCAAGAAATGTAAGAACCCCATCGAGTTATAGTATGAGCATGCGTTGGATGAATCATTGGATACGGACGCAATCCGCATCGGTAGGGGGATTTGGCTCACAATGGGGATCATCATTCCGGCAGCAGGCACCGCGTAGTTTTTCTCTTCAAGGTGCGCATGCAAGAAGCAGTAGGGGCGGACGTGGAGGAGGGAGAGGCAGATAGCCATGAAAAAAAACACGGGGGAAAACTGGTAAGTAAAGGAATGGACCTCGATAAACAAATGGGATTAAACCGTTGAACTGATTCTGAAGTCCAATCCGTAAAGGTATAGCGTTATTCAAATCTGGGAATCTCGCATTATGGGAAATTCCAGAATTAGACATATTGGGATTGCGGCGATTCTCGCGGCATATATGGTCCCCGGGATTTGTAGTCAAGAGAGTTTTTTTGGACAGGCGCTCTTCTTCAAGCTCGATCCCTCGTTCTCAGTTCAGAACGGTCGAAGTATTGATTTAGATGAACGTCCTTACTGGACGTTCTCATAGACATCTCATCTCTTTAGAACAATTTTCCAGTGATCAATTCCTCAACGTAGCCTCGCCGTGGGTCAGTATCATTATTCCCCAGCGTTTCAGTGAAATCTCCGCAGTATTTATTCCAGCTCCCATACCTGTCTTTCCACCAAACTCTCTTCGCGCACCTCCCCTTTCATAGTCTATTGCCCCAATAATAATATTGACCATAAAAAATAATTGGAGTGAAAGGAGCGAAGAAATATGAATAAGACAATAATATCCGTTATTACCCTGGTGGTTTTTATATCCGTTACGGGATATGCAACAGAGCGATATGAGGCGAATATGAGGGAACGCCAAGCAGGAACCGGAACTCCCACAATGATCAAGAAGCAGGAGGCGGTCTCCATGTCGCAGAATAGCAATAATCTCTATCCTTCATCATACCGGCTCTTCTTTGCAAATACGGATCCTCCCTCAATGAAGAAGCAGGAGGCTATCTCCACGTCACAGGATCGGAATAATCTCTATCCTTCATCATATCGGATCTTGTTTCCAAATACAGAACTCCCCGCAATGATGAAGAAGCATGGCGTGGCCTCCATGTCGCAGGATAGCAATAAGCTTTATCCTTCATCATATCGACTTTTGTTTCCAAATTGAGAATTGAACGAAAATTGAAGAGCACAAGAGCCCGGCAAAATTGTCGGGCTCTTGTGTATTCTAGCCGACCAATCAAGTTCACCTTCCTCGTTTTTCCTCAATTAAAGTTTTGACCGCATTCATTAGAATGTTAGTAGGGACCGCAAATCCTTTCTCATCTTTTCCCCCTGCAAATGATGACGATGATTTTAATTAAGATTCCCTTGATGATCCCATTGTGACTCCTCTGTTCAGAGTAACCCGGCATTTAAGACAAAGAGCGGGAAGAGGCGTACCATTCCATTGAACGAGACGGCTTTCTACATTCTTTCATCTCGACATGGCAAGGATGTCTCGGAGTATGTTTTCACCCTCAACAGTGGAAAGATTCCAGAAGGGTGGCTTACACACGCTTTCAAGAAGGCGGTCTACAAAGCCCGATTGCAGGATGGTGTTTCAATATACGCTGTGAAAGAATTGCTCGGACACTCGGATGTAAAGACGACACAGGTTTTTCGCATTTGTCAGGAAGCGAATTGCACAAAGAGGTGAACCGAATTGCCGTTTCGTTGAATTGATGGTAGATATTCCGGATGGGGGCCACTGGTCATGTAATTCGTGATTCGCGAATTACGAATTACGAATAAATTGCTATATTGATTGAAAAGAGAGAAGTCTATGAAAAAGCATAATGGTATGCGTCCACACGATGTTGTTATCTTGCTGAAAATTGCGGCCAAGGATGGTAAGGATTGGCGTATGAAAGATATTGCCACTGAGCTTGGCATAGGCGGAAGCGAAGTGAGTGAAAGCTTCAACAGAAGCATTCTTGCCGGGCTGTTGAATTCAGACAAACAGCAATTGATGAAATCAGCATTACTTGAATTTTTACAACATGGCTTAAAGTATGTTTTCCCCCAAAAGCCGGGAGCCCTTGTCAGAGGAGTGCCGACAGCTCACGCCGC
The DNA here is from genome assembly GCA_963717445.1 of uncultured Bacteroidota bacterium. Lineage (GTDB taxonomy): Bacteria > Bacteroidota > Ignavibacteria > UBA10030 > UBA8401 > JAGVPT01. The sequence goes on along the minus strand of OY970334.1, from coordinate 254,161 downwards.
GCCTCCGCTCCGGCAGTTAATTCAGAGCGAGGAAATGTACGTGTGGCAATCGGCTGAAGGAAAGGTACGGGGTCAAAGTGTCGAACCGCTCCATCCCGCCGTCCCCAAAGCATGTTTGCGCGACCCTAAATTGTATGAATTGCTTGCATTGACCGATGCACTTCGATTAGGGAGAGTCCGCGAGCAAAAATTGGCGTTTGAAGAATTACGGAAACGCATTTAGATGAGAAATACCACAGCTAATGTCAATGCAATCAAAAAAGTCGCTCATGCTTTAGGCGACTTGGAGGATATAACATATTTATTAGATAACACCACAAAACCGGTGGACATTATCTTAGGTTCACCGGAGGATGTCAGGTCATTTTTGCAGAAGGAATTTACGGAAATAAAGAGGAGTGATTTGCTAAAAGAAGGAATCCATGGGAATCTTTCCTACCAAACAAGAAATGAACGCTTTAAAATAATTGTTGAACAATTCGATTTGCTATGCAAAGAATCTTGAGATGGTAAATGACAAGAATGCGAACCGGTAAACAAAGATGCGGTAAGTGCAATTAGTTGAAGTTTGTCACGTATATCTAATTGATTCTCCAATGAGAAAAGAGTACTTTGCGGTTAAAGGCTTGCTGAGTAAGGGGAGAAATTCTCAAATTTGCTTTCTCCATCAATTGATTGTAACACAATGACCCGTAGGGCAAAGCCTTCAGCAAGCCTTCCTGCGGGTTTTTTGTTTCCGAAGCGAGAGGTATGATGAAGTCCAAGAAAAGCAAGAAACAAAAAAATAATAAGAAAAAGTCAGTGCCTCCCTCGTTATTCGAGAATAAGAACGGCATGCCAGAACAGCTTGACGTAAAGACACTCGAAGGCTGGCTTTGGGACGCTGCCTGCTCAATCCGTGGCGCCGTTGATGCTCCGAAGTTTAAGGACTACATCCTTCCGCTCATTTTCGTCAAGCGACTCTCCGATGTCTATGAAGATGAAGTCAAGAGAGTTGCTGAGAAATTTGGAGACGAAGAGACGGCGAAGGAGCTGATAGCAAAAGACCACTCACTCGTACGTTTCTTCATCCCCGGCAAAGCACTTTGGCCTGAAGTTCGTAAACTGACTTCTAAGATTGGCGAAAAGTTGACGGAAGCAATGCGAGCTATCGCCAAGGAGAACCCAGCTCTCCAAGGTGTCATTGACATCGTTGATTTCAATGCAACTGTTAGCGGTCAAAGAATCATTGATGATGGGAAGCTGAGTTCGCTTATCGAAATCATCAGCAAGCACCGGCTTGGGCTGGCTGACTGCGAGCCAGACATACTCGGAAGAGCCTACGACTACCTGCTCAGAAAATTTGCTGAAGGTCAGGGACAAAGTGCTGGTGAGTTTCTTACTCCTAAGGAGGTTGGCTGGTTAATGGCCTATATCCTCGACCCACAACAAGGAGAAACAGTCTACGACCCTGCCTGTGGAACCGCCGGACTCCTCATCAAATGTGAGCTTGCTCTTGCAGAGAAGATGAACGGGAAGAAAGTGTCAAAGCCTCTTCAACTCTACGGACAAGAACAGAACCATGTCACCTATGCAATGGCAAAGATGAACACCATTATCCACGATATGGAAGGTTCGATTGCAATTGGTGACACGATGAGGAACCCCAAGCTCTTGGATGGGAGTTCACTCAAGACCTTTGACATTGTGACTGCTAATCCAATGTGGAATCAGAATGGATATGATTCCGATTTCTACGAGAATGATACGTTTGAGCGATTCAAGAGAGGATACCCACCAGCCGGTTCTGCTGATTGGGGTTGGGTGCAGTTGATGGAGGCTTCTTTGAATCAGAAGGGCAGAATGGCAGTTGTTCTCGACACAGGGGCGGTGACAAGAGGTTCTGTTAGTCAAGGGACAAACAAGGAGAACGAGATTCGGAAGGCGATTGTAGATGCTGATTTGATTAGTGCTGTTATTCTACTTCCTGACAATCTCTTCTATAACACACCAGCCGCTGGCATCATTGTGATGTTGAACAAGAACAAAGGCAAAGACAGGAAGGGGAAGATTTTACTCATCAATGCTTCTCAAGAGTTCGAGAAGGGCAAACCCAAGAATTTCCTACCTGATGAGAAGATTATGAAGCTTGCTAAGGCGTACCACGACTTTAGGAGTATTGACCACTTCACGAAAGTCATAACGATTGAAGAAGCGGCCGAGAATGACTACAACCTGAGTCCTTCAAGATATGTTGAGACTGGGGCGGTAGAGAAATATCGCGAGATACCTCTTCTTCTGGAAGAACTCAATTCACTTGAGCAAGAGAGTGCAAAAATTGATGTTGAATTGAAGGGCATTTTCTTTAAGTTGGGTCTTGAGGATATACGGTAATGAACGCTGCTTCCCCAGAAGAAAATGTACTTGGTGCGGTTCCAGCAGAATGGCAAGTGGTCTCTTTGGAAAACATCGCAACCATCACGACAGGTGGTGGTGCCCCTCAAGGGGAACAATATTTCTCGAAAGGGGTGTATCCGTTTGTCAGAGTTCGGCATTTTGATGGTTTGACGGAGTACGTTGAACGATGGGATAGAATCACTGCACAGGCTGTAGAAAAATATAATCTGCGGCTTTTCCCAAAAGAGAGCGTTGTCTTTCCCAGAAGTGGCGCATCTATTATGCTGGAGAAAAGGGCGAAGTTGAAGGTCGATTCCTATGTAGTGGGACACTTGTGTGTTATTCGTGGCCTACAAGACATCGTAAGTCAACAGTTCCTATACTTCCTGACGAGATTCTGCAATTTCGCTAAAGATAAGGCTGGAACAACCCTTCCTTACCTAAATACATCAGACATAGCAAACAGACAAGTGCCTTTTCCCCCTCTCCTAGAGCAAAAGAAAATTGCTGCCGTCCTCTCCAAGATTCAGCAAGCCATCGAAGTGCAGGGGAAGATTATAGAGCATACCAAAGAACTAAAACAAGCTTTGACATCAAAGCTGTTCGCCGAAGGTGTGTACGGAGAAGAGTTGAAGGATACTGAGATAGGGTTAATGCCGAAGAGTTGGGAAGTAGTCAGCATCAGAGACGTGGCGAAATTTCAAGGCGGATATGCTTTCAAAAGTGCGGACTACTCCAAATCTGGCGTAAGACTTTTTAAGATTTCTAATGTCTCATTTGGAAAATGTGTATGGGATGATGTCTCCTTCCTTCCAAAAGAATACCTAATTCAACAGCCAGAATTTGTTCTTGCTGGTGGCGATTTGGTTATGGCGATGACACGTCCAATAGTCAGCGGAGGAATAAAAGTAGCACGGCTCAGCGATTTAGACTCTCCCGCTTTACTAAACCAACGTGTCGGTAGGTTTCTTACGAAAAGTGACGTTGACATTGAGTTCCTGTTTCAGTTAGTGTTTGATGCAAGGTTCATTGCCGCAATCAGTGATGGTGCAGGGGGGTCACAACAGCCAAATATTAGCTCGAACCAAATAGAATGCATTCGAATCCCTCTCCCAACGATTGATGAACAACGTGTAATTGGCAAGATTCTTAGTCAGATTGATTTGAAAATAAAAGTTGCCGAAAATCAGAACACAACACTACGACAACTTTTCAAATCCATGCTTCACCAGCTTATGACAGGCCAAATCAGGGTCAACAACTTAGAGATACCATTTATCGGCGAGCGCACCGGAGCGGTCCATGTTCAAGCCTGACTTTCGATACACGAATAAAATTGTCAAACTCATTGGGAAGATTGCCGCCTCCAGAGAAGTTGTGCTCAATTCTCCTCTTGTCCCGAAATGGGAGGTATCGTTGCGTCGAGACGCAATGGTTCGCAGTGCCCATAGCTCCACGAGTATTGAAGGAAACAAACTCACGCTGGAGCAGGTAACCAAGCTCGCTGAGGGTCGAAAGATAATGGCCACCCGCAAAGATAAACAGGAGGTGCTAAACTACCTGAACGTTCTTGAGCGGCTTGGTGCCTTAGTTGATGATGGCAAGACTATTTCCGAAAAGGCGATTCTTCGCATCCACAAACAACTCACGAAGGATACTCTAGATGACCCATCAGATTCTGGAGTTTACAGAAAGAAGTATGTGATCGTTGGAAACCGTTTCACTGGTCAAGTCAATTTTTATCCGCCACAGAATGACCAAGTTCCCTTATTTATGAAAGAGTATGTGGAATGGCTAAACTCTCCTTCGGCACTTGAAATTGATGCGGTCATCGAGGCGGGAATCGCTCACTATGAGTTTGTCCGGATTCATCCCTTCGTGGATGGCAATGGTAGGTCTGCGCGGGTTATAGCTGCGCTGCTGTTGTATCTCAGAGGGTTTGACACGAAGCGGTTCTTCTCGCTGGATGATTATTATGATGCTGACCGAAAAGCGTACTATGCGGCCCTGGGGACGGTAGACAAAGACCTTCGTGATATTACTCTATGGCTTGAATATTTCGTAGAAGGTGTTGCAGTGAGCATTGAAGCCGTGAAGGAACGTGTCATCCGTCTGAGCAGCGAGCGTTTGAGAGCAAGGACCAAAGGGCAGATAGCGTTAACCGAGAAGCAGATGAAGATTGTGGAGTTCATCAATTATCACGAGAAAATTTCAAACAAGGACGTGCAGGGATTGTTTAAGATTGCCAGGCAGAATGCTCTCGTCGAACTTGTGAAGTTGGTGAAATCAGGTGTAATTAAGCCGATGGGGGGAGGGAGGGCCTTGCACTACGTCCTGAGATAGGCATATGTCAATTGCCGTGTCGATTAGCATGTCGATTTACATGTCAATTGGCGTGTCGATTCGGATGTCAATTACGGAGCCGATTAGCATGCCAAATTTGGTTGACGATTAGGTTGATGGTTATGCTGCTGCTGATGATTATCCATCTGTTTTAGAGTCTCCATAAGCCTTAAGATTCAACCGCTCTATTCGTAGTGTTCGGTTCGAATGCGATAACCTATTGCCAAAAACATGTCACATCCACTTAATGAAAAAACTGCAGTTCAGAAACCAATTCTAAAGTATGCAGGAGATATTGGCTGGCAGGTACTCAATCCAGAGGAAGCCTTGGAGCTTCGGAATGGCGAGACGGGTCTATTCCTTTATTCTATCTTCGAACAGAAACTGCTCGCACTCAATCCGAATGTCGTCACACCTGAGAACATCGGCGAAGTAATCGGACGGCTTCAGAACCTTCGCACCACCATCGAAGGTAACAAGGAAGCTCTTGAATGGCTCCGTGGAAAGAAGTCTCTCTATGTGCCAGCAGAGAAGCGAGAAAGAAATGTTCGACTGATTGACTTCGAGAATCTTGATAACAACGTCTTTCACGTCACAGAGGAATGGTCATTCACTAACGGCAAGTTCACCAACCGAGCCGACGTGATTTTTCTAGTCAATGGAATTCCAATTATCATTGGAGAGAACAAGAAGCCGGAAGAGAAAGAAGCTATTGCTATAGCTGTTGACCAACTTCGCAGATACCACAGTGAGACTCCGGAGCTTGTAACCACCAACCAGCTATTTGATGTAACCCACCTGATTGATTTCTTCTATGGCGTTACTTGGAACCTGAGCAGGAAAAACCTTTTCAATTGGAAAGAAATTGAGAAGGGGAACTTTGAACAAAAGGTCAAGCGGTTCTTTGACCGAGAACGTATCCTGAGAGTGCTTCACGACTATATTGTATTTTTCAAGCGGGAGGATGAGCTTGAAAAGATTGTCCTGCGTCAGCATCAATCAAGGGCAGTCGAGAAGGTTGTTAAGCGTTCCACGGAGAGAGAGAAGAAAACTGGACTGATTTGGCACACTCAAGGCTCCGGCAAAACATTCACAATGGTTGTTTCTGCCGAACGACTCATCAAGCAACCTGAATTTGAAAAGCCGACTGTCATAATGTTGGTGGACAGGAATGAGTTGGAGAGCCAGCTATTCCTTAATCTTGAAGCCTATGGGTTTGAGACATACGAAATGGCAAAGAGCAAAGACCACCTTGAGGAACTTCTCAAAAGCGATTACCGTGGTCTCATAGTCTCTACGATTCATAAATTTGAGGGGATGCCGAAAGATATCAACCCAAGAGAGAATGTTTTCGTTTTTGTTGATGAAGCTCACCGCACCACTTCAGGAGACCTGGGCAATTACTTGATGGCCGCTCTTCCCAATGCAACATACTTCGGTTTCACAGGTACACCCATAGACAAGATTCTCTACGGAAGAGGAACCTTCAAAGTATTCGGGAAAGAGGACGACAAGGGGTATCTTGACAAGTACAGCATTACCGAGTCCATTGAAGACGGGACAACGCTTCCTCTCCACTACACACTTGCCCCCAATGAAATGCTTGCACCAAAGGAAATACTGGAAAAAGAGTTCTATGCGATGATGGAGAAAGAGGGGGTGAGCGATATTGAAGAACTCAACAAGATTCTCGACAGAGCAGTTAACACAAAGAACTTTCTCAAAGCAACTGACAGGGTTGAGAAGGTAGCCAAGTTCGTGGCCCAGCACTACAAGGAAAACGTAGAACCGATGGGCTACAAGGCATTTCTCGTGGGAGTGGATAGGGAAGCCTGTGCTCTCTACAAGAAAGCCTTGGACAAGTACCTTCCACCTGAATACTCAACGGTGGTCTACTCCCCGGCTCACAACGACAAACCTGAGCTCAAAGAATTTTATCTTGAAGAGAATGAGGAAAAGGAGACCAAGAAGCTTTTCCGCAAGAAGGGAAGCTTGCCTAAGATTCTGGTTGTCACTGAGAAACTCCTAACGGGATACGATGCGCCAATCTTATACTGTATGTATCTCGACAAGCCTATGAAAGACCACACCTTGCTTCAGGCAATTGCAAGAGTGAACCGACCTTATGAGGATGATGAGGGACTGAAGAAGCCATCAGGGTTTGTGTTGGACTTCGTTGGCATCTTCGACAATATGGAAAAGGCACTTGCCTTTGACTCTGCCGATGTGACAAGTGTTATCAAGAACATTGATGTTCTGAAGAATCTTTTTGCCAAGCAGATGAAGGAGCAAGCTCCAGAGTATCTCAATCTAATGAAGGGGAGGCCTGCGGACAAAGTAATTGAATACGCTATCGAGTATTTCACCGACAAGGAGAAACGGGAAGCCTTCTTTAAGTTCTTCAAGCAAATTGAAAGTCTCTACGAAATTACCTCACCCGATAAATTTCTGAGAGATCACATATCTGATTATATCCACATTTCCCACCTCTACCAAACTGTTCTGTTAGCCTTTACACCAAGAGTGCAAGCTGATAAAGAGTTGATGCGGAAAACGGCAACGCTAGTGAGGGAGCAGGTCAAAGTTGGTCAGATTGCAGAGCCGTTGCCCATCTATGCCATCAATGAACAAACTCTCCAAGCTCTCAAAAAAGACCCTAAGTCCGACAAGGCCAAGGTGGTCAATCTCACCAGAAGCATCCGAATATTCGTTGACGAAAACCAAGGCAAGAATCCCTTTCTCTTGGGAATTGGTGAACGGGTAGAAGCCATCAACGAGCTTTATGACAATCGCCAGATTGATACAATCGAAGCCCTCAAACATCTCGAAGAACTTATTGAGCAAGTCAACCTTGCCAAGAAAGAGCAAACAGAAAAGAAACTTGATACTCGCACGTTCTCCGTCTATTGGGTTCTGAAGACATACACGACCTATGGGGTTGAGGAGCTTTCAAAGAAGGTGTCTGGGTTGTATGACAAGTATCCCAACTGGATGGTGAACGGAAATGAGAGAAGGACATTGAAACTTGAACTGTATGCCTTGTTGCTCAATCCAGTTGGAAAAGAGAAGATTCATGAAGCGATGGAAAAAATTTTTGCCTTGCTTGTCCAACAATGAAAAGAAAAACTAAAGAGCAGAAATTCCGAGAGAGGGTGACCCATTGGTCTGAAACCATTGGGGCGAAGCCCAAGCTCGTTCAGCTTCGCAGGATGAAGCGGAAGTGGGCTTCTTGTTCAACGGCTGGAAGAGTGAGTTTCAGCAGAGACCTTTTGAAGAAGGGGAGTGACTTTCAAGACTCCGTTATCGCTCACGAATTGCTTCATTTGCAGGTTCCGAATCACGGAAAGTTGTTCAAGAGCTTGATGGCAGCATATCTCCCTAATTGGAAGGAGAATGGGAAGGGCGTCATCGACTGTTTTTAGGCAAGATGGTTTGGGATATTAGAACCAAACCTGAGAGTGAAGTAATTTTGCGGGTTGAATAAACTGACAGCTTAGCGTAGTTTCTGGCTGAATAACTATCACAAGAAAGGGGTGACCAATCATGGCGAACATTCCTGCTGAAGGAACTCAGAAGGGAAGGCTCAATACATTTCTAAAAAGATACTACAAGGATTTCGTTGCTGTTGCAGTGTTGACGCTGATTTTTGTAGCTCTAACTAATAGGTGGGCGATAAAGGGCAAAAATGAGGAAGGTGTGGAACATAATGCGAGGGCAGTTGCAACTATTATGGTCTATGACAGCGACCACAACATCATCAGTCAAGGAAGCGGGTTCTTCATTGATTCTGCGGGACTATTGGTGACAAACGCTCACGTTATCAATCGGATGTCCTATGCCGTTGCAAAGCTTTCAACAGGTGCATTCTATGAGCTGAAGGAGACCAAAAATATCAATAGAGACCGTGATGTCGCGATTCTCCAATTCGATGCGAAGGAGACCCCTTCAGTCACCGGCCTTGGAAATTCAGATGAACTTCGTGTTGGTGAAAAGGTGTATGCAATTGGGACACCTGAGGAACAGGAGAGTACTGTCTCGATGGGAAATATTAGCAATCCGAACCAAGAATTAGGGGGCAAGAAGTTCATTCAATTTACTGCCCCCATATCACCTGGCAGTAGTGGCGGTGGACTTTTCGATGAAGATGGGCGCGTCATAGGAATTACATCGGAATCGGTAAACCCTCGGGAGGGCCCGCAGGCAGGCCTTGCGCAGAATCTCAATTACGCTGTTCCAATAAATGACGTTAAGTCCGAAATTCAGGGTAGCGGCAATGTTTCCAAAGGGAATTCTGGTTTCTATTTCGCCGAAGGGACACTTGCCGAGAATCGACATAATTGGGACAAAGCCATTGACAATTATTCGAAGGCAACAGAGTTAGATAGCAACAATGCGGATGCTTATATCGGTTTGGGTAACGTTTATTTTTCGAAAGGCGACTACGACCTCGAACTCAAAAGTTACCTGGCTGCCACAGTTGCTGACTCTGAAAATCCAGATGCGTACTATGCACTTGCGACAGCTTATGAGGATGTTCAAGAGTATCGTTTGGCAGATAAGTGCTTTTATAGAGCCCTCAGTCTCGACCCTAATAATAAGGAAATTATTCATGATTACGCCATCCTTTGCCTTGCGGAGGCTGACAAAAAAGATGCATCTATCTTAATTGATAGACTCGCAAAACTCGACCCAGGATGGGGCCGCGTGCTTCACGTGGTGCTTACCAACACTAAGTGAAGATCCTCTGGGCGAATGAAGTTAATCCTCATTGAACGAAAAAGAGATTTCAGTCTGCGATTCTCATTAGATGAAATTGTTTGAAATACTCGAATCGACTCTGAAAGTAAGAATTTTCCGAATATCACTCACAAACATTTTACAATCCTTCACCTTGACTATACACTGATGCAGTAGCCGTTTGAGTACGGTTCGGAAACAAGGTGAAGGATGTTTTTTGTTTTATGAAAGAAAAGACTAAAGATATTTTTTCCAAGTTGGGCGTAGAGCGGGAAGAAGGCATAAAGACTGTCTTTCGGGAGAGCTATAAATTTCTTTTAGAGATAACAAAGCATAAGATTGATTCTTTATTCCAGGAATTCTTCTCGACTGACTCTTTTGCGCAGCGGTAACTCAAGAAACATAGCAATGACGACATATACTTGAACTTGACGTATCAATCGCTTGACAACGCTTTGCGAGGAGATATCAATAATTTTCAGTTCCAAAAACTTTAGAGTTTAAACATCTTGCAAATTGGGAGCCGACATCGTATATTTGTATTGAACACAAAGAGAAGGCTTCCGTAAAAAACCAAAAGGATTTTCATCCGCAAGGGTGAAACGCACAAGTGTTCAAAGGTCGGAAGCCTCTCGTTTGTGCGTTTTTTATTTTGGCTGGGGTGTTATAGTTGGGCACTAAACTCGGCACTCTGAGGACAATATTCGGAGTCAAAGTTTGGTGAAAGGTGCAGAATTCAAATAAAGTATCGAAATTTGATTGATATAGGGGGCTCTTAGCTCAGTCCCAACGGGACTTCGCTTCAGGCCTTCCAGAAAATAGAAACGGGCTCTTAGCTCAGTCCCAACAGGACTTCGCTTCAGGCCTTCCGGAAAATAGAAATGGGCTCTTAGCTCAGTTGGTTTAGAGCGCTACCTTGACACGGTAGAGGTCAGAGGTTCGAATCCTCTAGGGCCCACGAATTGTAGAATTTCCCCCTGGTGTTCCCCAAGACAATTGTAGCTCATCGATGCGGGCCGCATTTGAGTTTTCAATTATTTAACCCTACTTTTGGATTACGAGCAATGAACGAAGAACACTTTTACGTTAACGGCAGGAAAGATCATACATGACAGAACCTCATTCGCTTCATGTCCTTCTTGTGGATGACGAGGACTCGTTCCGCTTGAGTATTGAGATGGGACTTAAGATGACGAGCAGTTTCGCCGTGGAGTCATGCGCCTCGGGCGAGGAAGCGGTTGAGTTGCTGAAGAAAACGAGTTTCGATGTCATTTTGCTCGATAACCGCATGGGGGAAATGTCCGGGATGGACGTTCTTGAATGGATGCATTCCCAGAAGATATCGACTCCGGTGATCCTCGTGACTGCAGCCGGTTCTGAATCGACTGCCATCGAAGCGATGCAGCTTGGCGTGTACGATTACATACGAAAGGATCATCTCGACATAGAACGTCTTTCGCTTGCCGTCAAGAGCGTCTATGAGCGGTATCTGTACCGAAAGCAAATCATCGAGAACGACGCGAAGGAACGGCTTCTTCAGGAAAAGCAGGATGAGCTCGATTCACTCCATACCTTTCACGATACGGTGAACTCCGTCGGACAGTTGGTCGAAAAAAGCCTTGCCGATCTCTTATCCAATTTACAAAGGCGTGAGGCCGAATTACTGGCCAATGTAAAAGAAGGCAAAGAATTTCAGTGTAAGGAGATTTTCATAGAGTTAAAACAAGGCATTGAAGTGATTTCTTCGGGCGTCAGTTCGATGCGAAACCTCTCGACAATGGTTACACGAAAACTGGACGAGATTCATATTGCTCCACCGCACACCAAACATTGACCCATTGTTCAACTGCTATAAATTCTCTTCATCGTAAATCTGGCATGATCCCCAGGATAACTCAGTCATTGTACGCCCTTCGCTTCGCAATTGGCTCCTTTTTTTGCTTAAATGAATTTCTTAACAAACGTTTACTTTAAAGGACATTATATGCGTACACTATTTTCCGCACGCAAATTCTTTTTTCTGCTTTGCCTTTCCACCGCTTTGCTCTTTGCTCAAAACGGCAAGAAAGAGTTGACGCTTAATGATATTTTCAACTCAGCAAAGTTTGCCGGCAAGACCGTCAATGGAGTGCATTGGCTCAAGGATGGCGCACATTATTCATACTATGAAAGGGATACCAGCGCAAAGGCGACGAACATATTTATTTATGGGGTGAAAGAAAAATCGAGCCGCCTGTTGGTTAGCACGGCTTCCCTCAAATTAAACGATGGCGATCCGCCGTTTCGTTTTACGACGTACCAATGGTCGCCGGATGAAAAACAGATTCTTTTTATTTCCGCTCCTCCCGAAAGGGAATACTTGTCCCGCCTGACGCCTGCCGGCCATATTTTCCTGTATGACATCTCTTCCAAAACGTTTCGACGGCTGACAGCGGTGAACGAGCCTCAATACAATGTAAAGTTTTCTCCCGACGGGAACGATATAGGATTTGTACGGGAAAATAATATCTACATTCTCGATATCGCTTCCGGGGCTGAGCATCGTTTGACAACCGACGGAGCCGAGCACGTTATCAACGGAAAGTTCGATTGGGTTTATGAAGAAGAGTTCGAGATCTCGGACGGCTGGCAATGGTCCCCGGACAGCAAGCATATTGCGTTCTGGCACCTGGACGAAAATCGAGTTCCAGAATACACGCTCACTGAATGGGACTCGCTCCATTTGAAGCTCATTCCCATGCGCTACCCGAAGGCGGGGGAGGCGAATTCGATTGTTAAAATCGGTGTTGCCGATGTTCAATCGTCTTCAATACAATGGATGGATATCGGCACGAACGACGATATTTACATCCCGAGAATCCAATGGACACGCGACCCGGACGTATTGTCAATCCAGCGAATGAACCGCGGCCAGGACTCACTTGAGCTTTTGTTCGCCGATATTTCGTCGGGAAAAACCAAAACCATTCTTACCGAAACCGATGATAAATGGGTAGAGGTCTCTAACGATCTTACATTTCTAAGCAACGGGAAATTCATTTGGCCGTCCGAGCGGGATGGTTATCGCCACCTCTATCTTTATAACGATGATGGAACGCTTCTCAATCAAATTACCAGGGGAACATGGGAAGTAGATTCATACTATGGCGTCGATGAAAAGTCCGGTGTGCTCTATTATTCTTCCACCGAAGTCTCACCGCTCGAAAGATACATTTACAGAATTCAACTCGATGGAAAGAAAAAGACCCGTCTCACCGCGACGCCTGGTTCGCATGCGGCTAATTTTTCGCCTTCATATAAATATTTTCTCGATACATATTCCGACGTTTCCACGCCCCCAAAGATTTTTCTTGTAAGCAAGGACGGTGATCTCCTATCGGTCATTGAAGATAACCCGATTCCTGCGCTGCATGATGTTCAATTAGGAAAAACTACGTTTCTATCTATTACGACGTCGGACGGAATTCAGCTTAATGCATCGATTGTAAAACCCGCAGACTTCGATTCGACAAAGAAATATCCGGTTCTGGTGTACACCTACGGAGGACCTGGATCCCAGGTAGTCCGAAATATGTGGGAAAGAACCCCCGACGTTTTATGGTACTCATTGCTGGGCCAGCATGGATATTTAATTTTCATGGTGGACAACCGTGGAACCGGTGCGCGTGGAAAGGAGTTCAAAAGTACAGGCTATCGAAACCTCGGTAAATGGGAAGTACATGATCAGGTGGAAGGAGCTAAATATCTTTCGTCACTTCAATATGTTGACAAAAACAGAATCGGTATTTGGGGCTGGAGCTACGGCGGTTATCTCTCCAGCATGGTTATTTTGAATGGCGCCGATTATTTCAAGACCGCGATTGCCGTCGCGCCCGTCACCAGCTGGAGATACTACGATGATATCTACACTGAACGCTACATGGGCACGCCTCAAAACAATCCCGCCGGATACGTTGAGAGTTCACCGATCACTCACGCTTCAAAATTGAAGGGCAACTTCCTGCTCATTCACGGAACGAGCGACGACAACGTTCATTTTCAAAACACGGCCAACTTTGTCTCAGCACTTGAAAAAGCGAACAAACAATTTTCAATGATGATCTATCCCGATAAAAACCACGGGATTTACGGGGGTTTGACTCGGCTTCATCTCTACACGCTCATGACAAACTTTATTTTGACAAATTTATAGAAAACATAAGAGGTGATAGAAGGCATTTTTTTAGTTAAGACGCCACCTGATTGTTGCATTTCTGCACTCTTTTTGCTATTTTATAGATAAATAAAGGAGCAATTACTGGAAGTGATTCATTACGGAATTCAATGAGAAAGAGTTAAAATGTGCATCGGAGATTGCTCGCTCCGATTTTTTATTTTTTGGAATACAGCGTAATGAAAAAGGTGACAATTACATTCCCCGACGGCAGCAAAAAAGAGTTTGAGAGCGGCATTACCGGGGCTCAGATTGCTGAACGCATAAGCCGAGGCTTGGCAAAGAACGCGCTTTCGATTACCGTTAACGGAGAAGTGTGGGATTTAAGCCGGTCGATATCTGAGGATGCATCTATAAAAATCAATACGTGGGATTCTCCAGAAGGGAAGTCTACATACTGGCACAGCTCTGCTCATCTGATGGCGGAAGCAGTGGAGGCGTTGTTCCCTGGAACAAAATTCGGGATCGGTCCATCTATTGAAAACGGTTTCTATTACGACATCGACATGGGAGATCATTCTCTCACGAATGAAGAACTTGCGGCGATTGAATCTAAAATGAAGGAATTCGCCAACCGCGACGTTCCTTACAAACGCGAAGAAGTCTCATGGGAAAAAGCGGCGGAATATTTCAAAAAGAAGGGGGACCAGTACAAAATTGAACTGCTGAATGAGTTTAAAGGGGAAGCGATCAGCATGTATCATCAAGGAAATTTTACCGACCTCTGCTATGGTCCTCATATCCCTTCCACGGGAAAGATTAAATTCATCAAATTGATGAATGTTGCCGGCGCTTACTGGAGAGGCAACGAGAAGAATAAAATGCTTCAGCGAATTTATGGCATAACATTTCCGACGAAGCAGGAACTCGACGAATATCTTTTCCGGATTGAAGAGGCCAAGCGCCGCGACCATCGAAAGATCGGCGCTGAGATGGAATTGTTCCTTCTCACCCCGAAAGTTGGCAGCGGCCTGCCGCTGTGGCTGCCCAAAGGGACGATCGTTCGCGAGACGCTTGAAAAATTTTTGCGTGAGGAACAGCGAAAACGCGGATACTTACCCGTTGTTACTCCTCATATCGCAAATTTGGAATTGTATAAAACCTCAGGTCACTATCCGTACTACAAAGATTCACAATTTGCTCCGATCACAATGGAAGATGGCGAGCAGTTTCTCCTGAAACCGATGAACTGTCCTCATCATCACCAGATTTATTCCGCGAAGCCCAGGTCGTACCGAGACCTTCCGATCCGATTGGCGGAATTCGGCACAGTCTACCGCTACGAGCAATCCGGGGAAATGAGCGGACTCACGCGCGTGCGCGGCTTTACTCAAGATGATGCTCATATCTATTGCTCGCACGATCAGCTCAAAGAAGAGATCTCGCGAACAGTGGAGCTTACGCAATTTGTTTTTCGAACGTTTGGAATGGAAGTCACAACGCGCCTTTCGTTCCGCGACGACAAAAACGTCGACAAATTTGGCGGCGATGTGGCGTTCTGGGAACAGGCGCAACGTGAGATCAAAGAAGTTGCCGATGAAATGAAGCTCGACTACTTCATTGGAATTGGAGAAGCCTCCTTTTACGGTCCGAAGATCGACTTCATGGTCAAAGATGCAATAGGAAGAACATGGCAGCTCGGTACCGTTCAGGTTGATTACGTTATGCCCGAAAGATTTCAACTTGAATTCACCGGCAGCGATGGACAAAAACATCGTCCAGTGATAATTCACCGAGCGCCGTTCGGGTCGTTTGAACGATTCATCGGCATTCTCATCGAGCATTTTGCAGGAGAATTTCCGATTTGGCTGACTCCGGTGCAGGCTGTTGTGATTCCTATTACCGATGCACAGACGGCGTACGGTCAAACGATATTCGAAAATTTAAACAAAGCCGATATCAGGGTCGATTTTGACGACCGTAACGAAAAGATAGGCTATAAAATTCGTGACTGGGAATTGAAGAAAGTACCGTACATGCTTGTCATAGGGGAAAAAGAAAAGGCAGCAGGCACCGTATCGGTTCGGCAGCACAAAAAAGGAGATTTGGGAAGCCTTGCGCTCGAAAAATTCATTGAGCAAATCCAATACGAAGTCCAACACAAATCACTCACTGTATAGGAGATACCCGCATCAAAAGTAAAGGACCCCGCATCAACGAAGAAATTCGCACGGCACAAATCCGCGTCATCGACAATAACGGCCAGCAGCTCGGAGTGATGACTCCGCGAGACGCACTGACAATTTCGCAGCAAAAAGGAAAAGATCTTATTGAAGTTGTGCCGAATGCCGTGCCGCCGGTCTGCAAAATTATGGACTTCGGCAAATACAAGTATGAACTTCAAAAGAAAGAAAAAATCCAGAAGAAACATCAGCATATAAGCCTCGTGAAGGAACTCCGGTTTCACCCGAATACCGATATTCACGATTTTGAATTTAAGACGAAGCACGCGCTACAATTTATTGCAGACGGGCACAAGGTGAAAGCGACGGTTATCTTTAAGGGAAGGGAAATCACGTACAAGGATCATGGCGAAAGCCTGTTGAACCGGTTGACCGAGCGCCTGGTTGACGTAGCGAAAATTGACCAGCCGTTACACATGGAAGGGCGTAATATGATTATCTTTTATGCGCCGGATAAATCGGCAAAGGTCAAATCCGAGAAAGTAGCAGCAGAAAATAAACAAGCATAAAATAAAGGGAACATATGCCAAAGATGAAATCGCACCGGAGTGCACGAAAGACATTCAAAGTGACAGGCACCGGAAAGATTAAGCGCCATAAGATGAACCGCCGACATATCCTTACAAGCAAATCAACTAAGCGCAAACGCCACTTACGCCGTTCCGGGTTGATATCCGCGGCAGATGAGCGGAATATCAAACGCTTACTGGTATTGTAATTGTTTTACTAATTCACATTCATTTCATCATCACCAAAGGAGACAAGAGCAACTATGCCACGTTCGCAAAATAAAGTTGCCTCCCATCGCCGTCGCAAAAGGATTCTCAGCGAAGCGAAAGGCTATTGGGGTGCGAGAAGCAAAGTCCTGACGGTCGCCAAACATAGCATCGATAAGGGCTATCAATTTGCATACCGGGACAGAAAAGCAAAGAAGAGGACATTCCGCCAATTATGGATTGCACGCATTAACGCTGCTGCGCGATTGCACGGGCTGACCTATTCAAAACTCATGGACGGCCTTCACAAAAAGCAGGTCGACATCAATCGAAAAATTCTCGCCGAACTTGCGGCTGGGAACCCCGAAGCATTTGCAGAAGTTGTAAAATTTATCAAAGCGTAATAGACCGCTTCCCGCCACACTATGCTACCGGTGTGGGCGGGAAGTTTTGTTTCAACCCTGAAAAGCAGAACCCATAACAATGTCTGAACCGATCTCAAATTTAGAACAATCTATTCAATCTCTCCGGGCTAAAGCTCAACTCTCCGCCGGAAATATCGTTTCGGCGGATGATTTGGAAAAGTATCGAATCGAATTTCTTGCCCGAAAGGGAAGTGTTGCGCAACTATTTGACGAATTGAAATCTGTTGCAGTTGAGTTGAAACCGAATTATGGAAAACAGCTTAACGAGCTTCGTGCTTTTGTTGACTCCCTGTATCAATCGGCGAAGAAGCAAGTCGAATCTGTTGCTGCCGGTCAAACGACGTTCATCGATTTGACGCTTCCGGGAAGGGTTCCGCCGATAGGCACCTGTCATCCGATCACTCAAACGCTCGACGATATATCGGCGATTTTCATCTCCATGGGATTCGGTGTCGTTGACGGGCCAGAAATCGAGGATGATTACCATAACTTCGAGGCATTGAACTTCCCTCCGAATCACCCGGCTCGGGATATGCAGGATACATTTTTCATTGAAGATGATGTTTTGCTCCGGACGCATACGTCCCCCGTTCAAATCCGGGTCATGAAAGAGCGCCGCCCTCCGGTGCGTGTGATAATGCCTGGCCGCGTGTATAGAAACGAAGCGATTAGCGCGCGAAGCTATTGCCTGTTCCATCAAGTGGAGGGGTTGTACGTCGATAGAAATGTAAGCTTCAGCGAGTTGAAAGGGACTCTTGTTGCTTTTGCGCGCGAATTTTACGGGACCAATTTACAATATAAATTTCGCCCAAGTTTTTTCCCTTTTACGGAGCCAAGCCTTGAAATGGACATCACGTGCTTCCTGTGCTCCGGGAAGGGATGCCGGGTATGCAAACATTCAGGCTGGCTGGAAATTCTGGGTGCCGGTATGGTCCATCCCAATGTCTTGAAAAATGTCGGATACGATCCCGAGGCGTTTACAGGGTTTGCATTTGGGATTGGTGTAGAACGAACGACGCTATTGAGGCACAATATTTCCGACATCCGCCTATTGTTTGAGAACGATATTAGATTTCTAAAACAGTTTTAATCTTTACACTTATGCGTATATCTCTCAATTGGTTAGGGCGCTACGTTCAATTTAAGGTTACCTCTGAGGAATTAGCTCAAAGGCTTACATCCGTTGGTTTAGAGGTCGAAAGTGTCGAACAGCTTGGAGCGGCATTTGACAAGTTCGTTGTAGGTGAAGTTCTCTCAGTGAGAAAGCATCCGAACGCCGACAAGCTGTCTCTTTGCGAAGTAAGAGTCAATGCGGCAAAGAATTCTTCAGAGTCAGCCCCCGTTCTGCAAATAGTGTGTGGTGCTCCGAATGTTCTTGCCCGACAAAAAGTCGCAGTAGGTTTAGTAGGTGCCATTGTACCGAAAAACCAACATGATCCTGATGGAAAACCGTTTACGCTTTCAAAGGTCAAAGTTCGGGGGGAAGAATCGAACGGAATGATTTGTTCGGAATATGAATTAGGACTCGGTGACGATGCAACCGGCATTCTTGTGCTTGACCGCTCTGCAACGGTAGGAATGCCGCTGGCGGGATATTTAGGGCTAGACGATGTTGTTTTTGAAATTGGAGTTACTCCCAACCGCCCCGACTGCTTAAGCCATATCGGTATCGCGAGGGAAGCCGCGCCCCTCGTCAAGAAAAAGATTGTCCTTCCTAAAACCAGCGTTCGAGAAAATACAAAGAGCAATATCAAGAAAAATGTTTCGGTCGAAATAAAAGATAAAAAAGCTTGTCTTCGTTACTCCGCTCGTTTGATCACGGATGTTAAAGTAGCCGCATCCCCTCAATGGCTTCAATCGCTTCTTAAGGCGTGCAATATCAGGCCGATTAATAACGTTGTCGATGTTACGAATTTTGTCATGTACGAATCTGGACAGCCCCTCCACGCGTTCGACTACGATAAAATTCAAGGTAAAAAAATTATTGTAAAGAATGCTTCTGAAGGAGAAAAATTCACGACCCTCGATGGGACCGAACGCACAGTTTCTTCATCAACATTGATGATCTGTGACAACGATAGAGCCATTGCAATCGCAGGAGTGATGGGCGGATCAAATTCGGAGATATCCGATTCGACGAGTTCGGTGCTAATTGAAAGTGCCTGCTTTGAGCATTCGGGTATTCGTAAAACTGCGAAGCTGCTTGGAATATCCTCCGATGCATCGTACAGGTTTGAAAGAGGAACCGACCCCAATGGAACAGTATTTGCGGCAAACCGTGCAGCGATGTTGCTCGCAGAAATTGCGGGAGGACGAATACAACAAGGAGTTGCTGACGTTTATCCTAAAAAAATAAAGGAACGAACTATCCGCCTTCGTCTATCGCGGGTAAACAAAGTTTTGGGAACAACCATCTCTGCCGCTCAAATTAAAAAAATGTTAGCTCCCATCGGCATCAAGACGCGACAGTATTCCATTGAAAGTTTTATTTGCGTCGCGCCAACTTTTCGCCCCGACCTTGAGCAAGAAATCGATATCATCGAAGAGGTGGCACGACTCTACGGTTATTCAAAGATTACGGACAAGATGGTCACCGTGATCGATTTTGCGGAACGCATATCGAGCCATACTAAGGTAGATGAGATTCGCCGTTCGCTTGAAGGCCTCGGCTTCAATGAAGTCGTAACAAATAGCCTTGTGGATGAGAGCGTTGCCAAAGCGTTCGCGGAGGACGTTGTCCGAATTAAAAATCCGATAAGCAAAGATCTCTCTGCGCTGCGCCCGAGCATGGTGATGAGCATGTTGCAGGCAGTTTTTTACAACTCTAATTTCGGGACAAAGGATATAAGGATTTTTGAGCTGGGAAAAACGTACAAAAGGGTGGCAAAAACCGGCTCGAACACCATTATTCCTGGTTTTTTGGAACAAAGAGTCCTTTCGCTATGTCTGGCAGGAAGAAGTAATCAACTTGGATGGAGCGCGGACGACCGCCCGGTCGATATTTACGATATGAAAGGGATTGTCGAGGGGCTGCTGAACAAAATTCTACTTGACAAATTTCATTTTATTTGCTATGATAGCCGTAGTCCTTTAACTGAAGAGACTATAGCCGTTGAAAAAAATGGCACTTACATCGGCTTTCTGGGCAAGGTGAAAAGGGAATTGCTCAAGAAATTTTCACTTGAAAGTGATGTTTATGTCTCTGAGCTAAGCATTGAAGAATTGATTCGAGAGGAAAAGGAGTTTAGAACTTACATTCCGTCCTCCAAGTTTCCTCCGATTACAAGGGATTTAGCCTTTATCGTTGAAAAAAATATTCTGTCTGAAAGCATTGAAAAGCTCATACGAGCGAGTGGCTCGCCGTTATTGAAAAAAGTAACCTTGTTCGATGTTTTTGAAGGAGACCCTCTCAAAGAAGGGAAAAAGAGTTTGGCGTTCGCTCTCGAGCTGAATTCCCTGGAAAAAACTTTGACAGAAGAAGAAGCGGAAACGGTCATTCGAAAAATCGTTTCAGATGTGTGCGGTAAATTCGGGGCAGAACTGCGAAGCTGAGAATTTCGATGTGATAATGCAATAGGACTGGCGTGCAAGAACAGGTTGAACAAGAAATAGGAAGTATAGAGAACTCACTTGAAACTGCACTCAAGCAACTTTGGGAGAGAGCCTACTCTGCTTCGACCGCAATTAGTTCACTCCGCGAAGAGAAGCACGCGATTCAATTGAAGGCAAACGAATTGGAGACGAAAATTCTGCAGATGCAGACTGAATTGTCGACAAAAGACACTGAGATTGATAAGCTGCGAAAGGAAGTCAATGCAGTTTTGTTGACGTCTGCGTCGAACGGAATTCTGAATAAAGACGAGAGGGCGATGTTGCAGGAAAAAGTGAAGGCTATACTTGAAAAAATCAATTCTCATTTATAAACTATCATAGGCAGAGTTATCGCTGACGTTTGCTAAATTTTCCCAACTTACAACTAGATAACGCATTGGAATTAACAATGGACAGGAAAAGCGTGCGAGTGAAGATATTTGGGTCTGAGTATCCCCTGCGAGGAGAAAGCGAAGAGTTCACAAAAAAAGTCGCCGGGTACGTAGATACGATGATTAATTCAATCCACGATAAAATTCCTGAACAGCCACCGCTTACAATTTCAGTCTTAGCCGCGCTCAACATTACTGAAGATTTGCTGAAGGAGAAGGACAAGAACAGGGAGATGATAAGTAATTTCGAAAATGAGATCATTAAGATTTCGAACTACCTGGACACAAGCCTTCAAGGCGATGGATAATTCTTTGTGCAACTTATGTAAGGAGGAATTTTTTACTTTTTTGTTGGGACAATTTAGTCCGCACCGTCAGCCATAGTCAATTACATTAAAGAACCTGACAATTTGTACATCAGGGAGTTTGACTCATAATCGTCATATTACAGGCCTCGACTGTGCCGCTTCCAGCGGCCCGGATTTGCGACACGCCTTCGGGCTTCCTGCATTTGCAGGATAGCAGACAGTGGAAGTAAGAAACGATTAGGCAAACACCCACCGTTTAAAAGAACGAGGTTCTTTAAACACACTTGCCTAGGGTAGCAGTGCGGATTTTTATTTTCACTTGATGCATTTAATTTTTATTGAGAGGGTTGCCGGGATATGCAAGTAGTCATCATCATCCCCATGGTAGTTGTCTTGTGCGGCCTTGCGGTGTACGCAGGATGGTATTTCAATGCCCGTTCAGGGCAAAATAGAATCATGAGTGCTGAAGAACGCGCAAAAAAAATCATTGTCGATTCCGAGAGGGAAGCTAACTCCGTGATGAGAGAAAAGCTTCTTGAGGTCAAAGATGAGTGGTACAAGAAAAAGCAAGAACATGACAACGAATCCAACCAGAAACGGAGTAAACTTCAGGCGTACGAGAAACAATTATCGTCCCGCGAAGAAAACATCGACAGGAAAGTAGAGCTGTTGAATAAAAAAGAGAGGGAGCTTCATCAAGTCCAGCGTGAGACCGAGGAGAAATCTAAACTTTTAGAGGGACGTCAAGTTGAACTTGAGAAAGTCATTTCAGAGGAAATTATTCGGCTTGAGCGTGCTTCCGGATTGTCACGAGAAGAAGCGAAGAAAATATTGATAGAAACCATGACAAATTCGGCGAAAACTGAAGCGGCACAGACATTAAAAGATTTGCGAGATAAGGTGCGGGAAAACGCAAAGCAGGATGCGCAAAAGATCATTGTGCAAGCGATACAGCGGTCGGCGGCAGACCATGCTGTTGAAACTACAGTAAGTGTGTTGAATATCCAAAGCGATGAAATGAAGGGGAGAATCATTGGGAGGGAAGGAAGAAACATTCGCGCATTCGAGGCTGCAACAGGCGTAGATGTGATCGTAGATGATACACCCGAAGCTGTTATTTTATCTGGGTTTGATGCCTTTCGGCGAGAAGTTGCTCGAATATCATTAGAGCGCCTTATTGCCGATGGCAGGATCCATCCTGCGAGAATTGAAGAAGTGGTTGAAAAGGTAAAAGGAGAATTGGAGGAGGAGATTATTCGTGCTGGCGAAAATGCTCTGCTCGAGGTAGGCTTGCCCGGTGCACACCAAGAGATTATAAAACATATTGGTCGAATGAAATACCGTTCGAGCTACGGACAAAACCTTTTACAACACAGCATTGAAGTCGCTTATCTCTGTGGAATTATGGCGTCAGAGCTTGGAATTGACCCGAGCCTCGCCAAAAGAGCTGGGCTCTTGCACGACATTGGCAAGACCGTTGACAGGAGCGTCGAAGGTCCCCACGCATTACTTGGGTATGAATTGGCAAAAAAATACAACGAACATTCTATCGTTGTCAATGCAATTGGGTCGCACCATGAAGATATTCCTATGGAACACCCGATTGCCGCTCTCGTTCAGGCTGCCGATGCTATTAGCGGAGCTCGGCCGGGAGCACGAAGAGAATCTGTTGAAGGATATGTCAAACGCCTGGAAAAACTCGAATCGATGGCGCAATCTTTCCAGGGTGTCGCGAAAACATATGCAATCCAAGCCGGGCGCGAGATCAGGGTTATCGTAGAGCATGATAAGGTGGATGATGTGATGGCCGATCAATTGGCGCATGACATTGCGCAAAAAATCCAGCAGGAAATGGAATACCCAGGGCAAATCAAGGTCATCGTCATTCGCGAAGTTCGTTCAATTGCATTCGCAAAATAGCGGCGGGTTTTCGTTCTGATGCTGACACGAATAGGTGTTACTGGGGGGATGGGAAGCGGCAAGTCCGAAGTATGCAAAAAGATTTCATCCTTTGGGGTTCCTGTTTTATCCGCAGACCTCATCGCAAACCGGCTCACTGATTCAGACCCTGCAATCAAAAAAAAAATTACCTCTCTTTTCGGCGGTGAATCATACAGTCCAGCAACCGGAATGTTACGCCGGGAGTACATAGCTCCGCTCGCATTTGGAAATAGGGAAAGCCTTTTGGCCCTTAACGCAATTGTCCACCCGGCGGTAGTAAAAGCTGTCGACGAAGAGATACAGACAATTGAGAAAAAGCTGCAGAAAGGATATATTGTTGTTGAAGCGCCGGTCATGTTTGAATCGGGATTGAATAAGAATTTAGATTATGTACTGGCTGTAGTAGCCGGAGAAGCCCTTCGAATAGAGCGCATCCGGAAACGCTCCAGCCTGACCGAAGAACAGATTCGATTGAGAATGAAAAATCAACTCCCTGCTGACGAAGTGATTGAAGCGTCGGACTTCGTTCTTTACAATGACGGTTCTGTCGAAGCGCTCCATAAAAAGGTAAATTTTTTTCATTCAATATTTTTAACATTACAACCACGCACGAAGAAGAATTATGGACATCCTGGATAGCGAAGCGAAATTATTTTTTACCACATACAAGCGTCTACCACTTCTTATCGAACGCGGAGACGGCTGCTATCTCTTTACCATGGAGGGGAAAAAATATTTAGATATGTTTTCAGGGTTAGCGGTGAATGCGCTGGGATATAACCATCCCGGGATCATCGCCGCCATCGAAGAACAGGCAAAGAAGTACGTCCATCTCTCAAATTATTTTATCCAGGGACCTCAGGTGGAGCTTGCCGAATCTCTTCTTTATCATTCAAAGTTCCAGAAGATTTTTTTTACAAATTCCGGCACCGAGGCCACTGAAGGGGCCATGAAGCTGGTGCGCAAATGGGGAGCGCCGAATAACAAAACCAACATCTTCGGCATGACGAACGGATTCAGCGGCAGATCGATGGGCTCTCTTTCCATTATGGATAAAGATAAATATCGGGATGGATACGGACCATTCCTGGATCATTGCGGCCATATCGTTTTTAACGATGTTGAAGATTTGAAGAAAAACGTTGATGGCTCAACTGCCGCTGTATTCCTGGAATTCATTCAGGGAGAAGGGGGAATCGTACCTGTTTCGGAGGAATTTGTCACGGCGCTCGACTCGCTCCGCAAAAAGTTTGGATTTCTTATCGTCGCCGATGAAATTCAATCCGGGATCATGCGAACGGGGAAATTCTTTGCGTTTGAACATTTCGATTTTCACCCCGATATCGTCACGGTTGCGAAGCCGATTGGAGGAGGACTTCCGCTCGGCGCAATTTTAGGAAGCAACGCTGTTGCCTGTGTTTGGTCGTACGGAGTTCACGGCACAACCTTTGGAGGAAACCCGGTTGCTTGTGCAGCAGGGAAGGTTGTGATTGAGACATTGACGACCGAAACGATGCAACGCCAAATTCGCGAAGTATCGGCGTATTTGCACGCCAAGCTTTTATCGTTGAAAGAAAAGTTTGCCATCATCAAGGAAATACGAGGCTCCGGATTTATGATCGGTGTCGATCTCTCTAAAGATAGCGCCCCAATCGTTGATGAAATGCTTGCACGGGGAGTTCTTGTGAATTCCACTGCAAAGACTGTGGTGCGAATTCTCCCCCCTCTCATCGCTCAAAAAGGAGAAATCGACACATTAATTGGCGTTTTTGGGGACGTCCTTTCTTCAACCTCTGGCATAGTGTGATTATTATTACAATATTAAGTTTTCGCTAATAAATTACTTGACATTTCAGGGGCGCCGCCATATATTTGCTCTGCATTAAATAGCCCAAATCCATTACCATTCACTAACTTACCGAGGTCAGCCATGAAGAAAATCTTTGCGGTTGCTGCAGTTATAGTATTAGTTACTTCTTTGAGTTTTGGACAACAGCTTGGATTGCATGAGATAGGGGGCGGAATAGGGTATACTTCAGTCTCATTCACCAATGCAGGCTCATCATCTCAATCTCTCGGAGGATTCCTAATTGCGGCGCATGCGAATTTGGGAGAACTAACAAAAGACCTCACATTGGTCCCTGACATTGAATACTTCTCAACCTCAACAACTGTTAACGGCGGAACATGGAAGGTGGGCGACTTCGCTATCAATGCGAATGTTCATTACAATTTCGAGATGGAAGGGATGATCAAACCGTACGCTGGGGCTGGGCTAGGGTTGGACTTCTTCAGTACCACGGCTTCTGCTACCATCCCCGGATACACCATTCCAGGGTTTGGCTCCGTGCCTTCACAAACCGTCAGCGCAACAGGCTCAGCTACCCGACTTGGTATCAACCTCCTTGTGGGAGCAAACTATAAGCTGAACGACAAAATGAGTCTGTTTCTTGAGCCGCGATATGTCATTGCAAGCGACTTAGATAATTTCCAAATTAAAGTGGGCGTAACCTGGGCTATGATGTGAAATAATTAAGCATGCATTAAATTTTTAAAAGGCCTTTCGCAACTGAAAGGCCTTTTTGTTGTCATCATGGTAACGTCATTCTCCCCGAGAACAAGGCGTTGGTTTTTGACTGAGGCCAAATCGACGACCCTGATTCGTTAAATTTGCAAACATAAATCATAAGAGGCGTCCCGCACAACCTGCTGGACGCCTTTTTTATTTTAATTTTTATTTGTATCTTAGAGCTATATGGAAATAAAGACAGACTTTCTTGTTTTGGGGAGCGGCATTGCCGGTTTGTTTTACGCTTTGAAGGTGGCAGAGCTTGGCTCAGTAGCCATTGTAACAAAAAAACAAAAAGCTGAATCAAACACGAATTATGCTCAAGGGGGGATTGCATCTGTCTTATCGTCCACAGATTCATTCGAATCTCACATTGCAGATACGATGAACGCCGGGGCGCAATTGTGTCATCGCGATGCAGTTGAAGTGCTCGTAAGGGAAGGACCCGACCGAGTAAAAGAATTGATCAGCATAGGAGTGGAATTTACCCGGCAAGGAAATCAGCTCGACCTTGGAAAAGAAGGGGGCCATTCCCAAAATCGAATTGCACATGCGGCAGATTTGACCGGAAAGGAAGTTGAACGAGCACTCCTCGCCAAAGTTGCCGACCACCCGAACATCACGATATACGAAAATCATATCTCCATTGATCTCATCACCGAACACCATCTCTTCGAACACGCTAAGAAGCAACATTCAGATACCCATTGCTGGGGTGCGTACGTTCTCGACGTTGAAAACAACGCTGTGAAAACATTTTTAGCGCCGGTCACCATGTTATCGACCGGCGGGGCCGGTCATGTCTATTTGCATACGACGAATCCTTCCATAGCGACCGGTGATGGGATTGCGATGGCTTTTCGAGCGGGCACGGCAATCGGCAACTTGGAATTTATTCAATTTCATCCGACGGCACTCTACAATTCGGGTTCGCCGGAATTTTTGATTTCTGAGGCAGTGCGCGGATTCGGCGGGATCCTTCGGACGACGGCGGGGGAAGATTTCATGCCGAAATACGATAAGCGCGGTTCCTTGGCGACAAGAGACATCGTTGCTCGCGCTATCGATTCAGAGCTTAAGCGAAGCGGCGCCGAGCACGTCTACCTTGATGTGACTCATTTGAATGCAGAAGCAGTAAAAAATCACTTTCCCAATGTTTACAGCCGTTGTCTCGAATTCAAATTGGATATGACAAAAGAATTAATTCCAGTCGTACCGGCCGCTCACTATGTTTGCGGGGGTGTTGTGACCGATCTCCAGGGCCGCACGTCAATTTCGGGACTCTATGCATGCGGAGAAGTGAGTATGACGGGGGTTCATGGCGCAAATCGGCTCGCAAGTAATTCCCTATTGGAAGCGATCGTCTATTCACACAGAGCTGCAGAAGATATCAGGCAACGCCAATCATTAAAACAAGCTATTCCAGGAATTCCGCCATGGGACGACTCAGGAACAATTAACAGCGAAGAATGGGTTCTTATTTCACATGACCGGCGGGAGATTCAGCAGCTTATGTGGGACTATGTCGGTATCGTTCGCTCTACCCCGCGTTTGGAACGTGCTCATCGCCGTATTCAATTGATCCTTAAAGAAGTGAATGACTTTTACAGACGTACAAAAGTCACTGAGGGATTGATCGAGTTGAGAAATTTAGCACGCGTTGCGGATATTATCATACGCTCGGCGCTGATGAGGCACGAAAGCCGCGGTCTGCATTATACAACGGACTACCCAAAATTGGATGACGAACATTGTCTCAACGATACTATTATTACATCGGATATCATAAATGAAAAAAATACAGCTCGATAACGATAAACCTCGCTGCGCATGCGGGATATTCGGGATTTTCGGGCATCCCAAAGCTTCGTTGATGACATATTACGGTCTTCATGCGCTTCAACACCGGGGCCAGGAGGCGAGCGGTATTGTGACCAGTGAATACGATGCTATAAAACAGAAGCACCATTTTAATATTGTCAAAGGGATGGGGCTCGTCACCGATGTTTTTGGAGATTATAAAATCGTCCAGGACCAACTCAAAGGATTATCGGCGATAGGCCATAACCGCTATTCGACTGCAGGCTCGGCGAACAATCGCTCAAACATTCAACCTTTCACAGTCAATTATCGAAATGGAAATCTTGCTCTCGCGCACAACGGCAATTTGACAAATTTTAGAACCCTTCGTCAGGAGCTGCAGGATGAGGGAACAATCTTTCAAACGACCTCGGACAGTGAAATTGTTCTTCATCTCATAGCCCGGAGCAAACAAAAACAACAGATCGACCAGATTCGGGAAGCGCTGGAAAAAATTGACGGCGCCTTTTCTCTTTTGATACTTACCGATACTTCTCTTATTGTTACACGGGACGTTTATGGATTTCGCCCTCTCGCATTGGGGATGAAAGATAACCGATTTGTCGTAGCATCGGAATCATGCGCGTTCGATATGATTGATGCCACATATGTTCGGGACATCGTCCCAGGAGAAATTCTCGTGATCGATGATAACGGAACGAGCAAGAAAAAGCTTCAATCGCACTGGCTGGCGAAAAAAAATGCAAAGCCCCACCATTGCATTTTTGAATTCATTTACTTTTCGCGCCCCGACAGCCAGATTTTCGGCGAAAGCGTAGACAAAGTCCGGCGCAAGCTGGGAAAAGCACTAGCCCAGGAAGCTCCGATTGCTCCCGACAGCGACGAGAAAAGAACAATCGTTATTAGCGTTCCCGATTCGAGTAATACTGCAACACTTGGTTTTGTCTCCGAAAGCAATAAGCAAGGGATACCGACCAAACTGGAAATCGGCCTCATCCGGAATCATTATGTCGGGAGAACGTTTATTCAGCCCGAGCAGGGCGATCGCGAGATGAAGGTCAGAACAAAATACAACACGGTGAAAGGGGTGCTGAAGGGAAAGAAAGTGGTTCTTGTCGATGATTCTATTGTAAGAGGAACAACATCAAAGCAGCTTGTAAAATTGCTGAAGGAAGCCGAGCCTAAAGAAATCCACTTTAGAATTACTTCGCCGCCGATTATCAGCCCCTGTCATTGGGGAATGGACTTTCCCCACAAAGAGGAGTTAATTGCCGTTCGCTGCAATGAGGATGTTGAAACTATTCGCCGGGAATTGAATGTCGACAGCATTCACTACCTTTCATTGGAAAAAATGCTCGAAGTGGTTCCTCAAACCGGCGGAAAGAATTATTGCACTGCCTGCTTCGGTGGAAAATATCCCACAAAGGTTGAGCTGACAACGGATAAAAACGGCCTCGAATCATAGGTATGGACGATTTGTTGCTGAAAGGCGTTCGTGGTTTTCTTACCATTGCTCTTGGCACATTTCTTTTTAGCACGTTTCTGCGATCTCAAAATTTTGTTCCTAACGAACTTATTGTAAAATTCCGGAGCGATGCGCCCGATTCGGTCCTCAATCAAATATTTTTAAAAAAAGATTTATCGGCAGTTGCCTCGCAAAATTATACTCAATCGATAAGAAAAATTTCCACAATTGCCGCTGCGAAGAAAAGCCTCCCTCTCAGTGTCGGTGCACAATCCTCAACTTCAACCCTTCTCAACCCTACCCACATCGCGCGCGTGATGTTCGCAGACGGCCAGACGACTGATAAGGCATTAGGAGATCTCCAGGGGAGCCCTTTTGTTGAATATGCCCAGCGTAACTATATTTATAAGATTGATCAACTGCCGAATGATTCCGCGGTTTCAAGTCAATGGAATCTCGACCAGATTGGAATTTTTGACCTTTGGGCGGGCGGTTTCTTTGATCAACCGCTCCCCCAGGTGATTGTCGGAGTGCTTGATACAGGGGTGGATTATTTGCACCCTGACATCAGCGCAAGAATTTATGTTAATCCGGGCGAAACCGGTCTGGACGAATACGGGCGGGATAAGCGAACAAACGGAGTTGACGACGACGGCAATGGGTATATCGACGATTGGCATGGATATGATTTTGTCGATCAGCAAGTTCCCGACATAGGCGACTGGTCTACCAGGGACAATGATCCCATGGATGAAAATGGGCATGGCACGGCCGTAGCGGGGATAATCGGAGCACAGGTAAATAACAAGATTGGAATCGCAGGTATTTCGCCGGTAGCTCAAATTGTTCCCTTGCGAGCCTTTAACGCCGACGGGAATGGCACAGATGCCGACATTGCTGCAGCCATTATGTACGCTGCTGATAATGGGGTCCAGGTGTTGAACATGAGTTTTGGGGATGTGATTATGTCTCCCCTCATGAAAGATGTCATCCAATATGCTCACTCGAAAAATGTTGTATTGGTTGCCTCAAGTGGTAATGATGGCACAAGTTACCCTCATTATCCTTCCGATTTTAGTGAAGTAATTTCTGTGGGATCTGTCTCGCAAGCTGACGCGCGATCCTTCTTTTCCTCCTATGGACCGTCGTTAGCATTGGTCGCTCCCGGAGAATCTATACCGACGTTGACACTTGGGGGAGGTTACCAATCGGGTTTTACAGGCACCTCGGCTGCAGCGCCTCACGTCTCAGCAGTGGCATCGCTTTTAATCAGCCTGGATCAATTGAAACGTGGAAGTAGTCCAAGCTATCTTCCATTGACCAACGACGAAGTTCGTGCCGATTTATTAGGAGCCTGTATAGATTTAGGTGATAAAGGGTGGGACAATTATTACGGAGCAGGGTTGGTTAACGCTAGAGTTCTATTATCGTTGCCGCAAAGGAATGTCGTTCAAATTACATCGCCCCAAGTTGATGCCCAGCTTAGCTCACCGATTGTCCCTATCATTGGATCTGCGACGACCGACGAGTTGGATTCGGTCTACGTTTTTTTTGGCGCGGGTGATTCTCCAACTGCATGGAACGAAATAGCAGCTTACGGTGCTCGCAATTTTATCAATGATACACTTGCAATATGGAATATTAGCTCTTTACCAGAAGGAACTTATACACTTCGTTTACAAGTAAAAAATATCCAAGTTGGAGATGTTGAAAGTAGAATTCGTGTGCTCATCACCAGGTCGGGTCCAACAGTCCTTGGTTTTACTTTTCAGGATTCCACCATCATTCAGGAAGAGTACGGTGCATTAGTTTCCTTGAGAGTCGACAAACCATGTTCGGCCAAGCTCTGGTATCGCACGAGTACGCCACCTGGCGAATATAAAGAAATGCTCTCCTCTGAAATTGGACTTGACCATTCATTCCTTATGACTCAAAGCGATTTCGTGTCGGGAGCATCGTATGATTTTTATGTCGAGGCAACGGATCAAGCCGGAAATTCCGCGCGTTATCCGACAGTTGCCACAAATGGAACCGACCATTTCACTTTTACGTTCACCGGCCAAAATATCTCGACAACCGGTTTCACGGAATTGCCTTTTACCCTCCCGTCTGGATTTATTCTGAACAGGACTGCTGTGATCGCAGGAAAGGCTACCGTGGTACTGAACCAATACGATACGTCGGGCAATTTCGGAAAATTGATGGCGTTTCAGTATGCGAATGGTGCCTTTATTCCGGTCGATTCCAACTCACGACAATGGGTTCCGAGAGACCTGAAAGATGCGTTCAATGATGGGAGGCTTTCTACCTTAGTTCAAGACGAAGGGGCCACGGAACTTTTTACATCGAATACAGGAGGGAGCTCATTTTTTGCAAATCAAACTTTTGTCGATTCGGCCGATGTGTGGGGGAGCCAGCTATACGATTTTGACGGCGATGGAAAGTTGGACCTCATCGCTCGCAGCAGTACGCAATACCTTGTCTTCAAAAATATGGGGGAGAACAAATTTCAATTGATGGCTCAACTCGACGATCCAACGCCTCCTTTGCCTGGGGACGCAACCAATCAATTTGGACCTCCCAAAAGTTTAGTGGGAGATTTCTCCGGGACAGGGAACGCGGAGATCATATTTGCAGATTATGATGGCGATATGATAATGTACCGTCAGGTAAACAAACAGACTGCTCCGTTTCAATTTCAACTTGTGTGGACTGATACAACCGATTTACTCGAAACGAGCGATTACCTTGCCGCCGGCGATTTTAACGGAGACGGACAGCTTGATTTTGCAATTGCGGGACATTCGAATCTTGACCTCAATGCAGACAGGGAGTACGATCCGCCAACATGGACCGTGCGAATTTTCACGCATCGCCCTGCTGACCCCGTAAACGCATTCTCCGTGATTTGGGAGCAGACGTTTTACGGCGTGAAGACAGGAGTATTGTACGACAATGGAATATCGTCAGGAAAAATTTTAGGAACTTCAACCGATCAATTATTTCTCAGCCTGAACCCGTACCTCTACGTTATCAGTTATGACCCTGCGAGCCAGAAATTCGTGCCGGTGTGGGTTCATTCATCCGTATCGAATTCGGTTCTTGTTTCGGATTTCAACGGCAACGGAATTCCCGAAATTGGTTTCAACGCAGACGGAAAAACGCGATTCTTTGAGCACGCATCCACTGCATCCAAGCCTCAGGCGCCGTGGGGAGTTTCCGCAACACCGCTTTCAGCTCGAGCCGTCGAGGTCCAATGGAATTCTGTCGCCCCTTCCGCAACGCACAAAGTGTATCGAGACACTATTTCTCAACCGCAAAACCTCTTGGCCAGTGTCACCGGCACAAGCTTTATCGACACGACGGTGTTGACGGGCAAAACGTATTGGTATGCCGTCTCCTTGATGAATCAGACGGAAAGCGATCATTCCGCTTCAGTGTCGACCATGGCACATAACCCGGCACGCATCGACTCGGCCGGTCAACAGACCCTTACTCAAATTTCTTTATGGATGTCTGTTCCAGTCGACCAAAACAGGTTGGCGGTCGCCGTCATCGTTGTTGATGATACTCTAAATCCGACAACGATTGCGATCCATAGCCCTTCGAATCTCTTGCTGACGTTTTCAGAGCCGTTTGCGCGAGACTCACATTATGTCCGCATTAAAAACTTGTTTGACGTCTACGGCATGGAAGCCGACACTATACAACGGACTCCATTTTTCGCACCCCTTCAACAAACACACACATTTTATCTTGAGAGCGCATCGTTTGTCACCCAATCTCTCATAGCAATTGTGTTTAATGACGCACTATCGGCTTCTGCACTTGACGTCACCAATTATCATTTTTCCAATGCCGTGAGAACATTTGCACTCAAGGATGTTAAACTCGATACGGTTTCACGGACGAAAGTGTTTTTATCTCTCGCGGATAATGAACATCTTACGCCTATCGGTTTCAAAATGGATTTGACGGCAAGCGATCAAATCCAGAATATCCAGGGAGAAGCCCTCAATGATGGGAAAGGGCAATCGGTTTCTCTTGTGATTGACATTAACAATCTCGATAATATCATGGTATTCCCCGATCCGTTGAGATACTCCTATGCCGATGCAAACCGAAATCATCTCACGTTCGCTAACGTGCCTGAATATTGCCGCATCGATATCTTTGAACCGAGCGGAGTAAAAGTTGCCACACTCGAAGGAAATACTCCGGCGGATGGAATCAGTTGGAATTTGAACGATCAGCACGGAAGGCCTGTCGGCTCAGGCATTTATATTTTTATGGCGACCCAGCTGGACGCAAATAACAATAAAATCCGGACTAAACTTGGAAAATTTGCAGTCATCCGATAACCGATGAAAGAGAAACTTTGGACAGTCTCCAACGTGCTCAGTGCAAGCCGCATCATCTTGATGGCGCCGGTCGTTTATTTTTTCCTGGTGCAGATGCCGCATCATTGAGAGTATGCTGTTTTGATCACCCTCCTTGCTGTGAGTACGGACGCGCTGGATGGGTATTTCGCCCGCCTCTTGCACCAAGAATCGGAGCTGGGCAAAGTTATAGACCCGCTGGCTGACAAAATCGGCGTTGGTATCGTTGTTGTTTTACTTCTGTTTTTTGGCGATATTTCCTTGTGGTTTGCTCTCCTCATTCTGAGCAGAGATGTATTGATTTTTTTGGGAGGATTGTACTTAAGGAAGCGAACAGGAATTATCCTTCCCTCGAATATGCCGGGAAAATTCGCAGTATCGTTTGTCGCGTTAACGCTGGTTCTTTCTATGGTCCACTATCGCATTTTTTCCCTTTTACGTGAAATTTCTCTGCTGATCAGTACTGTGTTGCTCCTTATTTCATTCATCATATATATTAGACGATTCATGCATGTTCTTTTCACTGGCCGGCGCTCGCTGCAGCTATGAGTCTTTTTGATGCATTAAAACTGTCCCGTTTAAAAGACGGGCTCACGAAAACACGGGATTCCCTCGTTACGAAAATAAGTCGCCTCGTGTTGGCAAAAGGAAGCGTTGACGATGAGTTTCTCCATCAACTGGAAGAGATTCTTATTGGAGCGGATGTCGGCGTGGAAACGACGAATCTCATTCTTTCCGTAGTGAGGCAGCAAGCTAAAGAGCGGCGTTATGGAAATCCTGACGAACTTAATGCCTTAATTCGTGCATCGATATCCAGCGTTTTTGAAGAGAGTGTAGCAGTAAGAAATGGAAGTCCATTTGAACTTCTTTCAAACTCCAAGCCGTACGTCATCATGGTTGTCGGCGTGAACGGCGTAGGGAAAACAACAACGATCGGCAAGCTTGCTTTTAACTATAAATCTACCGGTAAGAACGTACTAATTGGAGCTGCGGATACGTTCCGCGCTGCGGCGAACGAGCAGTTGGAAATTTGGGCACAACGTGCAGGTGTCACGATCATCCAACAGGTTCAAGGCTCGGATCCCGCAGCAGTTGCATTCGATACGGTCAAAGCCGCCCAGGCCCGCAACGCCGACGTTGTTATTATCGATACGGCCGGACGATTGCATACAAAAATCAATTTGATGGAAGAACTAAAAAAAATCAAACGGGTGATGAAAAAATGCATTCCGGACGCTCCGCACGAAGTCCTGCTGGTGCTTGACGCGTCCACAGGCCAGAACGCAATACAGCAGGCAAAACAATTTGACGCCGCTGTCGGGCTAACAGGATTGGTGGTTACAAAGCTCGACGGAACGGCGAAAGGTGGAATAATTATTGCAATTACCCGTGCGCTGAAGATTCCTGTTCGTTTTATCGGCGTCGGTGAAAAACTTGAAGATTTACAGCCGTTTGATTCCCATGCGTTTGTCGAAGCACTTTTTGAAAAGGAAGCGGCATAAATTTTTTGAAGATTCAAGACTGTGCAGTCGCATTTTTTTAGAGGAGATTTTTGGCAGCGACAATCAATATATTACCGGAGCAACTCGCGAATAAGATCGCCGCTGGTGAAGTGGTTCAGCGTCCCGAGTCTGTTGTAAAGGAACTGGTCGAGAACTCGATTGATGCCGGTGCCACGGTCATTTCGATCTCGATAAAAGAAGGGGGGAAGAGTTTCATTCAAATTTCCGACAACGGATCGGGCATGAATGATGAAGATGCTGCAATCGCCTTTGGCCGGCATGCAACGAGCAAAATCAAATCGTATGAAGACCTTGAAAATATCCGGACTCTTGGTTTTCGCGGAGAGGCTTTGGCTTCTATCGCCGCAGTTGCGCATGTAGAACTAAAGACGAGGCGTTTGGAGGACGGGGTTGGGACGCTCGTGCGAATGGAAGGAGGCGAACTCAAAGAGCAATCGAAGATCGGCACTCAATCCGGAACGACAATTTCCGTGCGAAACCTCTTTTATAATACGCCTGCCCGGCGGCATTTTCTGAAATCCAACAATACGGAATTCAAGCACATTTACGATGTCGTTCAACGGGTCGCCTTATCTCGTCCGGATATTGCAATTCGTTTTATAAGCGATGGCGAGGATTTGCTCGACTTACAGTCGGGTAGCATTGAAGACCGTCTAAAAAACCTTTATGGGGAGCGCCATTTTGAAACGCTCATTCCGTTGTCTGAAAAAACCGAACTGCTTTCGGTTTCAGGATTCATCGGAAAACCGGATTTTGCCCGGAAATCGCGAGTCGACCAGTATTTATTTTTGAATAAACGCTCCATCGTCAACCGGTCGATTAATCATGCAATCTTTTCCGGTTACGAGCATTTAATCGAGAAGGGGAATTTTCCGTTCTACCTTGTTTTTCTCGAGATCGATCCGCAGAAAGTCGACGTCAATGTACATCCTTCCAAAATGGAAGTGAAGTTTGCCGACGAGCAAAGCATTTACCGCTTTGTTATTTCGGTGGTTCGAAAAGCTCTTGGCACGAAAGACCTCATTCCTTCTTTGGAAATGAACGGTGCGGGAAATTTTGACCAGTCATTTACCTCGCTACGGCATGCCACGCTTCCGCATCATTTTTCCGGCGATGCAGGCGATTCTGAAAGAAGCGCTTTTTCTATTCCATCGGCTAATTTCAACCGGGATACTTCTCCGCAAAGCTCGCTCACACTCGACAAGTTGTTTTCAGACATTCCGACCGTCCAGTTGCCGGAACCTGCCAAGCCGCAACAGTTTGCCCACGGCACACGAGAAAATGACGCTCTGGAAGGAAAGGGAATTTGGCAGCTTCACAATAAGTATATTCTCTCCCAAATCAGGACGGGATTGATGATCGTCGACCAGCATGTCGCTCATGAACGAATCTTATATGAACGGGCGCTGGCGAGTTTTAATAACGCCGTCCCGGTCTCACAACAGTTGCTTTTTCCACATACAGTTCAACTGTCATCGGGTGATTTCGCGCTGGCGAAAGAGTTGATTCCTCATTTAGAGTCGATAGGGTTTGAATTGAAGCTTTTCGGAAAAAATACCATCGTCCTTGAAGGTGTCCCAACAGATGTCAAAGCCGGTAAGGAAGGGAGCATACTCCAGGATATTCTGGATGAATTTAAGAACAATCAACATAGAGTGAAACTCGACGCACGAGATAATGTGGCGAAATCTTTTTCGTGTAAAGCTGCGATCAAAGCAGGCGACAAACTTTCTGAGGTTGAAATGCGGGTTTTGATCGACCAACTTTTTGCTACTGCGATGCCGTACGTTTGTCCTCACGGCCGCCCTATTGTGGTTAAAATTTCGGTA
The DNA here is from genome assembly GCA_963717445.1 of uncultured Bacteroidota bacterium. Classification (GTDB taxonomy): domain Bacteria; phylum Bacteroidota; class Ignavibacteria; order UBA10030; family UBA8401; genus JAGVPT01. The sequence continues at coordinate 217,350 of OY970334.1, read as the reverse complement.
GCTGAGTTGGACAGGCGGTTCATGCGAACTTCGTGAAAATAATTTCGATAAATCTTGTAATAGTATATTATAATGGCAATTAGATTGTTTTTAGGCAAGAATATTCGATGATAAAAAACGGAAGGAAAGAGCAGATGGCGGCAATCGATCACAACGATTCCATTGAGCGTGCAAAAGATGAATGGAGTAGTCTCGCAAAAAAAGCAGGGAAAATGGACCATGTAAAATTTACCACAGTTAGTGGTGAGCCGATCGAAGCTCTTTATACTCCCGATGACATCCAAAACATCAATTACCTTTCGGAGATTGGGTTTCCCGGTGAATTTCCATATACCCGCGGTGTTCATCGGAATATGTACCGAGGGAAATTATGGACGATGCGGCAATTTGCAGGCTTTGGAACTCCGGAGGACACAAACGAAAGGTTCAAATATCTTTTGGAACACGGTCAAACTGGATTGTCGACGGCCTTCGATCTCCCGACCTTGATGGGGCGAGATGCCGACGACCCTCTTTCGGAAGGCGAAGTCGGAATTTGCGGTGTTTCGGTGAGTTCGCTTGCGGACATGGAGATACTCTTCAAAGGAATCCCGCTGGACAAAGCCTCAACGTCGATGACTATTAATGCTCCCGCTGCCATGATGCTTGCATTTTACATTGCCGTAGCTGAAAAGCAGGGGGTCGCGCAGAATTTATTGCGAGGGACAATTCAAGCCGATATCCTTAAAGAATACATCGCGCAGAAGGAATGGATTTATCCTCCGACTCCATCCATGAGAATCATTACGGATATGTTTTTGTACTGCGCGAAAAAACTTCCTCAGTTCAATCCTATTTCAGTAAGCGGCTATCATATACGGGAGGCTGGCTCAACTGCAGTCCAGGAGTTGGCATTCACATTGTCGGATGGATTTGCATATGTTGAAGCGGGAATTGCCGCGGGAATGGATATTGATGAGTTCGCACCTCGACTGTCTTTTTTCTTCAATTCTCACCTTGATTTTTTTGAAGAAGTTTCAAAATTTCGCGCTGCCCGGCGAATCTGGGCAAAGAGGATGAGAAACAAGTACGGAGCGAAAAATCCAAAATCTTGGATGCTCCGCTTTCATACGCAAACGGCAGGGTGTTCGCTTACCGCGCAACAACCCGAAAATAATATCATCCGTACGGCCTTGGAAGCATTGGCAGGTGTTTTAGGTGGAACCCAATCGTTGCATACGAATTCCATGGACGAAACACTGGCACTTCCATCCGATAAAGCTGCGAAGATAGCGCTTCGTACTCAGCAAGTTATCGCCCATGAGATTGGCGTTACAAACACGATCGACCCGCTGGCAGGAAGTTATTTTGTGGAAGCGCTGACGACGCGGATGGAAGAAGAAGCCGAACGTTATTTTGAAAAGATCGACATGCTTGGCGGTGTCATTCCCGCAATTGAAGAAGGATTCTTCCAGCGTGAAATCGCGGAAGCGGCCTACCGCTACCAGAGCGAAATTGACAGAAAAGAAAAAATCGTAGTCGGGGTCAATAAATATGTTGAGGAGGAGGAACAAATAGAGATCCCCATCCTCAGCATTACGCCGGAAGTGGAAGTTAAACAAAAGAAACGACTTGCCGAAGTCCGGCACGAGAGAAACCAGCGCGATGTTGAGCAGACTGTTTCCGATTTGCAAAGGGGAGCAGCAGATGGTTCCAACCTCATGCCGCTTCTCCTTAACGCTACACGAGCGTATGTCACGCTTGGCGAAATGTGCAATGCCTTAGCAGAGCACTTTGGGATTTACGAAGAACCGGCCGTGTTCTAAGGAAAGGTGCCGGTCAGCAGAACTTCAGGAACAACTTCGTTCGAAGAAAAAATGAATCATTACCTTCGCCTTCTCCGGCCTTCACAATGGATCAAAAATACTTTTGTTTTCGCTCCGCTGGTATTTTCAAAGCATTTGTTTGACCCGCTGCTCCTCTTCGCCGCACTCAAAGGATTTATTTCCTTCTGCATTATTTCCAGTGCAGTCTACGTTATCAACGATATTTTTGACAAAGAAGCCGACGCAGCACACCCGCTAAAACGGAACAGGCCGATTGCTTCTGAAGCGGTTTCGATTCCAGCGGCCGCATTGTTAAGTGCGGCTCTTATAGGTATTGCTTCCTTTGTTTGTTTTTCGCTTCCTTTAGCTTTTCAATTGGTGCTGGGCTCGTACCTCGTGCTTCAACTTCTCTATTCCATGGCCTTGAAAAAAATAGTCATCCTCAACGTCTTCATCATTGCATCCGGTTTCATGCTGCGCGTCCTTGCCGGTGCCGAGGTGATCGATGTAGTGATTTCTCACTGGATTATTCTTTGCACGATGTTTCTCTCTCTCTTCTTAGCGCTGGCAAAACGCCGCGGTGAAATTGCCCTGTTCCAGCAAACTGAAAGCAGGTCGGAACGTAAAGTGCTACAGGAATACGATGTGAATTTTCTCGACGGCACAATGATGATCACTTCATCGGGAATGGCAATTTCGTATGCGCTCTACACCGTTGCGGAACGCACCGTGACAGCGTTTGGAACAGACTACCTTATTTTCACAACTATTTTCGTCCTCTTCGGAATTTTTCGCTACCTGTTCCTCGTTATGAAAAAAAATATGGGAGAAAATTCTGTTGTTATTATTTTTAGAGACAGACCTATGTTTATCAACCTTTGCTTGTGGTTTCTCTCCTGTGTAATAATTATTTATCATTAAGATGCTTTATGTGAGTCTATTCCTGCCCGCAGGCATTAGTGCGGGAACAAATGCGTCCATTTTGGAGTTTTATCATACACGAATATATCATTCAATGGCGAGGCAGACATGCTGATAAAAAAGAACGATGATATCTTACCGTCTGAAATAACTCCGGAAACGCTGTATCATAACCGCCGGGAATTCATGCGCAACGCTGCTTTCGTGATTGCCGGTGCCGCAGCCGCTACCGTGTTTCCAAAAAACGTCTCTTCTGTTTTTGCTCAAGACGGTGCAACATGGAAACCGGCCCATTCGAGCACATTTGACACCACCGAAGATCTTACGCCGTACAAAGATATTACCTCGTACAATAATTTTTATGAATTCGGAGTCGATAAAGATGACCCTGCCCGTTATGCCGGTTCGTTAAAAACCGAACCGTGGTCGGTCGCCGTTGAAGGCTATGTCAAGAAGCCGGCGGTGTACCATCTCGAAGATGTGTTGAAAGGAGAAACAGAAGAGGACCGAATTTACAGACACCGCTGCGTCGAAGGGTGGTCGATGGTGATTCCGTGGCTTGGTTTTCCTCTGTCTAATTTCATCAAACGCGTAGAACCGACATCAAAAGCGAAATACGTTGCATTTGAAACTAAATTTGCACCGGAAGAAATGCCGGGACAACAAACCGGCGTTCTTGAATGGCCGTACGTGGAAGGACTGAGGATGGACGAAGCGATGAACCCGCTGACAATTCTTGCCGTTGGATTATACGGAAAACCGCTTCCGAATCAAGATGGAGCGCCAATCAGGCTGGTGGTTCCATGGAAATACGGTTTCAAAAGCATTAAGTCGATCGTGAAGATCAGTTTCGTTGAGGATCAACCGCCGACTTCCTGGAACCGCGCGGCATCCAACGAGTACGGATTTTATTCGAATGTCAATCCCGAAGTCGACCATCCTCGCTGGAGCCAGGCGCACGAGCGGCGTATCGGAGAGTTCTTTAAACGAAAAACGCTGATGTTCAACGGCTACGCCGATCAAGTTGCTGCGATGTATTCAGGAATGGATCTTCGCAAGTATTTTTAGGAATGACTGGATGAAATCTCTGCCTTGTGATTGCACCAATCAACATCGATGAAAAAGAGAAACGTACTGCGCCTGGTCAAGCCCATTGTCTTCGCAGCGTGTTTGGTGCCGATCATTCTTCTCGCGTGGAACGGGCTTCACGATAACCTCAGCGCCAATCCCATCTCTGATATCACAAACGAAACAGGCATTTGGACTCTGAGGTTTATTGTTCTGACGCTCGCCGTTACTCCGCTGAGAAAAATCACGGGCTGGCACTGGCTGATCAAATTCAGACGGATGATCGGGCTATTTGCTTTTTTTTACGGCTCTCTGCATTTCACTACATACATTTGGCTCGATCAATTTTTCGACTGGCATTCAATCATCACCGATATTCCCAAACGGCCGTTCATCACCGTCGGATTCGCAAGCTTTATTTTGATGCTTCCGCTTGCTGTGACGTCGACGCAAAAAATGATTTGTCGACTTGGGGGAAAACGGTGGGACCTTCTTCACCGGTTAATTTATTTTACCGGGGTAGGAGGGGTGATCCATTATATGTGGTTAGTGAAGGTTGTGACGTACCGGCAGATTACGTATGCGACGATAGTTGGAGTACTGCTGTTGTTCCGCTTACTTTGGAAATACCTCTCCGTCATCCTTAAAGCCCGCCGCCCCGCGGAAGATCCAGTTGCTGCATAATTTGCTCACCATTCACTTATCCTCAAATCCAATTTTTACCGCCAACACTATTGGCGCTTTCCGAAAAATTCTTTATATTTGTCCAAAAGTTTATCGTTCAATGTCAGAGGCCGAACAATGAGCCGCTCCCGCGTTGCAGTCATCAAAACTCATCCGACGACAATTCTTTCGGACTACGAGAGGCTTCTAAAGCTTGCAGGGGTTGAACAGGCCCTTTCCAAATCATCGCAAACAATTTTGAAAGACAATATCAGTTGGCATTTCCCTTACCTGAGCGCCAATACAACTCCATGGCAGTTGGAAGGAACTGTGAAAGCGTTGCGGAACAACGGATTTGCAGATTTGGTCTCTGTTCACAATAACACAGTTGTGACCGACCCTTACCGCGGTGAAAAGCTGAACAAGCTTGACCCGATCTATAGGAAATATGGAATTGCAGAGAAGTACAATTTTAACACTGACGAAATAAAGTGGATTCATTACAAACCGAAAGCAAGGATGCACGCATTAGACAAGGTTTATCCCCACGGCATCCATCTTCCCGAATACTTTTTTGGAAAAAATATCGTTCATCTTCCGACGGTGAAGACCCACATTTACACCACGACAACGGGCGCTATGAAGAATGCTTTTGGAGGCCTGCTCAATACCCGCCGCCATTACACTCATTCGTGGATTCATGAAACATTGGTCGACCTCCTCGCAATTCAAAAAGAGATCCACACCGGAATATTTGCAGTTATGGACGGCACGCTGTGCGGCAATGGCCCGGGTCCGCGAACGATGATTCCGGTTGAAAAAGATTACATCCTCGCGGGCGCCGACCAAGTAGCAATCGATGCCGTGGCCGCAAAAATGATGGGGTTCGATCCGCTCAGCATCAAGTACCTTCGGCTGGCACATGAAGATAAGCTCGGCTGCGCTGACCCGCATGAAATTGAAATAGTCGGCGAAGATATCTCCAATGTAAATTTTGGATTTACTGTTGGGGACAATATGGCGAGCCTGGCAGGCGACTTGTTCTGGTTTGGACCTTTAAAATCGATTCAAAAATTCTTCTTCCACACACCGATTGTGTACGGTTTCGTCTTTGGGTCGTACCTGTACCATGATTATCTCTGGTGGCCTACGAAAGGGAAGAACATGATGCGAAAAGTGCGCACTGAATCAAAATGGGCGAAATTCTTTGACGAGTATGGGAGGAATGACGTAGAAGGATGACTTCTCGGAAAAAAGCGGAACTCGTTCTCCTTGCGACGACGGTTATCTGGGGTGGAACGTTCGTTGTGATGAAATTAGGCTTCGCGGATATTTCTCCTTTTTTGTTCGTCGCAATTCGCTTTACCCTTGGGTCGATCATCTTCGGTCTAATTTTTTTCCCGCACTTGCGTTCAATCCGCCGCTCCACAATTCGGAAAGGGGCTTTCCTCGGCGCGTTGCTCGGCATCGGGCTGGTTCTCCAAACATACGGCCTTGAAATAACGACCGCGTCTAAGTCGGCCTTCATTACCGGTATGATGGTGGTCTTTACTCCGGTCGCTCAAGTGTTCGTGGGGAGGCGTGTCCCAAAACCGGAAAACGTGATCGGTGTAGTCGTTGTAACTGCCGGTCTGTACTTTCTGACATCGCCCGGCGGGTCCGGTTTTAATCTTGGCGACGCCTTAACGCTTGTCGGCGCGTTCTTGTTCGGCTTTTATATCGTTTACCTTGATATCTATTCAAAGGAAGAAGAACTTTTTCCTCTCGCGTTTCTTCAAATCGTGACCACGGCAGTTTGTGGGTGGATTCTCGTTCCTTTTGAAACTCCGCAAATCCATTTCACATGGAATCTCCTTCGGCTTTTTTTCTACACCGCCTTGTTGGCGACCGTCATAACGACGTACACACAAACCCGGTTTCAAAAAGACACGACGCCGACCAGAGCGGGGATTCTTTTCACCCTGGAACCTGTCATCGCGGCTGTACTGGCATACTTTGTTTTAGGGGAAATTTTGGGTATGTTAGGGATCGTCGGCGCTCTCCTTATCGTAACAGGAATCCTAATTTCTGAATTCTCGGATAAATTTATTAAGAAACTTCACTGGAATTTACCGTTGGCAGAAGAAGAGTGATTTCTGCGTTCGTAAGGCGAATCGTTTGACTATGGATGTTCATGCGACAATTACCGTCCAGGGGCTTGTGCAGGGTGTCGGCTTCCGCTGGTTTGTCAATCGGCATTCCGTTGAGTTGGGTTTGAAAGGATTTGTGAAAAACAATTATGACGGGACAGTACACGTCGAAGTCGAAGGAGACCGCTCCCTTGTCGAAGAGCTCATCAATCAATTGAAAATTGGCCCGAGGTCTGCTCATGTGAAAGATGTCTATGTCGAATGGAGTGAACCCAAAAATCTCCTCCTCGGATTTTCGATCAAATGAACAAGTAACGTACCACTTACTTAAATTGTAACACTGTAGCGGATCGTTAGCAATGAATAGAATCGGTTTCGGGTTTGATGTTCACAAGCTTGTGACGGGGAGAAAGCTCGTCCTTGGCGGCGTCGACATTCCGTTTGATAAAGGATTATTAGGACATTCCGATGCCGATGTTCTTCTGCACGCAATTGCCGATGCGCTTCTCGGTGCGATGGCGTTAGGCGACATCGGGAAGCATTTTCCCGACACGGATCCAACGTACAAAAACATTTCGAGCATTACATTGTTGGAGCACGTTTCCAAGCTCATTACTGAACACCATTGTGAGATCGTCAACATCGACTCAACAATTGTGTTGCAAAAGCCAAAAATTGCGCCGTATGTCGATCAAATGAGAAACAGCATTGCTGCCGCACTTCGGCTCGATGTAGCCAGAGTATCGGTGAAGGCAACGACCAACGAGGGTTTGGGGTTCATCGGTGCTGGAGATGGAGCAGTAGCGTATGCGGTGGCATCAATCAATTCACAACAATAGCTGCAATCATTTTCTTATCGGGGACGCGGGCAGCGGTGTCGCTTGTTGCAGGACTATCGAACCTGCGTTTGATTCAAACAGCAATTCTCTGCGGCATCAGTGCGCTGATTTGGAATTGGGTGATGTTGTATGCAGGCGCCTTGCCGGGCAAAAACTGGCATTCGATAGCGTTGTACTTATCGACATACAGCCACATTATTACCGGCATGACCATTTCTGCAATTGTTGTTTGGGGAATTTACCGGCTCTCTATGCGCAACAAACTCAATGATTGAATTTCTCTACTCGATCGACAAAGCTGTATTTTTTTTCATCAACCATACTATCAGCAATCCAGTCTTGGATTGGCTGATGCCGTTTCTGACCGACCTCAACAAACATAAACCTACAATAGTCATTGCTGTTCTACTTTGGCTTTGGCTAATGGTGCGGGGGGGGAAGACAGGCAGAACGGCCGGTATTCTTTTGGTGCTTTCCATTATCGTGAGCGATCAATTCAGCAGTTCCGTGCTAAAAAATCTTGTCGGCAGGCTTCGCCCGTGTCATGTTTTGCACGGTGTTCGCCTCCTGGTCGATTGCGGAAGCGGGTATTCGTTCCCATCCTCTCATGCTGTGAATAATTTTGCCGGGGCGACAATTCTTTCGCATTACTACCGCAAGTACGCATGGGGATGGTTCTCGCTGGCATCGCTTATTGCTCTTTCCCGGCCATACATCGGTGTTCATTACCCGTCGGATATCGTAGGAGGAGCTTTGATCGGGTGGGCCTGCGCCTCCGGTATGATTGCGTTGTGGGAATTTATCGAGAGAGCGATTATTCGCAAATACTGGAAGCCGTTCCAATAAAATCAATTTGCAAAATTCGAATCTTCTTTCTACATTTATTCAGTAATATTTCGATCTAAATTCTTCGTGGATAATTTCATTGAAACGAAACGTGCAACACGAACCAATATTGTTCTTGCTCTTTCGACGGGCGTTTTGTTCGGCTGCTCCTTTCCCCCAATCCCCCTTGGGTCGCTGGCGTGCATCTCGCTGGTGCCGCTCCTCCTTGTAATCGAACGGCTTCGCTCTCTTCGCAAACAATTTCTCTATTCATATTTTTCTTTTTTTATTGCCTCTTGCATTGCACTCTATTGGATAGGAGGATTTACTCATGCGAAGGATCCGTTTCTGATGCTGGCGGGCAGTTTCGTGCTATTGTGGGAGCCGCTTTTTTTTAGCGTGATCGTTCTTTTTTATCTTGTCGTGAGGAAAAATTTCGGGCTGAAGGCAGGCCTTCTCGCCTTGCCGTTTATTTGGGTGACGTTTGAATGGCTCTATGCACTCGGCGAGCTGGCTTTCCCCTGGTTGACGCTGGGGAATACGCAGACATATCAGCTTGAAAAAATCCAGTTTGCCGAGATTACAGGAGTTTACGGGATTTCGCTCTGGATCGTCGTGATGAACGCATTATTTTTCTTCCTGTTGATGAACGTATTGTTGGAGAACAAGAAGAAGTCGAGTAAAGTGAATCTGTACATAGCGGCCGCCATTACCGTCGTGTATATGCTCCCGAATGTTTACAGCCTGACGATAAACGAGCAACGATTCCTCGGAACCGGTAAACCCACTCTTAAAGTTGGGATTATGCAGCCCAATATCGACCCATGGGAAAAATGGGAAAGCTCAAAAACACTTGCAGGAAGTGAGGAACAAGTTGAAAAATTTTTGCAGGTAATGGGTAAACAAAAAACAGCGGGCGCACAGATGAGCGTGTGGCCCGAAACTGCAATTTTATTCGACCTACCGATGATGAGAGGGGAGTGCGAGAACGTAAAGAAAACACTCGACTCCCTCGACATGTCGCTCCTAAGTGGGTATATCGATTACAAATATTATGATGCCAATAATGCGCCCTTGGCAAGCAGTGTTATTCGAGGCACCAACGTCCGCTATGACTCTTATAATTCCATTTTATATCTTGAGCCTCGAAACAACCGCATTCAATCGTACGCAAAAATGCGGCTCGTTCCTTTTGCGGAAAGGATTCCTTACGCCGAATCCATTCCCTTTCTCATTGAGCCGCTTCGGTGGGGAGTTGGAATCAGCAATTGGGGAATTGGGAAAGACAGTACAGTGTTTGAGGATACGAATGACCACGCGAAATTTCTTGCGATGGTGTGTTATGAATCCATTTTCCCCGAGTTCGTCAGTTCGTTTGTGAAGCGAGGGGCAGAGTTTTTAGTCTTTATAACAAACGATAGCTGGTGGGGAAATACGTCGGGAGCGAGGCAGCACTGCCAATATGCGGTGTTACGCGCGGTAGAAAATAGGCGGTGGGTTGTCCGTTGTGCAAACGGCGGTATTTCATGTTTCATCGACCCGCTGGGAAAGATGTACGATAAGACTCAAATGTACACGGAAGCGTCAATCATACGGTCGATCGAGCCGAGAACCGAACAAACCTTTTACACTCAACATGGTGATTGGCTTCCCCGCATCGCGGGGATGATCTCAGGATTATTCATAGCGGCAAGCTTCTTGCGATTTCTTTTTATTCCACCATCCATGAATCGGAACGGACTCGAAAATGACATACATTGACTTGCGAAGCGATACAGTGACAAAGCCATCCGCAGCAATGCGCCAGGCAATGGCGAACGCAGAGGTGGGCGATGACGTGTTCGGTGAAGACCCGACCGTCCTTGCACTTCAGGAAAAAGTTGCTGCGCTTCTTGGGAAAGAACAAGCGATTTACGTGGCGAGCGGCGTGATGAGCAACCAGCTTGCCATTAAAGCGCAAACCGACCCCGGCGATGAAATCATTTGCGAACAGGACGCCCATATCTTCAATTATGAAACGGCCGCCCCATCGTTGATTTCTTCGGTGCAAGTTAAGACCATTCCCGGAGTGCGGGGTGTTATCCGTGCAGAACAGTTAACAACTGCAATGAGACCGAAAGTTTATTATATGCCCCGTTCCAGAATGATTTGTCTGGAGAACACGCATAATCGGGCAGGCGGAACAGTGTATCCGCTTGATGAAATAAAAAAAATTGCTTCATTTGCCCGTTCCCATGAAATAACCATGCATCTCGATGGCGCAAGGTTATGGAATGCCTGGGTTGCGACGGGGATTCATCCGAAAGAATACGCACAATATTTTGATTCTGTCTCCGTCTGCTTTTCAAAAGGACTTGGTGCGCCCGTCGGCTCAGCCGTTGTCGGCTCGGCGGCAATGATCGAGCGCGTCCATCGATGGAGAAAAATATACGGCGGCGGAATGCGTCAAGCCGGAATCATCGCTGCCGGAGCTTTGTATGCACTTGATCACAATATCGAACGGCTGAAAGAGGATCACGAGAAAGCAAAATATTTTGCGGAAAGAATTTCTGCCCTTTCAAGACTTTCAGTCGATATGGAGACGGTACAAACCAACATCGTCATTGTCAATACTGAAAAGACCGGAAAACAGCCCGATGAAATCATCGCGCTTCTCAGGTCGAAGGGACTTCTTGTCACACTCGGCTCGTACAACAGTATCCGGGCTGTCATGCATCTCGACGTATCGATGGAACAAGTAAAGCAAGCCGTTCAAATTTTCACCGCCAACTGAGAGGAAAATGGACAAAAAATTATTTCACCATCATACTCAGGTCCGCGTTCGAAACTACGAAATCGATTGGCAGGGAGTTGTGCACAATGCAGTCTACATTTATTATTTTGAGGTTGGGAGGATTGATTATTTAAATAGGATCGGGGCCAAGGTGGACATCAACACGATCAATCATGAATCTAAAGTTGTCCTTGCGCGAAATGAGATCGACTACCGCAGCCCGGCGCGATACGGGGATACCATTACGATCTATTCCAGAATTTCGCTAATTAAGAATTCAAGCTTCATTTTTGAAGGAATCCTTGAACGGGATGCAACTCGTGAAATCCTTGCTGAAAATGTAGCCGTTCATGTTTGGCTGAATCACAAAACAAATTCCCCCATGCCCGTGCCCGATGAATTTCGAAAACTAGTTCAACGTTACGAAGGCGATAGCTCTTCTATTGCTTGGCCGTCAATCATCGTTTGATAGTGTATGACTACTTTTGAAGAATTCAAAAAACTTTCAGGCGACGGGAATATCATTCCGATCTATGAAGAGTTGATGGCGGATACCGAGACACCGGTTTCCGTTTACCTTAAGATTAAAGATGAAAGCCCGTATTCATTTTTACTTGAAAGCGTAGAGGGCGGGGAAAAAATCGGCCGTTATACCTTCCTCGGCTACAACCCTTTTATGGTTTTTGAAATCCGGGGTAAGTCGTTCACCATCAAACCGCGCCATCCCGATGTGCAAGTGCTTCCTACGCTTGTCGATGCGTCAATGGCTCCTCTCGATGCGCTAAAGAAAATATTTGCGCATTGCAAAACGGTTCCGGTGGAAGGATTGCCCCGTTTTACAGGGGGTGCTGTGGGATATTTTGGTTATGAAACAATTCAGCTTTTGGAAAATATTCCATCCGCTAAGATGGACAGCCTTAAATGGAATGACGCGACGCTGATGTTTTTTGACACCTTGCTTGTCTTCGATGCGGTAAAGCGGAATGTCTCTGCGGTTGCCAACGCATATATTCCTCATGGGGCAAATGAAAATCAGTTACGCGAAGAGTACGATAAGGCTGTTACGGAAATTCAAAAGCTGAAAGCCATCTTGAAAAAAAATGTATCGTACGGGATGAACCCTCCCCGGTCAATCGGCGATTTGAAGTATATGATAGGAAGGGATGATTTTCTTCTCAATGTCGGGAAAGCAAAAAAATATATTGTCGATGGAGATATTTTCCAGGTCGTCCTCTCGCAGCAAATGCAGATGGAGTTTAGGGGGGAGCCGTTTGATTTATATCGGATGTTGAGGATTGTAAACCCATCGCCCTACCTTTACTTCCTCAGCATCAATGGCATGTCTATCATCGGATCTTCACCGGAACTCTTGGTCCGGCTTGACAATGGTATCGTTGAAACGCGTCCGATTGCGGGAACGCGCCGGCGTGGCGCGACGCCGGCGGAAGATACCCGCTTGGAAAGTGAATTGCTTGCGGATGAAAAAGAGTGTGCGGAACACCTGATGCTTGTCGACCTGGGCCGGAATGATATCGGCCGCATCAGTGAATATGGGAGCGTAGAAGTTACTCAATTTATGACTGTTGAAAAATATTCGCACGTCATGCACATTGTCTCTAATATCCGGGGTAAGCTGCGAAAGGGGATGTCGGCTGTCGATGCGCTCTATTCCTGTTTCCCCGCGGGAACGCTTAGTGGCGCTCCGAAAATTCGCGCGATGGAGATTATTGCGGAATTAGAGCAGAACAAGCGGGGCGTCTACGGCGGTGCAGTCGGATATTTGGATTTTTCCGGCAACCTTGATTCGTGTATCGCTATCAGAACGATGGTTGTGAAGGACGGCGTTGCGTATTTCCAGGCTGGCGGAGGAATTGTTCATGACTCCGTGCCTGAAAAAGAATTTCAGGAATCGCTGGACAAAGTTGCGGCGACGTTGACGGCCGTTGAAAAATTACGCACGATACGCTAACGTCCCATGATTCTTATTATAGATAATTACGATTCGTTCACGTTCAACCTTGTTCAATACCTCGGCGAGCTCGGCGTTGAGATACGTGTTGCCCGGAATGATGCAATCACCATTGCGGATATTGAGAAAATGAACCCGGACGGGATTGTGATTTCTCCCGGACCTTGCACGCCGAACGAAGCAGGTATTTCGGTCGAGCTTATTAAGAAATTTCACAAAACAATTCCGATCCTCGGGGTCTGCCTCGGGCATCAAGCGATCGGCCAGGCATTCGGGGGAGCAATCGTTAAGGCGCCGACCGTTGTTCACGGAAAAGTATCATCGATTAATCACACGGGGAAAGGAATTTTTCAGTCCGTCCCCAATAAGTTTTCGGCAGCCCGCTATCATTCCTTGGTAATAAAGAAAGAGAACTTCCCGAAAGAATTGGAAATCACTGCCTGGACTGATGACAATATCATCATGGGCGTTGAGCACAAAAGCTTTTCAACATTTGGGGTACAATTTCATCCCGAATCCATCGCGACGCAATATGGAAAGATTATTTTGGAAAATTTTATTAAACGTCGTTACTAATACTGGGCGAACTCGAAAAGGAAATTCATTATGGCGCCAATAAGAACAGAACACGACATTGTTCAGGATAATAGACTCGATCAACTTCTAAAAGCTCAGGACGATATATGGCGGGTGTTTCGCGTAATGTCCGAGTTTGTTGAGGGCTTTCAAACATTTTCCCGCCTAGGTCCCTGCATAACGATTTTTGGCTCGGCTCGAACAAAACCGGGCACCCGGTATTATGAAATGACGGTTGATGTGGCAAGAGAATTTGTCCGGAGCGGGTACGGCATTATTTCCGGCGGTGGCCCCGGTATTATGGAAGCTGCAAACAAAGGGGCAAAAGAGGCGGGGGGTGTTTCAGTCGGAATAAATATCGATTTGCCGTTTGAGCAGAGTGCCAATGCTTACATCGATAAGGATAAACTGATCACCTTCCGTCATTTTTATGTCCGCAAAGTCATGTTCGTGAAATACGCTCAAGCATTTATCGTGATGCCGGGCGGATTCGGCACTCTCGATGAAATGTTCGAATCTATTACGCTGGTGCAAACAAAAAAAGTCAATAAATTCCCAATAATCCTTATGGGAAAAGAATACTGGGCGGGCATGTTTGACTGGATAAAATCGAAAATGCTCGCCGAAGGAAATATTTCAAAAGAAGATTTACAGCTATTTTCGCTGACCGATGACCCGAAAAATGCGGCGCAAATCGTGACCGATTTCTACAAGACAACCGAGCATGCACCAAACTTTTAAAGGAAACGATGGAAAAAGCAAAGGTCTCTGAAATACTGGATCAAATAGGAACCCTGCTTGAATTGAAAGGCGAGAACCCTTTCAAATGCCGTGCGTATCACAACGCCGCTCGAGCAATCGAGGGAGCCACAGCCGATCTGGAAACGCTCGTTCAGTCGGGAGAGATCAGAAATATAAAGGGGATCGGTGAAGCGATTGCCGAAAAGATTACAGAACTTATCACTACGGGGAGGCTCAAGTACCATGAAGAGTTGAAAGCTTCCTTGCCTGAAGGGTTGATGGCTATGTTGGGCATTTCAGGTGTCGGCCCGAAAAAAGTAAAACTTCTGTATGAAAAACTGAAGATAAAATCCGTAGAAGAGCTTGAAGCTGCATGCAAAGCCGGCAAGCTGGAAAAGGTTGAGGGCTTTGGGAAAAAAACCGAAGAAAATATTTTGGCGGGGATTGACGCGATGAGGAAGCACAGTTCCAAATTCCTCTATTCTGTCGCAGAAAAAGCCGCGCAGCATATCTATGCCGCTGTCCTCAAGCAAAAAGGGATTATTCGATCGGAAATTGCCGGCAGCCTGCGGCGAAAAAAAGAGGTCATCGGAGACATTGACATTGTTGCAAGTGCAAAAGCGCCTGCGGTTCCGGCAATCATGAAGGCGTTTACTTCTCATCCCGATGTTGAACGCATCACCGGTGAAGGTGAAACGAAATCGAGCGTCGTCCTCAACTCCGGCATCAATTGCGACCTCCGCGTTGTCGATGATTCTGAATTTCCTTTCGCGCTAAATTATTTTACAGGGAGCAAAGACCATAATGTCCGCCTGCGAACTATTGCCAAAAAATTCGATCTGAGTTTGAACGAGTACGGCTTCTCTAAAATCGGATCTGAAGAAAAAAGGGGGAAAGCAAAAAAAACTGTCCCCTGCAAAAATGAGGAAGGGATATATAAAACGCTCGGACTTCAATACACCCCTCCCGAGTTGCGCGAAGATTTCGGGGAAATTGAGGCAGCAGAAAAAAATAATCTCCCAACCCTCGTGTCAGAGCATGATATTCGCGGAACATTCCACTGCCACACGAATTACAGCGACGGCGTAAATACGCTCTCTGAAATGGCTGAAGCCGCTCAAAAATTAGGGTGGGAATATCTCGGTATCGCTGACCACAGCAAAATTGCCGTTTATGCCAACGGTTTGACCGAGGATCGTGTAAAAAAGCAGCAAAAAGAAATTAATACCTTGAATCAAAAATGGGCGAACTTCCGTATCTTTAGTGGAACGGAAGTCGATATTCTGCCTACCGGCGCACTCGACTTCAGCGATAAAATTCTTTCGACGTTCGATTACGTTGTCGCGTCTGTCCACAGCAGTTTCAAGATGACGGAAGCCGAAATGACGAAACGGATTTTGAAAGCTCTAAAGAACAAATACGTGACTGTCCTGGGTCATCCGACGGGACGCTTGTTGCTGCAGCGCGACGCGTATCCTCTGAACCAGACGGCGATCATCGATGCTGCGGCTGATTACGGAAAGTGTATCGAAATCAACGCGCATCCTTCCCGATTGGACCTCGACTGGCGGATGTGCAAGTATGCCAAAGAGAAGGGCGTCAAAATATCAATCAATCCCGATGCGCATGTCGTCGACGGCTTGCACGACGTGCGGTACGGCGTCGGCATAGCCCGAAAAGGATGGCTTGAAAAGGATGACGTTCTCAACACGATGGACTTGCACCAAGTCCAAAAATATTTTGCCTCTTTCAAACGGTAATCTGTAAAGGAGAAACTCATGAGCGCGCACCGACGGCCTTATCTTGGCGCATTGATTCTCATCACTCTTGGAGTGTTGTTCCTGCTTGACAATCTTGGTATTGCGGATTTCGGCAGCGTCATCGCTACGTATTGGCCTCTTATTCTTATTATCATAGGGGTCAGAATTTTCTTTCGGTACGGGCGAAGTTCAACTCAACCCTCAACATCCGCCACCATGGGATCCGGCAGCACACAGGAATCGAGCACGTCGACAATACACAATTCAAATGTATTCGGCGACGTTGACCTTAAAATCAGTTCGAAAGACTTCCGCGGAGGATCAATCTCGACCACGTTCGGGGATATGAACATCGACCTTTCTGAAATAGCCCTGGCCGAGGGTGAGCAAATCCTCAAATTGGACGGTGTGTTCGGAGACTTACACGTCTTGGTGCCGAAGGATACCGAGCTCTACGTGACAACCCACTCGGTGTTTGGGGATGTCAGAGTTTTGGGGAACACGAAAAGCGGTTTCGGTCAAGAAATTTCTTATTCATCTCCGAATTATTCCGGCGCATCTAAGAAACTTCGCATTATTTCAAACCAAGTTTTTGGTGATGTGAAAGTTTGGTAAATGGCTAGGGGTTGACAAAAGAGCAACGGCACGGCCTTAAGAACAAACGGGACACCAGAGAATGAGCATCTTCACCGAACTCGGAATTCCTTCAAGAATTATTTCCTACTGCGTGGTGCAGCAAGCGCGGCCGGCAGCAGAGGTTGTTGAGTTTCAAAAACTACTCAGCGAATCGCTTAAGAATACTCTTGCGAATGCTGCTCTCATCCGCGATGCATTTCAATCATCCCTCCTTGAAGCACGGATTAAATCGGCGCAGGTTGCTCAGGGGGCTCTTAATCAATATTTGTCCACCCCGATCAAATCCGACAACGATGATGTGCAGCGAATTATCAAGGAAGCCCTCGAAAAAAAATGCGAACCAAATCCTTCCGACATGCAAAATTGGCATTGAGGCTGCCTGGAGCTCCGCCATTGTCAGCGATACAAAAATTGTCAGCTCGCAGACAAAATTGTCCGTCCTTATGCGGAAAATGCTTTCATCGGGAAGGAGGACGTTAAAACACTTGGGCTTCACGCGGGGAAAAAACTCATCGGCGATTTTCGAAACGGTGTATCTTTTGGAGACAGGGATTAACGTCGATGTGCTGGAATACATCCTCCGCAAAAGCGCGTCGGTGGGGGGTATCCTCCACAATGTCGAGAATACATGGAGCGGAATGTATAATGTCCTGGAGACTGTCGGCGGTGGAGAACAAACAGCAGGGTTATGGGAAGCATCGTTCTATCCGCGGGCGACGGGAATGAAGAGCAATGAGTTTATTGCAGAGCTGGAAAAAATATTTGAGCGCCTGTCCCAAGAATTCAACCTTCACCGATTATCGCTCTGGCAAAATAAATTTCCGTCCCTCGAAGATGATAATTTTACGATCCGCATTCGGATGATACCGGAGCAAAAAATGCTTTTTGAAATTGTCAGATGGCTTGCCTCGATGGAGAAAGAACCTCTGAAAAAGGCTTTGACCGGAGACGCCGCGCTTATCGTAAAGGAGATTATTTCATAAGTATGGCTAAGGAGCGGCGAGGAGGGGAGTCAAAAGAGAGGCGAAAAAAACGTGCACTTCAAATAGAAGCATTACTTCGACAACAATACCCTTCCGCTTCGGTTGCACTTGAGTATGCGAATCCGCTACAGCTCTTAATCTCCGTCATTCTTTCAGCTCAATGCACCGATGCGCGAGTCAACATGGTCACGCCGGCGCTGTTCGAGAAGTACACCACAGTCGCCGCCTTCGCAAACGCACGCTCATCCGAGCTTGAACTGGTGATACATTCGACGGGATTTTATCGGAACAAAGCGAAAAATATTATCAACTGCTGCAAAGCCCTTATCGAAAAGCATGGCGGCGAAGTTCCATCGTCGATGGATGATCTTATTCAGCTCCCGGGAGTAGGGCGCAAAACGGCAAATTGCGTTCTTAGCGGAGCGTTCAATATCGTATCGGGAATAGTTGTCGATACACATGTGATGCGGTTAGCGCGGCGACTCAAATTGACTGAAAATTCAAACCCCGACAAAATCGAATCGGACCTGTGTGATGTTATTGAACGGAAAGACTGGATTCATTTCGGGAATGCCCTGATCATTCACGGGAGAAAAGTCTGTGGAGCCCGGAAACCTCAATGCCGTATATGCGTTCTTCGTGAGGTATGTCCTTCGGCAGTAGCGTGAAAGTGTTCGATCTTCAGACCTTTGAGAACGTCTTCATAGAGTCTCATAATACATGATGTGCAGAAATAGATGAGTTTGGAGTCCCCGATTTCCCGCTCAACAAGTTGCCGCCGGTCAAATTTCTTTCTACAAATTGTGCACGGTTCCATATTTTGCTCGCCTGCGGGCCTGGCCGATTTCATGATGAACCCGTAGCCGTAAAAGATTATGGCGATAAGCATGAGAAGAAAACAAACTGCCAAAATTGATAATGTCATGGAAATTTCCTTTAATGAATAGTCAAAATGTAATAACATCCCCCCGAAAATCAAAGAAGAAAGGCCGGCGAAATGGATCGAGCCAGCACTCTTGAACTCTTGTACGAATATACGAAAAGTGAAAGCCTGCGCAAACACGCATTGACGGTTGAAGCGGCGATGCGAGCGTATGCAAAAAAATTCTCCGCGGATGAAGAATCATGGGGAATTACCGGATTGATTCACGATTTTGATTACGAGATGTATCCGCAGGCGCCGGACCATCCAATGAAGGGGTCGGAAGTTTTGAAGGCGAAGGGCTACCCGGATGAAATCCGGACGGCAATTCTCGGACATGCTTCGTATACGGGAGTTCCGCGTGAGTCGCTTATGGCAAAAACATTGTTTGCATGCGATGAGTTGTGCGGTTTTATCGTCGCTTGTTCGCTTGTCCGTCCCAATAAAAAAATTGAAGGGCTTGAAGTCAGTTCGGTGAAGAAAAAACTCAAGGACAAGGCGTTTGCGCGAAATGTAAACAGGGAGGATATTGCACAGGGCGCGTTGGAACTTGGTATCCCGCTGGATGAACACATTCAATTCGTTATCGATTCCCTGAAAGCGAAAGCCGCCGACCTAGGATTATGAGCAAGTTGAACCTTCGGGGGAGCGAAAGTGTTGTACTAACAAACCACCCTTTGAACAGCACAATACAGACAGCATTGGATACAGCGGAAGCAAAAATTCATCCGATGTCCCACCATGACGCGTCGTTCAGCATGGTGGGTAATACCCCGTTGCTCAAAATGAGCCGAATTGGGATAGAGTTTCAGGGAGTGGAAATTTACGGCAAAGCCGAATGGCATAACCCCAGCGGCTCCGTTAAAGACCGGGCCGCCCTGAATATGATTCTTGAAGGGGAAAAGTCGGGCCGCCTTACACCGGACAAAATTATTATTGATGCGACAAGCGGCAACACCGGCATTGCGCTGGCAATGTTTGGAGCGGTGCGCGGATACCGGGTCCACATTTTTATGCCTTCCAACGCATCCAGCGAGAGGAAAAAAATGATTGCAGCCTTTGGGGCAAAGCTGACTCTCACCAATCCGCTTGAAGGAACAGATGGGGCGCAAAAAAGAGTGAAAGAGCTGGTAAAGAATAATCCGGAAAAATTCTTTTACCCCGACCAATATAATAATTCGGCAAACTGGGAAGCTCATTATCGCGGGACGGCGGAAGAAATTATTCGACAGACAAGCGGAACAGTCACGCATTTTGTTGCAGGATTAGGGACAAGCGGCACGTTTGTCGGAACGTCCCGGCGGTTGAAGGAATTTCGTTCGAGCATTCAGTGCATATCGATGCAGCCCGATTCACCCCTTCACGGCATCGAGGGACTCAAGCATATGCAATCGGCTATCGTGCCGGGTATTTATGACCCATCCATTGCAGATGAATCTGTTCAGGTCTCAACTGAAGAATCGCACACGATGATGAAGAGACTTGCCCAAGAAGAAGGGCTATTTGTCGGAATTTCATCGGGCGCTAATCTTGCCGCTGCTCTGAAGATCGCTAAACAAATTTCCAGCGGCGTCATCGTGACAGTTTTTTGCGACGACGGGTTGCGGTATTTGAGCGAAAATATTTGGGATGGGTATGCTTAAGTTACCGGGAGATGTATTTGAAACAATTCGAAAACACGGTGAACAAACTTTTCCCCATGAATGTTGCGGTGTACTTTTCGGTACAATGAACGGCCAACAAAGAACCGTGAAGGAAGTGTTTGTCATAGAGAATCAGTTTGAAGAGGCGGAACGATACCATAGGTTTCTTATTACACCCGATAACTATCGGGAAGCCGAAGCCGCCGCGCGGAGCAAAAAGCTCGACATTATTGGGTTCTATCATTCACACCCGGATTCTCCCTCAGTGGCTTCACAATACGACCTGGAGCATGCATTCCCGTGGTTCTCGTATATGATCGTCTCAATTATGAAGAGTAAATATCATGACCACCATTCATGGGTTATGGAAAACGACAGGAGCAAATTCAACGAAGAACGTGTTGTCATCGAATAACTATCAACATCAAAGGGACACAATGTCTATTCAAATATTGATTCCAACGCCGCTGAGGCAGTTTACAAATAATCTCGATTCGGTCGCGGTCGATGGAGGCTCCGTGGGAGAAGCGCTGAACAATTTGTGTGTCAAGTATTCTGCGCTTCAAAGACATCTCTATTCCGACGATGGCAAGCTCCGGAATTTTGTCAATGTCTATCTCAATGATGAGGATATTCGTTATTTGCAAAAAGAAGCGACGCCCGTTTCAGAGAAGGACATTGTCAGCATTATTCCATCGATAGCAGGAGGAGTAGTATAAATGGCAAATGTGGAGTTGTCGGGAGAAGAGATTCGCCGATACGGCCGGCACCTGATCATGCCGGAAGTCGGAATGGACGGGCAAAAGAAATTAAAAGCCGCCAGTGTTCTGTTGGTCGGCGCAGGCGGTCTTGGATCGCCGCTAGGGTTATACCTTGCGGCCGCGGGAGTCGGAAGGATCGGCATCGTTGATTTTGATGTTGTCGATTATTCCAATTTGCAGCGGCAAGTCATGCATTCGACAAAAGATGTAGGACGGCCGAAACTCGCATCGGCAAAAGAGCGGCTTGAAGGTATCAACCCGTTCGTTAAGATTGAAACGCATGAAATGCACCTCACCTCCGACAATGCGCTCGAATTATTTTCAAGGTACGATATCGTAGTCGATGGCACAGATAATTTTCCTACGCGCTATCTTATTAACGATGCTAGTGTACTGACCGGAAAACCGAATGTCTACGGAAGTATTTTTCGTTTCGAAGGACAGGTATCGGTATTTGCAACGAAAGATGGCCCTTGCTATCGTTGTTTGTATCCTGAGCCGCCTCCACCGGGATTGGTTCCGAGCTGCGCGGAAGGAGGTGTTCTAGGAATCCTGCCGGGAATTATCGGCACGATTCAGGCCAATGAAACGGTAAAACTTATCATCGGGAAGGGGGAGCCGCTGGCGGGGCGTTTACTACTTTTTGATGCGCTGAAAACGAAATTCCGGGAGCTTAAGCTTCGAAAAAATCCAGAGTGTCCCGTATGCGGCGAGCATCGCACAATAACATCGCTCATCGACTATGAAGCCTTTTGTGGCGTGCAATCCGGCTGGGATTCTTTCACAAGGGAAGAGCAGTATGAAATCACCGTTGAAGAGCTGAAGAAACGGCTCGACAACAAGGACGACCTTTTTATCCTGGATGTGCGGGAGCCGCAAGAATATCAGATTTGCAACCTTAACGGCTATTTGATTCCTTTACGAGACCTGCCCAAAAGAATTAACGAGCTGGATACGGCAAAAGAAATTGTCGTTCATTGCAAGGTCGGGGGGCGGAGCCGACAGGCTGTCGAATTTATGAAGCAAGCCGGTTTTCGAAAGGTGAAAAATCTGGTTGGCGGAATCGACGAATGGGCAGAGGTCATTGACCCGGCAATGCCGCGCTATTAAATTCTGCGAAAATTTCGTACTGGTCCTGCTTTTCTTTTCAGAATATCGCTCTCCAAGAATCAGCACCGTGCCCGCGGTGGTTATAGTCGTTCAAACCTTGCCTGAAAAAACCGAAGGTATTTCGGCTCGTACACCATTTTCATTCCCCTGATTTTGGCGCGCTGCTCGAACACTGTTTCGACTGATTCCGCGGTCACGTCACAGTGTGCCTGTGTGTACACACGGCGCGGGAACGTGAGTCGCACTAGTTCAAGCTTTGGATAGTAATGGTCGCCAGTCTCTTTGTTGCGCCCCGCTGAAACAATTCCGCGTTCCATCGAGCGAATGCCGGAGTCCATGTACAGTTCTGCAGCGAGGGTCTGGGCTGGAAATTCGATTTGCGGAATATGGGGAAGGAATCGTTTTGCGTCGAGAAATATCGCATGTCCACCAATCGGTACAACAATCGGAACGCCGATGCTTTGAAGCTTTTCGCCAACGTATTCTATCTGGCCGATTCGCGCTTTGATGTGGGGTTCTTGCACAGCCTCTTCAATGCCGCGGGCCATTGCTTCCATATCACGCCCTGCCATGCCTCCATACGTATGCAACCCTTCGTAGACCACGACCATATTACGCGCTTCCTCGAAAATGTTGTAGTCGTTTAACGCCAGGAAACCGCCGATGTTGACGAGCAAATCTTTTTTACCGCTCATGGTTGCGCCGTCAGTGTATGAGCACATTTCCTTCAAAATCTCCGCGATAGATTTCTTGTCGAATCCTTTTTCGCGTACCTTAATGAAATACGCATTTTCCACGGCACGCGTTGCATCAAGGATCATTTTGATATTGTGTTTTGCGGTCAATGTGCGAACCTGGCGTAAATTCTCCATCGAAATCGGTTGACCGCCCGCCATATTCACGGTTGCTGCCACGGTTACATAAGCAATCTTTTTCTCGCCGACCTTCTTAATGACGCCTTCCAGTTTCTGAAGGTCGATATTTCCTTTGAAGGGATGCGAGCTTTGCGAATCGTGCGCTTCGTCAACGATAACGTCGGCGAATGTACCTCCCGCCAATTCTTGATGAAGCCTGGTTGTCGTAAAGTACATGTTGCCCGGAACGTAATCACCCGGTTTGATGAGTATTTTTGAAATAATATGTTCCGCCCCGCGCCCCTGATGGGTAGGAACCAAGTACTTGTAGCCATAATACTGTTGCACGTTCTCTTCGAGATGGTAATAGTTTTTACTCCCGGCATACGCCTCGTCACCCAGCATCATCCCGGCCCACTGGTAGTCGCTCATCGCATTAGTTCCGCTGTCCGTCAATAGATCGATGTAAACATCTTCCGACCGAAGAAGAAATGTATTGTATCCTGCCTCTCGGATTGCCGCAAGCCGTTCTTCGCGGGTGGTTACTTTCAACGGCTCAACGACTTTGATTTTAAACGGTTCCGCCCACGACCGACGTTCTAATTTTGCCATAGATGCTCCCAATTCAGTTCGTTGACTTTCGAAATTGAATTTGCTATCATAATCTTAACGGTTCCAATATACTGATTCCCCATCCGATGTTCAACGCCGTCTCCTCGAAGATAAAACAACTTCAATGATCAATCCGACAATCCTTCGAAAAATTTCTCAGATCGCGGGAAAGAATAATTATCTTGATGCTCAGGAAGATAGGATATCGTATTCGTACGACGGTATTCCGTTGCTGCACTCTCTCCCCGACGCGATTGTAATTCCGCAAACGAAAGAACAAATTTCGGAGATTCTCACCCTGGCAAATGAGGAACACTTTGCGATTGTTCCTCGAGGCTCTGGGTCGGGACTTAGCGGCGGGTCGATTCCAGTGGAAAATTCGATTGTGCTGCTTATGTCCCACTGGAACAAGATTCTGGAAGTGGATACGGAAAATTTGACTATCCTCGTCGAACCAGGCGTTATCACAGCGGATGTTCATGCCGCAGTCGAAAAATTAGGCTTGTTCTATCCGCCCGACCCGGGAAGCATGACTATCTGCACGGTCGGCGGAAATGTTGCTGAAAATGCCGGTGGGTTGCGCGGACTGAAATATGGCGTAACCAAGAATTACGTTATGGGGCTTGAGACCGTACTTCCAAACGGGGAAATTATTTTCTCCGGTGGAAAAATGGTAAAGGATGTTGCAGGGTACAACCTAAAAGATTTTTTTGTCGGCTCCGAAGGAACACTCGGCGTGTTTACCAAAATATTGCTCAAGCTTATCCCTAAGCCTGAAACGAGCAAAACGATGCTTGCATATTTTCAGACTCGGAACGATGCAGCAGAAGCCGTCTCTGCAATTATTGCCGCGCATATTATCCCGGTGACGATCGAATTTCTAGATCAAACAACGGTCAAATGTGTCGAGGATTACGCGCACCTTGGTTTGCTTACATCCATCGACTCGCTCTTATTGATCGAGGTAGACGGGCGTTCCATCATTGTAGAGGAAGACGCTGCAAGGGTTGTGGAACTTTGCAAACAGCATCATTGCACGGAAATCAATGTTGCGCATACTGAATCCGATGCAATCCGGTTAAAAACTGCGCGCCGTGCGGCATTTTCCGCGCTGGCGCGTGTGAAGCCGACGACAATTTTAGAAGACGTTACCGTGCCGCGAAGCGAAATTGCTCGGATGATCGAGCGGATTAATTCAATCGGTAGGAAGCACAACGTCATGTTCGGCATTTTCGGGCATGCCGGCGATGGCAATCTTCACCCAACATGCCTGACCGATGAACGGGATAAGGATGAAATCCAACGGGCAGAATCGGCGTTCGAAGAGATTTTTAACGAGTCGATAAAATTAGGCGGCACGATCACCGGCGAACACGGGACCGGTTTGGCAAAGAAAAAGTTTCTTACCGCAGTAGCCGGCATTCCTGCCGTAGAAATGATGCGATCCATAAAAGCTTCCGTTGACCCCGGTGGCGTACTAAATCCGGGGAAAATTTTTTCAGTCAAACCTAAATGCGAGGGAAGCCTTCCTCGCAGTCGAGATCAAATCAAAAAGTTTGAAGAACTTGGCGCATGGACATAAGAGCTATATAAGGGAATGATGATTTCCGAAAGCATTTGCGTTGTAAGGGGAAGCGTTGATAAAGAAGTGGGTTCCTGCTAATTGCTTCGCTAACATAAGTAGTTATGGCGCCACCGAGCACAGAGAGCATTATCACTGAACCTAATAAGGCCGGATTCGTTGGAGTCGATATACCGAGCAACGATTTCATTACGAACTGCATGCATTGCGGATTATGCCTGCCTACATGTCCTACCTACTCATTGACCGGTTCGGAAAAATCTTCGCCGCGAGGACGTATCAGACTGATAAAGGCTGTCGCCGATAGCGAAATGGAGATGACTCGCGGTTTCATTGATGAAATGAATTTCTGCCTCGATTGCCAGGCGTGCGAGACTGCTTGTCCCGCCGGAGTTAAATACGGAGCGCTGGTGGAAGCTGCGCGAAATCAGATTTACAAACAGGGGAGAACCTCGTTGCGGGAGAAATGGCTGAAAAGGGTATTCCTGGGCAACATACTTTTATCGAAACCCAAATTAAAATTTATCGCGAAAGCACTTCGTTTCTACCAACAATCCGGTCTGGAGCGGCTTGTCACTACGACAAGGGTGATGGATTTTCTGATGCCTACAATGGCAAAGCTTCAACGTTTTTCTCCACGCATCAACAAAAGTTTTTTTGACGATTCATTTCCTGAAATTATTAGACCGGAAGGGACGGTAAAGCATCGCGTTGCATTTCTTTCAGGCTGCATTATGAATGTCGCTTTTGCGGAGGTCAACAAGGATACTGTCGAAGTGTTGAGACGGAACGGTTGCGAAATCATTGTGCCCCGAACGCAGGAATGTTGCGGGTCGTTGCAGGCGCACAACGGAGATTTTGAATCGGCAAGAAAGCTAGCGCGCCGCAACATTGATATTTTTTTGCAGTACGAATTTGAGGCAATTATTATGAACTCCGCAGGATGCGGCGCATTCATGAAAGAATATGAGCGCTATCTTACCGACGATCCTTTGTATGCTGAAAGAGCTAAATTTCTGTCTGCCAAAGTGAAGGATCTGACCGAATTTTTATTGTCCATCGATTTTGAGAAACCTTCGGGCCGGTTGAACGTTCGAGTGGCATACCATGATGCCTGTCATCTTGTTCATGCTCAACGAATTTCCTCGGAACCCCGGGAAATCCTGAGAGCAATCCCAGGGCTCGACCTTGTTGAACTTACTGAATCGGCATGGTGTTGCGGCAGCGCCGGGATTTACAATATCGTTCGTTATGATGATTCGATGAAATTGTTGGAACGTAAAATGCAAAATATTGAGGCAACGGATGCCGATGTCATTGTAGCAAGCAATCCAGGGTGTTTGACCCAGATGACTCAAGGGCTCAAACTCCATAATGTCAAAGGCGAAGTGATTCATCTTGCAACGTTATTGAAGAGGGCGTATGCCCATGAGGAATAAGGTGGAAACATCACTCATTGAGGGGCCATTGTTCTGAATAAAAAGGTCGGAGCATTCTGCCCTGCCGGATCGATGATCTTTCCTTTATCTCGGCGAATTCCAACGGAAATTATCCATCCACAATTTCATTATCTCGGAAGCTTTCAGTGAGGCTTCAATTCTAAAAAGGAGGATACATGGATAGTAAAAACACGCGAAGAGATTTTATGAAAACCGTAACCCTTTTTAGCATGGGTTCAGCATTTCTATCCCAGAAAAGTTTTTCGGCAACTCATTTAGGATTCTCAGATCCTGCAAAGGGGATAGTGGTCTCAAGCGCCAACGGGCTTCATGCAATAGAAAAGGCCAGCCAGCTTATTCAAAGCGGTAGCGATGCCTTGGACGCGGTTATTGCGGCTGTCAACATTGTTGAGGACGACCCGAACGATATGTCCGTTGGATTAGGAGGCTTACCTAATGCAGATGGCGTTGTGGAACTCGACGCTTCAGTAATGCATGGTCCATCGCATCGCGCGGGAGCAGTTGGTGCACTGCAAAACATCAAGAACCCTTCGTTGGTAGCAAAGATGGTCATGGATCGAACAGACCACATATTCCTTGTTGGAGAAGGCGCTCTCAAATTCGCGAAGATGCACGGCTTTAAAGAAGAAAACCTTCTCACTGACAAATCGAGAGAAGAATGGGTTCGGTGGAAGGAGACTCTGAGTAACGAGGATGATTATCTGCCTCCACACACAATCGAAGATAAAGATATTGGTGAAGGAATCAAGAAAGCGCTTCAGACATACGGTACAATTAACTGTTTAGGATTAGATTTACAGGGAAATCTTTCAGGAGTTACTACGACAAGCGGCTTGTCATATAAAATTCCTGGGAGGGTTGGCGATTCACCAATAATTGGGGCCGGGCTATACGTGGACAATGAAATTGGCGCTGCGGGTTCGACCGGTCGTGGAGAAGCTAACATCGCTAACTGCAGCAGTGTTATGATTGTCGAATATATGAAAAGGGGAGAATCACCCGAAGAGGCTTGCTTAATGGCCTGCAAGAGGATAGTGGAGCACACGAAAGAAAAACGCCTTCTCGATGAAGACGGAAGACCAAAATTTGATGTAAAGTTTTATGCATTAAATAAAAAAGGTGAATATGGAGGCGCATCCATTTGGAGCAAGGGTATGTTTGCAATTAATGAGGGTCAAACCAGCAAACTTTTGCCTTTGGCATATTTGTATGAAAGACCGGAGAAAAAATAAATTGCGACTTCAACTAAAATTTTTTTTGTATTATTAAAATATTAAGACTTCTGAAAAATTGTCTCTCGCCAAGCCGCGAAGGCGCAAAGACTCTGTTTTTAAATCATTTTGCCACTTTGCGCCTTTGCGTGATCCAAACTTTTAAAATTATTTAGAAGTCTTATATTGTAAATAGAGCCCAAAGGCCAACTCACTACTTTGCAATTATTATGCTATAACATCGCAGATGAAGTGAATTCATCTGCGAGTGAAAAATTCTTGCCTTGCGAAGCGAAGTTTGCTATATTAACATCACGAAATGCCAAAGTGGCGGAATTGGTAGACGCGCTGGACTCAAAATCCAGTCTGGCTTACCCCAGGTGAGGGTTCGAGTCCCTCCTTTGGTACGAATATCATCGAGTCCACGCTGATGATCACTGGTTTGGAAATGGAGACAGGTTAAAGGCACACGGAGGTCACGCATCAAATTTCTACGATGTAGGTTTATGAAATCTGTCATTGTTTCCATTGAGACTGACTTCCGAAATACATTTGACGTTTTTTCCTTTAGCTGTCTTTCTTCTTTCTACTTTGTCCGGAGCAGCGGAGGCACAAACTTTCGATTCAATTGCTCCTGCCTCGGATCATATCCGAATTACGCGGCCTGATACCTCTCTTCAACTTTCTCACGATCTAGTTATTCCGGGCACTGAACTAGTCTTTTTGGATTCCCTTAAACTCAATCGAACAGCGGACTATTCAATCGATTATTCATCTGGAAAGCTGCATATCGACCTTCGTCAAAAGATTGATTTTAAATTACATAAAATTACTATCATCGTTTACTATAATTTTTTACCATTTTCATTTCAATCATATTATCGTCATAAAAGTTATTTCATTTGTCGTGATTCACTTACAAATCGTTCAACAACTATTGTAACCGCAAACTCCGGTTCAGCCCCACTTGGCGATATTTTCGGCAGTGATCTTCAAAAAAGTGGAAGCATATTTCGTGGATTCAGTGTAGGAACAAATAGCGATTTAACACTTAATTCAGGTTTTCGCCTTCAGTTTTCCGGCAAATTGTCTTCGGATATTGAAATCGTTGCCGCTTTGACCGACGAAAATACTCCGATTCAACCCGAAGGAAACACTCAGACGATTCAAGAATTGGACAATGTTTTCGTCCAAATTAAAAGCACTAATTACCAGGCAACATTAGGCGATTTTTATTTGGATATGTCGGAAGGCGAATTTGGTAAATTAAGCCGAAAACTGGAAGGAGCGACGGGAACGGCAGACTATTCAACAAATTGGTTTTCAGGTTGGGCGACGGTAACCGCCGCTACATCACGTGGCAAGTTTAATACAAATCAGTTCCCCGGGATTGAAGCTGTGCAAGGTCCATATCAATTGTACGGAAAAAATAACGAGAACAATATTGTAGTAATAGCAGGAACCGAAAAAGTTTACATAGACGGAGTTTTGATGGTCAGGGGGGATAACAATGACTATTCTATTGATTATTCAAACAGTCAAATTACATTCTCTCCAAAGAAGTTAATAACAAGTGCTTCACGTATAGTCGTGGATTTCCAATACACTGATCAATCATACACACGGAATTTTTTTTCCGTACAGGCAGATTCTAAAACTTTTTCCGATGCAGTAAAACTTTCCGTCATGTACGCCCAGGAAGGGGACGACCCAAATGCGCCTATTGACATTTCATTGAGTGACAGCGACAAAACTCTACTGGCTCAAAGCGGGAGCAAGCCGGCAACACGGTCGGGGGTGGATTCGGTTGGAGTCGATTCGTTGAACATCGGGAATGGTCAATATGAAGCCGTCGATTCCGTTATACAGGGAGCAACAATCAGATTTTACAGATTCGCCCCAGGAACCTACCAAGCGCAGTTTAATGTGACATTTTCGTACGTTGGATCGGGTCTGGGGGACTACACGCATCAGTTGCTAGGCCAGTACACTTATGTCGGGCTTCATAACGGCGACTATTTGCCCATCGTTATTTTACCGGCACCGGAACTCCAGCAAATCGCAGATGTCAATACCTCAATCCGTGTTGCAAAAGACCTAACGCTCTCCGGTGAATTCGCTGCAAGCAACCTTAACCCAAACACGTATGCGGCCAATGACGCGGTAGCTGGCGATGCCACGAAATTCTCTGCAAATTTTGCACCGAGCAATGTTAGAATAGGAGGCGCGAACATCGGCTCATTCAACCTCTCTCTTTCCGACCGCTATGTCGATAAAAATTTTACGCCAATCGATCGTATCGATGATGTGGACTTCGCAAGGGAGTGGAGCTTGGACAGCACGGTTACGATCCAACCATCATCACAGGAAATCCGGGAAGCAGGTCTTACCTACAACCCTATTCGGGCGCTTTCTCTTGGCGGATCGATTGGGTCAAACAGTATGGGAAGCCAGTTCTCGGCCGATCGTAAGGAGGGTTTCATGCGGCTTGCCGGCGACTCATTACCTACAATTGATTACACAATCGACCAGGTCACGAGTTCCGATGCAACGTCGGTCCAAGAAAACGATTGGGTCAGGCAAAACGGCTCAATCACTTATGCCATTAAAAAATTTATCCCGAGCTTTCGGTTTGAGCATGAAGACCGCTCGATTTCAACTCCCGTTGAGGATTCTCTCGACAATGCGAGTTTTAGTTTTACAACTCTTGCCCCAAAGTTTTTACTCAAGGGGATTTACGGAATGAACCTTTCAAGCGAATTTGAGCTTCGGGATGATGCTGCTGCGTACGAGGGAAAGTTGGCGCCCGAGGATCGGTCGTTCACTCAAACATATGAATGGTCGCTGCCTGAAGTTCACAACGTTTCATCTTCCCTTAACGTTATCCTGAGGGACAAAACGTTTCATGATCAATTCAGGCTCACAAACAGCGACGATCAAACGGTACTTGTCCGGTCGGAAACGAGGTACTCGCCGTTTCAACGCGGAGTTGATGCGGATGTGTACTACGAGACGTTGACCGAACGGTCGGCGGAACTTCAGCGCGTCTTCTATCAAGTTCCGGTCGGCGATGGACAATATATCTGGACTGGAACCGGGAATGTCGATGTTACCGATGAAAAAGATTTCCAGCTCAGCAGATACGACGGCAATTATACACTCATAACGATTCCGACCGACCAGCTTTATCCCGTCATCAATGTCAATACCTCAACACGCTTGCGCCTCACTCCTAGCAAATTTATCACCTCGCCGTCGACCTGGGTTGAAAAAGCGCTTTGCGATATATCGACAGAAAGCGATGTTCGCATTGAGGAGAAGAGTTCCGACCCGCAAACGAGTCAAATTTACCTCTTAAACCTTAGCCACTTCCTTAATCCGGCGACAACAATTCTCGGCAGCCAGCTACTCCAACAAGATCTTTTTCTTTTTCAGAATCGGCCGGATTTGTCGTTTAGGTTTAGGTATCTGCAGCAGGAAGGGGCAGGGCAATACAGCACGGGCGATGAGCAAAGCTACAATCGCGAACGGTCGGTTGAGATCCGGTTACGGCTTGTTTCAGAGATTTCAAATCAGATAGATTATTCGAACAAGCAGAATAATATCGCCGCGTCGCTGGCCAGTGGCCGCTCAGAGGTTATCAATTCCGATGACCTCATTTCAGATTATTCGTACCGCCCCGAACAAAATGTCGAGGTAGGCTTCAAAATTGAGGTATCGCGTTCAGAAGACGATTACAACCCGGCTCCGATCATCGCGGACTTGAATGCCCAATCGCTGCGAACGGTTTTTTCATTCCAAGGGAGCGGTCAACTCCGATTCGACTTTTCGCGCGAGGAAGTCGGACTGGAAAATAGTGTGGTGGGCACGCTTGTCCCGTTTGATTTGACGGCGGGAAGGTTGGAAGGAAAGACGTACCTCTGGGGAGTTTCCTTCGATTACAAACTCAGCAGCAATCTTCAGTCTTCGCTACAGTATACGGGCCGGTCTGAACAATCTTATGCGCCGGTTCATACTGCAAAAGCGGAGGTGCGAGCCTTTTTTTAGCGGCGGCCCGGCGTAAATATTTTACTTGCATATAAGTGTTTCGTTGCGTATATTTTATTCACTGCAACGTAAAGTCCCGCCTTAAGCGGGACTTTTTTTTGATGGCGAAAAGAGGGCTGAAATGACGCTGATTGAGAACATTTCTGGAATAGCCTCTTCAATTCTCCAAACGATTGACGGGTATGTCGTAGACGTTACAATACGCGGAGAGCGAGGCAGCTCTGTTGTGGAGGTGTTTGTGGATACTGACCAGGGAATTACCGCCGATCAATGCGCCCAGGTCAATCGTTATGTATCGTTGGAGCTCGACAGGTTGAATTTAATTTCCGGAAGATATCGGTTAGAAGTTTCTTCGCCAGGGCTTGACCGCCCCCTCAAGCTGGGAAGGCAATTTAAAAAAAACATTGGCCGCCAGTTTAGAATTATCTCTTCCGGTGATAACCAGAAAAATACGACTGAAGGGATATTGCAGGACGTGAACGAAACAACGTTGACATTGGTGACGAAGGATAAGAAAGAAAAATTTTTCGCACTGAACAATGTTCAGGAAGCGTACGTTCTTCCACAATTCAAATAGAGAACTGCTCAGATGAACAACAATTTTCACTTTGGAGGCTTCAATGAATTATGAGATTGTCGAATCATTTTCTTCACTGGTTCGCGAAAAATCTATCGACAAAGACATCCTTGTCGGAATTGTGGAAGATATTTTTGGGATGATGGTAAGGAAAAAATACGGCCAGGAGGCAAAATTCGACGTGGTCGTTAATATGGAAAAGGGAGACATTGAGATTTATCTCGAAAAACAAATTGTCGAAACCGTCACCGATCCCGTAACGCAAATCGACGTTGAATCGGCAAGAAAGAAATCCGGCGAACCCCTGGATATCGGAGAAGATTACGTGGAAATTATTGACCTCGCTGATTTTGGACGGCGATTGATCATTACAGCAAAGCAAAATCTCAACCAGAGAATAAAAGAGCTTGAAAAAGAACTCATCTACAACGAATACAGCAATTCGATCGGCGAAATACTCGTGGGCGAGGTGTACCAAATTCGTAAGAACGAAATTCTCATCATGCATAACAAGAATGAAGTCGTCCTGCCGAAAAGTGAGCAGATTCAAAAAGAGCGCTACAAAAAAGGGGACACGATCCGTGCAGTCATAAAAGAAGTGCGGAAGAATTCGGGGAACCCGACGGTCATCGTGTCGCGGGCCGATTCGAAGTTTTTGGCCCGTCTCTTTGAAATCGAGATTCCTGAAATCTATGACGGCATTATTGAAATTAAAGATATCGCACGAGAGCCGGGCGACCGGGCAAAGGTGGCAGTCGAATCTCACGACGACCGTATCGATGCCGTCGGCGCGTGTGTCGGAATGAAAGGAGTGCGTATTCACGCAATCGTACGCGAACTCAACAACGAAAACATCGATGTCATCAATTACAGCGAGGAGCCGCTTGTGATGATTACGAGGGCTCTCGCTCCCGCAAAGCTGAAAAAGATTGATCTCGATCTGGAGGCCAAAAAGGCAACAATCCTGGTGGCGGATGACCAAGTGTCGCTTGCGATTGGAAAAGGAGGACAAAATATACGGCTCGCCGGAAAGCTTTCCGGTTTTGACCTGCAGCTTGTGAAAGAAGGAGCGGAATATGACATCGAGCTTATCGAATTCCGCGAGGAGATCGGCAAAGAAATTTACGACAAGTTTATTGAAAACGGCTATGATACTGCTCAGCAGGTGATGGAAGCAGACGTCGAGGACTTGGTTGAAGAATTAGGCATAGAAGAAGAAAAGATAAAAGAGATTGTCGCCCTCATTAAGAAAGAATTCGAAGAGGCGGAAGTCGATGAAGGCGACGATGAAGAAGGGAAAAAGGCGACAGCAGGGAAAGCCGCATCAGCGAATGAAGATCAAAAAGAAGAAGTTGTTTCAAACGAAACTGCCAAGGAAGAGAAAACTGAAACGCCGTAACCCTTTACACGATGTGAATTCACTCATTGGTTCTTGTTTCCTTTTATTAAGGAATTCGAATGACGGAAGCAACGGAAAAGAAAATTAAAATATTTAATCTCGCAAAAGATCTGAACCTTGCGAGCGGGACTATTATTGAGTTCCTCAACAAAAAGGGATACACGATCAAGGGACCGATGTCTATCGTCGAAAGTGATATGATGAAAGACATCATGTCCCATTTTAAGAAAGACAAGGACGTCGCAGACCGGCATCAGCGGAAAATCGCCGAGATCAAAGAAACGAAACGGAAAACCGCCGAGAAAAAGAAAGAAATTGAAGAAGAAGCAAAGGAACCTTTGAAGAAAAAAGCCGGCGAAGAAGCAGTAGAATCTGTTCCGCCTTCGCCGCCCATTGTTGAAGAGGTTCCGGAGGTTCACAAAACAGAGCTGGTGGGCGCTCAAACCCCGGTGGAAGAAAAAATCGCTGCTCCGCCAGAGAAAGAGATTCAAGCGCTTCCGGCGGAAAAGGCGACCGAGGGAAAATTAAAGGACGAGCCGGCTCCCGTTGTTCTTGCCGCGGAGCCGCTGAAAGAAGAACAAGGAGCAAAAAAGAAAAAAGGCGAAAAGGTTTATAAATCGCCTTTGGATCAGCTAAGCGCGCGCCGCCGCGGTCTGACGATTAGAGGAAAACTTGATCTGAAAGAAACTGCAGAGCCTGCAGAAAAGGAAGAGCATGCAGCAGTATCCGCAGTTGAAACGGAAGAGCAGCGCAAGCGAAAAAAGAAGAAGAAAAAAGTTAAAGACGAGAAGGTCAAGGAAGTCACTGAATCCGAAATCGAGGACCTTTCCAAAAAGAAGAAAAAAAAGAAAAAGCTTCGAATTCATGAAATTGACGATACCCAGGTAAACGAAGCAATCAAGCGGACACTTGCAGGAATGGATGAATCGGTCGTCAGCCTCCGCGCCGTTAATCGGAAAAAAAGAAAACGGGAACGCGAGGAAGAACAAGCCAGGCTGCTTGAAGAAGCGCAGGGAGAAGAAGGAAAACTTCGCGTTACGGAGTACGTCACAGTCGGAGAGCTTGCGACTCTCATGAATGTTCCCGTTGCGGATGTTATTGCTAAATGCATCGGCTTAGGATTAATGGTATCGATCAATCAGCGATTGGATAAGGACAACATTACGCTCGTCGCCGACGAATTTGGCCTGCAAGTAGAGTTCCATGAAGAATTTACCGTTGACCTTCTTGAAGATAAGCCGGACCTAACGGAGACGTTGAAGCCGCGCTCACCTGTTGTTACCATTATGGGACACGTCGACCACGGGAAAACTTCTCTCCTCGACTATATTCGCCGTACAAACGTCGTTGCCGGTGAAGCGGGCGGCATCACTCAGCATATCGGCGCGTACGAAGTAAGTCTCGATTCCGGTAAGAAGATTACTTTTCTCGACACTCCGGGACACGAAGCGTTCACGGCAATGCGTGCACGCGGCGCTCAGTTGACCGATATTGTCGTGCTTGTCGTAGCCGCGGAAGACAACGTTATGCCGCAAACGCTTGAGGCGATAAGTCACGCGCGCGCCGCCAATGTTCCGATTATCATCGCGATAAATAAGATCGATAAGCCGGAAGCTAACCCCGATCGTATTCGGCAGCAACTTGCCGATAAGGGAATTTTAGTGGAAGAATGGGGAGGCAAGTACCAATGCGTTGAGGTTTCTGCAAAGAAAGGATTGAATGTTGAATTGCTGTTGGAGAAAATTTTGCTCGAGGCGGAAATTCGTGACTTGAAAGCTAATCCAAACCGCACTGCCCGAGGAGCCGTTGTCGAGGCCCAGATTGACAAAGGCAAAGGAATTCTCGCCACTATCCTTGTCCAAAAGGGAACGCTTCGAGTCGGCGATCCATTTGTCGGAGGAATTTACAGCGGAAAAGTGAAAGCGATGTTTGATGAACGAGGCCGCCGAACTGAGGTTGCCGGACCATCCACGCCCGTTCAACTTCTTGGATTCGACGGCATTCCACAGGCGGGGGATCAATTCATTGCTGTCGATTCCGACCGTGTAGCCCGTGAAATAAGTCTTAAACGGCAGCAACTAAAGCGAGAGCAGGATTTCAGGCAAATCCATTTTGTCACCCTTGACGAAATATCTGAGCAAATCCAAGCGGGGCAACAAGTCCGGGAACTTTCGATCGTTGTTAAGGGAGACGTTGACGGTTCCGTTGAAGCTCTCGCGGATTCGCTTATGAAGCTTTCCACTGCCGAAGTAAAAATACGCGTCATCCACAAAGGCGTCGGCGCTATTTCTGAATCGGATGTACTCCTTGCCGCTGCGTCCAATGCTGTGATTATAGGGTTCCACGTCCGGCCAAATCTGAATGCGCGCCGCCTTGCCGAGCAGGAGAAAGTCGACATCCGGCTTTACAACATCATTTACGACGCGATCAACGAGGTGCGTAACGCGCTGGAGGGATTGCTCGCTCCTACGATTTCGGAAGAAGTGACTGCAACAGTCGAAGTGCGCGAGACTTTTAAAGTTCCTAAAATCGGAATG
This sequence comes from uncultured Bacteroidota bacterium, assembly GCA_963717445.1. GTDB lineage: Bacteria > Bacteroidota > Ignavibacteria > UBA10030 > UBA8401 > JAGVPT01. The sequence continues at coordinate 180,947 of OY970334.1, read as the reverse complement.
ATCGCCGGTTGTTATGTCGCCGACGGAAAAATTGCCCGAAATAATAAAGTGCGTTTGCTGAGGGACGGCGTCGCAATTTTCAATGGAACATTTGCTTCGTTAAAACGATTTAAAGACGATGTCCGCGAAGTGGAGCAAGGGTTTGAATGCGGTGTCGGCTTAGAAAACTTTAACGACATAAAAGTAGGAGACATCATTGAAGCGTACAAAGTTATCGAGACAAAACGAAAACTCTAATCACTGCGGGGTTAGTTCCCCGCCGCTTGCGGCGTTTTTGTATATTGGAGGATGAAGGAAAGTGAGTATATCCATAGATCGCATAATGTGTCAGTGTTGTTGTACCATTTTGTGTGTCCGGCGAAGTATCGGAGAGTAGTGTTCAGCGAAGCAGTAGATGAGACGCTGAAGGAAGTATGTTTGGAGATCAGCAAGCGGTATCCGATACATTTTCTGGAAATAGGGACGGACAGGAATCATGTACATTTTTTGGTGCAAACGGTTCCAACGCAAAGCCCCACGAGGATCATCACAGTGATCAAGAGCATTACGGCGCGAGAGATATTCCACCGTCATCCAGAGGTGAAGAAGCAGTTGTGGGGAGGAGAGTTCTGGACAGACGGGTATTTTGTGCATAGTGTGAGTAAGTTTGGAGACGAAGCCGCGATAGCGCGGTATGTGCAGGAGCAAGGAATAGAAGGAGAATACAAGGCATTGCATCGGTCAAATCAACTCACACTGTTTGAGGAATAGAGGATACCCCGCCGCTTGCGGCGGGGAGCTTCATTACGCGATAACAATGTTTGGTAATCTCTCCGTAAAGGGAACGAAATGTCAGTCAGAACAGAACGAGTTGCATCGCTCATACGGCACGAACTTGGAACAATTATCAGCCGCGACTACAGCGGCGGAGAATTGGGTTTCAGCACGGTGACCGAAGTCCGGGTTACGCCCGATTTAAAGCTGGCAAAAATTTATATCAGTATTCTAGGAGCACCTGCGGTAAGGGAGAAAACACTTGCGCGTCTGGAAAGCGACAAATCCCGCATCCGCGGACTTCTTGCATCTCACGTCAATATGAAGTTCACACCGGCGCTTCAATTCTACCACGATGATACGATGGACCGGGTAGAAACGTTGGAAAACTTGATAAAGAAGATCCATGAAAACGACAATAAAGTACAATGAGCCGGTCACGATGACATCGGATGTCCGTACGTTGGATTTTGAGAAGGGGGAAGTGTTCCTCATTGATAAACCGTTGAACTGGACTTCGTATGACGTCGTCCATCGCGTGCGGGATTTATTCCACGTCAAAAAAGTCGGACATGCCGGAACGTTGGATCCGAAGGCGACCGGATTATTAATTCTCTGCACGGGGAAGAAAACAAAAGAAATCGATACCTTCACCGGGCAGGAGAAAGAGTACGAAGGAATGATGCAGCTTGGTGCAACGACGGCGAGTTTCGATTCCGAAACTCCCGAGGCAGATCAAAAGGATTATTTGCGTATCGATGAGAAAGAAATCCTGAATGTTTTTTCCTCCTTTATCGGTGTGCAATTACAGGTTCCGCCGATGTATTCAGCGGTAAAATACGGCGGAAAACCTCTCTACAAGTATGCCCGAAAAGGCCGCTCTCTTGAACGTGAACCCCGTGAAATCACAGTTTCCGAATTTGCATTGCTTAAATTTGAATTGCCGTTTCTCTGTTTTCGTATCGTCTGTTCAAAGGGAACATACATTCGCTCCATTGTGGATGAGTGCGGGAAAAAATTGGGCTGCGGGGCGTATCTGAAGGAACTCCGTCGCACGCGAATCGGCAGTTTATCGCTGCAGCAGGCATTGCATATAGAAGACCTGTATTCTCTCAGCGACCGATGCAATCCGGCGAGACCCGTGTAAAGCATGAAAATTGTTCAATCGCTTTCGGAAATTACGAGCAACAAAGACTCCGTCATTTCAATCGGAACATTCGACGGCGTGCATCTTGCACATCAGAAAATTATCCGCGAGGTGATTCAAAGAGCGAAGGAGCGGAACGGGCAGAGCGTTATTGTAACATTCAATCCACATCCGAAAGAAATTGTTGGAAAAAGAGAAAAGCTCAACGGTCATGAGCGGCATAATCCGGTCGATCTGCTGACGACCCACGATGAAAAGCTTGATATCTTTTCAAGACTCGGCGTGGATGTCACGTTTGTCGTTCCGTTTACGTACGAATTTTCGAGGAAGTCGTTCCGCGAATTTTACGTCGAGTATATCGTGAACGGGATCGGCGTAAGCGAAGTGATTGAAGGTTACGATCACGGCTTCGGCCGGGATCGGGAAGCCGGTCTTGCACAACTGCTCGCCCTGGGAAAAGAATTCGGGTTTTCTGTCGTTGCTGAAAAGCAATTCACCGTAAACGGCGAGCTTGTGAGCAGTTCGCGAATTCGGTCCCTGCTGCTGGAGGGGGAAGTTGTCAAAGCGAACAGTCTGCTTGGAAGGCGGTTCAGTTTTTCCGGAACCGTGATCGCCGGAGACAGCCGGGGAAAGGCCTTGGGTTTTCCAACGGCCAACATTGCCTTGGCGGATCCGCGGAAAATTCTGCCGGCGAACGGTGTCTACGCGGTAAAAATTTTGATAGAGGGTTCGCTGCACGAAGCACTGATGAGCATAGGCGTTTTGCCGACGTTCTACGAACAGCACAAGCGTGTGTGCGAAGTCTTTATCTATGAATTTACTGAAGACATTTACGGGCAGCAGGTGACGGTAGAATGTGTTCAATGGATCAGGGGAGAAAAAAAATTCGTATCGCCCGAAGAATTAGTGAAGGAAATGAACAACGATAAGCGTATCGGAAAAAATATCTTTCAGAGTGTTCAATAATACAATCTACAATTATTTCTAAGGAGTGTTCATGTCAATTTCGAAAGCTCAAAAGGCAGAATTCATCACTAAGTACGGTAAATCGTCAAACGATTCCGGCACCCCCGAAGTGCAAGTAGCCATTCTTACGGCGAACATCAATGCGCTCTCGTCTCACTTCGACGCGCACAAAAAAGACAATCATTCACGAGTCGGTTTGTTGCGCATGGTCGGAAAACGCCGCCGTCTCCTCGATTATCTTATGGAGAAAAATATTGAACGCTACCGGAAGATTATTCAAGATCTCGACATCCGCAAGTAGCGGTCAAACACAGGAAACGCGCTGAACTAATTCAGCAGTCACACGAATCAATTATAGCGAAATGCAATCATGGTAATTAAAAAAGAAATTCAAATCGGGAATAAAACGCTCTCATTTGAGACCGGCAGATTTGCCAAACAAGCCGACGGTGCTGTCATGGCCCGGTATGCCGACACAATGGTCCTTGCGACCGTCGTCGCACCAAAAGAATCGGTAGATGATCTGGACTATTTTCCGTTACAAGTAGAATACCGCGAAAAAATGTCCTCGGCGGGGAAAATACCCGGCGGATTTTTGAAAAGGGAAGGGAGGCCGTCGGATAAAGAAATTCTCTCGGCCCGTCTTATCGACAGGCCGATTCGGCCGATGTTTCCGGAGGGCTATCATAACGAAACGCAGATTATTGTAAACGTCTTCTCGTCGGACCAGCAAAATGATGCCGACGTGCTCGGCGCTTGCGCGGCTTCTGCGGCGCTGATGGTGTCCGATTCACCGTTTGACGGCCCGATTGCGGAAGTGCGCATCGGCCGGGTGAAGGGAGAAATGCTTATTAACCCGACCTTCGATGAGCTCGAAGAGAGCGACATGGATGTTACCGTGGCCGGCACGGACGATTCGATCGTGATGGTAGAAGGGGAATCCCGCGAGATCGCAGAAGCTGACATGCTCGCTGCGCTTAAGTTTGCCCACGAAGCGATCAAAAAAATTTGTGCCCTGCAGAAAGAGTTTGCCGCAGAAGCGAAAATACAAAAACGTCCCATTACTCTTCCGGAAATCAACCCAGAATTGCTCGCAGCGGTAAAAGCCCTCGCTGCAGAAAAAATACGCACCACAGTAAATACCATTCTGTCAAAGGATGAGCGTTCAAAAGCAAATGCCGCTATCGATGCAGAAGTCAACGCTTCTCTTGCCGAACAATTTCCGGAGCAGGAAGAGCCTATCAAGCAAATTTTGCACGACCTTGAAAAGTTCGAGATGCGTGAAATGATCCTCGCGAAGAAAAAGCGCTTGGACGGACGGGGCCTAACGGATATCCGGCCAATATCGATCGAGCTTGGCCTTTTGCCGCGGGCACATGGCTCTGCTCTTTTTACACGAGGAGAAACGCAATCGTTAACGACCATGACACTCGGTACGAAACTTGACGAGCAGATCCTGGACGGATTACTCCCCAAAACAACCCGGCGATTCATGCTGCATTATAATTTCCCCCCTTTCAGCGTTGGTGAAACGGGAAGGCTTGCAACCGGCCGGCGGGAAGTGGGACACGGAAACCTTGCCGAACGGGCATTGAAAAATCTTCTCCCCGACGGGAAAGAATTTCCGTATACCATCCGGGTCGTGTCGGATATTCTTGAATCGAACGGCTCATCGTCGATGGCGACTGTTTGTGCAGGCTCGCTAGCGCTGTTCGACGGAGGCGTTCCGTTGAAAAAATCGGTCGCAGGAATTGCTATGGGATTGGTGAAAGAAGGAGACCGTGTCGCTATCCTCAGCGATATTCTCGGAAACGAAGATCATCTCGGAGACATGGATTTTAAAGTCGCGGGAACAAAAGACGGGATCACTGCATTTCAAATGGACATCAAAATCAAAGGGATCTCATTTGAGATCATTGAAAAAGCTGTCCAGCAGGCAAAAGAGGGAAGACTCCACAAGCTCGCAATCATGGACTCGGTCATTTCCTCGCCTCGAGCCGACTTGAGCCAGTACGCGCCGCGATTAACAACAATCAAAATTCCTGTCGACATGATCGGAGCGGTCATCGGCCCCGGCGGGAAAAATATTCGCAACATCGTTTCGGAATCTGGTGCTGAGGTGAATATTGATGATGACGGAACGATCGTCATCGCTGCAACATCAAAAGAAGCGAGCGAACGAGCACGTGCAATGATCGGTCGTATCACAGAAGTTCCGGAAGTTGGAAAAACGTATAAAGCTACGGTAAAAAAGATTATGGATTTCGGCGCTTTTGTTGAAATCCTTCCGGGGAAGGAAGGGTTGGTCCATGTTTCTCAACTCGACTTGAAGCGAATCGAGAAAGTTGCCGACGTTGTCAAGGTAGGCGACGTCTTTGACGTCAAACTTCTTGAAATTGACGATAAGGGACGCTTGAACCTGAGCCGAAAGGCGGTTTTGCTTGCGGAGAAGAAAAAAGAAGAGGTTCCGCAAACCAATTAGACGTTTGTCCAACACATTCTTCCGTAGACTGCGGAACAAATTTGTTCAATGGATAAAATTCTCCATCCGGCTCGACATCTTCGCGGCGAAATCACCGTCCCCGGAGATAAATCAATTTCACATCGCGCTGTCATGATTGGTTCACTTTCGGAAGGGACGACGGAAGTTGTCGGGTTTCTGAACGCCGCAGACCCCCGGAGCACTCTTGAGTGCATACAAGCAATGGGTATTGAGACCGCGATGACGCCGACGTCACTTCACATCGTGGGTAAAGGGCTTCACGGCTATCGACAACCCAAGGCTCCGTTAAATGCAGGGAATTCCGGTACGACGATACGCCTTTTATCCGGAATATTGTCAGGTCAAAAATTTTCAACCCAGATTTCGGGCGACCAATACCTTGTGCGAAGGCCGATGAAACGCATCATCGATCCGCTGACGGAAATGGGTGCCAATATTGTCGGAACGGATAAATTTACCGCCCCACTGAAAATTTTCCCTTCTGAGAAACTTCACGGTATCACGTATGAACTTCCTGTCCCCAGCGCTCAGGTCAAATCGGCCGTTCTTTTTGCCGGTCTTTTCGCCGAAGGAATGACAACAGTTGAAGAGTCTCAAGGATCCCGCGACCACACCGAACGAATGCTCGGATTGACATCTACTCGAACGAATGATAAGATGAGCGTATCGGTGGTTGGGGGAAAACAAATTCCTGCAAAACAATTTTTTATTCCCGGCGATCCATTGTCGGCTGCGTTTTTTGTTGTTGCTGGGCTCGTTGCGCAGAACTCTGAAATCTTGATCAAAAATGTGGGAATCAATCCCACACGAACCGGATTTCTCGATGTGCTTCGCTCGATGGGTGGAAACATATCGATAGAAAATGAGCGACACATCGGAGGCGAACCGATCGGAGATATTGCAGTGAAGAGCTCGGCTCTCCGATCGAACTTGACTCTCGAAGGCTCAATCATTCCAAACATCATTGATGAAATTCCGATCCTTGCGGTTGCAGGCGCTTTTGCAGTTGGAACGTTTGAGGTGCGGGGGGCATTTGAATTGCGCAACAAAGAGAGCGATAGAATCGGCGCGGTATGCGAAAATCTTTCTCTCATGGGACTCGAAGTAGAAGAGCGCGAAGATGGGTTTGCATTTGATTCAAAAAACAGATTAATTCCATCAAGTTTCGACAGCTTTGGAGACCATCGCATCGCGATGGCGTTCGGTGTTGCGGCGGCCAGTCTCCAAGGCGAGTCGACCTTGAAAGATTCAGGCTGTGTCGATATTTCATTCCCGGCATTTTGGGATACGCTTCACACGTTAGCAAATTAATCGAGGTCATTGTGGCTAGTGTCAAGCTTGAAAATATTCGGAAGGAATATGAAGGGGGAGTGACGGCCGTGAAAGATGTTAACATCGACATCGCCGATAAAGAATTCGTCGTACTTGTCGGCCCCTCGGGCTGCGGAAAGTCTACGACGCTTCGAATGATTGCGGGGCTTGAAGATATCAGCAGCGGGACGATCTCTATCGATGGGAAAATTGTGAACGATGTTCCTCCGAAAGACCGCGACATTGCCATGGTCTTTCAGAATTATGCTTTGTACCCGCACATGACGGTGTATGAAAATATGGCGTTCGGCCTGAAGCTTCGAAAATATCCGAAGGCAGAAATAGAGAACCGTGTGCGGGAAGCTGCGCAGATTCTGGGCATCGAAGAATATCTCGACCGAAAACCGAAAGCGCTCTCGGGAGGACAACGTCAGCGTGTAGCCGTCGGCAGAGCGATTGTCCGCAAGCCGAAAGTTTTTCTTTTCGATGAACCTCTCAGCAACCTTGATGCAAAGCTGCGCGTCCAGATGCGCACCGAGATCTCAAAGTTACACGACAGCCTTAAAGCGACAATGGTCTATGTTACACACGATCAGACCGAGGCCATGACCATGGGGGACAAGATTGTCGTCATGAAAGACGGTCTTGTTCAACAAATAAATACGCCGCTGAACCTCTACCATACTCCACTGAACAAATTTGTGGCAGGCTTCATTGGAAGTCCTGCGATGAACTTTATGGAGGGGACAATTTCAAAAAAGAAGGGACTTGTGTTTAGGGAGAATGGGACGGGAGTCATGCTCGAGCTTTTTAAGGGACATCAGGCAAAATTGAAAGCGTATCTCGGAAAAGCCATCTGGCTGGGTATCAGGCCCGAGCATATCTCCGATGCAAAAAAAACAGTCGGCTTCAAATATGCGCATTGTAAAGTGAAAATAGAGGTCGTGGAGCCGATGGGGAATGAAATCTTCGTTTATTTCACTACTGGCAACGGCAAACAATACGTTTCACGTATCGTGGCTCCGGAAGAACCTACGGCGGGAAAGGAAATGGACCTCATGTTCAATATGGCCAAGGCTCATTTCTTCGACAAGGAGACAGAAAAGGTTATTTGAAACTCGTCAGACCGTTATAATTCGATAAGCTGATGCTGGAACCGGTCGATGATGATTTCCCCGCTGAGCCATTTCACGAAGTCCGGTCCATACTTATTCATATAATACACCACGTTAAATTCCCGTTCCTGGAAATTCGATTTCGGGAAAATATTCGCCGCAACTTTCTGAATCTGCTTTATCGTCACTTCTTGCCTTCGCTGTTGTGCTGATTGTGTCTTTTCTTTCAGAACATTCAATTGTGATTCAATCCTTGTTAGAGTTGAATCTATTGCGCCCGAGAGCGTCGGGTCGATTTGTTGAATCCCGAAACGCGACTCTGCAACGGCCTCTTGCACACGCCGATGAAGTTGGTCGAACAGTGTATCGACCTTCACTTCTGAAACCTGTTCTGCAATTCGGATCAGCAAGGGATCAATAGCCGACCATATTTCCGTAAAATCTACCTGAAATTTGTCGAGAATATTTTTTACTTTCTCCTCCATGATCGTTACACTTGCGCGAGGATACACAACAGGCATCTGAACTTCAAAAGATTCATACACCGGTTTCAACTGTGCAAAATACGCAATTTCCGACGGTCCGCCAACATAGGCAAGTGTGGGCAGCAATGTGTCCTGGCAAATAGGCCGCAGAACAACATTAGGCGATATGAGTTCAGGGGAATTTTCAACAAGGTTGTTCAATTCTTCTTTGGAAAAAAATTGCCGCGTTCCTTTTAGACTATAGTCATGTTCTCTCGGCTCGATGAGATAACGTCCGCCTTTGTGGAGCATAAAAAGATTTATCGGCTTTGCTTTGATCTGTGCATGATAGTGCTCTTCAAGCTCGGCACCCCGATCGATCACTCTCTGAGAAGTTTTTGACATTTCAGCGACTTCTTTTTGAAAAACCGGTTTGACAATTTTTTTCAATTCAGTATTGCCGGGATCGAGGAAAATCAAGCCAGAATCCTCAAACATCTGATTCAGAAGCCCGACAAAAGCTGTTCCCAGAGTAGAACCTGCCCGATAATATCCGCGCAGGGAAGCAAATAACTGGGCCTTGAATTCCGTCTCCTGGAGCTGTGCCTGCATATTTTCAAAAAACTTTTCGATAAAATTGTCGATTACGATATTGCCGACAGCGCCCGGATTACGCTCAAACGGTTTTCCCCCGAATAAATATTCAACGGTCTGTATTTCCCCATTAGGATTAATAAGGTTAACCTTATTGATCTCTTCAAAATCATGGTCTTCATTTTCAACCCAAAACACCGGGACAAAATTGTAATCGGAAAATTGCGCGGATAATTGTTCGGCAAGTTTAATAGCAGTAACTGTTTTGTAGATCGTGTAGAGCGGCCCAGAACAGATTCCGACCTGCTGGCCTGTAACAATAGCGACGGTGTTATCGTTGCCGAGCAGGTCGATATTCGCCAGCGTGCGTATACCGCAATGATATTGTTTATTTTGCTCTGTAAGAACGCGAATGAGGGTTGACCGATCTTTTCTCTTCGAGAGGACCTTGTCAATGAGCTTCTTCCAACTCTTACGATCTCGAAAATCGGCAGCATAATACTCTTTCAGCTTCTCGAAATCATTCAAATAGTCTACAAATAACGGTGTAACGCCGACTTCAAAATTTTGGATCTGTTTGTAATCAATCCAATCCATCGTATCCCTTATGTAATGAATGAAATTAGGTTCAATATACGCGCTAATGTCGTAAGAATCAATTTTACTTGTTACCGGGTGCTGGCCCAAATTGTCATTCCTTGCGAAAGCGGGAATCCAGAATTTCTTTTTTTGTATAATGGATGCCCACTTTCGTGGGCATGACATTTCTTTCTGGGTTATAGATATTCAAACTTGAGCGCTACCGTACGTTTTGAACAATTGATTTTCGTCGTGGTGTACGATATATTAGTACATGAAATTAAAAGGCAAGAAAGCGTTAATCACTGGAGGAACCGGCGAACTGGGGAGAGCGGTAACAAAATGCTTCCAGAATGAAGGAGCAGAGGTTGCGGTCACGTATTATTCCGATACAGAGGCCACAGAATTTCTAAAACAGTACCCCGGTGTATTGACGTTTAAAGGTGATTTATCCAAAGAAAACGACGTACATCAGCTCTTTACAACCCTCGTTGATAAACAAGGAGGAATCGACATCCTCTGTAATCTTGTCGGCGGTTATATGCCCAAGAAAAATATTACCGAGTTGAGCGAAAAAGAATGGGACTTTATGTTTGCCTTAAATTTGAAGACGTGCTTTTTGTGCTCGCGAAGCGCTCTACGAATTATGCAAGAAAGAAAGTACGGCAGAATAGTGAACGTTTCAGCAATGGCAGGACTTTCCCCTTCAACCGGACGGGGCGCGTACGGGATATCAAAATCTGCGATCGCTACGTTTACACATATTGCGGGCGAAGAAATGAAGGCCATCTCTGATTCAAGTATAACTGTGAACGCAATTGCTCCAAGCATTTTATTGACAGAACCCAATAAACGCTCTGCCTCGAAAGAGGAGACAAAGGGCTGGGTTACCCTGGAACAAGCGGCCGACGTGATTGCCTTCCTTGCTTCCGATGAAGCCTCATCGATTAACGGTGAAACAATAAAAATATACGGTGGTCTTTCATAATATCAGCATGATGCCAATATACCTATGGGACTTACGCAGCGCATAACAGAAGACTTAAAAATCGCGATGAAATCTGGAAACAAATTACGGTTGGAAACCCTCCGGATGCTTCGTGCGCAAATCATCGAGTTTGAAAAAAAGGGACTGGACCGTACGATGAATGAAGAGGATGAAATGGCCATTCTCCTCTCTGCAACAAAAAAACGAAAAGAGGCAATCGAGCTTTTCAAAAGTGCAGGAAGAATGGAATTGGTTGATCAGGAAACGAAAGAACTTGAGATTATTTCCGAATATTTGCCCAAACAGTTATCACGCCCGGAAGCGGAGCGCGTTGTTGCAAACCTTATAGAACAGTCGGGTGCCGTTTCTTTGAAAGACCTGGGAAAAGTCATGCCGCTTGCGATGAAAGAATTAAAAGGTAAAATTGATTCCAAAGTAATTTCAGAAATTGTAAAACAAAAGCTTGGTGAACGGGCATGAACACTTTTGATACGGTGCTTCTCGTTATTCTCGGCATATTCATGTTTGCCGGATGGAGGAGCGGTTTTCTTAAAAAGTTGATAGCCTTGGCTTGCCTCGCGCTCGCTCTCATCATCGCAACAAAATATGCCTCCTCATTCGGCGAAGAGGTTCTTGTGCCTGCGGGGATTTCCGCCGGCACAAGCACTACGTTATCGTATATCTTGATTGTGGCAGGAATCATGCTCGCTCAGGCAATCGTGTATAAGATTGCGATCAAGAAGCTAGCTGAAGGAGTTTGGAATAGAGTAGGGGGGCTTATCATCGGCTTGGTAGAAGGTGGAATTTTATTAAGCTTGATGGTGATATTCCTCAGTATTTATTTTCACTTTCCCTCGAACGAAACTCGCTCGGATTCCATGCTTTATCGACCGGTCAAAAATTTTGCACCTCGTATTTTTGACAGCATTAACACCTTTTTCCCGGAATCAGAAGATTTCTATCAGGAAATCATTACCTCAGTGAAGAAATCGTCCAACCATAAAGAAGCTCCTTTGCACCAATGACCGAATTTCAGTCTGCAGCCGAAAAACTTGAGTTCAAAAAAATCCTCGGCCGCCTGGAGAGTTATGCTTCCTCCGAATTAGGTAAGGATGCTGCGGAGCACATCGTTCCGATTGAAAATTTTACATTTCTGGCGCAGGAACTAAATCGAGTCGACGAAATGAAAAAGCTCTTGGAAAGCGACGATCCCTTTCCCATCGATGGGCTTCGGAACATCCGGGAATCGCTCCAGAGAGCCGGTATAGAAAACAGCATCCTTGGTGCCTCGGACCTCTTTCCAATCGCACAAACGCTCCAAGCAGCAAAAAATATCAAGGCCTTCATTCAGAAGAGAAAGGAAAGCTACCAAGAACTCCACGCGCTTTGTGAAAGCATTATTACCAATAAAATACTTGAATACAATATTACTCAAGCTATCGATACAAATGGAAACATTAAAGATAGCGCAAGTAAAGAATTGAAAGCGCTTCGAGGCGAATTGGTCTCGATGTATGAATTGCTCCGTAAACAGTTGGAGCGAATCCTAAAAAATGTCTCCGATCAGGGTCTTACGCAGGAAGATATTATTACGACCCGGGACGGGAGAATGGTGATCCCGGTTAAAGTAGAGCAGAAGCACAGTGTTCCCGGCTTCATCCACAGTTCATCTGCAAGCGGGTCAACCGTTTTTATCGAGCCTGCTGAAACTCTCTCTCTGAACAATGAAATTCGTGAACTCCATTTCAAAGAACAGCGCGAGATTGAAAAAATTCTCCGGGTATTGACAATACAGGTTCGTGAAGTCCATGTTGATTTATTGAAGAGCCTCGACACGCTACAACAGCTAGATTTAATATATGCTAAAGCCAAATACTCCATTGAAATAAAAGGGAATAAACCCTTTCTAAAAGAATTTGGTTCGCTAAAAATTGTGGAAGCCCGTCATCCGATTTTGCTCCTTCGTCACCCCCGCGAACAGATAACTCCCTTATCAATTGAGTTGGGGAATGGCTATAATACTTTGCTTATCACGGGACCGAACGCTGGTGGAAAAAGTGTTGCGATGAAAACAGTCGGAGTGCTGGTGTTGATGCTGCAGTGCGGAATTCATATCCCGGCTTCGCCCGATTCTGAATTCCCAATTTTCAAAAAACTGTATGTTGACATAGGCGATGATCAATCGATAGAGAACGATCTTAGCACATTCAGCTCACATATTACAATGCTTAAAGGAATATTAAATTCGGCCGATAACGACAGTTTAGTTCTCATCGATGAAATAGGAGCGGGGACCGATCCAGTAGAAGGAGGAGCCCTTGCAGCCGTAATATTGGCTCAGCTCACAAAGGCTGGAGTATTCACAATCGCAACAACGCATCAGGTAACACTCAAAGCTTTTGTTCACGAAACAGAAGGAATGGAAAATGGAGCAATGGAGTTCGATCAAGCAACCTTGATGCCGACCTTTCATTTTAGGTTTGGAGTTCCAGGAAGTAGTTATGCGTTGGAAATCGCAAGACGCCTCGGGGTTCCTTCAACCCTTATTGCCGAAGCTGAAAAGATGGCGGGCGAACAAAAATCGCGCTTGGAAAAATTGATCGTCGATCTGGAAAGTCGCTCCCAATCTCTTTCAAAACAAATATTAGCTGTCGATGCTGAGAGATTGAAATTTAACGAATTAATTAAAGATTATGAAACTAAATTAAAGGGTTTGAAAGAAGAGATTAAATTAACAAAATCAAAGGCTATCGAAGAGGCCAAGGAAATAATCAATAAGGCAAACTCCATCATTGAAAAATCGGTTAAAGAAATCAGGCAGCGGCAGGCCGATAAGAATTCTATCATCGAGAGCAAGAAGGAAATCAAAATGTTGGAGAATGAAATTTACACCGTGGAGAAGGCTTTGAGCGAGATCGAATCGAATGCTCCCGGCCCTGAGAGCGGCCAACAATTGATAAAAGGAGCTACAGTTAAGCTGAAATCGAATTCACAAGTTGGTGAGGTGTTACAGCCTCCGGATGCAAACGGACATCTACAAGTTGCTTTTGATAACCTGAAAATAAGAGTGCACGTAAACGACGTTGTACCTTTTAAAAAGGCGTCGACGGGAACTCAGTTTTCCATCCCCATTTCCTTGGACGCAACGCCTCAGCGAGAAATCGATGTTAGAGGATTCTATGGTGAAGAAGCATTAGAAGCTGTCGATAAGTTCATTGACAGCGCAATTGTTACAGGATTGCATCAAGTAGATATTATTCATGGTAAAGGCTCCGGTGCATTAAGAAAAAAAATTACAACGTTCTTAAAATCAGATTCGAGAATAAAGTCCCATCGGTTCGGTGAATGGAATGAAGGTGGAATGGGAGTCACAATTGTTGACTTGAAGAGCGAATGAAGACAAAACGCATTAAAAAAATGCTCATTGCGAACCGGGGAGAGATTGCTTTGCGTATTCATCGCTCAGCTTCGGAGATGGGAATTCAAACCGTGGCAATCTTTTCAGACGCCGATCGCTCTGCTCCCTATGTGTTTAATGCGAACGAAGCATACCCTCTTCACGGGAATCTGTCGAAAGATACATATCTTGATATTGATAAGGTACTGAGTATTGCAGAAAAAGCTCATTGCGATGCAATCCATCCTGGATACGGGTTTCTTTCTGAAAACTCCGATTTTGCTGAAGCCACAGCTTCAAAGGGATTAACTTTCATAGGCCCGCCGGCATCCGCTATGAGAGCATTGGGAAGTAAGACATCCGCTCGCGAACTGATGCAAAGAGCGGGGGTGCCGATAGTTCCAGGAACAATCTTTCCTTTAGGAGAATATGCTGAGGCAATCGATGTTGCTAATCAAATAGGATATCCGGTGCTCATCAAAGCGGTCCACGGCGGCGGGGGAAAAGGAATGAGGAAGGTTGAGCGACAAGAGGACCTTAAACAGGCCATTCAACAAGCGCAATCAGAGTCCTTGAAGGCATTTGGCAGCACCGATGTCTTTGTAGAAAAATATCTCTCTAGTCCACGTCATATTGAAATTCAGATTCTTGCAGACATGCATGGCAATGTCATTTTTTTAGGCGAGAGGGAATGCTCAATCCAGCGAAGACACCAAAAGGTGATAGAAGAATGCCCAAGTTCGCACTTATCTCAATCACTCAGGGATGAAATGGGCAAAGCTGCCGTCAATGCGGCGCGCGAATCCGGGTACATTAACGCGGGCACAGTTGAATTTCTCGTGGACTCGAGTAACTCATTCTATTTTCTCGAAATGAATACTCGACTTCAAGTTGAACATCCTGTTACTGAATTAGTGTATGGCATTGATTTGGTAAAAGCCCAAATTAATATTGCCCATGGCGAAAAACTGACGTACACACAAGAAATGATGGTGGCGGGAGGGCATGCGATCGAATGTAGAATATGTGCTGAGGATCCATTCAATAATTTTCTTCCGTCTACCGGGACTATCGAAGAATATGCTCCGAGCGAAGGCCTGGGAATTCGACATGATTCCGGTGTGATGAGAGGAACTATTGTCGGCCATTTTTATGACCCCTTGCTTGCTAAGTTAATCGCATGGGGTGTAGATCGTGACGAAGCTCTTCAAAGGATGCAACGTGCACTCTCTGAGTACACGCTATCGGGTATCGCTACCACAATTCCATTCTGCGCTTTTGTCATGTCACATCCAAAATTTATCGGTGGCAATTATGACATTCAATTTATCGAGAAATATTTTCATATAAATAATCTAACCTATAATAATGATGAGGCATTAGCTGCTTCGTTGATGGCTGCACATTATTCATTATCTAAAAGATGGAACGGCGAAAAATATCAATCAGCTCTGCCTGGACGGTGGAAGAGCAATCGGTTTGAGGAATAACTAATGGCAACAGCTATTTCCAAGATTGGCGATAGAAGGTTTGAATGGTCATTTGCCGAAGACGGTTCTATATTGCTTGACGGAAAAAAAATTCAAGCCGACATACAGAAAATACTTCCGGGACGATATTCGGTACTCTTAGACGGCAGGTCAATACATGCAACTATACATAGAAATGATCTTATATACACGGTAGGAATAAATGGAAATATTTATACTGTAGAGATAGAGACTTCTTTAAAAAAGTTAAATATTCTTTTCTCCGGCACTTCGCACAAGAAGCACTTGGATATCGAAGTCCGTTCCCCAATGCCGGGGATGGTTGTCCGGTGTGAAGTTAAAGAAGGGGAAAAAATTGCTGCAGGGGACGGTTTGCTCATTTTAGAGGCCATGAAGATGGAAAACGAAATACGCGCAATAAAAGAGGGAACTGTCAAAAAAATACTTGTTTTTGACAGACAAGTTGTCGAGAAAGGTGAATTGCTCCTCCTCATAGAATAATGGCACGAAAAATCATGTCAAACGCATTAGAACAAGAACCAGTCGTAACAAAAAATTTAGCACTCCAGCATGGCCTGACTGAAGAAGAGTACGAGAAGATGCTCGAGATACTCGGCAGATCTCCTTCGTACACTGAGCTGGGAATCTACAGCGTTATGTGGAGCGAGCACTGCAGTTATAAGAATTCGATCGCCTTGTTGAAAACTCTTCCACGATCGGGAGGACGGCTTCTCGTCAGCGCCGGAGAGGAGAATGCCGGGCTTGTCGATATAGGCGACGGCTTAGCTGTAGCGTTCAAAATTGAGAGCCACAATCATCCATCCGCGGTTGAACCATACCAGGGGGCTGCTACCGGCGTTGGAGGAATCATGCGCGATATTTTCACGATGGGAGCACGACCGATTGCATCGCTGAACTCGTTGAGGTTTGGAGAGCTCAGTGATGAGCAAGCGAGGCAATTATTTCGTGGCGTAGTGAAAGGCATTGGAGATTACGGTAATAGTTTCGGCGTTCCTACCGTGGCCGGCGAAGTTTACTTTGATAAAAGTTATCAGGGGAACCCTCTCGTTAACGCCATGGCTGTCGGAATCGTGAAGCATTCAGAAGTAGCTTCAGCTACTTCAAGAGGTGCCGGCAACCCTGTCATGATTGTTGGATCGTCCACCGGAAAAGATGGGATCCATGGAGCGACTTTCGCCTCTGAAGAGATTTCAGAAAAATCTGAAAGCAAGCGCCCGTCTGTACAAGTTGGCGACCCATTCACAGAAAAATTGCTCCTCGAAGCAACACTTGAAGTGATTAATGCAGGGTTAGTAGTGGGTATACAAGATATGGGTGCTGCTGGAATTACTTGTTCAACAACTGAAATGAGTGCTAAAGGCAACTCCGGTATGACCATTGACCTTGACAAAGTTCCAGTCCGTGAATCAGATATGTCTGCCTATCAAATTATGTTGTCGGAGTCACAAGAGAGAATGTTGCTTGTTGCAAAGCAAGGCCGTGAAAAAGAAATAAACGATATTTTTAGCAAATGGGATCTTAATTCGGTCGTGATCGGCGAAGTCACCAGCGACGGACTCGTAAAGATTTTCAGGAATGGTGAATTGAAGGCGGCGGTTCCTGCAGAATCACTGGTTTTGGGGGGCGGTGCTCCGGTTTACATTCGCGAATCGAAAATACCAAGCTATATTGAGAATCAATTAAAAGGCAACCTTGACTCACTGCCGGAACCCGGCGATCTACAAAAGATAACGTTAAAGTTGCTTGCCCTTCCGAACATTGCGAGCAAACGGTGGGTGTTTGAGCAGTATGATTCAATGGTTCGCACTGATACGAGAGTCGGTCCAAGCTCGGATGCGGCTATTGTACGAATTAATGGAACAGATAAATTTCTTGCGATGAAGACTGATTGCAATTCAAGATATGTTTATTTGAACCCAAAAATTGGTGCGGAAATTGCTGTAGCTGAGGCGGCAAGAAACGTTATATGTTCAGGCGCTAAGCCAATTGGAATTACAAATTGCTTGAATTTTGGAAATCCATATAAGCCGGAATCGTACTGGCAATTCAAGGAAGCCGTCGAAGGCATTGCTATTGCTTGCCGTGCGTTCGAGACACCCGTTACCGGTGGCAATGTGAGTTTCTACAACGAAAATCCTTTAGGATCCATCTATCCAACTCCGGTCATTGGAATGGTAGGGCTCATCGAGAAGGAATCCCAGGTTACAACAAGCGCGTTTAGAGAAGAGGGAGATGATATCATTTTACTGGGCCGGCCACGTGGGGATATTAACGGAAGCGAGTATTTAAAGGAATTTTTCAGCGTGACAGGGTCCAATGCTCCATACTTTGATATTAAAGAAGAGAAACGCTTGCACGATTGCTGCCTGGAACTTATTCAAAAGGGGGTCATTAATTCCGCTCACGACATTTCCGAGGGAGGGCTTGCAATTGCGCTCATTGAGTCTGTCATTACTGCAGAGAATCGTGCTATTGGTTGTGATGTTGAACTGCAGGGAAAATGGAACAACCGAAAAGATTTCCTATTGTTTGGAGAGGAACAGAGCCGGATTATTGTATCAACACGCCCTGGCAATCGCTTAAAAATTGAAGAGATCTGTCAAAAATATAGAATTGATTTTTCTTTATTGGGAAAGGTCACGATGTCGCAACGAATTAGAGTCGCAGAGTTCCTTGATATGGATAGGGAAGTTGCAGAGGATATTTACTATAATGCAATTGGAAAAATTATGGATGGGCAGAGATAAGGACGGAGTGCAAGACGCTTCGTTATTCTTAACTTTACATAACACATATTATATCAAAATAAACTATATCGATATCCTTAAGGCACGAGCACTCGTATTGCCCGACTAAGAATCTCTACGTGGATTTCTCGACAGTTTAGTCCCAATATTTCGCCGTCAACGTGAACGGGCAAATTACTATCCGACTTGATCAATAGCTTATTTGTCCGCTTAATTGAGACCTTTTCAAATTTTGTATGACTCCCCTTTAAAACATACGGGAATATTTTTAGAACTTCTGAAGTGGAAAGATTTTTTGCCATGCAAACATCCAAGAGACCATCATCAAGTAATGCATCTGGTGTTAAGTAAAACCCCCCTCCGGAGCTTTTTCCGTTTCCGATCGATATCAATACGTGGTTTCCTTCACTTTCGAATTCCGCACTAGTCACTTTGGAAAGTTCCGGCTGATACCGGAAAAGCACCTTGAACGCTGCAATTGCATATTTAGGCAGTCCATGAGGCCAATGAATCTTTCCTGCTTCATACGCTACCTGGGCATCAAGCCCCACTCCAACAAAATTTATGAAGTGTTTATGTACCTTTTCCCAACCATTAGTTATAGCTTCAATTGACCCTAGGTCAATTGATTTAACCTTTTGCCTTGCTAAAAGTTGTAAACAATCACTTAACCGTTTTGGATAGGACAAAACTTTTGCGAAATCATTGCCGGAGCCTAATGGCAAGACACCCAGAATGCAATCAGATCCCGCTATCCCATTGACAACTTCATTAACTGTTCCATCTCCGCCGCCGGCGACAACAATCGGATAATTTCTCCTCGCTTCAATGGCAATTTTCCGGGCATCATCCGGACACGTTGTGGTGTGAATGTCAAACTGTATTTTGGATGATGTGAAATGACTTTGAATAAGTGGGATAAGTTTTTCGTTGTTCCCGCGGCCGGAATGAGGATTAAGGATGAAAAAGGTTGGGAGCACTAAAAAATGTCTACGATAGACTGGGTGGCGAAATTATATTTAACTGTCCCGGTAAAAACTACATTTGCGCTTCCGCTCAATGATACATTATCATAAAGCGTGTCGCCGATTTTATGAAAATCCACATTTAAGGATTCTCCGCTGCGGACATGAATCGTAATTGGAGACGGTGAACCTTTGATCCGGTTGGCAATTAATGCGACCGCGACTGAGCCCGTCCCACATGCTAAAGTTTCAGCCTCAACTCCCCTTTCATAGGTCCTTATAGAATAGGCACTTGATTGATTTTCCTTCACAAAATTTATATTCGTACCGTCAGGGTAAAAGAATTGATGGTTGCGAATTTCTCTTCCGATCTTTTCAATACCAAAATCTTCGAATGATGAACCTAAAGCATCATTCTCATCAAAAAAGATAACGCAATGAGGAGAGCCGGAATTAACAAAATGGAAGTGAATGCTTGTCTTAAAGATTTCAATTTTTTGGTTCAACCGAAAATCAGTTGGTTCCTTCATTGTTAGTGCTACCCCGGCTGTTAAAATGGAGGCCTTGTAAATATAATCGAGCGCTTCAAATTTGATTTCTTGTCCGCTAACAATACCTTTGTCGCGAGCAAACCTACTGATGCATCTTCCCCCATTGCCGCACATCCCTCCATAGCTTCCGTCTGAATTAAAATATTTCATCATAAAGTCAGCCCTGTTGCTCTCCTCCAAAAGCAACAAACCATCCGCGCCGATCCCTTTCCGGCGATCACAAATGAGCCGGGCAAATTCGCTCTGGTTGGATATCATGACTTTACGATTGTCCAGCACGACAAAATCGTTTCCTGCTCCGGACATTTTTGTAAAATCAATGCTCCGTACGTCTTCCTGGTTCATGAGCTTCGTGAAATGTTTAGATAAAATCCCTACTCGTGGAGGTGCGGGGAGTCGAACCCCGGTCCGAAGTGAGGACCATTAGACTTTCTCCATACTCAGTTCACCTCGCAAAATTTCGCCTCAAGCTGGATGGATGAACTCACCAATCCCAAAGCTAGCTGGCATATAGCTTCACTAATACCGCTCCAGCGTTGATATTAGCACGCCCGACTGAAGTCGACACCTTGCATAAAACTAGCCAGGTAGAGTTCTATGAAGATGCGCCACCTAATGTTTAATTAAGCAGCGAGTGCGTAGTTGTAGTCTGCACTTATTGTTGTTCCGCTTTATTTACGTGCGACTCGGAGAGCACGGTATGCTTGTGTCTAACCATCTTCAACCCCGTCGAAACCATTCACCCCCTTACATAAATTTACACATTCCTGTTTAGAATATCAATGCATTGCAGCAATGACTGCATTTTTGCCGGTTGGTTTTGTTTTTCAAAAACTAAAACCAAATTCCGCAACATTCGTTCAAGAATTTGCCTATTGGTAACCGGTTCAAGATATTCTTGTTTAAAAGAATATCCTAATTTGACTAAAGATTTTCTGCAGTCATCGATTGAAATAATCTTGCCGCCGTAAAAGGGATCTGCAAATAAAAAATCACTTCCGAAGTCGTACCTCACTATGAAATGCCCCGGCATTCCAATTCCCTGGACGGGGAAATTTAATTTTCGCAAAACGAGAAGATAAATGACAGAGAGAACAATCGGAACCCCCTTCTTAGTCTCGATGACTTTATTGATGTAATGATTATCAGTGTTATAGTAATCGGCCTCGCTTCCCGAGAAGCCCTTTTCAACTGTAAAATAATGGCCAATTTTGGCCGCGATTTCCTCGGGAGCATCAGATGGGTCCAGTCTCGATTGAAATTCCGATGCGAAGAAATTCAACAAATCAAAATAAATGCGCATATCGACATTTGGATAAGCATGTTTCGCGATCAAAAATGCACCCTCCTCCAAATCGATATCTGCTTTATGCTTTTCACAGAACAACCGCAATTGTTCTTTGAACGCAGAGGACGAAATGGCTTCATAAACTTCCCTTATTCGGCGCTGCATGAGAGAGTCTTCGATTTGCAAATAGTCTTCAATTATTGGAAGAGCGTTTTCTCCTTCCGAAAGCAAATGTTGTTTCGCGATAGAATAGACAGAATCATCTTCATCATCAAGAAGATAAATTAAAGACTTAACCCTATTTACACCGTTTTTATCGAGATCTTTCATTGACCTTTTTCAGCTTAAGCGCCGGGGATAGTTTTTTAGTAACCCGTCCTTCAATAACTCAAACGCTTCTTGGGGTGTATCTGCGAACCTGAATAATTTAAAATCTTCATTGTTAATCATTCCAAAATCCTCAAGAAGGGCAAAATTTACCGCCTGCTCCCAAAATTTTTTTCCGTAAAGAATAACCGTCATTTTCTTCTTGATTTTTCCTGTTTGGAGCAATGTAAGCAATTCCATCAATTCATCCAAGGTTCCAAACCCGCCGGGAAACGCAACCAATGCTTTTCCAAGATACATGAACCAATATTTTCGCATAAAAAAATAGTGAAATTCAAAATTCAACTCCGACGAAATGTATTTATTGGGAAGTTGCTCCAAGGGCAAACTTATGTTCAAGCCGATTGATTTCCCTTGTGCAAGTGATGCACCCTTGTTTGCCGCTTCCATAATTCCGGGCCCGCCGCCTGTGCATACAACAAATCGATTCTTTTCCTCCAAGGATTTCGACCACGTTGTCAAGAGAAAGGCAAGCTTCACGGCATCGTTATAGTACCCCGATAGTTCCAAGGCAATTTTTGCCTTTCGGTACTCTTCCGAAAGTCTGGGGTTTATTTTTTTCCCATTTTTGAGTTTCAGTTTTATCTCCGACAATCTTTTACGCGCGCTGGCTGGCGATTTTATACGTGCCGACCCGAAAAATACGATGATGTCCTTAATGCCGAAGTAATTGAATCTGCTTAAAGGTTCTAAAAATTCCGAGAGAATTCTAATTGCACGTGCATCTTTGCTGTTTAAAAAATAAGGGTTTTTGTATGCTCTTAAAGGGCGCAATTGCTTGCTTCGATTTGCCACAAATTCCTTTTCTATAACTACGATTGAGTAAACTTTTGAGCAATGATCGCTGCTATTTTCTCCAAATTGATCGCATCGATGTTGTCGAATGAATTGATCACATCGCTATCAACATCCAAAACCCCAAAGAGCCTTCCTTGATAGATTATTGGGACCACGATTTCTGATTTCGAATCAGGGTCGCAAACAATATGTCCTGAAAATTTAGCGACGTCGGGAACGAGTATTGTCTTTCTTTCCTTCGCAGCCGTTCCACAGACGCCGTTTCCAATTTTAATTCGTACGCATGCGACTTTTCCTTGAAAAGGCCCGAGAAGTAATCCGTCGTCTTGCATCCGATAGAAACCAACCCAGGAAAAAGAGCGAAACGCTGTTTTTAACGCAGCACTAATATTTGCCAGGTTCGCGATAAGGTCGTTTTCACCGCTAACAAGCGCAACTATTTGGGGAAGTAATTCTTCGTATTGTTCTTCTTTCCCTTCAGCCGTTATTGTTATGGTTCCCATTATAATTTTCAATTCGTTCAAAGACGTGTTCTATACTCATCATTATGGTATTGTCAGCGGTGGGATATCTCGACCCAACAATCGCGTACTCTTTTTTCACTACTGCGAGCCCCACCAAACTATTTTCGTGGCCCGCTTCAGGAAAGAAACTCGTGAGTTTGCCGATTTCTTTCTCACCGAATGTTAAAAAATACTCCGTGTCAGGAAGAGGAAGCCTATCGGTCCGAACCCTGCAAAGTGCTCGTTGAATTTTCTTATAGGTGTCAAGCCGCGCGATAACTTCTTGCCCAATATAACATCCCTTGCTAAAACTAATTTGACTCCAAAGGTTTAATTCAAGAGGATTACAATATCCATCCATTTCCTTTTTGTAAAAAGGAATACCATGTTGGATTCGGTAAAATTCAAAGGCATCGTTACCCACCTGGTTATTGAATAGGTATCGTACGCCGTCCGGAATCTCGGATAGCGCGTCCAAACAATAAAAGACGACCTCATTGCCGAAATAGTGTCCACGAAAAGCATATCGATTGCTCTCCTCAACCGGTATTTCCATACCATGTTGCGGATGGAACGCCGCCAAAATGAGATGTTTTCCTGTACGATCAACGACATTCACGTCATCCGCTATAATAAATCTCTCGATCCATTGTTTGACCCTGTCCTGTGCTCCGCGACTGACAATTAATAATAATTGATCGTGGCGATGTATAACGGTAATCGCATCGATCACTTTCCCCTTCTCGGTTGTCAGGAGCGATTGGAGTGAGTCTCCGGGCCGGAAATTATTGAAATCGTTAGTTGAAATTCGGTGAAGAAAGTCAACAGTGTCTTTTCCTTCTAAGGAGAGAACTCCATGGTCGGAAAAATCGACAAGAGCAGGCCCATGTTCGAGGAGATTTATTTCATGAGCAACGTTGCGAAACCGGCTCGGCACCAACCATCCTTCTACCTCTTTAAATTCGGCATTTGTGCGTTCGTAATAATCGTGCAGAGGGAGCCGGCTTAACTTTTCCGCAGGATTTATAGAGATAGCACCCATTCGTCCTATTGTATTTGAACAGCGAAGAAAAAGAAATAATTTCCTAAAAAAAGGCTCCTCTTTGTTCCCGGAGGGAAACCCA
Source organism: uncultured Bacteroidota bacterium (assembly GCA_963717445.1). Classification (GTDB taxonomy): domain Bacteria; phylum Bacteroidota; class Ignavibacteria; order UBA10030; family UBA8401; genus JAGVPT01. The sequence continues at coordinate 157,256 of OY970334.1, read as the reverse complement.
TAGAGGCTTGAATGGCATAAAAAGAAAAAGCCCGCCCTTATGGCGAGCTATTTTTGGTGCACCCACCAGGACTCGAACCTGGAACCCACTGATTAAGAGTCAGTTGCTCTACCAATTGAGCCATGGGTGCAAAACCCACTGACTCATTTCGGTGAAGAATTTGAGGGCAAGGGCTGCGTTTGCGGGGGCAGCTGTGCCGGTGGAACCGAAACCTGTCCGCTTTGAATTACACTTTCCTTCGACGATGCACTCTTCCCGGGCAGGAAGAAGAGATTGATCAGAAGCGCAAGCAGGATAAATGCGCTGGCCAAAATTGTTGTGGCACGGGTGAGAAAATCGGCGGTTCTGCGAACACCGAACACCGTCCCGAAGTTGCCACCGCCGAAAGTCCCTGCAAGGCCGCCCCCCTTGCTATTTTGCATCAGGATTACTCCGACGAGAAAAATGCTCACAAGTATCTCAATTGCAATAGAAAAAGCATACATGATTCTTGTTCCTCCAAAATAAAAAAGCCCTACATACCGGGCATTTGAACTGAAGGAAAATAACAAAATCAAACCCAAAAATCAACAACTATTTTTGTTCAGTAGTGGTCACTTTCAAAGTAAATGTCATTCCTGAGAAAATTCCTACGGAATTCCTTCGGAACTGGAATCCATTTAATTAGGCCTGGATGCCCGCGTTCGCGGGCATGACAAATCTTTTTTTATTATGAATATTCAAAAAACGCACCATTACCTTCTGTTCCAAGGAATCTATTACATAACGATATTGTTTTATAGTAGTGAGGACCGTATAAAAATCTCTTGCTTGTTTCTTTCTTGCTTTTTCATCACGATCGCTTATGATGGGCTCAAAGCGCCTAAGGTAGCGATCACCAGTTATGCACAAGCATTGGCAATTCTTTCGAAGAGTCAATATCGTCCTGATTTTAACGATTTTTTGGGCTATATTTAACCAGATTAAATAAATTCAATTCGTCGCAATATTTAAGGTACAGTCAAGTTTTTAGCGCAACAGAGTTAATAAGTTGATTAAAAGTTTCTTTAGGAGTAGCAAAATCTAAAGCTTTACGCGGACGTTCATTCAATAGTTTTTGAACATGCTTGATTTCCCTGCGTGAGACCTTGGTGAAGTCAGTACCTTTAGGAAAGAACTGCCTGATGAGCATGTTCGTATTCTCATTCGTGCCGCGTTCCCAAGGGCTCTGTGGGTGGCAAAAATAGACCTGCATCTTGGTATGCTTAGTGAACAGTTCATGTTCAGCCATTTCTTTACCGCGATCATAGGTCATGGAGAGTCGCATTTGTCGTGGCAGCGACTTGAGCTCACGGGCAAACGATCTACGAACACTCGTCGCATCTTTGGCCTTTAACGGGACCAAGATCACCGTTCGGGTAGTTCTTTCGACAACACTGCCCAAGGCTGAGGCGTGACGCTTTCCCATGAGCAGATCTCCTTCCCAATGGCCAGGAACACTGCGATCGGCAACTTCTGCAGGACGTTCTTCGATGGAGATCATATTGGGAATACTGCCCCGTGTATCGGTTGACCGTTTTCGGTTCTTCCGTTTTTTCTTGTGCTGCCGAAGATAGTGAATCAGTTCCTTTTTCAACGATCCTTTGGGCAACAGGTAGATATAGGTATAGATGCTCTCGTGTGACACGTTCATTGCGGTGTGGCCTGGATAGGTTTCTTGTAGCGCCCGGGCTATTTGCTCCGGTGACCACCGCAAAGTAAGTTTTTCGCACACGAACTTCCACAGCTTCGGATTATCAAGTTTTCTCTGGAGGTGTCGCTGTGATGCTCGCTCTTGAGCTTGCTCGTGTGACCGAACAGCGCTATACTCATTTTGGATTCTTGAACATTGCGCTAGTTCACGAACGATTGTGCTCCGATGTCGCTTTAATCTGAGCGCTATTGCAGCACATGATTGATGCTGAGAAACCATTCGGCTGATGATCTCTCGGTCCTCGGCTGTAAGCCGTATATACTGTTTGTTCATTCAACAAAATACCCTTCTGGATATTTTGTTGCGTTAAATTCTTGAACCTAATTAACTAAAAATGAGCGGAACCCCATTTTATTTTGTCTTTCGAATCATTGTCCCTGTTTTACTTCTTGCTGCTCAATGGTCTTTGTATAAACAGGCCGTCCGCTTTTTGAAAAACCTCTCTTCTACTCCCTCCTGGGCGGCAAACTCGGTATTATTTTTTTTCATCTTCTTTAACATCCCTTTTTTGATTCTCCTTTTCCTTCATCCATACCTCAATAGTTTTTCAAATTGGATTATTTATTGCGTCGTTTACCCGGTTTATGTTTGGCAAGGTGCGACATTTTTTATCTTCCTGGTGTTGTCGATCGTAAAGCTTTTTAAGATGCTTTTTATGGCGATATTCCGCGTTGGCAAAAGCATCTCTCCGATTAAGCGACGAATCGTTATTGTGAAATCAGCACCAAGTTTTGAAAGATTTGATAACTCCCGCCGGACTTTTTTGAAAACCGGAGCGGTCGCGCTTTCCGCATATTCTTTTATCGGTGCCACCAGAGGGGTCATCGACCGCAACGACTTTGATATTATTGAGCGGACTATTCGCATTCAAAATTTACCCGATGCGTTTAAAGGTTTTACCATCGGTCTGATGAGCGACATTCATTCGAGCGTCTTCATGACAAAACCGGAAATGGATGATTACGTTACGGCTCTTAATAATCTCCACTCCAACGTCATCTTCGTTCCGGGAGATTTCGTCAACAGTGAAACGGAAGAAGTCTATCCTTTTGCGGAGGCGTTTTCCGCGCTCCGAGCGCCGTATGGAGTATATGGCTGCCTCGGCAATCACGATTTTTATGCCGATGTTGATGTTGTAGCCAAGGAAGTTGACGGATGCGGCATAAAACTCCTGCGAAACGATGCAGTGAAAATTAACAAAGGAAATTCGTTTATCAACCTTGTCGGTGTCGACGATATTCCGATAAACGGAACACCTGATCCGTACCTCGACCGTGCGCTCTCCTCCGTTCAAAACCCGAATCCAAGGATTCTGCTTTGTCATAAGCCATATTATCTGGAGACGATGGCGGACCGTAATATCGATTTGACGCTTGCCGGTCACACACATGGAGGGCAGATCGTCTTCGCGAGAGTTGGAAACATCATCGTTTGTCCTGCCGCTCTTTTTTCAAAGTATGTTTGGGGTCTATACAAATTCGGTCATTCGCAAATGTATGTTACACGGGGAATTGGCACTGTCGGAGTTCCGTTTAGGATAAATTGCCCGCCTGAAATTACAAAAATTACTCTGCAATAATTTTCTCCGAATTCTTGGCGCGTCCATGGGAATTCACTGATTCATCCCTTGCTATTCCATTGTCGTTTTTCTATATTTTTTTCAATCACTCATTTAACTTTTACCAGACCCTCAGATTATGGAAGACTCTCCTCACTCATCTCCAAAGAATACAGGTTGGATCGAAGTCATTGCCGGATGCATGTTTAGCGGCAAAACTGAAGAATTGATACGTCGAATGCGGCGAGCACAGATCGCACGTCAAAAAGTGATGATCTTTAAGCCGCGGATCGATAATAGGTACAGTTCCAGCCATATCGTTTCGCACAGCGAACAGTCCCTCATTTCCACAGTGGTCGATGGATGCGATGAAATTCTGGCGCAATCGTCGGACGCACAAGTGATCGGTATTGACGAGGCCCAATTCTTCACTCCGGACATTGTCGATGTCTGCGAACAACTCGCCAACCAAGGCAAGCGGGTAATTATTGCAGGGCTTGATCAAGACTATCGCGGCAAGCCATTCGAGCCGATGCCTCAACTTCTTGCTGTCGCAGAGTACATCACGAAAACGCTCGCAATATGTGTCGTATGCGGAAATCCCGCCGATCGTACCCAACGCACGTCTGCCTCGCATGAACGTGTTGTTGTCGGCGCAAAGGATGTGTATGAAGCTCGGTGCCGCCGTTGCTTCAAGCCGCCCAAAGACTAATCGATTCTAACTATCACCTGCAGAAAATTTTACGGGCCAACGATTCACTCTCACTCAGGTGTGCGGTTTCCGTTATGAATAAAGAGTACAATGACCGCATTAACGCCTCAGTCGAGTACATCAAATCGAAAATTCAAGCGGAGCCGAAAATCGGAGTGATCCTCGGTTCAGGGCTGGGGAATTTCGGCGACTTGCTGATAGGCGTAATTTCCATCGAGACGAGAGATATACCCTATTATCCTATTTCTTCGGTTGAGGGGCACGCTGGAAGGCTTCTCTTCGGAAAAATCGGGTCGGGCGATCAAGCCTCCGCAGACCTCATGGTCTTTCAAGGTAGAATCCACTTTTATGAAAGCAATGATGCCGCTGCTGTCGTCTATCCCATTGAAGTGGCGCACCGGATCGGAATAAAAAAATTAATAATCACGAACGCAGCCGGTGGAGTGAACCAGCAATTCATCCCGGGCGACCTGATGTTTATCACTGATTATATCAATCTATCGTTTGAAAGCCCTCTTATCGGAAGAGGTTTGCAGGAAGTAAAAAATTGTCGTCCAGCATTCAGCCCGGAATTGCTCGCGAAGGCAAAGTCAATTGCCGGCAAAAATGGCATACCGTTTAAGGAAGGGGTTTATAGCTGGACAAAGGGACCATCGTATGAATCGGCCGCTGAAATCCGAATGATGGGAGCATGGGGTGCCGATGCGGTGGGGATGTCGACTGTTCCTGAAGTGATTGTGGCTGCGACGTATGGGATGGAAGTGCTGGGAATTTCCTGCATTACAAATTTCGCAACCGGCTTGAGTCCAGAAAAATTAGCCCATGCTGAAGTAACAGAGGTGGCCAACAAGGTAAAGCATAATTTTACCGAGCTGGTATCGAAGATCATCTTACGACTATAAAAAAAGGCCGTTATCGTAAAAATAACGGCCTCTCATTTTTTCCTCATTAGCGCTGCGAAAGCAGCCCGTGTTACTTCATCAACACCATTTTCTTCGTGACCGAATAATTTCCTGCATCGAGCTTGTACAGGTACACGCCGCTGGCAACATTGGACGCATTCCACGTTATTGAATAGGAGGATGGCGTCAATTCCTGATGCACCAGCGTTGCAACTTCCCTTCCGAGCATATCATACACCTTCAATGAAACAAAACCGGCTTGAGGAACAGAAAATTGAATTTGCGTCGACGGGTTGAAGGGGTTAGGATAATTCTGACTAAGTGTAAAACTGCCTGGCAGTTCAGTCGCCATTTTCACAAAAGTCGGGGTTTGACCCACACGAGTCCAACCCACGTTATACACCTTCACAGTTCCCGAAGAGATAGTATCAATGTTAGCCGATAACGAATTTCCTTCCCCCGTATTCCATTCAACCGAATACGTCGAGGAGCTGCTGAGGAGAGTTGAACCGCTGTAGGATTTTGTGGATCGCACGCCTGTTGATCGAAGCGCGCCAAACGAACCTACGGGAGTGTTCAGTGTACCATAAGCGTCCACCACTGAACTGCTGGTTGTTATCACCTTGATTCCGCCTTGTTCAACGACCGTGTCCGGTATCCCAGTAACGACATCTCCCAACTGTACGGGAAGATGAAAAACGAGCTGAGATAGATTAATAACAATACTTGTGTCGATTGCCGTACCTCCGGCTGATCCGGTTTCGTGATCAACGGAGCCGATATCGAGGAGTGAATCGTTTGAGAGCCTATAATAACCATAATATTCAAACGAAAACCCGGAGTACGAGCTGGTAGATTTTTGAGCATAATTCGCCCCCGGAAAATCGGAGGCATAAGGAGTTGACGATAGAAGAACGTTATCGATCTCAGATGAGTCCTCAAAGTTCACAGAAGGAGCAGTCCAAACCTGTGATGCCGAAGTGGAAGCTGTACCTATATTCATCATCGCAGTATCTGTAGACTCATAAGTGAATAACGATGTCCCTGCTCCAAAGTAATTGGTCAAATCAGTGGCCGTAATCGAAATCTGCGAAAATGCCGCGGTCTGAAAAAAAAGGACGATGGCAGCGGAAGACAACAGGTGGAAGAATTGCTTCATTACATACCTCCTTGCAATTAAGAATGAAGAAATAAGAAATAAAAATCAGGATTTTCGGGAAACACAAAAAAGTTGGTGAGCCTCTTCTTAAGGTAACATTTAAAAGAGTGCTCTTGTTCCCTATTTTTCAGACCTTCGTCATTATTTCATTAACATAAGTTTTCTCGTTTCCACATAACTGCCGCTCTGGAGCCGGTAAAAGTACGCGCCGCTGGCAACATTCGATGCGTTCCAGGTGACTGAATATGAAGAAGGAGTCAAATTCTGGTGAACCAACGTTGCCACTTCTCTTCCAAGGAGGTCATACACCTTCAAAGTCACAAATCCGGCTTGAGCAATTGAAAATTGAATCCGAGTCGATGGATTGAAGGGGTTCGGATAGTTTTGAGAGAGAGAAAATTGTGTTGCTAAGTCCGAGACGTGATTGCTTACTTTTGTCACGCTGCCATCGCTCCCGATATGCTGGGCATAAAGGTCGTACGGTCCTCCATAACCGGTTGCCCGGAGATCGTACCAAACGACGATCGCTCCCCCAGCATCATCGGAGACAATGACAGGATTCTCCTGAAATGTGGAAGGAGTAGTGGAGACCGGATTGCCGGAAGTGCCGTATGTGGGGTTTGACCAGACTGGTTGCCCGCTGGCGTTCACACGTTGGGCAAAAATGTTAACCCCGTTTTGCAGACCTTCATCCCATGCAACGATTGCACCTCCGCTGCCGTCGGTTGTAAGCACCTCACCGGTTGTGTTTGTAGCGAAAGGAACAGGATTTGCGCCCCAAGGCAGGGAACCATCGGAGGCAATTTTCTGCAAATATGTGTTCTTCGCGCCGTCAGTCCATGTGAGGAGCGCCGTGCCGCTCCCTCCAGATATTATGGAAATATTTTGTTGACCGGTGGAAAGAGTACCTGTCAAGGAGGACGCCCAGTGAATCCGAAGTGGATATCCATGTGATCATCCCGGATGCGTTGACATGACCGGCATACGCATGAGGAGACGACCCGCTGTTCGATTGCTCCCATGCGTAGATTGCGCCACCGGCATTATCGGAAACAAGTACCTCGTTTGTTTGTTGTTGCAGGAATGACGGCTTCGGTGCGAGCGCAACGCCCAGTGTATCCCATTGCCTCACACCTGTGATGTCGAGTTTTTGAGCAAACAGGGAGACTCCTGTTGTAAAGGCATTTCGCACATCTGTCCAGACCGCAATCACCCCTGTCGTTCCATTTTGCAAAAGTTCCAAATGCGAATAACCTCCATCCGGCAAGCCGCTACTGATAGTACTAAAACCATTCATCGCCGGGTCAGACCAGCGAATATTGCCCGAACTGTCAATGCGGGAAACGATCAGATTTTGCAATCCACTATTGAGGTCCGCCCAACTCACATACGCTCCTCCAAAACCGTCCGACGTACACGCAGTCGGTATATTTTGAGCATAGAAGAGTTGGAAAGGTTCCGGTCCTGCAACCTGCAGGGCAGAATCTCCCCACAATCGCGCACCATGAGGACTGATTCGTTGCGTGAAAATGGCCGGGGCTGGACCACCGCCCAAGGCCTGGGGGATTGAGTCTCGATTGTCTTCTTCCCACGAGATGATGATTCCGCCGTCTCCCACTGCCGCTACTTGAGGAAGGGTTTGTCCGATTCCGGGAGGAGAAACTTCCACGCCGTTGGCGGTCCATAACGCGTACCCATTCTTGTCCAAATGCTGTGCGAAAATTTTTGGATTGCTGTATCCTTCGCGCTGGTCATCCCAAACGATGAAAGCTCCCCCGTTGCCGTCTTTGAGCATGACAACGTCGGATGCCGAATACCCTCCGGTGTCGACGGGTGTGTTTTTCGAAGGATCACTTGACCATTGGGCGAATGATCGTTCGATGCCGCACGCGACGGAAGCCGCCAATAAAAAAGAGAGCAAGGAAAATCTGCGCATGGAATAATCCTTTCAACTTATTGTGATTAGACGGATCGATCTCGATCAGGAGCACATTGTCTGGTATCTACATCGTTCGCAATTCATTCGCTTGTCGATGGATACAAAATTGCTACTTTAGCAACAGCATTTTCTTCATCTGCATCTTTCCGTCAAATTCCAGGCGCGAGAAATAAATTCCGCTTGCAAGCCGCGACGCATCGAACGTTAGCTGGTGATATTCGCCGGCCGTCGCAATTCCATCAAACAGCGTCGCAACTTCCTGGCCGAGAACGTTGAATATTTTCAGTACCGCCCGTCCGTTCGATGGGACCGTGAATTGAATGATCGTAGACGGGTTGAACGGGTTAGGATAATTTTGTGAAAGCGAAAAGACCGCGGGTATATCCGGTGCAGCCTGCTTGACGCCCGTCGTAAACTGCGACAAAGGCCTCTTCCAAACGCCGGCCCCTTCAGTCGCAGCAAACAGATTCGTGCCGCTTACTGCAAGACCATGTACATACTGGTTCGTGAGGCCTGTTGAGGCAAGATTCCAGCTTGCACCGTTATTAGTGGAAACAAAGATGGTGCCGTTTGACCCTTCAGCCCCCGCAAACAAAGTCGTCCCGCTCACTGCAAGCGAAGTAAGGGCTGTATTAGCGAGACCGGAATTGATTGCCGTCCAACTTACTCCATTGGTAGTCGAAACAAGAGCGCCTTCTCCAGAAGTCGCTGCGAAGAGATCCGATCCGATCCCGGCAAAAGCCTGCACATAGTCCGTATCGCCAACACCTGAAGATATGGGGTTCCACGTTGTACCGTTGTCTGTAGAACGAAATAGGCCTTGACCAGAGGACGCGGCTAAAATATTCGAGCCGCTTATGGACAAGGCAGTAAATGTGGTATCGTTGAATCCTTTGCTGACCCAGGTTGTGCCGTTGTCTGTGGAAGAATAAATACCGCTTCCCCCAGTCCCTGCAAATATTGTTGTCCCGCTGATGGCCACGGCGTAGACGTTTGAAAACGGCTGCCCAACGGTAACTGGCGTCCAGGTCGAGCCATTATCTGTTGAGAGAACTACACCATTCCCCTCTGTTCCTGCTACGACCTTTGTGCCGCTGATCGCAAGGGCGTTGATGGTGGTATCCATTAACCCCTTGTTGACCCATGTTGTACCGTTATCAGTGGAAAGGAAAATACCACCTCCGGAATTGCCGGCAAATATATTTGTACCGCTTGCGATTAACGCATACACAGTCGATAATGCTAATCCTGAACTTACGGGCGTCCAGCTTGCGCCGCCGTCGGTCGATAGGAACGTGCCGTTCTGGCTCCCGGCAAAAAGATTTGAGCCACTCACTGCAAATGTGAGAACAGTGCCACTTATACCTGAGCCAGCGGCATTCCAACTCGTTCCGTCATCGGTCGATACGTAAACACCACCGCCGTAGGTCGCCGCGATGAGATTCGAGCCGCTGAACGTCAACGAAGAAATTGTCTTGATAAACGTAAGGCTTGTGCTAATATTGATCGGTGTCCAGACTGTGCCATTATTTGTGGATAGAAAGAGACCGAAGTCAGTCCCTGCGATAAGATTCGAACCACTCACAGCCATCGAAAGGATATTCGTATTGGTTAAACCTGAATCAACCTTAACCCAGCTTGTGCCGTTGTCAGTGGAGCGGAACAGTCCGCTTTCTGTTCCGGCGAAAAGGCTTGTCCCGCTAGTGAGCAAAACAAAAATGTTTGTGGTGGTTAATCCTGAATCCTTGGCCTGTGTCCAACTCGTCCCATTATCTGTTGAAAGAAAGAGACCGGCGAATGCACCTGCAAAAAGATTCGAGCCGCTGCTTGTCAAGGCGTTAATTGTCCGGCTGTTCAACCCGGAATTAGCTGCCGTCCAGCTCGTCCCGTTGTTCGTAGAAAGAAAGACGCCGCTGCCGGTTCCCGCAAAAAGGTTTGCGCCGCTGACCGTAAGCGCATAGACATCCATGCTTGCCAATCCCGAATTAACGGCTGTCCAACTCGTTCCCTTATTTGCGGAAAGGAATACACCGCCGTGAGTTCCCGCAAACACGTTTGAGCCGCTGACTGCGAGAGATAAGACTGTGCCTCCTCCCGGTCCGCTGGTTTGCACCCATTGAGCTGAGGATAAATCGATGCCGCAAATTACCGCAAGCAGCAACAATAGAAATCGAAAAAATTTTTTCATGGATTTGACTCCCTCCGTCTAGTGGTTAAGGTGATTTATTTTCGGCATCGTGGGCATTCAAAGACTTTTACTGAATGAATTGCTATTGCGAACAGCAATGCAAAATCTGCTTCAATAACAAGTAACGGCAAAAAGCTTATACTAATTGAGTATTGGCAATTTCCTACGGGGAAGAACGTAGGGGAAAGTACTATATGCCGGCGTCGCTTACAACTACATATCTATGTAGTTTCTTGGGAAATATGAAAAATGTGATGCAGGTCAGATCCAGGCGGCAAGAGGCTTCAAAATGGAAGGATCAAAATGAAGCTATACGGCTTTATTCTTTAACGCTTTTGCGACTGCTTCAGTCCGGGATCGAACATGGAGCTTTGCATAAATATTGCGGAGATGAAAACGAACTGTATTTACGCTGACAAATAATTTCTCTGCGATTGACTTGTACGTGTATCCTTCGGTTAAAGCAAGAAGAACGTCAAGTTCCCGTTGAGATAACGTGGAGAATACGGTCGATTGTTTTGGCTGCTGAAAATATGTCAATACTTTTCTTGCAACTTCGCCGGACATCGGCGCCCCGCCGGCATACGTCTCACGAATAGAGCTCAGAAGCTTTTCGGGAGCTGTGGTTTTGAGAAGATACCCCACTGCACCAGCGCGTAACGATTGAAAGATCTTCTCCTCATCGCTGTGAACGGTTAACATCAGACATTGTATATGTGGATACCGTTCCTTTAAAATCTCAACCCATTCAATGCCCGATTTGTCGGGCATCCCAATGTCCATCAGCACGACGTCCGGGGGATTTTCATCAAGAGTTTCAAGGAACGCCGATCCGTTTGTGAAGTCGGAGCAGGTGAAACCCTCCGCTTGATCGATGATACTGCGAAGGCCCTTTCTCATCTCGACGTCGTCGTCAATGATTGCCACATGGATGGCATCATTTGCGTCCATTATATTACGATTCGTTATGATTGTTGTGAAATTGGCAAAAGGAATCTACTGTTTTACTTCCGACAAGGCAACTACATAGATATGTAGTTCATCGGGCTGCGGGAAAATTCGCTTGAATCCGTGTTCCCTCTCCTAATTTAGAAATCATTGTAAACGACCCGCCCGATTGCTCTGCCCGCTTCTTCATATTCGTCAAACCGTGCCCAGTGTTATCCTCGCGAGTTTGAAACCCCTTTCCGTTGTCAGAGATGTTCAAAGTAACTCCGTTCCGTTCAAAGATAAATTCGACATCCGCTTCAGAGCATCCGGAATGACGGACGACGTTCGTCATTGCTTCCTTTGCACACAAGAGGATGTTCCGCGCGTTTTCAGGGGGAACATGAAGGGAGAATATTCTATCATCAATTGAAAATTTTAATGTAATGTTTTTCGCCTCACAGGCCTCGAACGCAAAAGAACGAAAACGCTGAACAAGTCGCTCTAGAGGTTCCTTGCTTAGTCCGAGCGACCAAACAACGTCACTCATCGATTCGACCAGGTCGCGGGCCGTGTCGCCGATCTTCTTTAACGAATCTGTAGCTTCGAGATCGGCTGGACCATGATTCTCCTTTTGTGGCAGATCCCGTTCGATAACGGAAGAGAGTATGGCGATGCGCGTCAGGCCTGCGCCAATCTCATCGTGCAGGTCGGCAGCTATTCGTGATTTTATCCGCTCGATTTCCAGCAAGCGTTCTACACGCGACCATATTAAGAAAAAACAAACGGCAATGACAAGAAGAACGGCAAGCATGATGAACCACCATTGCCTCCATAAAGCAGGGGCAATTGTGAACGAAAACGTTGCGGGTTGAACGCTTACAATGCCATTCCCGTTAATTGCACGCGCCATAAACGTGTATGTTCCAGGCGATAACGCGGCAAATACTATACGATGACGGCGCGTTTGGTCGCTCCATCCGGTATCCGCTCCCACAAGTTTGTACTGATACTGGACGGCTTTCTCATCCTTTAGGCTGAGCCCGATGACATCGATGGAAATATTATTCTGATCGTAAGCGAATTCCTGCGACGAGTCGCTGTTCGCTTCTACGCCGTTGACGAGAACGCGCGAAATATAAATCGGAGGAGGTACATTACTTTGCACGTCATGTCGCCGGTCATAGAACGTAACGCCGGCGTCGGTGACGAGCCACAGCGTTCCCTCCCTCATCTCCCCGCACTCATACACAGGCGGACCAGTCAGCTCCTTTTTTGAGGAAAATTTTATTGACCCGGCAGTCGTCATTTCCTGAAACCCCAACTGAGTTCCCAGCCATTTGTGTCCGTTTGTGTCATTAATCATCGACCACACTGCAGTGCTGAGTAAACCGTCCTTCAACGAAAGCGTATGAAATGTAGAGTCGCGAAGATACGCCAAACCGCCGTAACGCGTGCCGACCCAAATGACCCCCACGCTGTCCTGAATGATCGTACGAATCGACATATTCGGCAGGCCGTCCTCGGCTGTAAACCGTCGTCCTCTCCCATGAAACTTTTTATTTGCAGGAAGAAAGGTCAAACCGTTGTCATAACCTCCGAACCAAAAGTTTCCCTCCCGGTCTTCAAAAATCGCACGGGTTGAATTATCGGGCATCCCATCGCTCGCCATGTATGAGCGTACAAACGGATTCTTGCGATTTGGGTCAAAGAGATAGAGTCCGTGGTTATCAGAAATACTGCACCAACAATAACCTTCCCTATCTTTATACAAAAAAATAGGTGCACCGCCAATGGGATACTCTTTGCCCTGCCGCCATCGACTTAACACAGTTAGTTTGGACGAACGTTGATTTCCCGGGGTTAGGGAGAAGCAAACGATATCACCTCCGTCAAAACCTGTCCACAAGTGCGACGGAGGATCAAACAACAGTGTAAAGGGTTTTTGCTTTGTTACTTTTTCCACTTCTTTGTGTAACGACGACTGCCATAAATTATTTTTTCCTTTCCACAACTCCCATATTCCCCTCAATGAAACAACCCATAGATGTTCAACGCTGTCCATTGCAGCGCCGGAATGATTTGCTGGAAATATCAAATCTTTGAAGGGATAAGTAAAAACGGAACGATTTACAAGCTTTACAACCCCCTTGCCGTTCAAACCAAGCCACAGATTTCCTTCGATGTCAACAGCTCCGCTGGAAACGAAATTATCGGGTAAGCCGTTGGAAGTCGAACAAAAAAGAACCGGTTCAGTCCCGTTGTTGAGGAGACGAAAAACTCCACGTGTTGTCCCAAACAAGAGGCCGTTCCGATCATCCAATATAAAATTGATGGCGGTATTTTTTATAACAAACCGTCGAAAAATCTTGCCGCCACGTATCTGCAATAGATCGCCGTCCGACGTTCCAATCCACACAGTCGAATCCCTCGACGTGTGGATACATTCCGAAACGGCGTTCGGCCTGAGCTGGATATTTGCTCTCTGCAGAAAGTCTGAGCCGGGAACAGATTCGTAAAGCACATCGGGCATAAGCACCCACAATGTTCCATCTGCAGATTGAGTCACTCCCACAACCGTACCTTTTATACTCGATGGATCAAACGGTTTGAACTCATTACCAGAGAGCTGAAACAAGCCATCGGCGGTTCCACACCACAGCGTTCCCCGCAGATCCTCAGCAATCGATGTAACAATGTTCGACAGATGAGTAGCGCTAACCTGATACGTCTGAAATTTGTTTGCCTCCCACCTGCTTACTCCCCCTCCGTTCGTGCCAATCCAAATGCTTCCGGGATGTTTTCGACTTTCTGTTATACAATTCACACGGCTGTAAGACAGTCCGTCTGCCACTGTAAGATTGTTAAATGCGTCGCCATCATAGATGCTCACGCCGTCATTCGTTCCAATCCAGATATAGCCACGTGAGTCACAGCAAAGGGCAAAAACATAATCCATCAGCAGCCCATCTTTTGACGTGTAATGGTCGAACGGATAAAGCTGTGCAAAGGAATTTGAAGAGGATTGGAGGAAAAGAAGAAGCAGTACTATGCCAGATTTTATTTTGTCGTATCCAGACATGTTCTTCTTAAGAATGATGCCCCAGGTTGTAGGAATGTCTAATACAAGGAATGAGTAATGCTCGCTTGCCCGGAAGCCATATTTTAGAAATGGTATAACATCATATAGACTACAACACCCGTTACCGAAACATATAACCAGAGCGGTAATGTTAAACGCGCAAGTTTTCTGTGCTTGTCAAACCGAGATGATAATCCCCGGGCCAGGGTTACGATTGCCATTGGAACAATAACCACAGCAAGAATTGTATGCGAGATGAGGATCGTGAAATAAACGGGACGCATGATACCGGTTCCTTTGAAGGGAACAGAGCCGACATGCGCATGGTAATACAGGTATGATATTAAAAAAAGGGTCGAAGTAGAGAACGCGGACAGCATGATTTTTTTGTGGAGCGATCGTTTTTTGCGGAGAATAAAAAAATATCCTGTCAGGAGCAGGATCGCCGTCAGTCCGTTGAGCACGGCATTAATTGTCGGGAAAATCGTCAAATTCATATCGCTAATTTTTTTCTGCTGCAAGGGTTCGTGCATCCGTTATAATCTGCCCCAGCGCCTTCTCATCACTCGAGTCATAATAACCTCGTATGATTCCCTGCCTGTCTACGAGGACAAACATCGTGCTATGGATGATCGGTTCGACGGTTGAGCCAGAGTCTGCAGCAAGGGCGAGATGGAATCCCTTCCGCGTCAGATAATCAATTTTGTCCTTTTCACCGGTGAGAAACAACCAGCGAGAAGCAGACGCCTTATAGAGGTCAGCATAGTCTCGCAGAACCTGAGGAGTGTCCCGTTCAGGATCGACTGTGAATGAAACAAGAAGAACGTTGTTGACGTTCTTCAATTGTTCTTGAAAATTTGCCATGGTGCTGGACATAACGGGGCAACTGCCGCCGCAATTTGTAAAGATGAAATCGGCGATCCACGTTTTCCCTTTTAGATCGGAAAGCGGAACTTTTGCACCACTCCGCTCTGTCAAAGTGAAATCCGGAACAACACTCAAACTGGGCAAAGAACTCTTCGCAGGAGATTTAAACTCCGTGTACAAAAACGAAAAAATAACCGATGCGATAACAAACCCTAACAATCCCCAAAGAAAAATCGACCGAAATGATATCTTGCGTGATGAGAATTTCATGACTTCTTCCTTACAATAAGCATCGATCCAAAGAACACGGCGACGCAAAATAAAAAAATAACGGCTAATGAAAAAATGAAATCGGATTCTTGGCTATGAACGCGGTGGTACAACATTATTCGTGTCGCGGAGATCGAATACGTAAGCGGATTGACCGCCATGATATCCTTCAGCCATGCCGGAGCTCCATCCATCGGGAAGAGAGAGCCGGATAACAGCCACAACGGAATTAAAAATAAATTCATGATTGCATGAAACCCCTGGGTCGATTCCATTTGCCAGGCGATAAGAAATCCCAGCCCGGTTAGTCCGAAGCCGATAAAGAAAAGGAGTGCGGCCATCGCGCAGAACTGAAAAATCGTGAACGAAAAGCCGACGAGCGGCGCGAGTGCAAGGAAAATAATCGCCTGGATCACGGCAAGCGTTGCACCGCCGAAGATTTTACCAAGCGCAATGCTTGCACTGGAAATCGGTGCGACGAGGACCGATTGAAGGAAGCCTTCCTTCCTGTCTTCAATAATGGAAATGGTTGAAAAAATTGCCGTGAACAACATGATCAACAAGAGCGTCCCCGGGAAAAAATATTCGAGATAGTTCGCTCCGCCAAGAGGCGAAGTTGTTCTGAACGAGGTGCCAAGTCCCGATCCGATGAAGAACCAAAAAAGGACGGGCGATCCGATAACTCCGATTATTCTGCTCCGCTGCCGGATGAATCGAATAAGCTCGCGCATCCATAGCGAATAAGCGGGGAATACGATTTCATTCATGATGTTCATTCGTCCGCCCCATTTGAAGTCTCATTCTGCAGTCTGTGTCCTGTCCGGTGAATGAACACATCTTCAAGTGTCGGCTTTCCTACAGAAATAGAAGTGATTTTTCCCGGAAACGCCTCGACAATTCTTGGAACAAATTGATGCCCCTTCTCCTTCTCCACTCGAATCGTATTCTCCACAATCGTTGACTCGAGCTTAAATTTCTTTTTCAGCACGCCGCGAAGTTCATCGGGATTTTTTGCGACGATTGAAATGACTTCCCCTCCCACTTCTCGTTTTAACGTGTCCGGAGTTCCAAGAGCGACCAGAGACCCTTTGTCTAGAATGGCAAGCCGGTCGCAGTGCTCCGCTTCTTCGAGAATATGAGATGTGATCACAATTGTAATGCCCGTATGGCTGCGAAGTTGAAGCAAATACTCCCATAAATCTCTGCGGGCGCCTGGGTCAAGACCAGTGCTCGGCTCGTCGAGGATGAGAACATCGGGCATGTGCAGCAAGCCTTTGCCGATTTCAACGCGCCGCTGCAAGCCGCCCGAGAGCTTTTCAACGATATCGTGTTTACGGTCCTCAAGTTTCAAATGGCGGAGCACATTGTCGATTCTTTTCATCGCAGTTGCGCCGTGCAGACCTTGCAATAACCCCTGAAATCGCAGATTCTCTTTCACCGTCAGTTTAACGTCAACGCTCGGCGATTGGAAAACCACACCGACATGTTTTCTTACTTCCGAAGAGTTTGCAACGACATCGTAGCCGCAAATTTCAGCCCTGCCGCCCGTGGGCACTATCGCCGTCGAAAGTATTTTAAACATCGTCGTCTTGCCGCCACCGTTCGGACCTAGGAAGCCAAAGATTTCTCCCTTGCTCACTTTTAGTGATACATCATTGAGAGCCCTACGATCGGCGTACTCGTGGGAAATATTTGAAATGATTATAATAGGAATATTCATGAATACGTTGATTGAAAACCAGCTAAGTATAATATAATGAAAGAAAATAGCGTTTACAATGTATCACTTTCTAGTAGTGGTTTGCCCATTGGTCTTGTCCAATAGAGTCGCATGGTCAAGGAACAAGGCAATTTATACTTTATCGATCACCATCAGGATAAATAACACCGGAAGGTAAACCAAAGAAGCAAAAAACAGCCGACGGGCGGACAGATTTGTCCGCACAAGGTTCTCTTCTTGTGCAGATATAAATGAGGTGGCGAACATGATTCCAAAAAGGAGGAAGACAATTCCTGCAGCCAGAGCACCGATAAAATACAACATGGAGGTCATCCCGAGAACCGAAGGGATCAAACTCATCGGAATAAGTGCCGAGCAGTTTGCAAGAACATGGCGCGAAGTTCTCGTTCCACTTTCATCAACAACCGTGAGCAGACGATACCCCGCCCGGGAGTAATCTTTCCTGTAGAGCCATGCCAGCGAGAAGAAGTGCGGCATTTGCCACAAAAAAAGGATCACAAAGAGGATCATGGCTCCGGAGGTAATTTCATTCCGGGCCGCAACCCACCCCATCAATGGCGGCAGTGCTCCCGGGATTCCTCCAATCGTCGTAGCGATTGGAGAAATACGTTTCAGCGGTGTGTACAGAAAAAGATACGTCGTTAGTGTAACAACGCCAAGAAATCCTGTTAGGGTATTCACGAGAAAAGCTAATTCCAGAAGGCCAATGCTCGACAAGAAAATTCCGAAGGCCAGGACCGTCGCCGGCATGAGGCGGCCCGACGGCAGCGGGCGCCTTTCTGTCCGCTTCATTAACCCATCATAATGTCGTTCGAGATATTGGTTGAGAGCTCCAGCCCCTCCACCAACAAGGGTTGTTCCAAGCGCGAGGTTTACCAGCGCCCAAAAATCCGCAGCGCTCCACGAACCGAGATGGGCAAGGTAAAAAGAACAAATAGCGGTCAGCACCGAAAGCAACGTCAATTCCGGCTTCATTAATTCAATGAAATCTATGACGGTCTTCGGCATTGATCGCGAATAAGGAACGACTCGCTGTATTACTTCCGCATCGCCGTTCATGCAATAGCTCTTTCAGTCGAAAAAGTGAATGAAAATTTCTTTACCTGTACTTGATATACTCTTGCAAGATGCAGCAGCAATAAAACTGACGTAACAAGGATGAGCGCACCTGTGACGACGTGAGCGGTCGTTATGTCGACTGCTTTTTGAGAGATCACGGTATACATCCCGAGTGTAAGCTGGATAGCAATCAAGGAAACCAGGATATATGCGAATCGTTTAATACGGGGAGGTAACTGCCCTGTTTTGAGCAACTTGACCGACAGAGTGGCAACAATGACAGCAACCACAATTGCCCATATTCTGTGGAGCATATGAATGAGTATCTGCGACGATGTCACTGCGCCGTCCGCAAAAAGACGCATATTGGAGTCGATGAGTTCCTGATTATATCGTGCGACCGATTCAGGCGAAAGCGACGGAAAAATCTGTCCATATGCCAACGGAAAATCGGGTACAGCAAGCCCCGATCCGGTATGCCGCATAAGTGCTCCAAGAATTAATTGGATGTAAATGCTTACCGTTGCGAGAATCGAAAGACGAATGAGCAATAAGTCCGGGCGTTGCGAAAGTTTTGGATATCCAGTCTGCCACCAGCGTGATGTAAAGAGGGCTATTGAAGAAACAATTACAAAAAAAGTCTGGCCAAGAGTTGCATGCGAAACCGAAATGGCTGTCGGCAGAAGAAAAACAACAGTCAACCCTCCCAACAATCCCTGTGCGATCACAGCGCCCAGGGCGGTGATCCCAAGCAGCTTCACCCAGCGGCGTTCCTCTTTTTTCCAGAGCCAAATCGTGAGAATGATTGTCAATAATCCAACAAAAGAAGCGATCATCCTGTGCCCATGTTCATAGAGGATACCTCCAACCATCGGCGGCATAACCATACCGTATGATAGTGGCCAATCGGGAACAGCAAGGCTTGAACCGGTACTCGTTACCAAGCCACCAGCGATGAGAAGACAAAATGTACAGAAAGCGGTAAAAAGCGAAAATCTGTGAAGGCTTTTATTGTAGTGCAAAAAAATTCCTTCCGAAACTATGGTGTGGTGCTAACGGAATCGTGAGGCAATTGCGACACCTGGTCGGCCATCCATGCGTCGTACGCTTCCTTCGTGTCGACACTCAAATATCCGCGCATGCGATAATGGCCTAGTCCGCAAAGCTGCGCACAGGCGATCTCTGTCGTCACATTCGGAGCTGCGAGAACTTCAGTGACCCCAGCATCAAGAAGAGGCTTCACCATATCCGGTGTAAAGACATCTCCTTTGCTCAAAATAATCGTACTGTCTTTTGCTCGGTAGTCCTGTATTGCAATCCGTTGAAATAATTCTGATACTGTGTCTCCCGCTGTCAGCTGATACGGCTTCGCCAACTCTGCTACCATCTGGTCGGTTGTCTTCGTCGGCGTGAACCAGAGGGGAATGACCTGTCCAGGAATTGCATCCTGCTTGACGCGCATTGTCGGCACATTGAAACTGTGGATAACATCTTTTGTCGACAGCCTGATAATCACCGGTTTATTGACCGGAACATGTAGCTGGTTGATCGTCGTAATATCGTCCTTCGCATACGGGTCAGTGCGGTCGAGGCCCAACGGATTGTCATCGGTGATCAGCGAAATATCGGTCCTTCCGAATACACCGTCGGCGCCGGGGTAATGAACGTTCCAGGCGAACTGCTCGGCAACGACACGAACTACCGTCGCATCTTTTTCGTTCGGGAATTGACTGACTCGTTTTGCCCACAGGGGCACGGCAAAACCGATAAGGAGAGCGGCTTCAAACAGCGCAACGGCAATTTCAAGATAGCTTGAGATATGACTTTTGACGCCGACATAGTTTGCCGTCGGATTTCTTTTTCGCCGATACCGAATGAGCGTGTAAACGAAGAATGTTCCCCAACCGATAAACAACACCAACATCAGCCAGTGGATGATCACCAACATATTGTCGATAGCGGGTCCTTGAGCAGAACCGTCGACAGGAAGGGGCAAGAGTTCTCTCATTTAAAGGATACCTCCATTATCGTTTGGCAGATGTTCGGTGTCGTTTACAATGTATAACTGAGCGCGCTTACGAAGATAGAGAAAGAAGGATGATATCGCAGCAAGAACTCCGCCGGTTATACCAATCATACTGAGGATGGCGAAATTCATTCCGTGTGTAGCGGGCGAATCGGCGGCTCCGTAACATGAGCCGCACGCGAATGCTAAATTGGGAAGAACAATATCAATAAACAGCACTGCAGAGGCAAATGCGAGTTTCATCGTGTTTTTCATAAATACCCCACATGTTTAAATTTGCGGATGAATTTCAACTCATAATACGCCAGGGCTATCCCCAAAAAGAGAAAAAAGATGCCGACGAGAATCCCCACGTCATTGGAATCCGAAAAATACGATTGAATGCCCCATCCCCCGATGCCGAATGACAATAGAATCGAGAGAGAGATAAACACAACATGAAATGCTTTGAGCGACATAGGTTAGTGTATCCTATCAGACATGGCGAGGAGTGGAAGAAAAATGAGTAAAAGGAAAAAAACGACCGTGAGGCTCAGGGCAGCAAAGATCACTTTCTTTTCAGTGATTAAGTGCATGAAGTAACTGGCGACGAGCGATCCTTTTATCGACGCAATAATCAGCGCAATGATAATTGCGGGAACGACGTTAAGGTTGAAGTATGATATCGTCACCGTAATGATCGTTAATGCCAGCAGCGTTACAAAAACAGAGACGTAAATCTTTGCTTGTTTCTTGAAGTCTTCAGCATGTGCAACTTCCATAGGTTCTCCTACATTAAATAGAGGACGGGAAATAAAAATATCCACACCAGATCGACGAAATGCCAATAGAGTCCGGCAACCTCGACCCGGTTTGTGAACCTTTCAGGCTCTGTTTTCCACATCTTGCTTCCAGGTCCCCAAAAATATGAATTCACAATCATTCCGCCAATTACATGAAGTGCGTGAAGACCGGTCATCGTAAAATAGATTGCAAAAAATGTGCTCTTGCTTGGGATTTCCATGCTCTGGAAATGGTGCGTGTATTCAAAATATTTGATGGTAAGGAAAACAAAACCGAGAAGGATTGTCGAGCCCATGTAGATTCTGTATTTCCTGAAGTCCTTCATCATCAATGACGTCCATGACATCACCATCGTAATACTCGATGTGATAAGAACAGCCGTATTGACAGTCGCAAGAGGTATATCCAGAACATGATGAGGCCATTCGATCGCGTTGACTCTGAGCAATATGTATGAAGAAAAGAGCGCCCCGAAGAGCATGACTTCTGAAGCGAGAAACAGCCATATACCGAGTTTCGCGTTGATCAGCCCCGTATCCGGACGGGCTTTAATTGTGTAGGGAATTTCCATTGTTGATTAGGCCTCCATCGGTTGGTTCTGAGGTGTAAAATCTTTTTGAAATCCGGGAACGCTGTATTCGTACGGCGGACGGAAGACCTCCGGTGCGGTGATGAAATTTCCGTGCGGCGGAGGAGTCGGGGTTGCCCATTCGAGCGTCGTTGAATGCCAATAATTTTCTTCGACCTTCTTCCCTCTCCATATACTCCAAAAAAGATTGACGATAAAGAAGAGCTGAAAGATCCCAAGCGCCCAGGCACCAATGGACATGAATTCATTCCAATGAAGCACGGGTTGCGCATGAGCATACTGCGCGCCGCCATCCCACAAACGGCGCGAGACACCGGCAAGCCCGACAATGAACATGGGCATAAAGATTGCGTTCATGCAGACGAACGAGCCGAAGAAGTGAATTCTGCCGAGGACATCGTTCATCTTCCGGCCGGTCAATTTGGGGAACCAATAATAGATTCCGGCAAACAGGGCGAAGATCGTTCCCGGTGCGACGACGTAATGAAAATGTCCGATCACGTAATACGTATCGTGAAGAGGAACGTCAGTCGCCGATAATCCCAATGGAAGCCCGGTTAATCCTCCGATCCCGAACATCGGAAGAAACGCCAAAGCAAAAAGCATCGGTGTCGTAAATCGAATCGAGCCCCCCCATAATGAAATGAATAACGCCGTTAAGATAACGATCGATGGAATGGAAATGATCATCGTTGTCGTCTGGAAAAATGTACTGATGATCGTTCCCATGCCGGTCATGAACATGTGATGAGCCCAAACGAGAAACGACATGAACCCGAGAAATATTGTCGCGTAGACCATGGATTTGTATCCCCACAACGGTTTACGCGTATTGTTGGCAATGACCTCGGCAACAATTCCCATAGCGGGCAAAATCAACACGTACACTTCCGGATGAGCAAGAAACCAGAACAGATGCTGCCACAAAAGCGGGCTGCCTCCGCCGCTGACATTCAACGGCTGCCCTGTGACAACCAATCCGCTTGGAAGAAAAAAACTGGTTCCTGCAAGGCGGTCCATAAGCTGCAAAACGCTGGCGGCCTCAAGAGGTGGAAACGCCAACAGGAGAAGAAACGACGTCACAAATTGCGCCCAGACAAAAAACGGCAGGCGCATGAACGTCAGTCCTTTCGCTCTTAGCTGGATAATTGTGGTGATAAAATTTATCGATCCCAGTAATGAAGAGGTAATAAGAAAAACCATTCCGATAAGCCAAACCGTTTGTCCGGTTGTTGCTATGTCGGATAGCGGGGGATACGACGTCCATCCTGAATTCGCTGCACCCCCGGGCATAACAAAGCTTGATAACATCGTGATGCCGCCGAGAAAGTAGACCCAGTAGCTTGTCATGTTCAGTTTCGGGAACGCCATATCGGGTGCGCCGATTTGCAACGGCATCACGTAATTGCCGAACGCGCCAACGGCGAGCGGTACGATCCCAAGAAAAACCATGATCGTACCGTGCATCGCTCCCAGTTGATTGTAGAATTCGGGCAACATGATCCCTTGAGGAGCGCGATCGTCCCCCAGCCATGAACCGATGATGGGAATCGGCTGACCGGGATACGCAAGCTGCCAGCGCATCACCATCATCAGCGTAAACCCGAAGAGGAGAAAGAGGAGACTTGTAAATCCGTATTGAATGCCAATCACTTTATGGTCTTGCGAAAAAACATATTTCCGCCAAAACCCTAATTGGTGACCGTGCGAGTGGTTACCCTCCATTGAGTTGTCCTTATAATGACAGTGTGATGGTTAAAAATTTTTTTCTTCCATTCCCGCAAATCTATTATTTACCATTATATTTGAAATCAGCAGTCGCCACTTTGTCGGTCACGGTAATTTTCATTTGCTGGGTTCCGTACTTTTCATGCCATGCTTCGACAGTGTATGTTCCGGGGGGAACGCCCTTTATCGTAAAGTTTCCCTTGTTGTCCGAAACTGCGTAGAACGGGTTGTCCGTGACACCTGCGTAACAGTTCATCCAGTTATGGACTTCACACTTGAACTTCACCATGATTTCGGGCTTGTCGAATTTTTTTGTCATCTTCATTCCCTTCAACGGCTGAGCGACGTTGAACTGCGGGCTATTCTTCGGCAGCGAATGAATGTTGTGGAGCAAGGGGTCGTCGTTGACAACTTCGAGGGGCTGTCCGGCTTGAATTCCGAATACGTGCGGATGATACTGGCAGCCTTGCTGCGTGAGAACGACCGGGTCAGTCGGTGGCTCGTATTTTTTATTCAATCCGTCTTTAATGTACACGAAAACATTCATCAACGTCCCATTGCTGTTGATCACCACATCTTGAGAAGGTACCGGTTTTGGATGCATTGAGAGACATTGCTTGTCCGCATTCATTTTGATCATCGGAATTACGGGTGCCTTTCCGCTAAAGGAAATTTTCCCCATGATTTCGCCGGCGTACAGCGATGGTAGACTTAACGTCAGTACTGCAAGCGTCAACACAGCATTGTTCATTTTTTTCATTGTTACTCCTTATAAGATTATACAATAAGAACTATTTTCTCTTTCCGAATGTAAATAAATGATCGCGGAGAGCTTCCATTTGCAGATTAGCATCTCCCTTGAGCACATCCGGCATCGGCGATTGTCCGTCTGGAAAATATCCCGGCATCATCGTTCCCGGCTGGATTGCCTCCGGGTTCTTTAACCAAGAAAGAATCCATTCAGGTTTTAAGCGTGTTTTTGCCAATTCGAGATTTGGAGCAACGCTTTTCGGGTCCATCTCCGCGCCGCCGAGCTGGTGGCACTTAATGCACTGGAATGCATTGAACAGCTTCGTTCCGTCCGCCAGCAAATGCGGGTCCGGCTTAAAGGCGGCATAGTCGCGCATATCAAGGTTCAGGTTCGACAAGCCGAGAAAATATTTCGTAATAATATTGATTTCTTCCTCAGTCAACGAAAACGTCGGCATCCTCACTTTTAGCCATGGGCGGATGGGGGAAGGCGCTTTCAAGAACCCTTGCAGCCACGGCTCCTGCACCTTTGCTCCCTCTATTGTTATGAGCGGTGGGCCTTTTGTCGGGTCGTCGAGGATTGCACTGAAATATCCTCCCCGCTCTTCAAGCTGATGACAATTGATGCAGCCGTAACGAATCGTCAATTTTTCTCCTGCATCGATATCGGCAAGGCGCTGAGTTGCAGGCTCCAGGTATTTCGGTTGTGGATTATCTGCACGGAAACTGAGCAGCAACATTCGCAGTTCGCCGATTTCTTCATCCGAAAATGCGAACACCGGCATCTTTTGAATGATGCGGTCAGTTTGGAAGACCCGCGAGTTTTTCAACTTATTCGCTACCCAATCTCTCCATGTATGGGGAACTTTGGTATCGCCGAAATCCATCTGCTCTACCGCTTTTCTTCCAAAGTCGGAAAGGTTGACGCTCACCTTTCCAACATTTTCCATTCCTTTAATGTCGTGGCATCCAAAACAACCGTACCCGCGAATCACTTTTTCACCTTCGGCAATGTTTTCTGCCGATGTGATGTCTCCATGGAAAGCTTCCTTCGGGCGATCATCCTTCATCGTCATGATATATGCGACGATGTCGCGGGCTTCCTGATCTGTCAATCGCAAACTGGGCATTTTGGTCGTTGGATTATAGTGGCGCGGATTTTTGATCCAGTCGAAAATCCAATCCGGTTGCAGCTTGCCGCCAGCGTGGGTTAATTCAGGCGCGATGTCGTAACTAGATTCCCGCGCATTGCGCACACGCAGATCTTCTCCCATAACATGGCATGCCTTACAGCCGAAGTTATCGAAATGTTCTTTTCCTTTTTCAACCGAACCCCCTTTATACGACCCTTCGGGATGATCGAATTGGAACGCCCTTTCCTTCCCGATACTGAATAAATAGGCTGTAGCCGCTCCTGCTTCCTCTTCGGTCAACTTGAAGTTCGGCATGCGGGTATGAGGATTGTAATTCTTCGGATTCCTGATCCAATTGTAGACCCACTTCGGTGTTAATTTGGCCGGAAGCGAGTTGAGTTGAGGACCGATTTTCGGGAGATTTGCATAGCCGTCGATGTCATGGCATCCGTAGCATCCTGACTCAAGAAATGTTTGCTTTGCTTTTGAGAAATACGGAGCTCCCTTTAGAGCTTGACGGCTTGGATGGCATGAATTGCATCCTGCGTAAACGTCTTTTCCGCGTAACAGCGGCGTTTCCCAGTAAGGATCTTCATCACCGTGCGCTGTGCCCGTAGTCAAGGCATAGGCCTGCCCGCGATGGCATGGCGAGCATCCGTACTTTTCCGGATTATGGATCTTGAGCAGTTCGGGGTTAGAATGCGTCGTGAACGGCTGTGGAGCTTCCGCCATATTCTTGTCGTTGTAGCCCGCATGGCAGGTCTGGCACCTGTCAACCCGCGCTTTCACTTCGCCGAAATTTGACTTGTCAAAATCGTTCAACAGCACCTGACGTATTGCGATCGGGCTTTTCCTAATTCCTTCGATCTTCGCTTGGAGTTTATTTGCGTCGGCATAGAGCGCCTTTAACGCTGCATCAAGACTGTCTACCGGATCTTTGAACCCGGCAATCACGACATTGCTCGCCTGAATTTCGTTATCAATATCATCCATATCTTTTGCATGGGCGGCAATTTCCACGTCGATAGCATCCAATTTCTTTTTCAGTTCTTCGGTGGGGCGTCCCTCGTGCAGCGCGCTTTGATATTGATAGTACGCGGCATCTGAATTACTGCGCGCAAACCTCCAGTCCCGGGTAGCATCGACCAGTTTTTGCTGAAGGTCGTCCTGCTTCTTCACAGCGTCGAGATACTCCTTGCTTTCAAGCCTTTTGTTTGCCTCTGCAAGACGGTCGGTGATGTCGGCAGCGGCAGAGCTGTCCACGGCAGCGAGAGCATCGTTATACTGCGCGGTTACTTTTTCTTCACTAAGCTTATAGTAATCACTTTGATATTTTTTCCACGGTCTGCGGACAGCTACTTCATCGACAACAGCCCAAAGAGTCGAAAGAAACAGAAGGCCGCTGAATACCAGGTAGAAGGTAGAATAATTTCTCTCTTCAACCGGTGTTTTTGCTCGCTTTTGAAACATTAATCCGAACTCCTTACAAGGAAGAAAAGATAAGGCAAACTAATTTTCACACGTTAAACCACGGCGTAACCCATATATATTTCACAGGGTACGCGCCGAAAAAGGGAGGCGCAAGGCGTAAAACGATCTTCAGAACAACAAACATCATCGTAAGGAAAAGTCCTAGAACAAGAGCGTATCGGCCAAGTCCGAGTTTTTTTACCACCTCGGAATTTCTGTGCTTCATGTAATGCCATCCGCCAAGTAATAGATAAAAGGCCGCAATAAACAGAAATCCAAACACCGATGCTGAAATATTCAGGCTGTTGTCCGGATGATGGGTAGGCAACCCAAAGTATTCGGATAAATCGACATTGTTCAATACAACGACTTTGTGAGTATCCCAATCTTGCCATGGTAAGAAAAAATTCCACCCAGGCCCTCGCATAAATGTCCCCAGCACAATCAACGAAACCCAAAGTATTAAGAACCCAAAACAAAATGTAAGAATTGCAAATTTTCTCTCCTTGAAGGTATAGTACCCGTTCCCCTTCTCGTTAATATCGATGTATGGAATAATCATCAGCCCTACAATGATGATTGACGGGAGTACGACCCCTGCAATCCATGGATCGAAGTAGACGAGAAGCTCCTGAAGTCCCAAAAAATACCATGGAGCCTTTGACGGATTCGGCGTCATCGAGGGGTTTGCAGGCTGTTCAAGCGGCGCATTAATGAAAACGGACCACACAACGAGGATAAATAAGACAAGAAGCATCGCAAGAAATTCTACGCGAACGAGGTTCGGCCAGACCTGCACTTTATTGTCGAGCCGCGCTTCTTCGGGAATTTGCGCCGAGTCGTTTTTGCTCGCTTTCGTCCATGCCAGCCACGAATAAAAAATAACAAGCAACAACAATCCGACAATCGGAATGTTATCCGGTTTGCTAACGAGTTCGAACAAATGCTTCATAAAATTTTCAGCGTTCGAAGTGAATTAAAAATTTTTTTTGCCGGTATCCGGTCCTGAGATTCCCCCATCTTTTCTGATGCGCCAAAAATGAACAACCATAAAAATCGACGCGATCAGGGGAAGGAAAATACAATGGCCGACATAAAAACGAAGGAGAGTTGGAGGACCGACTTGAGTTCCGCCTAGCAAGACAAACCGGACATCGGCGTCCGGGCGCATGCCGAGCTGCGCGCCGAACGGGCCTTCGCTTCCTAAAAACGGCGTCGCCCGTGCCATATTCGTCCCGACGGTAACGGCCCAAATTGAAAGTTGATCCCACGGCAACAAATATCCGGAAAAGCTGAGAAGAAAAGTCAGGAGAAGGAGAACAACTCCGACAACCCAGTTAAACTGCCTCGGCGGCTTATAAGAACCGGTGAGAAAGACGCGAAACATATGGAGCATGACGGTGATAACCATTGCGTGTGCCGCCCACCGGTGCATATTCCTGATCAGCGGGCCGAAAGGAACGTCGTTCATGAGATACTTCATATCCTCGTACGCGTACTGTGCAGTCGGTCTATAATAGAACATGAGGATCACGCCGGTGAGGGTTAAGACGAGGAACAGCAGGAAAGTGATCCCCCCCATTCCCCAGGTGTAGCCGATATTTGTCGCGTGCCGAGCAATTCGGACAGGATGAAGGTGAAGAAAAACGTTGTCAACAATCTGCAATGCTCTATTGCGGGGAGTGTCGTCGTACTTGTGTCGAAAGATCGATTTGTATACTTCGGTCTTTCGAATCTTCTCCATCGGGCTAATCATGAAACAATCCTTTCAAAAGAATCAACCGGTGTATTTTAGGTACGATCCGGGGAGTCCCCATTGACCGAGTTCATATCGAAACTTTATACTCTTATCGATGACAATTTCGCCGTCATCATTCAACGTAATTTGGGCACGCTCCAGCGGCCGCGGCGTCGGGCCTTCAAAATTTATTCCGCTTTTGTAATAGCCGCTTCCGTGACATGGACACTTGAACTTATTTTCGTCCTCTAGCCAGTTCGGCGTGCATCCCAGATGAGTGCAAATAGCAATCAAGGCGTAGAATCCCTCCTTCTCCCTGACAATCCAAATTCGCTGGGAATCTTTGTACTTTTCGTTCACTTCCCCTATAATATAATCGTTTGGGAAACCCGCTTTAAATTTCGTCGGCGGCTCGAACAGGACACGAGGAAACATGTACCGCAGCGAACCTATCGTCGAAATTCCAAGAAATCCAAGGAACGAAAGCCATCCTGCAAACGAGAGAAAACTCTTTCGACCCATTCTCCAAACTCCCGGATCATTCTCGGGGGCACGGTCTTGCTTTGGCTTTTTGGGGATGGGTGTTGCAGTAATTTGAGCCACAGGGGGCGCTGCGGGCTGTGCCGGCGGTGAAGGTTGCGGCACGGGTGGTGTAATTTCATCTGCCATGAGAATGTCCCTCTGACAAAATAGTAAACAAAAAAATACCGCGAGAATGAAGGAGAAGACCCACTATGCTGCTGCGGCAACAGCAGCATCTTCTTCACGTTTTACCATGTCGATGACTTCCCAGGGACAATACTTTGCGCAGAGTTTGCATCCGATACAAACTTCTTCATCAACTATAACGATGCCGTTGACATTAGCATGGAAGTTTTCGTTGGGATTTTCCGGACCTGGAACTTTATAGAGGCAATCGACAGGGCAAAATTCAATGCAGACTTCACATCCTGTACATCCTTCAGGGTGAATAATTGCAATAAGCGGCGACTTTTTTTTCTTCTTCGGCGTCGCGACAGGAACAGCCTGCGGTGAAGCTACAACACTTTCAGACATATTGTGGGTATCTTTGAGATTGCTTTCAACGTGATCGTCGTAGGAACCTTAAAGAACGGCAACTCCTCAAGGTTTCGTGTGTTCGAGCGTACGTCGCCTCGAACTCCTGAAAAAATATAATAAAATATGTTTCGTTTGTCAATAAGAAAAATCTATTTGAACATCAGTTATACGATTGTTCTCGTCGAAGATATACGCGAGATCGGCTAAGTGTTGAATATGTCAACAACAAGCCGTATCATTAAACAAGTTTCGTTTACTCTTCATCCGAACTTGCTTCCCGGGAAAAAAATCCGTCAGAGAAATAATTGCCGGGAGTATTTATCTTATTAAACACTATCTCCCATTATTATGGTTCCATTCTTCGATATCTTTTGATCAGTGAGAAAAGAAAACTCATCCGGCGAGTATCTCGTAAATACCATTTGGCGGATGAGATGTTGAAGCATACTTTTGTCGCGACGGGAAAAAAGTTAATTGCCGATCTGCGAAAGAGAGGATTAAATAATTTCATCGCCGCCCGGAAATACCATAATGAAACTGGCAAATAAAGTTGCTGTCGTCAGCGGCGCATTGAGGGGAATCGGACGCGCAATTGCAAAACGGTTCGCAGAAGAAGGAGCCGTCGTCTGCATGTGCGCGCGCCATGTTGAATTGCTGCGAACGGTAAGTCTGGAGATTATGTCTGCAGGCGGGAAATCTTTTTTTGAGCAAACGGACATTTCCGATGAACGGCAGGCGGAGGAATTTCTGTCGTTGTGCGCGTCAAATTTTGGAGCGATCGACGTCATGGTGAATAACGCCGGTATTCTCGGCCCCCGCGTACCCCTTTCGCACTATCCCTCGCAAGAATGGGAGAAAGTCCTTTCCGTAAACCTCAACGGCCTTTTTTTTATGACAAAACATGCTCTCCCATTTTTTAGGGAGGTGGGGGGTTCGATTGTTAATGTGTCATCCTCGGTAGGGAAGATTGCCATGCCGAATTGGGGCGCATACGGTGTTTCAAAATTTGCGACGGAAGGATTCACACGGGCGTTGGCCGAAGAATTGCGTCCCCGAAATATTCGTGTCAATGCCGTCAACCCGGGATCCGTTGCCACCGAGATGAGGCATCAAGCATTTCCCGACGAAGACCGGCGCACGTTGAAGAAACCGGAAGAAATTCTTGACGTTTTCGTTTATCTCGCCTCAGACGATTCAATGCACGTTACCGGACAAACGCTTGACGCGCAACATTTTAAAAAAGGCTGATTGCGTATCGTGAGCCCGCTCTTGATGATTCAACGTTTATTTTGAGAACTCAGAAAAGTCTCCGCTGTGCTCGGAGAAAATGGTTGATCTCTAGGGAAGAAGTATTGGGCTTGGCATGGCGCTGCCGGTCATTTACAACATTCGTTGAGCGACTTTGCGCAATTCTTCTTTCGTAAAAAATCTTTTTACGAGCGGGAAGAGGATTTCATTTTCTTTGTGAATATGGTTTACCATAAGTTGAACGATTTCCTCTGCAGCCTCCCCTAATTCCTGCCGCGCAATTTTGTCGTCATGATTTTCTTTCAGCGAGCCGATGCTGTAATGGAGTTTCTTGTAAATTCTAGCCATTCGCTGGTGGTCTTCGCGCAGGGTGTTCGTCGGCCCGTCGACGTAGCGTTCGACGATCGGGAAAAGGGCCGACTCTTCTTTGCCGTTGTGAACCCGCACCTCTTCATCCACAAATTCGGTTGCTTTCAATAATTGTTTGAAGAGTTTTTCTGAATAACCGTTCTTCCTGATTTCAGCTGCGGTTTTTTTTAATATGCGAAGCTGCACGAGCGCCATGTCGTGTTCTTTCAGGAAAATTCCTATCGGATCTCGAATTGCCATGCGCCCTTTCAAAAGATATACATTACGCTGTTTCCAGATATGTCGTGTACTTTGCCTTTCCGTTCTTCATGTACGACGAAAGTTTCTCGCTGATCAAGTCAGCAGTCTGGTCTTCATTTTCTTTGAATTGTGTGTATGCTTCTTCCGAATCTGCAATATACATTTCAGCGAAAACATTCTTTTTCCCCTTTTGCTCTCCCACCAAATACGAAATGTGAGGATTTGAAGCATAATGGGATTTTAATTCTTGCACTGTTGCCAAAAATCCTTCCCGCTTCTTTTTGTCGACTTCATATTGCATCGTTAATATCACCTTAGCCATCTACGATCCCTTTCAATGCGTTGTTTCATCGAGATTGTTTATTATACATGTTTCACCAGGACTTCATCGCCTTACGCACCTGCGCTTCATCCATTCCAAAATAATGACCTATTTCATGGCATAACACCTCATAAATTTTTTTCTTAATTTCTTCATCCGATGAACATACACGTTCGATATTTTCTTGGTAGAGCGAAATTCTGTCGGGCAGAACCGGCGACATTCCGTACCACGTTCCTCGTTTCGTCAACGGGATACCATGATATAACCCGAGCAAGAACGAACGTTGTGCTGGCGCAAAAGGAGCATCTTCGACGACGATTTCAACATTCTCGATTTTCTTTTTGAACAACGCCGGCAAATGGTTAAACGCTTCTTCAGCAATGTCTTCGAACCGGGTGCGATCCATCCGTCACTCTCTTCTAAATAACAAACGATGCAAATAATTTATAGAGAGCAAACGTAAAGAAGAAAGAAACTGAAAGAACTACCTCAAGCGTCTTCCACGCAGAAATGTTATGTGCGATGCTCAATCCAACACGCGCAAGATTGATTGACCAGAGAACTGTGAACACGTCGAAAAACATGAGAACAATGTACACCACCGGCTTTATTTCCATCGGCGACGGGTTCGTAGAAAACAACCGCAATCCAATCGAAGCGAGCTCGATCGGTAATATAATCGAAACCGAAAGCATAATCGGAATCAATGACCAGCCGAACACCGCGTACGTATTTTTCATCACTCCTCTACCGCCGAAGAGTTTGAGTAGAAGATGTACCATCACCGCCATCAGACCGCCGACCGGTAAAGCAATTCCTATACCGAGCACGTACCCGAGAAGGAGCAGGTAGATTAAATTGTCGAACTCATTTCCCGCGTGGCGCGCCCACAGCAAGGTAAACGAGACTCCAATCCCTAAAAACAGCATAAGGAAAAGAACGTAATTTTTATGCTCGGCTTTAATGATTTTATGGAATGCATCCTTTGGGGATTCAACAAGCTGCCACAGTGTCGAAAAAAAATCGAGATTCGGAATGCGGTCTTGAAGAAAACTGCCGCATTGAACGCACACCGTTCTAAGGTCATCGTTTGGATTGGCGCACACAGGACAAGAAATCATCGGCTCAAACCTTATCACAGAATCTCAATTGCTCCCGTTTCGATTTTTCGGCGATATAAAATACGAAGATTTGTCTTTGTTTGCAACGATTTTTGGTGGTGGGCTACTTTGAATAATCAGCATAGAACAAGAATTGTCATGCCCGCGCAAGCGGGCATCCAGGCGTAATTGAATGGATTCTCAACGAGTCATCTACGGCCCTACGGGTCGATAGACCCGTGGGGAGTCTTCGACCGGTTCCGAAGGCATTCCGCTGGAACTTTCGCTCGTCAGAGTGCGACGGAGTCTGTCGACCGGAATGGCATTTTCTTTGGAGTGTGCCATGACATGATTCTAGTGAAGCGGCTGGAATCGAGCGGTAAAATGGCGTAGCTGAGGTGCTTCGTACACGATCTTGTATCCTGGAAGATTTTTCCTCTTGCTGAAAACTTCTCCCACACATTCGATGACATAATCGATGTGACTCTGTGTATACACACGCCGCGGAATCGCAAGACGAACCAGTTCCATCGCCGGTGGAATGTGCTTCCCCGTAGCATCATACGTACCGAACATAACGCTCCCGATTTCGACGGAACGAATTCCTCCAACGGCATACAATTCAGCAACAATCGCTTGACCGGGGAACTGTTCAGGAGGGATCGACGGCAGAAATCTTTTCGCATCGAGGTAAATTGCGTGG
Source organism: uncultured Bacteroidota bacterium (assembly GCA_963717445.1). GTDB lineage: Bacteria > Bacteroidota > Ignavibacteria > UBA10030 > UBA8401 > JAGVPT01. Next base: position 123,859 of record OY970334.1, on the reverse strand, counting down.
CCGCCCGGCGGCTGAAGGATCGGCACGCCCATCTCTGTCAGTTTATTTCCCAAATATTCAACCGAGCGGAGCCGGTACGTGAGGTAATGTTCGTCAAGAACTTCATCGAGCCCTTGTGCGATTGCTTCCAGGTCTCTCCCCGCAAGCCCTCCGTATGTTGGAAAACCTTCCGTCACAATCAGAAGATTGCGTGCGCTGCTCGCAAGCCCCTCATCATTCATCGCCAAAAATCCTCCCATGTTGACAATGGCATCTTTTTTTGCGCTCATAGTGCAGCCGTCGGCATACGAAAACATCTCCTGGGCAATTTCTTTCGCCGTTTTTTTGGCGTAACCACTTTCCCGTTTTTTGATGAAAAAGGCATTCTCGGCAAACCGGCAGGCATCAAGAAATAATGGAATGCCGTACTTTTGTAACAGCTTTTTTGTTTCCCTGATATTCTCCATGGAGACGGGCTGCCCCCCTCCGGAATTATTCGTCACCGTGATCATACAGACCGGTATATTTGCGGCCCCCTTTTCACGGATGAATTTTTCAAGTGCAGGTATATTCATGTTGCCTTTAAAATCGGCAATTACCTCAGGATGAACCCCTTCTTCAGTCGGCAGGTCTGTTGCTACAGCTCCGGAAAATTCGACATTCGCCCGCGTCGTGTCAAAATGAGAATTGTTGGGAATGAACTTTCCTTTCCCTCCAAAAATGGAAAACAGTATTCGTTCTGCCGCTCTGCCCTGGTGAGTTGGAATGATGAATTTAAAACCTGTGAGATCTTTAACAACCTTTTCAAACCGGAAAAAACTGCGCGCTCCCGCATACGATTCGTCTCCATCCATGATGCCAGCCCATTGCCTGGCGCTCATTGCCGACGTGCCGCTGTCGGTGAGCAAGTCGATCAAAACGTCTTCAGCCCGGATAAAAAACGGATTATAACCCGCTTCGCGAAGAATCGCAATTCTCTCTTCGACGGTTGTGAAACGTATCGGTTCAACCGACTTAATCTTAAAAGGCTCAATAATTGTTTTCATAGTAATGTCTATCCACGAAGAACACTAAGGGAATCATAATAAAATTCTCTTTATGATGCGATGTTTACTCGCTTTCATAAGAGACAAGGCTAAAAATATCATATTGTGAAAGGCGCTCTCGCGGATGCAGGAATGTCAGCTCTACGAGGAACGAAAGGCCGATAATTTTTCCCCCGAGTTGTTCGACCAATTTGCATGCTGCCTGAATGGTTCCGCCGGTAGCCAGCAAATCGTCGTGAAGAAGAACGCGTTCTCCCTTCGCGATCGCATCCCGATGGATTTCGACTGCATCGGTTCCGTATTCGAGTTGGTATTCCTGCCGGATTTTTTCCGCCGGGAGTTTTCCAGGCTTTCGAACAGGTACGAATCCGGCGCCGAGGCGGTACGCCAATGCTCCCCCCGCAATGAAGCCTCGCGCCTCGATCCCAGCAACTTTGTCGACGCGATGGTTTTTGTACCGTTCGTATAAAGCGTCGATATAGTGCCGGTATGCATCCTTGTCCTTCAAAAGCGTTGTGATGTCGCGAAAAATAATTCCCTTCTTTGGAAAATCGGGGACGTTTCGAATCGTAGAAATCAAATCGTTAGAGTTCTCCATGGTCGTCACCACTTAAGTTTTTCTTTTTTTAGAAATGAGGCTATCCCTTTTTTGCAGTCGTCGGACATTCTCATTGCTGCATTCATGTTCGAAGCATAGTCGAGCAGGTCGGAGAAATTCAAGCCGTCCATTTTCGAAAACATTTCTTTAATCAAACCCATTGACGACGCACTTCCGTTCATGCAGAGCGAATCGGCAAGCTCCTGCACCCTGGCGTCGAGGCCGGCGAGCGGCACAATCTCGTTGACGATGCCAAGAGCATGCGCCTCCTTCGCATCGATAATTTTTCCGGTCAATGCAAGCTCACGTGCCCTCCCCTCTCCGATTCGCCGCACCAAAAAAGTCAACACAATCGCGGGGATAAACCCGATTGAGACTTCCGTATATCCGAAGGTCGATTCTTCTGAGGCCACAACGATGTCGCACGCGGTTGCCAGGCCGCATCCGCCTGCAATCGCCGCGCCATTCACTTTTGCGATTACCGGTTTGCGCATGGTATAGATAAGGTGGAACAGACGCGCGAGGTTTTTCGAGTCTTCCAGATTTTGGTTGAAATCGTACGAGGAGAGCTTCTGAAGATAGTCTAAATCGGCGCCCGCGCAAAAGGCCTTTCCATTGCCCGTAAGAACAATGACTTTCACTTCGCTGTCTTTCGATGCGTCGATGAACGCGCGGGTCAATTCGTTAACGAGGAGATCGTCAAGGGCGTTTCGTTTTTCGGGGCGGCAAAGGGAGATGCGGCAAATTCGTTGTTCTACAAAATACGAGAGGCGGGAAAAACTCATACAGCTCGAAATAAGTTTGACATTCGATGGTGTATGAAAATAGAAAAAATGAGCCCGAAATGCAATCGAAAGGCAAAAAAAACCTGCGGCCGTTATTACCTGACCGCAGGGTTTGTGAACTGCACTGACAATCAGAGATTAGATATCATAATAAAGATGGAACTCGTACGGGTGCGGACGAAGTGCCATTGGCTTTACTTCTTTTGTCATCTTGTAATCAATCCAGGCATCGATCACGTCTTCGGTGAAAACATCTCCCTTGAGCAAAAAGTCGTGGTCGCGCTCAAGAGCACTGAGTGCATCTTCAAGCGAACCGGGAGCCGATGGTATGTTTTTCAATTCCTCAGGACTCAGATCATAAATATCTTTGTCGAGAGGATCGCCCGGATCAAGCTTATTCAGAATTCCGTCTAGCCCTGCCATCATCATTGCTGAAAAAGCGAGATAAGGGTTGCAGGATGCATCCGGTGTCCGAAATTCAACACGCTTTGCTTTTGGGCTTTGTGAATACACGGGAATTCGAACGGACGCGCTTCTGTTGCGTTGCGAGTACGCAAGATTCACAGGTGCTTCAAAACCGGGAACAAGCCGCTTGTAAGAATTCGTTGTCGGGTTTGTCAATGCGCAAAGCGCAGGTGCATGCTTCAGCAATCCGGCGATGTAATGAATAGCCATATCGCTGAGGTTTGCATACCCATTTCCGAAGAAAAGCGGCTTTCCATTTTTCCATAAGCTCTGGTGAACGTGCATTCCGGATCCGTTGTCGCCGAAAATCGGCTTCGGCATGTAGGTTACCGTCTTGTTGTGCTTCTTGGCAGTGTTCTTAATGATGTATTTGAAAAGCAAAAGTCCGTCAGCAGCACTGACGAGAGGAGCGTACCTCAAGTCGATTTCGGACTGGCCAGCGGTGGCAACTTCGTGGTGCTGCGCTTCGACGTAGAGACCAGCGCCGATCAAGTTCTGGGTCATTTCGTTCCTGAGGTTCATAATGGAATCCGCAGGAGGAACCGGGAAGTATCCTTCCTTATGCCGTATCTTGTATCCAAGGTTCGGGTTTTCCGCGCGGCCGGAATTCCACTTTCCTTCTGACGAATCGAGAAAGTAATAACTGGAATACTCATTCGAGTCGTAGCGAACGTTGTCGAGGATAAAAAATTCAGCTTCCGGACCAAAGTAGGCGGTATCGGCAATTCCGGTTTGTTTCAGGTACGCATCGGCTTTCTGAGCAATATTCCGCGGGTCCCGGTCATATTTCTGCTTCGTCAATGGGTCGAAGACGTTGCATACAAGGCTCAATGTTGGAATATCGCAAAATGGGTCGATGATTACAGTGGCGGCATCCGGAACAATCAACATATCGCTTTCATGGATCGATTTCCATCCCCGGATACTTGATCCATCAAAACCTAATCCGCTTTCGAACGTCTCTTCCGAAAGTTCATGGACTGGAACGGTGAAGTGCTGCCACTGGCCGGGAAAATCTATAAACTTAAAGTCGACCATCTTCACCCCGTTATCTTTGACTACTTTGAAAACATTGTCAACAGCGGTACTACCTTCTTTTTTAGCCATAGCGTTCCTCTTGATTATTAATGAAATGAAATATTGTGATTAGGTCGTTTTTGTTTTGTGTACCTTGATCGTCGTTGTTTCTTTAGAAGTAGAGAGCACCATACTCGTGGCCGTCTTCGTAACGCCGAGCCATGATTGGACTTTTGCCAAAAGTTTTTCCAGGCTTTCGGTATTCTCAACCCTCACTTTGAGCAAGTGGGTTCCTTCACCGGTTATCCCGTGGCATTCCAAAATATCGTCGCTCGCATTCACATGTTCTACAAACGCCGAAAAATGTTTTGATGAATCCATCGTTACCAGGACGAACGCCGTGATATCCTTTCCCAACAATTTATGGTCGAGCTTTGCATGATAGCCTGTGATGATACCGGCTTCTTCGAGTTTGCGCAGACGTTCGCTCGCGGCTGGCAGCGAAAGCCCTACAAGTTCTGCCAGCTCGTTTCGCCTGGTACGCCCCTCTTTCTGGAGAATTTCGAGAATTGTAATATCAATGTCGTCTAAGACCATGCGTCAAATTCCGTATATTTCGTTGAATACCCAAGTTTTGTTTACTTATTTAACTTTTTTCAAAAAATACTTTACGAATATAAGGAATGGCGCGCTTTATGTCAAGAGGTTTCTCGTTTTTCCACACAATCTGGAGAGTTGAATGAAGGACATCGAACCATCATCAAGGGCGATACCGACTCCTTTGGCGAAACTCCTGCAATAACGTCAGTGCATACCCTAACACAACCCCTGCAGAAATTATCCATTGGAAGCCGTTGTCCCCAAACAAAAGCGTAAACGTTACCTGAAATTGCGTGAGCATCACCAAAAGAAAAGTGCTGCGCGCCAGTGGACCGGGCATTGCCGCCCAGTCGCTTGCTAATTGATCGATCCGAGCAAAAATTTTATTCATAGCAAGAGTCGTATCGTGCATTACACCGAATGCCCCTCCTAATAAGATCCCAAAAATAAATTCCCCGGCAGGCAGAATAAACATTTGCGCCGTCATCACCGTATCATACTCTTCTTTCTTTGCTGTGCCGGCAGTCGAACGACTGCGAATGAAGCGATTTCTTTTCGCTTCGAGTGTTTTTGCCGACAGAACTATGTTATGTAAAAACGATTACAGCTTTATTTTTATTAATAATTTTTATGTATTTCTTTACTAAGATAAGGTACTATTGAGAAATTGTCAAGTTGTTTTTGAAAATAGTTTTGCGCCGATGCGGCAGATGGAGACGGGCCTATTTGTTTCAAAAGGCTGCGTGCAGGAATTTCGCAAAGGATCGGGGTTCTGACCTTTTTATCGGCGCATCACAAAATGCCGGCATAAAAGCCGGCCGTTCGGGTCATCAATCTCAAGCGTTCGAACTGTTGAACAAACAACATTGGAAAAAATAAACCCGCAAATATCAAACATCAATACCTGCGGGTTTAGGTGTGTTGGGTGAAGCGTTAAAGATTCTATGATCGAAAAAACAAGAACCAGATAAGGCCGTATGTCGGGAGCAATACAGGAATCGTAAATCGTACGATGTAGCCAAAAAAGGATGGCATAGCAACCCCCGACTGTTCCGCAATAGATTTCACCATGAAATTTGGGCCATTGCCAATGTACGTGCATGCCCCAAAGAAAACGGCAGCAATTGAAATTGCCTTCAGATAAATACTCTGGTTAGCGATGATATATGACAATTGAATATCTGCGACAGGGACGGCACCGGTGGCGACAGCCTCTGGGTGATACTGTGTGAGCATTGCGTACGTCTTTTGAATTTCTCTAGAATAGTTTGGCCCAATCGCAGCCAACGTCGAGCTATGCCCGGCCACCAGTTGTTGGACTCGCGCAATAATTGTATGATCGACAAAAAGCCCGATTGAAGCGCTGAGAAAATTAAGATACGTCGGAGCATTATCCAGTACGCTTGAAAGAGCTCCTGTCCCCCAGAAAAAATGTTCAGGCTTGGTAATTCCGAGTGAGGTTGCATTGAGCTCCAGCCAGTCAAGCGCTGGAACCATTGTAGCAAATATTCCAACGAACAGAATCGCCACCTCCTTGATGGGCGCAAAATTGAAATCGTTCTTGATGTGTATCTCCTTCCGGGTTGTGAAATACGATCCAGCCGCAGCCGCAATCATCAAAGTCTCCCGGAGGAATGGAGGATTTTCCAAAAAAACCGCAATAAGAATCACGGCAAGAAAAAAAATATTGTGCAGGCCGCCAACTTCCGTTTCCTCATGAAGCTGCGATGACGGAACATGTTTAGGGCCTGCTTCAAACTTTCGGAAACTGATGGTATCCATCACGAAAAATGCCGCCATGATTATGCCAAGGACAATGACCCACATGTACCACACATTTTGCAGAACCCACAAAAAAGGAACCCCTTTCAAATAACCGAGAAAAAGAGGCGGGTCACCGATTGGCGTGAGAGCTCCTCCTATGTTGCTGATGACGAAAATAAAAAAAACAATGTGAAATCCGCGCAAGCGATACCCGTTAACTCTAAGAAACGGGCGGATCATGATCATCGATGCGCCGGTTGTTCCAAGCAGATTCGCAACCACTGCCCCAACAGCAAGGAAAAAAACATTCGTAGCCGGCGTCGACTTCCCCTTGATCCTGATGTGGATTCCCCCTGCAACTATAAAGAGGGAACCGATCAAAACAATAAAACTCACGTACTCCATGCCAGTCTGAAGAATCCTCGTGCTGTTCCCTAAAACAAAAATATAATATGTAACAGGAATAAGCCCGAGACCGACCGATACATATGGATAATTCTTCTCCCACCAATGGCGATTAATAAACGGGACGATGGCGATCGAGGCAAGAAGGAGAACAAACGGCAGAACCATCATCGGCCCCACATCTGTGGGGTGCGCCGTCGAAATTGCGAATACAACGACCATCCGTAGCCAAGAACCACACCCGCAGAAACTATCCATTGGACAGTGTTGCCCTCAAAGAATAGAGGACACGTCAACTGCACAAGGGCAAGCACAATGAGTAAGTAAGCAATTCGGCTCATTGACCCCGGCATTACTGCCCACCCGCTGGCCAGCTTCTTGCTTTCCTGCAGTTTTTTATTGCGCGCAAGTGCAGCGTCCTGAATCTTGCCGAATGACAGCCCGATGGCAGCGCCGAGAACGAATCCGCCAATAGGGAGAAAGACATTCATTATTTGAGTTATCATTATTTTACCTTCGTATAATTGTGCTGCGCAGAAAAAAATTCTACGCAGCACACAGGTTATGGAATGCACTTATCGTGCGTGCGAAGTTTCACCCAATTTGTCCATCACGAAGCCGTTATAGCCAAGGACACCCATTTCAGGAATGTCGAGGCCCTCAATTTCTACTTCTTGCGAGACACGGTTTCCGACGATCTTTTCTGCTATCTTAAAAACGATGATTGAGAGAACTGAAAGGGTAACGAAGCAGGTGATGACGCCAATCGATTCAGCCCAAAATTGACTCATGCCTCCGCCGTAAAAAAGACCTGTCACCGTGCCCGCGACCCCGTTCCATCCGTCGCCATATGTACCGTCGGCAAGCAACCCTATGGACAGACAACCCCATGCACCACAGGTGCCGTGAACAGAAATTGCACCCACGCAATCGTCAATTTTATGTTTGTCGAGAAAGAAAACAGATTCTACAACGAGAATTCCAGCGACAAGTCCGATGATTGCCGCCCCACCGGCACTCACAAAAGCGCACGGCGCCGTGATTGCTACGAGGCCCGCAAGCATGCCATTACACATCATAGACGGATCCGGTTTCTTTGTGCGGAACCACCACATCCAGAGAGTTGAAAATAGTGCGCCGGTGGCGCTCGCAATCATGGTATTGGTTGCCACTACTGCAATTCGTAAGTCCGTTCCGGCAAGCGTCGAACCTGGATTGAACCCAAACCAGCCAAAGGCCAGAATAAACGTGCCGAGCATAGTTAGTGGAATACTGTGCGGCTGTATCGGATTGATGCTGCCGTCTTTGTTGTACTTTCCGTACCGCGGACCGATCAACCAAGAGAAAATAAGTGCGATCACACCCCCTTGCATGTGCACTACCGTAGAACCGGCAAAGTCAACGTGCCCGTGTCCGAGCCCAAAATTCACGCCAAGTTGGGAAAGCCATCCGCCGCCCCATACCCAATTCCCGAACACCGGGTACATTACTGACCCAATGAAACATCCATAAATCATGAAAGCTGAGAATTTCCAACGTTCAGCAGCGGCGCCCGTCGGGATTGTTGCGGTGGTGTCCATAAAGACCATTTGAAAGAGAAACAATGCGAATGCTGCGGTATCATACCCGGCTCCTTGCAGCATAAACCCTTTCAAGCCTATAAGACCGAAAGGCTTGCCGAGTATATTTAGCGTGAGTTCATTGTTGAGCCCAGCATAATTCCCCATTGTCCCGATTGCCCCCATTCCGCCGAACATAAATGCAAAACCGCAAAGATAAAAACCGAGCATACCCATCGGATAGATCATAAAATTCATCGCCATAGTGTGGCCTGAATTCTTTGCCCTGCACAAGCCGGTTTCTACCAGGGCAAATCCTGCCTGCATAAACATAACAAGGAAGCCTGTCACTAGCGTCCAAACAAAATTTATGGCAACATGATTATGACCGACAGCGTCACCGATTTCCTGCAACGTCGGCTCGCCCGGTTTGGCCGCCGGAACATCGGCAATCGTCCCCGTTTTCGTTCCTGAAGGGTCAGGCTGATCCCCCGCGTGTGCGTAGGATGACATCCCAATAATGATCAACGTCAATGCACACATCGAGAGGAAGAACTTACGCTTGAAAAATGATTCCATAGATCACACCTCAATTAGTTGAAAATAGTTGAGTAATTTGATTAGATGTATCCAAAAATCCCCCGGTTGTTAAAGAGCATCCTCACCAACTTCGTCTGTCCTGACTCGAATTACCTCCTCAACCGGGATAACAAATATTTTTCCGTCCCCCACATTGCCCGTTTTCGCCGCTTTGACGATCAGCGAAACGACTTTATCAAGCACTTTATCACTGACCACAACTTCAATTTTGACTTTTGGAAGAAAGTCTATCTTATATTCCGCTCCGCGGTAGGTCTCGGTATGTCCCTTCTGCCGACCGACCCCCTTCACTTCCGAGATTGTCATCCCATTGATTCCGCTTTCCTGCAGCGCGCTCCGAACCTCATCCAGTTTATGCGGTCGGATAATCGCTTCGATTTTTTTCATGCTGGATCCTCTCTAATTATTGAGCGTAAGTTATTTAGGTATTATTAGTATTGACAATACTTTAGTAAAGATTTATTGGATTAAATATAACTTTTATTAAGTTATTGTCAAGAACTATTTTTTATATTTTTTTTATAGTTTAATGATGTTTTTTTATATAATTTTTCTATGAAATCTAAATAAATATAAAAACATTAAGTATTTGCCATTTTAAAATTTCACTACAATTACTGAACATGCACGGTTCGCGATATGCAAACTGAACATCGATCTTCTGTGTCAGCAGGAAAGCACGTTCCTGCTATTTTACTCTGCTGTTAAAATCGTCAGGAAGGGATGATGCTTAGGATGGGATTCATAAATGAAGAGATGGAGAACACGAATAACGCAAATATATTTTTCTTGTGAAAAATATATTCCTCTCGTGAAGAAGTATTTTTACGCCTTCAAATAGATTCGCGGACGAAAGGGAACTACGGGCGGATGAGAAATTTTTGCAGCAAGGAAAGCGTTAATAGATTGGAAGGTATTTATCCAATTCCCAGGGAGTTACTTCGATGCGATAGTCTTCCCACTCCAATCGCTTGGCGCTGATGAAGCGTTCGTACACATGCGCTCCAAGCGCTTCTCGTATCACGGTGTCTTCTTCTAATTCTGAAATGGCTTCGTCCAGCGAACTCGGCAGAACGCTGAACGGTGTACCGCTTTGCGACGTTGGTTCCAAATACACGTTTTCTTCGGTGGCTTCGGGAATCGGCAATTCTTTACGAATCCCGTCGAGACCTGCGGCGAGCATAACGGCAAATGCCAGGTACGGGTTGCAACTGGGATCCGGACAGCGCAATTCGATTCTCGTCGAGCTCGGCGTGTGAGCGCGCGGAATTCGGATGAGAGCAGAACGATTGATGCGTCCCCAGCAGATGTTCACCGGAGCTTCGAATCCGCGCACCAGACGCTTATAGGAATTTACCAGAGGTGCTAAGACCACACACATTCCGCGAGCATGTGCGAGTTGGCCGGCCATAAAATGTTTGGCAATTTTCGACAGGCCGTGTGAATCACCGGTATCGGAGAATGCATTTGAACCATTTGCTTTGTACCCCAAACTCTGATGTACGTGCATGCCGCTGCCGTTGATTCCACGAATCGGTTTCGGCATGAAGGTTGCATAAAGACCTTTTTGCTGCGCAAGGATTTTGAGAATCACTCGAAATGAAACCGCGTTGTCTGCGGTTTTAAGAGCGTGCGAATAACGAAAATCTATTTCATGCTGGCCCGTCGAAACCTCGTGATGCATTGCTTCTGTTTCAATTCCAAACGCGGAAAGCATGCCGGTCATCTGCCGCCATAATCCCGTCGCAACCATATCCGTCGGCTGGTCGAAATAGCTGGCGCTGTCTTGCGGATGCGGGGGTATCACACCGCCATCCGCGTTGGGCTTCAAGAGAAAAAATTCTAGCTCGGGGCCGGTGTTATAGATGAATCCCATTTTATTCGCTTCGTCAAGCACGCGTGAAAGTACCGCTCGTGGATCCCCGAGAAATTGATTCCCATCGGGTGTGTGCACATTACAAATAAGCCGCGCCGTTGTCTCACTTCCCCCGAGCCATGGCAGGATTGCAAACGTCGATGGGTCGGGTATAAGGTACATGTCGCTTTCGGCAATCCGGGCAAACCCTTCTATCGAAGAGCCATCGAACCAAATGCCGTGGTTAAGTGCGGATGGAAGCTCGGTAATCGGTACGGTGATATTTTTCACCGAACCAGCAACGTCGGTAAATTGAAGATCAACGAATTTGACGTCACGTTCTTTGGCGAGCGCCAATACACGATCGAGCGAATTATCTGAAGGAGACAGAGGCATTAGTGTATAGATTTAAGTACAAACGCCAAGAAAATTATGATTGCAAGCAAAAGTAACGTTGACCCGATAGCTTTGACAATCGGCGAACGCCAAAAGGCGCGCATGGGAGAAACTGTCGTCACTCGGTCGAGAATTGAAACATCAACCTGCTCTAAATGATCGAGGTCGTGAACCAGCGCATGCATATCGCTGTAGCGATCCTTCGGATCACGCTGAAGGCAACGCGCAACGACAGCCGCTAATTGAGGAGAGACACCGGTTTGTATCTTATCCAAACGTGGAATATTGCCGCTGAGATGTTGCGCCATGACGGCGAGATTACTATCACCGCTGAACGGTGTCCTTCCTGTTAAGAGCTCGAAAAGCATTGTTCCGACCGCATAGACATCAGTGCGTACGTCGCCTCGCTGTCCTTCAATCTGCTCAGGAGCCATATAATCGGGCGTTCCTGCAGTGCTGCTGAGATTGGCATACGTGACGCGAAAAGATTTTTTCGTCAGTGCAAGGCCGAAATCGAGCACTACCGGTTGTCCCCCAGCTGCGATAAGTATGTTTTCCGGTTTAAGGTCACGATGGATAATTTGGTTATCATGGCAATGAGCAATCCCGTCTGCAATTTTTCGAATCAGCGAAACCGAATCGCTTGGAGACAAGGGGCCAGCTCTTCCGATAAGAGTCCTCATTGATTCCCCCTCGATCAACTCCGTTACAAGATACGGCGTACTGTTAAAACGTCCGGACCCTAATCCCTTAAGGATCGCTGGATGCTGCATAGTCCGCATCACCTCCAGCTCGCGTTGGAATCGCTCGTATTGTGCTGGATCGCCGATTGACATCCTGTCGGGAATTTTGAGTACCACTTCCTTGCTCGTTAACAAATCAAATGCACGATAGATATCGCTCATCCCGCCTTGAGCGATGTGCCCTTGGATTTGAAAATGATCAAACTGGTCGCCAATTTGGAGCATCGATGTTTTTGCCATAGTAGCTCTCGCAAGTTTAAAGGGACTAGGGACAACAGACCTGACCGGCCACCCTTTGAATAAACAAGGGTTTTCAGCCATTATTCTCTCATTTTTGCCTGCGAGCGAGAAAGTGTACTAAAGATTCATCTCAAAAGCAATCCTCTCGAGGAAGCCACTTCACGCCTACAGATTTGCGAAAATTACATTTTTTAATTCATTGTAATAAACGGCGAATCGCATTTATTAAAGGCAGTAGCGGGCTAGACTTTTCTTCAGTCTTGGAATGTGCGAGCCGTTGAAGATATAAGATGATAATGGAAAGATTATCGTCGCTATCGCGCTCCATGGCTAATTCTGCAATTTGCCTGCAAAGGTCGTTCGGGTCATTTGATTCCATGATGAGCCGTGCAAACTCATCATCTTGGATTGAAGCCCAAACCCCGTCCGAACAAAGAACAACGATATCTCCGGGTTGCACTGGGACCTGAAAAATATCTGGCTGAACGAAGAGTTCCATCCCGAGACATTTTTCGAGCTTCGATCGTTGGCTGTGTGTCCGCACTTTTTCAGGCGACAGCACTTTCATCCGGACGAGTTCACCAACCTGTGTGTGGTCGTTCGTAAGGCATGTGGACTTGTGGTTCCTGATTAAATATGCACGGCTGTCCCCTATGTGAGCGATATGCAATTTTCTTCCCACAATATTGACTGCTGTCAGCGTAGTTCCCATTCTCCCCGCCTTAAGCCGTTGGGCTGCCTGGTAGACGCTTAAATTTGCGTTCTGAATACCAACCCGGAGTTTCTGAGATGGGGAAACTCCGTTCGCAGCATAAAACGTCTCGAAAAAAGTCTCGAGTGCTAAAGTGCTTGCGACACCTCCATGGGCATATCCCCCCATTCCATCGGCGATACCGTACAGATGCCCGTCGGCAAGTGTTAGTTCATCGATTGGGTTACAGAGACGCACTGCATCCTGGTTGTCTTCGCGTACTTTCCCGACGTGAGTGTAACTGTATGATTTTATTTCAACGATATCGCTTTCCGACATCAACGCTCCAAGTACAAACATAAAGGGAGGAAAAAACATCATTGCATTTTCCTCCCTTCAGACCACCTTTTAGTTAGAAAGAGTCTTTGCTTCCATGAATTTCATGAAGCATTGGTGGCCGGTATTATTTGTTTACCCATTTTCTTGCTATTCCAGACCAAGTAGGCGACACTCAGAAGCCCCCACCCACCCGTAATATACAGCGCCATCTTTGTGCCATCTTCAGATACTCCAGGCGTCGTAAGTCCGATGTATACAACACCTACAAGCAATCCGATGTTTCCGATCAAACCGAGAAATGGAATAATTGCATGCTTCACGCTGTGAAATTCTTCACGACCAACAAACGTTACAAACGTCATAAAGCAAATGAGTGCATACAGGGCAAATGTGCCGATGTTGGACGCTAGCGTAATACCGGTAAGTGCTGTGACATTCAGTACTCCGACACTCCCGAGAATTGCGGAAACAACAACAAGAATCCAAACGCCGACATGGGGGCTTAAATGTTTTTCATGCAAGGTTCCCATCATAGACGGCATCTCACTATCCTGTGCCATGGCATAACTTATACGGACACCCGTGTTGACTGCCGCCAGTGTTGTGCCTATAACGGCCAACGCCACGGTAATAGCGATGATAATCATCAAGACAAAGCCGTTGCCCCCCAACATTGCATCGCCGATGATTCGTACCATATCTCCGATAGGGGCGCCTGATGCTGCCATCGCATCCATACCCGTGACTATACTTCCATCGGGATTTGTAAATGTGAGTTTTTCGCACACAGCATAGTTGGCAGCGAAATATTCGAGTAAGTACGCAAATAGCCCTTGAATGATAAGTGCGATCACGACGGCGCGCGGGATATCTTTCTTGGCGTTAAGTGCCTCTCCCGCGAGCGACGTTGACGACTCAAATCCAACAAGAATCAGGATTGCAATAGTCGACTGAAAGAGCATTGCTGAAAGACTGTGTGGGAAGAGAATTGACGATGCAGCAGGATGAGCCCATTGTGTCGCATGAAGTGGATTTTGAACACGAAACATGATCGCCAGAATGCTGAAGCCGACCAACGACACCAATTGAACCACGTTGATGGCGATCGCAACATTTGTCGATCCTGTGATTCCGCGGACGGCAATCAATCCAATAAAAACAGCAAATACAATTGCTACTCCGATTTGTTCGGGAATCGTCAGGTTGATATTAAATTGACCGAAAATATAGGTGATGAGTACCGCCATCATCGCCACCATGACGCCGGTATAGACCCAATAAAACAAGTGGGCTGCCCAGCCCGTAAGGAACTTGGCTAAACGAGCGAATCGTTGGTGGGAAGCCTTATCGCGCTCGAGGAACGCTTTTTCGGCGAAATAGTACGAACCGCCTGCGCCGGCTTCCGGATATTTTCGAGCCAACTCAGAGAACGCTATTGCAGTAAGGAATGCAACGATAAGGGCGGCAACAATACCGGTCCACATGTCCGTGGCCCCGCCGTTATTCGAAGCTTGTACTTGGAACGTTATCCAGAGAAACGCGCCTGGGGCGATAAGAGCCATCGCGTTCACGGTTACACCCGTGAGTCCCAGTGTTTTCTTCATGGTGGTCTTTTTTTCTTCACCCATGCCACACCTCTTGAAGTTTGTTTGGTTTTGATATATGTGATTTAAAATCCGCTTCCTTCGAAAGGTCTTTCCACTACACCGAGCAGAAAGCGCACGATCTCAGGGACGGTTCATAAAGAGGCTTGCCGGAAATCACCACTACTTGTTGCACACCTGCAACGGTAGTGTTAATCCACAAATGCCTCTTTACGGTATAAGCATGAAATCCTCCTTCATTAATTATCTGAATTTGAAAAACTTTTTATCGGCTGCCAGCGCTAAACCCATCTGCATAACTGTAAGGCTCGGTCGCGAAGGATTAGAACGTCGCGACAACGCCGATGAGAAACGTCGGCTGTGATTTTGCCGAGAGCGATGGAGCGGCGCTGGCTGTGTTAAAAGCGCCCGGCGTATTTGAAAAATCATCCCGTAATTCACCACGGACCATCAACGCATCGAAAATATGATATTCGTAGGTCGCCGTTATTTCCGTTAACGTCGTTTTCGGGCTCACAACTCCGGTCGTATATCCGTATGGATCGTAATACAACTCTCCTCGCAAAGCGACGGCAGATTTAGCGTTAAGTGAATATCTTCCGTAGATAGCAATGCCCTTCCAGATTGCCAAAGGACCCGGCGAACCTAAAAAGCGCTCCTGGCCATAGTCCGCATTGAGTGCGAGCGAGAGGTTGTCGTTGACGGTCTGCGTTACAATAAAATCCGCAACGGCTTTCTTTCCATACGGCGCCCCAAACGGCCGTTCATCTCCGTCGATCCCGTTAAATATGACGCTGGTACTGGGGGAGACGGTATAATTCAATGTTAACCCGAGCGTTTGAGAGTGATTGTTGTCTATCGCAGAATTCCAGCCATTCAATAGATGCACCGTTGCGCTTAGTGCGCTTGAAACCGGATAGGTCAGTCGAATTCCCGTGTGGTAATATGGAATTGCATAGGCAAAAAGAAACGACCGGCTGTAATTCCAGTTATCTTTCGATTCAATAACTTCATAGCCCATGTGAGTAACAAACTTTCCAACATCAACGGTTAACCCGGAACCGACAGGAAGAACAGCGGTAAGATATGCCTGCTGCAAAACATTCAAGGTGCTTCCATTGCCAGGTTGAACAACGTCGTTTGTCGGTCCGAAATCCAGATCCATTCGGAACCCGACGGGAGAAGCCTGTTTCTGCACAACGAGTTCGGCGAGACTGAGAGTGAATTGATTCTCAGCAATATCAAAATTTCTAAGCTGGTTGGTTTCGGTTACAGGACTGTTAAAATTTTTACTGTAATATGCATCGACAAATCCGCTCCATGTGATCGGTGTTGGTGCCGGGGTAGCGGTGGAGTCCGCCGCATAGACAGTACTTACGCTCAATACAAAAGCTGGCAAAAAAAGATAAGACATTTTCATTATTACACCCTTTTTCATGTGAGTAAAAATAGTGCGTACATGTGTTTTCCAACCGCACATCGGCTATTGTTACAGCGCATCTTCCCCTACCTCGTCAGTCCGAATACGTATTGCCTCTTCGACAGGGCTTACAAAAACTTTCCCGTCTCCCACGCTTCCCGTTTTTGAAGCTTTCACAATGAGAGAAACAACCTCGTCTAACATCGTATCGCTGACAACCACCTCCACTTTAATTTTAGGCAGGAAGTCAATCTTATATTCTGAGCCGCGGTACACTTCAGCATGACCTTTCTGCCTGCCGACTCCTTTAACTTCCGAAATCGTCATTCCGTGGACGCCATTGTCGTGTAATGCTTCCCGGACTTCCTCGAGCTTATGCGGTCTAATAATAGCCTCAATTTTCTTCATTATTTCTCAACGATGTGAACAGAACTTATGAAAATACGATGTTGAACATTTGCTTCAATCGATCATAGGCATCTCCTGTAATTATTTTGCATGATTTGATTGAATTGGTTTTCCCAGCAACAAATTTTCCTCTCCTGAGACGATCGCACCGCTCAAAAAGGAACAACTTTGGGACCTATTCGCCCTTTTATACTGCGATCGTTTCAGTACGTTATAATATAACGTATATTTTCCATATGTCAAGTACTTTTTAATGTTATTGTAAATAATTCCTTAATTAATTAAGTCAAGCGCACTTTCGGCAATTCAATAAAAAAGCCGCTCCTTGTAGCGGAGCGGCTTTTACTTGAGAAACAGCCGAGGTGCAGGCTGTTGTCATGCTATAAAAACATTTCTTTATGTAGTGTCACTGTACTTTTTCATCGGCATTCTCCGAATCTTTATTTTTTTGACTGAGTCTTTTTCAGCTATGCTGTTTCTAAGCCCAGCGATCGATTTGCCTACATCATTCGACCCGAAAATTGCCGTCCCCGAAACCAAAACATCTGCACCCGCGCGCACAAGCATTGCAGCATTATTCTGGTCAATGCCGCCGTCTACTTCAATCCTAATTTTCAATCCGCGCGATGAAACGGTCTTTTTCAGCTCTCTAATCCTTTCTATGCTTTGAGGAAGGAATTTTTGACCGCCGAATCCGGGATTCACCGACATCACCAATACGGCATCGACGTTGGCTAAAATATTTTCAAGCGCAGAAAGTGGGGTTGCCGGTTTCAAACTCACTCCAGGATTCATTCCTAATTTCCGAATTGCCAAGATCGTTGCTCGTAAGTGGCGGCATACTTCCACATGGACGATTAAATTTGTCGCTCCACTTTTCTGGAACTCTTTGAGATAAAGATCAGGGTTCTCGATCATTAAATGCGTATCCAATGGCAGGCTAGTCAGGCTGCGAACCGTTTGGACAATTGCAGGGCCAAAACTAATGTTTGGAACAAAATGACCGTCCATGATATCCAAATGGAGCAAATCGGCGCCCGCTTTCTCTACCGCTGCGATTTGACTTGCTAAATGTCCAAAGTCCGCAGCAAGAATTGATGGCGCGATCAAAACCCGATTTTTATTAAAAGCCATCTAATGTTCCTCCACGGCTCTTTTTTTATCCGGCGCTTGAGCAATGAAAAGGTCTATGGGTTTGCCGAAATTCATAACATCGCCTGCACGGGGAAGCTGTCCAATCACCGTATTGGGGAGAAGGTCGGCATTCGGTTGATAAGTAATGTTTCCGGTTTTAAATCCTTTTTGGACTAAAATTTTCTGCGCATCGTTCAAGGTTTTTCCGATGACGTTTGGAACAACAAGGCTATCCACTGACTCCCCCATACTCTCCGTTACGCCAATGTACGAGCCGTGCTTAATTTTTGCACCCGAAGCGATGTCCTGGGAAATGATTGTCCCTTCGGGAAACTCCTTTGAAATCTGCCGCACTACGGCACCGAGCTTCAACCCGGAGCGGTCTAGTGCAAATTTTGTGTCGCGAAGAGAGCGCCCCTTCAAATCGGGAACGACAGCGAGCTGCTCGCCTCCGCTGATTGTCAAATAAATTCGACGATGAGGTTTCACGATCTGCATGGGAACCGGGTTTTGGGCAACGACATATCCTTCGGGATAGTCTTTATCCGGGCGCACCTCTCCTTTCCGCGGTACGAGCATCAGCGAATCCAATAAGCGATCGGCATCTGCTTCCTGCATTCCGACAACGTCGGGAACAGCAAGCGTGCCGCCGTGATTCACATACCATGGAAGAACAATGTTGTCGAGAATGAGAACAACGGCAAAAAGTCCTGCAAAACTCCACAGAATGATCCTGGTGACCTTAGACCGAAAGATATCCTTCATATTTTTTTTGTTGAAAGTTCATAGGAGGCCGCCAAGGGCAAGAGAAATGGACATTTCATTTTTCGTTGAGTAACGATTCAATATATTTTCCGATGAGGTCAAACTCAAGGTTTACCGTTGAGTCGATTTTGTAGTCGTGAAAGATCGTGTGTTGATAGGTAAACGGTATGATCGCGACTTCAAACTGATCGGCGTGCAGCCTGGCAACAGTCAAGCTCACGCCGTCAACGGAGATTGAGCCGACCGGGATGAGGTATTTCCGAAATTTTTTTGGAAAATGGATCGCAAACATCCAGCTCGTTTTCAACGCCGTGCGCTTCAGAACGGTGCCGGTCGTATCTACATGGCCCTGAACAAGATGCCCGCCCAGGCGCTGGTTCAACGACACTGCCCTTTCAAGATTGACGCGGCTTCCGACATCCAGTCTCCCCAAATTCGTTTTGCTCAATGTTTCTTTCACGGCATCAACAGTAAAAATTTTCTGCTTTCGCCTCACAATCGTCAGGCACGTTCCATTGACTGCAATGCTGTTATCGATCTTTAGGCCCGAGAGTATGGCCTTCGATTCAATGTCAAATTGAACTCCATCATCCTGTTTTCGAACGGAACAGACTCGACCGACTTGCTCAATGATTCCCGTAAACATAATTAGTTTGTCTCATAGTCAAAGATAATTTTAGAAATTTCAGCAATGGCGTTGCTACCGCTTTTTTGTTCTCGTAAGTTTTTTGAAAGAACGACCAGCACGTATTTTCGTCCATCAGGGAGGTAAATAATTCCGGAATCATGCTGGACCCCCGGGCTGCTCCCGGTTTTGTGAGCTATATTGAGAGACGCAGGCAGCTTTGCCGGAATCATATTTCTGAATTTTTGCTCGAGAAGAATATCGAGCATTTCTCCCGAGGCTTTTCTGCTTAGAATGCTCTTTCTTGCAAGCTGTATGTACAACATTGCCAAAGACTTCGCCGTTACTGTATTGTTTTTTCCCGTTAGAAAGGCCTTGTCGTCTTCAACGCACCTCAACACGTGGATATCGCCAACCCCGAGCGCTTTCATCGTGCGCTGAATATTTTTAGTCCCCACTTTTTGAATGAGGAGGTTTGCCGCAAGATTGCTGCTCACGGTGATCATGTGAAAAACCAGCACGCGAATTTGCTCCTTCTTCCCGATTCGAGAATAGAGGCCATCATCGCTGTCGCTCGATATCGCAAGAGAATATTTGCTCCCGTCCACAATACTGGTGAATTCGTTGACGATATCCAGAGAGTCGTCAAGTGCAAATTTTCCCTTTCGCGCCTGATTGAAGACTTCTATCATCACGGGCGTCTTTATCGTGCTTGCGGCTTGAAATTTTTCATTTGCATGGCGGTATAACGTATTTCCCGTTTGTAAATCTACAAACGCAACGGCAAACTTTCCTTCGGTTGCGTTGATGACCGAATCAATTCTTTTCTCAGCGTCCTGTATTGTTACCCGGTGCGGTTTCGCGCTCGCAGTTGAAAGGGGAAACAATAATAACAACAGGACGGCTATGCTCAAGCTATTCTCCTTTTCGATATGTTAACTTCCCTTCAATAAAACTGTCTCCGTCAATATTTTTAACCTTTTCGTGGTTAATCGTAAAACGAGAATCTACGCCGTCAAATGCAGAGATGCCCTCACCAAATTTCTTTCGGGAAGTAAAAAGATATATCTTATCAGCCGCTTTCGCTTTCAAAAATTGCCGGTACATCGATTGCCCCCCTTCCACAAGAAGAGCGGCGATGCCTTTTCCGGCAAGCACGGTGAGTATGTCGCGCACTGAAATAACGCCCCTCATGTTTTTCATCGATATCACTTGAACTTTCCTACGCTTGAAGGCTCTTACTTTTTGGGGCCTTGGCCTGCCGGTAAGTACGATCGTGCGCTCCCGGTATTTGTCATTGAACATCGTTGATTCAATGGGAGTCCGAAGTTTTCCGTCGACCAACACTCTGATGGGGTTCCTTCCTTTGACATTGCGAACAGTCAGCTTCGGATTGTCCGCCATGGCCGTGCCTGCGCCGACAAGCACTGCATCGTATTCCGAGCGAAGCCGATGGGCAATCGTGCGGGAGGCCTTTGTCGATATCCATTTCGATGAGCCGTCCTTCTTTGCGATGAATCCATCGCTTGTCCGTGCAACTTTCAGCGCTACAAATGGAATACCCGTTGTAATATACTTAATGAATTTTTCGTTGAGCCTCTCCGCCTCATTCCCTAGCATACCAGAAACAACTTTCACCCCCGCCTTGCGAAGAGCAGCGAATCCCTTTCCCGCCACGAGAGGGTTCGGGTCTTTCATGGCCGCTACAACTTTGAGAATTCCTTGAGCGATAATTGCCTCAACACAGGGGGGGGTTTTGCCGTGATGTACACACGGTTCTAGATTTACGTATAATGTGGCCCCCCGGATGGATGGGTGACGTTCGAGCGCGTTGTTCATTGCAACGACTTCGGCATGTGCCTCTCCAAATTTTCGATGATACCCTTTTCCGAGCACGCTCTCCCCGAGGACAATTATTGCACCGACAAGAGGATTTGGGCTGACACTGCCTGCTCCCTTCTTTGCCAGTGCGAAACACTCACGCATCCATTTCTCATCTTCTCGGCCACTCATGCATCAATCCCGCAGTAAAACTAAATAGACATCACGGGTGCTTTCGCAGCCAATCCATGATGTCTTCACAACCTTTTTCGTGGTATTATTTAAAATAGATCTCTTTTCTTTTTGCCGCTGATTTATAGATTGCATCGACAATCCGCATGCGCAGCACCGCTTCATCTGCAGTAGAAATAACCTGATGGATGCCACGAACGGCCCCTACAAAATGTTTCAATTCATTTTCGTACGATCGCCGAAATAGGTTTTGGATGTCATCAATCTTGCCCGGAGTAACATTGACGATGCTTCCGTGCATTTCACGATGGATTTTTAGCGGATTCAGCTTTGCACTTCCTTTATCGCCATAGATGTTGCAATAGAAGAGCTCGTTTTCGATATAAAAGCTCCAGCTCACTTCAATCGTGATGGTTGCACCGTTCTTCATGAACAAAAAAACAGCGGCCGAATCTTCAACACCGGGGGTTGCATGGGAATATGTGGAGGAATCAACGCGCTTCACCTCGGGGTAGCCGATCATCCATAACGCAAGATCAAGCATCACAATGCCGAGGTCGAGGAATACTCCTCCGCCGGATTTGTCTTTATGTCCCATCCAACTGCTATGGTCGGTCAGTTTCTTCAACCATCCTGCTTTGATGTAAAAGACTTCTCCCAGGTCGTTGTTTTCCACGAAACTCCGCAGGATCATTGTGTCCGGGCGAAAACGGTTGTTCATTCCGACCATAACCTTTTTCTTAACCTTTTTAGCGGCATCGGCGATGGCAACGGCTTCAAGATATTTTCGGGCGATCGGCTTCTCCACAAAAATATCTTTCTTCGCGTCGAGGCATGCGAGCGCGATTTCTTTATGCGCATTCGTGGTGGCGCAAATATCGACGGCATCAAGTTCTTCCGTCCGAAGCATTTCCTGCACGTCTGAATAATAGCGTTTAATGCCGTACTTTTCCGCCAGCGCTCGCGCGCGTGCTCTTTCTTTATCGCATACGCACGATATTGTGGCATCGGGAATTTTGGTGAGAATAGGAAGGTGAAAGACTTGTGCAATCCAGCCTAATCCAACAATACCAATTTTTGCTTTTTCCATTGTTGGCAATAAATTTTAGCAGACGTTACTTACAATGCACGACGTGCCGCCGATCGGATGTGTGACGGATGAGCCTCGCAAAATTCCTTGACGACACTTGCAATTCCCCGCGGGTCGAGCTTCACGATTTGATGGAGTTCGTTGGGGGCTCCATGTTCTATAAAACTATCCGGAATTCCATGAACATAAACGTGTACGTCCGAATGGTTCATGGACGCAAGTGTTTCCAAAATTGCCGCGCCGAAACCACCGTGAACAGTGTTCTCTTCAACCGTCACGATGCGGTCAAATTTCCCCGCGAGGCGATCAAGAAGATCCCGGTCGATCGGTTTTGCGAAACGCATATTTACGACTTCTGCAAGGATACCTTCCTTTGCCAGCAGGTCTGCGGCTGCAAGAGAGTTGTAGACCATCGTGCCAATCGAAAGAATTGCAACGTCGTTGCCGCTCCGAAGGATTTCCCCTCTCCCGATTTCAATTTTCTCAAAACCTTTCTTTAACTGAACTCCGAATGCATTGCCGCGGGGATAGCGCATGGCAATGGGGCCGCCGCGATACTCGGTTGCCGTGAAAAGCATATCCCGCAATTCACTTTCATCTTTCGGCGCCATAATCACCATGCCCGGGATACAGCGCAAGTACGACAAATCGAAGGCGCCATGGTGAGTTGGACCGTCGGCTCCGACAAGACCGCCTCTATCAAGAACAAACACGACATGCAAATTCTGGAGAGCAACATCATGAATAATTTGATCGAACGCTCGCTGCAAAAACGTCGAATATATTGCCGTCACCGGAATATAGCCCTCCGTAGCGAGTCCCGCAGCAAATGTCACCGCATGTTGCTCTGCAATTCCCACGTCGAAGAACCGTTCGGGCATCGCTTTCTGCAACGCTGTCAATCCTGTGCCGTCCGGCATCGCAGCAGTAATGCCGACAACTTTCGGGTTTTGTCTGCAGATCTCGACAAGAGCCTCTCCAAAAATCGACGTGAATGCAGGCGGTGCATTAGGGACCTTCGGAGAAATCCCGGTCACTTTGTCGAACGGGGTCACGCCATGGAGCCGTGTTGCTTCTCTTTCAGCAGGCCCGTACCCTTTCCCTTTTTCAGTGATGGCATGAATGAGGATCGGACCTTTCAAGTTTTTAACATGCCGTAGAATCTCGACCAATTTTACGACGTTGTGTCCGTTAAAAGGGCCAAAATACCGAAAGCCAAGGGCTTCGAAAAGCATTCCCGGCGTTACGACTGCCTTCAATCCTTTCTCAAAATTTTGCGCAACGGAACGCAAGCGGTCGCCGAAGGTGTCCAGTTTGCCCGTGAGATCCCACACGTTCGCTTTGAATTTATTATAGCTTGGATGGGTCAACACCTCGGCAAAATAATTGTGAAACGACCAGAGGTTTGGAGCAACAGACGAAAGAGAAATCATGCGATTGTCGTTGAGAATGACGATCATATCTTTTTTGAGCAACCCGGCGTTATTCATCGCCTCGTACGCCATACCTCCTGTCAACGATCCGTCTCCAACGATAGCGACAACTTTGTAATTGTCATGGTTAAAATCACGTGCAGTGGCAATGCCGAGCGCGGCAGAAATGGCGGTACTCGCGTGTCCGGCTCCGAACGTGTCGTATTCACTTTCACTGCGTCGTAAAAATCCGCTGATGCCGTGCAACTGGCGAATCGTATGAAGGCGGCTTTTTCGTCCGGTAAGAATTTTGTGGGGATATGCTTGGTGCCCGACGTCCCACACCAATTTATCTTTCGGTGTATCGAAAACATAATGAAGCGCAACCGCAAGCTCGACGGCGCCCAATCCTGCACCAAGATGGCCTCCCGTTTTCGAAATCGAGTCGACAAGAAATTCCCGTATCTCTTTGGAAAGGGTGCGAAGGTCTTTTACCTCCAATTTACGCAGATCGGAAGGTGTGTCAATCGTATGAAAAAATTTTGTTTGTGCGTCCGGCATTATCTTCTCACTTATTCAAAATCCATCAGCTCTATTTTACTGTTCATATCTTTACTGAGTTTTTTGACTTTCAGCTCCGCTTTCGACAGCGTCTCCATGCATTCTTTCGATAACTCGATCCCCTCCTCATACAACGCAATGGCACTTTCGAGCGGCGTCTCCCCTTGCTCCAAAGAATCAACAATCTTTTCGAGCCGTGCAAGAGATTGCTCAAACGTCCGCTTCGACGTTTCTTTTTTCGGTGGAGCCATCGTTTACCTCATTTCTTTTTTCCTGACTGCCTCAACGATTGATTCCGCGCTGCCATCATGAAATCTAACGGTGATACGATCTTTTTCCGATACTTGTCCCGCTGCCGGAATAATTTTTTGATCGCGATAAACAATCGTGTAGCCGCGCTTGAGAGTCAACTCGGGATCGACAGATTGAATCCTTTTTGCAAACGATGCAGCTTGCTGTCGAACCATCACCAAACGATGGCCAATAATCTGATGGAGCCTGCGCTCTAAATCATCGACCATTTGGCCTCGCTGGCGGAACAAATCCAACGGTTTATTGAAAGAATAGCTTCCAACTAGTGTATGAACTTTATCCTTCGAGGCTTGAATTCTGCTTTCCACGAGATTTTGAATAGTATAGGAAAAATTGCGCAGAATATCAATAATCTCATTTCGGTCCTTTACAACCAATTCAGCGGCTGCAGAAGGTGTCGGTGCACGCAGGTCTGCCACAAAATCACTAATGGTGAAATCAATCTCGTGTCCCACCGCGCTGATAATTGGAATGTTGGATGAGTGGATCGCTCGTGCCACAATTTCTTCGTTGAACGCCCACAGGTCTTCCAGCGATCCGCCTCCTCTGCCGACAATAATCACGTCAATGTCGGGTAATGTGTTGAGGTCCTGAATTGCCTGCGCAATTTCTTCAGCAGCTCCAATTCCCTGTACCTTCACAGGCGCGACAATGACCTCTAGAGAGGGAAATCGCCGCGCCAGGACGTTCAACATATCTTGTATTGCGGCGCCGGTCGGCGATGTCACGATTCCGATTTTTTGTGGGTAGGCTGGAAGAGGTTTTTTATGATCTTCACTAAATAATCCTTCCGCACTCAATTTCTGTTTGAGACGTTCGAACGCGAGCTGCAGCTCCCCCTGTCCAACAGGCTGAAGCTGAAGACAATCGATCTGGTAATTACCTCTCGGTTCATAGACAGTAATATTGCCGCGAACGATGACCTTCATTCCATCATTCGGTCGGAAGAGGAGTTGCGCAACCCGGCTGCGCCACATCACTGCTGATAATTGCGCCCCTTCGTCTTTTAACGTAAAATACATATGCCCGGAAGTGTGGAGTTTGCAATTGGAGATCTCCCCTTGCACCCAGATCTCGCTGAACCCTCTTTCCAGAACACCCTTGATGCGCCGGGTAATTTCAGTGACCGAAACAATATTTTTTTCTTCCTGCATAGTGAGTAAATATAACTCTAATTGTGTGAATTTCAAAAGCATGGCTTTCGCAAAGACCCAAAACCGCAAAATGAATCAAATCAGGGTCTTTGCGCCTTTGCGGCTTAGCGAGAAATTATTCTTCAGATGTCTCAAATGATAACTTATAGCCTTTAAAACTCCTTTTGCGATACATCTCATCTTTATGTATATTATGTATATTGACGAAATAAAAGTAGAGAATATGAAATTGGACGTTCTGGCAATCGGCGCTCATCCCGATGACATTGAATTGTCTTGTGCCGCAACCGTGGCCAAGCTTGTTCGAAGTGGAAAGAAAGTCGGTATTGTCGATCTGACACAAGGTGAACTCGGGACTCGCGGATCAAAACATATCCGAGAAAAAGAAGCGGCACGTGCTGCAAAAATTCTCGGAGTCGAATTCCGCAACAATCTGAGAATTCCGGATGGCAATATTGAGTTGAGCAAGAAAAACATTATTAGCGTGATAGAAGTGTTACGTACGTTCCGGCCTGCCGTTATACTTTTCCCACATTGGCTCGAGCGGCATCCCGACCATGAGCATGCGCACAGATTATGCAAGGAAGCGTGGTTCCTTGCCGGCCTCGAAAAAATTTCAACAAGAATAAACGGCAAAAAACAAGAACCATTTCGTCCTAAAAAGTATTTCCATTATATGCAGAAGTACGAGTTCATCCCTTCCTTCATTGTCGATGTTTCGGATGTATACGATGTGAAGACAAAAGCCTTATCGTCGTTTGAATCGCAATTTTATAACCCGACGAGCAAAGAGCGTGAAACTCTGCTGTCATCAAAACTATTTCTCGAATCCATAAAGGCGCGGGATATTCATCACGGCAGTCTTATCAATACAGCGTATGGAGAAGCGTTTTATTCCATTGAGCCATTGGGAATACGTTCGTTTTTCGATCTTGTTGTTTGAGTAAACGACCACCATCAAAGATGGTGGTTTTTGAAAAGAAAAAGCAAGTCATTCCGCGCTTGACGCGGAATCCAGAGTTAATCAACGGAACTGGATCCCGGTTCTTCGTCCCGCCTGAAAGCGGGACTCGACCGGAATGACAGGCATAGCCAACCGAACATAACCACCGCCATAGACGGTGGGTTTCTGCTTTGCACTAAAACGACTACTTACCTTGGCGCATTGGGCTTTTTGACTTTCCAAATTCACGAAGAAAGATTCTCATTTCCGATATTGAGGGAATTCATTTTCATCGAGAATAAGGAATTCTCTCGATGGCATGATTGTTGAGAATTGTGGGTCAAACAGTTATGAATTTATATCAAAAACATAGCATTCTTGCTGGACGGATTCTCCTTGTCCTTTTCCTTGGGGCAAATTCGGGGTTTACCACTGTCATTCGCCAATGTGCGATGGAATCTGCTCATCCAATGGATTGCTGCTCCAATACATGCGAAAACGCCGATGGGCCGAAATCGCAAGCAACGATAGCCAGAGTTTTGCCGGATTGCCATTCAACCACCGTTGTGGGGGGATTGAACAATACTATTGCGCTCCTTGAAAAAGAGAGCATAATTCATTCTTCAAAAATTATTATATCGTTCCTTTCCCTCCAGGAACTTCCATTTTCAAAAACTATTACTACCCAGCCTGTTTATTTCTCTAATCCTTCTCTGACTTTCTCCCCGGCTTCGGCGGAGAAGTGTGTCCTTAACTCCACTTTTCTTATCTAAATAACATCTCCTTTTAGTGCAAAGCTCGAAGGGCGTACTGTGTAATCCGCTCCTTCTTGAACAATGCACAACCTTGTTCTCTATCTGCGATCGTCCATTACCTTTGGCTCGAAAAGCGGTGAGAAAATAATCAGATTTTTTAAAGGTCAATTAACAAAGGAGTTCAGCAAATGCTGAAAATTATTTCAAGTCTGGCCATCACATTAATGTTAGCTGCGCCGGTTGCGCTTCAAGCACAAAATTCACCGACGTTAAATCTTGATGACCTTGTGGCAGAGGCACTTCGAAACAATCCACAACTCCAATCCGCCCAAAACAATATGGCAGCAGCCAAAACTGAGATCGAGCAACGCTCATCGTGGGATGCGCCGCAGGTTGGCATTGAGTTCTATCAGACTCCTCTCCAATCATTTCCCGACCCGCTAAAAAATAGTATGGAAACAGATTATTTTGTTCAACAAATGATACCATTTCCCGGAAAACTTTCCGCCATGGGCAAATCTGCGGAAAGCAGCGCGAACATGGCCGAACAGCAATATGTAGCTCTGGAACAAAAAATTATTCGGGACGTGAAGTCTGCTTACTTCGAACTTTACCTTGTCCAACACAAAATCCAAATCAACCTGGACAACCAAGACCTGATGAAGAGGTTTGTTGACATTGCCGGCAAGCAATATGAAGTGGGGATGGGAAATCAAGCCGATGTTTTACGTGCGCAGACTGAGCTCTCGGTGCTCATCAACGAGGGAATCAACCTTCAAAAAGAAAAAAAAGTCGTTGAATCAATGATCAACACGGATTTAAACAGAAAGACAAATGCCCCGCTCGGTAACGTCCCAGACTTGGATAATGCTTTGCCTCAATGGACATTTGAGCAACTCGGACCAATTGCTCTAAAAAACAGGCCGGAGCTTAAAGAAATGAACTCTGCGATTGAAATGAACAAAGCAGAGTTATCACTTTCAAAACGGGAATATTATCCGGATATCATGGCGAACGTGATGTACAAAAATATCTCCAATACAAAAAACGATTTTTGGTCTGCGATGATCGGCGTAAATATCCCGATGGCGTTTTGGTCGAGTGGAAAATATACGGCCAAGGTTCAAGAAAATGAGCTCAATGTCGACAAAGCTGAAAACGACCTCTCCAGCATGAACAACATGGTATTGTTTGAAGTTCAAGATGCATTGGTAAAAGTAGAATCGAATCAGAGCCTCGTTCTTTTGTACAAAAATACGACAATACCACAGGCAAAGGAGACATTGCAGGCAATGCTTTCCGTTTATCAAACAGGCAAAACTGAATTTCTCATGGTTCTCGATGCGTATCGCATGCAGTTGACGGCAGAATTGGATTACTACATGGCGGTAATGAACTACAGGTCAAGTCAGGCACAACTGGAACAAGCGGTTGGGCTGGATATCGCACATATCTCAGAAAGCGTTCAGTAATTTTATCGACAAGGAGTTTATCATTATGAAGAAGATCATTATCACAGCCGGTATAGGCATTCTTTTGGGTCTGGGTGTAGGATGGCTTGCCTTTCGCCCGCCTCTCACGCATGAAGAACAGAACAACCGGAAGATTTTGTATTACCGGGACCCAATGAACCCGCAAATCACTTCCCCTGTACCAAAGAAAGCCTCCGATGGAATGGACTTCGTCCCTGTATATGCAGAGTCATCAAAACAATCGGGCGCCAAAAAAATTGCGTATTACAAAGACCCAATGCATCCGTGGTATACATCCGCCAAACCGGGAAAAGCTCCCAATTGCGGAATGGAGCTCGTTCCAGTTTACGAAGGTGAAAACGATGGAAGCGCCATTAAGATCGACCCGGTCACCGTCCAGAACATTGGCGTGACGACCGAGGCCGCTCAAGAAAGGAACCTCAGTAAGAGAATACGTACAACAGGTAAGATTGATTATGACGAGACAAAAATATATTCGGTAACCGCGAAGGTCACGGGATATGTCGAACGACTCTATGTTGATTACACCGGGCAAGCCGTTCACAAAGGAGAGGCGTTGATGGAGATCTATAGTCCCGAACTTGTTGCAACACAGCAAGAATATCTACAGGCAATCCAATATCAAAAAAAATTAGAAAACAGCAGCATTGAAGAAGCCCGGAAAGAAGCCCGACAACTTGTGCAAAGTTCAAAGAAGAGGCTTCTCTATTGGGACATTCCGGAAAGTGAAATCAAAGCACTCGAAGAACGAGGGACGCCAAAAAAGACAATGACAATTGTATCTCCCGTAAACGGCGTTGTGACCGATAAAATGGTAATCCAGGGGCAGAATATAGTATCGGGAATGACTCTCTACAAAATTGCCGACCTTTCATCTGTTTGGATCCTTGCAGATGTCTATCAATACGAATTGCCATGGGTCAGCGTAGGGCAAAAGGCCGACATTGAGCTTTCTTATCTTCCGGGGAAGAAGTTTGCGGGAACAGTAGCCTATATGTATCCGTACCTAAATACGGACACGAAAACAGCAACAGTACGAATCAAGGTTCGTAATTCCGCCGGTATTGAATTTAAGCCTGAGATGTATGCAACCGTAAATCTCTTTTCACCCGCAGAGGCTAAAAGCGTGACTGTCCCGGACCAAGCGATCATTCGTTCAGGAGAACGAAACATCGTTATCGTCGCTCTCGGTAACGGATACTTCTCACCGCGCGATGTTACGCTGGGAGTTGAAGCAGATGGTTATGTTGAAATTCTTGAGGGAGTGAAAGCTGGGGAAAATATCGTTACATTGTCGCAATTTCTTATAGATTCTGAGAGCAACCTCAAAGCAGCAGTCGGTTCAATGGGAAGCCACTCGGACAGTGACACGATAAAGTCTATTATGCAAACTGAGCCGTTAGAAAAGAAGGGAAAAAATGGGGCGGAACATGAACCTATCAAAAGCGATAAAGAGAGAAATAAGGCAGGTGTAGAAAAAATCTGGCAAAAAAAAGCCGGAAGTCAAACAAAAGCTTCTCATGAGAACACTTCCCGTGAGTTGGCACAAAACGATAATACCGAATCATCACAAGCTCATGAACTTGTCGACCCTGTATGTGGGATGGAAGCAAATGAATCAATATCATACGCCTACAATGGTAAAACCTATTATTTCTGCGGCTTAGATGATATGGAAAAATTCAAACGCGACCCCCAAAAATATATTACAGCGGGCACACGCTAATCTAGCCTAGCGACCAATCGTGAACAAAGGATTATAAAATGTTACGCAAAATTATTGAAGCATCGATCCGAAATAAATTTCTTGTCATCCTTGCCGTCGTTTTTCTGATCGGATGGGGAATTTACTCAATGCTCCATATCCCCATCGACGCAATACCGGATTTAAGCGATGTGCAAGTTATCATCTATACGGACTATGCGGGACAGTCCCCGCGAATCGTCGAGGATCAGGTCACGTATCCTTTAACGACGGCAATGGTTTCCGTTCCCGGTTCTAAAGTAGTGCGTGGATATTCATTCTTTGGGTACTCTCTCGTCTATGTAATTTTTGAGGATGGAACAGACATTTATTGGGCACGGAGCCGTGTCCTTGAATATTTGAACTATGCACAGAAGCGGCTTCCGAAAGATGTTGTTCCCACGCTTGGTCCTGATGCTACCGGTGTCGGCTGGGTTTTTGAATACACCCTTTCGTCGGATAAACGTTCATTGCAGGAGCTGCGATCGTATCAGGATTGGTACCTGAAGTACGAGCTTTCTTCCGTGGATGGCGTTGCAGAGGTTGCCAGCGTCGGCGGCTTTGTCAAGGAATATCAAGTGACGGTGGACCCCGTCAAGCTTTCTGCGTATAACATTCCTCTCAATATGGTCGAGATGGCTATAAAGAATTCCAACAACGATGTGGGAGGAGAAGTCATTGAGATGGGAGAAACGGAATTTATGGTGAGGGGTTTAGGATATATAAAATCATTGGACGATATCAAGAATATTCCAGTCATGGTGGATAAAAAGAGCGGCACACCTGTTTACATACGAGATATTGCCGATGTCACAATCGGTCCGCTCATGCGGAGAGGATTGGTTGAAAGCAACGGTCAGGGAGAAGTTGTGGGAGGAATTGTTGTTATGCGGTACGGTCAATACGCCCTTCAAGTCATCGACAATGTTAAAAAGAAACTCAATGACATTAAACAAGGTTTACCCGACGACGTGAAAATAACGACGGTATATGATCGCTCCGGGTTGATTGAACGGGCCATCGACACATTGAAAGGAAAGCTCATCGAGGAAATCATTATCGTAGCAATCGTTTGTATCATTTTCCTTTTGCATGCCAGAAGTGCTTTCGTCGCAATCTTTACGCTCCCCACTGCGATTCTGATGTCGTTTATTGTTATGAGATCGCAAGGCATTAATGCCAATATTATGTCGCTTGGGGGAATTGCCATCGCTATCGGAGCCATGGTCGATGCGGCAATTATCATGATCGAAAATGCTCATAAACACATTGAGTATGAAAATGAAAAACCTTCCGAAGAGCGGCGGGATCATTGGCAGATTATTGCCGATGCTTCAAAAGAAGTAGGGCCCGCTCTTTTCTATTCCCTGCTCGTCATAACGGTCTCGTTCATTCCGGTCTTCACGCTGGAAGATCAAGAAGGACGTTTGTTCCGTCCCCTCGCATTTACCAAGACATATTCGATGGCAGCAGCGGCAATTCTTTCGATTACCATAGTGCCGATTCTTATGGGATATTGGGTACGGGGAAAAATTGTTCCCGAGGAACGAAACCCAATCAATCGATTCCTTATTCGAATCTATTCTCCAGTTGTCGATTTCGCCATACGTTACAACAAATGGATTATTGGAGCGGCACTTTTTCTTATTTGCGTAACCATTATTCCGTTCAACCGGATTGGATCGGAGTTTATGCCGCCATTGTTCGAAGGAGACATCTTATATATGCCGACAACGATGCCCGGTATCTCAATTACCAAGGCAAGAGATCTTTTACAGCAAACGGATAAAATACTTCATCAATTTCCCGAGGTGCAAAATGTTTTCGGTAAAATTGGTCGGGCTGAGACTGCGACCGATCCCGCGGGACTTGACATGATAGAAACAATTATCACCCTTAAACCGGAATCGGAATGGCGTCCCGGAATGAATGTACAAAAACTGATTGATGAAATGGATAGGGCAATTCAATTTCCCGGAGTGACGAATGCCTGGACAATGCCGATTAAAGCGAGAACCGATATGTTGAGCACCGGGATTAAAACGCCGGTAGGGATTAAAATCTCCGGACCCGATCTTGCCGTGTTGGAAAATTTGGGGAAGGATGTTGAGGCCGTAATGCGGGGAATTCCAGGAACATTAAGCGCGTTTGCAGAACGCGCTGTTGGCGGCAACTACCTTGATTTCGACATCAACAGAAAGGAAGCAGCTCGATACGGACTTACTATCGACGATGTCGAAAGCGTGATTGAAACAGCTATGGGGGGCATGAGTATTACAAACACTGTTGAAGGACTTGAACGCTATCCTGTGAATCTTCGGTACAGCCGAGAGCTGCGGGACAATATTGAGGCACTGCGGCGAGTGCTTGTTCCCACGCCGACCGGCATACAAATTCCTATTGGTGAATTGGCTACAATCACGACACGAAAAGGCCCCATGGTTATACGAAGTGAAGGCACTCGACCCAACGAATGGGTCTATGTCGATATTAAAGATATTGATGTCGGAACGTATGTTCAGAACGCGCAAAAGATCGTTTCAGAAAAAATAAAACTACCAGCCGGTTACAACATTGTGTGGAGCGGTGAGTATGAATATATGCAGCATGCAGAACAGCACCTTATGCTCATTATTCCACTAACCCTCTTCATCATTTTTGTGATCATCTATTTGAACACGAGATCCTTACCCAAAGTGGCGATTGTGTTTCTGGCTGTACCGTTCTCCCTTGTCGGTGCATTCTGGTTCCTTTATTTTCTCGGATATAACCTGAGCGTAGCTGTCTGGGTCGGCATTATCGCACTGGCCGGGTTGGATGCTGAGACCGGCGTTGTTATGCTTTTGTATCTCGACCAGGCCTCCGATGAATGGAGAAAAAAAGGAATGATGCGTGGACTGCAAGACCTAAAAGAAGCTATTCATCATGGCGCGGTCAAGCGGGTCAGGCCAAAAATCATGACCGCTTCCGTCATCATTGCAGGCCTCCTTCCAATCATGTGGAGCAACGGAATAGGGGCCGATGTGATGAAAAGAATCGCCGCTCCAATGGTTGGCGGTGTTATCACCTCCGTACTCATGGAGCTTGCGGTCTATCCCGTCATATACTTCCTCTGGAAATCTCACGAGTTGAGAAAAGAGGCGAGCATAGCGGGAGTGTTGTTGGAAAATTAACCGTGGAGAGTTAAATGGAGTTTAGGTAGGTACCGTACACTTTCTTGATTTATCTGAATAACTCATGTTACGCAAAAGGACAAAAACCTATGTTAAGTCGCCCTCTGGGGCTTGAACATAGATCCTTGTGCCTTACTACAACCATATCGCTCCTATCGGAGCTTTGGAAATTGGCGTTATTTCTGTCAACGTCCATTAGTTTATCGTCCCGGAGGGACGACATATTTGTAGAACGAATGATCCACCTGTCTTCAAACTCCGTAGGACCGACATAAAAACCATTCTCACTATACCGTTGCGTAACATCAGTGACAAATATTTTAACATATTGCGATTTTCTCGAAAAGGTGCCCGACATCTATGTACAAGAGGCAAACTGTAACACTACCGTCACCCAGGTCGTGACTCATTTTGAATAATAGCCTTGAAGTCATCCTTCTTTCTCTGGTGCCAGAGAAAGAAGCAAAGAGAGCTTCTCGGAATCGGAATGCTGGCGATGCTTTCCTGCATATAGCTAAGAGAAAACGGCTCCCACTTGCCACCTTGCACATGCCGGCCATTTTCTCAACGCGCGCATCGCCTCCCCACCCACACTGCTGCCGATTCCGAGGATACAACACATGCAGCTTTTGCAACATTAATCGAAATCGTCAGGTCGGCGGGTGGGAAGGATTCAATCGAAGGGTTTCAATTTCGGCACTTGACCATCAAACCACAATATTCGACGCTCTCCTGCGCCGAAATTGACGGCATGTGCGGCTGGGATTGAATCCGTGTGTTACGATTTCGAGAGATTTCTTTGGTTACTTTCTTCCTTGGAAAGAAAGTAACATCATGAAATTGTAACACTACCAGAAGGAACTTACCCTTGCATTGTGACGTTCTGTTTTATATTATTGGATAATAGGTTCCAGTGAACGTTAAAATACAACCCGAGCTAAAGGGAGTTGTATCCTTCGTTGATAACATTACTGCACAAATGTTCATCTTTTAAAATTTAGTTTTAATAGCTAGATATGAAATGTGCCAAATGCGAGGCTGATTTAAAGAGCGACGCGTTATTTTGCCCGCGTTGTGGAACAAAGGTCCCGACACCTGCCGTTCCGGCAACATCTCCAAAAAACGCGCTCCCTTCAGCCGCTTATATTGAAGGGAAAAAAACGATGGGCGTAAAGGCGAAAGCCGCGTACGCCGCCCTTGGGATGCTGCTTCTCATTGGAATGGGGATCGTTTTCATAACAAGCCTTCCTGGCGGAGAACATCCTGTCATCAAGAATCAACCGGTCATTGCAGGCCCTCAGAGTTATGATGGAGTCAAACTAACGATGATACCAATTTCATCCAAAGTTGAAAACGGTTACATCGTTATCTCGCTTTCAGATGTCATGGAAAAGAAAATGGTCGGTTTTACGTACGAGGGGAAGACTAAAGAGGTAGCATTGATGGCATACATCAACCCGCAGGGGAAGTTAGTGACGTCTATTGCAATGTGCGAGCCGTGCAATTCGAAAAGCTTTCATACTGAATCTCAGGAATTGGTCTGCGATAATTGCGGGACTCGCTGGAATTTTTCGAACCTCGAAGGAATCAGCGGGACGTGCCAAAAATATCCACCGGACCCGATCCCTAGCGAGGTCGTAGGGAGCGAAATTCGCATCAGCGAAAAACTTGTTGAAGATTGGAAGATGAGAATATAATGAAGAGCGCGATCATCGGAATTTCATTCGCATGTGTAATCATGGTCGGTTGCGGAAAACCTCCCGCTTCAAGCAATATCAGCGTTGCAACGATTCAACTTCCAACGTTGAAATGCAAAACTTGCGTTCGAACGATCAAAAATGCTCTCGCGTCGGTCGACGGGGTTGAAAGCGCAGAAGTCGACCTCCATGCAAAAAGTGCAACGGTGAAGTTTATCCCTGCAAAGTTGGATGTCGGGAAAATTGAATTGGCGATTAGCGAGGCCGGTTACGATGCGGATAATGTTAAAAGAGATTCAACTGCATTCGAAAATTTATCGGAGTGCTGTAAATAAACTCCATTCTATTCTCGCCATTTCCTTCGTGGTTCTCTCCCTAGTATTCATCTCGTTCCCAACGTCCCGAATGACAATCCTTTTGTTTTCACACAGTCTGAGAGTTTGGGATCGAGATGTTCGCCGGCTACGATGCGGTTAACATTAAGCGGGATTCGGCAGCATATGAAAATTTAGCATAATGCTGTAAATAATTGATCAGACTTTATTTTGTCGCGCCTCGCCTCCCCTTCGAACAATCGTAATAAGAAACCCCACCACGAGAGTGATCGTTCCAACCCATACCAGGTTAATGAAGGGCTTTATGCTTGCTTCGACGATCAACGTTTCGCTCTTCAGAGGTTGACCTTCGGCTAGCGGTGTGCTGACAGTAATTGTAATCGATGATTTCCCTCTCCCTCCGTTCCCTAATCCCATGCCTTTTATCGTAAACGAAATGGCGCTGTTCGGCAGCGTCGCGGGAACATAGCTTATATTCCCTTTTTCGTTGTGCATTTCGGGTGAAAGGTGAAACGTTTTATTCCCCCGTGTAACGTCCAGCGATACCGAGACAACATTCCCTTTTTCAGGAGAGGAAGAGAAATTGTATCCGAGGTAGGTAATCGACATGTCCTGGAATTTCTGGACTTCATCCTTCTCAATCGTCAATTCTTGTTCGTTTTTTGTATCAGGGCTTTCAAGCGAAAGGGGCGAAACATAAAAATCTTTTGTCATCAGGTTGATGATATCGGGATTTCTCATCAACCCTTCGCTCTCCTTATTGTTGAACATCACCGGGGCGACAATAAATTTTTGATCGCCTTTCTCTACCTCCACGTCGAATGCGAATCTCCCCCGTTCAATCGGATGGTATCCGATGTATCGCATCGTATATCCCAAGGCCTGTACTTGTTTTCCCTGTTCCAACGATATGGTCTCTTTATTGTCGTACTTTGCCGAGGCAACAAATCCGAGAAACATCAGCGATAAGCCGATGTGAGCGATTGAGCCTCCGGCCATTTTTGGGTTGCCCTTAAAAATTCTATATCCAACAGCCGTATTGGTGAAGAGAGCGAACGAAGAGGCAAAAATAAAGATTAACATCGATGCCTGGTGTGCACCGGCAAAGTAGGTAGTGACGGTAAAAAGTGCAGCAAGGATAATCGGAATACGGAGGCTTCTGAGAAGCGATTCAGTGTCGGAGTTCTTCCACCATAACAACTGGCCGATTCCTGCCATGAGCGCAATACATACTCCAAGCGGGAGCGTCGTCGTAACGTAGTATGATGAATCGACGGCAGAGACTTTTCCCTTGAGAATACCGGTGATAATAGGGGCCGATGTTCCGATGACGATAAACATTGCGGCAAAAACGATCGCCGATGCGCCGAGGAACAACGCAAACTCGCGGGAAAGAAAACTGTGTTCAACCGGAACTTTCGGCATTTCTTTCATTCGCGCAAAGAACAGCCCGAACCCGATGGCCGCAAAAAGGAAAAGTCCGGCGAGCAGCATCCAGTACACCAACATGCCCGGTTCGACGAATGAATGAACCGACGTATCTCCGAGCACTCCGCTGCGAGTCAGGAACGTAGAATACAGCACCATGATAAAACATAAAATGCTCAACACAAAATTCGTTTTGATAAAACTTCCACTTTTCCGTTGTGAAAGCATCGTATGAATCGATGCAACGCAAACGAGCCACGGCACAAGCGAAGAATTCTCGACCGGATCCCAGCCCCAATACCCACCCCAACCCAGTGTTTCATACGCCCAGAAGCCTCCCATGACGACGCCCGTGCCGAGCACCATTGCGCCGAAAACCGTCCAGGGCGTTGAGACACGAATCCAGCTCACGTAATCCCGTTTCAGCATGCCTGCGACCGCATATGCAAAAGGAACAGACATCGAGGTAAATCCGATGAACAAAACCTGTGGATGGATCACCATCCAATAATTCTGGAGGAGCGGATTCAATCCTTTCCCTTCGTTGGGATACTGCGCCCAAATTCCCTTGGCCCGGTCGAGCCAAACAAAATTGGCGACGTTGGGTGGTATCGGTCCGGTATGGATCAAATCTTTAGGAAAGAGATCCCAGATGTATGTGAAGGGATTTTTAAGGATAAGCATTAAAAGAAGAAAGGAGAGGATAGCCGAATAGATCAGCATCAATTCCGACTCATATCCCTTGCGCGAAGAATACCACATCAGGACAAGCCCAACGATGCTCGTGTAAAACGCCCAAAGCGAAAAACTTCCTTCCTGTCCTGCGTAAAATGTCGAAAAGAGAAGCGGGCCGGGCAAATCTGTAGAGCTGTAATTCCAGACGTACGCATAGTGGAATTGATGCGTCATAATCAGGTAGATGAGGATGGCGGCTGCACTGATCATTCCTGCGACAGCTGTTCGATAAGCCGTACGTGCAATCAAGAGCAGCCGGCTGGAATGCTTTCGATGATCCAAGTAATAAAAGAGCACGGAAAGCAACGAGGCTCCAAAGGCAATTCTTATGATGATACTTCCGATCATTCTCTCCGCTTTCTTATCGTTGGAAAACTATAATGTTTTCTTTACCGCTTCTGCATCGCCTTGGTATTTAGAGGGGCACTTCGTAAGAAGCTCAGTAGCGTGAAAGTACCCGTCTTTGTATCTTCCTTTGGCAACTACACTTGTTGCGAGTTCAAAATTATTCGGCTTTGCCCCGTCGAGCACGACTTTCGCTTCACGCTGGTTGTCATCTCTCATGTAAAAAATAAACTGACCGGCCTTTGCATCGAATTGAGTCTCCTTGTCCTTCACCCACGCGCCCTTCACCTGTACTTTTTTGGCCGTCTTTTCGGCTTTTGCAAAGTCTGTGTATTCAACATTGCTGTCCAAAAAAGAAACCGCGCCGAAAATAATAAACGCAACGATAACAACGGCCGCAACAATAATCTTCGCTTTCATAAAACGATCTCCTCACTTCTTGAAACTTTTTTCGAGCTTGCTGATTTTCTTGTCAAGCCGAAATAAGTAAAAAATAAGCCCGAACCAAATAATGAGCACGATGCTCATAACGATATACAATTGATGGTCAGCCAAAAATTCCACGGATGAAACTCCTATGATGATTGTGATTGAGCTTCCAAACGAGCATGGCGAATTTTTATATTAAACATCCAAAAATACAATAATGTAAAACCGATGATAGACGCAAAGAAAACAATCTGCATATTGGGCGGCATATGAAGCTGGGCAACCGGGGTTGAGCCGCCCTCATCGCCTTTCGCTCCGGGATGGAGGCCGGTCATGATCCGCGGCATCACAAAGATGAAAAACGGCGCCGTGACGCCCGCAATGATGGCATATGCAGCAGAAAGCGTTGCCCTCTTTTCTTCCACATCGATCGCTGAACGAAGAGCAAAGTACGCTCCATATATCAACAAAAGAACGAAGATTGAAGTTTCGCGCGGATCCCAATTCCAAAAAGAGCCCCAGTTGAATTTCGCCCATATCGAACCCGTCACCGTAGCAAGGATACAAAACATTGTCCCTAAGCCGGCCGCCGAAACCGACCTAAGGTCGTAGTCCAATTTTTTCGTTTTGAGATAGATGATACCGTACACCATCGAGGCAATGAATGCTACAAGCGTTGTCCATGACATCGGGACGTGAAAGAAAATGATCCTTGCCTTCTCTTCGAGCGCGGGGATAATCGGCAGCTCGTACCACTGTTGAGGGGCAGGCACCATCGGCATCGCAAGTCCTGCGATAATCACCAGCGTCAGCCATACCGTAAGGCCGATTTTTCCAATGAAATATTTAATCATCGTTCGTCAATCCTTCCAGACAAATTCAAAAAGGACAACCGAGACCGCTACAATCACCACCGTATAGGAAATAAGGATTTGGAATTCTCCGAACGCTTCCGTGAAGAAGGCTCCTTCGAGCGAAAGCTGTGTTGCCTTAATCACGGTCATGAGCATCGGCAGCATAATGGGAAAAGAGAGTACCGGGTAGAGTGTCCCTTTCGTATTTGCCTTCGCAATGATCGCTGCAATGATGGTCGAAGAGCTGGCAATTGCACAACTGCCGAGAAATATTGTCGTCCAAAAGATCTCCGGCGATTCCACAACGAAATTATTGATAAGCAGGATGTAGAGAAGCGAGATAACAATATTGAGCGACAGTGTTAAAATGAAATTAAAAATCAGTTTTCCTACATACACGGGAGTCGCATACGAAATAAGCTGCAGCGTCAGAACGGTCCCGCGCTCCTCTTCGCTCACAAACGTCCGCGACAATCCCGACATGCTGGAAAAAAATATTATCACCCATAATATTCCTGCAAGGACATCCTGGCTGATCGATTCGCTTCCAAGGGAGAAGAGGATAATGGAGAGCGCCGTCACCACGAACATGAACAATGCGTTAAGGGCATACCGCGTCCTGAGCTTCCGAACGCGAATCCTTCAAAAAGATATGGTATGCTGGAACAAAAAGGGATTTCATGGCACTCTCAACATACGATTTTACGCCGGGACTATCAAGGAGTTTTCGACGTATTCCCGCTCATGATGAGCTCTATACTATCAGCCGTGAATCTTAGGTCTTCTTTATCATTTGTTGCAACAATGAGTATTCCGTTTTCAATTTGATCCCGCATGGTGCCACGGACCACCTCAATTCCCTCTTCGTCAAGGTTCGCCGTCGGTTCATCAAGGACGAGAATCTCAGGACGGTGAAGCAGCGCTGCTGCGTATTTCAACCGTTGTTTCATTCCGGATGAATATGTGCGTACCTCGTCGTTCCGGCGTTCGTAAAGTCCGAATGTTTTCAACAGGTTTTCGGAACCTTCGATCACGTCACCGCGCAATCCCCGGATGCGGGAAAATACCGCAAGGTTCTCGATTCCGGAAAATTCCTCGTACATTGTAATGTATGGCGAAACGAATCCGACATGTTGATACATTTTCTCTGTGAGGATTGTTGTCCCGTCAATGGAGCAAAATATTTTTCCCCCGGATGGAGAAAGAACTCCGCACACTATTTTTGCCAGCGTCGATTTACCGGAGCCGTTCTTTCCGGTGATTGCAATCGATTGATGTTCCTCGAGCGAGAAGGTAATGTGGTCAAAAATAATGCGACGGTTGAAGGCTTTAGACAATGATTCTACGGAAAGTAAAATCCTTTTCATCGCGTGACCGCCTGCGCTGAGCAAGAAAGGCGGCCGTCGTCTTCACTTATAAAAAAATGGCTTTTCAAGAGCTTACCTTCGGTGAACAAAATAGAATGTCACGATGTTTTTTGCAGGATTAGTAAAAACAATATCAAGAGTTCCATCTCCGTTAAAATCTCCAAACCTAAACATTGCTTCTTTCGGGAGATGTAACAAAACCGTTCCAGGCAAAAATGTTCCGTTGCCCCTTCCTTTGAAAAAATAAAGCTCCGAGGTTTCATCATTTAAGACGACGATGTCGTTGATCCCATCCCCGTCGAAATCCACCACCTGAATATGCTCAGGGTTCGAAACGTCGATATTCTCCACGATAGAACTGAACTCACCATAGAGCCCGTTCCCTTTTCCCAATGCAATGCGGATAGCATTTAACGGAGTCGAATAGAGTATACAGTCAGGGATATTATCCCCGTTGACATCCGCAAACAGCAAGTAACATCTCTTTAAGACTGAATCCGGGAAAACATACGACAGCGTTTTCCCCTGGTACTGGCCCATTGAGTCGCTAAACGTAATTCCCAGATTATAATGGAGCGCGTCGGCATCAAAATAAATGTACGCTAAATCCGGGCGGCCGTTGTCGTTAAAGTCGCTGACGGAGGCGGCAAGAATCCGAGCCGGTATAATGGGCTTAAAGTTGCGTTCAACGAATTTCGCTCCTTCGACCTGCCTGAAATACGAAAGCGAACGCTGTTTGGCGGTCGAATAAATGTAGAATTCAATCGCCTTGGTTTGAAGTGCGGCGTCCGGAAGAAAAACCCTCGGGTTTTCTGCCGTTGCAATGGCATAAGTATAGGGGAACGCAGGCTTCTGAATTGCTCCCCGTTTTTGTTGATAAAGAGTCAGCACGGAGACTTTGGCGATTGAT
Source organism: uncultured Bacteroidota bacterium (assembly GCA_963717445.1). GTDB lineage: Bacteria > Bacteroidota > Ignavibacteria > UBA10030 > UBA8401 > JAGVPT01. Next base: position 82,071 of record OY970334.1, on the reverse strand, counting down.
TCGTGGGTAAGAAGAAAAGTAAGCGATGAGTCATTCTTCGAATACAGGCGGATCATTGACGGATTTTCGACGGTTGGAAAACCGATTTGTCCTGTCACGCGGTTGACGGGCGAACTGTAAAAGAGAGAAAGCGTCGATGACTCATTGTTTGTTACGGCAACATCGTCATATCCGTTCCCGTTGAAATCGCCGACAACAAGCCCAAGCGGCTTCTTCCCGGCGGCGAATGAAATCTCCTCCCCAGTGCCGGAGCTGTCGTTCCCTTCCACTATTTTCTTTTTTGCGTTCCAATAACATGTCAAACTATTGTCTCGAGAATCGATCACCGCTACATCATTCCAACCGTCATTGTCAAAATCGCCGATAAGCGTCGCGCGGGCATTAGAGGAGCAGCCAAAAACAACGTTGTCGTAAAATGTCCCGTCTCCTTGATTCGAAAAAACACTGAACGTCCCCCCTTTTTCATCAATAGAGAGAATATCAGTGGACAACGGTGAAGATATTGATGCTGCTCTCAACTCGTCTATTGGACGGCTGTATTCCAGACTTTGATATTGAAAGTAGGATGCCATTCCGTCTCCTGCGAAGAAACGTAATGTTTTCGTTGCCGAGGAAGCAACCGCATAATCCAGAATATTGTCCCCGTTGAAATCTCCAAAGACGATTGCAACTGTATCCTGCCCGAATGATAAAATATTTTGCTGTGCAAATTGCAGGTCCCCCATCCCGTAGTAAAACACCATTTCATTTGTCAGCCAATTGTGAATGACGAGATCCGGAAAATCGTCGTCGTTCAGTTTCACGACGGAAGCGTCAACAACCGGAATTTCGGGAAGAATAAGCGTCTTTTCCTTGAAGGTGCCGTCCTTATTACCGAGAAGAACGGAGATCCCCGACGACAACTTCCCGAAACAGAGAATGTCTATTGCGCTGTCGTTGTCGATATCCGCCAGGAGTACCTTTTCAGGATAAAAGTTCACATTATATTTTGCCGAAGTAAATACCGTATCGTTCGGTGTGCTCAACCATACCTCAACCTGGCTTGTTTCCCTATGGACGATAACAATATCATCCTTACCGTCGTTGTTCAGATCTTTCGCAGTCAGAAATGTCACATCCGTAGAAGAGCCGATCCTCTTGCATTCGAATGACGCACCATCCCCTTTGTTGATCAAAACGACAATCTGTTGAGTCGCCTGATCGTAGCACAAAATATCCTGATATGGGTCCCCGTTGAATCGAACGAGCGTTGCGAGTGTCGGCGCAAACGAAAGCGTTGTGGATGTAACCATGCCCAGTGTAGCAGCGTCTTTTTGCTGGCCGAACGCTGTAACGAAACAACAAGAGGCGAGAAAAAAAATTCCAACGAAGAATTTTCGGGAAGGAATCGCTGGAAAAAAGGAAAAGTTCATCGCGCCGCCGGGGATACCCACGGAAAATCTATTCATGAATAATTTTCGAACGCCGTCGTAACCGCTCTTCACGGCGCCGGACGGCATCAACGTGCCGCCTTTTTTCATCATCATTTTCCGGACGCAGCCGCGGCGATACTACGGGCGCGCCGTTTTCGTCGATCGAAACAAACGTGAGATAGGCAGAGTTTGCATGCAGTACCCTGCCGGTAAGTAAATTTTCGCAAAACACCTTCACGCCGACTTCCATGGAAGTTCGAAAAACACAATTGACCGAGGCATGCAGGATCACGACCTCGCCCTGTTTAATCGGATGGATGAAGTTCAATTCGTCTACCGAGGCAGTAACACAAACCCGACGAGAATGCCGCGACGCTGCGACGGCAGCCGCGAGGTCGATCCAGTGCATCAATTGCCCGCCGAGAAGATTACCGAGTTGATTTGTATCGTTCGGCAGTACCAATTGCGCCATTTCGACTTGTGAATGTTTGACCGAAAATGATTCCTCTGTCATTGGACCGCGTTCGTTGAAAATCCCGAAGATCTTTTCAGCGCCGGCTTGGAGGCTGCCATGGCCGCTTCGATGCTCGACTTTACCGATTCTGCATTCTTCTTTAAATTGCTCAGCGGGTACTTTTGGAAAAAGAGATTGATTGTTTCAAGAGCACTGACGTAATCGCGGCGCTGCCTGAGTGCCATCGCCTTGCCGAGCATGGCATCATCCGCGTAATCGCTATCATGATACCGGTCGAGAACAAGATCAAAGTACACAATTGCAGATTTGTAATACTCGAGCCCATAATACAACATTCCGTTATCGTACTCCTTCTTTGCCAGTTTATTATTCAATTCAACAATTTTAGCCGCAGCAATCTTTGCCAAGGAATCGGCGGGGTAATATTCGATGAACGTTTGGAAATCATCGATAGCCCCTTGTGTAAACTTCTGGTCCAGCTCGGGCCTCGGTGAAAGAGCGTAGTTCGACATTGCTTTCATGTAGCGAGCCCGTAACACGAGAGGGCTGGAAGGCATCGTGCGAATAAGGAGATCATATTCTGCAGCAGCAAGGATATATTCTTCCCTCCGGTACCGGCACTCTCCTATAAGAAACTGGGCACTGTCGGCAAATGCGCTTCCTGGATATTGAACTGTCACAGTTTTGAAGTCTTCGGCCGCCTCCAGATAATTTTCATTCCTAAATTTCGCCATGGCTTCGGCATAGCGATCTTCGGCAGGTAGATATTCCGCTTCTTTACTCGATCCGCAGCCGAACATGCCCAGTGCTATTCCACAACTCACCACTATAAGTGCAAATGATTTGTTCAATTAACGTAGCCTCTTCCTGTCAACGTAATAGGAATATTTGATAATGATTGCAACCGTTTCTGCAATTGATTCAGTGCGCTTGAATCGGACAGCACTGCCGGTTGATACCCAGACTGGAGTGGAATGCATTCAACCGCTGTCACAACTGTCCCTGCGGCGCTTTTCTTGAACGTAATTTTTGCTGCAAAACTCAACTGGGTCCAAAACAATTGAGGCTGATAGAAAACAAAATTTCCCAGCGAGTGGAATATATAGCCGTTCCCGAAATGTTCTATCCCGTAAGGAACATGCGGATGATGACCGAGAACAATTGTGACCCCCTCCTTCACACATTCTTCGTCGAATTTCTCCATCCGTTTTGTGGGCCGGTCGCTGTATTCATCGCCGCCATGAACGCTCAGCAGTACAACGTTGACTGACGCCGCAGCCTCTCTGATCGCCGGAAACAGTTTGCTCGTATCCGTCGTTGCCACATTATCGTGCCAGCCGTGTTTAAAATTCATCAGATCGGTGACTGCGAAGATTGCGAATCGGATCCCGCCTTTTTCAAACATCACCGGCTCGTAGAGTGTCCGCGCCGACCGTGTCGTGCCGATGTGGACAATATTTTCGCCGTCCAAATGGTCGAGGGTTTCAACGAGAGCGTGCCGGCCATAGTCGAACGCATGATTATTTGCGGTTGAAACGTGTGTAAACCCGAACTTCGCCAGCGCTTCCGCGCCGTTTGGCGGGCCGGTGAAAATCAAATTATGAACGGGGTCCTGCGTTTCTCCCTTCTGGTCCGAAAGCTGGCATTCAAGGTTTGCAAACACAATATCTGTCGAATCGCGCCGGTAGGATATTTTCTCAAATGGAAAATCAATTTCTCCAGTCAAAATTTTCTGCCCGACCATTCTTCCCAAATTCACGTCGCCAAATGCCAGCATCGTTACCGACCGGTGAACCGGTGCCTGCACATTCGTCACACGAGTTTTCATGCCGTAGTATCTGGGCGCGACGATAGCCGAAAAAACCGCAACTGTACACCATCCCGCCAGAGAAAAAGAAATTCCAAAATGACCTCTCACACGCGGCACGGTTTAACTTCTGATTGTGAAGAACAGAAACACCGCAACGCCAGCCGCTCCCGCAATGATAAGCGGCCCGATAAACCGCTCCAACGCCGAACGATCCGGCATGGCACCGCTGGCAATGCGTTTGCTGGATTCTTGCAATTTTGTAATTTCATCGACATACACGGTATCCACCGATGAGTTTCTCTTTGTTCCAGACCAAAGGACTTTTCCATCAGCGTTGCGCGTTGCCGTGCATCGAAGAGCAACGGTTACCGTTCGGTCGCTCTTCCGGGAGGAGAAAAATCCGTTTGAAAACGGCTCTCCGTACGCGACGCCGACTTCTGCAATTGAGGCAACGATTTCTACGCTTGAAGTACTGCTACGCGTATAGAGCGATGCAAAATGCCTGCGAAAGGATTCAATGAGCGGTTGAGTGAAAAAACGATTGATTTCCCCTTCATCGATACGGAGGTCGATTGCGGTCGTGTCCGGTATTTTCACATCTGCACAAAAATCATCTACTCCTTCACGCGACAAGTCGATCATCAATCCTTCATTTGATTTAGGGTTCTTGTCGCTGCCCAGAAGGATTTCCGGAATTCCCGGGACGAGAAGCGCGATGAACACTATATGAATAAAATGTAATTGGGCATTCACGCGTAAATTCCACGAACCTTTAATGTTTTGGCAACTTTGTCAATCGCCAGAATGTACGCGCCGATTCGCAAGGAAACTTTATAATGTTCCGCTGTTTCATAAACCGCATTGAACGCCGACGTCATCATTCGTTCCAACCGGCGGTTGACCCGGTCGATCGACCAAAAGTAACCGACGCGATCCTGGACCCATTCAAAATAGGACACTGTCACTCCCCCTGCATTGGCAAGGATATCGGGAATGACGATGACCCCTTTGTCTCTCAGGATCGGGTCCGCTTTTGCAGTGGTCGGACCGTTTGCTCCTTCGGCTATAATCTTCGCTTTTATTTTTGGAGCATTGCGGGCAGTAATTTGATCTTCTTTCGCAGCGGGGACTAAAACATCGCACTCTAACTCCAGCAGCTCTGATTGTGTAATCTTCTCCGCATTAGGAAAACCGTTCAACACTTTGTGCGTTTTCATCCAGTCGATGGCCTTCTCGACGTTGATACCCTTCTTGTTATAGTACCCGCCGGTGACATCTCCTAGACCCACAATCCTGCATCCTTGCTGCTGAAGAAGCTGCGCCGATACGGAGCCTACGTTTCCAAATCCCTGCACTACGACAGCCGTATCTTTCGGCTTTAATTTTATTCTCTCCATCGCGCCAACGGTCACCATCATTACGCCCCGGCCCGTCGCTTCACGCCGCCCCAGCGAGCCTCCTATGATAAGCGGCTTTCCGGTGACAACGCCGGTGGACGTGCGTTTCATATGCATGCTGTATGTATCCATGATCCACGCCATGATTTGTTCGTTTGTTCCCATATCCGGCGCGGGAATATCTTTATCCTCCCCAAAAATATCCAGCATGTTTGCAGTGTAGCGTCGAGTAACTTTTTCAATCTCAACAAGAGTCAGCTTGGAAGGATCACAGCGGACACCCCCCTTTGCTCCTCCAAAAGGAATATTCACGACGGAACATTTCCAGGTCATCCATGCGGCAAGCGCCTTGACTTCATTGAGATTGACGTTGGGCGCAAACCGGAGTCCGCCTTTTGATGGGCCAAGAATATCATTATGGATGACGCGGTATCCTTCGAACACCTCAATTTCCCCGTTGTCCATCTGGATGGGTATAGAAACGATGATCTGCTTTACCGGTGTTTTTAAATATTCGTAGACCCCTTTTTCCAAACCGAGGAGTTCGGCCGCAACATCAAAGCGTTCCATCATCGATTCAAACGGGTTTTCCTTATCCGTAATCGGCGCTGGTTCTTTGTAATTAAGAAGTTCGTTCGGCTCCATACTGTCTCCTTGGTCCAAGGGTCAATGTCCCTGCATTGCAATCTTTTCTAATCGTGCAATGCGTTCTTCCACAGGCGGATGAGTGGCAAAAAGTTTCATAATTCCGCCGGCGCGCAACGGATTTATTATGAATAAGTGAGATGTTGCCGGACCGGCATTCACCATCGGAATACGTTCAGCACTTCGTTCAATTTTCTTCAACGCGCTCGCCAGGCTTAGCGGCCTTCCGCTGATCGCCGACCCGCCGGCATCGGCAGCAAATTCTCGTGAACGAGAAATCGCTAATTGAAGTAATACTGCAGCGATCGGCGCAAGGATAAGAAGCAGCAACTCGGATAGACCGTTCCCTGAATCTCGTTCACTCCGCCGGCCGCCCGAAAACATCATTGCCCATCCCGCCATCCGTGCAATGAAGGTGATTGTACCCACCATCGCCGCAACGATCGTGCCCGTAAGAATGTCCCGATGCTTGACGTGCGCCAATTCATGCGAAAGCACGCCTTCAAGCTCATCGTCGTTTAATACTTTTAATATTCCGGCTGTTACTGCAATTGCGGCATGCTCCGGGTTGCGCCCGGTTGCGAATGCGTTTGCGGTTTCATTAGGAATGATATACACTCTCAACATCGGAAGCTGAGCCTGAGTTGCAAGCTTCCGTACCATTTGAACCAGCCGCGGCTCCTCCGCTTCAGTAACTTCTTTTGCACGATACATCATGAGCACGACTTTATCGGAAAACCAATACATCCCAAAATTCATGAGCAATGAAAAGGCAAATGCCATGACCAATCCTTGCCCACCGCCAAATGCTTCGCCAATGAAGAGCAAAAGGACCATCATCAGCGTCATCAAAAAAACGGTTTTCAACGTATTCATTGCAAAAAACTCCTTCAACAATTGTTCATCATCAATTTAGCAAAACCGGCACGCACTTTCAACCGTGTGTTCAATTCCGTTTCCTGCCGTCACGCACGCGTCGAAGCTGGTCGATTGTAAAATCTATCGATTCATCCACAAAGTGCCTCGACAGCCGGCGTGCTCGCCGAACCGCATCATCATTGAGGTCTGCATAGATCATATCTTCGTCGAACAATTTCGCCGCAGCAATGATCTCGCCGGACGGGTCGACAATTTCGGAGCCGCCCCAAAAATTCACTCCATCTTCTATCCCGACCCTATTGCAAAATACGACGTACGAACTGAGCAATCGCGCATATGCTTTGTGATGCTCGCTATTCATTGTTGCCGACGGAAGATTCTCCGACGAGCCGGAGATTCGAGTGGGGCTGGCGGCTATCGTGATCAGGACATCCGCTCCGTCGCTCGCCAGGATGTATGGAAGAGAAATATGCCACAGATCTTCGCAGATCAAAATACCGAGTTTGCCATGCTTGGAGGCAAAATTACGTACTTCTTTCCCTTGACTGAAGTAGCGCATTTCTTCAAACATACCGTACGTCGGGGGATAAATTTTTCGGTGGCCCGAATACAATTTCCCTCCTTCAAACACAAACGCGGAATTGTACAGACCGAAATTGTCCCGTTCTTCAACCCCGCCCACGATAATAGTGATCGACCCGCTGAGCTTTAAAAGCTCCTTCAGCGAAGCCGGCTCGGCGATATTGACCGCCACATCCCAATTCAAATCTCGCACAGAATAGCCGGTCAGGCTCAATTCCGGGAACACGACGATGTCCGCTTTTTTTGCAACGGCCTTCTTTATAAAAACAATGTGGCGCTTGATATTTTTTTCCATGTTGCCGACGGCAGCATCGACCTGCGCTACGGCTACTTTCATTCTCATATGATTGTCCTGTGATTCCGGTTATTTTATCGCGACATCGTTCGGCAGTTCATTCGTCTCGCCCGCGCTGCGGGGAAATTCTTGTTCCAGCTTCTTTCCGATCTCTTTAACAAACTCGCAGATGCCGTCGCAAAATCTTTTCTCCCTAAAATGCGTTGTCATCGACTTGGCCAGTTCGTCCCAATACCCGTCGCCAACTTTTTTGTGTATGCCTTCATCGGCGATGATCTGAAACGAGCGTTCGCTCATGGAAAAAAACAGGAGCACCCCGCTTTTGTGCCGTGTTTTATCCATCCCCAGCTCAAAGAAGCTCTTCAGCGCAAAGCGATGGAGGCTGAGCTTACGCTCATTCCATGCCCTGCGTTTTCGAATGCCAACGCGAATCTCGCCGTTTGTCTTTCGTTCAACCTCAGCGATCGTCTCTGCAATTTTTTTACGCTCGTCAAGGGTCAGCAGCGGATGGGCCGAAAACAATGTCATAGAAGTCTCCCGTTAATCGGAAATATCGATCATCCTGATATTCTTGATGTACTGAATCGTCTTGTCTTCTTTCAACGATTTTAACCGGCTCAGCTTCACTTGCATCCGTTCGACGTTCTCACTGATGATCCGCAGATACATTTTCATATCGGTGGCAATCCGGCTTTGCATCAGCACGTTGACGTTTTTCTTCATTGCATCCAGCGGAGTAACTAAATCCTGACTTATTCCCAGCACCAGTTCCTGGATCGCTTCGATACGCTGGCTACTGATTTCAAGTGCGGAAAGCTGTTGGCGCAGCCTGACTCGCTCCAAGACGTTGACAATGGTCCGCGGCAATACGGGAGTGGAAATCTCCTCTTTGACAAGAAAATCCTCGACGCCGAGTTTCATCGTTTCGACGGCAAGGTTAAAATCCCGATTCACAGTGATAAACACTATAGGAACCGTGATTCCGCGTTGAACGAGTGCACTTGTTACCTCGACGCCGTTTATGCCCGGCAAATTATAGTCCATCAGGATCACATGGAAATTGGAGTTCGCATCAAATTCTTTCAGCCCTTCTTCGCCGCTCTTTTTCCACACAAGATTAAACGTGTAGTCAGAATGGCTGGAGAGATATAATTCCACCAGTTTGCCAAAATCATCGTTGTCCTCAATCATCAAGATGTTGATGCGTTCTTTCATTGTCATCAGTTCCATTGAGTTTAGTGAATGCTCAAAACGTCAGAATTATCCGATGAACGATTCAATGCACCAGAGCCTATTTGGGAAGGGAAAAATAAAATATCGTCCCTTTTCCAATTTCTGATTCCAGCCAAATCTGTCCTTGATACAGTTCTACAATCTTCTTCACGATGGCCAGGCCGGCGCCGCTTCCTTCATATTCGGGGTTTATTCTTTGAAAGATAACAAATATCTTGTCAAAAAACCTTTTTTCAATACCGATACCGTTATCCTGAATCGAACAGAGAATTCGTTTATCGCTTTCATCAAAGGTAATTTTGATAAATGGATTCTCGTTTTTATTAAACTTGAGGGCGTTCGAAATCAAATTTCGCAAGACAAGCTTAATCTGCGTTGGGTTGCAATGGTATGACAAAGAATGCTCGGGCAAAATCAGGGTAATGTGTTTCTCTTGGAGTGAGAATTTCAGGTCGTCCAGCACTTCGCTTAAGACCTCGTTCAGCGAAACGTCTTCCATGAGCTCCGAGAATCGTGAAACGCGGGAAAGGACGAGCAGGTTGTCGATAAGGCCTTTCATCCTTGAACACGATTGAATGATTGAATGGATGTACTCCGATGCAGCGCTATTTTTTTCGTGCACGTGATCCTTGAGAAGCACCCGGCTGTAGCCTTCGACCGCAATCAGCGGTTCTTTCAAATCGTGCGAGACGACGTACGTGAAATCATCCAGTTCTTTGTTTCGATTTTGAAGCTGAATCGATTTTGAAATCGTCTCTTCATACAGTTTTGCTTTCTCGAGCGCAATGGCTGCAAGGTTAGCAAAGCTTTCGAGGAGCCGGATGTGGGATTCTTTGTAGAGATTAGGCGTGTAGCTCTGCATCGAAAGCACGCCGATCGTCTTATCTTTCGAGAACATCGGGATATACAGGAGCGATAACGAGCGCCGCTCCTTGTCGCCGAACGGATACTCCATTGCAACCGGGGAATCTTTGTCGCGGTTTTCAAGCAGCGATTTTCTTGCGGCGATGACTTTCGTGATTCCCGTTCCGGGACGAAGAGGGGCTTCGGCCAATTCCGATTGGATTTTTACTTTCACGTTGTCGATCGTGTCGTAGCAAATGACGTTTCGCACTGTGCCTGTTCCCTCATCGTACAGATCAATAAAAAATGCGTCAAAAGGGAGAACCTCAACAAGATGTCTGTGCACTGCTTCGACAATCTCATTTATTTTCAGCAGCGAGGTCAACGTTCGGCTCAGCTCGTATAACACACGCAGCCGTTCGAATTGGAGGCGATTCTCCTCTTCCAAGTTTTTCCGTTCCGTAATGTCGCGGGCCATATTCATCATTGCAACGGGGCGGTTGAGCGCGTTATAGAGCAGCGTGGTATTCATGCTGACGGAAATCATCCTCCCGTCCGTTCCTTTCCAATGAATATCAAAATCACGTAAGCTTTTCTCTTCCCGTAATTCTTTTATCCAGAGAACGTAGCGTGACATTTCTTCATCGAGCAGCCATTCGTACGGAAAATCCTTTCCGATCGCGTCCGACTTCTTGATGCCGGTGAGCCGCTCGAATTCGCTGTTTACCTGGAGTACCTTTCCTTCTAAATTGGTCAAGACAAGGGCATCGCCGACAGTAAGAACGCCGTCGATGACATTACGGAACATTTGCTCCGATTGCTGTAATTCTTTTTCGATTGCACGCTTTAGGGTGATATCCCGGTGCGCTGTAACCGTCGCCTTTCCCCCTCTGAATTCAATTGTATTGACTACGACTTCGACATCGAATAATGTTCCATTCTTGCGAAGCGCCTTGTACTGGTACCGATTTGGTACGTTTTTTCCGGCGACACGGCTTTTGCTTCTATCAACAACGCGCTCCCTGTCTTCCGGTGCAATAATTGTTTCAATGCGTTTGCCGATCATTCTATCGGCGGCATCATAGCCAAACATTTTTTTCAGTGCATCATTTGCATATAGAATTTTCAAATCACGAACAATCGTCACACCATCAGCCATTGCCTCCATGGATTCTTCAAACTCTTCAGCGCTCAACGCATGTGTCTGGATTTTCTTTGCCGCTTGCAGTAGAAAGAAAGCATAATGCCCAATTTTTCTCGACAGGAGTTTTGCCTGTGTACTATCTTCGGGTAAAGCGCCGCCGATAACCTCCACGGCTCCCACGACCCGGTTGCGACCGAATACCGGGAAATGGGTAATGGGAAGCCTGCCGAAGCGAACATGTTTGACGGCCTGTATGGGGAAAATCTTTTTGTCGATAGGCTTTAAAACAACGGTATCTTTTTTTCGAACCGTTTTAATCAGGTGGGAGTCCGCAAGCTTTTGCTCCGCTAAGAAACGGCGCAATTGTTCGGGGTACAGGTGTGCGCTCACCAGCGCGACAGTCTTATTGTCGATATTATACATTCCGGCAGCGACCCCACCGTTGAACTTCGCAATCTTCGACAAAAAAGACTGGATGGTTTGTTCGACATGTTTCTCTGCGAGATGGTCTTCGAGAACTATATCGGCAAGCCGGTCGAAGAACCGATAGAGGTTCTTCATTCGGGCAGTTGCATTCTTCGAACTTGAGGCATGCCGAACTGCGAACTGCTTCACACGATGTATCGCGGGTAGCTTTGAAGGCATAGAAGAAATGGAGAGTTACATGCGCCGTCCAATGACGGCGGATACTTCTTTCAACTTTTTCATAAGATGAAGAAACGTCTCGGGTTTCAACGACTGAAAACCGTCCGACATCGCTTGATCGGGATGCGTATGAACTTCAACCATTAACCCATCTGCACCTGCTGCAATTGCCGCGAGCGCAAGCGGTGAAACCAAATCCCACGCGCCCGTTCCATGGCTCGGATCGACAATGATGGGTAGGTGTGATAATTTCTTTATCACCGGGATTGCATTCAAGTCCAGCGTGTTCCGCGTATACGTCTCGAATGTCCGAATGCCTCGTTCACAGAGGATGACGTTGTAGTTGCCTTTTGACAGAATGTACTCCGCCGCCATAAGGAGCTCTTCAATCGTTGCTGAAAGCCCCCGTTTCAACAGCACAGGCTTCTTCAATTCACCAACCCGTTCGAGCAATGAAAAATTGTACATATTCCGGGCGCCGATTTGAAGGACGTTGGAATAGCCGGCAACGAGAGAAAGGGTTTCTGTGTCTTTGACTTCTGTAACGATTTTTAGTCCGGTCGATTCAGCAGCTTCTTTAAGAAACTCAAGCCCTTCGACTTTCAATCCCTGAAAAGAGTACGGTGACGTCCTCGGTTTGAATGCGCCGCCTCTGAGAAATCGTGCGCCTGCACGTTTCACCAATTCCGCGATCTCAAGAATTTGCGAACGGCTTTCTACCGAACAAGGGCCCGCAATAACACTAATCTCTTCCCCTCCAAACCGCGCGCCGCCCACATCGATGATCGTTGGTTCGGGCTTGAAATCCCTGCTGACGAGTTTAAACGGTTTCGAAACGGAGATGACATCTATAACCCCGGAAAGCGTGAGGAAATTTTCCGGTTCTACTTTACTTTTATTGCCTGTTATGCCGATAGCAACACGCTGAACCCCCGGAATCTCATGCGGGGTAAAACCAAATGACGATATCTTTTCTTTGACCGCTTCAATTTCTTTTCGCGAGGCATCAAGCCTCATGACGATTAACATTCTATTCCGGTATTATGCTATGGGATTGGACTACCAGCTTCCGCTTGCACCACCGCCACCGAACGATCCTCCGCCGCCGGACCATCCGCCTCCACCACCGCCGAAACCTCCCCCGCCAAAAAATCCTCCGCCTCCGAAGCCGCCTCCCCAATACCCTGATTGATAATGCCCCCTCGATGAAATACCGTACCGCCGCCCGCCGCCGAAGATCGACATTCCGAATGTCACAAATAGAACAAGCATTAATACTATCGTTCCAAAATTTGTTACGGTGTTTCTCGTCCCACCTTCAGCCTTGTATTCACCTTTCGTCGCTTTGATGACGGCATCAATGCCCGCGCTGATACCACCATAATAATCCCCGTCGCGAAAACGAGGACGGATCTCATGCCGAATGATTTGATCGCACAGGGCATCCGGCAGAGACCCTTCAAGTCCGTAACCGACTTCAAACCTTATTTGCTTATCATCCTTTGCGATGAGAATAAGAAGGCCATTGTCTCTCCCCTTCGTTCCGATTTTATTCGCCTCTGCGATCTTTAGCGAGTAATCCGCGATATCATCCCCCTGTAACGACTGAATCATGACAACAGCTATTTGGGTAGATGTGCTGTCTTCGAACCGCTTGAGCTGCGATTCGAGCGAACGCCATTGGGAAAACTCAAGCGTGTTTGTAAAATCAGTGACGTGTTCGTGTAATTGCGGCACCGAGATATCTTCCGCCTTGAGCGTGAACCCCACGGCCGAAACAAGGGACACGAGAAATAAAACTTTTATGCGATGAGCCGATCGAACGTTGATGATATCACCCGATGGTTAGAATTTAACTTTGGGCGCTGTCTCTGCTCCCGTTTGCGCCTGGAAATATGCTTTGGGAGTAAATCCGCCGAATCCTGCGATCATTGACGTTGGGATAGTTTTTATCGCTGTATTGTATGCCTGGACGACTTCATTAAAGTGCATTCGTTCTACTGCAATCCTGTTTTCTGTCCCTTCCAACTGCGCCTGCAATTGAAGGAAATTTTCGTTTGCCTTCAGATTCGGATAATTTTCAGTAACAACCATGAGGCGGGAAAGAGCCGTCGTTAACTCCCCCTGAGCTTTTTCGAACATTTGAAAAGCCTGAGGGTTTTTCAAAACCTCCGGTGAAATAACCATTTGACCTACCTTCGCACGCGCTTCAACTACGTTTTCTAACGTTTCTTTCTCGTGAGTCGCGTACCCCTTCACTGTTTCGACCAAATTTGGAATCAAATCGAACCGGCGCTGGTATTGATTTTGAACCTGCGACCACGCGCTGTTTACGCCTTCGTCCATTGCAACCAATTTATTGTATGCACCGACTCCCCACATAATTGCCAGAACGGCTACGAGGACCAATCCACCGATAACCGACAGCGCAATGATAAGACCTTTTGATTTCATTGAAAATATTCTCCTTGGTTAAACACACGGTTGATTACATAGTCGCAACACAAGGTAATCAATAGTAGTTTGAAAAACAAGCGGTGTGAAATCCACCGCAACTCCTTGACAATCAATAAAATTGTAATTACTATTTCCCATAGCCATTCCAACAATAGTCATTGAAAAACTGATCGTATGAGGAAGGAGTCGACATGCCTCGGATTATAAAGGGGGGGCTTATTCAGTGTTCTGTTTCTGAATCTACGGAAAAGCCGATTGAAGTCATAAAGAAATCGATGATTGATAAACATGTTGCACTTATTGAAGAAGCAGGGAAAAAAGGGGTGCAAATTCTCTGCCTTCAGGAAATATTTTTTGGACCGTATTTCTGCGCCGAGCAGAAGACAAAATGGTATGCGATGGTTGAAAAAATTCCGGATGGACCTACCATAATGTTGATGCAAGACTATGCAAAGAAATACAACATGGTGATGATTGTTCCCATTTATGAAGAGGAAATGACGGGAATCTATTATAACACTGCTGCCGTTATCGACGCCGACGGGAAGTATCTTGGAAAATACCGCAAGCATCATATTCCGCAGGTCGACCCCGGTTTCTGGGAAAAATTTTACTTTAAACCGGGTAATCTCGGCTACCCTGTTTTTAAAACACGATACGCCGATATCGGCGTTTATATTTGTTACGACCGTCATTTCCCTGAGGGAGCACGTATTCTTGGATTGCACGGTGCCGAAATCGTCTTCAATCCTTCGGCAACTGTTGCAGGATTGTCGGAATATTTATGGGAACTCGAGCAACCGGCGCATGCGGTAGCTAACGGCTATTTCGTCGGCGCCATCAATCGTGTCGGCACGGAACAGCCGTGGAATATTGGCGAGTTTTATGGAAAAAGTTACTTTTGCAATCCGCGTGGGAAAATTATTGCGCAAGCGAGCCGGGATAAGACCGAGCTTGTTGTCGCTGATCTTGATCTAGACATGATTAAAGAAGTACGGTCTGTCTGGCAATTCTACAGAGATCGAAGACCGGAATCGTATAAAGAGATTGTTGAAGAGTACCTGACGGGGAGGAGTCGTAAGTTCTAAGTTGAGACATCTGAAAAATCGCCTTTCGCCAAGCCGCAAGAACTTGATTTTTGATTCATTTTGCGTTTTTGCGTGAGCCTTATTTTTAAAATTATTCAGAAGTCTAAAGTTGTAAGTTTTAGGTAGAAAACTATACATGGAAAAACGCAAAAGTAATGAAAGTGAACGTCATCAAGAATCATTAGGTGCAAAGATTTTATGTCTGCAATGTTGTCGCAAGAAGTTATCGAGATAACAGCGAAGAACACGTTCGGGACCTGGAGATTTCAAAAGGGCTGGAAACCGATCCACATCACGGATGCGGAGGGATGTTACTTTATTGATGCAACGGGAAAGAAATATTTAGACTTTTCTTCTCAACTCATGTGCGTTACACTGGGACATAAAAATCAAGCGGTCATCAACGCGATCGAGGAACAAGCCCGACACCTCCCATATATCGCTCCGGGGTTTGCGACCGATGTCCGGGCCCAGTTGAGCAAACTCCTGCTTGAAGTTCTCCCGGAAGGATTGGAAAAATTTTTCTTCACGACATCGGGTACCGAGGCAAACGAAGCAGCCTTCAAAATCGCACGAATGTTTACCGGCAAAACAAAAATAATCTCACGATATCATTCTTACCACGGCTCTACGATGGGTTCAATTGCAGCGACCGGCGACCCTCGCCGCTGGGCAATGGAGCCGGCAGGAAAAATTCCCGGTGTCATTTTCGGCCCTGAAGTACATTGTTACCGCTGTCCTCTTCGCCACACCTATCCGGAATGCGGCATCGCGTGCGTCGAGTACATCGACCATATGATCGAAAACGAAAACGATGTTGCTGCGGTCATGATCGAGCCGGTGGTCGGAACGAACGGCGTTTTAATTCCACCAAAAGAATACATACCCCGTCTCAGGCAAATTTGCGACAACCACAACGTTCTCCTTATTGCAGACGAGGTGATGAGCGGATGGGGCCGAACGGGCAAATGGTTTGCAATGGATCATTGGGATGTGAAGCCCGACATTCTCACTACAGCAAAAGGAATAACGACAGCGTACGTTCCCCTCGGCCTCTGTGCCACAACGAAAAAGATCGCCGACTATTTTGACGACCATTACTTTTCTCACGGGCATACCTACGAGGCACATCCTTTGACGCTTGCTCCTGCTATCGCTGCAATCAACGAATTGAAGCGCCTTAACCTCATCGAGGGGGCGAATGAGATGGGTAGATACATGGGGTCTAAACTGGATGCACTCAAAGCAAAGCACAGGTCGATCGGCGAAGTACGCGGCATCGGATTATTCTGGGGTGTTGAGCTTGTAAGAAATCATAAAACGAAAGAACCGTTCAATTCGTACACAGATAAAATCAACGGCGCTCCCCTTCTTGTTGATAAAATCACGGCAGAAATGATGAGGAATGGCGTCTTCATTCAAGCATGGGTCAGCCACTTCGTTATTGCGCCTCCCCTGATTATTACAAAAGAAGAAATCGATTCGGCCCTAAATGTCTTTGACGAGGCGCTGCGTCTTGCTGATGAACAGGTTTCGTAGAATGAGAGTGCTGGCTGTCGGGTAAAAAGTAATGCGTTATTCAACACGTTGACTATGGACAATCTCGCACCGAAGCTCACGGCCGAAGAATACGAGAGCAACTTCGCCGAACTCCATCCCCCGTTTACCCAAAACTCCGCCGTTGCTGAGGCCAACCGCTGTCTCTACTGCTTCGATTCTCCCTGCATGAAAGCATGCCCGACTCACATTGACATTTCAACCTTCATCAAGAAGATCGCATCGGGAAATCTTAAAGGCTCGGCAAGGACTATTCTTTCATCGAACTGGGTTGCGCTGACATGCGCTAAGGCCTGTCCTGTCGACGTACTCTGCGAGGGGGCGTGCGTCTATAACGCAAGAGGAGAAGACCCCATTCAAATCGGACGATTGCAGCGATACGTCATGGACTGGTATGTTGACCACGGAATGCCCGCACTTTTCACCCCGTCGCCAAAAAACGGAAAATCCGTCGGCGTCATCGGCGGCGGGCCGGCGGGATTGGCATGTGCGGCCGAGCTGTCGCTCATGGGATATGACGTCACGATTTACGAGGCCAAGGACGAACCCGGTGGACTTGATACATGGGGTATTGCGCCGTACAAAATGAAGCGGCAGGACAGCTTGAATGAAGCAAAAATCGTCGAGCGGCTTGGTGTTACAATTAAAACAGGAATGATTGTTGGCGGGAGCGTTTCCGTTGATGCGTTATTAAAGAGCCACGATGCAATTTTTCTTGGAGTCGGTTTGAGGACTCCCACGAAACTTCGAATCCCCGGCGAAGAATTGGCCGGCGTTCACGACGCGCTACGCTTTATCGAAAGAGTCACGTCGCGGAAATGGAGTTCTGTCGATGTAGGCAAACGTGTCGCAGTGATCGGTGCCGGAAACACTGCTATCGATGCAGTCACCGAAGCGAAGCGTCTCGGTGCCGAACAGGTCATGATCATCTATCGTCGCAGCAAGGAAGAAATGTCCGCGTACGATTTCGAGTATGAATTGGCCAAGAGTGACGGCGTGGCTTTCCATTTTCTTACAGCGCCGAAACGAATTCTCGGATCAACTCATGTCGAAGCAATCGAATGTATTCGGATGAAACTTGGCGCTCCGGATATCAAGGGAAAAAAGATGCCTGAACCAATTCCTAACTCTGAATTCCAGATACCAGTCGACATGGTTATTAAAGCAGTCGGCCAGAAACCGGAATTGGATTTCCTTTCCAACATTCCAAGCCTTACCATGAACAACGGGAATGTCTGGATTCATCCTGATACGTGCCAGACGAGCAATCCAAAATTTTTCGCCGGCGGTGACTGCGTCAATGGCGGAAAAGAAGTGGTGAATGCTGCGGCGGACGGGAAAAAAGCCGCTCATGGGATAGATAATTTTATCATGAACAATAAATAGAGACTTCCGAATTATTTCAAAAGTATGGCGTGCGCAAAGACGCAAAGTAACAAAATAATTCAAAAACAGAGTCGTTGCGTCTTCGCGACTTGGCGAGAGACAATTTTTCATGTTTCTCAAATAATGAAGCATCGGCACCCATGGTCAACTTATCAATAGATTGCGGTGGGATCAAATCGCCGAACCCTTTTTGGCTGGCCTCTGCCCCGCCGACAAATTCGTCATATCAGGTCTGCAAAGCATTCGAATCAGGCTGGGGCGGTGCTGTGTGGAAAACAATCGGCGAGCCGGTGATGAATGTCGTCAACCGGTACGGCTCAATGGACTACAACGGTCAAAAAATTATCGGTCTCAACAATATCGAACTCATCAGCGACCGTTCGATTGAAGTGAATCTGAAGGAAATTGCGGAAACAAAAAAACTATGGCCAGACCGGGCTCTCATTACTTCATTGATGGTGGAATCGAAGCGTGAAACATGGCATGACATTGTCAAACGGACCATCGATACAGGATGCGACGGTATCGAATTGAATTATGGTTGTCCCCACGGCATGAGCGAGCGTGGCATGGGCTCAGCCGTCGGCCAGGTTCCCGAATATTGCGCCATGATCACCGAATGGGTCACTGAGGTTTCGACCATTCCTGTTCTCGTTAAACTCACACCGAATATTTCCGATATTCGTTTTCCCGGGCGTGCAGCAAAAAAAGGGAAAGCGAACGGCATTTCGCTCATCAATACCATCAACACCATCATGGGTGTCGACCTCGACACGTTCGAGCTGAATCCTTCCGTTGACGGCAAAGGAGGGCATGGCGGGTATGCAGGCCCTGCGGTGAAACCGATTGCCCTTAACATGGTCTCACAAATTGCTACCGACCCCGAGATCAACCTCCCTATCTCCGCCATCGGGGGAATATCGACGTGGCGTGATGCGCTGGAGTTTATCCTGCTAGGAGCATCTTCTGTCCAGGTGTGCACTGCGGTCATGCATCACGGGTTCCGCATCGTCGAAGATATGATAGAGGGACTGACGAATTGGATGGAAGAAAAAAATTATCACACACTTGACGATGTGCGAGGGCGATCGCTCAAATGCATTTCCGACTTCGGCAATTTAAACCTTCTTTATAAAGCTGTGGCCCGGATCGACGAGTCGAAATGCATTCAATGCAATCTCTGTTATATTGCGTGTGAAGACACCGCACATCAATGCATCGATCTGCTTCCACATAACGGAAAGAATCAGCCCAAAGTGCGTGAATCGGATTGCGTCGGTTGCAGGCTCTGTTTTATCGTCTGCCCGGTAGAAAAATGCATTTCGATGGTCCGCGTCGACAACGGTATGGAAGAAATAACCTGGAACGAGTTGATGAAGCAGATGCCCCAGCCCCTGACATGGGAAGCATTGCGGCAATTCCAATATAAACATGGAATCGAAATTCACTGAACACAATCAACCGGTAACAAATCCAATCTGATCGCAGAATGGTAAGCTGATGATTCGTTCCCGATCAAACCAATCTCAATACTTACTTCATTTCGGAGGCGTCATGAAAAACAGCAAGTTTTGGTTGGCGGTAGGTGTTGCAGGGGTTGCATTAAACATTCTGGACATTATACTGCAAGGTATGGTCATGCAGAATTTATACTATGCGAAACACGCCGATGTGTTCAACCAAGCGACAAATCCTGTATGGTTTGTCGTAGGAGATTTTCTGTCTATTTTTATTCTTGTCTGGGTCTATGATAAAGTCGCCGGGAGTTTCAGCTCGGGCTGGAAAGGCGGCGCCATGTTCGGTTTATACACGGGAATCCTTATAAATTTTCCAACATGGATCTTTGTACATCTCTGGTTGCTTAAAGGATTCTCATATCATTTCGCTTGGTTTTCCACAATTTACGGAATTGTTTGGACGGTCATTGCGGGCGCACTCATTGCAATCATTTATAAAAAAGCTCCAACAGCACCTGCAGCATAAAATAAAGATTCTCAAATGTCTTGGTTAACCTTCGCCGCAATGCTTTTGGGCGTTATGTCGCTTGGATATGCTTTTCGGGGTAAAACGATTACTCAGTACCCGTCTCAACGCGGAATGTTTGTAGGAACCGGGATTGCTCTTCTTGCCACTGCAAGCTGGATATTGGTGCACCCTACTTCCTCTGCTCTGAGTTCGGAGAATCTGCTGACAATTTTGTCTGTCGTCCTCTCAGCTCTCATTTACGGATTGATGATCAGTTATCCTTTTGTAAAGAAAAAAGCCGGGACACTGTTATATGAAGTTCACAGGGTTCAGAGCCGGAAATTATCGGGGTTTGCCACTGCGGGATTGTTTCTCGTTCTCATTATCTTCACAATTATTCGAGCCGACTTCTCGCGAGAAAAAATTGCTGAAATCGTATTTTATTTTTCCGTCATTTGCTATTTTGCATCGCCGCTTTTTGGTAAAGTCGAATTGCGGGTCAACGGGATTCTTGAAACGTATTCACTTCTTCGGTGGAAAGATATTACTTCTTACCGGTGGGTCGGGCAGGATGAAAGCAATTTGGTGTTGGATGTAAAAAGACTGTGGCGAAAGTCCGCGATGATCTCCTTGCCCCCAGACCAGAAAGAATCGATTGAAGCTGTTTTGAAAGAGCAGCTAAACCTATCCAAGCAATGGAACGAAGCTTTGTAAATATTGCAGGAGCTTACAATGTCAACCTTAATAAAAAACGGACGTGTCATCACCGCAGAGCAAGACTATACGGGCGATATCTACATCGAAAAAGATAAGATTACAACTATCGGGACATCGCTCTTGATGCATGCCGATAGAACTATTGACGCGAAAGGAAAGTATATCATCCCCGGGGGCATCGATGTCCACACACACATGGATATGCCTTTTGGCGGGACGACGTCAAGCGATGACTTCGAAACCGGAACCCGTGCTGCGGCATTTGGAGGAACGACGTGCCTTGTCGATTTTGCAATCCAATCCAAAGGGGCAAAGATGCGCGATGCCCTCGATGTTTGGTGGAAAAAGGGAGAAAAAGCCACGATCGATTTTGGCCTTCACATGATCATCACCGATTTGCCGGAGGCGCATCTTGAAGATATGAACGAGATGGTGCGCGAGGGTGTGGCGAGTTTTAAACTTTTCATGGCCTATCCGAACGTTTTGATGGTCGATGACGCAACGATCTTTCGGGCAATGCGCCAAACGGGAAATAATGGAGCGCTTGTCTGCATGCATGCCGAGAATGGCGGGGTTATCGACCTGCTCGTACAAAAGGCGCTCGCCGAAGGAAAGACTGCCCCAATCTACCATGCCCTCACCCGCCCGACGACTGCTGAGAGCGAAGCGGTCAACAGAGCAATTGCACTGGCTCAAATGGCAGGCGCACCTGTTTACATCGTTCACCTTTCATCTGCCGATGCTCTTGAAAAAGTTTCTGAAGCTCGCGACAAAGGCGTTCCTGTCTTTGCGGAAACGTGCCCGCAATATCTCCTTCTTTCCGTCGAAGACTTGGACCGGCCGAATTTCGAAGGAGCAAAATACGTTTTCACCCCGCCTCTTCGTGAGAAGTGGCACCAAGAAAAATTGTGGGAAGGATTGCGAAAAAATACGCTCCAAGTAGTCTCAACAGACCATTGTCCATTTTGCTTCAAAGAACAAAAAGAGATGGGGCGCGATAGTTTTGCAAAAATTCCGAACGGGGGACCCGGCGTGGAAAACCGCCTGCAGCTTATCCATCACCATGGCGTGAACCAGAAACGAATAACGTTGAACCGGTGGGTCGAAATTGTTTCGACAACGCCCGCGAAGATGTTCGGCCTTTATCCGCGCAAAGGGACGATCGCCGTCGGCAGCGACGCCGATATCGTCATATGGGACCCGAACAAAGTGATAACCCTCTCGGCCAAAACGCACCACATGCGGGTCGACTATTCGATGTTCGAAGGATTCAAGATCAAAGGTGATGCTGAAACGGTCCTCTCCCGCGGCGAAATCATTGTTGATAAAAATACTTGGCTGGGAAAGGCGGGGCGTGGTTCGTTTATTAAGCGGGACACGTACGCGGGTGCATGGAAATAGGAAGAGGCGTTTTTATCACGAGGTATTCATTTCATCCATCAAACTAATCCGGAGGTTCGTTTATGGAACGGCCCAAAATTAATTACGTTGCTGTGTTGGTAGTAGCGTTCATTCAATTTATTTTGGGGGCGGTATGGTATTCGCCGATTCTTTTCGGCAACAAGTGGATGCAACTCAGCGGTATTACAATGGAAATGGCGTCGAAGATGAGTCCATGGAAAGCGTACGCTTTGACATTTATCGCTTACCTCGCAGTCTCGTGGGTGCTTGTTCATGCTCTCGCCTACGCAAAGGCGCGAACGCCGATGGAGGGGGCAATGGTGGGATTTTGGAATTGGTTCGGATTCGTAGCAACAATCATGGGCATCACGAACCGGTATCAACTTCAGCCGTGGGGACTCTGGGCAGTTGACAGCGGATACCAGCTTCTGAATTTCGTTATTGGCGGAATTATTTTGACGATGTGGCACAAAAAGCTCTGGGAAAAAGAAGAAGCCATATAGAACAAGTGCCGCTTTGTTCCATTGCACAGAGACTTTTTTCTTTCCATCATTCAAAATACGTATGCCCGATTTGCTAAACTCCGAGCTTGTTGAGGTCGATCTCTCTTCTCTGCAGAACAGCCCGCTTATTAACGACAATATTTCGCCGACGAAAATTTCTCAGCGTAAATGGGGAACCTACGATATTGCCTCGCTTTGGATTTCAATGTCGGCCTGCATTCCAACCTACATGCTTGCCTCTTCGCTTATTTCGGAGGGAATGAACTGGTATCAGGCAGTATTGACCGTTTTTTTCGGCAATGCAATCGTGCTCATTCCCATGGTTCTCAATGCTCATGCAGGGACGAAATATGGCATTCCCTTCCCCGTGTACTGCCGAGCTTCGTTTGGGGTACGCGGAGCAAACATCCCGGCATTGCTCCGAGCGTTTGTCGCTTGCGGATGGTTCGGCATTCAAAGCTGGATCGGCGGGTGGGCAATTTATAAGATGATCACAATTTATCTCCCCTCCTGGAACTCGCTCCCGGTATGGTTCGCGGGCATTAACACTCCGCAGCTCGCCTGCTTCTTGTTCTTTTGGGGGATCAATATGCTGGTCATTTACAAGGGGATCGAATCAATCCGTTTTCTTCTCAACATCAAAGCACCTCTTCTTATTTTGCTAGGCCTGGTATTACTCACGTGGGCATATGTTCAAGCCGGCGGGTTCGGACCAATGCTGTCGCAGCCCTCACAGTTTGTTCCTGGGGGACCAAAAGAAGGAAAGTTTTGGTTTGTATTCTTCCCGTCGCTAACGGGAATGATTGGATTCTGGGCTACGCTTTCGCTGAACATTCCGGATTTTACCCGTTACTCGCGCACCCAACGGGATCAGATGCTCGGTCAGGCGATCGGCTTACCGGCAACGATGGCATTGTACTCTTTCATCGGCGTCGCAGTGACATCCGCTACGATTGTTATTTATGGCGGATTCCCGATTTGGGATCCCGTTGTTTTAATTTCTCGCTTCACAAATCCCCTTGTCCTTTTAGTATCGCTGTTCGCGTTGTGCCTTGCGACCTTAGCTACAAATCTCGCAGCGAACGTTGTCAGTCCGGCGAACGATTTTTCCAACCTCTGGCCGTCGAAGATTACGTTTCGGATCGGCGGATTGATCACCGGCATTATCGGGATCCTCATTCAGCCGTGGAAACTTGTTGCCGACCCGAGCGGATATATTTTTACGTGGCTGGTTGGGTACTCGGCTCTCCTCGGACCGATCGGCGGAATTCTCATTTGCGATTATTTTGTTATTCGACACACTACACTACATTCCATCGACCTCTATAAGCCCGAAGGGGAGTATTCCTATCTCAATGGATTCAATCCAACTGCGATCGTTGCACTTGTTCTCGGCATTGCCCCGAGCGTGCCGGGATTCCTTGGCACGATTAACGCGGTCAATCCTGTTTCAATCGGTCCATTTTTGATGAATGTGTACAACTACGCATGGTTCGTTGGATTTATTGTAGCATTCGTTGTGTACGCAATAATGACGAGAACAAGAAAAAAACTATGAGGCGGGATATAGAATATGAAACTTCTGAATAATTTTAAAAGTATGGCTCACGCAAATCCATAGGGATGGCCTCGCCAGACGCAAAGCGGCAAAATGATATAAAAACAGAGCCTTGGCGAGAGACGATTTTTCACATGTTTCAATTTATTAATCCGAATCCTTCTTTTTCTTCCCCTTCTTTGCAGGCTTAGTAGCCCCTTCATCCAGATTTTGCAGCATTTTGTTTATATCATCCGTTGTGATGATTTGCAGACCTTCTGGAATAATAAAAACTTCCGAGGGAACGGGGACGTCTAGGTCAATGCGCTTTGCCTCCAGATATTGTTTCAACTCATCCAGTTCGGCTGCGCTTTTTAAGGTAATATCATTCCACAGCCACGCTTTGGACTTTATCGAATCCATCGACCAGACAGTGCAAGGCTTCCCTAGAATCGTGTCTTGAGAACTTTGCATACCCATCTTTTGGGCAGCCTCGTTTCCCATTTCTGACAGTTCCCGGCGCTCTTTTGAAGTAAAGGGAGTCAAACCTGCCGTAGCAATTCCTTTCACCATATCGACGGAGAATGTCGAATCCCAATTTTGTATTTCCATCTTGTATGTCGGAAGCGACATGCCCATCATATCCGTCATGAAGCTGTCCACCTTTGCTTCCTTCATTCCATAATCATCGATATAGATCATTTGCCTGCCGGAGCAGCTTCCCCCATACTCAAGCTCGATGATGGCAGACCTAAACGGGTACCTTCGTAAACTATCGGGAACGTTTCTGCTTTTCGATTGATCATCAACAAGCACTTTTCCAAAAGTACCCGTCGTAAAAACAATTGCACAGGCGAAAAGAATCGAAAATGTGGTCGCCGTTCTTACCATGCATCCTCCCTATATAGTTCGTTTGTAAACTAAAACTTGCCATGCAATCGTTGAATTTGAATACATCAATCGAAACCCTTGATTCAGAATCAATCGATGCACTTCATTCCAATCATGCCAAAAAGGGTGAAATGAATTTCGGAATAATTTCGAAACGAAAATCTGAAATTTGAAAATCGACTCCATGATGATATTCTTTTTCGGGTGACTAAGAGCATAGATCGTTTTCGTTTTTCCAACGGAGGCGTTGATAAGCGCCTTATAGTCATCATAGCAGCAAACCACCTTATCCAGCAGCGTTATATCCGCCTCTTTCATCACTCCCGATTCGTGTACGAAATCGCCAAGAACATAATGAGTCCTTTCCGTCAAATGATTCTCTTCCGCCAATCTCTTCGCTTGTTGCAGCATACCATCGGAGACATCGATGCCGGTAGCCGATGCTGCTCCCTCAAGCAAAAGCGTCAAATGAAGAGAGCCGACGCCGCAGCCGATATCGAGAATTTCTTTCAACGCAACCGGTTCTTTGCGAATGCCCTCCAACAAATAGCGTTGAGTTTTCTCTAGCCCGCCTTTGCGAAAGCGATTCGCATAACGTTTCGACCACCGGGAGAAAAATTTCTTTACCGGTTCGCATCCGTGTGAGCTACTGCAACATGCACTCATACTATATTCACCAAATAGCTAAAGCCAAAAGGCCAATTCCAACTCCGTCAGCTCATCCAGTTTACTTTCGATTCAGGATTCCATTTTGTCGTCGTCTTCTTTAGTTTTGTAAAGAACTCGATTGAGCTTTTTCCCGTAATATCCCCTGCGCCGAACTTTGATTCGTTCCAGCCGCCGAAAGAAAATGGCTCTCGCGGAACCGGAACGCCGATATTCACTCCGATCATCCCTGCACTTGCCCGTTCAATAACATACCGGGCAATGCCGCCGCTTTGTGTAAAGACAGAAGCTGCATTTCCATATGGGGAACGATTTTCAATTTCGATGGCTTCATCGACGTTTTTTGTTCGGATGATGGAGAGCACCGGACCAAAAACTTCCTCCTGCGCAATCTTCATCTCGGGCTGAACATCATCGATAACGGTGGGGCCGACATAATAGCCGTTTTCTTTCCCAGGTACAACTGCGTTCCTTCCATCCACAAGCACTTTTGCGCCTTGTTGTTCGGCTTCAGTAATATATCCTTCAATTCTTTCTTTTGCTTTTTTTGAAATAACTGCGCCGAGATTTTTTCCAGGAACGATCCTCTTCGCTTCTTCGCAAAGTTTTTGAATAATCCGGTCAACATTGCCGACAGCGACCATTGCCGACGCTGCCATGCACCGTTGTCCGGCACAGCCGCTCATTGAGGCCGCAACATTCGAAGCCGTCATGTCTTCGTTTGCATCGGGGAGAACGATTAAATGATTTTTTGCGCCGCCAAGACAGAGTGCTCGTTTCAAATGTGCAGTGGCACGAGCGTAAACAATCTTTGCCACACGAGTCGAGCCTACAAACGAAACGGCTTGAATTCCGGGATGATCAGATATCGCCTCAACGACTGCTTGTGATCCGTTAATGACATTAAACACTCCGTCAGGCAGGCCTGCTTCGCTTAATAAGTCTGCGATTTTGGTTGCACTCAACGGTACCTGTTCCGACGGTTTGAGAATCATAGTATTCCCCAAAACCAACGCATTTGGAATCGTCCAGTTGGGTACCATATTGGGGAAATTAAACGGCGTGATGCTCGCAACAACACCTAGTGGGTAACGGTCAATACGGCATTCAACACCTTTGCTTACTTCTAAGATTTCCCCCGCAGCGAGCTGCGGCATCGAACAGGCGAATTCCGTTACTTCAATTGCTTTTTCAATCTCGGCCATCGCTTCACTCATTATCTTGCCATTTTCCTCATGGATTAATTCAGCCAACGCCTGCGCATTTTTTTCCAGTAAAGTTTTGTAGCGATAAAAAACCTGAGCGCGTTCTTTAATCGGTACTGCCGACCATGCTTGGAAAGCTTGATTTGCAGCAATGACTGCCTTGTCCAAATCGCTGGAAATAGACAGAGGTACTTCCGCGATCGGCAGGCCGACGGACGGATTCATCACAGCAAGATATTCCGTGGAACCTGAATCCACCCATGTTCCCATGATGTAATTCTTCAACCTCTGAGTTTTTGATGAGACGGCCCCCTTCAGTGGCGAGACAAAAGTATCCATTGTGGATGACATATGATCCTCCTCAAAATAAAAATCGCTTGGTTTCTGCGTTATCGGCAATCACTCCGGTGCCAATGCGACACCGCGCGCATGGAATCACAAATGAACAACCCGATCTTGTGCACTTCCCTACTGCAATAACGATCGTGCG
The DNA here is from genome assembly GCA_963717445.1 of uncultured Bacteroidota bacterium. GTDB lineage: Bacteria > Bacteroidota > Ignavibacteria > UBA10030 > UBA8401 > JAGVPT01. The sequence continues at coordinate 54,848 of OY970334.1, read as the reverse complement.
ATAACGATGCGTTGTATTTCTGAAGTCCCTTCGTAAATCTCGGTAATCTTGGCATCGCGAAGGTAACGTTCGACGTTGTATTCGCGGATATATCCGTAACCGCCGTGAATTTGAATAGCTTCAAGAGCGCATCGAACGGCAACTTTCGATGCAAAAAGTTTTGCCATCGCGGCATATTGCGTGAACCTTTTTCCCGAATCTTTTATTGCTGCGGCCTGCAATGTCAACAAGCGAGCGGCCTCGATTTCGGTTGCCATATCGGCAATCTTAAATTGAATCGCTTGCAAGCTTGATAACGGCTGGCCGAACGCTTTCCGCTCTTTTGAATATTTCAGCGCTGCATCGAGACTTGCCTGAGCGATGCCGACAGCCTGCGATGCGATGCCAATACGGCCGCCGTCCAGTGTCATCATTGCAAACTTAAACCCAAAACCTTCATCGCCGATTCTGTTCACTGCGGGCACTCGAACATCCTGAAACGCGATCGATACGGTATCGGAGCTGCGTATCCCGAGCTTTCGTTCTTTTTTGCCGGCGGTAAATCCGGGCATTCCTTTCTCAACGATAAACGTGCTGATGCCGCGGCTTCCTTTGGTAGGATCGGTCGTCGCCATCACTACAACGTAATCGGCATTGAAGCCGTTGGTGATCCAATTTTTGATTCCGTTAAGGATATAACAATCGCCGTCTCGGACAGCCATCGTTCGCTGATTGGTGGCATCGCTCCCCGCTTCCGGTTCTGAGAGTGCAAACGCACCGAGTTTTTTCCCCGACGCTAGAGGGGTTAAAAATTTTTGTTTTTGCTCTTCGTTGCCAAACTCATTGATGCCGTAACACACAAGAGAATTATTTACAGACATAATCACTCCGCACGATGCATCGACACGGGATATTTCTTCAACGGCAAGGGAGTAGCTCACCGTATCAAGTCCGGCGCCGCCGTATTGCTCCGGCACCATCATTCCCATAAACCCCAAGTCCCCAAGCTTCTTCACCGCTTCATGAGGAAACTCTTCTTTTTCATCGCGCGATTCCGCAGTCGCTGCCAGCTCATCGTGGGCAAACTGGTGTGCAGTATCCCGGATCATTCGTTGTGTTTCGTTCAGTTCAAAGTTCATGGGCGTGCTTAAGATTTAGAAATCGATTCACAGGTTGTTGGCTGTTATGTGTTGGCTATTGGCTTTTTGCGACCGCCAAGAGCTAACAGCTAAAGGCCAAAAATCTTATGCCTATTTCGCGGCCGAATAATCGTAGAATCCTCTTCCCGACTTTTTCCCAAGATGGCCGGCGGCAACCATCTTCTTTAAAAGCGGACATGGGCGATATTTTGAATCGCCAAGCCCTTCATGAAGAACATTCATAATCGATAAGCAAACATCGAGTCCAATAAAATCAGCGAGAGCGAGCGGCCCCATTGGGTGATTCATTCCGAGCTTCATCACGGTGTCGATTGCTTCCGGCGTCGCAACCCCTTCCATGACACAATACATTGCCTCGTTCAGCATTGGGAGAAGTATCCTGTTTGAAACAAAGCCTGGAAAATCGTTCACTTCAACCGGCGTTTTTTCCAACGTCCCCGTCAGATCCTTTATCGTCTGAAAAGTTTCATTTGACGTAGAGAGTCCACGAACAATTTCCACAAGCTTCATAACGGGAACAGGATTCATGAAATGCATTCCAATGACCCGCTCCGGCCGGTTCGTCGCGGCGGCGATCTCCGTGATCGAAATGGAAGATGTATTCGAAGCCAGAATAGCATTCGAAGGCGCCGCTGTATCAAGTGCTTTAAAAATTTCCAGCTTTATTTTCTTATTCTCGGTTGCTGCTTCAATGACAAGGTCTGAAGTTCGAACAGCTTCCGACAACATTCCCGAAGATGCAATATTGCCGAGTGTCTTGGCTTTCTGCTCCTCAGTGAGGTTCCCTTTTTTGACTTGCCGGTCGAGGTTGGATGCTATTGTTTTCAATCCGCGGTCGATGAATTCTGGCGCAATATCGTTGAGCACGACACTGTAGCCATATTGCGCGCAAACATGGGCTATGCCGTTCCCCATCGTTCCGGCGCCAATGACCGTAATATTTCTAATTTTCATAACATCGTTGTCAATTGATCAATATTTTTAGTTAGAGACTTCTGAATAATTTTAAATATGTGGCTCACACAAATCCATAGGGATGGCTTCGCCAGTCGCAACGTGGCAGAATGATTTAAAAACAGACTCTACGCGCCTTCGCAGCTTGGCGAAAGACAATTTTTCAGAAGCCTCAGTTACATTATTTCCAGCACCATCCCGCTCGCTTCACCACCGCCGATACAGATTGCCGCCAACCCCCGTTTTAAATTTCTTTGCTTCAACGCATAAATCAGCGTAACAACAATTCGCGCGCCGCTTGCGCCGATAGGATGTCCGAGCGCCACGGCGCCGCCGTTAACGTTTACTTTTTCGATATTGAGGCCAAGGATTTTGTTGACCGCCAGAGTTACAACGGCAAATGCTTCATTAATCTCAAATAAATCAATATCCTCTATAGTGAGGCCGGACTTCTTTAATACTTTTGGAATCACGTCTGCCGGTGCGGTGGTGAACCATTCCGGTTTTTTGGCAGTTGATGTGCTTGAAACGATTTTTGCAAGCGGTGTCAGCCCTAGCGAGTGTGCTTTCTCGAGGGAGGTGAGAACAAGTGCCGCAGCGCCGTCGTTTATCTTTGAAGAATTTGCCGCAGTCACAGTTCCATCTTTTTGAAACGCCGGCTTTAAAAGAGGAATTTTTTCAAAATTAGTTTTCTTTGGATCCTCGTCTTTTTCAACATACTCCATTTCCCCTTTTTTCTGGATAATACCCACCTTTACAATTTCATCGTTAAAGCGGCCCTGCGCCTGAGACTCCTGAGCGCGCCGGTAACTGAGAATGGCAAACTCATCCTGCGCCTCGCGTGAAACGGCACATTCCTTTGCGCATATTTCTGCCGCGTTTCCCATATGAAAATTGTTGTAGACATCCCACAACCCATCTTTGATCATCGAATCAACTAGCTCAGCATTTCCCATCCTGTAGCCCGTCCGCGCATTCTCCAACAAGTACGGAGTATTCGACATGCTTTCCATTCCACCGGCAACAACAACTTCAGCATCACCGAGTTGAATGGCCTGCGCGCCGAGCATAATGGCTTTCATTCCTGAACCGCATACCTTGTTTATGGTCATGCATTCGACGGAAACCGGAAGTCCCGCGAAAATCGCCGCCTGACGGGCCGGAGCCTGCCCCTCCCCGGCTGTCAAAACATTTCCCATGATCACTTCATCCACAACGTCTTTCGAGACCGTTGCCCTTCGCAATGCCTCCTCAACGACAATTGCACCGAGTTTTGGAGCAGTGATAGAGCTTAACGCGCCGCCGAAGGAACCGATCGGCGTTCTGCAAGCACCGACAATAACAACTTCTTTCATATAAATTCTTTTCGGTAAGGTACAATTCTTGGAATGAAAAGGCAAAAGGCGATTTACGGCAAAGCCTCAAAAACGCACACGTAGGCTTCAGTCGGGTCTTCTTGAACTTTAAGCCCGACGAAAAGGCGGATCAATTCGAGCTCGAACGTAACTTTACCGGTTTCGATTCCATGAGGGGCGTGCGGAACGACGGCTGAACTGGGTATTGTGAGACTTTCTGTGTCGCCTAAACCGCGAAAAAATTCGCCATGTCGGCGCTGTCCATTTGATCGAGCGCTTTTTTCTCCCCTTGATTGAATGCTTCGAGTACGACGATGTTTTCCCCTCAATCCTTAAAAAAGAAAAACCATCCTGATAAAAGGAGGATGGTTTTTATTAATGACGTTTCACGCGAACAACTGATCAACTGTTCATCGATTTAAGGAAATCTTTATTCTCTTTCGTCCCGCGCATTTTTTCCAGCAAAAATTCCATCGCTTCAACTGGCGTGAACTCGCTCAGGAATTTGCGTAAAATCCAAACGCGGTTCAATTCGTCTTCGCCCATGAGAATTTCTTCTTTACGGGTTCCAGAGCGATTGACATCGACTGCGGGGAATATTCGTTTATCGCTCAGTTTACGGTCGAGCACGATTTCCATATTGCCCGTTCCTTTAAACTCCTCAAAAATAACCTCGTCCATCCTGCTGCCGGTTTCAACAAGAGCCGTTGCGATGATTGTTAAACTTCCCCCCTCTTCAATGTTACGCGCCGCGCCAAAGAACCTTTTCGGCCGGTGCAACGCATTCGCATCAACGCCGCCGGAGAGAATTTTTCCCGAATGCGGAACAACCGTGTTATGGGCACGTGCCAGCCGCGTGATGCTGTCGAGCAGGATAACGACGTTGTGTTTTGCTTCAACCAAGCGTTTCGCTTTTTCGAGAACCATATCGGAGACCTGAACGTGTCGTTCCGGCGGTTCATCGAACGTTGAGGCGACAACTTCAGCGCTTACCGAACGTTCCATGTCCGTCACTTCCTCCGGCCGCTCATCAATGAGCAACATCATCAGCTTTACATCCGGATGATTTCTTGTAATGCTATTGGCCATCTTTTGCAGGAGGACCGTTTTCCCCGCCTTCGGTGGAGAGACAATCATTCCACGTTGTCCTTTGCCGATTGGCGACAGCAGATCAAGGATTCGCATCGCATATTCGCCGGGAGCCGTCTCAAGCTTGATGCGTTCGTTCGGATACAATGGAGTGAGGTTGTCAAAGAGGACTCTGTCCCGGATTGTGTCAGGGTTCTCATCGTTCACCGCTTCAACACGAAGCAGGGCGAAAAAGCGCTCCCCTTCCTTCGGCGGACGCACCTGTCCACTGACAGTGTCGCCGGTTCGCAAGCTGAACTTTTTTATTTGAGATGGAGAAACATAGATATCGTCGGGGGAAGGGAGGTAATTATAGTCGACAGACCTCAGGAAGCCATAACCATCCGGCAAGACCTCAAGCACCCCCTTGCTGAAGGTCAACCCGTCCTTTTCAGTCTGCGCCTCCAGAATTTTGAATATCAATTCTTGTTTACGTAAGTCGCTGTAGCCGGAAATGCTGAGGTCCTTAGCAATCTGATTAAGGTCAGCAATTTTCTTGGACTTCAATTCTGAAATGTCCATTGGCATGGTGGAAATATCCCTTCAAAAAAATTAGATTATTGAACTCGCGGGGAGGAGACTGTCACACTGGTTGAACGTGCCTCAAAAAAATAATACCACTGCTTGATGGTTTAAGGTCTGATAATTGGCAACAAACGGGGTAATCTAGAAGTGTTAAACTTTGAACAAAACCCTTCTCGCAACAACTTATCTATTGTTTGAAATATAGAGCTAAATGCTCTCATTGTCAAGAACTTTTTCGATGAAGTATTTTTGGGAGTAGCTGCAATGCCTCACCTGCAACATAATGTGAACCGCAAATTAATAACAAATCATCTTCTTTTTGAGTTCGCAAAGCTTCTCGAATAGCTTCAGCAATGTCTCCAGGCTCGCGCACTGTGCAATTCATAGAGCGAAAAATATCAGCAATAATCGCTGCGGGCAATGCTCTCTCCATCTTCGGCTGTACTGCGTAAACAGCAGGCTTAAATGAAGAGAGAATACGAATCATCGATTTGTAGTCTTTATCTTTCATTACACCGAACACGAGAATAAGTTTCTTGTAATGAATATTCCGCAGTGAAGCAGCCGTAACTAAAACGGCCTCCGGGTTATGTCCAACATTGAGAATAACCATCGGACGGCGCTTCAGGATCTCAAAACGCCCTCGAATTCCCGTCAACCGATGCACATGCGCAAACCCCTGTCGAAATGCAGACGCTGCAATTGCGATACCCTTTGTTTGTAGATATTCGAGTGCGGTAATCGCGATTTCAGCATTCCTGATTTGGTTTTCACCGAATAAGGGAATATGAAGGTTCCTATAGGAATTATTCCCAGTAATGAAGTTTGCAATTTGAAAGTTGTTTTGTTCCACCCTCATCTTGGACGATTGCACATTGCCGGTCGCGATGAATTGCGACCGGTGGTGTTTTGCGATCCTCCGTAATTCCCGAAGAGCGCTCTGGTTTCTTACTCCAACAACGCACGCTGTTCCGCGTTTGATAATACCTCCCTTTTCAAAAGCAATCTTTCGAAACGATCTGCCAAGATGTTCCGTATGGTCTTTTGCGATTGAGGTAATGACGGAAACTTCAGGAAGGAGAACATTCGTAGCATCAAGCCTTCCCCCCAACCCGGTCTCAACGACTGCAATATCGACCTTTTGATCGGCAAAATATTTGAACGCGATCGCGGTTGTCGCTTCAAAAAAAGTCGCTTTCAGATCATTAATTATTGGACGGAACAATGCAGTGTACCGGACAAGGTCTGCATCTGAAATCATCCGGCCATTAATGCGAATCCGTTCATTAAATTTCAATAAATGAGGGGAGGTGTACAGTCCGGTACGGTACCCCGCCGATTGAAGCACTGCCGCAATCATAGATGACGTTGACCCTTTTCCGTTTGTCCCCGCAACGTGAACGGAGCGAAATTGTCTTTGAGGATTACGGCAGAAACGAAGCAACGCGCGAATATTGTGCAACCCGAGCTTCATTCCAAAAGTCTGCAAGCCGTAAAGGTATTCGATTGTAGAACGGCTCGTAGTCATGAAAGACGGCGTACAAAGTTGCAAAAATCAAAGCCAGCTTTGGATAACGGAGACGTTTGCGTCCGCATTCAGGCTTCCTACTAATTGCGAGATGTTGTCGATCGAATGGTGCACACAATACGCTGCGACACCCCTCGAAATTTCAACCGCCGCAGCCGGGTTGACGAAATTTTCCGTGCCGACCTGAATGGCGGTCGCGCCTACAAGAAAAAATTCGATTGCATCTTCCCATGTCCTTATCCCCCCGATGCCAAACACGGGAATTGTGACCGACTTGTACACCTCAAAAACTTTTGCAAGCGCCACCGGTTTGATTGCCGGCCCGGAGAGCCCTCCGGTAACGGTTGACAGCTTCGGCTTCTTCGTCTGGATGTTTACAGCCATTCCAATGAGGGTATTGATAACAGAAACAGCATCAGCGCCTTCAGCTTCCGCAGCGCGCGCAAATTCGGAAATGTGGGTGACGTTTGGGGTGAGTTTAATGATGAGAGGTTTTCGAGTCCGCTTTCGAAGTTCTTTTGTAATCAACGCTACTTTTACAGGGTCGGTTCCGAAACTTAGCCCCCCTTCCTTCACGTTCGGGCATGATACGTTTATTTCAAATCCGTCGATCCTCTTGTACGGATCGAGCAGCTCAAGAACCTGACAGTATTCTTCAACCGTGCTTGCGGCAATGTTCGCAATAATGGCGCAGGCATGTTTTTCCAGTAACGGAATCTTCTCGTCGATAAACTTACGAACGCCGATATTTGCAAGCCCGATTGAGTTCAACATCCCGCTTGCCGTCTCAGTGATCCGGGGCGGAGGATTACCGTCGCGAGGTTTCAGCGAAAGTGATTTCGTCATTATGCCCCCGAGCTTGTTGACATCGACCAATTCTCGCACTTCGTCTCCATAACCGAATGTTCCGGACGCAACAAAAATGCGATTGGTAAACCGAACGTCTCTTAGTGAAAATGACTCAATCATAGGTTAGAATTTTATCTCGCCGGCTTCAAAGACAGGGCCGTCTTTGCAAACCAACCGATATTTCTTTTCATGGTTTACGGTTTCTACGGGGCATCCTTGGCAAAGCCCAACGCCGCATGCCATTTCACATTCGAGCGCAAGATAGCACGGTATGTGCCTTTCCCGGGAAACCTCCGCCACCGATCGCATCATTGCCGCCGGACCGCAGGAATAAATTTGAGGCCGGTCGATTGTATGCTCGTTCATAAAATTTTTCAGTAATTCAACGACTGTTCCATGGAACCCTGCGCTTCCGTTGTCGGTTGCTACATGGAGATTGTCCAAGCCATCCCGCACAACGTACGCCGATGTGCGGGCACCGAGAAACGTTACGACGTTTTTCACCGGCCGCAGCCGTGAATTCAAGAATGGAAGAGGTGCAACGCCAAGCCCTCCGGCGACTAACAATGCCGTGTCGAACGATTCGCCGCGGTTTGGAAATGTGCCTTTTCCCAGCGGTCCGATAACATCAAGAGTTTCGCCGGCTTTCTTTTGCGATAATAATTTTGTCCCGAGTCCGATGACATTAAAAATGATCGAAACGATTTCACCTTCAACGGAAAAAATACTAAACGGGCGGCGGAGAAGCGGAACCGCAGAATCTTCGATTCTTACATTCACAAATTGTCCCGGAAGCGCGCTGAGAGAGATGGAAGGAGAGCGAAAAGAAAGTTGAAAAATATTCAACGCAATTTCTTTTACGGTATCAATAGGGGCATGTTCCTGAATCATCCGTTCCTGCGGCGGTAATCTTCGGCTATGATGGTTGTAGTTCGTTTACGTTAGGCTTAGCGTTTTTCCTCTTGTTCTTTTTTGTTTTTTTCCGCTTCTTTTTTCTTTTTTGCGGAGAGATCTTCCGCGGCCCGTCGGGAGGCATCTTTCCTTTCGTTATCCTCTTCTTGCACTCTTGGCATCACTGCGAGGGCGTATTGGGAAGTTGGGTATGCAGCGATCAGGCGCCGGTACGTTATACTTGCACTGTCCTCTTTCTCCAATTTATTTTCGTATAGCCAGCCAATGGCGTACAACGCTTTGGGAGAATAAGGAGACAAATGATGTTCCTCCACAATCTTATAAAGAAACGGCAGAGCGCTTTCCGTGTTCGCGCTGTCAAAAAGTGTTTCCGCACGGAGATACAATTCTTCTGCCGTGTCTTTCGCAGCGACAAGCAAAGGAAGCCCCAAAATACGGCGTGACTCTTGTGCATACGGCGATTCCGGATATTGCGCGATAAGTGCCGAGTAGAGCGAATCGGCGCTCTCTTTTCCGTTCGCCCCCGATGTTCGGAAAATTTCAGCTACTGTAAACATCGCCCGAGCGGCATATTCGGTTCCCTCCCCTTTGTCGATCACTTTTCGATACCAATACAATGCCGAATCCTGACGTTCGAGGTCAAGATAAAAGACTCCGGCCAGCTGAAAGTGCGCTCTCACGATCGCTTGGCGAAGAGAATCGATGCTGTGCACCTCCATCGCCAGCAGGCGGATATTTGATTCCTTTTTGAGTGAATTGAGCCGGGCCAACGAATCTTTTACCGCCAGCAATTTTACGGAATTTCCCTGAGAATCGGGGGAGGCTTTTGCATTGTGAGAAAAAAAGGAGACACTATCTGTGAGATGAAGAGTGTCGGCTGCAAGTGCCAGGGAGTCACGCTTCGCTTTTCTTCCCTTCATAACAAGGGTAAGGCTGTCATTGCGCCGTATATCAGAATAGAGGCCAAAATATTTTTCGAAAGCTTCCGCTTTTTTTGCAGCAATGTCTGCAATCGAAGAGGCTGGAAATTCAGCTTTTGCCTTACCGTAATTCGTCCCGGCCTTGGCATAGTCAATCTGCATTGTCTCATAAATGTTCCCGAGAGTGTAATATGCTTTTGCAGCATTGTCGGTCTTTTTGTAGGCTGTGTCGACATATGAAAATTTTGCTATAGCGTCGGCCATTCTATTCTGAGCGATATAGATTCTTCCGATTTCTAGGTGGATTTTTGAAAAATTTTCCATGTTCTTTGCGTTGCTAAGAAGGCTCTCGAGTCGTTTCAGCGCCTCATCATATTGATGGGAGCGGACGAGGATTTTGACATTTTCAAGAATCGCTGCGAACGACGTTGCGTATTCAGGATCATATTCTTGAACCCCCGTGAATGCCAGAGATGCTTTCTGATCATCACCGCTCGCGATATAGCAAAAGCCCATCTGTAATTCGGTTTCTGCATTCAACCTGTCATCGTCCGATGTCTTCAATGATTGTTGGAAGTACTTTACCGCTTTTTCGTAGTCTTGAGCGATGTCATAGTACTTCCCAAGAGAGAATGAGGCCAGCCCCGCTATCCGATTCTCTTTCTTTTCCATTGCATCAGAATAAAGCTGCTGAAGCGTTTGAACACCTTCATCGTTTCGCTTCTGACGAATGAGAGATCGGCCATACCATAATTCGGCTTCAAACCGCAAATCGCTGTTGGGAAATTTTCCAAACAGTTCTAAGAATTTCCGTTCCGCTTTGAGATCGTCCCCTAGATAATAATAGGATTTCCCGATCATCAAAAGGGCATCATCGACCCATTTGCTTGTTGGATAGTAGGACAAGAGCTTGGATGCCTTTTCAATGGCAAGATTAAATTTATCCTTGCCAGCTTGGGATAGCGGCGCTTCGGGCGCGGTCGAAATCGGTTTACCCATTTGGGCCACTTCAGCGTCCAGTACTTCTTTCTCTCCGGCATCAAATGCCGTTTGAGCATTATAGTACGTGTTGAAATAAGCGACGGTATTTGTGTACCGCTGGCCGATAAACACCGCGGCTTCGTTGTACACCTGGCATCCCTCCGCAGAGAAAAGTACGCCAAGCAAAAATAGATGAAAATATTTGAGCATCATCGTTCCGCTGTATGTGGTAAGATAGCCAAATGACGTTTCTTTTTCAAGGACAATACGGTTAAACTTATCTCTTTGTGATGTTGTCATATCCTTACAAGGTACATCATATAATCGTACCGCATTATCATATATCTAAGGAGTATCTATGAAGAAATATCTTGTAGCAATGCTGATCGTATCGTTTATCGGCATTGGTAACGCCCAAGAGCATCCGTCGGAACCACCGATGAAGAGGCCAATGGAGCACATGCGTAAAGAGAATCCCATGGCCAAGTTAAAGCTTACCGATGAGCAGAAAAAACAAATGAAGGAGATAAAATACGAAACCGACAAGAAAGCCATTGAGCTGCGGTCAACATTAGCTCTTTCGAAACTTGAGCTTGGCCGTCTGATATTGTCGGATGCTCCGGACAAAGACGCCATTGAGAAACAAATAAATGAAGTTGCTGCAAATGAAACCGCTTTGCACATCAACAAGCTTGAAGGTTGGTTCAAAGCGAATACCCTCCTTACTCCCGAGCAACAAAAAGTATGGCGTGAGATACTTCGTGCCGAATCGATGAAACAGATGGGACAAAAGGAACATGAACACTTTGAACGAATGAACCATCAGCGCCACGGCGCCTGATATCGGCTTCTTTTGCCTTTTGCTGGGACACAACATGATACTTAGGCACCTTGTTGTGTCTCCAGCAGTGTTATCCTAGTACCCTTTTGCTTTATCGACGGCGGTTGCAAAGGGCTTGCCGTCGAGATACCGTTTCAAATTGTCGATAAATATTTCCGTGAGTAAATGGTAGTAGTGTGGGATTGGACCGCCAACGTGAGGTGTGATGAAGATATTTTTGGTGTTCCAGAGAGGGTTATTTTTCGGCAATGGCTCTTCCTCAAACGTGTCCAGAGCTGCTGCTTTTATCGTTCCCTTATTCAATGCCATGATAAGAGCTTGTGCATCAACTGAGGCACCCCTTCCGAAATTGTAAAACACTGCGCTCGGCTTCATCGCGGCAAATTCCTTCCCGCCGAACATCTTTGTCGTTTCGGGCGTCAACGGAGTAACGTTGACAACATGGTCGGAATTCCTCAGCAATGTTTCCAATTGAGACGGGGCCAAAACTTTGTCGACATATTCTACCGGCTGGGGTGTTCGCTTCGTCCCAATCACCTTCATGCCGAAGGTATGTGCGACCTTCGCCATCAAACTTCCGATCGAGCCTAAACCTACGATCCCGAGCGTCTTCCCTGTAATGACATCGGATTCTTTAATGAGTGCCGTCGTCCATTCTGATTCCTTTTGCAGATCGTGATATACAAATAATTTTCGGGTTATGCTGATCATTACTCCGAACAGGAGTTCGGTCATTTGATATTTGTGCATCCCCCGCGAGCAACAGAGGGTAACGTCGCTTTGTAATAGTTCGGGGTATAAAAATCTGTCGGCGCCGACGGTTGAGATTTGCACCCACTGAAGCTTCGGCATGAGCAGAAACAGCTCTCTGGGAATATCACCGAAAAGGATATTTGTTGTCGAGAACTTTTTTTTTGCTTCCTCAATATCCGGTGCGTAATGAACTTCAACATGAGAAGAGGTCTCGGTGATTCTCTGAAGCTGGTTCGGCGTCAAGGTGTATGTGATGAGAAGTCGATGTGGAGTCTTCATCGTTTATTGTTTCGATTTCAAATCGCTGCTGTGCCCGGGAAAAAATCTTGCTTTTGGATCGATGAACGATTTGATGTTATTGACGGCGATCGCAGCCTCGCCAAAGCCTGTCGCGATAAGCTTAAGCTTCCCCGGAAACGTTGCAATATCACCGGCGGCATAAATGCCGGGAATATTTGTTTCCATCTTTGTGGTGACTTTAATATCCCCCTTTTCAATCTCCAAACCCCAGTCCCGGAGCGGGCCAAGGCTGGCGACGAACCCCAAATTAAGAAGAAGATGGTCAGCCTTCAGTGTTTCCAATTCACCGGTTCTATTGTTCTTGATAACGACATGGTCGATGGAAGAATTACCGGCAACGGAATCGACTTCGAACCAAAGTTTGACTTCAGCATTGGACGACATCAATTTTTTTACGCTATCCTCGTGGGCCCGGAACTCATCGCGCCGATGAATAAGAGTAATATGCTTTGCGGTATCCTGCAAATTAAGCGCCCAGTCAACAGCGCTGTCTCCTCCACCGACAATCAAAAGGTCTTTATCTTTGAAAATAGATTTGTCTTTCACGAAATAATGAACGTAACGATTTTCCAACGAATCTAAACCTGGGAAATCGAGCCTGCGCGGCACGAACGCGCCGATGCCAACGGTAAGAAGCAGCGCTTTTGTATGATGAGCTCCTCCCTTATGTGTCGACAATGTGAGAATGTGTTGCCCGTCGATTTCATCCGGACGAAGCGACTCAACTTTTTGATTCAAACAGACAGTGGGGTGATGATGGAGCCCCTGCTCGATGAGATTCTTAGCAAGATCTTTTGCAACGACTTTAGGGAATCCTGCGACATCATAAATATATTTTTCGGGGTACAATGCGGTCAACTGGCCCCCCAATTCCGGAAGAGCATCGATAATTTTCGTCTTCATGTGGCGAAGGCCGGCGTAGAACGAAGCAAACAACCCGACCGGTCCCCCGCCGATGATCGTTATATCAAAAATTTCCATAAAGTCATGCAAAGAATGTTACTTCGGTTTCACCGTCGGGCGAATATCGATTTCACTGACATTGCTTCGCGCCGGCATCGTGAGCGCGAATAAGACAGTATCAGCGACATCCTGGGGCTGAATAATTTTGTCCGAATCTTTAGAGTGATCCGAGAACGAGGTGTTCACCGAACCGGGACAAATTGTCACTACACGGATATTGAAATCACGCACTTCCAGCATCAGCGATCGTGAAAATCCGAGAAGGCCCCACTTTGTCGCAGAATAGGTAGCTCCGCCCACGAACGAATTCTTTCCAGCTAAAGAAGCGATGTTGATGATCGCGCCTCTCTTCTGGCGAATCATCGTAGGAAGCACCGCTTTACAGCATAAGAAGACGCCGCGTAAATTCACACTCATCATGCCGTCGAAATCCCCGACGGCGGTATCGACGACTTTGGAAAAGATGCCGTAGCCGGCGTTGTTTACCAGAATGTCAATCGTGCCGAATGTTTCCGTTGTCTTCTCCATAAGACGAATGACTTCGGTTTCTTCCGAAACATCGGCTTGGATGACAATGCATTGCCCGCCATTCTTTCGAATTTCGTTTGCTGCAGATTCCAAATCGTTTTGACTGCGCGCGGCGAGAACAACATTGACTCCGGCATTGGCCAAAGAAAGAGCGATCGATTTTCCGATCCCCCGGCTCGCACCGGTGACAACGGCGGTTTTATTTTTCAGCGTCTCGCTCATATTTTACAAATCCCCTTCTACAGGACGAATAACAATTTCTTCCGTAAGAAGCCGTTTTGACTGCCGAAAGACAGAAATTACAGCTTCTGCAACATCTTCGGGCTGCATCATTTTATCATGATATTTTTTCCGTTCTTTCGGACTCCACATCTTTGTCTCCACTGCACCGGGCAACACGTTGATGACGCGGATGCCTTTTTTCCTGACTTCAGCACGCAAGCCACGAGAAAGGGCAAGTACGCCGGCTTTCGTTGCGGCATACGCTGACGAATTCTTAAACGTGGTAATCGCACTCACCGATAAAATGTTGATAATACAACCGTCTCTTCGCCGCACCATGCCGGGAAGAACCGACTTTATACACAAAAATACACCCCTCAAATTCGTTGCCATTACTCGGTCATACTCTTTCACCGTTGTTTTTTCGAACGGTTTAAAGTATGTCACTCCGGCATTATTCACAAGAACATCAACCCGGCCAAATTGTTTGGAAATTGTTTTGAAGGCAAAGAGCACGCTTTTTTCCGACCCAACGTCACATTGTACGACTGAAGCGTGACCGCCCGACCTCGTTATCTTTCGCGCATTCTGCCGAAGTCCACGAACATTTCTTCCCGACAACACAACATGCGCTCCTGCCACCCCAAACACGTGAGCGATAGCCGCGCCGATGCCTCGGCTTGCACCTGTAACCCAAACAACCGGAATTTTTTTAACTGACATGAAATCGTACTTACGCGGACTTGCTGCCGATAAGGGTGAGAAATTCTGACCGGGTTTTGCTGTCATTCCGGAATTCTCCCAGCATTGCGCTTGTCGTTGCCTGAGAGCTCTGCTTTTCAATCCCCCGCATCATCATGCAGAGATGGCGGGCTTCACACACAACGCCGACTCCCTCGGGGTGCAGTGCATCAAAAATCGTCTGGGCAATTTCTTGCGTCATTCGCTCCTGCACTTGAAGCCGGCGGCTGAACATCTCGACGAGGCGCGCAATTTTACTCAATCCGACAATTTTACCTTTCGGAATATATGCAACGTGAACTCTTCCATAAAACGGGAGGAGATGATGTTCGCACAAACTGAAAAAATCAATATCCTTCACGATGACCATCTCGCTGTATTTTTCCTTGAACACCGCCCCATTAAGAATCGTCCGAGCATTCTCCGTATATCCTTTGGTGAGAAATTTCAACGACTCGGCAACTCGTGATGGCGTTTTGAGCAATCCTTCCCGCGAAGGGTCTTCACCGACACCGATCAACAATTGATGAATGACCTCTTTCATTTCCATTTTCCGGGATAACGAAGTAGCCATTATGCCCCTCCTTTATATTCCACAAAATTATTCTGCGTCTCATAAAGCTTCACAGAAAAAAGACGCCCTTCGAGGATATGGGGCGCAAGTTGGTTCCAACAAGCAGCAGCGATATTTTCTGCCGTCGGCACGATGCCTTTGAGAAATTCGACATCGTAGTTAAGGTGCTTATGGTCAACTTTGCTGACGAAATGTTCTTCGATGATTCTTTTAAGCTTTTTCAAGTCGATGACATATCCCGTTTTCGGGTCGGCCTCACCGGCCACGGTGATCTCAAGATCGTAGTTATGTCCGTGGCCGTTTGGATTGGCGCATTTATCATACACGTCAAGATTTTCTTCATCGGAGAATGTAGGATTAAACAGCCGGTGAGCTGCACTGAAGTGGGCTTTTCTGGTTACGTACATCATTTTTTTTCTATGATAACATTCAAAATTATTGCCAAGGCTCTGCCCTGTGACAGTTTCATAGAACGTCCAATGATTCATCCGATAATTGACGTTCAATCCCTCAACTGGCAACGCAATTTACCAGCGCCACTCCAATTTCATTTACCCAACTGCTACAGCAACTGATTGTTAGGGTTAATCAAGCAAATGCCAAGCTTTTTCCGGAACCGCATGGTTAAACTGCGACAGGTTTGTGTTGTACCTCTTTCATGATCGCTTCCACGTCTACACCGAGTCCCTTCGCACGCGCTAGCGGTTTGTCCCAGTGATTTCGAATTCTCCCCGTTCATACATGCTTTGTGCACCTACCGAAAAAACAAGGCCGGTGTCGCCTCTGCCCTTTCACGTTGATTGCTCCGAATGCCAATCCCGATAGTTCCTTCAAATGAAGCGTTACTGCTTCTCGATAGTGCCACGCGCGATCTCGATCTTGATATTCGAATTGTAATCTCGTAGACAATCCGATGATGGCATTGTTACGAAAGCGCGGCGAGAACTTCCGTTGTGTGGTTTTCGACTTTCACTTTCGAAAAGATATGAGATATTTTCCCTTTCTCATCAATAATCAACGTTGTTCGCTCGATGCCCATGTACTTGCGTCCCATAAAGCTCTTAAGCTTCCATACGCCATATTTTTCAAGAACAGTTTTGCCTTCGTCGCTTAACAGGGGAAAATTCAAATCGTATTTTGAAATGAACTTCTTGTGCGATTCCGTGCCGTCAGCACTGACACCGATGAGAACCGCCCCCTTCTTCTTGATGGACGACAGGTTGTCACGAAACGAGCATGCCTCCTTCGTACACCCGGAAGTGTTATCTTTAGGGTAAAAATACAGCACAACTTTTTTCCCCCTAAACTCTTTGAGCGAATGTGTTTTTCCGTCATCTCCGGTGAGGGAAAAATCCGGAGCCTCGACACCAATTTTTAGTTCAGCCATATTCAGCCCTATGCGATTGCCTTCTTAACCTCATCGTAAGGCGGCTCAACGCCGGGCGTATCCGTAACCCATGCATACTTCACTACACCTTTTTCATCAATAACGTATACTGCACGCTTCGCCACGGTGTACCCTTTCACCCCTCCCAGGCCTTCGAACACGATACCGTATTGCCTAATAACTATTCGATCAAAATCAGAAAGAAGGGGGAAGTTTAATTTGTAATGCTCGGCAAATGCCTTGTTTGCCCACGGGCTGTCAACACTGATTCCGATAACCTGGGCATTGAGGTTATTGTACGCTGACATGGAATCGCGAAAGTTGCACATCTCTTTGTCGCAAACGCCCGTAAATGCGCCGGGGTAAAAGAGCAAAACAACTTTCTTGCCTGCGAATTCAGAAATTGGGGACCGCGGTGTTTTTGTTGTGTCAACAAGAGTGAACTGCGGCGCTTTTGAACCAACTGTAACCGACATTGCTGTATCCTTTCTTATTTTTTAAAAATGAACGATAAAGAATAACATTTTTGTATTCGTAAGTATGTAACCCAAAAATTCCGATAGAGTTCCAAGCGAAAGGATATTTTTAAAATATTTCACAGTCTAAGGGACACTTGAAATTACCAAAAAGCCGGGCGATAGTCAATGAAGGCAAAATTGCTTTTCAAGCAAAATTGAATATATTTGTAAACAACTTTTCGGAGAGGCGTCTGAGTGGTTTCCCGGAGGGATTCCTTCGGAAGAAAGAGCCGGTCTCGAAAACCGATATGTAAAAGCTGGGGAAAAAATGTTTTATGCCTATGTCCTTCGTAGTTTGAAAGATGGGAGTCATTATTACGGAAGTACAAAGGACATCGGGCTAAGATTAAAGGAGCGCAATTCGGGAGCGGCAACATATACCATGAGACCTAAGCCTTTTGTTCTCGCCTATTCTGAATCTTTCGAAAGCAGAAAAGAAGCGTTCGCAAGAGAGAGATTTTTTAAATCAGTCAGCGGCTATAACTGGCTGCGCAAAAACAAAATTATCGACTGAGCTATTTCGGAGAGGTGTCTGAGTGGTTGAAAGAGCCGGTCTCGAAAACCGGTGTCCCGCTTACGTGGGACCGTGGGTTCGAATCCCACCCTCTCCGCCATGGATTTTTGTAACGCGATGGAGTGGGATCGTGGATTCTGCGTAAGAGCCTCCCTCGTGCGTATCCACCATCTCCACTAATTGCGAGATTAAGCATTTTCATCATCAGCCATCCATTAATGTATTAATGTATAGAATATTTATAACTCTTTTTTTGGCTACGATTCCTCTTTTTGTTTTGTATGGACAAGCCCTCCACAATGGCACTCGCACAAGAAGTATAGCCGGCCTAGATACTGCTGTATCTTCAAATATGCCGGCCGACACTTTCTCAGGAAAAGAAATAGATAGTGTCGCGGCAAACAAGGAGATGACGGCCTTATATTCGTCTAATACAGTTGTAGCCACCGTTCCCCATAAAGACACAGTGTCTCAAGATCTCCCAATAAAGA
The DNA here is from genome assembly GCA_963717445.1 of uncultured Bacteroidota bacterium. Classification (GTDB taxonomy): domain Bacteria; phylum Bacteroidota; class Ignavibacteria; order UBA10030; family UBA8401; genus JAGVPT01. The sequence continues at coordinate 36,725 of OY970334.1, read as the reverse complement.
ACTTAGCTTCCACGGTCAGTTCATCAGACCCGAACGGCTATCAAGATGCCCATTGGGGGATGAAACGCCGGGAGGTACACGAAGATCTTGTCAGTCACAACGGTGTGAACGAAAACGATATTGAGGATATTACTAACGGCTTTGAATACACAAGTTCACTGGCAGGAGTAAACGCACTAGTTGACTATCAATTCGATAACGACCGGTTATTCATTGTCAAAGTAACACCGCATGTGAAAGCAATTTCCAAATTTGAATTCCTCGATTCGTTCGAGAATTACAGGGCGACCCTGGAAACAAAATACGGGAAACCCGCCCGAAGAGGATTCTCAAAGGTAGATGAATCGTATTTGAGCACTATTGAAAGCGTTCAACTCGGCTTCGCCAAAAAGTATGAACTATGGGAATTCGGCCGGTCATATATCGTCTTGTCCCTGGCCGGACGGAACAAAAAATTAGAGATTCACATTACCTATGTTTCTCGCGCCATTTTTGATGAGATGGCAGGAAAAATAGAAACTTTAAAGGTCGAAGATTTTTGAAAATTATTTTTCGTAACACGCCCATCGCGACATAACGGACAAACATATTTCGGAGAGGTGCAAGAGCGGTTGAATTGGCCACCCTGGAAAGGTGGTATACCGGTAACGGTATCGTGGGTTCGAATCCCACCCTCTCCGCGATAAATTTCCATAAAGCAACAATCCTGCCGGCTTGCCTGAAAGGACTCCTTCGAAGAAATCCAATCCACTTTGCAATACGATTGTGAGTCCCCGTTTTCCCCCTTTTTTACCGAAACAGTGCCGTCCTACATCGATACATGATAGGAACATCCTTCTGTCATTGCCGATCCTTGTTCTTCCGATTGAATTGATTTTCTCTCATCACTTTTCTACTTTCTTATTATGGATACTCTTCTTTTCGGCCATAATAAAGAGCAGCATATTGTCGCCATCCATACAGTGGATGATTCTACCGTGCGCGTGTACAAGCGAAATGATACGGCGGTTACTCATAGCGATGAGGAATTTTTTCCGTTCTTTCACCTGTCTGAAAGCCGCTTTATTGACGGATTTTCAAAGCCGTTTTGGCTGAAAAAGCTTGACGGAAACAACTTCTACCAATACGTCTGTGCTTTTCAACGCGTGCATGATATGTGGGATGCTGTCCGATATGTTCTCGACAAGGTCAACCAAGCACAGGAGGGGAGAATCGATTCGTACACGGACACGGAACACATCTTCCTTCGCCCGGACACAAACACGCAATTCTTAATGCAGTCGGGTAAGACTCTTTTCAAGGGTATGGAGTTTGCAGATATCTATCGAATGCAACTCGACATCGAAACCTATTCGAAAAGCTACAAATTCAGCAACGCCGAACGCCCCGAAGACAGGATCATTCTGATTTCTCTTTCCGACAATCACGGATGGGAGATCATTCTCGGGGGAAAACACATGGGAGAAAAAGAACTTCTTACCGAATGCATAGACATCATACAGAAAAAAAATCCCGATGTCATCGAAGGGCACAATATCTTTAATTTCGATTTGCCCTATTTGTTAAAACGTTGCGAGCTTCACCGGCTTGATTTTGCGGTGGGAAGGGACAATTCTTCCCCCCGTGGGGTCCGGTCGCGCACTTCGTTCGCAGAAAACGAAGTTGAATACATGAGCTATGAGATTCCAGGGAGGCAGGTTATCGATACATGGCTTCTCGTGCAATCGTACGATATGATAAAACGTTCGATGGAGAGTTATTCTTTAAAGTATGCCGCAAAATATTTCGGAATCGCCCCGGCAGATAGAACATATATCCCCGGGGAAAAAATTTCCTGGTACTGGGACAATGAACCTGACACGTTGAAAAAATATGCGTTGGACGACGTGAGGGAAACGCGGGCACTCAGCGATCGCCTTTCGATGAGCACGTTCTACCTTACGCAAATGCTCCCGTTTAATTACACCACTGTTGCTAAGCTAGGCTCGGCGTCGAAAATTGAAGCTCTCCTCTTGCGCGAATATCTCCGGCAGCGCTATTCACTCCCGAAGCCCGAAACGGGAACCCAAACAAGCGGTGGTTATGCGGATATTTTTTATACCGGCGTCCTCGGTCCGATCATTCATGCCGACGTCGAATCGCTGTACCCTTCAATCATGATCTCAAAAAATATCCTTCCGCGGAGCGACGTGCTCAAAGTCTTCCATTCCGTTCTCCGACATCTCACCAAACTCCGGCTTGAAACGAAAAAGAAAATGCAGAATGCAGCAAACGGCGCCGAACGATCCAGGCTCGACGCAATGCAGTCTTCATTCAAAATTCTGGTGAACTCGTTTTATGGATATCTCGGGTATGCCAGGGCGCTCTTTAACGACTATACTCAGGCCGATGTTGTAACAACAACGGGACAGAGATTGTTGAAGCAAATGATTCACGACATTGAGTTGCACAACGGGAAGGTTGTAGAAGTCGACACCGACGGATTGTATTGCATCCCGCCGGATAATGTTGCAGGCGAAAGAGCGGAGAGGCTTTTTGTGGAACGCCTGTCCGACACTCTTCCCGAAGGGATCAACCTCGGTTTTGACGGCCGCTATGAGAAAATGATGAGCTACAAGAAGAAAAACTACGCCCTGTTGGGATACGACGGCAAAATATCGATAAAAGGTTTGTCGCTCATTTCACGAAGCATGGAACATTTCGGCCGAACCTATGTACAACACTGCGTCGAATACATTATGAACAACCGCATTCAAGATTTGCACGCGCTCTATTTATATATGGAGCGCTCGATTCGGGAGCATCTGTTGGATGTAAAGGATTTTGCCCGCACTGAAACTCTTAAGGATTCGGTCGATGAATACCAGCGAGACGTCAAGGCCGAGAAACGGAATAAATCCGCAAGCTACGAGCTTGCGTCCCGATCCTCACGCTCATATCGTCCCGGGGACAGGATATCATTTTACTACACAGGCTCCGGCGCAAATATCAAAGGATTCGAAAATGCAAAAGAGGCAAGCGAATGGGATGCCAATTTTCCCGACGAAAATGTCGAATACTACGTGAAGAGGCTGGAAGAATTCTCGAAGAAGTTTGAAGCTTTCTTTTCGGAAAAAGATTTCGCCGCGATTTTTTCCTCTGAAGACTTGTTCGGTTTCGACCCCGCGCAAATTTCTATTATCACAAAAAAAGTCTCACCGGAATTACCGCAGAATAAAGCATGGATCAATCCCGAGCCTTCAATCCAGCTCGACGCTTGATTAAATCCGTCTGGCCTGAAAATATGTTTTCAAATAATTGACTATTTCGATCATTGAAGCGCCGGGTGTAAAGAGTTCACCCACTCCCATGCCTTTCAGTTTCTCAATATCGCTTTGCGGAATAATTCCCCCACCGAACAGGAGGACATCCCCCATTCCTTTTTCTTTCATTAACCCCAGTACTCGAGGAAAAATTGTCATGTGAGCGCCGCTCAACGAGCTTATCCCGATTGCGTTCACATCTTCCTGCAACGCAGCTTCGACAATCATTTCGGGGGACTTGCGAACGCCGGTATAGATAACTTCCATGCCGCCGTCGCGAAGGGCCGCAGCAATAACTTTTGCGCCGCGATCGTGGCCATCCAGCCCCGCCTTGGCAATTAATACCCGAATTTTCCGGTCCATGAATTTCCCTTTACGATTTACGTCAATTGTTCGAGGAACCGATTCAACGCAGTGTAGAACTTCGAAAGCGGAAAACCGACGACCGTATAAAAACAGCCGTTGATCCTTTCCACAAAAACAGCTCCATAATCATCCTGAATGCCGTACGCTCCTGCCTTATCCATCGGCGAGCCCGATTGAACGTAGCCTTCGATTTCCTCTTTGCCCAATTGCCGGAATGTTACTTCCGTTTTTTCATAATCGATGTAAGACCTTTTAGATTCAACGTCGAGTAATGCAAAGCCGGTAAAAACAGTATGCGTTTTCCCTCCGAGCCTCGACAACATCGAAACTGCATCCTCCTTGGATAAAGGTTTGCCGAGGATTGCTCCGTCGAGCACAACGATCGTATCGGCGCCAATAACAATGCCATTGTGCAACCGGCTTGCGACATGACGGGCTTTTTCCAAGGAGAGCTGACGCACAGCATCTTCAGGCGCAGTTCCCTCGGCGATGCGCTCGTCGACGCCGCTTTCCTGGCTTGTAAACGAAAGTCCGATCTGCCGCAATAGTTGGACCCGCCGCGGCGAGCGCGACGCGAGGATGATCGGTTTAACGGTTTTCATCATCCCTTCAAAAAAAAAGCGATACATGACGTTTGTGATGTATCGCTTTTGAATAAAAATGAAATCTTCTAACGGAACATCGCTTTTAAACTTCCCCACGTCCTTTTAACGCTGGAGACATTGTGAGCAACTGTGACAACTTGAGAGTACGTTGTTCCATCCTGAGCAACGATCTCGATCCTGTATTGGTAGACGGAGGTCGTTGCTTTGAATGCTGTCTGGTCAACGAATTCATAATAAGAATTACTCCCTTTCGGTGCGACCGACCCTATAGCGACAAAATCGGTTTCCGTCCCCCCTAGCCGTTCAACGACAAATTCCTGTACCAAACTTTCTTGCGTTGTTCCCCATTGAATCGTCACGTCATTTCCATCACTATGTGCCTGAAGTGATCCATCTTTGATTGTCGCCCCCGCAAGCGCGACAATTGCACTTATAGCCAGCAAAAAGAAGATTCGAACGAAGATTCTCAAGCAGTTGTTCCCTGTGTTTGCACCAAAGTAATAATGCTTTTCTTCAATGTCAACTGGTTTTGTGCGGAAGGCGGGACTTGAACCCGCACGCCTTGTGGGCGCCACCCCCTCAAGATGGTGTGTCTGCCAGTTCCACCACTTCCGCTAAGAATAATGAAAACAACTAAATATAACTAAATATACAAAACTTCACTAGAGAAGGCAAGACGATTATCATTTTTACAGCCTCTTGACCGCTGTCACTGTGCCATTTTTTTAGCGAAATGTCGGAAAGCTTTAGCTAAAATTAATAGCTTCAAATCGAAATTATGAGGTTCTGATAGGTGACTGCATAGTGAAACATGCCCCCTGCCAAGAAGGAGATGTTGTTCGTTCAAGGATGGATATTGAATGATGTTTGAAATACGGGAGGTTAATCATCAAACCTCTCTTCATAAATTTCTAGCTTGGGCGCATGGCCTGAAGCAGTGATGCTAGAAAGCTTGGGAGGTTTGATGGTGAGCACAGGCACAGGAGAAAAACGGACAACCTTCTCTGCAACACTCCCCATCATGATGTGATTCAATCCTGTGCGACCGTGTGTGGCAATAACAATGAGATCGATATCCTCCCTTCGGGCATAGTCGACGATTTCTTTATGCGGCAACCCGAACCTTACCGCTTCAATGATCTTTGTTTGGTCCGGTGCTATTTTTTCAACAAATTTCTTCACTTCATCCTGGCAGACAAGCCGGCGAGAAGATTGAACATTGTCCAATTCATAATCATCAGAGTCGAACGTCATCGATGATCGAGCTTTGGCAACATGGAGAACGTGAAGATGAGCGTTGTACATCACGGCAAACGTTGAAGCATGTTCAAAAGCCGCTGCAGAACAATCTGAAAAGTCAGTCGGCAATAGAATATTTTTTATAACGTAAATGGCGTATCTCCTTTCTCGTTATGGGCACATTGGAAAGGCGCAAGTCTCATGCCAATCTGATACTAGGAGATACGACTCCTTTTTGCCTTCCGATTCAGTAAATAGGGAAACGCTTCCCCAATCTTCAGCCGAAACAAAAAAATGTTCTCAAAATTGAAAAAGAAATTTTTTGGGGTTTTTCAGTCTTGGGAATGATGGTAGGTAAATTACAGGCGGAGAGGTATAGACCCTTGAATAAATTGTGAGCGTGGGTGGGCTCGAACCACCGACCCTCTGCTTAAAAGGCAGATGCTCTACCCCTGAGCTACACGACTAATGAGAAATAAGCGAGATTTCAGCAATGGTGCCCACAAGGAACGAAATGCAAGCTCTTTTTTCCGTCCAAATAGTCACCAGTTGAGTCACCACTTGCCAAAATAAAAAACGCACAAGCGAGAGGCTTCCGACCTTTGAACACTTGTGCGTTTCATCCTTGCGGATGAAAATCTTTATGTTTTTTTTGCGGAAGCCTTCTCTTATGTTCAAATCAAATATACGATGTCGCACCCGAATTTGCAACAGATTTATCCTAGCTTCAGTCTGAGTCCTTCCCTTCTTCATGCCTAAACGCGCCGGGGAATCTCTGCTCAATCTTTTGTCTCTGCTCCGGCGTTAGTATGTCAACAAGCATACTTGCCGGGACGCTCCCGTTGTGAACAATCTCAATCTCCACTTTCCGGGGTTGCCCTATCTCATATTCAAACTCGTTTTCTTCTCCTTCGTCTATAATTGCATGAATGAGCCTAGCATACAAGCGGTAGAACGCTCCCCGGTTTTCATCGTTCTTCTTTGCCCATTCAATCAATCCCTTAACCCCGTCTAGCCCTTCAAAGGCAAGTTTCACAGCTTCATTAGCTGATTTTGTCGATTTGTTTGGCGTTCCCGGTTTTCTACCGCCTGTCTTTTTTCCCTTCATAGGTTTCTACTTTCCTCTATTTTAGATGTATTGGGCTTCGTGCGTTAATTGTATTTGCAGTAAGGCAATGATTCTCTTGCTTTCATCGGCATAAGACCGTACCTGCTGAATCACGTTGAGATACTGTCCCGTATTCATTTCGCCGGATTGAAATTTTTCGTCGAGCAATTCGTCAATGTCTTGCATGACAAACAATATCTCCTCTTCAATCTTGCCTACCTTTTCGCTCTCGTTCATTCTAAAAAAACCTTTCTTTGATTTCTTTCTTTATTTATTTAGTGAGTCATTTGCAACATAGGTAGGTGAGTCTTTTGCAACATACCCCCTATGTTGTTTTTGCAACATACCCTTCCTATCGAACTGCCAACTTTCATAATCTTTGTTCAACATTAACTCCCGGCTTACTCCAAATGAGTGTTTGGTTTTAACTATCAAGACGTTCATCGCAATCAATTCTTCAATTTCCTTTGCAAGTTGCCTCCTATTCCTTCCTGTGTGGACTTTGAAAAATGCAACGCCCAATGTCTTGCTGGTTAAATGATAACCGTATGTAGCTCGAATGACCGCGAGAATGATGCTGTATTGCGTGCCGTTGAACCTGCCCAATATCAACGCCTTAAGCAGTTCATTGGCTATACGAGTGTATCCATGTTCTACTTGTGGAGATGCCATTGAGAGCCTACCACTTTCCCCCGAAAGATGACTTTTTCGGTATATATTGCTTTAAGGGTATTTCCTCTCTCAATGTTGAAGGAACCAATCGGAGGTTATCCGCGAGGTACAAACCGGCTTTCCCATTCTCTCCGTTGCGTCCATGCTCAACAAAGATTTCGATATTCCTCCGTTCGTTTTCCTCCGGTGTCCATAGCATCAACATGCAGTCACAATCATTGATAGCCCTGCCCGTTCCTACAATGTCCGCTCGTGAAGGCTTCTTTACAGGCTTACCGGCAACTGCCTTTGTCAAGACAGCACTTACAAGAATAATCGGTATTTGATTTTCAATCGCAAAGCTCTTCAATTCTGATAGCACCGTATTAATTTCATCAACTGTGTTTTTGTTCCGTTCGCATAGCTGTATCAATTGCAGGTAGTCCAAGACTATCAACCTGCATCCTTTTTCAGTAACAAGATGTTGGAGAATAGAAAAGAGAGTCCGTGTTGAAGCACCCCCCTGCCGGAAGTATATCGGTTTTCCTTTTGCCTCTGTTTTAAAGGCCTCAAGGGACTGCATTTTTTCTTGTGGCGCAGCCCATTGAGATATACCGGCATACCGTTTTATGATTTCCCTTGCACTCATTTCCATTGAAACAATACCCACCGGGATATTTTTGTTTGCGTTGGAGAGCGCAATTTGATTGCTCAAGAGTGATTTCCCCACCTTTGCCTCTGCGCCTATGATATACAGCCGTTCGTTGTGAAGGCCGTGTATCATTTTATCCACGGTAGGCAGTCCTGTCGAAAGCCAAGTGACCTTTCCGGCAATCTCAGCTTTGATTTCTTCCTCTGCTTCATTGATTGCATCATTGAGAGAGACGTAGTTTTTTTGTGCAATATTGTGGAGGGAATGAGAGAGGGAGAGCAAATCAGCTATTCCCGCGTCGAGGGTTCCTTCAACATCCGCTCCGCTTAGCAGCTTATCGCTGAGGATAAGCACCTTTTCCATTACTCTCCGGCGTTGTGCCTCCTTCTTCACGAATTGGCAGGCAGTAATGGGGGAGGCAAGTTGCTTTAGGAAATTAAAATCGGCTGCAATATCAGAGCATAGCGTTTGCAGTATCTCAAGTTCCTTCTGTTTGTCCTTCCCTCCAAAGTGCGAGGCGTGAACACTTTCCTGCAAGTAGCCTTGCACCGCAAGTGCATCAACTTCTTTTCGTTCGCTATAAAGAGCAACACAAGTGCCATAAATCATTCTAAGGTGGGTATCGCTTATGTCGTCTTCACTTACTGCGTAGGTATCCGCAACATAGCGGGTTGCCTCTCTACCCTGCAAACAGAACGCGACAAGAAGTTTTTCAGCGTCAATTTGAGTTATCATTAGGCAGCCTCCCCGAAAAGATTTTGTTGAGTGTTTCTTGCTTCTTGTTCCTTCAATTGCTTTTCCGTTTCTCTTGCCTTGTCAATGCCGAACTCTGTGAGAGGAAGGAAAATCTGCTTCTCAAACCCTTTGTGCTTAAAGTGCAGGAACGAACCTTTTTCCAGAATATGATTGCGCGTCGTTACGAGCAATCCATTAAACGGGAGATGCACGAAAACCCAAGTGAAATTTCCATCCCTTAGCAATTCATGGTTAAACCCGTAGCTTTCGCTTTTGTAGTGGAGATGTTTTGCCGGATTGCGTTGAAGGTGGAGTGTGTCTCCGCTATTATTAAACCAGCCAATGTTTCTTGGTTTTTGGTTGGGGAGGCTAAGGCGTATTTCGCCGGAGTTCGTGACTCTAAGCTGTGTGGTTTCCATAATGGGAAGCCCCTTTCATAAAATTAAAAACCCTTGCAGGCGTTCCGGCTAGAACCGCTTACAAGGGCTAAACTTTTATATTGCCGGAAGCAGGATATTCTCCCACGTTCAGGCAGTATAATGCATAGCACATTTGTACCGTATAGCTTTACGGTACACTATTTTTTAACTATTTCCTCGGCGATATTCTACCGTTTTTTATTTCGCGATAACAAAACCTTTTAAGCTGTTTTACATTCTTTTCAAACGCTTCTGCAACTTCCCAATTTCTTATGAGGAGTTGACATACTTGAGCAATGGAAGGTTTCCGTCCCGTTTCCTGCCAATTCTCTTCGAGTTTGTTTTTGATAATTGGAAAGACATCCCGCCTATCCGGCTTGACCTTCTTACCGTGACAAATCCTCTTCATTTCTTTTTTTAATTCTTTGACCTGTCTCCCTGTTAGCATTCTAGTCTTTTTTATCCATCGCAGTAAATCCCGTTCCATCTGTAGTTTACCAAGAAGGTTTGACCTGAACACAGCGTCTTGATAATACATCTTTAAAGCGTCTTGCATCTCATAATAGGGTTCATTCATACTGCCTTGTGAATCTCCAGAAATACCTATAAGGCTAATACCTCCGCCTTTGGGGTTTTCCACATCTTTGTACACAACTATTCCTTTTGCGGGAAAGTACTTTTTGAAATCAAAATTAAATTTCAAGTTCTCTTCCACGTTGGTATTAGCGAGCACTTCTTCAGCTATTGAAAGTTCTTCTTTGACACGCTTCTCTGGGTCAACAACCTTCTTCTCTTCCATCTTTCACCTCACTCAAAAACAAAAATGTTTTCTCCTGCGTCGAAGCTCACTTACTTCAATTTGAATTCCCTCTTACTCACAGTTCCTTCTTATTTCAATAGTAAAAGGTTTTTTGTCTCAGTATTTGTTCCAGCCTGCAAACTATAAAAGTAAACTCCGCTTGCCATGTTCGCCGCATTCCATTGGCGGTTGTAATTGCCTGCCTGTAATTCGCCAGAGACAATCATTGATACCTCTCTTCCCAGCATATCAAAGACCTTCAATGATACGATTGACCGAGATGGAAGAGTAAACGAGATTGTCGTTGTTGGATTAAATGGATTTGGATAATTTTGAGACAGGGAGAACCTTGTTGGTTTTTCAGTGTCTCTTCCTTTTACGGAAGTAATCATCTCCGATAAAGGTCGTCTCCACACGCCGAAAGTGGTTCCGGCAAAAAGATTCGTGCCGGAGATGAAAAGAGCAAAAACGGCGGTGTTCGGCAAAGTCAAGCCGGCATCTACCGTTGTCCAACTCGCTCCATTGTTGGTCGATACAGATACAAGGCTCCCGTACCCGGTTCCAGCAAAGATATTAGCGCCAGAAACAGCTAAAGATGAGACAGAAGTGCTCAAGCTGGTATCGACATCATTCCAACTTGCGCCATTATTCGTGGAGAGGAAGACATCATTTGCAGTCCCAGCGAAGATATTCGTTCCTTCAACTGCAAGAGAACTAACATATTTGTTGGAAAGGCCTGTATTGACCGAAGTCCAACTTGACCCATTGTTTGTGGAACGATGGACTCCCTGCCAAGTATCAACAAAGACATTCGTGCCGGAGGTGGCTAGTGCCCATATCCACGTTAGCCCTGTATCGACCACAGTCCAGTTTGTGCCGTTATTTGTGGAAAGAAAAACTCCCCCGGTAGCAGTTCCGGCAAAAAGATTCGTCCCAGAGACGGCAAGAGCCGTCACAGCCGTGTCCGGTAGGCCGGTATTAACCGCAGCCCAATTTGAGCCATTATTCGTGGATAGAAAGACTCCCTTTTCCGTTGCAGCAAAAAGGTTCGTGCCAATTTCAGCCATGCCCAAGAAACCGAGGAACGGAGTGTTTGCGGCACTCCAGCTTGACCCATTATTCGTGGATAGAAAGACGCCGGGGACAATGTTTTCAAAAGACCCATTGTTGGGCGAAATGTCAGCGAAGAGATTTGTTCCGCTGAAACCAAAGGCAAAAACCCAATTATCCGTCAATCCATTAGTTTCAACCCATTGCGAATGCAATTGATATGTTGATGCTACGAACATACATAAAACAAAAACTAAATTGCGGTTCATAGTTTTTTCCCTTCGGCAATTTGCGCTCAGCCTTGTTATCGTGTAATCCTATTTACCGAAAAAGTTTGTTGACGCATAGAACAAAAAACCCGTAGGAAGGCTTGCTGAAGGCATTGCCCTACGGGTTATGATTCCATTTCAGGAATGGAAAAAATAATATTAAGTGTTTGACGCTTTCCCCTTTTCAGCAAGCCTTTTGCACTCCGAAAATACCTTTTTAATATCAGAGAATCAATTACTTTAGTTTTAGGGCAAAGAAATCAGCAGCCCCTGAAGAGTGCATACAGGGCGGGAAGACCAAAGAGGATGAAGACCACCCACCCTATCGCTTGGTTAGTTGATTTTGAACTTTTCGCAGTCTCCAATTGTGCTGTCTTCACCACTTCTTGCTCTTTGCGCCTATTGGGGTCGAGCCACTCACCGCAATGTTTGCATTTCAAGACACCCGGTTCGATGTCCCCTCGGCAAAAAGGGCAATGCTTAGGGTCTGTTTGTAGAGAGTTCAAAATTTTATCCGATGGCGGCTCATTTGACGGTGGAGCGTAAACCTTTGGTTCGGAGTCCCACGCTGCCTTCAGCCGCTCCCTGTGCTCTTTAGTGGTGATTCTTCTCCAAATAATCAGAGCAGATACCACGATAATGAGTGCGACGAGCAGAATCAAAGCAATTTGTGCCGGTTCCGGTACGTTCATTTTTCCCTCCTTATGCAACCTTTCGTTTTCTTCAGGAATTCATACGCGAGAATATACTTTTTCCCTCTCCTAAAAACAATCCCCTTTCAGTTTAGCGCAATATGTATTTTGTTCACAGTGCTGTGTAGCTGCTCCGGCTGTAAGTGAGAATAGACTTGCGTCGTTTTCACGTCCGAGTGTCCGAGCAATTCCTTTACCGCGTAGATGGAAACACCATCCTGCACAAGCCAACTTGCAAAGGTGTGCCGGAGTGAATGAAAGTGGAGCCGGTCATCGGGCAATCGAACGTCGTACACAGCTCTCTTGAACGCATGAGTGAGCCACCCCTCTGAAATCTTCCCGCCGTTGAGGGAGAATACATATTCCGAGGTGTCCTTACCTTGCCGTGCAGAAAGGATATAAAAGGCTGTTTCATTCAAAGGAATGGTTCGCCTCTTCCCGCTCTTCGTCTTGAACGTGGGGTTGCTTTGAATAGTGAGAAGTTTTCTCGACAGGTCAACGTCCTCCCATCTTAGGTTTGTAATTTCCCCGCGCCTCATTCCCGTTAAAACGGCAAAAACCACCACTTCCATCAGCCATCCCTCTTTGATGAATGATATCAGCTTTTGGAAGGCTTCACGGCTAAAAAATGAGGGTGTTGCTTCCGGCACTAAGGCAAATTTCAAGCGTGCAAATGGATTGCGTTCTATGAGTCCCCACCGTAAAGCCGTGTTGAAGGAAGCTCGAAGTGTTCTTAGTTCAATATTCACAGAGGCGGGGGAAACATCCTTCAGCCGCTCAACCCTGTAATTGTCGAAATTTTGAGGCGTTATTGAAGCAAGGGGCATGTTTCCTGCAATGGATAGGAACCTATTGAGTGCCGACCGATAAATTGTTACAGTGCTTTTAGAGTAGTTTCCGGTGGCATAGGAAAGAAAGTCTGCTATGAATGGTTGAAGGAAGGCAGTCTTTCGACTTTCCCTTTTCCTCTTTTCTTCTGCATCAAAGGATTGCAAGAATTTCAGTGCGTCGGTTTTAAGTGTGTGTCGAGTAGATACTTTATTCCGTTTGCCGTTAGTGTCGGTATAGTAAAGGTAGTAGATGCCGGAGGGAGATTTGGAGAGGAACATCGGAAGCCTCACTTTCGTGAGGCAAATGGTCACTACTTGGGTCACTACTTCAAACAAAAAACGGATTCAAAGAGTGAAACCCTTGAAATCCGCTTATTTTTTTGTGAGCGTGGGTGGGCTCGAACCACCGACCCTCTGCTTAAAAGGCAGATGCTCTACCCCTGAGCTACACGCTCGACTCTCACTATTTCCGCTATTTTCCCACAATTTTTCACTTTCTATCGCGCTACACGTCGTCCGAAGTGTTAGAAGTTGTGTTAGAAATAGTTGACATTACAAATATACGAAAAATTGAGGAGTAAACAAATTTTTTTTCTATGCTTTTGGAAGGTAGCTTGTCATTGAAAGGTTTTCAACGGCATCGTATAAATCTTCTTGCGGAATTCCTAAATAGCGGTTGGTCGTATCTTCATTCTTGTGACCAAGTATCGCAGATATTACTCTTCTTGGAACATTGTTTCTCCTGAGAGTTGTTGCAAATGTCCATCGAAAACCATGGAAGCTCAATCCATCTCTCAAGCCTTCCCTTAGCACAATCCGCCGAATCTCCTTTGTCGGCCTTTCGTCTGTGATCTCCTCTCCATCATTGTCGCAGATTAAGAATTGTGATTCGATACCTTTGCTCCTTTTGTAATTATTCAAATGGTTAATTGAATGCTTCAAATCATATTCTTTCGGTCATAAAAATGCAATAGCGTAAATCAGGTATTTTGTGGGAGTGGGAAACAGTAATTGCATGAGCTTGTTAGAGGAGTCTAAATCGGGATTTGAAATTACAATGAAAAGCCGCCGATGTGTCTCTACGTAGCAGTGAGGCAGTTCTGCTTAGATCTTGAGCTACTACGCTACCTTCAGCTTACCAATGCCTGAAGAAATTTACTAACTCATGTTACGCACTCTGAAGAATTCATGAAGGAAGTGCTCCATTCAACAGAAAACACACACCTAAATCCCCTCTCGTCATCGCGCGAGCAACGCACAGAGGGGATTTGCCCCGCCGCTCCCCTTTGTGTGTGAGCATGTGGCGAAAGCGAGAGGGGTTGGGGGTGTGCCAAAAAGGACATTTGCGTAACATCAGTTACTAACTTAGCATTGGCACATAAACCGGGGGCAGCTCACTATTCGTTACCGTCGGCACTACACTATACTCAATCGCTTGCAGCCTCCTTCAGCAGCTCCCTCCACAATTAAAGCATGTGGTGACAGGAGTGCAGGTAGAATAATGGGCCGGAGAATGGTTTTATTGAAGTTGTGCGAGGAATTCGAGCGCGCTTTTTGTTTTGGCTTCGCCGTCGACAACTTCCTTTTTTACCCCCTTTACAAAACTGTTTTCCTCGTACAGGCCGCGAACGGCCGAGAAATCTGCATCGCGTACGGCTTCATCGCCGTCGATGCCATAACTCAGCTTGGCATCCGCATCGAATTCCTTTCGCGCATCATCAAGGAGCATTTGATTGAAGTGTTCCGAGCCTTTTTGCCAGTCTTCAACCAGTTGTCGCAGTTGAGCAACGGTAATCTCAGCGACGGGTTTACCAAGCCGCTTTTCAATCAACGCAGCACACCAATTCCACTCTTGTTCTTCGTATGTAGAGTGGATCTTGGCAAGCTCTTCGCCAAAGCTTTGGATACTGTTCACCGACCCCTCGATAACTCGTCGGATAATTTTGCTCAGCATGCTTTCCGGCATCAGTAATCCATTAACATCAACCCATCGTTCCATTACTTTGCTGTCGCCGGCCGAAAGGGCTTCACGGATTTCTTTCAAGGATGACGCGCCGTTCAGTCTCCCGAGTTGTCTCAGCACGCAATCACCGATGAACACCCTGATCGCCGTTTCATAATAGTCGAGGGATGCGGCAATCAATGTCCTCTGGATCAGCACACCGTTGTATCTGAGATACTCCTCACCCTCGGGCATGTTGCTGGAAAGTGTCTTGAGCTTTTCAACGCCGCGGACGATCTTTCCAACCACATAAGGAGAAAGGACTTGAAAATGGATTAGGTCGAGTTTGGTATCTTTTCGTCCATCACGTGCAGGCCACTTCAGTCCATCGCGCCGCAGACCGACTGTGAAAAGACCCCATCCCGGGACACAAACGGTCTTCCCTTTGCTCTCCCGGATCAGCGAGAACGGGAGGTCGGTTGTATTGAAGTTCGCGTAGTTCTTCCCGATGATCGTGCTGAAAGCGCCCACGCGAGCTTCCCACGACAAATAGCTAAACGAGCCGGTCTTCGATCCGCGTTCGAGGATTCCCTGATGCACCGGACCGAGCTTGTACATATGATTGCTTTGGTTTGAGCCGCTTCCGGCATTATAGAATGAAAAGAAACCTGCAATCAACAGTGTGGATTTGTGATGCGAAACGGTATATGGACCTGCGAAGACTGAACACCCTTCACCGTGGAACAATTCCGAATTACAGAAAAAAGCCGAGTTCTCCGCCGAGAATTGTTTCCCTACCTTGACACTCTGCCCAACGAAGCATTTTTCGAGAATTGCCGACTGATCAATCTTCGACCCGGACAGGACGATGAAGTGTTTCAGGATCACTCCCACCCCGATAGCGACCGGTGCTTTTTCCGAGCTCTGAAGGGTTCCATCTTCAAGGCAAAGTGCTCCTTCAATTACTGCGAACGGACCGATCGCAACATTCGTAATTTTGGATGTCCCCCTTATGCAAGTCCCTCTGCCAATCGACCCTTTCGCGGCTCTCCGGCTTAATGCATATGCGTCGATGATGCCGTCGAGTCTCTCAAGGAGTTTTGAGTGATGCCTGTAGAAGACGATCATGTACGCCATCTGGGCAGAGAGGCAGTCAAATATTTTCAAGGTTCGGCCGCCGGCCTCGTTCAGGATGTCAAGCTCCACGCCATTCCCGAACGATGTTTCTCCTTCGACTACTACCACACCGCTGTTCTCGACGACGACGTTTTCGGCAATCTCGTAATTTGCGATCAGGCCAACGTTTGCAAGATAGCAGTTATCGCCAACCGTAGAATTATGGACCTGGCAGTTATGGATGCCGCATTCCTTTTCAATTTTTCCCGGCAGCGTCACCATGCTATCGAATATTCCGAGCTCTACTGAGCCGCTGAAAGAGACACCGCTGAATCTGCGAGCATTGAAGGGATCCTTTACCAGAATGCGATTCCAGTTTTCGGCATGACATCCTTGAGCTTCCAGTGCTGCAATTTCAGCAGTAGATAAATTTCTCAGTTTCACCATAGACGTACCTCCGTAAAACGTGTGGGCCGCTCAATTCGCTGAGCGGCTCACATTGATAGTCTCTATTCTAGTACGAAGTTCAAGTTGTCTTTCTCTATGTCCTTAAAGTATCTTACCGTGCTGACCCTCAGTTCCATAGTCGAATCCTCGTCGCAGACAATAATTCCATGTTTATGCAATTGAAGCATTGAGACAGTCCAAAAATGGTTGACGCCTTCTTCAACACATTGTCTCAAGGCCCTTGCTTTTCCGTATCCATTGATAAGGATCATGACTTCGTCCGAATCCATGACGGTGCCGACACCAACGGTGAGAGCAGTCTTAGGAACCTTATTGATATCGTTGTCAAAAAAGCGCGAATTAGCTTTCAGCGTGTCGTACGTCAGCGTTTTCACTCGTGTGCGCGAGGTAAGAGAAGAACCGGGCTCGTTGAACGCAATGTGCCCGTCCGGTCCGATGCCGCCCATGAACAGGTGGATGCCGCCGAGAGACTTGATCTTCGCTTCGTAGCGCTCGCACTCTTGTTCCAGGTTTGCCGCGTTGCCGTTGAGGATGTTGACATTGCCGGCGGGGATATCAACATGGTCGAAGAGATGCTGATGCATGAAGTAGTGGTAGCTTTCCGTGTGTGTCTCCGGAAGGCCGATGTATTCGTCCATATTGAATGTGACGACATTCTTGAATGAGACTTTTCCTTGCTTGTGAAATTTTACAAGATGTTGGTATGTTCCAATCGGCGTGCTGCCGGTTGGTAATCCCAGAATGAAAGGCTTTTGAGCGGTTGGTTTGAATTTGGTTATCTTGTTGACGATGTAAGTTGCAGCCCAGTTACTCATGGCGTCTGCGCTTGGTTGAATAATGATCCTCATTTCAATGACCTCCTTTTGTACAAGTTAATTAAGTATGATTTAGATATACAAGGTATCCGGAATCGATCTGAAGCAACAGTTCTCCGCGCCGTGCATGCCCGCCTCGTAACCATGCAGAACAGGCAGTTCGCTTTTACTCGCTCGACTCCGTCACTTTTTTCAACTCTCTTACTCTTTGATAAAAGTCTTGAAGCTTCAGGTCCCTCAAAAAAATCAATCCCCGCGCAGCGCGCAATCGGGGGTGGGAGTTCTTCTGAAAATACCCCTTTCCAAGACAGGTTTTGACCATCTTGTATTGTTCCACCATGATTTTCTGCGCAAGTTCAGAGAACGGTCCGTCACACCCGTACACGGGACGACGTTCATATTGTCCAATATCTGCCGCAGGGGGCGAAAGTCTTTTGGCTCGGATGCCAAAAGATCGTACTCGTTGTAGGAAACACGGGTTAACCGCCCCCCGTCGTTCAACCGAAATTCAATATGCCCCGGGCCATCGTTAATGACGTTGCCCATTGCTGAGACCGAGATTTGCTTGGCGGGAATTTTTTTCAATGTGCAAGCCTGCTTCACCAAGACCATAAGTTTTCAGCTAAGAAACGGAGCTCGCTTTTTCTTCTTCTCTTAAAAAAAAAGCCGTTTCTTTCAGGCCTTGGAGCAGGGTGAACTGAGGGCTAAAATTGAGTGATGCTCTCGTTTTTTCGATTGACGCTTGACTATGTTTGATATCACCGGATCTTTCCTTTTCGTGAATAATCCTGCTGCGACTTCTTGTTTCCTGAATGATCGTGCGCGCCAGCTCGTTTATGGTCGTTGCCTTTCCTAACGCAACATTAAAGACGCCGGTCGGTCCCCTGCTCGTCACGGCAAATACATTTGCATTGACGACATCTTTCACATAAATAAAATCTCTTGTTTGCTCGCCGTCCCCATAAATAACGATCGGTTCTTCTTTTATCGCCTTCTTCACAAATATCGGAACGGCTGCCGCGTACTGGCTTTCAGGATCCTGTCGCGGACCGAAAACATTGAAGTAACGCAAAGAGATTGTTTCCAGTCCGAAATTTTCATGATATGCTTTGAGGTAATATTCGCCGTCCAATTTCGTAATGCCGTACGGACTCTTGGGCATCGGCATCATACTAATATCTTTTGGAGAGTCAGGATTATCGCCATAAACTGCGGCGCTGCTGCTGTGAACTATTTTTTTCACTTTATGTTTCACTGCCGCATCGAGAACGTTGATGAGGCCGTTCACATTAATTTCGACGCAATCGATCGGCTTCTCGATCGACTCAGGAACCGACACCAAGGCTGCGAGGTGATGAATGTATGTGGCGCCTTGCATAATTTCAAATATCGCTTCCCTGTCTGTAATACTGACGCGATGGAAATTTACGCCATCGATTGCGCTGATATTTTCGAAATTCCCGGTTCGAAGATTATCGACCACATGAACTTCCGCGTTCCGGCCAGCCCAATATTCGACGATATGAGAACCGATGAAACCGGCACCGCCGGTGACAACAACTTTTATCTCGGGCATTGACAGTGTTTCTTTCTGTTAGACATACGCGGATGGATTGAGTCGTTCAACGTCGAACAAATCCTCCGCCAGGTACACGGCAACGCCCAATGCACCCGCTTTATTTCCGAGCTGGGAAACGACAAATTTCACTTCGCGATTCAACTGCACCAATGAATGCTTCATGGCATTCGCGCGGACAGATTCCAGCAAATACGGATTCGCAGTCGAAACACCGCCGCCGAGAATAACCAATGAAGGGTTCAGCAAGTTTATCAGGATGCCAATTCCTGCTCCTAAATAGCGGCTCGCTTCTTCAAGAATCTCGATCGAGAATTGATCCCCTCTGCCGGCCGCTTTGAGCACCGCCTCGGAATCGATCTCGTCGATCTTCAACTTTTGCTCCTTGGTCATGATCGTTGTTGCCCCTTCGGATATTTTCTTCCGCGCGATCTGTGTGATCGCTCTCCCGGAGGCGACCGTTTCGAGACAACCTCTCTTGCCGCAGTAGCAGAGCTCGCCGTTCTTGACAACCTGGATGTGTCCGAACTCTCCGGCATAGCCATCCTCGCCGTAGTACACATTATGGTCGATGATGATGCCGAGTCCCAATCCCCAGCCGACGTTGACACACAGAGCATTATTGACATCCTTCGCTGCGCCGAACCAACGCTCGCCGAATGCCATCGCCTCGAGGTCGTGCTCAAGATGAACGGGTTTCTTGAACCGCTGCGAGAGAAGCTCACGGGCCGGGATATCCCCAAAGTTGAAATACGTTTCCCCTAATCCTTCTTTCCCTTTCACCATACCCGGCAGCGAGATACCGATTCCGAGGAGCTTGTTCCAGCCGGTCTTTGCCGCAGAGAGAACGATCTTTATCTCTTTCTCCAGGTCATCGATGAGCTTTAGGTCGTTGCTGAGTGCAATTGATTTGCGCCGGGTGTCGGCAACGATATTCGTTTCAAGGTCAAGGATGATAAAATTCGTGAACAACCGCCCGATGTCTATGCCAAGAATAAATCCTGCTTCGCCGTTCAACTTCACGATCAGCGGAGGACGCCCCGATTGATTGGCCCCCTTCTCTTTCGGTTCAACGATCAATTTTTCCTTCTTTAACAATGCGACAATATTCGAAGCAACGGGGAGGGTGATTCCGGTTGTCTTTGCCAGATCCGTCACAGACAAAGGACCGTGGTCCAACAATGCCCGCAGGATCAGGTTTCTCCTGATCTCGTTCTTTTTGTCTACTTTGCTTCCGTTATCAGAACGCAGCGTTTTCAAAGTGTGTCTCCAGATATTTCTTGACCGGTAAGATATCGTTCTTGTCCGTAAGGTCCGGCACGTGCTCGGCAAAGGGAAATGCAAAAACGCTTTTCGGATGTGCCGCCGCCATCATCGTCACTGCTTCCGGCAATTCTTTTTCATTCCTCACCGGATGAAATGGGACTTTCTCAAGAAAGGGATAAATCATGTCGTATTTCAGCCTGAATATATTCATACTTACGCCAATAAACCCATTCTTTCCTTCCGCCGCCCTGATCTGATCCTCCGAGGGTTTTTCTATTATATTCGTCAGAAAGCCTTCTTCATCCTTTATCGTCACGGCAAACTTCTCTATGCGGTTCCATTCAAATTGCAAGGCGCGCCTGTCATAGTCAATGATCGCGTTCTTGAAATCGTTCTGCAACATCAATTTCAGGGCTTTTTCGGAATAAAGATCGTCACTGTTACACACGGTGAATTGTAGGCCGCTCCAATCGCTCCGGTATTTTAATCCTTGATACAAAGCATCTGCGGTTCCAATCGGTTTCTCTTTGCCGGTCGGAATCCACTGCGTCGCATAAGAAATTTTCAATCCATGAAATTCGTTATCCCGGTCTTTTTGCCCGTAATATTTCCGGATGCTATCATCTTTTTCCCCCACAATAATGAGAACATCTTTATAGCCCGTCTGCCTGGCGTTGTAAAGGAGATAATCCAAAAATGGCCTGTGGTCTTTTCCAACACCGATCATCGATTTGGCTTTGTAGTCTGCGTCATCGATGAGCGTTTTATCGGCGATCATTTGAGGGACGGCTGACTTTTTCATCCGCGACGAAATGCCGGCCGCAAGAATCACTAATCTTCCATCCGACATTAGGCTGCCTCCATGATAGAAGAAAGAGTCCCTTCGTCCACTGCCACGATGTATGCTTCGCCTCCTGCTTTTTCTATCGCTGATTTTACTTTCTGTGAATTTTCGGGAGCATAGGCAAACATGCAACCTCCGCCTCCAGAGCCGTTAATCTTCGCTCCATAAGCGCCGGAATGCACCGCTGTATCAATCATTCTATCGATTTTCGGCGTAGATATTTTCAAAATATCCCGCAGCACCGTTTGATGGTCGTTCATCAAATTACCAATAAGCTTATGGTTCAGAGGCGTTTCATTGAGCGCCTTGAGTGCGCGCATTGTAATATCTCTGTTTCGAATAGTACCATGGAGAAGTTCAACTTGCGAATCGGTTAACGAAGATGCGTAAACGTCTATGCCGGATTCCGTGACCGTTCGCAGAGAAAACTCGGGATGAGATTTCTGCAATTCCTTGACGACCTTTTGAATCTGATTTTTCACTCTTGCCAGAATGAATTTCGTGTCTTTCGGCTCGCCGGAATTCCCCAGCACCAACGCGCCGAGCTTGGCATCCAGTTTTTTTACTTGAATCTTTGGAACTGAATCGAGAAAAATGACTCCGCCGATCGCTGTCGAATACTGATCCATCATGCCACCGGGCTCCGAAAATTCGAGAACTTCGGCCTCGTAGGAGTATTCGGCGATTGTCTCGGGCGTAAGATGGACCGGCTTCGGGTCACTCATGTTCGCCATGAAATTGACCCAGGCAACGATAAGCGCCGACGAACTCGACGTTCCGGCGTTGATGGGTATGTCGCCGTGCACGGTGCATTCAACGCCTCTAGAAAATTTTAGGTCATGCCGTTTCAGTACGTTCACGACACTCTTGAGATAGTCTCTGTCCTTATCGTACGCGATCGGCTGAGCAAGAGAAAATGATTCTTCGGCGTTTATATCCGGCAAATGAATGACGACCTGTGCATCGTCGCGCTTATGTCCTTCAACAGAAATCCTCAACGAGATCGCAGAAGCAATTACCGGAAGATTCAAATAGTCCTGGTGCTCCCCGAAAAGACAGACCCTTCCGGGGGTTGATATTTTCAAATCACTGAGTTCTTTCGTCATAAAAATTCCAGAGTTAGTTCGTATATGTTCGTAAAAGGCCTCCAAGGAAGTACGTTATCATGCCGGCGACGCATACAGTGGAAGCCGCTTCTAATCCTTGACTTCCCATAATAACACCGGCTAAAAAGGCTAACAATCCGGTAAAAAGAATTACCAGACTTATTTTTCCCTTGAGAGTTTGAGGAATGATATTAAAAACGTTCTGAGCTTTCGATTCTTCTTCGCTCGTTCGCTTGGCCTGCCAAATATGTTCCACCGTGCTACTGTTGGTGTTGCGAGTGATCAAACTTACGATCGGGGTAATGACAAGAGCGATGCCGGCCGAGATGTACGTCGTCAAATTGAAATCGAGCTTGTAAAAATACTGACAGACGACACCGGCCGCTGCGCCGCTGAGGTATCCGGAAATCGCTCCCTGCCAGTTGGCTCTCTTCCACAACAATCCGTAGATCACCGTGATGACAAAGAGCGGCATGTCCATGATTGCAATGATGGTCAGGTACGCGTTGACGGCGCCTCCCAAAATGGGAACCCAGTAAGCGAACAGAATCATTCCTATGCCTGCAAGGACGGTGACAATTCTGGCGACGAGGATGACATCCTTTTGCGTTGCTTTCCGATTGAGGACGTTTTCGTAGATGTCGCTTGCAAACACTGTTGCGATGCCGTTCAGATTTCCCGATGTCGCCGAGAGCTGCGAAGCAAATAAACCGACGACGATAATGCCAAGAACGATGTGAGGAACAAAGTGAGAGAGCAGAAGAGGAACGGCAGTGTCTGAATTCGCCAAATTCGGGAAAATAATTCGTGCGGCGAGTCCCGGCAGGTTCCACAACAGCGCGAACGGCGTGGTGATGATGCCGGCTAACACCAATCCTTTTGCAACAGTGCGGGTATTCTCGGCGGCGAACGCCCGCTGCAGCAATCCCTGATCGATGCTCGCCCATTCGATGCCGAGAAGGAAAATGGCGAGGATGAATTTCCAACTGTATTTTCCCGACTCCTGGACCAGCGTGAGAGATCCCTGCGGCAATTTTGCGACTAATCCGGGCCACCAGCCGACATAACTCATCGCAAGAGGGAGCAGAACCAGCGCGCCTCCTAGCATCAGGACAAACTGAATAACATCCGTGAAGGTGACGGACCACATTCCGCCAAGCATCGTGTAAATGATGACGACAACCGAAAGAATCAGGGCTAAGCCAGTGAACGACTCCATGCCGGTGATAATCTGCGCAGCGGTGATCGCAGTATAGAGAATGACCCCGAGGAAAAACGAAAGCCGGATCACCCAAATCAGCGCCACAAGCGTTCGAACGTTTCTGCTGTATCTCAGCTCAAGGAATTCGGGAATCGTGCGTATCCTCAACCGCCTATAAATCGGGATGATGAACAGGCCTGAAAATACCATGGCCATATTTCCGGTCCAGGTCTGCCAGATAATCGGTATGCCGTACTTATAGGCTATTCCGGATTGGCCGATAAAACTGTAAAGGTTGATATTTGTTGCCGCCAATACGGCGGCCAATACAAACGGCGTCAAATTTCTCCCGGCCACATAGAAGTCGTCGGAACTGCCAACCCACTTGTAAAAAATAGAACCGACGGCAAACATCGACGCCAGGAAGAGAAAAATGATCGTGTAATCGACGAAATTCATTGTTCCTTCACCGGTTGAACGTTCGCGCTCGCCATCTCCTGTTTCTTCTTCATCACGATCGTTCTGATTTCTTTAATAGGAATCCATATCCAAACGACAAGAATGAAAAATCCGATAAGCCAAATGCTCCATGTGACCCAGTCAAAATACATTGAACCTCCTTATTAAAGTCTGTACTGCGAGATAGCAATCATTTCTTTTAGGATCGATGCGGGAAACGGCTTTGCCGGAAGAAGGACGGTATCGTGAATTTCAACTCCGTCCAGAGTGTACCCGGCCATCTCACGTTCAGCAGTGGTCCAAAAGCTTATTTTTCCTCTCACCGTATCCTTAAACGTGACCGTGCAGTCGACAGAATCCTGTCCCACATCGATGTCGGCCGTCACCCAAAACCAACTGCCGTCTCCATCTTCAATCGAAACGGGCTTGGAAACTCCGTTGACTTTTATCTTGAAATCGGGCCGCGCCTGGTTCTGAAGCTTTGCGGCCGTCTCAAGCAGCAATGCAATTTTCGCGTGAGTAAAATTTCCCGGCACGGTAATATTCGAGCGCGATGAAAATTCCAATCCGTGATTGACTGCTTCGGCGTCGGCTTGGAATTCAACCCTTCCCTCTGCTTTGCCGAATTGAACGACTCCCAAAGATTTTTTCTCAACCGACACGATGGTCATTTTCTCGCCTGTTTCTCCATAGACAACGAGCTTCCCGGCTTCTATAGAGTACTTCACTCCGACCGGAAGGTTCTTATCGATCTTATCCGCCGGAATCAGTTCAGCAGTCAACACTTCATAACCGTCAAGATCGAGAGAGACGCTCTCGCTCATTTTGACCGGCGCAGGGAGAATGAAATTGTACGGATAAATCACCTTCACATAATACTCGGCGCCAGGGTCGATATCGCCGAGATCGGCGGTTAGCCGTACGCTCACTGTTTGCTTTATAGCATTGGGATTTCTGAGGACAAGAATTCCTTTTCCCTTTGTCAAATGAGCGTAGCCGTACGGTTCCTTTTCAAGAGGGTTTCCGAGGACCATTTTTGTTTTTTCCAGCACCGATTGATTCGCCTTCGCCCACTTCACCGATGAGGCAATGGCATTCCACTCTTCCGTGGAAAGGAGGTCGGGAGAAATGTAGAGTTCCCACATCATGACTCCGCGTCCGAAGTACATCATCACCTCATCGCAGAACGAATCCAGGGACTCGTTCGCGCCCCCCAGCAAATTGAATCTTCCTTTAATGATGCCGTGCGTCATCAAGCTCGAAATTGGAAAGAGCAGGTGCGACTTTTGATAGTTATTCCACAAGACGACATCTTTGTACGTAATCGCCTTGTCTCTGTCGTTCATCGACGGAACGCTCTCCTGGTAACCGTAGTCTTCCCCCTGCATCCAAATGCAGTCTGCATACTTCAGCCACCACGGCGAGAGCCACGTGCCGCTTGTGATGTTTAAAAAAATGTCGGGGTTGATTTTTCTCACCGAATTCATGACATCGATGTACGTCGCGACGTTTGCTTCGCGGGAAAAAATTCCGGGAAGATGGCCGTGATCCGTGCTGTTGCAAGAAAGCAGGAATCCATCCCACTTAAAATATCCCAGCCCATAATTTTCGGCATAACCGGTCATGACCTGTTTGAACGCCGCTCTATACTTTGTACCGGCAAAACAGAGGAAGTCGCCGGTTTTCTCATAGCCGTGCTCAGCGCCCCAGTTCACCCGGAGATCCCGGTTGGAATATCCGCAGAACGGCGATGCCCACAATCCGAGCTTGGTGTTCATGCTTTTCAGCGCTGCAACAAACGGGGAAAAGCCGTGAGGGAACCTTGCCGAATCGATTCCCCATAAACTTTCGTACTTGTCCCACGCATTGTCGAGAACAAACGCATCGATCGCAATTCCATAAGGATTGTACAAGCGATCCTTGAACGCCTGGATGGTATTCAAGACACTCTGTTCATTCATCACGCCGGCAGAATCAGGAACGATTGCGGGATTCCTGAGGTCATACCACGAATTATAGAGCAGATATGGACGCGTCTTTTCCGCCTTGATGCTTTCCACATAGTCCATGAAAGTTTCTTCCAGCTTGTCGTTTGAATCTGACGAACCGGTAATGGATGGGTGGCTTATGTACGGCTCCTTCTTGATCGCCTGTCCGACAACATACCCGATCCGGACCGATGCTTTAGTGATCTCGTTTTCGACCGTAGGATACTCGACACCCAAAAAGATGTCACTGTTCAACACCGGCTGGCCGAAGCTTCCGTCGGAGAATTGCGGATTTTCGAATGTCATGGATTCTACGTCGATTCGGTCGAGAAATTGGATTCCGTACGAAGAATCGGACAGCTCAATCCATTTTCGCATTGAGAAGCGCGAGGAATCAACATCGTAGTTTATATTCAACCGGAATGCGGTTGCTTCCCAATCAAACGTAAAAATCAGCGCGAGCCTTTTGCCGCCATTCGGCTGATCGCATTGAGTGTATCCGGCAAATTGAAAATCCTTTGCTGTCAACACCCCGTCGTTTTCCCCGTTCTGCTCTTTTCCCGGCGCAGGCCCGAGACCGGTGAAGACAACATGCAGCGCAAAAATGTCGTCCTTCACCTTATAGATTTTGCCGGAAAGCTTGTTGATGATTTGGACCGTACCGACGTTGTTCGGGGATACATTCACGACTCTTTCGATATAACGGTTGCCGATTGAAAGCCGATCACCATGTCTCTCGACGTAGGCCGATTCCTGCGCCCATAAGCCCGAGACAAATAAGATCAACAGCAGCAGCGATTTTCTCAGCATGCAATTTTCCAACACTTTTTGTAGAAGCTATCTCAAAAACGCTTGATTATGTCCTTCTGAAGGAATACTGACAGATCATTGTCATTCTGAACCCCGTCGCTTTTCAGACGGGGTGAAGAATCCCTGACAATGACATACCTTGACTCTACTAGGCTTCCATGTCATGGATGCTTCTCCCGCCACAAAGCGGCGGGATCAGCATGACATTTACGGCTGTTTTCTGCATGAAAACCACTTTTGAGATGGCTTCTAGTTATTCATGGCAGTATTAAAATAAATCAGCCAGCCAGAATGTCAATTGATAGTTCCCAAGGAGCGTTTCCTTGACTGTATGGTTCATGCCGTCATCGAGAAGATTGACCATCATATCTGTACCATCGCGGAAGCTACTGGAATCTACAAAGGGTAAATATCTCTTTTCTCTGTCCGACGTCAAGAACTCCAATTTAGGAAGATATGCGACGAACGCCAGATGCTCGAACAAGCTTTGAATGATTTTCTCTCGATGATCGGCAGAAACATATTCGAGCACCTGGACGTTGTCGGACATTTTCTTGAGAGTTCCGTTCTAATTTTTGTTGTCGTGCTTCTTTTCTTTATTTTTTTCAGGCACTTCGAGGGGCTGAAAATAATAAAGTCCTGTATACATCGTTTCCCCTCTGCCTGATGCTATCTTCAATACACAATTGAGCTTGTTGTATCCTGAATTCGCATCCCATGTGTTGTCGTTGGCGCACCGAATTGAATAGTCGGGCTCATAATGAAGCTGTGGAGCCGGGTCCGGAAGATTCAAATAGATATCATACGATCCGCTCGGCATATCGTCCGGCAAACCGGCAATGCCAGAAAGGCTCACGGTGTCTCCGGGCTGCCAGAATCGCGGATCGTCCGGAAGTTTAACTAAATATCCGATCTTTTTCGATTGATGCTGGATGATGAGCTCAACGTCCCGCGGGTTAAATAATGACGCAAAACCGGTGTTTGTCAAGCGAATACTGTAATGAAAGCCGGCCCCCGGCCTTGACGAGTTGTCGAATACTCCGCTCAGAAGCTGAAAACGGTATCCCAGCTTCTTTGCAATTTCGTCAAAACAGCCGTTGGTCTTCCAACCGTTCACCACGGCACGATGATACCCGCTGTTCAAAAAGGACCAATGAAGTTTCTTCATCTGATAGAGTGAATTGACGCAGTCGCTGAATGAGCTCGGGTTGCACGTCTCGCCTCCCATCGGAACGTATAGGCAATCTTTTGAAAGAAAATCTTCTTCTTCGACCGTGTCGACGTATGTGCCATAGTCGTTCCAGTTCGCGAGAAAACAGTCGTTATGATGCCCAATCCTCGAATACATTGCCTCGTTAAACGCCTCCGATTTTGCAATCGGAAGCATTCTGTTGAACATTTCTCTTTTGTAACGGGGCGTTCTAACCTGGATCATCCTGTCCGCGGGAAGGGCATCGAGCATTGCAACTAAGATCTTTTTCCTATTGGCAACTTCATCCAATCCATTTGTCGAAGAATGTCCTTCCCCCCACGCTCCGACAAACCCAGCTTGCATCGCAGCAATGACGTCGGAATTTTTTTGGAGTATCGGCTTCAATTGAGCGATGTGATCAAGCACGACGTTCAACGGCGCATCTTGCTGGCCGATGTTCTCGCTGTACGCAAATCGCGGAATGCACTTCATCCCCGCCTGCCGCACCGTAATGAAATCATTCTTAATGATCGACAGCTCAGAGTCGCTTAACGGCGTGTCTCTAAAAGATTTCAAATAATACATCCTTAGGATCAATGACTCTCCGTGCGCCTTGATTTCTGCCAGCGAGGCGGGAGTAAGCGGTGACTGTTCCGCCTGAGAGGTGAGCTCGGTATAAAATCCCCTCTCGGGATTGCGCAAGACTTCGTTCGAGGGTTTATAGATAACAGTGACCTGACTGATGCCTGATGAATAGAGCATCACCACTGATAGACAGCATACGCTGACATAGTTCTTCAAGTTCATTACTCGTTCCTCATAACTTTAACGATCATGCACCGATCAAAATGGATGTTGATATCAGGAATATCCGATGTAACTTTCGAGAGAACTTTGCCCGAATAAATATCGGTTGCCGTATATTCCCCTTTCGCTAGACCCCGCAACTCAACTTTGCCGTTGAAATGGCCGTCAGAGAAAAAAGAATAGTAATACGTATTGCCTTTTTTGATGAGGTGCGTTTCCGGTTTATCAAAAGCAATATCGTAAAGGTTGAGATATTCGCCTTCAGCAAATTTTTCTCTGTTGTAAATTCCGAGCCACCGTTCGTAATACTCCAACGCCGATCGATCCAGCGCAAGGGTCGAATCTTTCTGCTCTATCCCGTTAATCGTAAACTTCGATGCCGGAACGCCGCCGACCGCCAACGTGGATGCAAAATCTACTTTGCCATCCACGATAAACTTGTGTTTCTCATTGTCCCATTTTCGATTGGTGAGCTCGACATGATCGCCGCTGTACGATTCGGTGCTGCTTCCGTATAACGCCTTGAATGTTTTCCCCTTCAGCCGTACCTGCCACGAATTGAGCGGATCCGACGCAACGGTCTGATTGACAAACGGCAAATTGTAGATTGAGAAATTCGTGCCGCAAGGACAGAGTTGAATCACGAATGAGCTGTTCAACGATGTTGCCGTGGTATAGATGTCCCGGAAGAAATCCGGAACAGAAGTGCAAGATGCCGATGAGCGGCTATGATGATGAGATTGATCGTAACATTCCGGAACCATATTCAAGTTCTGGCCATCCATCTTGAAACCGTCGATTTTCCATTCGGCTATCGCTTTCCTGGTAAAGTCCTTATAGTACGTCCTTACTTCCTCGAGCGCAGGACAAAGTGAATACGCGTTCCACCACGATACTTGAACTCGGTTGCCGCTGGTGTCAAGAATGAACCAATCTGGATGCGCCAGCGCCACATTGGTTTGAACATTCATCCCGTACTCATTCATCCTCGACGGGTAATGTTTAACGCTGTACGCAGAATCCTGAGCGGCAAGTGGACACCACCAGAGCCGGACCTTTAATCCGCAGGAGTGTATCGAATCGATAAATGCCTTAAAATCAGCTTCGCCACCCGGAAATTTGGCTCGATTCGGCTGCCAATCTCCTACATTATTCTGCCAGCCATTGTCGATCGTCACCCAGCCAAAGCCAAGCTTCTTCACAGTCGGGAGGCTTTTTAGAATCTGCTCCTTGGTAAAATCTCTTTCATATCCCCACGCACACCATTCAGGCTGAAATGCATCGGACGGCGCTCTTGGATAAGAAGAACCTTTTGCTTGCATTAATTGAGAGTAGGTCTTTAGGGGGTTAAAAAAATCGCCGCGATGCGAGATCAATGCGCAGCGGACCAACTCAACCGACTCATGCGGCCTGATCACGATCTTGTTTGAATCTTCAATGGAGAATGAAACGGTGCCTGAGCTCGTCGCCTTCACCGGCAATGAGACTAATTGCGGTTCTTCATTAATGACAGCAAAAGCTATTCCCGCGCTTTTTGTCCACAAGTCAACCACAGGCATTCCTCCGCCGTAATCGGGGGCGTTCATTCCCTGATAATTTGTCCGCTGGTAGTTTGCCGATAGTGGAAATATCCAGTCGTACCGCTCCGGATAACTTCCCCCTTGAAAGCTCCAAAATTTATACGAACTGTCTGCGCCAAATTTCTTCGCGTCCAATAAACTGCTCAGCATGGCATACGAACGTACTTCGATCGGCGCGTCGCTTTCATCCTTCAGCGACGATTCACAGATGATCACGTTACTGAGGTCATTTGGAAGGATGCATGTAAAACGTTGAGATAATGTTGAGTTCTGAGATTGCGCTGTCAATGAGATGATTTTGCTTGTTCCATAGATCGTTTGAGCAATTTTTGCGGTTAGAGATCCAGGCACTATGTGGAGTTTCTCCGGATTCTCGGCATTTGCAAGTCTGATTGTCGATAAGTATCCAGGTTTGGAAGTCAGAATGCTCCAGTTAGATTTAGCTCCATTCGATGAAGCGATCTGAAAACTCATGTCTCTATAAACTCTGATTTCAATGCGCGTATTTCCAATCCTCAACGGAATTTTCTGTTGATCCGTTGTTAAGGGAAGAGTTTGTTCTCCTTGCACGAATTCCAAAGCGGCCGAATTCGACGGGATGCGCTCTGCGGCAAGGGCAGCACTTCTTCCGGCAGCATTCATCATTCCGAATGCTATGTTCATCAACAATAGAATGGATAACCTTCCGACAAACATCTTCATCATGTCAATTGCGCGTTTTCCATATTTGTTACGGGAGCTTTCACATGTATGGCCGAGGTCTTTTCATCCCATATTTTGGTGATAAATGGAAAACGCCGGCGGTGAATTTCAATCTCCACTGTCCTCATGCTGAGCGGAATTCGAATGTTCGTAACGCAATCACAGGGGGCACCGCCTTGGTGCCCCCTATGATAGTAGGAGAGGAGAAAGAATGCAATTACTTTAACAACATCATTTTGTGAACGAGCCGATTCTGACCCTGCTCAAGAGTATAGAAGTATACGCCACTCGTGACATTCGACATGTCGATACGAACGGTGTATGTCCCTGCTTCTTGATGCTCGTTATCAACGAGTGTTTTCACGAGCTGGCCGAGAACGTTGTACACTTTCAGACTGACGCTTCCCGATGCCGGGAGAGTGTACTGGACATTCGTGCTCGGGTTGAAAGGATTCGGATACGCTTCGGACAGGGTAAATGCATGTGGTACCGCCTTAGGGGCGACAGCAACGCCGGTTACCCCGTTAAACCAATATGGATCACCGATTGGATATTGATCGGTTGCACCGGTTTTTAAAGAACTGTTGGTGTATTTCATATCCGTCGCTTCCGGAAGCGGCCATGCGGGGGTCCAATTATTGCCGGTTACACTTGCAAGCTGGTATCCATAAATATCCGTCGATGCTGAATTCGTCCTGATGTCCGTGAAATACTGGAACTCACCGACACCATCCCCTTGGCCACTATTAACTATTTGGCCAATCGATGGGCCAAATCCGGGGTCGACATTCATATTGCCCGACTGAACAAGTCCGGGCCAATGTGTTTTGTCGGTGAACATGTTCGTGGTTCGAGCATCCATCCAGCCGGGAGTGTAGATTGAATCGGCGCCATGAGCGGTATCATCCCAGGCAGTCCAAAAATTTGTCACTGCCGTGGGCATAAAATACGCATTGTTTTTGACTTCAATATTCCTCTTGGCCTCGGCTAACCATCTGATGTTTGCATTTGCCGAATCCGCGGGGTCAAACACTTTGGCTTTCGCTATATCAAGTGTATCCAAGTCGATGATTGAGCCAATTTCTATCGACCATAGTTGATCCCAATAACCGGTATATTCAGTCGTGGTAACTCCGCCCATCCAGTTGGCATAAAACACATTGTTGTCAACCTTGGCATTCGTGACGTTAAAAATCCAGAACGGGTTTTGAAAGATATCCATCACATTATTATGGGAGAATTCGAAATAGTTGACCATGGTGACTGTAACAGGGCCCGCAGCATACGAATTTATCGCGAACACAGTATTGTACTTCATGACTAATGAATCGGTGGGAGCGGTATTATATTGGTTTCGTACCGCTTCCCCGGAATACCATGCAGTGGCTGATACTCCGTTTCTGAACTTGCAGTTTGTTACGAAGATGTCACACCAGTTTCCACTATAACTTATCATTGCCTCTGGAAAATCTGAAAAGACAACATTATCTACGTGGCATTTGATAGAATCTGCCGATAACTGTATCAGCGCCCCAACACCATTTGTATTCAACTGGTTGATAGTATTGTTTGTCGCTAGACCGGTAAGATAAAGATTCTGAAACGTTCCTACAGTATGAACTCCGTTCATGACAAATAAATAGTAAGGTAAGGAACCATCGCCAAGAACGCCCGGCTGCACACAGGGCGGTTTTCCATTACTTCCCAACACTCCGATGACCGCTATACTAGACTTCACCGATGCAGGGCCTAAAAATATATAGGTCGTATCTAACGAAACGAGTTTATACGCACCGTGTGCTTGCAAGCCTGTAGAAGTAGTATCGCTATTAATAACCTGGTCCAGAGGCAGCCCACTGGCGTAGACAACGAGTGTATCGGTCGGGCCGGCTAATGCTGTGCTGGTCGAGACAACGAACATAACACTTACAGCAATGATCACTGTTGCGATTATGTTTTTCACGGAAAGACTCCTTTCAATTGAAAATTGTTTGAGGTAAATCAGAAAAAGAATCCAAGAATAACGGATTTTTCACAAAGGACTCCTTTCATGTAAAAAGTGTTTGAAACAAAAATGTAAAACATTCGACATACTGCGTATTGATCCCTCCTTCCTTTTAGTTAGACATACTATCTCAACGCTTAACTTCGTATAATTCGATTGAATCCATAACACGCTCCACATTTCAACGTACGGCGGGCACAATTTTTGGAGTTCTATTATTCATTTTCACAAGCCAAATGAAGATCTTACAAGCTCCAACGCAGGCCTACGGCAACCGTAAAACCATAATCTTGTTCAGATATCGGTACGCCACCCCCCTGGATGACACTAATATCGTTTGCCCCGTTGATATTGTTGAGATCTCCGTATAACTGAAGACCGGACCATGGTAATTCCTGCTTGACGGCAAGATCCCAGCGCGTATAGGCGGAGGTGTTAGACCTCAATTGAGGCCAGTAATTAACTCCCGTGAAAATATCTGCCTGGTATAACATAGAAACGCGGATTGAAAAGCCTTGATCATCATATCCTAGAGAAAGATTGACGATATTATCGGGCTGATCCAAAAGCCGGTCTGTAAAGGATGTGTCGACGTAGTTTGTTGACCGGCCGTTTGTTGCTATATTGACGAACGGATATTGAGCCTTCGAAAAGATATGGGTGTAGTTAATATTAAATAGTAATCCTGAGAACACTCCGGGCAGATACCAGAAATGTGTCTGCCAATCCAGTTCCAATCCGTAGTTGTTAATCTGATACGAGTCATTCACAAAGGTACTCACGCTATATGTTCCCGATGGAGTCGATGTTCCCAGTAAGCCGGGCGGGAAGTACGGTGATGCGTTGGTTCCCGAAGCGTAGAAAGTCCAGGGATAGATAAGATTGGTGATCTGCTTTAAGAAGGGTCCGACGGTCAACAATCCGACCGAGTTATCATAGAAGGAAAAATACACGTCATAATTCTTCGACTGCGATGGAACTAATTTGTAATTATTCCATGCAATCGCACCCGTACCAACGTCAATCCTCGGGATAATCGCATTGTAGTCCGGATACGCCAATGTGTTCGTGTACGAAAGGCGAACATCAAACCAGGAAAGCGGTTTATATCTCAACGACACATCCGGAAGCCAGTAGCCATGGTCCTGTGCCACGGTAGTGTCGTAATAATTATAGGCATTGAACGATAAGCGGCTTTCGATGCCGCGAGCTCCGGTATAATCGGTCCGGATATCCTGGTAGCGCACACCCGGAATCACTGTGATCTCCGAACCAATGTTCACCGTCGACATCACGTAGAACGCCGATTGATCCTCCGTCCCGGAATAATTGTTCGTCGTCGATAAGAAGTTGTTGCGTCCATAGGCGGCAGTCCCATTATTGGCCGCGATTGCCGCAGCGTTCTGACGTACAACATTTGCCATCTCTGCAAGCATCCCGCTGTTCAACGGCGTATTCATGCTGTAGTTGCCGTTCAGGAACTTGCCGTAATTGAACGATGGGTCGGCGAAATCCGAGAGGGGGATATTATACTGGAGATTCGCAGGGAGCGAGAACTGCGAAAGGATCAACTGGTTGACATATCCTGCATCTCCAAACTGAAGCCCGCCGCCATTATAGAGCTCGTAGGTATACGCCCTTGTCAAATACCTATACATGCCTCCAAATTTAACATCAGCACTGACTGCATCGGAGAAATTGATGTCCGTCTTTAAGTCCAGCGACCCCGTCGTGGCACGCTCCTTTGAAAAACTATTGCTCGTTGATATCAGGTTGATTATGGTTCTCGAAAGATCGTTGTTGGCTGCTTTTGGAACATCCTGCGGATTGACGTTCCCCACGTTATTAAACTGACCCAGGCCCGCAGATTGCTGCAAAAAATTTACCGACCAATCATTCGGGTCCTTTGTATCCGAATACGTGTTCGAGACTTTTGCGTCAATTTGGAAAATCGGCAGTTGTTGTTCGAAATCGAGGCCATCGGTGGCACTGTGCGATAGGCTCCCTGTGTTTGACAGATTATAGAGATGCTGATTGTCCGCTATGTCAAAATCTTCTTCCCGGTCGAGCGTGGTCGAAGTGTTTGAGCTTAAAAAGTTCGAAAACTTAATTTTCCCCTCCGGAAGCTTATAGTCCACAACCAATGCGCCGTTTGCTCTTTGGATATCGCGGGGAATATCATAAAGGTCCAGTCCCGTCGTATAGTATTGAGAGGTACTGTTTCCTGCGTGGGTGTAGGATGCTCCTAACTCATTGGATGTCAAATTCTTTCTCTCAATAGCAGCTTGTGCAAAAACACCCAACCGGTCGTCCAATAACCGATCTTCAACGCTTCCTACGTATTTGTAGTTATTATACTTGTTATACGCATCCGACAGATTGTTGTAGCCCCCCTGCGCAAGAAGACCGAGCTGAGGAACACCCGGTTCTTTCACCTGCGCTTCGCGCAGCTCAAAGTTCACCGTCCCTCCCATGACACTGGCGTCCATGTCCGGAGTCACCGATTTTGAGACCTGAATGCCTTCCAGCATATTTGACGAGATCGAGCTGAGGTCGGTGCTCCGGTCATTCGGATCCGATGAAGACATCTGAATCCCATCCACCATGATCATATTATATTTGGGCTGGAGCCCGCGGATCACCACTTCGGTCGCTTCTCCGCCATTCCTGATCAGGGAGACGCCGGGGAGCCTCCCCACCGATTCGGCTGCGTTTGCGTCCGGAAGCTCCTGAATTTTCACCGCCGAAACCACATCCACGATCTGATCCGAGGCGAGCTGTTGGTTGATTGCCGAATTCTGTCCGGCCACCTGAGCCGTCACGATCACTTCTTTTCCTTCTATGGCAACAGCCCCAAGCTTGAAATCAATCTTCACATCTGCATCTCCCGCGACCTGGATAGAGGCTTCCTTCGGCTTGTAACCGAGGTACGATGCGCGAAGTGTGTACGAGCCCGGAGGAACGTTGAGAATCACGAATCTTCCATTGATGTCCGATGCACCGCCAAGGCTTGTCCCAACGATCAACACATTGGCCCCGGGAAGCACCCCCCCCGTCTGGGCATCTCTTACACTGCCGCTGATATTCCTGTTCCCTGCTGCATCTGCGACAACACTCCCGAATAAGAAAATAAGAACAACAACGCCGAGAACGATGGTAGCTCTTTTTTCCATTATGAAATGCTCCTTTGCCTTATTGACTCGAAACATTTGAGACAACGCTTATCGTTTATCAATGCCTGAATGTGTCCGGCATTCATTTCAATAACAACATTTTTTTTACGGACGAGAAGTTATCTGCATGAATCGAATAAAAGTAGACCCCGCTGGAAAGATTTTCTCCATCGAATCTTACGATGCGAGACCCAGCGCTTTCACTCTCGTTAACAAGTGTTGCTACCTCTTGGCCGACCACATTGTAAACCTGGATCTTAACAAGACTTGCTTTGGGCAGCCGGTATTGAATCTCTGTTGTCGGGTTGAATGGATTCGGATAATTTTGAGAAAGTGAATATGATGAGGGGAAACTGAGCCTTTGCTCGTCAACAGCGGTCAAGCTATTGACCCGATACACATAGCATTGAGTCTGATAGTTGTAGGGAGCTATATCCAATACTGAATAAGGCGACGATGCTTGGTTGACATCCAGAAGAAATGCTACGGTCTTGTTGGAATCACTTTGAAAAAGGACATTCAGCGGTATGCTTAGCTCAGTCCTCCCACCGCTGTCGGCCGTATTCATTCCGGAAGCAGCAACCCAAGACCAGTCTGACCCTCCGCTTCCATTGTATTTCCAAAACGAACTGTTTTCAACCATGTATCCGGCTCCGATCGAAGCACTGTCATTATAGACATAGCCTGTCTTCCCGCCGAGGGCGTTATAGTTGACATCGATGAAAATATGGTAGAAATGAGTCGACGCGTCGAGGGTGCCTGCAACTTGATAGCTTAAATACAGATTACTCGTGTCGTTGGTTGCCCAGACATTGATCAGATCCGCATCCAAATCCGGACAAGCATAACTCGGGCCTGGAGCTTGCGGGACTATTCCTTGCCAATCATTGAAATGACCGTCGATATCGATAAGCCCGCCGGTCGGCGCAGACGTACTTGAATCAACCCCAGTGACAAG